>OY781105.1:0-4261035 GCA_963676635.1 Bacteroidales bacterium
ACGACAGTATTCATGCTCCAGGCCTGAGGAAATTAATAGCTCTTGTTAAAGATATGGGAGAAATTGTTGTAATTGCTTCGGATTCTGTTATGTCAGGAATGGCTCATGCTGTTACTATAAAAACTCCCTTACGGGCAAAATTAATTGCTGAAAGTGAGAATTACAGGGAATACATTACAAACGGAACTCCTGCTGATAATGTTAAACTTGGGAAGCATAAATTACTTGGTCGTTTCCCTGATCTTATACTATCCGGTATAAACCATGGCTCTAATGCATCAGTAAATATTATTTATTCCGGCACTATGGGAGCTGTACTGGAAGGCGCTATTGATAATATTCCTGGCATTGGGTTTTCTCTTGATGCCTATAATCATGATGCTCCTATGGATCATTTTGATGATCATCTAAGAAATATTGTGAGATTTGTTCTTGATAATGGCCTTTCAAAAGGGACGTGCTTCAATGTTAATATTCCGGCAAAAAACGAACATCCTGTTAAAGGGATTAAAATCTGCCGTCAGGCTGATGCCAGATGGGTGGAGGAGTTTGAGGAGCGTAACGACCCGCACGGGGGTACTTATTATTGGCTGGCCGGCAGATTTGAAAATGGTGATGGCAGACCGGATACTGATCAGAAGGCTATTGATAACAATTATATTAGTGTTGTTCCTGCTAACGTTGACTTTACAGCTCATGATGTTGTTGATGAACTGTCAGGATTGTTCTGATTTATTTTATCTTTACTCGTATGAAACCTGTGTTTTTTAAAAGAGATTGTTGGGTAGTGGGACTTGTTTCAGGTATTGTACTGCCTGTGCTGTTTTATCTTGTCCTTTATTTGATAAATATGCTGTTTGTTAGTGTTACCTGTGTGCCTGCAACTCAAAAGCATCATATGCTTTATCTGTTGAGCTTTGTTATTAATCTTTTTCCTATCAGGTATTACCTTGTGAAACTAAAATATGAAAAAACCGGAATGGGAATATTGCTGGCTACAATAGCGGGAATAATTTTATACTTTTATCTTTTTTATCAACAATAACAGTTTTGAGATACTATATAATAGCCGGAGAAGCATCAGGTGACTTGCATGGATCAAATCTGGTGAAGTCAATTATCAGAAAAGATAAGGAGGCTGAGATAAGAGGCTGGGGTGGTGATAAAATGGAGAATGCAGGTGCTGTTATTGTAAAGCACTACAGAGATCTTGCATTTATGGGATTTGCTGAAGTGCTGATGAACCTTCGCACTATTATGTCAAATCTGAGCTTTTGTAAAAAGGATATATTGGAGTTTAAACCTGATGTTATTGTACTGATCGATTATCCTGGCTTTAATCTGCGGATAGCTAAATTTGCTCATCAGGAAGGTGTTAAAGTAGTATATTATATATCACCACAGATATGGGCATGGAAGAAAAACCGGGTTTATGATATTAAGAAGTATGTTGATAGAATGCTTACTATCTTGCCTTTTGAGGGAGACTTCTATGCGAAATATGATTATAAAGCAGACTTTGTGGGGCATCCCTTGCTTGATTCATTGAGTAATGAGAAACATATATCCCGGAATCAGTTTATTGCTGAGAATAATCTTGATGATAAACAGATTATCGCGGTGCTTCCGGGGAGCAGAAAGCAGGAAGTGACTGTAATGTTGAGAACTATGCTTCAACTGGTTGATCATTATAAGGATTATCAGTTTGTTATCGCTGGCGTGAATACTCTTTCCAGAGAATTCTATGAGAAAATAATTGGTAACAAGAAGGTGCACTTGCTTTATAATGCTACTCATAGTATTGTGAAATATGCTGAAGCAGCATTGGTTACTTCTGGTACAGCAACTCTTGAAACGGCTTTGATTGGTACTCCTGAAGTTGTTTGCTATAAGGGTAACAGAATATCTTATGAGATCGCGAAAAGAATAATTAAAATAAATTATATATCTCTGGTCAACCTGATTATGGACAGGGAGGTTGTTACTGAGTTAATACAAACGGGTTTTAATAAGAAAAGGCTTAAGACCGAACTCGACAGGATTCTTCTTGATGATAAAAGCAGGGAAGCTATGCTCGATGACTACCGGGAACTTAGATTGAAACTTGGTAGCGAAGGGGCTTCGGATAGAGCTGCTGCGATTGTTGTTGAGTAGTTCTTCGAAAACTGCAACTGTGCGAGAGGCACAACCCCAACTTAAAACTTATAACTTATAACTCAAAACTTATAACTTATAACTCAAAACTTATAACTTATAACTCAAAACTTATAACTTATAACTCAAAACTTATAACTCATTTTATGTTATATTAGCCGGATATTAACTTATTTGCCCATGAGATGGTCTGAAAGGCCTATGTTACGGCTTGTTATATTATTAATTGCAGGAATATTAATCGCTTCTGTGTTACCTGTTGATGATGTGGCTGTTGTCTCTCTTTATGCAGGTTTAACAGTATCGTTAGTAAATATTATTATTGTATTAAACCTGAAATATAATAGGGTGCGCTATAGGTTGTCGGCAGTGTTACTGTCTCTGGCTGTTATTATTACTGGTATGCTTCTGGCAGTATCTAAAAAACCATATGATGTTTGTTGCTTTAATAATGAGCTTGTTATTTGTAATGCTGTTATCAGTTCCAATCCTTCAGAAACAAAGAAATGTGTTAAAAGTATAGTAGAAGTAACAGGTGTTGATAGTGCTTATCGTAACCTACTTACAGGTTCTCTTATTCAATGTTACTTTCAAAAGAATAGTAGTAGCAAGTCATTACGGCATGGTGATGTGATTATTTTGAAATGTAGAATTAACAATCCTTCGCCTCCTATGAATCCGTATGAGTTTGATTATTCGCAATTTCTTTCCCGTAAGGGTATTTATTATACTGCGTATGTAGATTCACTGTCATGGACTAACACCGGTAGTGTTAAGAGAAATATATTTTCTATGTTATCTGGTGAACTGAGGTTTAAGATGCTGTCGATGCTAAAGCGAAATGGTATGCATTCTGATGATTATGCTGTTGCTGCTGCTATCTTGCTTGGGTACGATGATGGGATGGATTTTGATCTTCGACAGAATTATGTGAGGGCAGGGGCTATGCATATACTATGTGTTTCGGGATTGCATGTTGGAATTATTTATCTTGTTTTTAATGCTTTGTTGGGTTTACTTATTAAGGGTAGAAAGAGCAGATGGATAAATTCAGGACTTTTGCTCGCTGTAATCTGGTTCTATGCTTTCCTTTCCGGATTAAGTCCTTCAGTGGGGCGTGCATCCTTAATGCTTTCTGTGGTAATCATTGGCAATATGTTGAACCGTAGCAAGGACACCATTAACTCAATTGCTGCTTCAGCTGTCTTGCTTTTAGTATTTGATCCAATGTTATTATATGATGTTGGCTTTCAGCTGTCATATGCTGCTGTACTGGGTATTGTGATATTTCACAAGCATATAAATAATCTGTTTTACTTTAATAATTATTTTCCCGATAAGGTATGGGAAATTACGGCGCTTGCCATATCAGCACAGCTTGCTACTTTCCCGCTGGCTGTGTATTATTTTCATTTCTTTCCAACATGGTTCTGGCTGTCTAATTTGTTTACTTTTCCTCTGTCGTTTGCTGTAATTATTTGTGGTTTTGCCTTTATTGTATTTTCGTGGGTTCCTTATTTAGGCATATTATTCGGACATATCCTTTCTGTTGTTGTGCTTGCCCTTAATTACCTTATTGACGCTGTTAAGTATATGCCTCTTTCCGGAGTCGATGGAATCTATTTGTCTGGAGTCAGGTTGGTTCTGATTTATCTTGCACTTGCTTATGCTTATTATGTTTTTATCGATTTAAAATTCAACAGATTAAAAGTGTTATTGGGTGTTGTGGTTGTTTTTCTGTTTGTGGGTTTATTTGAGAGAGTGGTACAGCGTGAGGATAGCTTTACTGTATTTTGTGTTAGAAAGCATACTGTAATAGGAGTTGTCAATAAAGATAATGCTATGATAGTCTCTGATTCTGTTATTGTTAATAATCAGGGATTATTGGATTATAATATTAAAAACTTCCTGACTGTAGAAGGTGTTCTTAATAACACCAAATATTTTGATTTTGAGAAGAATATTATTGATGATGATATTTATATGAAGGGAAATGTTCTGCTTTTTGATGAGTTTAAGATTTTGTTAAACAATAAGTACACATTTAATCATAGCGATTCATTGAAGCTTAATATTGATTATGTAATTTGTTGTGGCCGCGATTTTAAAGATATCAGTGATCTTCATCAGACATATAATTTCACCAAAGTAATTATTGATAGTACGGTGCCGTTCAAATATTGGGAACGTATAACGAAAGAGGCAGCAGAAACAGGTTGTTGGTGCTACAACGTAAATACTTCGGGTAGCTTTACGAAAGCTGTGGATTAGCCGACTAATCTTTTCTTAAATAATAATCGTATTATTCCTCTTTTATATGTTTCCCTGAATCTAAAATATTTAATTTTGTAGTAAAAATATGTCTGATTATTGCAGAATAAAATACAAAATAGCAAAACATAAAATGAACAACAGTATGAATAAAAGAACCTTTGCAGAGAAGATTTTAAATGCTTCTGCTGGAAGCATTGTTTTCCGAAAGCCGGATATAATATTGACTCACGATAATACCGCAAGTATATACAATACTTTTCGTAAGATGGGTGGTGAGAAGGTTAAAAATCCTGAGCAGCTTTTAATAGTTCTGGATCATAACGCTCCTCCAACCACAGCGAAACTGGCAAACCAGTACCAGACAATACGTGATATTGTAAAAGATCAGGGGATTAATAAGTTTCATGATGCCGGCAAAGGTATCTGTCATCAGATAATGTCGGAATACGCTAAACCAGGGATGGTGATTGTTGGCAGCGACAGTCATACATGCACGGCAGGTGCTTTTAATGCCTTTGCTGCAGGTATTGACCGGACAGAAGCTGCTGGTTTATGGAGTCAGGGCGAAACATGGTTCCGCGTTCCTGAAAGTATTAAAATTACTCTTAATGGTAGTCTTAATGAGGGTGTTTATGCAAAAGATATCTCCTTATGGATTATCGGAATGATAGGATCAAGTGGGGCTGATTATATGTCCATAGAGTACCATGGTGATGGTGTTAAAACATTGACTGTCGATCAGAGGATGACCCTTGCTAATCTTGCCAGCGAAATGGGAGCAAAGAATGCTGTCTTCCCTTGTGATGATGTTTTAAATGAGTGGCTTGGTGAAGAAACACAGGGAATATGGGCCGACGACGGTGCTGCTTATGCTAAAGAGATTACCATTAATCTTGGTGAGATATTCCCCCTTGTTGCTGCTCCTCATCATGTTGATAATGTAAAGTCTGTTGCTGATGTTGCAGGTACTGAGCTTCATGAAGCATTGGTAGGTACATGTACCAACGGGCGATTGGAGGATATGCGTGTGGTTGCCGAAATATTAAAGGGTAAAAGAGTGCCGGATGGCTTCCAGCTTATTATTGTTCCTGCTTCCCAAAAGATATATCTGCAGGCTATGAAAGAAGGGTTGATTGAGATTTTCCTTGAAGCTGGTGCCAATGTGCTGGCTGCCTCCTGCGGACCTTGTCTGGGAACAGGGCAGGGGATCCCTGCTGATGGCTATAATGTTATTTCTACTGCCAACAGGAATTTCAAAGGACGTATGGGTAATAAGGAGTCGTTTGTTTATCTGGCTTCTCCTGCTACTGTTGCTTATTCCGCTCTTGCGGGAAAGATTGTCGACCCCAGGGGTATCCAAACTAACGACAAATTTCCGTTCTCCATAAAGGAAACAAATACTGTTACCATTGAGGAAGATGATAACAGACAAATTGCCGGTGTGTGGAATTATGCTGATGCAAATGATCTTAACACTGATCAGATGTTTGCAGGTAATCTTACATATAGTGTGCTGAGCTCTGAGCCGGAAAAGATTATGCCTCATCTGTTCCAGGGATTTGATATTAATTTCACCGATAATGTAAAAGAGGGTGATATTGTTATTGCTGGTGATAACTTTGGTTGTGGTAGTTCGCGTGAGCACCCTGCTGTTGGTCTTGCTTATGCTGGAGTAAAAGCTGTTATCTGTGGTTCTGTTAACAGGATTTTCTATCGCTCATCTGTAAATCAGGGTTTGCCAATAATTATTCTTCCTGAAGCAGTAAAGGCTTATAAAGCAGGAGATAATGTTGATATCAATTTTGAAGATGGCGTTGTAACTATAGCTGAAAAAGAATTCAAATTTGCTCCACTTCCTGATAAGCTGATGGCTGTATTTGAAGCTAAAGGGCTTGTTAATTATATTAGCAGGAAGTAATATTTAGTGTGAGGTTGAGTGTGAGATTGCAGACTGCTGGAACTGAAAGCGGACACCCCTGTGTGATTACAGTGTGAGGTTAAGGTTTGAGGTTTGAGGAGACTGCTAACTCACACTGTATTTTGTATTACCCTGGCCTTTGATGTTCAATGTTTAAAGTTCAATGTTGGGGTGGTTTAGGATAAACCCACAATGTTCCAATACCCACCCGGCCGTATCTAAATCAGAACACTGAACTACATGCGTAACGGCGGGCATATTTCGGTTGGGTGCTTTTTTTGAATTGAAGGCTTAGGGAAAGGGAGAAGCTCCGAGGAACGAGGAGATCGCTCCCTTCCCTTAGCCTTCAAGAAAAAAAAGTGACCAAGCGAAATGAGCCCATGATTTTTTGTTTACTTTTTTATCAAGAACTGCGAAGCAATCATGAACTCCAATAAAAATATACAAGCTGTGAGTAAAAAACGTAAAAGCCTTGCGGCTTGAGCAAAAATTGCTTATGCAATTTTATCGATTCCCGATAAATAAATCAAATACCACCAGCCCCACAAAATCAAGGTTCAGACAACAAAAAGTCTTGAACAAGATTAAACAGATTTACAAGAAGACAGGGTTTCGGGAAACACACGCTATTTGTGAAATAAATAACGAAGGCAACACCCTACCTCACAACAAACCTACACTGCCCCACCATCTTCCCATTACTGGTAATATACGCCACATACATACCTGACGACCATGTGGAGATATTTATGTTTACATCCTTTTGATTGTCGCTCAGAGTTTCTGAGTGGAGTTGCCTGCCAAAGGTATCTGAGCATAATAACTGCAACTCGCTTAGATTATCCTTGTTTGTTAACAACAACCTAATGTTACCTGTTGCAGGGTTAGGTACAGCCTCAACAATTATTCTGTTTTTGTTTTTAAAATACTCTTCCGGGCCTGGTGTTTCTTCTGTATCCACAATTACCAGGCAATCTGAAATATCAATCACTCCCGACTCAATGCTATCCGGGCAAAGACTATCGTAAACATAAGTGCCTGTGTAAACGGTATCCTGCTCAAGGTTTGAGTTTATTTTATAGAAAAGAAAATCCCAGTCATCTGCTGGTCTGTAACCCACGCTTATTGCATATTTGTCATCAAAAGTCTTTACTACTTTACTATATCCCAGCGTACCTGCTCTTGATTGTTTATTGTAAATATTACAACTGGTATCAATAATAAATTCACCGGATGGGTTTGATCCAGAAGGATCATCTCCATATTTAACAGTAGCAATAAATAATGTGTCATTAATATTTGCAATATCGAAAATTGAGTTTGCTTGAATGGTTGAACCTACTTCTGAATTTGATATATGACTATATCCCAATTGTTCGCCATCTGTACTTATAAACATTAGAAAACTATTGGTGTATAAAAATGTACTAATTGTATCATCAAGAAAAAAACCAATTCCAGCACCCATCAACACACTATCGTTTAAAGGAAGAATTGCATAAGCATCACCCGGAATACGATCGTCCATGCCAAAGGGCAATATCCATTTTTCGTTAAACAAGCTGTCTATACCACAAAAAAAAGATCTCCTCCAAAAATGATCAGGATCTTCAGGATAAGCATAATAACAACCACCAGCAATATAATATTCACCATTAAATGATATTAATTTATTACCATCCGGGTTGCTTATTAATGGATGATCCTGGTATGTGGCAAAAGCCTTTTTCCAAAGTAACTCGCCATCAGATCTAATATAATAAAGGTATTGTGTGTTTTTTCTACTAACTCCAAATTTTTCATGGTGAGCCAAAGCAAGAACATCCTGATTTTCTAATAAAATTGCATCTTCAAAATATGCATAATCATCAAAATCATCTTTGAAAACTCTACAAAATATCTTTTCACCACATGGATCTAACTTAATAATCATTGGCCAAGGTAATTCATCATTTAACCAAACATAGCCCGCCAGTGCACAATTTCCGCTTGAATCCTGAAGAGGATCTCCTGTGACTATATATATATTTTCCCATGATAGGAATTTTTCCCACAAAATATTCCCATTTATATCTGTTTTTATAAGCCAATTCATGTTTTCATCATATGATGCGTTTAGTAAATATCCTTTATCATAAGTTTCAATAAATTGTGCGCAATTTTCATCTGTACCCGGATACCCATAAATATGTTGCCACCTTTGGGAATATCCAAAGGTAGCAATAGTTATAAATAGAAATATTAGATATACTTTTTTCATAATTCAAAGATAATTAATTAACAATGGAAAATTTAAGGCTTTGAAGTTTCTTGCTATTAACAATTATACTTGCAATATAAACACCGGGTACCCACTTATCAGTTTTTATGATTTCCTGCCTTTACTGAGCGTAGTTTCACGTGACTTCCGCCAAGGCGGATGAAACTACGCTCAGTGGGGGTTTTTCTTAAATTATTCGCATTGCAAAACCCACAAAAAACAAAAAAAAATGTCGTCATTGCGAGGCGATTGCATTGTTAAAACTTATCACTAAAGTTAAGTTGCCGAAGCAATCTGTTAGACAAAACCGGGACTGCCATTCTCCCAACAGATTGCCACGCGGCATAAAATCACGTCGTTGAAATATAAGTATACGTTAAGCCGCTCGCAATGACGACGCTGGGTTTGGTTTATGGTGGGTTTTTCTAAAATTATTCGCAATGCAAAACCCACAAAAACAGGCCAGGCTTTCAGCCTTAATACGTACTTCGACATGGTCATAGGGCTTCCGCCCTATGCTATTACAGGACGCCCTTTCAGGGCTTTAAAGTTCAATGTTCAAAGTTTAAAGTTCAATGTTGGGGTGGTTCAGGATAAACCCACATCTGGGTGTAATTTGAAACAACCTCCAAATATTGCACATATAATCATGCACAATAACTGTTCAATTGTAATTGGAAGATAGGCGAGTGTAGTTGCACGTGTCCGCCTCCACGGCGGATGAAACTACGCTTAGTGGGGGAATCCATAAAAGCGACAAGTCGCCTTGCAATAACCCACCCCTAAAGGACTGGGTTACTGGTGTATTGCTGATATTCATCCATGCTCCTGGCATCAACAGACCCTGAAGGGTTGTTTTGTGGGTGATGATTTAAAACCTGGTAGGTTCCTGAATTCTGAAAAACTACACTGTTCTAATGTAGATACAGCTGGGTGGGTATTGGAACAGTGTGGGTTGTTTAGGATATTCACAATGCCGAATCTTAATTCGGAGAATAGTATTCATGATTAACACGGTACTGCGCGGTGGCCATGTCAAAAACGGCGAGCAGCGTTGGGGTGAATGGCTCCTTTTTAGAAGTGCATTAAGGGCGCTTGTCGTTTGCATCCGACCTAAGAAGGATGCACTACGTTAATAGCACTTCTTAAAAGGAGACAGAGAGCGTTGGCCGCTTTGTTTTTGACTAGGGTTTTTGTTGACTTTTTTGCCAATGCAAAAAGTTAAAGCCTTGCGGCTTTGAGCAAAAGCACCTGGGTGCTTTTTATTTGGGGTTTCTTAAATTATATGCAATGCAAAACCCACAAAAACAGGCCAGGCTTTCAGCCTTAATACGTACTTCGACATGGTCATAGGGCTTCCGCCCTATGCTATTACAGGACGCCCTTTCAGGGCTTTGAGGTTCAATGTTCAAGGTTTAAAGTTCAATGTTGGGGTGGTTCAGGATAAACCACAATGTTCCGATACCCACCCGGCCGTATCTACATTGAACTTTATCCGCACCATTCAAGGGCTTTGTCATAGTCATCGACATGGAAGTACTTCTCTTCGCGTCCTTTTTTTGTGTTTCCAAAGAATGCATTGTCGACTTTAACAAGAAATTCTTCAACCTTACTATTACCTACAATAGCAATCTTACCACAATTGTTAAGATGCTTAAGACCATACATGCCATCATCCCACATAGCTTTCCAGCTGCTTTTGGTAATGCTGAGCTTATCAATTCTGGCAAGCAAATTTATTTGTGATAAACCAGAAGCAAGTTTCTCATCAAACATTTTCTCTAGTCTCTGTTCGTCTTCAACTTCGTAACCGCCTTTAAACTCAACAGCGATTACATTGTCTTTTTTAGTATCAATAATTTTAATCATGATAGATATTTTTTAGTAAACGACCAGTAAAGTTAATAAAAAAAGGAATTGCAGACACTATTTCAGACATTCAATAACCAAATCTTCCATAACCTGTGTGGCTTTTCCCTGAAGGAATATATCAGTAATTGAGTTTGTAAATTTTGAGGGTTCTGTGTTTATCTCAATAATCTTTGTGCCATTGTTAGCAGCCATATGTGGTATATGCGACGCCGGTATTATTTCCCCTGTTGTGCCTATTAAAATAAACACATCAGCTTTTTCAGCAGCGATAAGCGACATCTGGTATGCATCCATGGGAATACTTTCGCCAAAGAAGATAAAATCCGGTTTTACCAGCGATCCGCATTTATTACATGTTACCGGAAGTGTGGTGAAATCAATATCCTGTATTTCATATTTCTCATTGCATGATGTGCATACTAGTGTGTGTGAGTTGCCATGGAATTCATAAATATGGTTGCTTCCTGCATCCTGATGCAGATTATCGATGTTTTGTGTGATGATATTCCTGAGTTTGCCGGCTTTTTGTAGGTCTGTTAACTTGTAGTGAGCAGCATTGGGCTTTGCCTGTCCGAAGAAATCATAGAAAATCTCTTTTATCACAGCCCATGACTCTTTTGGATTATTGTGAAAATATCCCAGATCAAGAACAATGGGGTCATATTTGCTCCATAGGCCTGTTTCTCCCCGAAAGGGAGGGATCCCGCTCTCCACAGAGATTCCTGCTCCTGTAAAAGCTGTGGTGTAGCCGGAGTTGTTTATTAGTTCAGCTGCTGCTTTGATATTGTTGTGGTACATATTATTTTTCTCCTTCCCATTCTTTGTAAAAGCGATTAAGATACTCTTCCATAAAACGATGCCTGCCGATTGCCATTTCGCGGCCTTTTTCTGTTTTCATTCTGTCTTTTAACAGTAAAAGTTTCTCATAGAAATGGTTTATTGTTGTCGACTTACCATTTTTGTATTCATCCTTGCTCATGTGTTTCCTTGGCGGGATATGGGGTGAATAAATTGCATTGCCCTTGTGCCCTCCGTAGTTAAACGTACGTGCTATGCCAATGGCACCAATGGCGTCAAGCATGTCTGCATCACGGACAATATCCAGTTCGTGTGATTTAAATGTGGATTTCTCAAAGGATTTGCTGAATGAGATATGCCTTATTATGTTTATTACGTGGTTTATGTCGGATACATTTACTGACTGCTTTTGCAGGAAATTATTAGCGATTTCAGGACCTTTCTCTTCATTGCCATTATGGAATTTTGAGTCGGCTATATCGTGCAATAATGCAGAAAGCTGAACCACAAACATATTACCACCTTCTTCATTGCATATTTCTGATGCCATATTTAAAACACGTATTGCATGCCAGTAATCGTGACCGCCCTCAGCATTGCCAAGAACTTTTTTAACAAAGCTTTTAGTTGCTTCTATTACCTCTGTCTGCAGTGATCTTCCCTCTGTTTTCATGCTAACAAATATAACAGAATTTGATTGTTGAACAGAAAATAATATGATATCTAATTAAGAGATTATCCGTTATGAACCAAACACTATTTAGAATCATTATAAAATATAATACCAAATATCATTGTCATAATACGATATTAATTATTTTTGCAATTGTAATTAAATTTATTACCGAACTTTACAGACAAAATTTAAAATAAAAAGAATAACATGAAATATGACATTATAATTATCGGAAGTGGCCCGGGAGGATATGTAGCTGCTATCAGAGCATCGCAATTGGGTAAGAAAACAGCTATTGTTGAGAAAGCTGAATTAGGTGGTATTTGCCTTAACTGGGGATGTATCCCTACTAAATCGCTTCTTAAGAGTGCACAGGTTTTTAACTATGCAAAGCACGCTGAAGAGTATGGCGTGAAGATCGATGGTAATGTTAATCCTGATCTTGCTGAAATGGTAAAAAGAAGCAGAGGTGTTGCCAATGGAATGAGTAATGGTGTTCAGTATCTCCTTAAAAAAAATAAGGTGGACGTGATTGCCGGCATTGGAAAAGCCCTTGCTGGTAAAAAGGTTGAAGTAACTGATAAGGATGGTAAAACAGAGATTTATGACACCGACAGTGTTATCTTCGCTACAGGAGCAAGGTCTCGTGAACTGCCTAATTTGCCACAGGATGGTAAGAAAATCATTGGATACCGTGAGGCTCTTGTTCTCGACAAAATGCCTAAAAGCATGGTTGTTGTTGGCTCGGGTGCCATTGGCTCTGAATTTGCATACTTCTTTAACAGCATAGGAGTGGAGGTGACTCTTGTTGAGTTTATGCCTAATATTGTGCCTCTGGAGGATGATGAAATATCAAAAACTCTTGCCCGTGCTTTCAAGAAGAATAAAATGAAGGTGATGGTCGACTCCAGCGTTGAAACTGTTGATACTTCTGGTGATGTTTGCAAGGTGAGCATCAAAACAAAAAAAGGTATGGTAGACGTTGAAGCTGATATCGTGCTGTCTGCTGTTGGTATTGCCACTAATGTTGAGAATATTGGTCTGGAAGAGCTTGGTATAACTACTGAAAAAGGTAAAGTTGTTGTTGATGATTACTATCAGACAAATGTTCCTGGTTATTATGCCATTGGTGATATTGTACATGGCCCTGCTCTGGCTCATGTTGCTTCACATGAAGGCATTACCTGTGTTGAAAAGATAGCAGGTGTTGATGTTGAACCAATTGATTATGGTAATATTCCTGCCTGTACTTATACTAGTCCTGAAGTGGCTTCTGTTGGTATGACTAAGCAACAGGCTGAAGATGCTGGCTATGAGGTGAAGGTAGGTAAGTTTCCTTTTACTGCTTCTGGCAAAGCCAGTGCTGCTGGTAAGAAAGATGGTTTTGTTAAAGTTGTATTTGATGCTAAGTATGGTGAGTGGCTAGGCTGTCAGATGATAGGTGAGAATGTTACTGAGATGATAGCTGAGGTTGTGGCTGCAAGGAAGCTTGAAACTACGGGTCATGAGATTATAAAAACTGTTCACCCTCATCCAACTATGTCAGAGGCTGTTATGGAGGCTGTTGCTGCTGCTTATGATGAAGTGATTCATATTTAGAAATACTTGTCGGGCTTGTTGTAGTTATTTGTGCTTTTGCTCAAGCCGCAAGGCTTTGAGCAAAAGCACCTGAGTGCTCTTATATTTGGGGTTTCTTATCGCTACCCAATCGGGATGATAGCTTGTTTTTATGGAGAGATCAGGTGGGAATAAAAAGAAGTCAGGACCAGCTTGAATCAGCCACAAAACAAAAAAGAATTCTAACCAAGGATAGAAAGCAATCTAACCAAGGATAGAATTAAATCTAACCAAGGATAGAATTTATTTTAATCATGGATAGAATTTATTTTAATCATGGATAGAAATTTAATTAATCCTGTGTGAAAGAGAATCTGGTAAAGACAATAATCATTGTCAGACTACAAATCTTCTTAATTTGTTATTGTAACACTATCCATTGCTTTTGAAAAGGCTGAATGTGTTTACTGTAATGTTTTTTGAAGTATTGGGTGTTTGTGTGTGTGAAAGAGCTTGGTATTCAGTTGTCTGTTTAATAAATTATTGCTTCATATTAGCAAGACTTATTGTGTCGCAGGCTACAATACCAGCTGTTTCTGTTCTTAATCTGGATTTACCAAGACTAACAGGACGATATCCATTTTTTAAGGCATCTTTTACTTCTTCCGGTGTGAAATCACCTTCAGGGCCTATTAAGATCAAAGCATTGCTGCCTTTGGGATAGACATTTATCAGTGTGTTTGTAACACTCTCATCAATCCAGGCAATATATTTCTCTCCTTCGAAAGGTTTTTCAATCAGATGTTTAAATAATGTTTTTTCATTAAGTAAAGGCAGGGTAGCTTTAAGACTTTGCTTCATTGCTGAAATAACCACCTTTTCAAGTCTTGGTAGTTTTATTTCCCTGCGTTCGGAGTTAAAAGTAATCACGGGAGTAATTTCATCAATACCAATTTCAGTACACTTTTCCAGAAACCACTCAGTCCGGGCGATATTTTTAGTAGGAGCAATAGCTATATGAATATAGTAATCGCGTTTGTTTTCATCAGGAATAGTATTTTGCACTTCCAGTGTGCAGTGCTTCGGATTAGCATCAATAATTTTACAATCATAGAAACTACCTTTGCCATCGGTAATAGTGATATTATCACCATTATTTTTCCTGAGAACACGAATAATATGCTTTGATTCTTCGGTAGGAAGATCAAAAACAGGAGGCTTTATATTTTCAGCGTAAAACAGATTCATTACAAAAAAATAAAAGCCCAATCTATTAGCGATTGGGCTTATATCTAAGAACAAAAAACTATTCTGCAAACTTACGTTAATTCACAATAATCTTCTTTGTTTTAATAGTATTTTTTCCACTTAAAGTGATAAAATAAATGCCAGATTGAAGGTTCTTATTTGTAACTACAACCCTTTCACTGTTTTCACTGATTTCTTCAATAAATAATTTTTGTCCTAACTGATTAACTACTGTTAGTTTCTCATATGTATTATTATTAGGAAGCACAACAGTAAAATCGCCAGTAGTAGGAATTGGGAACACTCTGAAGTCATTATTGTTATCGGCATTCTCATTATCGATACCTACGGTTTGAGTAACAGCGATATTATCAACAAAGATCGGATTACCGAAATAGCTGAAAGTCTCGAAAGCGATTCTAACATCCGAAAGGCCAGTCCAATCAGCAATATTCAACATCTTACAGCCAGCTCCCCAACCTTCCATGCACCAATCTGACGGCACTTCAGGGAAGAAATCATAATCAGTAGGTTCATGAGTAGCGAAGTTACCGGTACCATCTTCACCACCAGCAAATATTCTTGTCCATGTTCCGCCACAGTCGCCCGACACATAAACGATAAGAGAGTCTGTATAAGGCATAGCTTCCGTATTCTGCGCATATGCATACTGAAATTCAAGAGTTGCATTTTCAATACCTTTAAGGTTAAAAGGAGGAGAAATAAGTCTGTCGCGTTGAGCAATGGCAAAATAATTTCTGAAATTCACAGCAGCGGCATGGTTGCCAGGAGTTGTGCCACCAACTTCATACATTTCCCATGTAACATCGTTATCGGGGTTTTCTATAATCCAGTTATTGGTTCTAAAGCCATCATCTTCGAATGTTTCAATAAAATAAGGAAAAGCACCACCGGATTTAATCATTCCTGCTTTGGTCAGCTCTGCCGGACCGTTCAGGTTCCATGAAGTAAGGCTTACATCATAAAGTCCTTCAGAAAGGAAAATTACCTGAGGATTCTGACTTGTTTCGGAAGTACCGTTAACAAACACCACATCTGATGGAGAGAACTCCCAAAGCCATTGGATAGGTGATATCTCAGTAAGATCTTCAAAAGTAATAGTATCGCCGGTACAGAAAGTATTGAAGTTGGAAGTAAAGTCAACTTCCGGAAGTACCGTTGAGCTTACAGTAATATATGATTCTTTAACAATAGAGTCGGTACCCAGTGCATTTGTTGCAACAAGTTTCACTGAATATTCACCTTCAGTTTCGTATAGAATGTCTTCAGGATTTTGTTCAGTAGATGATGCAGGGTCAGCACCATTGAAAGTCCATGACCAATGAGCAGGTATACCCGATGTGAGGTCAGTGAAGTTTATGGTTTCACCCACAGGTATTAGCACCTCATCGGAAGTGAAGTCAGCTTCAGGAATTTGAAGAAGCTCAATGGCGCCAATTTGCGTTTTCCATCCCCAGCCTCCGTTGCTGTACTCGGTTGTAAACCAGAACGTATTTCCATCTTCAGGATCGATACTCATATTGGAATAATCACCCCAACGGCTCACGCCCGATTGTGATTTTTCACCTTCGAATATACTTGTTTCATCAATATCCATAACACCAAGCCCCAGGGGAGTATTTGACGACTGACCAGCGACTCTGATAGAAGGATGTGTTGATGATCCTGCTACGGAGTATCCAAGAGCGATATCACCATTTTGATTCATGGCAATACTACCCATCCATCTGTTGTTTCCGTCGTCGGGTGAATATGTTGATTGCTGATAGATGCTCCAACCGCTTCCATAGTTTCTAAGTTCATACCATCTTATACCCGCAACACCACTACCGGCATTAACAGTATGATTGGTAAGCATAACTTCATAATCTCCGAAGTTTCTGTACTGCAATCTGTACATTGTCATACCCTGAAGCGCATCCAGCTGCTGTCCGTTAGGCTGATAGATATGAATGTCTTGTGTGTTAAATGGCTCAGTAGCCAGATTAGGGAGTGATGTAATTGTTGAATTAGTTGTGTTTTCCCAGTCCATTTCAACCTGCCACATTTTAATGGTATTATCTCCAATATCAACTATATAGTTAGGAGATCCTTCAGGAGGCTGTATTGCACCGTCAGCATCAGCAGGAAGTAGCCCGTAGTTATTATAACCAACGTTAAAATATACCATTACAGCATCGGGGTCACCGTTAATCATAGCCTCTCTGTCGAGCACACTCATGCCACCACCGGCCCATTGGCCTCCGGCAAACTGATGAGTAGAGAAATAATATCCATCGGGCCAAACACCGAATTTCGGATAGTCAGGCATGTTATCAAACTCAAAAGCATATCGATACCATTCACCAAGAGGGTCACTGGTAGCTGAAACAGCAACAAGTTCGTAATATGGTCCGGTCGGATGAAAAGGTAAAGAAAACTGAGTTGCAATCCATCTGTCGGCATATTCATCATATAGTACAATAGGGTCGCCGTCATTTGTGGAAGACCATGGCCCCTCAAATCCATTCCAAAGAGAAATATTGTCTGAAGGTCCGTGCAGGAGATTACCTTCCTTATCCCAAATAGCATAGCCTTGATTAACCATTTGCATGTAATGATCATGGCCAACATCACCATCGGTGTCAGGAGGGGCAACGCTGTAGGTATTTGTAATACCACCGAAGTTTTGTACTACACTACCAGTGTTCCTTCCCTCAAAGATAATTTTATCCTGACGCACAGGATCATCTCCTGTCATAGCTTCTTTCCTTGATAACTCATCATCAATACTCAGTTTGTTAGGAACAAGCCTGTTTTTCCATGTTCGTTTTCTAATTCCGTAAGGGACAACATCAATTGTTCTTAACTCAGGAGATTTGTCGAAATAAACGGCTTTAGTTATTTTCTCAGGTTTAATAATTTCCTGAGAGAATGATTGTAATGATATAGCTATTGATAGCATCATTACTGCCAGTAACGGTTTTCCAAATTTTTTCATAATAATATTAAACATTCATCCATTTTTAGCAGGAATCCCGGGAAGGTTATTAGTAAGTGCAAAAATATAATTTTAAGACTATATATCAACAAAATTATTTGATATATTGTTAATATTCAGTTAATATACAATAGGTATAGGAAAAAGGTGCTTATTTATTACAAAAGAACAGCCGGAAAGTAATTCCGGCTGTTCTTTTAGTTAGTATTTATTTTTCAATCCGCTTTATTGCGGCATAGGCAAGCTTATAACTAATATATATAAATACGGGCCAGCTTACGAGCCATAATATTTCTGTTAGATACATAATTTCAAGTTTTAATTAATAAGCATGTGAATCGTTTTCCATTTCTTCTGTTGTAATCTTCTTTTTATTGAGAGAAGCCCACGCATACCAAATATAAGCAACAACAAATGGCACTAATAATGACACATAAGCCATTGCTGTGAGTGTATATTTTGAAGATGAGGCATTTTCAATAGTAAGCGAACTTTGTAAGTCATAAGTAGAAGGGTAGAAGCAAGTGTTGTTAAAACCAGCAACAAGGAAGAGGGCAAATACTGTTAAAATAGTACCCACACCTGTAATCCATATAGCCTTACTACCGCATTCAGTTGTAAAGAAGTAGCCTCTTACAATTCCCAATAAAACAGCCAGAACGCCAATAAGGAACATAATCCCAACAACAGGCATCTGCACAAGATTAAAGAAATATTTATGAGCAACCATTGATACTTTACCATTGGCAGGATCATAAGCGAAGCCATCCATCAGTAGAATACTTACTAAAAAGAACAGGAAGAAAACAAGGAAAGGAATAGCATTGTACAGAATCTGATTTCTTGCTCTTTCGTGAATCTGAACTTCATCAGTGCTGTTAAGGAAGTACATAGATCCAAGTATTCTGGCAAGGAAAAATACAGCCATTCCTAATGACAGATTAACGAAAGTACCAAAGTGAGTAAAGTTAAACGCAAGTTCAAGTCCACCGAAAGGAGTTTCCCATGTAGAACTGTTAAGAGGACTCACAGAGAATTCTGATCCTGTAAAGAAAGTGCCTACTGCAGTACCTAACAGGATTGTTCCAAGAAGACCGTTGATAAACAGAAAAGCTTCAAATGTTTTGTTACCAAGAAAATTATTGGGCTTTGTTCTGTACTCATAAGACACAGCCTGGAAGATAAATGCGAATAAAATAAGCATCCATACCCAGTATGCACCGCCAAAACTGGTTGCATAGAACAAAGGGAATGAAGCAAAGGCAGCACCGCCAAAAGTTACGAGGGTAGTGAAAGTGAGATCCCACTTTCTGCCAAGAGCGTTTACAACTATCTTACGCTGTATATCAGTCTTACCTAAGGTGTATATCAGGGTTTGTCCGCCCTGTACAAAAAGCATAAAAACGAGGATAGCACCCAGTAAGGATACTACTGCCCACCAATATTGCTGAAGTGTTAACAGTGATAAATTTTCAAACATATTTTAGTCCTCCTTTACTTTAGATTCTTTCTTGATTTGAGTAATCATAATCTTTATCTCTGCTATCAGTAATGTTGTGAACGTTAGAGCAAAAATTATGAATGTAGTAATAACGCTTTTGTGATTAATATTTGACACAGCGCTTAGAGTAGGCATAAGATCCTGTACAACCCATGGCTGGCGGCCAAACTCTGCTACCATCCATCCTGCCTGTGAGGCAACATATGCCAATGGAATCATCCATATTGCTATGTGGTTAAGCCATTTGGCTTTTGCAATATCTTTCTTTAACAGGAAGTAAAGCACAACAATGAATACCAGTACAAAAAGGAATCCCAGGGCTACCATTATATGGAATGAATAGAAAGTAACGGGGATATTAGGTATCAGGTTATAAGGATTATCATAGTATCCGTATCCAAAATACTCGTAGTTGGATTCAAATTTCTTAAGTTCAGAAGCTGCAGTATGCATATCGCCTTTTTCTTTGGCATTTTTATATGCGCTTAAAGCAGTAATGGCTATCTTTCCTTTTCTGATTCTCTCTTTATAGGAGACAATACCATATTCTTCATTACCTTCAACGAGGTCATAAATTCCGGGCACGAAAGTATCAGGACTTCCGGCAGCGAGAATGGAAAGCATACTCGGGAATTCTATTTTCATTGCAAAGTCTTTCTTGTTAGGATCAACGTCAGAAGGATCACTGGTAAGAATACCTATGCCAACAAGAGGAGCATTTGTTTGTCCTTGATACAGACCTTCCATAGCAGCAAACTTCATAGGCTGATCTTTGTAAACCTGTTTAGCAGAGCCATCGCCAGTGCCTACCATGTATAGTGAGGATAGTAATCCAAATATTGCTGCTACAAGCATGCTTTTCTTGGCGAATTCAATTTTCCTGTTTTTGATAAGGAACCACGCGCTAACTCCTATAACAAACAACGCAGCAAGTACATAGGATGATGAAATGGTGTGTAGAAACTTATTAACAGCTGTTGGCGATAGTAATACATCCCAGAAATTCATCATTTCGTTTCTGGCGGTATCAGGGTTGAACCTCATTCCGACAGGGTTTTGCATCCATGCATTGGCAACCAGAATCCATAGCGCCGATAGGTTTGAGCCTATTGCTACAAGCCATGCAGACAACAGGTGGAAGCCTTTACTAACCCTTCCCCAGCCAAAGAACAAGATGGCAATGAAAGTACTCTCCAGAAAGAAAGCAAGTATACCTTCAATTGCTAAAGGAGCACCAAAAATGTCTCCTACAAACCAGGAGTAGTTGGACCAGTTAGTACCAAATTCAAATTCCAGAATAATACCAGTGGCTACACCAATCGCAAAGTTAATTCCAAACAGAGTCATCCAGAATTTTGTGATCTTTTTCCACTGTTCTTTTCCTGTTTTCACATATATTGTAAACATTATTGCTACAATAAATGAAATCCCTAACGTTAATGGAACGAAAAGCCAGTGATACATTGCTGTAAGGGCAAACTGGGCTCTCGACCAATCAACAAGAGCTAAGTCAAAATTTTCCATAAGCTTTATTTTATATTTGTGATTTGTTCAATTACATGATTACCACGATCTTCATCGTTATCAAACTCTGTATTTAATACATTTGGAAAGAAAAATAGTTTTAATATAGCAAACATGATAAATAGTTTTATGAGAATTATTGCCCATAGCTTTTTCCCTACCGTCATGCTTTTGAATCCTTCGTAGTAAAAGTAGAAGATACGTTTGAAAATATTCATAGTTAGTTTTTATAGTGTTGTCCAAATATACTATATATTCAACTATGTAAATGTGAAAACTTTTATTTTTTTTAACATTCGTACTTTTTCTATTAGCTACTATCCATTATGTTATAGTTGTAACAAGTTATAATAGTTTTATAAACAGGTTGTTGTAGTGTGATGCAAGTGTTTACTTAACCAGTAATATAACACCTGAAAAGTATTCAATACAATATATAAATGTACCCTCAAAAGGGAAACAAGCAGAATTTAACTACTAATTTATTTAGGTACTTGTGCAGTAATCTCAGGAAATGTAATAGCAATCATGCCTCTGGGTTGTTTCTTTTTAAAATCAACAGCCTTGTCGTCAGGATATTTTTCTGCTATCATTTTTTGTATTTCAGGGCTTATATCTTCGTCAAATGAGCCATGACATTTAAGACAACTTTTGTAAACATAAATAGGTTTATAATAAACAGGATGACCTTCCTGATTAATAGAAAGTTTAGGTTCCAATGGCTTTTTGCCTAAATATTCTATAATATATTGCTTGAATATTAATGATTCCTCATCATTCATAGCATTTTCAGGATTTCTGTTTTTTTTGGCAAGTCTTTTTATTTGAACACCTTCAACATTGGCAATGGAATCAGTTACCAGCATAGCTCTTGTACTACAATATTGAAAAGCCTTTACAGTTCCGCCATGATAAAGGATTTTTGTTCGTGGTACGCCAATTTGGTCTCTTACTTCTCTTTCAATTTTGTTTCCCCTGGCAATTAGTACCTGAGAGTTTGAATCATTATTATTGATGTAATAAATTTCAGCGTTTGTGCTTTCATTTTTTTTATTGCTTAAAGATTTGTCTTTTTTGCTTAAGGATTTGTCTTTATTGCCGGAACTATGGGAGTTACCGCATCCGAAAAACGCTATTATCGCTGCCAATAAAATAAATGTAAGTCTGTGTTTCATCATTCTGTGAATTTCCAGTTTCTGCAAAAGTAAATAAACATGCAATAAAAAGGTTAATTTAATAATATTTAACCTGATTCCTGAAAACAAACGCCAGAAAATTATATTGTAATACAGGAATCAGGTAATAAAATAACAGGATATCTAATTCTGACTTTTAATCATGTTAAGAGCACTACCTGCTTTAAACCATTTGATCTGGTTATCGTTATATGTGTGTTTAGCTTTAATCGTGTCCTCACTGCCATCAGCATGTTTAAGCATAATAGTGAAAACACTTCCCGGTGCAAATTCATCCAAACCGAGAATATCGAAAGTATCATCTTCCTTTATTTTATCATAATCATTCTTATCATCAAATGACAGCGCCAGCACACCCTGTTTCTTCAGGTTTGTTTCATGGATACGGGCAAATGATTTAACAAGAACTGCCTTAACGCCCATAAATCGGGGTTCCATAGCAGCATGCTCACGCGATGATCCTTCACCATAGTTCTCATCACCTATTATAATAGTACCAATACCAGCATCTCTCATAGAAGCTGCAGCATCAGGAACACTCATGTATTCTGAAGAAACCTGATCTTTTACAGAATTGGTTTTATCGTTGAAATAGTTAACAGCACCAATTAGCAGGTTCTGGCTTATATTCTCCATATGGCCTCTGAATCTGAGCCATGGGCCTGCCATAGAAATATGGTCAGTAGTACATTTACCAACAGCTTTAATAAGAAGCTTCAAGCCAGTCAGGTTTTTTCCATCCCATGGAACAAAAGGAGTAAGGAGCTGTAGGCGTTTAGAGTCTGGATCAACAATTACGTCAATACTACTGCCATCTTCAGCAGGAGCGAGATAACCAGCATCTTCAACGTCAAACCCTTTAGCAGGGAATACAATGCCTTTCGGTTCATCGAGCATTACCCAGTTGCCGTCTTTATCCTGAATTTTATCAGTAAGAGGGTTAAAATCCAGTCGCCCTGAAATAGCATAAGCCATCACCATATCAGGAGAAGCCACAAATGCGTAAGTATTAGGATTACCATCATTTCTTTTGGCAAAGTTTCTGTTAAATGAAGTAACGATCGAGTTTCTGTGTCCGTCTTCAACAGAATCTCTTTTCCACTGACCGATACAAGGGCCGCAGGCATTAGCAAGCACTGTAGCACCGAGTTTATCGAAATCATCGATGAGTCCATCTCTTTCGATAGTATATCTCACCATTTCCGATCCAGGAGTAATGAGCAGTTCAGCCCCGACTTCAATATTCTTCTTGATAGCCTGGCGCGCAATTGAAGCAGCTCTTGTAATATCTTCGTAAGATGAGTTAGTACAGGATCCTATCAATGCTGATTCAATTTGTAGTGGCCAATCATTCTTAACTGCTGTTTCTTTAATCTCAGAAACTTTTGTTCGGAGATCCGGAGTGAAAGGGCCGTTAAGAGCAGGTTCAAGTTCACTGAGGTTGATTTCAATAACCTGATCAAAATATTTATCAGGATTATTGTAAACTTCGCTGTCGCCTGTGAGATGTTCAGAAATTCCATCAGCAAGCACAGCAATATCTTTTCTTTCCGTATTCTTAAGGTACTCGCCTGTATTGTTGTCGTAACCGAATAAAGAAGTAGTAGCCCCTATTTCAGCACCCATATTACAAATAGTAGCACGGCCCGTAGCACTCATGCTTTCAGCGCCTTCGCCGAAATATTCCACAATAGCACCTGTCCCGCCTTTTACAGTAAGAATTTCAGCAACTTTGAGAATAACATCCTTAGGTGATGACCATCCCGATAAGCTTCCTGTAAGCTTCACGCCAATCAGTTTAGGGAATTTCAGTTCCCAGGGCATGTCAGCCATAACATCAACGGCATCAGCTCCACCAACACCTATGGCAATCATTCCTAATCCACCGGCATTTGGAGTGTGTGAGTCGGTACCTATCATCATCCCACCGGGGAATGCATAATTTTCAAGAACAACCTGATGGATTATACCAGCACCGGGTTTCCAGAACCCGATACCATATTTATTGGATACAGAACTTAGAAAGTCATAAACTTCTTTATTGGTGTAATTTGCATCTTCCAGATCATTATTGGCGCCAAGCCTGGCCTGTATCAGATGATCGCAATGAACACTCGATGGTACAGCGACTTTACTTTTTCCAGCCTGCATAAATTGCAATAGAGCCATTTGTGCTGTGGCATCCTGCATAGCAACGCGATCGGGGCGGAAATCTACGTACGATTCACCACGATTGTATTCCTGATCAGGGTTTCCTGAGTCAAGATGGGAATACAGTATTTTTTCTGTTAATGTAAGGGCTTTGCCTGTTACTTTTTTAGCAAGAGAAATCCTTTCGGGGATTCTTTCATATAAACTCTTAATGATATCGATATCAAATGCCATTGTTGTAGTGTTAATTTGACCTAGTTTAGTTAGTGATAACAATGTAATACTACTTCATTACAGATAAAATCAATTTTAAATTATTGATTTTCTGCAAAAATATTCAAAAATGTTATTTATAACAAATTTAGATAAAGAAAAATAGAAAGCAGATGAAAACGCTAAAATACGATTTTGACAGTGGGACAAATCCCAATATTAAGCAATGACCATTAAACATTAAACTTTAATCAACAAGACCTCGTCCGGTTTTTACGATTTTGCCTTGTTCTTTGAATTCGCGTATTAATCTGTCGAGTACACCGTTAATAAACACTTTGCTGTTTTGCGTGCTGAAATATTTAGTAAGCTCAATGTATTCGTTAAGAGTTACTTTAACAGGGATTGTTTCCATTTTCTGGAGCTCAACTATAGCCATCTTTAGCAGGATAAGGTCCATTAGAGGAATTCGGTCAAATTCCCAGTTTTTTGTACGCTCTTTAAGCTCTTCATTAAGCTTATCTTCATCTCTTATAACAAGTTTGTAAATAATGCGGACAAAGTCTCTGTCTTCATTCTTGCCATTAACAGATGGTTTGTAAATACCTGGCAACTTTGAATGAGAAGCAAATGACGCTTTGAAATTATCAAAGAAATTGTAAAGCAGTATGTTTACGAGGTCGTACCCATCATTAAAATATACACATTTCTCATCGTAATAAGACTTAAGAAGTTCAAATTCAGGTAACACGTATTCGGTTATTTTAAGCAATAGCTCCTTATCTTTATCCAATGATGGTTTAGTTGCCATATATTCCTGAAAGAAATCCTCAGCTTTAAGCATATTAAAAAACTTCAGAACCATGTCTTCTTCTTCAGTCCAGTTAACTTTAAGCTTGTTTTCACTAAGTATGAATTCATTGTTATGCTCAATGGCAGTCAATACCTGATTTTCGATGAAACGTGTATTTGGGTTAAGATCTTCATCGGTTGGATAAAATTTACGCTTGTTTTCTTCTATTCTAACTTCAGCAAACCGCTTAATCTCAACTAAGAAGGATAGTTGGTACACAAACAGATTATGTAATTTGTCGATGCTTTTAAGGAGTTCTTTTTCTCCAACAACAATGTCATTAACCCCCCCGGTGTACCATGAGTACAAAGCTTGTAAAACTTTAATCCTAAGGTGTCTTCGATATAGCATAATCAGTTTATATTTTAATGAACACTAATAAATTTAAACGCTGCAAAAATAATCCTTTTGTAGATATACTTACAAAATATTTGATTTTTTTAAATCATAAAATCAAAAACACTTTTTTGAATTTGAGATAAGTATGGTATTAGTTGAAATGTTCTTAATAATTAAATTGATAAATTTTTTCGAAAGATTGAAACTTAATAAAAAAACAATTAATTTAGCAAAAATTATTCGATCGATAATTATAATTGAAAATGAGGGAATGGAGTGAATATCAGTTTGCGGATAAAACAATTCTGGTTGTTGAAGATACAGAGACCAGTATAAAGTTTTTTGATGCAGCGCTCAGTAAATCAGAAGCCCGAATAATATGGGCCACAACAGGTGATGAAGCAATTGATTTGTTGTCGGAATTTATTGATGAAATAGATCTTGTTTTGCTTGATTTGAATCTGCCCGGATTAAACGGCTTTGATGTGTTGAAATTTATTAGAGAGGCAGATCCGGAGCTTCCTGTAATTGTTCAAACGGCTTATCTGTTTTCTGGAGAAAGAAAAACCAGTATGTCGATGGGAGCAAATGCTTTTATTTCAAAACCAATTCAACTAGATGATCTTTTAAATAACATTGCTTTTCAGTTAAGCTAAAGTTTTGATCTATACAATCGATTATCCGTCACAACTCAGATTTAGAGTATCGTACGCTACATGTACGTTTTCTGGTAGTGTCTTTTCCAGATCATCGCTGAATCCTATTAAATGACTAATATGAGTCAGGTATGCCTTTTTGGGTGCAAGAAATTCAATTATCTTTAAAGCTTCTTCAAGATTGTAATGTGAAACGTGTTTTTCTTTTCTCAGAGCATTTATTACAAGTACTTCACAGCCATCCAATTCAACAAGAGATTCCGGGGGGATATAGTTGGTATCGGTTATGTAAGCAAAATTGTTAATCCTGTAACCATAAACCTCTATCCTGTGATGCAGTGCCCGTATTGGTGATATTATTGTTTCACCTATATTAAATGATTTGTTGTTAATAGTAAGAAGGTTGTACTGGGGTAGTCCGGGATAATTGTTGTTAAAAGCATAGGAGAATTCTTTTTTGATTTCCTTTTGATCATATTCTGATGCATAAATATCCATTGGCTTTTTTTGAAGAAAATTGTATGAGCGCACATCATCAAGACCAGCTATGTGATCGCGGTGGGAATGGGTTATAAGAATAGCATCCAGCTTGTCGACGCCTTCTCTTAGCATCTGATATCTGAAATCAGGACCAGCATCGATACAGATTGTTTCAGTTGCGGTCTCGACTAAAACAGAGGATCTCAATCTGATATCATGAGCATTGCCATTCCTGCAAACTTCACATTTACATGCTGGTACGGGTACTCCCTGTGATGTTCCGGTTCCTAAAAAAGTAATTTTCATAATAATTATTGTGACTGCAAATTTATCAATTAAGGTTGTTATATCTATGTTGCTTCATTTTTTTGTTTCATTTATCCTGAAAAACATATAATTTTACAGCATCAAAAACAGAAACATTTGAGCTTTAAGAACAAGATAAAACATGCGTTATTGCCTTTTCGGAAAAACAACAGAAGTGTTGTAACGCAATCTTATGACCATAAAATTAGTATTGATGATTCGGTTATAAAGGTTATTCTTGATTACAGGGAGTTTAGAAATAAAGAAGAACTGGAATCAATAATTAATCTTCTTAAAAAGAAAATTAACGTATCATTATTTATTGTTTGCAGTGACAGAAGCATAGCTGATGTTTTTGATAGTGAAGAAATTATTGTTGTTGGCTATGATGATGTATCTTTGACAGGACATATGAATAAAACGCTGATTGAAACAATTAACAGCATTAAAGCAGATATTTTGTTAGCGCCAATACCTTTGACTTCAAGACTTTCATTATTTGTTGCCAGTAAATTAATTAAAGGATTATTCATTACATTTGGCAATGATACAGAAGGTGAGTATGATCTGGTTATCAATGAAACTAATGACGATTGGAACAAAAAGCTTGAAGCATTTATTTATTACTTGAAACAATTAAACATTACTATATGAAATCTGAACTTAATGGAACCGGAGTTGCTATAATTACTCCTTTCACAAGTGCTGGTGAGATTGACTTTCCGTCATTACGAAAATTATTGGAACATGTTATCACAGGAAAAGTTGATTTTATTGTCAGCCTGGGAACAACATCAGAAGCAGCAACGCTAAGTGATGAAGAGAGATCTGAAGTAATGAAATTTGTTATTGAAGTGGTGGATTACAGAGTCCCTGTTGTAATGGGAATAGGAGGAAATAATACTGCTGCGGTAGCTAATACATTGAAAATTACAGATTTTGAAGGAGTGTCAGCAATATTGTCTGTAGCACCTTATTATAACAAGCCAGTTCAAAGAGGAATATATGAACATTTTAGTGTCATCGCTGAACTTTCGCCTGTTCCGGTAATATTATATAATGTACCTGGCAGGACTTCATGTAACATTTCAGCTGAAACTACTCTGCAGCTTGCCCGCGATTTTAGTAATATTATTGCCGTTAAAGAAGCTTCAGGAAATATAAACCAGATAATGAGTATTATTAAAAACAAACCGGAAGGCTTTAAAGTTTTCTCAGGTGATGATGCTCTTACTTTTCCATTATTAACACTTGGCGCAGATGGTGTGATATCTGTGGTTGCTAATGTGTACCCACAAGAATTTTCTTCAATGGTTAATATGACAAAAGAAAACAATATTGCAGGTGCCAGAGAGATTCATTATTCGATGATTGAATTTATTGATATGCTTTTTGAAGATGGTAATCCGTCCGGAGCAAAGGCTGCTCTTGAAATCCTCGGTGTTGTTGAGAATAATCTTAGATTACCAATGGTTCCTGTTAATCCTGATTTGTATAGAAGAATGGAGAGAGAGATTGAATTGATAAATAATTAATAAACAGTAAATATTCAAAGCTATGTATAAGAAGCTTTTTATTACATCATTATGCGCATTTCTTTATCTTTTGACAAATGCACAATCATCACAATTTCACAAGGCAAATGAAGTGCTGAAAGAGAGAGGAGAGGTTTATTTCAGTTTTCAACTAGCCAGTAGCGATAATATTAGTGAACTGGATATGCTTACAACAATGATATCTTTAGATAATCTGGATGGATCGAAGGTTTTCGCATATGCAAATAGTAGAGAATTTGCTGAATTTGAAAAACTGGGATATAATATTAAGGTATTGACTCCTCCATCGATGATATTCGAATCTGTGCTGGAAAACAGCCAAAAGGACAGGGATGTGAGTAGTTTTGATTATTATCCCACATATGAAGAATATGTATCTATGATGTATCAGTTTGAGACAGATTACCCGGATATGTGTGAGATAGTGAATATTGGTTATTCTACAGATGGAAGGGAATTGCTTTTTGCTCACATTAACAATGATCTTGAAATGGATCAGAACGAGCCTGAGTTTATGTATACATCAACAATTCATGGTGATGAGGTTACTGGCTATGTTTTGATGTTACGGTTAATAGACCACCTCCTTGTTAATTATGGTACTGATTCTGAAATAACAGATATTGTTGACAATATTGATATATGGATAAACCCTAATGCTAATCCTGATGGTACTTATGCTGGTGGTAACAATACTGTATGGGCAGCAACACGTGCAAACGCAAACAGTGTTGATTTAAACAGGAATTACGCTGACCCCGAAGATGGTCCTCATCCTGATGGAAACGAGTACCAGATAGAAACAATTGCTTTTATGGATTTTGCTGATGAGCATGATTTTGTGATGTCAGCAAATTTTCATGGTGGCGCTGAGGTTGCGAATTACCCATGGGATACATGGCCACAGCTGGCTGCTGATGATGACTGGTGGGAGATGGTTAGTCGCGAGTACGCCGATACTTGTCAGTTTTATAGTACTTCTGGTTACTTTACTGATTTGGATAATGGGATTACAAATGGTTATGCATGGTACACTATTAGTGGCGGCAGACAGGATTATATGAATTATTTTAAAAATTGCCGGGAGCTTACTCTTGAAATATCTGAAACGAAATTGCTGCCCGAAAGTCAGTTGGATAATTTTTGGGAGTATAATTACAGATCATTAATAAATTATATGAAACAATCGCTTTATGGTTTTTCAGGGATTGTTACTAACTCTGTAACTGGTGATCCTGTGCATGCTAAGGTGAATATTTCAGGTCATGATTATGATAACTCTTATGTGTATTCAAATCTGCCTGTGGGCAATTATTATAGGCCTATTAAAGAAGGAACATATAACGTAACATTTTCAGCATTTGGATATTATGATCAGGTTGTGGAAAATGTACCTGTTACTGATTATCAAAATTATATACTTAATGTTGAGCTTGTCCCTATTTTGGCATTTTATGCTGACTTTTCATCATCAACAGAATTAACATCACCGGGAATAGGTGTGGATTATTATGATGAATCGGCTGGAGGTGATATTATTGATTGGCACTGGACTTTTGAGGGAGGTACACCTGAGGAGTCGAATGATAGGAATCCTTCCGGAATTATTTACAACGAGCCAGGTGATTACAAGGTTACTCTTACGGTTAGTGTTATGAGTGGTAACTCTGATACTAAGGAGGTAGAAGATTATATCATCATTAAAGAGGCTCTGAATATGTGTAATGACGAAGTGTCAACCTGTGATGCGTTGTTTTATGATTCTGGTAGTGATACAGCTGATTATTCAAACCATGAGAGCTATACAATGGTTATATGGCCTGGCACTGTTCCTGCTAAAGTTGTGTTGGAATTTTTGGAGTTTGATATTGAATATCAGGCTGATTGTGAGAACGATTATCTTGAGATATATAATGGTGCAGATGTTTCTGCCCCATTAATTGGAAGATATTGTGGTTCTGATAATCCAGGAACTATTACCGCCGATAATGAATACGGAGCATTAACATTGTACTTCTCTTCAAATTATACTATTGTAAAACCCGGATGGAAAGCCATGGTTAGTTGTGATTCAGGTGTTAGTATTATTGAGAATACTGAGGAAGTTGTTAATGTGTTTCCAGTTCCTGCAAATGATCATCTATACATAGAAGCACACGACGTTATTTCATCGATAACCATATCTGATTTACATGGAAGCTTAATTATTAATGAGCAAATTGGATGTCAAAATGCAGATATCAGTACCAGTAATTTGAAACCAGGAATGTATTTATTGACTATACAGATGAATAACAGGCAGATTAATAAGAAAATATTAGTTGGTTATTAGTTTGCCAGATAAAGAATAAAAATGAAGTTTGTAAACTGATCAAAGGTAGGTCATGATCATTAAAGTATTGATTTTACCAGTTTATATATATCTCATTCCTTAATAATATTCTTACAGTTATCAGAAAAACTAAAGTTGTAATAAGAATAATACGTGATATTTCAAAGAATCTGGGTTCTTCATCAAAATAGATTGTTTCCATCTTGCTAATTCGCATAACCATGAATAATATTATAAGCAGCATGGTTATCCATGAATAGGCTTCCTGAAATAATATCTGCGGGAAGAAATAAAGCAAATATATACCAGTTCCAAGTATAAAAGGTACAATTAACTGGGCAGTTACGAAAAATGGGAAATTATTTTCAGTAAGTCTGTTGAAGTATGAATTGGCAGAAACTGCAGCTACTCTGGACATGAAATAAGCAGTTCCCAATAATCCGAGAAAACCTATCAGGGCAACAATCATTTTTGTTGTGTCAGTTAAGTACATCCAGTTGAAAACATGACCAATACCTTCTTTAAAAATGTTCCCAATTAGTAAACTCCCAAAAGTAAAATTAAAGGCATGAAGTGCAAACCACATAAAGAAAGTCTTAAGGCGTGCTGGCTCTTCAACCAACGACCAAAATGCAATTAAGGCAATCAGGCCAAGAACAAGAATGAGAATAGGCCCGGCACCAAAAATGAGTCTTACACTATCGTGTGTCCACTCATGTGGTTCTACATAATAATAAATACTGTCCCAGTCGAAACCGATATTGAAGCCAAAATTTCCCGATAGGAATATTTTGCTAATAAAATCAATATAAAAAACAAACAAATAAGCTAATACATAGGAAGCTGTAGAATTTACAGCAATTATCCAGAAGTTGCTTTTTGTAAGTTCAAGTTCCGGTTTCATATGGGACAATACAAATATTAATATTAAGCTGTGGCGCTTTTCATCGTATCGCCATATTCATTATTCTCCAGCTTTTTCTTTATTTTAGCAAATGTTTTTACCGTATAGTCAACATCTTCAAGAGTATGTATTGCTGTAGGTATAAGTCTAAGAAGTATCACACCTTTTGGTACAACCGGATATACAACTATTGAACAAAAGATGTCATAGTTTTCTCGCAGATCGTGTGTAATGTGAGTAGCTTCAGGAACACCCCCTTTAAGTATTACCGGAGTAACAGGTGATTCTGTATTGCCAATATTCATACCATTTTCAACAAGACCTTTCTGTAAGGCGTTGACTATTGTCCACAGTTTTTCTTTTAAATCCGGACGTGTTTTTAGTAATTCAAGACGTTTCATAGCACCAATAACCATAGGCATCGGGAGCGATTTTGCAAAAATCTGTGAGCGCATATTATACTGCAGATATTTGATAACCTCTTTTTTAGAAGCTACAAAGCCACCAATTCCTGCCATTGATTTAGCGAAAGTACCAAAGTAGATATCAACCTCATCCTGTAATCCAAAATGTTCATCGGTACCTGCACCTGTTGGTCCCATTGTTCCAAAACCATGAGCATCATCAATTAGAAGTCTGAAATTATATTTTTTCTTAAGAGCTACAATATCCTTAAGGTTGCCAAGGTCACCTGACATACCATATACACCTTCTGTAATTACCAGAATGCCACCGCCCGTTTTTTCAACAATCTTTGTTGCTCTTTCCAGTTCTTTGTCCAGATTGTCCATATTATTGTGAGGGTAAACAAATCTTTTACCAAAATGTAAACGCATCCCGTCAATAATACAAGCATGTGCCTCTGAATCATAAACGATTACATCATTACGTGTTACCAGTGAGTTGATTATAGAAACCATGCCCTGATAGCCGTAATTCAAAAGAAAAGCAGCTTCTCTTCCAACGAAATCAGCAAGTTGTTGCTCAAGTTCTTCATGGTATTTTGTCTGTCCTGACATCATACGGGCTCCCATTGGGTAAGCAAGTCCCCATTCTTTGGCAGCATCAGCATCAGCTTTTCTGACTTCCGGTTGATTAGCAAGTCCCAGGTAATTGTTAAGGCTCCATACAAGCCTTGTTTTGCCCTGAAATTTCATATGGTTAGAGATTTCGCCTTCAAGCTTTGGAAACATATAATAACCTTCAGCATTTGACGCATATTTTCCCAGTGGTCCCAGGTTAACAACGCATTTATCAAAAATATCCATTTCTACTCAGTTTAATTTTGTTGCAAAAATATGTAATTAGTTTAAATGGGAAAAATTTGATGATAATATTTATTTGTATTCTAAATGCTAATATATCGCATCTGTTTGAAAAATAAAATGATATGATCCAAAATGAGCTGGATATACTACGATTGGCAACGTTTATGCTTCAATAGTTATTCATAAAGTTTGTTAATATGGACTATAATATGTTTATTAATATAATTTTGCTACTTATTTTTCGTTTTGTACTTCAATTATTTGTTTTATTTTTGCGCCATGTTTAAAAAATCGATTTTTCTCACATTAATAACTGGTATTGTGCTGTTTGGAGTATCTTGTAAAAATTATAACAAGATATTAAAGAGTGGTAATAATGAACTTAAGTATGAAGTAGGGGTTGATTTGTATGAGCAAGGTGATTTTAACAGGGCTTTGCAAATCTTTGATATACTTAGGGCTGTTAACCGTGGTAACGAAAAAGGTGAGAAGCTTACATACTATACCGCAAACTGTTATTTTCAAATGAAAGACTATCAGATAGCCAGCTATTATTATAATCAATATGTGCAGAGTTATCCACGTTCTGAGTTTGCTCAAGAAAGTGCTTTTATGAGCGCTTATTGTAACTATCTCGAATCTCCAAGACCAAGCCTGGATCAAACAAGTACATATACTGCTTTAAAAGAGCTACAGAATTTTATCGACATGTATCCTAACAGTGAAAAGGTTAGTGAAGCTACACGACTTATGGATGAGTTAAGACACAAGCTCGAAGTGAAACAATACCATGTTGCGTGTTTGTATGATAAAATGGGAGATTATCAGGCTGCAATTACATCATATGAGAATCTTATCGATGATTACCCTGATACTGATTTTAAAGAATCTGTACTCTACTCAATTGCAAAAGCTTATTATGCTTACGCTGAAAAAAGCGTTTATCTGAAAAAAGAAGAAAGATACGAAAAAACAATAGAAGCCTGTAATAACCTTGCCTATTTATACCCGGAGAGCGAGTATATTGATGAGGTTAATAAGATTAATCAAAGGGCGCATCAAAGTTTGAAAAGTAATATTAATTAACCAATATGGACTATAAGAAAGTAAAAACTGAAACCACTGCGGTAACAAGAAAAAAAGAAAAATTTTACGAGGAAACTGGTAATATTTATGAAACAGTGGTTGTTCTTGCAAAACGTGCCAATCAGATCAGTTATGATATTAAAAAAGAACTGGATCAGAAGATTGAAGAATTTGCTCCTGCAACTGATAACCTGGAAGAGGTTTTTGAAAACAGAGAACAAATTGAGATTGCAAGATATTATGAAGGTCTTCCAAAACCTACATTGTTAGCTGTAAATGAGTTTTTAAATAAGCAGATTTACATAAGAAATCCTCATAAAGAAGATAAATAATCTATGTTAAGGGGTAAGAAAATTATTATTGGAATTACAGGAAGCATCGCCGCTTACAAAGTGCCTTATTTAATAAGAATGCTAAAAAGAGAAGGGGCAGAAGTGCAGGTTCTTGTAACTTCCATGGCGAAGGATTTTGTTACTCCGTTAACACTTTCAGCATTATCTGAGAAACCGGTTTATTCTGAGTATTTTGATAAGGGTGATGGAACATGGACCAGTCATGTCTCATTGGGATTATGGGCTGATTTGTTTTTATTTGCTCCTGCATCTGCAAATACTATGGGTAAGATGTCATCGGGTATAGCTGATAATTTGCTTCTTACTACATATTTGTCTGCCCGGTGTCCGGTTTTTATAGCTCCGGCTATGGATCTGGATATGTACAAGCATCCTTCAACAAAGAAAAGTATAGATATTCTTAAGTCTCAGGGCTGTAGATTTATTGATCCTGTTGAAGGGGAATTGGCCAGTGGGCTCAAAGGGTGCGGAAGAATGGAGGAACCGGAAGTTATTTTTGAACATATTAAGAATCATTTTTTGACTTCAGTTACTTTTAAAGGTAAGAGAGTTCTGGTTACAGCCGGGCCTACTCATGAACCAGTGGATCCTGTGAGGTTTATTGGAAATAGTAGTTCGGGGAAGATGGGGATTGAAATAGCTAAAGCTTTGGATAATCTTGGTGCTGAAGTTGATTTGGTGCTGGGGCCTGTATCGCAAAAAGTGGATTCTGATTCTGTTAATGTAATTAATGTTAAAACAGCTGATGACATGCATCAGGCTTGTGTCAGTGTGTTTGATGAAGCTGATATTACAATCATGGCAGCTGCAGTAGCTGATTTTACTCCGGAAGTTGTGAGTGATCAGAAGATTAAAAAACAGACAGGTTTCGAAAGTATAAATCTTGTTCCCACCGTTGATATTCTTTCAGAGCTTGGTAAGAAGAAACGTGAAAATCAATTGTTGATAGGTTTTGCTCTGGAAACAGAGAATGAAAGAGACAATGCCTTAACAAAGCTTCATAATAAAAACTGTGATGCCATCGTTCTAAATTCATTAAATGATATGGGCGCTGGTTTTGGTTATGATACAAACAAAGTGACATTTATTACCCGTAATGGAGAGGAAATTATTACTGGTCTTAAATCTAAACAAGAAATTGCATCAGACCTTATCCGTGTACTTGATCGATTATTAAAATCCTAAGCATGAAAAAAGTTTTTGTATTTCTGGCTTTTTTGGTTTCATTGAATATATCTTCATATTCACAGGAGTTTATTGGTAATGTGCAAGTCCAGACTCAAGGCATTGAAGGTATTGATCCCAGTGTGTTTTCAAATATGGAAACTACGATATTCGACTTTATGAATAACAGAGTGTGGTCTTCGTACAATTTTCAGATCGAAGAAAGAATCTCATATACTTTTGTTATTACTATAAAGGAAGTGATAGGAAGTGATATTTTTAAAGGTTCATTGAATGTTGTTCTTGAACGGCCTGCTTTTGATACTGATTATAGTTCTGTATTAATAAATCTTGTTGATGAGGATATTAAGTTTGAATTTGTCCCCCATCAAAGTATGGATTACTCTGACGGGACTTATACTTCGAACCTTACTTCTATTCTGGCTTATTATGCTTATCTGATGCTTGGACTGGAATTTGATACATACAGCCTTGAAGGTGGTACTGCTTTTTATGAGAAAGCTATGGAAGTAGTTACTTCTGCTCAGAATTCAAGTGAGAAAGGATGGCAGGCTTTTGAAGGTCCGAAAAACAGATATCAGTTGATTGAAAATTTACTAAATCCCTCTTATAGCGATCTGCGAAAGCTTCTCTATGAATATCATCGTCAGGGATTGGATAAGATGGCAAATGATAAGATTGGTGGAAGAGCTACCATTGGACAAACATTGAAGTATTTTCAGAATGTTTATAATAAGCGTTCCGGGTTATATGCTTTGCAGGTTTTTATTGAAGCTAAGAGAAATGAAATAATTCAGGTGTTTACTGAAGGTAGTCCGGCTGAAAAAAATGAAATGCTTAATATTATGAAAGAAGTGGACCCGGCTAACGGAACTAAATACGAAGCTGTTAATGATTAGAGAGTCCGCTGATTAGTATCTTTCAACTACTATTCTATGTTTTGCCAGAAGACCTGGTAATCCCGTTAATGAAAATCTTGCCTCTTTGATTTTGTTTATATCAGGATCAATTATATAATTCTCTGATGTTGTAAAATCAGCCTTTTCGAGATTTGTCCTGTCAAAAACAGCACCAGATAAGTCGCAGTTTCTGAAAACAGCACCTTCCAGATTGCTTTCTGCAAAGTCGGTCTCAATAAGTGATGTGTCTTCAAATAAAGTATTTTTTAGTCTTGTTTGATAAAACGAGCTGTGGTTTAGTACACAGTTCTTAAAGCTTACCTCAAATCCAAAGTTGTTGCAGTTATCAAAATTTAATCCAAGAAGCTTGCAGTTCGTAAATTTGATGTTCCTAAAGGCTGTATTGTTGATCTTTGTCAAAGAGAGATCACAGTTGTCAAAACTGCAGTCTATAAATTTAATGTCGTTTAAATTAGAATTGTTAAAATTACATCCCTTGAATGTACAAAGTTCATAAGTGCCTGCTTTCAGTGGCTGTGTAATGAACTCCTGATTTGTATATTGTTTGTCTTCCTGATAGTATTCACTCATAATATTATTTTTCTTAATAAACTGCTATCATTACCGGAAAGTGATCTGAAATATACAGGCCATTCTCTCTTTTGTCGGTAACGATTCTATAATTACTTACATCCATGTTTTTTATGAAGATATAATCAATACGCTTTTTCTCTTTGTATTCCGGGTTAAACCCATTAAACGTTCCTGTTGTATCTGTATGTGTTGTTTCATAATCAAAACTATCAAGCATATCGGTTTTTAATATCTGAATTGGTTCATCATCCATTGTGCTGTTAAAGTCACCAGTGAGAATAACTTTTTTGTTTTGTAACTTCTTATTACTGATAAGTTCAAGGATTAGCTCTGATGATTTTTTTCTGGCGACATTGCCAATATGATCATAATGGCAATTGAAAACATAAAGGGTGTCATTTGTTGTGATATCTTTAAAAACAGCGAATGTAACAATACGTTCCATAGAGGCATCCCAGCCTACTGAAACTGTATCAGGTGTTTCTGAAAGCCAGTAGGTGTTTGATTCCAGGAGTGTTTCTTTTTCATGATTAAAGAAAATTGCGGCGTATTCTCCTTTTTGTTTACCATCATCGCGGCCAACGCCTGTATATGAATAACTTGATAAGGTGCTGTCGAGAAAGGTGATTTGGTCATGTAATCCTTCCTGAATTCCTATGATATCTGGGTTGTTTTTCTTGATTAATCCTGCAACTTCTCCTTTACGTAGTTCCCATTTGTTTTCATGATCGTGTGGATTGTTATATCTTATATTAAATGACATAACCGTAATTTGTGCGTTTGTTGAAATCGCGGCGAAAAGTATCACAGTTATTGAAACCAGATAAATTACTGTATGTTTTATCATAAAATGTTCCCTTATATAATAAGGTGTAATATTAGTAAATTATTGGCAATATAATGTATTTGTGTTTTTATTCATTTCACCATGATTCTTTCTTTGGATGGAGCCGCCATAATCTTCAATAATTAACTTAAAACTCTATCTTTACACAAAATTTGAACTTATGAAAAATACATTGTTATCCTTATCGCTCTTATTAGCATTTATGTTTGGAAATGCGCAAACAGCCAAAGAGCTTATTGATTCTGCAGGAAATGCAGAAGATTATCCGGGGCAGAACCTGCTAATTGTTTACGACAGTACTAAAGTCGATGTACAGCCTTCCGGATTGAGTTATGTTTATACTCACAAACTTTATAAAGTACTAACAAATAAAGGTGCTTCCAATCTTAATGTTATTACTTATGGCTATGATCCATTATCAGCATATGTTGACATTCAGGAAGTGGTGATTCATCAAAAAAACGGACAAACTGTTAATCTTGATATCTCTGATGTGCTTGATTATCCTGCACCTGCCAGAATGATTTATTGGGGCGCACGTGAGAAAATGCTTGAAGTAGGACGACTTGATCCTGGTGATGCTGTTGAAGTTCGACTTTTCAGGAAGGGGTTTACTTACGCCCTTCTTTATGATAATGAAGATGACAGATATATCCCTCCTATGAGAGGACAGTATTATGATATTGTTCCTTTTTGGAGCTCTGATCCAATGCTGTTAAAGTATTACAGTGTTAGTATTCCATCTGATAAAACTGTTCAATATCGGTTTTATAATGGAGAGGCAGAATCTTCTGCAATTTTGAAGGATAGTATCATGGTTTACACTTTCGTGAAGAAGGATATTATGCCAATAAAACATGAATCATCAATGGTTGCTATGTCTGATGTTGCTCCTAAGCTACTTATATCAACGAGTCCCGACTGGCAAGCGAAGTCGTTGTGGTTTTATAATGTGAATGAAGATTTTGGAAGTTTCGAAACAACAGATGAAATAAATGAGAAAGTAAATGAAATCCTGTCAGGAGCCAAAACAGAATTAGATTCTATTTCATTATTGACTCACTGGGTTGCTGATGAAATTAGGTATTCTGGTATTTCCATGGGAGAGGGGGAAGGTTATACTCTCCATAAAGGTGAGATGGACTTTACAGACAGATGTGGTGTTTGTAAGGATAAAGCTGGTATGCTTATAACAATGCTGCGGGCAGCTGGCTTTGAGTCTTACCCTGCAATGACAATGGCTGGGTCGAGAATAGACTATATCCCCGCCGACCAGTTTAACCATAGCGTTACTGTTGTTAAACTGAAGAATGGTGAGTATAAAATACTGGACCCAACTTGGGTGCCTTTCCTGCGTGAACTGTGGTCCAGTGCCGAACAGCAGCAAAATTATCTAATGGGTGTTCCTGAAGGTGCTGACCTGATGATTACTCCGGTTTCTGACCCTAAAAATCATTTTATTAAAATTACGGGCGATTCTGAACTTAAAAGCGATGGTACTTTAGTTGGAAAGCTTACTGTGTCAGCTGAAGGACAAACAGATGCTGCTATCCGGCGAATGTTTACTTCTTATTATAAAAGCGAATGGACGAAGTCTGTTGAAAGTGAATTGCTGAGGGTTGCTCCCCAGGCTGAAATTGTTTCAGTTGATTACGGTGAACCTTATAATTATCTGGAAAGTAATATTGTAATTGTGATGGAGTATTCTATTCCTGATTTTGCAACTGTCAATAGTAGTGAAATAATCTTCAAGCCTGTTGTTGCATCTGGTTTTATGAAAAGAGCTATGTCACACTTATATATGCAAACAAGTCTCGAAGAAAGAGAATTTGCCTTTCGTGACAGATGTTCCAGATTTGTTGAAATTAACGAGAAAATAACTCTTCCGGAAAAGGGTAAACTGATATCATTTGACTTTAATGAAGATTTTGGTGATAATATAGCAACATTTAAAGGTAGTTCAGAACTTAATGGTAATGTTTTTGAGTATTCAGAGGAAGTCTCCCTGGCTAAACGTATTTACGACGCTGAAGATTGGCCTTCGTATAGTAAGGTAGTTAGCATGCAACAGAAACTGGAAGCTACTCCAGTTATTATCAAATTACACTAATCTAATACATTTATATCATGAAAAAAGTAATATTTCTTATAATATCTCTCGTGTTTGTATTAATGGGCTACTCACAATTAAGTGATGCTGAGTTTATTAATCTTAAGAAAGAATATACTCTGAATACTGATGGAAGTATTGTATACAATGAGTCAAAGCAGATCAAACTATTGTCGCATTTTGCATTTCACAGGCTGTACGGAGAAACTTTTATTGTTTATAATACAGATTATCAGAAATTAAATATTAATGAGGCATACACTGTTATGGCTGACGGGAAAAAGATTGTGACTCCTGACAATGCGTTTAACGAGGTGTTACCGCGTTTTGCTGCCAAAGCCCCTGCATTTAATAATCTGCGTGAGATGGTTGTTACTCATACCGGACTTGAAGTAGGTGCGGTTATTAATCTCGATTATACGATAACATCTGAAGCAGGGTATTATGATGGGCTGTTTGTTGATGAGTTTCTGGAAGAGCAATCTCCAGTTACAAATCTCGAAATCGTGATTAATGTGCCAACAGGTACGGTGTTGAACTATAGAGTGTTTAATTTGATGATTGGTGAGCCAAGAGTGAAAAGCGGTGAGAAGTTCAATACTTATTCCTGGAAGTTTGGAAAGTTAGCTGCATATTCAAAGGAAAGATATCAGCCTGCTGGTCACACTGATCGTCCGATGTTGCTGGCATCTACAAAGGATATTAACCAGGCTGTAAATTCTTTTATCGGTCAGAAAGCATTTATGGAAAAGCCTGATGCATCACTTCAAAAGTATGTAGATGAGATTATTGGTGATGAGAAGAATCCTTTAAAACAGGCTCTTTTGATGCAAAAGTTTGTTGTACACAATATTATAACAAATAACACACCGCTTAAATATACCGGATATAAGCTCAGAACTCCGGTTGAAGTTTGGAATAGTAATTATGGAACTGTTGCTGAAAAGGCAGCTTTATTAACGCAAATGCTTAACCTTGCCGGGATAGAAACAGAAGCTTCGGCTACAATGCCGGCTATGTTCTTTGCCAAAGAAACAGGTAGTATTTCTCTGATGAATAATTTTTATACTGTTGCAGATATTCAGAAATATGGCGATTTGTTCCTTTCTGTTGATAAGATATGGTCGCAAAATCCTGAATATTCTATGTCAACTGATAAGATTATTATTCTTAACCCAAATGCAAAAACGCCAAAAGTAAAGACAGTAAAAGGTGCCAAAAACGAGATTTCTCTTTCAGGATCGGTAATCATTAAGGATACTGAAACATATGATGGTAAACTTGTGTCAATGTTAACAGGTGCTTGCGCTCCTTATCTTAACATAACAACTTCAGAAGATTATCTTTCGGGAACAATTCGAGGCTGCGATGCCAAAGTAGTAGAAAATACAAAGTTTAAAAAGGAAGTTGTTGCTACAGAATTTGAACTAACACCTTCGGGGAAGATACAGGAACAGGATGGATATTATTATTTGCCCATACCTTATATATATATAGGAGTAGATTCATGGCATATGAACATACTTCCGGTAGAGCGTAATGCCCCACTTGAGATACCTTTTGTTGTTAGTGAATCAAATGAGTTCGTTTTTGTTTTGCCTGATAATATGATGCCTGTGAATGTTTCAGCTGATTATAATATAGACAATGCTGTTGGCTCTCTGGAAGTTAGCTATAAATGTGTAGGTAAGGAGATATCTGTTATCAGGAAAATATCTTTTAAGAAACAAATTATTCCTGTTAATGAGTATCCTGACTTCAAAAAGATAATGGATATCTGGAATACAGATAAATATAAAGGTATTACCTATAAGAATGTTGAAATAGAAATGTGGATACAGGGAAAAGGTAGTGACAATAAACAATAGAAATACTAAGAATGCAAATATTACTATCACCATCAAAAACAATAGATATATCTGTAAAACGGAGGGGCTTAAGGCACAATTCACCTGTTTTTCTGAAAGATGCGGCTAAAATTGCCGACAAGCTGAAGCAATTCTCAGTTCAGGAAATAAGTTCCATTATGGTAACCAGTCCGAAACTTTCTCAGTTAACATACGACAGGTATCAGTTTTGGAACAAAGATCATAATACAGAAAATTCATGTCAGTCGATTCTAAGTTTCAAAGGTGATGTTTTTACAGGACTGGATGCTCAGTCCTTGGAAGAAGAAGATTTGATATTTCTAAACAAACACCTTATTATATTAAGTGGTTTATATGGTATGTTACGCCCATTGGATCTTATACAGCCATACAGGCTTGAAGTAGCACACAAACTGGATGTAGAAGGTAGCGTTAATCTGTATGATTTCTGGTCTGATAAAGTAACAACAGCAATCAGCAATCACCTTTCTGGTGATGTTTTGATAAATCTGGCATCAAATGAGTACTATAAGATGCTTAATCTTAGTAGTATATCAGGAAATGTAATTACACCCGTCTTTAAGGAATACAAAAACGGCACCTATAAGATAGTAAGCATATATGCAAAACGCGCACGTGGGTTAATGACAAGGTTCATTACAAAACAGCGAATTGATAGTCCGGATAAGCTAAAGTTATTTGATGATGAAGGTTATTATTACAACGATAAGTTTTCGGATGACAATAATTATGTTTTTACAAGAGGATAATAAATTTTTTTTCGTTTCTAAATATTTGGTTATCTGAGACATGATAACTTGTTAATTAATTATTCTAAAAAAACACAACAAAAAAGTTGTAAGGAAAGAAAAAAGGAGTACTTTTGCCGCTCGTTTGATACGAACAGTTCATAAAAATAGTGAGAGTAATACAGCCACAAGAGGGAGAAAGAGGAGAAAACAGGAGTGGCAGAACGGTCAAAAGAGAGAGTTTAAAAAAAGATTAAATTTTTTTACAAAAAGGCTTGTTTGGAATAAAAAAAGTATTACTTTTGCAACCCCGTTCAAATGGGGAAAACAAGAAGAAAAGAGCCGTGATAGAGCGGCGAGTTCATAGACATAATGAAGCCAAGCCAAGTAAAGGAACACATACCCCTGTTTTGAAATAAACAGGAAAAGATAGCAACCTTTTGTCAGGATCTTGAAAGCATATAAAACATTCTTTTGAAAAAAAGGACAAACAATATACAATGAAGAGTTTGATCCTGGCTCAGGATGAACGCTAGCGGCAGGCCTAATACATGCAAGTCGAGGGGTAAGGGTCAGCTTGCTGACCACACGACCGGCGCACGGGTGCGTAACGCGTATGCAACCTACCTTTAACAGAGGGATAGCCCCGAGAAATCGGGATTAATACCACATAACACTGCACAATGGCATCATAGAGCAGTTAAAACTCCGGTGGTTAAAGATGGGCATGCGTGACATTAGCTAGATGGTGAGGTAATGGCTCACCATGGCAACGATGTCTAGGGGTTCTGAGAGGATGATCCCCCACACTGGTACTGAGACACGGACCAGACTCCTACGGGAGGCAGCAGTAAGGAATATTGCGCAATGGAGGCAACTCTGACGCAGCCATGCCGCGTGCAGGACAGAAGGCCCTATGGGTCGTAAACTGCTTTTATATAGGAATAAATGTTAATTTGTAAATTAGCTTGAAGGTACTATACGAATAAGCACCGGCTAACTCCGTGCCAGCAGCCGCGGTAATACGGAGGGTGCAAGCGTTATCCGGATTTATTGGGTTTAAAGGGTGCGCAGGCGGACTATTAAGTCAGAGGTGAAATCCCGGGGCTCAACTCCGGCACTGCCTTTGATACTGGTAGTCTTGAATACGGTTGAAGTAGGCGGAATGTAGCATGTAGCGGTGAAATGCATAGAGATGCTACAGAACACCGATCGCGAAGGCAGCTTACTAAGCCGATATTGACGCTCATGCACGAAAGCGTGGGGAGCGAACAGGATTAGATACCCTGGTAGTCCACGCCGTAAACTATGATCACTCGTTGTTGGCGATACACAGTCAGTGACTAAGCGAAAGCGATAAGTGATCCACCTGGGGAGTACGATCGCAAGGTTGAAACTCAAAGGAATTGACGGGGGCCCGCACAAGCGGTGGAGCATGTGGTTTAATTCGATGATACGCGAGGAACCTTACCTGGGCTCAAATGTAAGTTGACAGTAGCTGAAAGGCTATTTTCTTCGGACAATTTACAAGGTGCTGCATGGTTGTCGTCAGCTCGTGCCGTGAGGTGTCGGGTTAAGTCCCATAACGAGCGCAACCCCTACTCTTAGTTGCCAGCATGTAAAGATGGGGACTCTAGGAGAACTGCCTACGCAAGTAGAGAGGAAGGTGGGGATGACGTCAAATCAGCACGGCCCTTACGTCCAGGGCTACACACGTGCTACAATGGCCGGTACAGAGGGCAGCCACCTGGTGACAGGGAGCGAATCTCTAAAGCCGGTCTCAGTTCGGATCGAAGTCTGCAACCCGACTTCGTGAAGCTGGAATCGCTAGTAATCGCGCATCAGCCATGGCGCGGTGAATACGTTCCCGGGCCTTGTACACACCGCCCGTCAAGCCATGGAAGCTGGGGGTACCTGAAGTCGGTTACCGCAAGGAGCTGCCTAGGGTAAAACTAGTAACTGGGGCTAAGTCGTAACAAGGTAGCCGTACCGGAAGGTGCGGCTGGAATACCTCCTTTCTGGAGAGATCAGAGGCATAAGGTAAAAGCAAAAAGAGTATGTGAGAGATTACATTGGTTTGGCATTCATTTTTTAAAGAGTTCAGGAGAAGGGCAATTCCTTATAGTAGATTGTCAGAAGCTATAACGGAAAGGCTACCGGGTGATAGAGTCCCGTAGCTCAGTTGGTTAGAGCACTACACTGATAATGTAGGGGTCCGCAGTTCAAGTCTGCGCGGGACTACTTAAGCAGGACCGGGAGAGAGTGAGATATAGAATAGACTTACTACCCGGGACAAAGATTGGGGGATTAGCTCAGTTGGCTAGAGCGCTAGATTTGCATTCTAGAGGTCAAGGGTTCGACTCCCTTATTCTCCACAACTTAGGGAAAGACCTAAGAGAAGAGTTCATTGACATGTTGAAAGAAAGTTAAAATATTTTGCTGGTGCGAGAGCACCTATTACGAAATAGGTTAAGAAAGTTACTAAGAGCGTACGGCGGATGCCTAGGCTCTCAGAGGCGACGAAGGACGTGATAAGCTGCGAAAAGCTTCGGGGAGGTGCAAATAACCATTGATCCGGAGATATCCGAATGGGGCAACCCACCTGGTTGAAGGCCAGGTATCCCGATTCGTCGGGAGGCAAACCCGGGGAACTGAAACATCTAAGTACCCGGAGGAAAATAAAACAATAGTGATTCCGTAAGTAGTGGCGAGCGAACACGGAAGAGCCCAAACCACAAATGTTACGGCATTTGTGGGGTTGTAGGACCTTAATATACGAAATAAATTGATAGTAGAACATAACTGGAAAGTTAGACCAAAGAAGGTGACAGTCCTGTACATAAAATTGATTTATAAGTTAGAGGAATCCTGAGTAGGGCGGGGCCGGAGAAACCCTGTCTGAATCTGGCAGCACCATCTGCCAAGGCTAAATACTACTGAGAGACCGATAGTGAACAAGTACCGTGAGGGAAAGGTGAAAAGTACTCTGAACAAGAGGGTGAAATAGAACCTGAAACCGTGCGCTTACAAGCGGTCGGAGTCTTGATTTATCAGGATAACGGCGTGCCTTTTGCATAATGAGCCTACGAGTTACTCCTCTCTGGCAAGATTAATCCGTTAAGCGGAGTAGTCGAAGCGAAAGCGAGTCTGAACAGGGCGCAAAAGTCAGAGGGGGTAGACGCGAAACTTGGTGATCTACCCATGACCAGGTTGAAGTTGCGGTAACACGCAATGGAGGACCGAACCAGTTGACGTTGAAAAGTCTTTGGATGAGTTGTGGGTAGGGGTGAAAGGCCAATCAAACTGAGAGATAGCTCGTACTCCCCGAAATGCTTTTAGGAGCAGCCTCGGATAACATTCTTACAGAGGTAGAGCTACTGATAGGGCTAGGGGGCTTCACCGCCTACCAACCCCTGACAAACTCCGAATGCTGTAAGAAGATCTCCGGGAGTGAGGGCATGGGTGCTAAGGTCCATGTCCGAAAGGGAAAGAACCCAGACTACCAGCTAAGGTCCCAAAATATGTGTTAAGTTGAACTAACGAGGTCTGACTGCAGAGACAGCTAGGATGTTGGCTTGGAAGCAGCCATTCATTTAAAGAGTGCGTAACAGCTCACTAGTCGAGCGGTCGGGCATGGATGATAATCGGGCATAAACACATTACCGAAGCTGTAGATTCATAAATTATTATGACTGGTAGGGGAGCATTCCATCGACGTAGAAGCAGTACTGACGAGGTATTGTGGAGTTTATGGAAAAGCAAATGTAGGCATAAGTAACGATAATGCAGGCGAGAAACCTGCACACCGGAAGACTAAGGTTTCCTGATCAACGCTAATCGGATCAGGGTTAGTCGGGTCCTAAGGCGCACCCGAAGGGGGAAGTCGATGGACAACTGGTTAATATTCCAGTACCAGCTTATACTGCGATGAGGTGACGGAGAAGTGAAAGGTCCGCGTACTGACGGAATAGTACGTTAAACACTGTAGGTAAATAGATAGTAGGCAAATCCGCTATTTATGCTAAAGGTGGATAGTACCACGAGCCTTCGGGCGAGTGGATAGAGACCCTAAACATGCTTCCAAGAAAACCCTCTAAGCGTCAGGTATAAGCTGCCCGTACCGTAAACCGACACAGGTAGTCGAGGAGAGAATCCACAGGTGCTCGAGTGATTCATGGCTAAGGAACTAGGCAAAATTACCCCGTAACTTCGGGAGAAGGGGTGCCTCGCTCAGGCGAGGCCGCAGAGAAATGACCCAGGCGACTGTTTATCAAAAACACATGGCTTTGCTAAATTTAAAGATGACGTATAAGGCCTGACACCTGCCCGGTGCCGGAAGGTTAAGAGGAGGGGTTATTCAGCGCTCTAAGTGTTGGAGAAGCTCTTAATTGAAGCCCCGGTAAACGGCGGCCGTAACTATAACGGTCCTAAGGTAGCGAAATTCCTTGTCGGGTAAGTTCCGACCTGCACGAATGGTGCAACGATCTGGGTACTGTCTCGGCCATGAGCTCGGTGAAATTGTAGTAACGGTGAAGATGCCGTTTACCCGCAACGGGACGGAAAGACCCCGTGCACCTTCACTACAGCTTAACATTGACATTGGATAAATGATGTGTAGGATAGGTGGGAGACTATGAACCGGTTTCGCCAGGAATCGGGGAGTCACCCTTGAAATACCACCCTTTGTTTATCTGATGCCTAATCCGCCTAGAGCGGAGACAGTGTTTGGTGGGTAGTTTGACTGGGGTGGTCGCCTCCAAAAGAGTAACGGAGGCTTCTAAAGGTGCCCTCAGTACGGTTGGTAACCGTGCGAAGAGTATAATGACATAAGGGCGCTTGACTGTGAGACCGACAAGTCGATCAGGTACGAAAGTAGAGCATAGTGATCCGGTGGTTCCGTATGGAAGGGCCATCGCTCAAAGGATAAAAGGTACGCCGGGGATAACAGGCTGATCACTCCCAAGAGCTCACATCGACGGAGTGGTTTGGCACCTCGATGTCGGCTCGTCATATCCTGGGGCTGGAGAAGGTCCCAAGGGTTGGGCTGTTCGCCCATTAAAATGGCACGCGAGCTGGGTTCAGAACGTCGCGAGACAGTTCGGTCCCTATCTGTTGTGGGCGTTAGAAGCTTGAGAGGACCTGACTCTAGTACGAGAGGACCGGGTTGGACAAACCTCTAGTGTACCTGTTGTGGCGCCAGCTGCATCGCAGGGTAGCTATGTTTGGATGAGATAAGTGCTGAAAGCATCTAAGCACGAAACTCACCTCAAGATGAGGCTTCTTTTAAGGGTCGTTAAAGACGATGACGTTGATAGGCTGCAAGTGTAAAGGTGGTAACATCAAAGCTGAGCAGTACTAATTACCCGTAGACTTTTTAACCAGATAGATACTCTCATTCCAGAAAAAGTTTTAACCTTTCTTTCATAATTGTCATTGATATTGTCATAAGGATAATATCAAAAAATACACACCGCTAATAAGCGGATAAAGAACTTTGGGTGACTATACCCTCCTTCGCTAAAGCTATGGCGGGCGAGAAGGTAAGTTAAACCATAAAGAACTTTGGGTGACTATAGCGGCAAGGTCCACCTCTTCCCATTCCGAACAGAGAAGTTAAGCCTGCCAGCGCTGATGATACTGCTATACCAAGTGGGAAAGTAAGTCGTCGCCGAAGATAATAAGGCTGTCATGTAAATGGCAGCCTTTTTTTTGTTTACCCGCCGAAGCTTCAGCGTAGGCGGGTCTCCAGTACCCTTTACCATGTTATGCCATACCCACCAATGTTTTAACCCGATGGACTTCAATCCCCTATACCATATTTTGCCATACCCACCATTGTTTTGAACCTAAGGTCTCCAGTACCCTATACCATATTATGTCATATCCACCAATGTTTTGAGCCTATGGCCTCCAGTACCCTTTACCATATTATGTCATATCCACCAATGTTTTGATCCTAAGGACTTCAATCCCCTTTACCATGTCTTACCTTGCCCCAAATCCCTCTATCTTCTAATCCCTCAATTATTTATAAATCTCATTAATGCCAGATTATCAAATCATTAACACTTCCATTTAATTTTCTGTCTTTTATTACTTGTGCAATTGCATATTCCTACTTGTGGTATTACTTATTTCCATTTGTGGGATTACCTATTTTCTTTTGTGGTATTAGAGTTCTGATGCGCATCAAAATGAACCCTGATGCGCATCAGAAACAATCCTGATGCGCATGAGGATTGATCCTGATGCGCATCAGAGTATTGATTGTATAGCAGGGACCATCCGATTTAATTGGTTTGGTTGGTTAGCTTGCGAAGTAGATGATTGAAGTAGAGTAAATATCTGGAGCTATAACAAATTATTATCGGACTTGTGTTCCTGCTTACATAGTAGATACTTATTTTTATTTTCTTCTTTTCGATAGTAAAGTATCTTAACAAGACCTAAATAACTAAATAAGTACACGTTTTTTCTGCTTTTGTTTATCTTCTTGTACATGTGAAGATCATGTCGCATTATCTTTTGAATGTGGTAGCGTGAATAGTAATATGTAAAAAGCATTCCAAGTATAAATCCTGAAATTGCTGTGTAAATTATAATGTCGAGAGTGTATTCTTTTTTAAATATCTCTGTTTTGAAGTCATCAGTGTGAATATTGTTTTTAGATTGGTTTATACTTATATCTCCTCTTTCTTTTGTTTTAGTTGTTTTTTCTTCTGCTACAGAAATTGTAATTGAATAGGAGCGTAAGGAGAATTGTAAATGATATTATTAAATTAATCTTTATTAGTAGTCTTTTTTGTGGTATAAATTGTGTTCTTATTTTTATAGAGTTCATTGTAGTTTAATTTTTGTTAAAAGCATTAGCAATAATAGTAGTAAGTTTTCTGTTTTATTAAAAATATTGCTTCTCAATACTATATCAAGGAGTGAACATTACTTTCACAATGCTCTATACATTAAGATAATCAGGTTGTTAAAATTTGACTTTATAGGAAAATAAGTCTATTCCTTATTGTTATTGAGGTTCATTAGGAAATTACTAATACTATCTGTTTTGTTAAGATTAAGCTTTTTACGTAAACGGTGACGAGCTATTTCAATGCTTCGCACAGACTTTATACTTATTTGTGCAATTTCTTTTGTTGTTAATCCAAGATACAGAAAGGCAGCGATCTTTCTGTCGTTTAATGTTAAGTCTGGATAAGAACTGATTAGCGTGTTGTAAAAATCAGGATTAATATCCAGAAATAATTTTTCAAATTCTTCCCAGTTATGTTGCTTCTCTAGTTCACTTAGCTTTTTGTATACAGACTGAAGTTCGTTTGGTTCAACTGATTTATTACTTTTTTCTAAATCTTTTATTTTGTTTTTAATATCATCGATATGTTCCATATCTTTAATATGGTACATAACATTAGTTGCCAACCTTCTGTTTTTCTCCAATAGTTCTGTTTTAATCTGTGAGAGCTCTGCACTGGTATTGTCCAGAGACGATTGGAGAGTGTTTAAATCGGCCTTTTTTCTTTGTCTGTAGTGCTTTGAAATCAATAATATAATAACCCCGGCAATTAGCAGGGTAAGTACAGTTATCAATATAAATAGTCTTATATTCTCAAATATTTGTGCCTTGTAACCAACATTAATTGCACGTATTTTTTTCACGATATGTTCTTTCGCGATATTTTCTTTTCTCTCATCAAGGTTTAATATATTTGAATATTTCTGATGAATAGTGAAGTATTTTATAGCACTGTCTTTTTGTTCTGTATCGATGTAATAATTACAAAGTTCCAAAGAAATATCATAAATAATTTCTTTATGATTATATTCTTCTGCTAATGATATTCCCCGCTTGTAGTAAAATAATGCACTATCATTATTACCAATTTGTTGATAAGCTTCTGCGAGGTATCTGTGTGAGTAACATGCACTATATAAGGTGTTTGTTATTCTCGAAAGTTTGGAGGCCATTGTCAGTATTTCGATGGCTTTATGTGCTTTATCATTATAATTAAAATACTTTCCTGCATTATTAAGAATACCAATGTAAGCAATAGTGTCACCAACGTTTGATGCAATATCAATTGATTTATTAAAGAAATAATTAGCCTCACTATTTCTGTTTAATCCACTATTGATAACTCCCAGGTAGTTATATATATAAGCAACAAGTAATGTGTCTGGGTATTCATTATTAAGTGCTGATAGTGGATCTATATTCATGAAATCTAATGCATTTTCAAAATTCTCTTTTGCATGGATATAATCTTCAACTTCTAAATATACTTGTCCCAAAAGAAACGAAACCTGGGCTTCTTTATATATATCACCCATCTTCTTTGCAATATCTAATGCATTATTGAAATAGTCATATGCTTTCTCAATTTCTGCATTGTGCCATTCAGCTTGTCCAACGGCTAGCTGGGATGAAAATATTAATTGGTCATCTTTTGATTTTTTTGCCATTTCAAGAGCTTCCAGACTTAGTTTTATTGTCAGCTCAACATCCGAATTGAAATAATAGCCTGCGCTATCGATTAATTTGTAAACAATATCTGCATCACTTTCAATATTCTGCGCCTTGTTATTATTGCTTGCTTCTTCATTTGGAAGTGAAGCATAAACAGTTTGCACTGAAATTATCAAAATAAACAATATTTGAATAATAAATCGCAGTCTAATCATTAGTGAATTTCATAAATGTGTAAATACCAAATATACACAAAATATGAATAATGTTTATATTTATTACTTAATATGTGAGAATATCACAATTGCAATAATTCGGAAATGCCTTTAGTTCAAACCGTTCAACTATGAATACATATTAGTTATAATATCAGCATATGCAAGATTAACATATTTTCTTCTAACTTTTAACGAATTAGTAAGAAGCATATTTTCAATAGTAAATGGTTCAGCAAGTAAGGTGAATTTAACTACCTTTTCATATGATGGCAGATCACTTTGAGCTTTGTCAATACTATCTTGTAATAACTCATTAATCTGAGGGTGAGATATCAGTTCATTATGATCATCAGTATTAAGTCCGTTTTGTATTGCAAAGTCTTTTAGTTTATCGTATGCTGGAACAATAAGAGCTGTCAGGAATTTACGGTTATCACCGATAACACAAAGCTGATCGATGTATTTGGTGTTAGTAAGCAGAAGTTCTGTTTTTTGTGGTGATACATATTTACCTGTTGAAGTTTTCATTATATCTTTAATCCTTTCACTCATATAAAGAGTTCCCTTAACAGGTATAGACCCTTGATCTCCTGTTAAATACCACCCATCAATTAATGTTTTAGCAGTTTCTTCTGGTTTGTTGTAGTATCCTTTAAAAACCGTCTCACCTTTCACAAGGATCATTTTATCTTCTTGTCGGATTTTAACTTCAACATCAGGCATGATACTTCCGGTATATTCAAAATCGTATTTATCATTACGCATACAAGAAACAGTTGCTGTAGTTTCAGTTGCTCCATAGCCATAATTCACAAACAATCCCATTGCATGGAAGAATCTTAATATCTCAGGACTAATAGCAGCACCAGCACAGGGCATGTATCTGATATTGCCACCCATTACTTTCCTTAGTTTTTTCATGACTAATGCATTGGCAATGTTTCTTTTTAAATTCAGGATAGTTGGTGCCGATTTAGAATCTTTTTGATAATCGATGTATTTTAATCCTGTTTTTAAAGCCCAGTCGAATATTGCCTGCTGAGCTTTTCCCCATGTTTCATATTGCTGGTAAATACCTTCATAAGTTTTCTCAAAGAATCGCGGTACAGCGCACATTACTGTTGGCTTTACATTAGGCAGTTCTTCAATAATAGCTTTAGGATTAACGTTATAAACATTAACAGCCCCCGAATACAATACGAAATATGTCCATGCTCTTTCAAAGATATGACTTAAAGGGAGGAAACACATTGAAACATCATCTTCTCCAAGTACAAGACGTTTTTCATGTATCTCAAATACTTTAATAAAATTGCTATGATTAAGCATAACCCCTTTTGGTTCACCTGTTGTTCCGGATGTATAGATTATTGTAGCAAGGTCATCAATAGATACCATCGAAAGTTGTTTCTCTACCTTTTCTGAAAGATCATTATCAAACACAGTATTATAAACAGATTCAATGGAAATTACCCTGTCATCATTACTTTCTTTGCAATTGAAAGTGACAATCTTTTTCAAACATGTTACATTGTCAATGAGCTTTAGGGCATTTTCCAATTGAACATCATCACCAACAAAGATGATCTTCATCTGTGTTTCTTTTGCAATATATTCAAGTTGTTCATAGCTTGCGGTGGCGTAAACAGGTACTACAACAGCTCTGATACTCATAATTCCAAGATCACTTATAGTCCAGTCGGGATAATTTTGACTGTATATACCAATATTGTCAGCCTTTGTAATATTTGAAGATATAAGAAACCGGCTTACATTATTAATCTTTTCAATGAACTCTTTCCAGGATGAAGATTCATAAACACCATTTCTTTTAAATCTGAAAACTTCTCTGTCCTTATATTTATCAGCCCTGTTTTGTGCTATTTGTGCAAGGTGAAATTCTTTCATATTTTCTGTTTTATTCTATACTAAAGAAACTAATCATTATGTTTCCATCTCTTGTGAGACCATAACCAGTTAGCGGGTTCGTTACGGATTATTGATTCTAGTTTTTGTGCATATCTTTTAGTCAGCTCACCTTCAGCTAAATCACGTGGATTATCTGAAAGGACGCTTAGTGATAACTCATAGTATCCACGCTTTTTCCTTTGGATATCAATATAAACAACAGGGTAGTTGTTATTTTTGGCATGTTTTTCAATCCCATGCAGGAAGGCAGTTTTAACACCAAGAAAATCTACCCAGTAAGCTTTTGGCAGTTCTCTGGCGGATGGACTTTGGTCACCAGCCATTAAATAAAGCGTGGGATTATTCTTGTTTCTTTCGAATGTTTGTGATGTATGATAAATCGATGATAACTCAGTACCACATCGTGATCTGTTTTTTCGTAAAATGATATCTATATACTTGTTCTTTATGGGCTTATAAAAAGCAACTGCCTTATAAGGGGTTTGCAGCCCTGCCGACAAGCTTCCCCATTCCCAGTTGTTATAATGGGCAGTTACGCCGATCAGGCTTTTATTTTCGGTTAAATAAGAGTCGAGAATTTCAGCGTTAACAAGTTTATGCCTTTTTACAATTTGCTTTTTAGTCATGGCAAATGACTTAATCCCTTCAATGAAGATATCAGTCAGGTTTACATAGAATTTATTTAACAATCTTACATTTTGAGATTCTGAATAATCAGGAAAAACTCTGCTAATATTATTTTGAATAACTTCAACTCTGTATCGTACAATATACCTTAATATTATTTTTACGAAATCAGAGAATCCGTATAGAATAAAAAAGGGTAATACTCCAATGATAAAGGCAAAAATTAAAAAAAGGACAGTGGTTAAAAAATTCATTGCGCAAAGATAAACTTTTATTAATGCTAAAGTTGCATTAATTTAAAGTGGCATATTTTGTGAATGATCAAATGATATTGTCGCTTTTTAAACTCGTAAAGACTATAATAACCAATGATTATAATAAATTTAAACATTAGGTAGTTTTAGTTCTACAACACTTCCTTTGTCATTGTAAAAATCAAGCGACCCACCGTGCGTATTCACAATTAACTGACAGAGGAATAAATCTAACCCCGGATTACTGTCTACATGGTCGCTTATAAAGAACTTTGAATTGGAATTTATTACTTTTAGAGGAAAGCCATTACCATCATTGGATAATTTAACTATATAGGCTCTCTCATTTTTAATTGTTTCCAACTGAATTGTACCGTTAGTAGGTGTGTGCTTATAAGCATTTTCTAACAATATTTCAAGAAGTATTCTTGTATACTTAGGGTCTACTTTTATTGTAGCATCCTGAATGTCTGTCTTTAAATTAATAAGCTTCCCTTTTGCGATACTATTATTAAAAACAAGATCTAAGAGCTCATTAATGAATGATGAAATCGCGACAGGTTCTTTCTTAAGAGTTTTTGTTCCTTTAGTGCGCAAATCTGTGATGTTAAGGGCTCTAATGGAAAACTCTTCAAGTCTTTTTTGCGATTGTTGCAGATAAGAAAACATTTCTAAGGCTTCTTCGTCCTTAAGAGTTGTTTTTATCAGATCTGTTAATCCTATTATACCGTTTAACGGAGTCCTTATTTCGTGGGAGATAATGTTAAGAAACTCGGTTTTTGTCTTATCAAGATTGTTTAGCTGAGAATAGGCTTCTTGTAATTCGATGGTTCTTTTTTCAACAATATCTTCTAAATTTTTGTTTAATGATGCCAGTTCGTTTTTTGTCTCATACAATGACAGGTGAGTATTAATTCTGGCAAGTAGTTCAATTTCATTAAACGGTTTCGTAATGTAGTCTACACCTCCAAGTTGGAAAGCTTTAGAGATACTTTCAACATCTGTATTAGCTGTTATAAAAATAAACGGGATATCTGTTTGACTATTATCGCTTTTAATTCTTCTTGTAGTTTCGAAGCCATCAATACCTGGCATCATTATATCCATAAGTACGAGATCGTATTCGTCTTCTTTAAAAGAATCAATAGCATCATAGCCATTTTCTGCATATTCAACATCATATTTATTCTTTGACAGAATTGTCGCCAACAGTTGAATATTATTCGGGTTGTCGTCTACTATTAAAATTTTAGCCATTTTTTATTAAGTTTTCAATTTTAACGATGAGGTTATTAGTTAATATTACATTAAAGCTGTCAAGAGCATCTTTCAGTTCTTTACCCAGTCCTGTTACGTTTGTGTTATTATTCGTATTACCAATATTGATTAATAATTCTGCCAGCTGTTTCTTTGTTTTACTCGACTTCAGGTAATTGCCGTTTTCAAATAAATTATTTATTTCTTCATTGATTGAGTGAACTAATGAGTCGGGTATAACATTTTTATTATTTGTGTTTTTATGATCCAGAATTGTGTTGTAAGGCATGAATTTTTTTAATGATTTAATAAGACTGTCAATAAGAATGGGTTTTCTTAATACATCATCAAACACACCATGTTTTGTTTCAGCAATATTCTCATTTTGAACTGTTGCAGTAGCTGCAATGATCTTTACATTTTGAAGCTTTGGATCATTTTTTATTTCTGTAGCTGCGTCATAACCATTAATGTCGGGCATGCGGATATCCATAAATATTATATCAGGCAAATATTCTTTTGCATACAGAATACCTTGCTTGCCATTGTTAGCTTCATAAACCCAGAATCCTAAATTCAGGATATGGCTTTTAAGCATCTTCACATTATCAATATTGTCATCAACAATTAGAACCTTCTTTTTGTCAAATTTAATTATTAATTCTTCTTTAATAATATTTTCAGGAACTTCTATTGAATACTTAATGTTTGGTACTCGAACAATAAATGTGGTTCCTTGGCCTGGTTCACTTTCAACTCTTATTTTTCCGTTGAATGTTTGAACGAGCTTTTTAGAGATGCTTAATCCCAGGCCTGTACCACCATATTTTGTAGATGTTTTTTCATCCTGTTGCAGGAACGGTTCAAATATTAATTCCTGTTTGTCTTTAGGAATACCAACTCCTGTGTCTTTGATTTTGATAATTAACTCGAAAGATCCAATCTTGATATTACTGGCATCTACATCCACATCAATTCTGCCATCGCTTGTAAACTTAACAGCATTCCCAATCAGATTAACAAGTATTTGCCGTAACCTTGTTTCATCTGAAGTGATAATATTAGGAACACGATTTGAGATATGCTTGTGATATTCCAGACCCTTAGCATTAATGTGGTGCTGAAATGTTGTTGAAATATCATTCAGAAGCTCTTTCAGATTAATTTTATTGTAATCTAGTGTTATCTGGCCAGCTTCAATCTTTGAAAGATCCAGTATATCATTGAGAATTCCTAACAGCGCTTTGCTGTTCTTGTATATAATGTCAATTTTCTCGCTGCTTGATTCTGGTAGCGACTCTTTTAGTAAAATCTCTGAAAACCCCAGAATAGAATTCATGGGAGTTCTGATCTCGTGACTCATATTAGCCAAAAAGCTACTCTTGGATTTGTTAGCCATCTCTGCTTCTTTCTTTGCAAGAATAAGCTTTTGTTCATAGCGACTTTTTTCTTCCAGATTCACAAGTATCTCACCAAACAACTTCAGCGTTGCAATCTCAGTATTAGTGTATATATGTTCTTTTTTTACAGAGTCAAATCCGACAAAGCCAAACAACTGATCTTTCATATACATTGGGAATGTAAGGATACTTTTTATCCCTTGATTGGTGAGTAGCTCCTTTAATCCCTCATTTTGTATCTCACAAACTTTCGGATACAGCACGATGTTATTATTTTTATGAGCATCAACCCAGTCGCCAAATTCACTAACCGGCACACCTTTTAAATTATCTATTTGAGGTACCACATCTGTGTTACACCATTCGAAAGTGTTGTCGCAGAATTGGATGTCCTTATCATATTCAAAAACATATACCCGGTCAGCTTCTACAAATTTACCAACACGCTCCAGTCCTTCGTTTATAAGGCTTTTGATTTTGCTTGTCCCAGAGTTGATATAATCAGAAGATATATTAAGTAATAACTGAGACAGCTCAGTCTGGCTCTCCAGATCATTTTTCACTTTGCTTAATTCTGTAATATCCTGCAAAACAATAATCGAAGCCCTTTCGTCATAGTATTCAATCCTGTTTATAGACAACAGACATGTTTTTTGAACACCTTTCGAGTTAATTAGCTCAACTTCATGGTTCTTTAGATATCCTTTTACATCCAGTATGTTTTGAATGTACTCACTATCACGACTGTCATTGAGGTAATTGAAAACATTTTGATTATATGCATCATCTTCTTCGATGTCTATTAAAGTAAGAGCAGCTTTATTATATCTGAGCACCTCACCGGTAAATCTTCTCATAACCACAGTAGGCATAGGACTGAAATCTATAATTGATTTTGTTATTTCATGGGCATCTTCAATAGACTTCTGCAGTTGTTTAGTCTTGTTAATATCAACATGAGTACCAATCATTCTTAAGGGAGTGCTATCTTCGTTGAATTCAACAACTTTTCCCCTGTCGAGAATCCATTTGTAACTACCATCTTTAATTTTAACACGATGTTCACTAATATAGTGTTCTGTTTTGCCATTAAGATGATCATTAATTTTTTTAAATACAATTTTGATGTCATCAGGATGTACCTTTTCTTCCCATTCGCTAAGGCTACCTTCTATTTCATCAACATCATAACCCAGCATCGTTTTCCATGTATCAGAGAAATAAACTTCATTAGTGATAATATTCCAATCCCAAACTCCGATGTTTCCTGTTTCCAGTGATGTATCCAATCGCAATTTGTTTTCACGAAGTAGGTCACTTATTTGCTTTTCCTTGGTAATATCATCTTTTATGGCAATGAAATTAATAATCTTTTTATTCTTATCCAGGATTGGTGATATAATTGCTTTTTCATAGAATATGTCACCATTTTTCTTTTTATTTGTAAATTCTCCTTTCCATGTTTTCCCACTTAATATACAATCCCAAAGACCTTTATAGTCGAAAAAAGGTGGAATGTTAGCTTTTAAGATATTGGGATTCTGTCCAATAGCTTCCTCGATAGTGTATCCTGTAATATCGCAAAAGCTTTTATTAACATATTCTATATTACCGTTTATATCAGTAATAACAACACTGGCGGTGCTGCTTTCAACAGCCATTGTGAGTTTTTCAATATCTCTAACTTTTTCATTTACCAGGTCTTCAAGTCTGGTATTAAACTGTCTTAACTTTTCTTCATCGCCTTTTTGATCAGTAATATCTTGTACAATTCCTAATACCTTTAAATCGCCATCTTCAATTACCTTTAATTTGTTAGTTATCCACTTTATACTCTTATCAGCAGTAATAATTCTTACAATACATGTTGAGTTTTTTTTGTTTTCTATCGCATCTATAAACGCACTTGACATTTTATTCAAATCATCAGGATGAGTATGTTTTATAAGCAAATCCAAATTAATATTTGTGTCCTTATTTATGCCAAACAGGTTGTATCCTTCATCTGAAAATGAAAACTTATCATGAATAACATTATAATACCAATAACTAAGCCCCATTAATCTTGAAGCATCTTTAATTATCAGATCTTGCTCTTTTAACTTTATTTCTTCTTTCTTTCTTTCATCTATGTCCAGAATCATTGAGCTTACTTTAAAAGTATCCTTGGTTCTGTTAAAAGCTTTGGCCTTATAATTTACAAAAATAAAATCGCCATTTTTTTTCTTTAATCTAAAGTCGATATCAAAATTATCAGAACCATTATTGATAAGATTTAAGATATCTTTTTGCACACGATCAAAGTCGTCAGCATGAACTGAGTTATTGAAAAAGTCTTTATATGAACTTCCTTTGGGAAAATCTTCAACAGTATAGCCAAATATTTCTGCGAATCTGTTGTTAATAATAAAGTTCTCATTAAATGGGAAGTCGTAAAGGCCTATTCCAACATTTAGGTTATTAGCTAGCATTGACACTAAATCTGATTGCTCCTGCTTTTCTTTTTCAAGCTTTTTTGTTTCAGTAATGTCTGTAGATAAACGGTTACTTGCTCTGTAACCAATAATAGTTCCTTTGTCATTATAAACAAAATTACCTTGTTGTTCAAAATGTTTTCGTTCTCCGTTTTTTGATATTAAGATGAAATATAGTGGTTTGTCTCCTTTTTTTGGATCATTACTTAAAAATGTTTTTCTGAAATTTGTATAACAACATGATGTTATTAAATTGAATAATGATTCAGGATTACCCAGGATTTCTTCACTTTTGTATCCAGTGAATTGTTCGAATTTGGGTGAGTTATATGTAATTTCTCCATTTACATTTACAAAGTATTCCCAGTCATACGTTCTGTCAAGCATCCATTTATAATGATTTGCTATTTCTTCCAGTTCTTTGTAAGACGGTTTCTTTGTTACATTTTCCTTTTTACGAACCATTAGTATATTTTAAAATAATTATAAATTTAACTGCTGGTTAAATAATACAAGCATGTTTAAATTGAATTAATGTGGCAAAATTAGCTATACAAATAATAAATATATAAAAAAACACTTCACAATGTTATAACGACACCTTAACAATACTTTCACAATTTGATTATGTAGTACTATTAAGTGCCTGTATATGTAGTATTTTATTCCAAAGCAGGCATGCTTATCTTAACAACAGCTCCTTTATCATTATACAATTCCATAGTCCCATTGTGCGTATGAACTATTAGTTGGCAAAGGAATAAATCCAGTCCGGGATTATTATCAATATGCTCACTTACGAAATAACTAGATTTAGAGTTCAGTATTTTTTCAGGGAAACCATTACCGCCATCATTTATTTTGATATTAATCATATTGTTCTCAGCATATGTTTCCACTTCAATGGAGCTGTCAGGCTTAGAGTGTTTCAATGCATTAATTAATAAGGTCTCGAATAATATTTTAATAAAATACAAATCAGCAAAAAGGACAGGTTCCTCTATTTTTGTATTAAAATGAATACCTTTATCTTTATATTCTTTCTTGTTATTTTCATTTTCATATATTTGTTCAATTAGTGTTGAAATATTGATAGAGTCTTTACTAAGTGCGTTTTCCCTTTTTGTTCTCAGGTCACTTATTATTAATGCTTTTGTTGAGAAATCTTCAAGCCTTTTTTGTGATTTCTCAAGATAGTCGAACATAGGAAGTATATTTTCATCATCAATAGAACTCTTTATAAGGCTAGAGAAACCAATAATTCCATTTAAAGGTGTTCTTATTTCGTGTGAAATTATATCCAAAAATTCATTCTTAGCATTATCTAAACCTTTCAGCTGTATATTAGCTGCTGTCAATTCGGCTGTTCTTTCTTCTACTTTTTTTTCAAGAGTGTTATTTAACTCCTGAAGTTGTAAACGTAAATTAAATAATGAAATATGAGTTTCAACTCTGGCCAGCAATTCAGCTTCATTAAAAGGTTTTGTAATGTAATCAACACCTCCTAATTTAAAGGCTTTAGTTATACTGTCAGTATCAGTATTTGCAGTTACAAAAATAAAGGGAATGTTTCTTTTACAATATTTTTCCTTTATTATTCTGGTTGTCTCAAATCCATCAATACCTGGCATAAGAACATCCATAAGAACAAGGTCAAATCGTTGATCCTTAAAAAGGTCAATAGCATCATAACCACTTTCTGCATATTCAATATCATAATTATTAGATGACAATACTGTCGCTAATAATTGAATATTGTTAGGATTATCATCTACAATTAATATTTTAGACATCTTTCAAAGCTTTTTGTATTTTAACAATGATTGTTTTAGTTGTGTTTATATTATAGGTAATAACGGCATTCTCAAGTTCTTTGCCCATGTTTTTTAGCAGGGAGTTGTTCTTTTTATCTCCGACTTTAATAAGAATAGCAGCAAACTCCTTTTTTGTTTGTGACGTTCTTTGATAATTACCATCTTTAAATTTAAGTTTTATTTCATTTTTAATAAAGGCTTTCGTTTTAGCATCTATAGTAATCTCATCCACACTTTGGTTTTCTGCTTTATGTGATTTATATGGAATAAACTTTTTTAGTTTTAAAATGAGTTCATCCATTAACACAGGTTTTATAATTACGTCGTCAAAAATGTTTCTTTTCTCTGCAACCAGTTCATCAAAATATACTGATGCAGTGCAGGCAATAATATTAATATCCTTTAGTTCATTATTGCGTTGAATTATTTTAGTGGCTTCATACCCGTCAATATCGGGCATTCTGATATCCATGAATATAAGGTCAGGTTTATATTGTTTTGCATATTTAATTGCTTGCTTGCCATTAACTGCCTCATAAACCCAGAATCCAAAACTAAGGAGGTGATTTTTGAGCATTTGCACATTATCGATATTATCATCGACAACCATAATTTTTTTCTTTTCAAATTCATAAACCAACTCTTCTTTTACTTTATTTGTATATTTAGTGACGGAGTACCTGATGTTTGGAATAATAACTCTGAATGTGCTACCTTTATTAATCTTGCTCTCAAGTTCAATTCTACCTCCAAATGAGTTAGCAATTCTCTTGGAAATACTTAAACCTAATCCTGTTCCTCCATATCTGGCTGATATCTTTTCATCTTGTTGGGAAAAGGGTTCAAATATTATCTTTTGTTTTTCTTTTGGGATTCCTGTGCCAGTGTCAGCTACATCAATAACCATATCAAATGTATCCTTTCTAACATGTGACGAGTCAACAAAAACATCAATGCTTCCTTTTTCAGTAAACTTGATGGCATTACCAATAAGGTTTATTAGTATTTGTCTTAGTCGTGTTTCATCGGTTATGAAATTTATTGGTACAATATCAGAAATGCTACAATTATAATTAAGTGATTTTTTCTCTATTCTATCATGGAAAGTTATCTTAAGGTCATCCATAAACTCAATAAGATTTATTTCCTGATAGTCGAGATTCATCTCTCCTGACTCAATTTTTGATAAATCCAGAATATTATTGAGAATGCCTAATAATGCTTTACTGTTTCGGTAAATAATATCAACCTGTTTAATGCTTTCATCTGGCAGAGGTTGTTTTAATAATATTTCAGAAAAGCCAAGTATGGAATTCATAGGCGTTCTGATTTCATGACTCATATTAGCCAAGAAGTTACTTTTTGTTTTGTTAGCAATTTCTGCATCTCTTTTTGCGATAACCAGATTTTGCTCAAACCTGTTCTTTTCTTCAAGATTTACTAATATTTCTGTGAATAATTTAAGTGTAGCAATCTCATTGTCTGTATAGAGATGCTCTTTGTTCACTGAGTCAAATCCCACAAAGCCAATAAGCTGATTATTAAGAAACATGGGAATGGAAAGTAAACTCTTTATTCCTTGCATTTCAAGTATCTTTTTTAGTTCCTGATTTTCAAGTTCTGATACCTGTGGAATTAATATATTTTTATTTTGCTTATGAGATATAACCCATCCTTCAAGTTCTTTTGTTGGGACATCCTGTAGGTTATCTTTTTGTGGTACTATATTCGCATTGCACCATTCATAGGTGTTGGAAGTAAATTCAATATTCTGATCATAGGCAAAAACATATACCCTGTCTGCTTCTACAAATCTGCCTATTTTCTCAAGACCAGCATTTATAAGTTTATCTTTACTTTCTAATCTTGCATTGATATAATTATTGGATATTTCCAGAAGCATCTTTGTTAAATTGGATTGCTTCTCAAGGCTGTTCCTAATTTCAGTTATTTCACTAATATCCTGAAGCACATTAATCGATGCTTCAACATTGTAATATTTAACCCTGCTGACAGATAATAAACATGTTTTATGCTTGCCATTAGCAGTTTTAATAGTAATTTCTCTGTTACTTATTGCTCCATGTTCTGACAGCATTTCACGCACACTAAATAAATCTTTGATGTTGACGATAAAATCCATTATATTATCTACAAATAAATTTTTATCTGTTATTTCTACTAGTTGAAGAGTGGCATCATTGTATCTTATTATATCTGGTGAATCACGCTTTATTACAATAGTAGGCATAGGGCTTGAATCGATAATTAAATCTGTTACTCTTTGTGATTCTTCAATTTCTTTTTGAAGTTTCTTTGTTTTTGAGATATCAATTATACTGATTATCATTCTTCTTTCACCAAAAAAGTCAGAAATATTACCTGAGTAAGATACCCATACTACTTCCCCGGATTTTTGTTTAACTAATTGCAACTCAATATTTGAAACATACCCGTTTGCTTCAATCTCTTTCATTATATTTGGGATTGATTCTTTTGAGTAATGTAGCATGGAAGCTTTAAAGCCTTGGATTTTATCATTATTTATTTCAAGAAGATTTGTTGCATAATTATTAATATATTCAGCTTCTGCAGTTTCTATTTTTCCAATAATAACACCTACTGGCATTATTTTTAGTATCCGTTCAAAGGTTTCTTTGCTTTTTTTCAGCTGATTTTCATATAATTTTAATTTATTAATGTCTACATTTGTTCCAATCATTCTTACAGGCTCATCTTTTTTATCGTATTCTATTATTTTCCCTCTGTCAAGTACCCACCTGTAGTTTTTCGATTTATCTAAAACACGATGTTCACTTAAATAATAGTCAGTTAATCCCTTTAGATGATCTTTTATTTTATTGAATACACCATCAATGTCTTCAGGATGAATCTTATTTTTCCATTCATTAATATCATTGCCAATCTCATCAACTTCATAACCAAGCATTCTTTTCCATTTATCAGAAAAGTAAAAGCTGTTATTAGTAATATTCCAATCCCATATGCCAATATTTCCTGTTTCCAGAGATGTTTCCAGTCGTATTTGACTTTCTTTTAAATCACTAATAAGTTTTTTCTCATTTGTAATGTCATCCTTAATTGCAACTAAATTGATAATCTTTTCTTTATCATCAAAAATTGGTGAAATAATAGAACGTTCGTAAAATATGCTACCGTCTTTTTTCTTGTTTACGAATTCTCCTCTCCATGTTTTTCCCTTGAGTACGGTACTCCATAATTCTTTATAAGTTGAACGTGGTGTAAGGTTAGATTTTAATATGTTTGGATTATTACCTATTACTTCTGCTTCACAGTAGCCTGTTATATCACAAAAGCTATTATTTACATACTCAATATTGGCTTTTGTGTCAGTTATGACGATACTTGCTAAACTACTGTCCACTGCTTTCTTAAATTTTTCAATATCTATTACTTTCTCCTTTACCAGATCTTCGAGTTTATGTTGATATTTAAGTAACTCTGAATTTGTTTCTTCAAGTTTTGCATTAATTTTTTTTAGATTTTCTTCATCTTCCTTATGTTCTGTGATATCCTGAACTACCCCCAATATAATGAAATCTCTGTCATCTAATATCAGTAGCTTGTTAATGATCCATTTGATTTTATTGTCAGATGTTTTAATTCTAATAATATTAGTAGACTCCTGTTTGTTTTCGATAGCATTGGTAAATGCAGTATTCATTGATTGAAGGTCGTCGTTATGAGTAGCTTTCTTAAGAAAATCCAAATCAATGTTTGTTTCCCGATCAACAGTAAATAGGTTATAAGTTTCATCTGAGCATAGAAACTTCCCTGTACTAATATTATACTGCCAGGAGCTTAATCCCATTAGTTTTGATGCATCTTTAAGTATTAATTCTTGTTCTTTTAATTTTAACTCTTTAGTTTTCTTTTCCGTAATATCAAGAACGACAGCACTTACTTTAAGAATTCCATCTTTTCTTTCTATTTCTTTTACAAAATAGTTTACATATATATAATTCCCTTTCTTTTGCCTGAGCCTGAATTCTACATCATATTTGTTTTTCTTCCCGTTAATAAACTTTGCAATCTCGTTGTTTATAAAATCTCTATCATTAGGATGAATGGTCGTTCTTATAAGTTCAAGATAATCTTTACCTTTGGGGAAATCTTCTTTTGTATATCCGAAAATTTCTGCGAATCCACTATTTATTATAAAATTATCATCGAATGGATAATTATACACTGCAATACCGGCATTTGCATTGTCGGTCATAAATGAAAGTAAATCACTTTTCTCTTCTAATTCCCTTATTAGCTTTTTGTTTTCAGTAACATCTTCTTTTATGGCAAAATATGATGAAACTTCGCCATTCTCATTTTTAATTGGTGAAAGAATAGCTCTTTCGTTGTATAATTCACCATTTTTTCTCTTGTTAATAAATTCTCCTCTCCACACCTTACCTTTCGTAAGGGTTTCCCACATGTCAACGTAAATCTTCGGATCAGTTAAGTCTGATTGCAGTACTCTGGGGTTATTTCCTAATAATTCTACTTTTGTATAGCCTGTTGCTTTGCACATGGCATTGTTAACATAAGTAAGGTTTGCATCAATGTCAGAGATTGCGATGGAAACAGGGCTTTGTTCAATAATGTTTGCCAGAGAGTCTTTCAATCCTGTTGAAAGTCTGTTGCTTGCCCGGTATCCTATTGTATATCCACTTTTATCTTTTACAAATTTACCCTGCTGCTCAACATACTTTACTTCTCCGTTTCTTGAAATAACACCAAAATATATGGGCTTATACCCTTTGTTTATATCCGGGTTATCAATGAATCTTTTAAAATTATCAAGATCAATGGGATGAATTATTTTTAATAATGATTTAATATCCCCAAGGATATGGTCTGTATTATAGCCTGTAATCTCTTCAAATTTTGGAGAATTGTATACTATTTCACCATTATTGTTAATGAAGTACTCCCAGTCGAATGTGTTGTCAAGCAGGCATTTATAGTACTCAGCTTGCTCATTTAATTTGGCCTTTTCTGATGTGGTATCATTGTCTTTTGCCATATCTTATATATTAAAGTAGCAATTATTTGTATATAATCTTAGTAGTTCTAAAAAGTGATCTAATATACAAATAAATTGGAAACATGGTGTTTTTATCACTTTTTGCATATTTATCACTGAATTTATTTATATCATTTTATTTTGTTAAATATTTGCTAATCAAATTTAATTTAGAATGATTCCAGATAAATAGGCGTATACTTGCATACCCTAATTTTGGGAAAACAAATATTTTATGCTACTTAATTCTAAATTCAGTTAACAATGAGTTGACAATAAATTCTATTTCCGTACTACTTTAAAATTTAATGAAATGAAAATGATTAAAAAATTACACAAATTAAGTTTTTCTTTACTATTTATAGCAATGGCTGTGTTGGTTGTTTCATCATGTGATAAAAATGATGATGATACAGTTCAAAAAAAGGAAGTTGAAATTCAGGAAGCCAAAAAAGATGTTGTTGCTTCTGCTGAGCATATGGGTATATGTTATGGTCCGTATCACAAAAGTGGTCAGGCACCGGGTACTAGTATCCCAACTGACCAAATTGAGAGTGATTTGTCTGTGATAGCTAACCACTTCGACTTCATACGAACTTATACTGTTGCTGATAATATGGATAAGGTTGTTGAAGTTGCTGCATCGAAAAATCTGCAGGTTGCAGTGGGTGTTCATTGTTATCCTGATGCGCAGGGTGGAGCTGCCAGTACAAAAGCTGATATTGATAAGGCTGTAAACGCTGCTAAGAATAATGAGTCGACAGTATTGTGTATTATTGTCGGTAACGAAACAACTCTGAATAAAGGCACTAATCCTAACTATGTTGATCCTGCTGTTGTAGCGGGCTACATGGATTATGCAAAGTCAAAAATGGTTGAAGCCGGTATTAAAATGCCTGTTACTTCTTGCTTGTCTGCTGGCGGTGCTGATGTTAACTCTCCTGAATATGCTCCTCAGATTCTTGAAAAATGCAGAGACCTGAATTCCGAAGAACATCGTATTATCATGATGAATATTTATCCGTTTTACGGACAGGTGGCTACTAATAATATTACACCTGGTGATATCTCAGGTAATATGCAATGGTCCTTTGATAACCAGGGGATAAGAGCTGCTGAGTCAAATTATGGACTTTCTGTTATTATTGGTGAGATTGGCTGGCCTACTGGCGGTAATAATTCTTACCAGAGTGTGGCAAACGCTCAGATTAACTTTAAAACTACTCTCGACTGGATTAATGGTCACAATATTTACAACCAGGCTTATAATACTTTCTGGTTTGAAATGTTTGATGAACCCTGGAAATATAATGAACCTCTTGGAGCTGGTACTCACTGGGGTTTGTATGATAGTAATAGCCAAACTCCAAAGTTTGCTATTCCTCCGTTGCTTTAAGATTAATTCGAAATAAGTATATTGTTTTGTAAAGAATCTTTGCCCTTTCTACTGGCGAAGGTTCTTTGCTTTTGGTTGAAAGGGTTATTAATTTTATTCTAAAGACAAATGAATTATATGAACAGAGTTATTATCATTATTTCTATTGTTATGTTGTTTATTAGCTCTTGCAAGAAGAGTGATGATCCGGTTAACGATAATGCCATTGATTATCAGACAGAGCTACAAAAAATTGTGGACGATAACTGGACTAAGTTTATTGATGGCAGAGATGGTGTACCGGGTGGATATGCTTTACAGATTATGTCTCCGCATGGGGATTTCTTTGTTAGCACAGGCGGACTAAATGAAGCTACAAATGAAACACATTTCAGAGCTGCAAGTACTACTAAAATGTTTACGGCAGCGGCTGTTATGTTATTGCACCAAAGAGAAAAGCTGAATATTTATGACTTTGTAACTGATACAATTCCTGAGACTTCAATCACTTACCTGCCTGCTACCGATGAATTTAATATTCCTTTTAAGGATCAGATTACCATAAAACAGCTATTGCAACACAGGGCGGGTTTGTACGATCTTATAAATCAGGATGTTCCTGATGATGTTGATAAGCCTTATGCGGGTTATAGATATGTTGACTATGTTGAGGAGGTTCTGGCTGAGCCTTTTCATACTTTTACTATCAATGAAATGGCTGCAGTGATTGCCGATAACCAGCTTTATAACAGTGCTCCTGATGTGCAGTTCTATTATTCGGATACGGGTATGTCGTTATTGGCTTTTATTGTTGAAAGGGTTACCGGTGCTAAATTCGAAAACTTCCTTACTGATAACCTTCTTGTGCCTAATGGTCTGAACAATACTACTTTTCCTTCAAGCGGCGATGATGTGGTTATGCCTTCACCTTTTGCTTCGGGGTATGTGTATTTGGATGGGCAGGTGTATGACTTTACTGAGCAGAATGTTTCAATGAGTGTTGGCGAAGGTAATGTGGTTACTACTCCTAAAGATTTGGCTACATGGGTTTCGAAATTGTATTCCGGTAAGGCTGGTATTGATTATAAAAATGTCAGATATCTTATGATGGATTGTTTGCCGACTTATGAAGTGCATCAGTATTATGGTTTTGGTACTGTTTTTACAGATGATCTGGGCTATGGACATAATGGTGCTAAAACAGGATACTTTACTTCTACAAGGTATAATCCGGATAATGGTGTTACTTACGTGATTTATTCAAATGTTTGGGACTTTGAATCGATGGAGTTTGATTTGATGACTCAGGTTATTGATATGTATGGTGTTGCTTATGAGGCAATGGAACTTATGGGTGGGGAGGAATGACTGGAGGGACTGAAGGGACTGAAGGGACTTGAGGGACTGGGAGAGAGGTGAGAGATGAGAGATGAGTTGGGAAATGAAAAATGAATAATTAAAAATATGATTGACGAATGAAGAAAATAATTGGTTTAATTTTGATTATGAGTGCTGTTGTTGTTTCTTGTAAAAAGGAAAATACTAACACGCCAACTCAGCAACAAATTATTAGTGATAGTCTGGATGTTGTGCGTGTGAGCATAGGGGAGGAGACCGGCAACGTGGTGCCAAGTTTGAGTGTATATATCCAAACACCTGATGAAACTTTGTTTGTTACCAGTCAGGCTGAAGGCGAGACTCCGCAAACTGCCGACACATATTTCAGGTTTGCCAGCAACTCTAAAAATTTCACATCCACTGCCATATTAAATATGTATGAAGAGGGATGGCTCGATATTTATAGCGCTATTACTGATACTATTCCAGATACTGATGTTACTTATGTTCCTGATACCCCTCAATGGAATATTCCTTTCAAAAGCCAGATTACAATAGAAAGATTATTGCAGCATGGCGCTGGTGTTTATGATGTTGATAACGACCCTGTTCCGGATTGTGATGGGATGTCATATACTGAATATACTATGGCTAGCAATCCCAATCATCAGTTTGAAGTTGATGAATTGGTGGAACAGCTGGGTAAGTATGATCTCTATTATTGGGAGCCGGGAGAAGATTATCATTATAGCAATACTGGATATAGTATTCTTAGCGAGATAATTGCAAGAGTGTACACAGAAAAGTCGGGATCAATTAAGACATTTAAGGATTATCTTTATGATTTTATATATGGCCATGAGGCTATTGTGCCTTTAAGCGTTGGTTTCCCTGATTTGGCAACAGAACAGGAACTGCCCGATCCTCATGCTATTGGCAATACTTTCTTTCCTGCCAATGAAGGTGGTGATGTTCAATATAATGCAACAAATGTTAGCGCTCATGTTGCCGAAGGTAATGGCTATGGTACATTTATTGAGTTAAATAAGTATGTTCGGTCGTTAATGACGGGCAATAATGTTCTGGAGCCTTCTACTATTGAATTAATGCAGACAGACTATGGTCCGGGGAGCAGTAGCTACGGACTGGGATGTATAACGTTTACTGATATGGGGTATGGTCATAACGGAGAGATAAGAGGCTACCTGAGTATAATGGCTTATGATCCGGAGTATGATGTTTCTATGGTAGTGATGATGAATGCAGTAAACTATACTTCAGAAGAAAATTACCTTACCAACTTTAAAGGAATGTATATGGGAGCCTGGAAGGTGAGAGAGATGATGGGGCTTTCTTATCAGAGTTTTAAGTTTTAAGTTTTAAATATTAAGTTATAAGTTATAAGTTTTAAGTTATAAGGTGGGGCTGTTCAGGGGATTTGCGGTATTATTTATTGTTTATTTTTCTATCTTGTCATTTGTTTCTTGTCTCTTCATAAATTGCTTATTCTGACTTGAGTGATTGACATTTTCATACGTATGAAACCTGATTTTTATACGTATGAAAACCGATTATAATACGTATGAAAACCGATTATGATACGTATGAAAATCAATTATGATACGTATGAAACGCTCAACTGATAGCTATGAGTTTGGCAACTGATAGCTATGAGTTTGGCAACTGATAGCTATGAGATGAGCAACTGATAGCTATTAGTTATGCAACTGATAGCTATGAGTTAAGCATTATATAAAGAGGAATTTACTAATACCTAAAGTAGGATTGATTAAGGGGACTGTATGAAATTGGTCTCAACAAAGATCAAATCTCCGTGAACTCAGTACCTTGTTTCAGGTGTTCCACATAGGTGTCTATACGGCGCATCTGTTGGGGGATGTGTATACGCTGTGGGCATTTGGGAGTGCACTGATCGCAGCCAGTGCAATGATCTGCCTGCCGCAGCTTTGGTACGCTTCTGTCGTATCCCACAAGAAAAGCATTGCGTGCCTTATTGTATTCAGGATCGTTAGAGCTGGTGGCGAAGTTGCCCTCTCGTATACATTTGTTGTAATGCAATAAAACACCCGGAATGTCTATCCCGTAAGGGCAAGGCATACAATAACCACAGTCGTTACAAGGTATCAAAGGATAGCTTAAGAAATATTCAGCGGCCTTCTCAAGCATTGTATAATCCTTTTCTGTCAGGGGCCGTAATGGTGAATAAGTGTGGAGGTTATCAATAAGGTGCTCCTTATAGGTCATGCCGCTAAGCACCGTTAGTACTTTATCAGGACTACCAGCAAACCGGAAGGCCCATGAGGCAAGGCTGGACTGTGGTTCGGCTTGTTTCAGCAGACTGGCTGATTCATGGTTAAGCCTTACCAGACGTCCTCCCAACAGGGGTTCCATTACAATAGCCGGAACATTGTGCTTTACCAGCTCACTGTAAAGGTAGTCGGCATTAATATTTGACCCCGACGCATGTTTCCAGTCGACATAGTTTAACTGTATTTGAGCAAAGTCCCACTGTATATCCATCGACAACAAATAGTCGTACACTTCAACATCACCATGAAAGGAAAATCCCAGGTTTCTGATTTTGCCTTTTTTACGCTCTTCCAACAGGAAGTCGAGCATGCCGTTGTCGATATAACGGGCATTAAAGTTCCTCATTCCTCCCATCCCCACAGCATGTAGCAGATAATAGTCTATATAATCAACCTGCAGCTGTTTAAAGGAGTTGTGATAAATTTCCAGCGAGCCCTCTCTTGTCCATGTATCAGGGCGGAAATTCGACATTTTTGTAGCAATATAATACTTGTCTCTGGGGTGACGGCTCAACGCCAGTCCTGTAGCATATTCTGATCGTCCTCCTGTATAAACAGGGGCTGTATCGAAATAGTTAACACCTTTAGAGATAGCAGCATCCACCAGTTCGTTCCATGTTTCCTGATCTACTTCATCCTCTGTTTCAGTTATCTGTGTCATAGGCAGCCTCATACAGCCATAGCCCAGCAACGAAACAGTGTCGTGTGTGTGAGGATTAGTACGGTAGGTTAGTTTATCAGCCTGAATATCATCGAGTGTTACGGCAACACTTTCTGAAGTTTTATCCTTACGAGGCTTACATCCGTAAGCGAGTGCTGCTGAGGTAGCTGTTGCTGTTCCCAATACCTTAAAAAAGTCTTTTCTGTTTATATTCTTGTTATTCATGGTGCTTCATTTTTTGATTAAACAGCTATATGCTTTTCAGTTCCTTCAATGTAAATAGCGCTGAACGGACGAGCCGGGCATAAATGTTCACAAGCGCCACAGCCGTTACATCGTTCTGTTTCGATGGCCGGTATTTTACGTGCATCAGGATCATCAGCGTTACTGCTAACCATTGTGATAGCTCCGGTAGGGCAGTGGGTAGCACAGTTGTCGCAGTTAACATCATCTGTTAACACCACGCAGTTATCTCTTATCCACACTGCATAGCCAATCTGTATGGCTGTTTTTTCAGCGGAAGTAATGGGGAGTATTGCCCCTGTGGGACATACATCAGAACATGAAGTACATTCCGGTCGGCAGTAACCACGTTCATACGACATCTCTGGCTGTAGAAAGGATGACACCTTACCGGAGGGTCTTAGCACATCATTTGTGCAGGCTGTAACACATAAGCCACAAGCGGTACAATGAGAATTGAAATTAGTCTGGCTAATTGACCCCGGTGGGAAAACCGGATTTGCCCTTTCGGGGATTATTTTATCTTCAATCACGGCTAAACCACCTTCACCAATGTCACTCTGCGATTTTAGTATTCCTGTTACAGCAAATATTCCAGTAAGAGTCAGGAAGTTTCGTCTGGCTTTATCAGTAGACTTACTCTGAGGTGTCTTTAAAGGCTCTAATACAACCTGCTTATCCTGCTTTTTATTATAAAAAGGAGTGAACTTATAATGTATTGCATCCTGGTTACATTTTTCCAGACAATCCATACAAACAACACATCTGCTGTAATCTATTTTATGTGAGTCGGCATCAATACAGGCAGCTTTGCAGTTACGGGTACAGGCTTTGCATCCGTTACAGGTATGAGAGTCGATAACCGGTTTAAACAGAGAGTATCTGGAAATAAATCCCAGTATAGTGCCTACCGGACAAATGGTGTTGCAGTATGTTCGTCCGTGTTTCCACGATAAGTATCCTATAATAATTAGAGTAAGGATTGCAGTAATTAAAGTAACCACGCTCTTTAACCATACGTCGATACTATAGAATGTGTAATTGTTGTAGCGTTGAGAAAAATATGCCAGAAGGTTGTTGCCCCATTGATAAAGGGGAGCAAGCAAGCTTGATGCAATACGACCATATGCGGCATAGGGATCCAGCAGTGTTACAAAGAAAGTTATTCCAAACACAACAGATACCAGGAAAAGAGCCAGTACACCGTATCGCAACCAGTTTTTAGGTTTGGACCATGTGAATCTGTTTTTCTTTTTCTTCCCGGCAATCCAGGAGATAATATCCTGAACAATACCCAAAGGACAAATTACAGAGCAATATACTCTGCCAAAAACCAAAGTAAGTAACACCAGGAATATTAAAGCACCAGCATTAACCGCCAGCAGAGCCGGAATAAACTGCACCTTGGCAATCCATCCAAACCAACTGTAAGTTATACCGGTAAAGTCGAGAAATACAAGGTTTATCAGAGAAAAGAAAACAACGGCTAATATTATTCTTAGTCTTTTTAGTCCATTAGTCATAGCTACCACAATTTACAAACATATATCAACACTAATCCAGACCACAAATATCTAATTAATATTTTAATTGTAACTAATCCAGAATACTGTTTTATATCATCTTTTCTTATTGGGGTGATAAAAGGGAGGGGAGGAGAACCCGACTCGCGCTATTTATGATACATAATAACACATCACATTCACAAAACATTAACAGGAAATTGTTAACTTTGACACGAAATGGTAAACCAGATGCTGAAGTAATGGATAATCTTGTTTATAATTATGAGAATGAAGAGGGTGTTTTAATGAGCAATAAGCTGCTGTATATTGACGATGACCCTGTTGTGAATCCTGATTATGATGATATTAGAGATCAAAGTGTAGGGAACTATGCATATGATGCAGTAGGTAATCTGACACAGGATGAAAGCGAGGATATTGCCAGTATAAGTTACAGTATGTCTAATAAGGTAGTTCAAATAAACCGTAACTCAACCAGCGAGAAGCAGAATATTAAATACAGCTATGATGCTATGGGTAACAGAGTAATGAAAAAAACATGGTATCCAAATGGCGGCACCCTTCCTGTTTATGAAAAAACATGGTACGTACGCGATGCACAGGGTAATATAATGGCAACATACACATGGGAAGGAAGCAACTCACCTGAACTACAGCAACAATACATATACGGAAGTCAGCGTTTGGGATATGTCGATCGTGAAGGCCTCTCAACCCCGCAAAACATTATGCATGCAATAGGATTAAAGAAATATGAATTATCCAATCATTTAGGTAATGTGTTAGTCACTATTAGCGACCGCCCTGTAAGTGTCGTCGACGAATCAAATACATTTATTGAAGGCTATACAGCTGAAATAGTATCTACTGGTGATTATTATCCTGGCGGGTCGCTAATGCCGGGGAGGAATTATTCTTCAAATTCTTACAGGTTCGGATACCAGGGAAGCGAGAAAGACGATGAAATTGCCGGGGTGTCCGGGGCACATATTACAACGTTTTTCAGAGAAAATGACACTAGAATATTAAGGTTGTGGTCGGTTGATCCGAAAACAAAATTTACACCGTGGGAGAGTCCTTATATGTCAATGGGGGGAAATCCTATTTGGTATAATGACCCCAAAGGTGATTTAAGAGATTGGTGGAAGAATAACCAAACAGGCGAAGCAGAATACTTTGAGTTTAAAAAGCTATGGCACAAGAATGAAATGAAGAGGGAGAATTATTCCTATTTGGGAGAATATAGAACTGATTTTTTAGGGATACTTGATGAGCCGGTCTATTTTAATACGATTGAAATATTTAATGCAGATCAAGACTTGTGGATTGCTGGTCACAATCTAGGAGGAAGATATGGAAGCATGGGTGGAGGAGAACATGGGTTGAAACAAGCTTCTGAATTTATGAATGATTTTGGAACAACCTTGTTATTAACACCAGCAGCTCCTATTGGTGAAGGTTTTATTATAATGTCCGGACTGATTGATACAGGATTAGATTATAAAAATAAATCGATAACTGAAGCTACAGAAAATTTGGGAATCAGAGTTGTAACATTTGGAACAAGTAAGTTCACAGGAAAAAAAGTTGGTGAGATAACAACAAATACATTTGGGAAAAGGGTTATTGATGCAGCAGTTAGTAAAGGACTCGATGACGTTAAGAACAAAGCAATTGAGAAAACAGAGGAAATAAATAAACAAGATGATTGATAATATCATAACATATTTAGTTGAGATACTTCATCGTATGGTTCAAAGCTATTGGGGAAGTTTGTTTTTTTTATTGTTTGGGATATATTTTATTAGGTATTCTATTAGAAAACCAACAACAATTGCAAATATTAGAGGCTGGGCCGCTGGAATAGGTGGTGTAATTGTTGGATTACTAATAATAATTTTCAAATTAACAGGAAAAATATAACAAAGGGGGCTATAAAAGCTTTTGTGTTTTCAGAACCCACTTGCTGATTGACGGTTGCACCGTCAATATTAAAAACCAAAAGCCTCTGCAAACTCAGGGGCTTTTTCACTCCACATCCTTCAACACCCCTGCCAGCGTATCCTTAAGTTTTTTCTTACCCAGGAATGCATCCAGCATTTTATATATGGTAGCTTTTTCTTCTTCGGCCAGGCTTTCAATCATGTTTATTTTTTCCATAATGGTCTTTTCCAGGGAATGAATTTCTTTAGGTTCTTCAGTAGTGGCAAAAAGTTCAGATAAAGAAGCTCCCATAGCTTTTGCAATCCGTTCAGCAGTAGAAACAGAAGGGGCGGTTTTGCCGTTCTCAATGAGTGAATACTGAGCCCCCCCACTGAGCGTAGTTTGTAACTACGCTCACCTATCACATGAAGAAAATAATACAATTACTATACAGAATTTAATTTAAAATATTTGCGTGTAGTTACACCTGTCTCCGCCAAGGAGGATGAAACTACACACGGGGAAGGGATACAAAATTCTAAATCCTAAAATCAATAAATCCTACAAATTGTAATTCAGACAGTAAGCAGTGAACAGTAAGCAGTGATCAGTGAGCAGTGAGTAGTAAGCAGTAAGCAGTAAGCAGAGCGTTTCTATATAGGAACTCAAGTGCCTTCAGTCACTCCCTCGCAAAGTCGCCTCTTCGTCTCGTCGTTATTTATTGTCTGAACAGGATTTAGGGATTTTAGGATTAACAGGATTATTTGTGGTATAGGTGGTTGATGCTTAAGGTTTGTGGTTCTTTGCATAGTCGTAAAGTAGCTTCTTCGCCAACAGCGGAAATCCCCCAACTCGTGTTATAACAGTAAAATAACACATCATATTCACAAAACATTAATAGGAAATTTACTATCTTTGACACGAAATGGTAAACCAGATGCTGAAGTAATGGATAATCTTGTTTATAATTATGAGAATGAAGAGGGTGTTTTAATGAGCAATAAGCTGCTGTATATTGATGATGACCCTGTTGTGAATCCTGATTATAATGATATTAGCGATGCACAGGGTAATATAATGGCAACATACACATGGGAGGGAAGCAACTCACCGGAACTACAGCAACAATACATATACGGAAGTCAGCGTTTGGGATATGTTGATCGTGAAGGCCTCTCAACCCCGCAAAACATTATGCATGCCATAGGATTAAAGAAATATGAATTATCCAATCATTTAGGTAATGTATTAGTCACTATTAGCGACCGTCCTGTAAGTGTCGTCGACGAATCTAATACATTTATTGAAGGCTATACAGCTGATATAGTATCTGCTGGTGATTATTATCCTTACGGGTCGCTAATGCCTGGGAGGAATTATTCGCCGGATAATTATAGGTTCGGGTTTAATGGACAGGAGAAGGTGAACGAAGTGGCAGGTGTTGGGAACTCTTATACAGCAGAGTTTTGGCAATACGACAGCCGTTTAGGTCGTAGGTGGAACCAAGACCCAAAACCAAATCCGTCAATTTCTAATTATGCTTGTTTTGCTAATAATCCAATCTTTTTTACCGACCCATTAGGCGATACAATTAGAACTAATCAAGAAGGGTTTAATGTAATAAATGAAGGTTTGACAGCCACTTTGGGAGAAGGACACGGGTTTTCTTACAACAAAGACAAAGGGATAGTTAATTATAATGCAGTTGAGGGCAAAGAATATACAAAAGACCAACAAAACATTATAAACAGATATACTAAACTAATTAATGACGAGAAAAGCACAAATGTTACTATTGTTGACCATAATGAGGGAATTGGGATATTAGGTGGTAAAAGTTTGGCAGATTATGGATTTAATGGTGTAACAGTAACACCAACAGATTTTTCAAGTTTTAATGTATTCATTGCGAGAAACCCGAAAGAAGTTGGACAAGTTGCAAATCCAGCTTATAATCCATTTAAAGAGGACGGAACACCTGCGACAATTCCAGGATTTGTAAATACAAACACTTATTATAGAGGAGTTGCTTCAGTACACGAAATTGGAGGACACGCATATCTCAGACTTACCCAACCCAAATTAGAACAAGCTAGTCATAACACACTTGTAGAAAATTTTGAAACAAATTTCAGACAGTTCTACAAAATAGGAACATACACTAAAAAACGAGAGGTAAAAAGGGCAAGAAAAAGAGGTCTTGACGTTCAAATTGGAAGTCCTAAATATTTAGGTGGTTCTGCTGATAAACATTAAATCCTATGAAAAAGATTCTTTACATAGGGTTGGTGTTAGTTATTGCTTCTTGTAGTTTAACTCGTCATAATTCAAAAGTCAAAAGCCCAAATTTTGACTTAACAAAGGCTACTGAAACTTTTTCAGATTCACTCCTAAACAAAACTAAAGTAGATACACTTTTAGTCTTTGAAAAAGGTTGTTCTGGTTGTGTTAAAGGTAGCGTTAAAGTAACATATATCTACTGGGAAGCAAAAGGAATAAGTAAAATAAAAAAAATCACAAACAAAGGCTATTCCTATGAGACTACTACAAAATACGATTTGTTAGATTATTACTTTGCTAATGAGAAAGACATTAGAGGTCAAGTTTTGCAAAGCCCGAAATACATTATAGATCACTACGGGTTTACAGGTATCACATTGTATTCGGGAAATGACAAATTGAATTTAGAAATAAATGAAAATTATGTGCCAATCAATCAAGATAAAGCCGTCATAAATTGGGTATATAGGATTGAGAGTAGTTTATTCAAAATTGAAAATTTCTATTGACACAGCATATTTTTAGTCTGCAAATTCGCCCAAATCTATAAAGTTATCAACATTCCTATAAAAGCCACTCAAACGCCCACCCTGTGGGCCCCACTGAGCGTAGTTTGTAACTACGCTCACCTATCACATGAAGAAAATAATACAATTACTATACAGAATTTAATTTAAAATATTTGCGTGTAGTTACACCTGTCTCCGCCAAGGAGGATGAAACTACACACGGGGAAGGGATACAAAATTCTAAATCCTAAAATCAATAAATCCTACAAATTGTAATTCAGACAGTAAGCAGTGAACAGTAAGCAGTGATCAGTGAGCAGTGAGTAGTAAGCAGTAAGCAGTAAGCAGTAAGCAGAGCGTTTCTATATAGGAACTCAAGTGCCTTCAGTCACTCCCTCGCAAAGTCGCCTCTTCGTCTCGTCGTTATTTATTGTCTGAACAGGATTTAGGGATTTTAGGATTAACAGGATTATTTGTGGTATAGGTGGTTGATGCTTAAGGTTTGTGGTTCTTTGCATAGTCGTAAAGTAGCTTCTTCGCCAACAGCGGAAATCCCCCAACTCGTGTTATAACAGTAAAATAACACATTATATTCACAAAACATTAATAGGAAATTTACTATCTTTGACACGAAATGGTAAACCAGATGCTGAAGTAATGGATAATCTTGTTTATAATTATGAGAATGAAGAGGGTGTTTTAATGAGCAATAAGCTGCTGTATATTGATGATGACCCTGTTGTGAATCCTGATTATGATGATATTAGAGATCAAAGTGTAGGAAACTATGGATATGATGCAGTAGGTAATCTGACACAGGATGAAAGTGAGGATATTGCCAGTATAAGTTACAGTATGTCGAATAAGGTAGTTCAGATAAACCGTAACTCAACCAGCGAGAAGCAGAATATTAAATACAGCTATGATGCTATGGGTAACAGAGTAATGAAGAAAACATGGTATCCAAATGGCGGCACCCTTCCTGTTTATGAAAAAACATGGTACGTACGCGATGCACAGGGTAATATAATGGCAACATATACTTGGGAGGGAAGCAACTCACCGGAACTACAGCAACAATACATATACGGAAGTCAGCGTTTGGGATATGTTGATCGCGAAGGACTCCCAATCCCGGAAAACATTATGCATGCAATAGGATTAAAGAAATATGAATTATCTAATCATTTAGGTAATGTGTTAGTCACCATTAGTGACCGTCCGGTAAGTGTTGTCGACGAATCTAATACATTTATCGAAGGCTATACAGCTGATATAGTATCTGCTGGTGATTATTATCCTGGCGGGTCGCTAATGCCGGGGAGGAATTATTCGCCGGATAATTATAGGTTCGGATACCAGGGAAGCGAAAAAGACGATGAAATTGCCGGAGTATCCGGGGCACATATTACTACTTTCTTCAGGGAAAATGATACTAGGATTTTAAGGTGGTGGAGTGTTGATCCAAAAACAAATTTAACACCTTGGGAGAGTCCTTATATGTCAATGGGTGGAAATCCTATTTGGTTTAATGACCCCAAAGGTGACTTAAGAGATTGGTGGAAGAATAATAGCACAGGAGAAGCAGAAAAAATTGATCATAGAAAACTTTGGCATAAAAATGAAATGGCAAAAAAAGGCTATTCATATCTAGGAGAATATCAAACAGATTTGTTTGGAGCACTTGATGAGCCGGTCTATTTTAATACTATTGAAATATTTAATGCAGATCAAGATTTGTGGATTGCTGGTCACAATCTAGGAGGAAGATATGGAAGCATGGGTGGAGGAGAACATGGGTTGAAACAAGCGTCTGAATTTATGAATGATTTTGGGACAGCCTTATTATTAACGCCAGCTGCACTGATTGGAGAAGGCTTTATTATTATGTCAGTGTTAATTGATACAGGTTTAGATTATAAAAATAAATCGATAACTGAAGCTACAGAAAATTTATTAATAAGAGGAGCTACAATTGGAATAGGGAAGGCTATAGGAGGTCAAACAGAAAAGCATATAAAGAATACATTTGGAAAGAGGGTAATTGATGCAGGAGTTAGTAAGAGTTTAGATGATGTTAAGGACAAAGCAATTGAAAAAACTGAGGAAATAAATGAAAAAGATGAATGATAAATTCATGACATATTTAGCTGAACTCCTTCATCTTATGGTTCAGAGCTATTGGGGGGCATTATTCTTTTTGTTTGCAGGTGTTCTTTTGCTTAGATATTCGATAAAGAAACCAACATCGATTTTCAATTTGAGAGGCTGGGTTGGAGGAATAGCATTAATAGCAGGAGGTTTACTAATAATTATTTTCAAATTAATTGGAAAAATATAATATTTGGTGCTATAAGAACTTTTATGTTTTTTGAACCCACTGACGGTTATACTGTAATTGCAAACCAAAAGCCTCACTCTACTGTGGGGTTTTTTTCACTCCACATCCTTCAACTCCCCTGCCAGCGTATCCTTAAGTTTTTTCTTACCCAGGAATGCATCCAGCATTTTATATATGGTAGCTTTTTCTTCTTCGGCCAGGCTTTCAATCATGTTTATTTTTTCCATAATGGTCTTTTCCAGGGAATGAATTTCTTTAGGTTCTTCAGAAGTGGCAAAAAGTTCAGATAAAGAAATCTTTATAGCTTTTGCAATCCGGTCAGCAGTAGAAACAGAAGGGTCGGTTTTGCCGTTCTCAATGCGTGAATACTAGGCCCCCACACAAAGCGTAGTATATAACTCTCCTTTGCCAAAAAATCAAGTTAATCCACAATGGTAGTTATTCAATAATATATTATCTTTACATTGCATAAGGACGTAAGCTGAGAAAGCAAACCTGATCCGATGGCACACTCAATAGTACAATTGATTATATGAGTAATTTTGTTTATAATAGTAATGAGTTTGAAGATATGTTAACTACCGAAGGAAAGGTTATGCCTGAAATTGCTATTATTCTGAATAATTGTTGTTTTTATGATATGAGAGAGCGTAGTTGCAAACTACGCTCAGTGGGGGGATTAAGTACAGGTTTATTACCACTGCAACCATACAAAAAAATTGTTGAACCACGAGTGCGAAACAATATTCTTGCATCGAGGTATATAAACCAAAAGAGTTACGAGCTAAAAGACCACCTGGGTAATGTTAACTCGGTAGTAAGCGACCTTAAAACAGCAACGCTAACAACAGGTGGTGAACCCGAAAACTTTGGCGTAACACTAAAAACAATAACAAACTACTACCCGTTTGGCGCACCCTTAAGCGGCCGTACAGTCTTTGGTAACGATTATAGGTTCGGGTTTAATGGAAAGGAAAATGTTGATGAAGTCTTTGGAGTAACTGGAGGTTTTCAAGATTACGGAATGCGTGATTATGATACTCGAATAGCAAGATTTATTAAGGTGGATCCATTGACAAAATCCTACCCAATGCTCACCCCTTACCAATTTGCAAGTAATACCCCGATTTGGGCTATCGATCTGGATGGATTAGAGCGGCTAATTTATACAAAGAAAAGGCTATACCATGAAGATGCTAATAAAAAAATACCATGGTCAGTAGTTGCTAATAGTGGACGGCTGCAGTGGATGAATGATCCCAATTCCCAAAGTGTTAAGTATAATCATGCTACAGGTGAAGGTGGTGGGCCAATACCGGAGGGTAATTATTTTGTTTCATTGGATAATACAAATGATAGACTAACGAAAGGAGATAAAAGTGGTGGCGCATGGGGCAAATACTCAATCAGGCTTGATTATGGTTTTTGGCAAGCTGTAAATTTGAAATTGTTTAATAATAATAGGAGTGGCTTTTATTTACATGAAGATGGAAATCAATTTGAAGAAGGGGGAGAAGGAAGTGGAGGATGTATTGCTTGTACAAAAGGAAATGATATTTTAAAAGTAAAAACCCAAATACTTGAGTACTATAATGCTGGAATGGATGAACTTGATGTAAAAGTTGATTACGATTATACTCCTGATTTGAATTATACTGTAAATACTAAAAAGGATCCTTTGAATTTTCGGGCATCACCGGGAGGAAGCAAAATAGGTTCTTTAAATAAAGGCACTAATTTAATGGGAACAGGAAATGTAAATGGAAGTTGGACAGAAGTTCAAACTGATTCTGGTCAAACAGGATGGGTTAGTTCAGAATATTTAAAGACAAGATAAAAATGAAACGACCAATCATTTATATAGGATTATTTCTAACGGGATTGATCATTATACTTGGATTATATTACAATGCCAGAAAGGAGTGCACAAAGGATATATTTAGTCAAAAAGCTGTAACTAATCAAACAGTTATATTTTTCAACAAGATATGTGGAGGAATGGAAGTTAGTGTCGATTCAATAAACAGACTGCTTGGTAGTGAGTATACTATTGAAAAAATAAGCATCAATCATATTAAAGTAACCCCTAAGGGGTTTAATGTTCACGATTTTTCTGGATTTGAAATTAAGATTGATACATCGACAAATAAAATACGATACATAGGCTTATACAAGCCATAATGTTTTAGCCCTTGATAAATTAATCAGGGGCTTTTACTTATACGCCAACCTTGTTTTAACGGACGCCAGCAAATTATCAATGGTGTAAAGGATATGGGATTTATCGGTCTCGATCAGGGCAGCAATATTATTAAGCCTTTTAAGTATATCCGGGTCTTTAAGCACATTCACCTCGTTGGTCTCACCAAGTAAATAGCCAACAGTAGTATCAAGTAACTTAGCCAGCTTCCTGGCCACCTCAATGGAAGGTGTCATCTCATCACGTTCGTATTTACCAATAACCGTGTAAGAAGTGTTCATCCCCACACTAAGCATAGTTTATATCTACCCTTTGCCAAAAAACAAGTAAATCCACAATACTAGTTATCCAATAATATATTATCTTTACGATGCATTAGGATAGGACATATGCTATGAAAATAAACCTGATTCGATGGCACACTCAATAGTACAATTGATTATATGAGTAATTTTGTTTACAATAGTAATGAGTTTGAATGTATTTTAACTAACGAAGGAAGGGTAATGCCTGAAATTGGTATTATTCAGAATAATAATTGTTTTTATGATATGAGAGAGAGTAGTTGCAAACTACGCTCAGTGGGGGGATTGAGTACAGGTTTATTACCTCCGCAACCATACAAAATTATTGTTGAACCACGAGTGCGAAACAATATTCTTGCATCGAGGTATATAAACCAAAAGAGTTACGAGCTAAAAGACCACCTGGGTAATGTTAACTCGGTAGTAAGCGACCTTAAAACAGCAACGCTAACAACAGGTGGAGAACCCGAAAACTTTGGCGTAACACTAAAAACAATAACAAACTACTACCCGTTTGGCGCACCCTTAAGCGGCCGTACAGCCTTTGGCAACGATTATAGGTTCGGGTTTAATGGGATGGAGAAGGACGATGAGATAAGTGGTTCTACAGGAAGTCATTATACGGCTACGTTTTGGGAATATGATAGTCGTTTAGGGCGTAGATGGAATGTTGACCCAGTAGATAAACCTTGGGAAAGTTCTTATGCTTGTTTTCATAATAATCCTATTTATTGGACAGACCCAGAAGGAAATGACCCTCCCGAAAAAACAAAAAATATACAGTTCAAAAAGGTGATAATCTTACTAATATTGCTAAGCAAAATAATGTAAGTGTTGATGATTTAGTTTCATGGAATGATAACATTACTGACCCTGATAAGATTTATGCTGGAGATGAGATAAATGTATCAAACCCTGCACGATGGGTTGGGGCAGCAAATGGTCAGTGGACTGATACCGAAAATCCTGGTGAATTATGGGCTAAAGATGATGATGGAAATTGGTATGACCGTAATCAATCATTTGGAGATTGGTATGCTCAAGAAGCTGCGAAAACAGGCGAAGTATGGTTAATGAGTTCGGAAGATATACAAGCATTAAAGAGTATTTGTGTCGATATGGTGTCTTGGGGAATGTATTCGTATGGTACTGGTAACAGTATGCCAAAAACGAGAGGTTGGAAAACTCCAAAAGGAGTATACAAACCACCATTAAGATTAGCATATGAAAGTGAAGTATTAGGTCTTAAAAAAGTTGGAGAAACGATGTTGAAAAATGGAAAGAGTAAAGAAGTTGTTGCTCGAACATTAACCAATATGAGAAGAAACATCGGAATAAAGTACAAAAATATGACGCCTAAAAATATGCAAAATCAAATTTACCAGCGAAATATGGAATTGTATGGTGATAAATATGGTCCGACAATTGAATATTTTAGAGCACAAGGTAAAACTTGGGAGCAAATTATTCAGAGTTCTTCTCGACCAGGAGGAAAGGACATGATTTTTGGAATTAAGTTTTAAGTTTATGTGTAAACATGAAATATTGCTAAGAAATTATGATAAATGGCAATCTTTAATTTTGTTTGATGTAGAAACAAATAAAGTAAAAGAAATAGATACTAAAAAAGGTGAAAATATAAATCCAGTAGGAAAGTTTAAATTATTAAACAACAAGCTGTTGTCTATTTATCAATATTGTGGAGAAATACAATTAAATTACAATAAGAATGTTTTTTTATTGAATGATGTTATTGATATTGATATATCCTATAATAAAAAATATGTTACAACAAACATAAAATTAAATAACAATGATAATGTCACTATTGATGAGATAATTAACACAGAACAATTTGTTAACGATTTTACACAAACAGATGGAGAAGACTTTAGTATTTTAAAATTTATTTATAATATTTTTAAAAATAAAGAACGTCAAAATGTATTAAAAGAAGTTTGGGTGTAAAATAAAAATTTAACAATCAGATAAAAAAGTCAGGCTTTATGGTCTGACTTTTTATTTTGTATAAGCCTGCCGAGCTCTGGTATCTCTTAATAAACCGTCTAATGTATAAAGAATACAATGTTTATCTTCTTCTGGTAAATTATTAATCTCGTTTAATCTTTTCAACATAGCAGGGTCTTTCAATAAATTAAAATCTTCAATCTCACCAAGAAGATAGCCGACAGTTGTTTCTAAGATGTTGGCTATTTTTTTAACGACATCAATAGTCGGTTTAACTTCATCCCGTTCATATTTACCAATAATAGAGTGATTTGTATTTAATTGTCTTGCGAGTTCGCTTTGTGAAAGTCCTTTAGCTTCTCTGCATTCTCTTATTTTTTTACCAAAACTATTGCTCATAATCGGTCATTTATGGTGTTATAAAGTCTTTATTTAACTGATTTTGCAAATATACAGGTCATAAATTACATAAAAAAATCAAAAATATTTTGTTGTTTTAGTCAGATATTATAATTTTGGGCAATAAATGAACATGTAAAAAAATTTAAAATATTTTTCAGCATGAGCAAAAACGAACGCAAACTAAAGCTACAACCGGAATACAGCCCACGAGCTTACCGCAGTAGAATAGTGCCAAGCCTGAAACTGTCGGGTGTATGGTTGGAGCAATCCGGTTTTAACATTGGCGAAACAGTACAGGTAACAGTAAAGGAAAAAGAATTAATCATCAAATCCCAATAACATGGAGATACACGAAATTAAAAACAGGCTGAACATTATTGATGAACCAGGCATCTCGGAATAGAAGTAAACCAACGAACAAAACGAGCTTTGTGTCCGTTCCACAACGATAAAAACCCATCCCTGCAGTTCAGCGAAGAAAAACAAATTTGTACATGCTTTAGTTCTAATTGTAATCTTGGAACAATGGATTTAATAGGGCTTACAGAAAAAGCCAAAAATCTGAATACTCATGAGGCATTAAAATACTTATCGGAATTAGCAGGGGAAACAAAGCCAATCAGCGAACAAAAACGGCAGACCCCACCAGAACCGGAACAAGCTGCAAGGGTTGCAGTCTTAAAAAAATCCTTCACCTTTTTTGAAAATGCACTGATAGCAAGCAGTCCGGCAAGAAAATATTTAGAAAGCAGAAATTTAAACCTACAATAAATCAAAGCAGGCTATCAAACAGTAACATTGCACCACGGAGAGAATAAGTATTTAATAGAAAGCCTGGAACAAATAGGATTACTAAAGAAAATCAATAGCGGACATGCACCCTTCGGGCTTGGTAGTATTGTTTTTCCATTAAGAAACAAAAAGAATGAAATTACAGGCTTATACTTCAGGGCAGTAGAACCACGCCCCGGAAAATTTGCAGGCAGGAACTACGAAAAACATCTTTACTTAAAGAACCGTCAAGGACTTTACCCGAACTATCCGAAACCAAACACAACAAAATTACTAATCCCTGAAAGTATTATTGATACAGCCACTTTACAGCAAATACCTGAAATTACAGAACATTACGAATTATTGTCAAGCTACGGAACTAATGGCATTACAGAAGAACACAGGCAGGCAATTAAGGAACTGAAAGAACTGGAAGAAATCGTACTGTTTTTTGATGGAGACGAGCCGGGCAAAGAGGGAAGCAAAGCAAGAGCCGGAGAATTACACCAACTATTACCAGGCATTAAAATATCAATTGTAGAAACACCGGAAGACGAAGACATCAACAGTTTATCACTTGGACATACAGCAGAACTATTTACAGAGTTATTACAAAATCGGAAACCCTTCGACAAAGCTCAGGATGTACCTTTTATCTTTCAAAAGAATACTTCAACTGAACAAAGTTCCATTGAAGAAAAAAAAGTAATAGAGCCAGTGAGTACCCCATCCCCATCGGCAGTAACCAACACCCAAACGACTAATAAAAACGAGCTTGATACTTCTAACTCTTACAAAATCATCTTTACCACAGAAACAGCCATTTACTACATCAAAGGCGGAATACCCAAAGCCTTAGACAGTATGAGAGTTACGATTGAAATAGAAAACATCACAACAGGCAGAAAAAGCCGTCAGAAAGTAGATTTATACGAGGATAAGCAAACCGAGAAAGCAGCAAGGGAAGCTGGAGAGAAATTAGGCATCAGAGCCGATTTAATAGAAATGGACTTGAACTATTTAACTGACCTTTTGGACGATTACAGAGAGCAACAAATAAAAGAAAACGAGCCGGCAGAGAGCAATAAAAAAGTAATCATACCGGAAGAACAAAAAACAAAATGTATCAGCTTCTTAAAGCAAAAACAGTTAGTCAGGAAATTTAACCAACTCATAGAAAAGGCAGGAATAACAGGCGAAGAAAACAACCGTATATTTTTATTTGTCATTGCCACTGCTTACAAAATGCCCGATACATTACACGCTTTAATACAAGGCAGTTCAGGAAGTGGAAAAACTTATTTATCCAAGCAAATCACCGACTTAATGCCTACAGAAGATGTAATAAGATTAACCAGGGTAACAGAAAGCAGTTTTTACAACTTTGGCGAATACGAAATACAATACAAACTTATCGTACTGGAAGATATAGACGGGTTGAAAGAAGAAGCAGAATACGCTTTTAGAGAGCTTCAAAGCAATGGATTTATAGTAAGTGGCGTAGCAGCTAAAAATGAAAACTCCGGCTTTTTTAATACCGTTCAGCGAAAAGTAAGAGGCCCAATCGGGAGCATAGTAACCACCACCAAAGGCGAGATTTACGAAGATAATATGAGCAGAATATTTTTACTGGCAGTAGATGAAAGCAAGGAGCAAACCAACAGGATTATAGAATACTTAAACAAAAAATCTTCAGGTATGATAAATAAAACAGAAGAAAGAGAAACTAAGCATTTTATACAGAACTGTATTAGAATGCTGAAACCCCATGAGGTTGTATGAGATGGTCTAGTTTGACTAGACAGATTTTACTTCAGTGCTAATTATTTTCTTTTGCATTTGTCACCAGCAAAGTTATTCTAAAATTTTGATGAGCTCCAATAAAATGCTCAAAAAAAAATTTTGGAAATAACTTTGCTTTCATGATTTGCGCGTAATTAATTGTTATGCTGCTGATTGATAAACATATTCAGGAGTGTTATCCTCCAAAGATGAATGATCTCTTCTGCAGTTATAATATTGTATAAATTCATCGCAGGCCTGGCGGAGCTGATCACCGGTGTTCAATTCCAACAAATACAGTTTCTCATACTTAATGGTGCGCCAGAACCTCTCTATGAATACATTGTCAATCGCCCTGCCCTTACCGTCCATAGATATCTTTACTGTTTCAAGACTTTTAATGTAATCTACATATTCATCTGAGGTAAATTGACTGCCCTGATCTGAGTTGATGATCTCTGGCTTTCCAAATCTTGTGACAGCTCTGCGTAGTGTTTCAACCACCCACTCAGCTTCCATTGTATTTGATATACTCCAACTAACAATATAACGACTATATATGTCCATTACGGCTACTAAATACATAAATCCTTTATCCATAGGGATATAACTTATGTCCAGTGCCCAAACTTGATTAGGTCGGTTAATAGTTAGATTCCTAAGCAAATAAGGATATTTATATTTCGCAGGATCAATTACAGTTGTCCGTGGCCGACAGTAAATTGTTTTCATTCGCATAATTTGCATCATCCTCCTTACGTGGCATCGTCCAACGGTAAACCCTTTCTTTCTATGCTCTTTGGTCATTCTGCGGGTTCCCCTTGTAGGATCTTCTAAATGCAACCTGTCAAGTTCCTGCATCATCATTAGGTCATTTTCGTTTGCCTTTGACGGTGTGTAATATAAAGTACTGCGAGCCAATCCGAGTAACATACACTGATGAACTATACTCAAAGCACTGCCATCTCTGTCAACCATTGATCTTCTTTCTGATAATGGTTTCATAGAAGCTTTTTTTTTAACCAGTTATTTTCAACTGATATCTCTCCAATCTGATGGGTGAGCTCTTGCTTCTCCTGCTCCAGCTTCTTGATTTGCTCACCCTCTTTTGTGGATTTTTCAAATACCTTACCCGCATTGGATAAGAATGCCTTCTTCCACATTGTTATTTGAGATGGATGAACACCAAATTCATGTGATAATTCTGAGATAGTCTTTATCTCTTTGATTGCTTCAATGGCCACCTTGGCCTTAAATTCACTACTAAATGTCTTTCGTGTTGATTTCATATGACAAAAAAAATTTAAAGTTATTAATTTTTCTGTCCAGTTTTTTTAGACCACCTCAGATAACGATGGATTTGCTATCTTTGACGGCATGTCAATCGAAGCACAATCATATGAATTAATCAAAAACCTTAGCATAGCTGAAGATATTGATAATAATCTTGTTATTCAAACGTTTACTGCTTATAACAGTACAACAGATGATCATTTATGTTCTGTTTTCGATGGCAATGGCGATAGGCTATACTCCAATGGCAGGATTAGCTCAATTGCCGATGCACAAAGCGTGATTATGAAAAATCCTGGCAACGATTACGAATATTACCTTATTACAATAGGCCTTGATGGTAATCTGTATTATCATATTATTGATATGGATTTAGCTGCATCCAATGAAATTCTGGTAAACTCAATTTCAGCAAATAACATGCTGTATGAAGCGGAAGCACAATTAGGGTATTCTTTCGCTACCATTGAAAGGCATGGTATCGATCCTGTGTCGATACTGTATTTCACTATGGCTGATTTATCAACATTAACACCAGCAACCGAGCTTTACGCGATACAGCTTACTGTAGATGGCTTTGGTGAACCGATATTGATAAGTGCTTTTGAAGGTGATTTTGATGCTGAGTGTGGCGAAATTCAGGTTTCACCTGATGGTAGTAAGTTGGGTGTAACAACGGTTGATAATAATACAATAATTAGAATTGTTGATCTGGCAGATGATTATATGTCAACAACAAGTACTTCTGATGTTGATCTTGGCTTTGATGCAGGCGATAACCTGAGTTTCGATTTCTGCAGCAACCCTAAATATATGTATATTTCTGTTAGTTCAGGTAATCTCTACAAATATAACCTCGCCTCCGAAGTGTTATCTTTACTTGGGAACACTTACTATGGTTCGGTTAGGCGTGGTGCTGATGGTTATACTTATATTGCTCTTCCGGGAGTTGATTACGTGGTAAAAATATTATCAAATACAACATTTGATACTGATAGAATTGCAATAGCAGAGCAGGGATTAAGTACAGGTTTATTACCACCGCAACCATACAAAAAAATTGTTGAACCACGAGTGCGAAACAATATTCTTGCATCGAGGTATATAAACCAAAAGAGTTACGAGCTAAAAGACCACCTGGGTAATGTTAACTCGGTAGTAAGCGACCTTAAAACAGCAACGCTAACAACAGGTGGTGAACCCGAAAACTTTGGCGTAACACTAAAAACAATAACAAACTACTACCCGTTTGGCGCACCCTTAAGCGGCCGTACAGCCTTTGGCAACGATTATAGGTTCGGGTTCCAGGGACAGGAGAAGGACGATGAGATTACTGGTGTGACAGGCAGTCACTTATCGTTTAAGTATAGAATACATGATGCACGCATTGGAAGATTTTTATCTGTCGACCCATTATTTAGGGAATACCCATGGAACAGTACTTATGCTTTTGCTGAAAATAGGGTAATTGATGGTATAGACTTAGAAGGTAGAGAATGGGATCAAGCTACGGATGACCAAGGCAATACAAATGTTAGTGTTAATGTTAACTTTAGTTTTGACCTTGACGAAAGTCAATTGCCTGAAGGAACTACAATAGATGATTACAAAAATGCAATTAGTAATCAATTGAATAGTACATTACAAACTTCTTCTGGTGGAACATTCTCTGGTCAAGTTACTTTTAATGGTGGTACAGAAAATGGTCAGATTATTCCTTCACTCAACATATCTGCAAATAAACCAGACCCGGATACTAAAATTATGATTGCAGGAATGACAATGTTCCAACATGCTGGCGTGAATATTTACAATAAAGATGGGTCTATAAAAAGTCCTGAAGCTTTAGCGTTAGATGCCACACATGAATTACTTCATACAATACGTTTTGAACATCCATTTGAGAAAACACAAGGGGCAGATACAAAGATGATTCATGACGGAGGAAATAATTACTTAACAACGCCAAATACTGACCCCAAAATAATGTACAATATCATGAACTACTCATTGATTAATGTAGATGGGAAAAATGCAGGAAGTACACCATTAAATCTTTTAACTAAAGACCAGCTAAAACTAATGATAAATGAGATAAACTTGCAAAAACAGGGTTTTGGTACATATCGAGAAGATTATTATGATTACTGGTTAAATACACCTGGTGAAGATGTTCCAAAAAAGAAGTAAAATAATGCAGATAATAAATATTTTAATATTGGCTCAACTATTATTTTCTTGCGGTGCAACTGGCAAAATTGGAGATGATAAGTGTAAAACAGAAGTCGATACATTGACAGGTCAAACCGTTTATACATATGTTGACGAAAGACCGGAATATCCAGGGGGAAATAGTGCTATCATTAAGTTTTTTGCTGAAAATTATAAGTACCCAAAACAAGAACAGTTTCAAGCAACATTCCAACTGGAATTTATTGTTAATGAACACGGGAAAATAGTTGCTCCCAGAATAAAAGGGAAACAGCAAGAACAATTAACAGAAGCAGAAAAAGAAGCAATAAGGATATTGGAAATAATGCCAGAATGGGAACCGGGTAAATGTAATAATAAGAAAGTTCCAGTGAAAGTCTTTTTCCCTTTGAAATTTTAGACGAATTTAATAAAAGATAGAAGCCCAGGTTATTTTGGGCTTTTTTATTTTCCAGAAAATGCTTTTTTAGCTTTTACATTCTGTAAAATATTATCAAGCACATAGAAAAGGTGGTCTTTATCTTCTTTTGGTAGTTTTTGAATCTCCTGAATTTTTTTAATAATACTGGTATCAAGTAATACTTCTGTACTACCTACAAGATAATCTAAAGAGACATTAAGAGCTTCTGCCATCTTACGGGCAATTTCAACGGATGGAGTTCTTTCGTTACGTTCATATCTACCAATAATAGCCCCGGAAGTACCGATAATCTTACCTAACTTCTCTCTTGTGAAGCCCCCCACTGAGCGTAGTTTGTAACTACGCTCACCTATCAAATGAAAAAAAATATAACAATTTCTATGCAGAATTTTATTTAAAATATTTGGGTGTAGTTACACCTGTCTCCGCACAGGCGGATGAAACTACACCCGGGGAGGGGATATAAAAAACTAAATCCTAAAATCAATAAATCCTACAAATTGTAATTTAGACAGTGAGCAGTGAACAGTGAGCAGTGAACAGTAAGCAGTGATCAGTTAGCAGTGAACAGTAATCAGTAAGCAGAGCGTTTCTCTGTAGGAACTCAGGTGCCTCCATTCGCTTCCTCGTAAAGTCGCATTTTCGCCCTGTCACCTCTTCGCCCCGTCGCTATTTATTGTCTGAACAGGATTTAGGGATTTTAGGATTAACAGGATTATTTGTGGTGTAGGTGGTTGATGCTTAAGGTTTGTGGTTCTTTACATAGTCGCAAAGTAGCTTTTTCGCAAACAGCGCAAATCCCCCAACTCGTGTTATAACAGTAAAATAACACATCACATTCACAAAACATTAACAGGAAATTGTTATCTTTGACACGAAATGGTAAACCAGATGCTGAAGTAATGGATAATCTAGTTTATAATTATGAGAATGAAGAGGGTGTTTTAATGAGTAATAAGCTGCTGTATATTGACGATGACCCTGTTGTGAATCCTGATTATGATGATATTAGAGATCAAAGTGTAGGGAACTATGCATATGATGCAGTAGGTAATCTGACACAGGATGAAAGCGAGGATATTGCCAGTATAAGTTACAGTATGTCTAATAAGGTAGTTCAAATAAACCGTAACTCAACTAGCGAGAAGCAGAATATTAAATACAGCTATGATGCTATGGGTAACAGGGTAATGAAGAAAACATGGTATCCAAATGGCGGCACCCTTCCTGTTTATGAAAAAACATGGTATGTACGCGATGCACAGGGTAATATAATGGCAACATACACATGGGAAGGAAGCAACTCACCGGAGCTACAGCAACAATACATATACGGAAGTCAGCGTTTGGGATACGTCGATCGTGAAGGCCTCCCAATCCCGGAAAACATTATGCATGCCATAGGATTAAAGAAATATGAATTATCTAATCATTTAGGTAATGTGTTAGTCACCATTAGCGACCGTCCGGTAAGTGTCGTCGACGAATCAAATACCTTTATTGAAGGCTATACAGCTGAAATAGTATCTGCTGGTGATTATTATCCTGGCGGGTCTCTAATGCCTGGACGGAATTATTCACCGGATAATTACAGGTTTGGATACCAAGGAAGCGAGAAAAGTGATGAAATTGCCGGAGTATCAGGGGCTCATATTACAACCTTCTTTAGGGAAAATGACACCAGAATATTAAGGTGGTGGAGTGTTGACCCAAAGGCAACGGCTTTTGAAAGTCCTTATATGAGTATGGGAGGGAATCCTATATGGCTTAATGATCCTTTAGGTGATTTAGCATGGAAAGCTGAGGTTGATGAAAATGGAAATACTGAGTATATCGCCGAAAAAGGAGATGATTTCGGTACTTTTATGGAACAATATAATGTTACTTTTGAAGAAGCTTCTCAAATATTCCATTTGAATAATTTTAAAGTTTCATCATATGATGAACTCTCTCCAAATATTGAAGTTGGTGATAGAATTTGTGGAGTAGGTTATCTATCTTTAAATTTAAAAAAGGAAAATGGGGGTTGGTTTGAGCGGGATTACTGGAGTAAAAAAACACAACAAAGAGCTATTGATCATATAGATTATACAATTAAGTATGCTAAAGCGAATAATGTTAATGGGATACCAATTAATAAAGTGTTTAATTACGACAAAGAAGATGTTGCAGGGTTTTGGGGTGGTACTGGAGTATCATTCCTCGGCACATTGAATAATGTACCTGTTCATATGAATCTTAGTCTTGTGGAAACAGGAATAATGTCACCATATGTTGGATATTCTGATGATAGAGATGGTAATGCATTTGGTAAGTCAGAAAGAACTACGTTCTTTGAATATAGAAGTACATATGGAGATCTTCCTGTGTTAAGGTTAACAACAAAATCTGAATTTGGAGATATTTTAAGTAAATATTTATATGAATGAAAAATTTACTAATAGTTACTACATATTGCATAGTGTTGTTTTCGTGTGTAGATAATGTTGATTGTAAAAAATATATCGATGAAGATTATTACAAAGAAAACAAATTTCAAAAGATAGAAAGTGAAAGTATCGATATTTTGGGCTGTGGGTTAATTATATCATATAATACAGCACTAAATGTTTTTGGGGAAGAATATGAAATTAAAGAAGATACACTCATTAGTGGGAGAATAACAAATTACCATTTTATTTATTACGACAATCTGATTTGTTATACTAGATATAATGATGAATCGTATTTAAAGTTATCTTATGTTCAACTTCTTAATGATATGTTGATAATCAATTTTGATGGTTTAAAACTTAAAAGTTCAACTAAGTTAGATTTGTTAAAAAAGATGTATGTCGAATCATATTGTAACTGTATTTATTTTGAACAGATAAATAAATATGATTTGTATTTTAGAGGTAATATAGATGATGAACTGATTTCATTAATATTTATTAATAATAAGCTTGCCGATTTGGAAGTGCGTTGGTCTACAGAAAATACAAATGATTCCATAATTTCGGAGGGCAATAGTTTCTTTGAAATGACGATTCCTCAAGCTAATTAATAGATTTCAATATTACAATCTACCCCCACTGAACGTAGTTTCATCCTTAGGCAGACACGTGTAACTACGCTCGCCTATCACATGAAAAAAATATAACAATTACTATACAGAATTTAATTTAAAATATTTGGGTGTAGTTACACCTGTCTCCGCACAGGCGGATGAAACTACACCCGGGGAAGGGATATAAAAATCTAAATCCTAAAATCAATAAATCCTACAAATTGTAATTCAGACAGTAAGCAGTGATCAGTGATCAGTAATCAGTTAGCAGAGCGTTTTTCTATAGGAACTCAGGTGCCTCCAGTCGCTTCCTCGCAAAGTCGCATTTTCGCCCTGTCACCTCTTCGCCCCGTCGCTATTTATTGTCTGAACAGGATTTAAGGATTTTAGGATTGACAGGATTATTTGTGGTGTAGGTGGTTGATGCTTAAGGTTTGTGGTTCTTTACATAGTCGCAAAGTAGCTTTTTCGCAAACAGCGCAAATCCCCCAACTCGTGTTATAACAGTAAAATAACACATCACATTCACAAAACATTAACAGGAAATTGTTATCTTTGACACGAAATGGTAAACCAGATGCTGAAGTAATGGATAATCTAGTTTATAATTATGAGAATGAAGAGGGTGTTTTAATGAGTAATAAGCTGCTGTATATTGACGATGACCCTGTTGTGAATCCTGATTATGATGATATTAGAGATCAAAGTGTAGGGAACTATGCATATGATGCAGTAGGTAATCTGACACAGGATGAAAGCGAGGATATTGCCAGTATAAGTTACAGTATGTCTAATAAGGTAGTTCAAATAAACCGTAACTCAACCAGCGAGAAGCAGAATATTAAATACAGCTATGATGCTATGGGTAACAGAGTAATGAAAAAACATGGTATCCAAATGGCGGCACCCTTCCTGTTTATGAAAAAACATGGTACGTACGCGATGCACAGGGTAATATAATGGCAACATACACTTGGGAGGGAAGCAACTCACCGGAACTACAGCAACAATACATATACGGAAGTCAGCGTTTGGGATATGTCGATCGTGAAGGCCTCTCAACCCCGCAAAACATTATGCATGCCATAGGATTAAAGAAATATGAATTATCTAATCATTTAGGTAATGTGTTAGTCACCATTAGCGACCGTCCGGTAAGTGTCGTCGACGAATCAAATACATTTATTGAAGGCTATACAGCTGAAATAGTATCTACTGGTGATTATTATCCTGGCGGGTCGCTAATGCCTGGACGGAATTATTCACCGGATAATTACAGGTTTGGATACCAGGGAAGCGAAAAAGACGATGAAATTGCCGGAGTATCCGGGGCACATATTACTACTTTCTTCAGGGAAAATGATACTAGGATTTTAAGGTGGTGGAGTGTTGATCCAAAAACAAATTTAACACCTTGGGAGAGTCCTTATATGTCAATGGGTGGAAATCCTATTTGGTTTAATGACCCCAAAGGTGACTTAAGAGATTGGTGGAAGAATAATAGCACAGGAGAAGCAGAAAAAATTGATCATAGAAAACTTTGGCATAAAAATGAAATGGCAAAAAAAGGCTATTCATATCTAGGAGAATATCAAACAGATTTGTTTGGAGCACTTGATGAGCCGGTCTATTTTAATACTATTGAAATATTTAATGCAGATCAAGATTTGTGGATTGCTGGTCACAATCTAGGAGGAAGATATGGAAGCATGGGTGGAGGAGAACATGGGTTGAAACAAGCGTCTGAATTTATGAATGATTTTGGGACAGCCTTATTATTAACGCCAGCTGCACTGATTGGAGAAGGCTTTATTATTATGTCAGTGTTAATTGATACAGGTTTAGATTATAAAAATAAATCGATAACTGAAGCTACAGAAAATTTATTAATAAGAGGAGCTACAATTGGAATAGGGAAGGCTATAGGAGGTCAAACAGAAAAGCATATAAAGAATACATTTGGAAAGAGGGTAATTGATGCAGGAGTTAGTAAGAGTTTAGATGATGTTAAGGACAAAGCAATTGAAAAAACTGAGGAAATAAATGAAAAAGATGAATGATAAATTCATGACATATTTAGCTGAACTCCTTCATCTTATGGTTCAGAGCTATTGGGGGGCATTATTCTTTTTGTTTGCAGGTGTTCTTTTGCTTAGATATTCGATAAAGAAACCAACATCGATTTTCAATTTGAGAGGCTGGGTTGGAGGAATAGCATTAATAGCAGGAGGTTTACTAATAATTATTTTCAAATTAATTGGAAAAATATAATATTTGGTGCTATAAGAACTTTTATGTTTTTTGAACCCACTGACGGTTATACTGTAATTGCAAACCAAAAGCCTCACTCTACTGTGGGGCTTTTTTCACTCCACATCCTTCAACTCCCCTGCCAGCGTATCCTTAAGTTTTTTCTTACCCAGGAATGCATCCAGCATTTTATATATGGTAGCTTTTTCTTCTTCGGCCAGGCTTTCAATCATGTTTATTTTTTCCATAATGGTCTTTTCCAGGGAATGAATTTCTTTAGGTTCTTCAGAAGTGGCAAAAAGTTCAGATAAAGAAATCTCCATAGCTTTTGCAATCCGGTCAGCAGTAGAAACAGAAGGGTCGGTTTTGCCGTTCTCAATGCGTGAATACTAGGCCCCCACACAAAGCGTAGTATATAACTCTCCTTTGCCAAAAAATCAAGTTAATCCACAATGGTAGTTATTCAATAATATATTATCTTTACATTGCATAAGGACGTAAGCTGAGAATGAAAACCCGTGCTGATGGTTCACAAAATAGTACAATTGATTATATGAGTAATTATGTTTACAATAGTAATGAGTTTGAAAATATGTTAACTACCGAAGGAAGGGTTATGCCTGAAATTGCTATTATTCTGAATAATTGTTGTTTTTATGATATGAGAGAGCGTAGTTGCAAACTACGCTCAGTGGGGGGATTGAGTACAGGTTTATTACCACTGCAACCATACAAAAAAATTGTTGAACCACGAGTGCGAAACAATATTCTTGCATCGAGGTATATAAACCAAAAGAGTTACGAGCTAAAAGACCACCTGGGTAATGTTAACTCTGTAGTAAGCGACCTTAAAACAGCAACGCTAACAACAGGTGGTGAACCCGAAGACTTTGGCGTAACACTAAAAACAATAACAAACTACTACCCGTTTGGCGCACCCTTAAGCGGACGTACAGTCTTTGGCAACGATTATAGGTTTGGATTTAATGGCATGGAGAAGGATAATGAAGCAACTGGAGTTGATGGTGCATGTCTTGATTTTGGAGCCAGGATTTATGATAGTAGGACTGGGAGATGGTTGAGTTTGGATCCGTTGATGATGATGTATCCAAACATAAGCCCATATGTTTTTACCGGATGTAATCCAGTACTTTTTGTGGATTTTGATGGTAAAGATTATAGAGTGCATATTAACCATGAGAAGAAGGCAATAATTATTAAGCTAACGATATATACAATAGAGCAAGATAAGAATTCTGCAACAGCAGCAGCAAATCATTGGTGTGACAATAATGGAAAGTATCAATATCGTGTTGGAAGTGGACAAGATGTAGAATATTATAATATTTCATTCGAAATTTCTGTTGTAGTAAAAAAATCTAGAGATGATAGAGATAATGCTTATCAGGAAGATAATTCTGGGGAAGGTAATTCTTATTTAGTTACAAGTAAAATCGAAGACCATGGTTTAACTACTGAAAAAGATATGCATGGAGGTGCTAGTAATATTCTAGTTAGACCAGATTCTGAAAAAAGAAAAACGGGAGCTCATGAATTAGGCCATGCATTTGGCTTAGGTCATTGGTTAAAAGGGTTAATGAAAGATGGTTTAACCAGAAATGATAATAATACAAAAATTACGAAAGGGATGATTAGCCAAATATTAATGAATGTTGGTCTTGGCTATACCCCAACGATTCAAGGTTCAGATAGACAAAGCGAAGCACCATCACCCAAGGCAAAAGCAACAAAAAATGTTAAAGATCCGAAAAATGAACCAGAAGGTTTTAAAAATGGAAAAGTCGTTAAAAAGAAAAAATTACATAAATAGAGTTTGTTATGAAAAGAATAATTTTATTTGTTGTTTTATTACTATTGATAAAATTGGGATTCGGTCAGTTTTATAGTGAATATGATTATATACTTGTTGATACAATTGTTATTAGTAAACCAGTCATTTTAAAATATAATAATATTGGTGAGTATAATAAAATAAATAGAATATTGGTAAGTGAAGATAGTATTGATAATAAAATAATAACCAAAAAAAATATGTATCAAAAAGATGTGCTTAACTTTGGTTACAAAGTATTATCCCCTTGGTTAATTGTTGGATTACTTAATTATGATGATTATAGTAAGAGTGGTGATAAATGTGTCTATTCGCAATTACTTAAGGATTTAAAAGATTATTGTGAGAATGATAGCTCTTACATTGACATATGGTCATCAAATCCAAAAGAATTAAGAAGAAATATTGATATGCTTGAAGTTAATTGTAAATATTTTTTAGTGTTTCTAATGAATGTTAGATTAATAAATCGAATTGAGCCATTAGAATATTATAAAATAGAAAATTGCAATAATTGTTACTTAAAAGTGGCAGTCCCAGCTCAATATATTTCAAATATAGAGCCCCCCCGTTAGTTCGAGTTTGTAGCTCGGACTATAACCTTACAATCATATCTCATCGTTTTCCAAAGCCTGTAGATCGTGCTTAAATAAACTAATAATCAAATATTTTCTGTTATAAGTATTACAAAGAAGGATATGAAATTATCTATCCAGCAATTTACTTAGACAGATTATATCTAGTTAAAGATACTACCTTTTTATTTTTAAATGAAGAAACACAAATGTTGAATTATAGAGCAACAGATTAAGGATCATCACCCTATTGACAGTTGTGCCGTCATTATTTTAGATCTAAAAGCCTCTGTTAACCCCCCACTGAGCGTAGTTTGTAACTACGCTCGCCTATCACATGAAGAAAATATAACAATTACTATACAGAATTTTATTTGAAATATTTGGGTATAGTTACACCTGTCTCCGCCGTGGCGGATGAAACTACACCAGGGGAGGGGATATAAAAATCAAAATCCTAAAATCAAAATCCTAAAATCAATAAATCCTACAAATCATAATTTAGACAGTAAGCAGTGAGCAGTAAGCAGTAAGCAGAGCGTTTCTATATAGGAACTCAAGTGCCTTCAGTCGCTCCCTCGCAAAGTCGCCTTTTCGTCTCGTCGCTATCTATTGTCTGAACAGGATTTAAGGATTATAGGATTAACAGGATTCTTTGTGGTATAGGTGGCCTGTTCAATTAACTGTGTCATCATGAAATTCTTCCGAACTTTTCAACCTTTCAACTTTTCAACTCCCAACCTTCTATGTTGTATTCCAAACTTTCACACATTTTTTTCACATAATTTTCTTTTTTATCAGTAACCAACATCAATAAAAACACACTTCTATAAACGGATACTTTCTTGATAAATAGCACCGCATTGCCTTGTTTAGAGATTTATTGATAAAAGCAGCAGCCTAAAGGAAACGAATATCAATTGATATCGCAAGGTTTGGGTAACTGTCTTTTAACTGATAAGTCATTATTGATGATTTTTATTAATTCATAAGCACTTTATATTCTTGTTGATTCTTTAAAACGAATCGTATTCTACTAAGCAGTTTCTTTGTTATTTTTACTATGGCTTTGTTACCGTTCATTCTCTTACACAACTTATGGTATGTACTTGCCAATACAGGATCATACCTAATTGCTATCCATGCGCTTTCAAACAAAACTCCTCGTAATGATTGGTTGCTTCTGTATGTTATGTTGCCAGTTTTTTCTCTTTCTCCACTTGAGTTTGTTGTTGGAATTAATCCCACAAAAGAACATAATCTATCAAGATTTTTAAACCTGTTTATATCTACAATTTCTGTTAAAAGTGTAAATGCAACTACAAGACCTACTCCTGGTATACTTCGCAGAAGAGACATCTGATTTGCATAGGGTTCTTGTTGTGCTACCTCTTTCAACAACTTGTTTACATCCAATAACTGTTTGCGTAAAAAACTTACAGTTTTAACAGAATATGAAATAACTTCAGAACCATAAGCAGTACTCATTTCTATGTTATTCAACCAATTTGTAAATCTAGCCGACCAGTGCTGTGATCCTGACCTATGCTCGTTGGGTATCTTAATACCATGATAACGTAAAAAAGATTTTATTCTAATTTTTTGTCTGGATATGTCCTCAACTAATCGTTTTCTATATCTGACCAATCCTCGCAACTCTTCGATTTCACGATCAGGAATATAGATACCTATGAGTTCTCCATTTCGTAATGAGCGAGCTATCTTTCTACTGTCTCGTTTATCTTCCTTTTGTCTGTTTTCTTTATCAGTTGTTGGAATATCTGCTGGGTTTACTACTATATTGTTTATACCACAGAGAATTAGTTCCCTATGTAAATGGAATCCGCTAAACCCTGCCTCGTATGCTGAGAAATAATTACCTTCAGGAAAGTTTTGTTCAAGATGTTTAACTAATATCTGAACATCAGGATCCATTGAAAATGATTTATAAGTAATATTATCAACCATAATTGTTACTTTCCAACTCTTTAAATGAACATCTATTCCAATATAAATGTTTGTTCCGGCAAAACTAATTTTGTTAACTTTGGCATTCATAAGCTTCTATATTTTAGTTATTAATTGTTTGTCACTATAAAATTAACTAAAATGTGTAGAAGCTTATTATTTTACAAACATACGGCCTAAACGTAGTATATAACTACCCTTTGCCAAAAAAACAAGCTAATCCACAATACTAGTTATCCAATAATATATTATCTTTACGATGCATTAGGATAGGACGTAAGCTGTGAAAACAAACCTGATTCGATGGCACACTCAATAGTACAATTGATTATATGAGTAATTTTGTTTATAATAGTAATGAGTTTGAATGTATTTTAACTAACGAAGGAAGGGTAATGCCTGAAATTGGTATTATTCAGAATAATAATTGTTTTTATAATATGAGAGAGAGTAGTTGCAAACTACGCTCAGTGGGGGTTAATGAAAAAATTGTCTGAATCAGGATTTACAGGATGACAGGATGAACAGGATTTGAAAAAATAATAGTTTACAGGATAGTAAGATGTACAAGATTTTATATTAACAGGATGGAAAAAAATAATTGTTTATGACCTTAGATGAACTGACATACAAAATAAATGGTTGTGCAATGAAAGTACATAATACCCTGGGCAATGGATTTCAGGAAGTTATTTACCAGAGATGTTTGGCTATTGAATTGGAGCATGCAGGTATTTCTTTTGCCAGAGAACAAGAACATGCCATTTACTATGAAGATATTGAAGTAGGCACAAGACGCGCTGATTTTGTGGTGGAAGATTTGGTAATTGTCGAACTAAAAGCACTCATCAACTTAGAAGATGTGCACCTGGCGCAAGCTAAAAACCATGTTGTGGCCTACGATAAGCCTATTGGCTTGCTAATCAATTTTGGTGGCAAAAGTTTACAGTTTAAAAAAATATACAACCCCAAATACACCAAACAAAGTAATCAGGAAATCCTTAAATCAGGGAAATCCTGATTCAGACAAAAAAGAATACAGTATGACACAAATAGAACAACATAAATTAAGTAAAACCCTTTGGGCAATAGCAGACCAGCTTCGTGGGGCAATGAATGCTGATGGTTTCCGTGATTATATGCTTTCGTTTCTTTTTTTAAGGTATTTATCTGCTAATTATGAGGAATCGGCCAAGAAGGAATTAGGTAGAGATTAACCGGATGTTGTTGTTGAATTTGAGAAACAAATGCGCTGAAAGGTACATTATGTAATCAAACCGGAATTCTTGTGGAACAACATCGCCGAGCTTGCCCGTACCCAGGACGGCGAATTGCTGGAAACTTTGGTGAAGAGTTTTAAATATATCGAAACCGAATCCTTTGATAATTCCTTTCATGGTTTGTTTTCAGAAATTAACTTAAACTCTGAGAAACTTGGAAAAACACCAACCGACCGAAACAAAAAGCTTTGCACCATCATTCAAAAAATTGCCGAAGGAATTGCTGATTTTTCCACTGACACCGATACCCTTGGAGATACGTATGAATATTTGATTGGTCAGTTTGCCTCAGGTTCGAAAAAAAAAAGTAGGAGTCCATGTTGAGCTACATCACAGTTTTCAATGCACTTATTAAGGGGTTTGATTGTTTTATTGAATGACTATCCTCTTCTGGATGTAGTTTCAAACAACCCCCAAATACTGCAAATAAAATTCTGCATAATAACTGTTCTAATTGCTTTTTTGATAGGTGAACGTAGTTACATGTGTCTTCCGCCAAGGCGGATGAAACTACGCTCAGTGGTGTGAAGAGTTTTGATGAATTTTATAAAAAAACAGCGAAATTAGACGAGTTAGAAAGGATAGCTGAATATAAGGATGCGGGAGTAAGAGTGGCTGAAGGAAATGGCTGGACTAAGAATAAAAAGTTGTCAAAAAAATATGATAGAGATGTGTATGATGCTGCTGATGGAAATATTTATTCATTGGATACTCGACATGGTGAATTTGAAGTTTTAAACAAGGGAGGCAAACATCAAGGTGCCATAGATTTTTAAGGCACAAAAATTAAGGATGCTGATGCTTCTCATGATATGGATGTAAAGTAATTATGAAATTGGTAGATATTAATAAATTAGATAATACTAAAGAGTTTTGGTCAGGTTCTGAAATTCGGATTTACAATGTGGGAATGAATGTGCCAACTGAAGAAGATTTTTATGATTATATGTTAATCTCACCAAGATGGGAAGATGGTTGGATGTATTTAGTGAATGTAACTCATGGTAATAATAAGGCAGGGTCATTATTATCTGCGCTTAAAATTGATTCTCCTGTGGGAAATCATGCGGTCACTTGTAAAGAGCTTAAAAGATCCGTTGGAACAAAAGATGTGTTTGTGAAAATTTATAAGTAACCCCTGCTAGCCGTTGTTTGTTTGCGAAAACCGAGGAGCTCGGAGAAGTTTCCAAACTTCGTCGTATGAGATAGCGGTAGCGGTCTGTGACCGCAGCAATAAACAAGAACCAAATGTAAATGTATATAAGGAGCCTGGCGAGAAGAGAAGCCGGGCTTTTTTATTGGTAGGCCTGTTTGGTTTTATAATCCCGGATATAGGCATCGATCACATTGAAGAGCTCTGTCCTTTTAAGTTCCCCACTGAGCGTAGTTTCATCCGCCGTGGAGGCGGACACGTGTAACTACGCTCGCCTATCACATGAAAAAAATATAACAATTACTATACAGAATTTAATTTAAAATATTTGGGTGTAGTTGCACCTGTCCGCCGCCACGGCGGATGAAACTACACTATAATTTATACCCTCTAAGGTAAGTAGGCAATGAATGACAATAGAATCAATTAAACATCAAGAATAAATCTAAATTATTTGAACTTTATAAGTTTGTTAACAAATAAGTTTAACTTTGTATTAAAGTATGGATTAATAAACCGTGAAAAGTAAAATCAACAAAGCAAATAATCAATGAGATTTCTGAAATATTTAACTTTTTTTATTTTATTGTGTACATTGTCAGGGTTTTCACAAGGGGAGGCTAATATTTGGTACTTTGGTCGTCGAGCAGGACTGGATTTCAATAGTGGTTCACCTGTTGCGTTAACAAATAGTGCTATGACTACCATTGATGGATGTGCATCAATTTCTAATTATCTGGGAGAGCTTCTTTTTTATACAGATGGTATGACTGTATGGGATAGTACTCACCAGGTTATGGGTGATGGTACCGGTATAAAGGGCTCTTATTTATCATACTCAGTAATCTTAAGAATGCCAAACTCTGATTCATTATATTACATATTTACGACTCCAGTGCACAATAGTCTAAATCCCGATACAGCTTTTTACTCTATAGTGGATATGAGCCAAAATGGAGGACTTGGTAGAGTAATTTCAAAAAATAACTACTTGTACTCACCTGTTGTTACAAAAATAACTGCGGTAACTCATGATAATGGTGATGGAGTTTGGATCTTACTTCACGAAAATAATACTGATGCATTTTGTTCATTTTTAGTCACGACAAGTGGCATAGATTCAATTCCTGTAAAAAGTAATGTTGGTCTTTATTATACACCTAGTTCTTTTAATTCAGATTATATGAAAATTTCAACAAGCGGTAGCTTGTTAGCAAATGCTACCAATTTTATGAGCAGTGTAGAACTGTACGATTTCGATAACAGTACAGGGATTGTATCAAATTTAAAAAGAATTCATAACGTGCCCGGAAGTGGAAGTAATAGTTTTTACTATCCATATGGTGTTGAGTTTTCACCTGATGAATCAAAATTGTATATAAGTGGAAGATGTCATATGGGTGATCTTGCTTCTGCTTTTTATCAAGCAGACCTCTCAAGTGGAATAGAGGATAGTATAAGTAGTTCAATAATAAGAATTAGTCCCATGATAGAGGAGAAATCATGGGGAGCGTTGCAAATAGGACCTGATCACAAAATATATTGTAGTATTAAACAAGATAAATATATTCATACAATTGAAAATCCTAATGAATTAGGTTTAGCCTGTAATTTTTTTAAGGATGCTATTTATCTCGAAGGATGGGTGACTGAGCGTGGTCTTCCTACCTTTAACCAAAGTTTTTTTGCAGCTAATATCAACATTCAAAACCAGTGTTTTGGCGATACTACATTCTTACAGTTATCTACATACTCAATGGTCCAATCGGTAACATGGGATTTTGGTGATCCTGCTTCCGGTGCAAATAATACATCAACCGATCTTTACCCATATCATATTTTTACAGATACAGGAACATACACTGTAACAGCAAATATACTTTTAACAGATAGCACAATCGAGGTGTCAACTGTAGATGTGCCAATATACAGCTATCCTGTTGTTAACCTTGGTAACGATACCCTTATCTGTGAAAACGATAGTATTACGTTAGATGCGGGAGCCGGTTTTATTTCATATTTATGGAATAATGGAGCAACAAGCCGTACAATTACAGTAAACCAGGCGGATACTTTTGGTGTGCAGGTAAGTAATGGACATTGTGAGAGTTATGGTAGTGTAATTATAGGCACACAGTCATCAGCAACTGCTTTTGCAGGATCAGATGAAGTGGTTTGCCAGGGAGGAATTTATAATTTTAGTAACTCTGCACAATTGCCTGTGGCAACAAATAGTGATTCCATCATGTGGATTGGAGGAGCTGGATATTTTGAAGATCCAACACTCGAGATACCTGTTTATCATACTGATATTAGCGAAACAGGAGACATTATTCTTTCAATGGTTGCATACAGGTCTTTTCCATGTAATAATGATACTTCATCAATGCAATTATCGGTGCTGCCTTCACCAGATGCTATTTTTACCATATCTCCATCACCGGTTATATGCCTTGGTGAAGATTTTTATTTTACAGATGCGAGTACAACAACAATAGTGGATTGGCAATGGGATTTTGGTGATGGACAAATATCGAATACTCAAAACACAAGCCATGTTTATTCTTCTTCTGGTATTTATCCTGTTAATCTGGTTGTGATAAACACAGATGGTTGTAGTGATACAATCATTAATTCAGTAACTGTTAACAGCTTACCTGTTGTGGATTTTTCATTTGTACCGGATGATTCAATTTGTAGGGATGAAGTGATTACGTTTTCTGATAGTAGTCATACAAATATACAATCATGGGGGTGGAATTTTGGAGATGGAAATACCAGTGCAATCCAGAATCCAACACATAATTATGCAAATGCTGGAATATATGATGTTAATCTTGTTGTAACTGATGATAATTCCTGTATTGATTCATTAGAAACGATTATTGAAGTACATGAACTGCCATCACCGGGAATAATTGTACTGCCGGGAGATACTATTTGTCAGGGTGTACCAATTACATTTTTCGGAGTTGATACCTTGGGAACAACAATTCTTTGGAACTGGGATTTTGGCGATGGACAAACCGCAACAGGTCAAAACATCTCACATTATTACAGCACGCCAGGAGATTACATTGTTACATTATCAGCACTAAATAACAATAGTTGCGAAGCATCCACAACAACAACTATCCATGTAAATGCCTTACCCCAAAGCACATTCACAATATCACCCAACGATACTTCCTGTATGGGAGAAACAGTCACCTTCGATGCAACAGATTTAACAGGTGATATTACCGACTGGCAATGGCAGTATGGTGATGGAAACACAGGATCAGGGCAAACCACAACTCACACTTATTCCCAGCAAGGTAGTATGACCATTACATCTATTTACACCAATAATAACGGCTGCGTTGACACAACTACTCAAACCCGTTATGTGATGGATGTAAATATTGGCTTTGATATTTTCAATAATCCATCATGCCAAAACTTTATCGTTGATTTTGATGGAACAGGCGACAGGGTAACCTTTACTCCCTGGAACTGGCAATTTGGTGATGGAGCAACTGCTACAGGAATAGATGTGAACCACGCATATACTGAAGCAGATACTGTAGATGTTATATTAAATGTATGCTCGAAACAGGTAGTACAACAATTAATTATCAATGGAGCATGTGAAGTTTATGCAGGTCAGAATACAGCAACTTGTCAGGATGTTTACTACAATTTCTCCAATAGTACTGATCCCCCAACAGCATCCAACTTTGACTCTATTCGATGGTTTACCAACGGTATAGGATATTTTAATGATCCCTCCCTTGTTGCCCCAACCTATTTCCCCGATTCAACTGAAGGTGTAACGCAAAACGATACACTTACCATGATGATGGTAGGGTATGGTCTTGCAGGATGTGAAAATGATACCTCTTACGCACAGCTTGTTGTAATACCGGGAGCATATGCCCAAGCTGGATCCGATGAATATATCTGTAACGGAGATTATTTCGACTTTGACAACTCTACAGATTCAGCCTTTGCAACACATTACGCATATATTAATTGGTCAACAAGCGGTACTGGTTATTTCAATGACCCCACAATAATGCGACCAATCTATTTTCCTGGTCCGGGAGAGTTAGGAGACGTAACCTTAACAATGGTTGCAGCAAATATCATTAACTGCGACTCCATTGATGATATGACTCTTACAATCCACCCAACCTATGAAATGCCTGTTGACATTACCGTTTGCCATTATGATTCTGCATATTTAGAAGGAGCATGGAGATATACTTCAGGAATATTCTATGATACCCTTCCAACTGTGAATTATGGTTGTGATAGCGTTATTGTGACAAACTTTACTGTACTACCAAAAATAGATATGGCATATGATATCTCAACAGGCGATTCTGTTTGCTTTGGAGAAACCTGCTATTTTGATACCATTGGCTCAGCAAACCTAACAAACTGGCAATGGGATTTTGGCGATGGTAACACATCTTCCCAGCTACTACCATCATATACATATTTATCACCCGGATTTTATAACGTTGTTTTTTCATATACTGACTTAAACGGATGTTATGACTCAACAATTCATAATGTAAGTGTTTTCACTTTGCCGGAGGTAAGTTATATTACTTCCCAAAGCAATGCATGTGTTGGAAGCGCAATTTCATTTACAGGTGCCTCCAACTCCAATATCCTCTCCTGGGAATGGGACTTCGGCGATGGCGCCACAGGTTCCGGACAAACTGTTGCTCATACATACACAACATGGGGTAATATGTACGCCACCCTTACTGTTACCGACGATCATGGCTGTACAAATACGTACACAGAGCTGATAGTAATAGCAGAGCCTCCTGTGGCTGACTTTACTTACACTCCTGCTATATGCGACAGCATCCAGTTTACTGATCTGAGTACTTGCTCACCGGGATATAATCTTGTTGAATGGTCATGGGACTTTGGCGATGGTACTACCGACACACTGCAAAACCCATCACACAGGTATCCTTCCAATAACCTTCCCGGTGGTGAAGTATTTATGGTTAACCTGGTGGTAGCAGCAGATAGTCTTGGATTTATCTGTACCGACTCTATCACACTGCCTGTAACAGTGCCTTCATTGCCTGATATATTCCAGTATATCGATCCAAGCCCTACTTGCTTCGGAGATACTACTTACTTCTCCGGGCATTCAGGATTCTCAATCGAAACATGGCACTGGGACTTCGGCGATGGTAACTTTAGTAACGACTCTATTACTTCGCATTTATATGCAACCGCAGATACTTTTAATGTTACTCTTAACATTATAGATACAAACCAGTGTACTAACAGCGCTACAGAAGTGCTTATTGTCAAACCTGCTCCTGCAGTCAGCTTTACCATGAGCGATAGCGTAATATGTAAAGGAGGTCCTGTGTACTTCAATGCCACTGGCTCTGCCAATGTGGATGAGTGGTACTGGGAGTTTGGCGATGGTGGTATATCGTATTTACAAAACCCTGTTCACTACTATCCTTCTGGCAACACATACACTGTAACCTTAACAGTAACTGATTCCACAGGCTGTTCTTCAACAGCGTCTGATGTTATTATGGTACTACCCGGACCAACAGCAGACTTCAGCTATGCAAACCAAAGCTGTACTGCCGTGGCATTCTTCGATGACAGTGATATACCAACAGGATACTTTGCTACTGAGTTCTTCTGGGACTTCGGCGATGGATTCACATCAGATTTACAAAACCCTGTTCATAGCTATACAACAGGCATTAACACTTACGATGTGATGTTTGTGGTGACAGCCGACAGCTCAGGGTACAGTTGCTCTGATACAACATACCAGACAATATACACACCAGGATTACCATCAGTGTTCTTCTCATGGGATCCTGAGCCTACTATGCTTGGCAATACAACCAACTTCTATGGCAATTCTGGTAATACTATTACCGACTGGAACTGGGATTTCCATGATGGTACTACGTCAACAGACCAGAATCCTGCTCATGTATTCCCAACAGTAGGAACATTCAATGTAGAGCTGACTGTTACAGATATTGAAGGCTGTGAGAATACAGTTACTCACCTTGTAACGGTTGTGAACATTCCTGATCTCGATTACGAATGGAGCTATGCTTGTTTGGGTGAACAAATACAGTTTACTATCCTTGATCCTCCAACAGATATAGGAGCAGTAACCTCCTGGGACTGGGATTTCGGTGATGGTAGCACCAGCGATGATATGGAACCAATCCACACCTATGCTGCATCAGGTACTTACAGTGTAAGCTGTAGCATAGTGGATACAATGGGAGCAACAAATACAGTAATAAAACAACTTACTGTTAACCCACTGCCTAACTCCTTATTTAATATAGGCACGCAGGTGTGCGCGAACAACCCTGTTGAATTCTTCGATCATAGTACAACACAAACTGGATATATAACAGAATGGTTCTGGGAGTTTGGTGACGGATCTGATACTACTGTCTATTTCGGTGGTGATCCTGATGTGACGCATATATATTCAGGCACCAGCACCTATACGGTAACGCTTACTGTAACCAATTCCGATAGCTGCTCCAATAGTTCAACACATACGGTAACCACAGAACCGGGACCAATAGCTCTCTTTGATTATAACTCAGGCTGCGCCAGTGGTCCGGTTAGCTTTACCGACGAGAGTACTGTTAACGGCGGTGGTGAGATAGTAACATGGCTGTGGGACTTTGGTGATCCTGGATCAGGAGCTTCTAATACTTCAACATTGCAGAACCCTGTACACCTGTTCTCAGCACCGGGCGACTATACAGTACTGCTTATGGTAGCAAATATCAACGGCTGCGAGGATACTGTATCACATACCGTTACGGTGTCTGAAGAGCCTGAAGTAGACTTCACATGGGAAGCCAACTGCTTAACAGAAGAGACACAGTTTACCGTTGATGAGTCTGTTACCAATGTTGGCGAAGTAGCTACATGGTCATGGAGCTTTGGCGACGGAGGTACATCCAACCTGCAAAACCCAACACATACATACGAGGTAGCAGGTACATTCGATGTGATACTTAGCATCGAGACAACCGACGGCTGTTTTGCATCAGTTACACACAGCGTGAATATTAATCCATTGCCTACGGCTAACTTTGCGCATACAGGACCATCATGTCTTAATGATACAGTTTATTTCTCTAATCTAAGCAGTTCACCAAATGGTCTTATCGAGACATGGGTATGGGACTTCGGCGATGGTAATGAAATAACCATCAACGCTCCCGACAATCCTAATGTTGAACATATGTATGCCAATGAAGGCACCTTTGATGTAGTGCTTACAGTAACAGACGCAGAAGGTTGTGAGAATGATGTCACAAAACAGGTAGTGATAGTATCATCACCTATAGCTGATTTCAACTGGAATGCCGGATGCTTAAACGAGCCCGTACAGTTTACAGATATCAGTTCAACCAATGGTGGTCCGGATATAGGACAGTGGGAATGGTATTTTGGTGATCCTGCTTCAGGTACCAACAATACATCCAACCTGCCAAATCCAACACATGTGTTCAGCACCGACAGCACATTTACTGTCACTCTGATAATACATAATACTATGGGCTGTACAGATACAGTAGAGCATGAGATAGTAATAACAGCACTACCGGATGTGGACTTCACCATTGAAAGTGACACCATTTGTTTGGGTAGTCTTGCACAGTTCACAGGCATCTCCAACTCAGAGATAGCCACATGGTACTGGCAGTTTGGCGACGGAGGTACATCCATCGAACAAAACCCAGGCTATGGATATCAGCAGGCAGGGACATACACCGTTACGCTTACAGTAACAGATGTAAGTGGCTGTGAGAACTCAACTTCACAGGAGGTACATGTTAACTATGCACCTGAGGCAATATTCAGCTACGATAATGCATGTTTGGGCGACAGCACATCATTCACTGATTTTAGCTATACCAATAATGGATATATCAACAACTGGAGCTGGGACTTCGGCGATGGTAACACATCCGATGAAACCGATCCTGTACATACTTATACAACAAATGATACTTATTACGTAACACTTATTGTCTGGGATAACTCAGGCTGTAGTGACTCAATAACATTGCCGGTACAGGTATTCGACGTACCAGTACCAGCCTTTAACTTCGCACAGGCATGTGACCCACCGGGACAAGTGAACTTCTTTAACGAAAGTGTAATGGGAAGTGATAATAGTCCGATTACCGGCTACGAATGGCATCTGGATGATGGTTACTACTCTGACGAAGTTGATCCAAGTTATATCTACGAGATAACAGACACCTGCTACCAGGTAACACTTACAGCCTTTAACAACAATGGCTGTAGTGCCACCGATACAATGGAAGTATGTGTATTCGGAGCAATAGAGACATCCTTCGAAGCAACAGATGTATGCTTGGGACAGCCTACAGAGTTCCAGGCATTCTACGGACCAGAGAATGATTCAGTGGCCAGCTACCTGTGGAACTTCCATGATGGCAGCCAGAGTGAGCTTACATACCATGATACTATCAGTCATATATTCCCTGCACCGGGTATCTATGTTGTTGAATTGATAGCAACAGATACCAACGACTGCCAGGCTATTTATACCTCAGAGATAACAATCGACTCACTACCTGTGGCAAGCTTTACCAATACCATCGGGGGCTGTGAGATCCCTACTTACTTTGAAGGTGTGACATACAGTGGTGGTGAGTTTATTGAAAGCTGGTACTGGGACTTTGGTGATACTACTTCAACAAACAATACGGATAGTATCTGGAATCCTACACACCTATATGGTCCTAATGATTCAACCTACCTTGTGCAGCTTATTGTAACCAACTACAATGGGTGTATTGACACAGTTGTTCAGGAAGTATATGTAGCTCCATGTATAACAGCAGGGTTCAAAGTACCTGATGAACCTGTTTGTGCAAGAAATGAGTTGTTCTTTGTTGACACATCATTCCTTGCAAGCAATAATGGCATGATAGGCACATGGCTGTGGGACTTCGGTGATGGCATTACAGAAACATACGATGTGTTCACAGACACTGTATGGCATACCTATGCTGACGCAGGCACATATGAACTAAGTCTGACCATTACAGCAGGTATTGACACCAACAGCTACACCACAACAACCATGGTAGAGTTCGAAGTACATCCTACTCCGCTGCCAATGATTGGTCTTGACAACAACTGCCAGAGAGATACAACATACTTTAGTGATAACAGCACTATCTTTGGTGAACCTACCACATACAGACTATGGAACTTTGGTGATCCAACCACAGAGGCAGACACATCCAATGTTCAGGATCCAAAGTATGTATATCCTACATTTGAGAACTATCCTGTTAGTCTGTTTGTCCAGAACAGGTTTATGTGCGCCGATTCAACAAAAGACACCATAACCATCTACAAGCTGCCAGTAGCACAGTTCACATACCAGAATACATGTATGAGCTACTATACACAGTTTGAAGAAACATCCATAGCCGACAGTGCAGTAATAGCAAACTGGTTCTGGAACTTTGGTGACACACTCAAAGCACCAGCTGACACATCCATTATCCAGGCACCTCAGTATATTTACGACAGTGCAGGGATGTACACAGTAGAAATGATTATCACCGATGAACATCTGTGTATGGATACAGCTACCACAACTGTTGAGATAATGCCTAAGCCTATATCTGAGTTTGTGATGATAGACACCAACAGGCAGGGACAGGTTTACTTTGATAATTTAAGTACTAATAATCCGGTTGACTACGAATGGGACTTCGATTACAACCAGGGTATATGGACATCCAACGATATCAACCCTATCTTCCAGTACGAAGAAGATGGTAATTACACTGTAATGCTTGTAAGCTGGAACCAGCAGGGTTGTCCGGATACAACATACCAAGTTTATGATCTGTTGTTCACCAACCTGTTTGTGCCAAATACCTTTGTGCCTTCATCACCGATTACCGACTTGCAGACATTCAAGCCAGTGGGTATTAATCTCAGTAGATACAAGCTTGAGGTTTACAGCGCATGGGGCAACCTTGTGTTTGAAACCACAGAGCTAATCGAAGGAGTACCTTCCGAAGGTTGGGATGGCACTTACGAAGGAGAGCCACTGCCAACGGGTAGCTATATCTGGAGAATCGAAGCAGTATTTGAAGATGGTAGTCACTGGAGAGGTACTGACAATGGTGATGGTAATACCGGGACTAGCGGGACTATTATGTTGGTTAGGTAGAGGAAAGTTGAAAAGTTGAAGGTTTGAGATGAATTTAATCAAAAAAATCAAGACTTCACAAATAACACATTTCACGGGCCCCACGACTCGTGATATAATAAGAATAGCATGCTGTAAGTGCTTAAAAAAGTGTTGATATCATTTCCCACCAACACAACATTAAAATCTTTGTATCAATTCGTTTAAGTCATTTTGTACTGCATTTTTTATTTTACAGCACTAAGTAGCATAATTAACACATCACCCTTTTCATGCTGTACCATCACCCATTCCCTGCTGTGTCGTCACCCATTCCCTGCTGTGCCGTCAACATTCTGATGCGCATCAGGATTGTTTTTGATGCGCATCAGGATTGTAATTACTCAAGTGCAAAGAGGTGTTTTCTCAAGTGTAACCAAACAATCACATAAATATTTTGTCGCTTACTGTTTGTTTACTTTGTACTTTTACATTATAGTCAATACTAAGCGTAGTTTTATTTTAAGATTACTTCATTATCGATTAGAGCATAAAAAAAGAGAGCTACATTTTTGTAACTCTCTTTTTAGTGTCGGGGTAGCAAGATTCGAACTTGCGGTCTCCTGCTCCCAAAGCAGGCGCCTTAACCGGACTGGGCCATACCCCGAAATGAGGGTGCAAATGTAGAAAAAATTTTCTTCATGCAAAGCTTTCTGATAAAAAAAATATTTTTTTTCAATCTTGTCCTAAATATTTCCTCAAAAAGTAGTTTATTATAACCTGAGTTCAGCCAAAGCATTGGGCTAAGCATCAGGAAATTATTCAGTATACGTGCACAAAGTCTTAGGTCGAACTAACGTTTGTAAGTTGTACCGACTTCAAGTAAAATTATTGCAATTTATGGAATACTGTCCTTGTATTACCATCTGTAAGAATAAATATATGCTTTTTATGTGAGAAGGTTTATGATTTTGATTTGTATCTCAATGATAAAATGTGTTATTGAAACACTTTTCAATTTCTTCTTCTAATCGTTTAGGACACTAGTGATGATAAATATTAATTTCTACTAAAGATATTTCAGAATGAAAGTATAACTTTTGCACCACCATCTTCCGTATTCTCAATTTCGATATTGCCATTATGTACTTCCATTATGTGTTTAGTCAGCATTAAGCTAAGACCAACATTTTGGTCGTAATGGTCTTCACCAAGTCCAAATGGCTTGTACAGATTTCTTTTGGCAACTTCTGAAAACCCGCGCCCATTATCTGATACTTGCAGTTTGATATTATCATCATTAATCAAGACTATCTTTATCTTTCCATTAGGATCAGAGTATTTGACAGCGTTGTTGATAATGGAAGCTACTGCCATTTTAATTAAGCCTTTTTCTGCCTCCATTGAAAGTTCATCAATACTACAATCAAAATCAAATGTAATACCTTTATTATTAGCTATAGGCAAATTTTCATCAATAACATTCTTTATACAAGATATGACGTTGCAATTTTCTTTTTGCAATTTATAGTTTGTTTGTAGGTTAGTTATTAATAGAGCTTTGGAGGAGAAGTTATCCAATCGGTCAACTGATATTTGTAGCATTTCTGCAAATTCACTTAGCTCAGTGTCAGCTTTCAATGTTTCATTTAACAACGCAGCAACACCAACAATACCATTTAAAGGAGTACGAAGTTCATGGCTTATCAAACTGAGGAAATTATTTTTAGCTTTATCAAGTCCTTGTAACTCACGATTTGCCATATCGAGATTTTCAACGGCTTGCTGAAGTTGGAATGTTCTTTCTTTTACTTTTTCCTCAAGGATGACATTCATATTTTTTAATTCTTCGCGCTGGTTTTTAAGTTCTAGTTGTGTTTTTACTCTTTCCATAAGCTCCCTTGCATCGAAAGGCTTGGTAATATAATCCTGCCCACCAACTTCAAATCCCTGTACAATATCGTCTTTAGTACCTTTAGCTGTAAGAAAGATTACCGGAACTTTTTCTGTGCGTTTGTCGGCTCTGAGCCTTTTACAAACCTCATAACCATCCATTTCAGGCATCATTATATCAAGCAAAATAAGGTCAGGAGTACATACTTCCCATGCTGTTTCTAATGCATCCTTCCCATTTATTGCTACACGTTTATCAAAACCATCAAGTAGTTCAACTAAAATGTCAATATTTTCAGGGGTGTCATCAACAATAAGTATTATGTTTTCATATAGTTTTTTCATCATTAATATCTTTAATTAATTTTTATTTCATTAAATAAACTAATTGCTTTTTTGAAATCATATTTACTAACAGCAACTTTTAACAAATTAAATTCTTTATTTTTTAATCCAGCAATATCTAGTTCAGCAATAACTTCCCTTGCTTTAGGATTTTTCGCGTCCAGCAATAATTTTAGTTTAGGAAGTAAAACTTTTAATTTGTCTTTATCAATATGCATATTACTATCTGAACTGTCCTTATCAAATTCCTTTGCCAAGATACTAATTAATTCGTTCATAGCACTATCGAGCTTAACAATATTTTTATTTAGTTCTTCGAAATTCTTCTCAATGATGTTTTTTTCAACTGTTTTTGACAATTCATGAATATCATCCGCCCCAATACTTCCGCTTACACCTTTTAATGTATGTATCATTCTGTGGGTCTCTTCAATAGAATTCTTTGCAAATGCTTTTTTTATTTCACTGATAACTGTTTGATTATTATTATAAAATTTCCGGAGGATATTTAAATAGAGGTGTTTATTGTTATTCAGCCGCTTTAATGCAAGTTTACTGTTAATGCCTTTGAAAACTGGAATTACCACTTCTTCTTTTATCTTTTGTTGACTTGTTTCATGTTTTAAGTTTTTATGTACATCTGATTTGACTATCCAATTAAGCAGTTTTGAGAACATGTAGTCAGGATCAATAGGTTTTGTAACAATATCCATCATCCCGGCTTCAATTACTTTTTCTTTTACTCCAACCATTGCATCGGCAGTCATTGCAATAATTGGCAATGTTTTGTAATCTTTCAGTTGTCTGATTTCTTTAGTAGCCTGATAGCCATCTTTTACAGGCATTTGAAGGTCCATGAAAACAAGTTGGTATTTTGACGGATTACCTGATTTTTTTACCATTTCAACGGCAAAGCTTCCATTATTGGCAACATCAACATTTAATCCTGCTTCCTCCATTAGTTCCACTGCTACCTGTTGATTTATTTCATTATCTTCAACTAAAAGAATTGTTGAGCCTTTGATTTTATCAAGATGTTCTTTGTGCTTCAGCCCTTTATTATCGAATCTTGATTCCCTTTTTATATTTTTCCCAAAGACTTCCATAATGGTGTCAAATAGTACGGAATAGCTAATTGGTTTTGCAAGGAACCCGTCAAGATCAATATGTTTGGTTTCTTTAATTACCTCTTCCATGCCGTAAGCTGTTACCATTATAAGCATTGGCGTTTTTGGTATTTCCGGATCATTTGTTATCATCTCAATTGCCTTAATGCCATCAATATCTGGCATTTTCCAGTCCATCAAGACTAGTTCAAACAGTTTGTTTTTAGAGCTTTTTAAAATGCCAATTGCGACTTCTGCAGACTCAGCAACAGTTACATCAAAAGTAAAACTTTCTAATGCCTCTTTAAGGATTTCTCTTGAAGTTTCGTTGTCGTCACATACCAACACTTTCATTTTGCGTAAATCAACATTTGGTTTATATTCTCTTTTTCTTGCTTCTGGTGGTATTCCAAATTCAGCAGTAAAAGAAAAAATACTACCTTCACCATATTTACTTTCTACCCATATGTCACCTCCCATTAGGTTTACCAGTTTTTTAGATATGGTTAATCCCAATCCTGTGCCACCATACTTTCTTGTGGTAGAGCTATCTGCCTGGCTAAATTCCCTGAATAATAGTTTTTGTTGCTCTTTAGTCATGCCAATGCCAGAATCCCTTACATCAAACTGAAGGATGAGTTTTGTTTTAGTTCTATTCTTAAGATTTGTAGTAGTAACAATCTCACCTTTTTCTGTGAATTTTACTGCATTTGAGCATAGATTTGTTATGATTTGACTCAATCTCAGTGGGTCTCCAATTAGGTTAAGTGGTACATCTTTACTTATAGAGAAAATTATTTCAAGTCCTTTTTCCTGTGCTTTTATGGTAATAAGATTTGATACAGTATCCATTACTTGTTCAAGATCAAAGTCGGTATATTCAATATTGAGCTTTCCAGCTTCAATTTTTGAGAAGTCAAGGATATCATTAATAATACCCAGAAGAGACTTAGCAGATCTGTCAATTTTATTTAGATAATCTTCCTGTTTTGGATTCATCTGTGTTCTCTTCATGAGATGTGACATGCCAATAATAGCATTCATAGGAGTTCTTATCTCGTGGCTCATATTAGCAAGGAAATCACTCTTAGCCTGAGTTGCTGCTTCTGCCATATCCTTTGCTTTGTTTAGTTCTGCTTCAGCTATTTTGCGTTCAGTAATGTCTTCTTCAATTAATACAAGATGAGTAAGCTTATTATGATTGTCTTTTACTCCGGAAAATGAAATTCTTGTCCAAAAAGTTGATCCGTTTTTTCGTTTTGATTTTATTCCATCAATCAAGACATTATCATTTTTAACTTTATTAACAATCTCAATAAATTGATCATCACTAATTGCACCATCTTTAATAATAGTGTGTTTTTTATTTAAAACTTCATCTCTGCTATAGCCAGTTATTTTTGTGTATTCGGGATTAACATACTCACAAATCCCTTTTGGTGATAAGATTGATACGATTGCCGGATTTTGTTCGACAGCAGTAAGAAGTTTTTGTGTTTGTAATTCGCTAAGAATACGTTCTGTTTCGTCAAGTATAGTGCCATCCAGATGTATTGCTTCACCACTTTCATCATAAGTGGCATTACCCTTTTCATATACCCACTTAATTTCTCCATTTTTATGTATAACCCGGTATTGATGCACAAATGAAGAGTTTTCTTCAATAGCTTTGTCAATATTTTCTGAAACAAAATCACGATCGTCTGGGTGGATTAGTTCGCCGAAAGTCACTTTTCTTTCATCTCCCATGAAATCTGAAGAAGGGTATCCCGTAAGTTTTTCAATTTCATTTGAAATAAAAATCATAAGCCAGGGATCTTCTGTTTCACATCTATAAACAACACCAGGGATATTATTTACTAGAGTTCTGAATTCCTGCTCACTTCTTTTAATTTCTTTTTCAGCTTTTTTCCTTATGGAGATATCATTGAATGTAATTACTGCACCAACGAGTTTACCTTTCTTTACAATAGGATTGCTAGTATAGTCCACTGGAAATGCAGACCCATCTTTTCGCCAAAGGATTTCTGAGTCTATATGGTTGGTTTCTCCTTTGGTAAATGAATCATACATTGGACAATCCTCTTCCGGATATTTACTTCCATCAATCTTTGTATGATGAATCAGTCTATGGATTGAATGTCCAAGTACTTCATCACTGTTGTACCCGAGTAAACTCAGGGCAGTGTTGTTAACAAAAGTAGCGTCACCATTATTATCCACACCCAAAATTCCTTCGCCTGCTGTTTCCAGAATAAGCCTTCCCATTTCCTCCGCTTCCTGAAGTGCTGTTTCTGCTTTTTTCCTCTCTGTGATATCTATCATAATTGCGGTAAAGAGTGTAGTTTTGGGTAAAATAATTTCACTTATTGAAATTTCCAATGGGAAAATTTCTCCGGATTTACGCTTGCCTTCTACTTCAATACGTTGTCCGATTACTCCATTTGTATTGCCATTAGAATAGTTCGTAAGATATCTGTCATGACTACGGGCATATTTCTCAGGCATTAAGATTTTTACATTTTCACCAATGATTTCTTCTTCTGTGTATTCAAATATTTCCACAGCTGCCGGGTTCATTGATTGAATAACTCCCATGGCATCAATAGTAATAATACCATTTGTTGATGAGTTGAGGATAGCATTTGTCCTATTATTGCTTTCCTGAAGTTTTTCTTCTCTTATTCTTAACTCAGATGTTCTTTCTTCAACTCTTGCTTCAAGTTCTTCATTAATGTTTTGAAGTTTCTCCTCTGTTATTTTCTGTTTTGTAATATCTATATGTGTGCCAACAGTAATGTTTGTAGGATTCCCGTCATCATCAAGCAAAGTGCCACCTCTCGACCATATCCATACCCAGTGACCGTCCTGATGAAGCATGCGAAAATATCCTTCAAACTTGCTAGTAGATTTTTCTGTCAAGTAGTTATGGAATTGTTGAACAGTTTCTGTGCGATCGTCTGGATGTAATAAATCAATCCAAACTTTCTTAAGATTACTAGTACTGCTCGTTAGGTCATAATCCTTGATATTTCTACCAAGCATACTGAAATATTCATGACTACACCACATATTACCAGTGTCACTATTAAACTCCCATGCTCCGGTGTTTGATACAGAAATAAACTTGTAATATCTCCTTGCATTATGAGATAGTTTTACTTCCGAGTCTTTTCGTTTTATGAAATCACCGATTAATCCAGCTACTGTCTCAATTAGGTTTTGCTCTTCATGCAAGAAGGGACCTATGTCCGATGCAGGCATTTTTTCTTTGTAAAATAATTCAATAACACCCTTGGATTCTCCATCAACAATGATGTCAGCATATTGAACCCACTGACTTGTTTCAAAGTTCTCAGATACATGCGCGATGTCATTAAATAATATTCTGGAACAAGCAACTTCTGGATATTGCCATGATGGTGGTATTATTTTAACTATCTTTTGTAGTATTAATGTTATATCTTCGGTGGAATCTTCAGTAATTGTGGTGGTTTTATACAAGCAGTTGAGCTCTTTCATTCTCTTTTCTACATCTTTTAACAGCTTCTTCTGTTCAAGCTCGGCTTTCTTTCTTTCGGTAATATCCCTTATTACTCCTGTTATGCGTGATACTTTACCATTTTTATCATGGGTAATTATTGTGCTTTGGTCGTTTATCCAAATGTAATTTCCATTTTTTGTTTGTATTCTGTATTCTACATTAAACTCTTTTATTTTTCCTGTTTCATAAGCAATATTTTGCGCAAGTATATATTCGCGGTCTTCTGGGTGTATCAAAATATTGGCCCATCTGTCATAAGTGGGTTCAAACTCTTTGTCATCATAGCCAAGTATACTGTAGTATTCCGGACTTAAGTAGTTTGAATTAGTTGTTGCGTTGAAATCCCATAATCCTGATTTCGATGAACTAAATGCAAATTGCAATCTTGTTTCACTTATCTTTAATGATCTGGTCTGCTCCTCTAATTTTTCTAGCATTATATTGAAAGAGTCAGCAAGTTGACCTATTTCTCCTTTATCTTTAATATTGACTTTCATTTTAAGATTACCAGCAGAAATTCCAACAGCGAGTTTGCCAAGTTCTTTTAAACTCTTCGTAAGCTTACTGGAGGCGATCACGATTACAGTTGCCAACACAATGAGTATGATTAAAAATAGAAGTGTTTGTTTTACTAATTGTTTGATTACTCCTGTTAAGGCTATACGTTGATTAATCCCAATATACACTTTCCACGGGGCAGAGATTAGTGAAGAGTAATAAATCCAGGTGTTATTCCCATTTTTTGGATTATGATAAATAAACTTTCCGTTTGAATCGGAGTGTATAACTGATGATACTTCTTCTATTTCTTTTATTGAGGCATTAAGCCAAATACCAGTATTTATCACCTCTTTTCCTGTTGTATGTGGAGACATGGAGTTATATAAGTAATAACCGGATAAAGAGATAATGTATTGCTCATAATTATTATAACCAGTAGCCTCCACTATATGAGTCATATCTTTTAGTTTAATAATCATTGTCAATACTGCGTTCATTTTCGAATTCATAAAAATGGGTAAACAATATGTGGTTACCAATGTGCTATCATCATTATGCAATTGAAAAGGATCAGTCCATATGGCTTTGGTTTTTTCCTTTGATTCTTTGAACCATTTGTATTTGCTTTGTGTATAGTCAAAATTTAACTCTTCTTTATGGATTCCGAGACTATCTTTATATACAAAGGGTGCAAATAGGCGCTGATTTGGCTCAAATTTATATTCGTCGAAGGCTAGAGTGATACCATAAATTAAATTATCATGTTGTAGCCCCTTTGCCAGGATGCTTTGAATTTTTTCTTTTGTCAGGTTTTCTTCCAATAATAGTTGATTTCTTATTTCAAGTAGATTGCGTATGGATCCATTTAATTCTCTATCCAGAGCATTTGAATATGAATAATTTACTTTTGAAAGTCTTGTGTCGGTTAAATCTTTAATGACTTTTCTGTCGAAGTTTATTGTTGAAACAGCTACTACAATGTAAAGTATAAGTACTGGCGTAAGTATAAAAAATAACATGCGGCCTAAAATGCTGTTCAAAAGTTTAATATTGTTTTCAAAGTTTAGCCATAACCATAACAGTGTTCCAAAACTTACTACAGTTAGTCCGAAAGCAGTATGTATTGACATTAACATTAAAGCACTCCAACCATATAACTCCGTGAAGTTTATGTAGTAACTAAAAAGAGTAATAATGCCGATTAAAAAAACTGATCCTGCAAGCAATCCTAGTATGACGAAGAACTTATTCTTAAGTATCTTAAATGAGTAAAGCATATACCCAACTCCAGTGAAAATAAAACTGAGGGATGTTAAAGGCGCCATGCTGCCTGAGGAAAAGTTACCGAATTGGATGTAATGTTCGAAGAAAAACTCATTAATGTGAAAATCGGTTTGTAATACATATTCAATTCCTGTTAATAAACCAATTATTAATACAACCGTTGATGAAATCTTTGGAATAACTGTGTTTTTACTGACAAGAAAAATCATGGTAAGTCCGATAAAGAGAAATCCAATAGCTGTGTTAAAATGCATTGGAGCCAGATTGGGCTTTATTTGAACAATGGTTGGTATATTAAATATCCATCCAATTATTACACTAATTCCTAGCAATAGAGAGAATAGGCTTGCAATTAAGATAGCGCATTTTGCTATTCTAATAAGAGGATTTACTTGGTATGCCATTTTGTAGAAAATTAAAAATCTATTATCAAATATGTAAAATGAAATTTACTAAAATATATTATTGCATGTATTAGTCTTACAACAAATTTAGTAACAAAGGTAATAATATAGTCATTTATAACGTAATAGACTTACTTTAGTTTTTATTATAATCAGACCCCAAGGTAGTATTTATAGATTAGACTATCGGATGGTAAATTGTTGTATTTTCATATTAAGGTAAATTGATTGAGTGTTGTAGTATGCTTTTATTATTGTAAGGTATTGGTTTTCTTATAGTATAAAATAATTCTCACTTTGGATAAATTTGATTAATATTTGAGCGAAGATAATTTTTCCGATCAATCAAAATATTTGGGGAGAAAAGTAAAAAAGTTTTTATGAAGTACTTTATTAAAGAAATAGACAACCCCAACTTTGCAAATTACGCTGATACCTATTTTAATGTTTAAGTTGTAAGCTTATGATGAATTGAGATTAGTGGGTTATAAGATGATATTTTAGTCAGTTTAATTCTTTCATGTAAAAAGTCATGCTCGCATTTGCGTAATGATTTCTTTTCTCTTGTTTGGTTAATATATTAATCATGACTAAAAAAAGACTAAATATTATTAAAAGAAAAGAATCAAGCATTAAGCAAAAAAAGACTGCCAAATGAATTTGACAGCCTTTTTATTATGAAAATTACTTAATCTTAAGTGTCAATATTAGCGTACTTAGCATTTGCTTCGATAAATTCTCTACGCGGAGGTACTTCGTCACCCATCAGCATTGAGAATACATGGTCAGCTTCTGAACTGTTTTCAATAGTTATTTGTCGCAGTGTACGTGTTTCAGGATTCATAGTAGTGCTCCATAATTGCTCAGCATTCATCTCTCCAAGACCTTTATAACGCTGTATGTGGATACCCTTTTCTGATCCGTCAGGAGATAATTCTTTAACTGTCACTTCACGCTCTTCTTCGCTCCAGCAATATTTCTCCTGTTTACCTTTTCTGATAAGGTAGAGTGGAGGGGTAGCGATATATACATATCCTTTCTCAATAAGCTCAAGCATATGGCGGAAAAAGAAAGTAAGGATAAGAGTAGCAATATGACTACCATCCACGTCGGCATCGGTCATGATTATAATCTTATGATACCTCAGTTTCTCAAGATTAAGAGCTTTGGAATCTTCTTCAGTTCCAATGGTAACGCCTAGCGCAGTAAAGATATTCTTAATCTCATCACTGTCAAATATCTTGTGTGGCAAAGCTTTCTCCACATTGAGAATTTTACCCCTTAAAGGGAGAATAGCCTGAAACTTTCTGTCGCGCCCTTGTTTAGCAGTACCACCAGCAGAGTCACCCTCTACAAGATATATCTCTGTACCTTCAGGGTTTTTCTCAGAGCAATCGGAGAGCTTACCGGGCAATCCTGACCCCGATAGTACATTCTTACGCTGTACCAACTCACGTGCTTTACGTGCTGCATGACGTGCAGTTGCTGCAAGTATTACTTTTTGAACGATATTCTTTGCTTCTTTAGGATTCTCCTCAAGAAAGTTGAATAATGCTTCACTTACCATCTGGTCAACAGAACCCATAACCTCGCTGTTACCAAGTTTGGTTTTTGTTTGTCCTTCAAACTGTGGCTCAGCAACTTTAACAGAAATAACAGCTGTAAGTCCTTCGCGGAAGTCGTCGCCATTGATATCAAATTTAAGTTTTGTCAGCATCCCGGATTTTTCAGCATAACTCTTCAAAGTACGTGTTAACCCACGTCTGAAGCCACTTAAATGTGTTCCACCTTCAATAGTGTTGATATTATTAACATATGAATGCAGGTTCTCAGCAAAAGAAGTGTTGTACTGCATTGCAATCTCAACAGGAATACCGTTTTTCTCGCCTTCAATGCTAATAACTTCCTGAGTTAGCTTTTCGCGGTTCTCATCAAGGTAACTGATAAAATCTGAAAGGCCTTCTTCGGAATAAAAAGCGTCACTTATATAATCACCGTTTTCATCGGTATTTCTTTCATCTGTTAATGTAAGTTTTATGCCTTTGTTAAGGAAAGCCAGCTCTCTCATTCTGGCACTTAGGATGGAGTAGTCGTAGGTAGTTGTAAGGAAAATATCCTTATCGGGAAGGAAGTGTATCTGTGTTCCTGAAATATCAGAATCACCTGTTTCTTTAACAGCCTCTTCCGGTTTCCCGCGATGGTATGTTTGGTTAAAAACTCTGCCTTCACGGTATATAGTAGCTTCGAGTGTTTCCGATAATGCGTTAACACAACTTACGCCTACGCCATGCAGACCACCTGATACTTTATAAGACCCTTTATCGAACTTACCTCCGGCATGAAGTACTGTCATTACAACCTCCAATGCTGATCGTTTTTCCTTTTCGTGCATTCCTGTTGGGATACCACGACCGTTGTCAAGTACAGTAATTGAGTTATCCTGATGAATAATCACCGATATCTTGTCGCAATATCCGGCAAGTGCTTCATCGATAGAGTTGTCAAGTACTTCATATACTAAATGATGAAGCCCTTTAACATTAACATCGCCAATATACATAGCCGGACGTTTTCGAACTGCTTCCAGCCCTTCCAGTACTTGTATATTTTCTGCTGTGTATTGTTGATTTGTAGTGTTCTTGTTTTCTTCCACTGTCATATTCAATCTTTTTTCCTTCTACAAAATTGAGATATGCAAAGGTACGAAAATAATACTAATATTAACTTGTTTTTTTTCGCTTTCGCTGAAATTTATTAACAAGATAATGTAATCCTAATCAGAGGATTAGAGGTGAATGCAGAAGCGAGCAAAGATGTGCTGTTGTTACATCAACTGAATTGATCTAAAACCTGTACGAAAATCCTCCCATTACTAAGATTCCGTGGACAGGATATCCGTTGAAAACCTGATAGTTTTGGTTGAGTATATTGTTCACATTAAGGAAAATATCAAACTTATCTGTTAATATATACCCAACTCCTGCATTAAGGTCAATTATCTGGTCCATTGTAATATCGCCTAATGTAGGATTTTGCGCATTCATGGCTGTTCTTTCACCGTAGTAATAGGCAGCAATACTTGTTGATAATTTCTTTGTGACTTTAATGTCAAACCCAAGGTTAGCTACTAATCCTGGTTTTTGATATGCTTCTGGCAATGAGTCGAGCGAATATGCCATATATGAAACACCGGCTTCGATGTTTATCTTTTCTGTCAGTATATAACTTACATCTGCAGCTATTGTGAATACACTTCCGTTATCGTAAACAGCATTGAACTTGTTGAACGGTAGTGGGAATGGTGAAAAAACCATTGGGTTAAATGATGCATTGATGAAAAAGTACTCATTTTTAAAGCTTTTCCAGGATATCTTAGCTGAATAATTAACCTTTCCGGTGATGTTTCCTCTGATGCCACCATAGACTGTAAATGATCTGCCCCATCGTGAATCAATGGTTGGGTTCACCCACTGGTTTTCGTTTGATAAGGCATAATATGAATGCTTTTTAACGTTTCCTGTTATTCCTCCGAATACTGTAAATACATCTGGTACAAGATTGATGTCAACATTTAAAATAGGATAGAAATAGAAGTTCAGTTTGTTAGTATTCAGAAAATTGAAGTTTAGTCCAACATAAAAGTTAAACATATTATAGTTTCCGGTAAAGTATGGAGTAGCTTCGATTAACAGGTCGTTGTTTGTTATAATACTGTCGGAAGTATTGTAATATTCAAGTCCTCCTGAAATGCCAAGCTCCTGGTAGTCGAGCATATCCGACACATCGAAGTTTTTATGGATATCGAAACTAAGGTTAGCATTAGCTTCTGTGGTATTATGTTTGTCGAAATAGTAATAGCCATCAACTTTAACTTCATGGTGAAGTTTTTTGTTACTGTTATAGCTGCTCGACAGAGCAACATTTGCTTTAATAGCTGTAAAGGCTTGTTTAAGATCATCGTTGTCGTAATTAAACAAAGAATAGTCATCGGGCTTAAAGCCATACCAGCGTAATGAATTGTATTCAGCATCAAATCCTGCACTTAAAACATGATACCGGTAAAACTTCCTTAATCCAAGATTCAGTTGTGTGTTTGTTTCCGGACAGTTAGCATAATCAGGGATATTTTTAAAAGAAGAAAGATGATACACATGGGCGTCAAATCTGTAATCTTTACGTTGTCCACTGGAGTGGAAGAAATCCACCAGAGGGCCAAACAAACTGCTTACACCTACTTTAAGTGAGTTTTTAGTTAACCGCGGTCGGCGATCAAGATTAATGGCAACAGGATTGATAGGAGGCACTGTGATGGTAGTTGGCAGATCGATGTTGAAGGCCTTGTATTCAAATTCCGGATTGTCGATATTAAAAGTAATGCCTTCCGGAGATATGTTCTGCTTAAAGGCCTGGTTAACCGTAGGATCATATGAACTTACAATAGTAACCTGTTCGTTATGCTTTTGATCTGACTGATTTTGTGCAAAGGAATTGCATGCAATCAATAATGAAAATGATAATATAAATAATCTTGATTTTAACATGTTCTTATATTTTTATTGATTGTCGGTATTGGATTCATTATTTCTTTCCTGCTCCCAGGCTTTAAGGTTTTCAAGCTTTGTAGCGGCAACCTGTTTCAGGTCTTCGCCCTTATAGTTCTCAATAACACTTGTAAGGGTTTGTTCAGCTTGAAAGATATTATCACGGCCAACATACACATCAGCCAGAAGGATAAATCCATTTGCTATCCAGTAGTCGTATTCAGCATATTTATCAGGAAGTTCATAGATAAGGTTCTCCGCTTCTTCAAGCTTATTATCACGGTATGAAATAAGCGCAAGGTTGTACAATGCCTCAGCGCCCAGCTCTGTTTTCGATAGTTTTGTGGTAATGGTGAACTCCTTCTGTGCTTCATTATCATTATTTTCTTTCATGGCAACCATTCCCAGAAGATAATGAGCATATACTATTTGATCCTGGGCAACATTTACTGTCATCAGAAGCTTCTTAGCAGCGTCTTTAACTTGTGCCATATCACCGGTTTTCCATGCGCTCTTCATAACACCATCATATGATTCAAGCAGCATAAGCTTATCATCGGCATGATTACCCAGTTTCTCATAATACGATAACGATTTTGAGAAATCGCTTTTGTCGTAATAGTACCTTGCTGCTGTTATCAGTGCTTTGTCGGTATATTGATTCTCCGGATACTCAATTATTTTCTCATAATATTCAATAGCGCCTTCGGGTTCGTTGAGTTTCTCAAAGCAAACAGTAAGGTAGTGGTAAGCAGTAAGCACCATTCCGCCCGACGGAAATTCATCTATATATTTTTTAAGAGCCGGAATAGCCTTGCTGCAGTCGTTATTAAGGAAATAATTCTCTCCTGTAACAAAGTTCAGAGAGTCTTCTTCGCTGGTACTTACCTGCACAAAATCCAGATCTTTTGCATAGTCGATATAGTCATTAACTTGTCCCATATCTACGTAAACGCTTTTTAAGGTAGTAAGGGCTTCTTTCGCTTCAAGTGACGCCGGATAGGTGTCGATTACTTTTCTAAGAGTAGCAGCAGCCTGCTGGTATTGTCCGTTATTATAGTACAACATTCCGGTTTTAACCATAGCTTTTTTAGCATAGCTGCTCTTGGGCTTTTCTTTTATAAGCTTATCAAAATATACAATTGCATGTTTGGGGTCGTTAAGAATAAGATTTGTAGAAGCAATATCATAAAGAGCATCATCATAGTATTGCGAGCTGCGGTAGCCTGATGTTAGCTGGCTTAATGTGCTTAGCTTTTTGTTGAAGTTCCCTTGTGATCCATAGCAGATAGCCTTCTGGAAAAGGGCATAATCAGTGTCAGCACTACGATTTTGAATAACTTTATCATAATAACCTATTGCTTTGTTGTAGTCTTTGGTTATCAGGTAGCTGTCGGCCAGGCGAAGGTAGCTATCGTTAACAAGATTAGTATTTGAAGGATTCAGCTTCAGGAATCTGTTGAAATAATCCACGGCTTTGCTATAATCTTTTGTATTAAATGCAATATATGCGATGTTATACAAGGCAACAGGGTAGAGGTCCAGACTACGTGCTTGCTTTGATTTCAAAAAATCAAAAAACTTTTTGTTGGCAGCGCTGAATTGATGTTGTCTGTAATATGCATCGCCCTGCCAAAACAATGCTTTAGCTTCCAGATCTTTATCAACGGGATATTTAAGCGACTTGTTGAAATAATCAATAGCATCTGTGTAAGCATTTCTTTCAAAATAAGTAACACCCTGCTCAAAAGCCAGTTGTTGATAAACAGTTTTAAGCCGGTTATTAGGTCTGCTTACTTTTTCAATAGAAGTAAGGGCAGCCGGATAGTTCTTTGACGTAAGATAAAGTTGTGAGAGCAAGTTGTAAGCTGTGGCAGCATTTTCGCTACCAGGATTACTTTCAATATATTCTTCAACAAGACCTACCGGGTTGTTATAACCCTGTGAACCATTTTCAATGGAAATCTTAACATAGCTGAATAAAGCATCAGCAGCAAGATCACTGTTTTCATTGGTTTTATACGCTGTAAGGAAAGCATTCTGGGCAAACTTTATCTGATCGGTGAACAGATAACAATAGCCAAGGTAATACCATGAGTTACTCTCCAGTAGTCCACCTCCTTTTATAGCATCCTGGAAGTTTGAAATGGCACTCCTGTAGTCTTCTTTAACAAATTTACAATAGCCTATTCTGTATTGCTCGTCAGGATTATCTGAATGATACCCGTTTTGTTCAGCAATATCAAAGAACTCCCATGCTTTGTTGTAGTTATCCAGATTATAATATGAATTAGCAACCAGTCTTGCCAGTTCACTTTTTTCTTTTCTTTTGGCTCTTTGAAGATAAGGCTGGCCTTCATCAATCACCTGTTGGTAATTACCCAACTCATAATTAATATTAAGGATATAGGCAGGTATATATTTCTTAAACTTTCTGTCGTTTTTGATTTTATCGAAAGAGCTGAGAGCCTCATTATAGTTACCTTTCTGATAATGGATAATACCATAATAGTAATAAGCAGCATTAGAATATTTGCTATTAGAGTTAGTTATTCTTGAAAAAGAAGCCAAAGCTCTGTCAAACTCACTTTGCTTCATTTGGCAATAACCTTTTTTATAATAGTACTCATATTGCTGTTCCCTGCTTAGCCGTGATGGAATCATCTCATTATAGATAGCAAGAGCTTCGCTGTACTTTTTGTCCTTAAAGTAAATATTAGCGAGCTCATACTTGATAGAAGGAACCCAGGCACTTGCAGGATAATCAGCTATAAACCTGCTTACGCGGTATGATGCATCTTTGTTATCCAGCTTTACAGCACATACGGTGCTGAAATAGGCTGCATCTTCGTATCTGGTGCTGTTTTTGTTTTCTGATTCATTCATATATTTCTCAAAAGCAGTAATGGCTGAACCGTAGTTTTCCTGACTGAACAGTTGTTGTGCTTCACGAAATGTAACCTCCATTGGGTCGTAGTATACGGTTTCCTGTGCTGTTATGGCCATGGTAAATAGCATGACTGTAATCAACAAATTAACCTTCAAAAACCTTCTCATATTTTTCTTGTTGTTTCGGATTATAAAAGTATTTAATCGATATGGCATATGGCGCGCTTATCTTGAAAATTATCAACAATCTGAATTGAATAAAATCTGTAATGATTATTTCCGGAATACTTCCTAAGTTGATAAACGACTAAAGCTGAAAAATATTTTAAGTTCAAGGTTTAATGTTAATGGAGTGACAAGGGACAAGAGACGAGGGACGAGAGACAAGGTGACAAGGGGAACCGTCTGAGGCGGTCAGGCAGGGATAAGGTGTGACTCGTTCTGAAATAGGTTGTCACAAAAAGTAAACAAATTTCAGGATGGGTCAGGGAGAAATGAAGAATGATGAATAAAAAATGAAGAATAGTGCTGTAAAGTATACACTATCCCTGACTCATTCCTTTAGGATGAGGCACTCCGGTGACAAACGTGAATGTCACAATAGCTTACTAGCCCTACGCCTTTAGGCTAGGGTGTTACAAAGGGACGAGGGACAAGGGACGAGTGTGAATGCCTTTATTTTGACAGTCTTCACTTACTCTTTTTACCTGACATAATAGTAAACGACACAGCTTTCATTAATATTCTAATACGTATGAAAATGGAATATGATAGCTATTAATTTTAAAACTGATAGCTATTAAATGTTAAACTGATAGCTATTAAATGTTAAACTGATAGCTATTAAGTGTTCAACTGATAGCTATTAGATGCCTAACTGATAGCTATTAGATGCCTAACTGATAGCTATTAGATGCCCAACTGATAGCTATTAGATGCCTAACTGATAGCTATTAAATTCATAATATTTAATGATGGAACCACTAATAAGACTAGTGAAAAAGGGAAAATGGACGGTAACAGTGAGATTAGAGTGCAAGACAAAATATCCTAAGAGTAAACTGTGAACTCAATACAAATTATATTCATTTCATTACATTAATATAACGGTTCGTTAATTATTACTTGTTTTGAGAGTGTTATGGTTGTTCTTTTGTATCGTAATAATATATGTAATTATGAAATCGATAAAATATTTAATCGCAATTGTAGCACTGGCACTCACTGCAAATTTATCAGCACAGTGTTATTCAATAACCAGATCAATAAATGGAAACAACCGTTTTGTGTATACTTCAAACTTTACCGACTTCGATGTTCAGGTGAATGGTGATATAACAGTAAATGATACAGACACAGGGATTGAAAGTATTACTCCAGGTGGTTTTTTGAAGATTAGCATGAAATCGTTTGGCAATAAGCGTACATTGGAAATAAGGAGCAATTCTGATGGTGCTTTATCTTATGAATATAAAGAAGGCCGTAAAGAGGTGCCTTTTGAACCTGAAGGACGTAAATGGCTTGGGGAGGTATTACCTGACATTATCAGAGCAACAGGTATTGATGCTGTGGGGCGTACTAAGAGGATATATGCTAATAAGGGTATTGATGGTGTTATTGATGAAATTAATGATATACCTTCTAATTCTGTAAAGGGTAAGTATTTTGATGCTTTGTTGGGAAATATTAAGCTCGATAATAGTGAGAAGATTGTTGTTGTCCGTTCTATTTCAAGAAGCATTAGTTCCAATACTGAGAGAGGTAGGTTATACAAGAGGTACGGAGATATGTTTTTGAGTAGTAACAGGCTTGCTTCAGAATATTTTAGGGGCATCGGAAGAATGTCATCAAATACAGAGATTGGTTCTACTTTAAGAAGTATCGACAAGGATATTGATTTCAATGAAAATGAGATAACTGACGCTTATTTTACTTGCGTGGATGGCATGTCGAGTAATACTGAACGTGGAAGTGTTCTCAGAAATCTTATTTCATCACAGGATCTTCCTGATAAAGTATATGAAAGACTATTTGTTAGTGTTTCAAGGTTTAGCTCTAATACTGAAATGGGATCAGTTTTAAGGTCTGTGCCTATAATTGATCTGGATAATGAAAAGGTGAGTGAAGCTTATTTTGAAGCTGTGAATCATATGAGTAGTAACACCGAAGCTGGCAGAACACTGAGGTTTCTTTTGAAAACACAGAAGCTGAACGATAAAAATATGATTAGCTTGTTGAATTCTGTAAGACGACTTTCTTCAAATACTGAAGCTGGTAGTGTTCTTAGGGATGTCTCCTCTTTAAATATGAAAGATGAGAATATCAGTGAGGCGTATTTTGAAGCGGTAATGGCATTGTCGAGTAATACAGAAACTGGTTCTGTTCTGAAATATGCTGTTTCTAATTATGATTTCAATGATAATAATTGGCGTGATTTTTTTAAAGCAGTAAGCCGAATGAGCAGTAACTATGAAGCAGCAACTGTGATTAGAAAGTCGATTGATAAGATGCCTTTTACTGATGCAAATATTGATAAAATGATGTATGCTGTCAGTATGCTGTCAAGTAACTCGGAATTGGGATCTGTACTTTCTAATGTTCTTAAATCTGAGAAGCTAACAAAATATGCTGCTATTCAGGTAATAGTAACTTCTGAGATGCTATCATCAAATACTGATATGGGGCGAGTGCTGAGAACAGTTGCGGCTACTCCATTTATTAAAGACAGGGAAGTTAGAGCTGCTTATGTGAAGGCTGCAGAGAAACTGAGTTCAAATGCAGAATACAGGTCGGTTATGGAAGCGGTTGATTTTTAATGGATATGGACAGGGACTTGCATGTTTGATTAGGTTCTAAAATATTATACCTAAGTTCCCGTTATAAATAAGTTAGTGTTTTATTCAAAAGAGTTTAAGGTTAAGTGGAAATTCGCAGGGCTATAATAGTTAGTACTATTGCAACATTGGCTGTATTCTTTTTCATCTATTACAGCGAAACATCATCTCTGGATAATATTTTTGAGTACTGGACAGGGATAATTGTCAGTGTTGTAATTGGTATGCTTGTGAGTGTGGCTTTGGTAATGTTGAGCAAGTATTATGGCAGATATTTGCCATGGAATAGAAATATAGCTTTGCGAATGTTTGTTGAGGTTCTTACCGGAATATTTCTTGTTACTTTAGGTGCTTTTCTTTTTATCCATTTCTATCTTAAGCTAATGCTTGTTGATCTGGAAGAGGATTTTAACTTGTTTATCTACGAAGGAGTGATAAAGTTTGCAATTCTGTCAACTGTGATTATTGCTGTTTATGGAATTATTAGTTTTTACCTTTTCTCCTTCAGCTGGTATAACAAAGGAAAGATTGAAGTGCTTACTTCCGATAAGGACCAAATGGCATTAAGGCTGGATGTTTTAAAAAGCCAGCTTAGTCCTCATTTTCTGTTTAATTCGCTTAATACTGTTTCTTCTCTCGCTTATGCTAATAAAAATGAAGCCGAAAGTTTTATACGTCAACTCTCTACTACTTTCTCTTATATATTAAGCACAAGGACTAAAAGTCTTGTTGCACTGAAAGATGAGTTGGAGATGATTAAAGCATATGTAAATATGTTCAGAATAAAATATGGTGATTCAATTAAAATGGATATTGAATGCAGCGCGGCTAACTGTAGCGGATTTGTTGTGCCTTTAACATTACAGATTCTTGTGGAAAATGCTATAAAACATAATTACTGCGATAAGGATAATCCCTTATATATTATTATTAAGGTGTACAAAGGTAGAATTGTTGTGAGCAATAGTCTGAATTTGAAAGAGAACAAATCTGATACCGATTTTGATACAGAAAAGTCTTTTAAGATTGGTCTGGTTAATATTATCAGCAGATATGGGTTTCTTACTGAGAAAAAGGTAGAAATAGAGAAAAACAAAGAGTTTAAAGTTAAAATTCCTTTGATAAGCAATGAAAACTAACTGGTACATAAATAACTATTCCTTCAGGTTAGTATCGGCAATATTAGTTGGTATTATTGCTTACTTTCTTATTCTTTTATTTTTCGACTCGGTTTCTGATTTAAATGATAATTTCTTTAGCAGGGAAGTGTTGTTTGTTATTGTTCTTACTTTCATTGTTTTTGAGTTAACCAGACTTGCTATTTTGTTTCTTGATAGAAAGTTATCAATAATGGCTAACTTTACTCTTAGGATTTATGTGCAGTTACTAGTGACGGTTGTTTCCTCTATTTTGGTTGTTAGCCTGTTGCTGTATCTGTATTTTGTTTTGTTTGTGGGATTTACAACAATTACTACAGAGTTAATTACTTTTAATGGAATATTTCTGATAGTAGTTTTGTTATATAATTTATATTTCTTCAGTATTGTTTATATGAAAAAGCGTGATGAAGCGGTAGTAAAAAGCGAAGTTTCAAAGCGTGCTTCAATTGAGTTGGAGATGAGGTCGTTTAGCAATTATGTAAATCCGGATTTTCTTTTTAGTTCTTTGGAAATAGCACTTGCTGAGCTTTATAAAAAAGAGGAGAGGGTAGAAGAGATAATTGCAAACCTTGCTGATATTTACAGATTTACTCTGGATAATCAACAAACAGATCTTGTGCTGTTGAATGATGACATTGAAAATTTCAGGAAAACAGTAAGTATTTTTAAAATAAAGTACGGGAAAGCATTGAAAACGGCTTTTCTTAATAATACTTATAGTACCTACCATATTATTCCCGGTACTGTTCAAACATTATTTGAATATGCTGTATTTAGTAATATTATTACAAATGAAATACCTTTGGAGTTTGATATAACAATTGTATCTAATAGTTTGATTGTTTCATGGAATTCAAATGAGCATCTTAACATAACATCAGAGCCAAACAGTAAGCTTGATGCTTTGGACAAGGCCTACAGGTACTATAACAGAAATGGAATACGGATTGATAAGAGCGAAGGTTTTGTAAATATAATGGTGCCGTTAATCAGCGTTGAGGAAGAATAAATAAGCATAATAATGAGAATTGTAATTGTAGAAGATGAAATACCAGCCATTAACAGGTTAAAATCATTGCTTAACAGATATGACCCGGATTTTAATATTATTGCAGAATTGCATAGTGTTAAGGATACTGTTGAATGGCTAGAGTCTGTAAGTGATTTTGATTTGATGTTTATGGACATCAGGCTTTCGGATGGTTTAAGCTTTGATATTTTTAATGCTATTGATGTTAAAAAGCCCATTATATTTATTACTGCCTACAATCAGTATGCTGTTGATGCTTTTAAGGTAAATAGTATTGATTATCTTCTCAAACCATTGAACTATAAAGACCTTTGCAGAGCTTTGGATAAGATAAAAACATTACAGGAACATCTTCCCGGTCAAAGCAGCTTTAATTTTACAATGCTTGGTGATGTTTATAACAGATTAAGGAAGAATGTTAAAACCAGGTTTATGGTAAAGGTAGGAGATCATATTAAATCTGTGCTAACAGAAAACATCATGATTTTTTATGCAGAAGGCCGCACGGTTTTCATTATTACACAAAAGGGTAACAAATATATTGTGGATTATACTCTTGATGATATAACAAAACAAATTGACCAGGAAATGTTTTTCCGGGCCAATCGTTCAGTTATTGTTAATATTAATTCTATCCGTGATGTGGTAGTCTATTCAGGCAGCCGCCTGAAAGTTGTGCTGAATATTAATTTCGATAAGGAAATTATAGTCAGCAGAGATCGTGTACCATTATTAAAAGAATGGTTCGAAGGGTAGTCTACAGATGATTATGTGAGCCATCGCAAAATGGCGGATTCTTTGTTTGTTTGCACATGCACATTGCAGCTTTCTTATTCTCTTCTGCTTTAAAGACTTTTGGCTTAAACCCGGTTCCGGCATGTGAGCCATCACACCATGGTTGGTTCTTTGACCTTCCACATGCACACCATGCATAGTTCTTTCCCGCTTCAAGATCTACCATCTTCGGTTTATTGTCGGCAGCGACAGGTTTATTCTCTTCCATAAGATATAGTATTTATTCACGGTAAAGTTATGAATTATTTCTGAACGAGCTCAACGTTACAAACGATTTCAACCTCTTCACCTATCATTACACCTCCTGTTTCGAGGGTTGAGTTGTAAACGAGTCCCCACTTTGTTCTGTCAATCTCTCCACTGAGTTTGAATCCTGCTTTTGTATTGCCCCATGGGTCTTTAATGGTGCCATTATGTCTAACTTCCAGTTTTACAGGAAGTGTAACGCCATGCATTGTAAGGTTACCTGATAGTTCATAAGTCGATTTGCCTGATTTCTTCATTGATGTTGAAGTGAATTTTATATCAGGATATTTAGCAACATCGAAAAAGTCTTCACTTAACAGATGCTTGTCGCGGTTTTCGTTTTCTGTGCTAATGCTGTTTACCTTAATAGTGAAATTAATATCAGCATTTTCAAAATCATCTCCTTTAGTTGTGACACTACCGTCAAAACTGCTGAAGCTGCCGTCAACTTCTGATATTACAAGGTGTGATAAGCTGAATCGTACATTTGTGTGATCTTTGTCGAAACTCCATTGGGTTTGAGCAAATGAAAAATTTGATAATAGTATGGCAAATGATATTGCCAGTGTTTTAATAGTTGTATTCATAGTTTATAAAGTTTAAATGATTATTTATTACGTATATATCTTAGTATTTTAATTGTTTTGAGAGCTTGTTCATCAGTGAAGTCATCTCTGTAGAAATTATTAAATTCTTTGAAAAACTCTGGAATAATCTTGTTAATGGCTTCTGTTCCTTTGTTGGTTATTGTAACATCAACCTGCCGGCGACTTGCCTGACATTCTTTTCTCGATAAGAGTCCTTTTTTTACCAATCTGTCAATAAGTCTTGATATATCAGGATTACTGAACATAATTGATTCTTTAATTTCCTTTGCGGATAGTGGCTCAGGAGATGCCGCCTGTACATTCTTCAGTATATTAAACTGTGGATGTGTTATGTCGTATTTCTTTAATATTCTTGAGATTCTTTCATCAATATTATTGGCAGTATGAATGATATCCAGTACCATCATATGCTGAATTGTAATAGTCGGATCTCGTTTTATTTTTGATGCCATATCTTATGTTTATAACAATTGATGTTTAGAACAACAAAAGTCGTAACATATTTCATGTGCTATTGTTAACGGGTGGTTAAAAAATCGGAGATATTTGTTAATTATTTCCCAATTCAAAGCTCAATTCTAAAACTAAAAAGCCCTTACTGTAACCAGAAAGGGCTTTAAGTTGATCCCGTTTTAGATTCGGGGAATAAAACAAAATTTAGTAAACAATGGTTCTTTTTGATTCCTGGTTTACTGAGTTAATCTCAGTCCAGTTACCAAATTCATCAGATTGAACAGTATATTTCCCTGATGTGGATTTACCATTGCTTACTACTTTAATGCTGCTCGTTGAATATGTTATTTTTTCATTATCAGTAACGTTCGACAGCTCCTCTGTTTCAAATGGTTCTTTTGAAATTAGTTTTTCAATATAACCTGTAATCCAATTGATGTCGCGTTTTCTATCGATGGTGTTAGTCTCTAATGTGATAGAGGTTGGTGTTAATTTATTTTGTTTTATACGATAGTCAACTGTTTTCAATTGTAAAGCATCGTCTTTGGTTATATGGCACCATGTGATAAACCCGCCTCTATCTTTAATGAAAGTTTGGTTAACGAGGATATCTCCATTATAGTCGTACATAAAGTCGGTATGTCCGATTATTTTCTTTTTATCAGATGTCTTAGCTTTATTATGTGTTACTGATTTTATAAAACCGAAGTCGTATTTGTAGCTGTATGGAAGCATTCTGGATGTAAATACCTGTTTTGTTTTTAACGACATATCTTCTCTTTTCACATAAGCATTATATTTATGCGTTATGAAATACAGGAAGCTTTTCTTAATGGTACAATTTATATTTTCTTCTTTATCGCTAATGGTAGAAGTAACAATCTTTGGTTGTTCATTGCTAAGTTTGGCTGATGTGAACTGAGCAGGGATTTCAAGGCCCATTAGTTCTGAAATGTATGAGTTTGCAGCAAATTCACGGGCAAATGTTTGTGATTTATCTCTGAGCTCTGTATTTGTAACGAGTTCAACAAAGTCAGGATTCATATTGTTAATACCATCAAAATAATTTTTTAAGGTATTGTTTATCTTGTGGAAATAAAAATGACGTTCTGCATCATACATAAATGTCATTTCTCCTTTTTTCTCACCTTTTTTGTTGAAAAACTCTTTCTTTTTCACTTTGTTAAGAGCCATGCATTTTTTCATGTTTTTAGCTGATGTCTTTGTGTTTCCTATTAGCAGGTTAGCTACTGCAACATTGTAATAGAGGCACCAAGCATTGTTGTCATTTATTACTGACTCTTTCTTTTTAGTAGTACCAGGAGTATAATTTTTAAGCTGTCCTTCCCAGAAATTGATACACTCTTTTACGCTGGCAACATAGTCTTCAGTTTGATTAGAAAAGCGGTAACCTGAGATTAGTTCCATCATCTTTTCCTGAATGTCTTCTGCTTGTTTCTTTTCATCTCTGTCAAGACCTTTTACTATATATACCGGAAGTGATACTGACTTATGGGCAATGCTGTATTTGCTTTGTACTTCACTTCTTGACCATCCTTCAGCAATGCTTTTCATAGCCGCTTCCAGTTCATTTCCTCCCATCATAATAGAAGAACCTGACCCTGATCCGCCTGATATATAGCTCTCAACCCATATTGGATTTTGTGTGTAAATTAGCTTCTTTCCTGGCATGAGATACAGTTTGTATGAAACGATGGTGTTAATCTGTGTGCCATTTTCAACAAATTTGTACATTGTTTTGTCCAGACTTAAGCTTTCTTTGTTTTCGCCCCAGCTTGAGTAATTCACTTCCAGGTAAAGATCGCCACTTGTTGGGAATACGTAAGGAATTAGCAAGATTGGCTCTCTCACTGTATGCTGATCGGCAAGAATGCCACCATCGCCTGTGAGGGCATTGTTAATTCTTTTACTTTTAATAACGCTACTTGCAGCATGACCAAGGTCGTTTTCTTCGATAACTTCTACTGTTAAGGTTCTGCAACGTTCCTGAGTTACCGGAAACTGATAATAATAAAAACCAGCTGTTTCAAATTTGTATTTCTTAAATAACTGTGCTTTCCCTGGTAATGTACTTGCAAGACACAGGGTGATAATTAATGTAATGTTTATTAATCTTTTCACTTTACTAAATTTTTGTTTATTACTAATACTATCTTTCTTATAGTTGAATTTAGTTCAGTGATTTGAAAATAATTTTTGAAAAATTGTTGTGTTTTATTTAACAAACTTGGCATTAATTACCTATAAGTACAATACTACTCCAGCTAGTAGGTAATTCCCCTTCATTTATTTGTTTTAGTTTGGCTGTTCGTAATGCCTCAGCATAGGTGCTTCCTTTTATTACTTCATCATAGAAATCCAGCATGAGATTGTATGTCTTTTGGTCGTGGATTTTCCATAGTGAGGATATGATGTTTGGCACTCCTGCGAACAGAAACGCACGGGGTAATGCCATTATTCCTTCTCCTTTGGAAACTTTACCGGCACCAGACTTACAGGCACTTAATACTACCAGATCAGCTTTTGGTTGCATGGTGAATATCTCTCCAATGAATGTTTTACCGTCATTGGTGTTGTTTTTGCTATTAATGCCGGATTGTGAAAAGTATATGCATGATAGTTCGGGGTCAGACAATGAAGAGTGCCCGTGTGTTGCAATGTGTAAAATTCCCGGATTTTCAGTATTTTGTTTGAAATTATGTTCGTTGGCATCTTTGTTAAGATATATCTTTGATTCTACATCATGTTTATGGAACAAGCTGTCGATGGAAATGATTTCTTTTCCTGAAAAAGGAAGATAAGTTAACTCTTCTCCTGATCTTAACAAAGGATAGTCGCTTATTATAAAGGGGTTATATGCTGTGATTTCTTTTTTAGTATCAATATTACTGAAAACAGGGGCAAAGCCAACAAAGCTGAGAGGTGCTTTTTTCTCATTTAGCCTGTTGTTCATCCATATGTATAACGAATAATTATAGGTTACGGAATATTCATTTATTAGCATTCTCCCATCTGTAAGGTCTGTTATAAGGGGCTCAAATGGTATTTGATTTAGCGCGCCGTCGGGAATAATTATTAGCTTGTCAATGCCTTGGAGCTCTTTGGTTAGCTGTCCAAATAATGTGTTGTACAGTGTGTTTGAATTATTATAAAGATTATTATCTCCTGTTTTGATGCTTTTGTAGTAGGAGGTTATCTGATTAGAAATATCAGGACTTGTTTTGTGGTAGATACCGATATTATTTTGTGTTATTACTGATGAATAGACAGTGCTATCAGTAAGAAAGAATTGAATTACTGCTTCATCGGGTTTAATAAGGTCTGATATTTTTTCTATATCAATAACATTATTCAAATCCGAGCTGTTAGTTGTTACGTTGTCTCCTTGTAGTTCATAGCTTAATTCAAAAGCCTCAATTCTTAATTTTGTCAGGCTATCGCTGATTTGATTGTAATTTTCATTATTGTTTTTGTCAGATATTGCCAGTAATTCATTTTCCAGATTACGTATCTTTATTAGAAGATTGATTTGTTCACTTGAGTGACTATCCTGTTTTTCATTTGATAGATGTCCGATTTCAATGTTTAGCTTATTGGCAGTAGATTGGTTGATTAGTCTTACGAACTCATTAAGATATTGTTCATCATTTGTTTTGTTGTAAAGATTGAAGCAGCAACTTACTGCAACTTCAGCAATATCATGGTATTCACGGGATAATTTCAGTTCGTTTTCTCCGAAGATGGTGCTATTCAGATGGTTTAGTATCAAGGAATCGCCCACTGTAGCATAATGTAAGCTTGTTTTCAGGTAATCGGTATCCTCTGTCTTTTTGTACTTTCCGTAGAAATCTTTAGCCAGTAATGAATTAATCATCAGATTATCTTTAAAGTCAGAATCAGCTTCAATGCTTTTCAGTACTTTTATTGATCTGTCGTAAAATTCATTTTCCGTAAGAGCTTCTGAAAGATTTAGCTTTACCAGAATATTATCTGGTTTTGATTCAACCGCTTTTTTGTAGTAAGTCAGGGCTTCATCATAGTTTCCTGCAGAATAGTACACTTCCGCCATTTCTGTGTATATATATGACAAACGTATTTTGTCATCGGGGAAGTTTGTAATAAGAAAAACGGCAATAGTATCAAGATATTCCAGAGCTGTATCGTAATTACCTTTCTTTGAATATGCAGTTCCCAGGTTCTTCATTGATGTGAAATACACATCGTTGAGAATTGTTTTAAGATCATTTCTCTCTACATAAGCTAAAGCTGAATCAGCATAAGTAATAGCTGTGTCGTATTGTTCCAGATCAATATAGTCTGAGCTTAGGTTTGCCTCACATATTGATTGTATATCAGTTCTGGGATATTTAATAAGAGTATTATAGGCTTTCTTGTTAAAAGCTTCAGTGAGTAATATTTGCCCTGTTTCTTTCATTCCAAAAGCAATACCCAAATATGCTGTTGCCACATCATGAATTCTGAAATAATTATGATAGCGGGGAAGTGAGTCGTATTCGGCTGTAAATACTTCCAGTGCTTTTTTGTAAAGTTTATATCCACCATAAAAATCACCTTCATTAAGCACTGTACCTCCCATATTATAGTAACCGCTTGCTTTGTGGAGTGGAGGAGTTCTAAGCGTTTCATAAAGCCCTACAGCAGTTTTAATGTACGGCTTTGCTCGCTTAAATTGTCCGTAATATTTGTAACCAAAGGAGGTTATATGGTTCAAAGTGGCGTAATGAACATTATTTGTGTCAGTATTTTGTCTCAGATAATCTAATTTGTCAATAATAACAGGTAAAACTGTGTCACCCATTCCAATAGCAAGGGGATAATAGCAACAAAGATTGAAAAGGTAAAGAGCAGTGTCTTTTTGCCCTTGCTCAGCGTAATAGTTGTATGCTTTGTTTGCGAGATAAAATACACTGTCGTAATGCCCTGCTGAAAGTATTCTGTCAATTTCAGGATAAAAAACAGAATCTTTTAATTTTGGATATGAATCTTCGTAGTAGTTTTGGCTAACAATTTTTTTTATTGGTAGCAAAAGTAAGATAAATACTACCACTGTTGTGATTGTTTTAATTGTAACCCCCATAATTGTAATTTCAGTCTTGATTTTGTTCTGCAAAAATATTGAAAAGAAAATAATCTACACATTATTTAACATATATTCATACAATATTTACCAACAATAATGACATCCTTTTTTGCTTGTGAGAAAGTTAATTGCTGTGACTAACCAATGCATTTTTTCTTTATTTATATTTAATTGAAATGAAGATTTTTAATGTAATTTTTTCACATTTTAGTTCTTTCTGCAACTATAGTAATAAATAAGGATATTAAAAACTATTGTAATTTTGTGCCTTCAAAAATTTTGTAAATGCAGTCTGTTAATAGAAGGGGAGAAGGTTTTACGATATCCAACATTACAAAAATTGCTAATATTGTTGTGAGTAAGTTTGTAAATAACGGAAGTATCGGTTTTCAGACTTTTGATGATGTAAAACAAAATATATTATCAAAGTATCTGGAAAAGCAGGAAAAGATTGAGAGTGCTTTTACCGGTAGTTCAAAAGTAGAAACTTATCTTTCTGCTGTATTTTATAGAATGACATTGGAATATATAAGATCCACAAAAAGTTACTCTCAAAAGTATTGCGAATTTTATGATAACTTTGATGATGCTAATTCTGATAGTGCTCTAACACCTGAGATGAAGATGATTGTTGAAAGCGAAAGAAAATATTTCTCTCGGGTTTTGACAACATTAGGTAAAGATGCAATTAGAATAAAATTGTATTGTAAAGTTTATTTTAGATTGAAAATTAATAAAACTGAAGCAGTTAGATTGTTTGGTGAACAATATGCAGATTGGGCACTGGAGGTTTTAAATGGTGACTTTAAAAACGATGGCGATGTTTATAATGCTTTGTGTGAAGTAAATAATAAGGTTAATAATAAAGAATTGAAACCCGATTCAGTTCGTATGTTTATTAATTCATCTTTAAATAGAGTTATTAACAGGATGAATCACGGAAACAGAGCAATGTATGACAAGGAAAGCATGGGTATTTTATTTGAAGTGATGTGTAATCGTGTTTCTAAGCAAAAAAGTCATAATATTGAACTTGTAATCTTATTACTGCTTTTAACAGGAGTTTAATCAATGTAACTTAAGTGACTATGGAACATCTGACTGACGAACAAATGGCTGTATACGCCTCTCTGCTATCAAGCGGGCAGACTAAGGATGCTGATCCGGAAGTAGCCAAACATATTCAGGAGTGCGATGTTTGTGCTTCGCAGTGTGTGGAGCTGAGCTTGATTACTGAAGAAATTAATTCTCAAAGGCAAAGACCAAAGTTGCGCAAGATTGGTGTTATGGTAGCAAGTGTTGCCGCTGCTTTACTTATCCCTTTGGTTGTTTGGCTGGGTATCCTTAACCTAAGTGAAAATGATCAAAGCAATATGTTGTCATCAGTGTATGAGGAGGATATACAAAATGAAAAGCTTGTAGCTGATTTTAATGGCGCTTTCCGCGGACAGGAAATTACTGTTAACACTCAGGGTATAATCAATATTAATGATGGCGAAGAAGCGGTTATCTCATGGAGTTATGGTAAACCCCTGACTGTTGATATTGTCGATAATACAAATACTCAGCTGGTAAGCGAAACAGTTAATGGAAATAGCTTTATTTACAAACCTGAGAAAAAAGGACTATACTACTGGAAGCTTTATAATAGTGATTTTGATCTTCTTTATTGTGGTAAACTTATCGTGAAATAAATCTTGTGCTTACGCAGATGTCCTGTTAATGTGCAGTTGTTCTGATGTTTATCGTTGTTGTGTTTTAGACAATTTCTCACTTTTGAAACCATATGTTTCCACTTGTGTCAATGATTGGTGTCACCTGTGTCAATGTTCATTGGTAGCTGTGAAATCATTTGATTACACTTGACTAATTTGTGTTTTCATACGTATGAAAATCAGTTTTTATAACTATGAAAATACTAATGTGTCATCATCAAGCAATACTATGATGAAGTTAAAATTTATGGTATGAATAATTATAACAATTAACGATATTAAGGAAGAGTAACAAATTAAAGACTTCAGACTCCTAACTTATAATTAATTGTTCAAAATCAGTCTCTGAAATAAGTGGTATTCCCAGTTTTACAGCCTTCTCTCTCTTAGACGGCCCCATATTATCACCAGCGATAATATAGTCTGTGTTTTTTGAGATAGATCCGGTGTTCTTCCCTCCATTTCTTTCAATCAGCTCTTTAAGCTCATTACGTGAGTATTTCTCAAAAACTCCACTAATTACAAATGTTTTATCTTCAAGTATAGAGGTGCTGTTTTCTGTATTTTCATCAAGGCTGAGTTTAAGGCCCGCATTTTCAAGTCTTTTAATCAGTAATATATGTTCCGGTTTATTGAACCATGTTAATACAGAGTCAGCAATTTTAACTCCTATTTCATCAACATCAGTAAGTTCGTTAAACTTTGCATTGCGGATATTGTTGATGTTTTTATAATGAGAGGTAAGCTTTTTAGCAACAGTTTCTCCAACGTATCTGATGCCCAAAGCATACAGTACTTTATTAAAAGGAATCTGTTTTGAGTTTTCAATGCCTTTGAGGATGTTCTCAACAGTTTTCTCTCTGAAGCTTATCTTTTTCTCTTTACCACTATCTTTTGCAGGTGTTGTTTTCTCAAGACCAATAAGATCATTATACTTGAGTTCATAAAAATCAGCAATGTTGTTAACCAGATTATTATCAAAAAGCATTTCAATTTTACCTTCACCCAGACTATCTATATTCATTGCCTTACGAGAGATAAAGTGCTCCAGTTTCCCTTTAATCTGCGGCGGGCAGTGGTCTTCGTTTGTGCAATAATGAGCCGCTTCTCCTTCATTTTTTATAAGAGGGGTGCCGCATTCAGGGCAGTTTTGAATAAATTTAACAGGCGTTGAGTCAGCTAACCGCTGTTCCATGTCAATGCCAACAATCTTTGGAATAATCTCACCACCTTTTTCAACATACACATGGTCGCCTATGCGTACATCAAGATTAGAAATGATATCGGCATTATGCAGACTTGCTCTTTTAACAACAGTACCGGCAAGGTGAACAGGCTCCAGATTTGCTACAGGAGTAACGGCGCCAGTACGTCCAACCTGAAAATCGATAGATTTTAACACAGTAGATACCCTTTCAGCTTTGAACTTGTAGGCAATAGCCCATCTCGGGTTTTTTGCAGTAAAGCCCATCTGTTTCTGCTGTTGCAGATTGTTTACCTTAATAACAATACCATCAATCTCGAAGTTAAGGTAGTGTCGTTTTTTATCCCATTTATTTATGTAGCTCATCACATCTTCAATGTTGGCACATATTTCCGAGTGCTCTGATATTTTGAGCCCCATTTGTTTAGCCTGCTGCAGATTACCGTAATGAGTATCAGACATCAGTTGTCCACCAGGAACATAATACAGAAAGCATTCGAGAGGCCGTAAAGCCACTTCTTTGGGGTCTTGCATCTTAAGAGAGCCGGAAGCAGCATTTCTGGGATTAGCAAAAGGAGCAAAGCCCAACTCCGTACGCTGACTGTTGAGATTTCTGAAACCATCAAGAGTCATATAAACTTCCCCACGAATTTCAAACTCATCAGGGAAAGTACCATGTAATCTTAAAGGGATGCTTTTAATAGTTTTTACATTGTTAGTAACATCATCACCCTGAATACCGTCACCCCTTGTAACAGCTTGAGTGAGAATGCCATTTTTGTAAGTCAAACCAATGGAAAGCCCGTCGAACTTAAGCTCGCAAACATACTCGATTGGGTCATTAGTCAGCTTTTTTATTCTGTTATCGAATTCACGGATTTCATCCTCCGAATAAGAGTTAGCCAAAGAAAGCATAGGATACTTATGAACAATAGTTGTAAATTCCTTAGTAGGAGCACCACCAACACGAACAGTTGGAGAATCAGGCCGGGCAAACTCAGGGAAATCAGCTTCAAGAGATTCCAACTCTTTTAGCAGCATATCAAACTCATAATCAGTGATAGTGGGAGCCGACTTAGTATAGTAGTTGTAATTATGTTCCTGAATTTGATCAACAAGATTGTCAATTCTTTGTTTCGCTGTATCCTTATTCATATGTTGAACTTTCGATGAGGTTTGTAATGTTTTCTACAATAACGGGTGAATTAGCTTTGTTAATATCGTGTCCCATGTTATCAATCCACAATTTATCTGCATTAGGCAAAGTGTTGAAGCATTTCTCGCCGTGAGCGAAGTTAATAAGTGGATCATCTTTACCATGGACAACAAGAACAGGTATTGTCAGATTAGCAAGATCATCATAACGTGATCCTGAAAGAACAACAGCTGCTGAGTGTTGATTTGCTGCTTTATTGTTATAGCCCTTCCTGAATAGAATATTGTAAGCCACCGAATTAGCTATACCTTCTATATCCTCTTCACTACATTCGCCATTACTCAGAATCATCTTCATCATAATGTACTGCTTGATAGTGTTCTCATTAGAGCTCCACAGGTTATAACGCAAACGTACCATAGCAAGCTCTGATAAAGTTTCAGGATTCATAGGAGGGAGGGTTTTATCCATAATATCACCTGTTGACATCATGGAAGTGAGAGTGATAACACGATCAGGGTAGTTAATGGCTAATTGTTGACCAATCATCCCGCCAAGGGAAGCTCCAACAATATGTACTTTGTCAATATTAAGAGTATCAAGAATAGCGATGACATCAGCCGCCATGTCATCAAGGGAATATGCATTTTTTGGCGACCAATCGACCATCCAGTCTGACATGCCAGTCCCTCTGTGATCATATCTTATAACCCTGTACCCCTTATCAACAATAGCTGAAGTGAAAAACTCAGGCCAAGCTAGTGCATCATTGGCAATACCCATAATCAAGATGATGTTTCCACGAACAGTGTCAGTAGGAGTAAGTGTTTCGTACCAAATATTAACACTATCGTTCACAGCATAGCCTTGTTGCCCTGTGAGTTTCTTAGGACCTTTCTCTAGTGTTCTTTCAATTATTCTATTGGTCACTTTTGGTAAGTGAGGAAGATTGATACTTAAATATATAACTACACCAAATACTCCTAAAAAGCTGGTAATTAGAACTATCAATAATGTCTTCTTAAGGATTTTCATAACTCATCAAGCCTCAGGTTATAATTCTCAAAGATAATATAAACTTGTGATTATCGACAAATACTTAACAACAATAATAATTGTCTGACTTTAGACCCTGATTAATAAAATTATGGGAAAAAGGTGTTATATATAATAGGGATTGTTTTACGTCGTTTTTAAATTATTGTTCCTGTTCTGATTTTTTAGACCCTTATATAGTAGGGTGGAATTAATCTTGTCTATTGTAAGAGCACAATAAATTTAACTGGAAGAAATTTAATTGTGAAAAAGTTGTTGGATAATTAGGCGAAAACCATTGCGCTGTTATTTTTTAACCATGTATTTTTGCAGTTTGCAATTGCTAAAATTATCATAAATAAAATAAATTAATAACAGGGACTTTAAATTTAGGTAAATTTGTCCCGTCAAATTAGAAGCAGTTATGAGCATTAAAGATACCATATTAGAATCCATTAAAACAAAAGAGCTCTTTCTGTCTGACGAAACTAACCTGCTCCTTATCGAAGAATGTGCTGATATTTGTATTAATACATTATTAAATGGTGGTAAAGTACTGTTATGTGGTAATGGTGGCAGTGCTTCCGACGCCCAGCATATCGCTGCTGAGTTGTCAGGCAGGTTCAACTACGACCGTCCACCTCTTTTCGCTGAAGCACTTCATGTAAACACTTCATTTGTTACAGCTGTTGCTAACGATTACAGCTATGATGATATATACAAACGTATGGTTCAGGCTGCTGGCAGAGAAGGAGATGTTCTTATCGGACTTACTACTTCAGGTAATTCCAATAATGTGGTTAAGGCCGTTGAAGAAGCCAAAAATCTTAATATGCATACAATTGGCTTTACCGGAAGAACAGGTGGTAAACTTGTTTCCTTGGCCGACAAATGTATAAGGGTGCCTTCAGACAATACGGCAAGGGTACAGGAGACTCACATATTAGTGGGGCATATAATCTGCGAGATAGTCGAATCAACAATATTCCCTAAAGAAAAGGCCCATGATAAGTAACCTTGTGGAAAATATTGACAACACATGGTCATTGTTTCTCGACAGGGACGGCGTTATTAACAGAAGGATTGTCGGCGGTTACGTCACTAACTTCTCAGAGTTTATTTTTCTAAAGGGAGTTCCCGAAAGTATTAGCTTTTTCTCATCATTTTTCCACAGGATATTTATTGTAACTAACCAGCAGGGTATTGGTAAGGGGCTTATGACTGAAGAAGATTTGCAGCTTGTTCATCAACGTATGCTCGAAGAACTGGAAGATGCAGGTGGTAAAGTAGATAGAATATATTATTGTCCATTACTGAATAATATTCCCGGTAATTATAGAAAGCCATCACCTGATATGGCCAGGATGGCAGCCCATGATTTTCCTGATATTGATCTGTCAAAAAGTGTTATGGTCGGGGATTCATCTACTGACATCGAATTTGGCGTTAATGCTGGTATGAAGACCGTTTTTATTGGCCATGAGAATATTTGTTCCCTAAAGCCGAATCTTGTGGCAGATGATCTGTCAGCTCTGGCCTCACTTATAAAATCATATCACTCATGAGCCCGGAACTGATTTTCATTACTTTTCTGGCTTACACTGTTGTGATTTTCACTATAGCATGGTTTACTTCGCGAAAAGCTGATAATCAGAGTTACTTTATTGGTAATCATAAATCTCCTTGGTTTGTAGTGGCTTATGGTATGGTAGGTGCTTCATTGTCGGGTGTTACCTTTATATCTATACCCGGATGGGTAGGGGATACGGGTTTCTCCTATTTTATGATAGTACTTGGATATGTGGTTGGTTATACTGTTATTTCTTTGGTATTGCTGCCCTTATATTACCGACTTAAGCTTACTTCTATTTATACTTATCTCGATTCACGCTTTGGCAGAAGGGCATATAAAACCGGATCTTCGTTTTTTCTTATAAGCAGAATAATCGGGGCTTCTTTTCGTATGTTCCTTATTATTACTGTGCTGCAGTATTTTGTGTTTGATCATTTTGGGGTTCCTTTCTGGGTAACTACTCTGGTGTTTATGTTGCTTATTCAGCTTTATACTATTAAGGGTGGTATTAAAACTATTATATGGACTGACACTTTACAGACTACCTTTATGCTGATATCGGTTATTACTACCATATATATAATAACACAACACATGGGATTTACCATTGGTGAGGGTGTTAAACAGGTGTGGGAAAGTGATATTTCACAGGTGTTGTATTTCGATTCCGGATCTAAACAGCATTTCCTTAAAATGTTTCTAAGCGGTATTTTTATTACTATTGTTATGACTGGCCTTGATCAGGATATGATGCAGAAGAACCTTAGCTGCCGTAATCTTAAAGATGCCCGTAAAAATATGACTACTCTTAGTCTGGTGCTCGTACCTGTTAATATTATCTTTCTGTTCCTTGGCGGTATGCTATACCTGTATGCTGCAAGCTACGGAATAGAAGCACCACCAACAACAGATTATGTATTCCCCAATATAGCCTTTAACCATCTTGGTGTGATGGCAGGAGTGATATTTATTATCGGTCTTATCTCTGCGGCATACTCCAGTGCCGACAGTGCCCTTACAGCCCTTACAACAGCGTTTTCTATCGATATCCTTGAACTTGATAAGAAATACTCTGAAAAACCCGCAATCCTGAAAAAGAAAAGATATTTAGTCCACATACTAATGTCACTGACAATATTTGTGGTAATTGTTCTATTTGAAATTATTAATAACCAAGCCGTTATAAGCAGACTGTTTACCTTTGCGGGATATACTTATGGTCCGTTATTGGGCCTTTATGCCTTTGGGTTATTCACAAAGTATAAGGCAAACGACAGGCTGATACCTGTTATTGCTGTTATATCTCCGGTACTGTCATGGCTTATCAGTATTACAGCACCTATTGTGTTTAGTGGTTACCAGTTTGGCTTTGAAATACTGATTGTTAACGGCTTAATTACTTTTACAGGATTGTATTTAACACGACTAAAAAATCAGAGTGTGTAACAACGAGCTTGTTTGCTTTAAAGATTAAATAGTTAAGGTAAGAGAGATACCGTGACATTAATTTAGTCAGGAGATCAAATAAGTTCATAAAATTAACAAAAGCTAAAATTAAAACTTTTACTTATGGCAAACTTCAGATTTACAGCATTAACAGAAACACTTAACAGACATGCTATTAAGGTAGACCATCCAACGGTTAAGTCGTCGGAGTATTTTGGAAGCATGACTTTCAACAAAACAACCATGAAAGAGTATCTCACAAAAGAGGCTTATCGTGGTGTTGTTAACTCAATGGAGCAGGGAACACGTATTGAACGTAAGATAACCGATCAGGTGGCATCAGCAATGAAAGCATGGGCTATTAATAATGGGGCTACACATTATACTCACTGGTTTCATCCTTTAACAGGATCGACAGCTGAGAAACATGATGCTTTTATTAATCCTGAAGAAGGAGGTAAGGCTATCGAAGAATTTCAGGGAAGTTCACTTATCCAGCAGGAACCAGATGCTTCAAGTTTCCCAAGTGGAGGCATAAGAAGTACTTTCGAAGCTCGTGGATATACTGCATGGGATCCTACTTCTCCTGCATTTATTATTGATAATACTCTTTGTATTCCTACTATTTTTGTTTCTTATACAGGTGACTCTCTTGACTATAAAACACCATTGCTTAAATCAATGCGTGCACTGGATGCTGCTGCTGTTGATGTTTGCAAATTCTTCGATGAAAACGTAAATAAAGTGTATGCTAATCTGGGTTGGGAACAGGAATACTTTTTAGTAGATTCAGCATTGTTTGCTGCTCGTCCTGACCTGGTGCTTACCGGAAAAACTGTATTCGGACATTCTTCTGCAAAAGACCAGCAGTTGTCTGACCATTACTTCGGCACAATCCATAACCGGGTGCTCGCTTTTATGCATGATCTGGAAATAGAATCTCATAAGCTTGGTATTCCATTGAAAACACGTCATAACGAGGTAGCTCCAAACCAGTTTGAGTGTGCTCCTGTTTATGAAGAGGTGAATATTGCTGTGGATCATAACCAGCTGCTTATGCATCTTTTGGATGTTGTGGCGCGTAAGCATAACTTCCATGTGCTATTGCATGAGAAACCATTTGATGGTATCAACGGATCAGGTAAACATAATAACTGGTCAATGGCAACTAATACAGGTGTTAACCTGCTCTCTCCGGGAAAAAACATCGATGAAAACTTCAGATTCTTAACTATCCTTGCTAATATTCTCAAGGCTATCTATAATAATGAAGAGCTTGTGAGAGCAAGTATTGCTTCTGCTGGTAACGACCTCCGTTTGGGTGCCAATGAAGCACCACCGGCTATTATATCTGTATTCCTGGGTGAGCAGATTACTAACACTCTTAACGAGATTGAAGACATGCCATCCCGCGATAAGTTGAATCAAGCCGCTATTAAGGATGTAATTATGGATATCCCTAAGATTCCGGAAATTCTTTTCGATAATACTGATCGTAACCGTACTTCACCATTTGCTTTTACTGGCAACAAATTTGAGTTCCGTGCTGTAGGATCAACAGCAAACACTGCAAAGCCAATGTTTGTGCTTAATACTATTATCGCAAGTCAGCTTAAAGACTTTAAAAACGAAGTTGATGCTCTTATGGCTAATGGAATGGAGGTAAAAGATGCTATGTTTAATATAGTTAAGCAATATATTAAGGAGTCAAAGGATATTCGTTTTGAAGGCAACTCATATTCTCAGGAATGGGAAGAGGAAGCTGCTAAGAGAGGTTTATCAAATAATCGTTCAACTCCATCAGCTCTTTATGCTTTTATCTCAGACAAGAGTGTGAAGCTTTTTGAAGATCTTAACGTAATGACACGTCGTGAGCTGGAAGCCCGTTTTGCTATTAAACTGGAGAAATACAAAAAGAAAATACAGATTGAAGCACGTATTATGGGTGATTTGAGTGTGAACCATATTCTGCCAACTGCTATTCATTATCAGAATCGTTTGATTGAGAATGCCCGCGGACTTAAAGAGGTGCTGGATTCTAAATCATATGTGAAGTTGTCGAGAAATCAGCTTAATACAATTAAAGAGATATCTGATCATATAGCAGAAATTAAGGAGTATGTTATCCAGATGACGGAAGCTCGTAAGGTTGCTAACAAGATAGAAGATGTATTTGAACAAGCTCAGGCTTATGATAATGATGTTAAGAAATATTTTGATATTATTCGTAAGCATGTCGATAAACTTGAGATGCTTGTTGATGATGAGATGTGGCCACTGCCTAAGTATCGTGAACTGTTATTCATTAAGTAAATGAGTTGATTAATATTAATATTTTGTAGAGACGCGAAAATTCGCGTCTCTTTTTTTTGTATACAATCTTAATCTTACAAATGCGAAAAGAGGGCTTCTTGCGATTCATTGTACAAAGGTTCAACAAAATAGCGAGATTCGTGCCATAACAAATATTATTAGTCCAAATAAGACAAATACCAAATGTGAATTATTATCATTAATAGGAGAGCATTTTTCGCAATTAATTTTGCTGATAACCCAATAAAAATATCTTGTGTCCAAACAAATAGCGATATTTATGGGGTGATAACATTTTCGATTAATACGTTTTTACAAACAGTGTATCAATTCGTTTAAGTCATTTTGTAATGCATTTTTTATATTACAGCAATAAATAGTATAATTAACATATCACCCTTTTTATGCTGTACCATCATCCATTCTTTGCTGTGCCATTATTTATTTTCTGCTGTGTCGTCAACATTCTGATGCGCATCAGGATTGTTTCTCATGCGCATCAGGATTGTTTCTCATGCGCATCAGGATTGTTTTTGATGCGCATCAGGATTGTAATTACTCAAGTGCAAAGAGGTGTTTTCTCAAGTGCAAAGAGGTATTTTCTCAAGTGTAACCAAACAATCACATAAATATTTTGTCGCTTACTGTTTGTTTACTTTGTACTTTGACATTATACTCAATACTAAGCGTAGTTTTATCCGCTTTAGCGGAGACAGGTGTAACTACGCTGAAATAGTAATCATTTTTCATAACAGAAGGCTTAATAGTATGGCAGGACTCTTACAACAGTAAAAAAAGCGTTAAATTATTTCTCTACTCGTATCTCAGTGCCTTGGAAGGCTGCACTCTTGTAAGATATACTGATGGTATTATCAGCACTAGCAAGGAAACAAGGAATGTACCTATATTAAGGAGAATTATCCACAGTGCGTTAATTTGCACAGGGACATAATCTACATAGTATGATTCAGGCGAAAGCCCAATAATATGATAATTACCCTGAATAAAATAAAACAGGAGTCCGGCTATATTACCCCAAATCATACCCAGCAGGATAATCCTTCCCGACATATACATAAATATTCTTCTTACTGTAATGTTACGTGCTCCCAATGCTTTAAGTAATCCTACCATGCTTGTACGTTCAATAATAAGTATCAGCTGGGTTGATATCATAGTTATGGTGGCTACTATTATCAGAAGAGTAAGTATCACAATAACATTCATATCCAGCAGAGCAAGCCAGTTAAAGATTTGAGGATAATCATCGTAAACAGTCTTTACATACAGATCATAGGGAACATCGCTGTAAAGCTCAAAAGCAATGTCACGTATTTTATCCTGATTGTCAACCATAAGCTCAACGCAGCCTACCTGGTTCTCATCCCATCCGTTGAGCTTTCTTATATGCCTTTGATCACCAATAACAAGGAAATTGTCAAACTCTTCCATGCCAGTCCGGTAAATGCCACTAACTTTAAGCTTCCGGCCACGGGCAGCGGTACTGTTCTCGTCGATAAACCATATCCTGACAAAGTTGCCTGTATCAAGCATTAGCTTACTGGCAATTACTTCTGATATAACAATATCTCCGGAGATATCGTTAGTGCTTACCTTAGGTAGCTTCCCTTTTATCAGGCATTCTTTAAGGAAATTCATATTGTAGGTGCTGTCAATACCTTTAAGTACTATTCCCTGTATTTGATCATCGGTTTTGATGATGCCGGCTTTCTGTGATGTATACTGAATGTGGGTTATACTACTGTTGTTATTGAGTGTTTCAGTGAGATCATGTGTTATAGTTATTGGTTTTTCCTGTAAGGAGTTATTATTGTCGAAATATACCAATTGAAGGTGAGAGGCGAAGCCTGTTACTTTATCGCTAACCGATTTTTTAAAACCTATTACCACAGCCACTGATATTATCATCAGAGCAAGGCCCAGGGCAATGCTGGTAACTGAGATAGTGATAACTGGTTTAGACAGACTTTTACGTACTGCTTCTGACAACTTACGCGCTATGAAAAATTCAAAATTCAATAACTAGTGTTTTTGTTTTCTGTGCAAATATAAGTGATTGAAGCAGTAATGCGAGAGTGTTTATTTAATTATTTGCTAATTGCTACTGTTATCTTGTCTCTTTTTATTTTGGTGAATGGTGAATGGTGAATGGTGTATAGTGAATGGTGAATAGTGAATAGTGAACGGTGAGCAGAGCGTTTTTCTAGTTTCTTTTCAAATTCCAATTATCAAGAACCAAATAACAAACAAATCTCAATCACCAAAATTCAAATAACCAAAACCCCACACTCCTGAATTGTCATCTGGTTGTTTGATTTTTGATATTTGATTCATTGATTATTGTTTGTGATTTGATTTATTGCTATTTGGGATTTATTTTATAAACCAAATAACAAACAAATCTCACTCACCAAAATTCAAATAACCAAAACCCCACACTCCTGAATTGTCATCTGATGTTTGATTTTTGATAATTGATTATTGTTTGTAATTTGATATTTGTCTATTGATTATTCTTTATTATTTGGTATTTGTATTTTGATTACCCATGTCCCTTTTCATTCTTCATTTTTCATTTTTCATTCTTCATTCTTCATTTTCTCCCTTGTCTCTCTTCAGCTTTCTGCTTCACAATCTTTTCCTTATTTCAATTAACTCAAAACTATTACTTAGCTTTGTTGAAATTTTCTGAAATGACAAAACGATTCATCTGGATTATCACGTTTTTAATAATATTGACACAATGTTCTGTGTCACAGGATAAACTACAGCTTGTAGATTATGACCAGATTACACCCGGTGCTGCCCGAATGGATAGTTATCTTCCATTGTTGGAAAATAAAACTGTTGCCGTAGTGGCTAATCAGTCTTCTTTGGTAAACAATATGCATCTGGTGGATACACTTTTAAAGCTACATATAAATGTACAGTATATATTTTGTCCTGAACATGGCTTTCGCGGTACTGCTGATGCAGGACAGGAAGTTAGTGACGGCAGGGATCCAATAACCGGATTGCCCATTATATCTCTTTACGGAAGTCACCGTAAGCCAACGGCAGAAGATATGGCTGGTATTGATGTTGTTTTGTTCGATTTACAGGATGTTGGGACACGGTTTTATACATACATATCTACTATGACTTACGTAATGGAAGCTTGCGCTGAAAATGGCAAGAGTGTTATTATTCTCGACAGGCCCAATCCCAATGGCTATTTTGTAGATGGTCCGGTGATGGAGGAAAAGCATTCTTCTTTTGTGGGGCTGCATCCTGTGCCTGTTGTTTACGGTATGACCATAGGTGAGTACGCTTCTATGGTTGTTGGTGAGCAATGGATTAATAATTCAGATAATCTGACAATGGAAGTCATACCCCTTAAGGGTTATAATCGTAATATGATTGTAAAGCTGCCCATTGCGCCATCACCAAATCTACCCGATTGGCAGGCAGTGTATCTCTATCCCTCTTTGTGTTTCTTTGAAGGGACTATTATGAGCGTGGGCAGAGGTACTGATGTTCCGTTTCAGGTGTATGGTCATCCTGATTTTTTTATCGGTAGTTTTTTGTTTACACCGCAATCCCGAAAAGGAGCCTTAAAGCCTAAGTATATGGGGCAGCATTGCTACGGTATTAATCTTCAGGGCTATGCTGACAATTTTAAGCGCAACAAACCTGAAATAAATCTGAGGTGGCTCATAGGTAGTTATGAAATCCTTGGCGGGCAAAAAGACTTTTTCAATAGCTATATGGTTAAGTTAGCAGGAACAGATTCTTTGCAACAGCAAATAGAAAAGGGAATGAATGAGAAAGAGATACGTCACAGCTGGCAACCTGCTATTGATAAATTCATGAAAATACGCCAGAAATATCTGATGTATGACTAAGCCTTTTATTACATTTGTAGCCGTAACTGAAACGAAGAATTAATCTGTAATACTTAAAAAACAAATATGACACTTATTAAATCCATTTCAGGAATCAGAGGCACCATTGGAGGAAGCCCTGATGATAATCTTACTCCTATTGACATTGTGAAGTTCACCTCTGCGTTTGCTATGCTGATGAAAGAAGGCAGTAAAAAGTTGAAATTTATCGTTGGCCGTGATGCACGTATATCCGGACAAATGGTTGAGAACCTTGTAGTATCCACCCTTTCGGGGATGGGTATTGACGTGGTTGTAACCGGATTATCAACAACGCCCACTGTTGAGATGGCTGTTATTAATATGGATGCTGATGGTGGTATTATCATCACGGCAAGTCATAATCCCAAGCAATGGAATGCTCTGAAACTGCTAAATGGCAAGGGTGAGTTTATCTCCGCAAAGGAAGGGGAGATGGTGTTGAAAATGGCAGAAGCAGAAAGTTTTAACTATGTTGAAGTTGATGATCTGGGAAAGATTACCTATGATGATACAACCATTGGTACTCACATAGATGCCATACTTGATCTGGAGCTTGTGGATACAGAGTTGATACGCAAAGCAGGATTCAGAGTGGCTGTGGATGCAGTAAATTCAACGGGGGGTATCTCAATACCACCGTTGTTGAAAGAGCTTGGTGCAGCAGAGATTATCGAACTGTATTGCGAGCCCACTGGCGAGTTTCCGCATAATCCGGAGCCATTGCCTGACAATGTAACAGAGATATGTGATGTGGTAAAAAAAGAAGGTGCTGATATGGGCATTGTGGTTGACCCTGATGTCGATCGACTTGCTTTGATAATGGATAATGGTGAGATGTTTGGCGAAGAGTACACCCTGGTGGCTGTGGCTGATTATATCCTTCAGAATACAAAAGGCAACACTGTTAGTAACCTGTCGTCAACTCGTGCTTTGCGCGATGTAACAAAGAAACGTGGTGGCAGCTATGAGGCATCTGCCGTAGGCGAGGTTAATGTTGTTGACAAAATGAAAGAGACCAATGCTATTATTGGTGGTGAAGGTAATGGCGGGGTTATTTATCCTGAGCTTCATTATGGTCGTGATGCACTGGTTGGTGTCGCTCTTATCCTTACTTATCTTGCAAAAAGAAAGATAAAACTCAGCGAGCTAAGAAAAGAATACACAGATTATAAGGTGTCGAAGAATAAGGTTAATCTTACTGAAGATATGGATGTTGCTGCTATCTATAATAAGGTGCAGGAAAATTACAAGAAGTATCCCATACTTACTATTGATGGAGTAAAGATCGATTTCCCCGATGGCTGGGTGCATCTGCGAACTTCAAATACAGAGCCTATTATGCGTGTATACGCCGAAGCCGGAAGCATGGCAAGGGCTGATGAGCTCGCAGGTGAGGTGATGAGGTTGATAGAGAGATAGGAGTTTTGGGACTGGACCCTCCTTTCAGCTTGCAGCAGACACAGTGCCAAGGCTTCGGCGGGCAAGGAGGGAACTTTGAACCTTTCAACTTTTCAACTTTTCAACTTTTGAACTTTTCAACTTTTAATCCCTATGAAATGAGGGTGATCTTAGTTTAGGCTGAAAGCCTGGACTATATTTCTGGTTTTGCTTCTGTAGTTCCATTATCCGAATAAATCCGGTTCTTCGTTTTCATTGCCGAATAAATCCAGCTGATTGTATTGTGTATGATACTTGTCGGGTACATTTTTAGCAAAATTCTCAGTGTAATACCTGAGGCTTTTCTTGATAAGCTTATTTGGTGTTGTTTGTCTGGCAGAACAATAGTTTTTTAATGATTTCATCTGTCTCTCAGACAACATAAAAGTCACTTTCTTAAACTTTCTCTTTTTGTATCGTTTCGCCATTAACACATAATAAACCAACTACTAAAGTACAAAAACAAGAATATAGCAAACAAACGCAGTAACAAAGATATTAACGGGGTTTTGAACATTTGAATTTTGATAATTGGAATTTGTTTGTTATTTGGTGCTTGGTGATTGGAATTTTTAAGGGACGAGGGATGAGATATGAGTTGAGGGAAATGAAAAATGAAAAATACCTTTTATCACCCCCTGACCTCCTCACGCCGTAGCCTTGGCTTAGTAGGGTTAGGGGGTGTTATAAGAGACTAAAGGAAACGAAGGGACTCCCCAATTCTCTACAAAATATTTCCACTGCATATTTATATTTTTATTTACCTTTGTATCATCATAAATAAACTTAAATAACTCATCTTATTAACAAAAAATAAATTGTATGAAACTAAAGACAGGAGATAAAGCGCCTGATTTTACGGGCGTCGATCAGAATGGTAACGAAATTAAACTGGCAGACTATAAAGGTAAGAACCTTATACTGTATTTCTATCCCAAGGATAATACACCGGGATGTACTAATGAAGCGTGTGACCTGCGTGATAACTATCTTATGTGGAAAGAAAAAGGTTACGAGGTTGTGGGAGTGAGTCCTGACAGTGTTGCTTCGCACCAGAAGTTCGTTGGTAAACATGAGCTTCCTTTCACCCTTATCTCTGATCCCGATAAGGTTATTATAAAGGAGTACGGGGCATGGGGTCTTAAAAAGCTTTACGGACGTGAGTATGAAGGATTACTACGTACAACCTTTGTTATTGATGGTGAAGGGATTATCACAGCCGTTTTCGAGAAGGTTAAAACCAAAGAACATACAAGTCAGATTATTAAAACATTAAAGATATAGAATATGAGCTCAAAAGCAAAAGATCAGGCAGAAAAGTTACGGCAGGAGAAGCTGAAAGCACTGGAAGCCACACTTGGTAATATTGAAAAGACCTACGGTAAGGGGTCGATTATGAAACTTGGTGATGAGGCTGTTGACAAAGTCGCTTCTGTTTCCACCGGGTCTATTAGTCTGGATAACGCCCTTGGAATAGGTGGCGTGCCTAAAGGTCGTGTTATAGAAATTTACGGCCCTGAGTCATCAGGAAAGACAACCCTTGCTTTGCATGTTATAGCTGAAGCACAGCGTAACGGGGGTATAGCAGCATTTGTGGACGCAGAGCATGCTTTCGATAGATTCTATGCCGAGAAGCTTGGAGTTGATACACAGAATCTGCTTATATCGCAGCCTGATCATGGTGAGCAGGCACTGGAAATAGCCGATAGCCTTATACGTTCGGCAGCCATCGACGTGGTAGTTATTGACTCCGTTGCTGCTCTTACTCCTAAGAGTGAGATAGATGGAGAGATGGGTGACTCGAAAATGGGTCTGCATGCTCGTCTTATGTCACAGGCGCTTAGAAAGCTTACAGCCAATATCAGCAAAACTGGCACTGTATGTATCTTTATCAACCAGCTGCGTGAGAAAATCGGTGTTATGTTTGGTAACCCGGAAACAACAACAGGCGGTAATGCCCTTAAATTCTATGCTTCTGTACGTTTGGATATCAGAAGGATTAGCCAGATAAAAGACGGTGACGAGATTAAAGGTAGCCGTGTTAGAGTTAAAGTGGTGAAAAACAAAGTAGCTCCTCCTTTCCGTAAGGCTGAGTTTGATATTGTTTATGGTGAAGGAATCAGTAAAATTGGTGAAATTATCGATCTTGGTGTGGATAATAATATCATAAAGAAAAGCGGATCATGGTTCAGCTATGGCGAAACCAAACTTGGACAGGGTCGTGATGCTGTGAAAACACTGCTGGGTGATAATCCTGATCTTGTTGAGGAAATAGAAAAGAAAATAATTGACGCCCTGAGTGATGATTAGAGTAACTGTTACAATATTTCTTACGTTAATAATCCTTGCCGGATGTGATAACAACCGACCTGCTGTCAATAATGAAGGCGTGCAAACAGATTCGCTGTCGTGGTATACAGAAAATATCAAGGCAGACTCTACGGATTATCAGCTTTGGGGGGGGCGGGCTAAGCTATATCTTGAAAAAGGAGATATCAATGCCTCTATGCGTGATTTGCAGAAAGCTATTAAGCTTGCCCCTGAACAAAATACGCTGTTTTATATTCTTGCAGATGTGTACTTTGCCCTTGGACAGGCTGAAAATGGTATCACTTCTTTGAAGAAAGCATTAGAGCTTAATCCTAATGATGTGGCTGGTTATCTTAAGCTTAGTGAGGTTTATATTTTGCTTGGCGATGCAAAAACGGCTATAAGATATGCTGAAGAAGCTATAAGCATTGACAGGCAGAATGCTGAGTCTTTTTATGTGTTGGCTATGGCAGAAATGGCTGATCATGATACAGCATCTGCAATATTGAACTTTGGTATCTCAGCGAATATGGATACTGCCAACTATATGGCAAATATGCAGTTGGGTGCTATTTACAATTCCCGTGGCGATAGTGTGTGTAAAAAATACTTTGAGAAGGCATTGGATGTGGTGCCAGGTGATGAAGGTGCTGCTTATTTTCTTGGTATGATATATCAGGAAGATCGTAAATTCGACAAAGCCATTGAGTATTTTGATATCTCTATTGCTGCTAATCCTGATAACAGGCGCGCGTATTATAATAAGGGGTATATCTATCTGGTTGAAACCGATGATCCTGAATTGGCTAAGCAAATGTTCAGAAAGGCTGTGAGTATTAATCCTAATTATGTGGAGGCTGTGTATAATCTCGGCCGGGCAATGGAAGTGCTGATGCAATATGACAGCGCACGTATCCAGTACAGAAAAGCAGCTGATATACTGCCAAATTATCCTCTCGCTGTTCAAGGGTTGAACAGACTGGATGATATGGGGAAGTAGGTGGTATAGGACTTTAGGGACTATAGATACTGAAGGGACTATGCGAAGAGGCGACTTTGCGATAATGCGAATAGGTGACTGGGTTTTTCATGAACAACCCCAACATTGAACGTTGAACTTTGAATTTTGAACTTCAAATTATCGTAATTTTGGCGCGGAACAAACGAATGCGCTAAGAAGATGAAACAATTAGTACAGCTTACAAAAGTTGAGAAGACTTTCTATGAAAGGTCAGGTGGTGAGGCGGTTACCACTAATATTCCATATGTTATCGTACCTAACTTCCCAAATCTGGGACTCCTTACAGCGTTGAGGTTTCTGGAATGGGTTGCTGAGAACCCCAATGGCGTTGTTAGTCTGCCCACAGGCAAAACCCCTGAGCATTTTATCAAATGGACTCAGTACTTTTTGAATAACTGGGATGATTACAATGCACAGGATCTAATGCATAACAATGGGCTTGTGCTTAATAAAAAGCCTGTACTGCATAATCTGCATTTTGTACAGATCGATGAGTTCTATCCAATCGATCCTGCCCAGCATAACAGTTTCTACTCTTATGTTAATGAGTATTATATCGAAGGTATGGGATTAAATCCTGATAATGCTCTTCTGATTAATTGTGACGAGATAAAACTGGCGGACGACAGACATTTTGCCGAAGTATTCCCTGATAATAAGATCGATCTTTCACTCAGAAACAGAGAGCCGGTGAATTCACTGGAAGTAATTCAAAAAGCATCAATCTTTGAAATAGACAACTGGTGCATGCGTTATGAGGAAAAGATACGTGAAAAAGGTGGTATAGGCTTTTTCCTTGGCGGTATTGGCCCTGACGGACATATTGCTTTCAATACCCGTGGCAGCGATCATAACTCCACTACACGTCTTACAGCCACTAATTTTGAAACGCAGGCAGCATCGGCAGGTGATCTGGGTGGTATTGAGGTGTCGCGTAACAGATTAGTTATCACTATTGGATTGGGTACCATTACTTATAATCCCAATGGTGTTTCCATAATTTTTGCTGCAGGCGAAGCTAAGGCTGAAGTAGTACGTAAGGCTCTTGAAGAGAAACCGGATAACCTATTCCCGGCAACGGTATTACACCGGCAGAACAATGCTCGCTTTTATCTTACTGATGGTGCTGCTATTGGTTTGAAAGACAGAATAAATCATTATTACTATACAGGACCCTGGACATTTGAGAAAACAATCAAAGCTGTTTATAGTTTGTGTAAGCGTATTGATAAATATGCCCATAAACTGGAGCTCTCTGATTTGCTTAATGATGAGTATTGCAGGCTAATTCCTGATGTTAGTATGGATGTTGTTAATCAGGTTATAGAGTCAACGAAGAAAAAGATAAATCTGGGACTGCGAAGGGAGAAAGATCAGGTGTATCTGCATACAGGTCCACATCATGATGATATCCAGTTGGGGATATTCCCAACTATTGTACCGCAGTTGCGTGATGCATCAAACGAGTTTCATTTTGCGGTGTTTACCTCCGGATTTACTGCTGTTACCAATCATATGATGAAGTTTCTGCTGGAGGCCGTTCTGGAGCATATAGAAAGCGGACAGATACAGATGCTGGAGCATAAGGATTTCTTTAACGATGGCTATAAGTTTAAATGGGATAAAGATGTAGCGCATTACCTTAACAAAGTGGCTGGCAAGGATGAACCTGGAAAGCTGAGGGGTGTATGCCACCGATTGGTAAGGGCAATGGTAAGCATATATAACCTGAATTCCGTGGATGGATTGAAGAAGCAGTTGAATGATAATATCGCTATTATCGATAATAGTTATGATGGCGAAAAGAATCCCGGGGAAATACAAACACTTAAAGGGATGCTTCGTGAATTTGAAGAGGAGCTGGTGTGGGCACATTATGGTGTGCGTGTACAGAATATCGAGCACCTCCGTTTGGGATTCTATACAGGAGATATATTTACACAACAGCCTCAAAAGAAGCGTGATGTGGAGCCTATAGTGGCTATGCTGCGCAGAATACAGCCTACTGTTGTTAGTCTGGCACTGGATCCCGAAGGATCTGGTCCTGATACTCATTACAAGGTGCTGCAGGCCATTGCAGAAGCACTACGTCAATGGAGCAGGGAAAAAGATCTGTCGAATCTTAGGATAATTGGTTATCGTAATGTGTGGTATAGGTTTCAGCCTGAAGATGCCGGTGTTTTCACTCCTGTTTCTCTAAATTCAATGGCGGTACTGGATCGTTCTTTCCGTGATTGTTATATCAGCCAGGTTAACGCATCATTCCCAAGTTATGAGTATGACGGACCATTCAGTGATCTGTCGCAACGTATATGGGTTGAGCAGTTCAGACAAGTGCAGTTAATACTCGGTAAAGATTTCTTTTATCAGCATGAAAGACCTAAGATCCGTGCTACCCATGGTATGATATATTATAAGGAGATGTTACTGGACGAGTTTTTGAGTCATGCCAGAATGCTTGAGGAGAGTATGGAGGGGGTGTAGAGACTTTACAGACAGACATTCACACGTTGTCACTTTCCCTTGTCTCTTACCAAATAATATAAAATAATCTGTTGAGTATTTTATACTTATGAAAATACTGGTTTGTGAGGTTTAACCGCACAACTATTAAGTTGATATTTTATTAATTTCGTTGATCATATGGAAATATTTGTATTTTAGTGCTCCAAATAAACTTCAATGAAAAAAACGGCTTTAATTGTTTTTATTGTACTAACAATTGTTATTAATGGAACAGCGCAAGATCCCAACTGGATTAACTTCACCAACAGTGAGATGATTAACGCAATGGATGTTGATCAAAACATTCTGTGGATAGGAACTTATGGTGGTATTGTGAAATATGATTGTATCTCCGGTAATTATACCAACTATAACAGGGCTAATGCTCCTTTTCATAGTAATATTATTAATGCTGTAGCTGTGGAAGGGAATGGCACTACCTGGTTCGGGACAACCTCTCTGGGTGTTGCTGAACTTATTGAGTTTGACGGGACTAACTGGGTGATGCATAATTCAACAAATTTCCTGTCTGATTTTACAATAAGCTCAATCGCAATTGACGATAGTGCAACAAAGTGGATTGGTACATTCGGGGGTGGTGTTATTGAATTTGATGGTGTTAACTGGAATGTTTATACCATGATAAATTCGGCACTACCTAATGATTATGTGAATGTTATTGCGGTTGATAATGATAATGTAAAATGGATTGGCACTGTGAATAATGGCGGACTGGCTGCATTTGATGGTACTAACTGGGATGTATATACTGCGATGAATTCAGGTTTGCCTGATAACTATATTAATGATCTGGTGGTTGATGATAATAATAATAAATGGATTGCTACTAATTACGGACTGGCACGCTTTGACGGTGAAGACTGGACAACGTACAATGCTTATAGCTCAGAACTGCCTGATAACATGGTTACTTCTGTGGATGTGGATGAAAATGGTGATATATGGATAGGTACACGCTCTGGTTTAACGCATTTTGATGGCGTGAACTGGGTGACCTACACAACAAATAATTCGGGTCTGACTAATAACTGGGTAAAGAATGTTAAGATTGATAATTATGGTACAAAATGGGTGTATTCATATGATTATTGGGATGGCTCGTCGTTTATGAGTTTTGATGACTCAGAGTGGAATGCCATTGAGATTTCTAATTCAGGGATGCCCGGAAATAATGTGTCTGCAATAGCTGTCGACAACCACGGAACTAAATGGATTGGCGTTTATGATTATGCCAGAGGTACTTGTCTGGCAAAAACGGATGATATAACCTGGACTATTTATGATGAAGATAACTCTCCGTTACCCGATAGCAATGTCAATTCAATTGCTGTGGATAATAATAATGTTAAGTGGATAGGTGCCGGTGGCGGGCTTGTGGAAATTAATGGCACCGATTGGACGGTCTACAGAACTTCTAACTCAGGCTTGCCCTCCAACTATATTTATACTACGGCAATTGATGCTAATAATGTGAAATGGATAGGAACCAACAATGGAATGGCACAGTATAATGGTGATGATTGGGTTGTTTATAATATGGAAAACTCTGGTTTACCAGGCACATTCGTTGTTTCGATTGCTATCGATGATCAGAATGTTAAGTGGATAGGATTAGGATGGGGTGGACTTGCAAAGTTTGATGGCATAAACTGGGAAGTGTATAATATGGGTAATTCCGGATTACCATATGATGGAGTTAGATCTGTGGCAATTGATAGCGAAGGAAAGAAATGGGTTGGAACTGTGGAAGGACTCGCTGTATTTGATGGTGAAAGCTGGATTGTTTACGATACATCTAATTCAGACCTTCCGGAAAATTATATCCAATCTATTGTCATCGATGAAAATGATACTAAATGGATATCCACATGGGGTGGGGGACTGGCTGAATTTGATGGCACAACATGGAATGTTTACAACGTATGGAATTCAGGTATTGGAGCCGATAACATAAGGTCTGTTGTTATTGATAGCTACGGAACAAAGTGGATTGCAACTTATTATGGTGGGCTTTCTGCTTATAATGTTAACGGTGTAAGCGTTTATATGGATGATATATCTGGTGTAAGTACTGAGCTGAAATTGTACCCTAATCCTGCTGAGAACAGCATAAACATTGAATCTGCTAATGAGACTATAAACCGTATCAGTATGTATGATATTAATGGTAAGCAGGTGATTAATAGAAAAGTAAATGGAAATATTCTTTCAGTTAATCTCGCCACTATTCCTCCCGGTATATATGTATTAAAATCTTATTTAGAGAGTGAAGTAAGTACATTTAAAATAATAAAACAGTAAGCCATCCTGAACGAACACAATTTATTATATGAAAAATAGTAAGCTTAAATCAGGAGTGTTTTTAACACAAATATTATCATTCTATCCGATGTTAAATACAATGGTGGTTATTATGATATTTATTGTGATAAGTCAGATGCAATCGGTAGCTCAGGTTAGTGTGGTATGGGATCATATCCACGACGTGAACTATGAAGAAGGCAGGCTTATTGTTGCTGATACAAGTAACAATGTATGGTATGTTGCCGATAGAGGCACAGTTGTAAAGCTGGATCATTATGGAGATACACTTCTAACTACAGTGGTAGACACAGCCACAGAATGTTCACCTGTGGCAATGACAATTGATAACAATCATAAACTAATAATCATAGCAAACGGTCACGAATCTCCTAATATTAAATACTACATTGTTTCAAAATTTGACCTTTCCGGAGACCTTCTATGGACATTAAAAGTTGCGAATCCTGATCCCGAATTAATAGAGATGGAGCTAACTGCGATGGATCTTGATAGCAACAATAATATTTATCTTACCGGATCAAATGGCACACAGCACTGGAGTTATTTCTATACAGCTAAGATATCCCATCAGGGTAACATTATCTGGGAAAGTAATTATGAAAGTCCGTTTGTTGATGAAATAACCGGAAATGATATAGTGGTATACGATTCCAATAACATTTACGCAACAGGTTTCCAGTATCATGCCATGAACCTTAAAGATGCTGTAATGAATAAGTACGACTTTGATGGTAACCTGTTATGGACAGACACCTTTAATTATTGGGAATATTACGGGAATTATGCTTCCAATTTCACTTTTGGTGATAAGGTTGATGTTGATATGAATAATAACGCTTATATGCTGGGATCGGGAATATACGGACAATACCCATTTTTGATAAAATATAACACTGAAGGCCAGCGGCAATGGATTGTAAAGCTTGATTCAGTTAATTATATTTCATACAGTTTAATGGAAATCGATAGCAATTCAATCTACCTAAGTAGTGGACAATCTGATGAATCACGTAAAGTAAGTGTTAAAGAATATAACTTCGATGGTGAGCAAATATGGCATTATGTATATGATTCGGTGGGTATGAAAGCCAAAAGTATGCTGTTACAGTATGATGGAATTGTAATAACAGGGTATAATGATTTATATACCTCTGACAAAGACTTCCAGTGTACGTTTAAGCTCGACAGAAACGGGAATTATCTGTGGATGCAGAAAGTCGATAATTTTAGTGCTTACTCCGATGATCCTTTTGATATTACCCAGGATTATGCCGATGGTATTTATGTGACAGGCCAGGGGGTTAATGGCTTTAACCAGGGATTTACATATAAGCTATTTGAGTGTGATAAAATTAATGCGCAGATAGAAATTATGGACGACCATCTTGAGGCAAACTATATTCCAGGTGCATATTACCTGTGGTATAATTGTACTGATAGCATTATAGATGTTTGGGGTAAGGCGATGACTCAGTTCTATCCACCAAACGATACAACGTACTATAAAGCTAAAGTGTATATGGGAACTTGCGTTGATTCAACAGAGTGTGTTTCCCTCACTTCCGTGAATATTGCTTCAGTAACTGATGAAAGCAGAGTTATAATATATCCAAATCCTGTATCCGGGGAGTTTTCCATAGCTATACCAGAAGGTGGATTAGCTGATGTTTTTATTTATGATATACGCGGTCAGCTTATAGTTACCTATCCGGATTTCAACACGTTAAGTCGAAAAGCAATAATAGAAGCTGGTCCTGGTGTGTATTTAGTTGAGGTTATTAAAGATGAAAAGAGATGGAGGAGTAAGGTAGTGGTTATTTGAGAGAGAGTGATGGAAATTAAAAATGAATAATGAAGAATGACAAGGGGACAAGGTGACAAGGGGACAAATGAATAATGAATAATGAATAATGAAGAATGAAAAACTTAGTAATAAATGAATAATGACTGAAGGGACAAGGGACGAGAGACAAGGGACAAGGGACAAGGGATAAGGTGAAAAATATGCGCAGCTCACCATCCGCCGGTAGGCGGACACAGTTCACTATTCACCAAAAGAATGAAGAATGACTGGAGGTATCGAAGGGATAAGAGGTGAGAGATGAGAGATGCAGTCGACTATGACCAATATTGAACTTTTAATAAAGTATCTCTTTTTGGAGGGGGCTAAAACTAGTAATTTAAAACTAACTTTTGTGAGTTTGTTCCCGTACTGCTATTTATAGTTATTATATATATCCCGGCTCGAGTATTGTTCAAATTGATGCTTTGCTTGATGGATTTTGTTAACTGCCCTGTTGTTATTAATCTGCCGTCGCAGCTGGTGACAGAATAATTCCCGGCAATTTGTTCGTTGTTTATAATAGTTATCGTTCGTTGGTTTATGCTGACGATAAATTTGGGATTATGAACTGTTTCTGTTATACCTACAGGATTAAAATGCAGTATAAACCTGTCAGTAAATTCTCCGTCAAATGCACTAAATGTATACGAATCGCTACTGAGATTGGTAATAGTACTTTCCTCAAGGTCTTCCAGATAAACATCTCCCGATAATAAAGATGACCCATTAATATCAGCGGTTATGGTATAAGTAGCAGATTCAGGGATTTTTACACCCAGCTTAACTGTAGTGCTTTCATTTATTACAGGCAAACTATTAACAGCAAGCTTAATATTATCATTACTGAGAGTGAATAATCCGGGAGCTTTGTCATTGAAAGAGAAAAGCTTCAGAGCATCATAGAAATCTCTGTTGGGAGAAGTGCTTTCCATAACATTAATGGAAGTATTGTCGTAGAATACTTCTGCCTTGAGCATAAGTTCAATATCATATTGCTGTTTCTTGTTTTTATATACATTATTATTTGCATGATATTTCAGGTTTTTCGCGAAAGAAAACTCAACCTCGTCAGAAGATTGCTTTGCCAGAACAAAAAACCCTTGTTGCGAAGGAACAACTGCCGGCGATGTACTTCCGTCAATGGGCACATACTGCCCTGCACCTTCACCAGCGCTCTGATTATAAGCATAGGCATACGCATCCTGAAAAAGTGATGTGCTTTCATCGTGATCAACCAAATGCCAGTCGATAGCTGATGAGAAAGGATTTCCAATTAAATTCCAACCTTCTGCATAGGTCCATTCTCCTTTTTGGGCTGAGTTATGCAGTGTAATCTGCACAGCATCGGTGTTGATATCTCCGGCGATGGTTTTAACAGGATTAGCAGCGTTATATGCTATAAGATAGCCTCTGCCATTAATAAAATCATTTCCACCATTGGCAACAGGAAATGCAGGGTCGCCGCCTGCGCCATCCTGATTTTTGAAATTTACCCAAATGCCAGGATCTGGCTCGTACCACATATAAAAATCATTGTCGGTACCAGTACCAGGATCAAAGCTACTACCACTTATGGAAGTACTGTTTACAGGCGCCGAATACATATGCCATGCCAGCGTTGTACCTGGCAGGTATCTCTGAAAATCAACATCGCCCGTAGATGAGCCATCAACAATAAGTGAGCCCGTTCCGGTAGAATTACTTTTAACGGTAAATGTACCCTGAAGGCCCAGCCATATGGTATGGAGGTTTTTTTCTATTGTTAAATTGGCGGTAGGGTAGAGTTCTATCGTTGAGTGGTGCAACATATACAGCGATCCTGTTATTGTTAGTGATGTATTATCTTTTATGCGTGTGTTGTAAATATTCCAAACACTTCCGTGGATAGTGCGGTGACTGGTGTTATCAATTTCAAAAGTATTGCTGGTAGCTATAACAAGGTTATTACACACCATATTATCATCGCCAACAGGCTGCGACTCACCATCATTTGTATAAATACCCACATTGTCGCCAGCATCAGGAACAGAGTTACGGCTCCAGTTTGTTGCTTCACCCCATGATGTATTTGAAGTGTTAAGCCATGAGTTGTAGGCTTCTGAGGCCACCCAGTCGGTTTGTGAATCCATATTTGTAAGGGAGCCATCGAGGGCATTGCCGGCAAAATCCTGAAGTGTTTCTGAATAGTTATTATTGAAATTGTAATATGCAATAAGTCCTGATTCATTACCAGTAATCTGCTTGAGCATATTTTCAGCAATCTCGTTGCTATCTCTTACAATATCCCATATACGCACATCATCAATATTTCCATTGAAATAAGCCGAGCCATCATATCCTATATGTACCTCCTGTGAGCTGTTGGTAGCACTTCCGCTTCCGGAAAGGCTGTTTTCATTAACCCCATCAACATAAATTCTTATATAGGACCCATCGTATGTACCTGCAATATGATGCCAATTCCCGTCGTTAACAGACGTCACAGACACACACCAGGCGCTGCTTACACCTTCTATATATATACCTGCTTTGCCTGTGTTGTCAGGAGCTGATGCGTAGAGCATAAATGCGCCTCCGTTTTTTGTTATTACAGGGCGATTGGCAGAGGCATCGGTGAATTTTACCCATGCTTCCAGGGTTATGGCAGTAGTAATGTCGAAAGCACTGTTGTGAGGTATTGCAACGTAATCGTTGGTGCCATCGAGCGACAGACAGTTACCGGGGCCATAGCAGGCAGCTGAGGTTTGCAGATTGTTATTGTTCATATTTACCAATGTGGCATCCTGTGCGTTTTGCGATGAGCAGGGTAGCTGTGTGTTCGATACGCCTTCGGTTTCATTCATCTGGTAATAAGCTTCAAGTCCGGTTTCATTGCCCGCCAGAACGCTGTACATATTTGCTCTTATTTCCGATAGTGTTCTTACTGTGCTCCATATCCTGACTTCATCCATTTTGCCGTTGAACAGAGGATCTTCTATAACCTGTTGAGAGTTAAAAACAGATTGTCCGAGGTAGTTGGTAGTTGTTACGCCAAGAGTTGATGGTATGGTAGATAGGGTAGTGGAGCCTATGTTAATACCATCGAGGTAGATAATGCCTTCACCATTTGATGCAATTGTTACAGCAATATGATGCCATTCACCCGTAGGGAAAGTGGCTGTTGTTGTAATGCTCTCAACTGATGAGCTTTCGTTTTCAGTAATGAAGAATTTGATATTGCCTGCTTCATCACATGGAGTCAGATGCATGTATTTGTCTTGTGATGACAAATCACCGAAATCGAATATCCTTTGATCAGCATCCGTAGAAGTGCCGTTCCAGTACACCCATGCCTCGAAAGTGAAGTTGCTTTCATTGGCTATACCATCAGGTAGTTCAACATATTCGTCGTTTCCGTCGAATGTGAGGCTGTTGTTTTGCGCCCCTACGCAAATAGATAACGAAGCAAAGATGATTGCCACCAAATATTTGATTTTCATATTTTATAAACTTTAACAGAATAACAAATATATGGAAAATAATTGGATGTTTTAGCAAAATGTTGGAGTAGGACAGTCTGATTGCATAATCGCTTTATTTTTGATTCGGGGTTATCCTGAATCACCCCAACTTTGAACTTATATGCATCTACTTAAGTTTTAAAATAAATTCTTATTTTTACAGAATAAAATACGCAGAAAGCAGCCTGAGTTTTAACCCTATTAAAAGAATGCATTCATGGTAAAATTAAACATTATGATTAACAGATGTTTTATTCGTATAAATAAAGTAGTGCGATACTTGTAATAGTATTTTAATTCCGTAGTGAACTTGAATCAGGTGCTGGAAATAGTTATTAGATAGTTAAAATGTTAATAGATTATGTAAAAAATAAACCTGTAGGTTGATATTATGGAAATTGTTGATATATTTGCACCATATTTATATGCTATTAGATATAACAAAGAGGGTACTGATGAATTTGAAAATATATTCGATTTATGGACAGATGTTGAATATTTAGAAGATTTTTTTCAAAACAACTTTAATGATCTTATGTATGGATATTATAAAGTCAATACTGTTGAGGAAGCAGTTTTTAGAACTCGTAGTCAGGCTGAATCTCTTGAAAACAAATTACGTGAACTTTCAACTGTCACAAGTGAATTAATTGTAAGAGAAACACTTGATACATTATTTAAACCACTTGATTATAATCAAATAAAGTTAGCGTTTCCAAGGTCTAAAGCGTATGGAATTCCGAAACCAAGTTGGTTGAGGGTTTATGCAATTAAACTTGAGAATAATAAGTATTTAGTTACAGGAGGAACAATAAAATTAACTAAAAATATGGATGACAGAGGACATACCAAAAAAGAATTAGCCAAGTTAAATATGGTATTGGATTTCCTTAAAGAAAATGGCGTCTGTGATACAGATGGCTTTACAGAATTATTGTTGGATAAATAATTTAAGTAACTATGAAACAAAAAGATAATTTTCAAAAACTGATTTCGGATAAGCCATCAACATGGAATGAAAAGGCTGCATACAGGAGCCATAATAAAGAGTGGCTTGACAAATCTGCGAAGATTGCATTTAAAATACTGCGTGAATTAAGGAACAGAAAGATGACACAAGTTGAACTTGCTGGAAAGTTAGGAGTTTCTCCTCAATATGTTAATAAGATTATGAAAGGTAAAGAGAATATGCAACTTGAGACTATTTGCAAAATAGAATCAATACTGGATATTGTTTTATTTGAAGTACCTGGGTTGTCATATGTTAGTTTATCTGTTAGTGCATCAAATTATAAAACACAATATAAAAAGACTAATATGGTTTCTTCGCCAGTCTTAACGGAAAAGTATGATAACATAGGATATGGAAATTATTCTCATGATTCTTTAGAAGCAGTATAAAATACATTTAAATGAACAAGAAAATTGATTATATAGAATTCAGGTTAATTCGTGTAGTAACAGAACAGTTTGCAATATTAGAAGAGAACTATACATGTGATGACGATAATGCAGGTCTTGGAATAAATTTGAAATATGGCATTGATGCATCAAATATGTCAATTACTGTTTTAGCAGACATAAGGATTGAAGAGAATAATAAATCATTTATAAAGTTAGAGGCTGGATGTATTTTTTCTATTCAACCTGAAAAATGGGTGCAACTTATCAATGATGAAACCAAGACTTTTGTCGCACCTAAAGGTTTTATACAACATTTGTCTGTTATAGTAGTTGGTACATGCAGGGGAATTCTTCATGCAAAAACAGAAGGAACAGAGTTTAACAAATTCTTTTTACCCACTGTTAATGTGACTGAATTGATTAAGGAAGATATTAAAATTGCTTATTAAGGGGGATTTTATGGAAATGAAATGTTAAGCAGTGGCTGTAAATCAGATTCCGGCTAATATGGTCAATATTATTAATATGATGTTGACTAAGCTATTATACTTTTTTTGTATTTTTATCACACTATTATGAGGAAATTCATTTAGCAAAATGCTATATTAAATATAATTATATGAAAAGTACATTATTAATCTTAAGTTTATTGATTTGTGTAAATATTTACAGCAACGAAACAGATACATTAAAGCTTAGCTCATCTATCAAAGATGTAGTAGTATTTTTTGATGGTGCTCAGATCTCGCGTGAAGCAAAAATTAATCTGGTTAAAGGAAAGCATCTCTTGGTTTTAGAGGAATTGCCAGCAGAGTTAAATCCGCAAAGTATACAGATTGAGAGTGATAACAGTGTGAAAATAATATCTGTTAAGCATGAGCTTACCTATCCTGAAGATAATGGTAAGGTTGAAGAACAATATGAAAAAGTTATAGAAAGGCTTAAAATCAGGGTAAAAGAAATTACAAACGAAATAAATGTATATGACATTGAGGAGAAAATACTATTAGATAATAGCAGGCTTACAGCGAAAGATAAAAATTCAAGTTTGTTAACAATAAAAGAAGCTGCCAGCTTTTACAGAGCAAAGTTAAATGAAATAAGGGAGAATAAATTGGATCTTTCCATTGAATCAGATTCTATTAAAAAGAAAATAAATGATATGTATTTTGAGTTAAACATGAAAATATCACAAAAAAACAAGATATACAGTAAAATATCATTTAATATAGAAAGCTTATTCTCCGAAAATGCAGATTTTAAAATCAGTTATTTTGTTACATCTGCCGGCTGGTCGCCATTATATGATTTTAGAGTAGTAGATATTAATAAACCATTGAATCTGGTTTATAATGCAAATATCTTTCAAACAACGGGTGAAGATTGGGAAAACGTTAATCTTACATTATCCACAAACAGGCCATCCTTAACTAACAAAAAACCAGAACTTAATACATGGTTTATAAACAGAAGAAATAATAATAGTAATAAAACTACTTATAATGGGCAGTCTACTTTAAAAGGTCAGGTTACTGATGCCGAAACCGGTGAATCGGTACCTTTTGCAAATATTGCAGTACGAAAAGATGGTGTACTAGTATCAGGGTGTACATCAGATATTGATGGTATGTATCTCATAAAACCAATAAAGCCTGGTTACTATGATGTTAGTGTTTCGTTTGTTGGATATGATGAGTTTGTGAAAAGTGTTTATGTAAGTTCTGATAAAATTACTTTTGAGGATTTTGAAATTATACAGAGCCGGGTTAGTTTGGAAGAGGTGGTGGTTATGGACTATAAAGTTCCGTTGGTAAGTAAAGATAAAACAACCACAGGTGCAACGTTGACAGCAAATGAGATTTCAACTATGTCATCGCGTTCTGCCAGTGCTGTCGCAACTACTGTTGGAGGTGTTTATTCTGTTTCAGATAATAGAAGTGCAAGTTATCAGGTTGATGGCTATGAAACCGAAACAAATATAACCAGTTTTGAATATAAAATTGATATTCCTTATACTATACCATCCGACGGGAATGATTATAGTGTTAAAATCAAAGAGGTGAAATATCCGGTTAACTATGTTTACTATTGTGTTCCAAAGCTTGATAAGGATGTTTTTCTTATTGCTGAAATCACTGGCTGGACTAAACTTAATTTACTATCAGGTAAATCAAGTATTTATTATCAGGGTACTTTTACAGGAGAGTCGACCATCGATGCAAATAGTACCAAAGACACTTTGGATATTTCATTAAGCAGAGATAAAAATATTATAGTGAAACGAACATTGCTTAAAGAGAAGAATGAAAAACAGTTTATCGGAAAGAACATAAAAGAAACTATAAACTGGAATATTGAAGTTAGGAATAACAGGAGTGAAAGAGTTCAGGTGCTTATTGAAGACCAGTTTCCATTATCTGAAAACAAATCTGTTGAAATAGACAGACTTAATGATTCAAATGGAAAAGTAAATGATAAAACCGGGAAAGTACAATGGAGGCTTGATCTGGAACCAAATGAGAAAAAAGAATTAATTTTAAGTTATTCTGTTAAATTCCCAAATTATATGAATATTTATATTGATTGATAATGAGATGGGATAGTGGTAATACAGTGTGAGGTTGAGTGTGAGGTATGAGGAGACTGCTGGCTCACCATCTAACTCACACTGTAACTGCTTCTGGGTGGAGTTTTATACCTATGGCATGAAACTACACTTAGCTCCAAATAAATCGCACTATTTGGGTTAATTATAATTTTTTAAATATTTATTAATGTATATAGTTTAATTATGAGTGATGTTGGGAATACGGATAGTATCAGTTTGAGTTGCATTTCCGAATATATTGCAACCGACATTGATACCCTATAGTTTTTAACAATAGCTATTTGCAATGTTTATTAAATTGTTCTAAATCTTCTTTATCAATTCTATCGATATTTAGTCCATATTTTATGGCCAATTCTTTATTCTTACAGGCATTTTCATAGTCGTGTAAATTCAATAATATTTCAGCTTTAGTTATATAGCCAACTGCATAGTCAGGTTTTAAAGTCAAGGTTGCATTAATTTGTTCCAAAGCTTCCTGGTATTTTCCTAAATTCATTAAGCTTTCGGCTAAATTATTTTGGATAATATGTTCTTCTGGATGTTCCTTTGCTAATTTAGAAACAATCTTATAGTTCTCTTCAAACCTTCCTAGTTGATTCAATACATTAGCTCTGTTTAACATTGCATAAAAGTCATCAGGATTATATTCCAAATAGGTGTCAAAATCAGCCAATACTTCCTCCCACTTCTCCATTTTTCTATACACATCTATTCTTTTTTTAATCACCTCAATATTATTTGGGTCTTTTTTTAACAGCTCATTATAGTCCTGGAGGGATTTATCCAAACTATCCAGTCGAAAGTAGCAATAGCCTCTTCGTAATACGAAATTATCATTATTCTCTGAAAGTTCAAGACCTCTGTTATAACACTGAATTGATTTTGTAAAGTCATTCTTTTCTTCGAAAGCATATCCTTTGTAAAATAGTGCCTTAATGTTGTTCGGGTTTATTTCAAGAGCTTTGTCGAAATACTCTATCGCCTTATCTGTTTTTCCTTTTTTAGCAAATTTTACACCTTTGTCCAGATAGTGTTCATCATTTTGGCAAAAACTATGTCCGGAAAGGAGTAAACTGATTGTCGCAATTAATAAGATTTTTAAGTAATTCATTTTATTATTATTTGTTTGTTAAGTGTTTACACTATTAAGTTATTCTTTTTCATTTATTATCTAATCCATTTTTCATTAGGAGTAGTAAAGTCAAGGACTTTAAGATCAAGCGATTCTCCTATTTCCAACGCCACTTTTAATGCATCTTTCTTATCCAAGCTTATAATATTAATATATCTGATTGGATGATCAACAATAAGGTTGATATTAAATTCTTTCACATTCATTCCTTTTTCAATAAATGGAGGTATAATTACTATTCCTGTTATTCTTATTCCTACAACAGTTACATATTCTATTGGTGGTAATTTTTTCCATATACCAATATACCACCCAAAAATGCACAATGCGGTATGATACCTGTTTTTCTTTGTGTTTATTTCAAATCCGGGAGATATAAAATATGAGATACCTGTTAATATTAGTAGAAAAATTCCAGAGGGGAACTGAATAAATATCATCATTAAAATCGAAATTGCGATGGCAATTATTCTTATCGGATTGTGAAATTTTATGGATTCCTTATATTTATATGTTTCCATTGTTTGAGTAATTATTGGTTTCGATCATGTTATTTTGTTTGATACTAATACAATCACTCTTACTAATTCATCTATTGCTTCGCCTCCTAAGTCACACGTAAACCGCACAACAATTAATTATTCAATCTCATATCAAAACCAAAAACCGCATTAAACTACCTCAGTTATTACTCAAAATATGTTTCACAGTATTTTAGCAAGTTCAGTTTTTTAGTTTCAATAATTAATAAGTTTCAAATATAAGAAAATATTGATGATTGGTTGATATGAATCACGTCAATTTTGGGCTTTGAACATTGTTCTTTCAGTCTCTCCAGTCACGATTCTCGCCCAGTCTCCAAGTCTCCACGTCCCTCCATAATTAATTTAAACAATCTCTGTATCAGGGTTATCTATTATTTCTGACTCTTTTTTTGAGAGTGCTAAGTCATTTTTTAGTTTAGTGCGGCCAGGTGTATAAATCAGAAAAACAATAATTAGTATTAATGCAATTCCCAGAAATATGTACTCACCTGTTATCAGAAAAGCAACGACTGAAAAGAAGGAGGGTCCTTCAATCAAAGCCAGTTTTACTATTAAAGCTGATCTGTAGTCCATCATTTTTATCTTCAGGCTTGATTTTTTACTTATCTCATTAACCTTATTTTTAAAAATAATATTGCTTGCAATAATCCCGAAAAGTGAAAATATGGAAATGATTATAAGAAGAATGTTACTTACTTCTTTCCCCACCTTTCCAAATCCATCTAATTGAAGTAAAAACGAAATTGCCATAAAAAACACTACACCTGTTAGGAGTGCAATGTGTATAATCTTGATAGATTTGAAATATTCACCTGAAGTCATTTTATATGTTTCCATTGAAATTTATTTTAATTTATGATTATTATAACTGGTTACAATCATTTCTGAATATTGTTTAATTATTTATCAAATCCATGTTGTCCCATTTGCAATCAAAAAAATCACTCCCCACCATAATCCATGATATATAATCCCAACGATGACTGATTTTAATAAATCAAGTTTAAATAATCGATAAAATCCAAGTATCTCAATTATTAATCCAACAACAATTCCAATATTAGAAAGGCTTGGAACAGCCGAAACTATTAATCCAATCGTAGCAAAAGTTTCAATCTGTTTTGCTTTTAATACATTGTCAAGCTCAGTTTTAAAAATCGCCGAGGCAATATATCTCAAATACAAATGTAGTATCGCTCCTTTGAAATGAACAATTAAAAGTCCGGATAATGGTGTGATCAATAATCCAATTGCGATATACAATAAATAAAACCACGGTTCGTAGAAAATATTAGTCTGATTTAATATCCTAACAATCACAGTAAAGCCTGACAATACCGATGCTACAAACACTAAACTCTTATCATCGTTAAGGTTGTCAATTGGTTTATAAAATGGATTTCTGATGAAATCGTAAATTAGTATTAGTGTTTCATTTATTCTCTCTTTGAAATTAATCATTAATCAATCGTTTTTATTTTAATAAATCTATCTCTGTATTATTAAAATCTACTCGTATTCGTTCTCCACAAATAGAGCTAGTTGTTCCCTTTAGTCCCAAAAGTCTCTCCAGTCTCTCCAGTCCCTTCAGTCTCTTCAGTCTCTTCAGTCCCTTCAGTCCCTCCTTGTCCGCCAAATCATCCTGAGGCTAAGTAGGAGGGCCCAGTACCCATTCTCGCCCCTTCGGAGCTTCTAAGGCCTTCGTAGTAGCTACTGATTGGAACCTTAAGTAGGTTGGTGGTATGACCTGATGTTATGCAAAGTATATCTTATCCATAATGAATTGGTCTATTATTATTATTTCTTCTGCTTTGAAGCCTGGATATATTTCCAATTATTCTGCCTTTGAATGAATATAGATTTTTGTCAATTGTTTCATTTTTGATTTTCTTTTCTTTTTCTTCATTTTTTGTTTTCTCATTATACGCTTTTGCTTTTTCAATCAGATCCAGAATTCTTTTGTCTTTGCGTATTTTCAATATTGAAATCCGGGATTCATTTCTGATGTAGTCGTTCTTATGGTTTAATAAGTGAATTAGCTCAGGTAATGCCTTTTCACATTTAATATTTCCTAATGCTTTTATTGACTCTAATCTGATGGAGAAAAAATTAGAGTGTATGAGAGGTAATATTTTTTCAGCGTTATTTTGCTTCTCCCATTTTTTAAGCTTCCTGCACAATAATTTGATTCTAAAATTGGACATTATGTTTGTTTTTTAATTCGTTATTATAGTCTTTTATTTCTTTGTCATATAATACAGCTCTCTTTCTAATTCATGCTTTAGCCTTTGTGTACTTCTTCTCATAACAAAATATGGTATTCCAAACATTATTATGGCATGAAAAAAAATAAATGATGCAAAAATTGCTTCATTAGAATTCATGTTGTCTGACATAAAAATAACAAGTATGGAAATTGAATAGAATAATATCAAAATAATATAAAATGGTATCATCATTCCAATAAATCCATTTATTTCGGTTTTAATTATTAATCTTTCTCCTTTTTGTCTGTAATTTCCTTTTGCAATAGCAAAATTAATATTCATATCGAAAAACCGTCTACGTCTTTTTATTTTAAAATGGTCATAATCAACATGACCAATAAATTCATTTTTGCTTGATGAAAAAGCATCAAATGCACCGAAAAAGAAATCAATATTACGTTCATCAACGTGATTTTTGAAGTTTTTAACGAATTCGTTTTTCTGAATTTCCAACTCAGTGGTTAAATACTCAATTAGCTTTAATCTTTCCAAAAATCTTTTCATTATTATTTAACTATGGTTAAGTAGTGATTAGTTATTGATTGCTTTTTGTTTTTGATGACTTATGATTTTAATATGCTGCTTGCTCTTTATTTAATAAATGTCTTAGTGTTACGTAATTTCAAATTTACAAATAATTTTCTTTGAATACTTTAATTGCGGTATGCATTATGTTTTTTTGTTTTACATCAACCGTAATCATTAAAAAAAATAGTTATCCTAATCCTTATTTGCGATTTAGATAAAACTGCAAATTTTCACTTTCTTTTTGACGGATTTCTTTATTTTGTTTCGCTTTCCACTTATTATAAAACTGATAGACATCATTGTATGTTGTACCTTTAGGTATTGATAGATGTCCAACGAGTGATACATACCTATCGAAATCAAATTCCCACATATTATTGTTAAGGAATGCCACAACTTTCGCTCCCCACGAATCGCCTTCTTCAGCATCAACAGCTCCACGTATAAACCTAACCAGCCTGATATATGGCAATTTATTTACGTCATTCTGTTCTTCAGCCTCACGCATCTCTTTCATCATCTGTTTTGGTACTTTTTCTGCCGTTCCTAGTGACAATATAGACCTTTGTGATGCCTCATATATACCCATTGTTTCCGATTTAAAATTATAAAGATAATTGAAAAGGACCTGGTGTTTATCACGGAAATAATCGAATCCCTTTTCATTTTGGTGTTGTAATGCTTTTTGGAGCAGTTCTTTGAATATTTGGGTAGTTCGTGTCATAGAATAAAATTGATATGATTGAATATTATCAAGTGTTGATTTATTTTAATAAAAACAATATTTAAATTTTTCCAAAACATTTGGGGAGAGAGAGGTCTGCCCAAACCAATAATAAAAACAAAAACAGCCCTACTTTTCAAACATTAGTTGGGCTGCAATGAATCATAACCTAAAAGCCTTCACAATAATTTCCGGTATAATCATTCAATAAAACAAGCAAACCCCTTAGTAAGTGCATAGAATACCGGGACGCTGGGTTTCGCAAACCGCTTAGAGTTCTGTTTATTGGGCGTAGGTTTTTTCTTTGTCTTTAATCTTGACAATCTCCATTAATAATATCTTCTTTAGTAGGATTGTATTTGTTTGAATAAACGATGTAATTACCTGATAATCCATTTGAGGATATTAAATTTGTTACGCTGCAAAAGTCAGACAAATTGTTATTCCCAGAAAATTCAAAATTACCAGGTACTGTTATAACATTTTCCAGTCCATTTAAACTTGAAAGATAAAAGTTACCCCAAACGTTAAAGCTTCCAACATATCTTACCTCATTTAAGCCTATAAAGTTTTCAAGGCCATAATTGTTTTTCACTGCTAATTGATATAAAATAGTGTCTAGTTCATTTAATCCTTGAAAATTATTAAAACTACTTTTATCTATAACAACAATAGATCCTACTGAATTTAGACTGTTTAATCCACTCAAGTTTAAAAGGCTGTCATTAGCATCAAACACTAATTCAGACCCAATTTTAGTAAGACTATTCAAATCTGATATATCAGTTAAATTTGGGTTTAAGCTAAAAATTAAGGATCCTTTTATGTACTCTAGATTATTTAATCCTTCTAGTGATTTTAGTCCAAGATTAGCATTAAAATATAAGTTTCCCTTTATTTGTAATAGCTTTGATAAATACTCAAGGTTTATTATTGAATCTTCTAAATTATAACCAAAGTTTCCATTAATTACATTATAACCTGAATCATAAAATGCCTTTAGTTCAATAATACTTGGGTTCCTAAGGTCTCCTTCATAAATCTTCTGAGGTATATTTGGTTGTGGTTCTGGTTCTGATTTCTTTGAACAGGAAGTTGCATTAATATGAATGTAAATTATTAATAATAAATAAATTGAGTTTCTAATTATATACATTGATTACATTTTTTTGTGATTGTTTCTTAACTTAAGCCCAACGGTTGGTATAAGAATAGTAGCCGACTGCGGAATTAAGTTACTACTAAATTTTATACGGGCTGCTATGTTTATATTTATTACTGTTTCGGTTATTATTTTTATACTTTGTTACAGGTAGTTATTCTTTACAAATCTCAGTATTTATGAATTCAAAATCTTCGGATATTACATATTTACCTGCTGTCCAAGTCTTCAAATTAATTTTATAATAAGTCTTATCTTTTTCGTTCCAAGATGTCAATAATGTTACGTTTTCTTTTCCCCCATCTGGGTGTAGATTGATTGCGAAAGATTGAATGTGAGGTACAATATCTACAGTGAGATAAACCCACTGAGCGTAGTTTCATCCGCCTTAGCGGAAGACACGTGCAACTACGTTCGCCTATCAAGAAAACAATTAAAACAGTTATTATGCAGAATTATATTTACAATATTTGGAGGTAGTTTGAAATTACACCCAGAGAGGGGGAAAAACCGAAAGTGCTTAAAGGTGCGGTGGGTCGCTTTTTTGCCAACAGTTTGCTGTATGAAACGTTGGGGGTTTCGGAGCTACTTCACTATCAAGGTACAATAAACTTTGATGCGAGAACCAAAGCTCCAATAACCACCTCGCCCCCCAATGTTTTATGGTCGCGTGTTGGTACCCGTTAATTTTAGTTCATAATATTTTTGTCTTTCTCTGTCGTTATCAAATTTTATGTCAGGTAAAAGATAATGATATTTTTCATATCGTTTATCAGACTTTAGTTTATCAACTACTTGAGTTAATCTGCATTGAATTGTCTCTGCGCTACGCAATAAATTTTTCCTAAAAAATGATTTTTCAATCTCATAGTCTGAATATTTTTCCCATTCGTTCCAATTTATCTGAGGTGCTGTAAATAACGAAATTTGTTCAGATAAGATTTCAAAAAGAATTTCAGTCTCTACACTATTAATGTCATGTTTTAGAATTTGATAGTAAATATTTTCAGGCAACGCATATGGCCAGTTTTTATCTCTGTCTTGATGACGACGATAAAAGTATAATCCATGTGTGTTCATATTATGGATGACAATCTTTTCAAGTATCAATGTATCAAGTGGTACAAGTTTGTCGGATTGAAAGGCTTGTTTTAAGTCAAGTACTAAATCAGTTGTCCGCTCGGCATATTTTTTTCTTAAAATCTGTTTGGTTGTATCGCTGAAAAATACACCAAGTTTTTTTGCTTTATCAAATTCCGAATCTATGTAATCAAATCTTTGTTTGTTTTGAGTATAGTAACTTTTATTTAAAATATCTCTGTCTGCATAGGTAGTTTTATAAAGATAGAAAGTTGTCAAAATGTAAAATACAACTGAAAGTAATACCCAATATCGTGTCTTAAAAATCATTCTAATTGTATTCCAGTGTGCGAAAAACACATAAATTGGAATCAAAACAAACATCAACCAGAAATCATGTAATAAATCAAGTTGTCCATCATATCCATGTAAACCGTAAGCGATTATTGGCAATATCGAACCGAATCGTGCGACTAACATCAATGCCACAAAAGTAATCAGCCAGGCATTTGAAATTGTAAAGGTCTTTAAGTATCGTTTCTTGATATTTTTGTTTCTGCCTCCCAGCCAATAAATAATAGTAAATCCAAATCCAAGGCTTGTTGCAAAGGATGCAAAAAATAAATCATAAATTCTGAATTCTTTTTCGGTCAAAATATATGGGTCGGCTAAAAAAGTTAACATTCTCAATGATTCTCTTGAATAATTGAAAAAGTAACTCAAAACAAAGGCAAACAGGATCCCGATAATTATACCAGTCCAGAATCGTCTTTTGCCAAGTTTATCAATCGATATTTCAGGCTTTAAAAATCCTTTCGTTAACATTTGCAGTATTTTTTTTTAATGGGTGCTAACTTTAGTATATGAAAAGTAGCGAAATACGAGCGATTTCAGCCCGTTGAACCAATACTCTAAATATGTACTTCCAATTCTTCATTTTTCAAATGCCCTACAACGGTTGGCAATATGAAAAGTTGGACGTTTTGAAACACCTATCTTTCAATATACAACGTAATTTATATAGAGTTAAAGAGTTTATATTTAGCACTTTCTGTCCAATTTTTTATATTGCGTGGTAGCGGCTGATGTTTATCTTATATAAAATCTTGATTCTTTCAATTCCCCTTTTATCAACTCATTTTTTCGCCATGAACTATTATCATTCATGGGTACCCAACGTCTCTCTTCAGTTCGGTAATGCCAATCTTTATCCTTTTGATAGAATAATTGCATCATTTTTCCTTCAACAACTTTCAAAATTTCATTATCATGATAATTCAATTCATCATAATCGGTGTAGGCAAGTTGAGCCATTTCAGAGTATAATTCATTCAGTTTTAATAAGTCATCATTAATTTTTTGGTCAAGTATTTCAACTTTTAGTCCAATCTTTTTTGCCTCTTTAATTGTAATTGGATAACTATGAGAGGGGTATTCAGAATTTAAATAATTACTAATCCTTTGTGCTTCTTTACTATCATTCATATGATATGAGAGAATCTCAGTCGTTAGTTTTATTGACAGTGAAGTTGCTCTGTCAACTGCACCAATTACCAGTGGATGAACATGTTTATATAATTTAGAGTAAGGGTTTGAATCATTACTTTGTTTATTGTCATTCCATAATGAAATAACGCGACTTAACTCGTTTTGACTGACACTAACTTGATCGTTATCCTTATCAATGGGAGATAAATCATGTGTAATTGATGTGTCAATTGCTGATAAATAAGCAAGAGGTCCCATCTTGATTGTATCTGCACCTAAGACAAGCATTGTTGCAGCAGAAGCACAATCCAACGGAACAAATGCTGTGAATTTTTTATAGAATTTTCTTAATAGATTTACTATTCTTAGAGAGCCTTCCCCAGAACCTCCATCGCTTTTAATAAATAAGTACAAATGGTCATTCGAGTTTTTTGATTTAAGAATTTCAAAGAAAGCGATTATATCTTCGTCAGCAATTCTACTATTACGCGAAACCCAGTAAGTCAGAAAATCACCTTGGATGTTTTTACTAATCTTTTCAATTATTTTTTGAGATTCTTTAAAAAGAATCGGAGGTGTTTTTATTTCAATGTCTTTATTCATATTTGTCTATTATGCTATTTTTTGTCATTTACATTTGCCGCTGGCGTTTTGAATATGATGCGTGTCGCATCTTATTCAATAAGTGTTATTGGTTAACGTATTTTCAAATTTGCTAAATCATTTTCTTTGAATGACCTAACCGTGGTATGCATTATATTTTTTTTGTTAGCAAACGTAATTTATTTCTTTATGAATCTTGAATATTGTTTAATTTTTCCATTATCAATTTCAACAATATAAAGTCCTGAATTAATTCTTTCAATATTTATCTCAGACTTAGAATCAATAAATTTTTCTTCTATGATCAGTTTTCCATTCGTATCGTAAATATTAATTATTCCTGTTTGTCCAGCAGTGAATAATTTAAAAATAACTGTGTTTGAGGCAGGATTTGGAAATAAATATAGTTCATTCTTTGTGTTCTCTATTACGCCTACAGGAATCCAATAATGACATGAGTCTTCACCATTTGGAGAATTAATGTAATAAGTAATAGTATCCGTGAAACATAATGTGTAATAAGTCCATTCATGTATATATGCGTATGAACTGAATAGATCATTTATACTACCTATTCCTTCTATCCAATAATCATTACCGAAGGCATTATTCTGTATTTTATATCGTTTACGATAGGAATCGCCAACCAAAACAGAGTCAATTCCTACCACCATCATTTCGGTATTGTTGTTAATTGGTAAAATCATTCCAGTGTCAAGATTATTGAATGTATAGATCAAATACTCTGTCGTATCACTTGGAAAACTGATTGGTCCTGGTGTTGGAAGATTTTCTTCGTATGGAAAAAAATAAATATTTTTTGATGAATCTTCTCTTAATCCTCCAATATAAATAGTATCAAGTGTAAAATTATCAGGTTCAGCGTAAAGAATTTTATTATATAGTTTTCCATTGATATTTGTATCTCCTCGAAGCAGATATTGAGAGTTAGTCAGATGTATGTCTGAGGGTGACCACTGATGCCAAAATAAGCAATCCCATGTAGAAGTATCTGTTGGAAAAGGAAAATAATCTTGGCTATTTACATTCTGAATTAGAAGTAATCCTGTGATGATTAAGAATATATTTTTCATGCTGTACTTTATGTTTTGAATCGTACACTTTTATGTTTGCTGACGGTTTGAATGTGTGTAGTGCGGGATTTCAAGGCACTTACATATCAAGCCGTTATAAATTTTAATAAATGCATAAAAGTTAAATTACTCATATCGCCCCGCATTACGTATATTTATTGTTAGCGTCTGGTTGTTTTATCTTACTAATTATTTTATCTCGTTTATTATCGCAATCAATCCATTTTTTATCCCTGTATAAAAGTCTCCTTTTTTAAACTCTGGGATAATAATATCATCTATAATATTTTTTGCTTCTTCGTCTTTGAGTTTGTTCTCTAGTCCGTAGCCACTTGAATTCTTATCTGGCGAATTTTTTGTCCAAAAACAATTGCTATTCCATTATTCTTATCCTTTTTACCAATCCCCCAATAATTACCTAATTCTAAAGAATATTCAAATAGTGTCTCATAGGGTTCAAATGAACTAATCGTCACAATCGCTATTTCATTTGTTGTCTCTTTCCAAGGCATGATAATCTGAATTTTGTTTCAGATTTTTACTTAAAAAGTGTAAACGATGTTTCTATAACTTTGTAAAGGATGTTTATATAACGTACCAGCTGACGCATAACGTTTTGAATATGGTGCGTTTGGCATTTCAACGCTCATATCTTTCAATTTACTACTTTGCTTTTTTATTACTATCATATTCATTTTTAGCACTATCTGCCAAATGCACTATATTTTTTTGTTATAGCCTGGTTTTACTTCTTTTTCTCAATACTTAATAGATATTTACTTTTCGGTGCGTAGAAAAATAATACTTCATCTCCATCTCTACATTGATCAAATAATTCTTTATCAACTCTATATTTTGTATTCTCAATAATCAGGTCATATCGAATAAATTCTTTCATTGGATTATTATGAGGGAGAGTTGTCATATTACCACTACCTGCTTCATAATCTTTTTTGTCTTTTTTTTTCTGTATTATTTTTGTTTCTGAAAATTTTTCATCGTTTCCAATATCTGAATAATACTTTCTATTCATTAAATGACTAACAAGAAATGATATAATTAGAAATCCAAGTGCAATCAATAAGTCAATTCCTAAATTTAAACCATTTGAATTTGTATTAAAATTTAATTCATAAATCGCCCCACTTATAAAAGTCCCAAGAATAAAAATCATCCCTGGTAGAACGTATCCCATTCTACACTGATATTTTAATTCCTTAATATCTTTTTCTGTTAGTTTTAATCTCATTTAAGTATGTTGATTTTTCTCAACTAGGATACAACGTTGATAATATGGGGCGTTTGGCATTTCATAGCTCCAAAGTATCAAACCTCTATATGTTTTATTAAATGTAAACATGCTTAAAATTAGCACTATCTGCCAAATGACCTATATTTATTGTTGTATGTTGGCATTTATTCTCCATCTGTCTTAGACCACCAATCAATCAGCTCTTTATTTAATTTCTCATCAATTTTCGGACATGCATATAATCCGAACGAAACTGGTTGTTTATCCTTATATGATTTTATAAAAATCGCTGCGTATGCACCTTTTTCCGCAAATCCACTCGGAATATAAGATGAAAGTGGATTTAAGAAACAGCCACAAGAATCTCTTGAATCCAACATTGTCATTAAAGTATCAATATGTTCTCTTTTTACCCAATCAACTGGGAGTTTGTCAATCATAGTCATACAAGGAATAAATTTTTTGCTATCAGATTTTACTATTCTTGACATCGCTTTAATAAATGTAATCGGGTCATATTGTTCAGGTCGTGGAAAAGGATTATTTGAATGCCACAAAGATTCTATAAACAATGTGTCACCAATAGAAAATGCCCAATCATTAGATTCCTTAATCTTGTCTTTATTAGTTCGGAATTTTCTAATCGAGCCACCCTTTTCTGTAATTATTATCCAATAATCAGGTAAGTATTTATTAAGTCCAACCGATTCAGAACTGTTCCATTTATCAATAAACGCTTTAATCTGTCCTTCACTTAACTTAATAGAATCCTTATCAATCGATGACTTTTTAATGTAAATAGTTTCAACGTAGTCAACCTGTATCGGATACTTTTCTACCAATGTCTTTGAATTATTCTGTTCGCATGCAGATAGAGTCAAAAATAATATGGGCAAAAGTTTCTTCATTGCACTATGTATCTTAAGCTTGCACACAACATTTTGAATATGGTGCGTTTGGCATTTCAACGCTCCAAACTTTCAATTTACTACTATGTTTATTAATTGCTATCATATTCATTATTAGCACTATTTGCCAAATGCACTATATTTTTTGTTGGCAGTAGTTATTATTAATCTTCCATCCAAAATTCCTTCCATAGCTCCAGTTTTCCTGTTTTTATATCGTAAAAGATTTCAAATGGAATTTCTATTTTATGTTTAGGTAAGTCGAGATATGAAATGCTTATTGGTTTTAATGCTTTCTTTATTGTTTTCCTACATTTTCTATCATCTGTCATATTCCACCACCAATCATCAATTTTTTCTCTAAAATTTTCTCCTTCCCAGTCAACCCAAACCTTTTTTAACTTTCCATTTCTATTGTATGTCAAAATATACTTTTTGTCACAGAGGTCATACCAAGCTGTCTTGGTAGTATCCCAGTCAATTTTTACTTTAACCTGATAAAAAAGAGTGTCTTGAACTTTTTTTGCAATCTCCATTTGTTGCTTCTCAAGTTCAATCTTTTTCGCAATTTTTTCGTTTGAAACAGTTCTTTCTTTGGTTTGTAATCCATCTTTAAACGAAATATGAAGTTCTCTTTCGTAAATTGATGCATATCCCATATGAATATATTGAACTCGTTTTCCTTGTGGAACCATAATTGTTCCTGTAAACCAATCTGCAAAAACATAATCGCTTCCAAACATCTTCTGTAAATCAGCATCTTTAGCATCCTGACACCATTCTTCTTTATGGCAACTTTCAATTGCAATTAAAAACAAACTATCATTCTTCAATTCCCAGATTGCTTTATATCCGCGCCAACAAGCTGTAGATCCACATCCTTTAAATCCAATTAATTCCCTTTTTCCAATTTTTTCAAAATATTGTTCTAATGGATTTGAGAAAATAGCAACGGTATCTTTTCCCGTTATTAGATAATCTGGAACTTGTCCTGTTGCGAAAACAGAATTCCCTATAAATAGCACTATTATAATTGCTATAATGTGTTTCATTTTAATTACTGCCAACGTATGTATAAAAGTAGTGTGACTCGTCCTGAAATAGGTTGACACAAAAAGTAAACAAATTTCAGGACTATGAAAAGAAAAGTAAACCAATTTTCGGACGAATTAAAATTGAAGATCGTTAAAGAGTATTTGGAAACAGATCAGACAAGAAAGGAGCTATCGCAAAAGTATGGTTTTGGTTCAGGCGGAACACTTAACAAATGGATTCGTAAATTTGGCATTTCAAAACCGGATGATAGAGAAATCCCCCATCTGGGTGTAGATTGATTGCGAAAGATTGAATGTAAGGTACGAGATCTAAAATGAGATAAACCCACTGAGCGTAGTTTGCAACTACTCTCGCTTATCAAAAAACAATTAGAACAGTTACTATGCAGAATAATATTTACAATATCTGGGGGTTGTCGTACCTGTCCGTCTCCACGGCGGATGAATCTACACTCACTACATATTCATCCCACCCACAGCTCCGCCCCTTCAGTCACACTCAACTAGTGCAACATCCAAATACTCAGTCCTATACTAAAACCAAAAAAAACATCAACTACCTCAATCATTACTCAAAATATGTGTCATAGTATCTTAGCAAGTTCAGTTTTTTAGTTTCAATAATTAACGAATGTCAAATATAAGAAAATATTGATGATTAATTAACACAAACTGAATTAAAACAAAATTCGCATAGATTAATGCTGCTTATAATTGTATGAAGCATATATAAACAGCACTAATCTCTGCTTTCAGGCATAGCTAAACTTTTTTTCAATACGTCAAAGAACAATTTTAAATCCTGTGGATTTGCGAACTTCTCCCGCTACTACAGCCGCCATTCAAATACAAATCCATACAAACAAGACTTAAAGTACGATTTAATCATCCAGGAGCGTTAAGTGTGCTCGTCTAAGCCACAGGACTCATAATCCCTTAGGTAGCAAGGCATAGTAAATAAACAGCGAATTCTCTTTCTTAAGCATCTTGTAATCTTATTGCGTAAGTTCGATGGAATCATTGCTGATCCCATCGGATCTTCTCCGGGATAATAGTGCCCAATCAAAGCAGACTCAGAACCAACTGTGGAGCTTACAGAAGATTTCATGTTGTTTGTTAACGTTTTAGCAACTAAATATAATGCAATGAATACGGCGATTAACAAAATAAATGCTGTACGATTAATTGAGTATTGTTCGTTTGTCATAATAGGTTAATGCTTAGATTATGATGTAAAGATACGTAATTTTTTGATTGATTATACATAATATCAAGGCAATGTCTGTTATTGTCTGCTATTGTCTGTTATTGTCCACCATATTCTAAATTATTCTGATAAAGCAAGTATTAATGTAGGGTTATACCTTTTTGCTCAAATAATACGCTAAACAAGGAGAGTTTTGGTAAATAATTTTGAAATGCGACTTCCTTTCTGATGATAAAAGAGAAGAAATACTTATTATTGAAAATAAATATGCGAAAACTCGAAAATAAACCGGGCGAGTGGGTTATCAGTAATATTATAATTAACCGCTGAATTTCTACTCGCTCATATTCATTAACATACAGGTTTTATTCCATTATAGATACACTCGAAAAACGCCATAATTACTCTAAAAACCAGCCTAGTTCAAACTACACTAAAACTACACTAAAACTACACTAAAACTACACTAAAACTACACTAACTACACTAAATCGGATTGATGCTGTGATATAAGTCACATTCAATGTTGAGGAAGCGCATTTTTTTTCAAAAAAGTGTTTATAATTACATAATGCAGTAAAAAACACTGAAATTTTGATTGTTATATTATCCTAAGAATTAGTATATCAGTTATATACAAGGTGTATTTTATATTTTTATAAACAATATCAGCTAAAAATTCATAAAAATTTAGTGTAGTTTGGTGCAATTTAGTGTAGTTTTAGTGTAGTTTGAAAAGGCCAAACTACACTGGATATGTCGCTGATAAACAAATCAATACAAAGTTTAGTGTAGTTAGTGTAGTTTTTTTTCTAAAAGTATTTTTGAAAAAAGTAAATATATAAATAACATAGTGCAACCTACACTAACTACACTAAACGATTTTTTTATTGTTAAAATAATGATTTATGTTAAAGTTAATGTTCAAAGTTCAAAGTTGGGAATTAAGGAAAACCCGATATTTTTCATTTTTTTGGTGAATGGTGAGTGGTGAATGGTGAATGGTGAATGGTAAGCAGAGCGTTTTTCTCAATTTGCCCCTTCGTTCTCTTCAGTCCCTAAAGTCTCTTCAGTCATTTTTCATTATTCATTTTTCATTATTCATTTCTTACCTCTTGTCCCTAATTACAAGCGCATGGAGCAATCATTGGAAGCGCTTTGGTTAGTCGTTTTATGCTCATCCGTAACCCAATTCATGAGCACTCACGACTTGTCCGATGAGCTTGTATTTTTAGTCGATAAGCTTGTTTTTTGAGAAATTGTATTTTCTTAAAAAAATATCATCATCATAAAAGGAAATTGTAAAAACAGTACCATTACTTTGGAACTTTTTCGTATATTTACAGCTTAAAATCCAGGAAGATTAACCATAAACTCACTAAGTTTTTGTTAAGTCCGGACAAGCTTTTTAGTAGCAGAAGACTGATTCTGATAGCAGCATAACTCTTTGGTATGCTACTTCTTAGTGCTTATGCTAAAGGTAGTCCGATTATTCCTGAAGCTAAAATATTGACTATAATTATTACAAATGAATGAATACAGATGGTTTGCATTGGCAGACTGGATCATAAACAAGTTACATAAGCACATTTTTGTGGCATATGCTGTGTTATGTTTTCCGGGGATAGCTTATAAGTGTTTCCTGGTGCAGAGACTATATTCGGCTTCTATTGTTCTATGTCATATAAATAAGATTAATGTTACAAATCCGGATAAATATCTGGAATACATGAAATTAAAACCTCCGTAAGTGTGTGTAATGCAATGATATTCTATCTTATAACGCGAAGAAACGCAGTAATCTATAAATATTGTTTGTGATATTTCAAAATTCGAAACCAGACATTTGTACATAGAAATACCGTCTTACTTTTATTAAATTCGTTACTCTTTCGATGATGCATCATACACCTGATGTTTCTGATGAGAGAGGTGTAGTCTGAATAATTATACTCTGTCCGTAATTGGGATTTTGTTGCATGGTGAGCAATAGTTCAGGTTGGTAATTAACTAGTCGCCAAAAGCACTTGTGATACAAAAATTATCACTTGTGGGAGCAATCGTTATCACAAAAGGAAATGATCAGTTACACAAGTGATAATGATCAATTACACCTGTGATAATGGTTGGTGGGAGAGGTGACAATGCGACTTTGCGAGGTGACGACTGGAGGTACCTGAGTACCTATAGAGCTCTGCTAACTGCTTACTACTTACTGCTCACTGATTAATTACTGTCTTTAACAAGATTAAACAGATTTACAAGAAGACAGGATTCCGGAAAGGGGTCCATGTGACTTTGCCATAAAGCAAGAGAGCACAAAGCTTAGCTTAGAATTCAACCACCTATACCACAAAGAAGTAATCAGCAATAACTCAAAAACAGGCCAGGCTTTCAGCCTTAATACGTACTTCGACATGGTCATAGGGCTTCCGCCCTATGCTATTACAGGACGCCCTTTCAGGGCTACGAAGTTGAAAGGTTGAAAGGTTGAAATGTTCGGAAGAATTTCATGATGACACAGTTAATTGAACAGGCCACCTATACAACAAAGAATCCTGTTAATCCTGAAATCCTTAAATCCTGTTCAGAAATTGTTATAACACGAGTCGCGAGACTCGCGCAAATTGTATTTATTGGAAATCGATAAATTCGCTTACGCTTATTTTGCTTAAAGCCGCATGGCTCTAACTTTTTTACTCACATATTGTTTATATTTATTGGAGTTCATGATTGCTTCGCAGTTCTTGATAAAAAAGTAAACAACCCTCCTATCAGCTTGCAGCGGACACAGCGCCAAGGCTACGACCTCCTTCTCAGCCTAAGGCTGATACGGCGGTCAATGGCGGGCGAGGCAAAAAATCATGGGCTTCTTCTGCTTAAGTCCGCCTGAGGCGGATGTAGCGTAAGTTCAATGGAGTGATCTCCTCGTTCCTCGGAGCTTCTCCATTTCTCTAACGCTACACTTCTAAAAATACACTAAACCAAAAGAGGCCCGTCCACTACCATGCAGTTCAGAGTATTAATGTTGATACGATCGGGTGGGAATAAGAACATTGTGGGTTGTTTGAGATATTCAGCACGATCAAAAACCACCTCCCCACAAAATCAAGAAATCATATTAATCAGGTAAATCAAGATTCAGACAAAAAAAGCGACTATGCGAGGGAGCGACTATGAGATGGGGTACAACCTTAAACATCATTTACCTATACCACAAAAAATCCTGTTAATCCTGAATATCCTTAAATCCTGTTCAGACAAAATGTCTTGAACAAGATTAAACAGATTTACAAGAAGACAGGATTCCGGAAAGGGGTCCAAATGGATTTGCCACAAAGCAAGGGAGCACAAAGCTTAGCTTAGAATTCAACCACCTATACCACAAAGAAGTAATCAGCAATAACACAAAAACAGGCCAGGCTTTCAGCCTTAATACGTACTTCGACATGGTCATAGGGCTTCCGCCCTATGCTATTACAGGACGCCCTTTCAGGGCTACGAAATTGAAAGGTTGAAAAGTTGAAATGTTGAAAAGTTCGGAAGAATTTCATGATGACACAGTTAATTGAACAGGTCACCTATACCATAAAGAATCCTGTTAATCCTATAATCCTTAAATCTTGATTCAGACAATAAAAATGCGACTTTGCAAGGGGGGTAACATTGGGATTTTAAATATTCAGGGACCAGTCACAATTTCAATCATCACCCCCAAAACAACCCTTAAGGGTTTGTTGATGCCAGAAGAAACCCAGAATATCAGCAATACACCAGTAACTCAGTCCTTTTTTTAATCGTCATTGACCGCCATTGACCGCCATAGCCTTGGCGAAGGAGTTCATAGCCTTGGCAAAGGAGGTCGTATCAGCCTTAGGCTGAGAAGGAGATAGGGCTGGGTGATTGCAAGGCGGCTTTGAGCATAAACGTTTTAACGTTTTTTTATTTATTGAAATCGATAAATTCGCTTACGCTTATTTTGCTCAAAGCCTCATGAATCTAGCTTTTTTTTGATAGGCGAGCGTAGTTTCAAACTACGCTCAGTGGGGGGCGGAGCTGTGGATGAATGAAAACTTAAGAGAGTGTAGAATACAATTACACTCAAATATTGTAAATATAATTCTGGATTGTAATTGTTTTTATTTATGGAATATCAGAAGGCGTAGTAAAAACTGTCTCCACCAAGGCGGATGAAACTATGCTCAGTGTGGGTGTATAAGTGGAGATAATGTTATAAAAGCAATAATAGATATAAGTCAATAATTTTATGAGCCATGAAAAAATTTTTAACTTTGTACATCTTAACAATATATATTTAATGAATGACATTGATAAAATAACAGATGCATTAATAAAATTTCGAAATGAGAGAGACTGGGAGCAATTTCATAATCCCAAAGATTTATCGTTAGCTATAAATATCGAAGCCGGTGAGTTACTTGAATTGTTCTTATGGAAGGATGCTGAGAATGCAAATGTGGATAAAGTGAAAGAGGAACTTGCAGATGTTTTTGCTTTTGCATTTTTGTTAGCTGACAAGTATGGTTTTAATGTTAAAGATATAGTATTGGATAAAATAAAGCTTAACGGTGAAAAATATCCGGTAAACAAAGCTAAAGGGACTGCAAAAAAATATAATGAACTTTGATGACATATCCCCTAGTTGAAATAAATCAGTACGATTTCGAAAAAAAAATCTTTGAAGATTTCTCAGGAAACCATTATGCAAAAAACTATTGGCCACTAGTATATATTTTGAGTGATGGTGATACAAAGTTAGCATATGTAGGAGAAACTACTGATGTTACGCATAGAATGAGTACACACTTAAAAACGAAATCGAAACAAAAACTCACATCAGTTCATTTAATTACAAGTGAGAAGTTTAATAAATCGGCAACATTAGATATTGAATCTAATTTGATAAAATATATGTCAGGCGATAATGTTTTTAAATTGTTAAATGGCAATCTTGGACTGGCAAATCATAATTATTATCAAAAACAAGAAGTTTACTGGGATATTTTTAACTCTGTATGGAATAAACTGCGTAATAAAGGCATTACAAAACATTCTATAGAACACATTGACAATTCCGATCTTTTTAAATATTCTCCATATAAAAGTCTTACAAATGAGCAAAACAGAAGCTTATATAAAATACTGGAAAATCTGGTTAATGACAAATCCAATAATATTTTAATTGAAGGTGGTGCAGGAACAGGTAAAACCATTCTCGCTATTTTTTTGTTTAAAATGCTTTCAGTTTATCATGAGGACTTTAGTTACAGGCAATTTGGAGAAGAAGAATCAGAATTTATTAAATTGGTTAAGAAGTTACGTAAAAAGCTTCCTGATCCTAAAATGGCTTTAGTGGTACCAATGTCCTCATTTCGTTCGACTTTACAGAAAGTTTTTAAAAACATTAAAGGATTATCAGCAAGCATGGTAATAGGTCCGGCAGATGTAAGTAAAAGAGAATATGATTTGTTGGTAGTTGATGAATCACATCGTTTGAGACGACGTGTTAACCTTGGAACTTATTTTGGTGCTTTCGATAAAGCATGTAAAAGATTGAACCTTAATAAAAATACGTCTAGTGAACTGGATTGGGTATTAAAACAATCAAAAAAAACAATTCTCTTCTATGATGAGGGGCAGTCAATTAAACCTTCAGACGTTAAGAAGGAGGATTTTAGTAAACTGAAGAAAATAAAAAATACGACGGTCTATAAATTGAAATCGCAGTTAAGAGTAAAGGGGGGTAATGATTATGTGAAATTTGTAGGCAAGTTATTAAATTCTGAATATAATGATGTAGATATACCTTTCATTTTTGTCGACTATGAATTTTTAATGTTCGATGATCTTTCGGATATGGTGAAACAGATTAAGTTACGAAATGAAGAAAGTGGTTTGGCAAGGCTTATAGCAGGTTATTCCTGGGAATGGAAGTCAAAAAATGATAAAACCCAATTTGATATTGAAATAGATGGAGTAAGGTTACAATGGAATCAAACAACGATTAACTTTATTAATTCAGCGAATTCAGTAAATGAGGTGGGATGTATACATACAACTCAGGGATATGATTTGAATTATTCAGGTGTGATTTTCGGTAATGAGATTTCTTTTGATCCTATAGCAAGTCGAATAATAATAAAGGAAGAAAATTACTTTGATCGAAACGGAAAACAATCCATAAATGATCCTCAGGAGTTGCATGATTTTATAATTAATATTTATAAAACAATAATGCTGAGAGGTATAAAAGGGACATATGTGTATGTTTGTGATCCAAAACTGCGGGATTATTTGAAAAAACTAATTCCTGTTTTTAAGAATGAAAAAACATCTGATATAGAGATTTCACACTATGATGATATTGATCCATTCGTGAATGCAGTACCTTTGTATGATTTAAAAGCATCAGCAGGATCTTTTAGTGATGAACAAAAAGTAGAAGAATACGAATGGATCAAGTTATCAGAAGATATAAGAATCAATAAAGATATGTTTGCTTGCCAGATTGTTGGAGAATCAATGAATAAGGTAATTCCAAACGGATCATATTGCTTGTTTGAAAAGTATTCAGCAGGTTCGAGAAACGGACAAATCGTATTAGTTGAATATACAAACTTACAGGATTCAGACTTTGGTTCATGTTATACTATTAAAGAATATGAAAGTCACAAAGTTGTTAATGAGAACGGTTGGGAACATAAGTCAATTATATTAAAACCAGTTTCTTATGATCGTAGTTATAAAAATATAGAAGCTGAGGATGAAGAAATACTGGAATTGAAAGTAAAAGGTATCTTTAAACAGGTTTTGTAGTTTTAATTAATTTGGAGGATATCGCAACGCAAAATCCACAAAAACAGGCCAGGCTTTCAGCCTTAATACATACTTCAACTTGGTCATAGGGCTTCCGCCCTATGCTATTACAGGACGCCCTTTCAGGGCTGCGAAGTTGAAATGTTGAAATGTTGAAATGTTGAAAAGTTCGGAAGAATTTCATTATGATATAGTTAATTGAACAGGTCACCTGTACCACAAAGAATCCTGTTAATCCTATAATCCTTAAATCCTGTTCAGACAATAAAAGCGACTTTGCAAAGGGGGTAACAATGGGATTTTAAATATTCAGGAACCAGTCACAATTTCAATTATCACCCACAAAACAACCCTTAAGGGTTTGTTGATGCCAGAAGAAACCCAGAATATTAGCATACACCAGTAACCCAGTCCTTTAGGGGTGGGTGATTGCAAGGAGGCTCTAACTTTTTTTCGATAGGCGGACACGTGCAACTACCCCCAAATATTGCACATATAATCATGCACAATAACTGTTTAATTGTAATTGGAGGATAAGCGAGCGTAGTTGCACCTGTTTCCGCCAAGGCGGATAAAACTACGCTTAGTGGGGGCAGATTATTAAACCTTAAAATACAATAAATAACGATAATTATTGTACATTTGTTAGTTGATGCAACTTTAAGGCTAATAGCTATATAAAAATTATTTTAAGCTGAAAAGTACCGGCCATAAAATGCCAAATGCAACACATTATAAGATTAACTGAAATAAACTATGATCATTCCCTAAAATAATAGTCTTATGAATTATTCTCCTGCTAAATATTACCTTGTTATAATAATGTTACTCATCATTAAATCATTCACTTTTGGACAGGTATTCAATGACCACCATATTATAACAACCGGAAAGGTTAAAACAAGTGCCGAAAGTATTGATGCTGCTGATTTTGATAATGATGGGGATTTGGATATTATTGCTGGAAGTTCTGGTGTGATTCAGTTTCTGGAAAATATAGGTAATCAGGAGTTTAAAACAATCAGGAGTCTTAATGTTCATTTAGGTTATGTGCCGGTGGAAAAAGTAATAGCCGCTGATGTTAACAATGATGGGTTGGTAGATATTGTTTATTCATTTACCGAATCTTCTTGTAAAATGAGGTGGCTGAAAAATATCGGTGACAACGATTTTATGTATATGTATACATGCCTGCATAGTTTGCAATCAAATGCTGATTCTGATGATTTTATGATGCCTGACCTCAATGGAGATAGTTGCCCCGATTTAGTAATTGGGAGTGATGAACTAAAAGTTAAAATAAGTCAGTGTGATGGTTCTTTTTCTCCAAATTTCTCTCTGTTGGATGATGGAATCCTTGTTGATTTTAATTGTATTGACATTGATAATGACAGTGACATTGATATTGTGTATACAATCAGGGATCCGTATGAAGTTGCTGTTTATCTGAATAATGGTATTGGTGAGTTTCCCGAAAAGGTAATTGTTGATACGGTTTTTGATATTCCATATTCCCGTGATCTGCATATAGTTGATGCTAATAATGATAATTATTCAGATATTATGTCCTTTATGGAAAAAGATTCGATGGTAATTTTCCTGAATAATAGTGCAAATAATTTTAGCCATCTTATTGTTCCAATAGATTCTCTTTTTTATCCTTATAGTACTTTAGTTTATGACTTTGATAATGATGGTGACGACGATTTGGTAGATGTTTTATATAATATGCTTGAAAATACTGGTAACAATTCTTTTGTCTTCAGGGATGGTGATGATTTTCCTTTGTATTCATACGATAGAATAACCGTTGACCTGAATGAAAATGGAGTTGATGATATTCTGTTCGGGCTATTTAACGGGGCAGTTGGTTATATTGAAGATCCTTCTTTCAATAATATAACCAACTGGAGGGTGTTAACTTCGCAGGTAATGCGACCTACATCCCTTGCCTTTGAAAAGATTAACGATGATCAATACCCCGATATATGTTTGTTAGACTATAGGTATAGGTATGTTTCCTGGTTAAATAATGGTAATGGAGAATTTTTTGATACAATTAATACAGATATTCTCCATGACTATGCCAATGAAAGTATTTTTTATGATATTAACCATGATGGATTCTGTGATATAATTTCATACAGTGAATCGGAATATGCAGATTTAAATGACAGTACTCATTTTCAGATTGCAGGAAATAATGGGGATAATACTTTTACAAGAATTTTTATTGATCAGTTTGATCATTTCCAGTATAAAGAAGCAGGATTTATTGATTATGATAATAATAATTGTCTGAATGTTGTTTTTGCTGATAATTTGAGTAATTGTGATACAATATATTTTCTGGATGTTAATCCTGATTTCACAATAACCTTACTTGACACCATTGTTTACGATATCCCACATAGTATTACTAATTATAAATTTCACGATATCAATAATAACGGTCAGAATGATTTTATCACTAGTAAAGGATCTTTTCTGTTTGTAAATTATTCCAATAATAATCGTTTTGAAAATGAGTTAGACACAATTCTGATTTCAGATGATCAAATTATTGATTTTGAAATTGTGAATATTACAAATGATTCTGTGTATGATTTTGTATACTCAGCAAACGACAAATTAATAGTCCTTGAAAATTTTGATGGCTCCGGTTTTGAAGATTCATATGAATTTGAATTTGATGATAGAATCGATCTTTTGCTTTCAAGTGATCTTGATAATGATGGCATAGATGAAATTGCAGGGTGTTTTCGTGATTCTATTAGTATATTTAGCAATATTAGAAAAGATTCATGTTTGATTGAAAATTATTTGTACACAAGTTTTATTTTAGATAATTACACTGCCAGGCAGTTTTTATTTACTGATATCGATAATGACGGTGATAATGATTTGTTTTGTACCGATGTTACCAGAGCAGATGTATCATGGTTCGAAAATTCCTTTATTGACACCCTCGACTATTCAAAATTTCCTGAAAATGATGCTGTCTGGACAGAGCAAAATGCAATTTACAACGGTGATACATTGCAAACATGGACAAGCTTGTATATTACTGAATCGGATACTGTTCTTCACGGCAGATCATATGTGAATATCTATGAATATTACTTAAATCCGGGCACTTTTGATACAATCAGGAAATTGTATGCATCAATACGACAGAACGTATTGGAGAAGAAAGTATATATTGTCAGGCACTACCTGTCGGAAGAAAATGAGAAACTTTTATTGGATTTTAATGTTGATGTTGGCGATACTGTAATTCTTGATGCATATTATTGGGATCAGGATCTCATATCGACGGACAGTGTATTTATTTTAGATAGTATAGGGAAAGCTATTATATACACTGGTGAAGAGCGGGATGTGCAATATCTGTCAAACCACAAAACACCTAATCAGGTGTCTCTCTCATTAATAGAGGGGCTGGGAAGTGTTGAAAACCCCTTTGGACTTGCATTTGATTTAGGAAATGAAAGAAGGGTGGAGAGTAATGAATTTTGTTGTCCTGAATATTTGATTTGTCTCGATGTTAATAATGAGCTTGTGTATGTGCAATTTGATGAATATAGGTGTAATGATTTGGAAGTTTGGACATTGACAGATCCGGAAGTTCAAAAGCAATTCATTAAAGTATACCCGAATCCAACCAGAGATAAGATTAATATTGAGTTTTTCGAGAAACCTGTATCCGACTATGAGATTGTACTATATAACAATCATGGGAGAATGCTAGAGCAACACTATTATAAACAGAATCAACCTCTGGAGAATATTGACTTTAGCGAATATAAGTCAGGTATTTATCTGCTAAGAATTATTTACGAAGACAATAGCAACACGTTCCGGATTGTGAAAGTTGAGTAATAAAGGCAGGTGAAGAGGGGCAACCCTCCTTCTCAGCCTCAGACTGATTCGGCGGGCGAAAAGGGATGTGTGACAAGTAAATTTTTAATTTGTGTTCTTATTACTTGAAACTGATTAAACAAATTGTTTATTTTTGCATAAAAGCATAAATTCAAAGAAAATCTAATGAGAAAATTTACCTTAATTATATTGTTGTTAAGCAGTATATTTACACAAAGTTATTCACAAACATGCCTGCCTGAAGGTATAACTTTTGAAACTCAGGCACAAGTCGATAGCTTTGCTATAAATTATCCTAATTGTAAGAAAATAATGGGTGATCTTATTTTCCGTTGGGAAACAGATATTAATAATACTGATGCACTTAGTAAGCTGACAGCGGTTATGGGGAAACTTTATGTAAACGGAAACGATAGGTCTTTAAAGGGGCTGAGTAATATTGATACGGTTGGCGGTACCCTTTTTCTATTTGGCAATGTGACATCATGTGAAGTAATTAAAAGTATTGAATTTATTGGGGAACATCTTAATTTAAGAAATTCTGATTCTTTGAAATCACTAAAAGGACTTGAGAGATTAAAATATGTGGGGGCTGGTATAGAAATTGCCAAATGTAAATTACTTCAGGTTATTGAAGGATTTGATTCACTTAGGTACCTTGGGGCTCTTTCTATTATAGGTAATCAACAGTTAAAAAAAATTGAAGGTTTTAATTTTGTAAATAATATTAGTATTAGTACTATTCATATTGGAAACTGTGATAGTTTAAAGAAAATAGATATTTTAAATAATATGGAAAGGATAACATATTGGTTTGAAATTTCTGATAATGATCAATTAGAAAAAATTGAAGGGTTCTCTAGTCTTAAAACTATTGATGGTATTTTCATTATAAATAGTCAAATGAATTTAAATGACCTAAGTGCGTTTAAGAATCTTACTTCGGTAAATAGAGGGTTTAATTTGAACGGAAGTAAACTTGAGAATTTAAATGACTTTAGTTCGCTATCTTACATCAAAGGTGGGTTAGAAATAACACAAAATCATGTGCTTAGTGATATTTCTGCATTAGAAAATATTAAATCTGATAGTATTAGATTGTTACGTATTACAAATAACGAAAATCTATCAAACTGCGCGATCAAAAGTGTATGTGACTACATAGGAATGCAACCAGATAAAGTAACTATTGCTTTAAACAATTCTGGCTGTGAAAGTGCATATGAAGTGCTTGATATATGTTCCAATAGTATTGACGAAGAAATGTACGAATTGGTATATGTTTATCCAAATCCGGCAAAGGATAAGATTAACATTAAAACTAAAAATGGAGAAGAAATTGATAGAATAACTGTTTATAATGCATTTGGAAAGATTATATTATCAGAATTGAATTGTAGGACATCAGTTGATTTATCCCAGTGTGAAACGGGGATTTACATTGTTGAAGTTAAATTGAAGAACCAGGTGATAAGAAAAAAAGTTATGGTTTATTAATATATTGATTTTGGCTACTTAGGGAATAACAACATTGTGGGTTGTTTGAGATATTTACCCTGCCGCATCTTCTTTCGAAGAATAATTTTCATGATTAACTCGTTTTACCATTCACTATTATTCGCAACTTATTTATTTTTATTGGAGCTCATGATTGCTCATTCTTCGCAATTCACTATTCACTATTCACCATTTTGGATTTTAATTCGGAGAACGATCTTCATGCTTAACACGGTACTGCGCGGTGGCCATGTCAAAAACGGCGAGCAGAGTTGAAGGGTTTATCTCACTGCAGCTAATGTACTTAACATTCAATCTTTCTCTTTTAATCTACGTTCAGCGATGGTTTTCTTAAATTATTCGTAATGCAAAGCCCGCAAAAAACAAAAAAATGCCGTCATTGCGAGGCGATTGCATTGTTAAAACTTATGACAAGAGTCAAGTTGCCGAAGCAATCTGTTAGACAAAACCGTGACTACCATTCTCCCAACAGATTGCCACACGGTATAAAATCTCGTCGTTGAAATATAAGTATACGTTAAGCCGCTCGCAATGACGACTCTGGGGTTGGTTTGTGGTGGGTTTTTCTTAATTATTCGTAATGCAAAGCCCACAAAAAACAAAAAAAATCCTGTCAATCCTATAATCCTAAAAATCCTGATTCAGACAATAAAAATGCGACTATGCGAGAGCAAGAGGAAGCGATCAGAGGCACCTGAGTACCTACAGAGAAACGCTCTGCTAACTGATCACTCATCACTCATCACTGATCACTGATTACTGATCACTGATTACTGATCACTGATTACTGATTACTCCCTAATCACCTAATCTTCCAACTCTTCTTTATTTTTGTTACGAAGCTTCATTACTCCATAGGCTCCGGCGAGGCCCAGTAGTACAAATAAACCGCTACCAATGGGAGCGGTGCCGCCATTTTGATTACCATCCAAACCATGATCTGGTGGCGGTGGTGGTGGAACCTGAGCCATTGTGTTATATCCCAGGGTGAGAATTAAGAACAGCGTTAAAATAATTGCAATTTTTTTCATGATTATATGTTGTTGTGTTATTATCAGATTATTGATTGATTATTACTTTATGTGAAACCGATGAGCCATCGACTGTGTTGATATTAACAATGTAAACACCTGTTGGAGCATCCATTGTTATAGATTGCTGGGTGTTGCCATTCAGCGCTGCTGTGCTGATGGTTTGTCCCATTATGTTAACAACTTTTACTTCTCCGGTAAGATTAAGGTTGTTAATGATATTGATATTTCCTGTTGTGGAATAAACCTGTAAGGTGTTGACATCTGCTGTTTCGTTAATGCCAACAGGGGAGAAGTGGATTTGGAAACGGTTGGGATCGTCATCTGTTGAGGCTGCAAAAGAATATTCATCTATATCATTTAATAAATACTCTGAATTGGTTTCTTTGTCATACAAATAAACATTCTGATTATTAAGTGATCCTGTTAACTCAGTCAGACTTATATCATACGTTCCATCTTTAGGTACATAAATTGATAAAGGAATTGATAGTCCATCAGATAGCTCAGAAAAGCTGTTAATTGCAGCATTGAAGTTATTATTGATTTTGGTATATACCTGTGGTACCGATGAATTCATGCTGAAGAATTTAGCAGCATCATTTCTGTCGCGTTCATTGTTTGATTCTTGATTAAGAACAATAGAGGTTTCATCAAAATACATTTCACCTGATAATCTAACTTTAATAACATCTTCAAAGATGTCTGATTTTAAAAATGAACCGCCATGGCTTTGTATGCTATTGGTGAAAGTAAATGTCTGACCAGTATTTCCACTATTAAGTAAAACAAAGAAACCTTGATTAGGTCCGATATCATTAGTTACTTCTTCATATCCGGCTCCCCCTGATTTATTTTCATTGTAAACATAAGCATAGTTATCACTAAACATTGATTTATCAGCTAAACTCCAGTCGATTGATGAAGAGTAAGGATTTCCTATTAAATTAGCACCTGACTGATTTGAATATGTTAATGTTGCAGTTTCGATATCTCCTGTATTTATTGATCCTGAAAACTCAAAAGCAGTATTTCCATAACTTGGATCGTAAGCAACTAAATATCCTTTACCAGTTCCGAAGTTTAAGCCATCAAATAGAGGGTTTACTAAATTAGACTCCGTTCTGATATTTATCCAGGGTTTATCAGAAGCACTTTCATCAAAGCTGTAAAAATCATAGTTAGTAGGCATTATAACATTTGTAACTACAAAATCAGAAGTAAGAATTAGCTCATCACTAACAGGAGCTGATAGTAGATGCCAACTATTATTATTTGCAATATATCTTTGCATTGTAAAAGTACCGCTTCCGGATGAAGCGCCATTTATTATTAATGAGCCGGTGCCTGTTGCATCGCTGTTAATAGTAAAGCTACCATTATTTGTAAATGCTCCGCTTACAGTAAGACTTTGTCCTGCATTAATATCAACTGCTGAACCAGAATTTACTGTTAATGATGCGCATTCGGCATCTGTATCGATGGTTATATCATTTACGATTGTTACATCTTCACTACTCAATGGTACAGCACCGAATAGCCATGAACCAGTTGAACTCCAATTTCCATTGGCATCTGATCTTGGACCTGAAACAGTGTATGAATAATTTGATCCTGAGTTATTATCGTAATTAATTGTGCATAAATCCGGATAAGTATCAAGATCACCTTCTACTGAATAAGCTAGGGTTGTGGTTAAAACATAATAATCAACCGTTGTGCCAGCCGCTTGACTTGGAATTGTTGCACTGTAACTTGTTTCAATTCCACCTTCTTCTGCAAGTACAAAGTTGTCACTTGACCATGAGTCTGTTGTATATCTTACGTAAATTTTTTCTTCTGAAGATTTTGCTGCTGACAAAGTAATATTAACAGTTTGGTCTCCTGTTGGTGCGTAATAAATAGCACCTTGTTGGTAATCTGAGCCTACTTGTGATGTTGAGCTAATTGTTATTGGGTCGGCAGATAAAGTCATTATACAAGTAGGGATATTTTGGCTTACATAATCACTTGGCTTTTCAATGCAAATATGGACGTAATTATCAAAAGTTCCCTTCCAAATAGCATCATCGCCAGCGTAGCCTATATTCCATGTTCTATTATAATCATTTATCCAATAACCACCTCCCCATGTAGTTCCCCAATCATTAAGTACAATTTTGAAAACATCATCAAAAGCTGGCTGAATATTTATCCCATAATAGTCAGTAGTTCCCAAATTGCTTTTTAATGTAGCTTGATTCTCACTGTCTAAATCCCAGTCGTTATGTGTTCCTGGTACGTAAACTTGTGGAAAAGCAATAATTGAAACAAAAAATATACAAATAATAATCACTCCCCTCTTCATAAAATATAAATTTAAATTAGTTATTCTTCATTTTAGCTTTCAAATATAACGTTTATTTCAATAATACAAACACTTAAACAGTTAAAATTCATCGTAATTGAACAAAACCCTGCGCTCATATTTTTAGTCATAAACATTATTAAGCATTTTTTTTAATTATCTATTCAACTCTTCAACCATCCCAATCTCACTTCCTAACAGCAATCTTCGAATTATATCTCTTCTTCCCATTCTCTATCCTTATTATATATATACCACTGTTCAAATCTTCAGTGCTAATAAGGTTAGTTCCACTGTTCACCTTCTGCTGCAGCAATACTCTGCCACTCATATCATAAATACCAAGCAGGTAGCTGCTGGTGGCATCAATGGTTATGTAATCATTGGCAGGATTGGGATATACTCTGATATTCTCATCACCATTCTCCTCCACAAACTCATTACCATCTACTTCAATGATAACTGTCATATCTTCTTCGGTTACATTGATGCTTCCTGTTATGTCATCGCCTACCCATGGTACGCTTATTATATAGGAGTAGCTGCTGTTGGCATTTGGTAGGTAATAAACCTCACCTGTGGTGCCTGTAGTGCGACTGCCATTCTCCGAAAGGATAATACCTGCATTGCTTACCTGTTCGCCGCTGTTTTTCCATACTATCTTTATGGTTAGGTCAACAAATGGTCGTGCCAGCTTCTGGTCTGTTATAACATAATACCCGCCGGGAGCAAGGTCAATGCTGTAGTCTGATGAGCTTGATGCGTTTATTGTTTCTCCGGTGAAGTAGTTATACCATGTGCCGCTGTGCTGGAACTCCGGGTTAACGGTTTTGCTGGTAACATCCATATTGGCGCCTGCCACTACATTCATTGTGGTGTTTGTTAACCATGCGCGCTTAACCAGTCCGCTGATATCCTTACCATAACTACCGTATATAAAGGCATCGTTATTTTTTTTAAGGTTGGCCATTGCTGCTGCCACACGATAAACACGCTGGCGGTTGTAATTATTCCAGTAGTTCCATTTAACGGGTTTTGCCTGTGTACGGCAGTCTTCACTTATGGTGCCGTCGTTGCAGTAGTTTATGCTGTAGTCGTAGCCCAGCTCGCCAAACTGCCATATCATTTTTGGGCCTGGTACCATATAGTACATGGGGAAGATTGCTTCCTCACGGCCCAAGGCTGTTACTGTGTCCTTAATGTTATATTGTCCGGATGTGTTACCATATATAAGGTTTTTATACATCAGTCTTTCCTCATCATGGCTTTCCATATATGGGATAAGGTTGGGGTATATATATCCACGTTCGTTGTAGTAAGCCCATGAGTAGTCGCTGTTTTCGCTCCATCCCATGGTATTCTGATTAAACTGTTCGTTCATATTTCCCCATAACATCATGCCTGTATTTGCTAACGCTACTTCTTCGCTGTTGTCGCTAAGATGTTCCAAAATCATATATGTGTTGGGGTTGGTAGCTTTAATGGAGTTGTAGTAATCTGTAAGGATGTTTATCCTCGACTGATCATACTGACTCCATGCACCAATATCCTGACCTGTATAGTTTTGTGTAAAGCCTTTACTTAGGTCGAGCCTGAAGCCATCTACTTTGTATTCTTCTACCCAATAATTGAACACGCGCTTAACAAAGGCTTTGGTGGCTTCACTTTCGTGATTGAAGTCGTAGCCCGGACTAAGTGGATGTGTGGCAGTTTGGTTGTACCACGGGTTTTGTGCTGTGGGCATGTAGTTCTGACTGTCCCAGTACATTTGCACTATAGGCGACTGGCTGAAGCTGTGGTTGAGTACCATATCCAGGATCACAGCTATGCCTCTTTCATGACATGCGTCGATAAAGGCTTTATAGTCGTTTTTGGTACCATAGGCCTTGTCGGGAGCGAAGTAGAATGATGGGTTATAGCCCCAGCTGTCGTTGCCTTCGAACTCATTAATGGGCATTAGCTCGATGGCTGTGATGCCCAGATTTTTCAGGTAATCAAGTGAGTCCATAACGGAAGCAATACGCTGGTCGCTTACAAAATCGCGTACCAGAAGCTCGTAGATAATAAGATTAGACTGTGTTTCGTTAACGGCAACAGGAGTGAAGTTGTCGACAATCCAGAGGTAATCCTGTTGTGCTGTCTGGAATACACTTACAATACCTGTTGTGAGATTAGCGGGGTATGCTTTGAGATTGGGATATGTTGACTCAGGGATATATTTGTCATTCCATGGATCGAGAACCATATCGCAATAGGGATCGGCAAGTTTTAGCTCACCATCCACATAATACTGATAAGCATATTGCTCGCCTGCTGTTAATCCCGATAAGGTAATCCAGTAGTTTTTACCATCGGGAGTACGGTTCATATATGAGTCCTGGTTTACGCTCCAGTTATTGAAATCGCCAATAACAAAAGCATAGCGTTTGAGTGCAGCGGGATCGTTGAGCACCAGTGTTACTGTATTGTTATCAACGTAGTTTATACCGCTTGTCATGCCTTCAGGTAGTTCAGCCACAGGCACATCACCGCGGATAAATATCATTACCGAGTCGGTTACTGTCTGCTCCATATCATCGGCAACAGCAATTAGCCAGTGGTTACCGGATGTGTAGTCGTTGGTGTTGAGGGCATAAAACAAGTTTGTTTCGTCTGTGCTTGTCAGGAAGGTGTTGTCGATAAACAGCGACAGTGAGTCGGAATTCAGACTTGCCATGCAAACGGGTACCAGTGTGTTTGGCTCCACCAGAGGATTGGCTGCGGTGGGGTAGGTGATCTTAACATTGAGTTCATCGCCGTACACTTCAATAAAGATATCGCCTGCTTCGGCGGTTTTGGCTTCCATGTATGAGCCGTATTCGTCGGGCTCGGCACTGCGGAATACGAAGGCCATCTGCTCGATGGTCTCTCCATCAGGGACACTGTAATACTCGCGTATGTTGGGGATAGTCATTTCATACATATTGCTATCGATAAGCGTAAGCTTTGTATCGGGGGTGTTCTCTCCCCATTCGGTTTTAACATATTTCCAGTCGGATGTACTGGTGCTAAGATTGGTGATAACGCCGGTGTGGGCGTATACGTCGTCGTTGTATCCGGCCAGACCGCCATTACCGAGTTCGGCGTTGAAGGTTATCACAACTTCTGAATCTTCCAGCGGGAAGGGGGGTTCTGTGCTAACCAGCGAAAGACCGGAGCCGCATGAGAGGGTGTCGCCAACGGTGTATTCGTAGTTGATGCCGCCGTTGTTGTTGTACCTCATGGTGATATGGTCGTAATTATCAGTTGGGTTGTTAATGGTTGTGGTGAACACATAGTAAGCGATGTGCGTGTTGGTGGGATAGTTAGGGATGGTTGCTGTGCCTTCTGTTCCCGCAAAGGTAAAGGGCACTGTTGCTGACGTCATCCAATCGTTGGTGGTGTACCGTACGTAAATGTTTTCCTGTGTAGCAGGATTGTGTGTTACGACTATGGCCACTTCCACGGGGTCGTCTTCGGTGGGCATTAGTGGCGTGTGTGCCACTGTGGTGATGTCAACGGGTTCGGCATCGAGTTCCATAAATATGGCGGTAGTGTTTTCGTAACCGATGTTGTTCCAGTTCATCACATACCAATGGGTGTTTTGTAGTGTGATGGTGTTGGGTTCGGGTTCGTCGTTGCCTGCTGCTCCATAGGTAGTGCTTTGTATTTCGTTGGCAACGAAAGCGGTATTACCCCATTGGTTTTGCCATATGTTGTCAAGCGGACCGGAAGTAAACTTGAAGTTGTACGAGCCTCCCACAATATCGCCGCTGTGCTCGTCGGCATAGAATGTTGTCTGGTAAACGGGATTGCCCAGAGGTAGTACGGTGAGCTCACCGCTGGTTGTTTGGGCGCTACCAGCCAGAACGGGGTTTGACGGGGGATTAGTCCAGTCGTCCCAGTCGCCTGGCATATTAAGGCCCTCAGGGGCGTAAATCTGTGCCTGTGTGCTGTATTGGATGCCTGCCGTCAGGAAAACGGCAAGCATCAGTGTTATTATGTATGTGGTGTGTTTTATCATCCTGTTTTTTGCTATTGCTTTATAATCTTTGTAATAACATTATCTGTTTTGAGTATGTACATACCTGTTGGTAATCCGCTTACGCTGATTTCTGCACTGCCTCGGGTAAGTGTAGCTTCTGCTACCAGTACTCCTGTGGAGCTGTATAAGCGGGCTGTGGTGCTTATGGTGTTACTGGTAGTTATTTTTATCACATCTTTGGCAGGATTGGGATATGCTACCATATCATCAGATACTTCGTTTATATCAGTATAGGTGATTGTATATGTTGTATCGCCTGTGATAACACCTTCGTCGCTGATGGTTACTTCCAGATTAGGACCAATTACAAGCCATATGCCGTATTGAGATCCATCATCTTCAAATACACCCCATTCGTATGATCCCGGGCGTACATCCAGCGTTACTGTCCATATATTGCCATCCTGATTCATATTTACTGCTTCCCATCCGGTCATGGATCCTTTGAATTTTATATTGGAGTACAGATGTGTGTCGTCGATGGCTGTGAAAGTAACGGGGTAGGTGATGGCTGCGCCTTCTACTGTTAGCACGCCTGATACATTCTCAGTGCCATCCCAGAAGCCACCACCGGTTTCTGAGTAACCACCATAAACAAAAGCTTCATCGAGATACTGGAAACGTGATGCATAGTAATAAGTACCTTCTTCCATTATAACAGCTCCCAGATCAGCCACAAATTCATCATTGTTACCTGATGGTGCGTTATAGTCTGCCTGTACCCAGTTAGTCCATGTGGCAGGGTCGTCGTTGGTGGTGCTGTATCCTATCCATGATTGTAGTCCGGATACTGGTGGTGTAAGCCCTGTGCTGTCTTCTATCCATGCTTGTGCATATACAAGGTATTCCTGACCGTTTTCAATAATCCCTGAGTCGGGGTATTGCAGGTTAGCCCATCCTATATCCTGTACAGGAGGTAGATCACTAACCGTTAACACACCGCTAACATTGTCAGTGCCATCCCAGAAACCGCCTCCGGTTTCTGAATAACCTCCATAAACATAGTCTTGACCCAGATACTGGAAACGTGTAGCATAATAATATGTACCTTCAGCCACTATTTCGGTACCCAGATTAGCCACATACTCGTCGTTATTGCCTGATGAAGCGTTGAAGTCGGCTGCTATCCAGTTAGTCCATGTGGCAGGGTCGTTGTCGTTAAGACTGTATCCTACCCATGCTTCCAGTCCGTCTAGTGGAACAGATTGTCCTGTGCTGTCAGCTATCCAAAGTTGTCCGTAAACAAGATAGTCCATTCCTGTTTCGATGGTTCCTGCTTCAGGATATTGCAGGTTAGCCCAGTCTATAGCAGGTACAGGTGGAGTGTCATTAACAGTAAGAATGCCGTTTACGTTTGTTGTACCATCCCAGAAACCACCACCAGTCTCAGAATAACCTCCATAAACAAAATCCTGGTCAAGATATTGAAAGCGTGATGCATAATAGTAAGTGCCTTCTGTGGTAATTGCAAGGCCAAGGTTGGCAATATATTCATCGTTGTTACCCACATCGCTGCTATATGTTGATGTAATCCAGTTTGTCCATGTTGAAGGATCTGTGTTGTCAGTGCTATAGCCTATCCATGCCTGTACGTCAGGGGCTTGTCCTGATGGGTTTGTGATACCATCGATAAGTACTTGTGAGTACACATTGTATGAATCGCCTGTAATGATAGTTCCGGAACCGGGATATTGCAGATTAGCCCAGTCGATTTCAGGCTCCGGACCACCGCTAACGGTGTATGAATAGTTTGTGTTGCTATTGTTATTAAGGTTGATAGTCTGCATGTCGTAATCGCCACTAATGCCTGTTACTACAGAGCTAAAAGCATAGTACTCAACAACAGTGCCGGCAGCTTGTCCGGGTATTGAAGCAGTACCTGTTGTGCCTGTTATGGCAATGTCAGCTGTTGCAGATGTTGCCCAGCTGTCGGTTGTGTAACGCAGATAAAAGACTTCCTCAACACATGGAGGAGCGCTGGTGGTTATGTCTATATTGATTATCTCATCAGGGTTAGCCGTTGCTGGTGTTGACACTGTGAGTAAGTCAACAGGCTCGGCGGTTGTTTCCATGAAAATGGCATTGCTGTTAGCATAACCAATGTCTTCCCAGTTCATGGTGTACCAGTGGTCGTTGGTAACAGTAATGCTGTTGTCGTCGGTGCCCTGGAATGTGTATTCCTGAAGTGTGTTCATGGTAACAGTAACTCCAGCCCATTTGTTGGCAAAGGCATCAGTTTCCGGACCGCTGGTGAAGAGCCATGTATATGTTCCTTCTTCGATATCGCCGCCTGTTGCTGCCACATGGATGGTGGTTTGCCATCGCAGCGTGCCTGTTTCAATGAGCGTAACACGACCATCGGTTACTTGTGTGCTGCTGGCAAAAGCCAGATTGTTAGCGGGTGGGTTGGTCCATGCGTTCCATTCACCGGGCATGTTTAGCCCTTCCGGCGAATATATCTGTGAAAACGATGTAAATGGGAATATTACAAACAACAATATTGCAATTCCTGATAAAGATAAGGTTCTTCTCATATGATAATTGATTATAAATTAGTTTCTATTTAACGATTACTTTCTTTGATGATATGCTTTGTCCTGCCCATAGGTTGATAATATAACATCCTGATGTATAAACAGGTATGGTTATTTCGTTTGTAAGCTTTCCGCTACTGATAAGCTGGCCCTGTATATTGTAGATATTGTAATTATACTGGTTTTCGTTATTTGATTTAATGGTAATACTGTTGTTGGCCGACCATGCAATGAAGTCTGCAATGGTTTGTTGTGGGTTGTTGATATCAGTGATGAGAGAAGTAATTACAAACCTGTCGGGGAATGTAATATCATGTCTGAATGAGTAGTTGTCGGTTTTAAGGTCGGTAATATCTCCGGTAAGGTTATCAATAAGATATACATCATCGATGGTGTTGATTTCCGTTGCCTTGATGGTCATACTGGCGTTGTCGTTACCCTGCACATCGAGAGGTATTTCAGTAACAGAAGGAGGCAGTGAGTTGATAGACATGCCGTTGTTGGCAGTGGAATAGATAAGCGGTTTGTTATCGCTGTAGCTGAACATCTTGTGAGCGTCGTAGTTGCCATCATATCCTTCAGTAGCATCGGGGATAAAGCGGATAACAGTTTCGTCGGTAGCGCCGTACATATCCAGCTGGAGGCGGATAAGGCTGTCGGGGGATTGTACGGGGGTTTTGAGGAATGATACGCTGTTGTGGAGGCATACACTGTCGTTCATTTGCAAAGTGCCGTATTCGGGATAAGGTCCTAAATTATCGGTGACCTGTACCATGAAGCCCTGGTTCATAGCTATATATCTTGATCCGTCATTAACGCCAACATTATCAACATACGACGACCAACTAGTGTCATTAAACACATAAATGGCATCGTTAAGATTTGTTTTTGTCCATCCGGCTGTTGTGTCCCAGTCGATGGCTGATGTGTAAGGGTTTCCCACATAATTATAACCGTAATCACCAGCCTGACTACGAATCAGGTTGTTGGTGCTACCAATGGTGCCTGTGTGCATAGGTCCTTCAAAGCTGAATGTGTTGGGGGATGATGTTTCTATCCATGTCATCCAGCCTTTCATATCACCCAGGGGCTCTTCGTAGGCAGAGATAAAAGTATATTCTTTGGTAGCTTCGTCATATTCGGCAAGCCATACTTCGGGGTTGCCACCGAGATATAGATCTTCAGCTGTGAGGTTTTGAACAGGGGCTGAGTAGGAGTGCCATTGGCCATCGGTCATATAGCACTGTGCTGTTACATCACCTGATGCTTCACCATGGACAATAAGAGAGCCATTGCCGGCTGATGTTGACTCAATGGTAAGTCCGCTGTTGCTATATAAATTGTTGTACACAGTTAGTGAGTTACCCTGACTAACAGTTAGGTTGGCTCCTGTTGCTACTGACAAATCATAGCATTCAGCAGCTGTATTGGCTTCCACAATGGAAGCGGCTGGTATTATTACCACTGCTGTGTCGTCAGGCATACCGTTACTCCAGTTAGAAGCATTGTCCCAGCTTGTGCTTTTGGCATCGCCGGTAAATCCTGTTATCTTACAATCGTAGTAAGGTGCATCATTCTGGTGAATATCTTCATTGAGGATAAATCCGTAGTAGTTTGGAATAGCTTGTCCGTATGCACGGTTTGCATCAACCCAGCCGTTGGAAGGCCATGTTAGGTAACGCCAGTAAGAATCTCGTCGTTCAGTAAACATACAGGTTTTGATTTGATCAGGACTACCGATCATAGAGCGTTTGATTTCTACTTCCCTGTAGTCTGATCCAATTCTAAATTTAACAAGAGTATCTCCTGTTGAGGAGAGAAGTTCCATGCCTTCCATTGAAGTGTTTGGTATAAACTCCCATGTAGAACCATTGTATTCTTTTACTTCAATGTAATCATCACCTGATTGGTTTTTAAATATTACAACATAATCTGAATTAAATGGTGTAGTCATATAATCATCCCATGCGTAAGCGTCAGTAGTGCCATTGTTTCCTGTAGGATCTGAATCAAAATAAATAAAAGTAGCCAGAGGTTGTTCATCAGCTTCAGGGTCACTTATACCTATATATATATAGTTTTCGTCCCATGTGAAATGGGCATAAGCTTGTTGTGCACTGCCATCATGACTAATATTTGTAAATACTTCATTAGCTGCCCAGCCACTGTTTTGACCGTCGATTGCAATGGTATGGTAACTATCTGCCATAGCGGATGTGGCAATAAACCATAAAACAATGATAATAGTGTATAATTTCTTCATGCAGGTGAATTAAAATTCTACTTTTATTTTGACTTTTTTTTCAATTTTCTTGCCCAAATTTAGGTGAAATGGCGACTGAAATCAGGGATTTATGGCTTGTGGATTACAGGATTGTTAAAAAATTGTCAATATTCTAATGGGATGTCTTATTGCAAACGATTGCAGGGGTTGTGTTGTAATTGTATTATTTTTATTTTTTATTGGCACAATATTACTATAATGTTTAATAATGCGTTTAAATTCATAAACAATGTATTCGGTGATATATATACAACACTTAAAAATTCCCCATTTATATTCATAATTGAGAAATGTATAATAACCAGATATGTATATTTAGTATATATGGCAAGAATGTACTATTTGGAAGTGGCTTGAAAAGGGACAAGGGGTAATAAATGAAAAATGAAAGATGAAAAATGACTGGAGGGACTTTATGGATTGAAGAGAAAAGTGAGAAAAACGCTCTGCTCACAATACGCCGGTAGGCGGACACAGCTCACTATTCACTATTCACCATTCACCACTCAACCCCCACCATCATACTTTCTTACATTCAACCCTGCTTAACTTTATCATATTTGTGTCCATTTGTTCGGTTACCGGGATGCTGCCTATATGAATTACAATGTCATCATTTTTAATAAGTTTGTGGCTGAAAAGATATTTCCTGGTGCTAAGGAAAAAGTCATCAGTAGACTGACTAAGGTTGGCACTGAAAACCATAACACCCCACACCAGAGATAACTGACGTTGTAGCATTCTGTTGTCTGTAAAAGCAAATATCCTGGCTTTAGGTCGGTACCCGGAAACGCGAAGCACTGTTTGTCCGGAATGCGTAAAAGTAATCATTGCTGTTGCATTGGTCTGTTGTGCCATCTTTTGAGCATTGAAGCAAATAGAATCAGCAAGGTAATCATTTTCAGAAACATTTGGTTTATGCTTCTTGTGGAATGAATATGCATTATCTTCTGTATAAGAGATAATCTTCTGCATATTCTTTACAGCTTCCACCGGGAAAGCACCAACTGAAGTCTCAGCACTTAGCATCAAAGCATCTGCACCATCAAGCACAGCATTAGCAACATCATTGGCTTCAGCGCGTGTAGGGTTAAAGTTTGTTACCATACTCTCAAGCATCTGTGTGGCAATAATAACAGGTTTGGATCTGCGGATACACTTATCAACGATATTCTTTTGCATTACAGGCACGTGATCAAAGGGCATCTCAACACCCAGATCTCCTCTGGCTACCATAACACCATCAGAAGCGTTGATAATGCGATCGATATCCTTCATAGCTTCCGGCTTTTCAATTTTTGATATTATTTTTTGTTGTGAGCCGTGTTCTTTGAGTAGCTTGTTTAAGGCCTGGATATCTTCTACTTTTCGTACAAATGAAAGTGCTACAAGGTCAATATCGTGTTTAACTATGAATTCTACGTCTTTGAGGTCTTTCTCTGTTAAGCTCGGTAGCGACAGGTTGGTATCTGGCAAATTAACACCCTTGCGTGATGTTAGTACTCCGCCAAACACCACTTTGCATTTAACTCGTTGTTTGCCATCTGTTTCTTGTACTTTTAGTTTAATTTTCCCGTCGTCAACAAGAACAATATCGCCCTTTTTAACATCCTTGGGAAAGTGTTTGTAGCTGATAAAGGCTTCGCCGGCATTGCCTGATATTTTCTCTGTGGTTAAACAGAACTCTTTGCCGCTAATAAGATTAACGCCTTCGTCGGGCATCATTCCTATTCTTATTTTTGGCCCTTGAAGGTCTGCCAGTATAGCTACTTCTGTATATAGTTCTGAGCTCACCTTCCTGATTTTGTTTATTGTAGACTTATGTTCATCGTGGGTGCTGTGTGAGAAATTGAGTCGAAATACGTTTGCACCTTCTTTGATAATGTTTTTTATGGTTTTCTCATCAGATGATGCTGGTCCCAGTGTCACTACTATTTTTGTCCTTGAATTAGTAATAGCCATTATTACAGATTTTTTGTAAAAATAGTAAAAGTGTTTTTAGTTTGAGATTTTTTTTTAGTAGGGCCAAGGAAACGAAAAATGGGGGAAGGGGAACCGCCTGAGTCGGTCAGTCAGGGACAAAGTGAGAAAAATGCTCTGCTCACCACTCACCACTCACCATTCACTATTCACCATTCACCACTTTAACTACCTTTGTTAACTTTCTGCTGCCGTTGTTATTAACTATTACTACCATATAAGCACCGGATGTGAGGTTTGATGTGCAGATTGTTGTAATTCCTGCGGTGATTTGCTGCTCTCTTACATTCTGTCCGTTGGCGTTATATAGCTGCAGTGTACTGTTTGAGTCTGTCGTAATTTTGAGATAATCGTTGAAAGGTGAGGGGAATACATTGATATTCTGTTTGGTACCCTGTTCGCTTATCTCTACACTCGTTGAAGTAGTAAAAATTGTTGTTTCTTTTTGTGTGATTAATCCACCGTTTATACCCTTTATTGTTCCTGATTTTAGTTCACAATAGTATTGTTGTTCACTGTTCAGAATAGCATCGGGTATAATCGTGATAATCATATTATCGTCGGAGATATTACCATGAATGGGCACTTCATCGCCAAGCATATCATTTAGTCTGAGGTCGAAGATATTGGGAATGTCATTATCTTCAATTGGTTGTCCGAATATTTTTCTCATAGGCTCTGAGAAAACAACAGATATTTCAATATCCCTGTCAATATTTTCGCTGCCAAACTCAGGGATAAAGTCAACAGTAGGGATATCGGAGTTCCACATACCGCAAACTTTTACCTGCTGTGCTACTCTTTCAACACCAGCGCCCAGAATAAACTTATCATAATTTAATGTGAGGACATCATTGTATGTACCTGTTTCCGGTGGCATGAAAGCGAAAGTGATATCTACTGTTGCTTCTGGTGTTATCTGTACCGGTAGTGAGCTTTCAACATAAAACATGTCTGTAATATTATACACAGAAGATATTCTAATGGTGTTTTCAGAAGTGTTCGTAACAGGTATAGTTCTGTATTTGGGCTCGTTATTGCCGGCATAATTGCCAAAATCAATTGATTCGGGTGCAATGAACATATTTGTTTGCCATGGGTATTTAAGAGTACGATAAGACACGGCATTATTAGAGTAGAATATTTCCATATCAACTCCATTATCAGACAGAAGTGTAGCCCCGCAATCAATTGAAGCACCCCAACCGATGAGCTTGGTATCGTCATCATAGGTTCTGAAACTTCCTGTATAGGCAGCATATACATCAGGATTATGTCTGTAATCCCATACTTCTTGTGCTGTCATATTGTTTTCATCTACTACATATTCCAGTGCACGTGAAAACTGGATTGCATGCAGATTGCCATTATCAAAAACAGTAATATTACCATTGGGCAGTACACGTACATCGTGTTGGTGTGAGAACCCCCAGCTGTCGCCTGTAATAGTAAACTCATTATTTTCAGCCAGTAACCCCAAGCGGTAAATAACATCTCCTGTTTCCATATCTATTTTTGTTACTTCATCCATATTTCTTGATGAAATCAGTAGATTACTGTCTTGATCAAATTCTATGGCATTGCCATGGACATAGTCGATATTGGAGGCTGTGAGGCTTATGTCGGAGGTAGCATCTGTTATCTCAAAATGATCCCAGCTGCGCCATTGGAAAAGTACCACCCCCTCTGGTGTTACCTCCTGGATAACAAGTCCGGTTACAGTTGCGGCTGTATTGCCTCCGGGGACAATAAGACTCATGTTTACTATCTGAGGATCATATGACAATAGCATATAGTTACCATTGGCTGTTAGTAATATATCGTGACCATCCATATCATAACCATTGCCTGTTTTGATGGAGTCGGTAACCACATAGGAGCTGTCCATAAAGAAGTATTTCTCCATAGAGGGATTTGTATAGATATTTCTTGCGGCTGCTAATCTGCCATCATTCATAACATGCAAATTGAGATACTGGTTACTGGTTCTTCTAAAAAATACAGGAGTGCCGTACTTGTCGAAAATTGTAAGAAATGGATTGTAATCGCTACCACCGGCACGTGGATTAAGAGTTGCGAAGTAGTAGTCATCACCCACTTCGTTGTAAATTTCTGTATATGGTGGTGGGTAATCGGCAGGAAGGTTGTTGTCGCGATTCATTATATTGTCGCGTTTTATTTCAGGATGTATAACAATGTCATTTTCTTCGTGGTCCATATATTCAGCAAAGCTTTTCCTTAGTTTCTTTGTGTCGGTTGTAACTGTTTTAAACATAAATGTTTCTGATGCAACAGGAATGCCGCTTTGATTTTTAAATCCGTTTCCTGTTGTAACAGTAATGGTTTCGTCGATTAAAAAAGGGGTTTTGGGTGTTATAACAATTGTTTTTTTGTCTTTCGACAGATATATATCATTGGCTATACTCCCTGATTTTGATCCTACAATGCTTATCCCGCCAAGGTATTTACATGATTCATCAAACTTATTGCCTGTCTTCAGGATGATTGTCTGCTCCGGATTAATATACTCTGATTCCGGTAAAGGACATATATAATTAAAGGTAGTGGTTTGTGATCTTAATGATAGTGTGGATAGTACCAGTATTGATAAAGCAAAGAGAGCTTGCTGGAAGTATCTGTATTTCATACTTAAAATTTTAAACAATCTTTATTAAACATCAGAATTTAGTTAGAATTCTTAATATTGAAATTAATTAGATGCGTGTAGTAGAATAGACAAATATAAAATTAAATGGTTGTTTGACCAAATAATTATCTTTGTATTGTCATAAATAATAATTTAAGATGCAAAAAGGAAACCTCTTTATTATAATTATTTCGTTTGCCCTGATGGTATCAGGATGCGCACAACAGAAGAATGCTGATGGACAGGCACCACAAAAGCCTTTTACCTGGGATAATGCCACATGTTACTTTATGCTCACCGATCGTTTTTATAACGGTGACAGTACGAACGACGTGAATTTTAACCGAACCGCTGAAACAAAAGAACTGCGTGGCTTTACCGGTGGTGACATGGCAGGGATTACAAAAAAGATTAAAGAAGGGTATTTTAATAATCTGGGTGTTGATGTATTGTGGTTCTCTCCGGTAATGGAGCAGATTCATGGTTTTGTTGATGAAGGACAGGGAGCTACTTATGCCTATCATGGGTACTGGATAAAAGACTGGACAAGTCTGGAGCCTAATTTTGGTACTGGTAAAGATCTTAAGGAACTTGTAAAGGAAGCTCACAGTCATGGTATTCGTATTATGCTAGATGTTATTATCAATCATACCGGACCGGTAACTGATAAAGACCCGGTATGGCCTTCAGATTGGGTGCGTACTGAGCCTCAGTGCACTTATCAGGACTACAGCAGCACGGTGTTTTGTACTCTTGTGAAGAATCTTCCTGATGTTATTACGGAACAGACTGAAGAAGTTGATCTGCCTCCACAATTGGTGGAAAAATGGGAGAAAGAGGGGCGTCTTCAGCAGGAACTGAATGAACTTGATGCATTTTTTGAACGAACAGGATATCCCCGCACTCCGCGGTATTATATAATCAAATGGCTTACTGACCTTATACGAGAGTATGGTATTGATGGCTTCCGTGTGGATACTGTGAAGCATACTGAACCTGATGTGTGGGACGATCTGTCTAAAGAGTCTGCTATAGCTTTCGCGGAATGGAAGGAGGCCAATAAAGAAGCTATACAGAAAAATCAGGACTTCTTTATGATGGCTGAGACATATAACTACAATGCCCTGGGTGGTAAGATGTTTAACTTTGGAGATACTGCAGTGGATTATTTTGCCAATGGTTTTGATAGTCAGATAAACTTTGGATTTAAATATGACGCTAATATGGATTATGAGGATCTCTTTTCCAAATATTCAAATCAGCTTAATGATGGCGATCTTAGTGATGTTACTGTGATGAACTATATTAGCTCGCATGATGATGGCTGGCCTTTCGATAAGGAGCGACAGAGAACCTATGAATCAGCTACTAAGTTGTTGCTGTGCCCCGGACAGGTTCAGATTTACTATGGCGATGAAACAGGCCGTCCTCTTATTATTGAAGGAGCGAATGGTGATGTTAATCTGAGAGGAATGATGAACTGGGGTGAGAACCCTGAGTTGTTGTCATATTGGCAGAAGTTGGGTAAGTTCAGACATGATCACCTTGCTGTTGGCGCTGGTGTGCATCAGATGATTTCCGAAGAGCCTTATGTGTTTGCCCGTACCTACAATAAGAATGATGTTAATGATGTTGTGGTGATCGCTGTTAATGAACCTGGTACTGTGATTATTCCGGTTGATGGCTATTTTGAGAATGGTCGTAAGGTCTGTAATGCTTTCAACGGAAGTATATACACTGTGGAAAACGGGACTGTTACCATAAACTCTGAAAGTGGCATTGTACTGTTGGAGTAGCTTGAAGTTCAATATTTAAACTTTTTTCGTAACTTTACAATCTTTCGGATAAAACCAATTTGTTTGCAATATGGTTATTAAATCCATACTAAAATTCTATCTAAGAATACGTAATGTATGGGAGAGTAATGTCTCCATGAAAAGTATTGCTTCATTGCTGATTATTAGTTATGTATTAACACTATTGCTGGTGTTTCTAAAAGATTTTGGATTTATTCCCGCCAGCTGTTACTTTATTCCCGATAATCCTTTCTCAGCAATTCAGTTGTCGTTTACACTACTATTATTGTTTGAAGTTGTTAATCTTGTATTCGCCATTGAGAAATCTTTGTCAGGATCAATGATAATACAGCTTGAGATATTGTCACTCATCTTGTTAAGGAGTGCTTTTAAGAAGTTTGGTGAATATCACGGTACTTTAAATCTTGCTGAAATTACAGATAGTATGCTGTATGTTTTTGCTGATGCCGGTTCTGCTCTGGTTATCTTTATAGGTATTGTGCTCATACGTCTTTGGGATAAACCTCTTCCGTATCACATGGATATCAGTAAGCTAAAGAGGTTTATCAATGTTAAACGGTTACTTGGACTTATATTGCTGTTGGTATTTGTGGGTATTCTTATCTATGATATTGTGCTGTTTTTTATGCACATGGAAACCTTCGACTTCTTCAAGAATTTCTATACAATTATGATCTTTGTTGATATTCTGATTGTGTTTATTTCTTTGAGGTATTCCAACTCATACTTTAACCTTTTCAGGAATTCATGCTATGCTCTTGCCACAGTTATAATTCGTCTGGCACTGAGCACATCAGCTCCATATAACGCACTAATGGGGATAATGGCGACTATCTTCGTTATGGCAATTACGCTTACATACGGTAAAATAAGTCGCTTTGGCATAAAATAATTAACACATTTAATCATGAAAACTATTCTATTACCTGTTGATTTTTCCGAACATACACCTTTTGCATACAGGTTTGCTGTGAAAATAAGCACCAAAGAAGAGCCTGTTAATCTGATATTAATGCACTCATACAACGACCAGATTTTTGTTACTGATTCAGGTATCGGTGGTACTTTCGAGAGTGATGCATTCCTTAATGTCCAGTTAATTGAGGAGTTTAAAATGCAGTCGGAAGAAAATATGAAGAAGCTTAAAGCAGAAGTAGATAGCTATCTTAAGTCTGAAGGATATACTAATTTCACAGTGCACACTCTTGTAAAAGGTGGTGATCCTGATATGGAAATTACAGAAGTGTGTGATGAGTTGACGCCCGGACTGATAGTAATGGGGACTGAAGGTAAAGGCAAAAAGGGCTTCCTTGCCGGGAGTATGGCTAAGAAGATTATGAACAAATGTGTGGTTCCTGTTATTGCTGTTCCTTCTGAGGTAGATATAAAGCGGGAGTTCAGGATTATGTATGCCTCCAATAATAGTGAGAAGGATTATATGAAGCTTCAGCTGCTTATGAAAATGTTTGAAAATATCAATACCAAGATATTTGTTGTTCATTTTCATCATCAGGGTGATACAAAGGATGAAGCATCACCACACCTTAATGACCTTAAGGATGCTTTTGAAGCAGAAAGTATTAATAATAAGATTCATTTCTCTCTTATTGATACCAGTGATTATGACCAGGCTATAGAGGCTATGGTTGATGAGTATAAAATTAATGCTGTTGCTTTTATTGCTCATCATAAGAATTTCTTCCATTCGTTGTTCAGTCGTAAGATATCAAAGGATGATTTCTTTGATCTGGGATTGCCTATGGTGGCGTTGCATGAGTAGGATAAGGGACAAGGTTAATAATGAATAATGAAAAATGAAGAATGAAAAATGAATAATGAATAATGAAGAATGAAGAATGACTGGAGGGACTTTAGGGACTGAAGAGAAAAGTGATAAAAACACTCTGCTCACCATCCGCTGATAGGCGGACACAGTTCACCATTCACCATTCACCATTCACCAAATTTATACTACATCCTTGTATAAATCTGTGAGTTTCTTTCCTATGGATTCTGTTGACCAGCTAAGAATGGCTTCTTTCTGAATAAGGTTCATATCAAAGGTTATCTCTCCTCTGCATACTTTCTCCAGATTATCAAGCAGCTTATCTTCATCGCCTGCATTGATGAGAATGCCGTTTCTTTCATTGATAACTTCAGGAATGCCACCTACACGGGTTGCAATAACTGGTATTCCCAGTGTTAGTGATTCATTAATAACCACCGGCATATTTTCATAGTTACTGAAAACAACAAGCATATCCGCTGTTGACATTTCCCTTGACAGATCTCTGCCTGTTAGCAATCCTGTAAATTCTATCTTGTTCTGGTCGATGTTAAGCTCTTCAGCGTAAGCGGTAAGCTTTTTCCTGTCAATACCTTCTCCAATAAGCTTAAAGAGGAAGTTATCTGTTTTGTCTTGCAATTTTGCTATCACACGCAGTATACCGCTAATGTTTTTTGAACGGTCTTCAAAGCAGCTGACATGGACAAATACCGACTTTCTTGGGGGCTTATATCCTCTGTAAAATCTGGTAAATGAAATATCAACAACGTTTGGCATTACTATGTACCGGCAGTTTTTAATATTATGGCTTTGCATGGCTTTAGCCAGATTATCAGTGACTGTTGTTATTGCCGATGCTTTTTTAGCAACCATACGTGTTACAGACTTACGTAAGATACCTTTGAAATTTCCGGTAAGAGGTAGGTATCGCGACCAATGTTCGCTTATTATATAAGGAGTGCCGTTTTTTAATTTATACCACCATGCAATAACGGCAAGGCGTGTGAGTATGTGCACATGAAATAAGTCGGGTTTGCCTGTGTGCGTTGTTAAAAGACGTATGCCTTCGAAATTGTGCCTGATATAATTGATGAAGTTGATAAGCTTTCCCAAAAGGGGAATAGGAGATTTTTTATAGTAAATGCAAATAGTGGGGACACCGTTCTCCACAAGTATTTCAGTGTTGTATCCCGGGTTTTTGGCTTGGCTTTCTGTAAGCAGATGTACATAAACAACCCCTGTATGACAATATTGCGCCGAAGCCTCAGCATGACGCTTTATGAAAAGGCCGTACATAGGATCGTATCGATGGGGGTACCATCGTGCGAGATAGATAACGGTTATTTTCTTTTCAGGATTCATTTTATAGTTTGTTGTACAAAGGTAACAGCATTTTTGACACGATCATCATTTGTCCCACTTACGATACGGTAATTTAAGTTGTGATGCTCCAACTCACTAACGAATCTGTTATATATTTCTTGTCGGTTGTGCGAATTGTTTCGCAATGGATCTGGTTCCCATTCTACATCAAGGTTGCATAACAGATACAAATCGTACATATGTGATGTAATCAGATTGGTTATAGCTGTCGGTGTTTTTCCGAATACTACGTCAGACCATACTTTAAGAGTAATAAACTCAGTATCGCAAATAATAATATTGTTGGCCTTTGTATAAAGATTTTGTTCATTATTTAGCTGCTGCAGAGCTATCTTCTCCAGATCATGGATATTATAACTATACTCGCGGTTCAGGAAATAATCGCGTGAATACTCTTTTACAAATACAGTATTGAATCTCTCCGATAGCTGTTTGGAAAGCACTGATTTGCCAGTCGATTCCGGTCCGAGAACAGCAATACGTTTAACCATTCCTACTTTGTATTTGTTTACGCCATTCAAAATATCCCATTACTGCCAGCACAAGAAAAACAGAGTATTGTATGCCAGTAAATCCGTATCCTTTAACGAAATAGAGAGGAATTGAAACAATATCACCTATTATCCACAGAGTCCAGTTTTCGAGCTTTTTATTGGCCATGAGCCACATGGCTGAGAAAAATATGCCTGTGGTAAAGGTATCGAGAAAAGGAGTTGCACTTCTGAAGTCATTCAAATTGCCAGAGGTTAGTTTGTCGGTGGCATAATTCCAGCTTTCAACAAAACCAAGATCATTGGGCATAACATTGTAGTAGCGATACACAACGACAACAAAGATCGAAGTAAAGACAAATATCCCCGTTGCTTTTATCTTATCGGCTTTGTTTGTACGACTAACAGGCAGATGATTGTCTTTGTCATCTATTTTCCTTGCCCACATATACCATCCGTAAATACTCATCAAGGTATAATAGATATTAATGATGAGATCACCATATAATGCCCATTGTGATAGCATATATACGTATATGGCGGTGCTTATAATTCCTGTGGGATATACAAGGATGTTCTCTTTTCGGGCATAGTACACACTGATAATCCCGAAAAGTGCAGCAACAAACTCCAGAATAATATTGGTTATGGAAGCCTGCTGATATGGCTCAATAAAGAAATGAAGTAATTCGTTCATTTATTTACCCTTATGCACTTGAAGGTCTGCGTTGATAATCTTTAAAATAAATACCGAATGAGGTATTTCAAAAGAGCTGTAGATTTCCTTCTTCAGAGTATCCAATACATTGTTGTACTCTCCGAACACCTGAGTGCTCATTCCGTTTGTGTTGACAACCAGCGCTTTGTTGTTATTAAGTCTTGCAATAAAATCCTTAATTGGGGGAATAAATTCATCCTTTAATGGATAGTAGCTAATGTCTACTGAAATATTCATTGATACGTTTTTTTTAAATAGACGGCAAAGTTCAGTTAATTTTACTAAATTAGCAACAAACACTATAGGTATGACTAAAAGAATTATTATTACGAGCGGGATAATGGGAAGCATCGCAGTAGTATTACACTTAATCAATACTCTGGTTTTGTCCGGACATATAAACCCTGAGAATCTGGAAGTGTTTCAGAATGGTGTAATAGTACTGTTTGTGCAGGCTGTAGCTGTATTGGCCATTAGCTTTCTGAAGAAGAATGTTACAAAATCAAATTTAAACGCCGTATATTTATTATTTCTCACAGGCACGATATTTTATGCACTACCGCTGCTGGTGAATGGTTTACATGACCTAAGCAAGACTTATTTCCCTGGGGGTAACACCTTTATTATATTAGGAGCAATCCTTCTTTTTATGGGATGGATTATTCTTATTATAGCAGGAGCTAATTATAAACACAGGAGTTACAAGAGGTAATAGCAAGGATGGGACTGAAGAATTTCCTGAACAATCCCAACCTTGAACTTAAATCATCTCATATCAATAACATCAACATCAGGGTGTTCTGATTCTTTAAATGTGAATGTGTCGGCAGGAAGTTCCAGATTAGTTTCCATGTTTAATATCTTGTAAGTAAACACATTGCCATTTACATCATAAACAGAGAAATTCACAAGAGTTAGTTCTGAGGGATTAACAACGACGGTCATTTTCTCAAAATCCTTTTTGTCATTGGGCTTTAGTTCTATCTCTTGTAAGTCAGTACCTTTGTATTCCTTATTGTTACTGAATTTAGCTTTGTAATCATTATTGTATTTAGTAAGAATCTGAGTAGGGGAGATGCTCTCCTCATTGTCGCTGGTATTGCTTACCATTACTTCTTCAGAATCCTTAAGCCACGTCCAGATAGTAGTGCCGTCAGAAATAATAACCTGACCCTCCATTTCAAGTCTGTAGCTATCGCCCTGAATAAATATCAAGCCAGTTTTTTCCTCATCAATACCCATCTCAGTATTTATCATAGTATAAGAAAGGTTGGCTTTAAAATTAGTGTATTCCGATAGTTTGTTAATTACATTCTCAAGAAGCTTGTCGGCGTTCTTGTCATTTTGTCCTAAAACTGAAATGCTTACTATTAATCCTGCTAATAAAAATATTCTTCTCATGTTCAAAAATTATATGAGGACGCTATTTTTCGTCGTCCGTTCTGTTATCTTTAGAATCTAAATCCTTCAAATATTGTTCCAAAGCCATTTCACTGGCAATTTTAACTTCTCTGGCCTTACTACCTTCGAACGGTCCTACTATTCCGGCCGCCTCCAGCTGATCAATAATTCGCCCTGCCCTGTTATATCCCAGCTTAAGCTTTCGCTGAAGCAAAGACGTTGAACCCTGTTGAGTCTGAACAATAATAAGAGCAGCATCTTCAAAAAGCTCATCACGTTCATTGGCATCGTAATCAGCCTTTTGTTCACTTTCCTCATCTTTAAATTCAGGCAGATGCAATGCATCAGGGTAAGCCCTTTGAGCACCGATAAAGCTAGTGATTCTCTCTACTTCAGGAGTGTCGATAAATGCACATTGCAGTCTTATTACATCACTACCAGTAGAAAACAGCATATCACCACGTCCCACAAGCTGGTCTGCTCCGCTTGTATCCAGAATAGTACGTGAATCAATTTTCGTAATAACACGGAAAGCTATCCTTGCAGGGAAGTTAGCCTTGATAGTACCGGTAATAATATTAACAGATGGACGCTGTGTAGCAATAATAAGGTGAATACCTATGGCTCTGGCCAGCTGAGCCAGACGTGTAACAGGTGCTTCAACCTCCTTGCCGGCAGTCATTATAAGATCAGCAAATTCATCAATAACCAGCACAAGATACGGAAGGTATCTGTGACCATGCAGCGGGTTGAGCTTACGGGCTATAAATTTAGTATTGTATTCCTTTATATTTCTAACCTGTGCGTCCTTAAGGAGCTCATAGCGGTTATCCATCTCAATACTCAGAGAGTTGAGAGTACGGACTACCTTTCTTGTGTCTGTAATAATAGCCTCTTCTGAATCAGGTAGTTTAGCGAGATAATGACGTTCTATCCTTGAGTAGAGATTAAGCTCTACCTTCTTAGGGTCTACAAGGATAAACTTCAGTTCAGCCGGATGTTTGCTGTACAGCAGCGACGCAATAATAGCATTAAGTCCGACGGATTTACCCTGACCAGTAGCACCAGCCATTAACAAGTGGGGCATCTTTGCAAGATCAGCCACATAGCTTTCGTTACTGATAGTTTTTCCAATCCCGAAAGGAAGATCATATTTATTGTTTCTGAAACGTTCAGAGCCAAGTATGGACTTAAGGGATACTATATTCGGGTTCTGGTTCGGGACTTCAATACCTACAGTGCCTTTGCCGGGAATAGGTGCAATAATACGTATTCCAATGGCTGAAAGACTGAGGGCTATGTCATCCTCCAGATTTTTTATCTTGGCAATTCTGATACCAGGAGCGGGTACAACTTCGTAAAGCGTTACTGTAGGGCCTATGGTGGCTTTGATCTTTACAATGGAGATATTGTACTGCTTGAGGGTTTCTACGATTCTGGTTTTATTTACTTCCAGCTCATCCTTGGTTACAAGAACATTCTTTTCGTCGTAGTTTTCCAGAAGATCAAGACCCGGGTACTTGAAATCAGCAAGATCAAGCGTTGGGTCATATTCTGTGTCAATGCTTTTGTGTTCACCTGGCTCAGGCGTGCCAGTTATTGTCTTTTCTTCGTGAACTGGTTCTACAGTCAGCTCCACGTCATCATTATCATCATCAGATGTCTGCTTATTGCTTTCTGTTTCTGTAACATTTGTTTCATTATCAACTTCATCAAACACATCTTCTTCAATAATCAGGGTGTTACCTGTACCTTCCTCAGGTTTTGAAATAATCTCTACATCCTCATCATCTACACTAAATTCCACTGTGTTATAGAGATCACCAGAGGGGGCGCTGTTCACAGCAGATGCTACATCATTACTATCATCATCATTGGATTTACGTGATGGCATCTTAATTTTGCTAAGGAAAGCCAGACGTGTGTCAATAATCAGGAATATAACCGGGACAGCAATTATAAGTAATATCAATCCGGCCGCACCCAGATATGAATTAAGCCACAGATTCAGATAATGCCCTATTAATCCACCCAGCAGATTCATCGGGTGTGCAGGGAATATCATATTCATGGTAACAGGCAGCCATGCTCCTGAAATTATAAGCAATTCAAACCATCTCCAGTGAGAGAAAAGGTGGGTTTTAATAAGTAGTTTTAATCCCAGCGAAAGCAACACCAGCGGGAGGAGATATGTTCCTAAACCAAAACCTTTGTACACAAGAAAGTTCGAAATATATGTCCCTAATTTGCCAGTCCAGCTGGCCACTGTTTCAGTATGATCTTTATACTGAGCCAGCCCGCTTGCTGCACTATCCACAGCAAACCAGTTTATAATATAGGTAGTAAAAGCCAGGAAAAGATATAATCCAATCACCAGCGTAACAAAGCCAACACTTTTAATAAATCTTGCGTCTTTATAAAACCTGACAGAGTTGCTGTTGACTCTTACTTTCTTTTTTTTGGCCGTACTCTTCTTATCAGAGCTTTTCTTCGATGTTTTTTTTACATTGACCTTTGTGGGAGGTTCCTTTAACTTATTAGATTTCGGCGCCATTCAGTATTCTTGTGTTTCTTGCAAAAGTAGTAAAATGCGTTGGATTGTTCAATGCAATTATTAAACTTTGAACAGTGCTCTGTTATTGTTCAACAGTGATTGAGCTTATTTTCATTTCCTTTCCTGAGATAACATCGCTAAACAGACTATTGCATTTGGGGCAAGGGTCTGTTATTTCACTGATTTGAAACTCATGATGGCATTGAGTACATCTTGCGATAGCGGTAATTTTGTTAACATTAACATCAGCCTTCTCAAGCATAGTATCTTTAACAGCCATTTCCATAGCAGTATCAAGGGCATAGAATTCAATACCGGCCATCATACCCACATCGAGTGTAAGAGAAGTGATTTTTGAAGCTTCTGCTTTTCTGGCTTCTTCTTCAGCAATTTCAATAATATTCATTGCAATGGAAAACTCATGCATTGTATTGGGGATATAATAACAAAGTCATTCCCGACAAGGCAATAGCCTTAATAATCAGCGTTTCGGCAGATTATTTGTCTGGAATGACTTCGCAGTGTTTATTATGATACTCTTCCGGGATAAACCTTCAGAGCCTCATCAAGTACTTTAATTGATTTTTCAAGATCAGCAACGTTAAGCACATAACTGATTCTCACTTCATTTTTACCTCTGCCTTCAGTGGAGTAAAATCCTGATGCAGGCGCCAACATTACTGTCTGTCCTTCATAGTTAAAATCTTCCAGCAGCCACTGACAGAATCTGTCTGAATCGTCGATAGGCAGTTGAGCCACCACATAGAAAGCACCTGCAGGGGTAGGGCAGTAGGCATCTTTAATGCTGTTAATGCCTTTAACAATAGTATTTCTTCGGGCGATATATTCAACCATCACCTTATCGAAATACTCATCAGGGGTATCAACTGCAGCTTCAGCAGCTACCTGTCCCAGTGAAGGCGGACTGAGTCTTGCCTGAGCAAACTTCAGCGCAGTAGCCATCACTTCTTTGTTTTTAGAAACCATCCAGCCAATGCGAATACCACAAGCGCTGTAACGTTTAGAGACAGAGTCGATAAGAATCACGTGATCCTCAATGCCTTTTAAATGCATACAAGAAAAATGTTGCTTACCGTCGTAAGTGAATTCGCGGTATACCTCATCAGCGATGAGGTAAAGATCATGCTTAAGAGCAATATCTCTCAGAACGCCAAGCTCCTCTTTTGTATACAGATAACCGGTTGGGTTATTAGGATTACAAACAAGAATAGCCTTTGTTTTTGGAGTAATATTTTTCTCAAACTCTTCAATAGGCGGCAGAGCAAAGCCTGTGTCAATAGAAGAAAATATCGGTACAACTTTCACGCCTGCATTAGTGGCAAATCCATTATAGTTGGCGTAAAAAGGTTCAGGGATGATAACTTCGTCATCAGGATCCATAATTGTTTGGAAAGCAAACAACAAGGCTTCCGACGCACCGGCTCCCACGATAATCTCTTCAGGTGTTACGTTGATGTTAACAGACTGATAGTAACCGGCCAGTTTTTGACGTAATGAATAAATACCGGCACTGTGACTATATTCAATCACCTTATTACCATAATTTTTAATGGCATTGAGTGCTACTTCCGGAGTCTCAATGTCGGGTTGTCCTATGTTCAGATGATGAACATGTACACCTCTTTTTTTGGCCTGCTCAGCATATGGTACAAGCTTCCTGATAGGAGATTGTGGCATAGCTAGGCCCTTTTTCGAAATACCTGGCATTGTATTGTTCTATTTTATTTATGACTATACTGTTTGTCAAGAAAGCCTGTAATCCCGGATGATACCGACCATCGGGAAGATACTACTTATTTACAGGAGCTACTCCGCTATTGTTTTCAGGGAGTGCTTCCTCAGGTTTTTGAACAACCTTTCCTTTGATTCTTAACAATACAGTTGATTTGTTCTTAGCGTTAGAATAAACAGTAACAGTTTTGTTGAAATTGCCTGCTTTTCTTGTGTTATAAGTAACTTTTATTTTACTTGTTTCGCCAGGAAGAATCGGTTCTTTTGGCCATGTAGGTACTGTGCAACCACAAGAAGAACGCGGTTTGCTTAGTATGAGTGGTTCATTACCTGTGTTTGTAAACTCGAAATCATATGCTCCGTCACCATTTACGTAAATAGTGCCATAATCATGAGTTAATTCCCCGAAGGTAATTTCTGGTCCGTTGACTTTTTTCTCGTCCTGTGCTCCTGCTGCCAGCACTGTGAAAATAAATAGTGCGGCTAAAACAAAATTTTTCATTTTTTACGTTTTTTTGTTTTGATATAGACAACAAAAGTAATAAAAATCAATACCAGTGACCTAAGTACAACAGATATTTCTGAATTTTAAGTTTTTTTATATTTTATGAATATGCATTGTCAGGCAAGTCATTACATATAAGGAGTTATTCTATTGTTTGTTATATTGCAATATGCTTTTTATTTATCACTTCTTATACTGTTTTTATCACCTGTGTGAGCAACTGCTGTTACATGTGATAATGAGTAATTACACAAGTGAGAATGCCTGTTTACACCTGTGACAATGATTGCTCACACAGGTGATATTTATAATGGTTGCATTACAATTAGGTATTAGTAAGAAGAGTTTGGTACTTATTAATCAGCAATAGTGTTAAAACTCAAGTTCCAGCTGTGGTGGGTCATCGGAGTCTTTATCATTTTTCTTAGCTGATCCGGTTTCAGGTTCCTTTTCTGTTGATTCGCTGTCTGTGTTATTGCTATCAGATGTTTCATTAACAACTTCATCCTCTTCCTCTTCCTCTTCCTTTTCAGGAGCTTCATAAGGAATTGGGTCAATGAATTTTATCTTGAATACATCATAATTAGACAGACGTTTACCTTTAGCTTTAATGCCTTTGATAGCAATAAAGTCATCAACAGGCACTACTTCCACCTCTCTCTCGTCACTGCTTTTCTTCTTGATCTCAAATTGGAGAACAGGCAGATGATCCAATGACCATGATATAAGCTTCGAACCTTTGTCTTCGCTGATAAACGTAACAGCTCTGTTTAATGTACTGTTTTCAGGGATAGTAAATCGTTTGACGTAGTATTTATCCTGACTACCATCCAGATAAACTGCTGTGATAATTGTTTCAGGATCAAATTTCATAAGCCTGATCATTTCATCATCGAAATGAGTGTTCAGATCATAGCCGGTGAGTTTGAATTCTCCGGTATCCAAGATACTGAGTATCCTGTCATCACTTCTGAAATCACCGAGAAATGTACCTCTTTCATCGCTGTTAAGCCTTCTTACAGTATCATCAAACCATATCTTAAGAGCCCCCAGTGTTGAGACCCCCTCTTCGCGCACAATGATATTCCTGATTGGATTTTTGCTGATTATATTACCTCTTGATCCACGGCCTTTGATAGCAATATTGCTGAAATCAAACTCAAAGCTAAGCTTCTTGAGCCGTGGTTTGGCTTTAAGGTTAACTTTAACCACTTCGGCTTCACCGTTAGGATTTGCAGTAAAATATATAACTTTTGATCCATCGTTACCAATAGTCAGGTCGTATTCTTTATCGCGTGTAACGCCCATTACAGCAAACCTTTTCACATAATAATGCCCGTGTTTGCCGTTTTGATATATCATATTATATATAGTACGGTCGTCCGACTTTTTAAATACATCGCAATGGATGATGCCTTTACCCACAAAAACCTTAGGTGCTACCTTAACGACCATCATGGTTCCGTTGGACTTAAACACAATAATATCGTCAATGTCAGAGCAATCGGTAACATATTCCTGCTTTTTAAGGCCTGTTCCTATAAAGCCTTCCTCATTATCCATATATAACTTGGAGTTGGCTACAGCCACATTACTTGCGTTGATAGTATCGAAGCTTCTGATTTCTGTTTTACGCTCACGACCCTTGCCGTACTTCTTTTTAATTTGACGGAAGTAGTTAATGGCGTAGTCAATAAGGTTTGCCAAATGGTTCAGAACTTCTTCTATTTCTGCTTCAATACCTTTAATATAATCATCGGCTTTGAACGCATTATATTTGGAAATCCTCTTAATTTTTATTTCAGTTAACCTGATGATGTCCTCTTCTGTTACATCGCGTTTCAGAATTTTCTTAAACGGATCAAGGCCTTTGTCGATGGTCTTTAGCACACATTCCCATGTTTCACAATCTTCAATGGAAAGGTAAATCCTGTTTTCGATAAATATCTTTTCCAGAGAAGAGTTATGCCATTGTTCCTGAAGCTCGTTAAGGCGTATCTCAAGTTCACTTTTTAACAGATTAACTGTGTTGTCAGTGTTTTGCTTAAGAATTTCCTTAACAGCTATAAAATGAGGTTTCTGATCAATAATAATACAGCTGTTGGGCGATATCGACATCTCACAGTTAGTGAAAGCATAGAGAGCATCAATTGTTTGATCAGGACTAACATTACTTGCAAGGTGGATAACAATCTCAACATTTTCAGCAGTATTGTCATCTATCTTTTTGATCTTAATCTTTCCTTTGTCATTGGCAGCGATAACAGAATCTATCAAAGATGATGTAGTAGTACCAAAAGGAATTTCAGTAATTACCAGTGTTTTTTTATCCGCTTGAGATATCCTGGCTCTGACTCTAACCTTGCCACCTCTTAACCCTCCGTTGTATTTGGAGAAATCGGCCATGCCGCCTGTTAGAAAATCAGGATAAATTTCAAAGTCCTTTTCCTGAAGATACAGTATTGAGGCATCGATAAGCTCCACAAAGTTATGTGGTAATATTTTAGAAGCCAGTCCTACAGCAATACCTTCTACGCCCTGAACAAGCAGCAATGGGAATTTTACCGGAAGAGTTACAGGCTCTTTGTTTCTCCCGTCGTATGATGCTTTCCATGTGGTAGTTTTAGGATTAAAGACAACCTCCTTGGCAAATTTCGATAACCGGGCTTCAATGTAACGAGGAGCTGCAGCACGGTCTCCTGTAAGGGTATTACCCCAGTTACCCTGCATATCGATGAGAAGTTCCTTCTGTCCAAGCTGCACCAGGGCATCACCAATTGATGCATCACCATGAGGGTGAAACTGCATTGTATGCCCTATGATATTGGCAACCTTGTTGAATCTTCCATCATCCAAACGATTCATGGCGTGGAGAATACGACGCTGTACAGGTTTAAGACCATCATCAACTTCAGGAACAGCACGCTCCAGGATTACATAGGATGCGTAATCCAGAAACCAGTTCTCATACATTCCGCTAAGGTGAGTTGTTTTAAAACCTTCTTCTTTCGATTGTTGCTGATCTTCCTGTTCAGTATTTTCAGTTAATTCCTCGTCCATTTATTTGTATTTGCTACCTTCGTTTACTTCCAGAATCTAATTACAATTATTTCCAATAACAATGTAAAAAGTGCGAAAATAATAAATAGCTTCCAAAATTCACTTTGATTTTTCAGCGAGTTAATAACAATTTCCATTTCATTTCTGCTGCTGTCCACAATTTGGTGGTTTTTTAGCGGGATGTTTTCCGCAAACTCCTGGATATCTTCACCAGTGTAAAAATTCAGCCATGATTCACTTCTGTTGTAATTGGCAGCAAGTACTGATATTACTGTATCGTTGCTGGTAATGTTGTGATAACCAGTATGTAATGGGATATTTTTTAGCTCAAGTCGCAATAGCCCGCTGTTGTAACTTTGCATTGGTATTATTTCCTGATCGTAAAGAGTACTGATTAGTTTAACAGGCTCATCGCGATGAATAACCGTTTCAGGTTTTATGTTGATATAATTATCATCGCCAATGATGATATATGGTTTTTCGCCAGTGGTAACTTTTTCAGCAATTCCGTGCATAACAGGAATAAACAATGGGTGTACAGCAAAATTGCCGTCGGTATTATCTATTCCTGTTGAAAGGATAAACAATGTTCCGTTACCGATTCTTTTACGCGACAGGAGGTCATTGCCATTGAGCAGGGTGATTAATGGCTCTACACCAGAAGCGACAGGGAATCTGTATTCAAGATGATTATTAATAACGGGTAAGTCGGCATTTTCGGGAATCTTGCTGATAGACTTACTGAAAATATCATCTGCTTCAGCAATGCGCACTACACGAGTAGAGGCTGTATCTTTTTTAATTACATATCCGGCACTCATTGTTTGTAAAAAGTCATTAGTGATGCTAATATCTTTTGACAAATCAGGTATATACAACAGGTTGCCACCATTATTGATATAGTCATACAGCTGAGTTATAATACCTGAGGAGATATGCTGACTGGCTTTAAGTATTACCAGATTATATTTATTAAGCTCTGAATAGTCGGCAGATAAATACCCGGCAGAAATCGGGTTAAAGATATCATCAGATTGATAATACTGCATAATTTTGCTGTTATTGTCACTTATAATAAGTGTGTTAACAAGAGGCAATGTCTTATAGGCAAAATACAGCTTATCATCAAAAGTAATGGGATAGTCTTCAATTTGAATTACTCCATAGTTCCATCCACGGGCATCGCTGTTAAAGCTGAATTCAATATCCTTATATGAGTCGGGTTTTAAATCCACAGCAGTTACTGCCTTTTGCTTGTTGTTAACAAAAATCTTTACAGGAACACTAATATAATCTTCATCAGTGGGATTGGTAATTCTTACATTAAGGTTGATGAGTCCGTTTTTAATGAGTTCAGGGATATGGATATTGCAGCTATCTACAAATATGTTTCTTTTAGCAAGATGGTTAAATAAAATGAAGGTATAATCATTGATACTGTCGGGTTGAATATTGTTGAAGTCAAATGTGTTTAGCTGGGCATCAGAGAGGATATAAGTATGACACGACTTCAGGTTTATGAGCTTCATCAGTCGGTTACGATCTTCAATCAGCTGGCTTAATGCGGGGGTGTGTTCGTTAACCTCAAGGTTTTCCAATGCTGATATTGCGTCCTGCTGTGTAAGTGTTGTATTTTGTTTATTCCCGTTAAGGATGATAAACTTTGTGTTTTCAGGAGCAGCTGAAACAATATCCAGTGCATTTTTTCTGGCTTCTTCAAACAGTCTTCCGTTTTCACCTTCTGCCAGCATACTATATGTGTTATCACATATGATAGCAATAGTAGATGCCTCCTGAATTTTCTTTTTATCATTGTTAATTTGCGGTCCGGCAAATGCAAACACGAGAGCAGCAATAGTAAGTATTCTTAAAATCAGTATAATAAGGTGCTTAATTTTGTGCTGCTTTTTGGTTTGTGCTGTAACCCTTTTTAATCGGGAGATATCACTGAAATAAAGTTTCTTGTATCGTCTGAAGTTAAAGAGATGGATGATAACAGGAATAGCGATAGCAAAGAGGCCATACAGTATTTCAGGATGAAGAAAAGTCATTTAGTTGTTGGAATTGTTTGTTAAACAGACATTACATTTTGGGAAAAAGAGTCCTGAGCATAGGCACAGAACTCTTTTAATATTGTAAATTAGTTATTCTTCAGTAATAATAATTTTTTCAATTCTATCACCTTGACGGATATCGTCAATAACATCAACACCTTCATAAACCTTACCAAAGCAAGTATGATTGCGATCAAGGTGAGCAGTATTAGTTCTTGAGTGACAGATAAAGAACTGTGATCCTCCGGTATTGCGACCTGCATGAGCCATAGAAAGAACACCGCGGTCGTGATACTGATTATCGCCATCAAGTTCACAGTCGATTGTGTAGCCAGGACCACCCATTCCAGTACCATCAGGACAACCACCCTGAATTACAAAATCAGGGATAACACGGTGAAAGGTAAGTCCGTCGTAGAAACCTTTTTTCGATAAATCTACAAAGTTCTTTACAGTATTAGGAGCATCCTCTTCATAAAATTTAACTTTCATTACACCTTTTTCGGTGTGTATTTCTGCACTTTTCATAGTATTCATTTTTTAGTAAAAGGCAAAAATACAATCTTTATTGGTTATTAACATAATTCATGACGTGCGATTTTTGCGTGAATGATGGTTTCTCTTTCAAGAGTTATAAGTAAGAAACATTAAGCTAATTTGCTAATCAGCAAAAGAAATACTTATATTTGTTATTCTTTAAAACTAATTGATTGTTTTAATGATTATGATTAACGTAAGGACTAAGGTAGTTAGACAATTAATCAGATATATTCTGATTTTTTTATTATTTTATCCATTTATCGTTTTCTCCCGAAACAATATAACAGACAGTATAAAACAGAAAATTAGTACTTGCTCTGAACAAGAAAAAATATTATTGTTACAAGATTTATCAATTCATTACTCAAAAAGTTATATGGATAGTGCTTTATTTTTTGCGCAAGAGGCATATGCATTATCTCAAAAGCTTGCTGACGTAGAAAATGAAATCATATGCCTTAATCTGATTGGAGATTACTATGGTGTAGTGGGAAAGACCTACAATTCTGAAGAAACAATGCAATTGGCATTAAATCTTGCAAAACAAAGTAACGATCATTACGGACTGATTAACACATATATTAAGAGAGGAGAATATTATTCCGCCAGATATAATTATAATAATGAGCTGGAGATGCTTGATAGTGCGTGGTTTTTTGTAAACAAATACAATATTATAGAACAAACACCACTTGTGTTAAATTATATTGGTAACTTATATTATAAAATCAAAGAATACTCACAGGCAAAGTATTATGCTGATCTTGTTTCACTTTTTCTTGATAAAATGCCGAATAGTGAAAACCGTATAAGTAACCTTATTTTGAAAGCAAGACTTTCGTTTGTTGACAAAGAATATAGTAAATCGTTGATGTATTTCAAACAGGCTTTGAAAACCAGTCAGCAAATTGGGGATATGTATATGGAGCAAATGACATACCGACATATCGCTGGTTATTATATTGATGTTAATGATTACCCTGTAGCAGATAAGTACATTGATAGTGCTATTGTGATTTGTGAGAAGATGAATTACACTATACAGCAATCTACCTTATTAACATACAAGGCTCATATAGATTGGTTAAAGAGTGATTATAAGTCTACTCTTGAGTACAACAAAAAGGCTTTAAGTTTGAGAAAAGAATCAAAGCATATATTTGCCATATGCTCCAGCTTATTCAATATTGGTGGTAATTATACCTTATTGGGTGAATATGACTCAGCAAAGTACTATATTAATAAGGGACTTGAAATAGCAGCTTCGGAACACAATCATTCACAACTATCCAGAGGTTATGGAAAACTCAGTGAGTTAAATGAAAAAATGGGTGATTATAAAGAGGCTTTAAAAAATAATAATCTCTATAATGCATATCTCGATTCTGTATTGTCTATTAAATCAAGTGAGAAGATACTGTTGTATAGCAATTTGTATCAATCAGAACGTGAGAAACGACTTCTTGAAAATTATGAGCTTGAAAGAAAAAATAAAAACATATTATTACTTTCCTTATTTATTATTGTTGCAATTACTTTGATTTTGATGCTTTTCAGATTAAATTATATACGTAAAAAATCTGTTGCAGAAATTGTAAAACTTTCAAAGGTAATACAGACAACAAAACAGGCTGTGGCAATTATAGAAACAACCGGCAGATTGTTATATGTTAATAAGGGGTTGATTAATATGCTTGGGTATAATGATTTTGATTATTTGCTGGAGAATGATATTTACCATTTTATGGGAGAGAATGAAAAACAAAGGATAAAAACAACTATACTGCCTGTTATGATTGAAAAGGGGGAATGGTTTGGCGAGATTGTACTGACAAAAAACGGAGGACGGTCTTTTGTCGCTGAGCTTACTGCTTCAATGATTAAGGAAAAAGGTAAAAATGATATGTTTGTTGTTCTTTTTAATGATATTTCAATCAGGAAAAAACAAGAATTAGAAATTCGTGAGTCGCGTGAAAGTTTAAGGAAAACGGTAAACACACAGGACAAAATGTTCTCCATAATAGCCCATGATCTTATAGGTCCTTTTAATTCTATTATTGGATTTTCAAAGATACTTTCCAAAGATTTTAATAAGTATTCTGATAATGAACTGAAACGGTTTGCCGGAATAATTGAGATATCCACTAAAAGTATATTTGATTTATTGTCAAACCTGTTACACTGGTCGAGATCGCAACTTGGCAAGATTGAAGTGATTAAAGAGAAAACAAACGTGATGTCTGTTGTAAAAGAAAATATTGGAATCTACGATCAAACGCTCTTGAAAAAAGATATAAAAGTTATTGATAACATAAGTGAAGACTTAGAAGTAATGGTTGATGCATCAACATTTAGTATTGTTATCAGAAATCTTATTTCCAATGCTATAAAATTCACAAAAAGCGGTGGTGAAATTACCATAACAGCTATTAAAGAAGCAGGAAGCAGTATTATTAAAGTAGCTGATACAGGTGTTGGAATGGAGAAAGAAAAGGTAGATGCTCTTTTTAAGAATACCTTCAATGAATCACAACCCGGAACTGATAATGAAAAAGGTACAGGACTCGGTCTTTCACTTTGTTATGAGCTTGTTAACTTAAATGGCGGAACGCTGGAAGTTGATAGTGAAGTGGGTAAGGGGACAGTGTTTACTATTAAACTGAAAGATTAAACATCTGTTAGTAAGATACTACATAGTTCTTCATAATATTCAATAATGAAAAACATTATATCCTGCTCAGGAAAGTAACCAACTTCTATCTAAGCAATATATACCAATTATAACTTCAATTATCTCCTGTTTCATGTTCACTAATTAGTATTCTGATGCGCATCATAAACAATTCTGATGCGCATCAGAAACAATCCTGATGCGCATCAGAAGTTTAATTACACAGCAGGAAATGACTGATTACACAGCAGGAAATGACTGATTGCACAGCAGGAAATGAATAATGATACAAAAGGAAATAAGGGCTTACAGAAGTGTTGATATCCACTCAAAAAAAAGAAACCCACAGTATATTGTGAGCTTCCTTTTGCGGAGAAAGAGGGATTCGAACCCCCGGATCCGTGAAGATCAACGGTTTTCAAGACCGCCGCATTCGACCACTCTGCCATTTCTCCGGGGGCAAAAGTAATATTTTTTGCTTTTTTAGAAACTTTTTCATGAAAATTTTTTGATAAATTTGTAAGTACTTGATATAAAGAAAGGTGTAACTGGGATAGGTGTGGAAATTGGCTGCTTATTTCAATTGTTGTTAATCTGGGACTGATAAAAAGCGTAGAATTCTTCCGGTTTTTGAAGATTATCTACGTTTTGCTATATAAAATTGGTCCGATCATGTTTGTGTATTGCTGAGGTGTTAGTACTAGTTTGAATATGTAGTTATAATTATGTTTTACTTTTGTAATGCCGATTGACTAAAATTGTACTAAACTGCTGCTGTCAATTACATAATCACTAATAGTTGATTCTGCTTCAAAATAGAAGTCTTCTTCCATAGCTGTGTTGAACAAAGCCTTTTCATAGTTTTTCAGAGTTGAGAAAGGAATATCGTCAACATATTCTTCTTCTTCAAAACTAAAATCCTTTGATACTGCTTTATTAAAGTTAACTTCTTCTACCATTTCTGCTGTTTCAAAAGGAATGTCATTTATATATCCTTCTTCTTCAAAAGCAAACTCTGCCACTGAATTAGTATGCATAATTTCATTAAAGATAGCTTCTGTATCAAAAGGAATGTCGTTTACATATGCTTCTTCTTCAAAATTTATTTCTCCTGCAAAGGAATTAAATGAAGTTGCTATCAGGAGTGTTGCTGCGATAATTACTGTATTTATTGATTTCATCGTTTTATGTTTTAATATTTATGAAGCAAAAATACATCGGTAATCATCTGTAGTAAACTACTTTTCGGTGAATGGAGACCGTTATTCGGTAAGTTGAAGAAAAAATGCAATGATTATTTTGTGATAGAATCAAATTTCGGTCAAATGACTATCTGATTAGGGTAACGATACCTTTTATTTGATCTGCTTTCGACAGATAGCAGTTTGAAAGCTGGTAGTTTATATAATATATATAGGTGTCGGCAGGCACAAATTCACCATGACAAGTTCCGTCCCATTCAATATCAGGCAAGGAGCATTCATAAATTTTTTGTCCCCATCTGTTAAAGATATTGAGAGTATAATTTTCCAGATCACTGATATTACCAACAGGTCCGAAAGTGTCATTTCTCCCATCACCATTGGGAGTGAAAGCATTTGGCAGAAATATATTAGATGCAATTTCTTCCACACTAATGAGAATAGTGTCACTACCGATGCACCCATTTTTGTCTGCTTCAACCCAAATTGTTGAGTCTTTATTCAGATTAACAACTTCTAATATTTGATTTTTATAGCCGTTTGACCAAATATATGATGCACCCGGATTTCCTGCATCCAGAGTAATAACAGAACAGGCAGGGATAAGAGTGTCATTGCCAAGCTCAACAACAGGATCAGGTTTTACGTTTATTGTTTGAATAACTGAGTCAATACAATTATTGCCTTTATCAACAACCAGCAGAACATCATAGCTGCCACTGGACGAATACGAGTGTGATGGTATTATCTCAGAACCAGTGGTGCCATCACCAAAAAACCATGTAAGAGATGAAACAAAAGGAGCCAGACTTGTACAAGCAGGATCGTAAGGATAGAATGTGATATCTTCATTAGTACAAACACTGCTTTCTGATGGATAGAATTCCACATATTCTTCATACACAAAGTCACGGAATCTGATATCAGGTTGGGATGAAGTACAGAATCCGAATTTACCTTCACCAAAGCATCCTGTTTGTTCAAAGATTAATACACTATCAATGGAAATTGAAAAGTAATGTGAGGTATATATAAGTTCAATTGTGTATTCCACATTGGGTTCCCATCCAAGTGTTGGCCCGTATTTAGTATCTATTATATCCCTTGTGGGTGGGTTTTGATTGTCGTAATAGAAATATGCCATTTGGGTACCACGATCGATATAACCATTATAATGAGCTAACCGGAATCCTTTCCGCTCATCGTTGTCGTCAAAGCCCCCTTTCCAGTCGAACAGATAGAATTTAAATGTATTGTCTTCAGCTATGGTAGTTGGTTGGTGGTAGTCGAACACAATACCCATAAAATCATCATCCTTATCAGTGAATGCAGACATTTTACCGGTTATGCGAACATTATTAATATCCATTGGAGTGACAAGGAAAGTAGGAGGGACAGATTGGCCTGTTTGGGTTGCTTCAGTAGAGCTTATGATATTCCACTGGCCCTGGGTTGCCCCGTATTGATGAAAAGTGTTAAGGTTAAATTCGGTTTCGCATGATTGTGAAAACAAACCATAAGGAAATATCAGAAAGATGAAATAAATAGTGGTAGCGGCTGTTTTTATGTATATTTTCATGCCAGATAGTTGTTTTTAATCAGACGAAAAACAATTATTATTGGTTGTTTAATCGCATTATTGAATGCCAATTATTCTTTACCCTCATTAATTCTCCTGAAACAGGTTATAAAATTATAAAATATTTATTCAATAACTATGTAAAGAGATTTAATTACCCTAATTTTACGCTTTTTTCAATGACAAGGTGAAAAGCTTATGCGTATTCATTTTATAGCAATAGGAGGGAGTGCGATGCACAATCTTGCCATAGCACTCCGACAAAACGGGCATATAGTATCAGGTTCTGATGATGAGATATTTGAGCCATCGAAGAGCAGACTAAAAGAATGGGATCTGTTGCCTGAAAGTTATGGATGGTATCCTGACAAAGTAACCAGCAATATTGATGCTATAATTCTGGGAATGCATGCACGTATTGATAATCCTGAGTTAATGAAGGCTGAAGAATTGGGGATAAAGATTTATTCTTATCCGGAATTTCTCTATGAGCACTCAAAGAACAAAAAGCGCATTGTTATTGGTGGGAGTCATGGTAAAACAACTATTACAGCTATTGTAATGCATGTTCTGCGTAAGCTTGGCTATGATTTTGATTATCTGGTAGGCTCTAAAATAAAGAACTTTGATGTTATGGTGCGACTAAGTAATGATGCACCGGCAATGATATTTGAAGGAGATGAGTATCTGAGTTCACCCATTGATCGCCGTCCTAAATTCCATTGGTATCGTCCACATATAGCACTCCTTAGCGGGATAGCATGGGATCATATTAATGTTTTCCCCACCGAGGAGACATACATTGATCAGTTTAGAATATTTATTGATACAATTGAACCCGGCGGAGTGCTTACCTGGTGCGCTGAGGATAAGAAACTGTCAGAGTTAACAGGGAAAAGAAACGATATTGAGTATATACCTTATAATATACCCGATTACAAAGTTGTTGATGGCATAAATGAAATATCCTATAACGGACAAGTAACAAAGCTTTCTGTATTTGGCAGACATAATATGCTGAATATTGAAGGAGCAAGAATTGTTTGTGAGAAGATGGGTATTGCTTCTTCGGACTTCTTTAAAGCAGTATCATCATTTGAAGGTACATCCAACCGACTGGAGCTGATGGGAGATAATGGCCATTCAAAAGTGTACAGAGATTTTGCACATGCTCCTTCAAAGGTAGTAGCCACTGTTGATGCCGTAGCTGAGCAATATCCTGACAAGGAAGTTGTTGCTTGTTTGGAACTGCATACTTTTTCAAGTCTTAATAAGGATTTCCTGAATAATTACAAGTCTACACTTAACAGTGCCGACAAAGCAATAGTATATTACAATCCGCATGCGCTTAAGATGAAACGTTTACCAGAGCTTGATCCTTTGCTTGTTAAAGAATCATTTGGTAATAGTAGGATAGAAGTTTACAGTGATTCTTCAAAGTTGTTAAACAGACTAAAAGAGATAAAAACAGATAAAACGGTATTACTAATGATGAGTTCCGGGAACTTTGATAATCTGAATATTGCAGAACTGGCAAAATTTATTATTGAATAATGAAGATATATTCAAAACAAATATTAGTTGTTCTTATAAGCCTATTCTGTATATCAGTAACAGCACAGGTGAAAATAGATTCATCATACCTTGACAGATTCCCGACATTAATAGGGAGTATATGCTTTGAAACAGACAGTACCGATGTATGGGGAGGAGAGATACCAGCGGGGAGTAGTAGTGAGTATCGTATAAAAATTAAGAATGTAGGTAACTACCCGGTGTCATTCACCAATGGAAAATCTAATAATTTCATATCCTTAATTTTTGAGCCAGCATTTCTTAATCCATTGGATGAAGGAGTATGTGTTGTTAGTTTTGAGTCACTGGTAAGTATAGATACAGGAGAGCTCATTACAGAGATAGCAATAACCAGCGACGATAAGAAAAACCCCTACAAATTCCTTAATCTGCATAACACCATATTACCAGCAGTGGAAACAGATCCTATGCTAATAATGGATTCAGTCCCAAATATAATATTCGACCATTACAATTATGATTTTGGTCATCAAAAGCGCGGACAGCGTTTTTATCATACGTACGTCATCACCAACAGAGGCAAGGAACCACTGTTAATATCCAATATAGTAGTACCACCAGGGATAGAAGTTATAGATTATCCTGTTGGAGAGATATTGCCCGGAGAGAAGATAATATTACGAATAAGAGTAAACACCCGCGGACGAGTGGGCGTACAGCATTACATAGTATCAGTATATTCGAACGATCCGTCAGATCCGGTAGTGATGCTTGGCTTACACGGATCAGTAAAGGTATTGCCGGGGCATAAAAAAACCTCTGTTCAGTGCAGTGGCAGCAAACAGAGGTTATAGTAGATTTTATACAGAATAGTAATCCTTAACTATTCATTGAAATAAGAAATTCTTCGTTTGTCCTTGTATATTTAATCCTGTCTTTAAGAAATTCCATAGCTTCAACCGGATTCATATCACTCAGATGATTTCTGAGAATCCATATCCTTTGAAGTATGTCTTTATCAACCAGCAGATCCTCACGACGAGTAGAAGAAGCAACAATATCGATAGCAGGATAGATACGTTTGTTGGAAAGCTTTCTGTCAAGCTGAAGTTCCATGTTACCAGTACCTTTAAACTCTTCGAAAATAACTTCATCCATTTTAGAGCCAGTATCAATAAGAGCGGTAGCTAAAATAGTAAGAGAGCCACCATCTTCAATCTGACGAGCAGCACCAAAGAAACGTTTAGGTTTCTGAAGCGCATTAGCTTCCACACCACCCGACAGTACCTTACCCGACGCCGGAGATACAGTGTTATACGCTCTGGCAAGTCTTGTGATAGAATCAAGTAAAATAACTACATCATGACCACATTCAGTAAGCCTTTTGGCCTTCTCCAGAATAAGGTTAGCAATTTTTACATGCTTTTCAGCAGGTTCGTCAAATGTTGAAGCAACAACTTCAGCATTAACACTTCTTGCCATATCAGTAACCTCTTCAGGACGTTCATCAATAAGAAGAATAATAAGATAAACTTCAGGATGATTTTCCGCAATAGCGTTTGCTATTTCCTTAAGGAGTACAGTTTTACCAGTTTTAGGCTGGGAAACAATAAGTCCACGCTGACCTTTGCCAATAGGGGCAAACATATCCATAACTCTGGTAGAGATAGACTCATTTTTGTGACCAGTTAGAGACAAACGCTTATTCGGAAACAGGGGAGTAAGAAAGTCAAATGGCACACGATCACGAACATTCTCCGGAGCCATGCCATTAATATTGATGATTTTGATAAGAGGGAAGTATTTTTCGTTTTCCTTAGGAGGACGAACAACACCTTCAATAGTATCACCAGTTTTGAGACCAAATAATTTAATTTGAGAAACAGAAACATAGATATCATCAGGAGAGTTAAGATAATTATAATCAGAAGATCTCAAAAATCCATAACCATCGATCATAATTTCCAGAACACCTTCAGCTTCTATAATACCTTCAAATTCAAAGTTATTCGACTTCTTTTCTTTCTCAGAAGGGAAGTTCTTTCTGTTATCCTGAGGCATTTTCTTCCTTTGCTGATCAGGTCTGTTATTATTTTCAGGTCTGTTATTCTGATATTCTTTTCTTTCCTGAGGTTTTTTATATTCTTCAGTTTTTGTCTGATCAACTTTTACAGGTTCAGCAATTCTGGTTCTCTTGCGAGGTCTTCTTTCTTTTTTGTCACCCAAATCATTTGAAGCACCTTTTTCAGGTTTCTTTTCAACATGTTCAGGTTTAGATGCTTTATCTTCTTCTTTTACTTTCTGTGTAACAGGAGCAACATCCTCCTTTTTAGGTGGTTGTTTTTTCTCCACTTTAGGTAAATCAGAAGCTTTCTTGTCAGCATCTTTTGATTTAATGTGAGTCAAATCTTTTTTAGACTCATTTTTCTCAGCATTCTCTTTTTTGCCTGTCACTTTCTTCTTGTTTTTCGATCCTGGAGGACGGCCTCTGCCGCGTCTCGGAGCAGTTTTTTTCTCAGATTCGAGAGTTTCCTTTGAAGGGTTAAGCGCTTGATGATCAAGAATCTTATAGATAAGTTCCTGTTTTAAGAGCTTTTCGGGTTTATCGATATGAAACTCTTCATCTGCTATCTTACGTAATTCGGCAACGAGTTTGCCGTTAAGCTCGACAATATCGTACATAAAATTGTGGGATTTGATATTTTATCAACTAAATTTGTTGAAATTACTATATTAAAATTTAGATTTAATTTCGTTGGAATAATTTCTTTTTCCTAAAAGATGGTACAAATGTAGTATTTTTTTTATGCAAATGACTATTTTTGCAAAAAATTTAAAATAAATTATGATTCAACGTAAGCAAACCATCTTTTTATTTCTTGCTGCAGCACTGATGTTTGTGACATATCTGGTGCCATTGGCTAATTTTATTGGTGAAGATAATTCACTCATACTTACAATCTTTGGTGTTAAAAGTATTGTTCCAGGCTTTGAATCTCCTGTGGGAGTTTACTTTACATTGCCCTTGTTGACAATTGTAACAACTATTATACTTTTATCCATCATAGCCATATTTATGTTTAAAAAAAGAAGAATACAATTGTTGTTGGTAAGATTTATGCTTTTGCTTCTGCTTAGCTATATTGGCTTGTATTTCTTTTATTATTCAGACACTCTTGAGAACATCAGTGGGGGACTTGCTTCATATGAGTATGGAATAAAGATACCGGGATCAGGGATGCAGATACCTGTTGTTATCTTTCTTCTTCCATTGGTTGCGGCATTGTTGCTATTTTTGGCTTCCAGGGGTATTATACATGATGAAAAGCTTATTAAATCTGCAGACAGACTAAGATAGGTATTTAGAAAGTGGTTTTAACTACTGATATCTAACAGCTTTTTTGCGATCAATTTCAAGAATTTCAAGGTCTCTTATATTATCATTATCGATGATGAACTTCATCATAGTTATAACTTTATGAAACCCTGAGTTGCCAGCAGCACCCGGATTAAGGTGCAACAGATCATTTTTATTATCAGGGATAACCTTTAATATATGTGAATGGCCAGAGATAAATAGCTTTGGGTTGTGTTCGTTAATAAGGTTATACGCTTTTCTGGTGTATTTACCGGGATATCCACCTATATGGATTATAAGTACTTTAACCTTTTCAATTGTAAATAACAGGAATTCGTCCGTTAAATTCCTGATATCGTTATCATCAATATTACCAAAAACAGCCCTTAATGGTTTGAAGGCGCTAAGCTTGTTAAAAGTATCAGTACTTCCAATATCACCAGCATGCCAAACCTCATCACAGTCTTTAAAAAAAGAAAACACCCGTGGATGAATACATCCATGGGTGTCTGATAATAAACCTATAGTTTTCACAACTAGAAAGTTATTCCAATTCCTATTTGCATATTTTCGTTAAACTGCGTTCTGGGACCGATTGGATCACCAGCATCATTATAGAACATGATTTCGTCATCGTAAATCAGTTCTGTATTGATATTAACATTCATCCAGGAGTTAACCTTTAGAGTAAGAGTTACTTGCCAGTCGATATCGATATTCTGAGGATTGTCAAGATAATCAGAGTAAAGTTCAAGTTTAGTATTAAAGTTAACATTTTCAAAGATATCGCGGTTATATGTCAATAATGCTTTGGCACCAAACATAGATTTCACTCTTTTAGCATTCTTAATAACAACACCTGCTGAGTCTGTTTCAGCCGGAGTTAGTCCGAAAGCACCCTCATTAGCAAGGCGCTGATCGTTAACAATAATCCATTTTGCAGTAGCTGGCGAAAGATTAAAAAGAAAGTGATCATTTGGCTTCCATTCTATACCAGGACCAATATCAATAGTACCAGGTGCCATAAACTTGGAGATATAAACTGATGAATCAACTTTATAGTCATAACCTTTGGCAATTTGTGATTTAAATGTCATAAGAATAGTGGCATAGAAATTTTTACCAATATCATAACCATAAGATGAAATAAGTTCAAGTTTATCATCAGTTTTCATAGGATCATTGTCTCCAATATAGGAGTATCCCAAAGCAGCATCAAGCCAGTTAGTAAACTTATGTTTATCCTTATTATAATTAGCAGTAATGGTATATTTCCCAGTTCCGGCAACAGTACTTTCGCCACCAGCAGCCCAGTTGGAAAAATAACTTTGAGTGAAATTCAAACTTGCTTTGTTAACAACTTTCCAGTAAGTTGTATCAGATTGAGAAAATCCTGCAAAAGCAATAACAATAAGTATAATAGTTAAAAGTTTTTTCATAAATAGAGAATATTATTATTTATTAATATGTACATCGAGTTGAGGGAAAGGGATGTTGATATTGTGCTTATCAGCATTCTTATAGAAGTTTTCATTCATTTCAAAGAATACAGCCCAATAGTCTTTAGGTTCAACCCACACGCGCACTGTTATGTTAACAGAGCTATCAGCCAGTGCTCCAAGAGCAATAAAAGGTTCGGCAGGTTTATCAAGAATTCTTTTATCAGCTTTAATGAGTTCCATTAGCATTTTCTTTGCAGCATCATAGTCATCACCATAACCAATTCCGAAGGACCAGTCAACACGCCTGAAATCCTGAGTGCTGTAATTTACTAGCGAATTATTTGACAATGGTCCGTTAGGGATAAGAATTGTTTTGTTATCAGGAGTAGTAAGAACCGTAACAAATATTTGAATTTCCTTTACAGAGCCAGCATATCCTTGTGCGTCAATATAATCACCAACCTTAAAAGGTTTGAAGAATAATATCATAACACCACCAGCGAAATTAGACAGAGTTCCGTTAAAAGCCATAGCAACAGCCAGAGAAGCAGCGGTTAACATAGCAATAAAGGTAGTCATCTCAACACCAATCATTCCGAGAATACTAATAAAGAGTACTAACTTCAATGTAATGCTAGTAAGACTCTTGATAAATGATTTTAAAGCAGGAGTGAATTCAGTTACATCCAGTAATTTGTAAACCTTCTTAGATACAATCTTGATTACCCATAATCCAATTATTAGTATAACAAGAGCGCCAATAAACCGCAGTGAATATTCGATTCCATACTTAGCAAGCCAATCCATAAGAGCATTAGCCTTATCAGTAATAATGTCAAAATTTTCCATATAGATAAATGTTAGTTAATTTTCTAAAATTGTTTTAAATTTAAGCGTTGCAAATATATTAAAAATTACATATGTATACTAAATTCCTGAACCTTGTTGGTTGGGAATATAATTATCTTTATTCCCTGCTTTTTTGAAGTGTATTTTAATATTATAGTTAGTTCTTATTGATTTTCCATTCTTCACACCCGGCGTCCATGTTATTGTTTTCACAACCCTTTCTGCCTCTTCAGTGCAGCCACCTCCAAGCACCTCAATTGGTATTAAGTTAGATATAAATCCGTTGCTTTCCACGACAAAGTTTAAAACCACATCGCCTGTAAGACTAAGTTTGTTAGCTGCTTCAGGATAATTCAGGTTATTGTAAATGTAAACAAACATATTGTTAGTGCCGTCAGGAAGAATAGCAGTAGGTATTGTATCAAGTTGTTCAGTGTTATAAATTACGTAAGATGTATCCGTAGGATAAAGAGGCTCAGGAATATGTTTATAGTTTCTGTGTTTAGCCAGCTTATTAAATCTATTCGCTTTGAAGTTAAGAGAAAACTCAGAAACAGATTGAACAGGTATACCTAAATTTTCTGCCGGATTCCAGATGATTTTTCTAAAGATTGATAAAGCAGTTGAATCTATAGCTTTGTTAACACTTTCTGTTACCTTATAAGATATAACCTCACCATTAATATCAGTTACAAAAGTTATAACTACCTTTCCTTCTATTTTATTCTTAAGCTCATATTCAGGGTAATCCATATGCCGTTTAATAGTTTCATTGAGTTCCTTTTTGCCTGATGCAGGTGTGGCATCATGTGTCTGACAAAATACTTCAACAGAGAAAAAAGCTATTAAAGCTATAAGAATAGTTGTTTTTACCTTAATCATTGCTTCGCTTATTAGTTTGCAATAAAAGTACAAATTTTCAATGAAATTTTAAGTAGTTTTACTGAAAATTTAAAAAATGAGTAAAACATCTGACAGGATGAGTGAAGGTAGTGATTTGATTTATGGCTTAAGACCTGTTGTTGAGGCAGCTGGTGCTGGTAAGGAGATAAACCGTGTATTAATACAAAATGGTTTGCGTAGCGAAGGAGTAAGAGAGCTTGTTGCACAGTTGCGTAAAGGTGATATTCCTGTATCATATGTCCCGCTTGTTAAGCTAAACAAAATCACAAGAAAGAATCACCAGGGTGTGATTGCATATGTATCACCTGTTAATTTTCATAATATTGAGGATATTGTTCCTGCAATCTTTGAGGATGGCAGAGTACCTTTGATACTGCTGATGGACAAACTGACTGACGTTAGGAATTTTGGAGCTATACTACGCACTGCTGAAAGTGCTGGTGTTGACGCTGTAGTTTTTCCGTCACAGGGAGCAGCGCCGCTTAATTCGGGAACTGTTAAATCTTCTGCAGGTGCTATCTTTAATATACCCCTTTGCAGGAGTAAAAACCTCAAGGACGTAATTTATTTTCTCCAGGCTAGTGGAATAAGGGTTGTTGCTGCTACTGAAAAGAGTAGCGAGTTGTATACAAAGTCAGATATGACTGGTCCACTTGCAATAATGATGGGCTCAGAAGATACGGGTGTAAGTGATGCTTATCTGAAGATTTGCGATAGTAAATTGAAAATTCCCATGAAGGGAGAAACAGCATCGCTAAATGTTTCAGTTGCAGCTGGAGTATTTCTGTTTGAAGCAGTCAGACAGAGAGAAGGATATTAATTAAGAATTACACCTTAAGTAATAGATACAAAAAAAACTCCGGTTTATGCCGGAGTTTTTTTTTGTTATCTTTAAGAATATTATCTTCTTGCTTCTTTAATTCTGGCTTTCTTACCTCTAAGTTTACGGAAGTAGAAGATGCGTGCACGACGAACAACGCCAACTTTGTTTACAATGATCTCTTCAATAAAAGGTGAAGAAATTGGAAAAATCCTTTCTACTCCAATATTATTAGATATCTTTCTTACTGTGAAAGTTTCCTGAGGACCACTACCTGAACGTTGTATTACAACACCCTGATATTTCTGTAAACGTTCTTTATTCCCCTCTTTTATCTTGTAGGTAACTGTTATAGTGTCTCCTGATTTAAATTTCGGAAACTCTTTTACCGCAACTGTGTCGTTTACTAATTGTATTAATTCGTTCTTTCCCATCCCTTTAAGATTTACGATTACTTTGCTCAAAAATGAGTGCAAATATACAGCTATTTATTCAACTGCAAACCTTTTTGTCAAAATAATTTCTCCATTTATCAAAATCATTATGTTGATAAAATTATCATTAGTACTATTTATGTATTTACATAGCAGATAATCAGATTAGTATAATGACATTAATTATGTGATCGGTCTTGTTTCTACTGTAAAAAATGTATCTTTACAAACTAAAAAATTAAGAATTATGCTTCGACATATTGTAATGATTAAACTAAATGATAGCAGTAATAATGATAAAGTTGCTTTAGAACTTAAGGAAATGCTTTTAAATCTTCAATTGTCAATAGAAGAGTTGTTAGATATGGAAGTGGGCTTAAACAATAGTACTAAGCCTTCTGCAATGGATGTGGTATTAATTGCTGACTTTAATGATGTAGCTGGTTTGGATAAATACCGTGTCCACTCTGAACATATTAAAGTTCTGAATTTTCTTAAAGAAGTAGCAGATTATATGAAAGTTGTGGATTATGAATTGTGATCGATTCAGCGTTAATCTGTTTAGATGTTAATCCTCATCCTCCTGATCAAGTCCAAGTTCTTCAACAAGCATATGCTGAAGTCTTTGTGGTGATATTCTGAATTTCATTTCACCCTTTATACTGTATGAAATCTTGCCTGTTTCTTCTGATACAACAATAGCAATGCAGTCGGATACCTCACTTATTCCAATTGCAGCTCTGTGTCTGAGGCCTGCACGGGCACTGACTGCCTGCTTTGTAACAGGCATAATGCATCCTGCTGCTTTAATCTTGTTACCTGTAATTATCATTGCACCATCATGTAAAGGGCTGTTTTTAAAGAAAATGTTCTCAATCATTTGTGTAGAGATACTTGCCTCAATTACTTGTCCTGTTGTGATAAACTGGTTTAGCTCGTTTTGTCTGGTAATAATAATGAGAGCACCTGTTTGTTGTTCTGCCATATGTTGACAGGCAACAACAATTGGATCAATGTTAAGTACGTACTTTTCTTTGAAGATGTTTTGCAGAAATTTGAATTGTATGCCATATTTGCTCAGGAAATTTGGCGTTCCCAATGCAAATAGAAATTGTCGTATCTCTGGTTGAAAGATGATAATCAAAGCAACAAGACCAACGCTGATAAATGCTCCCAGTATCTGCGACAGCAGTTCCATTTGCAGAGCATCAACAAGTTTCCATGTAAGGAACAATGCAACAATACCAAAAAAGATGTTGATAGCCACTGTTCCCTTCAGCATTTTAAATAATGTAAACAGTAGTACAGCTACTAAAAAGATGTCAACAATGTCCAAAAACCTTATCTCAATAAATAATAAATCCACTTTTATTGATTTTTCTCAAAAATAGTAAAAGTTTTGAACATTTAACGTAGCTCTTTAAACTCTTCCAAGCCATTTGAACCACTCGTCCATTCCTTCCCCTGTTTTCACTGAAATAGTAAGGAACTCAAGGTGTGGATTGACTTGCTTTGCATATTGTTTTGCTTTCTCCACATCAAAATCGACATATGGGAGTAAGTCCATTTTATTAATTATGCATAATTGAGCAGTTTCAAACATTGTAGGATATTTAATTGGCTTATCATCGCCTTCTGTAGTGCTGATAATAACTACTCTTGTTGTTTCTCCAAGATCGAACATAGCAGGGCAAACAAGATTACCAACATTTTCAATAAAAAGAATGGAATCTTTTTCAGGAGATAGCTCTTTTAATGCTGTTCCTACCATATCTGCATCAAGATGACAGCCGTTTTCGGTATTAACCTGAATAACGGGAGCACCTGCTTTATGAATTCTGTCTGCATCGTTAGAGGTTTGTTGGTCGCCTTCAATAATGCTGAAAGTAAATTTCTCTTTTAATTCAGTAATTGTCTTTTCCAGAATACTTGTTTTTCCTGACCCAGGGGAGCTAACCAGATTAAGTGCCTTTATATTAAGAGCCTCGAAATATCCTCTGTTACGTTCTGCTCTGAGATTATTTTTTGCAAGAACATCAATCTCCAGCTGAATTTCTTTACTATGAGAATGGCTATGTTCATGATCATGGTGATGATCGTGACTGTGATTGTGTTCATGAGTATGACCATGGTCGTGGTCATGATGTCCGTGATGATGCCCTTCTTTACCGGGCATTGAATATGTAATATGATTGTCTTCTCCGCAACCGCAAGTTCCGCACATAATTGTATGATTTAATTTGTGTCAAAATTAATAAGATTTTTATTCAATAAAGTACTTTAGAACGAACATTTATTGATAAACTTTTGATAAGATTAAATGAATTCTTTTTTTCTATTCATTTTTCAAAGATTCTTGTCTTTTATTTGAAATCATTATGAATTAGGAAGTTTCTTGATTTCGATATGTATTTTTTGTATTTTAGCCTTAATGTGACACAAAAGAAATGTATAACTAATTAATAGAATCATGAAAAAACAAATTGCTCTTGCTGTTCAATGTCCACATTGTTTAAATTCCTTAATGGATAAGGAAAACCAATTGCATGGATATCCTTCGATTAAATTAAATATTGTTACTCCTGAAGAACGTGGTGTAATACATATTTGCTCATTGTATGAGTGTTTTGATCATGAGGCAAACATTAAAATTGCTGATAACACTGTAGTTGACTTCTATTGTCCTCATTGTAATAAAGAAATGCTGGTAAACGAAGAATGTAAAATATGTGGTGCTCCGATGGTATCATTTGTATTACAGACTGGTGGTCGTGTGAATATTTGTTCACGCAATGGTTGTTCGAACCATTACGTAGCATTTAACGATCTGTCAACAGAGCTTACCAGATTTTATGAAGAGTTTGGTGACTAGAACAGATAATTAACATATTCTTGGTAATTGCTGACCTGATAGCATGTCGATTACTCTTTTTCCACCAACACTGGTTGACAGCCAGGCCATGCCAACATGATCTTCAGTTATGCTACCAATAATAGATGCATTTTTGCCTTCAGGAAACTGTTTTAAGGCAGATAACGCTTCTTCGGCATCATTCTGGTCAACTACAATTACTACCTTGCCTTCATTGGCTGAATATATAGGGTCAATGCCGAGCAGCTCGCTTAATCCACGGACGCTTTCTCTGATAAGGATATTGTCTTCCTCGATTTGTATGCCAAATTTACTGTTGGATACCAGTTCTGAAAGTACTGTACCTAGTCCGCCACGTGTGGCATCACGCATAAACTTTACTTTGCTGCCTGTATTTAATACTCCTTTGATCATATGGTTGAGGCATGCAGTATCTGATTCAATATGTGTGGTAATGTTCAGATCATTACGGGCAGCCATTACCGCCATGCCGTGATCGCCTATACTTCCGTTTACAATTATCTTGTCACCTGGGATGATGTTCTTTCCACTGCTTATGTTCAGATTTGAATCTTCAATGATTCCAATGCCTGAAGTGTTGATAAATACCTTGTCGCATTTACCTTTATCAACGACTTTTGTGTCACCTGTTACAATCTTTACCCCGGCCTTTTTGGCATCTTCAGCCATCGAGATTACAATTTCTTCAAGCTGTGAATAATCCATTCCTTCTTCAATAATAAAACCGCAGCTTATATATAAAGGAGTTGCACCTGAAACCGCGAGGTCATTTATTGTTCCAGCGATGGCCAGGTTTCCGATGTTGCCACCAGGAAAGAATAATGGATCAACAACGAAAGAGTCGGTTGTGTATGCAATATTTTGGCTGTTTATCCTTAGAATGGCAGAATCAGTTTGCTGATCCAGAATATCATTTCTAAAGTATCTGGCAAATAATGTATCTATAAGGTCATGGCTAAGTTTACCGCCGCTACCATGTCCCAATAATATATTTTTTGTTTTCATATTTGTTATCTGTTATAAAGGTAATAAGCGTGGCATGATCCTTCTGTGCTAACCATGCAAGCACCAACAGGGTCTGATGGTGTACATACATTCCCAAATAGTTTGCAGTCTTTAGGCTTTTTTTCTCCTCTAAGGATCAATCCGCAAATACATCCTTTGGGTTCTTTTGTTTCTTCAACTTCTACCTCAATCATATTCTCAGCGTCGTATTTGCTGTATTTGGAGTTGATGCCTAATCCACTATTCTTAAGAGTTCCCAATCCGCGCCACCAATCGTCGCGCAGTTCAAATACTTCGTCCATCATTTGTTGCGCCATAATATTTCCTTCAGGTTTTACAACCCGCGTATATTGTATCTCAACTTTGGGATCATTATTCTCTATCTGAGTAACAAGCATATGTATCGACTGCATAAGATCAACGGGTTCAAAGCCGCTGATAACAACGCCCATATTGTATTTTTTAGGGATGTCCTTAAATATTCCCTTTCCTGTAATGGTACTTACATGACCAGGACCTATATATCCTTGAATATTTACGCCTTCATCAATAAGTGTTTCCATAGCTGGAGGCATTATCTTGTGAGCACTAAGTACCAGAAAATTAGTTAATGAGGCTGTACTGGCTTTAAGTATTCCAGCCGCTGTAGATGGGGCTGTTGTTTCAAAGCCAATGCCCAGGAAGATTATTTTCTTACGTCTGTTTTTCTTTGCCAGCAACATTGCATCAAGGATTGAGTACACAATGCGAATATCAGCGCCTGCTGCCTTTTCAATTTCCAGAGATGATGTAGAGCCTGGGACTCTGATTAGGTCTCCATAAGTAGTGATTATTACATTGGGCAGCCTGCTGTATGCAATGGCTTTGTCGATAAAAGATCTGTCAGTAACGCATACAGGGCAACCCGGACCAGAAACAAGTTCTACAGTGTCAGGTAGTAGCCATGGAAGTCCGAATTTTTGGATAGACATAGTATGTCCACCGCAAACCTCCATTAATCTCACATGCTTTGTGGAGATCTTTTTGATTTGATCCGAATAATATTTTACAATTCCTTTATTACGGTATTCATCAACGTATTTCATAGAAACAGAGATTATATCAGACGTTGATTAGTTTCTTTTTCTTCGCGATCCATTTGCTCGTTAAGATCTTTAAATTCATCAAAAGTCTTAAGGATGCTATTAGCCTCTTCGGTGTCAAGCTTTTGTATGGCAAAGCCGGTGTGTATCAATACGTAGTCTCCAACTTCAATTTTCTCGTCTTTAATCAGGTCCAGACTTGCTTCATAACTGGATTCGCCAATTGTGCATGTAGCCATATCGTTTTCAATTCTGTCAACCCTTGCAGGGATACTTAAGCACATATTGTCATTTTTTAGTTAAATAAATTCATTTCTCTTCTTTTGGCAGCAATAGCAAGTTGTCCAAGTGCGATGCCACCATCGTTTGATGGTACTGCTGATTGCGACAGGCACCGAAAGCCTTTTGCTTCCAGTAGCCTTTCTGATTTTTCCAGAAGTATCCTGTTCTGAAAAGTACCACCGGACAAAACTACAGTGTTTATTCCAAATTCTGACCTTATTTGTTCAGAAATAGTGATAATTACATCGATTATTGTGTTGTGGAACTTTCCTGAGATTATACCAGCAGGTACATTATGTTCAATATCATCAATTATCTCCTTAAAGGATTCTTTGAAACAAACAGTATCAGAGATGGTTACATTGTAACATTCGCTTGTTGCACTGGCAACAGACTCAAGTTGCATCGGTGCTTCGGAGTGATATGATGCATTCTTACATACGTTGATAAGTGCCGCAACTGCATCAAATAACCTGCCTGAACTACTTGTTAAGGGAGTATTCAGATTGTTTTCAAGCATTGTAATAATGGTAGATAGTTCATTTTTATCAACATCTTTGAAAAGGAACTCATATTGATTTACTGCATCTTTTCCGAAATAGTGGTGCAAATATGCAGTCATCATTCTCCATGGATGGTTAGATACAGCATCACCACCGGGCTGTTTAATGTATTCAAAATGAGAATATCTTTTATAATCTATAAGGTCGCACATAAGAAACTCACCACCCCAAATGTTACCATCATCACCAAGTCCGGTACCATCGAAGCTTATGCCAATTACCTTGTGAGAGATGTTATGCTCAGCCATACAAGATGCAATATGTGCATGATGATGTTGAACAAGTGTGATGGGTATATTAAGACCATCAGCAAATCTTGAAGAAAGATAATCCGGATGCATATCCTCAACAGCGTGTGTTGGTGTAAATCTGAAAAGGTTGCTGAATCGGGTTACTGATTCTTTATAGAATTCCAGAGTTTCCATGTTTTTAAGGTCGCCAATATGTTGGCTAAGAATTACCTGATTGCCCTTACCGATGGCAAAGCAGTTCACAAGTTCCGCACCTGCAGCGAAGATGCCTTCAGTATTTAAATTTATCTCAACAGGGGAGGGGGCATAGCTTCTTGACCTTCTGATAAGACGGGGCTTATTGTTGATAACAACAGCAACAGAATCATCGGCTCTGTTATGGATTTCCCGATTGTAAGTAATAACAGCGTCAGCTATTCCGCCAAGGTTATTAATGGCAGTATTATTAGAGATAATCACCGGCTCATCAGAAATATTGCCACTTGTGAGAACAATAGCATCAGTATTTAGCGTTTCGAATATCATATAATGCAGTGGCATATATGGTAGCATTAGTCCGGCTGAATTAAGTCCAATGCTTATTTCAGGTGCTAATCCTGATTTTGTTTTCAATAGCACAACTGGTCTGCGCCAGCTTTCAAGCAACTCTTTTTCTTCATTAGAAATATCCAGGTATTTCTTTGCTGTTTCAACATCTTTAATCATAATAGCAAAAGGCTTCCCCTCTCTGTTTTTTGCTTTTCTAAGATTTGTTACAGCCTCACTGTTAAAAGCATCGCAGGCAAGATGGTAGCCTCCCAGTCCTTTCACCGCTATTATCTTACCTTCTGTTATCAATGAGTTAAACTTACTGATAATTTCATCTATCTCATTGTACTCCTTATTATATATATATAGTGAGTAATGCGGACCACAATCATTGCATGCAACAGGTTGGGCATGAAAGCGACGGTCATTAATATCAGTATACTCTTTTTTACATTTCTCACACATAGGAAAAACATCCATTGTTGTTTTTGGCCGGTCATAAGGAAGGTCGCGGATGATAGTGAACCTTGGACCGCAATTGGTACAATTCGTAAAAGGATAGTTAATACGATGCTTTTGGGATTTAATGTCGTGCAGACAATCATCGCATACACCAATATCCGGACTAACTTCTGTTACTTCATCAGATACAGAAGAACTTTTTTTAATTGAAAAGTCTTTATATCCAACTATTCCGATTTCATTCGTTACCAGATGATTTATGCTTGCTGCTTTAGGTATCTTAAAAGGTAAATCTGTAATAAAGTTATTTACATTTAATTCATTTCCTTCAATATTAATAATTACACCTCTATTATTATTTTCAACGGTTCCTTTCAACTGATATTCATGAGCTATGCGATAAATTGCAGGACGAAATCCCACGCCTTGAACCAAACCTTTGATTATAATGTTCTTAGCTATCATACATTTTCTAAATAATTGATTGTCAAATCTAATTTAAATTCATTATAAATTCATCATATTGTGAAAATATTAACACAAAAAGGTTATATTTGCTGTTAAATAATTAACAGCGCAAAAATGTATTTCTTTTCTTAAATAAAATTAAATTCAATGAGAGAAAAAATAATTGAAATTATCGGTAACTATAACAAGGATAAAACCCGCCTTATGGATATCCTGCATGATATTCATAACATATCTGGCTGGGTAGCTCCTGAGACGATTGAGATCCTGAGCAAAGAGCTTGGAGTATCTGCGTCTCAGATAAAAGAGGTAATATCCTTTTACCATTTTTACACATGTAAACCAAGAGGTAAGTTCAATATTTATCTGAACAACAGCGTTACTTCAGAAATGTTCGGTCGTAAAGACGTTTTACGGGCATTTGAAGAAGAGTGTCAGGTTGAGGAAGGTGGAACCAGTGAAGACGGATTATTTGGTCTTTATCCTACTTCCTGTATTGGTATGAATGATCAGGAACCGGCTGCTATCATAAATGATACAGTATTTACAAGATTAACACCTTACCGTGTACGTCAGTTAATAAAAGACATTAAAGACGGTAAGTGTATAAATGATCTTGTATATGAAGGTGATGGTGCAGGAAAAAATGCCACTCCTGAAATAAATTCGATGGTATGTAACAACATCCGTCGCAAAGGCGCGTTCCTTGGGGCAGAATATGGTAATTATGACATTCTGAAAAACAAGCTGTCATCGTTATCTCCTGATGAGATTATCTCTACAATAGAGGAATCAAATATCAGGGGAAGGGGTGGCGCAGGATTCCCAACTGGTCTGAAATGGCGTTTTGGTCGTAAGGCCAAAGGCGAACACCATATTGTTATTTGTAATGCGGATGAGGGCGAGCCAGGTACTTTTAAAGACAGGGTAATCATGACTGAGCATCCTGAGAGGGTGTTTGAAGGTATGGTTATTGCCGGGTATGCAATAGGAGCAGATACGGGACTTTTCTACCTTCGTTATGAATATAAGTATATGTTAAAGTATCTGAATGGTATTCTTGATAAAATGCGGGCAGAAAATCTTCTTGGTAAGAATATTGCTGGTATTGAGGATTTCAATTATGATATTCGTATTCAGCTTGGTGCAGGTGCTTATGTTTGTGGTGAGGAGTCAGCTTTGATAGAATCACTGGAAGGCAAACGCGGCGAGCCTCGCGATAAGCCACCATTCCCTGTTGAAAAAGGTTATTTGAATTATCCTACTGTTATTAATAATGTTGAAACACTGGGTACTATACCTCTTATTCTTAAGAATGGTGCTGAGTGGTTTAACTCAATGGGTGATAAAGCATCATCGGGAACAAAAATATTAAGTGTTTCCGGAGATTGTAATTATCCTGGAATATATGAAATTGAATGGGGTACATCAGTAAAAGATGTGCTTGATATGTGTGGCGCTCATGACGTGCAGGCTGTTCAGGTTGCTGGTCCTTCAGGTGCTCTTATAGGTGAAAAAGACTTCGGCAGGACATTGAGCTATAATGACATGCCTACCGGAGGTTCAATGATAGTTTTCAACAAACATCGTGATATTATTAAAGATGTTGTTTCGAACTTTATGGAATTCTTTATTGAAGAATCCTGTGGTTCATGCTCTACTTGTCGTAACATGCCTTACGTTTTGAAGGAAAGACTTGATAAAATTCTTGAAGGACGTGGCGTTAAAAGCGATATTGATGATCTCGAACACTGGGCAGAAGTGCTGAATGTAAGTCGTTGCGGGCTTGGTCAAACAGCAGCAAACCCTATTACCTCAAGTGTACGTAACTTCCGTCACCTGTACGAAGATCTTGTTCAGAAAGATGTTGAGTATGATACAGGATTTGATTTGGAAAAATCAGTTAAAGAGTCATGTGCTGCAGTAGGCAGACAACCTATTCTTCACAATTTATAATTGATAAAAAGAAAACCATGAGTACAATAAAATTTAAAATAGACGGTAAGGAAATTATAACCGAACAAGGAAAAACGGTGGTTGAAGCTGCACGTGAAAACGGCGTTTACATACCCACTCTTTGTAATTTTCAGGGTGTTCCTCCAAAAGGTAGTTGTCGTATTTGTACAATTAAGGTGAATAACAGGTTTATGACATCTTGTACAACACCTGCAGCTCCTGGTATGGAAGTTGAAAATGATACCCCGGAAATCAATGCTTACAGAAAAAGTATAATTGAATTATTATTTGTTAGCGGCAACCACTTTTGCCCGTCATGCGAGAAGAGTGGTAACTGTGAACTACAGGCCTTAGCTTATCGCTTCCAGATGATGGTGCCAAAGTACCCTTATTCATTCCCTGAAAAAGGTATTGATGCTTCGAGTCCGAAAATTATTAAGGACCAGAATCGTTGCATTATGTGCCAAAGGTGCATGAAAACTATAAAAACAGACGATGGTCAGCATTACTTTACCTTTATGAAAAGAGGTAATGAGCTGGAAGTTGTCCTGGATAAAGAACTTGGTGAAAAAATTAGTGACGACAAAGCTAAAGAGGCTATGGCTAATTGCCCGGTAGGTTCTATTCTCTATAAGGAAGTTGGTTTTGCTGATCCTATTGGCAAAAGAAAATACGATAAACAACCAATTGGTAGTGACATTTGATGTTTAATTATTAAATTTGTAAAAAAATGAGTAAAAAAGTAATAGCAACAACTTCGTTAGCCGGATGCTTTGGCTGTCATATGTCAATTCTGGATATCGATGAGCGCATCATCGATCTTGTTCAGTTGGTTGAGTTTAATAAGTCACCGGTTGATGATATCAAGAAGTTTACCAAAAGGGTAGATGTTGGGATTATCGAAGGCGGATGTTGTAACAGTGAAAACGTTGAAGTTTTAAAATATTTCAGAGAAAATTGTGATATACTAATTTCTTTGGGTGAATGTGCAATTATGGGCGGTTTGCCTGCATTGAGAAACGGTATTCCTATTAAAGAATGCTTGGATGAAGCATATCTTAATGGTCCTACCGTTAAGGATAATTCTGAAAAGATTATCCCCAATGATCAGGAAATCCCAATGATTCTTGACAAGGTTTATCCATGTCATGAAGTTGTAAAAATCGATTACTATCTGCCTGGATGTCCTCCACGTGCGGATTTGATATGGGATGCGCTGGTAGCACTATTGACAGGTAGCGAAATGGATCTGCCTTATGAAGTAATTAAATTTGATTAATCAGTAAAACGAAGAAAATCATGCCAAAGAAAATAACTATAGAACCAGTAACCAGAGTTGAAGGTCATGGTAAAGTAACCATAAAGATTGATGACGCTGGTGATGTACGTGAATCACGCTTACATATCGTTGAATTCCGTGGATTTGAACGTTTTGTGCAGGGCAGACCTTACTGGGAAGCTCCTGTATTAGTTCAACGCCTTTGTGGTATTTGCCCGGTAAGCCACCATCTTGCTGCTGCTAAAGCGCTTGATGTTATTGTTGGAGCAGGTACAGGCGACGGACTAACAGCCGTTGGTGAAAAAATGCGCCGTTTGATGCATTACGGACAGTTTTTCCAGTCTCATGTGCTTCATTTCTTCCATTTGAGTTCACCTGACTTCTTATTCGGTATTGACGGTGATCCTGCAGTTAGGAATATTATCGGTGTTATTGGTAGTAATAAAGATCTTGCCGTACAAGGTGTTATGATGCGTAAGTACGGACAGGAAGTCATTAAGTATACTGCTGGTAAGAAGATTCACGGAACAGGTGCTATCCCTGGTGGTATTAATAAAAACCTCAGTTTAGAAGAACGTGATATACTGCTCAGTGGTCCTGATCCTATGAACGCTGAGAAAATGGTTGAGTGGTCTGTGGCTGCTCTGGAATTCTTTAAAGCATACCATAAAAACAATAAGGTGTTAGTGGATAGTTTTGCTGAATTCCCTTCTAATCACCTGAGCCTTGTACGCAAGGACGGTGCAATGGACCTTTATCATGGTGTATTGCGTGCTGTTGATGCTCAAGGAAACCGTATTCTTGATGATGTTGATTACCAGGATTATGATAAGTATATTGAGGAAGAAGTACGTAACTGGAGTTACATGAAGTTCCCTTATCTGCGCCATCTTGGTAAAGAAAAAGGCTGGTACAGAGTAGGTCCTCTGGCTCGTCTTAATACAGCAGACTTTATTCCTACTCCTCTTGCTCAGAAAGAGTTTGAAGAGTATAAAGCATATACAAAAGGTAAACCTAATAACATGACATTGCACTATCACTGGGCGCGTCTGATAGAAACACTACATGCTGCTGAGGAAATCAGAAACCTTCTAAAGGATCCTGATCTTCAGGGTGAAGACCTTGTAACAAAGGGTGAAAAACTTCACAAAGGTGTTGGTGTTATTGAAGCCCCTCGTGGTACTCTCTTCCATCATTATGAAATTAATGATGATGATCAGATTACGCTTGCTAATCTCATTGTTTCTACTACAAATAATAATGAACCAATGAATGTAGCCGTTAATCATACTGCCAAATCTTTTATGAATGGTCAAAAAGAGATCACAGAGGGGATGATGAATGCTGTGGAAGTAGCTATCAGGGCTTATGACCCTTGTTTAAGCTGTGCTACTCATGCTTTAGGACAGATGCCTTTGGAAATGACATTAGTTGACAAAAACAATAAGGTTATCGACACTAAAAATAAATAACTATGACACAGAAAAGAAAGAGAGTACTGATTTATGGCTATGGTAACCCCGGACGCCAGGACGATGGTTTGGGTATCGAAATGACTAATCTTGTTCAACAATGGATAGATGAGCATAATTTGGAATGTATGACTACTGAAAGCAATTATCAGCTGAATATTGAAGATGCTGAAATGATATCTGAATGGGATATTGTTGTTTTTGTAGATGCTACCAAAGAAGAGGATATCCATGAGTTCAGATATCGAAATGTGGAAGCATCTGATGCTAAAGTAGAATTTACTATGCATGCAGTCTCTCCTTCTTATGTATTGCATCTTTGTCAGAAACTTTTTAATAAAAGTCCGGAAACCTATATCCTTTGTGTAAAAGGTTATGAGTGGGATTTTAAAGAGCATCTTACAGATAATGCAAGTCTTAATCTTGAACAGGCTTTTCAGTATTTGACACGCAAACTTGCCGGATGGGCACTTATTAAAAAGAACCTTCCAATAGGAATGCTGGATTAGTGCAGGAATAGATTTACAAATAGAAAAACCTGTCCTTATTGGGCAGGTTTTTTTATTTATTCAGGTTTGTCCTCGTGAGTGAAATATGCCATTTTCTCCAGCTTCGATATCATATCGTAATCTTCGATATATATATCATCTGGGGCATCAATATATACTGAGGAAAAATTAAGAATACCTCTGACTCCCGAGTCTATTACTGTTTTGCTTATGCTTTTGGCATAGGATCGCGGAACAGCAATAACACATAACTCTATATGCTCTTTCTTTATTATTTCCTTCATCCTTGAGATATTATAGCAGCTTACATCAGGAAACTGTGATTTAGGTTCCTTTTCAATACGGAATGTTGCAGCAATCTCCAACTTAGTTTCCTTGCTGTTAAAGTATTCAGCTACGGCACGGCCAAGGTCGCCAATACCTACAAAACATATTTTTCTCTTTCTCTTGCTATCGATTACTTCACCTATTCGTACTATTAAGTCTGGTATGTTATACCCTCTATGAACATCTCCGGTAAAGTTAATCAGCATAAGATCTCGACGGATATGTGCAGGGTTTATCTTTAAAAGATGAGCCAACTGGTGTGAGTGGATATATTCAGTTGTTGTTGGATAGTTAAGTAACCGTCGGCGGTATAAACTGAGTCTTTCAACAGTGTTAGGTGGAAGGTCTTTAATCATGTTATTATTTTATTTGATAAAGAATGCCAAGGTTTATTTGATAAAGCGTGCTCCAATTAACATCTCTTTTAGGATCATTCCATACATTTCCAAAACTATAGGAGAAACATGGAGCAAGTGAAAGTGCAAGCTTTTCATTGATGCTGTATTCTACACCGAAAAACATATTAACTCCCGCATCAGAAGAGCTTAGCTTCTGTTTTGATGGATCAAGTTGATGCATGCCCGGTGTTGCAAATTCTGGTAAATAGCTATCAATAAACAAATTGGCATCCTGTGGCGCTATATATACTTCATCATAACCTGTTTGTGTATTGTTTAAATAAACAGATAAATAGTATGTACCTTTTATAAATACCCTAAATTTATTTGTACCTTTTATATATATGATACTTAAGGGAATTGTAAGATAATTTACACTATAATTCTGTACTATTTGCCCGTATGAATTACTGCTAGTAAATGTGGAATCGTTAATGTAAAGGTTTGTATAAGTACCCTCAAGAGAGAATTTTCTATTGTCAAACATTAGAGCACCTCTGATTTTCAGCTTGTCATTCACATAGTATTCAATACCTGGCCCGAATATATATCCGGTCCCTCCATTTGAGACTGGAAGGTATACATCATCGATGCCCGTAAATTGTACTCCGCCCTCAAAAACAAAGTTCATGATTCCCTTGCGTGATGTTGTTTGACTACTGAGCGTTAGGCATGTAATTAATAGAATTCCGATAGATATTAGTTTTTTCATATTAGTATTTTACCAGGTGTTCCACATCCAGATTACACCAACAACAATTGCTGCTGAACCTGCAATTGTATTGATTGTTATATACATTGTATTTTTCTTCTGTTTGGTTGAAGTCTTGCCCATGATGCCAAGAATTGACGAGAATATAACCATTGCAGCAATAGTACCTACAGCAAAACCAATTAGATACATAACAGCCTGGTAGTTTGAATCAAAAGCCAACGTTGGAAGCATACTTACTATATGTGATACACCTGCAAAGCCATGCAATACACCTATTCCGGCTGCTGCCCAGTAAGTCTGCTTCTCACTCCTGCTTTTATGCAAGTGTGAATGACCATGACTATTATTATGAGCATGTTCATGATCATGGATGTATGTTTTACCATCATCTCCAACATGTGTATGCGCATGTTTATGGTTTTTCTTGCCAAAAGTAAAGGCCTTGTATAAGCCCCATACTCCGATTACTATTAATAGTATTCCAACTATTCTTTCACTGTTTTCAGAGATAAAATCAATGGGAAATAACTCTCTGAAAAAGAAAAAGATCAGACCAAGTAGTAACATTCCTGCAACGTGACCTATGCCCCATGCCATTCCAATAAACCAGGGGCGTCGTTTTACATTAAGTGCCAGAGGACTGACAGCTGCTAAGTGATCAGGACCAGCAACAACGTGCAACATCGCAGCCAGTAAACCAAAAATTATGGGAAATCCCGCAAAAGCTTCTTCCATGTTTTATCATATTTAATTGAGCAAAGATAATTTAATTGTTACTTATTTCACAAAGATAACACGTTTTGTTTATCAGGAATTAATGTATTTTTGAAAAAAATGGTCAAGTGAGATATTTTATCAGATTAGCATATAACGGAGCAGCCTATCATGGATGGCAGATTCAAAAGAATGCGCACTCTGTTCAGGAAGAGATAACTGATAAGTTATCACTTCTTTTAAAAATTGATATGCAGTTAACCGGCTGTGGAAGAACAGATACAGGTGTGCATGCACGTGAGTTTTTTGCCCATTTTGATATTGATAAATTGAATTTTAGAGAGAAAGATCTGGTTTATAAACTCAATAGTTTTTTGCCAGCTGATATTTCTATTTTTGATATTTATAAGGTTGATGATGAAATGCACAGTCGCTTTAATGCTGTTTCAAGAACTTATAAGTACTATATCTCTCCAAAGAAGAATCCTTTTAATAATGAGTTTTCGTATTATCTGAACATTCCACTGGATGTGGAAGAAATGAATAAAGCCTGCGGGTATCTTTTCATACACACTGATTTTACCAGCTTCTCAAAATTGCATACACAAACGGCCACAAACGATTGTAAAGTAAAGGCAGCAGGGTTTGAGTTTAAAAATAATATGCTTGTATTTTCCATTACTGCCGATAGGTTTTTAAGGAATATGGTACGTGCTATTGTTGGCACTATGCTGGAAGTAGGGAAGGGGAATATTGCTGCTGAAGTAGTTGATGACATAATTTCATTGAAAGACAGAAGTAAGGCTGGTTTCTCTGTGCCTGCGAAAGGGCTTTTTCTTGAAAGAGTTGAGTATTAATTAACAGAATACAGTTTTTAAGTTAATCTAAGATTTTTTAATGCTATCCCGTACTTTTCTGGTTATATGGTTTAAGCTGTGTAATCATATTTTTTATGCGCTTTAAAACAATTTCTGATGCGCATCAAAAACTATCCTGATGCGCATCAGAATCATTCCTGATGCGCATCAGAATGTTAACGACACAAGTGAAAATGACTAACGACACAGCTGAGAATGACTAATTACACAGCAGGAAATGACTATCGGCACAGCTGTTAGCAGCGACTGTTATTTTAAACAGATATATGTTGTGCTGAGTTGTGTTTAAGAAAGGTCAAACGGTTAACATGTATACAAAAAAAGCCCGGAGAATATCCGGGCTTATATATATAATAGGTGTTAGTGTTATACTAAGATTATAACTGAGGACCAGCAGCAACAAGGTTTTTACCTTCTTCGTTGTCAGTATACTGTTCAAAGTTTTTGATAAACAGCTTAGCAAGATCTTCAGCTTTCTTTTTCCAATCTTCAGGATTAGCATAAGTATCGCGAGGATCAAGAATGTTTGTATCAACGCCATTGAGTGATGTTGGTACTTCTAGGTTGAATACAGGAATTGTTTTAGTTTCAGCCTTGTCAATTGATCCATCAAGGATAGCATCAATAATACCGCGTGTATCTTTAATAGAGATACGTTTGCCAGTACCATTCCATCCTGTGTTCACAAGATACGCTTCTGCACCGTTAGCTTCCATTTTCTTCACAAGCTCCTGTCCGTATTTTGTTGGGTGGAGTGTAAGGAAAGCAGCGCCAAAACAAGCAGAGAAAGTAGGAACAGGTTCTGTTACACCAAGTTCGGTACCAGCCAGTTTAGCTGTAAAGCCAGACAAGAAGTGATATTTAGTCTGCTCAGGAGTAAGTTTACTTACAGGAGGCATTACACCAAATGCATCAGCAGTAAGGAAAATAACTTTTTTTGCAGGGCCTGCTTTAGAAACAGGTTTTACAATATTGTCGATATGATATATAGGATATGAAACACGTGTATTTTGTGTTACAGATGCATCATCAAAATCAATCTTACCAGCTTCGTCAAGGCTAACATTTTCTAAAAGAGCATCTTTACGTATAGCGTTGAAAATATCAGGTTCACTTTCTTTATCAAGATTGATAGTTTTTGCGTAGCAGCCACCTTCAAAGTTAAAAATACCATCATCATCCCAACCATGTTCGTCATCACCGATAAGAGCACGTTTAGGATCTGTAGATAATGTTGTTTTACCAGTACCTGAAAGTCCGAAGAAAATAGCAGTATCACCTTCTTTGCCAACATTAGCAGAGCAGTGCATAGCAGCCATTCCTTTTAAAGGAAGGTAATAATTCATAACAGAGAAAATACCTTTCTTCATTTCACCACCGTACCAGCTACCGCCAACAACAGATTTACCTTCAGTAAGGTTAAACACAACAAAATTTTCTGAATTGAAAGGAACGTCGTCTGTACGTTTCATGCTTTGCCAATCAGGGTTTGTTGTTTTAGCAGCGTTAAGCATAATAAAATCAGGAGTGAAGTTTTCAAGTTCTTCTTCGCTTGGACGGATAAACATATTCTTACAGAAATGAGCCTGCCATGCTACTTCCATAACAAAACGCACTTTCAGTCTTGAATCGGCGTTAGCACCAGCATAACCGTCAATAACATATAATTTTTTTCCAGATAACTGGTCAGTAGCCAGATCATAGCAATGTTCCCAGGTTTCTTTGTCTACTGGTTTATTATCTGATGACTTAGCCTGTTCAGCCCACCAAACAGTATCCTTGGTTTTATCATCTTCAACTATATATTTATCCTTAGGAGAGCGGCCGGTAAATTTACCAGTCATTACATTAACTGCACCAAGCTCGCTTAATTGACCCTTTTCATAACCTTCAAGGTTAGAATTTAATTCATCATTATAAAGTTGGTCATAGTCGGGATTATAGATAACTTCCTTTACGTTTGTTATACCATAATCATTAAGGTTAGCAATTATTCGATTTAAATCACGCATAATAATAATTATTTTGTTAGGACTATTACTAGTTTTGAGAGGGCGAAAGTAATAAATATTATTCAATACAATAATGAATTATATGTAAAAAGGTGAATTTGTCTATACACAAGGCACAACACAAGAAAGCCCTGTTTAAATAGCCTAATGAACACGTTTGTGTTAATTAATTCACAGCAGAAATATTATTTGTGAAGCATAAAAAAAACCCCCTTTCATCAGATGAAAGAGGGCTATAATTTATACGAATAATGGATTATCCGTTTTTACGTTTCCAGCTACGTTTGTTAACGATAGTAGACTGAGCAGCTGCAAGGCGTGCGATAGGTACACGGAAAGGTGAGCAGCTAACGTAGTTTAATCCTGCACGGTAGCAGAATTCAATAGAGCTAGGTTCACCACCATGTTCACCACAGATACCGAGTTTAATTTTCTTACGTGTTTTCTTACCTTTTTTAACAGCAGTTTCAACTAATTGACCAACACCTTCCTGGTCGAGAACCTGGAAAGGATCGTTTTTAAGAATACCTTTCTGGAGGTAAACAGGCAAGAACTTACCAGCGTCATCACGTGAATAACCGAAAGTCATCTGAGTAAGGTCGTTTGTACCAAATGAGAAGAATTCAGCTGATTCAGCAATTTTATCAGCCATAAGAGCAGCACGTGGTATTTCAATCATAGTACCAACGAGGTAATCAATTTTTTCTCCTCTTTCTTCGAATACCTTCTCTATAGTAGAGCGAACAATAGTTTCCTGCATTTTCATTTCAGCCAGAGTACCAGTTAAAGGAATCATAATTTCAGGATGAGCCTTAATCTTACTATCTTTAAGGTTAAGAGCAGCTTCAATAATTGCACGACTCTGCATTTCAGTAATCTCAGGATATGTGTTACCTAAACGACAACCACGGTGTCCGAGCATAGGGTTGAATTCACTTAATTCTTCAACTTTAGCTTTAACTTCTTCAACAGTCATACCCATTACGTCAGCCATTTCTTTTTGACCTTTTTCATCATGAGGAACAAACTCATGTAATGGAGGATCAAGTAAACGAACTGTAACAGGAAGGTCATGCATAGCTTCGAATATACCTTCGAAGTCTTTACGTTGAATAGGCAACAGTTTATCTAAAGCTTCACGTCGACCAGCTTCATCAGAAGCAAGGATCATCTCACGCATAGCAATAATTTTATCATCACCAAAGAACATATGTTCGGTACGGCAAAGGCCAATACCAACAGCGCCAAAATCGCGTGCCACCTGTGCATCATTAGGAGTATCAGCGTTTGTGCGAACAAGGATTTTAGCTTTTTTGTCGGCAAGTTTCATCAGCTTACCAAAGTCACCACTCAATTCAGGTTCAACTGTAGTAATATTACCATCATAAACTTCACCAGTAGAGCCGTTAAGAGAGATAAAGTCACCTTCTTTATAAGCTTTGCCATCCATTTCAAGAGTGCGGGCACGGTAATTTACCTTAATGCTACCAGCACCTGACACACAACATTTACCCATACCACGGGCAACAACAGCAGCGTGTGAAGTCATACCACCACGAGCGGTAAGAATACCTTCAGCAGAGTTCATACCTGCTAAGTCTTCAGGAGATGTTTCAATACGAACAAGAATAACCTTTTTACCTTCAGCAGCCCATGCTTCAGCATCTTCAGCGTGGAATACAACCTGTCCGGATGCAGCACCAGGAGAAGCAGGAAGACCTTTTGACATTACCTTTGCCATAGCAATAGCTTTTTTGTCAAAAACAGGGTGCAGCAGTTCATCCAGTTTCTCTGGTTCAACACGCATAATAGCTTCCTCTTTGTTGATCATCTTTTCATTGAGCATATCCATGGCAATTTTCACCATAGCAGCACCGGTACGTTTACCATTACGTGTTTGTAATAGCCACAGTTTTCCGTTTTCAACAGTAAACTCAAGATCCTGCATGTCACGATAGTGATTTTCCAGTTTGTTCTGAGTTTCGAAAAGCTCTTTATATATCATTGGCATAGCTTCTTCCAGTGAAGGGAATTTTTCTGCACGATCTTCTTCACTTACCTGAGCGAGCTTAGCCCATCTGAATGATCCTTCTTTGGTAATTTGCTGAGGAGTACGAATACCAGCAACAACATCTTCGCCCTGAGCGTTGATCAGATACTCACCATTGAAAATATTTTCTCCGGTAGCAGCATCACGTGTAAACGCAACACCAGTAGCTGAATTATTACCCATATTACCAAATACCATAGCCTGAACATTAACAGCAGTACCCCATTCGTCAGGAATCTTTTCCATTTTACGATAAAGGATAGCACGTTCGTTCATCCAGCTGTCGAATACAGCAGTAATTGACCCCCAGAGTTGTTCCCATGGGTCAACAGGGAAATCTTTTCCTGTTTGTTCTTTTACTGCTTCTTTAAATCTTTTTACCAATACTTTGAGGTCATCAGTAGTAAGCTGTGTATCAAGTTCAACACCTTTTTCTTCTTTAAGTCTGTCGATAATTTCTTCAAAAGGATCAGCATCTTCCTTTGATACCGGTTTCATACCAAGAACAACGTCTCCGTACATCTGTACAAAACGACGGTATGAATCCCATGCAAAACGTTCATTACCTGTTTTCTTAGCGATACCTTCAACAGCATCGTCATTAAGACCAAGGTTAAGAACTGTGTCCATCATACCTGGCATTGATGCTCTTGCTCCTGAACGTACTGATACAAGCAATGGGTTATCTTTGTCACCAAACTTGGTGCCCATAATATTTTCTACTTCAGTAACTGAATTTTCTACTTCTTCACTAATGGCAGCAACAACTGCGTCATGGCCTTTTTCGTTGTATAAAGTACATACTTCAGTTGTAATAGTAAATCCCGGTGGTACAGGAACACCGATAAGATTCATTTCTGCAAGGTTAGCACCTTTTCCACCCAGAAGGTTTTTCATCTTTGCATTACCTTCAGCCTTTCCGTCGCCGAAAGTATAAACATGCTTTTTATTAGCCATTTCTATAAAATTTAATAAACATTATTCAAATGAGCGGCAAAGGTAATCAAAAACTGCCTGATTCTGCCTAAATTAAACCTAAAAATGACGATAAATTAACACAATCGTTTGCATAATTATTAAGTCTTAACTGTTAATGAATTAACTAGTTAAGCAAGGAAGTGTACAATGCAGTGGTTGTTCTGTTAGTTGCTACATCTCTACATAACCCATTGAACGTACATAAGCGGATACCTTATTTATAACCATTCTAATAAAAAAACAGGACAAATTAGAACAATTCAGCTCCTTAATTTTATATGTTTGCTTTTCTTTCAAAAATGTTATGGAATGAATAAAATAGGAATAAGATACGAAGATAAATACCTTATGGAAAGGAGGGTTGCTCTTACACCCGAGCATGTTCGTGCCTTGATTAACAAAGGTATCGAAATAGAAGTAGTTAAGTCTACTAAAAGAGTGTTTACTGATAAAGAGTTTACTGATGCTGGTGCTGAACTGGTGGATGAGATTACTGATTCTAATATAATACTTGGTGTGAAAGAGATGCCTCTTAGCTATTTTAAAGAAGGTAAGTCATATATTTTCTTTAGTCATACTATAAAAGGCCAGCCATATAATATGGATCTCCTGAAAAATATGATAGATACAAAGATTAACCTTATCGATTATGAGCGCATTGCTGACGAAGATGGCAGGCGGTTAATTTTCTTTGGGCGGTTTGCCGGACTTGCAGGTATGATAAATTCTTTGTGGTCGGCCGGACAAAGATATCTTGAAAAAGGAATAGAAACTCCTTTTACAGTGATAAAACAGACTCACCACTATTCATCACTTGAAGATGCTAAAGAAGTTATAAAGACAGTAGCTGACAGAATTAGTGAAAATGGTCTCCCTGAAGAAATTACACCAATGGTAGTAGGCATTACAGGTTATGGTAATGTAGCCAAAGGAGCGCAGGAGATATTAGATATCCTTCCTGTTAAGGAAATTACACCACAGCAATTGATTGAAGGCTTCCCTGAAAAAGATAATTCAGGTAAGTATATATATAAGGTAGTATTCAAAGAAGAAGATCTTAGTGAACCTTTGGATAGTAATAAGGAGTTTGTTCTTCAGGAGTATTATGATAAGCCGGAGCTTTTTAAAAGCAAATTTGAACAGTATGTCCCACATATGACTATTTTAATGAATTGTATGTACTGGGATGACAGGTATCCTCGCATTGTAACAAAGGATTATCTGGAAGAGCTTTTTAATGAAGGGAATCCTAAGCTTACTGTTATTGGTGATGTAACTTGTGACCCTGATGGTTCAGTGGAATGTACTTATAAAGGTACTGAGATAGAGGACCCTGTTTTTGTTTATAATCCTTTAACCAGAAAGCATACCATGGGATTTAAAGGTGATGGACTTTTAATAATGGCTGTGGATATCCTTCCCAGTGAGTTACCACGAGAGGCATCACAGACTTTCTCAGATGCACTGTTTGGTTTTATGCCGGAAATCTCGAAAACTGATTTTAATGTGTCATTTGATGAGCTACAGTTGCCTCAGCCTATTAAAAAGGCTCTGATACTGCATAATGGAGAGTTTACTCCTGAATATAAATATATGGAAGAATTTGTAAAATAAACAAAAATAGTAAGTTACCAATTAATATAAAGTCTAAATAAAATGAAGAAAATATTAGTTTTAGGTGCCGGACTGTCAACTACAAGCTTAATCGAATATTTGCTTGACAATTCAGCAGAGTACAACTGGCAGGTAACAGTTGGTGATCTTAATATTGATATAGCAAAGAAAAAAGTTAATAATCACGAACGTGGAACAGCAATATTTTTTGATATAAATGATCGGGAGCTTTGCGCAAATGTAATACGTGATAATGATGTAATTATTTCTATGTTACCGGCGATGATGCATCCGATAATTGTTGAGAAATGTATTGAATTCAAAAAGCCTATGCTCACAGCATCATACGCTTCAGAGCCAATCAAGGCTTTTAATGAGAAAGCAAAAGCTGCGGGAATACCTATATATATGGAGTTGGGTCTTGACCCTGGTATTGATCATATGTCAGCTATGAATATTATTAACAGAATAAAAGAAGTTGGTGGTGAACTTACTTCTTTTTATTCATTTACTGGCGGACTGGTAGCACCGGAGTGGGATAATAATCCATGGAATTATAAGTTTACCTGGAATCCCAGAAATGTTGTTCTGGCAGGAACAGGTGTTTCGCAATACATCCATAATGGCAGGTATAAATACATTCCTTATCATAAGCTGTTTGATCGTACTATAAATCGTAAGATCCTGCAATACGGTGATTTTGAAGTGTATCCTAACAGAGACTCCCTGTCATACCGCAGTATTTATGGTATTAATGACATTCCAACAATTTATCGTGGAACAGTACGTCGTCCGGGATATGCCAAAGCATGGAGTGTTTTTGTTACTCTCGGCATGACCGATGATACATATGTGATTGAAGATTCGGAAAATATGACATACAGGCAATTTATTAATTCGTTTATGAAATATGAACCAAATGTGCCTGTAGAAATAAAAATCCAGCAATATTGTGCAGAGGCTGCTGATCCTGTGGTAATGGAGAAGATGAAATGGCTTGGCGTATTTGATGACAGGAAAATAGGCCTTAAACGTGCTACTCCTGCCCAGATACTACAGAAGCTGTTAATGGAGAAATGGAAGATGGATCCTGAGGATAAAGATATGATTATCATGCAGCACGAGTTTAAATACAAACTCAATGGTATTGAAAAGATGATTGTATCAGCAATGGCATATATTGGAGAAAACCAGGAAAAAACAGCTATGGCTATTACAGTTGGACTGCCTCTTGCAATTGCCACAAAGAACTTCCTGACAGGAGGATTTTCTCATACAGGGATACAGCTGCCTACAAAAAGAGAAATTTATGAGCCAATACTTAAAGAACTTGAATCATTTGGTATAGCTTTTGAGGAAGCTGAATATCTGGTAGGATAAACGGATAATTATGTTATTTCTGCCATTACTCAGAAATAATTCAATTTATAAAGTCCCGGGATAATTTCTGATTATTATTCCGGGATTTGTTATTTAAAAACAATTGTAGTGAAATATCTTTTATTAGCAATATTAATAGGAATAGCGATTTATTATGCGATGAAATGGAGTTCAGGATCATCAGAAAAAGGAAAGAATAACAATACTAATGATGGGAATCCTTATAAAAATCAGAACAGGCAGGGGAGGAGAGATACCGGACCTTATGCAAGCAATGGTGCAAATGGCACAAGAAGTTCAGGGACGAACTATGCCAGCTGGATAGGTGGCGGTCTTGGTTGGGCGTTTGGTGGTCCCATTGGCGGTATCCTTGGCTTTATGTTTGGTTCAATGGTGGGCGGAGCACAAAGAATGGGTGGTGGCGCTCCGGGTCAGACTCGTGTAGGGGATTTCAACATATCATTACTGGTTCTTTCAGCTGCTGTTATGAAGGCTGACGGGAAAGTAACACGTAATGAGCTTGATTATGTTAAGAGGTTTATCGCCAACAACTTCGGGGCTGAAAGAGCACCTCAGTATGTAAGAATTCTCGGCGATCTTATAAAACAGGATTATAATCTTCAGGAGGTAAGTATGCAAATACGTCAGTATATGGATTATTCATCCCGACTAATGTTATTACAATTCCTTTTCGGGATAGCTATGGCTGATGGTAAAGCTCCGGGAAGCGAGATAAGTCTTATTGAAAGCATTGCCGGATATATTGGAATCTCAAATAATGACTTCGCTTCTGTAAAAGCAATGTTTATTAAGGATACAAACAGCGCATATAAGATTCTGGAAGTGTCGCCTGAAGCCTCCAATGATGAAATAAAGAGAGCCTATCGTGAATTGGCGAAGAAATATCATCCTGATAAAGTAAGTCATCTTGGTGATGATGTTAAAAAAGCTGCCGAAGTTAAAATTATGGAACTTAATGCGGCATATGAAGCTATAAAGTCGGAAAGAGGAATGGTTTAATTAACTATTATACCGGGTTAAGGTTATTAATAAGATACCCTCCTTTATTACCTCCTTCAGGACCAAGTACAATATTTTTATCGGCTATATTGATTACCTGTTTATTATGCTCTATGATTAACAAGGTACTTCCCTCGTTAGTAAGTCTGTTAAATAATTCAACCAGTTTAGCTACATCCTGCATATGTAGCCCGGTAGTTGGTTCATCAAGAATATACAGACTGTCTTTCGTGTTTTTACCAATTATTTCTTTTGCCAGAGCCAGTCGCTGCAGCTCACCTCCGGAAAGAGTATTCAATGGTTGTCCTGCTTTAAGATAACCAAGACCTGTTTCATTGAGGGTTTCTATAGCTTTGCGAAGACCCGGTTTGTCGGCAAATATTTCGGTAAGATCATTAACACCGGAGGTAAGGATATCAGCAATGCTAAGGCCCTTATATTTAACTTTAAGCACTTCACTCTTATATCTTGCTCCTTCACAATCATCACAAACAACCCACACATCATTAAGGAAATCCAGACTCACCTTAATAAATCCATTACCCTTGCATGTGGGGCATTTGCCATCATTACTGTTAGTGCTAAAATGAGACTTTTTGAGATTGAGGTCTTTTGCTGACTGCTGATTGGAATAGATATCCTGAATGGGATTCATTAATCCGCACCATGTAAGAGTTGTACTAAGAGGAGAAGCTGTGATTTTACCCTGACGCAGGATGTTCAGGTTATTTATGTTGTTAAATGAAATATTGTTGCACTTAACAGGTTTCCCGGCAGTAAAAGAATCAGCAATAACATCAAATGCAAGTGATGACTTACCACTACCGGACACCCCGGATATAATAGTTATACAACCTTTAGGAATTGTAATGTCAAGATTCTTAAGATTATGAGCGTTGGCTCCGGATATCCTAACAGCAATATTGCCAGTATCTTTCTTATTTATACTAACGGGCAGGGTGCTTTGCTTTAACCAACGGCCGGTTATTGAGTTTTTGTTTTGGATCAGATCATCAACAGTCCCTTTAGCAATAATCTCACCACCAAATGAGCCAGCTCCGGGACCCATTTCGATAATATTATCTGCAAATTTAATTACATCAGGATCATGTTCAACCATGATAATAGTATTACCAGACTCTTTTAATTGTGTGAGTGTTTTCAACAATTTGTGAGTATTGTCGGGATGCAGTCCCATGGTTGGTTCATCAAGAATGTAAGTCATTCCTGTTAAACCATTGACTAATTGATTAGCAATGCGCAATCTTTGTGACTCACCGCCCGATAATGATGAAGTTACTCGGGATAAAGAAATATATCCAAGGTCATGCCATTTGAGATTAGTAAGTTTATCAACAGAAGTAACTATTAAGTCCTTCATGTGATGGTATTCATCATTATATAATAAGGAGTTCAAAAAATCAATACTATCATCAATGCAGAGGTCGAGGAATTGAGAAATATTTTTACCAGCGATCTTCACTTCAAGAACTTCAGGTATTAATCGATTGCCATGACACAGATCACAAGTAAACTCAGAAGTAACGGCGGAATAATTATGGCCACGTACAGTGTTCTTCCTTATTTCATACTCTTCAGTAAAGTAATATATAAAGCCATCCCAGGTAGTATTAAGTTCGTGAATGCCACTTCTTTTACCACGTTTAAACTCCCATTTTACATTATATGTTTTGTCACCAGTACCATAAAGCAATACTTTCTTCTCATCAGCAGATAGCTTATCATAAGGCTTTGTAAAATCCATATTTGTTTCGCTTCCAACCTGAAGAAGAGTATTGATATATCTCCCGAAAGGGTCGCCAAAGAACTTTCCCGGAACCGAACCATTCATAGCCCCGTTAGTAATTGGAATGTTTTTGTTAGTAATAAACTTGTCAGGATCAGCCTGAATTTTAACACCCAGTCCGTTGCAGTGAGGGCAGGCAGCCCTGGTATTATTATATGAAAACATTGAAGAGGGCATGTTGCACAAAGAACCGTCGTCCAAAGTCCCGGCACGCGAGAAAAGAAGTCGGTAATAATCATAAACCCCAGAAGCCGTAGCAACAGTTGATCTTGGGTTATGTGCCTGTCTTTTTTGATCAATCATCACAGAAGGCGTAAGTCCGTTGCATTGTTCAAGATCAGGTTTCTTAACCTTTTGCATCATACGGCGGGCATAAGTACTCATATTTTCAGTAAATCTGTTCCGACTCTCTGAGTAAATAGTATCAAACGCCAATGATGATTTGCCACTACCTGAAATACCAGTTATTACATTAATCTTGCCTGTTGGTATCTCTACATCAATGTTCTTGAGATTATTAGTTGTTACACCATGAAAGCTAATGTTATGAGATTTTGGTACAGGGTCCTTATTGTCATCAGCTTTAGCTTGAAGCATATATCTTCTCAAAGCCTGAGCAGTTAGAGAAGATTTAGAATCAAGAAGTTCCTTTAGAGTGCCTGAGAACACAACATTGCCCCCCTTATCGCCACCATAAGGACCTAAATCAACAATATGGTCAGCGTTTATTATTAAATCAGGATCATGTTCAATAACAACAACAGTATTGTGGTTGGAAACAATTTCATTAAGGGCATTGTAAAGTTTCTTAACATCACTGATATGCAATCCCAGAGTAGGTTCATCAAGTATGTAAAGATTATGACCTGTTGATGATTTATAAAGTTCCGAAGCCAGTTTAATACGTTGTGCTTCACCTCCAGACAGAGTAGTTGAAGGCTGCCCCAGCTTCAGATATCCTATGCCCAGAGACATCATTTTACCAAGAATGTTCCTTATTTTAGTGTCGCTTTCGAAGAACTCATAAGCCTCATCGACAGACATTTCCAGTATCTGCCATATGTTTTTATTCTTATACTTAATTTCAAGAGTTTCTTTATTAAACCTGTGACCATCACATTCATCACATTTCACTTCTACATTACCCAGAAAGTGCATACCGGTTTGTATAACACCAGCACCCTGACACTTCTCACATCGTCCACCTTTATTATTAAAAGAAAACCTTCCTGATTTATATCCTCTTTTTACAGACTCAGGTTGTTTTGCAAAGAGAGTTCTCACAAGGGCAAACAGATCTGTATATGTAGCCGGATTGCTCCTTGATGTTCTGCCAATAGGTGATTGATCAACTTCAATAACTCTGGAAACGGGAATATCACAATCAACAACGTTGCAGTTTTCTTCCTTTCCGGAAAGATATTTACCAAGAACATCATGAATCAACGTTGATTTGCCTGCACCTGAAACCCCTGTTATAACATTAAAGCAATTTTGCTTAAGTTGTACGGTAATATTCTTAAGATTATGTATGGAAGCATTTCTGATGATGATTTTCTTATCAGAGGTACGATAACTTTGCGGGATTGTAATCTTTTCAGAAACAGAAATAGCAGTAATGCTCTCAGGATAGATTTCAGGAGATTCAAATAGCTTGTCAGAAATTCCCTGATAGAGAAGCTCCCCTCCATTAACACCTGCTCCAGGACCGATATCAATCAGGAAATCGGAGGATAGGATAGTGTCTCTTTCATGTTCAGCAACAAGGAGAGTGTTTCCGTTATCTCTTAGAGTTCTCATCAGGTTAATAAGCTTGTTATTATCGTGAGGATGAAGACCTGCTGATGGCTCATCAAGAATATATAGAATGTTTTGCAGTTTGCTGCCTGCCTGTTGAGCCAGTTTTATACGTTGATATTCACCACCGGATAATGATGCCGACTCTCTGTCGGATGTAAGATATCCCAGTCCAAGCAATAACAGATATTCCGTTCTTTTAATAATTGGAGAGATAATTTCTTTTTCAACATTATTGCCAGAAGACACTTCCGATGTAAAGAAAAGATGTAGTTCTTCAAATGACATTCCTGACAGATCATCAATTGTTTTACCACAATAAAAGACCGACAAAGCTTCTTTTCGAAGTCTCTTACCATTACATTCATCACACACAACCGATTCTGCAAAGCGTAGAATATTACCATTACGATCTCTCTTTAGAATTTCTTCCATTATGGGAATCATACCTTTGTAATAGCCCTCTTCCCTAGGCTTAGCAGTTATTCCTTTCCACTTAAGCCGAGATTCCAGTGAATGTTTCCCGAAAAGGATTTTAACCCTTTCACTCCCATACATTATAACATTCTTTTGCTCCTCTGTTAGTTCCTTCCATGGGATATCAACATTGAAACCATGAGCCTTACAGACCTCATTAAGTGAATCAACAGTCACCTGCGAATAAACAATATAACCAGTAGGAGTAGTAGGAACCAGTGCCCCCTCACGAAGTGACAGGTTTTCATCTGCAATAAGCTTTTTAATACTTATTCTTTCTGTAACACCCAGCCCTTTACATTTATCACAAGCCCCTGCCACAGAGTTGAATGAAAAAAGCTGAGCAAGTTGTTTTGGCTTTGGTGTGTGGCATTCAGGGCATTCTTCCGCGTTTTTATTAGTAATAGCAGTGTTGCACACTAAACAATTTGCTGTACCACATCGGGCAAACAATAACCTCAGATAGTCGTAGATATCAGACAATGTGCCTGCTGTTGATCTTGGATTGGCAACTCCTTTACGTTGATTTACAATAAGAGCAGGCTGAAGATTTAAAATGTCAGAAACAAGGGGCTTCTCTATCTTCCCCAAATATTTACCGGTGAAGCCGGATGTGGAACTAAAAAACCTGCGTTGGCTTTCTCGATAAATAACATTATTAGCAAGTGTTGATTTACCTGATCCTGATACGCCTGTTATTACTGTTATTTTGTTATGAGGAAATACGACGTTAATGTGCTTCAGGTTATTTTGATGAGCATCGATTATATAAGTCTGATTGTCGTTTGTTTTCTTCATCATTGTGATAATGCTTTTCTTGCTTTTAGTATATACTTTGATCTGTCAAGAGGATTGATGCCACGAAATGGTGTAGTAGCACCTTCTTCAACAGAGCACTCACGATAACCGTTGAATATAGTAGCATATTTCCCCCTACCTTTTGTTATTGATGCCAGCTTTGTGGCATAATCTAATGATTCTTTGGCAGGGATAATTCCTGATAATGTGAATGTTTCATCTTCTATTATGGGATTTCCAATTTCTGTCCGGAGTATTGTAAGACTGCTGGCAATTTTACCGAGATACTCTTCCGGAGCAGATATTGTGTATTTCAGGACAGGCTCAAGAAGAGTTGTGCCAATATCTCTGAACGCTTTCATTAGTGCCATTGGTGTGGCGATAGCAAAGTCTCCTGCACGGGAATGGACATTGTGGTCTTCACCACCGATAAGAGTAATCTTGATATCTGTTACTTCCCAGCCAAACATACCTTGTTCTAAAGCTTTAGGGATAGTCCGTTCAACTTCATTCTGATAACGCTGAGCAATATCGTTAACACCTACCTGCGATGAGAATGATACGCCGGAACCTCTTTTTCCAGGTTCAATATGAAATTTAACCACAGCCCAACAAGGCTTCGGCATGGTGTATTCTTCATATGCGAATCCTTTATCAGCAAGTGTCTCTTTATAAATTACAGTTGGATCACTAAAGACAGCTTCAATCCCAAATCTATCTAACAATACTGATTTTAAAATCTGGATTTGAATTATCCCCATTATTTTTATCTGAAGTTCTCTCTCATCCTTAAGCCATTTGAGGTCCAGAGCGGGATCTTCAATGCTAAGTTGCTGGACTGATTCTACAAGCCTTGTATACTCATTGTGGTTTGCAGGAGTAATGCTTACGGTAAGCAAGGGAGTGTTAAGATTAATACTCTTATCACGACTAATACCGATATAGTCACCGGCTATAGCTGATGACAGTCCACAAACAGCGGCAACATCACCAGTGCTGAAACTATCAACCTGCTTGTATTTATGGCCTTCAATCTTTCTTATCTGGGTTATCTTGTATGCATCAGGACTATTACTGACAAACACTTCATCACGTGAGGATATCTCGCCACTAAATAATCTGACATGAGCAACACGCCCAAGAGAAGAATCGTGCTCAACTTTGAAGATAATTCCTGAAACATCGGAATTAGAATCATATGAAGGAGCATTAATAATATCAGTAATTGTAGTAAGAAGTTCACGTATGCCAATATTAAGCTTTGAGGATCCGAACAAAACAGGAAATACAGTTCTGCTGTTTGTTTGTTGTTTAAGAGACTCTATAAACTCATTGAAATATATCTTCTCTTCGTTTAAGTATTTTTCAAGTAATATATCATTGTAATTGATAACTGTTTCCAGAGAAGAATCATCAATATTTCTAAAGTCATGCTCATTTAATTGATCACAAACCACAGGAGCATTAGTTGCAATATTATCAACACTTTGAAATATGGCAATATCTTTTGTGAGATACTTTTGTATTTGTCCAATAACCTTGCTTACGTCACATCCTTGTCTGTCAATCTTGTTTACAAATATAATTACAGGAATTCTCAGTTGTTTCAGAGCAGTCCAGATTGTTTCAGTATGCGCCTGAACCCCCTCATACGCAGAAACAACAAGAATAGCGCAGTCTAAAGCAAGAAGAGCGCGTTCTACTTCAGCAGAAAAGTCAGCATGCCCCGGTGTATCAATAATATTAATGTTAATGTTATTCCATTTAAGAGCTGCTGAGGCACTTCTTACTGAAATTCCTCGCAACTTTTCAACTTCAAGCTGATCTGTTTGTGATGTCCCTTTGTCAACGCTTCCCGGTGATTTAATTACACCTGCATTGTAAAGCAACATCTCAGTAAGCGTTGTTTTGCCCGCATCAACATGTGCTACCAGTCCTATATTTATATGTTGCTGTTTCTGCATCTGTAAGAAATATGCAAAAATAGGATTTTATACATGAAAGTAGCAAATAACTTGCAACCTAACATTGAATTGAACATTGAGCTTTGAAGATAAAATACAGGCCGGAATTAACTCCGGCCCTGGTATGTATGTTGATTTATAGTAGTAAGTATTTATTAAATAATTTCTTTAGCAAAAATACACGTAAAGTAAGCCCTTGGAAAGGTCTTTTAGGTGAATAGCATTGGATATTAGGTGAGTTGATGATTTTAATTGGTTTTGTGTTAAAAAAATATGTGAAATATTATTTTAGAAAGCATTAAGCTTCTATGAATAATAGTCATATTTTTGACATATGATATATTTATTATTCAGCATATTGTCATCAACAATAGTAGCCTTGATTTTCAAGTTGGTTGATATAAAGAAAACAGATCTGTATTCAGTAATTGTTGTTAATTATTTAATTGCCTTAATATGTGGTTTTGTTTTGTATAAAGGGGAGATTTCCATTGATTATATAATTCATGCAAAATGGTTCCCTATTTCATTAGTAATGGGAGCATTGCTTATAATTGGATTTTATCTGATTGGTTCTTCAACCAGAAAGGCAGGAATAGCTATCACAGCTATCGCTAACAGAATGTCTGTTGTTATACCTATTCTTTTCTCAATGTTCTACTTTGTTGAAACAGTTGGGTTTGCAAAGATTGTCAGCATTATTATTGCTTTGGCTGCAGTGCTTATGGCCGTTTACAAAAAACCACAAAAAAAAGTAAGTGCAAGATTTTCCATATTACCAATTATAATGTTTCTGGTAGTAGGATTAATAGATTCTTTAATAAAACTTGCCCAGCATTATTATATACCGGAATCTGATGTGAGTCTGTTTACTTCTTTTAGTTTTGGGGTAGCTGCAGTTATAGGATTAATAGGTCTAACTTTTATGAAGAAGCCGGTAAAGAAATTTACAAATCCTTATGTCTGGCTATTTGGTGTAACGATAGGAGCAGCAAATTTCGGGTCAATGTATTTTCTGATTAATACACTTAACAAGAGCGGTATGGATAGTTCCATTGTTTATGGTGTTAATCATGTTGGAGTAATATTGCTTTCGATAAGTCTGGGTATTTGGATATTCAGGGAAAAGATAAATAAAATAAATATAATAGGAATGATGCTGGCTGTAGTTGCTATTTTGGCACTAACATTAATTGTTTAATTGTTATGAAGGGATATCTACATATCTATACCGGCAACGGAAAGGGAAAAACAACTGCTGCTTTGGGACTTGCTATGCGTGCAGCAGGTGCTGGTAAGAAAGTGTTTATTGGTCAGTTTGTAAAAGGGAAGGTATATTCAGAGCTTAATATTATTGATAAGATACCTGGAATAAAGCTTAAGCAATATGGCAGAACCTGTTTTATTGAAAGAGAGCCGGAACAGGAAGATATTATTGCAGCAAATGAAGGTTTGAAAGAGATATCAGAGGTAATTATATCAGGGATGTTTGATATTGTAATACTTGATGAATTAACAATAGCTTTATACTACAATCTTTTCACCTTTGAGGAATTGCTGGATGTTATCAAAAAACGTCCTGAAGCGACAGAGATTATCATTACAGGACGTTATGCTCCTGATAAATTAATGGAGATAGCAGATCTTGTTACAGAAATGAAAGAAATCAAACACTATTATAATAAAGGTATTCAGGCACGTGAAGGAATTGAATACTAATACCGTTGAAAATCCGCATTAGCATTCAAATGCATAAACACACACCTGAATACCTTATCTTTATTCATATTTTAAAGCATCCACTGGGTTACTAGATGAGGCCTTTATCACATAATAGCTGATAGTAAGCAAACCTACTCCAATTGCTATTAAACCAGAAAGTAACATCAGAGATATTTTTATATCTGTAAAATAGAAGAAACTCGATTGAAGCCATATTGTCAATCTCCACCACGCAATAGGAATAGCGAGCACAAAGGCAATAACAATAAGTATGAAAAACTCCCTATATAATAAAAGGAGTATGTCGAAGACCGTAGCCCCATTTACTTTTCTGATACCTATTTCTCTTGTGCGTTGTTCAGTAGTAAATGAAGATAGCCCGAATAAGCCAAGTAAAGCAATAAATACAGTAAGTATTGCCACAATACTGAAAATTGTATTGATTTTTTGCTCACCTTCATACATATCCTCCTGCATCTGAGAAAGCAACTTGTAGTCGAAAGGACGTTTCGCTCCATTCCTGTTCCATGCTTCTTCGATATCGGTAAGGGCTTTATTAAGTTGTCCGTTAGCTACTTTAACAGACATATAATATCTGGGTTCAGGGCTGATGAATAAAATAATGGGTTCAATCTTGTTGTGCAGTGACATAAAATTGAAATCCTTAACAACACCAATGACTTTCATTATACGACCTCCCTGATGGTTCTCATCATAGCCATAATGAATTTTCTTCCCAAGAGCACTACCGCTCCATCCAAATTGTCTTGCGGCGGTTTCATTAATAATCACAGCCGCACTATCATCAGTACCCATATTAATATCGAAGTCCCTGCCTTCCAGAAATTCAAATTCCATAAGATCGTTGAAGTAATAATCGCTTTGGTTTAAGATAACTGTCAGATCCTTCATTTCTGTTTCCTGTTCTACTCCCATAACCTGTATCCAGCCAATTCTTCCCGGAACGCCTGTTGAATTTGACGCTTTCTCAATGTAAGGACTCAAAAGCAAGTCTTCCCTAAACACTTTGGCTTTTTCACGAAACTGATCATCCTGTAATGATAGCACAACAACATTCTCCTTATTATAGCCCTGATCTTTTTTATTTAGAAAATTTAACTGATCACGCACGACAAGTGTGGCGATTATCATAACAATGGCAATAAAGAACTGGAACACAACCAGGATTCTTCTCATCAGTAGTGTGTTCTTGGATGATGTTGAATTGGTACCTTTAAGAATATTCAGAGGCATAAAGGAGCTTAGGTAGAAAGCAGGATAGCTTCCTGAGAATACTCCTATTATTATAGTAACCAGAATTATTGCCGTGAGGAAAACAGGATCAAATAGTGTGCTTAAGTACAGGTCTTTTCCTGCCAAAGCATTAAAATCAGGCAAAAACATGTAAACGATGCCAATGGACATTATTAAAGCAATAAAAGACATTAATAATGATTCTGATAAGAACTGAAATACAAGTTGCGGCTTTTCTGCACCCATAACTTTACGCATTCCTACTTCTCTGGATCGTGTGGCTGATCTGGCAGTAGCCATATTCATATAATTAATGGCAGCAAGAATAAGCATAAAGATCGCTATCGCCGAAAATATATATACATACGCAATGTTTCCACTTGGCTCATCAGCTCCGAAATCTGAATGAAGGTGAACATCGCACAAAGGTGTTGAATGAAGGTTAAAAGAAGCGTTTATCTGATCTCCAATGGGGCGCATGTATTTGTCGTAAAATTCAGGAAATTTTTCATGAATGCTACTCATTGTTGAATTTTCATGTAGCTCAACATAAGTATATAATCCAATGTTCCAGAAGGCTATGGGTTCAAGGCTATTATAACGTTCAGCACCAACTCTTTCTGAGAGAGTACTCATGGATATGAGAGCATCATATTTCAGATGAGTGTTAAGAGGCAGGTTCTTTATTACTGCTGTTACCTTGTATTGGTCGCCATCAGCAGATTCAATAACCTTTCCAATGGGGTTTTCGTTTCCAAAATACTTTTTTGCAATCCTGTCTGTAAGCACAACAGAATTAGGTTCAACAAGTGCTTTATTTAAATCTCCTATCAGAAGCTCATGTGAGAAAACATCAAAGACAGTTGAGTCAGTATAGAAGAACCTGTCTTCATAGTATTCTTTATCACCATAGCGAAAAGTAGTATTATTCACATTGTCAAATCGTACAATATTTTTAATTTCAGGGTATTCCAATTGAAGGGCAGGTCCTAAAGGTATTGGCACTACTGCGAAATTATCATGTTTTGAGCTAACTTCAAATTCAGACTCAATCCTGTAAATATTCTGGTGATTTATATAATGTTTATCATAAGAAAGTTCATCATTAACATAAATCAGAATAAAGATAAATGCTGTTAACCCAGTTGTGAGTCCCAAAATGTTTAGAATTGCATAGAAGGGACTCTTTTGTATGTTTCTTATTGCTGTTTTCAAATAACTTATCCACATATATTTTAAATTTTGCTGTGTAAACTATTAGCTGAAATGTTTTTATGATTTACATGTAACAAATCTGATGGCTACTATTCTGCTTTATCAGAAGACAGTTAAATTGTAATGGCAGCCTTGTTGAGGTCTGATATTTTTTCACTTATAACCTGACCATCAAACAACATAACAGTACGTTGAGCATAACCGGCATCGCGCTGTGAGTGTGTAACCATTACTATGGTAGTTCCGTTTTGATTAAGTTCCTCCAGAAGTTTCATAACCTCTTCACCATGTGATGAATCAAGATTACCTGTTGGCTCATCGGCAAGTATTAATTTGGGGCTTGAAACGACTGCCCGTGCTACGGCAACACGTTGCTGCTGACCACCGGAGAGCTGATTAGGGAAGTGTTTCTTACGATGAAGAATCTGCATTTGGTCTAAAGCTGCTTCTACTTTTTGTTTTCTTTCTTTTGCACTTAATCCTAAATAAATAAGTGGCATTTCAACATTTTCAAAAACATTGAGTTGTTCAATCAGGTTGAAGTTCTGAAAGACAAATCCTATATTTCTCTTTCTTAGCCTGGCACGCTGTCGCTCTGAGAAGCCGGAAACTTCATTGTTTAGAAATAAGAAGCTGCCTTTTGTAGGAGAGTCAAGCAATCCTAATATGTTTAGGAGTGTAGACTTACCACAGCCAGAAGGGCCCATTATTGCTACAAACTCTCCATCTGAGATGTTAAGGTTCACATGGTTGAGCGCTGTTGTTTCAACTTCCTCTGTACGAAATATTTTTGTGAGTTCTTTAGTTTGTATCATAAAGCTTAATGTTTAATGTTAGGGTTTATTTAAAAATAAGTTTTTCTTTATCTCCGAAACTGTAATATGATGAGACAATAACATTCTCTCCATCTGACAGCCCTTCAGTTACTTCATAATAGCTTGTGTTCTGTCTGTTGATTTTAATAGGACGCCTGAATGCAAATTCACCAGATTCATCAATAACATAGATCCAATTGCCTCCTGTATCCTGGAAGAAGCTTCCACGTTTTACAATTATGGCATTTGTTTCATTGCTGAATGTAAGTCTGAGTTGTACTGTTTGTCCTCTTTTTAATCCTTTGGGCGTAATATCATCCTTAAACAATAAATCAACTTTAAATGCTCCGTTTTGTACATCAGTATATATTTTATCCACGTACAACTTGTATATCTTACCTGCAAAGCTAAGTTCTGCTTCTTGTCCAATGAAAACTCTTGTAACATACCTTTCATCAATGCGGGCTTCCATTTTAAATCCAGTAACAAGATCGATTTGCCCCAGATGTTCTCCAATGCTTTTTGTTTGACCTATCTCAAGATTGAATGATGATAATTTTCCATCAGCAGTGGCTTTAACATAAGCGTTGTCCATGTTCTTTCTTAGTAGTTTCATATTGTCTTTCATTCGGCTTAATGAGGCTTCTATGTCTTGTTTTTGTGCTTCCCGCGATATTGAGTCAAGTTTTTGTAATTCAAGGGATATCTTAAGTTGCTTTTGTGTGAAGATGTGTTCACGCTGTGCATCTTCAAATTCTTTGTCGGCTATTACACCATTTTCGTATAACTGTACTTTTCTTTGAAAATCTACTTCAGCCTGATCTATCTGATATTGCAACTGAACAATTTCTTTTTGTCTGAGAAATTTGTTTTGTTCCAGTGAAAGTTTGGTGTTTTGCAGATTATTCATTTCAGCAAGCATGCGGGTTTCCTGTTCCATGTAACTTAATTCCATGGCTGTATTTAAAAGCTTTAACAGAGTGTCTCCTTTGTGCACAATGTCGCCATCTTCAGCAAAAACAGCCTCAACAACACCTCCCTGTATTGCTTCTATATGGTATGTGTGTTTTGGTACAACAACACCATCAACAGGAATGAATTCTCTGAACTTGCCAGTCTTTACTTTAGCAATTGTTAACTGATTTTTATCTATGTATAATCGTGATGAGTTATCCCGAATGAATAGAAGGTAAATGATTAAAAACAAAAAAGCAGCAATAGCCGCAATTATAATTATCTTCGATTTTGTCCACTTTTTCTTTTCAATTATTCTGTCCATATTATTGTTGGTTAAAACATTTGTTTTCTTGATCTAATACTATGCCATATTATCGTGTTCTCAGATAGTCAGGATTATATGATTTATTGCTGTGGTTTTTGTTTAGCATTTATGTTCGTAAATGAACACGCTATGTTTGTTTTTATACATGTAACTTGTACTTTCTTTGTTTGTTGACCGTCAATTTTATGGAAGCCTTTGTGAAATATCTGATTAAAAAATATCGATAAAATACTGATGAAGTCAAAATCATAATAACTTTGCGGTTAAATTAAGCAGACTATGTTGAAAGAAAGCGACAAGATATACTCTATTACTTACAAGGTAGATACTAACTACGTAAACTTTAATAAAAAGTTGGGGTTGTATGGAACACTTGGCTTAATACAGGATGTTGCATCGGAGCATGCTGAGATTCTTGGTTTTGGATATCAGGATATGCTTGATCGCAATATCTTTTGGGTGTTAACACGACAAAAACTGGTTATGAATAGATGGCCTGACTGGCGTGATAACGTAAAAGTTGTAACATGGACAAAACCGGTGGAAGGTTTTAATGCTTTCAGGGAATTTGAGCTTTTTATTGGCGATGATAAAATAGGGGAGTGCACTACAACCTGGATGATTCTTGATGGCGTTACAAGAAGGCCAACAAAGCCTGCTTTTGATGATAACGATAAGTTTGCCAGAATGGATTACGGTCTTGAAATACGTGCAGGCAGAGTTAAGGCTCCCGAAGAAATGTCAAAAGCTGGAGTTTTCAAGGTTCATAACAGCGATATTGATATGAATCAGCATGTGAATAATACCAGATATTCTAAGTGGATACTGGATTCAATCCCCATGGAATATCATAAAACATTGAATCTTAAAGAATTTGAGATAAACTTTCTTGGTGAAACATTCCTTGATGATGATGTGACTATAATGAGTGTTACGGAGGATGAGAGTTCACCAGAGAAGGTTGCTTTTTATACTGGTCTTCGCGAAAGCGATAACCGGAAAGTGTTTGCTGCCAGACTAGTAGCTATTGATAAGTAATGTTTTAACTAATGAATAGATTATGAACGAAATACATAAGAAACAAATTGATGTTGTTGAATATGCTTCGGAAATAATTGCCGGCGTGAAGAAGGGTGCACTAATTACTACCAAAGCAGAGGATAGAGTAAATACTATGTCTATTGCATGGGGACAATTAGGCATTGAGTGGAACAGGGTAATATTCACTGCTTTTGTAAGAACAAGCCGATTTACTCATGAGATGCTTGATAACAGCGATTGTTTTACTATTAACATAGGAAAAGGTGATAAAGCTGCTGCTATAATTTCTTATTGCGGTACAAAATCAGGACGTGATACTGATAAAATAGCTGACCTTAACCTCACTCTTGTGGATGGTAATACTGTTAATGTTCCGGGTATTGCTGAGATGCCGCTAACACTTGAATGCAAAGTAATATACAGACAATTGCAGGAAAAGGACGTAATTCCTGATTACATTAAACAGAGGTTCTATCCTGAGAAAGTTGATAGTAGTGTAAGTAGTTCTAACAAAGATTTTCATACGGTTTTCTTTGGGGAAGTTACAAATGCATATATAATTGAAAAATAACAATTAATGAAACCAAAAAAGGTAATTGAGAAATGGGTAGAAGCATTCAATGAAGGTGATGCTGAGAAAATTACATTGCTTTATAATGAAAGTGCTGTTAATCATCAGGTGGCTAATGATCCAGTGGTAGGAAAAGCAGCCATAAAAGAAATGTTTGTTAATGAGTTTGCGGCTGCTGATATGGTATGCATTGTGGAACATATTTTCGAAGATGGTGAATGGGTTATACTGGAGTGGAAAGACCCACTTGGCTTGCGTGGATGTGGCTTTTTCCATATTATTGATGATAAAATAAAATTCCAGAGAGGTTATTGGGATAAGCTTTCGTTTTTAAGGATGCATGGTTTACCATTTCCTGAGAAGTAAACATTGTAGAAAGTTATTATAATCTATACTTCTGTTGTAGAGTATGCTACTTTAATTGAGCTACAAAGGCAACTCTATCCAGAAATTTGAACCTTTGCCAGGTTTGCTGTTAACACCAATTTGTCCAGAATGTTTATCAATAAATTCTTTGCATAGGATTAAGCCCAAACCAGTTCCTGATTCGTTATTAGTTCCGCGTGTACTAAAACTTTCTTCAACTTTAAATAAATTTTCGCTAGTCTTTTTACTTATCCCAACACCCTTATCTTTTACATTGATAATTACAGAATTATTCTTTTGTTGGCCATAAATTAAGATTTCGCTTCCTTGATTACTGTATTTTATTGCATTTGATACAAGATTAATAAGGACGGTTTTAATCATATTTTTATCAGCAGTTATAGTAACATCTTTATGAATAGATACCTTTAATCGTATATTTTTACTTTCTGCTTGTATGGCTAGAATGTTTACTATTTCCCTAACTATTTCTAAAATTCTAAACTGTGTTGGTAAATACTCAATTTTACCTGATTGCAAACGAGACCATTCAAGAAGATTATTCAGATAATCGTATGAGTTAAGTAGTGTTTCATTTATTAATGAGGCGTAATACGTTATTCTTTCATTATCGATTGATTTCACCTCTTCTTTCAATAAGTCACTAAATCCAATAAGTGAATTAAACGGATTTCTAAGATCATGGGCTACAATTGAGAAAAACCTGTCTTTGGATGCGTTGCTCTCTCTCAACTGTTGTGTTTTTCTCATTAGTTGACGTTCAGCTATTTTCCTTTCAGTGATTACACGTGTGCTTCCTATGATTTCAGTTGGCATTCCTTTCTTATTGAATAGCACTTTTCCTGCAATCTCAGTATCAATAGGGGTGCCGTCTTTATGGTAAAACATTGCTTCAAAAATTTCGACATCAGTAAGTTTGTTGAAGCCTCTAATAATTGAAAGTGCCAATTTAGCCATCTTACAAAACTCAGCAAATGAGGTGTGTGATGACAATCTTGTTCCAAGCCATTCATCAACAGTATAGCCAAAGAATTCTTTTACAGAAGGGCTTATATATGTAAATTTTAACTTTAAATCCATTTTCCAGATAATATCAATTGATTTGTCCAGAAGTAGATGACTTGATTTTACTTCTTTTTGAAGAATAGTTACTCGTCTTTCAAGTTCTTTATAAGTTGGCTTTTCCTTCATAACCATTTATTAATGTATCTTACCTTTACTAAATTCTTTCCGATATATGTTATTTAACATTTATTGCCATTCAGACTTTTGTGTTTAACGGATAGATCTAGAATAATTAATCATTTATTAAATAATTATTCAATTAAGTGTAAAATTAAGTATTTTAAGTTGGTTCTCCTATTTATATAAAAATAATTCATATATCGACTATACAACAAACATAATTACATTAAGAAAATGAAGGATATATTACTTAAAGGAAATTACAATTCATTGAAGATTGAATAATATAATTGAATATTAATTCGTACAAATAACTAATTATCTGTTTTGGAAAAGAAATCTGAAATAGATTTTATATCAGCAACAGGATTATCATTCATCGTCAGATGTCCAGCATCTTTCGTTTCAGAAAATATATAAATTAATAGTCAATGTATAAGAAACAATTAACCATACATGTGTAGAATATATTGAAATGAAGGAATTTCTTTATATCATATTATATAAGGTATAATTAATTAAATGAATTTTAACATAAAGTAATACAGATATTCCAGTGAAAATAATACTTTTGTCACCCGACTTGCAAAGCAATGCACTTCGATAATGAATTAATAAACAAGCGGCGATACAGCCCGTAATTGATAAAAAAATAGTAATGGAAAAACAGGAAGTACTGAAACGACTGGGAATAACAGAGGTAAACTCTGGAATATCAACAGGAGCGCAGTTTCATAAAGCAAATGGAAGTATAAGTGAATCATATTCACCAATAGATGGTAGCCTTATTGCAAAGATAGAAAATGGCTCCGTTGAAGATTATGAAAAGATAATGGAAACAGCTCAAAAGGCATTTTCTGAATGGAAGAAAAGACCCGCACCTGTTCGTGGTGAAGTTGTAAGGCAATTGGGAAATGATTTAAGAGAGAGGAAAGAAGATCTGGGATATCTTATTACACTTGAAATGGGTAAGATATATCAGGAAGGACTTGGGGAAGTACAGGAAATGATTGACATATGTGATTTTGCTGTAGGTCAAACACGATTGCTCAATGGATTTACTATGCATTCTGAGCGTCCTGATCATCGCATGTATGATCAGTATCTGCCTCTTGGTATTGTTGGTTTGATAACTTCATTTAACTTTCCTGCCGCTGTATGGGCGTGGAATAGTATGGTTGCCATAGCAGCTGGTGATGTGGTTGTTTGGAAGCCAAGTTCCAAAACTCCTCTTACAGCTATTGCGATTCACAATATCATTAGCGATGTGTTGAGAAAGAATGAAGTGCCGGAAGGTGTTTTTAATATGATTGTAGCAAAATCATCTGTTCTTGGTGATAATTTTGCTGAAGATAAACGTATTCCTTTATTCTCTGTTACAGGATCAACAGCAGTTGGTAAACGTGTTAATGCTATAGTCGCTGGACGTTTAGGCCGCACGATTATGGAGTTGGGTGGTAACAATGCAGTAATTGTTTCAGATCAGGCAAATATTGAAATGGCTGTTAAGTCTGTTGTCTTTGGCGCTGTGGGTACTGCAGGTCAGAGATGTACATCAACACGAAGAATTATCATCCATGAAAAAGTTTATGACTTTGTAAAAGATAAACTTGTAGAAGCATACTCAAGCGTGGCAGATAAAATTGGTTGTCCGTTTGATAAGGATGTTCTGGTGGGCCCAATGATTGACAATATTTCAGTGAGTGAGTTTAGTTATGCACTTAAAGAAGCAGAAAGGGAAGGTGGAAAGGTTATCTTTGGAGGAAGCGTTCTTGAAGGCGATTCTTATAAGAGTGGCAATTATGTTGTGCCTGCTCTTGTGGAAGCTGAGAATCATTACGGCATTGTACAGGAAGAAACATTTGCTCCGATATTGTACCTTATTAAATATAGTACAATTGAAGAGGCTATTAATCTGAATAACAGTGTGCCACAAGGATTATCATCATCTGTATTCACTGATAATCTTATTGAAGCAGAGAAGTTTCTCTCGGATTCAGGTTCTGATTGTGGTATTGCAAATGTTAATATTGGCACATCAGGTGCAGAAATTGGTGGTGCCTTTGGTGGTGAAAAAGATACCGGCGGCGGACGCGAATCGGGTTCTGATTCATGGAAGACTTATATGAGACGTCAGACTAACACCATAAACTATAGTCAGAAGTTGCCTTTAGCCCAAGGCATTAAATTTGGTTTTTAGATAAAGATTCTATACAAAGTACAGGTTATTAATTGTTACCTGAAAGCTACAATTTCTGTAGCTTTTAACTTGCTTAAAACGACAGCATATATCGGTTGGTTTGTGCTGTCGTTTTTGTGTTTTCATACGTATCAAACAAAATTTTCATACGTATCAAAACAGATTTTCATAGGTATTAAAACCAACTTTCATACGGTATCCACCCTACTAACCCCGTACCTCAAACATAGCGTGTAATTCATATTTTAGCCGCATGAATACAAGAAACAAATACACCAAAGAAAAAATGTTCAGTTTGATTCGCAAATGGGAAAACGGAGATCAAACGCAAGAAGAATTTTTCAAAAAACACAACATAGCTAAAAGCACATTCGGTTATTGGCGTAAAAAATATTTGAAAGAGAATGGCACTGTTGAAAGAAAGAAAGGGTTTATCCCGGTAAATGTTTCTATACAAGAAAACAAAATTAGCGAAAATCCAGAGATGATGGAATTGTGTTATCCTAATGGTGTTCGCCTTGTTTTTAGCTCTGGTATTGAATTAGGCAGATTGAAACCACTAATAACCCTGTAGCCATATGTTTACATTATCGTCAAGTTCTAAATTTCATTTGTATTCCGAGCCAACCGATATGCGTAAAAGTTTCGATGGTTTGTCAGGAATAATCCAAAACATATTGAGCGAAAACCCTTGTAGTGGAGATGTTTTTATTTTCATAAACAAAAAACGTAACAAAGTAAAGTTGCTGCATTGGCAGGGAATAAGTTTTGTGTTGTATTATAAGCGACTCGAAGAAGGTACATTCGAGTTGCCTCAATATGATATTGACTCCGGTAGTATAACCTTAAATTATTCACAAATTGTAATGCTGATTGATGGATTAAGCATCAAAAATATTAAAAAACGAAAGCAATATGTCCCAGGTTTTTCTACTGTATAATTAGTTTAACAATCAAATATTTAGCCATTATTTTATCCAGAAATATAGTGAAAAACAAACTCGTTTTTTCTCTTTAGAACACGTGTATTTATAGTACTTTTGACCCCATGTCAAAGGAGCTGGAAAATACTGAAAAGGAATATTTGCTTGGTGAAATTAGCAATTTAAAATTGCAAAATAAGCAAATAGAATCCCAGAAAGATTCGTTACAATCGAAAGTAAATTATTTGCAGTCGAAAGCAAATTATTTGCAATTTCAGCTTGACCAATATAAAAGGATGGTATATGGATCAAAACGAGAAAGATTTATTCCTGATGCCGATAAAAAGCAGATGAGATTACCTTTTGATGTAGAACCACTACACGAAGCGGAAGAGGAAGAAAAAACGATAACTTACAAAAGAAAAACTAAAAAACGCATGAATCATCCAGGCCGGATGCCACTTCCCGACCACTTACCGGTTGAAGAGATTATAATTGAACCGCAAGAGGATACATCAGATATGAAATGTATTGGTAAAGAAGTTACCGATAAACTTGAAGTAATTCCTGCAAAATTATTTATTAAAAGGTATATACGTAATAAATATATCAAGATGGAAGGTGGCATCGGCTTAGAGCACAAAGGAGTAATTGCACCACTTCCAACTTTTGCAATTGAAAAAGGAATTGCCGGTTCCGGACTTTTGGCACAGATAATAATTGATAAATTTATTGATCATCTTCCCATTTATCGCCAAATCGAAAGGTTTAAACGAGAAAACATCAAACTCTCATCATCAACAATAAATGGATGGCAAGAATCAGTTTGCAATTTATTGGAGCCATTATACCAAACTCTAAAACATAGAGTATTGTCGCAGGGGTATCTCCAGGTTGATGAAACCCCGATTAATGTTCTTGATAAAAATAAAAAGAAAAATATTTTTCGTGGATACCATTGGATTTATTATTCACCACTTGAAAAAACTGTTCTTTTTGATTTTCGCGAAGGAAGATCTGCACGTGGACTAACAATATTATTAAAAGACTTTAAAGGATATCTTCAAACAGATGGATATGCAGTGTATGATAAATTTGGCAAGCAAAAATCAATAACGTTATTGAATTGTATGGCTCATGCACGTCGAGGATTTGAGAAAGCATTGAAAAATAAGAATCTCAAAGCTGAATATGCCATGAAAATGTTTGGTAAATTGTATGATGTTGAGCGAAAAGCCCGTGAACAAAACTTGACACCAGAACAACGTCATAGGCTCCGTCTTGATGAATCCCTGCCTGTACTAAACGAATTTGGAAAATGGATTGCTGAAACTCGCAAGCAAACTCTTCCTAAATCATCTTTGGGTGAAGCATTAACTTATTGCACAAATCGGTGGGATGGTCTTAATAATTATCTTATTGATGGATCTCTGGAAATTGACAATAATCCTGCTGAAAGTGCAATCCGTCCTATTGCCGTTGGGAAAAAGAACTACCTGTTTGCCGGTTCATCAAGAGGAGCAGAAAGAGCTGCTATGTTCTATTCATTCTTTGGCACATGCAAGAAAAATAATGTAAATCCGTTTATGTGGCTTAAAAAAGTTCTGGATATTATACCTGACTACAAAGCAAACAAATTAGAAGATTTGTTACCGCAAAATCTAAAACTAGATATGGAAAAATAATAAACAACACAATACAATCAATAAATTAGCTCTTCTCTACATTTTCCACAGAACAAAATCACCCATGTTTGCAAATATATGACTACTATGCAAGATATTTTTGACGTGGTTGGTAGAGGGGATACTTCATACGTATGAAACGAACATCAGAAGCGCATTAAAATACTAATATCTCAGTAACAAATGGGCATTGCCACAAAAGCAAATAAGTATTTAATGAAGAGATAAATTATTTTATAAGAAAAGGTTCTACTTTTTAACAACTTTAGCGATAACTTCAGCAAGAGTGCTTTTTAGAATAGGTTTTGTGATATATTCATCAAATCCTTCTTCCAGCATTGATTCGCGGTTGCCACTAATAGCAAAAGCTGTTTGTGCAATAAATGGGATGTCCTTAAAATCAGGCCATTGTTTTCTGATTTCTTTCATAAGACCAATTCCGTCATATTTTCCCGGAAGGTTAATATCCATTAATACAAGCTGGTATGGGGCTGAAGAGTCCATATTTTCTATAATACTCAGAGCTGCTTTTCCATCGCCTGCTACGCTTAAATGTCCTGATGATTTAAGTAACTTTCTGTATAAAATCTGATTGAAATTATCATCTTCTACTAAAAGGATAGATAATCCGTCCCATGGTAGTGATTTTTTCTCAGGTTCAGTTACAGGAACTACTTTTTCAACAGCAGGAGATTCTTTTTCAATGACAGGAATATTTTCTTCATGTTCATCAAATGGCAGTGATATTTTAATTGTTGTGCCTTTTCCTTTTTCTGATTCAATGTCAAGTGTACCACCAAGTTTTTCAGTCATTTTGAGCACCAAAGGAAGTCCAAGTCCTGTTCCCTGATAAGTAGTTGAATAACCGAGGCTCTCCTGACGGTATGGTTCAAAAACCTGCTTAATGTATGCCTTATCAATACCTACACCTGTATCAACAATAATAATATTCAATAATTTATTCTCTTCTTCAAAGTTATTACTGACTTTAATAAATCCTTTCTCAGTAAATTTTATGGAGTTTTCGATTATCTGTGTTAATATCTTCGTAAATATTGTGTTATCTGTATTGATATCAGGAACTTGTTTTTCGTCGAAGAAAAGTTTCAGGTTTTGTGTGCGTGCTTCTGAACTGTATTTATCAACAACATTTTGGATTAACTCGTTAGTATTGTATGTTTTAATGTTCAGGTCGAAGCTGTCGGAATCCAAACAACTAATATCGAGAAGATTATTCAACAGATTAACTAATCCGCTACCGCTTTCGCTGATATTATTTGCAAATTCGTATAATGATTTGTCTTCCATAAGAGCCAGTTCTGATTCTAACAGTGAAGAAAAACCTAGTATTCCGTTAAGTGGAGTACGTATATCGTGACTTAACTTTGACAGAAATATATCTTTAAGGTAGTTTACCTGATAAAGATTCTGAATTGTTTCGCGAAGAGCAATTTCAGTATTTGTATTTTGCCCTAACTCTTGTTTAATATCATTTAGCCGTTGCTGTGTTCTCTTTTCGATCTCTGAATTGATTTCAGGAGTAATTCTGTCAAACTCCTTTAATTCCTTTACTGTTTTCTCCAGATTAATCTCAAGAGCTTTTCTCTTATTAAGGTTTTTTCTGATAAGGAATATTAATATTATAAAGACTATCCCCAATAGTATCCAGATAAGAACATTTAGAAAGTTACTGTTGTTATTTGAATGATTATCATGTATATAGAAAACAGAGTTCTTATAAGTTTCAAGATGGTTGTTTTTCACTATATCAAGAATTGTAACAGCTTTTTGCAGATTGTCAATTGAAGCATTAAAATTGCCGATCTTAGCATAATAAGCAGAAGCAAGGCTATACATAGATACTTTTGCTGGATAAGTTTGAGAGTTACATTCTACTGAACCATATTTGTTAATTAGTGAGTCAATATCCGGTGCGTCAAGTAATATTTTGATTTTGCAGATATTATATCCAGCTTCAGCTATGAGCTCCTTGTCCCGATAATTCTTCGAAATATCCAATGCTTTTGAAAAACATGTATCTGCTGCCTGATAGTTTTTAGTTTCTATGAAATAATTCCCAAAAACAGTTAGAGTAGAGATAATTGCTTTTGTGTCACCGGAGTTAAGAGCTTCAATGTAAGCTGAATTAACAAAAAGCTTCGCCTTATCAATATTATTGTCTAAAAGATAACACTCAGCAATATTTGCCATTATCTCTGCATTTACAACGGGAGTATTATTTTTACTAATTAGTTTGCGATAGTAATCGATAGCTAAAGAATAATCTTTATCCAGTATACTTAATCTGCCTTTTATGTTTCCGGTTTTAAACTTAAGAATAGAATCATCTTCATCTAAATAACATTCAGCAGTGTTTATAATTTGAAAAGCATCAGAGGGGTTTGCATGAGAAACAGATTCAGCCAAATTAATCAGATATTCTACTTTTTGTTTATTATCACTAATAGTATCTATTGCATTATTAGTGATATCCTCAACTTCCGGAAAGGTAAAAGAATAAAAAGGAATAAATAATAAAATAATAAATATTAAGTATTTAGATACCTGATCTGACATTAATCTATTTTTTATGGACAACAAATAATTTCTCATCAGGATTAATAGCAAATCTACTTACATCATCGCTTTTAGCCTGATATTCTGTAACTTCAAATCCAGCTTTGTTCAGTCTGTCACTGTAATCATTACCATATATACGAACATGGTCAAATTGACCGAATATCTCAGTTCTATCATTTTCTGAAATAACATCAGGATTTTCATAAGTATATTTTAAAATCCTGGATACAGGAACTTGAAGGATACCTGATCCACCATGTTTAAGAACACGATAAAGCTCAGTCATTGCTTTGTGATCATCTTCAATATGTTCAAGTACATGGTTACACATTACAAAATCGAAAGTATTATCATCAAAGACAAGATCAAGCAAGTCGATTGACATTATATTTTTGGGATAATAAATACCCTCGCTGTACTTAGTACCAGTAGTATAATGTATTTTATGATTCTTTTTAATAGCGTTATACAGAGCAGGTTCAGGACTTACATGAAGCATTTTTTGTTCCTTAGCAAGAAACCCGGTATCTGTTAAATAAACATAGATAAGCCTGTCACGGTCTGTGCTCTGGCAAGCCGGACAAATATTATTATCACGTAATCCAGCTCCAATAATTTCTTTCTCTTTGTTCACTGAATTATCAAACCCAGCAGGCAACATCTTTCTGAAATTACCAGAGCACACAGGACAATGAAAAGTATTACCATGAAAGTATATCTTTCTTCCGCCAAGGTAAACACGCTTTGCAAATCTGCTAAAATTCTCCGGTAAAAAAGTTTTTAAACTCATTTTATATCAGATTTTATCACCGGCCAGCTTTTTGTACCATTGCTATCAGTGTAGTTAAGAATATAATATCCATTAGAGAAGTCATTAACATTGACAAGAACCTCATTCTGTCCGTAATTTTGATAGCTCATGTTATATACAACAGCTCCATATTCAGATACAAATATAATAGTAAAATCCTCACCTGACTCTACAGGTACGATAATGTAATCATTTGCAGGAACAGGGTAGGGGGCAAGTGTAGCAATTTCTTCATCAATACCAGCCTCCGGGTCATGACATTCATAAGCTCCGGCATCAAAATAAGTATGGAAAGGTCTGAACCTTCCTTCAATATCAAAGTTTATTCCCTCATTAGTAAGAGATTTTCCAATATTAATAGCCGGGGAATCAGGTTGCAGGTCATATTCATCATCTGAAGAATCAATAAACTTAGCCTGGCTTGTATTATCTGCTAAATAATTTCCTATTTGAGAAACGGTGGCAGTACCCACCATTGAATTAATAAAACGTGTTGAACCAGTTGAGCCAGGGTTTGTTATAAGATTGTTGTCAAAATAGCTGAGCGAAGCCTCACTATTATTAAAAGTAATTCCGAATGATTTGGGGCTGACAATAGTATTTGCATAAATCTTAAAATTAGCTCCAGTAGTAAAAGCTCCATCAACATAACCAATATAAATACCATGCCGGTATAAGTCGGGGTTAGAAGGCTCATATTCTTTACCAGCATTTACAATCAGGTTATTGTAAATCATCATATCACCCATGCCAAAAACATCAATACCATCACCAAGGCCATCAAATATTTTATTATTATAGCAATCACATTTAGATCCACCACCAATAATAATACCAGACATCTGTCCCCATTCTTCTTCCTCAGAGTCATTTCTTACTACATTGTCATGGATTGAGCAGTCGGAAATAGCAGAACTAACCTGTATTCCATCCCATCCAGTGTTTTCCACAATATTATTATAGACCTCAACACCTTCGATAACATGAGGAAGGACAACCACTTCATCACATTGATAAACAGTTTGACCTGTATATTTAGAACTTCCTATATACATACCCTCATCACTTATATCATGAAGATAGCAATCATGAATACTCAGATCATACATAGTGAAGTTTTCTCTTGTAACGAGATTATCACAATCACCTTGATATGGTTCAGTTTTCGCATATATTCCAGCGATAGCGGTATAAGAAATCTCAACAAATTCTATTTCAACATTAGTAGATTTATTGTCGACAGATATTCCGGCACCATTCCCAACACGCCTGATTTGTATTCCGTACTCTTCAGAATCACTACCATTACCAGAGAAAATAATATGACTACAATTATCAAATTTAACACCATAAGAATGGTCAGTATTTATAACAACAGCACCATCTTTATTAATAATAGTAACAGGTTGATCAGAAGAGCCATGAATATCCTTAAATAGTAAATAGTCTTTGTTTCCCGCAAGCAAACAAATAACATCACCCGGATTGATATCACTACCTTCAATATAAGTAGTACTACTTTCCACTTCCAACGTGCAAGTTATATCACGCTCAGCGGAAGCAAAGAATGCAGTAAATACAAACAATATTAGCAAAAGATTTTTCATGATCCTCTTTTTGCACGCTCCCAGTTAACCGACTGCTGACCTTTAAGATAACGGCCAAAGCCAGCATACATGGCGTAATTCATAATAAAGAAATAATAAGGGATAAACAGAATCTTGATTTTAATTTTACGATTTTCAAAATACCATCCCAGCATGGCAAATACATAAAACAAAATCTGAAGATAGAACAAGATAACATAAATATTAGAGAAATCCGCAAAGCCATAGTCTAAGGCAAGAATACCATTAAGGATGAAAATCAACGGCAAAGCGAGAGGCGCTAATGTCCATCGAAGCACCCGATGCGAAATATACTGGAAGCTAAGAGTACCATATTTGAAAATATTCAGAAGAGGAGCAAGCCTGACAACCGACTGAATACCACCGGCAGCAATACGCACTTTTCTTTTAAGCTCCTCTTTAACATTGGCTGAAGAACTTTCAATGGCATAAGCTTCAGGATCGTATTGAATGGTATATCCACTCATGGCGATTCTCAAAGAGATAATGAAATCATCAAGAAGAGTATCTTTTTCCACATCTCTGAACAATTCAGTACGAATAGCAAACAACTCTCCGGCAGCACCAACAACAGAATAAAGTTCAGCATCCCATTTCTTAAGCTTCGACTCATATTTCCAGTAAATTCCTTCACTGCCAACAGCAGAGTCACTACCCTTACTATAGATCCTCTTTTCGCCACTTACACAACCAACCTTTGGATCTTTAAACATATCAACAATACGTTGTACCGACTCTTTGCCCAGCATAGTATTACCATCAGAGAAAATCACAATAGGCGTATTGACAAACTTCATACCCCTGTTCATGGCGCCGATTTTGCCACCACGAGCATTCTCATGGTAAACCTCAACACCCTTAACTTTATATTTTAATAATATCTCAGGAGTGCCGTCATCAGAGCCGTCAGTTACCCAAACCTGATGAATTTTTTCTTTGGGATATTCCATCTCCAATGAGTTCTTTACTTTGGCATCAACATAATCCTTTTCATTAAAAGCAGCAACAAATAAAGTTACATCAGGCTCATAGTCAGGATTTATATCCTTTTTACTTCTGCAAAAAATCTTTTTTAGCTTAACCAGAATAAAAAGAACAATGCCATAACCCAGATAAGCATAAAAGACAATGCCAATCAGTACCCACAGTATTATTTCAATAGCATTCATGAGTTTTATTTTAATTTTACAGCAGCCATATTTAAATCATCGATAATATGATATTCAAATGTGCCTATTTTGTTGAGTTTTTCTTTAAGAGCATCAACACCGCTATGAACTGTTTCCATAACAATAAGTAAATCCTTATGGCTTTTCAGGAAATTGGTAGCTCCATCAATGACCTCAGCTTCCATTCCTTCCACATCAATCTTAATAAGAAGCTTATCATCAGATAATATGTTCAATTCAGGAATAATATCATCCAGTTTTTTTACTTCTATCTCTTCTTTCACAGGATGTTTGATTTCAAAGTCCAATTCAGCATAAGCAGAAAGATGTGATGCTCCTGTGTTTACTGGGTCGAACGTAAAACTAACAGTATCCGGTTTAGCACCCAAAGCGAAAGGAAACACCTTAATACTATCCTGTAGGTTGTTTAACTCAATATTAGTATTAAGTGCATCAATATTAGATTTAACAGGCTCAAACGCCAGACAATTAAATCCTTTTTTAGCTAAAATAATTGAGTAAGTACCAATATTTGCCCCAATATCGAGCAATTTATTGTAATCCTTATAATGGGCATACACAAATTTCTTAACATTCCATTCATAAGCATAATTTGCAAATTGGAAATCAAGAGACCCTTTTCTGACAATAAACCTACCTAGACTACTTCTGTAATATCTGGTTTTACGGGTTGTTTCACCTGTAACTATGTATCTTATGGAAGATAGAATATATCTGAACTCCCCATGTTTAACAAAGTCAATTGTGTATTTTAAAAAAGTAATTATTTTACCCATTGTTATTAAATTAAATTATTTAGCTAGTTCTTTCCCACTTCTTTGAATCGTGGTTATAACTTTTAAGTATTTTCCCGGGGTTCCCACCAACAATAGAATAAGGAGGCACATCTTTAACCACGACAGATCCTGCTGCCACAACAGAATGCTTCCCAATTGTAACACCGGCAGTAATAACAGCATTGGCCCCGATCCAGACTTCATCCTCAATTGTGATAAGCTTTGTTGTAACCGGCTGATCAGCAATGGGCATATTAATATCCTCATAACCATGATTAAGTCCGGAAGCAACAATATTCTGAGCAAACATGATATCATTACCAATCTTAACAGGACCGATAATAGTATTGCTTAAACCAATTCTTGTACGTTCGCCAATTATTACATCACCAACACCATTGTTTATTGTAGAGAAGTCTTCAATTGTAGAGTTCTTGCCAAGTACAAAGTTGTTAAAAGGCATCACATCCATTCTAACACTGTGACGTATTGTAGAACCTCTTCCTCTTTTATGTTTAAAGGGGTTTACAAATATCTGAACCCATAAGCGTGGACGTGCCTGGTTTTTTGGGATGAGTAGCCAGAGTACAAGCTTTTTAAGCCTGTCATTTGATTTTATTTTATCCAGTAACCCCATATTATTTACTTTCAATCATTACAATTTGTTTATAAATCTCTGCAGCATTAGCATCCCAGGTATGACTTCTGGCCAGTTTTTCTCTTCCTTTTTCCTTTTCAGGAGTATTTTCTTTAAGAGCTTTGTCAATTAGCTCAACATATTCTTCTTTATTTCTTGCAAGGTAAACATATTCAGCAAAGACTTCCATTGCTCTTGTTTTAGTAGCAACAGTTGGCTTGCCCATAGCCAGATACTCATCAATCTTTCTGGGATAATTACCTATAGTAACCTCATTAAGCTTTTGCGGATTAAGAGCAACATCAAAAGAATTGAGATAGGCAGGAAGTTCATCCATCTTTTTACTACCAAGGAAGTAGACATTTTTTAAATTATGAAGTTCACTGGAACTGAACTCATCATCCTCAGGCCCGACTAAAACAAGCGACCATTCAGGATTGCTTTTGGCAATGTAAACCAATACTTCAATATCCAGTCTTAAAGCATATAAAACCCCGATATAGCCAATAACAGGTCCGGGAATATCTTTAATGTCAGCAGGAGCTTCTTTAATAAGCTTTTTATCAAACAAACTAACATCACAACCCTGACCAACATAATAGGAGTGAGGGTTAAATCTGCGAGCCAGATCAGCAAGATACGTTGAATTAGCAACAACAAGATCTGCTTTAGCCATAAGGGCAGCCTCAATGCGGATACCTTGTCGTTTCCAGTAATCAACAGCAATCATATTGTCACGCGTATAATAAACATAGGTCTTTGCCCCCGTATTTTCTTTAAGATAAAAACTACGGAACATGTCAGTATCGTTAAAAATAATAATATCTTTAAAACCCAGTTTCTCTATCATATCATTAACTTCCCTTGCGAACTTCCTGTTATTACGTTTATTTAAAATATCGAACAGCCAGTTTACAGGAAGTTGATTAATTGATTCCATTATACAGCGAGGATAATAGCTCCATAAATTATCTTCAAGTTGCTCCAGTTGTGGCACTTCTCCGTTAATTATTTTCTTCCTTCTTTGTATGATAGGATCATCTTTTGCTCTAAGAAGAGTTAGTCTGTCCATTGGATAATTAACATAGAGCACCCTGTTTTCTTTAGCAAAGGAATGAGCAAGATTAATTGAATTACTACCAATACGGCTATCCATAGCAGCCAACCCTACCACTATAATATCTCTGTTTTTAATCATGACTTTAAAGTTTTATGAGTCTTATATACTGACTTATACAGATCAAGAACATCTTCGGCCATGTTTTTCCACGAGAATTTCAAAGATTGCTCTTTTCCTTTAATTATAATGTCATTACAAAGCTTTTTATCGTTAAGGAGTTTATAAATCCCTTCAGTAATCTCTTCAGGTTTATAAGGATCAACAATATAAGCAGCTCCTCCTGACACTTCAGGCATTGATGAAGTGTTTGAAGTAATAACAGGCACTTCACACCTCATAGCTTCAAGCATTGGAATGCCAAAGCTTTCCCTAAGTGAAGGATAGAGGAAGATTTCACACATATTATATATTGCCGGCAGATCAGTATTAACGACATATCCTGTCAGAATAATTCTGTTAATAAGATCTTTATCGCCAATGTCAGTAAGAATTTGTTCTAATGCAGCTTTTTCGAAATCAAGCATAACCATATAGATGTCATCATCATTACTTTTTAAATAATCAGAAAAAGCTTTCAGAACACCGGGAGTATTTTTCTTTGGATCAGTATTGCCAAGAAAAAATAAAAAGCGGTCGGGCAGTTTATATAGATCTTTAACTCTTTGCAGTTCTGTTTTGTTATTTATTTTCCTGAAATGTTCAGTAACACCATTATATATAGCAACAAGCTTATTATTATCAGAAGGTATATTAAAGAAATCCCCAATTCTTTTTTGTTCAAATTTCGAAACAGTAATAATTTTATCACTCTTTCTAACAACAGTAGGAACAACAGCCCGGCGATACATATTACCAAACTTTTGATACCATGTTCCTGCCTTTTTGAAAATAGCGATACTTTCCATGTAAATAATATCATGGAGAGTTGTAACCAGAGGCATGCCAGGGTTAACGGGAGCTGTGTTACTGGTACAATGAAGAATATCACAACCTTCGCGCTTAGCAGCCTTTGGTAATGCAAGTTGTTCCCAGGTAGGATAGGGTCCTCCGCCAAGCTCAATAATCTTAAAGTTAGATGTTTCTTTTATTGCAGATTTATCCTCATCAGGCTTAACAAAAATTACATATTCATTTTCTTTATCCAATTTTTGGAGCTCATTGATAAGTTCCAGAACAACCATGTCCATGCCATGTTTTTTTGTCCTGAATAAACGCTGGCCTTCTATTGCTACTTTCATATCTATAATTTTTAACGACCTATTATTTTCTTTTCTTTATCTGGAAGGCATTATAAGTATGTTTAGTATGAATAAACTTTTCATTGGCCCTCCTGATTTTAACCAGCGAAAGCATCATTAAAAGAAAACCTTTAGGTAATGCCATCACTGCTTTTAATGTTCTAAAAGTATAAAATTTTCGTGGAATTGCAAAAACAAAAACCATAATTAGTAAAATAAAGGTTAACAACCATAAGGTTAACCATAGCTTAGAGTTAAAGAATACAGAGATAATTACTATAAGAGTTGTAATTCCCAGTAGTAATATTCTGGGAGGCTGGAGGTAATGAAGAGCTTTAAAGAAGTACTCAAAGTTTCCACTACCTATACTTAACAGAGCAGGGTAGAATTTTTTTCCAAAGAAATGGAATTGGGCACTTAACCACCTTCTTCTTTGTTTAGTAAACACTCTTGCATTTTGTACTTTTTCGTCAAGTACTATGGCGTTTGGCAAGTATTCTGTACGTTGTCTCTGACTTAGTAAGCGCATTTCCAGTTCTTTATCAAAACCACCCACAACTTCCGTTTCAGCCATCATTGATTTAAAAAGGTGATAATCGAAAGCCATTGCCGAGCCAATTAAAAAAGATGAAAGACCAAGTACACGTTGTCCCTTTCTGAAAATCTGATTGTTTATTTCTTCACTGACAGCGTCCAGAACAGCGAAATTAGTATTAAGGTTTTTTGCTGTTCGATGTCCTTGAACAGCCGCAAAACCTTTATGCATTGCTGCATTAATCTGTTTAAGAAACCCTTTTAGCATTATATTATCAGCATCAAGAATACAGGCAATGTCGTAATTATCATCAAGATTATTAAGAGCATAGTTTAAAGCACGTGATTTGGTGCTGATTTCGAAATCTTTTGCAAAGACTATAATGTCCAATTCTTTAAGTCTGTCAATTGTGCCTTGATGGAATGAATCAGCAATGATAATTACGTCATATTTATCATTAGGATAATCATGTTTCAGCGCATTTTCTGCTACTTCTATAATCACTTCATCTTCACTATAGGCCGGGATTAATACCGCAATCTTTTTATAATCAGAAACAGAGTTGATTTTAGGATGATAAGGAAAGACACCTGCAATAGAAAAAATAAGAAGTATAATAATAGTGAAACCAAAATAGAAGAATAGTAAGGCCTGAATTATATAAATAGTAACTGTTAACCATTGGGAAATCATAATTTTGGATTTTCGTGAATTTCTTTTGAAAAAGCATTCTTTAGGTTCCAGCCGATTGCCTTGTAGTAGGCTAAGAATAATTTAATCTTACCCCTAAGCAGAAATTTAAATGCATTTTTCGGAATGGCAATGAACACCTGATAAGCAATTCCTAACAAGAATTCCTTCCCATGGATATTTCTACGCATGTAAACAAGCCTGTTTCTGTTTTGATAGTATATTTTTAAAGCACTAAGCTTACCTGTAGAGATGGATTCTTTATGAAGTACATATGAATTATGAACGTAATACATTTTGTAACCTTCGTTTGCTATACGAGCACACCAGTCGGCTTCCTCATAATACAAAAAGAAGATATAAGACATTAGTCCAACTTTCTTAACAACCTCCATAGGTACCATCATTGCAGCACCGTGAGCATAAGGAGTTATCCGGTCTTCATTATATTGTCCTTTATCTTTCTCACGGAAACCGATAGCAAAGTTTCTCATTGTTATATTGTTGATAGGGGTGTAGCCTGCATACTGGAATGTGTCAGGCTGATAAAAGAATCTAATCTTGGGACTTACAGCACCTATATCCGGATTACGTTCAAGTTTTTCAACAAGAGGTTCCATGAAATCACGTGGTACTTCTATATCATTATTCAGAAGCATAACATAATCACCTTTAGCGCGCATTAGTCCGAAATTATTACCAGCAGCAAAGCCGTAGTTAATAGGGTTTCTAATCAGGATAATGTTTGGGAATCTTTCTTTAATAATCTCAGGATTATCCTCAGTTGAGTTATTATCAACAACAATTACTTCAAAGTTAGGATATGTGATTTTATTAAGAGATTCAATAAAATCACACGTTACTTCTGATTGATTGAAGTTAACAGTAATAATACTTACCAATGGATAATATGTTCGTTTTACGCTCATTTCAAATATTATTTGGCATCATCATTATCCACATGGGAGTGTGTAGTATGAATAAACTTTTTTGTTGCTCCTTTTATTTTAAGCAGGCTAAGAATCATTAAAAGAAAACCATGTGGTACTCTTAATAGTGCGATAAATGTTCTTTTATTATAGAACCTTGCAGGGATTGAAAATGTCAGAGCTAAACCAGTAAGGAATAATAGAGAAGCCCAGTAGTAGAAATCAGGAATCCACCAGATTTGTATATTAACTGGCAGAATAAAAGTAAACACTGCTGAAAAAACAGTCAGTATGGTAAGAATACCAGCAAGTAGTATGCGGGGTGGTTGCACCATTTGAATAACCTTATCAAAGTAATCAGTATTTCCCTTTGTAAACAGATGTACTAATCCATTATAAATTTCTGTTCTGAAATACTCCAGTTGTGCAGCCATCCATCTTCTTCGTTGGTTTACAAAAACATCAGATTTAGAAGTCTTTTCATCATATATCCATGCTTTATCAACATAATCAATTTTATATCTTTGTTTAAGAAGTTTAAGTTCAACCTCTTTATCTTCACCAACCGAATCTACAGTAGCCATAGTATCTTTGAAAAGCTTATAGTTGATTCCCATTCCCGATCCAATAAGAGCAGATGAAAAACCAAGTACCCTGTGACCTTTTCTGAAGATATTATTATTAATCTCCTCACTCATAGCATCGAGAATTGCAAAATTGGCATTCATGTTCTTTGCAGTACGATGACCTTGCACTGCGGGGAATCCATTTTCAAAAGCTCCGTTGATGTGTTTCAGTACATCAGGCTTCATGATATTATCAGCATCAAGAATAAAAGCAATATCGTAATCATCACCAATAATACTCATGCATTTATTCAGAGCTTTTGATTTTTTACTTACCTCAAATTCAACAACGACTACTCTTATTGGTAATTCATTTAATGCGTCAAGCGTTCTTTTCTCGAAAGAATCAGCAATAACAATAACCTCGAATTTATCTTCTGGATAGTCTTGCATAGTAGCTTGTTTAGCTACATTAACAATAACAGCATCTTCTTTATAGCCTGGTATTAGAACCGCAAATTTCCTGAATTTCTTTACATCAGGATGTTGTTTATCCTTGTAAAATATACCTGCAAATCCGAATATAAAAATATATAAAGTGGCAAAAGCCAGATAAATAAACAGAATAATTTCGACTGCATTAACAAGGTATATTAATATATCCATAAGCCTTGAGATTTGTGCATAAATCTACAAAAAATATACTATTAATAGCATCAATGTTAATTTAAACTTTTTTTACAAGTTTAGGTAATGAAAAAATATTGCCACTGTGATGTGTTAAATTCCATCCAATAGCTTTCCAGAATGCCCAAACATGATCCATTCTAAATTTAACTAAATAGCCAAGTGTTATTCTAGGGGATGTCACTAAATAGATATACATCAAAGATAAAAACTTTTGGAATCCCTTTGTATTTCTTCTTGCAAATAGAATTCTGCCTCTTGTAAGATAATATACTTTAAATGGGCTGTCCTTTCCTGTAGATATAGATTCTTTATGCAAAACAAGTGATTTTCCCTGATAGTAAATCTTATATCCGTATTTAATAATATGAGCAGCCCAGTCATGTTCTTCATAATAAAGAAAAAAGACATCTGTCATCATACCCACTTCTTCAATAACTCTCATAGGAACAAGCATAGCAGTACCAAATATTGATCCCGATTCACTTACATTCTGATATTGCCCTTCATCTTTTTGGTTAAAACCATATGAAAACAGACGGATTGTAGTCATATTAAACTTAGTAAAACCAGCATATTGTATTATTCCCGGCTCGTAAAAGAACTGTATTCTGGGACTAACCATACCAATTTGTTTATCAGACTCAAGCAAATCAACCATTGGTTCTAAGAAACCAGGTTCAACTTCAGTATCATTATTTATAAACAGTACATATTTTCCTTTGCAGTAGGGGAGGGCTGCATTGTTACCACCAGCAAAGCCCAGATTCTTATCTGTTTTAATCAGATTTATATTAGGATACTTCTCTTTAATAATATCTGGATTGTCGTTAGGAGAGTTATTATCAACAACAAATACTTCCAGATTTTTGTATGTTGCTTTATTGAGGGATTCAATAAATTCGCATGTAACTTCACTCTGATTATAGTTTACTGTTACTACAGAAACTCGAGGTTGGTTATTAGAAGAAATCATAGTATTCATTAAGTTTGTTTAAGAATTGACCATGGATTTTTGCCCATGCTGGTAAGATACATATATTCCCTGTCGAGCTGTTGGGCCATAAAAACAAATGACCAACTAAGGTATACGAGGGCACCGGTAGGCATCTGACCAAGCACACCATTACCATAACTGGCTCCCATTATGCCTGCAAAGCCGGCAATGAGCGCCCCCAGTATTCCTGCGAGCTCTTTACTTTTAACTCTAAACATAATAAGATAAAGTCCTTTCAGTGCAATATAGGATAATATAAAAAGGTGTAATATTAGTCCTACGATACCTTGTTCAGCCCAGACTTGCACATACCAACTATCCGTTGCAACATTAGCCAGAAATCCCTGAGGCGAGAAACGTTGTCCCCAGTTACCAGCAGCTCCAATGCCTCCTCCAAAGGGTTTATCAGCAAGGTAAGTCTTCAGAATTGCCCTGTTCTCAAGACGAACCTGATATGAAGCATCCTCCTCAGGTCTGAAAGCAGTACGCATTCGGGCTATTTGATAGCTGCTTTCACCAATATACGTATAAGCAAAGAAAACATAAATAAAACTCATTAGAATACCCCCAAGAATCAGCACTTTAATATTTTTTCTGACAATAAGATAAACAACACCGCCAATCATTGGAACAATCATTGCTCCACGTGTTCCTGAGATCATCATGCCCCATAATCCCAATGCCCCCACAATAATAAAGAATATCTTTTGACTAATCTTTTTAAAGGATGCAGCACATAAAAGCATAACAACACCTGCTGCACCCTGGGCTGCACCAAATTGTCCTGCATCACTAAAAAACGAGAATACTCTTAATTGACCATTAATAATATGAGTAACACCTCCAACAGTGTCAATCCAGAACTGTTCTCCTGAATCCAGTCCGAGATATAATTGCTGCAACCCTTTTAAAGTTCCTAATATTGTGAAAGTAGCCCATGTATATAGAAAAAACGAGACAAACCGTAGTCTTTTAAATAACATAAGAGCTAAAGGAACTACCAATAATGAATATAAAGACATTCCCCTCATTGCATAAAACCAAGCTGCACGGCTTAATGCTAAGGGATTAAAAAGCTCAAGAATTGCATAGATAAACCATATAATTAAGAGATATGTTATATCCCTGTTTACCTGATCAAAATTCATCTTTTTATAGAAATTTTTAAAAAAGATAGCAATAAATGTCATTACAAGAATCCCATCTATACTTAATCCCAGTGGTGCACCTGTTATATATCTTGTTAGTCCAATAGCAATAAATGATAGAACAACAAGAGTCATTATCCCAAGCTCAGGGAAATTAAACAATCTGTTAAGATAAACCAATAAAAATAAAAGTAGAATTAGTGCAGCTGCGATAAACACACCTCCTAAAGCAATTATATATGCCAGAATAACAGATACTACAATAACACCAGCAATAACAACTGGATGTTGAAGTTTCTGAGCTCCCGTTTTTTCTTTAAGTGATTTAAACATTGAGATAAAAATACTAAAATTATTGAGAATTGAAATGGAAGTTAAAATAAGCTTGCTTAAAATTCTTTAATCCAATAATAATCAAGGAAACAATAATTTATAACTTAAACGATTTGAAAAAGAAAAGCCCTTCAACAAATATTCGTCTTAATTTTATATCAAGGTCCTTCTTAAAATAATATGTACCTACCAAAATACCAATAATTGAAAAAAGTATGGTGACAACTGCTACCATATTTAATACAGTTACCATTGTAAGAGTTGTTGCATCATTAAAAATTATTGTTATGTCTTGAAAACCTAAACCAACAAGTGTTACTGCTGTAGTAGCAAAAATAATGTAATATAATCCGAAAACAACAATTGAATCCCCAACAATATTCGACAAAGTCATATAAACGACTTTGATGAAATTTTGTTTTGGTTTATTAATACTATCGAGTCCAACACCGATAAATCTATCGATAGGAAGAAGCAAACCATAAAAGCAAAATACTCTGAAAATGCTTGCTGTTTCACTATACTCAGCTCCACCAAGAATTGTAACAAACTCTTCTGCAAAAATGAATGAAATCGCCATTATTGGAATAAGCATGTAAGTAAGCAAGCCAGCATTTTTGTAAAATATTTCTTTAACAAGCTCTTTATTACCTTCAATAGATGCTTTTGACATTTTTGGAAAGGCAGTCATTGCAAAGCTGCGTACAGGTATTTCGATTATCTCAGTGAGTTTTAACGGTATACTATATAATGCTACTCCTGTTGTTCCGAGAAAAGGACTAAGCCCGATAATAAATGTGTCAGCACTACGAAGTAAATTCGATCCTATTAATGTTCCTGAAGTATATTTACCAAAGTTTAAAATAGTTTTATTTGTTCTTCTTGTTGCACTAAATAAGTGCTTAATGCCATCCCAATTAAGCGAAGATGCTATTAAAGAGCTGATGGTGTTGGTGATTATATATGCCCACATTATTGTCATTATACCTGATCTGAACCAGAAATAATTTACGATTAGAAAAAGCATAAAACCGCCCACATTAATTAACCTTATAATAAGAATGTGATCAAAACGCATTTTTGCCTGAAGTACACTTAAAGAATTGTTAAATGGAAGATTAATTAAAGCAACAAAAGGAAACCAGTTAAAGAATAGTGAGAATCCTGATTGCTCAATAGAATCATCGAAAATAAATCGTACTGAAACAGCTAAACCAATTATTACTAGGGTTGTTATAATATTAATTACATAATTAGATCCAAGTAGCTTTTTACCTTCATCTTCATCAGCTCCTGAAAGAAACCTGACAATAGCAGTTCTAGTAATTCCAAATCTGATCATGTCTATAAAATTGAGTGCTGTAATGAACAGAACCCATTCACCAAATTCGTTTGTAGGAAGACTTCTTACTAATACCAGAAAGGAAAAAAAGCCCAGCACAGCAACAAGACCATTATTGGCAAGCGACAGAAAATTATTATTTCTGATTATTTTAGTTATCAGGCCAGCCACCTTTAAACTTTTTTATTGATATTAATCCTGTACTGAAACGGTTTGGATAAAATATGCCTGATTTTACCTAATGTATCTGGTTTGGTAATTTTAGGAACATCTGTAAGCAATTCATCAAGGTTATACAACTCAACTTCATTTATTATAACCAAAGATTTATCATTGGCAATATCTTCATAAACTGATAGAGCTGTTTTATCAGCTTTAGTCAGATTTTGTCTTGCATTAATTACAAGTAGCGATAAGTCTACTGAATTAACAAGTTTTAAAGGATAATTATTATATACAATCGATGGAAGTTCAATAAAGATAAAGTTATATGGCTTATTTTCTTTTCTTAGATAGTTTGAGCTTATCAACTGTTGTAAATTTTCAATGTCAATAAAACTGTCAGAAACGCTATAATTAAAGGAATAATTAAAATCTTCAGGTTGTACTTCTCCGTCCTCATAATTTAGATAAAGTACCTCATCACCAATTTCTCTAAGACGTGAGACAATACGTTCTGTAATAACAGTTTTCCCCATTTTTGACTGCGTACTATAAATCGCAATTACTTTTGGTTCAGATTTTTCTAATAAGTTTTTCTTATCAAGTTGAAGCTTAATATTCTGTATAATAATATCAATCAGTCTTCTGCTAACAAAAGCTAATTCACTGGCCTTACTTTTAGAACTAAGTCTGGGATATGCCCCAGCAAGCTTCAGGTTAGTAGCTTTAATTACATTTGAAGGATTCTTCATTGAGTTATCAAAATACTCAAGCATTAAAATAATGAAAGCAGTTAACAAAAATCCGAAAATGGCAGCAGCCAGTATAATTATCTTTGCTTTAGAAGGATTAGCAGATATTGGGAAATATGGTTCATCAACAATCTTAATATTTGTTGACATCTCTTCGTTCTGCTGTTTCATCTTTGCCAAATTAAGGCTTCTTAAAAGTTCAAGATAAGATTGTTCAGCAACTTTAATTTCACGCTCGATTCTTTTTAGCATCGCACCGAGAGGAGCAAATTTCTGGTATGTTTTAACAAAATCCAATTTCCTTCTTGATAAAACAATTAGTGATGCTTTAGCTTCTTCCTGATTAAGTGTATTTTTTAACCATTCTTCGAGTAAATTCTTTATTGGCAGCCCCTGGGCTGAATGATTATATAAGAATAGCTGGTCTACATATAATTTCATTTTATTTCTAAGCTGCTGTTGTCTATTTTTTAACTGATTCAACTGTTCTGTAACTCTATCATCATAATCAGCAGCCAGTTCATTTATTATTACACTTTCCGTAATTTGGGCAAGTTCTTTTTTCATCTGATTAAGTTCATCACTTTTCAGATAAATACTATCACGTGCAGTGAGATTGGTTTCAAGTTCTTTAAGGTTAGCTACAGATGAGGCCAGACGAATTTGCTCATTCTGATAGAATAGATCGAGATCTTCTTTTTGATCAGCAATAGCTTTACTTTGTTCGTAGTAGTTGATGATATTATTTTTCATATTGAACTTAAGCAGCCTATCTTCTGCTGTCTGAAGTTTCTTGTCAGCTGAGTCTACCTGTGCCTCAAAATATTTTACTACAAGATTTGTCTCATTAGCGCGTAACAACTTGTAATTTTTCATAAACACTTTCGATAGAATCTTTAATGTTTGCTGACATATACCTGGATCATCGGATGTGTAAGTCAGTCGTACTAGGTCACTGTTACTAATTCTAAAAATCTGTATTGCACCAATTGATTGAACGCTGTAGTGTTTACTCTCACCATAATGTAGTAATCCGTAAATGTAATTAGTATCACTACTTGTATAATATCTAGTAAGACTGTTTAATGTCTTTTTAAAGTCTGACCTGTTAACACCAGGAGGAACAATTGGGTCTTTAGCAAAAACGGATTTATCTGACGAGATATATCCTTTTGTATTATTATAATCATCATAATCAGACAGAACACCATAGTAATCAGAAGGATCCTCCTGATTGCTTTGTGAAATCTGAGTATTAACCTGTTTTAAAGCAAAATCGTTAGATGTATTTTTATCAATATTACCTGAGTTTGAATCACTGATAATTATTTTCTGTCCTGCCACAAGTGATTTGTTGTCGGTTTTGTTTAGTTCTCTTAGTTTACTTATGTTAACCCCATATTTTTTTGCAATTGTATAAAGTGTTTCTCCTGGCTTTACGATATGATAATTAGTGTTGGTTGTTGAATTCTTTTTGATAATCAGAGATTGACCAGGAGTAAGGTTTGTATCCGTCAGACTATTCATTGTCATAATTTGTCCTCTGGAAACACCATATTTGCTCGCAAGTAATGATAGTGATTCTCCTTGTTGAACCACATGATATGTATAACTATCATTGTTATTATCTTCAACAGATATGTCATCTTTTTCAATACCAGCATCATCATGTTCTTCAATATTTACATCAATGCCTTGCATTATTTTAGACTGAGCAGCTTTATTTTTCTTTTTATTTATCTCTTTTTCAAGATTTCTAATTTCCTTTTCAAGGTTCTTTATCTGGCTTTCCTTTTCCCTTTCAATTCCTGATTTATTATCTTTTACTACAAGATCTCTGACACGCTTTGGTGTTTGTGCCATTAATCTATCATAGTTTGCTTTTGAAATATATTGTGCATTATAATCTTCCAAAGACAAATCTTGTGTAAGTAATTGGAGAGATGTTTCAATCAATGTTTGCCTTGATTTAAGCAGATTGATCATATTATCAAATTGTGCACTTGTAGTAAAGTAGTCAGATGATCTTTGAGCTGTGGATTCTATGGAATAGCCAGTGTTAATACCTGTATATATAACAGCTTCACTCTGGTAGACTTTTTGCTTGTTACGTGTAAAATAATACGTTATTCCTGCAAACAATATTGGAATTGCTATTAGCAACAATAAATTTCTTTTAAATAATTTATATATCTGTAATAGATCCATACTTTACGGTTTAGCGTAATACAGTAATTAGATTAAACTTCATTCCTGTAATCACTTCAAGTGTTTGGTAATTTTTATTAAAATCAGCAATTGCAGCCTGAAAATTAACAGCTCCTGAAGTCTGTATTTCCTTAAGACGAGTATATTCAGCAGTTGATATCTCTCCATTTACCCATTCATTTTGTGCCATCTGCATCTGCATTAGTGTGAATTGCTGGTAGTCATTATAGATTCTTATTTGAGCCTGTGCGTTTACCAGATCATTATATACATTAATCACCCGTTCTTCAAGATATCTTCTGTTAATTTCTCTTTGCGTGAGTGAAAGTTCAATCCATTTCTTTTGTTTATTGATTCTGTTTTGTCTGTCAAATATCGACCCAAGAGGCATTCTGATGTAAAACATGATAGCACCGGTACTCCTCCATGATTCATTGTAATAGAATCTATCAACTTTGCTAAACTCATCTTTATCACGGTAATCCCAATGACCGTATATAGCATCAAGATTTATGCTTAGATATTCAAGCCATTCACGTGTAGCAGAAAGTTGTTCATAGTAATAATAGTCAGCCTTTAGGTTTTCATATTTAACATCAGGTGAGTTAAAACCAGCTGAGTCAACAAGCACACGCAATGGTGGAAGTCGTTTTGTGATATCATCAGTTAATGGATTGAAATAATAAGAATCATTAATGTCATTGTCCTGTGCATGCACAGAACGTGATCCGATCATAATTATCGCAATTATTAATATGTAAAAATATTTTAACTTCATCTACTTACTATTTCAAAATGAACCTATGCTAGGTTCCTGAACAATTTTGCAATCTACAAATATTTCTAACTTTATAATAATCAAAGAATAATAGTTATTAAATTGTTTTTAACAATAATTTCTATACATTTTCCTTTTGTAATAAAGCAGGTATTGTCCTGAGAATAAGTTTTATATCACCCCAAAACGAGTATGATTCAGCATACTTATTATCGAGTGATTTTCTTTCATCTTCTGACATTACTCCTTTTTTTCCTCTAAGTTCAACCTGCCATAATCCTGTTATTCCTGCAGGACCCATAAATCTGGCACTCCAGTCGTCTGACGTTAGCTGTTCAGCTTCGTATAATGGAAGTGGTCTGTTGCCAACAATTGACATATCTCCTTTTAATACGTTAATAAGCTGTGGTAGTTCATCAATACTTGTATTACGAATAAAATTTCCAGTTTTTGTAACCCTGGGGTCATTTTTTATCTTAATAAAGGTGGCTGTTTCTTGTTTCTTCTTTTGTTCTATATACCAATACTCACAGATTTTCATTCCTTCTATATACAACACCGGAGAACAAAACTCTCCTTCCGGTAGCTTTCCACATTTCGGACAATCGGTATTGAAGCCACTTTCAGTTGTTTCCTCCTTTTCTTCTTGTGAATATTGGTTCAGATGTTTTAATTCCATCAGCCGATTATCAGCATCTGAATACATGGAACGAAATTTGAGAAAGTTGAAAATCTTATATCCTGTACCAACACGTTTCGATTTGTATATAATATTACCTTTTGATTCAATTCGGATTATCGCAGCTATAATAATTAAAAGAGGTGACAATAATAATAGTGCTATTGAAGAAACAATTATATCAAATGCCCTCTTTAAAACAGGTATTTTATACTCTCTGAAAGCAGTAGGAGGTTTTGTGTCTTCTAATTCTTCGTAGTACTTTTTAAGATATTTTATTCGAACATGAAGCTTTGTTAAGTCAAATGGAAAAAGATAGGCATCGTCAATTATTTTTTTTGTGTTAAATGCATCATTAATTATTGTCTTATCATTTTCAAACATAAATAATATAAAAGGTGTTTTACTGTTCTCCGTTACACCTTTTACCATTTTTCCAACATCTATACCATTCATTCCTTGTAACCTGGATTCACAAATAATAGCATCAGGAGATTTGTTAGCTTTCAGAAAAGATAATGCTTTTAATCCGTTAGGAACTTCAATAAGGTGAAACTCTTGGTTAAGTTTACTAAAAGCTTTTACAGGCTCTGGATTGTTACCGATATAGAGAATTTTGTACACGAATTTCTAATTAGTTATTAGGAATTAAGAACGCATTCGGGCTATTAAGTTGTCAATTCTAATTGCCAGTTCTTCAGGATTAAAAGGTTTGACCAGATAATCATCAGCACCTAGCTTTAAACATTTTACTCTATCATTACTACTTTCAATACCGGAAAGCATTATCATAGGTATATTTTTAAAAAAACCACTGGCTCTTACATTTTTAATTAGTTCGTAACCATCAAGGTTTGGCATTTGAATATCGGCAACTATCAAATCAGGTAAATTCCCCTCCTCAAGAAATTTAAGACCTGCTTCGCCGTCATTTCTTGTGATAACTTTGTAGGTTTTACTCAAAAAGTTCTCAAGCAGCATTCTTATGCTCATCTCATCATCTATGACCAATATAGTTTTTTTCATATCCACCTGTATTTCGACACCCTTTATTTCTATAGTCTTTGTAGAACAAAAATATGAAATAAATCTTACAACTCTCTATAATATTCCAAAGTTATTTACATGAGTAAGTTAATAAGTACTACTTTAAGAAGATATGAATTATTTAGTTTAAGAATTCACAATGTTTTTCATTTATTGTGACCTCGACGGGATTCGAACCCATATCATCAGAACCGGAATCTGAAATTCTATCCATTGAACTACGAGGCCATTTGGAACTTTAATTTATTAATTACAATTCCAAATTGTGGAGCTGGAGGGATTCGAACCCTCGTCCAAACAAGGAACCGATAAACTTTCTACATGCTTAGTCTGCTGTTAGTTTTTGTGCCCTGCAAGGAAACAGACTTCCTAAACAGAACCTTAGTCTCTAAATTTCACTACAATGTTGAGACATCATTGTAACTATCCTGAAGTTGCGTGCGATTCGTGATCAGGCCGGAATCAGGCATCTCCACCTGCGAACCGTCTTGTCCTGGTATCTTATACCTGGATAAAGCTAATCTACTGTGCTTCGATTAAGCTGCAAGAGCGTAATTATTTTCGCCAATTAAAAGTTATGTGATTTCGTTTAACGGGAGTTACCACATTACCCGACATGCTTATTTACCCTTTCAACTTGCTGTCAAAACCGGTCAGCCCCTATGTCAAAGAACAATTATTATTCCGCAATACCTGTGCCAACAGGGCTGATATCTACAGAATGGGGTGCAAAAGTACATTAATTATACAAAAATGTGACAATTAGTCCGGAAATAATCTTTCCTATAGCATTACTGGCTTTACATACATATCTATATCTTCTTTCTTAATGACGTTGTTACAAAGTATTGTCATTCTCTCTATAACATTATGCAATTCTCTGATATTTCCTGACCAGTTAAATTTCTGCAATTCTTTAATAGCATTATCTGTTATATCAAGCTTTGGTTTACCCTGTGATGAGCAAATATCTGTAATAAAATGATCAACAAGCAGGGGGATGTCATCTTTTCTATTTCTCAATGGTTCTACTTCAACTATTATCACGCTTAACCGGTGATAGAGGTCTTCCCTGAAATTACCTTTATCTATCTCTTCTTTTAGATTTTTATTTGTAGCAGCAATAATCCTGACATCAACTTCTATTTCCTTTTCTCCGCCAACGCGTATAATTTTGTTTTCCTGAAGTGCTCTTAATACCTTTGCCTGTGCACTAAGGCTCATATCGCCTATCTCATCCAAAAATAATGTCCCTCCATGAGCTAATTCAAAATCGCCCTTTCGTTGTTTTATTGCAGATGTAAAGGATCCTTTTTCATGACCAAATAACTGACTTTCAATAAGCTCTGAGGGTATGGCAGCGCAGTTTACCTCAATAAAAGGTGAATTACTTCGGGTACTTTGTTCATGAATCTGACGTGCAACAAGCTCTTTACCTGATCCGTTCTCTCCTGTTATCAGAACTCTTGCTGTAGTGGGTGCAACTTTAGAAATCATTTCATTTAATGATAGGATAAAATCTGATTCTCCTACTATTTCATATTTTTTATTTGTCTGCTTTTTTAAATTTATAGTTTCAGTTACAAGAGTTGTTTTATCCACTGCATTGCGAACAGTTATTAATAATCTGTTTAAGTCTGGCGGCTTGACAATAAAATCATATGCGCCTTTTTTAATAGCATCAACAGCTGTATCTATTGTACCATGGCCTGATATCATAATTATTGGAGTGCTACTAAAGCTATTAATCTTCTCGAGTACTTCCATGCCGTCCATTTCCGGCATCTTTATGTCGAGTAAAATAACATCATAATCAGTATCCTTTGCCATATCAATAGCATCCTGACCTGTTGCAGCAAGATCCACCTTGTATTTTTCAAACTCAAGAATGTCTTTTAATGTTCTCCTTATGCTGCTCTCATCATCAACTACTAGTATTTTAGCCATAATTGTGTTTTTATTGTTATGCAAATATATTAACTTGTTCAGAAACCTTAGTTCAATTTTGAAAATTATATCAATAAGCTGTTTAATATTTAATAATGTAATATTTACTAATTTTGCATAAATGCTCATAAGATGAAAAACTATTTTCTAATTTTCTTAATTATTTCTTTTTTTCCTGTAGTACTACTTGCGCAGAACAGAGTCAGCAATGAATACAATGAACCTTATTTGTATCCATGGGCAGGAGGGATGGATGCTATTCAATTTTGTGAAATTGATATGAATTTGGACGGCATCAAGGATATGTTGGCTTTTGACAGAAGGGGAAACAGAAAACTGTGCTTTATTAATAATGGTATTGAGGATTCAATAAGCTTTTCTTATTATCCGGAGTATTCTGATAATTTTCCTGACCTTGTTGACTGGGTAATATTTGCTGATTATAATATGGATGGCAAGAATGATATATTTACTTATTCACCTGGTTATGGAAGTATGATGGTGTTTAAAAATGTATCTGAGTCTGAACTTGAATTTGAACGTGTGGTTTATCCATATTTAAAAACTCTTTTACCTGGCGGTTACGTAAATTTATTTGTAACAAATGCTGATTATCCAGCTATTTATGACATTGACAATGATGGAGACCTTGATATACTGACTTTTGGTGTGCTTGGTTCCTTTGTTGATATGCACAAGAATATGTCTATGGAAGATTATGGTATTCCTGATTCTCTTGATTATGTTCACACTACTTATTGCTGGGGGCATTTCGCTGAAAGTGATGAGTCAAATGTGCTTTATTTTGATACATGTAGGCCTTCTTCTTCTGTATTCAGGGATTATAATAACGAAAGGCATACAGGTTCTACATTATTATTAAATGACCTTAATGATAACGGGCTTGCTGATCTGATGCTTGGTGATGTTGATTACCCTGGATTATATGCTCTATATAATGAAGGTTCTGAAGATGATGCTTATATTAGCTATGCTGATACTCTATTCCCTCAATCAACTGATAAAGTGAAACTGTTTTCAATGCCGGTTGCAGCATATATGGATATTGATAATAATGGTACAAAGGATCTTCTTGTGTCGCCATTTGATCCCGGAATTATTACATCGGAAAATAAAAACAGTTGCTGGTACTACAAAAATACCGGGGAAAATAATAATCCTTCCTTTCAACTGGTTGAGAAGAACTTTATGCAAAATAGTATGATTGACGTAGGCTCAGGGGCTTATCCATTGTTGTACGACTGGGATAATGACGGGCTTAAAGATTTGTTTATAGGTAATTATGGGTATTACAGATATTCATACTATATTAATTATTTCCTTTACTCTGTTTACCAATCAAAGATTGCTTTTTACAAGAATACCGGTACTGTGTCAAAACCTGTTTTTCAGTTATGGAACATGAACTTCGGTAACTTTAAAGATTTGAATACTACTGGCCTTATACCTGCAATTGATGACCTGAACAGCGATGGGAAACCTGATTTTATTCTTGGAAGCGAAGATGGTAAAATTATTTTTATGCAGAATAGGGGTGATGATGAGTTTGATATTGTTACCAAAAGTTATATGGATATTGATGTGGGTGATTTTAGCGCTCCCCAACTTTTTGATCTTGACGGTGATGGTGATAAAGACTTAATAATAGGGGAGAAAGCTGGTAATATTAATTATTATGAGAGAAATGATGACTCTTTTTCATTTGTTACTGACAGTTTAGGTAAAATAAATGTGACTGATTACAGTATCTCATGGGATGGTTATAGTGTGCCTTCTTTCTTCAGGGGAGTTGATAATGATACAAAACTTCTTGTTGGGTCAGAACAGGGTGAAATATTCGGATTTACTAATATAGATGGTAACCTTGGCGGAAAGTTTACTAAACTTGTATCGCTCGATACCTGGCTTGATACTAATGATGTGGTTTATGACCGCGGTATGAGGACTTCTGCAATTTTTTGTGATCTTATTCCTGATGGTAAGCTTGAGATGATTGCTGGTAATTATTCCGGCGGACTTGAGTACTTCAATGGAAATAATACAGATGTGTTGTCTGAAATAATGGATGATGAAAGAAATGTTTTTCAACTCGCTATAACACCAAATCCTGCTAACGACCGGATATGGTTAACCGGGATTGATGTTCAGCATCTTGAGTATGTTAATATTATTAATAACTGCGGCTCTATAGTTAAAAAGGTAAATTATGTAAGTGGTGAAAGTATTTATACCGGAGACCTTCCTTCAGGATTATATTTAATAACAGCGAAGACTGCCTCAAAGCATTTTATCGGTAAATTTATTCTTACAAGATAAACATGGTGTCATATCAAACATATATAAGCGCAACTAGCTTTTGATCTTTTAACAACTTTCTTCATCAAGATATTTAATTGTAGCAACAGCTATGCCTTAAAATATTTCTTTGCCGTTTGTGAAAATATCTGAATTTTATAGCACGCAAAATGCTTGTCATGTAACTATCTGTTATTAAAAGCAATGTCTTTAGTAAAGAATTTCTTAAAATACTTTCTGCAATTTTGATTGATGTATTTATCTGCCTGATGCGCATCACGCTAATTTCTGATGCGCATGAGAATTGTTTCTGATGCGCATCAGGATTGTTTCTGATGCGCATCAGAGTTGTGTTTTCTCAAGTGAAAACTAGTATTTTGTCAGGTTGAAATATGTGTTTTGTCAAGTGAAAATTGGGCTTTGATTTTGTAACTAATTTAATGTGGACATCATTTAATAAGGGTGATAAGTTTAGAGTAGTTATTGCGTAGAAACAGGGGGGACTGACAGAAGAAATTATATCCAATTTTCGTTAATATATAATACACGTATTAAGTTGTAGGATATAGAAGCCTATGATTTTTTTGGAGTTGTTTTGAGTGACTCAATGGTTAAGTCAGTAATATATTAAAGCAGCGAAGTCAGGTATTAAATATTTTGCCAACAAGTTTGAGTCAGCCAGATGACTTCGCTGCTATTAAATAATCAATATATTATTGAACAATAATCTTTGCAATTTTTCCGTAACTTCTGTTACCGAGTCTTACTATATAAGCGCCTGGTTCTGCAAACGACATATCGAGCATGTATTCATATTTGCCGTTTGACTTCCTTACCTTGTTTTGCACAAGTTTCTGTCCTAATACATCATGCACCTCAATATAAAGTACCTCATCAGTATCTGTTTTATCCAGTGAAATATTGTAAACGTCCTTATTCAGCGTTTTTACAACAAGTTCTGAATTTTGTAAAGGTATTTCATTCAAATCAAGATGCATAACAATGTCAACCATATAATCTTCGGTTTCTCCATATTCAGTACCTTCGCATGCATCATCAGGCACAATAGCATTCCAATTGGATTTGGCTCTCATCATATGTTGCCCCAGAAATGCATCACCAGGAATTATCAAGTCTGCATTTTTAGTAAATACACCACTAGCCTGGCCATATGCTATAATCATGTTGTTTATAACAACTTCATTACTTTCAAAAACAAAATTGTCGTTAAAGTCAATCCATACTTTAACATATTGGTCTCCATAATGTGTGGTTACAGTAAGTTCATTAATGGAATTAATTTCCAGTTCTGTAATTAAATTTGTGTAATCACTGTAACCGTCAGGTGAACATCCTGATTCATTTTCTATATCACCAACAGCGAAATAATAAAATCCATCGCCCGACTCACAGTTTGCTTCGGGTTGACACATGCTGTTCAATATTGTTGATGTTGTTGTATCATTACTATGATCAGCATCACCAGGTAGTGATGTGTAAGCAGCAAAGTCATACTCACCAAAGTTTGAAAAAATAGCCTGCTGATTAAATGTGTAATCGATTGAGCTACCTTGAGTAACATGTTCTGGTACTTGTTCTGTAACAACGTTACCTTCAAAAGAATAGCTTACATCAAAATCAGATTGCTCAGCTGTTCCAAAGTTAGTGATTGTTACAACTACGTTCTCATCAGATAATCCTGTGCCACTAACAGGCTTAATGATATCAACAACACCTAAATCATTAGGATACATATAAAATACACTGCTTGTAATAGTGTCATTTTCTCTGAATTCATCATTACTCATGTTTGTATAAGCTGTTATTTCATAAGTATTTCCTACATCCCCAAGGTTCGCTGTAGCTGAAAATGTATATTGGGCAGACTCACCAGATGCCAGAGGTCCTTCAAATATTTCATTAACAGAAGAACCCTGATCAACAGTATAACATACAGGTATGTCTATTTGAGTGTTAGTACCGTAGTTATATATTGTAATAGTAATTTGCTCTTCTTCTGATAATTCACCAGTTATCGGGTTTGTTATATTTGTTACACCTACATCATCAGCAAAATCTGAAGCAATCTGAAATACACCAACAACATCAGTTCTGCCCAAACTAGTAAAATATTCTGCTATATGCCAGAATGTTTTACCATCCACAGGATCTACAGATAATTGTACATAATCTGCAAGTCTGTTTGATGGATTGTTACCAGTACTTTCTGCAATAAGAGTCTCATCTACTGTCATAACCCCCAAAGGATCTGCACTGTATCTTCCTGTATAATTAACAGAAATCATTTCAGTAGCACTACATGTTGTATAGCCCATACCAATATTCCCCTGTTCATCCATAACCATACTTCCTGAAAAGGCATTTTTACCATTATAAGGAGATATATAAGTACCTTCCTGATAAATTGTCCATGGATCTCCATGATTTACCTGACGCAATTCAAACCATCTTATACCTGCTAACTCATCAGTTCCTCCATCTGTGTCAACAACGAAATTAAATATTGCTGAATTATGGTCGCTGAATCTTCTGTATTGCGCCTGATTCATAATAGTAGCCTGAAGCACATCCTGATCCTGGCCTGATGGCTGTGGTACATTAGAGAATGATCCGCCATCAAAAACACTGATAAATGGGGTTGTTTCTATTTCAAGTGGGTCAGAAATAGTCGAGGATGTAATATCATCCCAGTCTACATTAACTGTCCAAAGTTTAATATGATCTTCTGAGACACCTGCCCATGCATCATCCTGCATATAGACAAGAGTGGCATTACCGGTAGGAGGAAGGTCGCTATCAGTAACGTTGAAAAATTGCGGACTGTAAAATCCTGATGTGACAATTCCGGGTAACGGAAAGCTTACAAATTGGGGTGTATTTCCCTGAAGCATTTCATCACGCTCAACGACAAAGACTTTATCAGTAGCGCTAATGTTGGCTGTTACATAATATCCATCACTCCACACACTAAATTTTGTATAGTCAGGAAATTCTCCTGTTTCAAATCCTGTAGTGTAAATATACCATCCATCGTTTACCGGATCAGAGCCTTCACATACAGCCATATTAAATCCATTGGGATTATTATCAAATTCTGTTATTACAAATCTGTCTGCTTCAGCGTCATAGAAAACAATAGGATCACCAATTTCATTTCCTGGAAAAAGTGTTCCCAGTGAAGCTGTTGGTGTTAATGGGTTGCCTTCTTTATCAAAAATTCTGAAGCCAACATTCCAAGCTCCAACAAAATGATTAGGACCGACAGCGCCTGTTGGATCTGAAGGTGTATAGTATGCTACATTTGCATCAAATACAAGGAAAGGATCTTTTCCTTCACGAAGTTGAGTTCGTTGTTGAATTTGTGCCAACTCATCATTGCCTTTGGGTAAACCTTTGCCCGGCACTGTTATGTTTGCTCCACGTCCCTTAGGATGCCCTTTTTTAGGCTCATTAGGAATGTCTGCATCTATAAAAGTACCATCTTTAATTTGTTGTGCAATACTTGGAACATATATCGGAGGATTAAGTTTACCATAACTTCCCGGGTTATGTGTTTCATTTTGGGCTGTTAATGTGAAGCCCCAAATGATACACGAAAGAAAAATAGTCAGTGATATTTTATTATTCATCAGTAGTTATTTTAATTTATGTGTATAATAGTTCGCAAAAGTGTTATTTAATTACCTTAACAGTTTTAATGATTTTGCCATTTGAGACATTCATTAAATAAGTTCCATGATCAAATTTCTTAGTTGATATTTTCATTGATTCACATTCTTTGGAAGCCTCGTAAACAACTTGACCTGCCATATTGCTGATGCTTATTCTCCAATTTCCGTGTTCAGGGAAGTTTATGTTTAATATATCGGTAACAGGATTTGGATACACAATAATTGTCCCGGTTTTATTTTCATCAATTCCAACCGGAATAAGTATGTAGTCTGTTTTAATTTCTGTATCACTACCTGCTTCACCTGTAACCGTGAGGCTTACAGTAAAGTTCCCAGGTGTAAGGTATTCATGTTCTGGATTCTGATCACTGGAAGTGCCATCGTCACCAAAGTTCCAATCCCAACTGGTTATTGTGCCTGTGGATGTTGATAAGTCCGTAAAGCTTACCATAAGAGGAGCTTCACCTGTTGTTGGTTCTGCTGAAAAGTCTGCTTCTATTATTCCCTCGTTAACAGTGATATAATCAGTTTTGTCCATAGTGCTTACTCCTCCTGGCCCCTCAACGGTTAAGCTTACTGAATAGATACCAGGATTGACATAAATGTATTCAGGATTTTGTACATCAGATGTGCCACCATCACCAAATACCCATAACCATGTATTAACTGTGTCTGTTGACATATCTGTGAAATTGACTGTCAATGGAACAGTTCCTGATGTTGGATTGCCTTCAAAGTTAGCAACAGGTTCAGGGTACTCAAGGGTTATATATTCTGTTTTTACCATTGTGTTGCTTCCTCCCGGTCCTGATACAGTCAGACTAACATCATAGGTACCTTCTGTATTGTAGATATAAACAGGATTTTGTTCTGTTGATGATCCGCCATCACCAAAGTCCCATGACCATGTATTTACAGAATCTGTTGACATGTCTGTGAAGGTAACAGTAAGTGGAGGAACACCACTAGTGGGGTCGCCTGTGAAATCAGCTACTGGCTCAGTATAAAATACGTAAATGTAATCTGTTTTTATTTCAGTGTCTGAATTTGTTCCATCTGATATTTCAAGAGTTACGTCATAAGTTCCCTCTGTATCATAGAATACTTCCGGAGGTGTTTGCCCGGAGTAAGTTGCAGGATCTCCGCCTTCAAATGTCCAATCCCATGATGTTGGACTTCCGGTAGAATTGTCAGTAAAATTAGCTGATCCCCCTACTTCAATATTAGTGTTAGTAGCGGAAAAGTCTGCATCTAAGGTTGTTGTCGATGTATACAGATCGCTTTCCCATAGGCCACGGCCAAATGTAGCAGCTCTTATAAGACTGTTAGCCGGGTTGCTGTCATAATATATTTCAAGTTCTGATACTACAACATTAGGCAGGTTGTTGGAAAACAGAGTCCAGTCTGCATCATCTAATTTTAAATATACTCCAAGATCTGTTCCTGCATATAATTCAACCTGTGAGGTGTTTTGAATATTTTGAACGACGCAGTTTGTTGGAACAGAAGGTAAACCACTGCTAATATCTGTCCATGATGAGCCACCATTTGTTGACTTAAAAACATCATTGTTATTATAACCACCCATTGAAATCCATATAGTATTTGGATCATCATCTTTTACAGTAATATAAGTTATGCTACTAGAACCTATCGGTAGTGAACCTGTGATATTACTCCATGTCGTACCACCGTTTGATGTGCTATATAGTGTATTAGTTGTAGCGGCAAATATATAATCTGAATTAGAGGGTGCAATAGCCAATGACTGCAAAGTACTTCCTCCCCAATTGCTTATCTGTGACCATGAGTTACCCTGATTTGTTGATTTCCATACATCCTGATAGCCTACAAACAACGTGTTGCTGTTATTTGGATCCTGAACATATGGAGCAACCCATGCAGCATTACCTGACAGTCCTCCACTAATATTTGTTGATGTATACCAATGATTGGTTGTTCTGTAAATGCTACCATAATATAATGAGCCAAATTGTGTGTCTTCATCAGTATAATCAATAAGACATTCCATCCCGTCACCACCAATAACATCCGACCATGTAGTCCCGCTTAAGGATTTTGTTCCATTGTCTTGTAAGCCTGTGATTATATCATCAGATGTTGTTTGTGCAACACCAAGTCTATACATTTGACTAATAGCCATTCCGCTTGTGTGATGGTTCCATGATTCTCCATTGTCTGTACTGCTGTAAAGACCACCATCATTACATTCGAACAATGTTGATGAACCATTCTGAAAAGCCAGGTTATGTTTATCTGCATGAACTACTTCAGCACTACCACCACATGTGCCTGACCAATGGTTGACAATATCGAAGGTTATGCCTCCATTTGTAGATTTCCAGGTATTAATTCCACCAATATAAACAATATCAGCATTGTTAGGATCAGCGGCAATGGCAAGATCATACCATCCTTGTCCGCCAGTGTCATTACCATCACAATCCCAACCGAGCAGGTTAAGACTGCTGTATACTGAAGTAAATGAATTGCCAGAGTTTGTAGACTTGTATATGCCATATAAGCCGCTTGAAGAATTAGCAATAATAGCATAAACAATATCGGAGTTATTGTCTGATACAGCAAGTTCTGTTCTTTGTCCTGTTGTTGACAATACGTTTGTCCAGCTTACTCCGCTGTCTGATGATTTATATATATCACCATTGGCGTTACTGCCATATAAGATTGTTGATGTACCTGGTTTAAGTTCTATATCTTTAAACACTGATGCGTAAAGGAAGCTCCAGTTTTGTGCACCGTCAGTAGATTTGTATACTCCATTTGTTGTTGCTGCATAGAAAGTGTTGCTATTCAGGGGGTCTACAATCATTTTATTAATTAGAATTGTTTGGTCAGGTGTGAATGACAGACTTGTTGTTTGCCATGTACTGCCACCATCAACGGATCTGAGTACTCCAATTGAATAAGTATCTGAATGATCTCTGTCGCCAGTAGCTATTATTACTATATCATCACCAGTGGTAGCTTGTATAATAATATCACTAATGCCAATAGCTCCCAAATTATCGCTAATAGGAAGCCAACTTGATCCGGCATCAACAGATTTCCATACTCCACCGGAAGCAGCTCCTGCATAAAGGGTGTTATTATCAGTTGGATGAAATCCGATACAATTTAAACGACCAAGACCAGCATAACCTCCCGGAGATGTATCAGGTCCTAAAGAAACCCATTGGCCGTCGTTGCTTCTGTTTGTACTATTGCTTTTAATTTCTTGCAAAATTGAAAAAGTGGATAAATCAGGAAAAGCTCCTGTTACAGGATCAACTCTTGTTTCCCAGTACCATTCCCATCTTTTAAATTGTTTCCAGCCACCGGCTTTTACTCTTTTGCCGTCTGATAAATAATATCCTCTGTCGAGATTAAATGGCTCCCAGTAATCATTGAAAGCTTTTTGATAATCAAAGAATGTTAATGTATTGTTTTTAACTTTCTCTTTGGGCAGAAGTGAATTCCAAGGTTGGGCATTTAAACCTACTGCAAAAATTAGTGAAATAACTGCTATTATTGTACGTTTCATTTAAAATGATATTGATTTATTAAGCTTCAAAAATAAACTTTTTTTATTAGGAGAGTAAAATCAATAATTCTTATTTGCCAAAACCTTTCAAACAGACTATTGTGATTTAATTTATTAATTTTGACGCATGAAACGTATTCTGCTTTTATTTAGTGTTTTCTTACTTTTTGTTAATATGTTATCAGGACAGCCTGAAAGGGGATATCATGTTAATGTAGGTGATTCTATTAGCAATATCAGCCTTAATATGCTTGATGGAAGTATTATTGATTTGAAGGACTATAAAGATAAGGTTGTTGTACTTCAGTTTACGGCAAGCTGGTGTTCAGTATGCAGGAAAGAGATGCCTTATCTGGAAAAGGAAGTTTGGCTGGAGAATAAAAATGACGACTTTATTTTAATCGCAGTTGATTTAAAAGAGGATCCTGAAAAAGTACGTAGTTATATAATGAAAACAGGAATAACTTATCCTGTTGCTATTGATGCTGATGGTAGTGTGTTTGCACAGTTTGCTTATGAAAATGCAGGTGTTACCAGAAATGTTGTTATTGGAAAAGATGGGAAGATTGCTTACCTGACCAGATTATTTGACAGAAATGAGTTTGATGAAATGAAAAAGGCAATTTCTGAATTATTATTAAAATAATGTGCTTAATAACCTCTCTCAAAGTTTATATCGTTTATTTCTACAACAAAAACCTTTCTACAGTCATTGTTGAAATGACAAGTTGAATTATAATCAAATTCGGGAGTTATAACAGAAACATCTCCGCCATTAATCCATCTACAGTTATAACGTGTCATAATTGCTGAGTCAATTACTCCGCTAAATGCATTGCTATTTACAGATGTGCCTCCAAATGTACCTGTAGTCTTTATGAGATCAGTATTGGAGTAATAGCGACTATTTCCTTCATGTATATATATGATATCCTGATTGAAATTATAATTAATACTGCCGGAAGTGTCATACAAATAACGTGTTATATTTTCTGTTTCAATATGGTATAGTTTATTCCTGTTTTGATCGTATCCTTTGTTTGTAATAATAATACCTGCGGTAGTAATTGTATCAAGATTAAATGTAAGGTTTTGAAAGTTAATCCTTATTTGTGAACCATCGTCGAAAAAGCTGCTGCCTGTTATCGCTGTATAGCTACCTGTTCTCCAGTTTCCGTAGCTGTCTATATGCCCGCGTGTATTATAATTAAAGGTGATCTCTGTTGAATCGTTGCTTAATGTTGTTTGTGCGCCGTCTATTTTATTGCTGCCTACAGTAAATAATACAGAATCATTAATTGCTTTAAAGTATGTGTTTAGGATCATTATTGTAGAATAATTTACAATAACATAATCATTTGATGTATTAACAATATCATTATAAGGAATAGCAGTATTTTGCTTATGACAGGAAGGAGAAATCAAAATAATGAGTAAAATAACTGATAGTAGTCGAAGTTTCATTCTAAGCGTTTTTGTTATAACGGCCTTTACCTGTTATTATTTGAAGTAATAATCAGTAAAAATATAATAATTAGGATATCTAAGACTGAAGTCTCATAATAATTTATATCTTTAACTAAAATATCTGACTGTTAATCTATGAAATATGAAACATTTGTTTTTGTTAATTCTGGTTTTTTTTACCTATTCATGCGCGATTGATAACTCAGACTTTATGAATCTTTCAGGTGGCACTATAGATCGAATTTATAACTTTCCGTCAATGTATGTAACCCCACGTAATGTTGATATTTGGCTTCCTGAAGGATATACCGAAAGTAAGCAGTATGCAGTTGTTTATATGCATGACGGGCAAAATCTTTTTGATACGGCTATCTCATGGAATCAACAGGAATGGGGTGTTGATGAAGTAGTTTCAGTACTAATTAATGAGAATAAAATAAAGGATTGTATTGTTGTCGGGATATGGAACTCTGGTTTAGGACGTCATCCTGATTACTTTCCTGCTAAAGTGGTGAATTATATTGACGACAGTACATGGGCAAGTATTGAACAGCAACACAATTATTTTCCACTGGGTATACAGTCTGATAACTATCTTAAGTTTATTGTTGAAGAGCTGAAACCAACAATTGACAATGAATACAGCACGCTATCCGATAGAGATAATACAGTAGTTATGGGTTCCAGCATGGGTGGGTTAATCTCTATGTATGCTGTTTGTGAGTATCCGGATGTGTTTGGTAATGCAGGTTGTATGTCGACACACTGGCCGGGAATAGATATTTCTGGTGACAACCCGGTTCCTGAAGCTTTTGTACAATATATGGCATCAAAACTACCTGATCCGCTTACACACAAATTTTATTTTGATTACGGCACCTTAACACTTGATTCACTGTATGAGCCATATCAGAAAATGATTGACACAGTAATGATGACCTCTGGCTATAACAGCACTAACTGGAAAACCCTTAAGTTTGAAGGTCATGATCATACTGAAAGATCGTGGAGGAGTCGGCTAAATGAACCATGTGAGTTCCTTTTGCCTAAATAATGATTAATTTGACTGTTTCTACTTATTTTCTTTGATAAACTTCGAATGAATAAGTAAAATCATTCTGAGTGTCGTTATTAACATTCTCTTGGGATATCAATTCCCATTCTTCCTCTTTTATTTCAGGGAAAAAGGTATCTGCATCATAATCTTTATGTACTCTTGTTATATAAAGCTTATCTGCTAAAGGCATAAACTGGTTGTATATTGAGCCGCCACCTATAATAAAATTCTCTTTCTCAGGATCCATCTTTGCAATAGCATCATCAATAGAATAAGCCATCAGGCAATTATCAATAACTTCATCCTTTTGATCAGTAAGTATCAGGCTTGTGCGATTTGGCAGTGGACGTTTTGGGAGAGAATAATATGTACGCTTACCCATAACAATATAATGCTCCTTGGTTATTTCCTTAAACCTTTTTAAGTCTGATGTAATATGCCAAAGGAGATCATTGTCTTTACCGATGGCGTAATTTGATGCTATAGCAACTATAATTGATATTTTCATGTGTTCTGGTGTTATACTGTGTATAATATGAGCAAATATTCAATGTTAATTAAACTGATATTGCTCCTTTAATTCCCGGATGAGAATTATAATCAACAACTTTGACATCATCGAAATCAAAGTCGAAGATATCAGCAATTTCCCTATTCAGCTCCAGTTTTGGTAATTTCATAGGCTTACGTGAAAGTTGCAGCTTTACCTGATCAAGATGGTTTAGATAAATATGCGCATCACCAAAAGTATGTACAAAATCACCAGGTTTAAGCCCGGTTACCTGAGCCATCATCATTGTAAGTAATGCATAAGATGCTATGTTAAACGGTACCCCTAAAAAGATGTCAGCACTACGCTGATATAGCTGACATGATAACCTGCCGTCTATTACATAAAACTGAAACCATGCATGGCAGGGTGGGAGTGCGGCTTTTCCGTTGGCTACGTTGTCAGCAAATGAAATACTTGTGTCGGGAAGCACACTGGGATTCCAGGCTGCTACTATAATTCTTCTACTGTCAGGATTGTTCTTTATCTGATCAATGGCAACTTTTATTTGATCGATACCATCATCATTCCAGTTACGCCATTGTGCTCCATAAACCGGACCCAGATCACCATCTTCATTAGCCCAGTCATTCCATATTTTTACACCGTTTTCCTGTAGATGTTTAATGTTAGTATCTCCTTTAAGGAACCAAAGCAATTCGTATATTATTGATTTTAAATGTAGTTTTTTAGTAGTGACAACGGGGAAGCCCTCTTGTAGGTCAAAGCGCATTTGGTATCCAAAGGTTGATATTGTGCCAGTGCCTGTGCGGTCTTCCTTGCGATGTCCGTTTTCGAGAACATGCTTTAGTAAGTCTTGATATTGCTTCATCTTCTAAATTTTATTCAAAAAAAAGGAAATTAGTTTAATAAGTCGATAATATTCCAAGGGAAGTTTTCAACAACAGTTTAATATCCACCTTGCCGGGAACATGAATTTCAATTATTAATCATCCGATTATTTGTATCAAGGATTTTAAAATTATTGCAAACTGAAAATATCACAGGTTCGGACAGTAATTCTCACAGCTACCATTGGTTGTTATCACAGCTTCCGTTGTTTGTCGCCACAGCTTTAATCAACATTTTCATACCTATGAAAATCCAGTTTCATACGTATGAAAAACTATTTTGATACCTATGAAAAATCAATATGATACGTATGAAAGTATCAGCCGCAGAGCTTATTTCAGTGAATAAAACAGCAACTTTTTTAACTTTAAACATTAAACATTATAGTATATAACATTTAATCTTACATTTGCTTTCTTTTTAAAAGTGCATTGATATGAAGAATATAAAACTCAGGATTACTGTATTGAATTTTCTCCAGTTTTTTATCTGGGGAGCATGGCTTACTTCTTTTGGAGGATATCTGCAGGAAACATTGTATTTTGATGGTTTTCAGGTAGGTAAAATTTATGCTACAATGGGATTAGCAGCTTTATTTATGCCTGTTGTTGTTGGTATTATAGCTGACAAATGGATTAATGCCGAGCGACTATTTGGTATTCTTCACTTGTTAGGTGCAGGGTTGTTGTTAGCTGCATCAATGGTTAAAGACTACGATGCGCTTTATTGGATAATGCTAGGTGTTTCATTATCATATATGCCAACAATTGCGTTAAATAACACTGTTTCATATAGTATTCTTGAAAGAAACGGGTTTGACATTGTAAAAGATTTTCCTCCTATCAGAGTGTGGGGAACAGTTGGGTTTATTATAGCAATGTGGATAATTGACCTTCTTGACTTTACAGTGACCCCTACACAGCTTTATATATCAGCTGTAGCAGCTGCTATTCTGGGATTGTATTCATTTACAATGCCATCATGTCCGCCGGAAAATAAAGGCAAAGGTGAGTCGTTAGTTAAACAGCTTGGTCTTGATGCATTCGTGCTATTTAAACAACGTAAAATGACCATATTCTTTATTTTTGCTATGCTTTTAGGAGCAGCATTACAAATAACAAACACATTTGGACAGCCTTTTCTAATAGACTTTAAAGTAAACTATCCAGACTCATTTACTGTTGAGAATCCGGGAATACTAATGTCTATTTCTCAAATTTCTGAAACTTTGTTTATCCTTACGATACCCTTTTTCCTGAAAAAGTTTGGTATTAAAAAAGTGATGATCTTAAGTATGCTGGCATGGGTACTGAGGTTCGCATTGTTTGGGATTGGAAATCCTGATAATGGATTAATTTGGCTTGTCTTGTCAATGATTATATATGGTATGGCTTTCGACTTTTTCAATATATCAGGATCATTGTTTGTTGAACTGGAAGCAAGTCCGAAAGTACGTGCCAGTGCACAGGGATTGTTTATGATTATGACCAATGGTTTTGGTGCTTTTATTGGAGGTGTTGCCAGTGGTTATGTTGTTGAATTGTTTACGAAAGACGGACAGGAAATATGGCCGGATATATGGTTTACGTTTGCTGGATATGCTCTGGTAATAGCTATTGCGTTTATGGTCTTGTTTAAATACAAGCATGATCCAGAAAAGATTAACCAATAATAAGAGAGTTTTTTATTGAATATAAATTACCGGGAGTAGTGGTTAATGCCATAGTAGTTATTCCGGTAGATGTAATCACTTAACTTGTATTATTCTAATATTCAAGAAAACAGAATTAATAACTGTTGGTACCTTTTTAGATATGATACAGAGCTATTACTTTTTCTTTCTTCTGTTTAGTTCATCACGAATAAGCGATGCATCTTCATAATTCTCTTTCTCAATAGCCTTATTAAGAAGCTTTTGCAGTTCATTATCCTTGTATTCAGAAAAGTTTTTACCCAATGGAGCATCATAGGTTTCTGGCTCTTCATAGCTTTGGTTTTCAGCTTCCGGGTCATCACCAACAGGCTTGTCTTCGATAATGATACCAGCTTCATCAATAATTGACTTATAGGCAAAAACCGGACAATTAAACCTTAGTGAAAGGGCAATAGCATCAGACGTACGGCTGTCAATCTCACTAATATGTCCATTCTGTTCACATACTAAAACAGAATAGAAGATACCTTCTTCAAACTTATTAATAATTACTTCTTTGATATTTATAAGGTAATGTCGGGCAAAATTTGCAAACAAATCATGTGTTAAGGGCCGTGAAGGCTTCATATTTTCAAGTTCGATAGCGATAGCCTGAGCTTCGTTACTACCTATTATTATCGGCAAACGCTTTTTTTCACCCCTTACTCCAAGAATTAATGCATACGCACCACTTTGCGATTGGCTGTATGACATACCTATTATATCAAGCTTTACTTTTTCCATATTTCTAAAATATTTGATAAAATTAATAACTTTTTCGGTATACACGTAAAACATTTTCTTAGATTTAATAAGAATTGTTAACATGTTAAAGTATCAAAGGAAAGTGTATTTATGCTGATTAACAGATTATTGCAATTAGCACAATTACATAAAAGACCTGTTTGTTCAATACTATCCCTTAATCTTTAATAACAAAATTTAATATTAGTGTTGATTTACAGGTATAATTTTTATTTTAGCACCTTGTTTCGCAAACGTTTGAAATGTATAATTAAATTTATAGAGTTGTTATGAAAAGAGTACTCACGTTACTTACTATGTTTGCTGTTCCATTTATGGCAACAGCGAGTGAAGCCGACCTTGTTATACCCGATGGGATAAAAGGTCAGTCAATACTTTATTGGGGATTTATCATTACAATTGCAGGCTTTCTGTTTGGGCTTCTGCAATTTATGAAAGTTAAAAAGAGGCCTGCTCATAAATCAATGCTTGATGTGGCACAGGTGATATATGAAACGGGAAAGACTTATCTGATACAACAAGGTAAGTTTCTCGCCATTTTGTTTGTCTTCATTGGCGCTGCAGTTGCTTTTTATTTTGGATGGCTGTCTGATGCCGGATTTGGCGTCGGTGGTGTGTTAATGATTCTGGGATGGACTATTATTGGTATACTGGGATCATACAGCGTTGCATGGTTTGGTATTCGCATGAATACACTTGCAAACTCTCGTATGGCTTTTGCATCACTGGAAAGAAAACCAATTAAACTCCTTAATATACCCCTCAACGCAGGTATGAGTATTGGTGTAGTACTTATCTCTCTTGAGTTAATTATGATGTTAATAATTCTGATGTTTGTACCAGGTGAGTATGCAGGTGCAAGCTTTATCGGTTTCGCTATTGGTGAATCACTTGGTGCTTCTGCTCTTAGAATTGCTGGAGGTATATTCACTAAAATAGCTGACATTGGATCAGACTTAATGAAAGTTATCTTTAAGATAGGGGAGGATGATCCTCGTAACCCAGGCACAATAGCCGACTGTGTTGGTGATAATGCAGGCGATAGCGTTGGTCCTACAGCAGATGGTTTTGAAACCTATGGTGTAACAGGTGTTGCCCTGATTTCTTTTATATTACTTGCTGTTACAAGTCCTGAATTTCAGATTCAATTGTTAACATGGATATTCCTTATGCGTATTCTCGGTATTATAACATCTGTGGTTTCATTCTGGATTAATAATGGTATTGCCAAAGCAAAATACGGTAATTCAGATGATCTTGATTTTGAAAAACCGCTTACATCGCTTGTGTGGATTACTTCAATTCTTTTTATAGGAGTAACATTCTTAGTAAGTTATTTGACCATTAAAGAATTACCTAATAACATGTGGTTGATTCTTTCAATTATAATAAGCGCCGGTACACTTGGTGCAGCACTTATACCTGAATTTACCAAGTTATTCACAAGCCCTAAGTCTACTCACGTTAACGAAGTTGTTACTGCCTCACAAGAGGGTGGTCCTTCACTGAATATATTGTCAGGACTTGTTGCTGGTAACTTTAGTGCTTTCTGGAAAGGAATGGTATTCTTCCTGCTTATGTTTATCGCATATATAGCCAGTACTTATGGTCTTAGTGATATTATGGATTACCCATCAATATTTGCATTCGGCCTTGTGGCTTTTGGTATGCTTGGAATGGGGCCTGTTACCATTGCTGTTGACAGTTATGGTCCTGTAACTGATAATGCACAGTCAATCTATGAGCTTTCTCTTATTGAAGAAACTGAAGGTATTGAAGAAGAAATCGAAAAGGATTTTGGTTTTAAACCTGATTTCGAAAAGTCGAAATACTATCTGGAAGCCAATGATGGTGCTGGTAATACTTTTAAGGCAACTGCTAAGCCAGTACTGATTGGTACTGCAGTTGTTGGAGCAACAACTATGATCTTCTCATTGATTCTGGTTATTGAACATGTTCTAGGTGTTAAACCTGAGGAAATTCTTAACCTGTTGAATCCATATACTATTTTGGGATTCTTATTAGGTGGTGCTGTTATATACTGGTTCACTGGTGCATCTACACAGGCTGTGACAACAGGAGCCGGACGTGCCGTTGAGTTTATCAAACAGAATATAAATCTTGACCCAAATGCTCCAAAAAAAGCTGATGTGGAAAAATCAAGAGCGGTAGTTAAAATATGTACTGTTTATGCTCAGAAAGGTATGTGGAATATCTTTATTGCAATCTTCTCTTTTGCTCTGGCATTCGCATTCTTGTCAGCACCAAGCGGTTCAAATCTTCCGGTTTCATTATTCGTAAGCTACTTGCTTTCAATAGCATTCTTTGGATTGTATCAGGCTATCTTTATGGCAAATGCTGGTGGTGCATGGGATAATGCCAAAAAAGTTGTTGAAGTTGATATGCAGGAAAAAGGTACGCCACTTCATGATGCATCAGTTGTTGGTGATACGGTGGGTGACCCATTTAAGGATACTTCTTCTGTAGCTTTGAATCCGGTAATTAAGTTTACTACATTATTCGGACTACTTGCTATGGAAATAGCTATTTCTGAAAAGTTTGTTGCCGCTGCTCCATATATAGGAGGAGTATTCCTTATTGTGGCACTTTATTTTGTATACAGATCTTTCTACAAAATGCGTATCAAAGGATAAATTAGAAAATTTTGTGTTATTATATATTATTAAGGAGCTCTTAACGAGCTCCTTTTTTTGAATATTCATTTTTCTTTGACTTATTGTTAATTTGTTAACAAATAATATGTATAAACAAACGATTTCATAAAGAAGATTTTTAATTTTGCAGTGTGCTGTAAAATCAGCTTAATTAATTTATAACCGATTGAAATAAACATAATGAATACAAAGACTTTTGTAAATAGGCATAACGGCCCTTCAGAAGAAGACGTGAAGGTTATGCTTGGCAAACTTGGACTGGATTCTGTAGATCAGTTAATAGACAAAACAATCCCTGAAAAGATAAGATTAAAAGAAGATATGGACCTTGATGAGGGTATGTCTGAATATGAATACTTAAACCATATGCGCACTTTAGCTGCGAAGAACAAAGTTTATTCAACTTATATTGGTATGGGTTATTATAACACGATAGTACCATCTGTTATATTGCGTAATGTATTCGAAAACCCTGGCTGGTATACTTCTTATACTCCTTATCAGGCAGAGATAAGTCAGGGGCGCCTTGAGGCTCTTCTTAACTTTCAGACAATGATATCAGATTTAACAGCCATGCCAATTGCCAACTCTTCTTTGCTTGACGAAGGTACTGCAGCAGCTGAAGCAATGCTTATGTTCTTCAATGCACGTAAGAGGGCACAAGTTAAAAGTGGTGTTAATGTATTTCTTGTATCAGAGAATATGTTCCCACAGACAATCGAAGTCCTTAAAACAAGAGCAATGTCAAAGGGCATTGAGTTGAGATTCAGTAAACCGGAGGATTTTTCCTTTACTGATGATGTATTTGGTTGTATGATTCAGTATCCTGATCAATATGGTAACATATGTAATCACAAAGCAGTTGTTACATCTGCCAAAGAAACAAATGTTCCTGTTGCAGTGGCTGCTGATATACTTAGCCTTGCTCTATTAACTCCTCCGGGCGAATGGGGGGCTGATGTCGTATTTGGTTCATCACAACGTCTTGGAGTACCAATGGGATTTGGTGGTCCTCATGCTGCGTATTTTGCAACTACAGAAGACTACAAAAGAAGTATACCGGGCAGAATTATCGGTATATCCAAAGATAAAAACGGAAACCAGGCTTTAAGAATGGCATTGCAAACTCGTGAGCAGCATATAAAACGTGAGCGTGCTACCTCGAATATATGTACTGCCCAGGCATTGCTGGCTATTATGAGTGGTTTCTATGGCGTTTATCATGGACCAGATGGTATAAAACATATTGCTACTAAGATAAATATCCTCACAGGCGGACTTGCTGAATCTATTGGAAAACTTGGAATCAAAGTTGAAAATAGCTGCTTCTTCGATACGCTTTATATTAAAACTGATAAAGTTGAAGCAATAAGAGAGATTGCTCTTGACAATAACATTAACCTCAGATATTTTGATGATGGCGAGCATATAGGAATAAGTCTGGATGAAACAACAACAGAAAATGATGTCGCTGTACTTGCGGCTATCTTTGCTAAAGCTGTTGAAAAAGACAACTTTGAATTGTTATTTACTGATGATCAATCAGGTATCCTTGATGATATCAAACGGAAATCTGAATTCATGACTCATGAAGCATTTAACAGTTATCATTCTGAGACTGATATGATGCGTTATCTTAAGAAGCTGGAGAATAAGGATATCGCTCTTAACAGATCAATGATTCCTCTTGGTTCTTGTACAATGAAGCTTAATGCAGCAACTGAGCTAATGCCAATAAGCTGGCCAGAGTTTACTGACATTCATCCTTTTGTTCCTGTTGATCAGGTAGAAGGATATATGGATATTATTGAAGAAACTGACAATATTCTTAGTAAGATAACCGGATTTGCAGGAATGTCATTTCAACCAAACTCAGGAGCGGCTGGCGAGTATTCTGGTTTGTTAACCATTAATCTCTATCAGAAAAGCATAGGACAGGGGCACAGAAATGTATGCCTTATACCTTCCTCAGCACACGGCACTAATCCTGCCAGTGCAATTATGGCAGGCTATGAAGTTGTTGTTGTAAAGAGTGACGAGAATGGAAATGTTGACATAGCTGACCTTAAGGAAAAGGCTGAAAAGCATAAAGAAAACCTTGCTGCAATTATGATTACCTATCCATCCACACATGGTATCTTTGAAGATACTATCAGTGACGTAATTGAGATCATCCACGAAAATGGTGGTCAGGTTTATATGGATGGTGCAAACATGAATGCTCAGGTTGGATTGACAAACCCTGGTACCATTGGTGCTGATGTGTGTCATCTTAATCTGCATAAAACATTTGGTATTCCTCACGGTGGAGGTGGTCCTGGTGTAGGCCCTATTGGCGCTGCAGAACATCTTGTACCTTTCTTACCCGGACATGTTTATTCACAGTTTGGCGGTCAGCATGGCAAACCTGCTGTTTCCTCAGCACCATTCGGAAGTGCTCTGGTATTGCTGATTTCATATGGCTACCTAAAGCTTCTTGGTAACTATGGACTTAAGAGGGCTACAGAAATAGCTATCCTTAATGCTAACTACATGATGAATGAGCTTAAGGATCATTATCCTATTCTTTATAAGGGTAAAAATGGTACTGTTGGTCATGAAATGATTGTAGACTGTAATCAGTTCAGCAAATCAGCTGATGTGCAAGTAGTGGATATTGCCAAACGACTTATGGATTACGGTTTTCATGCTCCAACTGTTGCATTTCCTGTTCATGGCACTCTTATGGTTGAGCCAACCGAAAGCGAGCCTCTCAGCGAAATGAATTATTTTATTGAAGCTATGAAAGAAATACGTGCTGAAATAAAGGAAATAGAAGAAGGTGAAGCTGATAAGAAAAATAATGTTGTAGTCAATGCACCCCATACAGCTGTTATGGTTGTCAGTGATGATTGGGATATGCCTTATAAAAGAGAGAAGGCTGCTTATCCTTTAAAATGGGTTCGTGATAATAAGTATTTCACTCCGGTTGCTAAAATTGATGATGCTTATGGAGACAGAAATCTTTGTTCTTGCCTGCCTGTTGAAGAGTATGACAATGAATAATACCAGCAGACAAGAGTTTTATTTTGATATTTATTAAATTATAAAGCCCTGTTGGTTACAGGGCTTTTTTTTTAAACGTTCTGAGGTGTTATTCTGAGATTGATAAATTACATTATTTAAGTATCTACTGAAAATTAGAGTTATGAGGAAAAACATTCAGATTTTTATGATGTTAGCGCTAACAATCCTGGCGTTTACAATTAATGTTGAAGCACAGAGAAAGAATAGCAGAAAGGCTATGCAGCCTGCTGAACTGTTTCCTGTACCACCCAGGCCTGATGGGCAAACAGATGTGATCGAATTAAGATGCGATCCCATCGATACTGTTAGAATTGCTTTTATAGGATTGGGGATGAGAGGTCAGGAAGCAATACGTCGCTATTCCTATCTCGATGGTGTAAAAATTTCTGTGCTTTGTGATGTTGTTCCTGAAAATGTTGAGAAATGTCAGCAGGTGCTTCGTGATAAAGGTATACCTGAAGCCGATACTTATACAGGAAAAAATGACTGGAAGAAAATTTGTAAAAGAGACGATATAGACCTTATATATATATGTACTCACTGGGATTTGCATACTCCTATAGCTGTTTATGCTATGGAACATGATAAGCATGTAGCTACAGAGGTTCCTGCTGCTCTTACTATTGATGAATGCTGGGAGCTGGTGAATACCGCCGAAAAAACACGCAAACATTGCATGCAGCTTGAAAACTGTAATTATGACTTCTTTGAGATAGCCACTTTAAACATGGCTCAGCAAGGATTATTTGGTGAGATAGTTCATGGTGAAGGGGCTTATATCCATGATCTGCGCTGGCTTAACTTCGATGAAGAAAATGGCTATTGGGATATGTGGAGACTTAAGCATCTCGAAAAAACCGATGGCAATACATATCCTACTCATGGCTTTGGCCCCATATGTCATATCATGAATATACACAGAGGTGATAAACTTGAGTATATTACTTCAATGTCAAGCAACCAGTTTGGCATGACTGCCTATGCAAAAGAAAAGTTTGGCGAAGATTCTGATTATGCAAAACGCAACTATAGAAAAGGGGATATTAATACATCTCTTATTAAAACTAAAAATGGCAAGACTATTATGCTTCAGCATGATGTAACAAGTCCGCGACCATACAGCAGACTACATACTGTTAGTGGAACAAAAGGTTTCGCTCAGAAGTATCCCAGAAAAGGTATTGCTCTTGAGCCTAATGCTCATCACTTCCTGCCTCAAAGTGAAATGGATTCTTTAATAAAGGAATATCAGCATCCTATTGTTGCGGATATCGAAGAAAAAGCTCTTGAAGTAGGTGGTCATGGTGGTATGGATTTTATTATGGACTACAGACTGATCTATTGTTTGCAAAATGGATTACCTTTGGACCAGGATGTTTATGATGCTGCCGAATGGTCAAGTATCATAGAATTATCACTAAAATCTGTAGAAAACAACAGCATGCCTGTTGTTGTACCGGATTTTACACGTGGTGCTTATAATAAAGTAGATAAAGTAACTTATTACACAAAATAATATGGCAAACCAGAGTAAAAAACAGTATCTAATATCAATCTCCATTATAGGAGTATTATTCTTTATTTTCGGATTTGTAACATGGTTAAACGGGATTCTTATCCCTTATCTGGAAATAGCTTGTGAGTTAACAACATATCAGGCATTGTATGTGGCATTTGCATTCTACATCTCATACACCATAATGGCTCTTCCATCATCATGGATTCTGAAGAAGACAGGCTTCAAAAACGGTATGATGCTTGGCTTATTGGTAATGGCTGTTGGGACTGTAATATTTATTCCGGCTGCATTATCGCGCACTTACGGACTTTTCCTTGCTGGGTTATTTGTAATGGGTACAGGACTTGCTGTTCTCCAAACGGCTTCTAATCCTTATATTACTATTATAGGTCCTATTGAATCAGCTGCAAAACGCATTAGCATAATGGGTGTTTGTAATAAAATAGCAGGTGCTGTAGCTCCTCTTATCCTTGCTTACTTTATTTTAAATGACGGAGATGCTTTTGTTCAGTCCATACAGACAATGGATGATGCTGCACGTACTCAGGCATTGGACGGACTGGCAGCACGTGTAATTGCTCCTTATACTGTAATGACTATTGTTTTGGTTATCCTTGCTCTGTTTGTAAAACTATCGCCCTTACCGGAAATAGAAGATGAGCAGGAAGAAGATGCTACAAACGCAGAGTCATCAAAGAAATATATAATACAGATACCACATCTGATGATGGGCGTCCTGGCATTGTTTCTGTATGTTGGAGCAGAAGTTATTGCTGGTGATACTATTATCAGATATGGGATATCTCTTGATATACCTATCAGTACTGCTAAAACATTTACTACTATGACGCTTTCAGCAATGATTTTGGGTTATCTTGCGGGGATTGTGCTTATTCCTAAATTCCTTGATCAGCGCAAAGCATTGATGATAAGTGCTGTGTCGGGTGTTGTGTTTACCTTGCTTGCTATATTTACTAATGGAATTGTATCAATTACATTTATAGCCCTACTGGGACTTGCAAACGCTTTGGTATGGCCAGCTATTTGGCCTCTGGCATTGCATAATACTGGTAAATTCCTTAAAACAGGTTCAGCATTACTAATAATGGCTATTGCCGGTGGTGCTGTTATGCCCTTGTTGTGGGGGAAAATCTCTGATATTGCAAGCGCTCAGCAGGCTTACTGGATACTGATTCCATGTTACTTGTTTATCTACTACTTTGCTGTTAAAGGATATAAAATTACTTCATGGACAAGGAAATAGAAAGTATGGTAATTCCTGATGATGATGTTTATAATGCATTTTCTCTATATGGTGATGTACTAAGTTGTAAGCCTGTGGGTAACGGGCATATTCATGTAACCTTTTTGCTTACAACCTCCAAAGGTAAATATATTCTGCAAAAGCTTAATACCGATGTTTTTAAGGATGTAGAATCAATGAATTCGAATATCTCACGTGTACTTAAACAAGTTGATAACTATCAGCGAAAGCATGGATTGCATAGATTTTCTTCTCTTGAATTAATCGACACACGTGATGGCAACAGTTATTATCAGGACAGTAAAGAAAATGCATGGCGGTTAATGAATTACATTGATGACACCGTTTGTGTTGAAACTGTTGAGAATGCTGATATTGCATTTGAAGCTGCTGCCTCATTCGGGTATTTTCAGAAGTGTTTGCTGAAGCTGAATCCTGATGAATTTAAGCCTTCTATTCCTGACTTTCATAATCTAGCAAAACGAATCGCTAATTTTGATGATGTTCTGCAACAGGACCCGGTAAGGAGACGACAATATGCTGAAAAAGAAATTATATTTGCTATTGAACATAAGTTTCTGGCTTTAAAGCTTGATATACTATTATCAAATGGCAAAATACCACTAAGGGTAACACATAACGATACTAAAGTGAACAATGTGCTGCTGGATAAGACAACTATGAAAGGTAGAGCTGTTATTGATCTTGATACTGTAATGCCGGGCTTGGTGCTTTTTGACTTTGGTGATATGGTACGTACTTCCACAAGCCCTGCTGCAGAGGATGAAACAGACCTTTCAAAAGTTGTATTTAGAAAAGATATTTATGATGCCTTGGTTGACGGGTATTTATCAGAACTGGGTGATGTTATTAAGAATAGCGAAAAAGATAATCTTCTGCTTGGTGCTAAAATAATGATATATATGATCGGACTGAGGTTTCTTACTGATTATCTTGATGGCGATAATTACTTTAGTATTTCCCGCCCTGATCATAATCTCCACCGCTGTAGAACACAGTTTAAACTATTGGAGGAGGTGGAACGAATTGTGTTCTAGCAATTAATATTGAATTATAAGTCATTTGTTATTGAAAATTATTATATTTGTAGAATCCTATTAATATAATGATATTTATTAACTTATAATTCTGCTATTATGAAAAAGAAAACAATTTTTATTACCCTGTTTGTATTTATTACTTTATTATCATTTTCTCAATCATGTTTGCCTGATGGTATCCATTTTGGTGGACAACAGCAAATCGATGATTTTCAACAAAACTACCCCGGATGTACCGAGATTGAAGGTGATGTGTCTATTGTGGGATACATGACCGATTTATCCGGGATTAGTATGCTTACTGCAGTCTATGGTGATTTACATATTGAATGGCTGGTTGAGCTTGAAGATTTATCCGGACTTGAAAACCTTAGCGAAGTAGGAGGGGATCTATACATTGTAAGGAGTGAACAATTGGTTACTCTTGATGGTTTGTCAGGGTTGCAAAGCGTTGGTGGGAAGTTACAGATTGATCTGAACGAGAACCTGACAACAATATCTTCTTTAAGTAACCTTACTTCAATAGGTGATGAGTTACTTATCAGAAGTAACCCCGTTTTATACAGCCTCGAAGGTATTAATAATGTACCACTCGATGAATTAAACAGGCTTCAAATTACAGATAATCCTTATTTATCAATGTGCAGCATTGAGAATGTTTGTTCATTTTTGTCAGATCCGTCGGGTGTTGTTTTGATTCATGATAATGATTACGGATGTAATTCTCCGGTACAGGTAGCAGATAGTTGTGATATTGATATGGTATGTTTGCCTTATGGTGATTATTATTTTGCCTGCCAGGAAGATATTGACAATTTTAATACGGACTATCCCGATTGTAATATTATTCATGGAAATATGTTTATCGATGGTGAAGATATTAATAGTCTTGAAGGATTGAATAATATTACTAGAATTGAAGGTGATCTTTATATTGGAGTTAACTCATATCCGGAATGTAATGTATCCTTACTGGAATTAGATGGATTTGAAAATCTGGAAGTAATAGAGGGTTCTTTTAATCTAAATTATCATTGCTGTCCCATTAAAATCTAAAAGAGTTCTTTGAAATATTTAAAATTTAGTTAATTGCAGAGGTTTTCTTAGCGAACGGACTTGAATTTTAGTTTTGCTGTTAGATTAATTTGACAGCATATGTTTAAAGATAAATACGTTTTCGCTCAATTGACCTCGTTTTTAAACAGAAGTAAGTTCAACCGAATTGTAAAAAAGTATGACGGTGATAAATATGTAAAACATTTCACTTGTTGGAATCAACTTCTTTCAATGATGTTTGGACAGATGTCAAATCGCGAGAGTCTAAGAGATTTGATCGTTGCCCTTGATGCTCATCACTCCAAATGTTATCATCTGGGAATGGGTAAGAATGTTTCAAAATCATCCTTGGCAAGAGTTAATCAGGATCGGGATTATCACATCTTTGAAGAATATGCCTACTATCTCGTAAACGTAGCCAGGCAGAAACGAGTTGCTAACATATTCAGCCTTGATGGAAAAGTCTATGCTTTTGATTCAACTACGATTGACTTATGCCTTTCAGTATTCTGGTGGGCTAAGTTTCGTAAGAAGAAAGGAGGAATAAAAGTGCATACATTGTATGATATAGAAACACAAATCCCAGCATTCTTTCATATCACCGAGGCTTCTGTTCACGACTCAAGAGCAATGAAAGAGATTCCTTATGAATCAGGATCATATTACATATTTGATCGTGCATATAATCACTTCAAGATGCTATATAAGATTCATCAAATTGGAGCTTTCTTCGTGGTCAGAGCTAAGAAAAACCTTCAATCGAAGATAATCAGATGGAAACGAAGAATGCCCAAGAACATCCTTTCAGATGTTACGATTGAATTGACTGGTTTTTATCCAAGTCAACACTATCCAAAACACCTTCGATTGGTCAGATTCTGGGACGAAGACCAGGAACGTGAGTTTGTCTTTTTAACAAATGCAATGCACATTTCTGCACTTCAAGTTGCTGACCTTTATAAAAATCGCTGGCAAGTAGAGCTTTTCTTCAAATGGCTTAAACAACACCTGAAGATTAAAAAGTTCTGGGGCACAACAGAAAATGCTGTTCGGATCCAAATTTACGTTGCAATATGTACTTATTGCTTGGTGGCAATTGTTCAAAAAGACATGCGACTTAACAGAAGTACATATGAAGTTTTGCAGATCCTGAGTATATCATTAACAGATAAAACTTGCCTTCGAGACCTGTTTGATAAAACTAAATTTCAAGATGACAAAGAACGATTTAGGCTTAATGAGCCAAATTTGTTTAATTTTTAATATGGTCCCAATTTTAATGGGACACTAATGCTAAATTATAATAGTTCATTAGAGGAAATAACCGGTTTTAATAATATAGATAGTATTTATGGCACATTGAATATATTTGCTAATGAGTATCTGACATCAATATTCGGACTAAATAATTTGACTTCAGTTGGAAGCATATCAATTTCTGCAAGAAATGGGTTTACAAATCTACACGGACTTGAGAATATCACTGTTGTTAATAACCTTCATATAAATGGTGTTATGCCTTTGACAAGTTTTGAAGGCTTAAATAATCTTGAAACGATAACAGGTTACTTTAGCATGTCTTATCAACGAGGCCTTACTAACTTTCATGGATTGGAGAGTGTTCGGTCTGTAGGAGGATATTTTCTTGTTTCAAACTGTAGTTACCTTACTGACTTTACAGGATTTGATAGTCTGGATTCCATTGGAGGAGATTTTAGTGTGCACGAAAACCCACTATTAACTAGTTTTAATGGTATAGAGAATTTGAATTCTATAACCGGGGATGTTAGTATTGATGATAATGAGGAACTCTCTTCTCTTAATGGCTTAGAAAACGTAAATTATGAATCAATAAAGGATTTATCTATTACTGATAACCAAAATCTTTCTGTTTGTAATATTCAGAGTGTATGTGGTTACTTGTCAGATCCAATGGGTTCAGTAACAATTTATGGCAATGATACCGGATGCCAAAGTGCACCAGAAATAGCAGATAGCTGTGGGTTTGAGTTGCAATGCCTGCCTTTTGGTGATTATTATTTTACATCGCAGGAAGAAATTGATAACTTTCATTCTGATTATGCAAACTGCTATAGCTTAAATGGAAATGTTACTATCTCCGGTGAAAATATAAAAAGCTTAGCTGGCTTAACAGGAGTTACAAATATATCAGGTAATTTACTAATTGCAAATAATGACTCACTGGTAAACTTTGAGGGACTCAATGATTTGCTTTCAATTGGAGGTAATTTTAATGTTGGACTTAACTATTATAATGACCAGAGTAATCCTGAGCTAATTGATTTTTCAGGATTGGAAAGTCTTGAAAGAATTGAAGGGAGATTTTCTACTGGCGATAATCCAAAGTTGCTAAGTTTTGAAGGATTAAACTCATTATCTTATGTTGGAGAGCTTTTTGTTGGATATTCATTTTTTATGGAATCTTTGACAGGATTAGAAAATCTTGATTCCATAAACGGAGATTTAAGAATTGATGAAGCTGGTTTTATCGAAGACCTTAGTCCTCTTTTGAATACATCTTATGTAAACGGTAGCATTATAATTCAGCATAATAAGGCATTAGCCAGTCTTTACGGACTGGATAATATTCAGGCTGATTCTATTACATTCTTACGTATTATTGGTAATGATGTGCTTTCTACCTGTGCTGTTGCAGGAATATGTGACTATATCACATCCGAAAACCCGGATGTTATAATTGGTTCCAATACAGAGGGGTGTGCAAATATTGAGGAAGTTGAGTATCGTTGTACTTTGGATGTTAAAGAAATAACTCATGAAAACAGTTTCAGAGTTTATCCTAACCCTGCTGGCGATGAGATTTTCATTGAGTCTGTTAATAATACTGATATTACTGAAGTGGTAATCTATAATAGTCTTGGTCAAAAGATAATTACTAAGGTTAATGCTCTTAACAGTATTAATATCAGCAAGCTGCAATCTGGCTTGTATATCATTGAAGTTCGCTCATCAGCAAAGACTGAGAAACACAGACTGATAAAAAACTAAGAATATATTTTCTCTGAATTTATTGTCGATTTTACTATTTTTATTCTGTTTAAGATAATACAATCATGGACTTATACATTATTACAAACCGATCTGAATTTAACAATAGTATTAAAGTAAGTAAACTACAGTTAAAACTTAATGCACTTATTGAGGAGCTTAACAAAAGAACGTTACCTGATAATATTGTGCTATCATTTAACGCTTTGATAAGTGAGGTTAACAATTATGAAGGTGATAAGTCTGGTTATATAAGAAAACTCAGAAAAGTAAGGTTCTATATAATCAGAACTTGTGAAAAGGAGTTGAAACTTGTACCCCGGAATTTATATATGGTAAGATGGATGTCAATTGGGTTATCAGCTTTTGGAGTACCTTTAGGAGTTATTTATGGAATGTTGATGGATAACATGGGCTTTATTGGTGTGGGTATTGGAATTGGTATGACAATTGGTTTGTCGGTGGGAGCAGGAATGGACAAAAAAGCTAAAAAGGAAGGACGCCAGTTGGATGTTGATATGCAATAGTTGTATAACACCAGACTGTCAGATCAAAAAAAAAGCAATCGGGCAAGTCTGATACTCAGCATTTGCTATATTTTATTTCGCTTAATTGATGAATTGATGCACCTTTTCAAATGTTTTAGGTGTCAGTAATATCAATGTAAAACTAAACTAACTGGTAAATCCAGAAAAACAAACACTATTAAACTATGAAACAATTATCTACTTTGCTATTAGCGGGGCTTATAGCTATTACTACATATGCACAAACAACTGTTGATGTTATTACAGGCGAAAATTATGTTAATGATGCATACTATAGCCTGAGAAATGGCACTATTGCGGAAAGTAACAGAATCAACTGGGATATTGCTTTTACTACCAGCAGATATGATGTAAACATCCTATGTAATAACGGCGCACAGGCTGAATTGTATACATATTATAATGGAGATATCTCAGACTGGAGTCATATCGATACATCTGGTCTTTCTACATGGAAACCTATGTATAATTCTATCGATGACTTTAATGATGGTGCTTTTTTGCAAAACATTGATACTTCCAATCAGTTTGATTATGGATGGGGTGTCTATAATATGTTAAATCATTACATTGTTGGTGATAGCTTCTATATTATTAAAACTGCGGCCAATGATTATAAAAAACTTTGTATCATTGAGAAAGATCCTAATGAGGGAGCAAATACATGGAAGTTTAAATATGCTAATATCGATGGCTCTGAGGAGCAAACAATAACATTAGAAGCTGATTCTTATGCTTCTCAGAATTTTATTTATTACTCAATCAGTGAAAACGCAATTGTTAATAAAGAACCTGACTCTGATGAATGGGATTTGCAATTCACAAGATATTTCGACTATAACATCCCGTACTATGTTTCAGGTGTGCTGTTGAACTCCTCAAGGGTGAGTGTTCAGCAGGTAGATGGGGTTAATCAGGCTTCTTATAATGATTACTCTGAAGATTTGTTTACAGATACCCTTTCGGTTATTGGATATGACTGGAAAGTGTTTAACATGGGAACAATGACTTATGACCTTAATGATAACCGGGTGTTCTTTGTTAAGGTGATGGAAAACAATGGTATGGATTCAACGTATTGGAAAATGTATTTTACCGGATTTTCTGGTGCCTCAACTGGCACTTACACTCTTGTTCAGGAAGTGCTTGAATCAACTCTTGCAGTAAATACTGTTGATTCAGATGATAATCCTGTTATCTATCCTAATCCTGCTACGGATGTTGTCAATATTAATATCCCATCTCTAAAAGTGTTGAGTGTAAGAATATTTAACGTTTCCGGAAAGGTTGTCTTTAACCAGAAGATTGAAAGCCAGTATAATCTTTCAATAAGGACAGATAATCTTAAATCTGGTTTTTACACAGTTTCTATTATGACAAACGAAGGAACTGTTACCTCAAAATTAATAAAACGATAGTATTATTGTTCATAAACTGTATCAAGTGTTAATTTGTAATTTCAAACGTATGCTCCCTTGTTTATGGGGGAGCACTTTTTCTTTTTTCTATGGAAAAAGGTTTCTTGTAATGCTATTGTTTTTGTTAAGCATTGAGACATTGGCAGCTCAAAGCTACAGACTTATTATTGAGGTTGTGGATGCGAAAACGGGAAAGCCTTTGCCTTTCTGCCATGTTCTCTGCAAAGATCTTGTGTCGGGTAATGAATATTATTCAACAACTGATTTAAAAGGTTTATCAAGTGTTTTTGTTAATGACAGCTGCTCTATTGGTATTTCATGTGTTGGTTATGAAAATCTGTATGATACAATTACAGCTACTTCTGGCAGAAAGGTTTTTAATCTGATTCCGGGTATCAATCTTAGTGAAGTAGTGGTAACGGGACAAAACGATGTGATTCCTGCTGATAAGTCTATTTACAATATAAAACTCATCGGACATGAAGATATTCAACAGACTGCTTCTAATAATCTGGCTACTTTATTGTCGTATCAGCCTAACATCAGGATAACCGAAGATCCTTCTCTGGGGTCAAAGATTAATTTGCAGGGTATCTCAGGTGAGAATGTGAAAATATTAATCGATGGGATTCAGGTAACAGGCAGACTGGATGGGAATATCGACCTGAGTCAGATTGTCCTTAATAATGTTGATCATGTTGAGATTGTTGAAGGACCAATGTCTGTTATCTACGGAAGTAATGCCCTTGGTGGCGTTATCAATGTAATAACGCGCGTTGATAAATATGCCAGAGTTAAGGCAGGCGTTGATGCTTATTACGAAAGTGTGGGTACTTTTAATATCAACGGAAGTGCTTATATTAATAATAAAAGGGGTAGCCTGGGTGTAAATCTTGGCAGGAATTTCTTTGGCGGTTACTCCGAAAATAATGATGAAAGAGAACAGTTATGGGATCCGAAGGAGCAATATAATGCTGGTATTTATTACATCCTGAATCTTGATAAAATAAGGACAAAGCTTAGTGTTGATTATTTTAGGGAGACATTGCTCGACAGGAACAACCCTCTTCCTGTTTATTATATCCTTGCCAATGAAACATGGTACTACACCAACAGGGCTAATGCTAATATCGATACGAAGTTTGAATTCTCTGAGAGTAATAATTTAAGTCTGTTATTGTCCTGTTCATGGTATTCAAGAAACAGTGAGAAGTTTATGAAAAACCTTACTAATCTTGATAAAATAAATCTAAATGACAACGATACTACCATGTTTAACAACTATATTGTGCGAGGTGTATATGATTTAAATATTGCAGAGCGCAGATTAAAACTACAGGCGGGATTGGATTTAAACCTTGAAACAGCAGAAGGAGGGAGGATTGTTAATGGCAGAGAAAGCATTGGCGATTATGCTTTATTTGGTAGTCTGCAGTGGCTTATCAGTGAAAATGTAATAATCCAGCCATCTCTTAGATTTGCTGTTAACACAAAATACAATGCACCACTTGTTCCTTCGTTAAATTTCAAATTCTCATCAGGTAAACATAATTTAAGAGTATCTTATGCACATGGATTCAGAGCACCTTCTCTTAAGGAGCTTTATCTGGATTTCAACGACAGTAATCACCAGATTGAAGGTAATCCAGAGCTTAAAGCAGAAAGCTCGCATAATATTAATATTGCATGGTCATTGGCAAAGCTCACTAATAATATAGCCGAACTGAACGCCTCTGCTTACTATAATATTATTGATAATAAGATCACTCTGGTTAATATTGATCCTGATAACCCAATTTATTATCGTAATGAAAATATTGGTGAATATCAATCCATTGGAGGAAACATAAGTGTCACTATTATCCCTCTTACCTCATTAGAGATGCGTATTGGCGTGTCGGAAACAGGCAGATGTGATGATTACTACAATTCAAACAGCTTTATTTTTAATACTAATGCTGATGCTTCTGTTCAATACAGATTCTGGAAGAATACGACAGACGTTTCCGTTTTCTATAATTATTTCAGTAGTTATCCTGAATATGTTTACAATGATGAAGGAGAAATTGTGGTGAATTATCTGGATAGCTATAGTAATATGGATATAACTTTCACGAAAAGGTTTTTTGATCAACGTATTGTTGTTTCAACAGGGGTGAAGAATATTTTTAATAATGTAATAATAACGGGCAGCACACAGGGTTCAGGTGGTGTTCACGGAACTGGTTCCGCAGCAGTTGTGGGATGGGGCCGTACTGTGTTTCTGGGTGTTAAATTTAATTTCTCAAAGTATGCAGATGATTAAAAGGTATGTGTTTCCATTAATACTGATATTAACTTTTGCAACTCTGTCTTCCTGTTTTAAGGAAGACGAGCTGGTTGAGCCTCCTGTGCCCGGGAATGTTGAAACCAATAGCATTGTGTTAGGTGAGAATTATGTGCATCAGGTGTATTTTGATATTGAAAACAATGACATTATTGCTGATAAGTATTTCGATATCTGGGATCTGGCTTTTGAGTGTGATACTGCCGGATGGCATATATTTCTCAATTCTTCTAAAATGATGTATGCTGGTAACTCAAATCAAACGAACTTCTCTATAGTCCCTGATCCTGCTTCTCTTGAAATGTTTATTGATAATTCTGATGGCAGCTATGATAAAACAGCCATAGGCAACTGGTACACACAGGACAGTAATGAAATTATCTCTAATAAATATGTTTATGTAATCGATAGAGGTTACGACACTGCCATGATTGCCACTGGATATAAAAAAGTTGTTTTTGATATAGTCGACGGTAAGTATCTTATCAAATATGCAAACCTCGATGGCTCTGATGAACAATCAATTATTCTGACTAAAAACAACGACTATAATTACATCTACTTTTCCTTTGATGAAGGAGTTGTTGGTGTTTCTCCCGAAAGGGAAAGCTATACACTTAAATTCTCAAAATATTCTACAATGCTGACAACAGATGAGGGTGATAGCATTCCCTATCTTGTAACAGGAGTGTTGCTAAATCCTTACAACACAAGTGCAGCTATGGATACTAACAGTTTCTCCTCTATTACATTGTCAGACACATCGGATATGGTTTTTTCTGTTAAACAGGATGCCATTGGGTACAACTGGAAGTCTTATAACTTTGATTCAGGATTGTATACCGTTAATCCGGATATGAATTATATAATTAAATGTGGAAGCGGATTCTATTATAAAATGCGCTTTATTGGCTTTTATGGTGAGTCGGGCCAAAAAGGCACAATCACGCTGGAAATAGCAAAGCTTTAAGAGTTTAATTAAAACTAATTTCGCACTTTCATTATCTACTGTAAGTAACTAACTGTGTAGACCTTAGAAATTACATTTACAGTCATGTGTTTTCACTTGAGGAAACACTTAATTACACTTGAGAAAACAGTCATTTACACTTGAGAAAACAGATCTCTGATGCGCATCAAAAACAATCCTGATGCGCATCAGAAACAGTTCTGATGCGCATCAGAAGATTGATTACACTTCACAAATTAACTGATACCACAAGACAGAAAGAGTATTGTGTGCTGTTAAAATTCCAGAAAAAAATATTATACTTGCATAAGATTCAATTGATCAATAAAATAACTTTAATTATGAAAAAATTTAAATACACCAGCTATCTCCTGGCAGCTCTTATAATAATAGCCGTTAGCTCCTGTAAAAAGGACAGTGATGTTTTATCAGATCCGGAACCATACAATCAGGGATTTACAGTATTAAGTCATGAGGAATACGACCTTAATGATGTATATGACAATCTTATGCTAATGAATGATGTTAACGGAGCATACGATTACCATGATCTTGTTAATGAATTGGTTAACAGTGCACCTGAAAATGGAATTTACCTGATAGCTCACGATAAAGTACTGTACACTTCCATTGATAATGAAGGTAATCCAATACAGCTAACAGGTTTATTTATATATCCTCTTAAGCTCAACGGGGAGGTCATTGATGTTCCTCTGATATCATATAATCATGGTACGGAATTGCTTAAAAAGTACGCTCCTTCGGGCTGGATAGGAGCACAGTGGCATCCAAGTCAGTGGGGTAACTTTGCCGAAGTATTGGTGGCCAATGCTCTGGCTATAACACGAGGATGGGCAATTGTAATGCCCGATTACCAGGGAATGGGAGGTGATGTTGGTGAAAATCACCCTTATTGCATACGTGAATTGCTTGCTACTTCGGTAGCTGATATGCTGGAAACAGGGATAAATACAATTAAGAATCACAAACATGATTATGTTAATTGGGATGGAAACGCTTTTGTTTACGGTTATTCTGAAGGGGGTTATGTGACTATGGCTGCTACCCGTGAACTGGAAAAACGTAATGTTGCTTTAACAGGAAGTGTTTGTATGGAAGGACCATATGACCTTTCCGGGGCTATGAGAAAAGTGATGCTTAAGGACACGGCTTTCCCTGTTCCTTATTTCCTTCCATATATGCTTGTTGGCTATCATACTGTTTATCCTGATGTTTTTGATTATGATGAGATGCTTAAAGCAGAATATCGTACTAATATTCCTAAATATACAAATGGTTTCTATTCTGAGACTGTTGTGGATAGCATAATGCCTGCTTCTCAAATTTTAATGGAGGTGTTTACTGATGCGTTCGTTGATAGTCTGAGTAATACATCATCAACCGCAGTTAAAACATTGTATAATAATAACTCATATACGTGGAAACCTGTTACTGATATCTATTTGTGGCATTGTGAGAATGATGATTGTGTTACATTTCAGAACTTTGTTACGGCAAAAGGTTATTTTGAAAGCCAGGGCGTTACCAATATCACTTACGTAGATTATCCTCCTGTTCCTAAATGGGCAAGTACAGTGCATGTAAGCGCTGCTCCTATTGCCTTTCTCGAAGGGTCCATATGGATAGGAGAGAAGCTGAAAAGCAAAAAGTAAGATAAGAGAATTTAAAAATATCCTGAATTATTTTCTCTACTTGTGGATAAATTAATGGATGCGATGAGACGCAAGATATTGCGTCTCTATCTAACCAACATAATAGTCCCGCTAGTCCCGGTATTACCATCACCATTGTCGGTACCTCTCCAGTGACTACCATCTTCAAATACTGCCTCAATTCTCCAGACATAGCTACCCGTTGGCAGTGGCTCTCCTTCGTATGTGCCATCCCATCCTTCGGAAGGTACTCCGTCGATAAGCTCTGTTGTCTCGAATACAAGGTTGCCCCATGCGCTGTAAACTTCCAGCTTGTAGCTACTGAGATTAATACCCACTGGCTTGAATGTCTGCAAGTCGGTAATCGGTGATGAAGGTACAAAGGTATTTGGCACAAACAGGTTGGTGAACAACAGATCATAAACCTGGTATGTAGTATCCGGACAACCTTGCTGGTTCCAGCTTACAAGCATTACTGTATAATTACCATCTTCTTCGTATTGGAAGATAGGGTTGATATCGTTGGATGTCCATATACCCTGGTTGTAATCGAAGTCCCATTCGTAGTCAACCGGATTATTAGTACTTAAGTTATCAAAGTAAACCTGTCCCTGGCGATTAGTGTCGATCATCACAAATTCAGAGATTGGTTTAGGCATTATCTCAACAGTTGTGGTAGCTGTATCCATACACAGATGTTCATCGGTGATAATCATCTCTACTGTGTACATCCCTGCACTGTCGTAAATATACTGTGGTGCCTGGATAATGGCTGTGTCTGCCGGTGCTTTGAGTGTGTCGCCAAAGTTCCAGAACCAGCCAGCTATTACAGCACTGTCGGCTATGGATGTTTCTTCAAACTGTGTATAGTAGCTCATACATGTGTTCTGGTATGTGAACTGTGCTACTGGCAGCTTGTAGATGGTTATGGTGTCTTTTGTTGAATCGGCGCACATAAACCTGTTTTGTACAAACAGACTAACAGGATAGTCCTCAAATGTCGGATATACATACTTTGGTGCCTGGATAATGGCTGTGTCTGCCTCTGTTGTTGGATCACCAAAGTTCCATAGCCTGTATGTGGTAGGTTCATCAAAGATAGTGCTGTTATCACTAAAGTATGTTGTATCTCTCTGGCAGTTGTTGTCAAGACCAATCATTGGCAATGGAGTAGGATGTACTTCGAACTCTACCATGGTCGTTGTTGTGTAGCTGTTGGTGTCAATTCCGGCTGTAATGGTCAGACTTAATTCATATGTACCTGCGTCAGCATAGGTATGCCATACAGTGTCTGTGAACACATCATATGTTTCTGTAGTGCCATCACCGAAGTCCCACAGCCATGTGCCTATCATACCGTTATTACTTGCAAGGAATGATGTGTCAACAAAGAACAATTCATTTCTTGCACAAACAGGTTCATCAGGTATTTTGAACCCTGCTGTTATACATGGTGCCACATATACTTCCTGAACAACAGTGTCGATACACCCATTGTAGTTGGTTACAATAAGCTGCACAAGGTAGGTTGAATCATTAGGACCATATAGGTGTGTAGGATTCCAGATACTATCCGTATTGTTTGTGGAAGTAGTATCACCAAAGTCCCAGTACCAACTTTCAATAAACTCACCACCGCTGTATGTCACACCTTCAAAGTAAGTAGGTATCTCACAGCCACCGATGGTATTGGTAAAGCTTGCCACAGGCAGTGAATCGATTGTTATCTCTGATGTATATATAGCCTGGCAGTCGTTGGTATCTGTTGCTATCAATTCAACGAGATAGATACCCGGTGCTGGGAATGTATGACTAATAGTATCATGGTATGTGAGCTCAGTCTGGCTGCCATCATGGAAGTTCCAAAGGTAGCTTGCTACTGAATCATTTTCCGGACCATAGAATGCCTGAAACTCTGTTGGCTGTCCCAAGCATACATCTGTTGCTTCAAAGGATGTCTCTATTGCTCCGAATACACATACTTCCATTGTATCGGTGGCACTACAGCCGTTGTTATTAAAGGCTGTAAGTGTTACCTGGTAGCAGGTGTCTGTTATCTCGTAGATATAACTTGGATCAACTTCGTCAGAGTAGTAGCCATCATCAAGATGCCATTCGTAGCCGGTAATCGGACTATTATCACTTCCCATTACACTTTCGTTAAAGAAGTTCACTTGTCCCGGTGGGTCACATGCCTGTGCGAAGTTAAAGGCTGGTACTGGTATGTCGAATACCTGTACCGGCAATGTTATTGAGTCACTACAGCCTGAGTTATCCCAGACTACCAATGTTACGTAGTATGTATCATTGGTAGTGTATGTGTGAACAGGATCAGGATCAGTTGATGTGTTACCATCGCCAAAGTCCCAGCTCCAGTTGTTGATATATCCATTATTGGTATAGCTAAAATCAGTGAATGATGTGCTGTCGCCCAAACATGCATTATCATAGCTGAATAGCGCTTCTGGTGCGTAGTTAACATGTACCTCCTGAGAGGTTGAGTTTTCACAGCCACTTACATCTGTTACTGTAAGCGTAACGGTGTATGTCCCTGCCTGCTGATATCCATAGCCTGGGTTTTGTTCGATGGATGTACCTCCGTCGCCAAACTGCCAGTACCATGTGGCTATCTCTGAGTTGGAGATGCCTGTGAACTGTGCCAAGCTACCCAAACAAATGGTGTCACTTTCAATGGTGAAGTCCACATCCGGTAGTGCCGTAATGACTATCTCATGCTCTACTGTATCTGTACAGCCCATAGTATTATGTATTATCAGAGTGACAGTAAATGTGCTGTCGGTGCTGAACACATGTGTTGGATTTGGCAGGTTGGATGTATTGTTGGTACCTGAAGCAGGATCACCAAAATACCATTCCCACTGTCCTATATCCGGACCACCATTAGTTGAGCTGATATCTGTAAACTGTACAGGTTCGTTTAAGCATCCTGCCTCCCAGTTGAAGTCGGCAATAGGTGACGATACTATCACTACCTGTTTTGTGACATTATTCTCACAACCTTCTGCGTCTGTTACTGTAAGCACTACATCAAAGGTGCCTTCATTGGTATACATATGTTCAACATTAGGATTGTCGGGAGCGTTGATGGTTATTTCATTACCATCGCCGAAGTCCCATACCCATGTCTCGATAAGACCATTTGTTGAACTGCTGAGATTAGAGAAGTAAACTGTATCATTTAAGCATGATGGTCCTGTATGCGCAAAGTTAGCCGTAGGCAATGGATTAATATCCACGCTGTGGGTAACTGATGCAAAACAGCCGTCGGTTGTTTCAATGCTAAGTATCACATCGAATGTGCCTGCTACCTCGTATGTATGTGTTGGGTTCTGCAGGTTAGATGTACCACCGTCGCCAAAGCTCCATGACCATGTGGCTACTTCGCCAACATTGGTAACAGACTCATCAACGGTAAACTGTGTCTCTTCTGTTAAGCAGTTGGCTTCCCATGTAAAGTCTACTTCAGGCTCTTCAGACACGGTTACCGTATGTGAAACAGTATCCTCGCAGCCGTTGATATTTGCTACCATAAGCAGTACTGTATAGTCGCCCGGTGCTGAGAACAGGTGTACAGGGTTTTGCAATGTTGAAGTATTAGAAGCTCCTGATCCGGGATCACCAAAGTCCCACAGCCATGTTACTATCTCACCACCGCCGTTAATAGTACTCTCGTCAGTAAAGCTAACCGGACCACTGGCGCAGCCTGAGTTATAATCAAAGAGAGCTATTGGTCCCGGTTCTGTGGCTACCGTGTGTGTTGAACTGTTGGAACAGCTGTCAGAATTGGTTACAGTAAGGGTAACAACAAAAGTATTTGTGTTAGCATAAACATGAGTCACATCAGGATCACCACCAAAATAGACAGTAGTATCAGATCCGTCACCAAACTCCCAGAACCATTCTGTTATATATCCTGTTTGTGTTGTACTATGATCGAAGAATTCAACAGGGTTGTTCGCGCACACCTGCGTGCCTATATTAAATAAGGAGTTAGGCAGTGGGTTAACAGTAAGTTGTTTTATCACTGTATTGGTGGCTCCCATTGTATCCACTATACTACAGCTTACACTATAAGTACCTGATGCAGCATAGGTGTGGATAGGTTCCATATCAGAACTTGTGCTACCATCACCGAAATCCCAGTCCCAGGAGGTTACTGCTCCAATATCTGTTGGAGGATCAAGGATAGTAAACTGTATTTGTTCACCCAAACAAGCATAGCTCCATTCGTAATCGAGATCAGGAATGTTCACAACCGTTACAAGGTGAGTAACTGTATTCTCACAGCCTTCAATATCTGTAACAGTCAGCTCAACGTTGAATGTTCCTACAGTTGGGAATACATGAGCAGGATTCTGATCTGTTGACGTAGTACCATCATGGAAATCCCAGTTCCAGTTAGTAATGGTATTACCAGAATTGCCATAGAAGTTGGTTGTATTGCCAAGCATAGTAGGCTCAGGATCCCATGTAAAGAACACTGATGGTAATCCTGGTGTATATATTGTCTGGTATGTTGTATCAGAACAACTGTACCCTGAGCTGTCGGCTGTTACTACAAACATCACATCGTAAGTGCTAATGCCTGTTGTATAACTATGAACAGGGTTTTGTAAATCGGATGTGAATCCATCGCCGAAGTCCCAGAAGAACTCAGTTGCAAAGTATCCTGTTGGTATATCACTGTCATCGAAGAATGCTACAGCAGTACAGCTTTGGTTTGCATAGCTGAAGTCTGCTGTTGGCCCGGGTAGTACCATAATAACATCAGACGCTGTTGAAGAACAGCTTGTGGAGTCAGTTACTGTTAAGGTTACGGTGTATGTGTTTCCGGAAGGATAATAGTGGACAGGGTTCTGCAGGTAGCTTATACCACCATCTCCAAATTCCCAGTACCATTCATCCACATTGGCAGAGCCTGTGGCAGTGAAGTACACAGGACCTCCTTTGCATATTACGCTATCGCTCATAGTAAAGTTTACAGCAGGAGCTGGCTTAACAATAAGCACTTCTGTAGCGCTGTTAGTACACTGGTTGGTATCTATAATATTAAGAGTAACATTGAAAGTATCTGCGGTTGCATATAAATGCGAAGTAACAGAGTCATTACTAAAGTTACCATCGCCGAAGTCCCAGTGCCATGTTTCGATTGGGAATCCTGAATGCCCGGAGAAGTAAGTAGTATCTCCGAAGCAAGTAGGGCTTGGATCGATATACTGGAATATATCAGGCAGTGAAGGTACTGTTACCGGCAGTGTGATAGAGTCGGTACAGATAAATCCAAGACTATCTGCTGATACTATTAGGTTAACCATAAATACTTCACCACCGGGAAGGTTATTGGAAGGATACCTGTGTGATGGGTTTTGCAGTGTATCAGTAGTACCATCGCCAAAGTCCCATGACCATTCAACAAGATTATATCCCGGTGAGCAAGTACTCAGATCAGTAAACTGGATGCTGTCGCATATGGCAGGAGTGTAAGTAAAGTCGGCCACAGGCGGCTCTGCTATTACTATCAGCTCTGTGTACGTATTTGTACAGCCATGATCGTCGGTAACAGTAAGAGTGGCGTACATATTACCCCATGTTGTGTATGTATGAGCAACAGTTTGTCCGGAACCTGTGGCGCCATCGCCGAAGTCCCATTCCCATGAGAGAATGTTGGAGTTGGAGGCTCCAACAAAGCTTACCTCTGTGTTAACACAGGCGTTGGCCATACTCAGAGAATATGTTACATCGGGACTCTCAAAGACTCTTATCTGGTGTGTGGCAGAGTCAGAGCATCCGTTAATATCTGTATAATGATATATAATATTGAAGAAACCTGATGTGTCATATTGATGAACAGGGTTCATATCTGTGGATGTATACCCGTCACCAAATTCCCACAGCCAGTTGTTTAGCGTTGCTGTACCTGTTGATGTGAATTCAATGCTTTCTCCATAGCACAATGAGTCGCTGGTATTTATGGTAAAGTCACGATCTATCTTAGGACGAACTGTCAGGTTGGTTACTATCACACTATCGCAGCCATACTGGGCTGTGTAGAGAGTATCATAAAAAGTACCTGAATTATATCTCCATGCACCCTGTGCAAATACGCTATCATAATGACATATGGTAATATCATGAGGCATTTCATAGGTAGGACGTATGGTTAGAACCATCTCATCGATACTATCACAATTGATAACATTGGAAGCTATCATGGTAAGAGTAACAGGACCTATCTCGTTAGTGCCGGGCACATATACTGGTCTTTCAACAGTAGGATCAACGAAATAACCTGTTCCACTGGTAGACCAGTTAATATTAATATAATTAGTTGCAAAAGCAGAGTCTGTAGAGTTATTGAAATCATAAGGATAACCAAAACAGGAATTCTCATCAGAGCCTGCAAAAGCGTATGCCCCGGGTATTACAATAAGGTCAACCCATGAAGTATCGTTATCACAAGGAGGAATACCATAACCTACCATCATCATGGTAATAGTGTCATTTTGTATAGCACCTTCTGTGGCATCAGGGAAATATGTCGGTGTCAGAAGCGTAGGATCGTCAAAGTATCCCAGCCCGTCTGTGTACCAGTAAATGGAAGCAAAGTCATCAGCAGTAGGAGGATCTGTGCTTTCAGAATAATCATAATACACATCCTGGCATGTATAGCCTGTTGATCCTGCATACACTTCACATGTTGCGTTTATAATCAGCTGTTGGATCATCTGCTCAGAGCAGACATCAAGAGTGATATCAACAGTATCCGGTGTAGTGTATGTATGATTAACGTCTATACCCGTAGATGTGGCACCATCACCAAACTGCCAGTCCCATGGAGTGAATGTCACCCTGTCGCCTGTTCCTGTGAAATCCACATTGAAATTCTGGCAACTCGGACTCTGGAAGATATTAAAGCCAATATTCACATCCATAGCATAGCGGGTTACTGTTGTTGTGTCGATACAGCCATTGCCGTTGGTGTATATTGATTGTACTATCATATCACCCTCCTGGGTGTATGTATGAGTAGGTGTTTGCCCTGTGCCTGTATTGCCATCACCAAACTGCCATTGCCAGTCGACAATATCGCCTGTTATATCTATTGCATCGAAGGTCACCAGTTCACCAACACAAGATGTATCATTAGGAGACACAGTGAATGATGATTCCGGCAAGGTGTTAACAGTTACTATATGACGTGTTGTATCCGTACAAATGTTCAGTGTTACCTCATAAACACCGGGAGCAGAATATGTATGCTCTGTATTTCTTCCTATGGCTGTTTGTCCGTCACCGAAATCCCATTCCCAGTCGGAGTGGGTTACATTATCGCCGATGCCATTGAATACTGCTGTATCGCCGAGGCACATCACAAATGAAGGCATTGTGAAGTCGGTATTAACGTCATCAACATAAATAGAATCCGATAACGTAGTAGCACACCCGTAGTAATTAGTCATTGTTAATGAAATGTAGTACTTCGAATCACCAACAGTATAGGCATGAGTAGCCGGTTGTCCTGTACCTGAAAAACCATCACCAAAGTCCCAGTTCAAGTCAGCAATATTCATATTACTACTAGCAGTAAAAACAACTTCCTGATTAACACAAGATGTATCTACTGGTGAATAAGAAATAATTCCGCTGGGTATTGAGTCAATAGTAAGAGTCATCACAGATGTATCATTTCCACATAATGGCAAGCCATACGCTACCATAGAAAGCTCAATATTTCCAACTTCAGTAGCACCTGAAATATAAACAGGACGTATAAGATTATTATCATTAAAAGACCCTGTTCCTGTGGTAAACCACCGGATGCTATCGCAATAACTGGAGTCGGGTGGGGAAGGAGCGAGGTCAAAATCATAATAATCACCCTGACAAATAGTGTCATTATCACCAGCATAGGCTGCGGCTTGAGGAAGAGCAGTAACTTCGAACTCTGTTGGTAAGTCAGCAGTACATCCATTTTCATTAAGATAATTAACAGAAACAGTTTGCAGTCCGGTTTGATCCCACAATATTGTAACCGAACTTGTTCCATCACCAGATGTTATTGTCCCTCCTGAAGACACTGTCCAGATGTAGCCAGTCATTCCTGTTTCAGTAGAATAAACATAATCTGATGAATTAATACATACACTGTCATTACCATTAATAGCTGGTTCAGGTAATGGGAAAACAGTCAGAGTAGCAGTGTCTCTCGCAACACATCCATTATTGTTAACTACTTCAACCCAGTAGTCACCATCTGTACCCACTGTTATAGTAGGAGATGTAGCTCCAGTACTCCAATCATAAGAAGCATAGGAGCCGGGATCAAACGTTACAGTATTTCCATCACAGATGCTTGTATCAGCACCAATGTAAACAGAAGCATTAGGATACAGACCTATATGGATTGTGTCCATCAAAGTACAGTAATTACCATCAACGACGCAAGCGTAGTATCCACTGTCAAGGACACTATAATACCTATCGTTACCAACAACAGTCCATACTTCATTAATTAGTTCGTACCATTCATAGAAATCCATATTTGATCCTCCATCAAGCACAATACTATCGCCGGGGCACATATTTGCATCAGCTCCAAGATAGAGGCTGCTAAAGTCTGAAAAGAAACCATATTCCGCACTTTGTCCGGTTTGGTGTACAATACCCATATGGAATTTCCCAACAGTGTTTTGAAGTAAGTTGGGACCAACAGGTATCTCAACAGTAGAAAATTGTCTTTTGGCATATACCCATTCGTTATTAGTACCCGGAACAACGTTAAAATCTGCTCCAGTAATTGTTGTAGTTGATCCGTTTAGAATAAAACTGTCCTCGTTTCCACTTCTTGTTAATAAAAGTAGTGCGAAACTATTGTTATTGGTACGATTAAAACCAATTTGATCAGACCCTGTACATGAATCCTGTGGCAGTATTGATGCACCAAATTCATCCCCAAAACCAGATAAATGCATAACAATAACAGGCTCTGAAGCTTCCAGATAAACTGTATTGTCAGTAGTGGGTATTTCATATTTAAAAAGCTCTGAAGGCTCAATAACATCATCAGGAGTTGTACTTCCATTTATATAAATCTCAGTATGTGGTTGGGTACCGCATACATAAATATGTTCATTTGCGTTAGCCCATCCGCTAATAGCAATATATTCATTTCCAAGAATGTTAACAGGAATTATTTGATCACAAACAACATCATAAGCCCAACCTTCGAAAAGACTATCATCCTGCCATGATACAGCAATTGGTTTGTCACTTGTAATATGAGAACCGTTCAAAGTATGTTCAGGTGCTGTATTTGTTGCTCTGCAGGAAAATGTTTCTCCTTTATTTAATGTCACTTGAAAATCATCATTAGCATTATGTCCTTCAATATTATCAGTTGGTTGTATTATAATTTTCGTGTTATCTTCAGTTGCAACGATATCAAAAGACTCCTGTCCATGCTGATTTCTATAATCATTTTGTGAAACAATATAAAATTCTGTTCCAACACCGTTTTTACCTTTTAATGAGAAAATACCAGGATTACTGGCATTTGCACATTCGTAATACGCTGTAACATCACTGTCAGATATAAGTCTCAATCCTCTATTAAGCACTTGATTAGCTGGCATATTTTCAATGATGTCTATCCATGGTGTTAGATCAATACTGAAGGTAGTATTGGGAGGAATAGATTGAGAAATTGGTGTAAAAGATGAGTTTGCCGGCATAGATAGGGTAACGTTGGCAATATCCTCTGTGGTTGAAATACGCATATATATCGGACGATCGCCATGACTTTGGGAAATTTCCGGGGCAACAAACCAAAACTCATTATCAATTTGCGAATATGATATTACTGGAGCAAAAAACAGTAAAATAACAAGATACCTTTTTGCTAATGATATATTTTTAAGAAGGCTCTTGATGCTAAGTTTGATTCTACTACTCATAATTGTGTAATTGTCAGATTTACATTATGAAGTTCAGGAGATATGTATTGTCAATTTCTCATCTTACTTGACTTAATAATTAAGAAACATTACTTTATATCTTAATGTTAAAGCATTCAATGTATCATCTTAAATCATTTTGATACATCAATAAATGTACTCTCATTACAAAATTAAAGTAAAGCGTTTACTATCTTAAATAAATGCTAATCAATTAATAATCAGTACAAACATAATCCTTCTCCTAAGCTCACTACTAAATTTGATGCCAAATATAGCACATATAACTATAAGATTATAGTAATTTTTCAATATGTTTTTATAAATAAATTAACATAAGTGTAAATACTACATTAATAACATGTAAATTAAATAAATAATAAAATAATTATGAGACAAATAGAATGAGAAGCATTATCATATTCTGACATAGAATTAAATAATCAGGAAAGCTGATATTAATATTTTGAAGACTTAGTATAATAAATTTTAAGATGTAAAAAAGCTAGCTATTTATTTAACTTTGATTTTCCTTTCGTCGATCATTGTAAAAAGTACAATCAATCCTGCGCCAGCAATAACTGCTCCAAGGTAATATGCTCCACTAAGACCATCCAATGCATAACCAAAACCAAATACCAAAGGTCCAAATGTTTGACCTAATCTTATCACCATTCCATTTAATGACATAAATGCGCCTCGCTGAGAATCTGGTGCAATATTAGCTAATGTTGTTTGTAAACTTGGAATGTTAAGAGCCTGTGCTGCGCCAAAAAAAATCACCGGGATAATAATAAAATACAAATAGTTTATATTTGGTAACATTACGTTTACGATAACATAAAGGAAAAAAGCGGTTTTAAATAATTTTAGTGGACCGAATTTTTTTGTAAGTCTTCCTATCTGGAAAGCAATAATTGCCGTAGTAAATGAACTTAAAGATGCTATTATGCCAATCTGGGGAGCTGAAAGGCCAAACTTTTGATCTAGCAGAAAGGGCAGATATGTAATAATTGTTCCATAAATAATAATAAACGTAAATGTTCCCAATAAGAATATTGCAATAACCTCTCGTTTAAGCAGATTGCCTGAAATATCCTTAAAATATTGCTTAAGTGTATTTGGTTTTGTGATTTCAGGCTCTTTTAATCCATATATAACAAATAATCCTACTGGAACTGCCATTAAAGGTAACACAAATGGATAGTACCATGCAATGCCCGCCAAAACACCACCAATTAAAGGGAACGTTGCTGTTGACATGCTTAAAAAACTGGCATTATAACCCATTACAGATGGTAGGTTATTGCCTTTGAAGTAGTCACCTATCAGCGTTACACTCAGATTCCCTAAAGAGGCAGCGCCAATTCCCTGAAACACTCTTATTACAAGCATATAATGAAACTGGTGTACGTAAAACAAAGAAAACCCGGCTATTGCAAATAGAAATAGTGACGGTACAAGTACAGTCTTTCTACCATATCTGTCGGCTAAAATCCCGGATACTGGAGCCAAAAATATTCCCGGGAAGGTAAAAGAGCTTATTAGCAATGCTATCTGCGACTTTGTAAGAGATAACTGTTGGGCAATCTTAGGTAATGCCGGAGTTAAGCTGGCAACACCCATTACTGCGATAAAAGTTATTCCGAAAATAATATAAAGACTTCTGTTTCTCAACAGGCTTGTATCTCTTGGCATAACAAAGTGAATTTACACAACATTCTGTTCAGAGTGCAAGTGTACAAAATATGCCTTAATAATTATGAGTTTTAAGCTTTTAGTTTATGAAATATTTTAGTTATTCATAACATCATTACCTAAAATAATTTAAATATTTAAAGACATTATTATTGCTGAAAAATAAGTCATTAATAGGGAAGAACTCTACAACTACCATTTGTATGGCCGTTGTAGAAAAATATTTCTTATTAAGTAATTCGGAAATTAATCAAGATTCTTTTCCAGATTTTCAATAACCTTTTTGTTAACCTTTCTTGGAAATTGTTTTTTGTAGTCAATCAATGCATTTAAAGCATCTACACCATATTTATATAATCCCTCAGGATTACCATCATAGTCATAACTACCTATACAATACTCTAAATCTGATTTTAACTGTGTAAACTCACCATTTTTATCTATTTTTTCAAAGACAGTAATAGCATCATTACACGCATTTCTGAATTTTTCTACTTTAGTCATGATTCAATTTTTTAATTAATAAATAAAGTAAAATTATACCTGATTATTAAGAAGCAATAATAAGACAGAAATAAATTTAAATAATAAAATTCAGGTTAAATTATTGCTATTTAGTTACTTTTATATTTTTATCTGATAATAATTAACAAATGATGCTAAAATAACGTTTGCGTTAGAAATGTTAATTACTGTTGTTTTAAATAAAAAGAGATAAAAATCAATGATATTAACAAGTATTGCCTTGAAAAATCATACAGCTTATTGGTTTAAATAGTCATAAAGCATCAAATATTGATATCTGTCTGATACATTATAAAGATACGTAAGCTTAAACACCGTCAGTATTTCGAATAGATAATTAAGAAATATTTTACATAGAATAAGTCAAACATTTCTAAGATTTTGAGAAAAATATTGTATTTTCGATAAATGTTAGCAAGATGCTAAAACGGGGTTAAACTGTTTTGACTTATTGATATAGGATATGGTAATGATGGCAAAATATTTCTCGTAAAATAATATTCAAGTCGTATTAGCTACAGATATATCAATAAAATTATATGTTTTAAGGAAATTAACACATATGAAAGATTTATTTGAGAACATACCAACGGACTTTGTATCTAAATGGCAAGGCATTACAGATTTGATTGCTAAAATCGTAAATGTCCCTGCTGTTCTTATTATGAAAGTCGAAAATAATTTCATGAAAGTGTTAATAGCCAGCAAGTCTGATAATAACCCTTATCATCCTGGTGATAAAGAAAACTGGCACGGTTTATATTGTGAAACAGTGATTAAATCACAGAAAAAGTTGAAGGTGCCTAACGCACTTAAGGATGAATTATGGAAAAATAATCCGGACATCAAATTAGGCATGATTTCATACCTTGGTTTTCCGATAAATTTCCCGGACCGAAAACCTTTTGGTACTATATGTATTTTATCTGATAAAGAAAGTCATTTCTCCAAGGAAGCCGAAGAGCTGTTAATCCAATTTAAAAATGTTATTGAGTTAGATTTGGCCATTATATATTCATTGGAAGCCCCAAAGGATCTTCATGAAACCGAACTTGTTGATAAGTTAATGGAAAGGAACAAGAGGTTAATGAAGACTGATGAAAAGCTAATAAAAGCGAACGAACGTTTTAAGCTGGCCGTGGATGGAAGCAATGACGGGATATGGGATTGGGATCTTGAAAAAAACAAATTATATCTTTCCATGCATTGGAAGCAGCAACTGGGGTATGCAGATGATGAAGTGCCCAATGAGTTTGCAAGCTTTGAAAGTAGAATTCACCCCGACGACAAAGGCTATGTGTTAGAGTATCTTGAGAAATATTTTCAATATCCTGACGAAAAATATGATATAGAATTCAGGATGCATCATAAGAATGGAACCTATCGATGGATTCGTGCCAGAGGTGCTGCTTTACGTCGTAGTGATGGCACACCATACCGAATGGCAGGTTCTCACACAGATATCACTGATCAAAAAGAAGCTAGGAAAGCTCTGTCAGATAGTGAGGAAAAATATAAACTGCTGTCGGAGAATGCTAAGGATGGTATTGCTCTTTTCGAGGATAATACATTAAAATATATTTCTCAGGGGTTTCTTGATATACTTGGGTATAGTATGAGTGATATTGGCCCAATGTCGTTGGAAAGAGTTCTTACATTCTATCACCCTGACGATGTTATGCCGTACGTGGCAAAGATGAAGGAGGCAATCTCCAACAAAATGCCTAAGTATGATATGCGATACAGAATGCGTACAAAGAAAGGGGACTACGTATGGCTTGAGAATAGTGTAAAAGCTGAGTTCGATAGTAATGGCAAGCATATTAGGAGCATAATCCAGACAAGAGAAATTACTGATAAAATCAAACTTGAAGAGGAACTTAAAAGCAGTGAAGCTAAATACAGGATGCTTACTGAGAATATCACTGATGTGATTTGGGTTATGAATCTCGAAAAGAAATCTTTTACATATATTAGTCCTTCCGTTGTAAATCTGACTGGCTTTACAGTTGAAGAGGCAATGCAACAGAGTATTGAAGAAAGCCTTGCTCCAGAGTCTGCTGAGTTTATTGTTAATAGTATGCCATTAATTGTTAAGGAATTTCAAGAAAACCCAGCCACAAAAATTATTCGTCATAGTGAACTCAGACAGATTTGTAAAAATGGTGAATACAAATGGATTGATGCTGTTATTCAGCTTCAGTATTCTCAAGAAGGTGAACTTGAGATAATTGGCGTAAGCCGTGATATTGATGATCAAAAAAAGGCTAAAGAACAGCTGAAAGAAAGTCATCAATTATTGAAGAATCTTACTCAGCACGTTCCGGGAGCTCTTTACCAGTATCGATACCATCCCGATGGCAGAAGTTATTTCCCTTATTCTTCTGAGAATATCTGTAATATTTATGACGTAACCCCTGAGGAGGTGAGAAATGATGCAGCTAAAGTGTTTTCACGAATACACCCGGATGATGAGAATATGGTAGTTGACTCTATTAATAAATCATATGAATCGCTTTCTGTTTGGGACTTAAAGTATCGCGTGGTATTACCGAAAAAGGGTGAAAGGTGGGTTCATGGAATTGCCAAACCTGAGAAACTTGAAGATGATAGTGTTTTATGGCATGGTTATCTCTGGGATATAACAGAAAAACAAGAAAATGATCGAGCTATAAAAGCCAGTCAGTTACGGTGGCAATTTGCGCTCGAAGGTTCTAAAGATGGAGTTTGGGATTGGAATCTTGTTAATAAAGAGATCTATTATTCTCCACAATGGAAATCCATGCTTGGTTATGATAACAATGAGATTGATAATAATCTTGATGTCTGGACCAGTAGAATCCATCCTGATGATTCTGCCAAATGCATGGAGGATCTAAATAAGCATATTGAAGGGACTACAGACAGTTATAGGAACATTCACAGACTCTTAAGTAAGGATGGTACTTACAAATGGATTCTTGACAGAGGTATGGTAACTGAGAGAGATAGTGATGGTAAGCCTATAAGAATGATCGGTACTCATACAGATCTGACTGAGAGAATGGAGATGGAGAATAAATTACGTCGGTTGAATGCTGATAAGAATCAATTTATTAGGATTCTGGGGCATGACTTACGCAGCCCATTTAACGCTCTAATTGGATACTCTAACTTACTATCGAGTAATTTGTATAAGAATGACATGCAACAAACTGAGAAGTTTATACAGGTTATAGCTCAAACGGCACAAAATACATATGCTCTACTAGATCAAATATTGCTGTGGACAAAATCTCAGTCTGGTGAATTAACAATTAACGTAGAGAAGTTTGACTTTGCTCTGACTATCAGCGAAGTTTTGAAAACTATTGAACATGATGCAAGCCGTAAAAGCATACAAATAAATATTATGCTTGAAGAGGAGATGACTATTACCGCAGATCTAAACATGTTTAAAACAATAATGCGTAATCTAGTAACAAATGCTATTAAATTCACAAGAAAAGGCGGTTTTATAAATATTTCAGCTGAAAAAGATGCACATAATTTATTTGTGACTGTGGCCGATAATGGAATAGGAATGGAGAAAGATGCTTTATCCAGACTGTGGTCAAGTGCAAGTGATTATACAACCTCGGGGACCGATGATGAATCGGGAACAGGCTTTGGCCTAAAGCTCTGTAAAGATCTTGTAGAGATGCATAATGGCCGGATATGGGTGGAAAGTGTAGTAGAAAAAGGTAGTGACTTTAAGTTCACTATACCTTTAAAATAGTACGGTTGGCTGTGTTGCTTATAGTTAATAAATTCCCGCCTACGCTAATGGGAATGGATTGCCAATTGTGCGTTAAAGCGGACTTGTCCGCCGAAGCCTGCCGAAGATATTGTCATATGGTTATGAGTTAGGTTAAAAATTAGAGCCCGCCTACGCTAATGGGAATGGATTCCCATTAGCTTCGGCGGGCGAAGGCGGAGAGTAAGGGATTCGAACCCTTGGTCCGCCTAAGCGGACAACGGTTTTCGAGACCGCCCCGTTCGACCACTCCGGCAACTCTCCGGCGCAAAAATACAAAATTGATGTTACATCTTTTAAATTTTTGTGATCATATATGCTTTTGTTCTATTTTTACTGCTTTGTTATTGTTTTATAATGAAATCATCTGTAAAATTTGAACTTATTCTTTTGTTTGCTGCCATTGTGTGGGGATTTACCTTCGTGGCGCAGAAAGCTGGTATGGATAGCATTGGACCAATGGCATATAATGGTATAAGGTTTTTATTGGGCAGTGTCTCTCTGATTCCTGTTATATTTATATATAAGGAGAAAGGAAACAAACCACGGGCGTCTTTAAAGCAGTTGGTAACGGGTGGCCTTATTACTGGTGTAGTGATGTTTTTAGCAGCTACTACTCAACAAATCGGTATTGTTTATACAAACGCCGGAAATGCAGGTTTTATCACAAGCTTTTATGTGATATTGGTTCCCGTTTTCGGGATGATCTTTTTTAAACAACGTATTAACGGTATTACCTGGATAGCTGCTGTTGTGGCAATGGCCGGATTATATTTTCTTTCTGTTGCCGAAACTATCACTATTGTTACTGGCGACTTACTGGTTCTGTCAAGTGCTATATTCTGGGCATTTCAGGTATTGTTTGCCGGATATTATGCTGTGCGTCTCAATGTTATCAAACTGGCTGTTATACAGTTTGCCTTTACTGGTATATTAAGTCTGGTGATATCCTTCTTTACAGAATCATATGGATGGGAAAATATAGAAGGTGCAATGATACCCATTCTTTATGGCGGACTAATGTCGGTGGGACTGGCTTTTACTTTGCAGCTTATAGGCCAGCAGAAGGCAAACCCATCTCATGCGGCAATTATATTATCTCTTGAAGCTGTGTTTGCAGCAATAGGAGGGTGGCTCATTCTTGATGAGGTATTCTCTGTTTCCGAAAAAACAGGTGCAGCACTGATGTTTTTTGCTGTAATTATCTCTCAGATATTTCCTGAAAGAAAAAAAACTTCCTAATTCTTCATATCCAGACCTTGCTGAATCTGTGAATCGTCGGGAACAACAAAATCACCATATATGTTAGTATTACCTCCCATATACACTGTAGTATAACCGCCTTTTGAAACAGTAATAGTAATTTCTACAGGCCCTGTTGTGGTTTTAGTTCGAAAGTTAAACTGCACGTAGAAGGGCTTGTTGAGTTCCTTTGCCGGAGTGTACTTGTAATCGGAAAGTTGTCCGTTCCATGTTCTTCCCCCAAGTCCGTTCTGAGCAAGGATGTCGGGTGTTTGTACCTGCATTGTAACAACATCACCATCTACTTTAATAAAGTTAAGACTACCTGTTAACGGGACCTCATTAATTCTTGTGAATTCAACAACGAATTGTTGATTTTGTGCTGTTTCCTGAAGAATCTTATAATTAGCTTCTTCTTTTTCTTTCTTCTCCTGTTTCTTGGTGGCTCTGTCTTCTTTTTTTACAGATTCACTGGTGTTCTGGCCTGCAGATGTATAGATAAAAAAGAAGGCTAAACTGCAGACCAAAACAAGTTTAGCCATTAATTTCATGATATATAGTATTATGTTAGCGTTTTCTTTATAGTAAGAAGCTCAGGTCTGATCCGGATGCATATTCTACAGGCTCTTTACCAAAGTTAAACAGTCGTGCATCTTTCTTTCCCAGTAATTTCATGCTTTCGCCATCCACAAGTAAAAGACTTGCTTCACGCAATCCAAGAACAGTGGTCTTTCTGTTAACAACAAGAAACTCTTCTATACGTTGCTCTCGGGTTTCGCCACCATGACCTTCAGGGTTAGCATCAAGATAGTGTGGGTTTATCTGAAATGGAATCAACCCCATACAATGAAAACTTGGTGGTTCAATAATAGGCATATCATTGGTGGTTTTCAGTGAAGGGCATGCTACGTTCGAACCTGCACTCCAGCCCATGTACGGCATTCCTTTCTGTGCTCTGATTTTAATAGCTTCCATAATCCCTGCCCGTTGCATTTCTGAAACAAGATGGAATGTATTACCACCACCAACAGCTACGGCTTCTGCTTTTCTTACCATTTCTATTGGATCATCAGTAGTATGTACCGACTCTATCTCTATCCCAAACTCACCAAATACTTCAGCTACCTTCTTTGTATATACATTGTACGACTCTTCAAGGCTTTCTGTTGATAAACCTACACCTGCATATGGTACAAAGGTTACTTTCTTTACATTTTCTGCTTTGAGAAAATCCTCTATATATTTCTTTGGCCATGCTAAGTATGCTTCTCCGGCCATTGTTGAATTACTGATTAACAGCAGTTTCTTACTCATAATATCGACAATTTAATTTGATGCTAATATACCAGAAATTTTTAAAACATTCGGTTTTTTAGGTAATTGATTCTGAAACTAAGATACCATGAATTGTCTTTGATGTATTCTTTAAGTGCTTGCGCTGATGGTATGTTGTTTTCCTGATCTATTGCTGCCAGTTGAATCGCTGTGTCGTGTATCTGAGTTTTAATATCTCTGCTGCTGCCTCCTTGTTGTCTGTAAATCTCAATAAATCTAATGGCTTCTTCAGGATGATTATTGTCACAATACCAACTAATTGTTTCGGCTGTTAATGGCAGCAGGTTCTGTTCTTTTACAAAGCTTTCAATATCAGAAAAGTGAATATTATATTTGTTCTGTACATGCTCTTTATAATAATCTTCCACCAAAAAATATGATTCAATAACTCCTGCGTATCCTTTATTATATAGCATACTGGTTAGTGTGTTAATCTTTTGCAGATAGCCTATCAGATACTTATGCTCTGATTTAAGCTTATGAAGTGATGTTGTGTCTATATTGCAGAATAAAGTGCTGTCAGTTAATGCATCAGCATCCTCAATCAGGTTGTCTATACGTTGATATTTATTGTCTCTTATGGAGATATGAACCAATGACACTATATCATTGAGTTTTAACTGATATGAGAGACATTTTCTGTGCAATATCTCAGATTCCAGTGATTTAAGTGCGTCATTGACTGTAGTATTATTTCCATTAAAATATGTGTCAGACATCTGCTGGGCGCGGGTAAATAATTCATTGGCCTTGTCTAATCTGTTAGCCCATACGTGGTATGATGCCTGATCTGTAATGTCGAGTATTGCTGGTTGTGCCACGACTAAAATAAGGCTATCAGCTTTATCAGATTTGTTGCTAAGTGCATACTCAATTTGTCTGGCTATAATAAGTTTTTCCAAACCTACAATAGGATGACCGGCTTTGGTTAGCTGCTCTGATTCTCTGATGTATTCATCAAATAGCTGCTGTATCAGTATATTATAATCTATGATACTTTCAGTATTCAGCCATTGTCTGTATGATGCTGCTGATTCATCAGCGTCTTTAAAAATGCTGTATGCATCTGGATATTGTTCTTCATCAAGAGCTGATTTAAGCTGTAGTGTTTGCCATTTGAAGAAATCGTTATAAAGTCTTTGCTTATGCTTATCAATACTGTCGTTTATGTCAGGTAATTTTAGTATTGCAGCAATAATTTCCTCGCGTTTTATTGCTTTAAATGCATTGTCCCAGTCATTATTATCTGAAAAATATGATATAATTCCTGATTCTGTATTAATAAATCCAACAAAAGCAGTGTCTGCTGTTTCTGTTTCATGCATCCCCAAAAGGTGGTCATTAATAAGACTGTCGCATCTGGAAAAGTAATTTAAAGCAAAATCTTTATTACCTGCTTTTAGTGACATATATCCAACCTTTAGGTAAGATGTTGTTATGTCTTCAAGTATATCAAGAAGGAGCTTGTTATACCACTCCGGAATTGCAATGCCTCCATAATTACCTATGTCTTTCGCATTAGCGAGAAACATTAATGCATTGCTGTTGTTTCCTTTTTCAAGTTGTTGATGGGCTGCAGTTGCTAAAGAGTTAAACAACCCTGTGTAGAATTCAGATGTGCTAATATTTTCATTGATTTGATAATAATGTGCTATCTCATTAAGTATTTTAAACTCACTGGCATTTGTAACGGCAGTAGCCATAATAGCTATTCCGTCATCTGGTTGAATTGTTTCAAGCTGCTTTATCTTTTGGAGAGTGATTCCACTGTAAAGTGTACAGAAATTATTGAATTCAGGATTATCATTATTACTTTTAAGAGCTTTGTTATAAAGGGTGGATACTCTTGTTTCCAGTCTCTTATATTTTGAAAGATGTGCACTGAGATTCTCAGGATCACCATAATCGGAAAGGAATCTTATAATGTTGTATTTGTCATTAATACTGTTGATTCGCAGGGTTTCTATTTTATTGACAAATATTACAGAAGGTTGCAGACTGGCTTTTCCTGACAGGTTCTTTTGATATTGCTCAAAGGTATTGATCAGCTTCAGGAATGAATGATATTGGTTTATTTCATTAATGAGTAATTTTATATCTGTAAACTTTTTAGCACTGTAATAATATTCTGTTATGGTTAGTTGTGGATTATAACCATAAGTACTGTTGCTAACAATATTGTTTAGGATTCCTGAAAAAGAGATTAATACAGGAACAACTTCTTTTCCCAATGTTATGTTACCTACTGCATAATCGGGCCACAGGCTGCTACTAATATCAAATTCTCCTATCTTAAAATTGGGGCTTATACTTATTTTAGTAATACCTGCCTTTAATCCTGAGGCATCTTTCTTTATGATAACCCTGTATTTAGCATCTAATCCTATGTTGTATATACCGGCATTGGTTTCAGAAGCCAGGACTTTAAATAGTTTTGTTCCTGAGCTGTCGCCGGAATTAGTGTATGATATGTGTGAATTGTATATTTCTTTAAAATCAAGACGGTTCTGAGAATACATTGTTAAGGTAACAAGTACTAGTAATGCCAAAAAGCTCCATCTTTTCATATGCGTCAAATAAAGTGCAAAAATACCTAAGAGAAATCATTGAGCAAAGTCTGGATTGATAAAATTATCATATATCTCATTAATTTGTATTTTAATCTGAATTAAAACAAAGAATGTTTAAATTTGGCATTCATACTGTGAATAAAAGAAAGAAGATATGAACCGTATTTTTACTACTCTATTACTTTGCATGCTCATAATGGTAACTTCTAAGGCTGAAAATGTGCCATCAGCCAAAGCTGTATCTGTAGCAGAACATTTCTATATTGAAAGATTTGATAACAGTATTAATACTACAGATGCCATTGTTGATAAAGTCTTCAATGTTAATGTGTCAACTACTACTGTTATATATTTTATCAACTACAAAAATGGTGGTTGGGTAGCTGTAAGTGCTGATGATGCTGTGCGACCGGTTATTGCTTATTCTTTTACCGGCAGTTATGACAAATACTGGCAGCCGGATAATTTCAGTGCATGGATTAATCAGTATAGTGAACAGATTTACTGGTCGCTGGAAAATAACACTGTTGCTGATGCAGAAGCCAGAAGTATGTGGCAGCATTATACAACTGATGATTTAAGCAGTCTGCGTAGTTATACAGTAACTGCCCAGGTTGAGCCTTTGCTGGTGTCAACATGGAATCAGGATTTATACTATAATGAGATGTGTCCGGAGGATAGTGGACCTGGTGGACATTGTTATGCAGGATGTGTTCCCACTGCGATGGGACAGATATGTAACTATTTCGGTTTCCCTGATACAGGCACAGGATCTTATTCCTATGACTGCCCGCCTTATGGCACATTGTCAGCCGACTTTGGAAACACTAATTACAAATTTGACTTAATGCCTGTTTCTGTTAATACAAATAATCTGGAGACAGCACAGCTCTTGTATCATTTGGGAGTATCATGCGATCTGGTTTATGGACCTGACGGCTCCGGGATGTATAATCATAAAGCTGCTTACGCTCTCAGAACATATTTCAAATACGATCCTGCAACGCAGTATGTCTTCCGTGATAGCACTACCATGGATTGGGATAGCCTTATTATTACTCATCTTAACAGAGACATACCTATGTATTACGCAGGATGGAGTGTGCCTAATGTAAACGGCCATGCTTTTGTTTGTGATGGCCATCAGGACAGTACATACTATCACTTCAACTGGGGATGGAGTGGCTCCTATGACGGATACTTTTATACAGATAATCTTAATCCTGGTGGTAGTAATTTTAATCTTGCTCAGGAGCTTATTATTAACTGCTTTCCTGATACAGCGAACTACCAGTATCCCGTATATTTTAATGGTGCTGACACAATGACCACTCTTGCTGCTTCATTTGATGATGGAAGCGGACCTGTGTTTAATTATCAGAATAATCTAAACAGCAGTTGGCTTATTGATCCTGCTGATTCTGTTTTAAATATTAACCTTGATTTTGTAAGGTTTGATGTGGATTCCGGTGACTCCTTATATATATATGATGGCAATGATGCAACTGCACCGCTAATCGGTGGTTATACAGGAAACACGCTGCCGGAATCTATTGTATCTTCATCTGACAAGATGTTTATTAATTTTGTAACCAGTGGGCAGGACGTGGCCAGGGGATGGACTGTAAATTATACTTGCGATATGCCTGTATTTTGCAGTAATGAGGTGCTTACTCAACTATCTGACACTATAAGCGATGGCAGTGGTCCTGCTAATTATCAGAATCATACTACATGTATCTGGATGATCCCAAATAATGGTGAAGGAGTGGCGCTTGAGTTTCTTAGTTTTGATACTGAAGAGGGGCATGATTTTGTAACAGTATATGACGGAACTGAGGAAATGGGAGTTTTCTCTGGCCAGGAGTTACCTCCATCGCTGGATGCTAATGGTGAAATGATGACTCTTGTGTTTGCCACTAATTACTCTGTTACATATCATGGCTGGTCAGCCGTTTATTCTACGGCAACTGGTATTAATGATTACATTAAACCTTCTGTCATTAAGGTATATCCTGTTCCTGCTAATGATGTTCTTAATGTTGAGATTAAAGGAGAAGGACAAAGTAACATAATGCTGTATTCCATTGATGGCATGAAAATAAAAGAATCGATTGTTAATAATAATTCATCTGAAACTTTTAATATTGCTGATGTACCTCAGGGTACTTATATATTAAAGGTTGTTAGTGGCAATAATGTGATAACCAGAAAAATAACCATTCAACACTAAACGAATATGTACAAAGCATTTATGATAACACTGGCAATTGCCACGTTGTTTACTTTTATTAATAAACGATATCTCAAGCTTCAGCTTACTATTGGGCTAATGATATTAGGTATAATTCTGTCGGCTGTTATATTAATAGCAAACTATTTTGCTCCAAATGTTATTGATGCAGTACCTGATTTTATTCACAATATCAATTTCAATAAGTTTCTGATGAACGGAATTCTAAGCTTCTTACTCTTTGCAGGATCTATTCACATTGATATGAAAGAACTTAAAGCTGAGAAGTTGTCGGTGTTTATGTTTGCACTGATTGGCACATTGATTTCAACAATAATTATAGGTACGGCGATGTATTATATCTTCAACCTGCTTGGGTTTGCACAGATATCTTATTTATACTGTTTGCTTTTTGGTGCGCTCATTTCACCAACAGACCCAATTGCAGTACTTGCCATATTTAAGGATTATCACGTAAATAAAACGCTTACTATAAAAATTGAAGGTGAATCTCTTTTTAATGACGGCATTGGTATCGTAATATTTGTTACTGTTTTAAATATGATACAGGGAAGTAATGCCGGTTTTTCAATCGGTGATACTGCACTGCTTTTTATGCGTGAAGCTGTAGGAGGGGTATCATTCGGACTTTTGCTGGGGTGGATTGCAGTTAGGGTTATTAAAAGTCAGAAATATGATATCAATAATAACATAATGATGACGCTGGTAGTTGTTACCGGTGGTTATGCAATAGCTAACGAGCTCGAAGTCTCTGGTGCTTTGTCGATGGTTGCTGCTGGCTTGTATATTGGTAACTACATAAATAATAAGGCTCCTGAGAAACTTAAAACATATATGAACCACTTTTGGGGAATTGTGGATTCGGTATTTAATAGTACTCTCTTTGTTTTAATGGGGCTTTCTATATTATTGATTGACAAGGATGTTATCGACTATAAGTCGGGTATTGCTATCATTATTATCGGATTAATTGCACGTTATATATCTGTGGCGATACCATTTTCCATGATAGACAAAGAAAAGTATAGTTTTCCGTTTTTTAATGCTAAAACAGTGGGGGTGATGACATGGAGTGGTTTGCGCGGTGCCCTGGCTTTTGCACTGGCATTATCAATTCATGACAATCCCAACGGGCATTATTTTATATTTCTAACTTATTGTGTGGTGGCTTTCTCAATAATTGTACAGGGTTTATCAATTCCTTGGCTGTTAAAGAAATGGAAAATCTAGGATTTCAAAAAGAAAGACAGTCTTTTTCTTTCTGTCCATCTTTTCCATGATGCCAGAGCTTGCTCCTTAAGCATGGACTCACCATTCATAATAGTCGCTCCTTTTTCTTTTCCCATTTTAAGGAATTGAGTTTCTTCAGGATTATAGATTAAGTCGTAAAGAATATGGTCCTTTGTCAAGAATTCATATGGGATTGGTGGTAATGCATTTGTGTCGGGCCACATCCCCAGAGGTGAAGCATTGATAATTAGCTTATGCTCTGCCATATCGTTTCCTGATAAACTGCTGTACCTCAATTGAGTTACTTTGTCGGGATTGCGTGATACAAAATAGAAGAATACACCCAGCTTTCTCAAAACAAAGGCAACAGAAAGAGCCCCTCCGCCGGTTCCTAATACAAAAGCTTTAATGTTTTTATGGGTTTTTATCAAAGGCAATATTGACTTCTCAAAACCAATTACATCGGTGTTAAATCCATTTAGCCTTACTGAGTTTCCATTCCTTTCAACTTTGATGGTATTTACTGATCCTGTTAGTATACCAGTATTATCAATTTTATCAAGATGATTTAATACACTTCTTTTGTAAGGTATTGTTACATTAAGCCCCTTAATGTTTTTGTCAGAATCAATTATACTACTTATCTCTGAAATATCTTCAATATCAAATAACCTGTATTCTGCGTTAATCTTTTTCTTCGCGAAGAATTGATTAAAGAACTCCGGTGAGTATGAATGTGATATGTTTCTGCCAACAAGACCGTAAATATCCATAATACTTTTGATTCACTTACAATATTAAGATATTTATTCCTTATTCTCAAGTTTTGAAGCACTTGTTTCCATAATCCAAATGCTAACTATCCCTGCTATAATTATTACCATAGCTATAAAAAATTCCAAATTCATCTGGGGAAGGAAATAATCATAGCCAACAGTTTTAACCTTATCTCCAAACATTTGTTCTATGGGAGTTTTCCACGGATAGATAATACCCAAAGAGCCAAGGATAAACCCTGTTAGCAATCCTATGGTCTGGTCTTTATACCTTTTAAATACCCATGACAGGATATGACTGAAGGCCACAAGTCCTCCGGCTGCACCAATTAGCACAGGAAGAAGAATTGCCATATCACGATTGTTTATTGCATCAATAGCAACAAGCTGATAGTTACCCATAAGGATAAGCACAAAAGAACCCGACAACCCTGGCAGGATCATAGAACATATCGCTACCACACCACATAATATCAAATAGAAAAAGTTATTATTTTCCGTTGCCGGAGATAAAAATGTAAAAGCAATGGCAACGGCTGTTCCAACAATGAAGTTAATTATAACGCTTGTTTTCCAGTGTTCTATTGTTTTTCCAACAAAATATATGGAAGCCATAATCAGTCCGAAGAAAAACGACCATATGTATACCGGATACTGAGTAAAAAGGAAGTCAAATATTCTGGCCAGCACTACTATAGCCACTGCGACACCAGCAAATAACGATACAAGAAAATACAAATCAGTAGTTTCTGCAAATTCTTTGAGTTTCCCTTTGAAAAGTAATGACAATGCGTTCGAGCTGAATGCTTTGATGGAATTAATCAATCTCTCAAATATTCCGGTGATCAATGCTATTGTGCCACCTGATACCCCGGGAATAATATTTGCTATTCCTACAGCCATCCCTTTTAAAAAATATATTATGTACTTCATCTGGTAATTTGAATAACTTAGTGATGTTGATTTTAAAGTTGGCAAAGATACTGCATTAAAGTATAAGGTGTAAAATTTAGCGTTCAAAGTTTAGGTTAAAGATTCAATGTTTATAAATGGCAGAAATCACAGCGCTTGCTAAGTGCTGAATGATGATAATTTTGCTGCTGACTTGCTGCTGGTTTTGTTTTGAAAAAATTAAAAAGAGATCTTGACCAGATTGGAATGAGGCCTTGACCAAATTGAAATGAGGCCTTGACCAGATTGGAATGAGGTCTTGACCAGAATACATACCGAACTTAATTAATTATAATTCTATCCATGATTAGAATTAATTTTATCCATGATTAGAATTAATTTTATCCATGATTAGAATTAATTTTATCCATGATTAGAATGTTAATAAAACAAATCAAAATAGAGAATATGTTTAATCCAGTAGGGGAGTGCTTGCTGTTACCTACTGCCAATCATTCTTATTACACTGGCTTTTCCTTTGTGATGAACACCCTCATCAAGTTCTCTTTCGAGCTCCATAAACTTAATACTTTTAAGGTAGTTGAAGTCTGAGAATAGTTCTTCCTTGGAAAACAACATGTCGATATTTTTAGGACCACCCGTATTTTTACCAAATTGCTCCTTGGAGAACCCTTCCAGGATTACCATACCATTTTGTGAGAGAAAATTTGCTAAACGCCCGTGATTTGTATGTCTGTTTTTAGTGTGTGCATAAATCAATGCTATTACATCAAATTCATCTTCCGATTGAAACTCTTCAAAGGAAGTAACTGTGTAATTAATACTCACATTATTTTTTGCAGCAAGTTGCAGTGCTTTCTTTTTACCTTCACCACTACTGTCGAACGCGGTAACATCCCATCCTAAGCCGGCAGCATAAACAGCGTTTCTACCTTCTCCCTCAGCAGGCAGAAGTATTTTACCCGGCTTTAGTTTATCAATTTGTTCTTTGAAAAACTCATTGGGTTCTTCACCATATACATAATTTTCTACCGAATACCGTTTATCCCACATAATTGATTTTTCTATCTAATATTCAAAGCATTCAACAATTTACTGTTTTATGTTTTCCTGATATATTTTAATCCAGTCATCAGGAGTAAACTTAGTTGCGAGTTCACCAATCAGCTCATAAGGGATATCTTCTGATTTCCTGAATCTGATACAGCTTTTTCCCATGTCTGGTTTTTTGCCATAATCTTCCAGATATTTATCCATAAACCAATCATAAGTACCTTTATCAACATACATTCCCATATGATAGATTGATATATGATTCTTTTGTGAAGCAACACTAATAAATGGCAGTGGCTGTTTTGGATCAGCATGATAACCTTCCGGATATATCTTATGACTTACAACATAACCTATCATCCCATAATTCATTGTTTCAGTAAAGCCTGAAGGTAAATTTTGAGAAATCATCTTCCTTATCCTGATTATTGGCTCTTTGCGATTTTCAGGAAGTTCATTTATGTATTCTTCAACAGTTGTAGTTGTACTCCTCATAATTCCTTGATTTAGCAAACAATAGCTATGATCAGACATTATGAATTAATCATCATCATCATCTGATGCTTCATAATTTTCATTCTCAGAGAGGTACCCTAATTCGGAATACTCATCAGAATATTTTTCCTTGATCTCATCTCTTAGACTGCCATCATCATCAAAGTCGGCATCTTCCTGAATAATCATCTCAGCTTTCTGAACACTCATTCTGATCATATAAATCTTTTCAAATGTTTCAAATCTCAATGCAGTTACTCTTTCGCCTTTTGCATTTGGAAATTCAATGAGATGCTGACTGTATCCATCAGGATAAACAAGTTTGATCTGCTCTTTCAGCTCACTACTTAGTTTGTCGTAATCCTGAATAACTCTTAATTTATTAGTTTCCATGTGATAATGAAATAGAAATAGTCTTTATGAATAATTGCAAATATAATAGCAGTTGGATATCTTATGCAAATAATCAAAAAAAAAATTCAATAAAAAATTACATCAAGAGTATATATCTGAATAAAAGATTAATACATATAGAGAAATCAGATTAGAAGTTTGGCTTCAGACTATATTTCTCATAGAAATCTTCGATAGCCTGAACAGCTTCCTCAACAGTATCAACAACCTGAAATATTTCAAGGTCTTCTTCCTTTATATTACCAGCTTCGAGCAACCTTTCCTTAATCCAGTCAATTAAACCTTTCCAGTAAGCTTTATTAACAAGAACAATTGGAAACTCCACTAACTTGTCTGTTTGGATAAGAGTAATGGCTTCAAACATTTCATCGAGAGTACCAAAGCCACCAGGCAGAACCACATAGCCCTGTGAGTAGCGCATAAACATCAACTTTCTGGTAAAGAAATAATCAAAGTTTATAAGCTTGTCACTATCGATGTATGGATTTGCTTTTTGCTCAAAAGGCAGATTGATATTAAGTCCTACTGATTTACCACCAGCAATATGAGCTCCTTTATTAGCAGCTTCCATAACACCAGGACCACCACCGGTAATAATGCCAAATCCCTTTTTTGTTAACAGGTAAGCCAGTTCTTCTGCCGTGTGATAGTTTTCATCAGCAGGCTTTGTACGTGCTGATCCGAAAATAGCCACGCAAGGCCCAATGCGTGCAAGAGTTTCAAAGCCATCAACAATTTCCGACATTATCTTAAAAACAGACCATGAGTCGTGTGCTTTGATCTGTGACCATGATTTAGGTCTGAATGCTTTGCGCATTTTTTCAATATCTTCTGAATTCATAATTTATTTTGTTCTAGTTCTTTCTTTATAAACTTAGCAGTACTGCTTTTAGTATTTTTCTGTACCTCTTCAGGAGTACCTTCACATAAAATATATCCACCATCTTCACCACCTTCAGGACCGAGGTCAATAATATGATCAGCAACCTTAATCACTTCCATATTATGTTCAATTACGAGTATAGTATTACCTTTATTCACAAGCTTATCAAGCACACCAAGCAGCACTTTCACATCTTCAAAATGCAATCCGGTTGTTGGCTCATCCAGGATATAAAGTGTGTTCCCTGTATCTCTTTTAGAGAGTTCAGCAGATAATTTAACACGTTGTGCCTCACCACCTGAAATGGTTGTGGACGACTGCCCCAGTGTTATATAGCCCAGCCCAACATCTTTCAAAGCTTTAAGCTTATTGGTTATAAAAGGAATATTCTCAAAAAACTCACTAGCCTGGTTGATAGTCATGTTAAGCACATCATTTATTGATTTACCTTTATACCTGACTTCCAGAGTTTCTCTGTTATAACGTTTACCGAAACAATCTTCACACTGAACATAAACATCAGGTAAGAAGTTCATCTCTATAGTTTGAACACCAGCTCCCTTGCAGGTTTCACAGCGTCCACCTTTAACGTTAAAAGAGAACCTGCCGGGCTTATAACCCCTTATCTTTGATTCAGGCAGACTGCCAAACAGCTTACGGATTTCATCAAATACCTTTGTATAAGTAGCCGGATTACTGCGCGGTGTACGTCCTATAGGCGTTTGGTCAATCTCAATAACCTTATCAATATTATCAATACCAGTAATCTTCTTATAAGGCAAGTGTGATTTATTACCATGATAAAAATGATTACTTAGAATTGGATAAAGAGTTGCGTTTATCAACGATGACTTACCACTCCCGGAGACACCTGTAACACAGATAAACTTGCCCAGAGGAAGAGTAAGGTTTACATTCTTTAGATTATTACCAGTAGCCCCCTTAAGTAATAGTGTTTTCCCACTACCAGTACGTCTTTTGGCAGGGATAACAATCTTTCGTCTTCCGGTAAGATAATCGGCTGTTATGGTAGGAGATGAGCTTATCTTCTCCGGACTACCAGCAGCAACTATTTCACCACCATGCCTTCCGGCACCTGGACCAATATCCACCACATGATCGGCAGCCAGAATAGTATCTTTGTCATGTTCAACAACAATCACGGAGTTACCTATATTTCGCAGATTCTTCAATGCCTCAATAAGCTTAAGATTATCTCTTTGATGAAGACCTATACTAGGCTCATCCAGGATATAGAGCACGCCAGTAAGCTGTGAGCCTATTTGAGTAGCCAGTCTGATTCGCTGTGACTCACCACCTGACAAGCTTCTTGATGGCCGGAAAAGGTTAAGATATCCAATCCCCACATCCAGAAGGAAATCAAGCCTGGTAACAATCTCTCTGAGAATCTCATGAGCGATAATCTTTTGTTTATCATTCATTTTATTCTCAACGCCGGATATCCACTTCCTGAGATGAATTAAATCCATCATAGCAAGCTGTGAAATGTTTTTGTTGTCAATTCTAAAATGGAGAGACTCCTTTTTTAATCTTAATCCATTGCAGTGCTCACACGTATGAATTTTCATAAACGACTCAGCCCAGCGGCGTGATGACTGTGAGGAATTATCCTTACCATTATTGCTGATATAACTCTTCAGTCCATCAAACGACAGGTTATAGGATGAAGTAATTCCGAGATATTCTTTTTTAATCGTGAAGCTCTCATTAGTACCATTCATAATAGTGTCCACAGCTTCTTTGCTAAGCTTACCAACAGGAGTATTAAGATCAAAGCCATATTTAAGACCAATAGCTTCAATCTGGTTAAAAACCCAGTTACTCTTATATTCTCCAATAGGGGAGATACCACCACGTTTAATACTCAGTTTAGGATCGGGGAACACCTTTTCTATATCCACTTCTTTAATAAAACCCAGTCCGTTACAATGCTCACAAGCACCATACGGCGAATTAAAAGAGAAAGTATTAGGTTCAGGCACATCATATGAAATACCAGTAACAGGGCACATAAGCTTGCTGCTGAAATGTCTGAGGACATTATCAGCCTCATCAATAACCATTAGCGAACCTTTACCATATTTCATTGCTGAAGCCACAGTACGCCTTAATCTGTCAATATGCTGAGGAGCTACTTTAATCTTATCAATTACAACCTCTATATCATGGATTTTATATCTGTCGAGCTGCAACCCGAATCCAATCTCTTGGATATCACCATCAACACGAACTCTCAGAAATCCCTGTTGTCGCACTTGTTCAAAGAGTTCACGGTAATGACCTTTACGGCGCGATACTAAAGGTGAGAGTATAATTATCTTTTTAGAATCGTAATCGCGAAGAATCATATCAGTAATCTGTTCCTCAGAATACTGAACCATCTCTTCCCCGGATTCATAAGAAAAGGCTTTAGAAGCTCTTGCATAAAGCAGACGAAGAAAATCATATACTTCTGTTATAGTACCTACAGTTGATCTGGGATTTTTGTTAACAGATTTCTGTTCTATACTAATTACAGGACTTAGCCCTGTGATACTATCAACATCAGGTCGTTCCATATTTCCCAGAAACTGACGTGCATAAGCAGAAAATGTTTCCATATATCTGCGCTGGCCTTCAGCGTATATAGTATCAAACGCCAGTGACGATTTACCGCTACCGCTTAATCCGGTAATAACCACAAACTTATCCCTTGGGATAGTAATATCCACATTCTTCAGGTTATGCACCCGCGCCCCCAGTATCTCAAGATTGTTATTATCTTTCACCTTAACCACTCTTCTAGTTTTGTTCAATTTTGTATAACCAGTCCATTCTTTTTAAGCACAATCTCCTCATGAGTAAGGTTATATGGCGCTTCAGGAATTTCAATGAAGTAAGTCCTGTCTTTTCTGTTCTTCAGGTAATTTTGACGCAGCCACGGATTAAATTCTTTCAAAAGCTTATAGCTGATACCATACTTTTTAGAAAAATCGGCAAAATTATCTATTTTCCCATCAACTTTTATCTTTTTAGTCGGGATTATCGGGTAATAATCTTCAGGATCAATATAAAAGCCATAAATCTCAGGATTTTCAAATATCAGCTTCATAGCAAGGATACGATAAACATATCTTGATGTTTCTTCATTAAGAAGGATATCATAAAACGAAGAAGCTTTCTGGCGTTCAATTTGCTTAGTTATGCCCCTTCTTCCTGCGTTATAAGCAGCAGCCACAAGAGTCCAGTTACCAAATTTCTCATATGATTCATTAAAGTAATCACAAGCGGCGACAGTACTTTTCTTAACATTGTATCTTTCATCAACTTCTTTGTCAACGACAAGATCATAATCCTTTGCTGTGCCTTTCAAAAACTGCCAGTAGCCCACAGCCCCTGCAGGAGAACGAACATTAGACAATCCACTTTCAATAACAGCAAGGTATTTAAAATCATCAGGAATACCATTGGCATCGAGTATTGAATCAAACATAGGAAACCATCTACCTGATTTTTTAATAATCTGGAGAGTACTGGAATGCCAGTATGTATTAACAGCCAATTCTCTGTCAAGAGCCTCTCGGACATAGAAAAGATCCAGAGGGATTTCTTCACCTGCAAATGACAAAGTATCAGGCAAGGGAACAGAAACAATTTTATAGTATTGCTCGTTTGTACCAGGCATTTGAGAGGCACTGTTATCAGAGCCATCCAGACCAATAATTAGTAAAATAATTGTTAGCAGCAGAAGTATATATGTTATGATCCGTCCCATGAAACTTATTTAAGCTGCAAAGTTAGGAAAATAAGAGGATTTATAAGACACCAGATACTTTAAAAAGGTGTTATAAAATCCTTAAAAAGTGGACCATTCTTATCTTTTTCAGAAAGTACAGGGTTATCAATCTGCCAGTCTATATTGAGATCAGGGTCATTCCAAACAATGCTTCCTTCAGAATCCTTATTATATACATTAGTACATTTATAAAAGAACACGGTATCATCCTCCAGTGTAACAAAGCCATGAGCAAAACCCGGTGGCACCCAGTACATCCATTTGTTATCATGATTCAGTTCCACGGAAGCCCATTGACCATATGTAGTGGAACCTTTACGCAGATCAACAGCTACATCAAGCACAGCTCCACGCATCACCCTTACAAGCTTACCCTGTGCAAAGGGAGGCTTCTGGAAATGCAATCCGCGCAATACGCCTTTGGCAGACTTTGACTCATTATCCTGAACAAAATTCTGATCGATACCGTTCCTCAGGAACATCTCTTTATTATAAGACTCGAAGAAATATCCCCTTTTATCTTCATACACAGTAGGCTTAACAATAACCAGTCCGGGTATTTTTGTTTCAATTATTTCCATATTTGCACTTATTAAATTGGAACCAAAGATAGAAAAAAAAAACTGCCATTCAATTGCATAAAGCAAACGTGAATGGCAGTCTATTTAAATAGAGTCTGTTTTTAAAGCCCCTACTTTTATTGAATTACAACCTTTTTAACTTCAGTAAAGTCATTAATCTTAATATTCACAAAATAAAGGCCTTTTGCAAGATCAGTAAAATCAAGAGTTCTTGAATCACCATACCAGTAAAAACTCTCAATTTCCTTACCAGATACGCTGGTAACATTAACATGCGCAACATCGAAGTCAGCTTTACCATGGAATTGAAGATCCATCAATCCATTTGAAGGATTAGGGTACAGAGAAATATAAGAACCAATGTTATAGTAATTCTTATCAATAGAAACAATTTCACCACCATCGAGAGGCATATTAGCGAAAGAAACAAGATTACAAGCCACAATTAGATGAGGATTAAACCCGGCACTACAATCATCACAAGTAACACCGGTTACACAATCAGGATTATTTGGATGACAGTAGTCAACGTAGTCTTCATCAAAAACATAGTCGAATGTAATAGTTTCATCAGAGGCATATTCAGCAAGATTATAGTCGAACCACGGAGCAATAGATCCCGGGCACCATCCGGCACGATTATGATACCACGTACCATTTTGCGGCTGACAAGCATCAGGATTGGGGTTACAGTCGACCCAATTATGTTGTTCAAATTTCTCTTCACCATCTATCCACACATGATGTGTAGCATCATAAAACTCAGCAGCATTACCAGTATTAAGATCGCCCCAGCCATGTCCAGTGGAGATGAGCTTTAATGTGGCATCTTCAGTATTTTCAGCAAAATTATGAGTAACTGTTTCCACAGGTTGCAGGTTAGCCATATCACCAAATTGATAAGTAGCCCACCAGATAACATCAACCATAGAATATTTATATTGAGGAGACCCCTCATTATAATTAAACTTAAGATCATAAAGATAACCATTATCCAGAGTACCACAATTCAGTCTGAATTCCACTTTACCTTGTAATAATGACTCATAATCAGAAAGGTCAACAGTATGAGAGCAAGGCACACCATAAGGAGTTACATATCTTATAATCTCACGCCATTTACCATCATAACCTTTAACATCAACACTCGCCACACGGTCCCATTCGCCGCAACCACCATCAGGGCAGTTTACTTCCAAAGTAGCAACTATCTGGCCAAATGCACCCATAAAACAAGGGAGTTCAGCTTCAACAACTTCAGAAGTATTACTTGGGTTAAGCCATACGTCATCAACAGCAAGCACTTCCATGTCAGTAACCTCACTAATTACATTAATATTAACAGTTTCAGTATATGAATATCCGAAATTATTAGTAGCAGTTATTGTAATGTCGTAATTACCATATTCAGGCACAGGCCACCAACCTGAAAAATAACCTTCGCCCCAATCTGTAGGCTCAAGTATTTTCCCATCAACTGCAAATGTAAGACTTGAAACAGAGAACAATCCGGGATAATCAATCTCAGACTTAGCAGCCAGTTGAATATATCCCAGTTCAGGCACCATTACATCACCGTCAAGTGGATTAATAGGTTCTATATACGGGAGGTTTGCAGAAGGATCAACTACCATAAAGCTGTTAAGAACAGGATCAGCAGGATCGTAAGTGCCGTTTCCCGGTTGAGTAGCTTCAACAACCACCTCCCCAGGTTGTCCGGTAAGAGTAAGATTATTACCATCAACAGAAGCAGGTCCAGATATTACTTCAAACAAAACTTCCAATCCGGATGTTGAAGTTGCTTCTAATGCGAAAGGAGCATCTGTTGTAAGATGAGGAGGTATCTGAGGAAAAGAAATAGCCTGATAACCTGGATCGAGAGTACCATTAAAGTTTGATGTTTCACCAATCATGGCAAAATTCATCAGATCAGCATTTCTCTCACCACTACCAGTTTCTGAGACAAGTTCTGTAATAGTAGTATTATCGCCACCAGGTTCACCCTGATTAAACTTATAATAAAGCTGCAGATCTTCTTCAGACCCTGTAAGCTCATTGTCCATCATATCCTGAATTTCATCCTGTGACAAGCCTTTACTCCATACACTAACTTCATCGATACGTCCTCCGTAAAGGAAGTCATATCCGCTAAGCAGACTTTTTCCAATACCGAAAGGCACATCAGGATTAGAGAAAGTACCAGAAGCAGAGGAGCTACCAAGAAGAGCACCATTTACATATAATTTAACAGAGCTACCATCATAAACCCAGGCGAAATGCTGCCATGTTTGCGGGATAGCAGTATTTGCAGGAGCCACAAATTCATGCAATCCTGTTGTTGTAACAAGACGACATTCCATAACTCCGTTGTTGAGTTGTATCATATAAAACTCACCGTCACCAGAGCCCGACCGAAAGCCCATATATCCTTGTCCGTATTCTAACTGATCACAATAAAACCAGCCTGTAATTGAAAGTTCAGTACCGTCAGGAATATACTGACCGGCCCCGTTAAGTATTGCATAATCATCCTCACCATCAAAATGGAGATATTGATTAGATTGCGAGATCATAAGCAATGGCTGTGTAATAAATAAAATTAACAGCGCTAAATGGAAAATTGAGTATTTTGATTTCATAATAAAAAGATTTATGTGTAAAGATATAATTTATTTACATATTTAAGAACAATTTGCATCATTTTAGGGTATCCACCATATTTTAACATCAGGAGAATCGCCTCCCTGGTTCGAGATTGCATCCAAACAATTTTGCGAATTATATTCCATTTCAGAAGGCGGGTAAGGTAGTCTGAAATAATTTATAGGGTCACCATCACGTGGTGTCATATTAGTACGTCGTGTTAAAGAAAAAGCTTCCCATGGCTGTCTGAAAGCATCAAGCCATCTTTGAGTATAAAGGAATTCCAGCTTTTCTTCATAAGTAGTGGCATTCCACATTCCAAATACATTTTGTACAGAGAATACACCAAGATTTGAAGGAATGGTTACTTTTTCCGGAAATGTTATTCCCGACAAAGGCAATTTTGAATCTTCAGCAACAGCAGTCCACCAGTCAACAGAAGCACTGATCCCATTCAAATATTCAACTTCAGCCATATCAGGGTCAGCAGGCACACCAATACCTTTAAAATAAGCTTCAGAAAGAATATAATGTACTTCTGCTCCTGTAATAAGAATTATGGGCATAAAATCTTCATCCCTTACAACAAAGTAATCAAATGGTGAATAGATACAATCCTCACCTTTAATCCCAAAGGCACCTACCTGATCACGGTGTGTGTCATATGGGATACCACCTGAAGGAGGAGTACCAGATGAAGGTATTTGTGGATATGGTACCCATTGGTTAATATTATTCCCTTCAAAAAAAACAAATGCCCGGGGATCAAATATTCCACTACCATCAGTACTGTCGTTTAGTGACATTTGATTCCAAATGTTAGAACCCATTCTAAGGTTGCTATGCTCTCTGAAAGACCAGTTCAGACTCGTATTTTTATATCCCATCTTGGCAGGCCACAAACATGCGCTCTCACCAACAAAACCAGTAAGACTATAACCTTCAAATACAGGCCTTTCATTCATAACAATGTCACTGATAATTTCAGCAGCCAAATCAGGCTCTTTCTCACTCATACGCATCGCATAACGTAGTCTCATTGAATTAGCAAACTTCTGCCAGTTAAGCATTTGGTCAGCACCTCTGAACAATGGATCAAAAGCAGAGAATGTAACGAAAGGCTCATTTGTAGTAGCATTTATATCTATGTTCTCATCACACCACTGAAGCTCTTCCAGAAGGTATTTATATATGGATTCCTGTGTGTCAAAAGCAGGGTGCAGATACTCCAGATTTTGAAAGCCGTACCCAGCATCAAAGAAAGGCATGTCACCAAACATGTCAGTCAGTTTGAAAGTTTTATACGCCAAAACAATCTTTACCATTGCTTTCATATTTGTGATTTCCGGAATTGTGTCAATTTCTTCAAAAGTAGCTTCCAACTCACGAATAGACGGTAGTGTTCTGTAATAGTTATCCCACATGCTTTCTGTCCCAAGTGAATAGTTACCCCATTCTGCTTTTGTAAGAGCAGCCAACTGGGTTTGTTTATATAAGATCTCATTATTAATATAAAACTGCTCATTACCTGTTAATATCATTGAGAATACTATAGCGTTAAACAGGGAACCGTTACTGGCTGTTGTTATGGCATCAGGCTCTGTGTTAATTTCATCAAAATCCTTAGTGCAAGAAGAAAATAATAATGAAGCAACAACAAAGCATGACAGTGTTATTTGAACCAGTCTGTTATTAATTAATATATTCATTTTTATGTTTTTTTACAGATTAATATTCAGATTAAAACTTAGCGCTTATGGCGAAGGTAAATGATCTGGATGAAGGCATTGAAGCCCACTCAAAGCCCTGTGCATTTCCTGATCCCATAATTCCCTCAGGATTGATATTATCAGGCAAGGTTGTATAGATATAGAACAAATCTCTGCCAACAATTGATAAAGTCAATCCCTGGAATATCTTTGTTTTTTGTATCATATTATATGGAAAGGTATATGACAATGATATCTCTCTCATCTTAACCCATGTATTTTCAACAATACCGGGTGTGGAAAGCAGCTTTCCCCAGCCACCAGCATTGGGCAGGTACTTATAATAATAATGTACAACCTTATCATTGGGAGTACCATCAGCATAAACACCATCGAGTATTATTCCAATATTACTGGTATTACCAGCAGGGTCAGTGTAAGGCAGACCGCCTCCATCTCTTTCAATAAGCGTTTCCGGACTCTGTCCTGTTTGAAGACCTATTACATAAGAGCCACAGTATATATCACCACCCCATTTGGTATCTATCAGCGTACCTAATCTGAAACCTTTGTAATTAAATTCTGTGTACCATCCGGCAAGGAAATCAGGTGATGCATTTCCAATAGGAACCCTGGTGTCGGTAATTTCGTATTTAGTGCCTTCGTCGTTAACAATTGGCTGTCCGTTTTCATTATATACATAATCATATCCATAGATAGTACCATAGTCATCACCAACGCGCAGAGCCATTGCAGGACCGTTAAGCCCCCATATATCAGCAATAGGCAGCACTTCGGCATATTTACCCAGACTAACAATTTTGTTTCTGTTTCTGGAAATGTTAATTCCTGTTTTAAACAAGAAGTTTTTAGTCTGGACAGGAACAGCATTCAATACAATTTCAAATCCCTGATTTGTCAATACACCTTCATTAGTAGTTATATAACCCGCACCTGATGAAACAGGAACAGGAAGGCCTTCAAGAATTTGTGAGTAGGAATATGTATAATAATAGGTGAAATCAAAGTCAATTCTGTTTTCAAAGAAACCCAGATTAATACCGCCTTCATATGCATTCACCCGTTGAGGGGTAAGCATATACGGAGGAATGGTGTCAGGAAAAGATGATGCCTGTTGCCCACCCAATAATTTAGTAATATAATCAAAGTCGAGTTGATAAGGAGTAGCATCAGTAGCTGTCTGTGCAGCAGCAGCACGTATTTTAAGAAAGTTAAACCATCCCACTTTCTCCTGAAGATTAAAAGCTTCAGAAGCAATGAAACTCACTGATGCAGAGGGATAGAAGTAAGAGTTTGATCCAGATGGCAGAGTAGAAGAGAAATCGTTTCTGCCAGTTAACTCAACAAAAAGATAATCATCATAGGATAAATTTAGAAAAGAGAACACAGAGTTGTTTCTCTCTCGTAATGTTGACTCTCCGGCAGCAACAGCCGTAAGATCATCACCAGCCTGGTCAATAATTGTATTCCCGTATTCGTCGGTAGTATATATTGTTTCAGTGAAATTACCGAACATATACATATTTGGATAATACCATGTTCCTGAATGCCCGCTGATGCTGTACCTGTCGTAGTCCCATCTGCTGGCACCAACTACTAATTCAGCATTAATCTTTGAATTAAAAATATTTTCCTTTCCAGCGGTTAGGAAAGCTTCAAATATGTCAGAGTATGTCCTTGTCATGGTTTTTCCATAATACCCTTCCTGAAGTCCAATTACATCAATAGGCTTATTACGTGTTTCAAATTGCTCAAGTGTAAAATCCCTTCCAACACGTCCCATTAGATTTAACCATGGGGTAATATCATAAGTTAGTGTTAAAGCACCCAGATATTTATCGCGTTGCTGAGTAGTATTGTTGTTATAAAGATTCCACCATACTTGTGGGTTAATATACTGAAACGGATAACCATCCTGCGGATTCTGAGCACCGTTATCCAATGCATAATTAGCTTTATCAATCCCCTTATAGCTTCTTGGCCATGAATATAAGTACCCTTTACAGAATGAATTGGCATTTTCGCCCAGCATAGGACTGTTTAGACGATTATAATTAATATACGACATAGTAACATCAGCATTAAGCTTATCACTAATTTTAATGTTTGCACCAAGGTTAATAGTAGTTCTGTTATAATCACTATTGTCGATAATGGCATTATGATCTTGCCTTGTAACAGATACACGCAGAGATCCGAAATCCCCACCACCAGAAGCAGCTATATTGTGAGTTTGAGTATAGCCATCATGAAAAACATCCTTATAATTATCAGGTTGTGGTGAATATTCGCGCATTTCACCATCCCACCATCTTACAGTTTCTCCATTCATTTCAGGACCCCAGGAAACAGCGGAACCATAATAACCAAATTCAGCTGCCGATGAAGATGTTTCACCCTGTTGATTAATTATAAGGTTGTCAGTACTGTATATACCCGGGTAAAGTAAAGTATCACCATCAGTAGGGAAGGTGGGAGGGGTGAACGAGATAGGTCCACCAGCACCATATTTATTCTGAACGTCTCTATATTTATATGGATGAATAATTTTCTGACTAAAGTTGTATGTAACACCAATGCCCTTTTCTTTTTTACCTCTCTTTGTAGTTATAAGAATAACGCCATTAGCACCTCTGGAGCCGTATAATGCTGATGCAGCACCTCCTTTAAGAACAGTATAGTCAGCAATATCCATAGGGTTAATATCACCAATACCATTACCCCAGTCTGTGCCCCTGCCAATATCTTCAAGTCCTGGTGTGTTCTCCATAGGCACATTATCAATAACAATAAGAGGCTGGTTATTACCCGAAAGGTTATTATTACCCCTGATTACAATTCGGGTAGAGCCGCCGTCAATACCATCTCCCTGAGAAATATTTACACCTGCAGACCTTCCTTCCAAAGCATCAAGAACGTTGGGAGTATTCGACTGAACAACTTCAGCCACATCAATCTTTTGTGTAGAATAACCAATGGCACGCTGCTGTCTTTTAACCCCTAGCGCTGTTACAACAACCTCACCAAGTTCAGCTATTGAAACTTTCATAACGACATTAATTACTTTCTTATTTCCAACTGCTATTTCCTGTGGTTCATAGCCAAGGTAGCTTATTAATAAGGTATCCTTACTGCTTACTCCCGGTAAAGAATAACTACCATCCATCTCGGTTACAGTTCCCAACAATGTACCTTTTATTACAATTGATACTCCAGGAAGGCTCATATTATCTTCATCAGATGTTATTTGCCCGGTTATTACCTTTTGCTGTGCATATGCACTTACAAAAGCCGAGATTAACAATACAATTAATAGTAGATTTGTTTTCATATTTCCTTGTTATCGATATATGATTAATTATTACTTAATTTTATTTGTTTTTCCACAATAGTACCACACGACCCTCTCTGAATAAACTTAACAGGCAAGGTAACCTGATGGTTGTTATTAGTTTTACTATCCATTTCCTCAAGAAGTATTGTAACAGCAGCCTCACCAATTTCTTCGATAGGCTGTGCTATTGCTGATATCTTTGGTATACTGAAACTGAACAGATCAATATCATCAAAGCTAATCAGCCCCATATCATCCGGTATTTTGATGTTATTCTCATACATGAATTCCAGACAAGCAACCGTGATGCTGTTATTTACCGAAAAAATTGCATCTATTCTGTCATTACTGCTGATTAACTCCTGAAGTACAACAGGTACTTCCTGTTTAATGTTATTACAGTCTATTGTCCTTATAAGCTTATTGTTAATCCGTAATCCGTTATCTTTAAATGCCTTTCGATATCCCTGCTCTCTGTTTTTTATTGTGCTAAGATAATCAGGTGATATTTTAAGAAGAGCAATCTTTGATAATCCGTTTTTAATGAGTTTATCTGTAGCCGTATATGCGCCGCTGAAGTTGTCAACCCCACAATAATTTGCTTTAAGTTTAGGTAAATTACGATCGATAAGCACAAAAGGGTAGTGCTCCTTTTTTAGTTCTGAGAAGATTCTGCCATTCTTCTGTGTGGTTGAGATTATCATTCCATCAACCTGTCTTTCCCGTAACATTCTGATTAATTCAATTTCTCTGAACTCATCCTCACCGGAGCTACAATAGATTAAATTGTACTTATGTTTTGCTGCTACCTCTTCAATTCTCTTGGCAATTCTTGCGTAAAATATGTTGCTGATGTCGGTAACGATTAAGCCAATTGTATGAGACCGTCCTAAACGCAAACCCCTAGCAATGAAATTTGGATGATATTTTAACTGAGCAACCTTTTCCAATACCTTTCTTTGTGTTTCTTTACTGATGCCATTCTCGTCACCACGATTATTTAATACAAATGATACCAGCGTTTTAGAAACACCAAGACTATCTGCAATATCTTTAATTGATGGTTTTTTCAATGTTAGTCTTTTTACTAAAACCTTTTAGATCAGATTATATAACCTCTTCTAAGTGGTAATCAATTATTTATGAATTTAGCGTAATCGATTGTGTAAAAGTAACAAAAAAATATACTAAACAATAATGATGTTGAAAAATTTTTAAAAAATACATCTTAAAACATAAAACAGGACCTAAAAAAGCCACTTTTTAATACATTTGCACAAATGTTAAGAGAAGTGAGAAAAATCATTTTGCTGATTATTCTACTAATTCCTTTTATTATTTATAGTCAGAATAATAGTAGAACAGAAAACCGTATATATAAAACAGAAAAGGTCAAAACAATTGCTCCCAGAATTGATGGTTTAGTAAATGAACCTGCATGGGATATTGTTGAATGGCAAGGGGACTTTACACAGTATTCCCCATTTGAAGGTAAAAAACCTTCCCAGAAAACTGAATTTAAGATACTATATGATGATAATAATCTTTATGTAGCTCTTCGTGCATTTGACTCTGAACCCGATAAAATCGAGAAACGGTTATCCCGTAAGGATAATTTTGAAGGTGACTGGGTGGCGATATGTATCGACAGTTATGATGATGATCGTACAGGGTTTAATTTTTATCTGACTGCCGCAGGTGTAAAGGCTGATGTGCTTAATACCAACGATGGGAACACCGACAATACCTGGGACCCCGTATGGTATGGTAAAGTGAGTAGTGATGATGAGGGATGGGTGGCTGAGATGCGTATTCCTTTTACTCAGCTACGATTTGCCAAAACTGAGCAGCATGTCTGGGGACTGGAAGTGATGAGAAGATTGTTCAGAGAGAATGAAGTATCAATGTGGCAGCTTATTCCAAGGGATGCTTCTGGTTGGGTAAGTCATTGGGGAACTCTTGAAGGTATATCTGATATAAATCCTAAGAAAGAAGTAGAGATTATACCTTATATTATGGGTAGTCTGGAAAGAAGAGACCCGGAGCAAGGTAATCCATACAGAACAGGAACGGAATGGGGTTATAATGCTGGTGTTGACGGGAAGATTGCAGTAACTAATGATCTAACACTGAACTTCACTGTTAATCCTGATTTCGGACAGGTTGAAGCTGATCCTTCTGAAGTAAATCTTAGTGCCTTCGAATCTTTCTTTAGAGAAAAACGACCATTTTTTATTGAAGGCAATAATATTTTCAGCTTTTCTGTTACTGGTATGAATAGCTCAACGGATTTATTCTATTCCAGACGATTAGGACGTCGTCCGCATTATAATCCGCAAGTTGGTGATGATGAATATACTGACTCACCTGAGTTTACCAGAATTCTGGGGGCCTTTAAGCTTTCCGGCAAGACAAATAACGGGTGGTCAATTGGTGTTATGGAAAGCATTACCAACAGGGAGTTTGCAAGAATTGACTCAGCTGGTAATGAAAGAAAAGAGGTTGTTGAACCACTAACTAACTTCTTTAATATAAGGCTTCAAAAGGAACTTAACAACGGAAACACTCTGGTGGGAGGGATGGTTACTGCTACCAACAGGTTTATTAATGATAATTATCTGAAATTTCTTCCTGATGCGGCCTATACTGCTGGCTTCGACTTACTTCATTATTGGAATAACAGAAACTATTATATCATGGTTAAGACTGCTTTCAGCGATGTTCAAGGCGATTCTGTTGCTATTACAGACTTACAACTGGCTCCGGCAAGGTATTACCAACGTCCGGATATGACGCACAGAACAGTTGATTCTTCTCTTAGAGTCCTTACAGGAAACGGCGGCACTATCGGTTTCGGAAAAAGCGGTGGTGGCCACTGGCGATATGGGATTACAGGCTGGTGGATGTCTCCTGGTATGGAGATTAATGATCAGGGATATATGAGCAGAGCTGATGCTATTGTACAATCAGGTTGGATTGAATATCAAATTAATGAGCCTTTCTCTGTCTTTAGAATGATGAACTTTGAATTTGGTGAGTATTCATGGAGTGATTTCTCTGGGCGGCTGCTTAATATTGGTGGTGATCTGTCTACTTATGCTGAGTTTATTAATAACTGGAGCTACAATACTGGCGTATCGTGGAGTGGTAATGATGTTAACAGAAGTCAGCTGCGTGGCGGTCCTTCTGTGGTTTATGGCCCTACATGGAATACATGGCTTTCAGTTAACAGCGATGACAGAAAAAAGGTTATGTTCTCATTGGGTGGCTCTTTGTTAGAAGGAACAGTAGAGACAAATTATGATAGAAGTATATGGTGCTCTGTGGCTTATAGGCCTGTGAGATCAATGGTTATTTCTATTGAACCGGAGTACTCAAATAATTACAAGAGCTATTATTATGTCAATTCCATTAAACAGGATGGTAATACTACTTACTTGGTAGCCAATCTTCACAGAAATATTTTTAGTGCTGATGTAAGGCTTGAACTGGCGCTTACTCCTGATTTGAGTATTCAGTATTGGGGACAGCCATTTATTTTCTCTGCCGATTATAGTAATTTCGCTGATGTTGTTGATGCTGGTAATCTTAATATTAAAGATCAGTTTTATATCTATCCTGATTCTGAAATATCATACAATAAGGATGATTTTATATATATTGTTGATCAACCTGGACAGGAAAGTTTTACTTTTGACGATCCTGATTTCACTGTGTTTGAATTCAGATCGAATTTTGTTATACGTTGGGAGTATATTCCCGGAAGCACAGCATATATCGTTTGGTCGCAGGGCAGAGACGGTAATGCTCCTACGGGCAACTTTGCGTTTATGGACCATGTGTCTAATCTGGCTGCTGTTGACCCGTCTAATGTTTTTCTTGTAAAACTCTCGTACAGACTTAGTATGTAAATTATGAAAATAAATCTGAAGATATTTCTTTTAACTCTTTTTTTAGGTAGCTATATGGTATCGCTATCGCAGGATGTAAAGATTGCATTGTTGAAATACCAGGGTGGGGGCGACTGGTATTCAAATCCTACATCACTTCCAAACCTGGTTGATTTCTGTAATAGGACTCTCCATACCAATATTAGTGATGAAATAAACGCGATAAACATCGGTTCCCCTGAATTGTTTAATTATCCTTTTGTCCACCTTACCGGACATGGTAATATTATCCTTAATCCTGAGGAAGTAAATAATCTTAGGAATTATCTTATATCTGGTGGTTTCCTGCATGTTAGCGATAACTATGGTATTGATCAGTACATCAGAAGAGAAATGAAAAAGGTATTCCCTGAACTGGATTTTGTTGAGCTTCCCGCTGACCATCCTATCTATCATCAAAAGTTTGATTTTAATGATGGTATCCCTAAAATTCATGAACATGATGATAAGAATCCTCAGGGATTTGCATTGATCTATAAGGGACGTGTTGTTTGTTTCTATGATTACGAGTGTGATCTTGGCGATGGTTGGGAGGATACTGATGTTCATAATGACTCTGGTGAGAAGAGAATGGAAGCCCTTAAAATGGGAGCAAATATTATTCAGTATGTCTTTGAGAACTAAATGACACTCGTGGAGTAATTAGTTTTTAATCAGCAATTATGATTTTAAGATTTATTTATGATTTAGTGTTGAAAGAAATACTACTTTTGTATTAAGGTAATTAAATATATAGATATGAAGATTGTAAAAATGTCATTAGTAGCTTTATTTATATCAATGGCTATGATAACAATGGCACAAGACTCTGAAACAGAAACTAAAACAACGATTATTAACCTGAATGATCCCGAATATGCTGAGACAACTTTTAATGATATTATAGGTCAGTTTGAAGGTAAAGTCATTTATCTGGACTTCTGGGCAAGCTGGTGTCGTCCATGTAAGAATCAAATGCCGTATTCTTCTGAACTTAAGAAACAGCTTAAGGGCGAAGATGTAGTGTTTATTTATTTATCATCTGACAGAGATGCAGGAGCATGGAAATCGGCAATTAAAGCTTTGAATATTACAGGATATAACTACCTTACTAATATTAACGTTTACAAAGAATACCAAAGTCTGTATAATGTAAGATATATACCTCGTTATATTCTTTTTAATAAGAAAGGTGAAGCTGTTGACGTTAATGCCAAACGTCCCAGTGATCCGGCTACTTTAGGTGATATTAAGAAGCTTCTTAAAGAATAAATTACTTCCTTTAAAAATAACAATTATCAATCATCAAATAACAAACAAATTCCAATTATCAAAGACCAAATAGTCAAAACCCATAAATCCGAGTGTTAGTACCTGTTTGTTTGGGATTTGTCTTATTGGTTATTGTTTGTTAAATTCCAATTATCAAGCACCAAATAGCAAACAAATTCCAATTATCAAAAATCAAATGACCAAAACCCAGAGTTCCCGCTGTTTGTACCTTTTTTTTGGGATTTGTCGTATTGGTTATTGTTTGTTAAATTCCAATTATCAAGCATCAAATAGCAAATAAATTCCAATTATCAAAGATCAAATGATCAAAACCCATAGGTCCCGGTGTTAGTACCTGGTTGTTTGGGATTTGTGATTTGATTATTGTTTGTTATTTGTTATTTGTTATTTATCCTAGTTGGTTATTTCAATACCAAATCCCTTGCATATACAAAGCGTTTGATTTTCTTTGTGGCTGTTTTCTGAAATTCTTCAGCAACAGGAATAACAACATGTATTTTTGAGAATTTGTTAACCTTGGCATTTACATATTCGCGCAATTCACCCTGAAGTTCCTCACATTTATTATCAACAAACTGCGATACTTCTTCACGTAAGTGATTATATTGATGTTCAATCTCTTCACGATTAAAGTGAACAAGCGCAACAAGTTTGCCTTTTTGCTGAATTACCAACGATTCAGCAACATGCTTAAAGTTATTAATAATTGATTCAATATCTTCCGGGAAAATATTCTCACCACTGGATCCGATAATTACATTCTTGCTACGGCCTCTGATATAGAGATTATTACTCTCGTCGAACAATCCCAGATCACCGGTTTTAAACCAACCATCTTCAGTTAACACTTCCTTGGTAAGCTCTGGTTCCTTGTAATATCCTTTCATTACATTCGGACCTTTTGCCCATATTTCACCTTCTCCTGTATACCTCTGAGGATTATGAATTTTAACCTGTACATCTTTCATAATTTGTCCGGTCGACTGAAGTTTGCCTACGCCTACAGCCATACCAGCAAGCAGGGGAGCAGTTTCAGTAAGTCCGTAACCTATAGAATAAGGGAATTTGGCCTCAATAAGGAATTTCTCAACTTCTTTGTTAAGTTTTGCTCCACCAATTCCATAGAATTTTAACTCACCACCAAAGGTCCTTAATAATTTACGGCCAGCTAGCAGATTAAACTTCTGACGGATAAAAGGAACTCTGTATAATAATCTGGTTGTTAAATTTTTATCAAAAGTAGGAAGTACCTTACTCTTGTATATCTTTTCAATAATTAAAGGCACTGTAAGCATAACAGTAGGCCTTATTTTCTTCATAGCAGGTACCAACACCGATGGTGTAGGTGGCTTGCTCAGATAATAAATAGCTGATCCATGCATTACCGGAAGAATCATACCTATTGTATTCTCATAGGTATGTGACAGTGGTAATACCGACAGAAAGCGGTCTTCTTTCACAATCGGCTGGTAGTCACGACCACCTCTGGCAGTAAAGACAATGTTTTTGTGTGTCAGCATAACGCCTTTCGACTTACCTGTTGTGCCTGATGTGTATATTATTGAAGCCAGATCACCTTCCTTAACCTTGTACTTATTTTTAGGACGAGAGTTTATGTTATAACTTAAAGTAGCTTCAGGATTGTCAACTGAAAAGTCTTCAATACTAAATATATAACTCAGGTCGTCTTTATGTTTATCATCAATTTTCTTCAATAGATTTTTGGAAGCAAAAATAGCTTTCATCTCACTATGAAGAATAACATTGCTCACCTCTGCGCTGCTAAAATCAGGAAGCAAAGGAACAACCACAGCCCCCATTGAAGCAATAGCAAAATATGCAATATTCCAGTTTGGCATATTTGAGCTGAAAATACCAACTTTATCACCGGGTTTAATGCCTGCTTTTTCAAGATAAGCTATTAATCCTGAAACGCTTTTGCCAAATTCACCATAGGTTACTGGGGTCTCATCAACAAAAGAAAAAGCTATTCTGTTTTTGTATGCACTAACAGAATTCTTAAGCACTCCCGAAAGAGTGAGTTTACCTTTATATAACATACTCAACAATTAATGAAGTGCAAAAATACACTTTAAATCGGGATATTTGCATTTTATTTGTTAAAATATAACAAATGAGGAAGTTGGGGATTTTATAACGGGGCTAAAATGCTATGGTTTTGGAAATACTGATGGAAAAACCGGGAAGTGTTTTGCTAACTCATTCACAAACTCACACTAAATTTTATTGCATTTCTGCTCTATGGGTGCTTACTTTAACCGCAATAGTTGTATGTTTTATGCTTAATAGTTGTATGTTTCATACGTATGATAATCGGTTTTCATACGTATGATAATTAGTTTTCATACCTATGAAAGTTTGTTTTCATACGTATGAAAATACTGGTATGTCTTCTTAAATTGAGTAACTATTGAAGGAGAAAAAAGTGTTATTTCTCAAACTCTTTAATAAGCTCTTCAGGGGATTTACCAAGATTATCAAGTGATATACGGGCATCATCAGCAAAATCGTTATCCGGATATTTCTCCAGAAACTCAGTATAATATTTTTTAGCTGATTCATAATCCTTAAGCTGATCATCATAAACAAAGCCCGTTAGAAACAGAATAGTAGCATTGTTCTTATAATCCGGATAATTTCTTCTGATATGATTAAACAAGTTAATAGTATTCCTGGGGTTATTCATATTCATACTTATGTCAGCAGCTTTAAAAAGCAGATCAGGAGCCAGAGAGTCCTTTGGATTCTGATTAGCATAATTAACATAAAGTCGGGCTAACTCATTAGCCAGCTCAACATTTGGAACAGTCATATCGCCGTTAAACAGCTCATCTTCTGCAGCATTTATCTGCTCCATTGTTATATTATCATAATTTTTCACAGCTTTTTTACTATCATTATTGCATGAATATGCTGCAACTGCAATAATTAAAACGACTAATAATTTACGCATGGCTTTGGTTGTTAGTTTATTTATCTTCTGTTTTTTTTTCTAGGAAGCAACATTTTATAAGAAACGTCAGCCTTACCTGTACTGATATCCCTTAATTTACCTTTAAGCAACATTCTTTTAATATTAGGCAAACGCTCAACAAACAGCATCCCTTCAATATGATCATATTCATGCTGAATTATTCTTGCAACAATACCATCATATCTCTCATTTTCATGATAGTTAAAATCTTCATCATAATATGATATGTATATTGCTGATGGCCTTAAAACACTTTCATTTATTCCGGGAACACTCAGGCAGCCTTCTTCAAAGCCAACATCATCACCTTCTCTTTTAGTGATATATGCATTAATAAACACCTTTTTCATGCCTTCCAACTCAGGATGCTCATCCTTATAAGGTGTAGGGTCAATAACAAAAAGGCGAATAGCACGGTTAATCTGGTGAGCGGCTAGTCCAACTCCAACTGTGTGATACATTGTTTCAAACATATCATCAATAAGTTTATCCAGTTCAGGGTAATCTTTTGATATTTCTTCTCCAACTTTTTTTAATGTTGGGTGACCGTATGCTGTTACCGGTAGAATCATTCTTTAAAATTTAAATTACAGAATCCATATATGATTGCAATATCAAAGTGGCGCTGATAGTATCTACAAGAGCCTTATCACGCCGTCGTGATTTCGACAGTCCTCCAGTTAGCATCGCATCATGGGCAATTTTTGAAGTAAACCTCTCATCCCACCTTACAATGTTAACATCCTTATATATCTTTCTTAGTCTGTTCACAAATGGCTCTATATAAACAGATGCATCTGAAGGATTATTGCGCATATCCTTTGGTTCTCCCACAACAATTATATCAACACTTTCATTTCTGAGATAATTATCCAGAAAGTCCCAAACATCTTTTGAAGCAACAGTCGTTATACCTGAGGCTATAATTCTCAGCTCATCTGTAGCAGCAATGCCCACACGTTTTTTACCATAATCTATAGCCAGTATTCTTCCCATACATCTATATCACTTCGATATTTCAAATTGCAAAATTAGTATTTTTTTATACTTTAGCCCCAAATTTATTTTTATGAATAATCTTATAAAAATTATAGATGCTGCATGGGACGACAGAACATTATTGTCGCAACCAGATACTATTGATGCTATTGAAAAAGTTGTAAAACTTGTTGATGAAGGAGAATTAAGAGTCGCTGAGCCGGTTAATGGTAACTGGATTGTAAATCAATGGATAAAAAAAGCTATTGTAATGTACTTTATTATAAAAAAGATGGAAGTACATGAAGTGGGTATGTTCGAATATCATGATAAAATTCCATTGAAAAGAAATTATGCAGAGAAGGATGTTCGCGTAGTTCCTCATGCTATTGCACGTTACGGTTCATATCTTTCACCGGGTGTAATTATGATGCCTTCTTATGTAAATATAGGTGCATGGGTAGGTGCCGGCACTATGGTCGACACATGGGCTACTGTTGGTAGCTGTGCCCAGATAGGCAGTGGTGTACATCTTAGTGGCGGTGTAGGTATTGGTGGTGTTCTGGAGCCATTGCAGGCTTCTCCTGTTATTATTGAGGATAACTGTTTTATTGGCAGCAGATGTATTGTTGTTGAAGGTGCTCATATTGGCAGAGAAGCTGTATTGGGGGCTAACGTCGTTATTACTCAGTCTACCAGAATTATTGATGTAAGTGAAAGTAAACCTGTGGAATACAAGGGTGTTGTACCTCCACGATCTGTTGTAATACCAGGTAGTATTACCAAGAAATTCCCTGCCGGTGAATATAATGTGCCTTGTGCCTTAATTATAGGTACCCGAAAGCAATCGACCAACAAAAAAACCTCGCTTAATGATGCACTACGTGACTTTAGTGTTTCTGTCTGAGGTTCAATGCTGGGGTTTTTCTAATCAAAACCCCAATCTTTGAATTTACACTTCCTATTTTCTTCTTTTATCGGGGCGTTTGCGATCTCTGCTTTTTGATTCCCTTGAAAATGAGGATTTCTTCTTACCCGCAAACTTCTTACCACCTGATTTCTTTCCGGAAGGCTTTTTACTTGCCACTTCCACTGTAAGTGCTATATCGTTAAATTTACCTTTGTTGAGGGTTTTAAGAATAATAGCCTCAAATGATTCATCAACTTCAAAGAAGGAGAAGTTTTTCATAATCTCTATCTTGCCAATGGCAATATTTCTGTCGCGCGTGTATTTATTGATAAGTCCGATAATAGCAGGCGGTGTAAGTTTATCCCTGCTTCCCACATTAATAAATAATCTGGTGAAGTCGGTATTCTCATCAGATATTTTTCCTCTTTTTCGCCCGGATCTACCACCGCTTTGGTCGTTTCTCTCTTTTTCAAATGTATTAAGATCTCTGGCATTCTTGTAATAATCAAGAAATCTGTTAAACTCAACAGACACAAACTTTTTAATAAGTTCTTCACGACTTAACCACTCTAGTTTTTTATAAACAACATCCAGAAACGAAGAAATCTGGTCATCATTAACTTCTACAGACTCAACCTTATCAATAAAGTTAAACAACTGCTTATCGCATATCTGCCGACCTGAAGGCACCTGCATTTTCTCAAATTTCTTACCTATTATTTTCTCAACAGCACGCAGCTTATGCTTCTCGCGCATGTGTAATATAGATAAGGAGATACCTTTTTTGCCCGCTCTTCCGGTACGACCACTTCTATGGATATACACCTCATTCTCGTCAGGTAGATTATAATTAATAACGTGAGTAAGATCATTAACATCCAATCCGCGTGCAGCAACATCAGTAGCCACCAACAGTTGCAGATGTTTGGATCTGAACTTATTCATAACCATATCCCTCTGCGCCTGCGATAAATCACCATGAAGTGAGTCTGCATTGTATGAATCCTGCATGAGCTTATCAGCCACTTCTTTAGTCTCACGACGTGTTCTGCAAAAGATAATACCGTATATATCAGGATTAATATCAGCTATTCTCTTAAGAGCCTCATATCTGTCTTTGGCATGTACTTCATAATAAATATGCCTCACAGTGCTTGCAGCTTCATTTTTGTTATTTGCAGAAAGCTCAATGGGGCTATTCATATATTTATTAGCAATTCTGGCAATTTCTTTAGGCATTGTTGCAGAAAACAGCAGAGTTTGTTTCTCCTCTGGTGTTTTCTCAAGTATTGCGTTAAGGTCTTCTTTAAATCCCATAGAAAGCATTTCATCGGCTTCATCGAGCACAATTGTACTTACATTACCAATTTTAAGCTTCTTTCTTTTTATAAGATCAAGGGTTCTTCCCGGAGTACCAACAACTATTTGAGAACCTTTTTTAAGTTCATTAATCTGCGCTTCTGCGCTAGCACCACCATATACAGGAGTGATTTTTATTTCAGGAATAAACTTTGAATATGCTTCCAGATCTTTTGCAATCTGAATACACAACTCCCTTGTAGGGGATAATATGAGGGCCTGCGTATGACTTTCCATTTTGTTGGTTAATTGCAAAATTGGCAAACCAAATGCGGCTGTTTTACCTGTACCTGTCTGGGCAAGACCTACCAGATCATTGTTTGAATTCATCAGCTGTGGTATCACAAGCTCCTGAATTCGTGTAGGGGTAACAAAATTCATCTGTTCAATAGCCTTTAATATACTATCGTCTAACCCAAACTCTTTAAAATTCTCCATTTCAGTGAAATATATTGATAATTACTGCTAATTGTGCGGCGCTGCAAAAGTAGTTATTTTAAGTGATAAGTCTTAAGTTTTAAATTATTAGTTGTAAAATGTGTGAAATCCTCATGCGTCAAGGCTTAGGCGGATGTGGGAAGATACAACTGTGCGACTGGGCGACAGTGTATAGAAACCTCCATGAAAGATTTTCTTATTTAGAATCGTTTAAAATAAAAAAATGTCATATTTTTGCAACAAATATATTTAAAACATGACACAAAAAAGAAAATATACACTTGATAACACAGATAAACAAACACTTGAGAAGTGGTACAGACTAATGACCCTTGGTCGTCAGCTCGACGAAAAGGCTCCAAACTATTTAAAACAGGCCCTTGGATGGTCGTATCATGCCCCATATGCTGGTCATGATGGCATTCAGCTCGCTATTGGTCAGACATTCGACAGGGAGACAGACTTCCTTTTTCCTTACTATCGCGATATGCTTACAGCAATATCTGCAGGGCTTACTGCTGAAGAGATTATACTTAATGGTATCTCAAAAGCCGATGATGTTGCTAGTGGCGGACGTCATATGTCCAATCACTTTGCTAAACCTGAATGGAATATCCAGAATGTTAGTTCGGCAACAGGTAACCATACTCTGCATGCTGCTGGTGTGGCACGTAGTATTAAACTCTACGAAAGTAAAGGCGTTGCCATAAGCTCACAGGGCGAGTCGTCGACGTCAGAGGGATACGTCTTCGAAGCAATCAATGGTGCTGCAAAAGAGAAGCTTCCGGTGGTATTTGTTTTTCAGGATAACCAGTATGGTATCAGCGTACCACAACGTGATCAGTCGGCCAACAGAAGAGCTGCCGAGAACTACCGTGGCATAAAGAATCTGAAGATTATGTATTGCGATGGTAAGAATGTGTTCGATTCTATGAATACAATGGCCAGCGCTAAGAAATACGCACAGGATAAAGGTATGCCTGTAATTGTTCATGCTAACTGTACTCGTATTCATTCACATTCCAATTCCGATGCTCATGAACTTTATCGTGATGAAAATGAACGCCACTGTGTTCGCTTAAGTGACCCTGTTGAGCGTTTCCGCGTTCAGCTGGTGCATTCTGGCAAATTCACTACCGAAGAGCTGGAAAAGATTGACAAGGAAGTTAAGAAAGAGATATCTGCAGCTCATAAGAAGGTACTTGTGGCTCCGGATCCTGATCCTGCTACTATTTATGATTTTGTTATACCTGCTCCTTATGTAAGTGAGAAATACCCTGATGGTACTCATGATGGGAGCAAGGGTGAGTCGCTAAGACTTATTCAGGCGCTTAACCTGACACTCAAAGCAGAGTTCAGGCATAATCCTGATACCTATATTTATGGACAGGATATGGCTAATAAAGATAAAGGGGGTATCTTCAACGTAAGTAAGGGAATGCAGCAGGAATTTGGGGAGAAACGTGTTTTTAACGGACCTATTGCTGAGGATTATATTCTAGGAACAGCTAACGGCATGAGCCGCTACGATAAGAAATTACGTGTAGTGGTTGAAGGTGCTGAGTTTGCTGATTATTTCTGGCCGGCTATGGAGCAACTTGTGGAATGTTCTCACGATTACTGGCGTAGTAATGGCAAATTCTCTCCTAATATTACCATACGACTTGCTTCTGGTGGTTACATTGGTGGTGGGTTGTATCATTCGCAGACTATTGAAGGGGCTCTTACTACTTTCCCCGGGTTAAGAGTTGTGTATCCCGCTTTCGCTGATGATGCGGCTGGACTTCTGCGTACTTCGATGCGTTCTGAGGGGCCAACATTATTCCTGGAACCAAAGGCTCTTTATAATGATCCATTGGCGGAAACAGTGGTTCCTGAAGATTTTGAGGTTCCTTTTGGTAAGGCAAGGGTAAGAAGAGAGGGGTCTGATATTACTGTTGTTACATGGGGTAATACAGTGCCTATGAGCTTAAAGGCTGCAGATATTATTAAAGAAAAGCATGATAAGGATGTGGAAGTAATCGACTTGAGATCACTTCTTCCTTTGGATAAAGAGACTATTATAAATTCAGTACAGAAAACCAGCAGAGTTGTTGTTGTCCATGAAGATAAGGTTTTTGCCGGCTTCGGTGGAGAAGTTTCAGCTCTTTTATCTCAAAAAGCCTTCAATTATCTTGATGCGCCAATTGTTAGGGTAGGGGCAACCTTTACTCCTGTTGGCTTTAACAGGATTTTGGAGAAAGCGATACTTCCTGATGTGAATAAAATTGCTGATGGAATTATCAATGTGCTGGACTTTTAATATGTTAGTAAATGGAGATCCAATAGCGATCTCCATTTTTTTTGAGCTATAAACTTGGAGGTATTGCCTCTCTACACCCAATCAATATCCACGCAAATCTTTTTCAATATATTCACATCGCCAGATATTAAAAAGAATTTCATCTTCCGGCGCATGGTCAGGTTCATTATTAATGAGGTCGTGTATTTTTTTCTGATATTCTGATGTCAGGTTATTTATATGTAGAACCTTTTTCTTGTGATAACAGTATGATACACCCTCAATAATAGTATTCAACCCGCTACACATGTCAGCCGAATGCTGCGATAACACTACCGCATAATAAATAACCGAATCTCCGACTAATTCCCTTATATACCCTTGTTCAGTTATCTGCGCATCAGGGTACAACTTCCTGGTAATCATTTTACGATAACCTGATTTCTGAAATCTGTTTTTAAAATGAAAAGAGCAGTAGTTTATTGCTATGTCAGAATTATTTCGTGAGGCATAATCCACAATTTCAAGTGCAGCAAGCTCTGATTCCAGCACCAATGGCCGCTCTGCCGGAATTATTGTATAACCTCTTTTCATAAAGTTTGAGACATTGTGCTTTGTAAGGCGCATGTGGTGCAGATTAAGGTTGGTTACCCCTGCGTCATACATCTGTGGCAACAACTTTTTTATTACCTCTTTTTCTTCTGGAACGGCTGGTATCTCAATGGCTATATTGGGAATTATCCCAGTGGCCTTTTTAACATTTTCAAGAGAAAATCCGGTTGCTCCTATATCGAAACGTATCTCATCCAAACCCGCATCAGCAAGGCGTAGCATCTTCTCTTTGTCGGCCAGTATACCGTTTGTGTATAACCAGATATATGGTGTATTTGGTATCTTCTTAACGGCTTTCAGATATTCCAAAGTACGATCGAAATACAACAGAGGCTCGCCTCCGCTAAAGCTTACGCCTTTAAAATCAAAGTGTTTTATATACTCTGCATATTGCTCCGGAGTGTGGAATTCCATTCCCTGTGATGATGGTACTTCATCAGTGTTCTGGGCAGCCGGACAGTAGAAACAACATGCATTGCACTTATTAGTAATAAACAGACAACTCCATTTTCCCTGGCCACAAATCCGGCATCCGGGGGATATACCTTTATAATATGGTTTTGTATCCTTAAAGAAAAAAGTTTCTAATTTGTCTGTTAGTTCGTCTCTTTGTCTCTGGAAGCCTGTAGCTTCATACTGGTTTAGCCAACGGAGGCTGCCCCATTGTCCGAATTCAATTCTGTTAGTATTATACAGTGAATTCAGCCAGTTATAATAAGCTGACATTTAATAATATAATAAGTTTGAAATTGTGATTAAGCCGGGTAATGTATCAGCGTCAGCTTATAACTCAGAAAAGATATAAAGAAACATAAGATATTCCTCCATATCATACAGTGCGGTGGTATTTACAATCTGAGATTTCATTCGGCGGTAAAGATACGGAAAATATTACCAGTTATACATTCCGTAAGCGTTGGAATTTGTAGGCGTAGAAATATTTATATGGTTTGCCATTGAGGACTTTAATTGTATTGGGGATGGTGAACATTACGTTAAGTATAAGGGCTGCATATATAGGGTAGGGTACTCCAGCGAATAACAATGCTATCGTGCCTGAAATCATAAAAATAAGCCACAATGATAGCTGGTAATTTATTACATCCCGATAATGTTTTTTAATGCCTTTTATCTCATTCTTTTTCTTGTTCCATATAATAATACTGGGAAATATCAGAAAAAACAGAGAGCTAAAATGCAGAAGAGCAAGCCATATTCTATCATTCTCTTGCTCAAATTCCTGAGTTTGATCGGGTGCTGTATCAGTAAACAGACTGATGTCTACTTCCAGTGCTTTGGCAATCATCTGTAACGTATAGGCTCTTGGGTCTACTTCACCCTTTTCTATCCGTTGTATGGTTCGTGAGCTTACTTCTGTCATGTCAGCCAGATCTTCCTGTGTTAATCCTTTTTTTATTCTTAACTCTTTAATTAGTTTTCCAATTTCCATTTTTCTGTTTTTATATACAGGCCAAAAGTAGATATGAAGCGGGTAACATTCCAACCACTTTAACCCGACATTCAGACGACATTTCAATAATAATGCGATTTATAGCTCATTAATCTTTGCAGATATCTTATTATGCAAATATAATTATTAGGGAAATGCGCTCTTCTCTAAACAACCCCAACATTGAACATTAAACCTTTTTACTATATTTGAGGACGTAAAAAGAAACATTCTTAGATTAATTAATAAAATCTGTAAGGATTTATAACTCGGGTGTTAAGACCTCAAATTCGGTTAGTCTTAATGCCGGATTAACAAATAACGGGATCGGTATTTGCCTTAGTTTTTAACACTGAACTTTAACAGGATTATCATGGTAAGATTAATAATTGATTTGGAAACGGAATTAAAACAGCTGGAGCAGAATGATACTGCTGACATTTTCAACACTATTGACAGTCAGAGGGAATATCTTGGACAATGGTTGCCCTTTGTGGAGCTTACCAAAGATATTTCAGTTACTAAGAAATTTGTGGATTCTGCGATTAACAAGCCGGAAGAGACATTCGAATATACATTCACAATCTGGCGAAACAATGAGTTTATTGGAATTATAGGGTTTAAGGATACCGACAGGCAAAATCAAAAGACAGAGATAGGCTACTGGCTTTCAGAAAAGTATCAAAGGCAGGGTATTATCACCAAGTCGGTTGCTAAACTATGTGATTATGCTTTTAACGATAAAGGTATTAACAGAGTTCAGATTAAATGTGCTGTTGGTAACGAGCGTAGTAAAAGAATTCCGCAACGATTGGGATTTGTTTTGGAAGGTGTAGAAAGGGCAGGAGAATTGCTTACAGGTAACATGTTTACGAATTTGGAGGTTTACAGTATGCTTGGGAAGGATTGGAGTAGTTTGAGGACTGAAGGTAAAAATCCCCAACTTTGAACATTGGACTTTATACACATATAACATGATACATTATAACAAAAGAGTCAGAATTACAGCTACCTTAGTCTCATGGTTATTAGTAATTGAACTTGGAATTTTTGGTTATATCCCTTATCTGGATAATCCGGAATCTATTATGAATATTGTATTTGTGCTATTGTTTTCTTAAGTTATTTTAGCTTGTATATCATTTATATGTGCTATTTCTTCCGATATTTGTGAGAGACGAGTTACAATCCATCCCAAAGAAAGCTCTTTAATATAAAGGAATAATCAGAAGTCCACCTAATCAATGAATGAAAATCTAAGCTCCAAAAATGAATATAATTAATATTATGTCAAATAAAGATATCAAAAAAAAGGAGAGCAGAATTTTCTTCCACTCTCCTTGCATTTTACTATTTGTCCTGTAGCTCTTTGAGCTTATCATTCATTCTTAAATTTGCATATGCTTCTTTTAATGCGCCAACAACGATTTCATCGTCTGGATTTATCTCATGTGATTTTTCAAGATATGGTAAGGCCTGATGAAGATAACCTTCTGCCTCTTCTTTAAGAACTTCATATCTCTTCATTTCTTCATCACTCATGCCTAAATCATTTGCTTCTTTATATATTTCAGATGCTTTATTAACGTATATGGCACCTAAGTTGAAAATTGCATCAGCAAACTCAGGATTAATTTCAACTGCTTTCTTATAATTTAGAATCGCATTTTCTTCATCTCCTAAGTTTTCATATGTTTGACCAAGTACTCTGTACAAATTCTCATTCAAAGGATCAGAAGCTATGGCATCTTGAAGACTTTTGATTAATTTGTCATCCTGACCTGTTTCCAGATAAAGCTGAGCTTGCTCCAGTTGCAGTGTATTGTTTTCAGGGAATAACTCCACACCCTTATCAAGTTTCTGCGCTGCTGCTAAGGTATCTCCTTGATTTTTCAATGACCTTGAGTAATATATATAGATATTAGGCTCATTAAAATTATAGTCTACACACTTCTGCAAATATTCATCAGCAATATCGTATTGTTCACCCATAACAGCACACATTCCAACATAATAAGCAGCAGCTGTATCTACTCTCCCACTTAGTTGAGCTATATCAAAAGCATTTTTAAAGCCTTCAACAGCTGCATTAAAATCTTGATTTTGATATGCTTCTGTTGCTGATCTGTAGAAAATATCAGGCATATAGATAAGGAATTTTTCCCGATCGTTTTCGTACCTGTTCTTTTCATCATATTCTTTTGACTTTTTAAAAGATTCTGCTGCGATTACTGCGGCATCGCCATCAACCAGATTATCAAATGCGCCAGTTGTATCAATAGCGATATTATAGTAAATCATTCCACGATAGAGCCATGTTTTTGCATCATTTTCAGTTTTAGGATGTTGAATTGCTTCGTTAATGGCTTCTAAAGCTTTATCATACTGGCCGTTTTGGCTATACATATACGCACTGGTACGTTTATTATTTTGCGCATAGCCTGATAAGCTGATAATTAAGCTTAAGCTGAATAAAATCAAAACTTTCTTCATGTTTATAAAATTTTTTATTAGTGGCAAATATATTGCTTTAACCCAATATTATGCCAAAAACTGCATTAATTTCAATTATTTATTATATTTCTTCCGTTTCAGAAGAATTATTATCCTTCGTATTGTCCACATTATCAACTGAATCAGTAGAGTCGTCCTCCCCTCCTTCTCGGTTTTCTTCACTTTCTTCAACAGGAACGTTTTCAACCTTTGCTACAGCTGCAATCTCATCACCATCGTCGATTCTAATGAGCTTGACACCTTGTGTGGCTCGTCCCATTACTCTGAGGTCCTCTACAGCCATACGAATTGTGATTCCTGATTTATTTATAATCATCAGGTCATCCAGATCTGTAACGTTTTTGATGGAAATAAGTTCCCCGGTTTTATCAGTAACATTCAGAGTTTTTACTCCTTTACCTCCCCTGTTAGTTATACGGTAGTCATCCAGTTCTGAGCGTTTTCCATAACCTTTTTCGCTCACAACAAGAATGGTATCTGTTTTGTCTTCAATACAGATCATTCCAATTACTTCATCTTTTTCATGACCAAGAGTAATACCTCGAACCCCTGCGGCATTACGACCCATTGGGCGTACCTTCTCTTCCTGGAATCTCACAACTTTCCCGCTTTTTACTGCCATCAAGACATCATTCTCACCATTTGTCAGTCTTGCGTTAATCAACTCATCACCTTCTTTTATAGTAATGGCGTTTATACCATTTTGTCGTGGACGAGAATACGCTTCGAGGGAAGTTTTCTTAATTACTCCCTTTTTAGTTGCTAGAATGATGTAGTTGTTATTGATATAATCCTCGTCTTTAAGATCTTTAGTATTTATAACTGCTTTTACCTTATCATCGGGATCAATATGTATGAGGTTCTGAATTGCTCTTCCTTTCGAAGTTTTATTTCCTTCAGGAATTTCAAAAACTCTCATCCAAAATACTTTACCGTTTTCAGTAAAGAAAAGTATGTAATTATGATTAGTAGCAATAAAGAGGTGTTCCAGAAAGTCCTCATCGCGGGTTGTACTTCCTCGTGAGCCACGTCCTCCTCTTTTTTGCTGGCGATATTCAGTAAGTGGAGTACGTTTTATATACCCTAATCTTGAAATGGTTATTACAACCTGTTCGTCTGGGATTAGATCTTCCATACTGATATCTTCAGCAGTATAAACTACAGTAGAGCGGCGCTCATCACCATATTTTTCCTTAAGTTCGGTCAACTCATCCTTAATAATCTGCATTCTTCTGTCATAGCTGCCCAGAATATCTTTAAGATCAGTAATAAGTACCATGAGTTCTTCATAATCCTTTTTTATCTTCTCTCTTTCTAATCCTGTAAGCTTTTGCAGGCGCATATCAAGAATTGCCTTTGCCTGAATCTCAGATAAATTAAAACGTGTTATCAATCCTGTTTTCGCTTCTTCAGGATTTATTGAATTACGGATAAGTGTAATAATTTCGTCAAGGTTATCAAGAGCAATTAGTAATCCTTCAAGGATATGAGCTTTCTTTTCAGCTTCATTAAGTTCATATTGTGTACGACGAGTTACAACTTCATGACGATGCTCAACGAAATAATATATAAGATCTTTTAGATTCAGCGTTTTTGGGCGTCCATTAACAAGCGCAACATTGTTTACACTGAAAGAGCTTTGTAATGCTGTCATCTGATAGAGTTTGTTCATTACAATGCTTGGTACAGCATCTCGTTTAAGATCATAAACAATACGCATACCATTTCTATCAGACTCATCATTAATATCACTGATACCTTCTAATTTCTTCTCATTAACAAGATCAGCTGTTTTTCTGATCATCTCAGCTTTATTGACCTGATAAGGTATAGAAGTTGCTACCAGACGTTCGCGGCCTGACTTTGTTTCTTCTATTGCTATTTCCCCTCTCATCATCACACGGCCACGTCCGGTTTCGAATGCACTTTTTACTCCTTCATAGCCGTAAATGATTCCTCCTGTCGGGAAATCGGGAGCTTCAACTAATCTGATCAGATCAGTCATTTCAATCTCCCTGTTGTCAATATAAGCCAGAATGCCATCAACAACTTGTCCCAGATTATGAGGTGCCATGTTTGTGGCCATACCTACAGCAATTCCAGAGGCTCCATTTGCCAGTAAATTTGGAAAGGTAGTTGGAAGCACTACAGGCTCTTTTAATGAATCATCAAAGTTAAGCTGATGATCAACTGTGTCCTTATCTATATCCTGAAGCATTTCCTCTGCAATTTTACGCAGACGTGCTTCTGTATAACGCATAGCAGCCGGACTATCACCGTCGACAGATCCAAAGTTACCCTGACCTTGTACCAAAGGATAACGTAATGACCAATCCTGTGCCATTCGTACCATGGTGTCGTATACTGATGTATCACCATGTGGGTGATACTTACCAAGCACCTCCCCTACTATTCTTGCTGATTTTTTATATGGTTTGTTTGAAAGTACTCCAATTTCATGCATGCCAAAAAGCACACGCCTGTGTACAGGTTTTAATCCATCGCGCACATCTGGTAAAGCCCTGGAAACAATTACCGACATCGAATAATCGATATAGGCAGATTTCATTTGCTTCTCAATATTGACTTTTACAATCCTTTCTCCGTCATGTATATTTTCCATGAATAAAATCCTAATTTTCCTATTTTAAAAAACATACAAAAGTACTAAAATTACTCCTATTATATAATCTTTTTTACTAACATTTACCTGTTTGTATTAACATGTCACTTAATTGCTGATGTAAAGTATTTTTTTGAAATGGCTGATGCATACAGAGCCCTTGATATTATTGCTTTTCAAAGGTTATTTATATTTTATTGTGAATTTGAACAGTTGAAGTCCACTGATAATTTAACAAAGTTTAATAATATTATATACATATATTAATTGTTAATTTACGCTTTTACACACCTATTATATTCTTTTTAGTAATTTTGCAGTTTAAAGTATGAATATATGGAAGCAAAGTTTTCTCAACGAGTTAAAGATGTACTATCTTTTAGTCGTGAAGAGGCGGTAAGGCTTGGAAATAATTATATTGGTCTTGAACATTTATTGCTGGGCATAATACGTGATGGTGATGGAATGGCAATTCAGCTGTTGCGATACTTCGGCGTAGACCTAGTTAAATGTAAAAAAGATATTGAAGATGCCATTAAGAATCCAGATGGGCAAAGTATAAAAATGGAGAATATTCCTCTTGTTAAACAGGTGGAGAAAGCTCTTAAAATAACTTATCTGGAAGCTAAGGTTTTTAATTCAGATCTTATTGGAACTGAGCATTTGCTGCTAGCAATCCTGAAAGACAAAAGTAATTTAGTTACTAGTTTGCTAAGTCAGGATGGAGTAAATTATAATAGTATTAAAGAAGAACTTATATCTTTGGTTAAGGAACAATCTGACTTACCAAATATTATAGAACCAAAATCTGAAATGACAGGAGAAACAGAAGATCAGCCACACATTCCTCAGAGGCCTGGTGGCGGAGAAAAGAAATCTGGTGGACAAAAATCCACTACCCCCGTGCTTGATAACTTTGGGCGCGATCTTACTAAATTTGCTGAAGAGGGCCGACTGGACCCTATTGTTGGCAGAGATGTAGAGTTGCAACGTATTGCTCAAATATTGAGTCGCAGGAAAAAAAACAACCCTATATTAATAGGTGAACCTGGTGTTGGCAAATCGGCTATAGCTGAAGGGCTGGCTTTGCGTATTGTTAATCGTAAGGTCTCCAGGGCTTTGTTTAATAAACGTATTGTTACTCTGGACCTTGCTTCAATTGTAGCTGGTACTAAATATCGTGGCCAGTTTGAAGAGAGAATGAAAGCTGTTCTTAATGAGTTGAGTAAAAATCCGGATATTATTCTGTTTATTGATGAAATTCACACTATTGTGGGTGCTGGTAATGCTTCCGGCTCTCTCGATGCATCGAATATGTTTAAGCCTGCCCTGGCAAGGGGTGAACTGCAATGTATTGGTGCTACAACCCTTGATGAGTATCGTCAGTATATCGAAAAGGATGGTGCCTTGGAAAGAAGGTTCCAGAAGGTTATTGTTGATCCTACTTCTGCAGATGAAACTATTGAAATCCTTAACAATATTAAGGAAAAGTATGAGGATCACCACCTTGTGAAATATTCTAATGAAGCTTTAAACGCGTGTGTTAAACTTACTAACAGATATGTAAGTGATAGATATCTTCCTGATAAGGCTATTGATGCCCTTGATGAGGCTGGTGCGATGGTACACATTAGTAATATTCATGTGCCTTCGGAGATAATTAATCTTGAGAACTCTATTGAGGAAATAAAAGAAAATAAAACCACAGCTATTAAGAGCCAGAAGTTTGAAGAGGCTGCACAGTTCAGAGATATTGAAAGACGATATTCTGATGAGTTGGAACAGGCTAAGAAAAGGTGGGAAGATGATTCGAAAATACATCGCGAAGATGTTACTGATCAACATGTTGCTGATGTTGTGGCTATGATGACTGGCATTCCTGTTCAGAATATTGCGCAGAGTGAAGGCAACAGGCTTATTAAAATGGAACCTGAACTGATGAAGGATGTTATTGGTCAGGATGGTGCTATTAAAAAAGTTGTTAAGGCTATAAGGCGTAATCGCGCCGGATTGAAAGATCCTAATAAGCCTATTGGATCGTTTATTTTTCTTGGTCCTACTGGTGTTGGTAAAACTTATCTTGCTAAAATGCTGGCTAAGTATATGTTCGATTCACAGGATGCTCTTATCAGAGTTGATATGAGTGAGTATATGGAGAAGTTTGCTGTCTCTCGTTTGGTGGGTGCGCCTCCGGGATATGTTGGTTACGAAGAAGGTGGTCAGCTTACTGAAAAGGTCCGCCGTAAACCTTATTCAATTATCCTTTTGGATGAGATTGAAAAGGCTCACCCTGATATCTTCCATCTTTTATTACAGGTGCTTGATGATGGTCAGTTAACTGATGGTCTTGGACGTAAGGTTGACTTTAAAAACACCATTATTATTATGACTTCAAACATTGGTTCACGACAACTAAAAGATTTTGGTCAGGGTGTTGGCTTTACTACAAAGGCTAAGGAAGCATCGAAAACAACACACGCTCAGGGCGTTATTGAAAATGCTCTTAAGCGTGCCTTTGCTCCTGAGTTTTTAAATCGTATTGATGATGTGGTTATCTTTGATCCTCTTGACAGAGATGATATTCATAAAATTATTGATATTGAACTTAGTCATCTGGTTGAAAGAATACATCAGATGGGTTATAAAATAAGAATCAGTCCGAAAGCTAAAGATTATATTATTGATAAGGGATGGGATGAACAGTTTGGCGCTCGACCACTTAAACGTGCTATTCAAAAATATATTGAGGATCACCTTGCTGAAGAAATTATATCATCTAACCTTAAGAATGGTACAACAATAAGCGTTGGTTATGATTCGAAAAATGATGAAATAAAAATAAATTTTAAGAATCCTTCATAACTTAAAGGGTGCAATTGATTAGCCGATTGCACCTTTTTTTTATTCATTATAAATTCATTAATTATTTAGATAAACTTTTTTTTTAAGGTTAAGAAGCAAATACTATATTTGCGCGACTTTTATAAATACAAAAAGATATGGAAACAAAAGCTGCTATTAGAGGTGGAGAATTTTTGGTTAAGGAAGTAACTACTGATCAGGTATTTATTCCTGAGGAGTTTGATGAAGAACAGCAGATGATTGCTGAATCATGTTCAGATTTTATTGAGACCGAAGTAGTTCCTAATTTTGAAAAACTTGACAAACACGAGCCGGGACTCATGCCTGAGTTGCTTAAGAAAGCCGGAGAACTGGGACTTTTGGGTATTTCTGTACCTGAAGAACTTGATGGGTTTGGCCAATCATTTTTAACTTCAATGAAAGCTGCTGAAGCTATAGGTTCTGCGTATTCTTTCTCTGTAGCTTTTATGGCTCATACTGGTATTGGTACTCTGCCAATTCTTTATTACGGAAATGAAGAACAACATCAGAAATATATCCCACAACTTGCTACAGGTGAAAAACTTGCTGCTTATGCTCTTACTGAACCAGGTGCTGGTTCTGATGCTAATGCAGGTACTACCAAAGCTGTGCTTAGTGAGGATGGTAAACATTATATCCTTAACGGACAGAAAATGTGGATTACCAATGGTGGTTTTGCTGATGTGTTTACCGTGTTTGCTAAAATTGATAACGACAGGGTTTTAAGTGCGTTTATCGTTGAATCAGACTGGCAAGGGATTACCATGAATCCTGAAGAAAATAAGATGGGTATCAAGGGTTCTTCCACTCGTCAGATTTTCTTTAATGATGTTAAGGTGCCTGTGGAAAATCTTCTTGGTAAAAGGGGTATTGGATTCCGTATTGCATTGAATATTCTTCATATTGGCCGTATTAAACTTGGTGCTACTGTGCTTGGTGGTATGCGACGCGCTATCAATAACTCAGTTAATTATGCCAATGAGCGTAAACAGTTTAACCAGTTCCTTGCTCAGTTTGGTGCTATTAAGCATAAAATGGCTGAACAGGTTGTGAAAATGTTTAGCACCGAATCTGCTATTTATCGTACAAGTAAGGATGTTCAGGATACTATCGCTTCAATGCTGGAAGCTGGTAGAAATTATGGTGAAGCTAATATAGAAGGTGTTGCTGAGTATGAACCTGAATGTGCTTTGCTTAAGGTTTATGGCTCTGAAGCTCTCGACTTTATTGTTGACGAAATGGTTCAGATTTTTGGTGGTATGGGTTTCTCTGCTGAAGCTCCTGCTGACAGGTCTTACCGTGATTCCCGTATTAACAGAATCTTTGAAGGTACTAACGAAATCAATCGTATGATTACTGTTGATGCAACTATGAAAAAGGGAATGAAAAAGAAAATTGCTCTTTTTGAAGCCGCTATAGAGATTGTAAGTAAACTGGATGAGCTTGAAAGTGTTGCTATTCATGATGAGGATTACTATGGTTCTCGTCGCTTGTTAGTGGAGAATCTTAAAAAAGCTACTCTTATGTTACTGCCTGGGGTTCAGGACACTTTTAAACGTAAGCTGGCTTTTGAAGAGGAAATTCTTATGAATATCTCTGACATGATTATGAATATCTATACTCTGGAATCTTCATTGTTGAGAGTTCAGAAAATGGATGAGAAGAATATGAAGACTAACATCTCAATTTATAAAGATATTCTGGAGGTTCTTTTGCAGGAAGTGACTTATAAAATTAAGAAATCCGGGCTGGATGCAATATCATCTTTTGCTGAAGGTGAAGATCTTGAAAAATATGTTGCTGCTCTTGAAACATTGACTAAGTTTACTCCTGTTAATATTAAAGAAGCAAGAAGAAGAATTGCTAATAAACTTATTGATGATGAAGTTTATAAATTCTAATATTAATAAAGATTAATAGAAAGGCTGTCTGGTTTCAGACGGCCTTTTTTTTACAGTTACAAATAATCAGCTACTTATTTACACATCACATAATGGTTGTTTTGTGCTGTATAACTATTCAGTTACTATGCATAAACCGATATTTTCATACGTCTGAAAATTAATTATGATACGTATGAAAATCAAGTATGATACCTATGAAAACAATGATGTTTGCTGTGTGATGAATGAATTTATGAATAGCAAATGAGCTAATGCAAAGCTAAATATCTGTTTTCTTTAATTTACTGTTCTACAGGATAATAAATAAACCTTAGGAATCCGTATGTTTCTTTGTTATTATCCCATACCAAATGAACGAAATAATCACCGCGGGATAAGTCAGCAGTTCCGGGACATACTCTGAAGTTTCTTCCTTTAATCCATGTAAGTTCATTGTAGCCTTCATTAATGTATTGCTTTGGTACAATAATATTATTTACCCCCATTTTCTGAGCAACAGCAAAGTAATTGGCTTCTGTGTTTATTATTCCTGAATCTTTTAAAATATCTGAAACAGAATCAAAATCAATAAGAGTTTTAGTTGTACTTCTGGATTCTGTAAAAATCTCAGGAACAATGTATAATTGCTTATTATCTTGAATTTGATTTAATATAAGATCAGGGTCTTTTTGTTGTTTACATCCCGTTATAATAACGGCGAAAAAACTTAATAAAAGAGCAAAAGTAAAAACCAGAAATCTATTCATTAGACTAAAATAAAAACTCCGTCAGTTCGCAATACTAACGGAGTATAATATAATTAATTAAAAAGTTATTTCAATATACCTTTGGCAATAACTAACCTTTGTATTTGATTAGTACCTTCGTAAATCTGACAAAGTTTAGCATCACGCATCATTTTTTCCACAAGGAAATCATATGAATACCCCTCTCCTGCCATAACTTGTACAGCATCAGTAGTTACTTTCATACCAACATCAGATGCGTACAACTTACACATAGCGGAAAGCAGATTAGCACTCTTTTGCTTATTGTCGTATGCCCAGGCTGCATTCCAGGTAAGTAGTCGTGCTGCTTCTATTTCGGTAGCCATATCAGCAAGCATAAAGCTAACCCCCTGATTAACAACAACTGGTTTGCCAAACTGGATACGGTGTTTAGCCCAGTTTTTTGCTGTTTCATAAGCTTCACGGGCATTACCAACACTTAAGGCAGCAACCCCAGTCCTTGTTCTTTCAAAGGTTTTCATAGCCAGCAAAAATCCATGTCCTTCACCACCAATACGGTTTTCAACGGGTATTTCCACATCATGGAATTTAAATTCTGTTTGTATTGAAGCTCTTTGTCCCATTTTTTGCATATCAGCTACAATTTCAACACCCGGACTATCAGTTGGTACCACAAAAGCAGTAAGACTACGTGCACCCTTTTCAGGATCAGTAATAGCAAAAACAGTTATAAATGATGATGGACTACCATTGGTAATAAATCGTTTATGTCCATTAAGAATATATTTATCACCCTTAAGAATGGCAGAAGATTTAATTCCGGCAACATCAGAACCAGCATTAGGTTCAGTAAGCGCATAAGCAGCAACACCTTTTTCTTCATTGATTTGTCCGAAAAAGCGTTTTTTCTGCTCTTCAGATGCTCCAAGGTACAAAGGCGTAAGGGCAAGCGTATTGGCATCGAGGCAAATACCTATTCCAACGCATCCGGCTCCCAGCTCTTCTGATGCCAGAGCACTTTCGAAGATACTATGGCCATGACCGCCAAATTCCTTTGACATCGGCCCGTTCATAATTCCTTCTTCGTATGCTTTTTTTACAATAGGCCATGGGAATTCGGCAAGTCCGTCATATTTTCTTGCTTCAGGTCTTATTACTCTATTAGCAAAATCCCTTACTTTTTCCCTTAGTTCAATTTGTTCGTTAGTTAGTGAAAAGTCTACCATATCAGTTGTTTAATGAATTTTATAGAATCTTAATTTTACTATTGTGTTAGATATTCACAAATATAAGCAGAAATTCCAAATAAACATTACTTTAATATCTTTTATAACAAATTGGGTGACTTATATTTGGATACCGTGTTTAATTCTTATCTTCGTAAAACAAAAATTATCTTGAAATACAGAATAAATGGTTGATAATTCATTAATAATAGGTTTTAAATCATATCTGCAACTGGAGCGTGGAATGTCGCAAAATACGGTAGAAGCATATCTGCATGATGTGCGTTTGCTGGTATCTTTTATGGCAACAAACAAACGTCAGACAAAAATTACAGACATTGTTTATGAAGATTTAATTGATTTTATAGAGTTTGTGAATGACATTGATATGGGAGTTCACACTCAGGCCCGCATTATTTCAGGAATAAAAGCGTTTTTCAGATACCTTCTAATTGAAAAAGAAATAGAATCAAACCCATCTGAATTAATAGAAACACCAAAATTAGGCAGGAAATTACCTGATGTTCTTTCTGTGGAAGATATAGAATTAATTTTAAATGCCGTTAACCTTTCTTTGCCTGAAGGAGAAAGGAATAAGGCTATCTTAGAAACTCTGTATGGCTGTGGATTACGTGTTTCTGAGCTTGTTAACCTAAGCATTCTTGATTATCATCCAGATGATATGTTAATGTCTGTAAAAGGAAAAGGAAACAAACAACGACTTGTACCATTGGGAGAACATACTGTTAAACAGATTAATATCTATTTGCAATATTCGAGGGTAAAATCACTTGGAAATAAAAAGGATAATGGTGTTTTGTTTCTCAACAGGCGGGGCAATAAGTTAACACGCCAGATGATTTTTGAAATTGTAAAAAAAGTTGCTGAATGTGCTGGAATAAGAAAAAGTATTAGTCCGCATTCATTTCGGCATGCGTTCGCAACTCATCTTGTACAAAATGGTGCCGATTTAAGAGTTGTTCAGGAGTTGCTTGGACATGTATCAATAATGACCACAGAAATATACACACACATCAACAATGAAGATCTGCGAAAGGCAGTCAATAAATATCACCCAAGAAACAAAAATCAGACGTAGTCGATCTTCCCCTCTTCATCAACATAAACACCAAAGTTCATGTAAACAAGCTTGTCATCCCTGAAAAAGAAATCAAGCATACTTTCCTCAAAAGACACACGAAGATCTTTATCATCTTCACCAACAAGCTCTTCTTCAGCTTCATCATATTCCTTACTGCCGTTTTTAGCCATAAGTTCAATAATATCATCTTTGGATTTACCCATTATCTTTTCACCGAAAAGCTCTGTTTCAGGATTGTCAGACTCAACTCCGGCAAGGATGGGAGTTGCTAAACCCACAAAAAACAATGAATATCCCTTGTTCCAGTAATGCAGGATGCTAGTGTTAAGATCCTCATCCTCATCGATATTGTCAATTTCTTCAGGTTCACCGTACTTTTCCACGAAAGTGTCCATATCTATGCCAAATTCAACATCGCCGAAGCCTTTATTTGGGAATACTTTAAAATTTGAAAACATATGCTATTTGATTATAGTTGATATCTAATTATTTAAAAGGTGAATCGGGCTCTTTGGCCAGATCATTATAAATTAACTTTTCCAGTAGCTTTGGGAAAAACTTGCTTAAAAGTGAAACCAATTTACCTTCTGAAGTTAGAACAATTTTGTTTTTTCTCCTTTTTACTGCTAAATAAATATGATGAGCTACTTCTTCAGCTAACATCATCTTACCCTCATTACGCGGAGTATCACCCTGTTGTGAGCCATCAGCTTTCAGAGAAGTGTTTCTGATATTTGAGGCAGTGAAGCCTGGATGTGCGACAAGCACGTTTAATCCCTTTTTAAGGTTCTCAGTGCGCAGCGACTCCATAAATCCATTCATTGCAAACTTTGATGCTGAATAGCCAGTTCTGGCAGGCAGTCCCTTTATGCCGGCAATGGATGACACTCCCACCACACTTCCCTTTGATTCGAGCAGATAAGGCAAGGCATATTTAGTGCAATAAACAGTTCCCCAGAAGTTTATATTCATTAGCTGTCGTATAACATCCAGACTAGCATCCTCAAATAGAGCACGCATTGAAATGCCTGCATTATTAATAAGGACGTCGATTCTGTTGAAATTCTCTTTGGCTGTCAAAATAAGGTTCTTGCAATCGGCTTCAATACTTACATCCGTTTGGCATATGATTACATTTGTACCCTTTGCTTCCAGATCTTTTTTTATTTCCTCAAGTTTATCCAGACTACGTGCTCCAAGCACAAGATCAGCACCATGCGAACTGTATTCGTATGCTAAAGCCTTCCCTATTCCGGAAGTTGCGCCTGTTATTATTACTACTTTATTTTTCACTTTATAAATTTTTACAATAGTAATAATTATTGTTTTGAAATTAAAGAAAAATTAAATTTTATTAAGGCTTTGTTTAATTGTGCTGAGTAAGGCAAAATATAAGCACTTCTAGTAAATGTTATGGCATATGAGATCAACCAGCATCGCACTTTATAATTATCCAAAAACAACAACCTTTCCACTACCAGAACATTTGTAGCAAATGGCTAATCTTCCCGTATTTGATGTTCCATAATTTTTCAATTGACATCTACCGCAATTACATCTTCCTGTACCTGAGCAGTGAGGGCACTTGATTGTTGATATTTTGGCCATTAATTTATTTTAATGTTTATTATCTGTTAAGCATTCAACCTCTCAATAAACTTATTTATTTCATTGGTTTTAAGCTTACTTACACTTATTTTAACACCTGCAATCTTTTTCACAAGAAACTTCTCAATAAAATTCATCTTTTCAAAAAGAAACTCACCCCCCATAAGGCCTGTAGCTAAAGCATGGTTGCGTAGTTCTTCATCAAAATTATTAACAAACTGCTCCTGAGCCTTTGTAATTTCCATGTAACACAGGAAAAGACCAAGCTTCTTGTTTAAAAGCGTGGTGATATTGCTTTTGCAGAAGTTCTTTATTTTTTTCTGTATTTGTCCAGCATGAATTGACCCACCTATTATTATTGTATCAAATTCATCAACGGAAGGAACCTTTTCAGTGCCTATATCAACACTTACAATATGATTGTCCTTAAGGCCTCTTTTTACTATCTCTGCTACCTTTTTCGTAGTCGAATGTCGTGACATGTATACAATTAAAGTACTCATAATTACTAGTAATTTGGATAGCAGCTAAAATAAAAAAATAAATTATATAATAGACATTAGCATTATCCTATCATAGGATAACATATTGTTGGACAATCAGTTAATGCAATATATTTTAGTAAAAACGCACAATACAATCCTCTGGAAAACAAACCTAAATAAAAGTTACGATAAATTAACTCTAAGTGGTTGACACTTAAAGTAATTTTTGTATTTTTGCAGCCAATTTTTTTGAGAAAATATAAATATGATTAATATAACTTTACCAGATAATTCCGTAAAACAGGTTCAGGAAGGGACAACACCTCTAGATATTGCCAAGGATATTAGCGAAGGATTAGCTCGCAATGTTCTGGCAGCTAGTGTTAATAATGAGATTTGGGATGCTACACGTCCGATCACAACAGATGCAACTCTTAAATTATACACATGGAATGATACGGAAGGTAAAGCAGCAATGTGGCATTCATCAGCACACCTTATGGCAGAAGCTGTTGAATTGCTTTATCCAGGAGTGAAGTTTGGTATAGGTCCGGATATTGAAAACGGATTCTATTATGATATCGACTTCATGGATTATGAGATAAGTGAGAAAGATCTCTCTAAAATTGAAAAGAAAATGCTTGAGCTGGCACGCGAAAAGCAGACTTTTGTCAGGGAAGATATTTCAAAAGCTGATGCTGAATCATATTTCAAAGAAAAAGGTGATGAGTATAAGCTTGAGCTGATTAGTGAGCTTGAAGATGGTCAGATTACACTATACAAAAGCGGATCATTTACCGACCTTTGTCGCGGGCCTCACATCCCTAACACTGGATTTATTAAGGCTGTAAAGCTTACCAAAGTTGCTGGTGCGTATTGGCGTGGTGATGAAAACCGTAAGCAGTTAACAAGGATTTATGGTATTACATTCCCCAAGAAAAAGGAACTTGATGAGTATCTTGTTTTATTAGAGGAAGCTAAAAAGCGCGACCACCGTATACTTGGGAAAGAGCTGGAATTATTTACATTCAGCCAGAATGTAGGACAGGGATTACCTCTTTGGTTACCAAAAGGTGCTGAACTAAGAGAAAAACTTGAACAGTTTCTTAAGAAAGTTCAAAAGAAAGCAGGATATGAACCTGTTATCAGCCCGCATATCGGAAATGTAAATCTGTATAAAACATCTGGACATTACCAGAAATATGGAGAAGAGTCATTCAGGCCAATCACCACACCTGTTGAGGGTGAGGAGTTTTTCCTGAAGCCAATGAACTGTCCTCATCATTGTGAGATATATGCCAGTAGACCTCACTCCTATCGCGAACTGCCAATTCGTTATGCAGAATTTGGTACTGTTTATCGTTATGAGCAGAGTGGCGAGCTCCACGGACTTACACGTGTTAGAGGCTTTACACAGGATGATGCTCATATTTTCTGTACACCTGATCAGATCAAACAGGAATTTAACGGAGTAATTGATATTATTCAGCATATCTTTTCAGCACTTGACTTTAAAGATGTTATTATCCAGATCTCTTTGAGAGATCCTGATAACAAGGAGAAATACATCGGTAGCGAAGAAAACTGGGAGAAATCAGAAAGAGCTATTATTGAAGTAGCAGAAGAGAGAAATCTTGATGCAATAATTGAATATGGTGAAGCTGCTTTCTACGGACCAAAGATGGACTTTATGGTTCGTGATGCCATTGGCAGAAAATGGCAGTTGGGTACAATTCAGGTAGACTATAATCTTCCGGAAAGATTTGACCTTACTTATATAGGTGCAGATAATGAGAAACACAGACCTGTAATGATACACCGTGCTCCTTTTGGATCTATGGAGAGGTTTGTTGCTGTTCTTATTGAACATTGCGCAGGTAATTTCCCGCTTTGGCTTACCCCTGACCAGATAATTATACTGCCTATTAGTGAGAAATTTAATGAGTATGGAAAAAAAGTATTAAATTCGCTGGATAAATATGGTTTACGCGGCTTGATTGATACAAGAAGTGAAAAAACCGGAAGGAAAATCCGTGATGCGGAATTAAAGAAAGTGCCATTTATGTTTATTGTAGGTGAAAAGGAAGAGGAAAGTGGCACTGTATCAGTAAGACGTCATGGGGAAGGCGATCTGGGTACTTTTAATCTGGAAGAAATCGCTGCTAAAATCAACGATGAAGTTGAACGATTGACAGAGTTAAAATAATTACTAACTAATATAGGAGGATTTAGAAATAGCACATTTTAGAGGAAAAAGGGGTCCAAGAAGAGGTTTTGTAAAAAAAGAGGATCCCAACAGAATCAATAAATACATTACCGCCCCTATGATCAGACTTGTGGGTGAAAATGTAGAAACCGGTATTTACCAGTTAAGAGACGCTCTTGCCATCGCCGAAGAACAGGGATTTGACTTAGTTGAAATTTCACCATCAGCTAACCCTCCTGTTTGTAAGATAATGGATTACAAGAAGTATCTCTATGATCAAAAGAAAAAACAAAAGGAGATTAAAGCAAAATCTGCCAAAGTTGTTGTTAAAGAGATCAGACTAGGACCTAATACTGATGAACATGATTTTAATTTCAAGTTAAAACATGCTACTAAATTCCTTCAGGAAGGAGCAAAAGTAAAAGTTGATGTGTTCTTTAAAGGTAGATCTATAATCTATAAAGATAAAGGAGAATACATCCTGCTTCGCTTTGCTCAGGAACTTGAAGAAGTTGGTAAAGTTGAAAGAATGCCGAAACTCGAAGGTAAGCGTATGATTATGATCATCGCTCCTAAGAAATAACTATTTATTAATATTTTTAAATTAAATTTTTAAGTAATGCCAAAAATGAAGACAAAATCCAGTGCCAAAAAGAGATTTACTCTTACAGGTTCTGGTAAGATTAAAAGGAAGCATGCTTACAAAAGTCACATTTTGACAAAAAAGTCGAAAAAACGTAAACGTAATCTTACTTATGTTGCTATTATCGACAAAGCTGATGAGAAAACAATTAGAAAGTTAATTCGCAGCTAAATTTATGTTTAACCTTTGTCATAGCTTTACAAGTCTTAATTTAGTTAAGCGCTATGGTGAAAAAAAATTATTAAAATGCCAAGATCAGTAAACAGTGTTGCTTCAAAAGCACGTAGAAAAAAGATCATGAAAGAGACCAAAGGTCAATTTGGTCGCAGAAAGAATGTTTGGACGGTGGCAAAAAATGCATATGAAAAAGGCCAACAGTATGCATACCGCGACAGACGAGTTAAAAAACGTAACTTCAGAGCATTATGGATTCAGCGTATTAATGCCGGTGCACGTCAGTATGATATGACTTACTCTGTATTAATGGGTAAACTTCATGCTAAGAACATTGAAATAAGCCGCAAAGTGCTTGCAGACCTTGCAGTAAATAATCCTGAAGCCTTTAAAGCTATTGTGGATGCTGTAAAATAGTGCTATAATGCAATAGAACATAGCTCCGGTTTGAATTTCAGACCGGAGTTTTTTTGTACCTTATTCTAAACCAAACTTCTTCATTCGCCTGTCGAGCGATTGCCATGTAATATTTAACAATGTTGAGGCCTTTGATTTGTTATTCTTGCATTTAGCAAGGGCTTTCTTAATTAAACGCTTTTCGTGAAATTCAATATCCAGTATATCACCTCTACCAGAACAATCAGTACTATTTTCCTTAATTGTTTCAGGTGCTGCTGATATATTTCCTGAAAAGGTAATATGCTCTGGAAGAATTGTATCTCCGTCACACATTATAACTGCACGTTCGATAATATTTTTCAATTGGCGTATATTTCCGGGGAAATCAAAATTTGTTAGAATATCAATTACTTTAGGATCTGTGGTTCGTATATTTTTCTGATTTTGGTTACTGTATTGCTTTAAATAGTAGTTATATAATAAAGGTATATCTTCTTTTCTTTCCCTTAATGGTGGTATTTGTATAACGAAAACACTTAATCTGTGAAACAAATCGAGCCTGAATTTATTCTCCAATGCCAGTTTTTCAAGGTCTGTATTAGATGCGGCAAGAACACGTACATTAACATCTTTGCTTTCGCGAGACCCTACTTTGCTGACTTTACGTTCTTCAAGCACTCTGAGTATCTTGGCTTGCTGAGCCATTGGCATATCACTTATTTCATCCAGAAACAGTGTGCCGTTATCAGCAATTTCAAACCAACCTTTTTTATTTTCAATAGCCCCGGTAAATGATCCCTTTTTATGGCCGAAGAATTCACTTTCAAATAATGTTTCAGGAATTGCAGAACAGTTAACGGAATAGAACATATTTGCTTCTCTGCTACTTAGTTGGTGAATGCCCTGAGCAACCAGCTCTTTACCAGTGCCACTCTCTCCCAAAATAAGCACTGATGTGCTATCAGACTGCGCTACTTTATTCATCATCATCAGCATTGTTTTCATGGCCTGACTTTTTCCAACAAGTCGTGTACCTACAGAGTTTAGAATCTTTTGTGACATATCATGCAAACTCTTCTTAGCTTCCCTGAGCTGATTATTCAATTCCATATATCTCTCTGTTCGCATAATAGCCTGATTTATGTCGAACAAGCGGAATGGTTTAGCAAAATAGTCAGTTGCTCCGCTACGCATAGCCTGAATAACAGTATCCATATCACCATGACCTGAGATCATAATTACTTCAATATCCGGATAACTCTGTTTGATCTTCTCAAGAACAACAAGACCACTCATTTCTGGTAATTTAATATCCAGAATAACAATATTAATTACTTCCTGTTCAAGAACAAGAAATGCTTTGGATGGTAGTGTGGCCTTATAGACATTGTATTTCTTCTGAACTAAAAACTCTTCAATCTCATCCAGAAGTCTTTGTTCATCATCTACTACGAGTATATTAATTTTTTTGTTCATACTTTAGCAATTTTTGGTAGTTTAATAATAACTTTTGTAAATTCTTCAGGTTCACTTTCTAATGTAATAGAGCCATTCATTTCTGATATTATACCATAGGAGATAGACAAGCCCAGTCCTGTTCCCTTTGCCTCACTTTTAGTAGAGAAGAACGGATCAAAAACTTTAGAAACTATATTGTTATCTACGCCCGTACCATTATCTGTAATTGTTATTGTTGATGAGTCTGTATTCTCAGCCAAATCTATAGATATCTTTTGTCTGAAATTTGTATCTTTTGATTTAATTTTCTTCTCATTAACAGCAAATCTGGCATTCGATAACAGATTCAATAACACTTGCTCCAGCCTGAATTTATTTCCTGATGTATATATCTGATTAACTGGAATATTAGTTTCAATTTCAATATCTTTACCTGTAAACTGATTTCTCACTAACGACAGGGAATTGACAATAACAGAGTTTATGCACACATCCTCTTTAATAGACCTCTCCTGCTCTCTTGAAAACAACCTCACATGTTCAATAATCTTTTGTATTCTCTCAACATCCCGGAAAAGTAGGTTTATCTTATTTTTTAAATAGTCACTGTTTTCTTTATCTTCCCTGATATTAAACAACATATTTTCCAATCCCATGGATATACCTCCAAGAGGTTGGTTTATTTCATGGGCAAGACCTGCGCTAACTTCTCCCAGCGATTCAAGTTTTGACTTTTGTACCAGAAGCTGTTGTTGTTTGTTAGCTCTTTTAACTTCTTCTATAACTCTTATTTCAAGATTCAGGTTAAGGTCTGAAAGGTTATTTTCAGCAATCTTACGTTTAGTAATGTCAGATACGAACAGCAGACTTGCCGGATAATTATCCCATAATATATTAGTTATTTTAAGCTCCAGATATTTACCGTTAAGCATCTTTACATGTATCTCATATTCATCATTCAGCTCCAGATCCTCCTTCTCAAATGTTTCTTTCACTTTCTCTTTATATTTTGTTTCGATAAAGCTGCTAAATTCATATCCAATCATATGTTTTGGCATAATACCAAATATTTCAACAACTTTTGGATTCAGCATTTTAATTTTTCCGGAGATAATAAGAATGATTCCGTTGTTGGCATTTTCAAAGATAAGCCTGTATTTTTCTTCACTATCGCGAAGAAGACTCTCCGCAACAGTTCTGTCAGCAATTTCTTTTTCAAGTTCTTTTGTCCTGTCTCTTACCCTGTCTTCAAGATTTACGTTTAATTTAATAAGTTCCTCTTCAACTTCACGTCTGTATATAGCAGCACCAAGATTATAAGCAAGCATTTCAAGGGCCTTAACCTCAGCAACAGTCCAATTACGCTTGTATTTACATTCATCAAAGCCTATAAAGCCCCACCACTGTTCTTTTACAAAAATTGGTATTGCTAAAATTGATTTAATATCCTGTTCTAATAATATTGATTTGCTGGGTTCGTTAAAATCCTCAACGGAGCCAATGATATTATTCTTGTGGATCATTAAATCTTCCCATGCTTTAAATACTTCTGAGTCTTCAGGAACACGTTTAAGGTCAGGATTATCTATTTGAGGATCTATGCCTTCAGAAACCCATTCATTTATCTGCCCGAGATACCTTTTATTCTTTTCTGTAAATAACTTAAAGATATAGGATCTGGAAACTTCGGCACTGTTACCAACACTTTTCAGGGCTTTGTCGATTGTTTCAGTATTTACTCCAAACTGGAAAAACCTGATGGTAGCCTGAGCAAGCTCTACCAGAATTTTATTTCCTTTCTCAACCTGTATTTCAAGTTCTTTCCTCTTGATCTCTTCTTCAGCAAGGCGTTTACCCAACAAGATGTCCTTTGACAAATCATCAACAATCTCAAATAGATCTTTTTTATCAACTGGCTTTACAAGAAATCCCTTCACTCCCATTTCAATGGCAGTCTGAAAAAATCTTGATTCCCCATATGCTGACATGATTATTATCCTCTGTTCTTTATCATCATGGCGGATCTTTCTGATCATGTCAAGACCATTTAGAACTGGCATTTTTATATCAGTTATAATAAGATCTGGTTTGTTTGTCTTATAACTGTTGTATCCCTCCATCCCATCACCAGCTATAAATAGCTCATTAACCTTGTGTGTGAGTAATTGTGTATAAACATTCCTTATTACTACATCATCTTCTACTAATAATATTGAGATATCCAGTTTTTCCATTAGTGGTTTTTGTATCTTTTTTCTCCTGCCTTAATATTCACATCCAGATTGTTATCAAAGGGCACAAGCGGGCATGACCATCTTTCTGAATATGCACAGTAAGGATTGTATGTATTATTGAAATCTATTATAATTGTGTCTTTATCAGGAATTGGGATATCAAGGTATCTGCCTGCTGCGTAAGTTGTTGCGCTGTTCGATTTATCAGTAAAGGGTACAAATAACAAATTCCCGTATTCTTTATTATTGATAAATGCCATATTCTGATATACTGTAAGAGAGCACAGTGTATCATTTATTGTGAATTCCAGATTACCGTAAATGCGGTATTCAGGTGCTCTTTCTGTATTTGTTGGCATATTGAAGATCGGTGAGCTGGTGTCTACCGTAAAATGAGCTTTCACTCTGTACGATGTGTCCGGATCAAAATAGCTGAATGACCTGAACTCACTTCTTTCCTTGTCATTAAACGGACTATCAACTGAATCGGAAAACAATACATGTTTGTCCTGACGTTCGTAGTATATTTTATCCAGATAATTACCGTAGTTTATCTTATTTATTGCATCCTTTAAATTAGGATGAAAGAAAGCCATAACATAAAGAGTAGCAATAAACTCATTACTCACATTACGAAAACCTTTACTGCTTTTCCACCACGACATCGGATCGAAGGTGCGATCGCGTTGTGATAGTACTCCTATATTATATGTATTACCAAAAGCATTGCGGAACATAGTATATGTACGCCTGGCATGAACACCAACCGAATAGATGTTCATGCTTTTAGGCCAATCGGGATTACTATCGAATAGAAGTTTTGTTTCCACAGCAGTGTTATAAGTTCTGTCAACAAGCACTGTTGTGGGTATTTCAGCCAGGTATACAGTATCATTATATCCGTAATAGCGTACAGCTAGCAATGTTGCTTCTGCTGTATTCTTATATGGTGCTATGAACTCATAATTAACGATTGGGATACCAGTTATTATAAGTCTCTCGTATTCATTATCCCTGAAATACTTCATAGCATCTTTAACAGCATAAGTAGGAACCCAGCCTTCAAGTACCATTGTTTTTGATTCAACAGGATCATTAAGCGAGAGAAATTTCACAATACCAGTTAATGAAGCACGCCCTACCAATAATATAACTGCAATAATGACTAGCCAGCCCCATATTGTGGGTTTCACACACATTTTTCTCTTAAACAGTTTTACTCCTCTGGTGGCCATACTAAATGGGTGATTTCCAATAATAATTTATATATTGATACTAATAATGTAACAAATAAACCCGGTTAACCCGAACGTACATTGTTTACATCTTCAAAGTTAAGAAAAATGCTGAAATATCAGGTGATTTATTTTCTATAAACCTCAAACTTTAAACTCCACAGACAACTCCCTGAGTTCTTCTACAAACCTTTCAATTTGTTCATTATTGAAGTTTTTCTCTTTGGCAGCTTCCTCAAGTGTTCCCCATGTTGGCTCTCCACAACGGATACATCTGATTCCTTTTTCGCTTAAATATTTAATAGCAAAAGGATGATCTTCAACAAGATCTTCTATTAATATTGTTTTTTCAATTTTTGATTTCATGTTGCAATATTAGTAAAAGAATAAATATATTGGTTACTTACTAATGATAATTTTATTGCTTAATTATGATAATTATTCTGCATCTGAATACAGCATTAAAGAAACACCCCGAATATTCTTTACAAGCATTAATAATCAGCATACTGCAATTGATGTTGACATAAATAACTCATTTGTAAGCACAAAAAAAGGCTGATGTATTTACCATCAGCCTCAAATGAAAAAATTCTTATTAATGAATTTTACATTTAGCAGTTAAACAGTTCTATTCTTTAATCAAGACCGTGAACAACAAGTCCAGAGCGCAGCTTAGGCTCAAACCATGTTGTTTTAGGGGGCATTATCTTGCCGCTGTCAGCAATATCAATAAGCTGTTTCATGCTTACAGGATAAAGAGCAAAAGCTACTTCCATTTCTCCATTATCAACTCTGCGTTTTAATTCACCCAGTCCGCGGATGCCACCAACAAAGTCTATTCTTTTGGAACGGCGAAGATCCTGTATATCAAGCAGTGGATCAAGTACCTGGTTTGTAAGGATAGTAACATCAAGCACACCGATAGGATCATTATCATCATAAGTATTTTCCTTAGCTACCATTGAGTACCAGTGACCATCAAGATACATACTCATTTCATGTAGTCTTTCCGGTTTATATATCTCTGTGCCTTTATCTTCAACTACAAAATTGTTCTTTAGTTTTTCAACAAACTCTTCTTTTGAGTAACCATTTAAATCTTTGATAACGCGGTTGTAATCAATAATGGTAAGCTGATTATCAGGGAAATGTACAGCAAGGAAGTAATTATATTCTTCTTCTCCTGTGTGGTTTGGATTTTGATTTTTCTTTTCATTACCTACCAAGGCAGCCGCAGCTGTACGGTGATGCCCGTCAGCAACATATGTAGAAGGCAGTTCAGCAAACAGCTCAATAATCCTGTCTATCAATTTTTTATCTCTAAGCACCCAAAAATGATGACCAACGTCATCAGTACCTGTGTAGTTATACTCAGCTTTATTGTCATTGACATAATCAGCGATTATCTTGTCAATTTCTTCAACAGCCGGATATGAGAAGAATACTGGCTCCATGTTAGAGTTTGTAATTCTTACATGTTTCATCCTGTCTTCTTCTTTGTCAGGGCGTGTCAGCTCATGTTTTTTGATAACATTATTCATATAATCCTCAACGCTGGCACACCCAACTATTCCGTATTGGGTTTTTCCAAACATTGTTTGAGCATATATATATAGGTATTCTTCATCATCCTGCACAAGCCATCCGTTTTCTTTAAACTTATCAAGATTGGTTTTAGCTTTGTTATAAACTTCTTCACTGTACAGATTAACATCTTCAGGAAGATCAATTTCAGGTTTTATTATATGCAGAAGTGAATATTTGTTTCCTTCTGCTTCTGCCCTGGCTTCTTTGGAATTAAGAACATCATAAGGACGTGATGCAAGTTGGCTTGCAATATCCTGTGGAGGGCGGTATCCTTTAAAAGCTTTTAATGTTGCCATATTGTTTTTTTTTACTGTATTAAAAAAGTAGCTTCTTCGATTTAATACTCATTATCCAGTGTATTACCATCAAAGTCATTGTATTTATTACGACGTTCATTATAATCATCACCACTACCATTATATTTGTAATTAGCAATATGGCCGTTACCGTGTGATGAATTATTATTTGCACGCTGTAAAGAAGAAATGAGTGCTCCAATCATTTTAGTCATTTCCATTAGCTGATTTCTGCTTTCGTCTTCCTGTGAGTCAGTGATTAAACTTTGTTTGTAAGAAAGAGTAGTGTAAACCAGACATTCTCTGATAGAACTTTTTGCAAGTTTCAGATTGTAAATAAACTGACTTTTGTTTCTTGCTGAGCCTTCTACTATGAAAAAAGCAATGTTTCTTGCAGACTCATTAAATCTCAGGGCAAACTGAGATTTATCATTTTCAGGAAACAGCATAGTAACATCCTGCAGCCAGTTAATGTAGTCAAGAGATTTATGATAGATTCTTAAGTCTTCGAATCTAAAGAATGTGCCAGTCTTTTCAGTTTTTTCTTTTTGTTGATTATTGTACATTGAAAATTGTTTTGAAATTTTTACTACGATTAGTTATTTTTGAATATCAGCAATGCCGGAACACTAAAATAAAGTGACTCCGGCACTAACCAGAAAGCTGAAATCCAGCTTAATAATCTATGTCGTTAATTAACTTTAAAGGTGATATCACCGTTCTCAATAAAATTGATTATCTGATGAGCAGCAGCTTTACCCGCGTTAATATTAGCTTCAGCTGTTTGTGCACCCATTTTTTTCGGAGTAAAGAAACAACGGTCGGCATACTTGCTTTCCATTTCCTCTTTAGCTGCAGGGGCAATATCAGATACATAGCAGAATCCTTGTTTTTCTTCAAGAATCTTTAACATATCGTCTTCATCAATAACCTCTTTACGTGCAGTGTTTACCAGAGTTGCGTTATCTTTCATTTTAGAAAGTAACTCATAATTCACAGACTTGATAGTCTTTTCGTTGGCCGGAATATGCAGACTAATATAATCGCATTCTGAATACAATTCTTCAACTGTATCAACAACAGAAACGCCATCAGCTTCAATAACAGCTTTTTCCACGAAAGGATCAAAAGCTATTACTTTCATTCCAAAACCTTTGGCAATTTTAGCAACAAGTTTACCAACATTGCCATAGGCATGAATACCAAGCTTTTTACAACAAAGCTCAGTGCCAGGTTTACCATTGTAATGATTTCTTGCCTGATAAACCATCATTCCTAGAGCCAGTTCAGCAACGGCGTTTGAGTTCTGACCGGGTGTATTCATAACAACCACATCATTTTTTGATGCAGCTTCCAGATTTACATTATCATAACCAGCGCCGGCTCTTACTACAATTTTTAAATTTCCGGCAGCTTCAATAACTTCCGGTGTTACTTTGTCACTCCTGATAATAAGGGCTTCTGCATCTTTAACAGCAGAGATTAGTTCCTCATGTGTAGTGTATTTTTCAAAAAAATCACATTGAAATCCCGCTTTGTCGAAGATTGCTTTGATTTCTTCAGCAGCTACGGCGGCAAATGGTTTTTCTGTTGCTACTAATACTTTTGTCATTTCAGTAATATTTAGAGATTTGTTTTATTTGTTTATTAATTGTTTTCTTCAAATTCTTTCATAACAGCAACAAGTGCTTCTACACTTTCCACTGGCAGTGCATTGTAAGTAGATGCACGGAAACCACCAACAGAACGGTGACCTTTAATGCCTATCATGCCTTTTGATGTAGCGAAATCAAGGAAAGCTTTTTCTTTGTCTTCATTTCCCTCTGTCATTACAAAGCAGATATTCATTAATGAACGATCTTCAGGATCTTCTACTGTTGCTTTGAACAAACTATTACGATCAATTTCATCATAAAGCAATCCGGCTTTCTGAATGTTTATCTTCTGCATTTCTTCAACACCGCCTTTTTCTTTAAGCCATTTCAATGTTTGTAATGCTGCAAAAATAGGAACAACTGGTGGTGTGTTAAACATACTTTCCTTGTCGATGTGTGTTTTGTAATTCAGCATTGTTGGAAGGTGATGTTTTACTTTTCCAAGGATATCATTGCGTACAATTACAAAAGTAACGCCAGCAGGAGCCAGATTTTTCTGGGCACCACCATATATAATAGCGTATTTGGAAATATCAACAGGGCGACTAAATATATCTGACGACATATCTGCTACCAATGGCACCGGACAGTCGATGTCTGTTTTAATCTCTGTACCATAAATGGTGTTGTTTGTTGTTATATGGAAGTAATCAGCATCCTCAGGAATAGTATATCCTTTTGGAATATATGTAAAGTTCTTGTCTTCTGATGATCCTACTACATCAACCTCGCCAAACATGCTTGCTTCTTTTATGGCTTTTTTGGCCCATGCACCAGTGTTTAGATATGCTGCTTTGTTTACAAACAGATTAAACGGCACCATCGCAAACTGTGTACTTGCTCCTCCTCCCAGGAATAGCACTGAATACCCTTCGGGGATGTGCAGCAGTTCTTTGAAAAGCTGTGTGGCTTCGTCTACAACTGCAACAAACTCTTTACTACGGTGGCTAACTTCCATTACTGATAGTCCTATACCAGCAAAATTGTGAATAGCATCAGCAGTTTTTTCAATTGTGTATTGAGGTAAAATTGAAGGGCCTGCATAAAAATTATGTTTTTTCATAGCTATATTGTATTTATGTGTTTATTGTTATAAGAGAGGCAAATATATAAACCTTTTTATGTATAAACACAAAAATATTACTTAGAATGGTTCTAATTTTCTTTTATCATAAAAAAAGGGACTGAAGAGAGATGAATAATGAAAGCTGAATAACGAAAAATCCTTTTATACCCCCCTGAAGGGGCAATCGTGCCCTTATTTGGATTTGATAAGTCCACATGAGGGGAAGAAGGAGGATTAAATCTATGAAACACCCTGTTAGTCAGGAGTTGGATACCATCCCCCCTTTTTACCCGTTTTAGCCATGTCCTTGGAGGTTTAGGGGATTAGGGGGTGTCAGTACCCCCACTTCAATCCTACTCCTGAAGTATTTTTTTATAGAGTTTGTTATTATCGATTACTTCAAGGGCTTTGTTTATCTCAGGGTCCATAGTCCATGTTATCTCGAAATAGTCTCCTGTTTCATATATATTACGGCCTATCAGGGCTTTAAGTTGTAACTTAAGGAAGTCAATGTTCGGATCAAGCTCTTCGCTGGTGTATTCAATCTTCTTAGCTTCAGCATTCTCCATAAATGTATTAAAATCGTCATCACTTAAGGTAAAGCCATCAATATAGCTGTCCAGATCAGGGTAAGTTTGTGTGAGGGTTTCTCTGTTTTCCGACAGATAATCATTAACAAAGCCGTTGATAACGCCTTTACGAACAAGTGACGTATATAAGTCGTTGTATCTGATTGTGTCCATAGGAATGAAAATATCAGACATTATTCCACCGCCGCCATAAACAGTCCTTCCTGCTTTTGTTTTGTATTTCAGTGAGTCGGGGAAATGAATACTGTCGGCATGGAATGTTTCTCCATGCTCCATTCTTTTCTGCATATCCTTATAATATTCCTCAACACCATCGTCATAAGGTTTCTGAATACATCTGCCTGAAGGAGTATAATAACGTGCAACTGTTAAGCGTACTTGCGAGCCATCACCCAGAGGGAAAGGGCGCTGTACCAATCCTTTACCAAACGAACGTCGTCCGATAATAATGCCTCTGTCCCAGTCTTGTATAGCTCCCGATACAATCTCGCTTGCAGAAGCTGACCCTTCATTAATAAGCACCACCAGCTTACCATCTTCAAATTTACCGGCGCTTGTGGCTTTCAGTTCCTGTCGGGGTTGATGTGTCCCTTCTGTGTAAACAATCATCTTTCCGTTGGGGAGAAACTCATCGGCGATACTCATTGCTGTTCCCAAATAACCGCCTGTATTACTTCTAAGGTCAAGGATAAGATTCTCCATGCCTTCTTTTTTGAGCATAGTAGCTGCTTCATTGAATTCATCCAGCGATTGTCTGGCAAATCTATTTAGCTTTATATATCCTGTATTTTTGTTGAGCATGAAAGCGGCATCCAGACTATTAATAGGTATCTTGTCGCGAGTAATCTCATATTCTATCAAACCATCATTACCTTTACGATAGATGCCAACTACTACCTGTGTGCCTTTTTTCCCGCGAAGGTGATCCATAACCCACTGATTGTCGATGTCTTTGCCATAGGCTTCTTCTCCGTCCACGGTAATAATCTGATCACCGGCCATAATTCCTACCTTGTCGGATGGTCCTCCTGGTATTGGACCTACCACCAGTATTGTGTCTTTATATAACTGGAATGTTAAACCTACGCCTTCAAAACTGCCTTCAAGTGATTCATTGGCTCGCTTTACATCTTTTGCTTTGATATATGCTGAGTGTGGATCAAGCTCCTTTAACATACTGGCTATTACGTCATCAGTAAACTCTGGCATGTTTAGGGTATCAACATAAAAACTGTTTACAAGATAGATAAGCCCTGTAATTTTGTCGATTGTTTGCTTGCGGTCGAGTGGCTTTGTGTTTGTCTGTGAATAAGCTCCAATGGTTATAAAACTAATAAAAGTCAGAATCAGTAAGGATCTGTTAAATTTCATTTTAAATGCGTTTATGTTTCTAATTTATGGTGTACTTTGCTTGTGACAAAGCATCCAACAGGCAGTTTGTTTTTATCTTAACTAACTTCAATTACGAAAATTGCCAATGCACAAAAATAGTTATTATTATTGATTTTATTGTTCATTTAACAATTTATAACACGTCATATATATGATTAAAAATATGTAATATATTACATGTTACAGAACAAAATTAAAAGTTTTGCGTTGTTATAGAAAACAACTATTTGATCAGAACTAAAAAAAACTGCTCTATTTTCATTATCATGTTGATTAGCCTGATAATGCTGACTGGACTAAGAGCACAGGAAATGCCAGGTGTTACTATGGGTAACTACAGCGGGATAGCAGGCACAATGCTTAATCCCGCATCAATGACTACCAATAAAGTTTATCTTGATATTAATTTGGTTTCTGCTGATATTTTTGTCAGGAATAACTTTGCTTATCTTCCTAAGGAGGATTTTGTTATCTGGGATTTGTTAAAGAAAGATTACTCCTTCCCTACTTATGGTGATTATGATCAGAGTTTTCTTTATTATGATAATGAGAATCTGAAAATGGCTAATATTAATCTGCGTGTCATGGGTCCTTCGGCTATGCTGCAGGTTGGCGATCATGCTTTTGGTATCCAGACTGGTGTGAGGTATTTTATGTCGGGAAGCAGAATTCCTTGGGAAATTCCTGTATTTGGCTATAATGGTTTGGAATACGAACCTTTGCATAATATTGAGTTTCAGGATTATGATTTTGACTTTAGTACCAGTGCCTGGTTTGAAGCCGGACTTAGCTATGCTTATAATATTTATGAGTTCTATGATCAGCAGATAACTATCGGGGCTACAATTAAGAAGCTGTGGGGATATGCCGGTGGTTATGCTAAAATTGATAATGTTGATTATGTTGTGGAAAACGATTCTACCATAAACATTATTAATCTTAATGCAGAAGTGGGGTATTCACTGCCAATCGACTACAATACCAATGATTATCTAAGTTCACCTACCTTCCGCGGAAGCGGCGTTGGTATTGATATTGGTGCTGTATATGTAAAGAAAAAGAGTTTTGACTCAAGACCCTGGAAAGGCGGTAGTTTGTGTTCACAACATTTTGAAGAATATAAATATAAAATAGGTGTATCAATTCTTGATATTGGTCGTGTTAAATACAAAACCAACGCCGTGAAGTTTGATTATAACGATGTATCTAAATACTGGCCAAGTGTGGATACTATTGATTATCATAATCTAAATACCTTTTTCAGGATGCTTAGTGAAGAGTTTTATAACGACCCTGATGCATCGCTGGTGGAGAGGGAGATGAAGGTAGGTCTGCCAACAGCTTTGAGTGTACAGGCTGATGTTAATATTAATGATAAGTGGTACCTTGGCGGGATGTGGATACATCCTTTAAGGGTTAACCGTAGTGCATTAAGAAGATCTGCGCAGCTGGCTGTGATTCCCAGATATGAGACTAAATATTTTGAACTGAGTATGCCGGTTTCTGTATATGAGTACAGATACCCGCGTGTTGGGTTGTCGGCACGCTTTTATTTCCTTACAATAGGAACAGACCGACTGGGAACGTATCTGGGAATGGCGGATATGAATGGAATGGATTTTTATATGTCCATCAAGATAGGTCTTGATAAGGGCTCGTGCCGTAAGAAATTCGGAGGAGCTTGTGATAATGCATCGTTTGGGAATAGAGAGTATTAGATAATAAGTTCAAAGCTCAGAAAGGGACAAGAGACAAGAGACAAGAGACAAGGTGGGGTTTAATCCACTGCAGTGGTTGTTTTATTATTTTTCATTATTCATTTTTCATTATTCATTTTTCATTCCCTTGTCTCTTCACTCAACCTTAACATCCAGTGCATCGCGTAAAGCGTTGCCAAGCGACATAAAGGCAAGTACAAGGATAACGATAGCAATGCCGGGTATAATAGCCAGATATGCTGAGTCGAGCAGGATAAAGCTGTAATACTCTTTTATCATACTACCCCACGATGGCATGGGTGGCTGTACTCCTATCCCCAGAAAGCTTAACCCGGCTTCGATGAGTATGGCTGAGGCAAAGTTTGCTGCAGAGATTACTATAACCGGACTTAATACATTGGGGAGTATATGGCGGCGTATTATTCTAAAACTCCGGAATCCTAATGCGCGTCCGGCTTCCACAAATTCTTTTTCGCGTATGCTGATAAACTGTCCTCTTACCACACGTGCTACTTCTACCCACATGGTAAGACCTACTGCTATGAATATCTGCCAAAAGCCTCTGCCAAGGGCAAATGTTATGGCAATTACCAGCAGCAGTGTTGGTATTGACCATATAACATTGATAAACCACATTATTATTTCATCGGTACGGCCGCCGAAATAACCTGCCAGCGAGCCCAGCAGTATTCCTACTATTAACGATATTGCAACTGATATAAAACCCACTGAAAGACTTACACGTGAGCCTATTACCAGTCGGCTTAGCAAGTCGCGGCCAAACTGATCAGTTCCCAAAAGGTAGTATTTCTTTAAAATGTTGTTGTCGGTTATTTCTTGTTGTAATGCGGCTTCAGTCTGCACAATTTCTTTGCTATCAATTGTTGTTATAGTGATATCATTATCAGAATTACAATTGCTTTCTTTCACAGGATAAACAACATCAGCCATGCTAAAGTATTCGGTAAACACTTCATTATCGGTATTAAACAGATTTACTTTTACGCTGTCGCTGATAAAGCTGTACGAACTAACAGGTATATAAGTATGAGCATTTTCTCTGCCAAACAGCATTTCAGAGAAGTACGATTGCCATTGTTCTGCTTTGTTCTTACGCACTTTGAGAAACGTGCAGCTAAACCCCGGCTTTTGTGTGCTAATTTCCAGAATCTGGGTGTTAGCCATTGGAGTGTGATCGGGGGTTATAAGGTATCCAAGGATAGAGATAATAGTAAATAATATAATGACAATAAGGGCTGTAACGCCGATACTGTTTTTCATAAACTTCTGCCAGGCAAGCTTCGACAGCGACTCGCCTGCAATGTATTTTCTATTCCTGAATAACATGGGTGTCAAAAGTAAGAAAACAAACGGAAAGAGGCTTAGAAAAAGTTAAATTTGGCATAAATGCACAATGGGTAAATAAAGTGTATTTCAGGTACGATTTAAAAATTCATGTAATTTCATCAAAAAATATATTTCATAATAAGAGAAAACAAAAAAAATTGTATATTTGCACGCTCAAAAACACGGTGGATGTAGCTCAGCTGGTTAGAGCACTAGATTGTGGTTCTAGGAGTCGCCGGTTCGAATCCGGTCTTCCACCCGAAAAGCTTGTAAAAACCACTGTTCCAGATAGATATAGAACAGTGGTTTTTAAAAAAGTCAAAAAAAGAGTCAAAAATGCTCTTTTCATAGTCGATTTCAGAAAAAAAATAAAGTTAGATGATGAATGAGACTATGAGAAATAAAGAAATAATACTACCTAAGATTTACAGACCTCCTGATAAGTCAATATCAGGATGGTATGTGTATTTTTCTGTTTACAATGAATTTTCTGATAAAATGGAAAGATTTAAGCGTACACGTGGTTTTACTACGTGCGAAACAGTTGAAGAATGCCAGAAAGTTGCTTATAAATTAAAGAATAAATACACAAAAAAATTAATAAATGGATGGACTCCTTTTAATGATAAATCAGTTATTTGGAAAGATAATCTGGTTTATCATGAAGTGAAAAAGAAAAGAACACCAATAAGGCGCTCAAAAAAAACAATTTCATTTTTTTGCTCTAAATATCTTGATGAAAAAAAGAGGATACTCTCCCCTGCTTCATATCATAAATATGTTAGTGAATTACGAATATTTGAAAAATGGCTTTTGAATAACAAGGTTGATATCATTGATATAACATTGTTCGATGAAGAAAATGCAAGAAATTTTATTAATTATTTACATTACAATAAAGAGCTTAAAGGATCTACTATTAATAATTACTTAATTACATTACAGGGTGTCTGGAATGCTGCAAAAAAAAATATTAAGCTATTATCATCGCCCTGGGATGATATTAATAGGTTTCCTAAAAGTACTATGCCTCAGCGACCTTTAAAACAGGGAATAATTGCAGTACTGAAAAATTATCTTGAAGAAAACGATCCACAACTGTGGCTTGCTGCTCAATTTATGTATTATTGTTTTATTCGGCCTAAAGAGCTACGGTTCATGAAGATAAAACACCTTGATTTGTTTGAGGGGAAAGCAACCGTGTTTGCTGATATTGCAAAAACTGACAAAACCAGGACTGTTGAAATACATAATTCTTTTTTGACTGTTTTGTGGTCAAAATACAGGTTGAATGATTACCCTGAAGAATACTATATTTTTTCTACAAAAAGAGAACCTAGCACACAACCTGTAGGAAAAAACTACTTCTGGTCGCGTTTTAATGTTGTACGTAAAAGACTGAACATTCCTAATGATTATAAGTTTTACGGATTTAAGCATACAGGGGCGGTGAGAGCAATTAAGGCAGGCGCTAATATTAAAGAAATACAGGGACAAATGGGACATTCGTCTATAGAAACAACTGATGAATATATTAAGTCGATGGTTGGTTATGAGAGTGAGTTTTTTAAAAAAGACATGCCAACAATTTAGCCACATAACCAATAAAAACCTAATTCACCATTTTCTTCGGAAGCTATCGATATATATCCTTCATCTTCCAGGATTAATACTATATCAATATCGACGAACGTAAGGAGAGGATCATGTTTCATCATTATCTTAATTATATCTTTTGTTGTAAGAAGATGATTTGATGATATCTCTTCTTTTACTGGAGGAAAGCTTTGCTTAAATTTCCTAATTAAGGAATGATACCGTGCGACAGAAAGTTCTGATTTATCCATAAATATTTAATTTAAAAACCAGCCTCCGCTGTCGCACACTACTATGAATGTATTATACCTACGTATAACTCGGAAGCTGGCTAAGCCATGCTTTCATAGTAGTATTATGCGACATTGCAAATATAAGTCAAAAATTTAACGCAATTCCAATACCGTTTTGAGAAGTGTTAAATGAAATAGAGTTACTTTTATTAATAATTATTTTGTTTGCTTCTTGTAGTTCTTTACCAGCCTTATTCATATGTATAATATGTGCTATATAGAAACTTATTGTGCTTACACCAAAAGCTCCTGCTAATGCATATTGCATAATTGCTTTTTCTTCAGAATTACTTGAAGTTATTGATCCTGCCCAATAGATGCATGCTCCTCCTAATATTGCCGAGGCAATACTGGCTGTTAAATCTCCTTGTGCTTTCTGTATGTTTATTCCGGCTTCATTAATATGGTTGCTATATTCAATAAAATCATTTGAAAGATCTTGTGAAAAACAAATGTGCATGCATATTAATGCGATAATAATACTAAATACTTTTTTCATGTTGCATTTATTTAATTATTTAAGATGTGGTTATGTGGATCAAAACTACAAATTAAATTCTAACTAATGTTACTGTTGCTGCTTTTGTAATAGGAATATCAATTTTTATTGATTTTACAAGATATTGGTTGTTACCAATTTTCTTTTTTCTTGAAATATCAAGGTTTAAGAAATCTAATCTATTTAATTGTACTGGTATTTCATAAGTCGTTGATTTTTCAATAAAAGATAACCATTTTTCCCAAAGTTTTTTGTATAGTCCATTCTCACCATCCCAGAGTAGTGTGTGAGTGCCTATCACTTCACCTTTAGCGTTGTAAATACCTGATGTGCCTAAGGGGTATGTAACATCATATAAATCCGGTTGCATATTGCGAAAGAATAATACTCGTGGTTCGAAATCGTCGATAAATGGAGAAATTAACCCGTAATTTGTTTGTCCTGCATGTATTCCTTTCAATGCATCATTCCCTTCTTGTTTTAAAAGAATTTGGTCGGCATGTGGTGTCATCCATGTGTAACTTACCCCAGGGGTTTTTCTTACGTGCCAATCCATACCTAATGTAGATAATTTTGAAGTCATATCAGTTTTTGCATTACCGGTTTTTTTCCCAAAAAACGTCCATGAAAGTCTGGTCCATTGAAAATCTTGTGACATTTCTGAATCATTAGCATTTACATCAGTAATAATCCAGTATGAATCTTCACAAATTACTTTACGAATTTCACCACCTTTTATTCCCATATTTTCGTAAATCGGTAAATCATCAGGAGTTAATACTGAAGACTCAATGACGGCTTCATCAAATAATTCAACAGGCAACTGGTATTCTTCATATGTCGTGTCTGAAGAATCAAATTCATGTGAAATATTATACCCATCTTTTTCATCATCAATTTTCTTTTTTATTTTACCTGCTACTTTTGAAGTCCAATCATCATATTCTTCTGATTTTAGAATATCATCAAAAAATATAGATCTAACTTCTTTAGATTTTAAGTCAAAATAAAAATTAACTGCCAGAGTTGATTTAATTGCATTTAATAATTTTGTTAAATCAACTTTAAGAACATCATAATGTAGATTATAAGTATGGCTGTTTTGTATATTATTATCATCTTCTCCCATGCTTATCAGGCATAATTTTTTAAGTTCACTATGCTGTCCAATTGCATTTGTGAGATTATAAGAAAACTCAGAAAATAGTTGATCAAGTATGTATGCTAAATATGGATGGTATAATCTTGGTCCTCCTCCTGTTTGGTTGTATGGGTTAACATATCTTATGCTCGCCCAATCTTCTTCAACAGGTGTCCCATCACGATATGTGTCATTTAGAATAGGGAAAAATGCGAATTGATAGTCAGGGTATGATCCTGCTAATACTTCTAATTCGTAAACATCAAGACTACCAACTCCTCCAATATCAAAAACATGTGTGCCTCCAAGATCAATATCTTTTGTCGTTTTATCTTTTATCTGTGATGAAAATTCATAAGCTGAATTAACAATGTTACCTGATATTTTCTCGCTGATGATTGTATCAGTAATAATAAGCACTGCAGGGAAAAGAAATAACCCATCATCATATATTTCACAATCGTGTTGAGTTGTTTCTTCATAAAGATCTGGATTTGAAATGAAGCCAAGTACGAGGGCATTGTGGTACGAATCAGGGATTGATAACTTGTATGAAAAATTGCCAACAATAGCTTTTTCATTAAAAGCAGAATTGTTATAAACATATTTAATACTTGTGCCTGGGAAAAGTTCAAGCTCTTCGTCTCCGATCTTAATCTGTAACATCAGGTGTGTAGTTTTTATTAGTAAAAGCTCTCTTGTATTGAATTGTAAGGCCTAACAGGTTATCTGATTCGGTGTATTCAAATTTTGTTTTTGTTGATACAATTACTTTCACAAGCTGTTCTCCTGCAACAATGTAAGTTTCTTTGCTGAGAAACAGATCAGCACAGGCTTTGAGGTGATCTTTTGACAAATAGCCTGTTGAAGCTTCAGATTCAGGTGTAATCATATGGTTTAATGAAGAAGTAAGCTTACCTGAGGCCACAAAGCTAATTATTTCATTACTTTCGGGATCAAGGCTGTTTTCGATCTTTCCGCGAAGGTGAAGTGTTTCAAAACCGCCCAGGGAATTGGCAAAAAATATTGTAATCGGTATAGGAACATAATCCTCAGTAAGTGTATAATAGTAGTAACCTGCAACAACAGTAGTGTCCGATTGAAACCACAATAGATACCTGATAGGAATTTTAGTGTTATCAATATCTCCAAGGCTGAGTTGATCGAAACCTGAGGCACAGATCACCAGGTTATTTGTTTCAACAGTGCCAAAATCATTAATAACCGTTGCTGGTGATGATGTACCATCGGCATAATATACTTTTGCATAGGCGATTATATTAGCATCAGAAGCCTGATGGAAATAGTACAAAAATGATGGTTGGTTTTTCAGAACTTCATTCTTGTTAATCCAACTGAGGAACATTTTATCATTAGAAAGTTTTGAAAATATGTTGAGCGATGCCTTTTCTTGAGAAAGCCCTCCTTTTATCGCAAACCAGTTTATGTCATAACCTGTTTTTCCAACATCAAGAGTATTGATTAATGTGCCGGCGCTAAATTGTTCAATACGACACCAGTACCCAACTGCAAAATCATTAAGCTTAAGGAAATTTTCTGAAAGTGTAGGTGCTATAAAACTTGTAAGTGAGTCGACAACAGGTGCAACGTCAAACACAGCATTGTAGTCGCTGTTGGGGCGTGCAAACAGAGTTGTTATAAGTGTGCTGTCCTGGTATACATGACATAGAGCGTATACATCAGTGTATTCAGGATCTGACTCAAGTGCAATTGTTACAACGATAGGATTGCGTGAGTAAACTAAATTCTCAGGACCGCTTACAAGTGATATGCTCATTATTCATTCCATTTTTCAGGCACGAATGCCAGATTAATAGGTGTTTTTATCTCAAGCCCGAATTCCCAACCGATAAACCCGTCATCGGTAAGGATAATAGCTTCGCCATCGTCAACAGAATCGGTACTAAAACCGTTAAGTCGGTTCATTCGCTGTTCGCGGCGCAGGTATGTGAGCACGTCGATCGCCAATAACCTGCATTCGTCAATTAGCTTATGTTTGCTTTTTACAGTTCTTGCTTTAGTAATGCGGCGCTGTACAACTCCAAAATGAATGCGTTTTCCGGATTGGTTATTTTCGCCTTTTGCACCGCTTAATCCTTCTTTGAACCCTGTGTAAAGCAGTGCAGGATCCTGCGACTTCACCTTGTCTTTTATTTCCTCAAAATCAGTTTCAACAAAATATTTGATTTCCTTGTGTTTAGTAGCAATAGCGCTAAACAAAGCTGCTGTTTCTGTATAATTGAGCTTAGTGTGTGCCATTATCTCCTTCTTTTATTCTTTTTCTCCATTTCTGCAGCATCATCATTTATTTTCCTCATCATTCCCAGCATCTCGAAAAAATTCATATTAGCTACTTCAGAATAAGTACCTGTTTTGGGACCTGCCATTTCGTAAAAGAAACCCAACCAGCCTGAGCGGCTGCGACGCACTTTGTTGGTTTTTTTAAAGATATCTTTATGAGAATGAGCTAATTTTTGACGGCAGCCAATGAAAAAAGCGAGGATAACGAGCTTCTGATCGAGTGCTACTCCACGAACATGATTACAAATCATTTCGATATCTTCTTTGCGAAAAGGCTTATTGCTGTACGTGTACAAAGTACTTATGAGCATATTAAGGCTTCCTTCCTCTTTCTGTTTCAGAAATTCGCCAAGAAACTTATCTGCAAACGCGAATTGTGATACACTAATATTTTTACAATCAGCATCAGGTCCATAGAGTATTTCCAATCCGGTTTTAAGTTTTGGAATTAGATTCCTTGTAAGTGTAGGCTGCTTGAACATCCAGTCAACAATCTCAAAAAGGGCACTTTCCTGGCTTGTATTCATTTCTTCAAGTACTTTAGGTGCTAATCCTAAAAACCTATAAAGAAGCTCGCGGCGAAGCCTGAGGCTTTTGTTTACAAGCATTACACGGGGCACAACAAACAAAGCCTGATCAAGCGTGAACTCATTCCAATTAGCCGGTGTTTTTTTTATTATTGACTTTCCGTTTATTTTAAACTCAATTTTATGCATTTGATTGGCGTTTTTTCATCTGACGAATAGAGTTAACAGTTCCTCCTGCAAAATAAAATGCAAGGATTGTAATAACTGGCCAACCTAGTGTGTCGTTATTAAGCTCCATAAGGCTTGTAGTTGTATCAATCCAAACCTGGTTTTCGTTAATAGATCCCCAAATCATTATTACAGATGCAAGAAGAAATACAAACAGGTAAACGGATATAACAAGTAAAGCTAGTAACCTTTGTGCAAGTTTGAAAGGCTCATATGCGGCCAGAAATTTAAGATGATAATCTGCTTTTTCTTCAGCTGAATAAACAGCTTTGTCAATGCCTGATATTCCTGCATTTATCATGCTTTGACTACCAAATATTTTCCCTAAAAGTTTAAACATAGTTGTATATTTTAATAATTAATAGTTACCAAGAAAAATATAGATCTAATTCCTGAATTCGTCTTCGCATTAGTCCACGAAGGTATCTTCCCCCTCCTCTACGCCAGGTTATCCATGAGTCAGCTATTTTTTCATTGTCAGGATTTATTTTCATCAATTTGAAAAAAGTAGATTTTTTAAAATTTCCTGTTCCTGCATTGAAGGCAAATACAACAATAGCATCATATTGACATTGCCGTAAATTCACATCCTTGAGTAAAGATTTTAATTCTTCCTCAAAAATTGAGATGTCTTGTTTGAGTAATTCTTCAGCTTGAGCTTCAGTAATAGCTTGTGTGAAATTTCCTGCTGTCCGGGTATGTCCGTAGCCTATTGTTAAAATACCTGCGCTGCAGTGATAAGCATTAGCACGGAATTGTTCCCATTTCTTAATAAGGTCAATACCTTTTTGTGAAATTTTCATTTCCCTGTACGTTTTTTGATTTTGTAGTCGAGAATTATTTTTTTGATTTGCCAAAGGAGAAAGATAATTGTTAATAAACCAACAATCATTCCTATTATGCCATTAACTATACCCAAGTGAGCATTGACAATATCAGTATAACTAGCTAATTGTATGTTCATAACAGCGACTTTCATTCCTAAAAAGCCACCTAATAACAAACGTGCAAAATTCAATATCATATCATTAATTTTAAAAGGCTCCATAAACTCCGGTTAACTCCGAGTTGTCGATCCCATCACCGGCGGTGTACGAGGTCGATTCTTCGGGGGCTGTATATTTTGAACTTGTGAAATACTTATTAAATAGATCCGCGCTGGCGCTGTTGTTAAGGTATTCAACTAAGCGTTGTACATAGTGTGAGGCTTTCTTCTCAGCAATTTCCTGATCGCAGTCAATTTCCTTATGAGCCTCAAAACAAACATATTGCGTTACAGCTCCCTTAAGGAGATGGAAAACGCGGTCGTATTCATCAGCCTGTGTACCTGATGCCGTTGAGGCGCCTACCGATCCGTCAACATCTTCCCCGTCTTTTACACGTTCCTGGATCTCGTCAAAAAATTCATCTCCTAAAATCGAACGGATATAAAAATCTTCAACATAGCTGATTACCGGGTTAAGCTCATAAAAAAGGATATGGCTAATTTTCTTCGAAGTGTATTCGTTGAATTGTGAAACTGAGTTTACCAGGTTCTTTTTTATCGAAACATAAACCGGGCTTGAAGTCCAGTCGCTGAATTTGTCAATATTCTTATTAAGGTGAAAAATAAGGTTCTCGATATTGCGGGATGCTGCGGCAAGATATTTTGCTGATAACTGCTTAATTTGCCAGTCGAATGCCTGTTTCTTATTTTCGGTGGTTGTTATGCGGATGCCATTTTCGCTAATATCTAACTGCCCTTCAGGGATGTAATCCAGAAGTGCGTAATTGGCTACAATGCGCTGACAAAACCAGAGCGCCTTGGTGTAGGCGTTTACGGCTTCACTGGATGAAGCTGAAAGGGAATCGTTGTATTCTTTAACCAGGTTAGCCCAAAGAGCTTCACCTATGTACTTGTCACAAAGTTCCTGCTCCCGATCTTCAATAGCAAATTCAAGAATTTCAAATCCTGCAATAAAATCAATTGCAATGTGATTTTTCAAATCGTCGATGGTTTTGATTATCTGTGTCATTCGCTTAGAGTTTTTTCGATACCGGTAGGATTGGCATCGAGTGTTGTGAGTATTGTATCTTTAAACCCAAATTCCATCTCTCGCGGCCATTCGTTGAATTTCCTGAGAAAATAAAGCCAGTCGAGAAAACGGCGGCGTTGTAAACCAAGATTGCTGATAAATATTTCTTTCGCCTCGCGTTTGTCACTACCTGAACCGGCACTGGTTTTATTGTTTGGCAAACCTGCACCTTTTAAGGTTGGATCCAGATTTAAGGCGAAAAGGATCATAGCATTCGTTTCTGCCTGGTCGGTAGTAAGAACACCGTCCGGGATTGAGTTATCTATTTTTATAATATCCCATCCAGGCACTTCTTTGCCGGTGCGTTTGTCAACAGCATAATGGCTGAAGAATGTCTTCATTACGTTCTCTTTTCCTGTCAGGAAATCGTTCATGCGGTGCATTTCTTCCTGACGGTATTTTTTCTGATCCTCAGCAGTTAGCTTAGCCCAGCCTTTATACTTATCTTCCCAGTATGATTTTGGTATGCGAATGTGATATTTAATACTCATCGCATTTTTCAGTAATGATTTTTTCACGTCTGGGATAGAGTTTGAAATATCTATCCAACCACTGTCGATAATTGAATGCCATGCGCGTTTTGGATAATACAATCTGCCGGGACCTACATATCTGGATTTGTGAACAAACTTTAGATTTTTGTAAGGGTTTTTGTAATCGAAAACAGGCGAATGGTCTATTTCATAAGACTTGGCATCAGGAAATTGAGCAGAATAATACAGGTTTTTAATTGTGCGCCTGCCGGGTTCCATCTTTCCCCATCTGGAAAATGAAGCATCCAGGGCATTTACTTTTACAATCTTTTTGCTGTATTTTCCCCTCCCGAGATAAAACTCAGGGATCTTCATCCCGAAAAACATTGCATCGGTAATTAGCTGTTCAAGAATTTCATCAAAGAAATTTTCTTCTTTGAAATCCTCAAACTCAGTAAAATCCTCACGATGAAATAGTTCTTTGCCGTTGCTTACTTCTTTTCTGAAAGTTACCAGTCCGCCCCCATAGAAAGCGTTTATGAGCCATTCTAATCCTGAGCTGGCCACTACGTTATTTTCAACAGCCTCAAGTATCAGCTGTGGACGGTTGTCGGCTGCGCCCCAGAATGCCCAATCTTTTTGAGTGTTTTCGGGTTCCCAATAAAACTGCGATTCCTTTGCACCGATTTCCGGCAAGGAAACAATTGCTGATGCACCGCTCAGATAAGCAGTTGAACCGTCATCTGATATTGTTACTTGTTGTGGCCTAATCATAAACTACACTTCCGTTAAATTTTTCGATAAGCCGGATGTGGATGGCGCGGATCTCTCCGGAAGGAATAAGGCGTATGTTAATGGTGCCATTATACTCGTGGTGTGGATTGCGCTTTACAGGTGATTTTTTTTTACTGCCGTAGTTTTTTTTATAAATAACGGCTTTTTTAACGTGTAAACGGCCACCACCTTCGCCGGTTGCTTTGTTCAGCTTGCAAGCAACAACGGAAAACGGTACAAATTCACCGTTTCCATCGCGTTTACGCATTGCAGCTAAAGCCCGTTTCCTGCTTACCAGTTTCATAATGCTAACATATGAAGCGGGGTTTGGTGGTAAAAGGACACGTTAGTAGTTTTGAACAATTGAGCAATATTTGGGTTTTATTTATAATTTTGAGGGGAAATACAATGGTATTGCTACTGAATCTAATATTTTTAATAATCCAGCATTTATTGGTAGTATTAAAAAAGCTAATTCAACCAACTCAGAAACCGTTCCTTAACAAACGACATAACCCTAATACCAATAATCCAGGCTATGCCCATTCTCCAGTCAAGAATGAAAATACCGGCTTCGATGCTCCGGAGTTTGAAAAATTGAAACAGGTGTTCGCCATCTGTAAGGAATACAAGAATTGTTGATGAAAGGAAAAAGCGTTCCCGGTACCTGGGATGAACTCCAAAATAATACCATTTTTTTACTACAGGTAATGGCTGGCAGTACTGGTCGAGTTTCCATTTATTTGCCCAGCTTTCCTCCTTATTAAAGAAACCTGTGTGCTTTTTCCACCTGTTATTTACTGACTTATCCTCAAGCTCATTAAACAAGTAAAACAATAACCCGCACAGGGCTATTAGAGCGAATGTTATCCAGGGGATTGTGTTGAGTATTAATAACATAATATTTTTTTAATTAATCAACTAAAACTAAAATACCTATCAATCTTCACGATCTTAGTTTCAAAAGGAATTTCATTTTCGTATTGTTCGACTTGAGATATTAGCACTTCGCTGCCTGTGAATAGTACTTTTAATTGATCGCTGTTGCACTCACGAAACTGAATTGTTAAGCATCGACCTGTTGTGTTTTTCTTATACTTGCTTGTTGTAATGCGAGCATTGGTAATAACAATAGGTAGATTTAGGACTTCATCAATGCGAACCTTGTCACCTTCTAAGGCTGTTTTGTCTGCAAAATCACTAAATCTCTTCATAAACTGAGATAATTATCAACTAACAATTTTACAAATGCTCGGAATGTCTGAAATTCATTATAATCTTCTACATGATCATAATCATCCTTATTGGCTAACATGGCAATTTGATCATCTACACTATATTTATCATTTATTAGAGATGCTATCATATTATCTCGTGATGCATTAACATCAACAGTAACCTGGTTAACACTGTAATTAGTTTCTTCGCCCGTAACTAAATCAGGTGAAAATGTAGGTAATGTAGTTGATGAATTTGTGAAATTATTGATCTGAGCATCGCTGTATCTTAAATATAGCTTATTCCCTTTCACCTCATACTGAGGCTTAATTACTTTTGATAACGCTTTCATAGTCGTTTAAATATTTAGTTAATAGATTATGTCCGTTGCAGTGTTTAATCCAGCCATAAAGGCTTGATAAGCTTTTTCTTGATGCAGGCGATTTTGTATTATGATACCTGCGTGATTTTCTTATAAAATGCCTTTTAATTGAATTCCTTAATAAAGTGTGTGTGTGAAAAAATCGGTACCCAAGGAAATCTATCCCTCTACTTTGCACAGGGAATATCTGATAATTTGACTTAACTTGTAATTTCAATTCATTTTTAAGGTACCTTGAAGCTTCATGGAGGACATTTCGCAAATAGTCCTTATCATTGTGTAATATTACGATATCATCGCAATAGCGGTAATAAAACTTCAAATTGAACTTATCTTTTATGTAATGGTCAAAGTAAGCCAGGTATAAATTACCAAAATATTGCGAAATATAGTTGCCAATTGGTAGCCCTTCTACGCTGTCAATTATTGTATCAAGCAGCCATAAAGTGTCTTTACATTTGATTTTTTTGCGTACTATTTGTTTCAATATTTCATTGTTCACGCTTGGATAGAACTTATGTATATCGATTTTCAAACAGTATTCAGGCTTATATTTTCTTATATGTTTATCAATCCTGTTAACAGCATCGTGTACACCCCGTCCTTTAATACTTTGATAAGTATCACGTATAAAGACTGATCTCCAAATAGGCTCTGCAATTTGTAATATGGCGTGATGAATTACCCTGTCGGGAAAGTAAGGAAGCTTGTATATTACTCGTGTTTTGTTACTACACTTGCGTTGAAATATTTCATAATCACTGTTTACATATGTTTTATTAATAAGCATCTGTTGAAGCTTATTAATATAATAATCAAGATTTGAGTCAATAAGTTTTACCTCCTTGTATTTTGCTTTTCCCTTTTTCGCATTAGCGTGCGCAGCATTTAGGTTGTTAATATCTACTATTTGACCAAATATGTTATTGACTCTTTTCATCTCTTATTAACTCCTGAGTGTTCAATTTCACTTACTAACCCAAATTAGAGCGCTGTTATTTATTTTGCCAAGAGGCAAGGATAATGAAATCAAGGAAAAATAAGTTCGCACGCGAGCGCCGATATTCCAGTTACGATTTGACGCAGAATTGTTGCAATTGAGATACGAAAGACCGGCATTCGATCCATTGTTCAGATTGCCACCGACATGACCCACAGATTTCATTATCCTATTCGTTTTATTTCGTGTTTTTCGTTGCGGAACGTTCTAAATCTCATTTTAAGAGCGCACGCGAGCGCCGATATCCCAGCTACGAAAGGACGCAGAACCGTAGCAATAGAGAGCCGAAAGACCGGCACGCGATCCATGGGCCAGATAGCCACCGACAAGACCCACACGACTGCCTGAGTTTTGATAGAAATAGTCTCCTATGTCATTAGCGCTATCGCCATCAATAGAAGCAGGTAAGATACCTTTATCAGTATTTTGAAGCTTTGCCCAATAACCATTTGAATGAGGCAATTCGATTCCTGTATTTTCATAAGAACCACTCGTCCCAAATTGTGAATTATCGTTACTAAGGTGAACCATCCAATCCTCAATATTCATTCCATCAAGCCACTTCCATATGTTACCATAAAGATTTTCTATACCAAATATTGAACTACCACCTTCCAATTCTTTATTAGTAGTATTGTCAATAAAATCAGCCATGCCTGAAGAGTCTGACAGACCAGTTACACTTACATACTTATAATCACCAGTACTGCTAGTTTTACCAGCTCCTAATGCAGTTTGTATGTTTAGAGTTTCATACTTGACAGCCGCGAGCATTTGAACTAGGAACCACTCACTGTACACTTGTTGTGAGTATAATGAGCCATTATTGCCTGCCAAAGCACGAGCTTCTATTTGCGATATGTATGTAACAGGCTTATAACCTGACACGCTCATTAGCTTATCGTTAGCTGTATCAATGTCATTTCTGAAGCTTATTGCGGTTGCAGTACCTACATCACTGACAGCTTCATTAACGGTAAACTCGGTTGTTTGATAATTAGCATCTCTGGTAACAGATGCAACTGTATAGACAGCATTTACAGCTCCTATTACACCTGTTATATCTTTCAACACATCACCTTCAGCAATGTATTGAATTGCAGCTGCTGGGGTTATTGTTTTCGTAGATGCCACAGCGGTAATGTCAGTATCGATGTAAATACCATTAACACACCTGTCAGCTGAGTAATCAAATAGCACACCCTCATACCTGCCAATATTACAATAATCAACTGTAACTACAGCATCGGCATCAGAATCGTAGCGCTTGAAAGCAGGATGCACCTGTGAGCCTGCAAAATTATACATACTCATCCGGTAATTGTGCTTACTGCTTAAATAACCATAGCCGTAATACATTTTCGGAAACCTAATAACAACATTACCAAAATCAGCGGCCAATATTGTGTAATCAGTTCCTCCTATATTCTTAACCGTATCAGCTGTATAACCATAAATGTTTGCTGCTTCGCCATTTTCCTTAAAGCGAACATCGTTGCGATTCAAATAATACAGTACTTGATTATTTTCATCGACTACGGCGGGTTTTGCGTAATTGAAAATATCCTGATATGTGTTCACAACACTTTCAATTTCTTCTGTTGTTTCGTTGTAGGTGAATTCGTCGATGCGGAAACCGTTAATATTAATGTAATTTACATTTCCTGAACTATCTTTCACCCAGATTTGACCTTCATATGCTCCTTGAAATAATTTCTCAGATGGGGGATTTCCAATTGAATTGGGATTTGTGTTGTCAAATGTAAATTTGCCGCCAACTAGTGAATTAGCATCGACAGATGTATCAATCCACTCGCTGCCATTCCAATTCCAAATTGTTTCAGTACTTGTTAAACGTGCAAAATCACCAGGTCTTCCGGCAGGGTACTGCGACTGGAGAGCTGCAAGATCGGTAAAGCGGCCAAGATCGTGGATAAGCTGTATGGGATTACTTTGTTCTAACATAATTACCTGGTTTTTAAATGTTATCTTTCACAACAACGTTACGTGTGAGAACACCATGACTGTTATATGTACGCACATGGTGAAATTTCTTCACTCCTTCTAAGAAGAAATTAACTGTCTGGGGTTGACCAAATTCATTAAAATCGGTTCCCTGTTCATCATCCCAGCGGCTTGGGTATTCGCTAATCGACTTATTACTTTCCATTATGCCAATTTTTTGTTACTGCATTAAAGAGATACAAATATGTTAACAGGAGTGAGTTTTCCAAAGGACAACTACAGACCTGCATTGTTTTCAAGGGTTTCCATATCGGCGAGGGCTTCTTTAAGCTCGATAGTACCATCGAGATCCAGTATAGCTTTAAGATACTTAAGCCCGTTAATACCATCGCGGATCTGTGTGAGTAAAACAACTATATCTGCATTACTCGTTGGGGGTGTTCCAGCCTGCTGCTGATACAGATTGTTAACATTTGTTACTGTGCCATTTGCATATTTAACTGTCTGCAAATTAGCACTTACTCCCTGTACATCAGGATGAGGATAGTAACCCGGTTGCATCCAGTCAACGCGCTCACCATTATTATTCACACTACTTTCAAGCAGTGCATCAACAAGCTCATGATTATTTTTATAAGTTTCTTTGCTGAGAATCATATAAGGCTCACCACCTTCCATTTCACCAACTTTTTTCCCAGTTTGGCTATCAATCATATGGATACCACCCTGATCATGTGATGCCCCTTGAGCAACACCACCCTTTGCATAAGTGCCATATGATTCGGATTTAATAGCTGCCATTTGAGCAACACCAGCTGCTATTGCAGCAGCTGCTGCGATAGGTGCCAAAATTGGTCCAACATAAGGAGTCCCCACAACTGAGTTATATGCACTCATGGCAGCTGCTGCAGTATTAATTGCTGTTTGGAAATATGCTAGAGCTTTGAACTCCTCAGATTGTTGATTCATTAATCCCTGCATTGCACCTACAGACTGTCCCATCACGCTTAATGTGGCCATTGTAGCGGAATAGTTGGCCCGTTTCATTGCCTCGTTTTTCTTTGCATTTGCAGCGATTTCCTGCTTATTGTATTTTTCCTTTATTGTCTGCTCATTAATTTTTTGTTGTTCGAGTAAAGCAGCAGTATCAAGCCCGTATATTTCAGCCATCGCGATGAGATCATCAAATGTCTGTTGGTTAGCGGCTAGTTCCTCTTCGCGGTCGGTGTACCCAATTTCTTTGATTTGCTGCTGTATCTCAGCACGCTTATCAATATATGATTGATTCTGTTCAGCCTGAAGTTGACGGATATCAGCATCACGAAGCTCTTCAAGTCTTCGTATCTGCGCATCATGACCTTCAGCATCTGCAATAAGCTTAGCATATTTATCCCTAACCTGTTCAACCTCACGTTGTTTTTTTTCCATGCCTTCAAGCTCACGAGATCTTTCTAATTCACTAATTTTGTTATTCAGTGCCTCGAGTTTTTTAATTTCAGCATCTGTCATGTAGTTGCCTGAGCCTGTCGGATTTGGGTTTTCTTCATCATCAATAAGCTTGAGTTTTGCATCCGCACTGTCGACATATGTTTGTAATTCCTGTTCTTTCGCGTCACGTGTAATGTCAATCATCGACATCCAGTGTTTTTTTGCAGCTGCAACACGCTCTTCTTGTTCTTGTTTCTCATACCAGCCAATTTCCTGACCATTCATCTTAATAAGTTCGTTTTGCTCCTTAAGATATTCCTGTCGTGCCAGTTTCATTTTTTCATCATGTTCCGAAATCAGTCGCATCTGGTTCTCTGCATCCGACTTGAATTTTTCAAGCTGGGTTTTCGACATGTTATCAAGAAGCTTTGCTCTTTCTTCAAGAGTTTTTGTTCCTTCAAGAAGTTCCTTGCCTTCTTGCAGAGCCTTGTTGTATTTTTTCTGTGCTGCAGTAGCTTCATTAACCTTATCGCGGAATGCCAGGTATGCTGCTGCTGCAGTAGCTAACAATCCTACGATTAAACCAAGTGGATTGGCTTTTGTTGTTGTATTAAGAACTCGCTGTGCCGCGGCTGCGCGTGTAATGTTGCCGGTAAGTTTATTGTAAGCTATCGATGCACGAAGAGCAACAGCCTGCATCATCCCGGTAAGGCGGATCATAATGTTAACCTTTGCATTTGAAGCCATAACAACAGCCTTGTATGTAGCGATTGATGTAAGAACTACACCAAGGGCTTTAGCAAAAAGCTTTACCTTTTCGGAATTTTCCTGCATCCAAACACCAAAATTCAACAAAGCGTGGGAGAATTGCGAAACTTTTGAGGTAATAGCAATAATCGCAGGACGAAACCCTTCAACAAGACTTATTGTCATAGCTACAATATTACCTTTCGCCTCTTCCATATGCTGACTAAGGGTTTGTTCCTGTTCAGCGAAAGCTTTGTTAAGACTACTGTTTTCACCGATATCTGTATTAACTTTTTCAAGGATATCGCGATATTCGTCTAAACCTTTCCCCGAGAGGGCAGTAACAGCAGTAAGAGCGCGAACATTCTCAATACTACCCTGTAGTTCGTTAGGATATTTTTCAAGTAAAATGCTTAACTCTGAGAGAATTGTTTCAAATCCACGGGCTTTCACCTCGCTGGCATTGATGGCGTGACCAAATTCTGACAAAAACATCTTATTAAGGTCGCTTGTAGGTTTAATAAGATTCGTGAAAGTGCCACGTAAGTAGGTGAATGCCTCATCGGTCTTAATACCACCTTTGGTCAAAGCAGCAGTAGCCGACATGAGTTCCTGGTAAGAGATCCCAAGGGAGTTGGCAAGAGGTGCAGCCTTACCAATACCGGAAGAAAGTTCAGCAACAGTTGTTTTCCCTTCCTTTTGAGCTGAGAAAAAAGCGGCAGCCACATCGGTAGCATCCCTGGTGTCGAGCTTGTAAGCATTTATGATTGTTGTTAAACCATCCACGGAAGTGCTAAGTTCTGTAACACCACCAATTGCAAGAACAGAAGCTTCGTTAAGGAAGTCGATAGACTCACCGGCTTCAACACCTGCAGAAATTGAGTCGAAAAGGGCTTTGTTAGTATCCTGGATACTGAAACCATATTCCTTAATAATCTGGATCGAGCCTTTTTTAAGAAAATCCCCAAATTTTTGTTTATCAGCATCCGACAAAAGAGTGAGCACGTTAGCCATAGTTTTTTCAAACTCAACCATCACGTTCATGCTTTCACGAAGTGTATAAACAGCAGCTGTAATTCCGGCTATACCGGCAGTTACAACCCCAAAATATTTATTGAATTTATTCGCCATTCGGCTCATGAACGAATTTGTGTTTCGCACTTCAGCACGAACTTTTTGAAGATTTTTTTCAACCTTTTGAAGCTCTTTCATTTTAGATATCCATGCCTGCGAACCAATTTTAAGTTTGTTCAACTCAGATCTTAAAACCCGAGATTGCTTATAAAGCTGTCCCATTGTATTGCCAGCCTGTCTATCGTTCAAATAGACGTTGAACCTGATATTTTCAGAACGAGAACTCATTGTATAAACATGCGTTTAGTATTCAACACAATAGCATCACCTGTGTGTTTCACTACTATGTTAGAAAGAGAATTGATATTACGATCGAGAGTTTTGTTAAACCAGTTTTCGGGAAAACGATATGCAGCGGGATCATCAGTTTTTGCAATCCTGGCAACGTGGCCGCCTGTGGCAACATAACCTGATCCCACACCTTTTTGAACAAAAACACCATGCCTTTCGAGCTTGAAGCCGATGGTTTCTATTTGTTCGCCGCCACGTTCTTTACTATAACGTACTCCAAGCGAACGATTTAATTTGCCTTCACGTTTTCCGGAATGAATACCGGTGCGATAAGTGTGTGATTTATTCTTTCCCGAAGGAAAAGAAGATGTTGCCTGGCGTAGCTGTCCAACAACTTTTTTTCCCCAACCGCGAACATCGGAGTTGAAGCGATCGAGATTAACAGTTTTTTTGAGTACGGATTTAGATTTTGTGGGTTCAAAGGTAATTTCAGGCTTATCGTTAGTAAAAACGTAGCCCCCCCTGGAATTACCCATTTGCTGTGACAATATCCTTTTCATTACTCCCATACATCAAAAATGCAGGGAGAAAGGATTTTTTAAAAGGACGAGAGGCTAATTTGCCTGATAAACAGATTTTAAACCGGAATTACTGAAATATTTTTCAGCAACGGCAACGAACTTCCCGGGAGCAGGTTCAACAACATGCCAGGTGCCGCCTTTTTTCATAACTTTATCATTAGCATCTGCAACAGCTTTGTATTTTGTTTTGAAAAATTCAGGTTTATCAAATTTGTAAATAAATTTGTTTTGTTTTCTGCTTTCGTGATATGCTTCAAGAAAACTGGCACGAATAGCGTAAGGAATAACCAGTAGGTATGCAAAGAATTTTTCCATTTTACAAATGTGAAAGTATTACAAATATACGAAAAGGACATAAATAATCCTGACATAGTGTGATTACAAACCCGAACAAAAAAAGGGGCGTAAGCCCCCTTAGAATTCAGCTCATAATCTGCTTGTTAAGCTCAGCCACTTTAATATCAATTTTTTCAATCATCATCTGAGCAAATTCACGAACCAAGTAGTTATTTGTAATACTAATTCCTGATGATGAGCTATAACGTTCATTATCAATAAAAACAACTTTCTTTCCTGAATCTTCCATAAATTCATTGTAGTCAGTACCCTGATCCTTAATGAATGCAGTAAGTTCTTCTCTTGTATTGAGAAATTTAGCACGGTTGTGAATAAGCTCGTTCTTCTGTTGAAAATCCTCAATCTGCTTTGTTAGAGCTGCCTGGATCTCTTCAGGAGTTGGAAGCTTAGCAGTTTTAGTAGATCCATTTACTTTAGTGGTTGAACTTTTAGTTGAATTACTCATTTGTGAATGCCGCTGCCCTGCGGACTTTTTTCGGTACCTGGCACACCATTAAAATTAATAGCATCCATTCACCGGATTGAAAATTTTGGAACAAATATGCATGTCATGATTTATCCATTTCCGGATAAATCTGAACGCACTTGAAAAGCAAAAGCCTGATTATATTAATTTAACCAGGCTTTTGTATTTAGTGACAAATATTTTCAATGTAGGTACCTTTGCGGCATAATTTTGAGGGAGTTAGTTATTTGTTTTCATTCATCTCTCGAAGCTCGATTGTTAAATCCTCAATTGTATGTTTTGTGTACTCTTCAAGTTTGATACCTCTACGCAATGATTGTGTTAATTCAATAACAGATTTATCTAATTGATCAATAGCCTCGATTATTTTTTTTGCAGTTTCTTCTGATATTGCCATATTTAATATTTTTTAAGTTCGAACAAAAATAAATAAAGTTCAGGACCTTTTAAGTCCTGAACCGTAATTATTTTGAAATTCATCAAATTCAAAGCTGAATCTTTCGGGATTATCACTAGCCATTTGTCTTGTGTAACCTTCAAAATATAGGCTATCAGTGAATTCTATAAAAAGTTCAATCATGACTGCCTCTCTTCCACTTGTGTATTAGCAAAAAGGTAACATAGTGGGAAGAATTCAAATTCGTCCTCTTCAGAACCATCGGTTTTTTTAACGGGTTCATTGAGTTTGCCTTTTCGAGGGCTACCCCAGACAACAAAAGCAGTGCTACCTTTAATGATTTTAAAGCCTTTTTCTTTCCATTGATTGAAAGTGTTAAATTCTTTAATCTTAGGATTTTCACTTTTGTAGTAATCAACTATATATTCATTAACGGTTTGGGCTTCAGTAGCACATTCTTTTATTGCTACTTGGGCAATTTTTGAGAGGGCTTTTAAATTGTCACGTTTTTCGGAATACGATAATTTTGAAGTCTTTGTTTCAGACATGATATTTGCCGCTGCCTTGCGGACTTATAATGGCATCTGGCTCGCCAGGTTTAAGAATGCCTGGTAACTACAGAGAAAGATTCGGACTAAATGCAAGGGTGCATATTCCTTTAGGAGGCACTTGTATACCCTTGTTTGTGTCAGATCGCTCTGTATTTTTGCATTGCTTATAACCTGTGAGTAACAGATAAGCGGGCGGGTTTTCTCTTTTTGTTTCTTTTTCTCTTTTGTTACTTCATGAAAAGAGAAAAAGAAATGCCATGCGGCATAAGCACCAATTTTTGGTCAATAGAGAATATTTAATAGTTAAAAAATTGGGCGTTTTCAAATCTCATAAAATATACCATAATACACAATCTCATAACATTTTAACATTTGAATAATGGTAAAATTTATGAGATGTTCACCAACAACACACGCCACCCCCTAATTTTAAATTGCAATTGCGATTTGATTTTGGGAGTTGGATATATGAAAAGGAAGTTGAAAGTGCGCCCTTAGTGCGACTTTGCAATTGCATTTTTGTGCAAGTGCTTAGACGCAATTAGATCATCTCTGCATCATCAAAGGAACTGGTGGCAGCGTTCCACTGGTCACCGTACTTACCATAGTACCAGGTTGACCATGCCTCTTGTGGATGTGTAGCATGTTCGGGTAATACGTTCTCATCACGCTCACTACGTTTATCAATCTCAAAGCCTGTTGGTCCTTGGCGGGTCATGGTGTTCTCCATGCTGATTAGCAGAGATTCACAGTTATTACTGTTGAACTTAGGCATAGGCAATTCAGGACAGCCGCGCAATGCGTTGTTAATCATCTCATAGCGGGTATCATAACCGGGACCTTGACCTATATAGATATCATTAACATCCCAACCCTCTTCTTGTAGTATATCAATTACCTGATCAGCGAATGTATAATCACCTGTCATAGCATTACGACCTATTGCTGTATGATCATAGTAGTAATCCACTTCTTTACAAGAATGATCCTCATAGTACTTACAGAACTTCTTAACTACATCCTTGAGCATCTTAGGTGATTTAACAAACAAGAAATTAACCGTGTTGGTTCCCTGGCTAACAACGAGACTATTAATAACAGCATTGTAATCGAGTGATATTTCAAGAGGTGCGTCAGGATCAATGTCACCATCCTGGTGATAATCGTGTTTATTCAGTTTTGAAAAATCAAATCCAATCTTATCAATCTTTTGATATTTGAATTTGGTATAGTAATGAGTATCTTCATCCAGCATTGGATAGAACATACCTATTTCTTTTTTCACTCTTTCATTAAGAATAGAAGCCCTGTATTTGAGAGGTGGTAAATTGCGCTTCTGTTCTCTTATAAATGGTTCTCCAACAACTTCAAGGTTCTCGAGGGTGGAAAATTCGGAGAAGTGCACCAGATCTGTACGTAATTCATTTAAATAGGATTCGTATTTTTTCAGCTTATTCTGGATATGTTTCGTACGCTTTGCATCAGCTTCATGCAATTCTTCAGTAAGCATAATTATTTCATTCTGTATAGCAAGAATGAGCTCAACAGCTTCTTCATCTACATCATCTTCATATTGAATTACCCATTGCTGTTTTGGGGTTGTTGGCATATCAGTGCAAAACAAAACAGCGTGATGTACTGATAGATGACCGAAATACTGTCGATTACCCCTATTGGTTTGAAATGTTTCTTGAAGCTTTTCAAAATTCAGATGCTTAGCTTCATCACCCACAATATAGTCAACAGATGGGCCTGCAGAATTACTCACTCTATCCTGGCTTACGAGAACCTGGCAGGAGCCATTGAACCAAAAAATACAATGTTTTGGTGAAAGAGGCGCGTTCAGTGGTTCTGGCCAGTTCCATGACTTTGGAGGCTTGCGACCGATAATGTAGTGAACGTTACGATGATAGCCCATCCTTTTCCACATTTCAATAACAGGCGGTAAAGTGTTGACAAGTAAGTGCTGAAATGTAGGACCTATTATGATACCTTTTGATCGAGGCATGGCAAAAACCTTATCAATTATCCAGGGCGCAATTACACCTTCAGATTTTCCGGTACCACGTCCCCAAATGCAAATTGTAATTAAAGCCCTTACAAGCCAAACAAGTATCTGAGGTTTATTCAAATACAGCTCTTTCTCAATGGGTTTTTGTGTAGTAATCATAATTCTTCAGCTTCATCGAATTCAGATTTCTTTTTAGAGGCACGTTTGTACTTCTGAATTTTAGCTTCCAAATTGTCAATTTTTGGTAAACCCAGGGCAGCTATATCACTTGTGACAATAAGTATATTCTGCTGAAGCATATCAGGAGTTATTCGGTTATCATCATCTTTAGGAAATCCAAGAACCAGAGCAAGGTTTCTTTCTGCGGCTGCTTTTGAGCGAAGATCCATTTTTTTAGCTGCCATCCTGATTGTTTCAATAATGTTATCAATTAGGAATTTCTCATAATAATTTTCATCAATTGAAATTGATGAACCTATCACATATTGCATATGATAGATATCGCGATAAGCCTGCGCCCTGCTTATTTGATATTTTACTACAAGTTTACGAGCAACCTCATGTCTTGAGCGTTTTTGCGAAATAAGATCGTGAGCAAAGAAGTACCTTTCCATTCTTTCTTTTTCTGAAAAAGTAAGTTTCGTGCTTTCATCACCACTTACGAGGTATTCTACAATTTTTTCATTTTCATCTAGCTCCTTAGTAAGATAGGTTGCTTTAATGTCTTTTGTAAGCTTGTTTCTCATTCTTCATCTAATTCTAGTTCGGATTGCTGCAGCATGGTCAATGCAAGGTTCTGAGCTGGCGATGATCCTTGACGTGCGAGTGCGACGATTGATTCTTTCAACTCAAGCTTTGTAGTTTCAAATCCGGAGAAATATGCAACATAGGCTGGAGACTCTTCATCGAGGAGCATCCCCTTGAAAGATTCAAGAGGAATGCCGGCTAACTTTGCTGCTTCAGAGGGCTTACAAAGGGCATTACCGGCACGTTCTAATATTTCTATTTGCGCGTTACTCAACTGCATTATTGAATAAATTTTCAAACCACAAGCTATATTGATCGAAAAGCTTGTCAATTGTGATTATTGTACCAAGCTCAAATCGGTTATTTTTTGTAAAATTGGCAGATCCTGTATGTATTATTTTCCAGTTTTCATTTTCGATTAACAATAACTTGGCGTGATTTTCAATATAACGAATACGATTTGCTGTTTGTCCGGCAAATTGCTTTAAATCCGGAGTTCTGGAAATAGTGAAATCTAGTATTATATCGAGATGCTTGATTATACCTTTTTCATGAAATTGTGACAGAATCCTTAAAGGAAATTCTGTAATAGAATAAGTGAGAATTTTGACATTAGCAGGGCCTGACAGCTTGATCAAATCTGCAAATACATCGTGCATATTATACATCCGGGCGATGTAGTGCATAGTAGTATCAGGTTTTAGTTTGCTAATCATTTCTCGAACCTGTTCCTTGCCGTACATATCAAGGAACTGGGTTTCGTCAAAAGTGAAATGCTCAAGCGATTCGAGTAATACCTGTTCTTCCTTATTTCTCTTTAACAGGATCATATGAGCGCATTTTGTATTTTTCTGTGCCGTGAAAATCATTGAGAACCTTTGCTAATTCGTTGCTTTCCTTATAAAGTTGCACAAGCTTCTCCTGGTTCTTTTCCGGATTCTTTTTTGCACGTGAAATTTTGCTGCCTAAATTTCTCCAAACACGATCGAGAGCAACAGGATCTATTCCCGTTGATTCACTTTCTGAACCTGATTCTGATAATGTTGTATCAGGCAGTTTATCATTTTCACGATAATAGTCAATCTTAGCCCAGCAATCATTAATTACTTCGAAATGCGCCAAGATTTTCTCTGCCATTTCCTTCCGCTCATTGGCAAGTTCGTTGTATTCATCTGAGCCCTCTTCAAGCTTATCAAGTTGATCACCTTTCGCAACTAATTGAGCACTTAGTTGTTTTGCTTCAACATAACATTTGTTTTTTAGATCATAATATTTGATAAGGATTTGAGGTCTGTCTTTTGAATAAGGATCGCTAAGTTCACGTTCAACAATTTTTTCGAGAGTAGTTGTTTCAGATGAGCTCAATGACACACTTAGGGATTCAGGTGATGAACCCGCTGAAGCTGATTCGCTTGAAGACTCAATATTTTGCAAATAAGGAATCTTACGTGGAGCTCTCCTTTTATCTCTTCCGGGAAGAACTGACATACCAACCATCTGCCTGAGCTGTGTGTCGAGTATGCTTATTACCTTTTTGTCATAATTTAGCTGACCTATTAACCTGTGAATATTTTGGTTATTGCCATATTTTGTATACAGCTCACGAGCTTCATCAGCTGTACGATCAGGATCATATATCCAGTCTTTAATTTTTTCCTTGTCGGAATTAGATAAGTTCATATTTAGAGGGATTTGGAAATTTTTCTGTAATTACCGACTGCAAGGCCGATGTTAGCCCGCGGTTGTTGTAGCTAAGGTAAAGGCGGTTGTGAATCATTGTACGGATAGCACTGATTTCAGTTTCGGGTTTTTCAAATGTAGCCTTAAGTATGCCTATATGATAGCGTCTATGATAACCTACCTGATTATGAAACAAGGTATTAATACAATGCCTTTCAGATTCTTTTAATTCAAAGTTTGAGAATATTTCTTTAAATTCGACAGCTTCAATTGGCTGTGGAATATGAGCATCATAATGATATGTGTGTTTGCCCATTTTTTTAAGATAATTGAAAGTACGGCGCATTCCCTGCTTCCATGTACCCGACCACCACCATGAAGGTTCATTTTCCAGGTCTGAAATATAAAAAGGTCTTAACTCATATGATTTTGGTTCACGTAAAACCAGGTGATCATCGCACGACCAAAAAAATGTTGGTGTAATATCCGGGAGCTGTGCTGCAGTAAGAACCTTTAAAATAATATTAGCATCTTTATGATGCAAGAAAGGATCACCCTGCTCGATGAAAAGAACATTTTTTTTGTTAACCCAATCAGGTAAATGGTCAGAAATAATGATTACCCTATTTACTGGAAAATTTTCTTCAACAGAGCGAAGCAAGTAACGAAGCTCGTTATTATCACCCCAGATGCTTTCTGAAGCTTTTAGCGGAATTACAAAATCATATTTTTTCATATCTCAAAGGTTGGATTTTGCGCAATTGCGCGAAAGGACAATAAAAAAAGCCCCGGGGTCGACCAGGGCTCAATGTGATGAAAACTTTTACAATAATTCAATCTAAGAGGCAGCAATAAGAGGTATTTCTGCTGTGTAAATTGGGGCCGGACCATTCTGAATTGATTTAATCTGGAAGGTAGCTCCCTTTTCCCCTGACGAGTTAGTTCCTGTTGAACCGGCAACAGAACTAATAGTAGCAGGCAAGCCTTCTTTAATTCCGAGAACTCTTTTATTTCCGTCGGCTTCAATTACTATAACCACAAACTTTGTTGTTGGAGCAATGCGTTGAAAGCCTAGAGATGCAGCATCATTTTTCGGGAAGAAAAATTCATAAATTGATTCATAAGCATTTGTGTCCTTACCTTCAATTTTATTGTCATCAATTTTTCCAGAATCAGGCGATGCGTAAAGCGCTAGAAAATTTTTTCCCGTTTTACAAACAAATGCTGTATCGATCGTAGCATAATCGCCAAGATCTGCAGGCGAAGCTACATAACCCGGAATAGTTTCGATATCTTCAACTGGGATATAATATGCTAATAGCCGTGTACCGGCCATGTTATCTTGACCATCCTCAAAGTTGAGATCTGCAAATGTTGGCATTGCAAATGCCATTGACATGCCAGTTACAGGATCAAGAAACGAAATGAACAGCATTCCTAACATTACTATTGCAATGATATTGAATGATATTTTAAATAATTTTTTCATTTTCCTAAATTTTAAGTGATTAAACAAGGGCTGCTAAGCAGCCCCGTAAAATTTATTTTACTAAGCTGCAGAGCTGGAGCTTGCAGACGCACTTGCTGATACACTTGCAGATGATGACGAATCATCTACTTCAGCCTCGTTAGTAAAGAATACATCATTCAATGTCCAGAATTGTACACCGTAAGCGGCTGCAAGGTAGAATCCAACAACCTTAGGGTTAATGCCTGTTGTAACAGATACATTTTCTTTGTCAGAAACCAAGTCAGTAAGAATTGACATATTCCAGTCAACTGTAAGGATGATACGTTTTGTAGAGCCCATACCGGTCAAAGGTTCGAGCGTACATTTTTTTGCAGATCCTTCAAGGAAGGTTTTTTCAAATTCCTTATTATAAGGCAAATTACCATGTTTGTCCTGGTAATTATCGTTGTACGCGTCCATGATATCATGTGAGATACGAAGCTTAATATCTTTTCCACGTAACGCTGTATTAATTCTACATGCTGCACGATAGAAAGCTTTGAGTTTATCAACTGCGTTTGTACTGTCGATATCACCGGTAAGTATCATGTTTTTCTTCTCTACTGAAATATTACCTTCGGAAATTTCAGTATCAATAATTGTGAAGAATCCATCATTAACATCAATTGGTCCTGTGCCTGATGCGTTACGAACACCCCAAAATGCAGTGATGTTATTAAAATCTTCAGCGGCCTGTTTTGAAATTCCTTCAAGAAAATCTTTTTCAAAGGGGTGGTCCTTAGGGTTAACACCTTTTTTAAGGATATGACCCATATAGGTTTTGCGATAAACAAGAGGCTCTTCTTCGAGCATTATTTCACCAATTTCAACACGACCTGTACGAGGTGTGAGATTAGCTTTGTCGGTTGCAGGATCCCAATCGCGTTTGTAAGGGCGTAAAAGATTTTGGAATCTTAGAGTTGTCATTGTGAACTTATCAGTAACTCCTGGGATTACGTCAAGTTTATCAAAGACTTCATTTCCCGTAACCGCAATCTTTATTAATCCGGGTTTGAATTTTTCAGCGTACTGCTGAAGTTTGGTAATGTCTACTGTGTTTGCGTTTGCCACGATATTATAATTTTAAGTGATTATTCGGTATTACCCATTTGGCTCAGATTATAGAAGTGTTCAGCTTCAGGATCTGAAGATTTCACTTCTTTGTCATTGTCACCACCAGCTTGAGTGCCGGTTTCGTCTACGGTTTCTTTGCTGAGTTCTTCGTTTTCAGCAGTTAGGGTTTCATTTTTGCCAGTCAATTCTTTGTTTGACTCAGTCAGTGTGTTGATTTCGTTACGAAGATCTTCAACTGACTCACCATCTTTTAAGCCCGAATAGGCTTGAATGGTAGCCAGGTTCTTGCTGTATGCAGTTTGTACAGCTTCAGCCTGTTCTGTGCTCAAGAAGATGCCGCCGTCGGCAACTTCAAGAGATGGAAGTCCAGCAGCAGTAGCCAGGACTGAGAAATCAGGTTTATTCATATTTTGTGAATTTTGAGAATTTGTATTTGCTTTTTTTTGAGCGTTACCAAGCTTGGCAGCGCGGGCAATGGCAAAGTCAAGATCGCCAATCGAATCCACCAGTGAACCAACTACCTTTTCAACCTGGAAAATACCACCTTCAAGTTGTTCATCAGTAATATTAGGGCGATTTGTTTTCACACAATCCATGAACATTTTGTCATGAGGATCAAGAATTGTTTTTTGTATAGGTTTATCATTTCCCTTTAATGCCTCTTCATATTCTTCATTTTTCTTCCCTGAAGTGGTTGCGTATATTCTGCGATAAACGGTTCCATCTTCAGCAGTATGATTTTGAGGGAGACCTTCGATGGAAATGAATGTTCCTATTGATCCAACAAATGATCCCGGTAAGGCAACAATTTCCTTTGCCTTAACTGCTGAAAACAGCCCTGCGCTGTGCATATTGCCATCTACAAAAGCAACTACAGGTTTTGTTGATTTATCGAAAGCCTCATGTAAAGGGTTAACAGATCCTGACTGACCGCCGCCTGTATCGTAAACTACAACATGAGCAATAACTTCAGGTTTTTTGTCGGCGTTAAGAATTGCCTTTGAGATTGTCTTGGTGCCAACCGGGCCACAGGTGGTGTCATATTTCAACATCGGGCCTATTACACTATGAACAGCAACTAAACCAGACCTTGATTTGTTTTCACCCCCGGCATTAACATATGATGCTGATTGTAAATCAAATAATTGTGTGTAAGGTTCAATTGAATTTTCATCAATTTCAAAATGGATGCCCGACAAAATAGCATCTGCAATCCGGTTATATTGTAAATAATACTGAAGTGATATGCTCCAGCTGTCATTTAAAATTGCCCGTACAAGTGAAAAGTTCATTTGCTTAATCTTTGCTACAAGATTAGCAATGAGATGATTCTTGCAAAAGGACTTATTTTTCAGGAAATATGTACTTCGATAGTTTTATTAATTAGAATGCTCAAGTTATTATATGTATAATGCCAGGTAAAAAGTTTAACGCCGCGATAATAATAATCTTCGGTTAAAGGAAATCCTATTGAGTTTGTTTCGCTTACGCGGATTTCATCGTACAACATAGGGTATTTTGACAGGTCGTTGTTATCCCTGTCAAGGTTGAATTTACCCGCGTAAATTGGAGCTGGACCTACCTGTATTGAGCGAATTGAAATATCGACACCCTTCGATCCGGAGGTGAGTGTACCTGAAGTGGCTGCAACATTTGAAATTGTTGCCGGTTGTCCGGGATGAACTCCCATTATTCGCAAATTTCCGTCAGTCTCCTGGATAATAAAAACCCACTTGGTCGCACTCATGCGCATAAAACCAAGTGCATTTTTATCGTTTTTCGGGAAGAAAAATGAATAAATAGATTCATAAGTATTTGATGATTTACCCTCGCTCTTATTATCATCGATTTTTCCAGTGTCGGAAGTAGCGTATATTTTGTAAAATGTTTTGTAAGGCATTGGTATAATATCATCAAAATATACCTGTATTTCATCGCTTTCGGGATTGCCTTTAAATAAGGGGAGTAGGTAGATGTCAGATAATGGCAAAGCCCAGGCAACAATTGGAGTACCGGATGCATTTTCAATGCTTAAGTCAGGTGTTAGGTCAAAATATTCCATTATGTTGTTGATTGACCAGATGATGAAGGTTTATAAATGGGTGCCGATTTACGGATATTTCCCGAAAATTTGTATGTGTATGACTTCACACCTGATTCTGTTTGTGTTGTAAAATTATAAGAGAATGTTAATGGCTGTTCATCAGTACCGGCTATACGTTCATTACCATCAGAATCAGAAAAATGAATAATAAACCTGCGATTATTCATTGACTCAAATAGTTTATGAAAATCTTCGGAATAAGGTGCAGATCCTTTGAGTAGTGATTCTAAATATTTCCCATTATCTGATGTTTTGGAATTTTCGCTGTATTCAAGTTTTTCGGCAGATGAATAGCCATCTGCCCAACTGTAATCCGAATTAAGAGATATGTCATCGTTAATTTCATTATTAATTACATACGGAAATTCGGCAACGCCTTCAACTTCGAGGAATTTAAAAAAAGAGAGCCCTCCCATATTATCAATCGGCGGCTGTGGAAAATTGTTCATGTTTCAAAGATTGTTTAATTACGACTATTTTTAAAAGGACAAGCTGGTGAAATTGTGCTCTTTTAATGCAATTGCATGAAAAAGGACATTTCTATCATATAATTGATGTATGTAATTAAATAACACACATATAACATAGTATGTTTTCAGGACTGTTTTATCAAACATTTTTTACAGCCTGATAACCATGTAATTACGTTCTTTTCTCCAACGCTGGTAAGCTTTTATCATGGTTTCCATGCTGCGATCGACCTCCGTTATACCATAATACTTGAGTACAATTTGAATTTCACGTTCAATTGTGGTCTTGTATTCGCGCGAAATATTTAGGGTGATCATGTCGTAAATATGATCATCAAACTCCGATTTTATTGTTTGATTAAAAAACAGGATATTCTGCTTTGAAAAATGAAATCCTAACCTGGTATAAAAAAATTCTGAAAGGTGAAATTCAACATGGTCGTGAAAATCCTTAAGAGATTCACGTGGTTCCCATTGAGCTTTTTTCTGCAGAATTTTAATAAGATGAATTCCATAGCTTGTAGTCGATGAAATGTTAATAATCCCCTCCTGGCAATTCGCTCGATGCAAGAGGAATTTCTTCAAATAAGTGTGCGTAGGCACTGTAATAGTCATAAGGCGCTGGTGTTATACCAGTATCGTACCAACCGTGCAATACAAAAATACAAAAAAAATGCATAACGGTGTATATAAATCAGCTTGCCACAGGCACAACACTAGCCGCTTTATATACAGCCGTTAGCTTTAATTGCCAGCCAACCCACGTTCTAACCACGAAATTTTCAGTCTTGTACAAGTTATTCCGTGACTTAAACAATCAGAAGAATATCTGCTCCAAAGAGCTTCCATTTCTTCAAGTTCTGTTTTTAGGTATTTAATCGCTTCATGAACTGAACCATGTTCTTTTACATCGTTTTCAGCCCTTTCTTTTACTAGGTATCTTTTCTCTTCTCTATTCATATCATTAAGTTTAAAATCCATCAAGGTAACTAAAAGCTAACAATATGTAACAGGCATTAAAACGACCTGTTACACTCACCGTTATGTGCAAGCAGCCCTCACACAGTCAATAACAACAGTTTTTAGTCTCATTTCGTAATGCTCGGTATCTGGCTGAGTGGTTGCATAAACTTTTTTGATGTTTAGTAGCTTGCGATTTACAAGGCTTCTAATCATAGGTTCTGAAATATCGTATTGGTTATTCTTTTCATCATCGCTAATATGTTGCTCCTGCTTCATATTGCTAAGGTCTTGAAACACGTAAATGTGGTGGTTATTAAGCAAAAGTTTAAGCACTTCAATTTGTTTCCGCCCAATGCCAGCACATAACATCGGCTCATAATGCATAGCCTCAGTTCCGTGTGATTTGTAAGTGAAGTATATACTACTCATATTTGCCTTGCTGTAATTTCTTTATAAAATTCTATTAAATGATTATATTTCGCGCTGCATACGGAGCAGTTAGAATGTTCGCATGTTGTTAGGTGTTCAATAGCTTTTTCATAAAACCGCCTTGGTTCATTAATTGTTATACATCCCATAATTTTAACCGGATCCTCCGGAAGCGGATGGGTGTTGAAGTAGTTAATTATTTCGTGGAGTTCAACGTGTTTCATAGGGATGATATTTGCGTTTGAAGTTTAAAATATTATGATCAGTTGTCACGTGATGAGTGGTGATATACCCGTCAGTAATTGAAAATGATTCTTCCATGTATGTAGTTTTATCATCTTTTCCAACCATTTCGATTACTGTGAAACAAGCTTCAGGTGAATAGGTTATTATTTTTCTATTGAATTTCATATTTACAATGTCAATTCTACTTACTACATACTACATTAATGTAATCAACAGTAACAGAGTTATTAAAGCACATTAATTGTGTAGTAACCTCCTTTTGTAGTAGGTTGTAGTAAGCTTGTAGTAAGCTGAAGATTTTTTAAATACTTACTACGCTTATGTGTTTATATGTTAATGTATTACGCAATACTGTAGCAAGGTAGTAACCTATACAGTTATGTTTGGTTTCTTTAAAGTGATTTATATTTATTTTAAAAAATATATACATAGTATTAAAATAATGGGTGTATGTGATATGGGTGTGCTGGTGAACCTTTTACGCGTTTTGCTTGTTTTAAATATCCAAGTTGGCGAAGAGCTACGCCAATCTTCTCAGGTGATAGATCGTTAAGAATGTCTCTACTTACTACTTTTTTATCGCGCAAAAGCTGAAGAATATCAATTGGCTGTAACCATTGCCCGTCATTATTATTAATTGGTTTTGTGAAGTTGGCCTCAAGAACCCTGATTGCGTTTGTTTCTATCATAAACCGTTGGTTATAATCGTAGAAATCTTTAAAATCATCAGGACCAAATTGGTATTGATAGCCTCCATTGTATAATGTGAGAGCTTCTGCCCATACCTGGTCGAAGTCAACATCTTTAATTATTTTGTCGTAATCGAGGGTTGCTATATGAATACATGCAAAACGCCTGGTTCCGAGTGATGGGATTAAAAAGCCTTTATCAGCACCGGTTTTATTATTACTTGTAAACATAGCGTTACCAATACGTAGCTTTCGACGTGGAAATGGATCTAAACGATCCTTAATGTCTAACCATGGCGCACTCATTGTGCTTTTAAAATTCTCTGCAGTGAACTTATTAAGCCCGACAAATTCATCAAATAGGATTAAAAAATTTTCTGTGAATGATTGTTGAAGATTAAAGCCGTATTTTTCTTTATCGGATTTCACTAACATAGGTTTCAAAGGTTCAGGACAGAGCATGTTACAAAGAGTGGTTTTGCCTGTTCCTTCTTCTTCTTGGATGAAGCCTAGTGCTACCTCATTAATTCTATCACCAAGTCCGCAGGATACTGCAGCAGTAAGCCATTTTTTTAATATTTTAATAGTACGTTCCTTGTAATAGCTTTCAGGTTTATCGTAAATCACAGGTTTGAGACAATTACTGAGCTTTTCTATATGTGAAATTCCCTTATATTCATCTTCCAGCGAATCAAAATATTCTGAAATTGGATTGAAATTGGGAATTTGGTTTTTTGAGTTCATTATCTTTCTCAGGATTGTATCACTAACCGCTATTTCATTTTCAAGCAAATGCAGGCTTATATCATCCATCGTTGGAGGAAAAAGATATTTCTTCTTTTTGCTGATAATTTCTTTTTGTGCTGGTTTGAAACGATTGATTCGAATCTCATAATTTTCTAAAAGAAAGTTAATTACTCTTGATACAACATTATCAGAATAAGTTGTTTTTGATGATGAAATATTAAGACTGCGTAATGGCATTAAACTGTAGGATTAAAAGGTTCGATATCGCTGAATTGTGTTAGATCTTGTGAATATTTTGCATAAACATCACCGGTGCGTCCTTGTCGGTTTTTGGATATTCCTAGAATCATCATTCCTCTAAGGTTATTGCCCTCATCATCTTCGAAAATTTGGTAGTATTCAGGACGATAAGGAAACATAACTATATCGGCATCCTGCTCAATTGATCCTGATTCGCGTAGGTCGGAGAGTATTGGACGTTTCATTGTTCCCGGGCGCGATTCAACAGCCCGGCTCAGCTGTGCAAGTAAAATAATTGGGATTTTCAATTCTTTGGCCAGAAGCTTCAATCCTCTTGATAATTCAGAAACTTCTCTTTCGCGATTTTTATAATATTGATTATCGTTATTACTTTCAATTAATTGAAGATAATCGATGACAATCATGTCACAAGTGCCTTTTCTGCGCTTACTGCGACTGATAGCGTTGATATGTTTAAGATCGGCACGTGGAGTATCGTCAATGTAAATTGGAAGCTCCTGGAGCATGGCAGATGCCTTGTGGTACATTGTAAATTCATCTTCTGATAATCTTCCTGATTTCAGGTTATCAGCTTTAATACCACCATATGAACAAACAAGCCGATCGGCCAGTGAAATGTCATCCATTTCGAGCGAAAAGAAAAGAACATTCTTATTTATTTTCGCTGCAGTTTTGGTAAAGAGATTAAGACCTACGGCAGTTTTCCCCATCGATGGGCGCGATGCAAGAATGATCAGTTCACCGGGCTTCCATCCTGATGTTATTCTGTCAAGACTTTTTAACCCTGTCATTATACCCGGCATTTCATCCATCAACGCAAGTTTAACCCTGCGATCGATTTCTTTCATATGTTCGGCCATAACCTGCATCATTGTTTTCGATGATCTTTTGCCGGCAAATAATGAATCAAGCATATCGGTAGCCTGAGTGTAAATTGTTTTCATACCGTCAAAATCGCCTTCAAACGAAACTGCTGATAGCTCATGGCTGAGCCTAATAACTTCGCGCATTATATATTTTTCGTAAATAATATAAGCATATCTGGCTATGTTAACCGATGATGAAATACGCGATGTAAGCATTGTTATTTGATAAGGACCTCCAACAGTTTCGAGCATCGCGTTATCTTTTAGGTAATTGGTTACGGTCATTAAATCTACCGGCTCTTTTTTTAAAGAAAGTTGCTCAATTGCTTTATAGATGAGTCTGTGCGATTCTTTATAAAATACATCAGGATCAAGTATATGCCCAATTTCATCGTAAGCACCTGTTTCTATAAGCAATGCCCCGAGTATTGATTCTTCAAGATCGATTGCCTGTGGTTGTACTCTGCCGTGCTCAATTATTTCCGTTTGCAACTTCTGACGGGAGTGTGAATCCTGCTTTTGCTGATAATTTTTCTTTGCCATTTAATTCTGTTTTAATCTCGTTTACAGGGAAAATGTTTTGACTACCGGTGGCCATGTAAAATTTAAGCCAACTTGTAGCTGTAACAAGGTTACGTTCGGTGTATTTAATTAGTAGTTCAAGCCTGTATTTTTGCATGCGACTTCCCATGCGTATGCCATGTTGCTCGACCATATAATCGTTATAAATATTCCAGGTATCGATAAACTCATTCGACATATCATCAAGCTTCACTTTAAGTTTAGGAACTGAATCGGTAACGAGCATATCGTGACGGCTCAAAGCTCTGCTAACAGCTTTATACGCTGCCGATGATTTGGTTTTCAGCTTATAATTGCGTGCAGAATTTGGCAGGTTCTCAAGTATCTGCTCAAAAAGTTCACTAAAAGTGTTGAGTTTATCAACCAGGTTGGTAAATGAATCGCGCATAAACGAGGATTTATATAATTAACTTTGCAGGGATGGCTTCAACTTTATAACTCGGCGGATCACACTCGATCAGCTTCTTTTCAAATTCCCAAGCGCGTGGTTCGTCCTTGTCAATTGCTATACGTGTAATATATGCATGACATTTAATACCTGTTTCTGTTTCACCCTCCCACACTCGGCAGGGGATACCGTTTAATTCGGTAATTAATGTTGTTGAGTTTAGTGTTACTTTCATATTATAATGTTTTAACAAATTCTTTTAAATCTTTCACATATGTTTCTCTTTCAATTTCCTCTTCTTCAAGAAGCTCGTTTTCCAGTTCTTTATCAAAAAGATCACTAATGGCTTCACTACAAAGTGATTGTATTTTTTTTGGCTCAACAGCATCTAATTCAACCTGTCCCAGACCTTCCCATTTAGCTGTACGAGAATCGCCTTTTTTTGTTGGTGCTGGTGGAAGATTCCATTCTAAAACTTGTTCTTCTTTAAGGGCAACACGTATTAATTCAACTTTAATTCCAAATTCAACTTGAAGATTTTTCTGCATACTCCTTGGGATATCTTCACCGCTAGGATCATAATCGCCAAAGTAAAGAATTACAGGTATTTTTCCTTCTTTTTTCGCTTTTCTAAAACGATAATGAATTTGATTTAGAAATGTTAAAGATGGATAGCCCTTGCATGCCCCCAGAGCAACTGCCCATTCATCACATACAGAACCAAAAACACCTATTAATGCTTTTTTTTCAATAAGTACTTCAGGGTAATAAGGTTGGTTTTCCCACTTTCTTTTATAGTAAGAATTTATCCAGGCTTTTACTTGCCTTTTTCCTGTTTCAATTGATTCGAGTAAATCAGTATATTCCCATTCTGTTTCACTTTCCATTGAGCGGTCATGATCCGCAAAAACATCATAATCCACAATTCCGTCTTTCCTGGCTTTAATCATTGCCGAAACAACGCGCTTGTAATGCTGTATTGTATTAGTCATTCCTCGTGACACGAGACGATAGTGAAGCCCTCTTAAAGTAAGGATTCCTTTTTCGTAGTTTTCTATTTCTTCGAGAGCATTCTCTATAATCCATGCTCGAGTGTAGATATCCTGAGTTTTCATGTTATTACTGATTAAAATGATAATTACTTAAATTATTCTTTCTCGTGTCCGGTCACAGCATTTCCTATTTGCACGAAATTGCCTGATTTTTCAGATTTGTATCGCTCTGAACATTTTGTAGAACAATATTGCTGGGCGTTACTTTTTGGCTCATATATCCGGCCACAATAACGACATTTTTTCTCTTTTGCTTTTGATATTGCCCGAGTTACTGTTGACTTTGTTTCTGTTTTTGCCACAGCTTCTTTTTCTTCTTGGACACAGTTGTTTTTCGAATGAGGATTTGATTTAACATTACTGTCTTCTTTAATTATAACAATAATGTTTTCTGTTTCAATTGTGATTTGGTTTGATGCGACATTGATAGATGGTTTCATAGTGAGATGTTTTAAAAAAGAAAGCCGACACTGTCGGTGCACGGTTGGCCGGCTTCCTGGTTGTTAATTATTAATTATTAATTGAATTCTTCAAAAAGGTTGATTTTGGGCTCACCATTACGGTTATAGGCCCAATTCTCATAATTTTGAAACATTGTTGACGACATGGAAACATTAATAAGTCCGTTGTGTTCATCTCTATCCTGGTTACGAAATTCTTCGAGCATGAGCCCTACTATCTTTCGTTCATTCTCAGGTATGTCACAACCCTCTTTAAGTTTATTGATTATCACATCTATTTTTTTTCATCAGTGTTTGTATTTTAATTCATTATTGATCGCAACAATGCGGGCTTTTGAAGCTTCAATTTCGAGATTGATTTTATCGTATGCTTTTTTAGGAGCGTCAGAAAGACAATCCCGTTCGGCACGAAGTTGGGATATGTAAACTTCGTAAGCGCGCTTGTCGCGCTGTAACATAGGTTTAGCTTCAATAATCATGATAAATATGTTTCGGCTTGTGTTACAAATAAATTGAACCTTGACACAGTTACCTGAGAGCGTTCACAGATAAGCTCTCTGATTTCGGCCCGGTGTTTTATAATAAACAAGGCAGCGCCCTGATTTGTGAACTTGTAATTAGTATAAGGTTGTATAATATCAAGTACAGCACGCATCCGGGCAGGGCGTTTCTGGCTACGACCTGAATTAACTAGGTAAGTACGTTGTTTGTGAACTGCTTTCAGAAACTTTGAAAACTCGTTACCTAAGTGGCATTGTGGAATTGTTGTTGATTTCATGATAATAAGTAATTAATTGTTAATATTTCGTGTTTGATTTTTGCGCGGATAGAGGGTTTGGTAATAAGTTGTAAGTAGTTATTCATTTTACTACGCTTTTCGCAAAGTTCATCATCGGTATAAAACCGTAGCCGTTTTTCGGAATACGAAAAAGGAGGAAACACAGAAAACCTCCGTGGCTTGAAAAAACGTCTACATGAAAAAGCTATATGTGTTTTTTTTGTCATCAGTAAAATAAAGTTAGATGATGCGTTTTTCGACTGCAAAACGGCAGATACCTACCTTAGAATTACAACCAATTTTTTTATTAATATTAACACGATGTTGATTAGCAGTGTTAACAGAAATACCTAATCTGTCAGCAATCTGTTTGTCGGCAAGATCTTGGGCAATAAGCTTTATAACATCAATTTCACGCGGAGTGAGGCAACCGTTTTTGGCTTGCACATGCTTACAAAGTTTTCCTTCAACAGGGCATCTTCCCCGCTCTCCACAATCGTAATACTCAGTTGTATGCACATTGCCCGATATATCAGCTTTGTTATCGAAACCTCCATAGCGGCACAGCCCGTATTTCATTAATCTAGCTCGCTCAGCATTTATTCCAAGCTGGTCGAGTGAAATTTGAGCCAGCGTATCAGCTTCGAGTTGCGATTTTAATTCAATTAATACTTCAAGAGGAAAATCATTATAATGCACAATCTCAACGTTAATAAGGTGAAGCTCACCATCTATTCCGATGAATTCTTTGTTCAGACTATTAAGGTATTCAGGTAATTTCATAACGAGTTGATTTTTTGCGCATTATTAATAAGGTAATTCTGGTATGTTTCAGCAATTATGATAGCAGAATCAATAATTTGTTTATTGATATTTCGCCTGCCAGATAATACATCCCTCACGTATTGCGGCGTAAAACCTGTTTCATCACTAATTTGCTTGACCCCGTCGTGCGGTAATTTTTGTTTCAATTTTTGAAGATCGTCGTTAGTCATAGTTAAATACTATTTACATTGTTTCCGAATTGTTATATATTTGTTTCGGAATTGTTTCGCAAATGTAAGGTATTTATCTGTTATGTGTCAAGTAAAAAACAGATTATTTTCATAATATTCACTATATGTCAATAAATCAAAGAGTTGCATACTGGTTTAAAAAACAAAAAGAAAGCGGGTTGTCACAAGCAAAATTTGCTGATTTATGGGGAATTAGTAGACAGACAGTAGGTCAATATGCAAGAGAGAATGGTTCAATTGGCATTACACCTATATGTAAAATACTTGACTACGACAAACAATTAAATGCTCGTTGGTTAATATTAGGAGAAGGATCGATGTATAATAATGAAGTAGATGAAAGTGAAAAAACAGTAAAAGAATACGAAATAACATTAAACAACACCTATATAACCGAGCAAAAATTATTATTACAGAAATTAGAATCATCAAAAGATGCACAAATAGCTGATTTGAAAAATCAGGTTACATTTTTAAAGAATTTAATTGAAGAAAGATTATAATTTTTTTCAAAAAAAAGTTGATAAGTCAAAAAAGTCAAAATATAACACACATGAAATCAATAGGTTTGGATACGGAAAAAGTTTCCGGTCTTCCACCCGTAAAACACTGTTTCAGAAATGAAACAGTGTTTTTTTTTGCTAATTAACCCTCCTATCAGCTTGCAGCGGAAACAGCGCCAAGGCTACGACCTCCTTCTCAGCCTAAGGCTACGACCTCCTTCGCCAAGGCTACGGCGGTCAATGGCGGTCAATGGCGGGCACCCTCCTACGCCAAGGCTACGGCGGGCGAAGGAGGAAAGACCAGTTGATAATTACGGAGTGTGGGGTTTTTAACATTTGAATTTTGGTTATTGATATTTGTTTGACATTTGGTGCTTGGTGATTGAGATTTGTTTGTCATTTGGTGCCTGTCATTTGGTACTTATTAATTGGAATTTGGAATTTAAAATAATGGAAATCCCAAAAAACACTACTTTTGCAGCATTAACGGGCTAATCCATCGCCAGTCGCTGACTGGAGGAAAGTCGGGACAGCACAGGGCGCCTTACTTCCTAACGGGAAGGGTCGGCCAACAGGCTGATACAGACAGGGCCACAGAGAAAGTAGCCTATGTCGGTTATGCCGGCAGGTGAATGTGAAAACGTGAGGTAAGAGCTCACGCTGTTCGGTGGTGACATCGCGCAGGGGTAAACCTTAAGGGCTGCAAGATCAAATATACCGGCGGTAAGGGCTGCCCGTCCGATGCCGGAGGGTAGATTGCTAAAGGTGCATGGTGACATGTACCGCAGATAAATGATGGATGTCCGCCTAAGGCGGATTACAGAATCCCGCTTATTGGCCCGTTAATACTTTAAATTTCATTATTATGAGAATAGACATCATTACTATTTTTCCTGAAATGTTTGACGGCCCCTTCAGCCACTCTATTATTAAAAGGGCTATGGATAAAAATCTGGTGGATATCCATATTCACCAGCTGCGTGATTATACAACCGATAAACATCGTAAAACCGACGATTATCCTTTTTCAGGAGGAGCAGGTATGGTGATGATGCCTGAACCCATTGCCCGTTGTATTGATAGTTTGAAAGAGCAGCGCTCTTATGATGAAGTGATATATACCAGTCCGGATGGTGAGATGCTTAATCAAAAATCGGCTAACAGTATCTCTATGCTTGAGAATGTCATCATTCTTTGTGGCCATTATAAGGGAGTCGACGAGCGCATACGCGAGCATTATATAACCAGAGAGATATCGGTGGGCGATTATGTCCTTTCCGGAGGCGAATTAGCTGCGGCGATAATTACCGATAGTGTGGTGCGGCTCATACCGGGTGTATTAGGCAATGAAATGTCAGCCCTTAGTGATTCTTTCCAGGACGGACTGGTAGCACCGCCTGTTTATACACGCCCTCGTAACTTCAAAGGCTGGGAAGTGCCTGAGATATTGCTATCGGGCAATGAAAAGAAAATCCAGGAATGGAAACTGGAGAAGGCTATTGAAAGAACGAAGGAGAGAAGGCCGGAAATTGAGTTGTGAGTTGCTTAGTGAATGAGAAACGAACGAGATCTGGTGAAGTGTAAAGCTATTAATACCCTTCTGTCAGCTTGTAGCAGACAGAGTGCCATCGCTTCGAACTGCTACTCATATTCAGGTTGATACTACGGTCAAAAGCAGGCGAAGTGAATACACCCAATTCCTCTTGTGAAAACACATATTTCCTTTTGTGAAAACATATATTTCCTTTTGTCTTATTAACTTTCTGATGCGCATCAGAATAGTTTCTGATGCGCATCAGGATTGATCTTGATGCGCATCAGGATTGTTTTTGATGCGCATCAAAACACTAATATATCTTCACAAAATAACCAATTAATGAAGTAGTAATCGTCGATGCGACTTGTAAAAATGCGACTACCCTCCTACTCAGCTTGCAATGGTCACAGCGCCAGGGCTATGGCTGGTAAAAGCAGATTAACAGAATTTGTTATTTGTTAATGGGATTTGAAATATAAGAAATCGTTATATTGCTAGTAATGATGACAATATGTTTGTGTTGTTGGGGGATTACTAAGCACATGACTTCAGACCGGAGCTGAAGGCAAAATCTATTAAGCAAAACCGTGTTTTACCTAATAGATTGCTTCGGCAATTATACTTTTGATATATGACAATGCTATCGTATGCAGCGACGACCTTATTTTTGTTGTGAGTTTTGCATCAGTAGTAAATCCAGAAAAAACCCCAACTGCTTACTGCTCACTGCTTACTGCTCACTGATTACTGATCACTGCTCACTCATCACTAATCACCCAATAAGTTCCTTCATTTTTCTGCCAATATCAGCTGGTGAGTCAACCACATGGATGCCACATTCGCGCATAATAGCTTTTTTGGCATCGGCGGTATCCGACTTCCCTCCTATTATGGCTCCTGCATGGCCCATTGTACGGCCTTTAGGAGCAGTAGCACCGGCTATAAATCCCACAACAGGTTTAGTACCATGTTCTTTAATAAAATAAGCAGCATCAGCTTCCATACTTCCGCCAATTTCACCAATCATCACAATACCTTTGGTTTCGGGATCAGCCATAAACATTTCAACAGCATCCTTAGTAGTAGTACCAATAATCGGGTCACCGCCAATACCAAGTGCTGTAGTCTGACCCAGTCCGGCTTTAGTAAGCTGGTCAACAGCCTCATAAGTAAGAGTCCCTGAACGGGAAACAATACCCACCACACCTTTTTCATGGATAAACCCGGGCATAATACCAACCTTAGCCTCACCCGGAGTAATAACACCAGGGCAGTTAGGACCCACGAGCCTTGTGTTTCTGGTCGACAGATACTCTTTAACCTTAACCATATCCTCAGTAGGAATACCTTCAGTAATACAAACCACCACGCCAATACCAGCATCGGCAGCCTCCATAATTGCATCGGCAGCAAAAGCCGGTGGCACAAATATTACGCTCACATTGGCACCGGTTTTATTAACTGCATCCGAAACAGTATTAAAAACAGGCTTCCCAAGGTGTTCCTGACCACCCTTACCGGGAGTAACACCAGCAACCACATTAGTACCATATTCAATCATTTGCCCGGCATGGAAAGTACCTTCGCCGCCGGTAAATCCCTGCACCACAATTTTGGAGTCTTTGTTTACTAAAACGCTCATATCTTATATGTTAATTTATATTTTTATCAAGAAAGATACAAATGTACAATGTTTTTGAGAATCGTAAACAAATATTGTTTTAAATTTGTTATTTAGTAAGGATTTCAAATTAGAAGGTTATGTCTGGCAGATCAGTAAGTTACAAAAGCGACACAATTGTTGCGGCTGCTACAGCTCCCGGGATGGGCGCTATTGCAGTTATCCGTTTATCGGGAATTGACAGTCTGGAGCTATGTTTCAGAAATTTTATTCCGGTTAAACCGGGATTAAACTCTCAGAACATCGAGCCCAACAAAGTTTACTTTGGCAGGATTGTGTACCAAAATGAGATTCTTGACGAGGTATTGGTAACATATTTCAAGGGTCCGCACAGTTATACGGGCGATGATATTGTTGAGATATCGTGCCATGGTTCTGAGTACATCCAATATCGTATTGTTGAGCTTTGTATTGAAAACGGAGCCAGGCCTGCAGAGCCCGGCGAGTTTACCCTGCGTGCATTTATGAATGGCAAAATGGACCTCAGTCAGGCTGAAGCTGTTGCCGATCTTATCGCCTCGCAGTCGGTTAGCTCTCACCGGATGGCTATGAACCAGATGCGTGGTGGTATCTCTGAAAAGATTGCAGATTTACGTAAGAAGCTGCTAGATTTCGCCTCACTTATTGAGCTGGAGCTAGACTTCAGCGAGGAGGATGTGGAGTTTGCCAACCGCGATCAGTTTATGGCGTTGCTTGGCGATCTCACCAGAGAGATCGACACTCTTATTCAGTCTTTTAGCATGGGTAATGTTATCAAACAGGGAATACCGGTTGCAATAATTGGCAAACCAAATGTGGGTAAATCAACTTTGTTAAATGCTATTCTAAACGAGGAAAAAGCCATTGTTAGCCCGGTACCCGGCACCACCCGCGATGTTATCGAAGACACATTTGTTATTGATGGGTATAAATTCCGGTTTATCGATACTGCTGGTCTGCGTCATTCTGATGACCTGGTGGAGAATATGGGTATTGAACGTACTTATGAGAAGATAGAAAAGGCTACTATTATATTATATGTGTGCGATATGCATGATATGGGACAAAAGGATGTTGAGGAGGTGCTTGAGGATTTTAAGCATTATATTAATGATGAGTCGAAGCATTTCATTTTGGTAGTTAACAAGATTGACAAGCTCAATGAGTTACCGGCACATATTAAAGAGATTATGGAGCTTAACACTGTATTTGTATCAGCCAAGCGCAAAGAGAATATACAGCTGCTTACTGATGCTTTGGCAAATATAGTAAAGGACTACCATATTACCAGTGATGTAATTGTAAATAACTCAAGGCATTTTAATGCTTTATACAATGCAGGACAGTCGGTTAACCGAGTCCGGGAAGGATTTAACAACAACATCCCCACCGATCTGATAGCCATCGACATCCGTCATGCCTTACATGAGCTGGGTACTATTACAGGCGAGATTACTACTGATGAGGTTCTGGGGAATATATTCGGGAAGTTTTGTATTGGAAAGTAGGTAGTGAGCAGTGAGCAGTGAGCAGTGAGCAGTTAGCAGAGCGTTTCTCTATAGGTACTCAGGGAGCCTGCACTTGCTTCATCGCTCTCTCGCATAGTCGCATTTTATTGTCTGAACCTTGGTTTACCTGATTAATCTGATTTATTGTGGGGGTGGTTTTAATTTATTTATCGGTTACTTTCAACTTTGAATGTTGAATATTAAAGCGGACACCCACACAGGGGTGTCCCTACTAAGGATTTTTCCGGATTTAATACTGATGCAAAACGGTACTGAGCATAGTTTTATCCGCCTTGGCGGAGACATGTGGAACTACGCTAAATAAATGACATACTCTTTGACAAGTATTGATTGCGAAGGGTTGGCATGTTAGTTATCAATCAATTTATAATGTTCACTTGGAGGAAATAACAAATCCAATCCAGTTGGTTTAATCTTGAATAGTGGTCCTTTTTCGACAACTTTTCCTTTTGAATTTCTTTTAATCAAATGGTCGAGAGTAATTATTCCTTGTTCAATCAAAATATCAAATTGAGATATAATCGGTTTCTTCGTATGTTCAACTTCGGTATAAAGAAAATGTTCTTTTCCATCAATTATTGTACTATCAGCTTCTACCCAAAAAGTTTCCCTGTGCTTTTCTAGTAATCTTGAATGTAATTTATCTAAAGTCCATACAACAAAGTCACCTATTTGTGGTTTATCTGAATTTTCAATCAGTTGTTTAATATCAGTCTCGATACGTAAAGACAATCCTTGTGAATTAGTTGTAATAGCTGAAACGGTACAATACAATTTAAAGTCTTCCTCTCGCCAATAGCCGAAATTATCAAGAATTTCCGCAGAACTTTTGAACTTGCTTAATTCCCAATCTGGTACTTGTGCAAATAAGTTCTTTCTATTTCCACGTTTGCTTCTGAAGGATTTGAGTTCAATTCCTTTGTAATCGGGCTGTTTTGAGGAATTAATGTCTATTCCTAAAGCGGTTTCTAAAGCTCGACCAACAGAAGTGTCTGCATCTACCACTGAAGGAATTGCTCCACCATTTGCAATTTTCCTAAGTTTGAAAAGTAATTCATTTGCAATTACATTTTCTTTTCTATTTATTTCTTCAATTAATTCTTTTAACGGGTTGGTAATCGCAGAACTTATTAAGTCTTCAATTGGTAGTTGTGTTAGATTGAAAGCATGAATTTGATTTTCAAAACAAATCAACGTGACAACATCATTGGGATTGGCATATTTTGTCAATCCTGACATCCAGATTCTTGGGTCTCCTTTTTTTGTTTTTGGGCGATATAGAGAAACATTTGATTTTGATACTTTGAAATAGCCATATAAAAATCCTTCAATTATGACTTTATAGTCAGGACCTTGTAATTGAATTCCATAATCATGAAAATTATTCTCCTTTAAATAATTCCTAACAGGACCTGTTGCATCCATTATTGATTTCTTTAGCCCTGTTTCAGTTGGTTCAATTAATGCTAATGAAACGGAATTCTTGGTAAGTAACTTTAGTCTTCTTTCCTCTAAATTTGATAATGCTCTCATCGAATATTTTTTAAAATTTCGGTTGCAACAGCTCTTGCTAATAATGGTGGAACAGCATTACCAACTAAAGTAAACTGAGGAACTTCTGACTTTCTATTATTTCCCCCTGTTGAACGTTTGCCTTGAAAAACAAATGAGTCATCAAATGACTGCAAACGTGCCATTTCTCTAACTGTCAAAGCTCTTGGTGAATTATAATGAATATAATCGTCAGGAATTGTCATTACAGTAGGACTTTGTTCTTCTGGTTTCAATACATTGTAATTTCGTTTATTTGAAGCTAACCCACATTGATTTAGTTTAACTTGTGCATTTTTATAATCACCTTCGTTTAGAATAATCTCTAAACGCTTAATTACATCACCACTTTGTTTACTAGTTTTATGATTGTTTAAGTCGTCATAATTCTTTTCTCCAGCATTTAGAGCATCAGTATTTCTTACATAAAAAGGTTTGCTTGCATATTGACGATATTGTTGAATCAACCTTCCTTCCTTACTCCATTCTGCAAATGTTTTACCTTTTCTATTTAATCTTCCATCAATAGATCTTTTCTGAACTAAGCTTTTCATTTTCTTAGCAGTGCCATTATATTGAGCCTTAATATTTACCGGTTCGTAATGATGAGACTCCTGATTATTACCAATAAAATCTAAATCATAAAGAGCTTCAAAAACAGAAACTTTCTCATTTCCAGAAACTGTTGCAGGAATATCTGAAATAAACTTTTGATCTTTGCGACAGCCAATAAATAATACGCGCTCCCGATTTTGAGGAACTCCATAGTTTGAAGCATTTGCAACAAATGGTTTTTCAATCCTGTAAAGACGGATGCTATCAACAATCTTTTCAAGTTTATCAATTTGTGACTTGTCACAATTTACTCTAATGAATTCGATTGTTTCATCAAAAGAGAATGTATAAATCCTTAACGAAATTAAAATGCTATTTATATCGTTATAATATTCTTTAGCAATCTTTAAGTTTTTAAATGCAGTTTCAATTTTATTTATTATCTCCCCTGTTCCTAAATCACTAAGGAAATTTGTAAAAGAATCAACAAAGAAATCATTGTCAATATTACAATGATCTTTTTCCTTGATTATATCTCGTTTTAACTTTTCCCATTCTTTATTACGAATTAAAATATTAAAGCCATGACGAATTGTACTAATTCGAGAATCCGTTTTACTTGTTTTATAGTCAACGATTTTTGGAGTGAGTTTTCTAAATTTTGATTCTACAAACCGGATAAATGTTTCCTTACCTTCTTCTTTTTGAGCTTCGTTTAATTTTTCTATTTCAATTCGTTTGATAAGACTATCGATAATAAAGTCGCTCTGCTTAAACTTCCCTTTAAGTGAACGAAGAAAAGAAATTAGCTTTGGAACTTCATTAACATCAATAATTGAGTTAATTTCTTTTAAAATAAGATCCTTTATTTTTCCTTGTTCTTTTGTTAGAATTCCTTTCACGTTTTCCATTACGAAGTATTTAGGCTGTAAAGCCTTAATTACTTCAAGGTAGTGTGAAAATAAATCATCTTTCTTATCAAATTTCTTTCGTTTACCAGCTAAACTAAAACTTTGACATGGAGGCCCTCCACAAACTACATCAATCTTGTGGTCGCCAACTTTTTCTAGAAGGTTATCTAAAAAATCAGGTTCTGTAATATCTTGACATAGAAATTTAGCGTCTAAACCGAGTTGATGATTGTAACGAACAATATGAGTCAGTTCACAATTTTCATTTATATCATTTGCAGCAATGAAATCAAAGAATTTATTGTTAACTTCTGCTTGCAAAAAACCTTCGCTAAAACCACCTGCACCAGCAAATAAATCAACAAATTTGAAAGATTTGCCATATAATGAGAGTTGCTCACGAATAATGTTTACATCGTTGTTTTCTTTATAATTAATTACATGGTCATTAAGTAAATCTTTTAATTCTTTTTCAGTATATGTTTTACGATAAGACTGGTTTAGTAATTCATCTGCACGATTCTTTAAGAAATTCAAGTAGAAATTATACTCTTTGTGTTCTTCATATGAATCACTTACGGTTTGAGTGCTTTTGTCAAAATATTCTGGTTTTATCTTCTTTCTAGTAGATACCTTTACTTGCGAACCATTGCAATTAATTCGCATATGAATTGGTGCAAACCCTTTCTTGTCTGCTTTGTCGAGATAGTAATTTATAGTTGCCATATTTAACGGACATTTTTACGTACACGGACAAATTTACGGATAATTATCTCAATTTTCATAATAATAGAGAAAGAAAATTTATCAACAGTTAGTTGAATTTTGCAATAAACAACTTGCATTTACTATGAATCAAACAATTAGAACATTTTGGTTTTTGTTTTTTACAAATCATGGAAGCATAATCTAAAATTGCCCCACTGAGCGTAGTTTGCAACTACGCTCGCATATCAAAAAAACGTAAAAGCCATGCGGCTTTGAGCAAAATAAGCGTAAGTGAATTTATCGACTCTCAGTAAATAAATCAAAAAACATCAGGGTATCTCCAGTCGCAAAGTCGCCCTTTTTTATCTAAACAGGATTTCAGGATTGACAGGATTCTTTGTCTGAAAGAGATAAGCGATAAGCGATGAGAGAAAACCGTCAACCAAATACAGGCATTCACAATCACCTCTCCCACCAACCATTATCACAGGTGTAATTGATCATTTTCACTTGTGTAATTGATCATTTCCTTTTGTGATAACGATTGCTCCCACAAGTGATAATTTTTGTATTACAAGTGCTTTCGGCGACTAGTTAATTACCAACCTGATTTGTTGCTCACCATGCAACAAAATTACAATTTCAGACTGAGTATAATTATTCAGACTACACCTCTCTCATCAGCACATCAGTCGTCTGATGCGTTATTAAAAGAATAACGAATTTAATAAAAGTAAGACTGTATTTCTATTTACAAATGTCTGGTTTCGAATTTTGAAATATCACAAACAATATTTATAGATTACTGTGAGTTTCTTCGCATTATAAGATAGTATATCACTACAATACAAATACTTACGGAGGCTTTAATTTCATGTATTCCAGAAATTCATCCGGATTTGTGACATTAATCTTATTTATATGACGTAGAACAATAGAAGCTGAATATAATCTCTGCAACAGGAAACACTTATAAGCTATCCCCGGAAGGCATAACACAACATATGCCACAAAAATGTGCTTATGTAACCTGTTTATGATCCGGTCTGCCAATGCAAACCATCTGTATTCATTCATTTGTAATAATTATAGTCAATACTTTATCTTCCGAAATAATCGGACTACCTTTAGCATAAGTACTAAAAAGTAGCATACCAAAGAGTTATGCTGCTATCAGAATCAGTCTTCTGCTACTAAAAAGCTTGTCCGGACTTAACAAAAACTTAGTGAGTTTATGGTTAATCTTCCTGGATTTTAAGCTGTAAATATACGAAAAAAGTTCCAAAGTAATGGTACTGTTTTTACGATTACTTTTTATAATGATGATATTTTTGAGTAAAACAATTTCTCAATAAACAAGCTTATCGACTAAAAATACAAGCTCATCGGACAAGTCGTGAGTGCTCATGAATTGGGTTACGGATGAGCATAAAACGACTAACCAAAGCGCTTCCAATGATTGCTCCATGAGCTTGTAATTAGGGACAAGGGGTAAGAAATGAATAATGAAAAATGAATAATCAAAAGTGACAAGGGGACAAGGGGAAAAGGGTACAAAGTGACAAGGTGAAAAATATGCGCAGCTCACCATTCGCCGGTAGGCGGACACAGTTCACTATTCACCAAAAGAATGAAAAATACCGGGTTTTCCTTAAACCCCAACTTTGAACTTTTAACATTAACTTTAACATAAATCATTATTTTAACAATAAAAAAATAGTTTAGTGTAGTTAGTGTAGGTCGCACTATGTTATTTATATATTTACTTTTTTCAAAAATACTTTTAGAAAAAAAACTACACTAACTACACTAAACTTTGTAATGATTTGTTTATCAGCGACAAATCCAGTGTAGTTTGGCCTTTTCAAACTACACTAAAACTACACTAACCTACACTACAATTTTTTGATAATTACACTGTTTACATCTGATATATAGCTCTTTAAGGTATTTACATCAAATTTCCATTGATTTCATGCAACCATATGCGTTTAAAAACTCTTTCTGAACAAATTGCGTTATCGCAACATAATATGTGACAAATATCACTTTTTAGTCATGTTTAGTGTAGCTTAGTGTAGCTTAGTGTAGTTTAGTGTAGTTTGAACTACACTGGATTTTTAAGAGTAATTATGGCGTTTTTTGAGTGTGTTTATAATGGAATAAAGCCCGTTTGTATTTGATTATGTGCATACTGCAATTCAGTGGTTTCTTTTAATATTACTGATAACCCACTTTCCCGGTTGATTTTCGTGTTTTCGCATATTTATTTTCAATAATAAGTATTTCTTCTCTTTTATCGTCAGAAAGGAAGTCGCATTTCCAAATTATTTCCCAAAAATCTCCTTGTTTAGCGTATTATTTGAGCAAAAAGGTATAACCCTACATTAATACTTGCTTTATCAGAATAATTTAGAATATGGTGGACAATAACAGACAATAGCAGACAATAACAGACATTGCCTTGATATTATGTATAATCAATCAAAAAATTACGTATCTTTACGTCATAATCTAAGCATTAACCTATTATGACAAACGAACAATACTCAATTAATCGTACAGCATTTATTTTGTTAATCGCCGTATTCATTGCAGTATATTTAGTTGCTAAAACTTTAACAAACATCTTGAAATCTGCTGTAAGTTCCTTGTCTGAGAGTGAGCATTCATTGATTATGCCCCTGTCTCCCGCAGAAGATCCTGAGGGATTGGTCATTAATCCATTGAACATAAGAAAAAAGATTACAAGATGCTTAAGAAAAAGAATTGCCTGCTTTTTTTCTTTACCATGCTATCTGAGGGATTATGAGTCCTGTGGCCTGGACGAACACACTTAACGCTCCTGGATGATTAAATCGTACTTTAAGTCTTGTTTTCTTGGATTTACATGAGTATGGAAGCTGTAGTAGCGGGAGAAGTTCGCAAATCCACAGGATTTAAAATTGTTCTTTGACGTATTGAAAAAAAGTTTAGCTATGCCTGAAAGCAGAGATTATTTGACTATGCATAGCGTTGGACTCACAATAATATTTGTGCACAATTACAGCATCTTAGATGGTACCTTTGTCGTATTAAGTATACAACTTATCTATGCCTGAAAGCATAGATTTCATGTCTATAAATCGGCTTGAATTACAAACTTTATATTTTTTTGAAATTTGCGACTGAAAAGCATTTCAAAATGTATCACTGACGCATCGAGTATCAATTTATCATGCCTGAAAGCATAGATAAATTTGCTGTAAATTGGATTGACTCACATCTTGTCTATTATTTAGGAGTTCGCGAATGCATAGCATTTGACTCACATCTTATTTATTATTTTAGGAGTTCGCGAATGCGTAGCATTTGACTCACATCTTGTTTACTATTAAGGGGGTCACGAATGCATAGCATCTTAGATTGCATCTTTGACGTATTAAGTACAGCATTTTTAGTTTAACACCTCTGACGAATATAAATCAAGTCACCACCAACACAAACTCCATCCCTCTCCCCTGCCATGTTGTGTGGTGAGTGGTGAGTAGTGAATGGTGAATGGTGAGCTGCGCGTATTTTTCACCTTGTCCCTTTGTCACCTTGTCCCTCAGTCACCCTGTAACTCCTAGTTCCTAGCCTAAAGGCGTAGGGTTAGTAGAGTATGATGATATTTGGGGTTGTCCCCTAAGTACCTCATCCTACCCACCTTCTCTAAAGCTATGGTGGGTGCAAAAGGAATGAGTCAGGGGTAGTACATACTATAGGACACTATTTTTCATTTTTCATTATTCATTTTTCATTATTCATTTACCACCTTGTCCCTTTGTCCCTTTGTCCCTTGTCCCTTGTCCCTTGTCCCTCCATTCACCATTCATATAAATATTTTTTCTATATTTGACACTTGTTAATTATTGAAACTAAAAAAAACTGGACTTGCTAAGATACTATCACACTTAAATTGGTTTGTTATTGAAGTAGTTTTTTGCTTTTTTTGGTTTTGATATAAGACTGTGTAGCAGGATGTTGTACGAGTTGCGTGTGACTGAGGGGGCGGAGCTGTGGATGGATTGAATGGTAAGAATAAGAGGTAGATGTCAGATAGTTAAATATTACTGACATAATTCATCAAAAACAACGGGAAATTTTACTTGTGTAAGCAGAAAAAATTTGGGACAAATAATTAATCCATTAGAAGAATAGTAACAAATGGTGTTTATATTCACCCAAAATAATGGGAATATAAACACTACTTTTATACATACGTTGGGCACCATTTGAGGACACAAACTGCATCATAGAAAACTGAGATTAAGAATCGGAATTTTGACTGACAAATTTATGAGAACAAATAGAGATGAAACAGTAATTGGGATTAGTAAGACTAAATCTTTCCTAATGACTTTTATCGCATTCGGACTTTTTTCTTTTGCAGTATGGGCTTTGACAAAGATTTTAGGTATGCCATCTGGATGTAATTTGAAACTACACCCAAATACTGTAAATAATTCTGCATAAAATAACTGTTCTGATAGGCGAGCGTAGTTGCAAACTACGCTCAGTGGGGGTTAATGAAAAAATTGTCTGAATCAGGATTTACAGGATGAAAAAAAATAATTGTTTTTGACCTTAGATGAACTGACATACAAAATAAATGGTTGTGCAATGAAAGTACATAATACTCTGGGCAATGGATTTCAGGAAGTCATTTACCAGAGATGTTTGGCTATTGAATTGGAGCATGCAGGTATTTCTTTTGCCAGAGAACAAGAACATGCCATTTACTATGAAGATATTGAAGTAGGCACAAGACGCGCTGATTTTGTGGTGGAAGATTTGGTAATTGTCGAACTAAATGCACTCAACAACTTAGAAGATGTGCACCTGGCGCAAGCTAAAAACTATGTTGTGGCCTACGATAAGCCTATTGGCTTGCTAATCAATTTTGGTGGCAAAAGTTTACAGTTTAAAAAAATATACAACCCCAAATACACCAAACAAAGTAATCAGGAAATCCTTAAATCAGGAAAATCCTGATTCAGACAAAAAAGAATACAGGATGACAGGATGAACAGGATTTGAAAAAATAATAGTGTACAGGATAGTAAGATGTACAAGATTTTATATTAACAGGATGGAAAAAAATAATTGTTTATGACCTTAGATGAACTGACATACAAAATAAATGGTTGTGCAATGAAAGTACATAATACCCTGGGCAATGGATTTCAGGAAGTCATTTACCAGAGATGTTTGGCTATTGAATTGGAGCATGCAGGTATTTCTTTTGCCAGAGAACAAGAACATGCCATTTACTATGAAGATATTGAAGTAGGCACAAGACGCGCTGATTTTGTGGTGGAAGATTTGGTAATTGTCGAACTAAAAGCACTCATCAACTTAGAAGATGTGCACCTGGAGCAAGCTAAAAACTATGTTGTAGCCTACGATAAGCCTATTGGCTTGCTAATCAATTTTGGTGGCAAAAGTTTACAGTTTAAAAAAATATACAACCCCAAATACACCAAACAAAGTAATCAGGAAATCTTTAAATCAGGAAAATCCTGATTCAGACAAAAAAGAATACAGTATGACACAAATAGAACAACATAAATTAAGTAAAACCCTTTGGGCAATAGCAGACCAGCTTCGTGGGGCAATGAATGCTGATGGTTTCCGTGATTATATGCTTTCGTTTCTTTTTTAAGGTATTTATCTGCCAATTATGAGGAATCGGCCAAGAAGGAATTAGGTAGAGATTAACTGGATGATGTTGTTGAATTTGAGAAACAAATGCGCCGAAAGGTACATTATGTAATCAAACCGGAATTCTTGTGGAACAACATCGCCGAGCTTGCCCGTACCCAGGACGGCGAATTGCTGGAAACTTTGGTGAAGAATTTTAAATACATCGAAACCGAATCCTTTGATAATTCCTTTCATGGTTTGTTTTCAGAAATTAACTTAAACTCTGAGAAACTTGGAAAAACACCAACCGACCGAAACAAAAAGCTTTGCACCATCATTCAAAAAATTGCCGAAGGAATTGCTGATTTTTCCACTGACACCGATACCCTTGGAGATACGTATGAATATTTGATTGGTCAGTTTGCCTCAGGTTCGGAAAAAAAAGCAGGAGTCCATGTTGAGCTACATCACAGTTTTCAATGCACTTATTAAGGGGTTTGCTTGTTTTATTGAATGATTATCCCCCTCTGGATGTAGTTTGAGACTACCCCCAAATACTGCAAATAAAATTCTGCATAATAACTGTTTTAATTGTTTTTTGATAGGCGAACGTAGTTGCACCTGCCTTCCGCCAAGGCGGATGAAACTACGCTCAGTGGGTGTAACAAATCTCTTACAAAAATCAGGAGTCCTTTGGATATCGTTTTGGAACATAAATAACGTAATATAAGCAATATGAAAAATGAATCATATAAGAGAAATATAAACCAATTGATTATACACATACGTTATGCAAAATGCGAGGAAACATAAATGTCATGATAATTTTAATTCCAAGTGTGATTTTTAAGAAGAACCAATCAACATTAAAATTAAATGTATTATTTTAAACTACAGACTAATTAAAAAAATTAAGATGAAAAGACTATTGATTATTTTAAGTGTAGCATTTATCGCTTCATTTGCGCAGAGCCAAAATATTAAAATAGGACCATGTTTTGGAGGGAACTACTCTTTATATGATTATAATGATTGGAAATTTTACAATGTCCCAATTGGATTTAATATAGGAGTGATTTCTGATATCCCAATAGGTAAGTCTTTTTCATTTTCTCCAGAGATTAATTTTGAACAAAGAAATACAAGTAGTAAAAATGAAGAACTCAACTTATATTCGTCACAAAAGTATTCCTTTATTAGCGTGAATGCTCCTGTTAAGTATTATATCGGAGGTAATAAACAGTTCTTTGGTTATATTGGGCCTTATTATTCTTACCTTTTAAAATGGGAATGGAATCTTGATGGTACTATTATAGACTTAACTAAAAGTGCAATGAGAAATACTGTTGGTTTTATCGTTGGTGCCGGTTTTTTACAGCCATTAACCAACAACATCGATTTGATGATAGATGCTAACTATGGTCAATCATTATTTTTCATTGGTAACTCAGAAAATGAAGATGAGGGCGTTTACAAAGCAGTACGGTTAAATATAGGAGTGCTTTTTACAATAAATAAGTAATAATGAAATAAAGCACTTTGCATAATAAACAGGACTCCAAGCAGTTTGCAAAACCCAGCGTGAAGTCCATGTTGAACGACATCATGGTATTCTATGCACTTATTAAAGGGCTTGCTTGTTTTATTGAATGATTATTCCATCCGGGTATAATTTCATCCGCCACGGCGGATGAAATTACACTCAGTGGGGTGCTCACGCTAACAAGTAAGCACACTCTGTTTATAGGTAGGTGCAATTTCCCCAAAATCAACAGATTGATTTAACACAAATAAAAATATAATGCTCAAATATTCATTACTTATTGTCATCACATTTATAGTTATGGTATTAAGTTCTTCTTGTCAGAAAATGTTAAGAACATATATTCCTCTTTACTATAATATTTCAAATGAAACTGATTACAAATTAACCGTTTTTTATACTTACGTTCCTCATGGTGCAGGACAAGAATATGACACAATTATTAGAATTGCGAAAGGACAAAAAAGAACATTATTAGTACAATTAAACTCTTATCAATATCTTGACAACCCTGAGACAGAAGATACTTTAGCATTAATATCTTCAATTCATATTTATAATAGTGACTCTGTGGAATCAAAGACAGATTTTCTTCTAACCAAATATTGGACTTATAAAGAATATCCCAGCAAGAGTGATCTTGACTTAAAAATAAATCATTCAGACTTTTAATAACCATGAGAAACATCAATTCAAATAATGCTAAAGCTATACTGGTATCAATCTGCCTCATTTTCCTGTCGATTTCTTGCAAATCTCAGGATTCAATAAATTATAGCAAGAATTATATCGGACTATCCATCACAGAACTATTATTTGCAGACTTTAGGATAAGTTATGAGCTAAGATTAAATATTTCAAACGGTCTCAAATTCGAGGTTGGATACAAACCTGGTTTTACGAACTTTACTGATGCAACAAATATAGACCTGGGTCAAAAAGCTACAGCTTGGTGCTATCGAAATACTGCTAATTGGCTATACTTTTCATTAGGATATAAATATTATTTCAATAAGAAAAAGACAATCTACTTTTCGCCTGAATTATTTTACAAAAAACTATATGCTGATAATATTGTCTATACGTGGGGAATAAATGAAGGAGGTAGTAATCTAACGAATCAATATGAGAACAGGACAATGAGTACAAATATATTTGGGCTTAACTTATTAATCGGAAAACGTTTTGAGCATAACAAAGACAATTCCAGAATAGGATTTGATATATTTTGCGGTTTGTCATTACGATCAAAAACAATCAACACAACAATATATGGAAGAACTATAACTACTTATCCTCATGATTCACCTCCAAAACATGTAATAATTCCTGCTTTTAATAATCCAATCGAAGAAGTAGATAATTATGTACAGCCATCTTTCCAATTCGGAATTATAATATCTGGTTCATGGAATTAATTAAAAAACTGCACCTAAAAAAATAATGCATATCGCCCGTTAGCGCGAGCTGGAAGCTCACGCTTATAAGTTGGGGCACTCACTCTATTTATTGTGCTAAAAAGTAAAAATCAATCAACCCTGAATATTATTCATACAGAAATACAGTACTTTCACATTTTTAAAAAATATTTGAAAACATACATAATTATTTTATAAACAATAGTGTCCGATAAAAATACAAATTTAATTTTTTAGTTTTTCAAAAGTCTGAATCACAACGCATTAAAATCTTCAATTTGTTCAATTTGAAAAGTAAGCCCCCTAAAATAGCGTTGGTTGCATTAATTCATCATAGGTTTTCTGCCAATCTTTATCCGGATTCTCAAGAAACCTAACCAGGTGAATGTAATTGAAAAGATGAATCTTACAGAAACTTACCAGGTTAGAGAATGCCCACGATCGTTTAAGACTCTTTTGTATAACGGTCATTAACAAGTTTGCTATCAAAGCACAGTATATCTGTATTTTAATGGCATTCTCATTATCTCCAAGGAAATATTTCAGCGGGAAGTTCTGTTTCAATTGCTTGAACAGTAGCTCTATCTGCCAGCGTAATTTATAAATGGCTGCAATCAAATCGGCTCTCATTTCAAAAAGATTGGTTAAAAACTCAAAGCGCCTTTTGAGCGCTCTGTCATAGAATATAACCTTACGCAACTTCAGAGGCTTAGTTCCAATATCGGTTTTAATCTGAACTTCAATGACTTCATCCTTTTCAACTCCGCAATGTATGCGATCATCAATTTCATTGTCTGTTATTGTGTCATAAACTGCATTGTCTTTTATACGAGTAACAAAGCCTGTTTTAGAGTTAGTAAATTTGTCAAAAGCCTTATAGTCATTATATCCCTTGTCAAAAACATAGATAGTATTTGTATCGGGTTTGAGTTTATTCAGAATCATATGATCATGAGTGGCAGCACTGGAAAACCAAACCAATTTTGGTACAGCTTCATCAACATTAATTACGGTATGAAGTTTTATTCCTCCTTTCTTCTTACCGTTGTGCGGATTTCGGCCAACACATTTTAGTATATCCTTGAAAAGACTGATTGTTGAACTGTCAATAATCTCTATCTGCTTATTTATCATGTCTTTAATCCTGCTGTCCGAGATAAAATGACCATACTTTTTAAGAAGCAAATTGTAGATATTACCAAAGACATCTGCATTACGTCGTTTATTTGCATCAGAAAGCGTGCTTTTCTTTGGAATATGGTTCAATTGAAAATGCTTTGTCTTGCCTGATAAGCCAAGCATTGCACCGCTTACTTCACGGAGTGACGTACACTTTGCAAATGAACAGAATAGCATACTTATCAAGTGATCTTTTGTCTTGAATTTCTTAACGTAGTGGTCAGAATTGTGCTTCTTTGCACTTGCTGATACAATTGTTGAGTCAATTAATGAAATCAGCTGTCCGAATACCGATGTGCCGAAAAAATGTGTAGTTTTATACATCTTAGTATTTTAAGTTCGCAAAACCAAAAATACTAAAAAGAGTTGGGAGTATCTTAGGATCTCCCTTCTCTTAATTTTTTATCGGACAACAGTGATAATTTTTGAAAAATATGGATTAAAATTGAATTATAATATGTTATAATTTTATTAAGTCAATATAATGATTAATATACAACAATCAATTATAAAGGAATTTTTTAAAGTACATATTATAATATCTTTATTCTAATGCATATAATGCAAAGATACTTTGTGCAATAGAAACAACTGTTTAATAGTCATGTTTTACTGGAACTGGTAATTAATTTAAATTAGTGAATAAGTATGTTTTTTGAAAAACATACTTATTCACTTTGACGTTAAAAAATAATTTTAACAATTATAAGTAATCTGGGATAGAATCAAATTCAATACCATATGAAAGACTATAATGTGTTGAATCAATTCTTTCCCAAGTTTGTTCAGGTAAATTTATCCAAATTCCAATATCTGATTCTGAAACACCGATTGATGTCGCTGAAGTTGAATCTTGCATTAGAAGACTTCTGGCGGGCATAACAAGTTGAGATTCACTTCTTGCTTCATCATCGGATAAAGTGACAATAGTTGCGTATGTTGTATTATACTCTGCTGAGCTATATGTACTTTGAATATTTAGTCCAATAGTCCATTCACAGTTGGTTCCTTTTCCAACACAAGGTATATGTTTATAATTACCTTGTGTCACCATGATATCTCCCAAATATGGGACTAGACACTGTGGATCAGGTCCATTATGGCCTGCTCTAAACGTAACTTGAATCGAAAAGCCTCCTCCAATAGACTTAAATTGATTTATTTCATTTAAGTTTGGTGTTGTACAGTTATCTCCTTTTTTCTCACAACTGAAAATCATAAAAGGGATTAATAAAATCGAAATGTAATAAATTGATTTTTTCATAAAACTTTAATTTTATAATAATTATTAAAACAAATTTGGTTCAGTTGATTTTCAATTTTAGACTAAACAAGAGAGTATTTATGGGGGATGTAAACTTTGTCCAATTTTTGTGCCATTTACAATATTGCATTTTATGCTTGATTTTACTTTATGGCAATTAATATTATTTAGATATAAAAAAATGTTATAGAGTAATTTAATTAATAATCCATTACCCCCCCACATTTATAATTTTCTAAATAGCAGGTATATAATGTTATGAGCAAGTTGCTTTGCGCTTTCATATATCCAATTATGATTTATTGCGATAATACATGATACTTCAAACATAAGAAAATTTTTGATCACAGTTGAGAGCGTTTGGTAATTTAGAAACATTATGAATAATATTTCGCATCAAACTGTATCGCTGATTTTTAGTAATACTTTATGTGAGACTCATAAAATGTCATTTTGTCTTTGTCATAATAATAAAATGGTAATATCAACAAACAGATGCAATTTCATACTTTCTGTATATTAGTTATAAGGCACTAAACTATTTATTTTACCCCCAACGGCGACGGATTAAACGATACCTATGGCGTTGTTGCCCGTTATGATTATGCAAAGCTGTATTCACTGAGTATATATAATCGTTGGGGACAAAAGATATTTGAGTCGGCAGATATAAACACAAAATGGGATGGAACCTACAAAGGCACGCCATGTATGGCAGGCAGCTACATAGTACGCATATCATACCGGGAATACGAATCCCTGATACCGTTAACAAAAGTACAACAGGGAACTGTGATGTTAGTTAGGTAGAGGACAGTCAATGTTTTTATGCTGTTAATAAATGATAACAAAAAAACCTCTTTTTTTTTTTTTTTTTTTTTGAGAAAAGTTTTTATAACTTTGTGGTGCTGTAAGCGATATTAACACATAATCAGTATATTATGAATAAAGACAGGATGAATAAGTGGAAATAGCGGCAGGTGACTACGGCATTAATGAGTAAGAAAACAAGGATAAAACATAATAAATGATAAAAATATGAACAGGTTAATAAAATAAGCCACCGTGGAGCAATCCCGTCCATGGTGGCTAAAGTAGCTTTGCAGCCAATACAAGTCCTGCAAAGCTACAAAATTGGGATAATTAAGTCAATAATTAAGTGATATTAATTTTCACAAAGTTTAATTTTTAAATCAATAGTGTCCGATAAAAATACAAATTTAATTTTTTAGTTTTTCAAAAGTCTGAATCACAACGCATTAAAATCTTCAATTTGTTCAATTTGAAAAGTAAGCCCCCTAAAATAGCGTTGGTTGCATTAATTCATCATAGGTTTTCTGCCAATCTTTATCCGGATTCTCAAGAAACCTAACCAGGTGAATGTAATTGAAAAGATGAATCTTACAGAAACTTACCAGGTTAGAGAATGCCCACGATCGTTTAAGACTCTTTTGTATAACGGTCATTAACAAGTTTGCTATCAAAGCACAGTATATCTGTATTTTAATGGCATTCTCATTATCTCCAAGGAAATATTTCAGCGGGAAGTTCTGTTTCAATTGCTTGAACAGTAGCTCTATCTGCCAGCGTAATTTATAAATGGCTGCAATCAAATCGGCTCTCATTTCAAAAAGATTGGTTAAAAACTCAAAGCGCCTTTTGAGCGCTCTGTCATAGAATATAACCTTACGCAACTTCAGAGGCTTAGTTCCAATATCGGTTTTAATCTGAACTTCAATGACTTCATCCTTTTCAACTCCGCAATGTATGCGATCATCAATTTCATTGTCTGTTATTGTGTCATAAACTGCATTGTCTTTTATACGAGTAACAAAGCCTGTTTTAGAGTTAGTAAATTTGTCAAAAGCCTTATAGTCATTATATCCCTTGTCAAAAACATAGATAGTATTTGTATCGGGTTTGAGTTTATTCAGAATCATATGATCATGAGTGGCAGCACTGGAAAACCAAACCAATTTTGGTACAGCTTCATCAACATTAATTACGGTATGAAGTTTTATTCCTCCTTTCTTCTTACCGTTGTGCGGATTTCGGCCAACACATTTTAGTATATCCTTGAAAAGACTGATTGTTGAACTGTCAATAATCTCTATCTGCTTATTTATCATGTCTTTAATCCTGCTGTCCGAGATAAAATGACCATACTTTTTAAGAAGCAAATTGTAGATATTACCAAAGACATCTGCATTACGTCGTTTATTTGCATCAGAAAGCGTGCTTTTCTTTGGAATATGGTTCAATTGAAAATGCTTTGTCTTGCCTGATAAGCCAAGCATTGCACCGCTTACTTCACGGAGTGACGTACACTTTGCAAATGAACAGAATAGCATACTTATCAAGTGATCTTTTGTCTTGAATTTCTTAACGTAGTGGTCAGAATTGTGCTTCTTTGCACTTGCTGATACAATTGTTGAGTCAATTAATGAAATCAGCTGTCCGAATACCGATGTGCCGAAAAAATGTGTAGTTTTATACATCTTAGTATTTTAAGTTCGCAAAACCAAAAATACTAAAAAGAGTTGGGAGTATCTTAGGATCTCCCTTCTCTTAATTTTTTATCGGACAACAGTGTTTTATAAACTATACTCCTAATAATATATAACACAAACAACATCATGAAAACAAAAAATATCCTTATTACATTAATCACTATTTTGGCTGTTATTGCCTTAGTATTTCAATCTTGTAAAAAAAACGAAGAAGAATCAAACCAACCACCAACATGCAAAATTGTTGCCCCAACAAATAATCAGTCATATGAAATAGGAGACACAGTAACAATATCAGTAGAGGCCATTGATGGCGATGGTTTCATTACAGAAGTTCGTTTTGCTATAGATGGAGTTGGCAAAGATTCAACCAGCAGTTACCCCTTTAATTATATTTGGTCAACAAACTATGAAGATGTTGGATCTCATATAATTAAAGTAACTAGTATTGATAACGAAGGAGGAAGTAGTTCTGATGAAATTACGATTGAAGTAATTGTTCCCCCCGGAACCCTCTTAGATCGCCGTGACGGACAAATTTATGCCATAGTTGACATAGGCTCACAAACCTGGATGGCCGAAAACCTAAATTACGAAACTTCCAACAGTTGGTGGTACGATAACAGCAGTGCTAACGGCGATGTTTATGGTAGGTTCTATACATGGGATGCTGCAATGAATGGTGAATCTAGTAGCAACAGTGTCCCGAGCGGAGTGCAGGGCATTTGTCCGGATGGATGGCATCTCCCAAGTGATGCTGAATGGACCATTTTTACAGATTATCTTGGGGGAGAAAATGTTGCAGGCGAAAAAATGAAAAGCACAAGCGGCTGGAATCACAATGGAAACGGAACCAACTCAAGTGGTTTTAACGCCTTTCCGGGGGGCTACCGCACTTATTTTGGGACGTTCTACAGCATTGGCTACCTCAGCAGCTGGTGGTCGTCAAGTGAGGACTCAGGTACGATAGCATGGCACTGGTACCTGAACTACAAACAAAGCCAGATGTACCGGGACACCGACGACAAGAGGACTGGCTATAGCGTCCGTTGCATAAAGGACTGATTTGGACGCGATAGCGGCCATTGATTCCCGATATTTATCTGTATTGACAAATTACAATTATATCAGTCGGATTTTGAAAAAGAAAAATAAAATTAATGAATAATTACGTTGCCTGACACTGTTTATACAAGTTGGGGCAAGATAGTAGTAAACTCAAAGGCTGTAGCCCGCTTTAAATTTTCACAGTTTGATAAGTTTGAAGCCCGCAATCGCCCACATTTGCATATACTTTGCCTTTACCGCCAATGCAGCCACAGAATCACTTTATGCATAAATTAATGACTTTTTTATACATATTGATTTTTAAATGTATAGATTTTTGGATTTTCTTTACAAAGGCCTTTATCTTTGTATAGATTTTTTTAAATACTTTACAAATGACAACCTGGGGATTAACAGAATTACTATTAAGCGTTGATATAGAAACTAAATAAGTTTTGAAAGCTCTACCAAAGGCACACGCTGCATTAGCCGAATTAAAAGGAATTGCATCAACAATCACAAATCAAGGTTTGCAGCCCGCTTCAATATTGTTGTAATTTGACAGAAAAGTACCACGCAGTCGACTACTATTCTTAATCACCGTTATACTGTATAAGATGTCCTGAAAAAATTCATAGAAAAAATTGGATAGATTATTGCTATACAATTATAAAGTACTTATTTTTGTACTTTATTAATAACATTAAATTTTACAACTATGATTGCAGCTAACTACACTGAATTTAGAACTGAATTGAAGAAATTCCTTGACAAAGTTGAAAACAACCATGAAACATTAGTGATTAAGAGAAAGTCCGGCAAAGGGACTGTATTAATCTCTTTGGAAGAATATAATTCAATTATGGAAACAGTTCACCTTTTAAGCTCTAAAGCTAATGCTGATAGACTTTATGAATCTATACAACAAATGAAAAAAGGAGAAACTGTTGAACATGAATTAATTAATGAATAATGAAAATTACTTTTTCAAAAAATGCATGGGAAGATTATGTTTCATGGCAGAAAGAAGACAAAAAAATATTGAAAAGAATTAATCAATTGATTAAAGATATTCAAAGAAATCCATTTCAAGGAATTGGGAATCCTGAACCATTAAAATATGATTTGTCAGGATTTTGGTCAAGACGAATAGAAAGAGAACACAGATTTGTTTATCAAGTGTTCGAAAAAGAAATACTTATTTATTGTTGTAAATATCATTACGACAGATAAATTACACAGCATAACAACGGGTCAAAATACACGAAAACATTGTGCGCCATACCAAAAGATACATCAATAAATTATTATCCATTTTAAAATTAAACTTATGAAAAAACAAACTATTATTGTAGTTATCTTTTTGATCGTTCAAAACATTGCATATTCACACGGATGCTTTCCTGATGGCATCACTTTTGAAACACAATATGAAATTGACCATTTTAAAGCAAATAATTCTGAATGCAATAAAATTATCGGCGATGTTATTATCATTGGTGAAAACATTACTAATCTTGATAGCTTAATAATTATCGATACTATAGATGGCACATTAAGTATATGCCATAATCCCCAGTTAACCAGCTTGTCAGGTCTGAATAATCTGAAATATATTGGTAATTACTTAATTATATATGGTTGTCCAAAATTAAATGATTTAGATGGACTAAATTCATTAACATATGTGTCTAATGGTGTTGAAATTGGGAGCTACGAGGAGAATGCTAATTATTCATTAAAGAGCCTGTTTGGACTCGAAAACCTCTCATATATTGGCAACCAATTTTGGATTTATAATAATGATAGTTTAACTACCTTATATGGTTTAGATAACTTAACACATGTTGGGTCCCAAATATTGATTTCTCACAATGATGCTTTAATTGATATGTCTTCTATTGAAGTGATACATAAGATAAACGACTTAATTATTTCTTCCAATACTGCTCTTGAAAATTTAAGTGGTGTTCAAAACATTCAATCCATCTCTGGAACGTTATCAATACAAAGTAATAATTCCTTATTAAACCTTAATGGATTTGATAATTTGGATTCTGTTTACCATCTAAGTTTAATGTATAATGAAAGATTGAAAAATTTTACAGGCTTTGATTCAATAAAATATCTAGGATGGGCACAAGTCATTGAGAATGATTCTTTGGTCAACTTTTCAGGGTTTTGTAATATTTCAAATCTTGACGGTAGATTGAGTATAAAGAATAATTCTTCATTACAAAATTTTGAAGGACTTGAAAATTTAAATACCATTGGTGGCGATCTGGAAATAGGTAATATATTAACAGGAGGTAATATATCACTTACAGACCTAACCGGACTTAATAATCTATATTCAATAAATGGAAATTTTTTTATAGCAGATAATTCAGCACTTGTGGACTTATCTGCTCTGGAAAATTTAACATCTATTAATGGAGAATTAGAAATAATTTATAATCCCAATCTTGTATCCTTAGAAGGACTTGATAATATTGATCCTAATTCCATAACTTGGTTATCAGTAAATAACAACTCAAATTTGTCAATTTGTGCAATTGAAAGTGTATGTCAACATATAATAGATTCGATTGGAAATAATATGATAAGTAATAATGCTTCAGGATGTTTAAATCCTACACAAATTAAAGAAACATGTTTAGTTGGAATTCCTGATAATGAGAATGAAATCATATGGTTTTATCCCAATCCTGCAGTAAGTCAGCTCGAATTGAATGTTGATTTGGTTAGTGATTTTTACTCAATTAATATTTATAATCAGCTGGGAGAATTAGTATTAAGATCAAAGATAAACGAACCAGTAATTGATATTACTTCAATCAATGAAGGACTATATATTATCGAATTAATAAGTGAAAGGTTTTGTAAAAGAGACAAACTAATTATTAACAAATAAGATTAGTGCCCACCAATAAAAAACAAGCAAAGCTCCCCTCCTCCCCCCCATTCATAGAATCCCGAATACTAAAGTTCAATAAAACATGGTGAAAATGCAGTATAAGTATTTTCCGGATTAATACATTAACAAAATTAATAAAATCCTGTCAATCCTGAAATCCTGTTCAGATAATAAAAAGTTTTGAAGGTAATTCACCTCACCTTGTCCCTTTATTCTCTAGCCTAAAGTCGTAGGGCTAGTGAAGTATGATGATATTTGGAATTGTTTCTGGAGTGCCTCATCCTACCCACCTTCTCCAAAGCTATGGTGGGTGCGAAAGGAATGAGTCAAGAGTAGTATATGACACTATTCTTCATTTTTCATTCTTCATTTTTCATTCCCTTTTCCCCTTGTATCTTTGAGAAACCGGTGAGCGCTCAGGGGGAGTCTCATCTCACGCTATTTGTGGTTTTATAACTTGATTATTTTGAATAATAAGCCTCAATTCTGTCGTTTACATTTTGCTGCAGGTTTCTGTAAAAGAAAATCTGATCATAATCATGATATGCTCCATATGGCTGTCTTTCCGGATCGTAATAATCATCAGGATTTGGCATTGTAACAGCCAGTGCTCCATCATAACGAATATAGGCGTCCGTGAAATGGTATATCTCCTGCGTTATATTGCCGTTTTCATCAGTCCATACAGCTCCCAGATTCTGATCTTGAGAAGCGTAAGTAGTGTCGACAGACCAGATTAATGGGTTTACACATAATGCACCAGTTTGAAATGATGATGATTCATAATGCTGGTAATCCAGAGTGTTATAGGTAATTACTACACCTATATCATTTTCAGTTTTGGCTAATTTTATCCAGGGGTAATCAACAGTATCACTTGGGAACATAGATACACCTGTTAAATATGCTGCAACAAACAGGTCGGTATAATCAGAATTGTCAAATTCATTTCTTAACATATCGGCTAATATTCCGGACCCCTGACTATGACCTACTAAAATAAATGGTCTTCCATTATTTAAATTCTGCATATAGTATTCAAAAGCGTCAACAACATCGCCATAAGCTTTGTTTAATAATTCTGTTGCTTCGTCAACAGGAAGGTCGTTAAATCCATCACGATACATCTGTCTGTAATATGGGACAAAAATATTACAATATGGAGAATACAATCCCATTTGCGAGTTCATTTTATCAATAACATCCTGTCTGTTATTTTCATCAGTTATATCCATATTAGGAGGAATCGAATCCCAATAAACAGTCGGATAAGCATAAAATACATCAACACTTTTAACAGGTGTTGGTATAGAAGCCCAATTATATGTGTCGGAATAGTCGATAGTGCTATCACAATCACAATCCTCCTTATTACAACTAGTAAATGTAATGAAAATCAGGGTTGATAAAAAAAATGTTAAATAATTGATGTAACCTAAATAATTCAAATTCTTGTTGTTAGTTTTCATAAAACTCTTGTTTTGCTAATTAAACATTAAGGTGGTTCTAAAAAACTCTTTATATTGCTTTTAATTCTTCATAATCTATAGAACCCATTAATAGATTTTTCTGAACTCGTTCAAAAATACTATATTTGTTTAAATTAAATCATATCATATTATAATTATTATTCGAAACTCTATTTCCGTTAAGAAATACTTTAAGCATGATTTGTAACTAATCAGTGTGCATAAAATTTGTTAGAATGCATAAAAAATTTGAGTTATTAGCAATTTCAAACCGATAAGGCTTCAATATTTAATCAATTTAACTGTTAGGTTAAAAGTCCAGTGATATCAACAAAAAACTTTGTTCATTCTAAATAAAAACTGTTGTAAATACTTGAATATCATAAATCATTATCGGTACTTTGTAGTATAAGGACAGAGACTTTAGGATAAAGTTAAATCATAGCGGACCTTTTTATTAATGTTAATCAACTTACACAATAATTCGAAATAAAATAATACCTCCTATAAATAAAAAAAACCAACCGGAGGCTGGTTTCTTAAGTTTATTTTATATCAGTTATTTCAAGTTCAAAAACCAAAGGCGAATAAGGTTTAAGCTCTTTAGATCGCTGATAACTTCCATATCCAAGATCAGACGGTATCAGCATCCATGCTTTGCTTCCTTTACTCATCATTCTTATAGCTTCTTCCCAGCCTTTTATAACAGCACCTGTGCCCACAGTAAATGTAAATGGTGTTTTATCTACATAAGAAGACTGTAGTACATTTCCATTTAAATCATAATGTACATATTCAATTGTAACCACGTTACCAGAATCTGGTATTATACCATCACCAGCCTCAATCTCAGAAAAATACAGACCGGATTCTGTAGGCGTCAAAGAAATATCATTTTCTTCAAGATAGTTTTTAATACGCTCTGGTTCTAAAGCTTTCAACAAAGCTTTTTCCTTTTCATCTTCCTCCTTATACCGTTTTCTGTCGGCCTGCACTTCTTCAATAGTCCGGATAGCTATCAGTTTCACCTTATATAATAATGTAGTATACCCCTCAACAACTTCCATACCCTGACTTCCTACTCCAATCCATGATGGAACAATGAACTCAGCCGTTTCACCAGTATTAAGATGTCCAAGACCTTCCATAAATCCCTCGGTGTCAAACCCTTTTCCATATTCAACATCCAACGGACGTTCATCAAAATTGTTAAACAGCAATGATCCGTCCAACTCCTTAACGGATATATATATCTGGCACATATCGCCTGCAATCGGTGTACGCCCCCTACCCTTTTCCAATGGTATAACATAAAGCCCTGATTCAGTTGGCGCAACATCTATATTATTTTTAACAATATAATTTTGAAGAATTATTTTTTCATTCTGTAATTTGTTCTGATTATAATCCTTGGTCGACATATGATCCAGAAGCTTGATATCATAATAAAGATAACTTCCGGGAACAATAAACTCAGGCACTTCAGGTAAACCTGCAGTAACAATATAAAACGAATCAGCAACAACAGCAAATGACATTGAGTCACCAGTACCCATCATATAAAGCGCATCATACAAATCACCTTTAAATGTTGGTTTTATAACTGGAAAAGACATGGGCTCGTCCATTGAACTACTATTAAAAAGAACTGAATCATCAGTCCTGTATTGAAGATTAACAGTTACAATTTCATCATTACTAACCAAAGTTGTATCATCACCATTATAATGGACTTTAAACAAGGTACCATTATCGGCTTTCTTATACCCTGAAGGTCCATTGCTATCAGCGCATGAAAAAATAACCGTAGCCAGGAGTAAGGCCACGGTTATCTTTAAATATGCTTTAGCTCCTTTTATTAGAAAACTATCAGACATATTATTTTTTTATTCGATATCTATTAATTCCACTTCAAAAACAAGTGTAGAATAAGGAGGAATACTTCCACCACCTCTTGTTCCGTATGCAATTTCAGAAGGAAGTATAAGAACCGCCTTACCACCTTTACGCATCATTGCGATTCCTTCATCCCAGCCTTTAATAACCTGTCCTTGTCCCAAAGTAAATTCAAATGGCTGTCCACGTTCATAAGAACTATCAAATACAGTACCATCAAGCAGCATTCCTTTATAATGAACTTTTACTTTCTGTCCTGATTGTGGTGAACTACCAGTACCTTCTTTTGTATCTATAAAGTAAAGACCACTTGCTACTGGCTGTGCATCAGGATAATTTTCAGCAAGATAATCATTCCTCTGGATAGATTCCTGTGCTTTCATTTGTTCCAGTTCTGCTTCCTGTGATTTTTTAAACTCTTCTTCATTCTGGATATTATTCATCTTAATTGTGAAGTACAGATTTTTGATTGTATCAAGACCCGGTGGTAAAGCACTCATTCTGAAAAGCTTGGTAAATACAGAGTCAGCATTACATATAAATGTTGCACTGTCACCTATTGACATCAGACTCATACCTTCATAGATATCACCCTGAAAAACAGGATCAATCATAGGCAGTTTCATAGCCTGAGGAATATCCTTACTATTAAAAAATACAGAATCTTCTGTTCCATAAATCATATCAATTGTAAGATAATCACCTACTTGTGGCTTAACAGTTTCGTTTCCCTTAACATGGAACTTATAATACAGTCCATCGTCAGTTTTTTCATAACCATCAAATTTGCTGTCACCTTTTTGTTCACATGATACAAATCCTGTTGCAATAGCAACTAACATTGCAAAGGTTATTAATGTTGTTTTTTTCATTATAAAGTATTATTTAATATTAGTAACTTTCAATTCAAAAATGATTGTAGACCTTCCCGGTATTTTATTTTCATCTCCTTTAAGGCCAAAAGCAAGATGCGAAGGTATAATAATTATTGCTTCGTCGCCCTGCCTAAGATTTAAAATTGCTTCCTCCAGTCCGGAAACAACACCACCATGACCAATTTCAAAAATCATAGCACCCTCACTATCTGACGAATACACTACATCACCCGTAATTAACTTTAATATGTAGTCCAGTGTAATTATTTTACCTTCTTTGGCCTTTTCTCCTTTACCGTTATTTATAATTTCATATAATACACCTGAGCCTGTTTCTTTAACATCGAGGTTATGGCGTTTTACGTAGTTGTTGATTTCACGTTCCTCGCTATTTACTAAATACCTGTTAGCTTTCTCCAGCGATTCTTTCTGCAATCCATTATCAACAGGTTTATTTTGTCTATTGCTTTCTGAATTACATGCCCCTATAAACACTACTATTAATATCACTAGTAATACAGAAACACTGTTATTTTTTCTTTCAAAAATCATAACTATAAAGTCAGCTTATAATTAAGATCATTTTTATACTCTTCTAATACATCCTTTAGCTTTGTAATAACCTCCTCAATGGATTCACTTAGCTTTCCTCCTGCTGCATTCTTATGACCACCACCATTAAAATGTTCCCTTGCAAGAGCATTAACAGAAAACTCACCTTTCGACCTGAATGATAATCTGATAGTGTTATCCTTTTCTGTTAAAAGAACAGAAAGATTTACTTTATCCATTGACAAAGGATAATTAACAATACCCTCTGTATCACCTACTTTATATCGATAATTACGCAAATCGTCCTTTGTAAGATATATTAATGCAGTGTGAAGTTCTTCCCATACTATCATTCTCTCTGTAATAGAAAACCCTAATAACCTCAGCCTGTTTTCTGAGAAAGTATCATAAATCAGTTTGTGTATTTTCTGGGCGTCTACTCCTTTTTCAACAAGTTTAGCAGTTACAGTGTATGTTTCAGGCCTGTTACATGAGAAACTAAATGATCCCGTATCTGTTACAATTCCTGTATAAATAGCCTCAGAAATCTGCTTATCAACAAGATTTACATCGCCCATCATTTCAATAAAATTGTATACAAGTTCACCAGTGGATGAAGTTTCTGTTGTAGTATATGAGTAATCAAAATCTTTTAATTCCGGATCAACATGGTGATCTATTAGTACTCTTGTCGTTTCTATTGTCTGTATTATTTCTGTTAAAGCTCCTAAACGATTCAGTGCATTGTAATCCAGACTAAATATTACATCAGACTCTTTCATAAACTTTTGCACTAATTTTGCTGACCTGTTATAAATCAGAATTTTGTCAGAATATGGCAGCCATCTGTAGTAATCCGGGAATTTATTAGGAACAACCATTACAACATCATTTCCCAATTTTCTAAGATAATGATACATGGCAAGTAATGAGCCTATTGCATCCCCATCAGGATTTGTATGTGAAGTAAGTACAATTTTTACTTTGCTGTTAATTAATTTCTTTAATGTATCTATATTTCCGGATATTAACATATATGCTTTAAAATGTGAATTGCAAAGATAATTGAATTGTTTAGTTATTAACCTTTATACTGTTTGTATTCAATAATTTTAATATGAATTTACAATGTTGAGAACCAACTGACATTCAAACTGATAATTGTTGGTTATATTACAAATCCCGACAAAATATAGTATTAAATAATGTTAATAGGCAGTCTACTGCCACTCAATATTGCTACAAAATAGAATTTTATCTATTAAATTAAAGAAAAAGCTTTTTTTTTTAGAAAAATTTATGCAATTTTGCAGCCGTTTTTAAAATAAAGTTATCAACTTAATAATTAATTAGTTATGCCAACAAAGATTAGATTATCACGACATGGTAAAAAACACAAAGCATTTTATCATATCGTTGTTGCGGATGGTCGTGCACCCCGGGATGGAAAGTTTATTGAGAAGATTGGCACATATAATCCCATTAGCAACCCGGCAGAAATCGTGCTGGATTTTGACAGAGCGCTTGATTGGATTCAAAAAGGTGCTCAACCTACTGACACAGCGAGAGCTATTCTCTCTTACAAAGGTGTTCTTATGAAAAATCACCTCTTAAAAGGTGTTGCCAAAGGAGCATTAACAGAAGCTGAAGCTGATGCTAAGTTTCAGAAATGGATGACTGAAAAAGAAGCTAAAGTTGCTTCTGCTAAGTCAAACGTTGACGAAAAAGTCAGAGCTGAGAAGAAAGAGAGGTTAGATGCTGAAGCTAAGATCAACGAAGAAAGAGCTGCTGAACTTGCAAAAAGAAAAGCAGCGGAAGTTGAAGCTCAGGTTGAAGCAGCTAAACAAGCCGAAGGAGAGACAAAAGAAGAAGAAGCAGTGGAAGCAGAAGAAAGTAATGAAGCTGCAGAACCTACTTCTGAAGAGACAAAAACTGAAGAGTAATTTATTTTACTCAAACAAAAAAAGCCTGGCAGTTATGTCAGGCTTTTTTATTTCCCATTTATTATAAAAATGTAATTTCTGTACGACGATTTGCTGCCCGGCCTTTTTCCGTGTCATTTGTACTGACTGGTTCTGTTGATCCTTTTCCATTAAATGACAACCGACTAGCTTTAACGCCATTGTTTATCAGGTAATTATATACTGACTTAGCTCTCTCTACTGATAATTTTTTATTATAATCATCATTACCTTTATTATCTGTATGTCCGGTTATACGAATTCTACTTCCCGGATTTTCATTAAGCACTCCCACTACTTTATCTAATTCATTTTTCGATGAAGGTAATAAATTACTCTTGTTGAATTCAAAATATATATTATTGAGAATAAGTTGTTTATTACTTCCTACTGGTATTAATTCAAAAGTCTTTGAAACTGTATAATCATCGGCGTTAGTATCGTTAAGATTGATGTTTTCCGACAAAAACAGATAGCCAGGATGTGAAATGTTAAAAGCATAATCAATATCGGGGAACAGCACAATCAGAAACTCTCCTGAGACACTATCTGATACTGTTGAGTTAACAATATTCAGATTTTCCAGATTTGTTATTTCAACCTTTGCGTTCAATGGTGTTAATGTTTCTTTATCTATCACCTTGCCACTTATATAGGCTATCTTTTGTGGCAGTATTTCAGGAGGATTATTAAACCGGTATATGTCATAATTTCCATAACCTCCTTCCCTGTCGCTGCTTATCCAGCTTGTTTTGCCATCAAGACTAGTAAATATATTTATCTCGTTATCTTCCGTATTTATAGGAACTCCCAGATTATCTGCATTAGACCAAATTCCTGTTTCATCCTTCCGGGAAATAAAAAGATCCATACCACCAATTCCCATATGACCATTGGATGAGAAATATAATGTTCTGCCGTCTGCATGAATAACCGGCGACATTTCATCACCTGTAGTGTTTATACTGTCACCCAGATTAACAGGGGGACTCCAACTGCCATCATTAAGAATAACCGACATCCATATATCTGAGCCTCCCTTACCCCCTGCCCTTTTAGATGCAAAATACAACTTCTTTCCATCAGATGATATAGATGGTTGTGACTCCCAGCCACTACTATTTATACTACTCACAGCAATTGGCGTTTGCCATATGTTTCCTGTCTTTTCTGATACATATAAATCACAGCTACCTTTACTTCCCGGCCAGTAACAGCCTGTTAAAAACATTTTCCTTCCGTCTGCGCTAAGATTTACACTCCCGGTATTAAACCCCTCCATCCATTTCTCGTTAATCATCATTGGAGGCTGCCACAGACTGTCGTTATTTACTGAATAATAAAGATTTTCGTCATATCTCCTGCCACTACCCGGATTCTCCTTTAATACACGACGGGTATACATTAGATAACTACTATTGCTATTCAAATAATTTACATATTCATCACTCGTTGTGTTTACAGGAGCACCAATATTTTCCACAACAATCGGAAGAGGATTTGAGTATTCCTTTAACAGGAAAGCATTCCTTTCAATAGCAGTGTTTAACAGCAAAGCCATGTCACGCGTGATATTTTCATTGTTATCTAAAATGCCATAATATTGTCCGGCCTTTTGGAAGTTATAAATACTCTGATAAAGGTTACCGAGAAAATAATAAACTGGTATATAATATAAGGAGTCGATTGAAAGGGCATATTCATATGATTCTATGGCAGAATTTATACTGTTAATCTCTGTATATGCATCACCAAGAAGTAACCAGGCTTCAATAAAATTATTGTCGTATGAAACGGCTTTGTTCAGATATTCCACAGCTCCTGCTGTATTATTAACTCTGTATTCACTTACAGCCTTCTCATATTGTTTCAGAGCCTTTTTATTTCTTGTGGAAAGATTAACCTGTGAAAATAAACTGGTAACCAGACAAACAGATAAAAAAATGAGAGATAAATATTTCACAGCACACCTCATTAGTTACCAAGCTTTCTAATGGCAAAAAAGATAATATTTATATCTTTGGCCGGACTATAATCTCTGGCATACAATAGATTAAGCTGGCTTATTGTTTCATCTTCTCTGTTATTAAACTTCACTGAGTCCAAGGGATTTAACACCCCTTTCTTTATCTTTGGAAGTTTATGTTTTTGCTTTTTCAGAGGATAGAAACCCACCCATGTTTTTTTTCCAAAGAACACACGGAAAATATTGAGAAAGAAGTTGCCCGGATTCCTTTGAAAGAAAACCAAAACAGGCGACAATCCCAGGAACAAAACACTAAAGAAAACATCAAGAAACCTCTTGTTCCTTCTGTTAGCTACTTTGTCAACAGCATTAATATCAACAGTGTACAGATCACCCCTTGTATGAATAGAGTTACTGCCAATAATTGAAAGACTGTCTTCAGGAGCAATCTTAAAATCCACTCCTGCAATCTGCCATTCAGTCATTTTATCGATAATCCTTTGATGAGAAATACTTTTAGAACAAAAGATTACTTCATCAATATCATAAATTCTTATAATATCAACCATTTGGGATATACTCCCAATAAAATCTTTATCATTATCAAGATTTTCCTTTGCACTCACAATACCTGTAAATTCAGGCTTTATATATGATTGCTTAAGAAGCCCGTCAACCCTTTCAGCTTCTTCTTTATCACCAATAATAATAAATCTGTGACTCCTGTTTTCACCAATGCTTATCCATTTAACTTTAAAAAGATACATGATAAACCTTATGAGAGGCAGCACAATACTACCAGCAGCAGCACTAAGAAGTATTAATGCTCGCGAAAAGCGTATACTTTCAGGCAATAATGCATAAAGCACCAGAATTACAATAGTACCTGCCAGCATCCCGGTAATTGACTTTTTCACTCTAACGGGTCTGTCGTAACCACCTGCAAAATAAATTGACAGAAGCCATATTACAACATACGCAGGTATTATATAAAACAGCAACTCCTGAGGGAAGTCGCCACCTTCGGGGTATATCTGCGTTCTTCTCCATAAATCTTTCACAAGAAATGTTGTAGTAAACAGTGCAACTGCGTCAAGTATTGGTAATATGGATTTGTTAAAAAACCGCGTTAACAAAGCCATAGAAGCACTAAACCAAATAGCTATATTAATAAGAAGTGTAAACAGTCGTGCGTTTTTCTGAGAGAAATGCTTCCGGGCAAATATCACCATCGCATTATAAAAAACCAACACATAATTTACACTACCCTTTTTTGTACTCTCACCTTTGTAGTGAATAATTCTTGTTTCAGGATAGTAATAGTTGTTAAACCCTGCCTTTATAACTCTATAGCTAAGATCAATATCCTCGCCGTACATAAAAAAGTCTTCATCCAATAAGCCAATTTTATCAAGAACACTCTTTCTCATTAGCATAAAAGCACCAGGAAGTATCTCTACTTTATGTATTTCATTGTTATCCAAATGACCAAGGTGATATCTGGCAAATTTGCTGCTTTTGGGAAACAATGAACTTATTCCCGACATTTTATAGAACGCAACGATTGGAGTAGGTAATCCCCGTTTGGATTCAGGAAGAAACTTCCCCGAGCCATCAACCATTTTCACACCTAAAGCACCTGCATCAGAATGTGAGTCCATAAAATCAATTACCTTTTCAAAAGTATCATGTTCAACAACAGTATCAGGATTAAGAATAAGCACATATTCACCTTTGGACATCTTAATCCCCTGATTATTAGCAGTTGAAAAACCTACATTCTTCTTGTTTTCAATAAGAATAACATCAGGATACTTGCTCTTCACCATTTCATTAGAACCATCAATTGAGTCATTGTCGACTACAATTATCTCTCCCTTTATGTTTTTCAGAGCTGTTTTTACAGAGCTCAGGCACTGATCGAGAAAGTACTCAACATTATAATTTACGATTACAACTGATAATTTCATAAATCTTAATTAATTGCGCAAATATACACACAATGCATTACTAATACATATTGACACACTGTGAGCATAAACGGTTTTATGACTTTTTTGTTTTATATGATTTTGATTTCTTTACATAATTAAAAGTGTCTCTGCGCGACACCAGATAAGGCATACTAATACCAAATGACAGAGCCAGAAGAACAAACACCGCTGTTAACCCGTTTGTAGCAGCATTTGAAATTAGTTGAAGTATGCTATCATGATCGTTTTCTGATGATAACTTAATAACGGCAATCATCATTTTATATAGAAATACACCAGGAACCATTGGAATAATTGAAGGAATTGCAACAACAAGTGGTGGTAACTGTCTTCTCACTGCTATTATCTGGCAAAGTAAGCCTATTAAAGCTGCTCCGAAGAATGAAGCTAGTATTATATTCACATTAAAGGATAAGAACAAGAATTTCACAGCTACTCCAGCTGATCCCAGATAGAAAACACTTAACAATGACCTTTTGGGAACGTTAAACATTATAGCAAAGCCTAATGCTGCCAAACCTCCCATTAATCCTTTTATAATAATGATTAAGTATTCCATTATAAGTGATAAATTAGTATTGAACAAATCATTCCAAGTCCGATCATAAAAGATATAATAAGTCCGTTAACAACTCTTAGCAGTCCGTTAAGAAGATTACCATCAATTAAATCATTTATTGAGTTAATCAATGGAACTCCAGGAATAAGAAATAAAACAGATGAAGCAAAAGCCGGGTCTACGTTGTTCCCTGTAAGATGATGCGAAAATGCCCCGGCAACCATTGTAGATGTAAACGCAGCAAGAAAAATAACCAGATATGGATTATAACGCATCCCCGATACTTTATCTTTTACAAAGAATCCTGCCATGGTTGCAAGAAAAGCTACAGATGTTGCAATAAGACCTCCCCCAGCAATTAAACAAAACATTGCCCCTGCAAGTGAGACTAAAAACATCCTTAACAGGAATTTATATTGAGGAACTTTAGTAATGGTATCCAACTCATTTTCATACTCATCCAAAGAACAGGGATTCAAATCAATATTCAGGCTCAACCTGCTTATTCCTGATATAATAGAGAAATTTACTCCCAGATGATCTGTCCTTTTTACACTGTTAAACACCGGATCATGATCTTTATTAAGTAATGTAAGTGTAAGAGCCCTGTGAGTAATCAGTAAATCATTGTAAAATCCGTAAGCATGGGCAATTCTTTCAATGGTAATGCGTATTCTGCTGCTCGAAGCACCACTGGCAAGCATAAGCACGCCAGTCTGCAAAAGTAACATACCCAGCCTGTTAACATTTACGTTCATGTTGTCCATACATAAAAATATAATTTTATAAAATTACTAATTAACATAACAACATACTAATAAATTTGTCATTTTATACAGATTAAGCCAAAAGCTATCTAATCTGATGTTTAGGAAAACAATTTATTCATAAAAACCAATAATTTAATTATATCTATTATGCAATTTTTTATAAGCTGACAAGTTAGTATTTTCTTGCTCATAAAACATATCCTTGATGCGCATCAAAAGTCATCCTGATGCGCATCAAAAACTATCCTGATGCGCATGAGAATCGTTTCTGATGCGCATCAGAATATTAATTTCACAAAAGAAAATTTGCAATGACACAAAAGAAAATTTGCATTGACACAAAAGAAAATATATCTAATCAGTTTTTAAAGTAGGTTTTCACAGATTATGGCAACAATAACTGGTTCTAAGAGAGTTTTAGATGTATCTTTAGTCCTTAATTAATACAAATTACATAATAAGAGAAGAACAACTATTAGTTCACAACATTAATAGTACGACTTATACTTTCTCCATTTTCATCTACAAGAGTAAGAGTATGTTGCCCTGAAGCCGGGATAACAGCAATCTTATGATTCCCGGTAGTAACTCCTATCATCTGATTATCAAGATGCCAGAATATTGAAGCATTTTGATTATGATGTCTGGCTTCAAAAACAATTTCCTTTTTACTGCCAGTCTCGTCCCTGACCACATAAATTGTTGCATACTCCACAGGATACACAATAGCCATACTCTTCTGATCTTCTGTTTCGCACCCGGGAGCATAAGAAGGCAGGGGTTTATACAACGGATGCTTACGACTATAATAATACTCCTGTACAGGCGGAAGCACAAACCACACAACAGGATTAAGTTCCGAAACAGACACGCACTTTTGCGACATGCGATACTGTTTCGTTGAATCGGTAAAAATCAACCGATGGTACTTACAGTTGTTGCTATATCTTCCGGCCCTGCTTACATCAATTTTTACTTTATCAGGACAAAATCTGGAAGCAAGCATACCACTTTTAGCACAAACTTCGACTTCTTTCAAATCACCATAAGGCTTATTAAAACTATTTTTTGTTTCCAGACTATTAAACACATCAAACATAAGAGGGGCAGCTGTTTTTGTTCCTGACAAACCTGCAACTCCTCTCCCATCAGCGTTTCCAGCCCAAACACCCACTACGTAGTCAGCTGTTGTACCCACAGCCCATGCATCCTTAAAACCATGACTTGTGCCTGTTTTCCATGCTATATCACCAGCCGAAAGAAAATTCTCCCAGCCTACTTCACTAGCAGGACGCTTCACCTTATTCAGTGCTTCATATGTAAGCCATATTGCCCCCGGATTCAACGGAGGATCGGAAAAATCACTATCTCTTTCCTCATCCCTTACACACCGCAATCCGGTAAAGCAATTTTGAAAACTACTTCCATTCTCATAACTAAGAAGAGTACCTGCCATACCACTGTAAGCGCCAGTGAGTTCAAACAGAGAGACCTCTCCCCCTCCTAATATTAAAGTCAGTCCATAATGGGCACTACTTTTTGTAAAACTTGTAAATCCCATTCTTTTCAACAGCTCAAGAAATCTGGATATACCATATCTCTGCAACATATAAACAGCAGGCACATTAAGCGACCTTGACAAAGCCATTGAAGCGGGTATTGCCCCCTGATAATCTTCATTATAATTGTGAGGATGATAATCGTCGAAATAACTGGGTATATCAGGTACCAGTGAATTTGGCAATATCAGCCCATCCTTATTCATTGCAGCATAAAGAAACGGTTTAAGAATACTACCAGTACTCCTTACAGAGGTCACCATATCATTATAAAAACCTGATATACTTGTAATTTCACTATCAGGAAGATTCCCCAAATAAGCAAGCACCTCGTTATTAGCCGGATCAGCAACCAGAACAGCAGCATTACCCACACCTTTCTCATTAAGGCGAACAGTGTGCCATTTAGCTATCTCAACAATATTACACTGCAGATGATAATCGATAGTTGTATAAGTTTCCTTTCCGGGAAATTTTCTGCTTATATACTCCACAAAATGCGATGCCACAGAAGGTAAAGGAAGAGGCTCTCCGGGAATCTTCTCAATAAGAGCAAGCCGATACTGCACTGTATCGATAGTTCCATCTTCCATAAGAGCTTTTAGTAACATATTACGTTTTTCCAATAGCTTATCATGATTATATCCGGGATGAATCAGCCCGGGAGCATTGGGAAGCACTGCCAGAGTAGCAGCTTCAGCCCATGATAACTGGTGGTCAGCATGCCCGAAGTATCTCCAGCTAGCAGCTTTAAGTCCTATAACATTACCACCCATTGGCGCATTGGAAGCATACAAATCAAGAATCTCGCTTTTAGAATAACGAGCCTCAAGTCCGAGCGTAAGAAACATTTCAACAAATTTCTGAACAAAAGACCTCCCCTTTCTTTGACGCGACATCCTTACTACCTGCATACTTAGAGTACTACCACCTCTTATAATCTCCCCTGCCTGAATATTATCAATCATTGAATTGAAAATTGAAACAACATTGATTCCGGGATGATGATAAAAATGTTGATCCTCATATGTTAGCAAAGCCTTTTCATATTTATCAGGCACTTTCCCATCAGAAGGAAAACGCCATTGCTCATCTGGCGCTAATCTTGCACCCAAAAGGATTCCATTTCTATCGAAAACAGCAGTACTAAATTTCTGTGGAAACAAATCATCAGGCAACAATATCACCGAAAGTGCATAAACAAACAGCAATATCGCCACAACAAACAACAGCCATGTTCTGATCTTAAAATGTTTCATTGCATAATCACCCAATTGATTCTTTTATATTTATAAGCGAAAAGCAAAAAAGATTACTTCACATTTATCCATCGTGAAGCTGAAGAAGCTTTAATATTATTGTTATACATATCGCTGCATTGGGTAACAGGCAGATAATATTTACCTTTAAATGAAGCATTAAGCAGAACAACAAACTTTTTATGTTCTCCTTTTTTAAGATCAAAGAAGAAATCAACCCTATCATCCCTATAATCAGAATAGATCTCTTTATCTGAAACTAGCTCAGAGCCAAGATCAAATACTCTTGTATTCATTATCTCCCACCCTGAAGGAAACAACTGACTCAAAGCCAAATTCTTAAGATAACCATAGGCGCCAGGATTTGTTACTACTACTTTAGCGTAGAAGTCGGTACCCTGGGCAACAGAACCAGGATCAATCTGATTACCTGACATATCATAATATCTCATATCGATCTTCAGATTCTCTTCCTTTTTAGGATGGTTTGTCATTTCCGGTATTCCGGATGTAGTGATAGTAACAAAAGCATTGGCACTACTCGTATTAGTAACACTCAGACTTTCATTCGGTCCTTCAATATTAAGATCCTCTTTATAAACAGGCCTGTCAGGAATTATATTACCTGATGAATTTCCATTCCATATATATTCAAATGAGTATGCATCATCCTTATCAGCATCATCCATAAAGAGAGCCATTGTAATTAAAGAAAACGCCGTTGTTTGCGTGCTGTACCATCGGGATGATCGTAATGCCTTAGCAACCTCTATAAACAACGGACCTGCATTTTTATCATCCAACATATAAAGAGACATAGCGGCAATAGCTTTATCACGCAATTCAGAACCATAAGAGTTATGCCAGTAGTCACGATTCGGCGTCTCCCAGGTAACATTCTGTATCAGCTTTTGTCCAATACTTTTTTGTCCTATCAGAGCATAAGCCGATGCCAGAAGGTATTTAGCCTGAGGGTGCAGACCTTTCATCTCACGCATTCTGTTCATTGCACCCGTATTAGGATCATTGTAAAGAGCAAGAGTAAACAATCTGTAAGCCTGAGTTATATCATTATTAATCATCCCGTTATCACTATATATAGCATTCCAATTACCAGAGACTTTCTTTTGATATTTAACCCATTTCATCATCATCGATGGACTAACAGAATACCCCTTCTCACCAGCAACAATCAAGAAATGACCAGCATAAGAAGTTCCCCAGTCTGATACCTTGTAACTTTCAGGCCAGTACTTAAATCCACCTGAAAAATCCTGCATTTTTGATAACCTCACAATAGCAGCAGCAATATGCTTTTCAACTTTTTTCTTTTTCTTGTCGTTAAGTCTGACCATCTGGTCAAGATAAAGCTGCGGGAAAGCAGCTGATGTCACCTGTTCTACACAATAGTAAGGATATTTGATAAGGTAATTTAACCTGCTATCCAGATTAATCTGTGGCATTGATGAAACCGTGAGGCTAATCTGTCTTGTCTCTGGAATACCAGGATAATGAGGGATTGTATCAACAGACTCACCACCTTTAAGAATATAATTATCATTATTGTATTCTCTTTTATTAGGGTTAGAGATATTTAACTCAATACTATCATAAGCAATATGCTCTCCTGACCAAACCTTCGCAAAAAGCCTGCCAATACCTTCATATTCCTTAACATTTACAATAAATTCGGCTGTAGTTTCAGACTTATCACCAGTTAATGTGATTTTATCATTCTCCACATCAAAGCCTTCATTACCTATTAGCTGAACATCAATCTTTTTGATATCATCATTCATCCGGAAGACCGTAACAGGAATTACAGCCTGCTCACCCGGACATAATTTGCGTGGTGCAGAAACAACAGTCATAAGATCCTGTTTAACAGTAACAGACTTATCAGCACTACCAAAGGCTGAGTGGGCACCAGCAATCACCATAACCCTGACAGAGCCAATATAGTTACCCATATGAAGATTATGAGATTGCTTTTCACCCTTCTTCAAAGTAAAAGGCCCTAAGAACGACACAACAGGCTTAAACCTGTTAGCCTTATCCTTTTTAGTAACTTTGTCATCCTCCTCTGCAAAACCACCGCCAATGGCAAAGGTACGCATCACATTACCTTTAAAAGATTTAGACACCATGTCATACATATCCCATGTACTAACTTCAAGAGCCTGCTTTGCAAAGAATGTGGAATAAGGGTCAGGTGTAGCAAAATTAGTAAGGCTCAGCAGCCCGTTATCAACCACTGCTACCGTATAAGTCATCTCTTTACCATCAGATTCACTAATATCTATCTTATAATCAGAATTAGGCTTAACAACCTCAGAAACATCAATAACAGGGTTCAGGACAGTAGTCTTATCTTTAACCTCAACAGGTACAACACCATAAAGCCTTACAGGCAAATCATTTTCGTTGTCCGCCGACTGGATAACAGATATAGAAACATAAATATTAGGCAGCATATCCTCCGTTACTTTAAATTGAGCAACTGTTTCCTTAATCTTAGTATTAATATTCCATGTTTTAATTATCCTGTCATTTCTCTCAAGCGAAACAATAGCAGTAGCGTTTTCAGGCGATGGAAACGATACATTAACCATATCACCTATATTATATGTCTCTTTATCAGTGGTAAGGCTTAACAAAGCAGCATCACCCGGATTTGATCTGCTTTTACGTGAATACCATGATGGCCAATCCATGTAGAATACCGTCCCACTACTATGTTTACCAGAATTATCACTAACTCTCACATAGTACCTTCCCCACATAGGGTAAGCAATCTCAAAATCAAATTCAGCAGAACCATCCTTAGCGCTTATTTCTTTTGAGAAGACTCTGTTATTATAGCTTGCCTGAATGTATCCCGGGCTGTTATTACGATGGTAACTATACCACCAGCTCCAGCTGATTTTAAATATCTCAACAGTAAGGCTGTTACAACTTACTTTCTCACCATTGTTATTAAGCACCACCACTTTAAACTTATGCGGCTTATCAACCTCCAGATAGTCACTTCCATCATCAGATTCAGGAACTTCAATACCAACATATTTCTCAAAAGGACTGAATATTACCGAGCCAGGCACAATAGAGAAATCACCACTCTTTTCAAACACCCTGGTAACAGTATTTACCTTAAGCTTTCCGGGAGCGTTGTATATATAAGGCATGTCAACATCAAAAGTAAGCTTCCCGCTATTATCAAGTTTCTTATCCAGCATTACAAATTCATCCACATGGAAAGCTTTCCCAACATCAGTAAAAACAAAATCTTCATAACCTTCAAACTCAGTTACAGCAGGGCGGAGAGTTGCATTTATCTCCGTTCTCAGATCAGCAGCTATTCCACCATGCAACCAACTAACGTCAAGATAACCCTTATTATCCTCAGGCAAAAGCATCTCATTATTATAAGTAAGATCAATCTTTAGTCTGTTAGGCTTAAGGTTTTCAATCTTTATCCTCTTATAAAAAACAGAATTACCTACAATAAACTTACCCCGCCAATCACCGGTAATATCATCCGCATCAGTAGGCACAGCAAAAGTATAGAAGCCATTAACACCATTATTTGAAGTAAACTCATAAACAAGCTTTGATCTGGGATTAAAAAGCTTAAGATTAACAGGGTGATTATCAGGCAATAAATCATTCACATCTTCTATAATTGCGGTCAGGAAAAGAGTATCTCCCGGTCGCCACACACCCCTGTCACCATAAATAAAAGCATTGATACCATTACTGGGGATAATACCCCCGGTTTCAAATCTCGAATAAGACAAAGAGTTGCCATTAAAGATTTTAAGATAGGCAATATTTTTACCCTTTTGTGCAATTACCAACCACGACTTACCAGGCTTAATAAACTCAGCCCTACCCTCACTATCAGTTTCTTTCGAAGCAATTATATTCTGAGAATACTCATAAACAGATACATCAGCACCACTTACAGGTTCAGAGGTTATCAGGTTATTTACAAATACCACGAAAGAGCTATCACCATTTTGCTTCACTGAAAGGCCAATATCAGAAGCGAGAATATTTTTAAAGATAAACCTATTGGAATTGTAATACGAAACTGAGCAAGGATTATCACGTTGATTCCATTGGTATCCCGGCGGATAGTAATAATCACTTTCATAATAATTATAATATGAATAACTGTTGGATTGATCATCTTCCATATAAAAATCGTCACATTCGTATAGAGAGTACTCCTTTTTAAATCTTATACGTACCTGATAAATACCAGTACGATCATCATCAATCATATTACTAATATCAACAGAGTAAGTATTCCATGTATTATTATTAAACTTGCTATCAGGAATCAGCACAAACTCATCTTTACTAACCATTTTAGCCACTCTGTTAAGCTGGTAATCCTCATTAAGGTCATTAACCTGGAGAAACTGTTTCACATTCTGAGGTAATATCTTATATATAATAATATCAACCTTACTAAGATTAACAGCCTGAAAGTGTACCTGCCAGCTATCGGCACCACCGGCAATAATATTCCCATCATCAACAAACCGCACTTCAGGAGGAAGCTGTCCAAAATGAACTTCCTTCAGGTAATCTTCAGCAAGCTCTTTCCCGGCACTGTTTTTAAGTTGCTTTTTAATAACAACATTCACATCACCAGTTTGATAATTATCTGTATAAATATAGATGCTGTTCGATCTTATATCAGGTTTACCAAAATCTTTATCAACCACATAAACAATACCATCAAGATTAATATTTCTATCAACGGGATCAGAAAACACAAGCTTTATGTATTGATCAGGAGAGTTCACTACTTCAATATCAGTTAATTCAAACACACTGTTTTGAGGAACAACTTTCACTAATTCTCCTTTATCCGCAGAACCAAGTGAAGTAGCATCCCATTCTATAAGCACTTGAGATTTTTTATCCAATCGTTTTATACCTTCTATTCTGAATTTCAGAATCTCTTTATTATCAGACTCCAGAGGGGTTATTTTCAATTTATTGTTGTCTTGAGTAGCTTTAATAAGATCATTTATATCATCAACATCCAGATCATCAGATCCAATAAGCTCACCATCAATAAAATTATTGGATTTGTCTCCTGAACTATAAGGTTCAATATTATTCACACTAAGACTAACATTAAATGGGATAATTCTAAGATCAAAGCGATATATCATATCATCAGGAATATTCTCATAAAGCATATTCAGATTTACGCTAAATCTGTAAAAGTCACCCCTTTTCATCTCCTCATCAGGTTTAAAAATCAAAGAATGCTCACCATTATAAACCACTGTACCTTTAATATACGGACTGACTGTAATAACATCCTGGTCAATTACTGGGTTATTCTTTTCTATCATATCAACCTTCCTGGTAAACTCCACCATTATTTCGGCTTTATTGCTAACCATTCCCGTAGTATGGTAAAAGATAAACGCTCCTGCTTTCACTTTACCCTGATTTACATCAGTATTAAACTTATTATCACCTTCCAAATATTTGGAATTACGATCATTTCCTCTTTGAGATATATCATCACAAGACACAGAAAACATAAAAATTAATGACAAAAACATTAATCCTGTCAGAGTATTGCGACCAATTAACTTCTTCATGCTTTAAATTTTAAGTGAATACATAGATAAGGTATAATAATAACAATAATAAGTACACTATTAGTATTTGTGCAAAAAAATATTTCTCATCTCTTAAAAATTCCTTATGTTTGTAGTTTACAGAAAAGACACTAAAATGAGGGCATTCAATTATTTTAAATTCATACTGTTTTCTGTTTTGCTAATATCACTTTCATCATGCGAAGAGTGTATTGAAGGCACAGGCAATATCATTACAGAAGAATTTGAACTTAGTGAATTTGACAACCTAAGCATTAGTGTTCCAGCCAATGTTATTATAAAAGAAGGAGAAAAACCAACTCTTAGAATAACAACATATGAATCGTATATGATAGCAATAAACAAAACCGTTTCAGGTAAACGACTTGACCTGGAAGGTAATTTTTGTTTTGCTGAAAATGAAGAAATAAAGATACAAATAACCATACCAAATGATTTAGAAGTAATAGTAGTTAACGGCTCTGCAAATGTCCACAGTGACAAATCATGTAAATCTGATGAACTTGATGTTAAGGTAAATGGTTCAGGGAACATTTCATTAAATATCTTTACAAACAGAGTATTTTCAAATATCAATGGTACTGGCAGCATAATAATGTCCGGAACATGTCAGAAGCTTAGTTTAGGAATTGCTGGTTCAGGTATATTCAGAGGTAAATCACTCAATACATATGAAGCAAAGATTAGTATAGCAGGCTCAGGACAGGCTTCTGTTATTGCTTTCAATGATCTGGATGCAACTGTAAATGGAAGTGGTATTATTAATTACTCAGGTAATCCTGATATAGATATTAATATTTCCGGAAGTGGAAAAGTAAATAAAATAGACTAGATATAGTTAAAGTAAGTAATAAATGACGGGCTTTACCGTTAACATGAGAAATAAACATTAACGCCAGTGAAAAAATCAACACTATTAATTATAACTTTTTTGTTTGTAGGATTTAGTATTGTTGCTCAAACAGGAGGTGATTACGGTTATGATTTCCTTGAACAACCAGTTTCTGCACGTTTGGCAGCACTTGGTACTAATATAGCCTCTATTGACGATAATGATCTTAATATAGGTTTTGTTAACCCATCTGTTATTAATTCCGGAATGGACAACAGAATGGCATTAAACTATGTTAATTATTTTACAGAAACTAACTTCAGTAGTGTGCAGTATGCCAATACCTTTAATAAAATAGGTAGCTTTATGGGCACACTTCAGTATATGAATTACGGCAATATTGATTATGCTGATGAGAATGGTAACCTTGGTGGTACGTTTAATGCATATGACATGGCTGTTAATATTGGATGGGGGCGTCGTTTAGATTCATTATTCAGTATTGGAGCTTCAGCGAAAATTATATATTCATCATATGAGTCATATAATTCATTTGGTATGGCTGTGGATGTTGCTGGAACATATCATGCACGTTCAGGCTTAACAATGTCACTTGTTGCCAGCAATATAGGGATGCAGATAACTAAATACAATCCCAGTGGCGACAGAGATCCATTACCATTTAATTTGCAATATGCAATCAGCAAACGACTGGATCATGTCCCCTTCAGATTCTCTGTTGTTTATGACCATATTGAAAAATGGGACTTAACATATGATGATCCCGACAACCCTTCAGACGGCTTTGACCCACAAACCGGTGAACCCAGATATAAAGAAGGTTTTGCAAAGATTGCAGATCAATTTATGCGACATATTATTGTCGGTGGTGAACTTTACATTGGCAAAAATCTAATACTACGTGCTGGCTATAATTACCGCCGTCGCCAGGAAATGAAAGTAGAAGACAGGCTTGCTATGGTTGGCTTTAGCTGGGGATTTGGCGTAAGAATTTACAAATTCCATATTAATTACTCACGATCCACTTACAATCTTGTGGGATCTCCAAATTATCTTACTCTTAATTTCGATATTAATTCATTTAAAAAGTAAGCTCTCCTTTTTTCATGCATTTTTAAAACTGTTAATTATCATGACTAACAATTGACTTTGTTAGATATTTTATTATATTAGCTAACAAATTAGTTTCATTTGCATAATAATAACAGACATTAAAATTGTTAGCCATGAAAAAATTATTACTAGCTATTTGCACATTGCTTGTTGTAAATACCGTTTCATCACAAGACTATCTTGCCAGAGCTCGTCAGGATAAAGATTGGGGATTCATTAATACTCAGGGAAAATGGGTTATTAACCCACAATTTGAACACGAAAATGACTTTAGTGAAGGCTTGGCTGCCGTCAGAAAAGGTGGCGAATGGGGCTTTATTGACTCAAAAGGCTCCTTTATTGTAAATCCTCAATTTGATGCTGTTGAAGACTTTCAGGGAGGTATGGCAGCAGTAAAAAAAGGCAAAGAATGGGGATTTATAGATAATAAAGGGAGTTGGATTATAAATCCGCAATTTGAAACAGTTTATGGTTTTGTTGAAAGCCTGTCTGCTGTAAGAACAGGAAAAGACTGGGGCTTTATAGATAAAAAAGGATCATATAAAATTAATCCGCAATTCGACAATGTTATGGACTTCAGTGATGGTCTTGCTGCGGTACGTAAAGGCAAAGAGTGGGGCTTTATTGATGCCAATGGTAATTATATTATCAACCCTCAATTTGAACATGTAATGAGCTTTAACAATGGATTGGCTATTGTAAGAAGCAATGGAGAGTGGGGAGTCATTGATAAAAAAGGTACATATATTATTAATCCTCAGTTTGATGAAATGAAGGAATTTAGTAACGGACTGGCTCCCATAAGAAAAGGTAAAGAATGGGGATTTGTTGATAAAGAGGGAAATTATGCTATTAACCCGCAGTTTAATGACGTACATATATTCTATGAAGGACTTGCCGCTGTTAGAAAAGATAAGGAATGGGGGTTCATTAATAGTAAAGGTAAATTTTACATCAACATACAATTTACTGATGTTGAAGACTTTTCAAATGGTCTTGCCCCTGCAAGGCTTGGTAAAGAATGGGGCTTTATTGATGGCAAAGGTAACTGGATAGTAAATCCACAATTCGAACAAGTAAGGACATTCGAGCATGGCCGTGCTATGGTAAAAAAAGGCGGAGAATGGGGTTGGATTGACGATAAAGGAAGTTATATTATCAATCCTCAGTTTCCCAATGCTTTCCACTTTGTGAGAGTAGATTAATAATGTAAATATTACATTGTTTACATACTGGCAGGTGAATAGTACTTTTTAAGTAATTATTATTCACTTGCTTTTCTTTTATTGATGATTAAGTATTGAAAGTACACCTACTATAAATTACGTTACAATTTCTTTTTTCACTATGTTTGTTATCCTGAATTTTCTTAGGAGTAAATTATAAATAATCTGATATAAATGTACTTGCAGAATCTTAGACTATCTAATTTTAAAAACTATGAGCAAGCTGAAATGGAATTCAGTGAAAAAGTAAATTGTTTTATCGGAAACAACGGAGCAGGGAAAACAAATATACTGGATGCTGTATACTATCTTGCCTTCTGTAAAAGCTACTTTAACCAGATTGACAATCAAAACATAAAACATAATGAAGAATATTTTGCCATTCATGGAATAATTGAAAACCAGGATCAAACTAATGATAAGGTTAGCTGCATTCAAAAACGAGGTCAGAACAAAGTATTCAAATATAACGATAAAACATACAGTAGGTTAGCAGACCATATTGGCAAAGTACCACTTGTAATGATCTCACCGTACGATCGTGACTTAATTAATGACGGTAGCGAATTAAGAAGAAAGTATCTGAATGGTGTTATATCGCAATTTAACAGCACCTACCTCGACTCCCTTCTTAGCTACAACAAAGCCCTTCAGCAACGAAATACTCTTTTAAAGCATATGGTTTCTAACGGTTATTTCGACCTGTCATCATTGGAAATATGGGATGAAATTCTTTCTGCAAAAGGAAAATTAATATATGAAGAAAGAAACAGTTTTATACGTGATTTCAATCCGGTATTTGAGAATTATTACCAGATGTTATCGGGCGGTAAAGAAAATGTTAGCATTACATATGAATCACAGCTGGAAAGAGCAAACCTGAAAAGCCTACTGCTTGAATCAGTTGAACGTGACAGATTTTTAAAATACACGTCAAAAGGCATTCACAAAGATGATCTTATATTTAATATAGGAGGATATCCCATAAAGAAATTCGGCTCACAAGGACAGCAAAAATCTTTTGTAATTGCCATAAAACTTGCCCAATTTGAATTTATGAGAAAAGTTATGAAATTCAAACCAATTCTCCTTTTTGATGATATATTCGACAAACTCGATGATACACGTGTACATCAGATAATAGATTTGGTTAGTAATAATAACTTTGGACAGGTATTTATTACTGACACTCAACGACAAAGAATAGAGAATATTTTTAAAATTGTTAATATTGACCATCATATCTTTGATATTGATAATGGATTTATTAATATTAAACAACAAGCCATATAATGAACAATGACCACACACTAAAAGAAGTACTTGAAGATCTTTTTAAAGCCTACGGATGGACTGAAAAAATGGATGGAGTTAAAGTTACTAATATGTGGGAAAAGGTTGCTGGAAAAATTATTGCAAATCATACTACAGATATGTATGTAAAGAATAATAAACTCTATGTTAAACTTGATTCATCAGTTTTACGTAATGAGCTTTTTATGGACAGGAGTGCAATGACAAAAAAGATTAATAAGGAATTAGGTAAAAAAGTAATAAACGAAATAATATTAATATAATGTTAAACAAAATACAGGAATCTGTTGATTATCTAAAACAACAAGGGATTGAAGATGTTGAAACAGGTATTATACTTGGGACCGGGCTTGGAGGTCTGGTGGATCATATTGAAATTATAAAATCAATTGAATATGTTGACATTCCTAATTTCCCGGAAGCTACAGTTGAGTTTCATTCAGGAAAACTTATATATGGTTTGCTTGAGAGTAAGAAAGTATTGGTAATGAGTGGCAGATTTCATTTCTATGAAGGGTATTCATTACAGGAAGTAACTTTCCCGGTGAGAGTAATGGGCTTACTTGGTATTAAGACCCTTCTTGTTTCAAATGCTGCCGGTGGTATTAACCCTGACTTCAAAGCAGCTTCTCTAATGATTATCGATGATCATATAAACATGATACCTGGCAATCCATTAGTAGGTAAGAACCACAACAAATTGGGACCTCGCTTTGTTGATATGAGTATGCCCTATAATAGCGCCCTTATAAAGAAGATGGAAGCTATTGCAGACTTAGAAAACATGGAAATAAACAAGGGAGTATACGTTTCATGGATAGGTCCAAGCCTTGAAACAAGAGCCGAATACAGATTTATCAAATTGATGGGAGCCGATGCTGTGGGCATGTCAACAGTTCCGGAAGTTATTGTCGCAAACCACATGGGAATAAAAGTGGCAGCCGTATCAGTAATAACCGACTTATGTGACCCCGACAACCTTGCCCCTGTTGACATCAATGACCTTCTGGATAATGCTGCAAAAGCAGAGATAAAGATGATTAAATTATTTAAAGAACTTATTAAAGATCTTTAGAATTTTAGTGATAAACAAAAAAAGCTCCATTTTTCAGATGGAGCTTTTTTTAAATATTGTAATTTCTTTTAGAGCCCAAATGTAATACCGAATTTAGCAGCACTAAGGCCTGTAGCACCTAATTCGGCAAACAAGCCTGCTCCAGGAGCAAACATCCATCTGCCACCAACAAATACATCCGGATCGATTTTGACTTTACTATCAAAGTGATCTGTTTTTCCTGCAATAGACACACCAAAACCTGCACCAGCATAAACATCAAAGATATCTGAATTAATACCAGTAAAATGCCATGCAGCACGAGGTCCGATATAGAATTCGGGGAAAAATTCATTTTCTGTATCAGTTAATGTGTAATATTTGTAATGTCCAAGCTGAAACTCAGCCAAAGCACCAAATGATACAACACCAATACTACCGGTTGGAATAACGCCCAATTCACCACTAACATTAACAGTAGGAATTACTCCGTTTGACATCGGAACGCCAATTCCGGCATTAAACATTAAACTTCCCTTGTTAAATACACCTTGTGCATTTAATCCTGTTATTAAAACAAGGGCAATAATCAATAAACTAATCTTTCTCATACCACTGAATTTTAGTTAAAATTATTAAATAAATTATTTAGCGTAATTTATGGCTCTGGTTTCTCTTATAACTGTAATTTTAATTTGTCCCGGATAAGTCATTTCTTCCTGAATTTTCTTAGACAGTTCGAAGGATATCTTATCAGCATCGCTATCGTTTACCTGCTCAGCACCTACAATAACCCTCAGTTCACGGCCTGCCTGGATAGCATATGTTTTTACAACACCCGGATATGAAAGTGCAAGATCTTCAAGTTTTTTAAGACGCTGTATATAAGCTTCAACAACCTCTCTTCTTGCTCCCGGACGAGCACCTGATATAGCATCACAAACCTGTACAATTGGTGATATAAGTGTCTCCATCTCAATTTCATCATGGTGAGCACCGATAGCATTGCATACATCAGGTTTTTCCTTAAACTTCTCAGCTAGTTTCATACCAAGAATAGCATGAGGTAGCTCAGCTTCATTCTCTGCTATCTTACCAATATCGTGTAACAATCCGGCACGTTTTGCTTTCTTAGGATTTAAGCCAAGCTCAGCAGCCATAGTAGCACTTAGATTTGCAACTTCTTTAGAGTGCGCAAGAAGATTCTGTCCATATGATGAACGATACTTCATACGCCCAATAAGCTTGATAAGCTCATGATGCATATTATGGATGCCCAAATCGATAACAGTCCTTTTACCAACTTCCAAAATCTCCTGTTCAACTTCTTTCTGTGTCTTTGTCACAATTTCTTCAATACGAGCCGGGTGAATTCTTCCATCAGTTACCAGTTTCTGCAGCGACAGACGAGCAACTTCACGACGTATTGGATCAAATCCGGAAAGTAAGATAGCATCTGGACTATCATCGATAATTATCTCAATGCCTGTCATAGCTTCCAATGCACGAATGTTACGTCCCTCACGTCCGATGATACGACCTTTTATCTCATCACTTTCAATGTTAAAGACAGTCACTGTATTTTCAATAGCATGTTCAGCAGCAGTTCTCTGAATTGTCTCAATAACAATTTTCTTTGCTTCTCGATTAGCAGTAAGGCGAGCTTCTTCACTAATCTCTTTAATATGCACCATAGCTTCACTTTTAGCTATACCTTTCAAAGATTCAATTAGCTGCTCTTTAGCCTTCTCCGCCGACAACCCACTGATTGTTTCCAGTTGCTTTACCTGATCTTTATGCAAAGTATCAACTTCAGCTTGTTTCTTTTCCAGAATGATAAGCTGATTATCAAGATTTGATTTTAAGGTATCAAGATTCTTTTGCTTTCTCTGTACCTCTTCAATCTTTTTAGAGAGAGTCTGTTCTTTCTGTCTTATTCTGTTCTCTCCCTTCTGAATCTTGCTATTCTTTTCATTGATAACCTTTTCGTGTTCACTCTTTAACTGAAGAAACTTTTCTTTAGCCTGAAGAATTTTTTCTTTTTTTATAACATCTGCTTTCTCACGTGCTTCTTCGAGTAATATACTACTCTTTCTAAGAAGAGATTTTCTAAGAAACAAACTGGTTATTGCTCCCCCTATCACTAATGATAAGGCAGCTACGATAATTGTAATAAATGTACCATCCATACTTAATTTCTTTATTAAGATGCCATACACAAGGAGAATAAAAAAAGCCCATCGTAATCCGGAGCTGGTAAACTCCAAAAAAAAACGTTTAGGGTTGCCGTTATTTTTGAACGTCCAGTGTCCTCCGAAGAGAATCTCCGCCGAGGCGGATAAACAGGCCTGCTCTACAATACTCTAAGCTTATCCCTAATTGTAAAAGTGTTGAATTTACAAACTGTGAATTACGCGGGCTTTTAATTTTTAAGAACGATCTTCGATAGCCTCTAGCTCTTTAGATAACAATGAATCTATCTCCTCAAGTTTTTCTTTCATTTCCTTCTCTCTAAAAGATTTATCATCTTCAGCTTTCATAAAACCTGATGCAAATTGCAAAGCTACCATAGCATATAAATCCTGCATATCTTTGTATTCAAAAGCTTTAGAATAAGTATTAATAGTATTGTTAACGTTCTCAGCAGCTTTTCTAATAAGCTCCTCCTCTTTTCTTTCTATTGCCATGCGATATGGCCTTCCTCCTATGTTAACCTTAATATTAAGCTCAGCTTCCATTACATGCTATTGTATCTATTATTCGCTCAGTACTTCAATACATTTGTCTATCTCGTCTATCAAACTATCAATTTTATTTATGCCCTCTTCAACACCTATTTCCTTCTCCAACGTATGTGCAATCGTAAGATTAAATAATTCGTTGTTTTTAACTTCAAGATTTTCTTTTAAGTCTTTTATCTGTTGCTCCAATTCACTAACTTTTTGCCTTAATTCCAAATTCTCATTATAAAGCTTGGTATTATTAGTAAGAATTTTTCTAACTTTATACTCAATTCCGGAAACTAAAACCTTTTCGTTAGCCATTAAAGCAACAAATTTTAACTTTGATGCAAAATTACAAATAAATCTTTAAGTTTGACAAATTTATAACCTAATATTAAAAACCTATAACACAAATGATTACACAGAATAACGCAAAAATGAGTGAAGATTTCATCTATTATCTTTGGAGATTCTGTCTTTCTATTAAGACTTTAGAAAGTGTTAATGGTGAAAAAATAACAGTAATTTCACCCGGAACAAAAAACACTGATAGCGGTCCTGATATCTTCAATGCCATGATTCTTATCGATAACACGCGGTGGGCAGGAAACATTGAGTTTCATATTAATTCTTCCGACTGGTTTAAGCATGGACACCACAATGACAAGGCTTATGACAGCACTATCCTCCATGTGGTATATAAAGCAGATAAACAAGTGTTTCGTAGTAATGGTTCTCTTATCCCAACTATTGAGATTGCTGATAAATACAATCCTGATATGTTTCAGAAATATCAGGTTTTTCAATCTTCTTCAACTTGGATCCCATGTTCGGGTATGCTTAATCAAATAAACTATTTTGATAAAATATTATGGTTTGAGCGCCTTATGGCAGAAAGACTTGAACACAAAGCTCTGGATATTTTTGGTCATTTGTCAATTAATAAGAATGATCTCACTCAAGTCCTTTTTCAGAAACTTTCACGTGGTTTTGGCTACAAAGTTAATGCAGATGCCATGGAACAACTTGCATCTTCAATTAAGTACAGGGTGCTTTTAAAGCATTCAAACAATCTGTTTCAACTGGAAGCATTGTTGTATGGTCAAGCAGGACTTCTTAGTACATTACAGGGTGAATACTGCAGCAAGCTGTTTTATGAATATACCTTTCTTAAACAAAAGTATGGACTTATTCCTATGAATCCGGAAAGCTGGAAGTTTATGAGAATGCGACCTGCGAATTTTCCTACTATTAGAATCTCACAACTGGCTAATTTAATTTATAAGACTTCAGGTCAGCTTATTAACATTTTAGACTTAAAACAAATTAATGATATTTCAGATCTTTTAAATGTGTCAGCCTCTGAATATTGGAATAATCATTACCGATTTGGTAAATTAGTCAGTGGCAATAAAAAGAAAACCGGAAAGACAATGCTGAACAGGATTCTTATAAATGTAATAATTCCTGCAATATTTGTTTACGGAAGAATGAAAAACACTAATAACTCTGGTGATACAGCTTTGTTATGGTTATCACAAATACCTCCTGAAAAGAATAATATTACCAAATCTTTTGAGGATGAAGGCTTATCAGCTGAAAATGCAGGACACTCTCAGGCTTTAATTGAGCTTTTTGAAAGATATTGTTCAAAAAAGAGGTGTTTATACTGCCGCTTTGGTCATATTATTATTAACTGATTTTATAACACTTTTTGTGAACAAAAATAATTTTCTTTTATGTGAACTGGTATTTTAATATTTTTGCTAAAAAGAAACTAATTTGGATCACAATTTCAACAACCGACATGTATTTATCGCAGCGACTTTACTTTTCATGGTTATTGCTGTTGGTGTATTAGGATATACTTACATTGATGACTATACATTTATTGATGCTTTATACATGACTATAATCACCATCTCAACAGTAGGATATGGTGAAGTGGGTGAGTTGAGTGACGCCGGAAAACTATTTACTTCAGGACTAATCTTAATGAGTCTTTTTATACTTGGTTATACCATTAGTATACTTACACAAAAACTAATTCGCGCTCAACTTAGTTTTTTTTATTCAAATAATAAAAGCAGGAGGTTTGAAAAAATGGAAAATCATACTATTGTTGTTGGTTATGGCAGAAATGGTAAACAAGTAGTTAATGAGTTGCTAAATCTGGGTAAAAAATTAATTGTCGTTGATCAGGATCACAATCTGGTAATCAGTAATATGGGTCAACCTGTCAGATTTATTGAAGGAGATGCTACAAATGATGATATCCTGATTAAGGCAGGTATCAAGTCGGCAATCTCTCTTATTACTACGCTCCCTAATGATGCTGATAATCTTTATGTTGTTCTTACTGCTCGTTCGCTGAAACACGATCTTAAAATTATTAGTCGTGCATCCGATGAAAGCTCCGAGAAGAAACTAAGAATGGCGGGCGTTGACAGTGTTGTAATGCCTGAAAGAGTTGGTGGGGCTCATATGGCCACTCTCATTGCTCAACCTGATATTGTTGAATTTCTTGAACATCTCTCTGTTCACAGCAACACTCCTACACAGTTAATTGAAATTATGTGCAGTGAATTTGCTGGTAATGTTATCAACAAACCAATAAGAGACCTTGGATTCAGAAGACGGTCCGGAGCAAATATTATTGGTATTAAAACAAATACTGGTGATTTTATTGTTAATCCAACTCCCGAAACTAAGATAATGCCTAATTCCAAACTTTTTGTGCTTGGAACTAAAGAGCAGATAGAGTACATGAAAAAATTATTTACAGGAAAAGAAACTGTAGATTTGTAGTATATTTGCATTATTACATATATAACTATCAAAATGAACACACTTTTAAACAAGTTAGCCCTTACTACGATATTTACATCGCTACTGATATATCTAAGCCTTTCATTCTCATCATGTAAAGAGGTGGATGAATTAACTCATTTCTATTTTAGTATTGTTACTGATACTGATATTCCTGCAACAGAAACAATTGGAGTACCTCTTGAAATTGTCCTTACTGGTATTCCAACAAACTCAAGTGAAGCTTTTGTTCTGAACAATACCACTAAATCATTGGTGGAGAAAATAACAGTATCTGAACTTTTTTTGAATTTACCTGATTCGGGTAGTCAAACATTTGATTTTCTTAGTTCTGTTGAGATATATATCTTTACTGATAGCTTGCCTGAAATCCTTTTAGGCAAAAATACAAGCATCCCGGAAACAGGCCTTAAATCTGTTGAACTTGAAAATGATGAGGATGATCTTAAAGACTATCTGATTGAAAACACCCTGAATTTCAAGGTTCTTTTTACTTTGAGAGATGATATTACTGAAGACACTAACATTGAAATGGAAAGCACTTTCTTTGTTGATGCTGAACTATTAGGAATTTAAAGATTTATTATGATTCAATATACTGGATGGATAGGTGGACCTGAAATCATTGTGATTCTCGTTATTGTTGTTCTTCTCTTTGGAGGCAAGAAGATACCTGAATTGGCTCGTGGTCTGGGAAAAGGTATCAAAGATTTTAAAAAAGCTACTGAAGATAGTGATCTGAAAAATGATATTAAGGATGTATCATCAGAAATAAAGGACTTAAAATCCACTGTGGATAAAATTAATCCAAAGAAACATAAGGATTTGACTACTTTTAAGAAAAAATAATTACCATCAAACAATAACTCTGATTGAAAGACTTGACTACTGGCAAAGAAGGAAAGCGAATTCTTAATTTTGCCCTCCCTATGTTATTTGGAAACATTTTCCAGCAAATGTATAATGTTGTGGACAGCATTATTGTTGGTAAGGTGTTGGGCGATAAAGCTCTTGCTGCTGTTGGTGCTAACTTCCCTTTTATTTTTGCGCTGATTTCTTTTGTGGTTGGAATTGCCATTGGTGCTACTGTAATTATTGCTCAGTATTTTGGAGCAAAGCAAATGGATAAAGTAAAGAAAACTATTGATACTCTTTATATTTTCATGTTTTTTGCTGCTATTCTTCTTACTGTTGCAGGTACCTCCCTTAGCTCATATGTATTCAGTATAATTGATCTGCCCAACGATGTGCTGCCTCTCGCCATTGAATACTTTAATTACTATGCCCTTGGTTTTATTTTCTTTTTTGGCTTTCAAGGTACGAGTGCTATTCTTCGTGGTTTGGGCGACTCCAAAACTCCTGTATATTTTCTGATTATCGCTACTGTTATGAATATTCTACTGGATATCCTTTTCGTTGTGGTCTTTAAACTTGGTATTAAAGGTGTATCAATAGCTACTGTTATTGCTCAAGCTGGTGCGTTTTTTACTATTATCTGGTATCTTAACAAATATCATCGCTTTCTTGAGTTTACACCTTTGAAGATGAAATTCGATAAAAGCATCTTTTTGAAAAGTGTTAAAATAGGCCTGCCTTCTGGTTTTCAACAAACTTTTGTTGCTCTTGGTTCACTGGCGCTGTATAAAATTGTAAATATGTTTGGTGTGCCTACAATAGCTGCGTATACAATTGCCATGAGACTGGATTCCTTTGCTGTAATGCCTGCGATGAACTTTTCTGCCGCCATTTCTACCTTTGTTGGCCAAAACATTGGTGCTAACAAATATGAACGTATTGGGAATGGTCTTAAATCAGCACTTCGCATGGTGGGATTGATAGCTGTTTCTGTTTCTATCCTTGCAATGATATTTGCTGAACCGTTAATTAAACTGTTTACTGAAAGTCCTGAAGTTGTTGAAATTGGCGTTCAGTATATTCATATTGTAACTCCCTTCTATCTTATTTTCTCTGCCATGTTTATCTTTAATGGTATATTAAGAGGTGCAGGCGACACTTTAATCCCAATGATAATTACGTTATTAGCATTATGGGCTATCAGGCTTCCTGTTTCCTGGTTATTATCATTACATCTTGGGTCTAATGGTATTTGGTGGGGTATTCCTATTGCATGGACGTTCGGATTAACTGTCTCATTCTTCTATTTTAAAACAGGCAGATGGAAGAAAAAAGCGGTTGTTAAACACGAAACTGATGAATAATCAATAAAAACCTCCTTTCTATTGATTAATTACTATAGCCTTTACTCTTTTAAGTACATTTGCACCTATGTTTAATTTCCTGAAAAAACGAATAAAGAGTTTTGGGTTTGCTTTTGCCGGTATCGGTGTTGCATTGCAGCAAACTAATTTCAAAATTCAGATATCAGCTGCTATCATAGCTGTTATCTTAGGTTTTGTGCTGGATATAAGTTTATTCGAATGGATAGTCGTAATATCTCTTTCGGGTATTGTGCTTACAGCTGAAATTATTAATACGTCAATTGAAGAGATAGTCAATTTTATATCACCTGAAAAAAACAACAAAGCAAAAATTATAAAAGATCTGGCAGCAGGTGCTGTACTTGTAGTGGCTCTGACTGCTTTTATTGTGGGATTAATAATCTTCATTCCTAAAATATTTATGCAACTATGAAAATTATCGCTGATAGTGGGTCAACCAAAACAACATGGGTTTTAATTGATAATAAAGACGTTATTAAGTATGTCAATACCGAAGGATATAATCCATATTATTACGATTCAGAGACTTTAACAAACTCTTTGGAGAAGAATGTCTACCATGAATTTGAGAACGAAGATATTACAGAAATTCATTATTATGGCTCAGGTTGTTCTTCTAAATCAAACTGTAACCTTATTAGTACTTCGTTAAAATCGCTTTTTAACAAAGCTGATATTTATGTGAACCATGATTTGTTCGGAACTGCCATTGCTCTGCTTCAAAATGAAAAAGGAATTGCATGTATTCTGGGAACGGGCTCTAATGCTTGTCTGTGGGATGGCAACAAGATTGTAAAAAACGTTCCATCAGTAGGATACTTGCTTGGCGATGAAGGAAGTGGTACGTATATAGGTATGAAAATCCTTAAAGGGATACTGGAAGAAAAGGCTCCTGATGAAATAATAAAAAGGTTTCATGAAAGAGAAAACACAAATCTGGAATTAATATTAAAGAAAATATATGGTACCAAAGAACCAAACAGATATATTTCCACTCTTAGTAAATTTGCTTCAGAGCATATCAATAACCAATGGGTTGAAAATACTGTTATTGGTGCTTTTACAGATTTTATTGATAATCATTTAAGCTTTTATGAAAACTATCAGAATATTGGTGTGTCTTTCACTGGGTCTGTTGCTCATGCTTTTAAAATCCAATTATTGAAAGCATTTGAGTTAAGATCTGTAAAGACTGGTATTATTCTTAAAGACCCCATGTCAGGATTAATTAAATATCATACGCAATAGTATTTCTTTATTGGCTTTATACTTCATAAGCAAAGTAATATCAGGTTATTATTAAATCTAAATAAAAATCAGTAAAAAGTTATTAATTACGAAACAAAATTGTATTGTGATCCGTAAATAAAAGATAATTTTGCATTTTAAGCATTGGCAATGTCAGAAGTTGTAAACAAAGAGGAGCAGGAAAAACGGGAGATACTGCGTCAATACAGGCGGTTGATAGAGGTATGGAATGTTGGCAACAAAACAACCAAAGATAAATGGCTGGTTCGTAAAGCTTTCAGAATGGCTGCCGATGCTCACAGGGATATGCGACGTAAATCGGGTGAGCCTTTTATTATGCACCCGCTGGCCGTGGCTATTATTGTTGCCAAAGATATAGGACTGGGCCGTACATCAATAATATCATCTTTACTGCATGATACTGTTGAAGATACAATCATGACTCTCGATGAGATCGATGGTATATTTGGTGAAAAGGTTGCTAAAATCATTGACGGTCTTACGAAAATCGACAACATCTCAATTGCTACTTCTACAGCTCAGGCCGAGACTTTAAAAAAGATTCTTCTTACTCTTTCTGATGATATCAGGGTGATCCTCATTAAGCTTGCCGATAGGATTCATAATATGCGTACTCTTGATAGTATGCCTAAAGAAAAGCAGTTGCGTGTTGTTTCTGAAACTCAGTATATTTATGCTCCCCTCGCATACCGCTTGGGTCTTTATAAAATTAAAAGTGAACTTGAAGAGCTGTCTTTTAAATATTCTGAGCCAAAGATTTACAAAGAGATTAATGACAAACTCAGCCGCACCGAGGATATAAGGATTAAATCCTACAATGCCGTTGTTGAAGCCTTATCTCCGGAACTGGATAAAAATAACTTTGAATATGAGATACGACTGAATGTTAAAACTGCTAATTCTATATGGCAAAAGATGCGTAAGCGCGAGGAATCATTTAAAAATATCTATAATACTTACTCCATTGATATTATATTAAATGCTGAACCTTCAGAAGAAAATGATATCTGCTGGCATGCGTATTCAATTATTAGCAGACTGTTCAGGTCTAATACAAAACGCTTGCGCGACTGGATAAGTACTCCAAAGGCCAATGGCTATGAGGCTGTGCATACTACTATTATGAATATTACTGGCCAATGGGTTGACATTCATATCCGCAGCAAACGTATGGATGAAATTGCTAATAAAGGATATGCTGCTTATTGGAAATATAAAGATCTGGACACAATTGATGCAAGTCTTGAAAACTGGGTGAACCGCACAAAAACTCTCATTGAAGAGAATGAAGAAGATACTTTTAGCTTTTTAAGTGACTTTAAAAGAAATCTGTTCTCTGATGAGATATTTGTATTTACTCCTGCCGGTGAGGTTATTAATCTTCCTTATGGTGCAACAGTACTTGATTTTGCTTATACTATTCATACTGATATAGGTAACCAGTGTATTGGTGCTAATATTAATCATAAAATAGCATCGCTGGGACAAAAGCTGAATTCCGGCGAACAAGTTGAAATCATTACATCAAAAATACAGAAACCTTCTGAAGAATGGTATAAATATGTTATTACTGCGAGAGCTAAATCGAGGATAGCACATGCTATTAAAACATTCCGTAAGAGCTTCCGTATTGAAGGCCAGGAAAAGCTAAAGCAGTACTTTGAACAACAAAATATTGAGTTTAACAAACATAATATCAATCAGCTGCTTGCTTATCGTAATTTAAATGGTATTATTGATCTCTACTACTTCGTGGCAAAGGGCACTATCGGACTAAAGGAAGTTAAGGAAATTAAAGAAATATTACAACCGACAGAAAGCAGACTACGCTGGATACGAAATTTTAGGTTGCCCTTTACTAAACCCAGAATTACATCAAATGAAAACGCTAACGATTCTGAAAAAGCAAATGAAAACACTGATGAAAACTCAAAACCCAAGGTAGATTATATAAGTGATTTTGCTACACTCGACTATATTGTTTCTGATTGCTGTAATCCCATTCCCGGGGATAATGTAATGGGACTTGTTTTCCCTAATGAACCAATCCAGATACACAAGACTAATTGTGAAACAGCAATTAAACTTATGTCTCAACATGGTAAAAATATCGTTAAAGCAAAATGGAAACAGCAAGCTGGTATTACTTTCCTGGCAGGCCTTAAAATACAGGCTGCTGACAACTTCGGCTTGATCAGAGAAATAATATCTCCTATTACCGATGAATTTAAAATAAATATCCGCACATTTGATCTTACCAATAGTGAAGGCATTGTTAATATAAAAATTACAATTTATGTGTCAAGCACGAAAGAACTTAAAATGGTAATTTCTCGCCTGAAAAAGATCAATTCAATAATTAAAATTATTCGCCTCGATAAAATTTAATGTTAACCCTCTTCTTTCTTGTTAAGTCAACCATCTGCAAGTCTGCTTATTATCGCAATCGTTTGTTGAAATGTTTATTTTTTTTTCAGTTTGCCTATTTATAATAAAACTAAATAAAGAAAATTTACTAATTTTACCGCAAAATTATCCATGGCATGAAATTAAACAATAAAAAGGATACATATGAATCAGTAAAAAAACTTTTTACTGAACATTTGGAATCAAAAGGGCATAGGAAAACTCCGGAAAGATATACAATCTTAAAAGAAATTTATGCTACGGAAGGTCATTTTGATATTGAAACATTATATATCAGAATGAAGAACAACAAATACCGTGTGAGCAGAGCAACATTATATAATACAATTGAATTATTACTCGATTGCAACCTTGTTACTAAACATCAGTTTGGTAATAATTGTGCCCAATTTGAAAGATCATTCAAATACAAACAACACGACCATTTTGTTTGTACTGATAACGGAAAAGTACTTGAATTTTGCGATCCCAGAATTCAAGAGATTCAGAAATCTGTTGAAGAGTTACTTGGGGTGGAAGTTGCTTATCACTCATTAACCTTTTACGGAAAGTGCAAATCAGGAAATAAAGAAATTGATTCCTAATCATAAACTCAACAGAACCTTTCTGTTAAGTTAAAAAGTATTTATCAACAGGTATTCATTTATCAATCTTTTTTCTTTCAAAAGTCCATAAGTAGTTGCCATATACTTCAACCACTTTTTAGTTAATTTTGTTCACTCAGCAAAGTCATGTTTCTAAATACTGCGGCGCTTAATTGAGGTATTAATTCTTTAAATAAAGTTTTTTAAGATTTATAAGATTGTTTCTACCACAATTACGCATCGAAACCACTTATGCAATTATTACTCTCTTCCATCTAAATATTTTAAAATACAGGTACATTTCACCTAATTGTATGTTTATCTCATAAATAACCACTTGAGAAAACACATATTCTCTCTTGTGTAATTACCATTTTCCTCTTGTGTAAATAACATTCTGATGCGCATCAGAATCATTTTTGATGCGCATCAGGATTGTTTCTGATGCGCATCAGGATTCATCTTGATGCGCATCAGAGATGCGTTTGCTCAGCTTCTGAATTATGATTTGTCTTCAGAAAGTAACCATCAGAACTAATGACAATATTCATTCAGAGCTCTTTCTCATAATATATTTTATTAATCACCGAAAATATGATTTAAATGAAACGCTATTTACTGCTTAGGATTGAATGGGCGCTATTTCACAAATAACACTGAATTACATTACTTTAAACAAGTAACAATAAAGTTAGTAACTATTAATAATTATCTAATTAATTCAATTGCTTTTTGATTAAATTTGCAGCTGAATAAAGACCCTGTAGATAAACAGGGTTTTTTAATGATTGATAACATATAATTCTTTATAAAATGAAAATTGATGTTCTTCTGGGTTTGCAATGGGGTGATGAAGGAAAAGGAAAAGTAGTTGACTTTCTTACACCACAATATGATATAATAGCAAGATTTCAGGGTGGTCCAAACGCTGGTCATACTATTGAATTCGATAATAAGAAGTTCGTCCTTCACACTATTCCTTCCGGAATATTCAACGATAATACAGAAAATATTATCGGAAACGGTGTAATAATAGATCCTTATATTCTTGAAAAAGAAATAACGAATCTTAAAAGTAGCGGAATTGATGTTGAATCGAAGTTGATGGTGAGCAGGAAGGCTCATATTATACTTCCAACACACAGATTGCTCGACGCTGTTTATGAAGAAGCAAAAGGTAAAGATAAAATTGGATCTACACTTAAAGGAATAGGTCCTTGTTATACGGATAAGGTAAGTCGCAATGGTATAAGAGTAGGTAATGTAACACAAAGTCATTTTGAAGAGCGCTACAATGCTGCCAAAGAACGTCATTTAAAAATTATCAGACAATACAATCCTGACTATTCACAAATATTAATAGACAAATTACCATTTGATGAATACGAACAAAAATGGATTGAATCCCTCTCAACACTTAAGAGCTTAAACATAATAGACAGCGAATATTATATTAATGAGCAACTGAATGCAGGCAAGAAGATACTGGCAGAAGGAGCTCAGGGGACTATGCTGGATATTGATTTCGGATCTTATCCATTTGTAACTTCTTCAAATACAACAACAGCAGGAGTGTGTGCCGGTTTAGGTGTGGCACCGGGCAAAATTGGTGAAGTAATTGGTATCTTTAAAGCCTATTGTACCAGAGTTGGAAGTGGCCCCTTCCCTACTGAGCTATTCGACAATGATGGTGAAACGCTCAGAGACACTGGTAATGAATATGGTTCAACAACAGGACGCCCAAGAAGGTGCGGCTGGTTGGATATACCCGCCCTTAAATATGCTATAACCCTCAATGGTGTTACCAAACTCATGATGATGAAAGCAGATGTTCTGAATAACTTCGAATGTATAAAAGCTGCTGAACAATATGAGATTGATGGCGTTAAAACAAATATACTTCCCTTCGACAGCAGCAACACTGAAATTAAACCATTTTACAAAGAAGTTAAAGGCTGGAACTCTGACCTGAATGCTATTGATGGTTTTGAAAACCTACCTGAAGGTCTTAAAAATTATGTGGACTATATAGAGAAACAAACAGGTATTTCTGTCAACATGGTCTCATATGGCCCTGATCGCGAAGCAACGATAATTAAATAAATCTTTATAGAAAATCCTGCTTTCAGTTATGATTGCAGGATTTTTATAAAAATACAATACCCAATATCTATTTATTTAGTACAATACCTTTTTATTACATTATAAGATTCTCTAATACCCAACTCCCCTGCCTTACTAAGGTCTTTACAGGCAAGTTTTGGCTCATCAACAAATAAAAGAGTAAGAGCACGGTTGTAATAAGCTTCAGCCAAATCAGGCCTTAGCTCAATAGCTTTTGAATAATCATCAATAGCACGCTGGTACTTTTTAAGACTTAGCTTAACATTAGCCATGTTATAATATACAAAAGCAAGCTTAGGATTAAGCCGTAACGCTTTCTCAAAATCATAAATCGTTGTTTTATGATCAGGAGGCTTGACTTCGTTCTGAGGACCATTAAAGGAAGTTCTACTAACACTTACTGAAGTATTGTATTTACGCTCTTCATATTTACTTTGATTCATTTCATAACGCAATGTACCTCTGTTAAGATAAACATATGATAAGTTTGGGTTTATCTCAATAGCCTTGTCATAATCAAGCAAAGCAGATGAATAATCATGTATCATCATACTCAGTATACCAACAATGGCATACTTTCCAAGCGAATCACCCGATTTAGCAGCAAGCAATTCAACATCACTAATCTTATTATACGCCAAACTATCCTCCATATAAAAATTATTGGTTGAGAAAACCAACTTAACACCAAGCGGATTGCCTGAGTTATAAGCCACCAAACTCTCATCAGTATATTCTTTAATAGCATCATCTTTTTGGATATCTCCTTTGTTTTGAGAAAGAAGTAGATAAAAGTTTTGTTTTGGCATGATATTAATTCTGTCAAACTGAACACGGCCACGTTCCATATCACCAGCAATAAAATCAGCTTCAAACTCAATAATCCTGTTAAAGTACGCTGAATCAGCATATCTACTGTATAATTTAGAAGGATCAGGTTCATCACCATTAGCAGCAGCAATAATTTCCATAGCCCTTTCCCTGTCTTTTTCCGCATCTTTATGCTTATTAAGTTCATGCCTTACAGCAGAACGATTAATAAAAGCACCTGCAAAATCAGGAAAGATATCAATAGCTCTTGAAAGATCTTCCTCAGCAGCAGCATAATCACCAAGTTCATAATATATGCTACTTCTATTATAATAGGTATAAACATTTAACGGGTTAAGCTTTGTAACCTCATTATAAGCAGATAATGCTTTTTCATATTCTTTAGCGTTTGAGTACAGAATTGCAAGATTATAATAGGTAAGAGCATTTGTGGGGTCTAACTCAAGCACCTTTTTATAGTCATGCTCAGCCATAGCAGTGTCACCAACTTTCACATCAGCCAAAGCCCTTTGAAAATACACATAAGGATTTTTATCAGTTAGCGACAAAGCATGATCGTAGTCTTTAATAGCAGCCTCAGCACTATCGAGTTCATATTTAATCATCCCACGTTTAAGCCAGGCTTCCAGATTAAAATAATCCAGATAAATTGCTTTATCCATGTCTTCAAGAGCTTCCGTATTCTTATCCTGAAAATGACGCGCAAGTCCCCTGCTAAGCCATGCCGCAGCGATATTACTTTCCAGATGAATAGCTGAAGTAAAGTCATCCTCAGCCCCCTCATAATTATGCATATGCAATTTAGTATCACCACGGGCAAGAAAAATATCAGCATTAAAAGGGTCTATTTCAAGAGCTTTGTTGAAATCCTTAATAGCATTTTGATAATCAAGTATTCTATCATAAGATATGCCTCTGTATTGGTATGCTCTACCATAAAGGCTATGAATGTTCACAGTTTTTGTAAAATCATTTACAGCACCGCGATAATCACCAAGACTATATTTTGCAATTCCTCTAAGAAAATACGCTTCAAAGCCTTCATTTTTAGAAAGAACGGCCGTATTAAAACTTTTGATAGCATCCAGATACTCATCATTTTGTAACTGGCGTTGCCCCTGCATAAGAAAATGATGATAATTTATCTGTCCATAGAACAACAAACTACTAAACATCAGAGATGCAGTTAATACGAATTGCCTGATAGAATATGTGTTAGTTAATTTAATATTGTATTTAAATTTTAGTATTCGCAAAAATAACCAAAACAAATATTTAAGCGAACAGGAAATGATATTTTAAATTAATTTAAGATACACAATGCTCACTGCGAAGTAATCGGTATATAGCAATTATTGTTTAATCATTAGATTTCTTCTTAAGATAAGAGTATATTTCCAGCTGTGACCTGCAATCAGTCATTAATTCACCATTACCTACATACTTATTTATTGGGTCAGCATTCACATATCTGGCTTTAACATTATCTTTAAGCTGAATCTGAAGCATATCCATAATAGTATTTTGGATATCAGCATCGTAAACAGGGCAGGCTGTTTCAAAGCGATGATCGAAGTTACGGATCATCCAATCGGCAGAAGTAATATAATACTTAGGATCACCGTTATTTGCAAACACATGATATCTGGCATGTTCAAGGAACTTATCCACAATGCTTATAACACGAATATTTTCACTTAAACCAGAAACCCCGGGTTTAAGCACACATATACCCCTACAGATAATATCGATTTTAACACCGGCCTTAGAAGCCTGATAAAGTTTATTAGCAATTCTTTCATCAACAATATTGTTAAGTTTAAGAATAACCCATGCTTCATTACCTTCTGAAGCATTCCTTATCTCATTATTTATCAAACCTATAAATTTCTTCCTAAGATGATAAGGAGCAACAAACAGGTGCTTAAATCTTGGAGGATTATAAGGATACTCAAAAAGGTGAAAGAGTTGATTCACTTCATTACCAATAGACTGGTTTGCGGTAAGTATACTATCATCAGCGTACACCTTTGCTGTCGACTCATTGAAATTACCAGTACTAATATTTGAATAATAAATATTCTTACCGTTTTCTTTTCTGCGAATAAGCAATAACTTAGAATGAACTTTATGCCCGGGAAGACTCTGAATAATTTTCACACCTTCTTCCTTAAGCTTTTGTGTCCAGTAAATATTAGCTTTCTCATCAAATCGAGCCTGAATTTCAAGGAATACCGTCACCGACTTACCATTACGCACAGCATTAATTAAGGAGTTAATAACATTAGAATCTCTGGCCGCCCTGTAAAAAGTCATTTTAATCGCACGCACCTGAGGATCAATAGAAGCTTCACGAAGCAAATCAACCAGATTCTGAAAAGACTGATAAGGATAGCTCAACAATATATCCTTTTCCTTAATAGCTTCAATAATACTTGAGCCGGATTTTATCCTGCTATTAGAGAGCGGCTCAAATTTCGGATAAATCAAATCTGACGAGCCAATCTTGGGAAACGACATAAAATCTTTGAAATTGTGATACCTGCCACCACCCCTGAGATTATCCGTAGAAGTAATCTCCAGTTTTTTAAGAAGCCTCTTCAGGAAGAAGTCTGGAATATTTTTATCATATACAAAGCGAACAGGGTCTCCCTTTTTCCGTTTTTTAATACTGTCAGCCATCTGCTCGATAAAACTTTTAGAGATATCATTATCAATATCAAGCTCAGCATCACGCGTAAATTTAATTGTATATGAACTAAAAGTATCATAACCAAAGGGGGCAAAAAGAACATCCATGTTATGTCTCAACACATCATCAAGGAAAATTACATTGTAATGGTTATCAACTTTTGGCAATAACAAGAACCTGGAAACAGTATTACTTGGTACCATTATAAGCGCAAAGTCATCATCTTTAACCCCTGTAGAGTCGCTAAGATGAACAGCCAGATAAATTGCATTATCCTCTAAAATATCAGGATTCTGCAGCCTTCGCAACATAATAGGGAACAAATGCTGAATAACTTCAGTTTTGAAATAATATCTGATAAAAGCACTCTGATTATCATTTATCTGATTATTATCCAGAAAGACAATATTATGTTTTTCCAGTTCCGTAACAATATTTTGAAATGTCGCAGTAAACTTTTTCTCCTGTTCTTCAACAATGTCAATAATATCCTTCAAAACTTGTTTAGGAGTCATTCCGGCTCCGATATTTTTCTGCTTGCCATATTGCACCATTCTTCTAAGTGATGCTACTCTCACTCTAAAGAATTCATCTCTGTTATTAGAAAAAATACCTAAGAATTTCAGTCTCTCAATAAGTGGGTTCTCTTCATCCATAGCCTCCTGCAACACTCTCTCATTAAAATGAAGCCATGATATTTCACGATTTACAAATTTTTTGTTTTTGGCCATTATTTCAACATTTTAGGAGTAACAACAAATTGTACCTTATAATCAGAGTTAGAAATTTCTTCCCACTTATCAGTATAAAGATCAATACAAACAATTCCTGAAGTAGGTAAGTTTTCTATAGGAGGATCAACAAACTGATTAGCAAAATCAGTAAACCCGGGATTATGCCCGAACACCATTACGCTTTCAATATCATTGTCCAAAGCAAATAATTCAGTATAGATATCATCTTCATCAGCAAGATACAAAGCTCTTTTACTAACAATAGATTCTTTATCATACTTAATAGCTGAACAAATTATTTCTGCAGTAACCAATGTTCTTTTAGCTGTGCTTGACAACATCAAATCCGGCATTATACTATTATCATAAAGGAAAGCAGCTACTTTTCGGGTTTTTTGTATTCCTTCAGATGACAATGGCCGGTCGTGATCCCTAAGCCCAATATTTTCCCATGAAGATTTTCCATGACGTACTATTATTAACTGTTTCATAAATAACATTTTAAAGTACAGTGGCAAATATCAGATCACAACCGGTCATTGATATTTGATGTAGTTTAGTATCCAAACAAAGGGAATCCTGACATCATATCGTTTACACGTTTCTTAACTGATTCCAAAGTACTTTCATTTTCTATATTTGAAATTACTTCATCAATAAGTTCAACGATAGGTGTCATATGTTCCTCTTTAAGTCCACGAGTAGTAATTGCTGGTGTACCAACGCGCAAACCACTAGTCTGGAATGGAGAGCGGCTATCAAACGGAACCATATTTTTATTAATAGTAATGTCAGCTTTAACCAAAGTATTCTCAACGAGTTTACCAGTAATATCAGGAAACTTACTTCTAAGATCAATAAGCATAAGATGATTATCAGTACCATCAGAGATAACTTTATAACCTCTGTCGACAAATGCCTGAGCCATTACATCAGCATTTTTCTTTACCTGCAGGATATACTCAAAGTAGCTATCTGTTAACGCTTCACCAAAGGCAACAGCCTTACCTGCAATAACATGCTCAAGCGGCCCCCCCTGAATACCAGGGAACACTGCTGAGTTCAACACTGCAGACATCATCTTTGTTACACCTTTTGGAGTTTTTAATCCCCAAGGATTTTCAAAATCCTCACCCATAAGAATCATACCACCACGAGGGCCACGTAGAGTTTTATGTGTAGTTGTTGTAACAATATGACACCATTCAACAGGATCATTAAGAATACCCTTAGCAATAAGACCAGCAGGATGAGCGATATCAGCCATGAGGATTGCACCTACTTCATCAGCAATATTACGCATACGCTCATAATCCCAGTCGCGTGAATAAGCTGAAGCACCAGCAATAATCATCTTTGGCTTCTCCTTAAGTGCCAAAGCTTCCATTTCATCGTAATCAACAGTACCTGTTTCTTCTTTAACTTTATAAGCAATTGGATTGTAAAGTATTCCAGAAGAGTTCACAAACGAACCATGACTTAAGTGACCACCATGTGAAAGGTCCAGTCCCATAAAAGTATCATCAGGTTTCAGACAAGCCAGAAACACTGCCATATTAGCCTGTGCTCCTGAATGAGGCTGCACATTGGCATATTCAGCATCAAACAGCTCACATGCTCTGTCGATAGCAAGTTGTTCACTCTGATCTACAATTTCGCACCCGCCATAATATCTCTTACCGGGATAACCTTCAGCATATTTATTCGTCATTACTGACCCCATAGCCTCAAGAACCTGTTCACTGACAAAGTTCTCTGATGCAATCAATTCAATACCATGCATCTGACGTTCTTTCTCCTGCTTTATCAGGTCAAATATCTTTTGATCTCTTTCCATGTGTAATTCTTTATTTTATTCAACTGTATTACTTCATATATTTGAGACAAAAGTATTAATAAATTCGTGATCCTCATATATAACTTATCTAAAATAAACTGTATTATGTAAAATATTATCACGTGTTTTATGTTATCTTACTTGAGTATATGACCGGGATTAAATATTAACGCGATATTTACTATCAAAAGTAATGAAAACAGTACTTTTGCATTAATTTAAAATTGATTTCTATTGAAACGCTATATATTATTCATACTGCCACTGTTATTATTGTTTAAGACTTCCATTTCTCAAACAGGAAATCCTCCTGAAATACTATGTCTTAATGTTCTTGACAATGGTAATGTCTCTGTCACATGGACCTACAACACATATCTGCCATTCAGCGTTTATAACTCTATTGACGGAAACAACTGGGAACTAGTACTTAATAATACCATTGAAGTATCGAGTCAGCAGTTTAACGTTACAGATACTTCTGCAAATGCTAATATTAACAAATACTTTTATAAAGTTATTGTTCCAACAGTTAATGACACCAGCAATATTTGTGCAACGATGTATCTGAATGTTGATAATAGTAATCCTGCACAAGCATATATAACATGGAATAATATGTCAAACCCAAAGCCTACAGGTTCTGATCAGTACTATAATATATATATGAGTATCTATACCAATAGCACTCCGGGAAACTGGACTTTACTTGCAGATGATATAGAAAATCCTGTATACAATTATATTGTTGAAGATGGCTTATGCTACGATAGTCTTAATTTCATGATAGAAATAGGCAATACAGCAGGGTGTACATCTGTTTCAAATATTACCGGAGACTGGTTTTCGGAAGATAATCAACCGGAAACTCCCGTTTTTGATTCTGTTAGCATTATAAATAACTCTCAGGTAATACTTGGTTGGCATGCTTCAGTAAGCGCTGATGTTAAAGGGACTTATATATATCATGAAACAGATGTTTGGACAAAATTCGACTCCGTTACACCTTATCATGTAACTTACTATATCGACTCCAGCTATAATCCATGTGATTCGTCAATAAATTATGCAATAGCAGCATTTGACAGTTGCGACATTGTTAGTCCGGGTACTTACAACGCGCCTCAACGCCCAATAATGATTACGAACCTTGAGAGTGACCTCTGCACATCTTCAATTCTGATAAACTGGACACCATATATTAATCCTGTTGAACCTTTAGATAAATACCAGATATGGGCTGTAGAAAATTTTGCAGACACAGTACTTGTTGAAGAAGTAGATGGCAATACAACATTTTATGAAGACCAGAATAAAGACCAAAACACTACATATACATATTATATAAGAGCTTGGTTTGGAAACAATTCTTCAACATCCTGTTCAAAATCAATAACAACATCATCCTATATTGTGCCAGAAGAACTTTACTTTATTAATGCTTCAGTATTGGAAAACAATACTATTGACCTTGCGCTTGATATTGATATAAACCCTGTAAATTGTAATTGGGAAATATACAGAAGTGACACAAACAGCACCAATATGTCATTAATAAAAACATTTGACAGAAATGCAGTAACCAATCCACTTTATGAATACAATGATATTGATGCTGATGGCTCAACAGGATATTATTATTACAATGCCATTGTTTATGATAGTTGCGGCAATGAGTCTATTGTCTCTAATAAATTAAAGACCATATATCTTACAGGAGATAGCCCCACTGAAAACAATATTTCACTTTCGTGGAATAAATTCGAAGGATGGGATGCCGGTGTTGAGAAATATTATATCTACAGAATGACAGATGGCATTACGCCACTCATACCTTTTGACTCTGTAAATGCTTCAACTACTCAGTATAATGATGATATTAGTGGCGTTAGTTCCTCAACAACTGACTTTGTTTACTGGATATCAGCAAAAGAAAATCAAGGTAATACATATGGTTACAGAGAAATAAGCAATTCAAACAGAGTCACCTTTATAAGAGAAACAGAACTTTATATGCCGAATGCTTTCAGACCTGATGGCCTTAATAATATATTCGGGCCAGTAGTGTCAGGGTATGCAGGTACCAATTACTCAATGAAAATATTTAACAGATGGGGACAAATGATTTTTGAGTCCAACTCTCCTGGTAACGGATGGAATGGTACTTATAGTGGAAAGCCCTCCCCTGCCGGCCTATACATTTATCATTTAAGCTATATTAATTCCAAAAATGAGCAAAAGGAATATCAGGGAACAGTAATGCTTATAAGATAACAACGTAATATACAACATGCAATAAATATATGTTCTTGAAATTCATTAATATTTTTTAACTATCAAAGTACCACAAAACACCAAAAAACACAAGATTCTTGAGATTTTTTTGGTAGTTTTGGCAAATTTTTAATAATATCAAAATATGGCTACCAACAGTGAAAAATTCAGAGAAGCAGGACTTACATACGATGATGTGCTGTTAGTTCCCGCCCATTCAAACATATTACCAAGAGAAACCGATCTTACTACAAAATTCTCACGCAACATAACACTGAAGATCCCTGTAGTTTCTGCAGCGATGGATACTGTAACCAATGCAAAAATGGCCATTGCCATTGCGCAGGAAGGTGGTATTGGTGTTATTCATAAAAATATGAGTATAGAAGATCAGGCAAATGAGGTTCATATGGTAAAAAGAGCGGAAAATGGGATGATCCCAAATCCTATCACACTCGAAAAGAATGCAACAATCCGCGATGCTTTGAACATTATGGCAAAATTCAGTATTGGTGGGATTCCTGTTGTAGATAGTGAACAACATCTGGTAGGAATTGTAACCAATCGTGATTTACGTTTCGAAAGAGATATGACAAAAAATATTTCGGATGTAATGACCAGCGAAGATCTAATTACTGTGTCTGAATTTATTGATTTTGAGAAAGCTGCCGATATACTTCAGGAGCACAGAATTGAGAAACTCCCTGTTGTAAATGAAAATGGAAAACTTATCGGACTTATTACATATAAAGATATTATTAAAATTAAGGCACACCCAAACAGCTGTAAAGATGAACAAGGACGATTAAGAGTTGCAGCAGCCGTTGGTATTGCCAGTGATACTCAAGAAAGAGTTAAAGCCCTTGTTGATGCTGGTGTTGATGCGGTTGTTGTTGACACAGCTCACGGACATTCACAGGGAGTTATTGATATGGCATGCCTTGTTAAAGAAAATTTCCCGCACATAGATGTTGTAGCTGGGAATATTGCCACTGCTGAAGCAGCTAAAGACCTTGTAGCTGTTGGTGTTGATGCTATTAAAGTAGGTATTGGCCCTGGGTCAATTTGTACAACACGAATAATTGCAGGCGTAGGCGTTCCTCAGCTAACTGCTGTTTACGATGTTGCGAAAGCATTAAAAGGCTCTGGCGTACCTGTAATTGCCGACGGCGGTATCAGATATACCGGCGATATTGTGAAAGCAATTGCAGCAGGAGCTGATTCTATTATGGCAGGATCATTATTTGCAGGTGTGGATGAATCACCTGGTGACACTATTATTTATGATGGCAGAAAGTACAAATCTTATCGTGGAATGGGCTCTGTTGAAGCTATGAAACAAGGGTCAAAAGACAGATACTTCCAGGATGCTGAAGATGATATTAAAAAACTAGTACCAGAAGGTATAGTAGGCAGGGTTCCTTATAAAGGTTCATTAAATGAAGTAATAACTCAAATGATTGGAGGATTAAGAGCTGGAATGGGTTATACAGGATCAAAGACTATTAGTGAACTTCAAAATGCTAAGTTTATAAAAATATCTCCTGCAGGCATAGCTGAAAATCATCCACATGATATCACTATTACAAGAGAAGCTCCAAATTATAGCAGAAATCAATAATGAGATCACAAAATAAAAATAACTTAAAAATGAATAATATTTTCAAAAGATTTATTGTATTAATGATTGTTGTTCTATCAGTATCAACAATTAATGCACAAAACAATATTGGCAAAAAGGTACTATTCACAGTAGGTGATGAAAATGTAACCGTTGATGAATTTGTTAAAGTTTATAAAAAGAATAATCAGGATGTTGATCTTACTAATAAGGAAGCACTTGATGAATATCTTAATCTGTATATTAATTTCAAACTTAAAGTTCTTGAAGCTGAAGCTCTTATGCTTGACACATCTCAAGCCTTTAAAACAGAACTTGAAGGTTACAGGTCACAACTTGCAAAGCCATATTTTGTTGATGACAAAGTAAATGAAGAACTATTACAGGAAGCTTATGACCATCTTCAAAGAGATATACGTGCTAGTCATATTTTAATTATGGTTGACGAAAATGCTACTCCCGAAGATACACTTAGAGCTTATAATAAGATTAATGAAGTGCTGGATGAGATAAATTCGGGAAACATCTCTTTTGATGATGCAGCAGCAAAATATTCGGATGACCCTTCTGCTAGAGATAAGGAAGCAATTCCTGGTAAACAAAGATTTATTCCGGGTAACAAAGGTGATCTTGGTTATTTTACTGCTTTCAATATGGTTTATCCATTTGAAGAAGCTGCTTATAATACTCCGATTGGAGAAGTTTCACCAGTTATCAGAACTAAATACGGATATCACATTTTAAAAGTTAATGACAATAAAGATGCAATGGGTGTTGCTGAAGTAGCTCATATTTTTGTTGCACTACGTGCTGATGCTCCTGCTGATGACTCTATCCGCAAAGCTGAGAAAGCTAATAATATTTACAATAAAATTCAGGATGGAATGTCATTTGAAGAAGCTGTTGCTCAATACAGTGAGGATAAAGGATCTGTAAAGAATAATGGTAAATTAACCAAATTCACTTGTAACAGGGTTGTACCTGAGTTTGTAAAAGCTGTTGATGGACTTGATGTTGATGAAATCTCCGAAGTAGTGAAAACCGATTACGGTTTTCATATTATAAAACTGATAAGCATCGACAAACCTGGCTCATTTGATGAAGAGTCTGAAGTATTAACGCAAAGACTCGCTAAAGATAAACGTTCACAGAAAAGTAAAGAGGCAGTTATTAATAAGGTTAAAAAAGATAACAAACTTAAAATCTATCACAAGGCTACCGATGAAGTAATAGCTTCCATTGATTCTTCTGTTCTAAAGAAAAGATTTATTGCTTCCAGTCTTGAAGGTATGGATAAAAAAGTAATGAAACTGGGAAAAATGAGCTGGACTCAATATGATTTTGCAAAATATGTGGAGAAAAACCAAAGAATAAAAGATAATATCGATAAAAACGTATATGTGAATCAGCTGTTTAAAAGTTTTGAAGATGATAATTGTCTTGATTACCTTGATAGTCAGCTTGAAGATGAATATCCTGAATTTAAAGATCTGGTTGAAGAATATCATGATGGCATACTACTTTTCAACCTTACTGATGATAAGGTATGGACTAAAGCTGTTAAAGATACTACCGGCCTAAAGGCTTATTTTGATAATAACAGGGATAACTACAAATGGGGACAAAGAGTAAAAGCTACTATCTACAAAATAAAAGGATCTCCTGATATAGATAGTGTTATCTCCATTATTAATTCCTATGATAACGATGGTGAACTTGCCAAAGCGTTAAATTCTGATAGTACTTACTCCACAAGAATCATCCCTGATACTTTCGAACATGGTGATGATAAGTATGTTGATATGGTAGAATGGAAACCGGGACTATCTGCCCCTATCGCAAGTGATGTTGAAGATCTTACAGTATTTGTTAGTATTCATGCTCTATTGCCTCCTGAAAGAAAAGAACTTGATGATGCACGTGGTCTTGTAACTGCTGATTATCAAAATTATCTTGAAAGCAAATGGGTTAAAGAATTACAACAAAAATATCCTGTAGAGATAAATGAGGACGTTCATGAGATGATTACTAACGGAGATTATAAATAGTCCTGAAAAATTGTTTTGAAATATATCCTTTACATATCATTATTATTGGCTGTTGCCGGATGTAATACACCATTTGCAAAAAATGAAAGTATTCCTTTGGCAAGAGCCAACGGTGAATATCTTTATATTTCGGACATTCAGGATGACATCCCGGATAACCTTAATCCGCGTGATAGTATTGAATTTGTTAGAAGTTATGTAAATGATTGGATTAAAACAAATGTAATGATTTATCAGGCAGAAAAAAACCTGCCGGATGATCAAATGGATTTTTCCAGGCAACTTGACAATTATCGTAATTCTCTGATTATTTATCAATACGAGACTAATCTTATCAATCAAAAACTTGATACTATAGTCAGTGATGAAGATATTGAAGAATATTATTACAATAATCAAGCAGATTTTGAGCTCAAAGAGAACATTACAAAAGCGTTATATATTATTACTGATAATGATACAGAAACAGAATCATTATTTGATTATTTATTCTCTCTTCCTGATTCTGTGAAGTTTGATTCTATTTTCTATTATTCTAATGCCAACAGTATTGTATCTAATACAGACACTTCTAAATGGGTTAGCTTTATTGATATTCAGAAAAAAATCCCCATTGAAACTTATAATCGTGAACTTTTTCTTAAGAATAATCGTTTTATTAAAATAGAAAGTGATAAGATCATTTATTATCTGGAAATTATTGATTATCTGATTAAAGATGATATTTCACCTTTGGAGTTTAAAGTCAATGATATAAAAAATATAATACTTTCAAAGAGAAAAATCAAGCTTGCCAGAAAAGTAAGGGATGACATTTACAGAAAAGCGCTCGCTAACAAAGAATTTGAAATTTACCAGTCAGGAATTGAAAATTGAAATGATGATTAAAAATAATAAAATTTCTAGAAAGATACATTCTGCAACCTTTTGTATTATAATTGGACTTACAACTTTGTTTGCTACCAACACTGCCTTTTCTCAAGAAAGTGATGAATACGTGGTAGACCGGATTGTTGCCGTTGTAGGTAAGAGTATAATTCTCGAAAGTGATATCCAAAATCAATACCTTAATTATAGAATGCAACAAGGAAGGATTACAGGAAGTGCAAGTGAAATAAAATGCAATATTCTGGAAGATATCCTTTTCCAAAAATTAATGGTAACACAGGCTGAAGTTGATAGTGTTGTCGTAAGCGATGAAATGGTAGAGGCAGAACTGGACAGAAGACTATCGGGCTTTATTCAGCAATTCGGTAGTCAGGAAAAAATGGAGAAATATTATGGCAAATCTCTTCCTGAAATAAAAAAGGAGTTAAATGGCATTGTTAAAGAACAAATGCTCGCTCAGCAAGTACAAACAACAATTATCTCAGAGGTTGATGTTACACCTTCTGAAATAAGAAAATTCTTTAAAACAATACCTGAAGATAGTATTCCGCAAATTACTACAGAATATGTTATTGGAGAAATTGTTAAAAAACCTCCAATAAGTATTGATGAAAAGCTCAGAGTTAAGGAAGAGCTAAATTCTATAAGAAAAAGAATTCTCGATGGCGCAAGCTTTTCAACAATGGCTATAATGTATAGTCAGGACCCGGGGTCTGCTTCAAAAGGTGGTGAGCTTGGATTCTATGGTAGAGGTCAGCTATATCCTGAATTTGAAGCTGTTGCTTTTAAACTCAACGATGGCGAAATATCTGGGGTTCTTGAGACTGAAGCAGGCTATCATATTATTCAGATGATTGAACGTAAGGGTGATTATATTAATGTGAGGCACATATTGCTTTCACCAAAGGTAAATCCTGAAGACCTCGAGATAGCTAAAAATCAACTTGACAGTATCGCTGATTTAATACACAAGGATTCGATTACTTTCGTAGAAGCTGTTGAAAGATTCTCTGAGAGTGATAACAAAACTAACGAAGGAATACTTATAAATCCTTACACAACCAGCAATACATTTGTTGCTGAACAACTTGATCCTCAGGTTTCTTTTGTAATAGATAAAATGAAAGAAGGTGAAATATCTAATCCTGTGCCCATGAAAACAGAAGATAACAAAGATGCATATAGGATTTTAATGCTTAAGAAAAAGACTCAACCTCATAAAGCTAACCTTGAAGATGATTACCAACGTGTAAGGGAATGGGCTCTTCAGGATAAACAAATGAGGGTTATTAATAAGTGGATTACTGATAAAGCACAGGAAACCTACATAAAGATTATTCCTGAGTATCATGAGTGTAATTTTATGAACAAATGGATTAATGACTAATAATAACAAACAATTATGGCAATAACACAATATAAATCTGATGCTGAAGCAATTGATGCTTTTGTTAAGAAAAATAAAATTCTGAAGAATGAGATAGCAAAGGTTATTGTTGGACAAGATGAGATTGTTGAAAATGCTTTAATCTCGATCTTTAGCCAGGGTCATGCTCTTTTGGTTGGTGTGCCAGGATTGGCTAAAACTCTCCTTGTTAACACAATTAGCGATGTGCTGGGACTATCATATAACAGAATTCAGTTTACTCCGGATCTTATGCCTTCTGATATTATTGGTACTGAGATCCTTGATGAAAACAGAAAATTCAAATTTATTAAAGGTCCTGTTTTTGCCAATATTATTCTTGCTGATGAGATAAACAGAACTCCTCCTAAAACACAAGCTGCTCTTTTAGAAGCTATGCAGGAAAAATCTGTTACAGTTGCTGGTAACGCTTTTAAACTTCAAACACCTTTCTTTGTTCTTGCTACTCAAAATCCAATTGAGCAAGAAGGTACCTATCCACTGCCTGAAGCGCAACTTGACAGGTTTATGTTTAATCTTATCCTTGATTATCCTGAATTAGATCATGAGCTTGAAATTATTAAACGTACTACTGGTGGCACTGATAGTGTTGCAAATAAAGTACTTGAAGCTGATGAAATACTATTCTTCCAGAAATTAATAAGAAAAATACCTGTTGCTGATAATGTTTTGGAATACGCTGTTAATATTGTTTCCAAAACACGTCCGGGAACTCCTGCCGCTCACAGCCTTACTAATCAGTACCTCAATTGGGGTGCAGGTCCCAGAGCCTCTCAGTATCTTATTATAGGTGCAAAAGCGCACGCAGCTATGAATGGCAAATATTCTCCGGATATCGAAGATGTTAAAGCCATAGCACTTCCTGTTCTAAGACATCGTATTGTTAGAAACTATAAAGCTGAAGCTGATGGCGTTAGCCTTGACATGATAATCAATGAAATAATGAAGTAGTTTTATTAGTGTTGCTTATTTATGAATTGTCGATAAAATTGATTCCATTTGCTTTTGCAAAAACAAACTTGTAGAATGTGGCATTACTAAACTCTGTTTTAATCCACTTTCTATTTCTTTACTCACTTCTGTAATCTCGTAGTTAAAACCGATTCCGGGATTGTCATCAACGAAATGATCTGCTTGCTCCCGGTTCTTTATCAGGTGTACTTCCTTTGATTGCCAGAAATCTTTCATTGCAATAACACCTTCTGTGCCATAAATATATGTCCAGTTATTAAGATTAGACCTGAACGAACAGTGTAGGTTGGCTGTTCTTCCACCATAATCAACAAGCATATTCACATCATCATCAACACCTGTAGGGGCTTTTTGTGCTACAATATTGATATCATTGTAATGCTCTCCTAAGAATAAGCGTGATATCGCAAGGTTATAAATACCTATATCCAGAATTGAACCTCCGGCCAAATCCGGATTGTATAACCTATTGTCAGGATTGTAATCAGCAAGATAACCGAATTCTGATTTAATATTAACAATGTCTCCAATTAATCCTTTATCAAACCACTCTCTGGCTTTTTTAACTGCGGGCAAAAAGTAAGTCCACAGGCCTTCAACAAGATAAACGTTGTTACTATCAGCAATATCTTTAAGTTGTTCAAATTCATGAACATTTGTTGTAATCGGCTTTTCACTTAATACAGGTTTCCCCGCTTTAAGTGCATCAGAACATATATCGAAATGAAAATTATGGGTTGTTGCCACATAAATAGCATCTACTTCAGAATCATTATAAATATCAGCATATGAGCCTGATGCTTTTGGCACATTGAATTCCTTTGCAAATTCATTGGCGCGTTCTTCCGATCTGGAAGCTACAGCAGTTAGTTCTGCGTTTAAAACGTAGTTAAAGTCATTTGCAAATTTTCTGGCTATTTTGCCGGGACCTATTATCCCCCATCTTATTTTCTTCATTGTACAAATTTAGGAATTTATAAATCTGTATGCAAGATACACAGTTGAACTTGATAAATAGATAAGTTTTATTGATAATTAGCTTCTATTTGTAGATAACAATACTAATTAATAATGCTATAAATAACTACAAGGATAAAAAGATATCTTCTTTTTATTATACTCTTCCCGATAATCCTTAATAACAATATATTTTACTGTAACAAGATTGAATTCTATCTCTTTGTCATTTTTCCAGCTAATCAGTGTCTATCGGATTTCAAAATGATATCCTACTGATATATTAACTGGCAATGGCTCTGAATCGATCTCAATTGAAGGATCATTCTTTACAATATTAAGATCAACATCATATTGCGAATCTCTAATCGGTACAATAATCTGGGCATTAATTCCACTACGCTTTGATCTTCCAAACCTCATTTCAATTCCACCACCAAAAGATGGGCCGAGATAAATTTTATTATAATATGATGCTCCTATAACATAAATAGATGCATTTGTTCCATACATGGCAGTCCCAAAAACTCTGAATGGCTTGTTGGGTACTTTTGGCATAATATATCCTGTTATGCCTGCCTGCCATCCTAGACCAGCAAAGAAATAACCTGCAGATCCAAAGATACCAAGATGATTTAAAGGTATGTACTGAATAACAGGCCCCATAAAGCCTCCATAGTACAATCCTGCTCCAATTCCTAGATCAAGTAACGAATGAAAATCATCTTTGTCATACTCTTTGGCTGTTGTATTACCATACTGATTATTCTGAGCTGTACCTGCTACGACAAGCATAACGAATATAATCACTAATAACTTTCTCATATTTTTTACTTTTATAATTTATTAATTACTTTGTGCCAATTATCAATTAATATTTCTTTGTCTTTACTGTTTTTTCCTGGTCTGAACTTTTTATCGGCTTTCCACTGTTTAACTATCTCACTGGTTGATTTCCAGTACCCCAGCGACAATCCCGCAAAGTATGCTGCTCCCAATGCTGTTGTTTCAAGAATACGGGGTCTTTCAACCTTTATATTAAGTATATCCGTCTGAAACTGAAGCAACAGAGAGTTCTCAGCTGCACCACCATCTGCTCTCAGGTTTTGTATTTTACTACCAATATCTTTTTCCATGGCTTTTATCACATCGTAGCTCTGAAAGGCAATAGACTCAAGAGCTGCTCTTATAATGTGAGCATCAGTTGTTCCTCTTGTTATCCCATATATTACACCTTCAGCTTCAGGGTTCCAGTATGGAGCACCAAGACCTGTAAAAGCTGGAACAAAATAAACACCATTTGTTGATTCCACAGAAGCCGCCAGTTGTTCTGATTCTTTTGCAGTCTTTATTATACCAAGCTTATCGCGAAGCCACTGAATTACAGCTCCGGCAACAAAAACGCTGCCTTCCAGTGCATAAGTAATCTCTCCATTAATTTTCCAGGCAACTGTTGTTATAAGTCTGTTTTCAGATTTCACTGGCTTACTTCCGGTATTTACCATCAGGAAACAACCTGTGCCGTAAGTATTCTTTATCATTCCTGGCTTAATGCACATTTGGCCAAACATTGCAGCTTGCTGATCACCTGCAACACCGCAAACAGGAATATATTCATTGATTAATCTTGCTGATGTATAACAAAAAACATCTGTATTTTCCTTAACATTTGGCAGTATCTGTTCAGGTATATTGAAAAGTTCCAATAGCTCTGTATCCCATTCTAAACTGTGAATATTATAAAGCAAGGTACGTGAAGCATTGGTTATATCGGTAACATGTACTTTTCCGTCACTGAGATTCCACATAAGCCATGAATCAACAGTGCCAAACGCAAGCTCACCACGATCGGCCATTTCCCTGGCTCCTTCTACATTGTCAAGTATCCATAAGATTTTTGTTGCTGAAAAATAGGCATCTATTTCAAGTCCTGTTTTTGATTTAACGAGATCACTCTTCCCTTCTGAGATGTAATCATTACAGATACCTGATGTGCGATGATCCTGCCATACGATGGCGTTGTAAACTGGCTTTCCTGTTACTTTCGACCACAATATTGTTGTCTCACGCTGATTAGCTATACCTATGCCCGCTATTTCCTTAAGTTCAATCCCAAGCCTTGCAACTGCTTCTGAAATAACACTTAACTGAGACGACCATATCTCAATAGGATCATGCTCAACCCAGCCTGGATTGGGAAATATCTGCCTTATCTCTTTCTGTGCCTGCGAGCAAATTATTCCTTCATGGTCAAAGATAATTGCCCTGCTGCTGGTTGTCCCTTGATCTAATGCGAGTATATATTTACTTTTCATATCTTTTCAAGTATTCAAAGATAGAAAATATATTAATGCTCGCCTCTTTTATGATTGTTTTGTTTTACTTCATAATCTGTTATTTTGATACCTATGAAAATTGAGTTTCATAGGTATGAAAATATCAACACAAGAGCTCCCGCTAACAATTATATGAAGAGAAAACTACCTTTATGTGAAGACAAAGCTACCAATGTAAGCGATGTCATTTTTCACACCTGAAATTACATATATTTACGGGTAATGGAGCATATCGTATTTTAAAGCTTAAAACTATTTTACTTTCGTTAGTTTCAGCATCTTAGCCCCGTGATTATTGACATATACAGATAAAGTATCAGTAAATTCACCAAGATCATTATGACTCCATAAGTCGTGGGCCATATATGTCCCTGATAAGCCAAGTTGACTAAAATCAAGACTAACATCTAATGAATCGAGAGGCTTTGCTCCTGTTGGATATTGGTTGTAAACAAGAAACTCCACAGTCGCTCCTTCACCTTTATCTATACATTGATCATCAAGACCAACCAAAGCGGTGAAAGTATCATAGCCATCAGGGATATTATACTCAATTATTGATCTGGAGTTTGTGCCTATTCCATTGTCGTACTCAATATTATCAACCATCATTGGTCTGGCCCAGATATTCTTATTCATTTGGATTTCCCCAAATCCTGTTGTCGCAGTATTCCATTGGAGATATGTTAAGCTAATCTCTCCTTTTTTACCAGACAGTTTTGGATTTATCCAGTTTGAATGATCCCAGGCATTACCATCGCCGGCTTCGCTTACAACCAGATAAAGCTTTTTAGAGTTACCCAGATTAACCTTTACATTTGTACTTTGCTTACCGTCTTCAGAACTAATCAATCCGCTGTTATATAAAGCCAGCGACTCATCCAAAGGTTCATTATCAGTAATACCAAATAAAGCCACAAAAACATCATCACTCTTTGTATCATCAGCTGCCCATATTTTCCTATCGTTTTCACTTACAATTAACCTGTTGTTCTCACTGTTGTTTAACACATAAAGCACCTCCTCATTTGTAAGCATATCAAGTGTAAACTGATCGTTACTTGGCAAATCACCACCAAACATAAGCGGAGAACGGAATATCGTCCATAAGGTCATTAATGTATATTGCTCATCTTGAGTAAGTCTTGACATTCTTTCCTCACCACGTTCACCTCTTATGGAAATCTTTCCCATTGGAATCATGTCGCAATCGGGCCATGTACCAGGTGCAATGTAAGGATACCAACGCTCGCAAATATCAAGCAAATGGTTAATATGCGGCCATGTATCCCATACATCATCAACCATACGCCACATATTAGCATGCTCTGTAACATGATCTGCTGCCTCAATAGGCGTTTCCCCAGGCGATGTACTAAGAACTATCTCTCTTCCGCAGTTGTCAATGGCATTACGGATAAGCTCAATCTCGCCCTGATGATACGGGCGTGAAAGGTCATCAATCTTGATAAAATCAATACCCCAATCGGCATAAAGTTCGAAAATAGAATTATAGTATTCCTGTGCCCCGGGCTTATTCGCGACAATTGTATAATTATCACGTAGCCATGGACATTGTAATTCTGTCGAATATATTTGGTCGGCCGTTATACCGTCTGCGCCTTTAACAGGAAGTTTATTTTCAACAGCCACTTTTGGGATGCCACGCATTATATGGATACCAAACTTAAGCCCTTTACTATGAACATAATCAGCTAAATGCTTAAAGCCTTCACCATCTTCAGCCGATGGAAATCGGTTAACAGCAGGCATATAACGACCGAATTCATCAATTACATAAATAGGATCAGTCTGATTATACCCACCAGCTTTATCATTCTCAACAAACCAGCGTATATCCACAATAATATATTCCCAACCGTAATCTTTAAGATTGTCGGCCATGTAATCAGCATTATCTTTTACCTCATCTTCTTCAACAGTCGGGCCGTAACAGTCCCAGCTATTCCATCCCATGGGGGGTGTTTGTGCCCATTGTTTAAACTCCCCTTTCTTAAAAGGAGCTTTCTTTTGATTTGAATTTACGCATGATCCAAGGGTAATAATCACGACTAATATTAGTAACCATCTGATGTTCATAATACAATAACTTTAAAAGTCTACTATGTAATTTTATAAGTGTTAAAAATACACATTTGATTTTAATTACAAAGAGATTTAAAAACTAAAATCAAAATATTATACAAAAGCATAATAATTTGCTACCATAAGAATAATGATTACAATGGAATATTATTACTAATTAAACAGACAAAAACTCACTTATTTGTTATAAAAGCAGCAGACTTTATCGAACACAGTATTCATATCTCCGGCTATATTCTCTAACGGGTTTGAGCTACCAGGAAATGGATTCTCATGAATGTAATTTCTGTCAAAATCAACCTCATCAACTTTAATATTTATATCATGATATGCACCCTTCAATGTATTAATAATCTCATAAGAAGGAATAATTCTGTCTTTTTTCAGAGTAATTGCATAAATCTGGTCCTCATATTTTCTCAGGAGATCTTCCCTAAAGTCCCTCATTTTCTGATAGTCAAGCATAGAATAGAAAACTTTTCCTTCCAAATGATCATCTTTAATATAATGGTGAAGGTGAATATCCTTTTGCAGGATATTTTCGAAATGCTCAACAAGAAATGAGTAGAGAGCAACGTTCGCCTCACTATCAAGAATAAACTTCGACACAGGCGAAAAGCGGTTGAATGTTGCTCCACCGCAGAATAAACATACTTTTGAATTAGAGAAATACCCTTTATAGTTTGTTAGTTTAAGAATCTGGGATAAGAATCCTCCAATTGAGTAAGAAAAGATATCAAACTCAAAGTCTTTGCTGATAAAGGGATGGTCACCGTTCCTGCACTCTTCAACGAACTGTATAACATCGTAGTAAGTCTGCAATCCAGACCAGATAAAGCGTTGCGGCATTGAATGCAGCCTCATGCTGATAGCTACATTCGACAAAGTTGAATGTACAATATTAGGATACTTTCTCTTCCTTTCCTGGCTCAGTTTGTACATATCCCTTTTACTACTCCAATAAAGAGGAGCACGTTGCATATGAAAAGCTATGGGAAATAAAATCACAGAACTTCCTGTTCCGTTGCAAATTGATTCAGCCCATGGCAAATATTTATCCCAATCCTTTTCATTAAAACCATGGAACAAAAATATAACCTTGTTTGTAACTGTGGCACCTTCTGGTTTTATAATCTGATACTTAAAAAAGCGGTTCTCATCAACATCAATATCTTTTATGTGAACATTATTCTTGATGGTACCAACCTCTGTATAAAAGGAGAAATCTGTCTTCAGGTCTTTGTTATGAAGGGCACAGTGGTAATCTGACACCCCTGGTAGTATATTGTGAGATAATGACTCAAAGTTGAATTCTAATGTTTCAATATTGTTATGCATATTAATTTGTTTGGTGACATTACTTACTCAACAAAAGTAAGACTTAAAATCAACGTATAGTCATTACACTTTATTCTATCTGAATTCAATTATTGAAAGAATCATGGTATTTGCTTCCACCAATGTTTAAATTCCTGTGAGTCATTATTCAGAAACACTATCTCACCGATTTGTGGTGTTATTACTCCGATTTCTGAATCCTTGTGATTTTGAGTAATCATCTTTAATGGTTCGTCCCACGGATGTGTTGACAAAGCAAACTTAGAGTTATGAACAGGCAATATCTTCTTTGCTTTAAGAGCTTCTGCGGCAGCAAAAGCTTTCTCTGGCATTAAGTGGATTAGCTTCCAGTTATTATTATATTGCCCTTGTTCAAGTATTGCAAGATCAAAGGGTCCGTACTTCTCTCCTATTGCTTCAAAGTGCGTATCAAAGCCACCATCACCACTTAAAAACAAATTGAAATCAGGTGATTGCAGAACAAAAGAAACCCATAGCGTCTGGTTTCTTTTAACGCCCCTGCCAGAGAAATGTCTTGCAGGTGTGGCTATTAACTTCCAGCCTCTTTCGGGTTCAATACTTTGGTACCAATCCAGCTCTGTAATAGTAGACGGATTAAATCCCCAGTATTCAAAATGCTGACCAACACCCAATCCACAAATTATATTCTTAACTTTTGACTTAAAATCAATTACCGTATTATAATCAAGATGATCCCAGTGATCATGGGTTATGATAAGATAATCAATGTCTGGGAAGTCATTTGCTGAATAACAATTGGTTCCTTTAAAAGCTCTGTTGACAAAGGAAACCGGTGATGCATAATCAGAGAAAACAGGATCTGTCAGAAATGTAGTACCATTTATCCTGATAAAGTAAGAAGAATGACCAAACCATATAAGCACATCTTCATCTTTACCTATTGATTTGATATCAGAATTAACTACTGGTATCATAGATTCCGGTTTATTTCTGACTTTCTTGCTAAATAAAAAGTCAGACATTATCCCGAGTCTGCTTTTATCTGGCACCATAACGGGAGTCTCGCTAAGGTTCTTAAACTCCCCATCCCGGTAGTTTTCCGATTGCAATATTCTTTTTAATCTCTCTCCTTTTGGTAGCTGCCCAAATCTAACAATGCCTGATGTTCGCATATTTGATCCATATTTTAACCCTGATTTCATAACAGAGTTGTTAATTGATAATTACAAAACAAATATCTGAATAATTATTAAGACCTGTGAATTATTATCCTATATAAAACAAATCCGGCATTGATAAACTGATCAAAGCCGGATTTAATAAATCTATAATAATATCAAATCTATATCTTTGATAAAGCTTGTTCATATTTATTCTCAACAGAGGCCCAATCCAAAACAGACCAGAACGCGTCAAGATAATCAGCTCTTTTGTTCTGATACTTCAGATAATATGCATGCTCCCATACATCCACACCCAAAACAGGAATACCTTTGTTATCTTTCTGTACATCCATTAGTGGGTTGTCCTGATTCGGTGTTGAAGTAACCCCCAGAGAGCCATTAGCCTTTACATAAAGCCATGCCCAACCAGAACCAAATTGTGTCATTCCTGCCTTTTTGATTTCTTCTTTAAGGTTTTCCAGACTACCAAATGTTGATGTAATCTCTTCTGCAAGCTTACCTGTCGGTTTTGCCTGTGGTGCTGGTGATAATATTTCCCAGAATAACGAATGATTATAATGACCACCCCCATTATTACGCACTGCAACACTATAACTGCTTACGCCTTTTATAATTTCTTCAAGACATTTGTCATTGGTTCCACTTGCTTCCAGTGCACTGTTCAGATTATTTACATAAGCCTGATGGTGACGCTGATGGTGAATAGTCATTGTTTCTTTATCAAAATGTGGTTCTAAAGCATCATATGCATATGGTAGATTCGGTAATTCAAATTTTTTCATAATATCTATTGTTTTTATTGTTAAAATTATTCGACAAAGATAAAAAACAATTTCTTTTAAACAACCTTTGAGTTGTTAAATAGTCTTAAATTACTTGTGATAGCATGCAAAGCATCTATCTTAATTGCTTTCTACTATTGTTTTATTAAATATTTTGACTATTTTTACATTTTTATTTTAACAACCTTTAGTTGTCTTAATCATGAAAAGAAATTCATCAGAACAGATACTAACATTACTCAGAAAAAGAGGAAGCTTAACGGCTCTTCTCATTTCAGAGAAGTTGGGTATTACGAAAGAAGGTGCCAGAAAACATTTGCTTAACTTGTCTGATAAAGACCTTGTAAAGGCAACATTAAAGAGTGAAGGTGTTGGACGGCCGTCAACATATTACTCCCTTACCGAAAAAGGCTTATCGCATTTTCCAAATACGCATGCTGACATAAGTGTTCAATTGATTAAATCCGTTAAAAAACTATTGGGAAATAACGCATTGGATCTTCTTGTCAAAGACAGAGAAGCAGATATTTACAATCGTTATTCCAATGATATTAAGGATGCACAAAGTCTGGATGAGAAACTCGATATCATTACCAATACACGTACGAGAGAAGGATATATGGCTGAATGGACAAAGAATGATGACACATATTATTTAATTGAAAACCACTGCCCTATTGCCAATGCAGCAAGAGAATGTAATGGGTTCTGCCATTCCGAACTACGTAATTTCAGACTTCTCCTTGGTAAAGAGTATAGCGTGGAAAGAGAGGAATATATAATCAATGCAGACAACAGATGTATTTACAGAATAGAAAAGATCAACTAACTTCCTTTATTATTCATTATTCGTTTTCACTTTAAACAGTCATATCCCCTTATTCTTCAAAAACGATTTGTATTTTTGCATAGAAACAAAATCTACTGTATCTGAAACACCTTAAACTTATATCGGATTTTAAACCAACGGGTGACCAGCCAGAAGCTGTAAAGCAATTGGTAGAAGGTCTTAACAGAGAAGACAAAGCCCAGACCTTACTCGGCGTTACCGGCTCCGGAAAAACATTCACCATTGCAAATGTTCTGGAAAAGGTAAACAGACCTGCCCTGGTATTAAGCCACAACAAAACACTTGCGGCGCAATTGTACGGTGAGTTTAAACAGTTCTTTCCTGAGAATGCAGTGGAATACTTTGTTTCTTACTATGATTATTACCAACCAGAGGCTTATATCCCTGTCACTAACACATATATTGAGAAAGACCTTAGCATCAACGATGAGATTGAAAAACTCAGACTAAGTACTTCTTCGGCCTTGTTAAGCGGTCGCCGTGATGTTATTGTTGTCTCATCTGTTAGTTGTATTTATGGTATTGGTAACCCCGATGACTTCACAAATAATGTTATCAATCTTAAAGTTGGCCAGAAGATTAGCAGGAATAAGTTTCTAAGAGAGCTTGTTAACGCCCTTTATTCAAGAAACGATGTTGAGCTTAACCGTGGAAACTTCAGAGTTAAAGGAGATACAATAGATGTTTTCCCGGCATACATGGACTGGGCATTCAGGATTGTCTTCTGGGGTGATGAGATAGAAGTTCTGGAATCCCTTGATCCAATTCCCGGAAAGAGAATAGAGAGTCTGGAACACATAACCCTCTACCCTGCGAATATTTTTGTCACATCACCGGACAAGATGAAGTCGGCTCTTATGGAGATACAGTTAGATCTTGCCAAGCAAGTTGACTACATGAAAGAAATCGGCAAACATCTTGAAGCAAAACGTTTGTATGACAGGGTTACCTACGATGTGGAAATGATGCGGGAGCTTGGATATTGTTCCGGTATTGAGAACTACTCGCGGTATTTCGACGGCAGAGCACCGGGAACAAGACCTTTCTGCCTGCTTGATTATTTCCCGGATGACTATATCACCGTCATCGATGAAAGCCATGTTACTATTCCACAGCTGCGGGCTATGTATGGTGGCGACAGATCAAGGAAGCACAATCTTGTTGAATTTGGTTTCAGATTACCTGCTGCTATGGATAACAGACCCCTTAAGTTTGAAGAATTCGAAGGGCTTACCCGTCAGGTAATATATGTTAGCGCCACACCTTCAGACTATGAGATAGAGCAATCGGAGGGCGTTGTTGTTGAACAGCTTATCAGACCAACAGGACTACTTGACCCTCCTATTGAAGTAAGACCCAGCATTAACCAGATTGACGACTTACTGGAAGAAATAGAGAAAACCGTTGAGAACAAATATCGTGTTCTGGTTACTACTTTAACAAAGCGCATGGCTGAAGAGCTAACAAAGTACCTTATTAATATAGGTATTAACACAAGATACATTCACAGTGATGTTGACACCCTTGACAGAGTAGAGATACTTCGCGACCTTCGCCTTGGCAACTTTAGTGTGCTCGTGGGTGTGAACCTGTTACGCGAAGGTCTGGACTTACCGGAAGTGGCTCTGGTTGCCATTCTGGATGCTGATAAAGAAGGATTCCTGCGTTCTGCCAAGTCTCTCACGCAAACTGCAGGACGTGCCGCCCGTAATCTGGATAGCAAAGTGATTATGTATGCCGACAAGATTACCAATTCCATGAGGCAGACAATTGAAGAAACTCAACGTAGACGAGAGAAGCAGCTTAAGTACAATGAAGACAACAATATTACTCCTGCGGCTATTGTGAAATCTATTGATGCCATTATGGGGCAAACATCTGTTGCTTCTTCACATATTGAAGATAAAGAGTACAAAGATAAACAGCAAAACACACTGGCTGCAGACCCCGTTGTACAATACATGTCGGCATCAGATATAAAAAGAGCAATCGAGAAAAACACTCAGGATATGAAAGCCGCAGTAAAGGAACTTGATTTTATTGAGGCAGCACGTTTAAGAGATGAAAACATTGCCCTTGAAGAGCTATTACAAAAGCATTAGTCGCAAAACCGCTTATCGGAGATACCACCTTTCTTAGCCTTTTGATTATACCAACCTTTCTTAACACTTTCATCTACTTCAAAATCCGGTATATATGGCTTAATATCGAGAACAGGAGTACCGTCAAGCATATCAACATTTTCAATTGTCAATATGTTTTCTTCGACTTTTATGAGCCTTACGACAGACAGCCCAATGGGATTAGGACGTTTAGGAGCTCTGGTCGCAAATAGTCCATGTTCTGTATTATCAAGGTACGGGACAATCCGAAGCTTAAAGCCCGATGATTTATGTAAATGAAAGATCACAATAATATGAGAAAATCCGTCAAGGTCTTTCAGCCCATCCTGATATATAGGATCAATGATAATCTGTCCTTGTATTCCTTCGGCAAAACAAGGCTGTATAGGAATACCCGATAAACTTTTGTGCGGACTAACAACTTTTCCTATGGGTTTAAAGTTCATAACACAACTCAATTAAATTAAATTCCTGAATAAAATACTTCAATATCATCCAGCAAAGCCCTTACATTAGCTATGTTAGTAAGCGGGTTCATCAACGTAACCCTCAGATATTTGCTACCACCAACATTAGTCTGAACAACATAGAAGTCACCTTTTTCGAGGATACTTCTTCTAATATTATCTGTCTGCATATCCAACTTATCTTCATCCTGCTTTCCGTCGTTTAGACGAAAGCAAACAATATTTGAATCAGGATAAACAGCCAGTTCAAACTTATCACGCTTTTTAATTTCATCAGCCATTTCCCTACCCAAATCATAAAGCGTAGTCACGTATGCTTCAAACGCCTCTTCACCATGAAGCTTAAGAATAGTCCAAAACCTCAGTCCCAGCATTATTTTAGTACACTCCATTGTACGCTGGGCACTGTTATGCCATTCATCAGCATTAGCCTTTTTCATCAGGTACTCAGCCTTCTGGCTGAAAGTAACATATGAACTCTGGCGGTTTTTAAATAACAAGAATGTTGTAAGAGCCGGAGTCATCATCATTTTATGAGCATCAATCACAACAGAATCCGCATGATCAATACCATTCAGTAAATGCTTGTATTTCTCTGAGAAGACCGCTCCTCCCCCATGAGCAGCGTCAACATGAAACCATATATTCTTTTTCACACAAAAGCAAGCCAGAGCCTCCAGGTCGTCATAAATGCCAGTGGAAGTAGAAGGAGCATTACCGGCAAGAGCAATGATAACAGTTCCATCATCAACAGCCTTTTGGTAAATCCTTTCCAGTGCAGATGTGTCAATCTTATAGCTATCTGTCACAGGCACTTTAATAATACCGCTTTCGCTGAAGCCCATAATACGAAGAGCCCTTTCCACACTATAATGAGCTTCTGAGCTAAGCATTACAGCCATTTTAGAAAAAGGTATTTCAGGGTTATGAGCCATAAACCATTGCCTTGCTGCCAGTAACCCTGTTACGTTTGCCAAAGTGCCACCAGATGTCAGGAAGCCATCACTATCATGACCATATCCTACTTTCTCACACATCAGGTCAACTGAAATCTTTTCAATAGCAGTTGCAGAAGGCCCCATCTCATAAATAGCCATACCATTATTCAGAAGAGCCCCAAGAAATTCAGCCAGCGCCCCGGTCGGAGCCGGAGGGCACACCTGATGGCCCATATAATTTGGCTGATGAATATGAATTGCATCAGCGATTACCTTTTTAAACAAGCTATCAGGTGATATATCGTCATTACTGACCTTTTTCCACTGTTCAAGTTGCTCTTCAGGCTCTTTCCAATCCATTACAGGGATATTGCTGTCACGTGAATCGGCAAGATAATCAGCAAGAATATCAACCAAAGCATGCCCTGTCTTTCGAAATTCTTCAGGATCATAGATCTTTTTCAGCAGTTCCCGCATTATAATTTGTGTTTAGAATATTATTTACCAATTGCGTCTTTTCTCTTACCGAAAGCAGTATTATGCCTCTCCGTGTTAGAAGTAAATGCCCATGTTGCTGCTTTAGCATTTTTAGTTTCCTTCAGAGTACGAAGCATTTTCTTATAAATAGTCTTCTTTTCCCACATAGTAGTCCAGCACTCTTCAACCGTATCCCACAATTCCTGAGGCGTCATCTTAACAGGCTTGTGACTTACCTCATGAAAATGATACCGCTCCCAGTCGGTAGGGTAATTTGTATACAGGAGCCTGTCATCCTTTTTCAGTCTGTCATAAAGCCGGGTTCCAGGCAATGGAGTAAGAATAGTAGCCTGCATAGCATCAATACCTGAATTAATAGCATACTGAGTACGATTTTTGAGATCCTCGATACTATCTGAGTCCAGCCCAAAGACAAGAGCCCCAAGAACGCTTATCCCGTGTTTATGAATCCTTTGAAAAGCCTCTTCATAATGATCAATACCAATCTTAAGATTCATCTTTTTATTAACTTCCTCAAGCTGACTTACCTTCTCGGATTCAATACCAATGAGTATCATACGGCATCCGCTGAGGGCAGCATATTTCAGCACTTCTTCCTTATCAGCAATATTCAGAGATGCCTGGCAGTACCAATCTTTTTTAATACCTCTTTCTATCATCCCTTTGAATAAAGCCAAAGCCCTTTCCTCCGACTTCTTAGTATAGCCAATAATATTGTCATCGACAAAGAAAAGCAGATTATCAGGGATTGTTTCCAGTTCATCCAGCACCTCATCAACAGGCCTTTCCCGGTAACGATTTCCATTAAAAGTATGCACACTGCAGAATTCACAGTTCATAGGGCAGCCCCGTGATGTCTGGATATTTGCATAAGCGTATGAACTATGAAAAAGATCCCTTCTCGGGACAGGAGCATTCTCAAGACTTCCCAGGGCTCCCGTATATTTCTTTTTAAGTTCGGAACGCTCAAAGTCATTTATAAGAGACTTCCACACGCTCTCTGCTTCGCCAATAACAACCGAGTCGCAATAGTTCAAAGCTTCATTAGGCATCATTGATACATGAATACCACCCAGCACAACAGGAATATTTCTTTTACGGTAATCACCTGCAATCTCATAAGCTCTGTTTGCCGCTGACGTAAGGGCTGTAATCCCAACCAGATCAGCCTCTTTGTATTTGTACTGATCAAAGTTCTCATCCAGTATCTCTACATCCCAATCATCAGGAGTAAGAGCAGCGATAATACCAAGACTCAACGGAGGTGAGATGGAACTTTTATCGTAGATATCGTCTTTCTTAAGACGGTTAAAAGGATTTATCAGTAATAGTTTCTTCTTTTTCAAAATATTGTAATACGTATAATTATTAAAAACTTTTAAAAATTCTCGCTTGAGAAACACCGGGGGCACTTACATTAAGATCAAGGAAATGACCAAAAGGAGTTTGCGAGCACTGATATTCAGCATTAAGCAACCTCTGTTCCACTTTATCAAATATATCTTTAGTAATATGCGGATCAGCTTTTGTCTCGGCAAGATGAGCAAAAGAATGAAGAATAATATTACGTGTATCATTCTTCTTTGCCGCCCATTTAATATTCTTAAGCATCTTGTTTTCCACTCCCTTTACATCCTCTTCATCATCCTTCTCAGCATGAATAAAAGCAACCAAGGCCTCATTAAAACTCTCCGGTTCCGTTACAGCAGGAAAATCGTCAAGTGTATGGATAGTAGGGTTGTAACCAAACTCAGAGCAATAAATCATCAGTACTTTCATAGTTATATAATTAATCGTCTATTTTCTTTCTGTTTTTCTTTTTTTCAGAAGTAATTTTCTTCCCTTTCAACCGCTTTTCAACAGAAGCCAAAGTTCTTTTAGTGTGACGCCCGACCTTCTTCTTCTTAACAGCCTCCTTAATCAGTTCCAGAAATCTGTTTATAACAATCTCACGGTTCTTAACCTGACTACGAGTATCAGCAGCATAAACAATCAGCAATCCCTGTGAGTTAATCCTGTTATCAAGTTTATTTCTCACCATAGTTTTTTCATCTTCAGTAAGAAACAAAGAGTTTTCCACATCGAAATAAAGCTCAACACGCGTAGCAGTGCGATTCACATTCTGACCACCAGGTCCGCCGCTTGTTGTAAACTTAAGCTTTATCTCGTTAAGGATGTTATAATTCATGGTTCAAAATTAGGAGTTTTGTTTTAATAAACTGCTCAATGAAGATAAAACCTTAAATTTGTAACGAAAAATAATAGATATGCCAACACCACTTGCAGAATTACTCAGGCCGTCGACGCTTGATGAATACATTGGGCAACAACATATAATCGGAGAAAATGCCATACTTCGTAACAGTATCGCGACAGGCAACATACCATCAATGATATTATGGGGACCACCTGGTGTTGGTAAAACCACACTCGCCAATATTATCTCAAACACTCTCAACAAAGAGTTTTACACATTAAGTGCCATCAGCTCAGGCGTTAAAGATGTGCGAAATGTAATACAACAAGCTGCAATGTTCAACGGTAACGCCATTTTGTTTATTGATGAGATACACAGATTCAGCAAATCACAACAAGATTCATTACTAAATGCCGTTGAAAAAGGAATAATAACCTTAATAGGCGCAACAACAGAAAACCCATCATTTGAAGTTATCTCACCTTTGCTTTCGCGATGTCAGGTATATATACTAAAAAGCCTCGGCAAAGAAGAGCTGCAACACCTTATTATTAAAGGAGTGGATATGCTATCAGAAAAGTTTGGTCTTGAAATAACAATAACAGAAGATGATGCATTACTAAGAATATCCGGTGGCGATGCAAGGAAACTCTATAATGCACTGGAGCTTATTATTTATCATGAAAAGACATCAAAGAAAAAGATAGACATCACCAACAAGATAACGCTGGAAATAGTGCAGGAAAACCTTGGTTCATACGATAAACAAGGCGAGATGCATTATGATATAATTTCAGCATTCATAAAATCCCTTCGTGGCAGCGATCCCAATGGAGCAGTCTATTGGCTGGCAAGAATGGTAGAAGCCGGCGAAGACCCCAAGTTTATTGCACGCAGAATGTTAATCCTTAGCAGTGAAGACATAGGCAATGCAAATCCCAATGCCTTACTATTAGCAAATACATGCATGGACGCCATACAAAAAATAGGCTGGCCCGAAAGCAGAATTATACTATCACAAACAGCCATCTACCTTGCCAATTCACCAAAAAGCAACTCCGCTTATATGGCTATAAATGAAGCACAGGCTATGGTAAAAAACACCGGCGACCTTTCAGTACCTTTACATCTGAGAAATGCCCCTACCAAGCTAATGAAAGACATTGGCTATGGCGATGATTACAAATACGCACATGATTATAAGGGAAATTTTATTGACCAGGAATTCCTCCCTAAAGAAATATCAGGAACAAAGTTATATGAGCCCGGTGACAATAAACGGGAAACAGAAGAACGCAGACTATTAAAACAAAAGTGGAATAAATACAAATACTAAGATGGATACAGTTATTGATAAAATCATTGAACATTGCACAGAATACGCACAGGATTTACTGCAGGATACCAGCCAGTGTTATCCATTCGGAGCTTTTGTAGACAAAGCCGGAATTGTACACCCATTGGAATTTGACCTAGAAAGTTCAGAGAGCACACCAAACAATGAAACAGTCGTTAACTCATTGAAGCTCTATTGCAACAAAGAGCTAAAAGAAGGCAGAATTATCGCATACGGAATAACATTTGAGGCTGATGTACAACTTGAAGAAGGAAAAGATCCCGTCGAAACTATTTCCATCGATATTGTGACCAATGAAGAAAAAGCACTACCTGTTTACTATTTCCCCTACTCTTTATCAGAAGGTGAGCTAACATATAAAGAAGCATTTGCTGTAAAAAGATAAAACAAGCTTTTCTGATATTATTCTAATCATGGTTAGAATTTATTTTAACCATGGATAGAATTTATTTTAACCATGGATAGAATTTATTTTAATCATGGATAGAATTGCTTTTCCAGAAGAGCAGTTATACTTCTGGTCTTGACCTCTTTACTATTTAGTCCTGAGTAAATCAAAACCACCAAAAGTCAGAATATATTTATAAGCCATAAAAAATACACAATACAGAGTTGACATTCACATCAAATCAAACAGCCGGATACTTTTTTATCTATATTTACAACCACAGTTACAAACTGCAACCCTGGTAATAATAACTTGTCATTAATAACAGAAAACAATAAAGAAAGTGTATCCTGAGGTAAACAGGGAAATAATAGAAAAGAGTAAAAAGGGCAACACGCGCGCCCAGTATAACTTGTATAACAAATATGCAAAGGCTATGTATAATATCAGTTACCGGATAATGGGGACAACAGAAGAAGCAGAAGACATGCTTCAGGATGCCTTTACAGAAGCTTTCAGGAAGATACACACATTCAGATATGAATCAGCATTTGGTGCCTGGCTCAAGCGCATTGTAGTAAACAGATGCATTAACGAGATAAAACGAAAAAAAGCAAATCTTGACTTTTTTGAAGACATGACTTCTTTTGAAGTAGATGACCGTAAGGAAGAAGAGCTACCACCATTAAGCATAGATGCAATAAGAAAAGCGATGGAGTTTTTACCCCAGGGTAACAGATTAATATTTTCACTCTATCTGCTTGAAGGATATGATCACAGAGAAATTGCACAAATATTAAATACCAGTGAAAGCAATTCTAAATCGCAGTATATGCGTGCAAAACGAAAAATAAAAGAAATTTTAACAACAGTGTACTATGGATAAGCTGGAGCAATTTATAAAAAACAACAGGGAAAGCTTTGATTCTATGGAGCCATCACCTGAGTTGTGGAACAGTATTAAAGAAAAGAACAATTTCAAAAATACCAATCCGCATTTAGTTGAACTACCATATTTTAAATGGGCAGTACGCATTGCAGCAGCTGTAATTATTTTTGCAGCAAGCTACTACTTGCATGAGATTATAGACACTACACAAACGCACCCACAAATGGCAAGTCAGGAAAAGTCTCCACTTTTAAATGAATTTCTCGAAGCTCAGTATTATTACACAGCACAGATTAATGCAGAGAAAGAGAAATTCTACAAAGTTACTGCCGGAAACAGCTCTTTAAGAGAAGATATTCAGGATGAGTTAAAAGATCTGGACAAAGAATTTGCCAGTCTTAAAGAAGACTTAATGGACAATGTTGACAACGAAGATGTAATTGCAGCCATGATACAAAACTACAGACTAAAGCTAAACATTCTACAAGACATTATGTACCAGGTGCAGCAAGAAAAAACAGAAAAAAAATCTACCAATGAAACTAAACATATCAATATTTAAAAGTCTTTGTTTCTTAATGTGCCTCCTGGCTTTACAAGCCGGAGCACAATCATACAGCAAGGAAAACACCATTACAAAAACTTTCCCTGTTTATGATGATATAGAAATAGAAGTAAGTAACAAGTATGGGAATATATCTATCGAAAACTGGGATACAGACTCCGTAAAGTTTGTTATCCATTACAAAGTAACGTCAAATAAAGAATCGAAACTTGCCAGAAACTTCGAATCACTTGATTTTGATTTTAATGCCAACCAATTCTATATTGTTGCAAATACAGTATTTGATGCCAAGGGATCATTTTGGTCTGATGTAAGTGATATAGCAGAAAACCTTTTTGCTGCCGGGACAAACACCTCAATAGACTATACCATTTACATGCCCCAAAGCCTAAACCTTAAGCTCACTCTTAAATATGGCAACATTTATTTGGCTGATTATCACGGAACATTAAATATAAACTTATCAAATGGCAATTTAAAAGCCCACGACCTAACCGGTAACACTGAAATAACAACATCCTTCGGCGATGTAACACTAAACAAGATAACAGAAGGAAAACTAACAATAAACTATGGCAACCTAAGTATTGAAAACGCCCATAAAATTGATTTAATAAGTAATTCCAGTGAAATAGAAATCAGTAATGCAGACATAATCAATATTAATTCCAGACGCGATAAAATATGGATAGACAAAGCTCAGGGCATCAATGGAGAAACATATTTTACAAAATCGATAATTGAAAACATCACATCAAATATAAGTCTGTCAACAAAATACGGAAGTATAAAAATCAGAAATATAGAACACAGTGCCAAAGAAATAAACATAACCAGTATAAACACATCTGTCAACACATACCTCAATACCGATGACACTTACAAAATAGATATATTGAGTGATGACAAGGCAGATGTTTCAGTATCAACAGATATTGGAAAATTCACAACAAGTATCATAAATAAAGATGGATACGTCCATCAGGCAAACTGCATCTATGGAGAAAACAACAATCCCACAGATATTATGTTAAAAGTAAAATCAGGACTATTATCAATAAAATTAAAATAACAGAAATAATGCGACCCTGCATTCAACAAATTGTCTTTAAAAGAAAACAGAAAAATTAAATGCTATGAAACAGGTAATCACAATTGGAACACTCACACTAATGCTAGGAATATTAATAACAGCTATTTCAGGCTGCAGTAAGATAGCAGGCATCGAAGGAAACGGCTCAATTATCACAGAAACAAGAATGACAGTAAGTTTCAATGAAATAGACAATCAGGATGAGTTTGAAGTCTATTGCATTCCCGATACAGTTTTCAAAGTAGTGATAGAAGCAGAGTCAAATTTAGAACCCCACATCAGGACCATAGTTAATGGAGGAACGCTGGAAATAGACACCAGAGAAAATCTCAAAAGCAATTATGCCATGAAAGTATATGTACACTCCCCCGTTCTACAATCAGTACATTTAAGCGGATCAGGTATTATATCCACGGGAAGTATAGAAGAAGAAGAGTTTGAAGTTACAATCAGCGGATCAGGAATTGTATACGGAAGCGCATACTGCAATTATTTCAGAAGTTACATTAGTGGATCAGGCCAAATAAATTTCAATATTGAATCGCAGGTAGTTAAATCCGTGATAAGCGGATCAGGCTACATAGAACTTGATGGCGTAGCATATAGCGGTGATTACAGAATCAGCGGATCAGGCAACATATGGGCACGCAGCTTATACCTTACAGAGTGCATTGCAGATATCAGCGGATCAGGCAATATAAACACATCAGTAAGTGATTACCTACAAGCAGAAATTTCAGGAAGCGGAAACATATATTATTATGGGGATCCTGTTATTGATTCCCATATTTCAGGTTCAGGAAACATAATCAAACAATAAAATGAAGCACCTTATATTATTACTAATAGCAGTAACAGTATCGCTATACGTCCATTCACAGAATTATGAGCGTCAGTTAGGAATGCGACTGGGAGTAATGTCAGGCATCACAGGAAAAGTAGTAAAAAACAACTCCACTGCAATACAAGGAACACTAGGATTCAGAAAGGGAGGAGTTCAAGTATATACACTACTTGAGAAACTAAAACCATTGGATAAAAGAATACAGAATCAATGGTATTTCTACTTTGGTGGTGGAGCACATATGGGATACATCAATGGTTACGACAGAGTCCGCAGATGGTCAAACAGTACCGGATACTACTATGAAGAACAATTTGTAAGTGGTATAGTACTCGGCATTGATGCAGTACTGGGAGTTGAGTTTCACATCCCCGGCACACCAATGGTAATATTTTCAGAATTCAAACCACTAGTCGAACTTCAGTCATTTAACAGAGTAGATGCTAACTTCTATGACTTTGGAGTTGGTCTTACATACAGGTTTATTGAATAATATTAAAAATAAATAGTCTAATCTTAATTCTTAATACAATGAAAACATCAAAAATTATTTTAGCCGCGATTGCCCTTATAATAAGCGCTTCGCTTTTTGCCCAGGAAAGTACTGATGAAATGAGAACATTATTTAAAAAGTCACCAGACAAAAAGATGTCCAATGGTGGCTATGGATCATTCTCTATCGGATACACACAGATAGACTCAAAAGATGCCCTACAACTCGGCGGACGAGCAGCATGGATAGCAAATCACAAATTTGCACTTGGTATTGCTGGCTATGGATTCTTTAACAGTTTAGAAAAAACAAATGTACCCAATGATGATTCAGACTTCTTCCTTACCGGAGGTTATGGCGGATTGTTTTTTGAACCCATTGTGCTTCCAAACAACCCAGTACATGTAAGTTTCCCTGTTATTTTGGGTGTTGGCGGTATAACAGCCATTCAGTCTAACGACTGGCAAGACTATAATGACAATAACAACTATTACAGAGACAGTGATGTGTTTCTGGTGGCTGAACCAGGAGTAGATGTTGAATTCAATATTATTAAGTTCTTCAGAATATCAGTAGGCGCAACATACAGATTTACCAACGGAATAGACCTTCAGTATAAATACCTTGATTCCGATTATGAAGAACAAGTAATTAACATTGATAAAAATGCACTTAACTCCTTTACATTTAACCTAGGTTTTAAATTCGGATGGTTTTAAGATAGCATTATTAAAAGATGTACAACACTTTTTTTATTTGATCCCGGCAATGTATAAACATTCCGGGATTTTTTATTGATAAGTTTATTGAATCATAAGTTCCAGAGGATTCTCTTCTTTCAACAAACCTTCAACTTCATTAAAATCAAGATGAATCTTTGTCTGCCCCATCGCATAGGGAGCGATCTCATAGCTATTATACACAAAACCAATACCAGTAGAGTTTACATAAATATTGTAGTTAGGCTGTATAGTATCAACAAAATAGCCTTCAGATTTCAGATTAACATCACTTGCAACACCAATATTCTTTTTAAGTTGGAATGTCAACAAATCGCTGAGAGCATCAGTAGCATCTTCCCTGAAAACATCTTTATACTCAACTTTTTTACCAGTTAGTAAAGAAACAATATCATACGAAATATTTGTCATCCCATGTGCACCACCGGTATAAGCATAAATAAGGTATTCATTACAGAGAATATAGTCAGCATTATGCATAACCGACATATTAACAATCTTTTGCCAGTTAAAAGAAGCACCATTATCGTACCATTGCTCATTTTGTTTCTTATAACGCTTAAAGTAGTCAACTTCATAATCAGCAAGCAAACTATCCGGATTTCTCATTAAATCAGTCTTGTCAAAGAAACTCTGCTGAATAAACTTCTCAACAGAATCGACCGATTGCATAACATTTTTCTCCTTTTCAGGATACACAAGAATAAGCTCAATCTCTGCTGAAGGAGATTCAATATTATTATCCACAAGCATATCTTCCGAATGAAGATAATAAACATTCAATCTTATTGATCCCTCAGGATATGAAGCTACCATTTCAAAAGGCGACTCATCATCATTACATTTAATAGTCCCGGAAAAAGCATCATTACTAAGCACACCCTGAAGCTCATTAGTATTCACACCCATTTCCTTAAGCCTGATAATCCCTTCCGAATCTTCATTACCGGCGAGTAACACCACCTTTTTATTATTATCGTTCGATAACTCAATATTACCAGACACATTATCGAACACCTTAACAATATTAGCTATAATCTTAGAGTTACATCCATCACCCTCATATCTGCCATAATAATTATCACTTTGCTGAGCCTGAATTGCAAAGGAAAAAAGTAAGAAGAAAGCTGCTGTTATACTAATGACCTTCATTGTTTTAATTTCTTTAAATACACCACAAAATTAGTACTAATTGTTGAATCAATATCAAACATTAACAGAACTTCTTCAATTTCAGAAAAAGAAACAATAAGCACCCGATAAGTTCAATGAAAAATTTCATATCTCAATAATATCCCTACCTTTGCAATACAAGACACCTTGACATCTGAAAAGGTAAAGACAAGAGATTCAATATGGAAGAAATTTTTCAATACAAAACATTTACAAAAGAAAGTGAAGGGTATTATAAAGATAAGGGCAGTAAATTTATTGCATTGGCATACCATGTTGAAACAATTGATGAGATAAAGCAAACACTGGAAGAGGTAAAAAAGAAGTATTATGACGCCAGACATCACTGTTATGCATATCGTATTAGTCCGGAAGACGTACAGGAACGCAGTAATGATGACGGCGAACCTTCGGGTACAGCAGGCAAACCCATAATCAATCAGATATATTCAAAAGATCTATATGACGTACTCCTTATTGTAGTGCGGTATTTTGGAGGAACAAAACTTGGAGTCAGCGGATTAATCGCAGCATACAAAACAGCAGCAATCGATGCAATTGATAACAACAAAATAAGAACAAATTATATAACAAAAAAACTGGATATAAAATACGACTATCCATTAATGAATATTGTGATGAAGATTATAAAAGATGAGAAACTTAAGATTCACACACAGGATTTCGGACTGGATTGCAAAATTTGTCTTGATATTAAAAAAGAATCGTATAAAGAAATACGAGAAAAATTCAGCCAAATTTATGGCATCACTGTAACTTAGTTGAATTACAACCATATATGTCAATTACTCAAAGCGACATATAACACTTTTTTTCTTAAAAGTCAATAGAAAAAAATATTTTTTATTCAGAATTTTTAACTGATATTTGTTCTTACCTAACAGAAAAGTGGTTTCAAAATATAACTGTGTAATATATAAAAAGTTAGGTTGTTTGTAAGTAAAAGGTTTAATTGTTCGAGTAAATTCTATCCGCTAAGATGAAGATAAAGCATGAAGAAATTTGGGAAAAATGTTTAAAAGTAATTAAAGACAACATACCTCCCCAGAGTTATAATACATGGTTTACACCCATAGTTCCAATCAGTCTGGAAAAAGATGTTCTCACCATACAGGTACCAAGCCAATTCTTTTATGAATGGCTTGAAGAGCACTATGTAAATCTCCTCAGAAAGACAATACGCATGCAAATAGGACCAGGAGCAGCTCTCGAATACAGTGTAATAATTGACAATAACAATGTAACTAAGTCCAGAGCAGTTAAATATCCGGCTGCTGACAAAAAAGCTACACAGAACAATCCAGTATCAATGCCTCTCGATCTAAATAAAGGAAAAACACGGGATATACCTAATCCATTTATAATACCCGGATTAAAAAAACTCAAAGTAGAATCTCAACTAGTAGAAACTTATTCATTTGACAATTTTATTGAAGGTGACTGTAACCGTTTGGCACGTTCTGCCGGATGGGCAATTGCTGAAAACCCAGGCAAAACAGCATTTAATCCGCTTTTAGTTTACAGCTCCGTTGGATTAGGCAAAACACACCTTGCACATGCCGTTGGATTACAGGTAAAAAAGAATTTCCCGGAAAAGACAGTACTATATGTTAAAACAGATCAGTTTATAAATCAATATACAGAATCAGTAAGAAATAACAACCAAAATGATTTTGTTCATTTCTATCAAATGATAGATGTACTGATTATTGATGACATCCAGTTTATTTCAGGTAAAGAGAAGACACAGGATGTCTTTTTCCACATCTTTAACCATCTGCATCAAAATAACAAACAACTGATACTTACATCAGATAAACCCCCGGTTGAACTGAAAGGTATGGAACCTCGTTTGTTATCAAGACTAAAATGGGGACTTGCAGCTGACTTACAGCTACCAGACCTTGAAACCAGAATAGCCATCCTTAAAAAGAAATTATACAAAGATGGTATTGATATGCCATATGAGGTTATTGAATACCTCGCATACAGTATTAATACCAATATCAGAGAGATGGAAGGTGCTCTTATTTCAATTTTGGCACAGTCAACATTGAACAAAAAGGCAATCACACTCGATTTGGCTAAACAGATGATAGATAAATTTGTAAAAAGCACGACAAGAGAAATATCTATTGATTACATACAAAAAATTGTATGCGACTATTTCAGCGTTCCCATCGACATACTTAACTCCAAAACGCGTAAACGTGAAATAGTACAGGCACGTCAGCTGGCAATGTATTTTTCTAAATTGCATACAAAGAATTCACTGGCGACCATAGGACTGCACTGTGGTAATAAAGATCATGCAACTGTTCTTCATGCATGCCGTACTGTCAACAATCTTATTGAAACTGATAAACAGTTCAAAGTATATGTTGAAGATATAAATAAGAAGTTAAAACTATAGTATTTCTTATTTCCTTTCCACATCTGAGATAATAAAGTTACAATAAGTTTTTATTAAATCTGAATTATAACTTAAAATAACTTGTGATTTTAATATTTTTTTACTATCTTTAGCACAAAAATTTATACTAATACAATGAATGTACTATTTGTTTGCACAGGAAATATTTGTCGTTCGCCGATAGCTGAAGCACTACTAAAAAGAAAATATTCTGAGAATAATATTGACGGAGAGGTTGATTCTGCAGGTTTTGAACCAAGAACTATAAACGACAAGCCTGATAATAGAGCTATTGAAGAAGCAGAAAAACGTGGTCTTAGCCTCGATTGTATTTCAAGAATATTTGTTAAAAAGGACTTTGACTCATTTGATAAAATCTTTGTAATGGATACAAAAAACTACAGAGAGGTTATTGATCTGGCAAGAAACAGTAATGATAAGAAGAAAGTAGACTACCTGTATAACACAATTAACCCAGGTTCAAATAAAACAATACCTGATCCTATATACAGCGGACTTTCAAATTTCACTGAACTGTTTGACATTTTGGACAACGCAACAGATGTGATTGTTAAGGAAGCATTAAAATTAAAAAGTTAATAATTTGTTGAACAAAATTCCCAATAAAGAAGATATACTCAATACAGCACAACGAATTGATAACCATATTCATCGCACTCCGGTTCTGACATCTCAATCGCTTAACAAGCTATTTAACACACAGCTTTTTTTTAAATGCGAGAATTTTCAGAAAACAGGATCATTTAAAATCCGCGGAGCTTCAAATGCTGTACTGTCAATACCTGAAGAAAAGCTAATGGCAGGTGTTGGAACACACTCTTCAGGAAACTTTGCTCAGGCACTTGCCAGATCTGCTCAAATTGCTGGAATACCAGCATATATTGTAATGCCTGAAACAGCACCTGAAGTTAAAGTAAACGCTGTAAAAGGATATGGAGGAATAGTAACATTCTGTAAACCTACACTACAGGCCAGGGAGGACACTCTTAAAAAAATCATTAAAGAAACAGGAGCAACAGAAGTACATCCATATGACAATTATGATATCATTTCAGGTCAGGCAACTGCAACTCTTGAATTATTAGATGAAATAAACGATATTGATACAATTCTGTGTCCGGTTGGCGGAGGCGGTTTAATCAGCGGAACAGCATTATCAGCTTATTATTTCGGTAACAACATAAGAGTAACCGGATGTGAACCCAAAGGTGCCGATGATGCATATCGTTCATTAATAAAAGGATATATAGTACCAAGTATAAATCCCGACACAATAGCTGATGGGTTACTTACATCATTAGGCAAAAGAAATTTCCCTGTTATAAAAGAATACGTGAATAATATTGTAACAGTTTCTGAAAAAGCAATTATCGAATCAATGAGGCTGATTTATGAACGTATGAAGATTGTGATTGAGCCATCATCAGCAGTTCCGTTAGCAGCAATACTGGAAAACAAGGCTGACATTGAAGGAAAGAAAACAGGAATAATTATATCAGGGGGCAACCTCGATTTAAAAAAGATAAGATTTTAATATGACAAATATTGGCAAACTCTATCTTCTACCAACAACGCTTGGAAGCTTTGAAACAATTAGCAGGGTAATTCCGGAATATAATATCGACATTATAAAAAGTCTGGATGTGTTTATTGTAGAAAAACTACGTACTGCACGTCGTTTTTTAAGTGCACTCTCCCACCCTGTCCCCATTGATTCAATGACGTTTTATGAATTAAACAAGCATACCGAAAGATCTGAGATCACCGAGTACCTTGACATTACTTTCACTGGCAAATCTGTTGGGTTACTTTCTGAAGCAGGCACACCATGCATTGCTGATCCGGGAAATGAGATCGTAAAAATTGCTCATGAGTCGGGTATTGAAATTGTCCCATTGGTAGGACCAAACTCAATAATTATGGCGTTAATGACATCAGGGTTTAATGGACAGAACTTTTGCTTCCACGGATATCTCCCTGTTGACAATAATAGTCTTACACGCAAGCTGAGAGATATTGAGTCAAATTCACTAAAATATAAACAAACACAAATTTTTATTGAAACGCCATACCGTAACGAAAGAATGCTAAAAGCCATATCGACTGCCTGCAACAATAACACTATGTTATGCATTGCTACCGACATCAGCCTTCCTACAGAATCAATTATAACAATGCCCATTTCCCAATGGAAAAAGATGAAACCATCTCTTAACAAAAAACCATCAGTATTTCTATTAATGAGATATTAGTTATATTTTATCAAAGGCTTATTTTCAGGACGTTTAGCTTTCCATCGGCGATGCGACCATAACCAGTTCTCTGGTCTTTTTTTGATGATATCTTCAAGTTTTTGAGCATATAATGCTGTTACTTCACCTTCTTCCATATCTTTAGGATTCTCCGTTAATATCGAAGCAGTAAGTTCATAGTAGCCTCTCTTTACACGCTGTATATCTACAAACAATACAGGATAATTAAACCTTTTGGCGTAATATTCCATACCATGCAAAAACGCAGTTTCTCTTCCCAAAAATTTAATCCAGTGAGCTTTATCAACATTTGACGGACTCTGATCTGTGGCCATAACATATCCCAAAGTATTATTTGAGTTTTTTATAAAAGCTCTTGCCGTTTTATCGATTGAGATCATCTCACTTCCAATCTTTCTGCGACTTTCACGAAGATATCTATCAATAATACTATTAGACAATGGTTTGTAAAATACATCAATGTGTGATTGTAAAAATATTGGTGCACTTAATGTACCCCATTCCCAGTTTGTATAATGAGCTACACCTATTATAATTGTCTTTTCATTATAAAAGTACTGATTCATCACTTCAGGATTAACAAGCTTGTGCCTTTTTCGAACCTGTTCAGGAGTTATTGTAAACCCCTTAACACTCTCAACCATAACATCTGAAAGGTTTTTATAGAACAGATGGACATTTCTATTTAACTCATCTTCAGACATATAAGGAAAGCATGATCTAATATTGCTAATAATAACCTTCTTACGGTATTTAACAACTCTTTCGAGGATAAATCTTAGGATATCAGATGTAGCATATAACAACCAAAAAGGTGTTATACCAATTATAAATCTAAAAATCACAAAAACAATTGTTGCTATAAAATCCATAGACGCAAAATTACCAATCTTTTCATTTCATTGCCAATTTTAATACTATTAGTACTTAAAATTTGTATTGATTACAAGTAGTATGTATATAACATAACTGAGAATGAATGTTTAATAAAATGAAAACATCAACCATATCAGTATTCAGGTTAATATAGTAATTTTGCAGGCTTAGATATCATGAAACAACGGATGACATTATACAAATCTGGATTAAATCTCACTGATAAGGAACGAACGACCTTTACATTGCATACAGTATATATGATACTTGAAGGTTTTGTACTGGGGGTTCTGGCACTTAATGAGTTTGTTTTTATAAAAAGTCTCAATGGAACAAATTACCAACTGGGCTTTCTGTTCCAGTTCAGTATGCTCGTTTATCTTTTTCTTATTATTATCAATGAATTTCTGAAACGCGTAAAAAACAGAAAGTACTTATTGAGAATTGTGGCAATACTAAGCCGGTTACCATTAATAGCATTGATATTTTTCCCAAAAACAAATGAAGCATTAGCTAATCACCAATACTGTCACTACATATTCCTGTTATTGTTTTTGATTTACTTTTCAGGAAATATATTCATTAACCCAAATATTAACTACCTACTTAAAGTTAACTACAGCCATAAAAATTTTGGAAAACTATACTCATACAGTACAAGCATTAACAAAGTAGTAATGCTCATCATTACTTTTGCATACGGTTATTTACTTGATTATAACAACTTTGCTTTTACATATATTATTCCTGTGGCAGCTGTTTTTGCGACAGTATCAATATTTGTTTTATCAACCATTAAATACCCCGAAGAAGATATTATAATCAAGAAGCAATCGATTTTACAATCGGTTTGGAAGTCAATAAAGGAAATGGGATCTATATTAAAAAGTAATATCCCCTACCGCCATTTTGAAGTAGGGTTTATGTTTTATGGCTTTTCCTTTATGATTTCAGTAACAGTGATAACAATCTATTTTTATGAAGCATTAAACCTTAATTATGCCAGTGTGGCTTTTTACAGAAATGCCTATAACATATTAGCTATTGTACTACTTCCCTTTTTCGGAAAGCTTTTAGGTAACATTGACCCGAGGAAGTTTGCAGTGATAACATATTTATCCATCGCTCTGTATATCTTTTTCCTGATGATGACCAGCTTTTTCCCATACCATTTTGAGTTTTTTGATATTACAGTCTATTACACCTTAATATTATATATACTATTTCATGGCGTTTTTGCAGCCACAATGGTTCTTCTTTGGAATATTGGCAGTGCATACTTTTGTAAACCAAATGAATCAGGAACATATCAATCCTTACACCTCAGCCTGACTGGCGCAAGAGCTGTATTCGCACCATTAGCTGGAGTAGCATTCTATGAAGCATTTGGATTTACTATTACATTCACAATAGCAGTTGTATCACTTATACTGGCAATAGTACTAATGATATGGTCCTACCAAAGGGAGAAGGTTTCTCAACAAGCTTAATCCAGGGATCTGTTCAGAAAATGTATAAAAGGATTCATTTTCAAGAACACCTGAATAATATTATCAATAAAATTATCAGAATCAAAAAAGCTGTCGGGTACCCGGTGTATCACTGAATAATCTTTAAACTTAAGAAGTTCAATATGTTCAAAATCCGTTGGAAAACCAACAGGAGCACGTTTAAGTTTTGTTCCTGTTATTTCTCCGAATAAATCCACAAATTCGGGATCATTTATAATATTCAAAAACTCATTTGTGTTATACATTATCTCACTCCTTATATTATATAGGTATTCTTTTGAAAGCCTGTAGACGCCACCAGCAATAAAACAACCACCATGTTCAAGGTGCAGATAATAACCTGCCTTTTCTGACTTTCTGCCACCGGGAGCAAAAAAGGCCCCCATCTGTGTTTTATACGGACTTTTATCTTTTGAGAAACGCACATCCCTGTATATTCTAAAGATACAGTCTTTTGACATCAAACCAGAAAGGCCAGGAACTGAAGACGACAATGCAGGCAATATCTTATCTACAATACTAATAAACTCTTCTTTGGCTCCTTCGTACTTATTCTTATTATTCTGAAACCATTCCCGGTTATTATTCTCTTTCAGTTCTTTTAAAAAATCAAGTATTTGGATGTTCATAATAAAGTAACTACAAAATTTTATATCTTTGAAAAACATATTAATACAAGATTTCAAATTTAACCTAAAATACTCATGAATCTTTATTCATTAAGATTTTTAACAATCTTTTTATTATTAACATGTTTCCAAAATATTGTTTGTGCTCAATATTATCAGACATTAGGTACAAGAGCCTCAGCAATGGGAAATACGTCAACTGCTGCCAACGATCTCTGGAGTGCTGTAAACAATCAGGCCGGATTGGCAAATATTCAAAAACCAGAAGCAGGAATATACTATTGCGCCTCAGCCTTAACTAAGGAGCTAAGCACAAAAGCCATCTGCGCTGCATTTCCTTTTAAACCCGGTGTATTATCAATATCTTATACATATTCGGGTTATAGTCTTTACAACATTCAGAAAACAGGAATCACATATTCAATGTCATTTGGGGAAAAGATACGTACCGGATTATCTCTTGACTATCTTCAAACAAAATTTGGAAACAACTATGGTAAGAAAGGAAATACAACATTTGAATTTGGCATCCAAGCTGATGTGACAGACGACGTAACAATAGCCGCTTGGACATTCAATCCAATAATGATCAAATTCGACGACTATAATGAAGAAAAGATACCAGGAGTATTAAGATTTGGGATGCTGTGGAAAATATCTGATTCCTTTATCCTGATAATTGAAACAGAAAAGAACACCAATATAAGACCACTTATTTTTCGTGGGGGAATAGAATACTCATTGAATAACCGTTTTCTCTTTCGTATAGGTACATCCTCCCATTCTGATATATTCACTTTTGGAACAGGAATACAGCTAAATGTAATTACAATAGGAATATCAGCCAAAATGCATCAGACCTTAGGGTTCTCCCCACAAATATCACTTATCGCAACACCATGGAAATAAAAATACAAAACATATTGCTAGTTATCTGCATGACAGGCTGCGCATATACATATAGTCAAAATGATACAATAAGGAATTTACGCTCAGAATTAATCACTGACCGTCTGGAAGACCTTACAAGAATTGCTGATATGAACCAGGATTACAACGATTTGATTGATGGTTATCTTAACCTTGCTGGCAATCCTGTCAATATTAACTCCGATAAAAATATTATTCTCCGTGATTTATATTTAATAAATGATAACCAGTTAAGCAATCTAAAAAATTATATCAGTACATATGGACCATTAAACAGCATCCATGAACTTAATGCTATAGAAGGCTTTACAGAAGAAACAGTAGTAAATATCACACCATTTATTAAGGCAGAACCTATAAAACAAACAAATACAATATCCCCTGTAAAAATTGCCAGATATGGAACACATAGACTAATAATGCGATACGACAGAATACTAGAAAAAAAGAAAGGATATATACTACCGACTGACAGTGCAGCAAATCACCCTGGCAGTGTATATCTTGGATCACCATCACATTACTACTTGCGATACAACTTTAATTACAGAAACAAAATTAAAGCAGGATTTACTCTTGATAAAGACGCAGGCGAACCTCTATTAAAAGACAATCTGAATGATTCTATCAATCAGCTTATTGGTAATAAAATCAATAATTGCTATGACTTTATCTCTGTATTTGCATTTGCTGAAGACCTATCCTTCGTAAAAAAGATTGTAATTGGCGACTACCATCTTGAGTTTGGTCAGGGTTTAACATTATGGACAGGTCTCTCCTTTGGCAAATCATCTGATGCTGTGAGTCTCACAAAATATGGAGCTGGCATAAGGCCAAACACATCAGCCAACGAAAACATATTCTTACGTGGGTGCGCTGCCACTCTTGAATTAAAAAAAATATGGATAACAACATTTTATTCGTCAAACAATATAGACGGAAATATAGAATTGCATGCGGACACAGCAGAACAAATTACAAGCATTATAGAAACAGGAATGCACAGGACAATAAATGAGATACTTGATAAAAAGACTTTTAAAACAACAGCTTATGGTGGAAACATTCAGTATCATGGGAACTTCTTTCGTATTGGATTCACGGGATACAGAACTATACTCGATAAACCAGTCTCATTCTCTACAGACCCATGGAAACAGTTCAGGTTTAATGGCAAAGATTTAACGAATTATGGTAGTGATATGTTAATCAACTTATCAAAAGCATCTCTTTTTGGTGAACTATCGTTCTCTTCCAATGGAGGTATTGCCTTTTTAGCAGGAATAAACACATTTCTGCACGACAGATTTACCATGTCACTTATTTATCATGATTATGATGTAAAATATCAGAATCTATATTGTAATCCGATGGCAGAATCAAGCACTATAATCAATGAAAAAGGAATATACTTGAGTTTCCAAGCACTATTGTCTGAGTACATCTCCATATCAGGGTATGTTGATTACTACACTTTTCCCTGGTTAAAGTATCAGATTGACGGGCCATCACATGGTAATGAATTTGCGCTAAAAATAAACATGACCCCCTCACCGGAATCTTATGGATCTATAAGAGTCAGATTTAAGAAATCACAACAGAGCTATAACTTTCAGAACAATTATATGTCTAAATTACAATATGTTAACAAAAATGATCTCAGAATTGTTATCTCATATAAACTAACTGATTTCCTTACATTTAAAAACAGGGCAGACATAATTCTATTCTCGGAACCTGAGCGAACTGAAACAGGTTACATGCTTTATCATGACGCAATAATTCGGAGTAGCACATTACCGATTGATTTAACTTTCCGTATTTCACTTTTTTCAACAGATGGCTATAACAGCAGAATCTACACATATGAGCATGATTTACTTTACGCTTTCTCAGTTCCATGCTATTTTGATGACGGATTACGATGGTACTTTTTACTCAAATGGGAAGCAACAAAAAATATTTCAATTTGGGCAAGATATTCATCAGTTAAGTATCTTAATCGGGAAACAATAGGTTCAGGGAATGAAGTTATAGATGGGAATCGTAAATCTGATATTAAAGCACAGATTATTCTAAAGTTATAAACTAAATCTATTAATGAAGTTTCTTTCTTTTTACCAGATACGGCAATAATATTCCATCAACTCCCTTATTAATATCAGCTTCAATATAATCAATACCCAGGCGGCCACATTTCAATTCAATCTGTTGCTTTTCCTTGTTAGCAATCTCCTGATATTTCTCTCTTACCTCAACAGGATTTAGTCTCAACATCTCATTGGTTTCCATATCAATGAATTTGTAAGGTCTGTCCTCTATATCCAGATCAATCTCCTGTTTCTTATCAACAACATGAAACAATAACACTTCATGTTTATAATGCTTCAGATGCTGTAGAGCTTCAAATACCTCATCCTGTCTATCGAAATCATCAAACATATCAGTAAAAATAATCACCAAAGACCTTTTGTGAATCATTTCCGCTATTTCATGAATAGAAGAACTAATTACAGTCTTTTTATCTTTACCCTCATTTTTTAAATCAAGGAGTTTTTCCAACTCAGTGTATAAGAATTTCTGGTGTACAGAACTTGATTTTGCTTTTGTATGAAGTTCAACAGTATCTGAGAAAAGACTTATCCCAGCTGCATCTCTCTGTCGCTTCATCAAACTAATAAGAGCAGCAGCAGCATAAACTGAAAATACAATTTTGTTTGGATTATAAAAAGAAGGTGAGTCATTTCTGGGAAAATACATTGAAGAAGATCGATCAACAATAACCCTGCACCTCAGATTTGTTTCTTCCTCAAAACGTTTAACAAACATTTTATCAGTACGTCCGTATAGCTTCCAGTCGATATGACGTGTTGATTCTCCGGTATTGTATTGACGATGTTCAGCAAATTCAACAGAAAAGCCATGAAAAGGGCTACTATGCATACCAGTAATAAAACCTTCTACTACCTGATTAGCCAGAAACTCCAGAGAATCATATTGTTGTATTCTACTATTATCTATTGAATATACCATTAATACTTGTCTATATATACAAAATTCCCTGCTGAAGAACTCATCAGGGAATTTAAATTATTTCAAAATCAGATTTAATCTTACAACAAGAGTTAAATAATCTCTTCCAGTTTGTTAACTAAAACCTGTTTTGGAACAGCACCAACCAGTTTATCGACTACTTCACCATCTTTAAAGAAAAGAAGAGTAGGAATATTACGAATTCCATATTTTCTGGCAGTATTAGGATTGTTGTCAACGTCAACCTTACCAACAACTACTTTGTCAGCAAATTCCTGACCTACTTCTTCAACAACAGGTCCAACAATACGGCATGGCCCACACCATACAGCCCAAAAATCAACTATAACGGGTTTTTCTGATTTTATTACAAGTTCCTCAAAATTAGCATCTGTGAATTCTAAAGCCATAATTATATCTTTATTTTAAAAAGTGTCAAATGTAATTAAGAAATATTAAATTTCAATCATTAAACGTAAAAAAAATCAATCAATTGTATATTTATGATTACAAGTTTCCTCAAGTGCATTTAAAAACAGTCTTGGTTCAATTTTTGTTATAGTAGATTTCAGCAATACAGAATAATTAGACTCATCATCAGATATCCTTATATTAAGAGGAGTATTACCAGGATGTTCTTTGGTCATACCAACAAAACTACCAACTATTTGCTTGCTAACATCCTTGGCAGGAAGATAAACGGTAACAGATTTTGCATATTTATCCATTGTTTCAGAAAGCAAGGTAATATCCACAATGTTAGTTTGCAAAACTCCTGGCTGATGGCGTCTTTCCTCAATCCGCGCATTAATAAAAACGTTATTTCCAACTTCAAGCATATGTTTCTTTTTAAGATATGATTCAGAAAACATTGCCAGATTAATACTTCCCGTAAAGTCCTCAACAACAAAAGTCCCAAAGGCATTTCCATTTTTAGCAGTTTTCTGAAGAGAGCTAGTAATCATACCAGCAAAAGTCAGACTTTTGCCAACATATTTCTCAGGATGACTTCTAATATCATCAATAGTAATATTACAAAACCTATCCATAGTTCGCTTAAAGTCATCAAGAGGATGGCCAGAAATGTAGAAGCCAGTTACTTCTTTCTCAAATCCCAATTTAACAGGTAAAGACCAAGGGTCACATTCAGGGATATCAGGATCATGAACCTCAAAAGACTCCATATCACCAAAAAGACTAACCTGCATTGAGTTTTGCTGTTCCTGATATGCTGCTCCATGCTTTACTACCTTTTCAAGAAAAATACCCGAATCACCATCCGTATAAAAATACTGAGATCTGTTAGTAACATTAGGGAAACCATCAAAAGCACCAGCTTTGGCCAAAGCTTCAAAACTCCTTTTATTAACAGCCTTTAGATTAACCCTTTTTGCAAAATTGAAAATATTTGTAAAATAATTATTCTTTTCTCTCTCAATAATAACCTGTTCAACAGCACTATCACCAACACCTTTAATCGCAGCAAGACCAAATCGGATATCATTACCAATTACCGTAAAACTAGCAGAACTCTCATTAATATCAGGTCTGAGAACGTTAATACGCATTCGTTTTGCTTCAGAAATAAGGTGAGTAATTTTCTTAATATCATGAAGGTTTCTACCAAGGTTAGCAGCCATAAACTCGGAAGGATAATGAGCTTTCAACCATGCAGTTTGGTATGCCACATAAGCATAACAAGTAGCATGAGACTTGTTAAAAGCATATTTAGCGAATGCTTCCCAGTCCTTCCATATTTTCTCAGCCTTATCAGAAGAAATATTATTTGCTTTGGTCCCCTCCATAAACTTAACCTTAAGCTTAGCCATCTCAGCAACCTTCTTTTTACCCATGGCTTTACGAAGAGAATCAGATTGACCGCGAGTAAATCCTGCAAGCTTTCTGGACAAAAGCATCACCTGCTCCTGATAAACAGTAATGCCATACGTTTCATTTAAGTATTCCTCCATTTCAGGAATATCATACTCAATTTCTTCCCTCCCATGTTTTCTAGCAATAAAGTTAGGAATATACTCCATTGGACCAGGTCTGTATAGAGAAACCATTGCAATTAGATCCTCAAAGCGAGTAGGCTTCAGATCCTTTAAATGTTTTCTCATTCCATCTGATTCAAACTGAAACAAAGCAATAGTATCCCCTTCACTGAAAAGCTTATATGTCTTTTCATCATCAAAAGGAATAGTATTAATATCAATATCTTCGTTAGTAGACATTTTGATATTTCTGATAGTATCCTTAATAATGGAAAGAGTCTTTAGTCCGAGGAAGTCCATCTTGAGCAAACCAACTGACTCAATAAATTTTCCGTCAATCTGTGTAGCATACGTTAAAACAGAATCCTTAACACTTGTAACAGGCACATAATTATTAAGATCCGTTTTGCTTATAATAATACCACATGCATGAGTCCCGGTATTACGAACAGAACCTTCAAGAGTAATAGCATTCTTTAAAACAGATGAAATTTCAGGTTTACCTTCATCCATTTCCTTTTTCAGTTCAGGAGTTTCCTTCATAGCCTTGACAAGCGATATTCCTGGTGTATCAGGAACCATCTTAGCAAGCCTGTCAGCTTCAGCCAAAGGAAGTCTCTGAACACGTGCCACATCTCTGATAGCCATTTTTGCAGCCATAGTCCCAAAAGTAATAAGGTGAGCAACACGATTCTCACCATACTTACCTTTTACCCAATCCAGTATTTTTTCACGTCCGTCATCATCAAAGTCAATATCAATATCTGGCATAGATATCCTATCAGGGTTCAGAAAACGTTCAAACAGAAGATCATATTTAAGAGGATCAATATCTGTAATTTTCAAACAGTATGACACAACTGAACCAGCAGCACTACCCCTACCCGGACCAACAATAACACCCATTTTACGAGCTGCTGCAAGAAAATCCCAGACGATTAGAAAATAATCTGGAAATCCCATTTTTTTGATTGTGTCAAGCTCAAAATCCAGTCTTTCCTTAACAAGATCAGTAAGCTCTCCATAACGTGTTACAGCACCTTCAAACGTAATATGCTTTAAGTAATCATCAGCATCAACAAATTGTTCAGGAATTTCAAATTCAGGCATAATAGGCTTATGATCGAGTTCATAATGCTCAACCTTAGCTACTAAATCTGATGTATTCTCAATAGCTTCAGGAATATCAACAAAAAGCTCTTTCATTTCCTGCTGTGTTTTAAACCATTCCTGGCGCGTATACTTTAGCCTGTTAGGATCGTCAATGTCTTTTGCTGTACCAATACAAATTAACCTATCATGAGCATCAGCATCTTCAGCATCAATAAAATGAGAATCATTTGTTGCTACAACTTTAATATTATGCTTTGTTGCAAAATCAACTAGAACTTTATTAACAAACTGCTGATCATCAAAAACATTTCTGTCCGTTTCAGGATCCCCTGTCGGATGACGCTGTAATTCAAGATAAAAATCATCACCAAATATATCTTTATACTCAAGTAATGCTTCTTCAGCTTTATCTTCCCCTTCATCAATAATCTTTTTAGGAATTTCTCCTCCCAGACAAGCAGAAAGAGCAATAAGACCCTCAGAATATTTACGCAATAAATCTTTGTCAACACGCGGTTTATAATAATATCCCTCTATGGAAGCTATTGACACTAACTTTGTAAGATTCTTATAACCAATATGATTTTTAGCAAGTAGAACAAGATGCCAGCCAGAGCCATCTATTTTAGATTCTTTTCGATGCATACCACGACGTGCGACATAAACCTCACAACCGATAATTGGCTTAATTCCTGCAGCATTAGTAACATCATGAAACTTTTTAACACCATACATATAGCCATGATCTGTAATAGCTAGAGCTCCCATTCCATCCTTAACAGCCTTATCTACCAGCTTATTAATATCAGAAAGTCCATCAAGTACAGAATACTGCGTATGCACATGAAGATGAGTAAATTTAACAGATTCATCAACTATCTCTTCTGGAGAAGTATCTTTAGTTACCTTGTCAGTCTCTTTTAGTTTTGCAGCAACTTCATTTGACGCTTCGTGAAAAGCTGAAACATCAAGGCCGATATCTTTAATCACATCAGGATGATGTGCAATAAACTCATCAACAAATATTTGCGATAAGCCTAATGATTTAGCACCAGTTACTCCAATACGTATTAGCTCAAAAAAGCAACGTGCAGTTGCCTGAACATCCGCCATTGCATTATGTGCAGCAGTAAATTTGGAATTAAACAATTTAATATACAATTCCTCAAGTGTTGGCCACTTAAAATTACCACCTCTTCCACCAGGTAAAGCGCAATAATTAACACTTTCCAGCTTTGTATCAACAGATTTAATATCGTTCAGAATATTTTCTAATCCTGCTCTTAATAACTCAGAGCCAACAATATTGTTATCAAATTCAATATTATGGCCAATAATAACTTTAATACTTTTTAAGGATTCAATAAATATATCCAGTACTTCTTTAACAGGTATTCCTTCTTTATCAGCTAATTCCGTTGATATACCATGTACTTTTTCAGCACCACGTGGGATTAAGAAACCATCAGGTTTAACAATATAACTTTCTGCTTTAATAAGTTCGCCATCTTTATCATGTATCTGCCATGCAAGTTGCACCAACCTTGGCCAGTTATTAAAATCATCAAGAGGTGCAGTCCAGCTGATTGGTAATCCTGTTGTCTCAGTATCAAAAATTAAAAACATATTCCTATTTCTTTAGTCTGCAGCAATTTATGCTGTATTAGCCATTGCAATGTATTACTCAATAATCTAATAAAGTAAATATTATACAGGGCAAATTCTCTACTTTCTCATTTTTATATACTTATGAAAAAGTTAAATGACTAACAAAATTATTAAAATCATCCCTATATAATTAAGGTGTTAATAACTTTAAATAACTTTAACCCGTTGTGCATTTAGGACAAATTTAATTTAATGTTGTTAATATTTCTATCAAAAACAAACTTATTTAGATATTGAATCAAAGTAAGAGCAGCAATTTTAGAAAGTATTCTAGTTTTGAATCCCAGGAATGATTTAGCATAATTTCTTCTTATCATAAATTGGTCAGTTAATTGAGAAAACAAAGTTTCTATTCTTTTTCTGGATTTTCTATAAATATACGGTATTTCAAAATAATTAAGTTGATTTTTCCTCATAGGAGTTTTTAAATTTATTTGAGCTGATTCAAAAAGGTTAAGTTGAACATTTGCAGATAAATAACCCATATCACCAAGTAAAATACAGTCAGATAATTGAGTGTCTATATCTTGTAAGTATTTAATATCATGAACTGAAGCAGGGGTAATATCTATACTTTGAAAAACACCGGAAACAGAACAAATTCCATGTAATTTATATCCGTAATAATACAATTTTTGAGAAGCACAATAACCTTTATCTGGAGAACAGTAATCTTGATCTTTACAAATTGTACTTCTTAAAGATCGAGACATTTTACAAACTTCTAAAGGCATTGAATCAACAATAAAGTGATCTTCAAATTCATTGAAAAAATTTGCAATCTTATCCCTTATACATTCTAAATATGGAAATAACTTTCTTTTCCTTCTGTTATAAACACTTCGCTCAATCAAATCTTCCAAATAGGTATCTTTTATCACTCTAAACAACTGACATTCACTATCTATACTCATATACTCTGAAGTTAAGTTCATGGCAATAAGTTCAATATTTGAAAGTTTTGGTTTACGTATTTGAATAAATTCATCAAATGAAGGTTCAAATTTTTTGATATTGTTCAGAATAATTTCGTAATTTTGAATAAAGTTGTTCATAATTTAATTGTTTGATAGTCATTTAAATATACGAATTATTTTAATTCAATGAACAACTTTTTTTATTTTTTTATCAAATGCACAACGGGTAACTTTAGTATATCACTATATCAGGGATAGTTACAAGTCTACGATTAATCTTTCTTAAAAAATTCTTATCAATAAGATTGCCCCGTGACATATTAAACATATCTTTGTATTTAGATACTTAAAAACTAAAATCACACAACTTAAACTACAAAAATATGTCAGGAAACATTACGTTTACAATGATTAAACCTAAAGCGGTTGCAGATGGTAATATGGGAAATATTATTACTGAAATAATAAATGGAGGATTTAACATCACAGCAATGAAATATGTAAAACTTACAGAAGATAAAGCAAAAAAATTCTACGAAGTGCACAAAGATAGACCTTTTTATAAATCATTAGTTGAATTTATGGTCTCAGGACCTATTGTTGCAGCAATTCTTGAGAAAGAAAACGCTGTTGAAGAATACAGAAATTATATTGGCGCAACCAACCCAGAAAACGCAGAAGAAGGTACTATACGAGCTAAATATGGCACAAGTATGCAATCAAATGCAGTTCATGGGTCTGATAGTGACGAAAATGCAAAGATTGAAGCATCATTCTTCTTCTCACAATTCGAAAGATTTCACTAATTTATTGTTTAAACACTTCAAATGTACCATTATTATATAATAACAGCACCTTTACAGGTAGTCTGGTATTACTGTCTGAAGGAGATACGTTTTCCTCTTCAGAAATAGCTACTGCATCATTGACTGATGATTTTGCTGATATTTCATTATGATCATCAGTTTTTATTTCATTTTTCCCGAATTGTTCTGTTGTTTTAGTTTCATTTGGAATACTCGTTCTGCCGGATGATGAAAATAAATCAAAGTCGGGTGTCTCTTTCTCTCCAACATTTTCTCCAATATCCAAATACATCTTACCCTCACCAAATATCAGCCAATCAGTATTAACTTTCAAAAAACGTTTTTTCACTTTCATAACAAAATCAAGACTTGGTTTATTTCTTCCAGATAATATATGAGATAGTGAAGATCGTTGTAATTCAATTTCATCAGAAAAAGCAGAATTACTAAGATTTTCTTGTTCCATCAATAACTTTATTCTATCAATCATCCTCTCTGTTTTTATTTACAAATATAAACAATCTAAAAAATTTTATATAGAATATTAAATAATATTTATTATGATTGGTGTTAACATTTGTAACTCCTTTGAGTTTATTAAAGTGTTTTATACATCAAATATTCTATTATACTTATTTTATTGTATTTACAGATTACTTATTAAAGTATATTTTGAATTGTCATTATTTGAATATATTTAAATTAAATTCTTTATTATGATGTTTTATGTATTGAGATTTAATAACATAATTAATTTTTACGTAGTTTTTGCATCGTATTGTTTACAAATGTAATCATATTGAATTCTAATTTTGGTTTACATTTGTTAACATGTTGCTAATGCTCTGTTTTACATTGGTTATACTTAATTATTGTTTACTACCATTGTCATATGTAAATCTGGTAATGTTTATTTACAATTATAAATTATATAACCTTATCCGTTATTTATCATTGTAAAAATCTCTTAAAATATATTATTTTTCTATTAATTTAAAATGATTATAAATAATATTACTATTTTTGCAGCAACAAATTAAAAGCAGTGGAGTTTCTACCCTACCCTTTTAATTAAAGTATAAAATAAAATAAGATGAAGAAATGGCAAAATTTGAAATAATAATGCCTAAATTAGGCGAAAGTATAATAGAAGCAACAATTACAAGATGGACAAAAGAAATAGGTGATGTATTGGAAGAAGATGATTCTATTGTTGAAATTGCAACAGACAAAGTTGACTCTGAAATTCCAAGCCCTGTTGACGGTAAGCTTGTAAAACAACTTTTTAATGAAGGTGATGTTGTTGCAGTTGGTACTGTTATTGCAATAGTTGATACTGATGAGAATGTTGAAATATCAGAATCAGACGAAGGCAGTAGTAAAAACAATGGCGCAGCTCCTGAAGAAATTGAAAATGAAACTAAAGTTGAAGTTAAAGAATTAGATCAGGACTTCAAATCATCAGATAGATTTTATTCTCCATTAGTCAAAAGCATTGCAAAAGCGGAAAATGTAAGCATTGAAGAGCTTGATAATATTAAAGGGAGTGGAAAAAACGGACGTGTTAATAAGAATGATATCCACAATTATCTTAAATCACGTCAAGCGGGAAGCAATGAAGTTACTTCCAAATCTTCCGCAGCATCTACAACTAAACAGGTTACTCCTCCCCCGGTATCCACATCGGCAGGTGATCAGGTTGTAGAAATGGATAGAATGAGAAAACTAATTGCAGACCACATGGTCATGTCAAAACAAGTTAGCCCTCATGTTACTTCTTTTATAGATGTTGATGTTACTAATATCGTTAACTGGAGAAACAAAGTAAAAGATTCATTCCTTAAACGAGAAGGAGAAAAAGTTACTTTCACTCCTATTTTTGTACATGCTGCAACACAAGCTTTAAAAGACTATCCTCAGATTAATGCTTCGGTTGACGGCCATAATATTATTTACAGAAAAGATATTAATATAGGTATGGCTGCTGCATTACCAGACGGTAACCTTATTGTGCCTGTTATTAAAAAGGCTGATGAAAAAAGTTTGCTTGGCATCGTGAAATCTGTTAATGATATGGCAGGCAGGGCAAGGTCTAATAATTTACAGCCAGATGAAATACAGGGCGGCACATTTACAATTACAAACTTTGGATCGTTCGATAGCCTTACAGGGACTCCTATCATAAACCAGCCTCAGGTTGCGATACTTGGTATTGGCGCAATTAGAAAACAACCTGCTGTTATTGAAACAGCTGATGGTGATGTTATTGCAATACGGCATATTATGATTCTTTCTCTGGCTTATGACCACAGAATTGTTGATGGAGCCCTTGGAGGTATGTACCTTAAAAGGATGAAAGAATTACTTGAAAGTTTTAACAAAGACACTGAAATCTAAATATTTTGTTTAATAATTAAAGAGGGTGATGTTTTATTCACCCTCTTTTTTTTTACAATTAATTACCATAAAAACCAAAATAATGTAGCTTTGCATGGTTTCAAAGTAAATAATAAGTAAATATTAATATTATGAAGTTAAACCTGAAAAAGCCTATCGCATTTTTCGACATTGAAGCAACAGGGCTTAATCCTGCAAAGGATCGCATTGTTGAACTTTCCGTTCTGAAAATAAATACAAACAACAGTAAAGAATCAAAAACATGGCTCATAAATCCTGATTATCCAATATCAGCTGAGGCTACAAGCGTTCATGGTTATTCCAATGAAGATTTAAAAGACAAGCCTACTTTTAAAAACATTGCTTCCGAAGTAAAAATGTTTATAACAGGCTGTGATTTGGCCGGATATAATTCTCTGAAATTTGATATCCCTATGCTTGTTGAAGAATTCTTACGGGCTGAGGTAGAGTTCGATGTTAAAAAATGTAGTCTTATTGATGTGCAGAATATTTTTATGAAAATGGAACAAAGAACACTTAAAGCTGCATATCGTTTCTATCTGAATAAAGATCTTGATAACGCTCACTCAGCTGAAGCAGACACTAATGCTACTTTTGAAATACTTGAAGCACAGCTTGACAGATATGAAGAGGTTGAATTTACTGACAGAAAAGGTAACACTTCTGTTCCTGTTATAAATGATATGAAAGCTCTTCACAATTTCTCCAGCCATAATAAAAATGCTGACTTAATGGGACAAATTATTTATAATACTGCTGGTGAAGAAATATTCAACTTTGGAAAACACAAAGGAAAAACTGTGGTTGATGTCTTTACAAAGGAACCTGCATATTACTCATGGATTATGAATGCAGATTTTCCTCAATACACTAAAAACCTCCTTACGAAGATAAAACTAAAGATGGTAAACTTTTAATTTATATTATGAAAATTATTTGTATTGGAAGAAACTACATTGATCATGCAAAGGAATTAAAAAATCCAATTCCTGAAAAGCCAGTTTTCTTTCTCAAACCAGATACTGCAATTGTAATTAACAATAAGCCTGTCTATTATCCTGAGTTTACAAAGGATATGCATTACGAGGCTGAAATTGTGCTTAAAATTTCAAAAAAAGGTAAATACATTTCAGAGTTGTTTGCTAATAGGTACTTTAACCAAATAACAATCGGTATTGACTTTACTGCTCGTGATTTACAGTCTGAATGCAAAACCTCAGGACTCCCCTGGGAAATATCCAAAGCATTTGATAACTCAGCACCTATAGGCAAGTTTATTGATATCCATGAGTTTAATAGTCATGAAAGTATTAAGTTCACGCTCAGTATTAATGATAATATAGTTCAGCAAGGTAATACTAAAAATATGATCTTTTCTCCAGGAAAAATCATATCATATGTCTCTCAGTTTATTACCTTAAAAGAAGGAGATTTAATTTTCACTGGTACACCTGCCGGAGTTGGTAAAATAAATGTTGGGGACACTCTTTCTGGAAGTATTGAAGGAAAAGAGTTACTTAAATTCAACATTAAATAATACTGTTAAAAATCTTTATCAATTACTATTAACAGGCACCATATTAAGGATGTCTCTTAATTCAGCAAACATATAATTTGCAGGTGGTTTAAATAATTCCGAAGGGATTACTACTTCTCGTATGTTTGTTACTGTTGTTGTATATCCAATCTCAACATTTGTTCTCCCAACTGTTTTTAAAATAATACCACTAGACCACATTTTAATATATTCTTCGGAAGTACTCAGGTTACTTTTTGCTGCTGGATTTACTTGTTCCATAAAAGCTATCATTTTCTCAGTGTCTATCCCTTTATATGGTGATATAACATTTGTAAACCATATTGACTCCTTCAATACACTATCAATCATCACATTATATTTAACGGCATTATATCCTATTATTGAATCAGTATTATCTGTTTTCAATATATCTATTTCATACTTATTATCTCTTTCTTTAGGATTTAGTATCTCATTTCTTAATTCGGCATAAATACTGTCAAGTTCTTTACGTTGATAATCCGGGATTCCCGCAAGCATAGTTTCCAATTCTTTATCATATGCCAAAACAGTGCTCCTCCGTAAATCTTCCGCTGTACCCTTCCAATATGTTTTATACTGTGAAAAGACCATTGTTATTTTTGAACTATCTAAATCTATGATTGCTATCGATGTCGGAGTCTCATGTCTGATATAATTTCCTTCGATAAATGTTGTTTGAACAGACCTGTTATTGAACTTATCTGTGCTTTCCTCTGTAATTATCCAGCCACCAAATACATTATTCAACAATCCCACAAATAGGAGTGTAAAAACTACATACCTGAATTTCAATTCATTACCCATTAAAAAGATTTTACTAACTGTGTAAATTAATATCTGATAATCACAAAATTAAAAATAATACAATGTGTTTTTATTTTTAACAAGAAAAAATTATTTTTGCACCCTCAAATTGAAATAACATGTCGAAGAAAAAACACGAAGAAATCACAGGTGATCAAAGGTTAGAGAATATTGGCGAAACCTTAAGTAAAACTGAAGAGTTTATTTTTAGCCATCAAAAGGCTATTAGTATTATAATCGCCGTTATTGTCATTGGTATCCTTGGATATTTTGGGTATACTCGTTATTACATTAATCCCAAAACAGTTGAAGCACAAGAACAAATGTTTCAGGCACAGAAATATTTTGAATCTGATTCATTGGATAAGGCCCTGTACGGTGACGGTAACAGCACAGGCTTTATTGATATTGCCAGTGAATATGGTATGACAAAACCAGGTAATCTTGCATACTATTATGCTGGAATCTCTTTTCTAAAAAAAGGAGATTTTGAAAAAGCTATTGATTATCTGAACGATTTTAGTGCTGATGACCACCTTGTAGCACCGATGGCAAGAGGAGCTATTGGAGATGCTTATATGGAACTGGGTGATAAAAACAAAGGTGCTGCATATTATCTTGAGGCAGCTAATATGGACGACAATGACTTTACAGCTCCATTATTCCTTTACAAAGCTGGTGAAACTTATGAGTTACTTGGAAAGTATGACAAGGCTTTGAGTATTTACAATCGTATCAAAACAAAATACGGAACAAGTACTGAAGGACGTACTATTGAAAAGAATATTGCCAGAGTTGAAGCTGTGATCGAAAAAAATTAAAATAAATATCATTTACATAAAAAACCTGGTAACCTGTTGCCAGGTTTTTTTATTTTTATGCCATGGATAAAAAGGACTTGCGTATTGTTTTTATGGGAACACCTGATTTTGCTGTGCCTGTACTAAAAAGTTTAATTTCAGAGAGCTTTAACGTTGTTGCTGTAATTACTTCTCCTGACAGACAATCAGGAAGAGGAAGGAAGTTAAATCAATCTGCTGTCAAGAAAGCTGCTGAAAGTTTTGGAATACCTGTTCTGCAACCTCTTAATCTCAAATCTCCCGAATTTTTAAGCGAACTTCAGAGCTATAATCCAAATCTGCAAATAGTTGTAGCTTTCCGTATGCTTCCTCAGATTGTATGGGGATTACCTTCGTTAGGTACTTTTAATCTGCATGCATCACTCCTGCCCCATTATCGTGGTGCAGCTCCTATTAATTATGCGATTATTAATGGTGAAACTAAAACTGGCATTTCAACGTTTTTTCTAGACAAAGAAATCGATACAGGTAAAATTATCAAACAACAAGAAGTTAGTATTTCTCCTACTGAAACTGCTGGATCATTGCACGATAAGCTAATGTTGAAAGGTGCAAAATTAGTAATTGACACAACTTACGATATACTGAAGGGAAATGTTAAGGTTATTAAGCAAAGTTCACTTTCAAATGAGAGTGAGTTAAAAACAGCACCTAAGTTATTAAAAACAGATTGTTTAATTAACTGGAACAACAGTGCAGTGAATATTCACAATTTGGTAAGAGGACTAAGTCCATATCCGGCAGCTTTCGGCAATCTTGCTACAACAGATAATAATATTATTGCAGTTAAAATTTTCGAAACAGTTATTATTAGTAAAGAATCAGATAATGAACCTGGTTTTATTGACAGTGACAATAAAACTTATATCCATGTAAATACACAGACCAATAAGATTGCAATCAATGAGATTCAGTTTCCTGGAAAGAAAAGAATGAATATCAAAGATGCTCTTATGGGAATAAGAGATATTTCTAAAAATAAGTTCCAATAAACCCCGCATTCTAATCCTTTTTATGAACTCTTTTTTGAGTTGGATGCTCAACAGAATCACAGGTATAATCATCCTTTCAAGCAATTTTTAAGTAAAAATCAACAATTAAACACCCAAATTCAGCTTGTTTTATTAACAATTTACGTGTTTTATTAACAAATCTTATCAAATGTTGTTCAAACACTTGTTAATTCAACTATTAGCATTACATTTGTTTGCAATGAAACCCTATTTTTAATTAAAATACTTAAACTATGAACAAAGCGGAATTAATAGACGCAATGGCATCAGGTGCTGGATTGAGCAAAAGTGATGCTAAAAAAGCTTTAGAAGCTTTTATTGGAGCTACCAGCGATGCACTTAAAGATGGTGATCGTGTTGCTTTAGTAGGATTTGGCTCTTTCTCTGTTTCAACTCGCGCTGCACGCAAAGGCCGCAACCCACAAACAGGTAAAGAAATCAATATTGCTGCTAAAAAGGTAGTGAAGTTCAAAGCAGGTGCTGAATTATCAAAAGATATCAAATAGCACTCTACTTAACGTAAAAAAAAGCGCTTAGTGTTATTAAGCGCTTTTTTTTATCTATTAAGCAAAAACCTGTAAGGCAGGTTAGCATCCAAACCTGCATAATCTACTCCAATTCTTGGTCCTGCTAAAATATCCTCCTTTTTATAATTAACCCCCTTATCCATAATATAAATCTCTTTACCAAAAAACGACACTCCGTTATGCTTTATATTTATTCCCAGAGCTTTGGATAGCTTACCAGGTCCATCTGTTAATTTACTGTCAGTTATTTTTTTTCCAGTCCTTTTTTGCATAATCTCAATCCCTTCAACTGGTATAATACCTCTTATAAGAACAGCATGGGGTATTTCTTCAGGACCAGTTACTACATTTAACAAATAATGGACTCCATAGCACAGGTAAACATAACTACAACCTCCTTTTCGATACATCACTTCAGTTCTTTGTGTCCTCCTTCCACCATATGCATGTGATGCTTTATCAATAACACCATTGTATGCTTCAGTTTCAGATATTAAACCTCCACATAAACAATTATTAATATTGGTATACAGATATTTTCCAATAAGGTCGTGAGCAATTTCAACCACATCATTCCGGGAATAAAATGACTCGGGAAGTAAAGACATAACTATAGTTTATATCCTATTCCTACAGTAACTGTAAAATAAGATATTTGCTGTTCAAAACTAGTTACATAGGGTTCATTATCCCAGTCCCATCCTGAAGCATTATCAAATTTCACATTAACATTAGTATAATCACCAAATAACATCAGGTAATATGAATTCATAGTAAATCTAAATCCTGTTCCAAGCATATAACCGAAATCATAGGCTTTTGTACTGTTTACATAATACTCTTTTTTATCACTTGGGTCGTTAATATTTGTTGCTCTTACAGTTACTTTTGGCGAATAAGCTCCAAAATAACCACCTAAAGCGCGAATATCCCATCTGAATAAATCAGCTATAGGAAAAGTCAGATACGGACCTGCCATTAATCCCCCACTACTCCAGTTTTTTGTACTCTCAACACTAACACCGTAATCTGGATGAGCCTGTTCCAGTTGATCCCTGTATCCAGTATTATCTAATTTATTCGAACTATATGTAACCATAGCCTGAAGTCCAAAGTTATGGGTAACTCTATATGAATAGTTAAAATTAATAGCTATTCCCGTTTTAGCAAAACCTGATGTTGAATCAGACAACAATTTCTTTTGAAAATCACCCATTGGCACAGAAACACCAGCAGACAAACTAACTACCTGACGATCACTTACCTGCGCATTCATCAAAACAGGTATTAGAGCAAATAAAATAACAATTCGTTTCATTCTTTTCTTTTTTCAAACATAATAAATTCCTAAAAATGACACCAAGCTAGTCAAAAGAAAAATCCAGTTGATCTGGTAATGATAACTTCTCATCCTTCTTCCGTACAATTAATTCACTCTCCAGCATCCAGCGTATAGTATCAATAATCTTCTCCTCATTAAAATCATTAGCCTCTGAAACAAGTTCATAAAGACTTTTTGGTCTCTCAACAAGTGATTCTTTGATGAGTTTCTCCATTGCTTTAAGTTCCATATCGTTCATGCCTATATTTTGTTTAGCCTGACAAACATCACATATGCCACAACGGTTGGGTTCCTTTTCTCCAAAATATGCAAGCAATAACTGGCTGCGGCATACCAGAGTATCCTGTATAAAGTTAAACAATGATTCCAGTCTTTTTTTCGCAGCAACTTTCTGATTTTTATAATTTTCATCTGACAGACTCAAGTACTTTGGGTTTATTCTTTCAGACAAGAAAACAATCTGGGGAACAGTTTTTATGGGGATATAACTTATAATTTTTTGTTTATTTAAAAATTTTAGTTTCTCAACAACAATATCCTTTGTACTGCCTGCCCTTTTTGCTAAAAGTGTTTCATTAATATTTACATATTCTGTAAACACACCTGCATAGGATCTCATTATTTCTTTTAATAGTCTTTCGTTTCCCTGATTTTCAACTATAAATCTGTAAAGTTCTTCTTTCTTTACCGGAACAAATAACTTTGAGTATTGTCCAGCAGACTGTATATATGAGAGAAGTCCCTCCTTCTCGAGAAAGTTAATTGCATTGTAAGTCTGTACAATATCGAAATTGTAATTATGAGCAAAATCAGCGATTGCAAAATCATATCCACAATCCTTTCCGCTTTCTTCAGGAATCTGGAAGTAATTACCAAGTGCCTTATAAACAGTTCTTATAAAAGACAAAGAAGGAAAAGAGCTTTCAAATTTTTCTCTTGCTGATGCAATATCATTATTATTATAGTACATTATTGCCGCTGATGTCTGTAAATCCCTTCCAGCCCTTCCAGCTTCCTGGAAATACGATTCAATAGAATCAGGAAGGTCATAATGAATGACAAGCCTTACGTCTGATTTATCAATTCCCATTCCAAATGCATTGGTGGCAACAATTACCTTAACTCTTCCACTTGTCCACTCATTTTGCCTCACATCACGTGTTTTAGCATCAAGCCCGGCATGATAATAATTGGAAGCTATTCCGTTTTGAGTAAGTATTTCAGCAAGCTCTCTCGTTTTACGACGGCTTCTGACATATATTATTGCTGATCCTGTATTATTATTCAACTTTCTAATAATAGATCCCGTTTTATCATATTCTTTAACAATATTATAACTAAGGTTACGGCGCTCAAAACTATTACTAAGCACTCTTTGTTTCTTAAACTCCAGCTTCTGCATAATATCATTAACAACTGCAGGAGTAGCAGTTGCTGTAAGAGCCAATAATGGAGCATCTTTTATAAAGGGACGAAGTTCTGCAATTTTCAGATAAGGAGGTCTGAAATCATATCCCCATTGTGAAATACAATGTGCTTCATCAACAGCAAGTATGTTGATGTTCATACGTGCTATAACATCTCTGGCAATGGGCGTTGCAAGTCTTTCCGGTGACAAATACAGAAATTTCAATATTCCAGCTACTGCATTCGAATATATTGCTTCTATCTCATCCATATTCATTCCCGAATAAATTGCTGCAGCTTTTATATTATTCTTTTTCAGATTAGATACCTGATCTTTCATAAGGGCAATTAAAGGAGTAACCACAACACATGTCCCTTCCATAACTAGTGCAGGCACTTGAAAACATAAAGATTTTCCACCTCCAGTGGGAAGCAAGGCAAGAGTATCCTTTCCTGATAATACAGAATCAATAATTTCTTCCTGCATTGGTCTGAAAGCCGTATAGCCCCAATACTTTGTAAGTACATTTTTGGCTTCCTGGCTCATGATATTAATTTTTACCCAAGTGCTTAACAATTACCTTAAACAGCTCAACAAAATTAACAGGTTTAGGAAAATAATAATCAAAGCCACCTGCCAGGCATTTATCCCTGTCTTCAGCTGTTGCGAATGCTGTCTGAGCTATTATCAACAACCCGGGAAACTTATCTCTTATTAATTTCACAGACTCATAGCCATCCATTACCGGCATCCTGATATCCATGAGAACGCAATCAATATTTTTATGATCAATACAAAGATCAACAGCTTCTTTTCCATTCACAGACCATAATACTTTTGCTTTAGTTGGTCCCAATAACCCATTCATAAAGACATAGTTCTCTTTAACATCATCAACAATCAGAATAGTTTTACCTGACCAATCAACATTATACTTCCCTGTGTCAGGAAGATTTCCTAAATTATTTTCAACAGGTATGGTAAAATAAAACGTTGAACCTTTATCCATCTCTGAATCAAGCCATATCTTACCTCCAAGCAGTTCTACAAATGATCTGCTTATGGCAAGGCCAAGGCCGGTTCCTTCTTTATTCCTGTTATATGTGGTCTTATCCTGCCCGTACTGTTCAAATATATTTCCACGCTCTCGGGTATCTATTCCAACACCCGTATCTTTTACATAAAACTGAATAAAATCATATGTTAAGCACAGATAACCAAATTCAATATAACCATTATCAATAAATTTAAGAGAATTGGTAAGTAAATTACTAAACACTTGTCTCAGACGATGTTCATCAGTTTTTAGCTTAATTTCAGATGTTTTATCTGACAATACTAATTTAAGTTCAACATTAGCTACGTTTTTCAACTTTTTCTCATGCTGAAATGTCAGATATATATCTTTCAGGAATGTATTAACCTCAAATACAGTTTTCTGTATCATTACCTTTCCTGCTTCTATCTTTGATATATCAACAATATCACCTATCAGTTGCATAAGAGATTTCCCCGCGGTGTGTATCAGTCTGGAAAACATCTCTTTTTCATCTTCGGTTGTGTCTTCATCAAGAAGTAAATCTGAAAAACCAATAATTGAATTAAGTGGTGTTCGTAGTTCATGTGACATACTTGCCAGAGAAAGAGATTTAAGTCTGCTTGTTTCATCAGCTTTTTCTTTCTGCTCTTTTAGCAACTTCTCATATTCTTTGCGTTGTGAGATATCTCTTACAATGGCAAGCAGATCATAGTCTTTTGATCCTTTTATTTCATTAAGAGTTATTTCTGTATATATCAATAAACCGTCTTTTTTCTGGTGCAACCATTCAAACATTTGTGGTTCACCAGTTAGAGCTCTATTTGAATATCCTTGTTTATTAAGACTAATATCCTCATCTGATGCCACCTTTTTTGGTGTAAGATCTTCAGTTGATTTTCCTCTCAGTTCATTTATTTCATATCCAAACAAATCACAACTTTTCTTGTTGCAATTGACTATAATATCATCTTTTAGTAATAAAATAGCGTCATTTGCATTATCAAAAGCAGTTTTGTAAATATCATCTCTGGTTTCATTATCTGAGATTGATATAAAATGTGCTATCTCAAGCGATAATATTCTAAGAATGATATCCTCTGATTCAAAATTAGTTTCATGAACATTTACCACATGGTGATAGAATGTAATTAATGCAAAGCTCCGGTTTTCAGTACCATTAATTATTTTAACATTTGCAAAGGGTAAAGATTTAACAATTTCTTTTTCAGAAATCAGATCAATGGTTTTCTTTATACCGCCCGTAATATCCTTATAATCAATTATAAAACTATCAAGCCTTAGTTTAATATTTAAATACTCACTGCTGTCTGATACAAATATCTTTGATATATCACCTGAAACAACACAAGTTAAACTTCCTTTAAGCAAATCATTTACCCGGGAAAGAATCAACCTGATATTTTTTTCAGGATCAAACATCAAATTATCTGATATTTCATTCAGAAGTTCCTTCATAATACAGATTATCTTAGGACATCAATGCAAATTTAAGAAATAACAACTGAAAAACAAGAGTTCTATTAAGAATATATTTATTGGGAATACTATTCAACTTCCAGCACCCAGACACTTTCACATGGTGGGTTGTTTCTAACTTCAGATGGTATATCAACAACAATACCATTATCTTTCTTGCTCCATTTCAACGAACCTGAATAGCCAAGCAAGCTTATTACATCATCCTTTTCTGGCTGAAACGACGGAAGTTCAATTTGTTCTGGAATAATATTCTCATCTTTATCACACATATAGTAAAAGTACTTTTCACCAGTTTCTTTCTGTGTCATACAAATATTTCCTGTTTTATAAGGATATAACGGTTTGGTTTCATAAATAGCTGTGCTATTAATCTTCATCCATTCTGCATAATCATTCAGCAAGTCATATGCCCCTTGTTGCCATTCGCCCTCAGGTGTAGGTGCAACATTAAGCAACAAGTTTCCTCCCTTTGACACAATGTCAACAAGCAACTGAATCCCTTTTCTTCCGCTCATATATTTTGCATCTTTGGTGTGTGCCCAACCTCCACCAGAGATAACACATGATTCCCATGGATAAGGCAATGTTGTATCAGGAACACGGTTTTCAGGGGTAAGGTAATTCTGATTCTTACCATAAACAGCCCTGTCAACAACAATTAGCCCTGGTTGTTTTTCTCTTGCCATTTTTACAAAATCATCCATGTTAATATCCTGACTAATATTTCTATGCTTTAAATATCCATCAGATGAGTTATCCAGTTTATTATTGTACCATTCTACTATCTCTTCTTTTGGTTCTTTTGCTACCCATCCCCCATCAAGCCATAGTATATCTATATTACCATAATCTGATAATATTTCAAGCATTTGATTATGTGTGAAGTCCACATACTTTTGCCATGTCTCAGGATTTTCTTTCGGATCATAATTTACATTTCTATCGCGTGGAGGATATTTAGGATCCCAGTAATAAGGAACATGCCAGTCGGGTTAGAGAAATACGCTCCAGTCCATAAACCCTCATCACGAAATGCTCCGAATATTTCTTTTGTTACGTTACTTCTTGGATTGGACGAAAAAGGGCAGTCGTCTGATGTTATCTTATAATCCGTATATTTTGTATCAAACATACAAAAACCATCATGGTGCTTTGTTGTAAAAACTACATACCTCATCCCTGCATCTTTTGCTGCTTTTGCCCACTTCTCAGGATTAAAATAAACAGGATTAAATGTTGTTATTAGGTCTTCATACTCCTTTTTATATATATTGTAATTATCAGGATTAGATCCCATTTTCCTTTCACACCAACCATATTCTTCAGGGCACAATGACCATGATTCAACAATTCCCCACTGGCTATAGGCTCCCCAATGCATCAACAGTCCAAATTTCAGGTCCTGCCACTCATTTAATTTCTCTATTACCAAAGAATCTGTTTCAGGAACATATTTTTCACTTTCATAAATATTCTGTGCGAAAACAATTGTACCAATGATTAATAACAATGTTAATGATGTTAATTTCTTCATAACGAATATTTTTTGCGTTTTATTAACTTCTTATAATAGGTCTTACCTTATTTTATATAAATCTAAATATCAGGCATATATATTTATCAACTCATTTAATTTCTAAATTTAATACTGAAATTTAAATCTGATTAAAAAACGCTGCAAGTTAACAAATACTGAGTACACATTAAACAAATAATAAGTAATAATGAAAGGTCCAAACCAAACCCATTAATTAATATCTTTGCAGTATGAGAAATGAATATAAAACTGTAATTACTTACCTGCTCCTGATAGCAGGAGTATTACTTTTTACAAATATTTATGCTCAGTCGGAAATTAATCTACCTGACACAACCTACAAATTACATTCTGACACAACTCAAATCACAAGCGATAGCCTTACAATAATCCACACTCCAGATTCACTGAATACAAATGACACAACAAGTTTACAAAAAGCAAATTCATTATTAGCTTTAACAGATACTAGTCTTATTCTTGGCGATTCAGCAACTTCATATCTTGACTCACTAAAGGTAGTCTATTTTGAAGGCTCTCTGGAAAATTTAAAACTTAACAAATTCACATACATCGACACAAATACTTATGGTGTACAAAATTATGATCCTTTGCATAAGCATAACAAGATGTATGCAACACTTAGCAATATTGGAGAAGCATCACGCAACATTGTATTCACTCCTATTCTAAGTGGCGGATATTATACCGATATCGAAACATTTGCTCCTTATATGTATTCTAATGATCAGGTAAAATATTACAAGTTATTTGTCCCTTATACTGAGTTAAACTATTCACTGGGTTCAAAAAGAGAGCAAAATTTCAATGCTATTTTTACAAGAAAAATATTTAAAGGATTTACAATAGGTGTAAATTATGCTCTGAATTTCTCCCCATCAAATGATAGCCCTTATTTGCGCAGTGGTTCTAATATTCAGCGAATGTTTGCCACTGCTCAGTATTACACACCAAATAAACGATACGGATTAATAGCAAATTATATAACTAACAAACTTATTGTGGAAGAAAATGGTGGTATAACAAACGACAGTATTTTCGAAAACAATGAAGAAACAGACAGGCGTGTAATTCCTGTTAATCTTAGTGATGCTGAAAATATGATTAAGAAATCGGGATTTTTTATTGAGCAATATTTTAATATACTATCACCACGAAACAAATCTGGTTATAAAAGAAAGATCGACCCCGGTAATATAAGCTATTCATTCAAATATACACGCAACCAGTTTATTTTCACTGATGGCGACAGCAGCGACAGGTCATTCTATTTCAATCACTCTGCTATCATCGATAGTGCATCAACTTATGATAGTTTATATCAATTAAAATACGTAAATACCATTAAATGGTCGAATATTGGATATCAGGAAGACCCTACTGCACGGATATTTTATATTTATTTAGGAGTTTCGTTATCCTCAGTAAGTCAGATGTTACCCTGCGATTCAATTGAAACAAACTATTCTCAAACAAAATCTTTTGGTGGTGTTGCTTTCAATTTCGGTAAAAGCTTTTTGCTAAATGCAGATGCTTACTACATAACAGGAAATTACAATCAGGGAGATTATGGACTTAGTGGCTCTCTTCGTCAGTATCTGGGTAATCTAAACAGAAACGTTGGTTACCTTAAGTTTGATATGAATATTGTATCAAGAGCTCCAAATTGGTACTTCAACAATTACAACAGTAATTATTATCGATGGTCTAATAACTTTGATAAAGAAAACTACCTTATTCTAAGCGGATCTTACAATTTCAAAACAATAAGCGCGGGTGTTAAGTTTACTACGGTTGGGAATTACACATATATGGATGATTCCATAAGACCTCAACAAATATCCAAAGGGGAAACAATGCTTCAAATATTTGCCGAAGGCAGAATTCCCATAAAAAAGCTGGGAATTGATGCAAAAGTTGTTTATCAAAAAACCAGTCAGCCTAATATTATAAGAGTTCCTGATTTTACAGGAACCCTGAATATCTATTACCGTACTCCTATCTTCAAGAAGGCAGGAACTATCCAAACAGGTTTTCAAATAACCTATTTTACTGACTATTATGCCAATGCATATATGCCTGAACTAAGATTGTTTTATCTGCAAGATGAAAAAAAGATTGGTAATTATCCCTATGTTGATTTTTATCTAACACTTATGGTTAAACGAGCCAGATTATTTTTCAAAATGTCTCATCTTAACAGTTATCTGGGAGATTATAATTATTACCTTACTCCACATTACCCGGCCCGTGATGCATCGTTTCATTTCGGCGTATCATGGAGATTTCATGATTAATAATTACAACAACATTAAAGGATAAAACTAACCGTTATTTATTGAATTTGAATGGGGATTAGGTTTAAAAACCGAAAAGGATTCCTGATTATTAAAGTGCCCAAGAAAAGACTCGAACTTTCACGACCATAAGGCCACTACACCCTGAATGTAGCGCGTCTACCAATTCCGCCACTTGGGCAATCACAGATTAAATGTGTAAATTGTTTGTAAGTGGTTCATCACTCACTCCCACTCTATAACCTGAAATTGTGCCCAGAACAAGAATCGAACTTGCACTCCCTTGCGAGAACATGGCCCTCAACCATGCGCGTCTACCATTTCCGCCATCTGGGCTAAAAGTGAGCGGCAAAAATAACAATTTTTTGAAAAACAAATAGTAAATACATAAATAAAAGCGCAATTTTTTAATCATCTCTCTAAGCATCTGTCCATCAATTATAAAACATAACATATTTTATATCCTGTAAGCAGAAAATAAATTAGTGCCCAATTTTAATTTGAGATTAATCTTTCTTAATTATGTTTTGCTTACTTTTAACCAAAAATTATTACGGATGTTTACAGAAAAAGATTTACTACAGATTTCGGAAAAAGGCCTTACTGCTGATCAGGTTACTAATCAGATTAACAACTTCAAAAAAGGATTTCCTGCGATTGAATTAATTGCTCCCGCAACTCCGGGAAACGGACTACATTCATTTTCAGAAAAAGAAATTGAAGAACTTAACTCATATTATAATGATAATGGTGAAGATTATAAAACAATAAAATTTGTTCCGGCATCAGGTGCTGCAAGCCGAATGTTTAAAAATCTTTTTGAATTCAGGAACTGGTACAATAATACTAATGAAGATCTTGAGAAATTTAAGTCGAACACTGGCTTTAATTCGGTTTACAACTTCATTACCAATATTAAAAATTTCCCTTTTTACTCTCAGCTTTCCAAAGCGTTAGAAGCTGACGGCTACAATATTGAGGAACTTATCAATGCAAATGATTTTAATACAATTATTGACTATTTTATTGGTGATAAAGGGTTGAATTATGCAGGACTACCAAAAGGTTTGCTTCTTTTCCATGATTATCCTGATGAACCTCGCCTTGCCGTTGAAGAACACCTCGTTGAAGGTGCTGTTTATGCCAAAGACATACATAATATAGCTAAAATCCATCTCACGGTATCACCTGAACATCAATCTAAATTCGAAGATGCTGTAAGAAACAAACAGGGTAAATACAGTGGTATGTTTGATGTAATTTTTGATGTTTCATTCTCTCAGCAAAAGCCTTACACTGACATCATTGCTGTTACTCCCAACAACGAGCCTTTCAGGAAAGAAGATGGCAGTCTGTTATTCAGACCCGGTGGTCATGGTGCATTAATTGAGAATCTTAATGAACTTGAAGAAGAAGTAATCTTCATAAAAAACATCGATAATATTGTCCCTGACAGACTTAGGGAAACAACCTATAAATATAAAAAGGCTATTGGCGGACTGCTCCTTAAACTTCAGTCGCAGACGTTTGAATATATGGATATTCTTGACGGAGGCAATCCGGAAGACAATGAACTGGTTGAAATCAAAGATTTTGCTGCAGATCAATTAAACATCAATATCCCTGATGCTTATAACGGGTATGATAAGATGGAAAAAATTGATTTTCTGTACAATGCACTTAACAGACCTGTTCGTGTATGCGGCATGGTTAAAAATGAGGGGGAACCCGGAGGAGGACCTTTCTGGGTGAAAGATCAAAGTGGAAAGATATCACTACAGATTGTAGAATCATCACAAATGGATCTCAGACAGGAATCTCAGAAAGAGATTGTTGCAAAAGCAACTCATTTTAATCCCGTCGACCTTGTTTGTGGTGTTTACGACTTTAAAGGCAATAAATTTAACCTAACCGACTTTATTGATAAAAATACTGGTTTTATTTCTGACAAATCCCTCGACGGCAGAGACCTGAAGGCGCAGGAATTACCAGGGTTATGGAATGGAGCTATGGCCGACTGGATAACGATATTTGTAGAAACACCTATTATTACATTTAATCCTGTAAAAGTTATTGTTGACTTATTGCGTCCGCAACATCAGCAGGGAGAATAAGCGCTGACAATTATAATTATTGTTCTTTGATACATTATTAATTCTCAGAAAAAGAAACTTAATCTCTGGCACTTTAATAAATCTTCATTTTCTCAAGACTGTATCTTTGTTGGTTTTGTTGTAAATTCAATTTAGTCTTGACCTGTTTGAATTCTATCCATGATCAGAATAAATTCTATCCATGGTTAAAATATATTCTATCCATGGTTAGATTAAATTCTATCCATGGTTAGATTAAATTCTATCCATGATTAAAATTCTCTTATCATAAAAGAAAATAAAGAATACGAAAGCAAGTAATCAACACTGATAAAAGAGATAATACACAACAGGATATAACGTTTATAATCATTTGTAATTTAAGAATTTACACACAGAGCAAGATATCACAACCATTAAGTTAACACTGAGTTAACCTTAAATTAATACATTCATAACTTTTAGTTAAACACTTCCGGGTTTTATTGATGTTTCTTTGCATTGTAAAATTTAAAGTCGAATATTAAAACAGGAAACAATGAAATACTTATCAGTTATCGCAGTTTTATTAGTAAGTGCCGCAATGTTATTTGCAACAACCGACAAAGCACCTGTTGCTTCAACAACAATCAATGGTGTAGTTATAGATCATTGCACAGGCGAAGCACTCGCAGGTGTTAAGATAAATCTCGATGAACAAACTACAGTTTACTCTGACCTGGAAGGAAACTTCGAAATTGAAAATGTTTCAGCCGGGAACCATGTATTAAAAACAGATCTTATCTCATACACAGAAGAAAATATCAACATTGAAATTACAGATGAGAAGACAAATCTGGAAATAAAGATGAAGAACAAATAAATAAAAGAATTATAAAAATATATTGGAGACAAACCTCAAACATAAGGTTTGTCTTTTTTTTTACTTCCTTGCAAATTTCAATAAGATTTGTAAATTTGTTATGGTTAAAAACATTAAACATGAGAAACGTTTTAATAATAGCTGCACTAGTTTTCTCTTTCCAAACACTGTTTGCACAAGAACTTACTGAGAAAGATGGAAAATACTACAAAGATGGCAAACTCTTCACAGGTACACATAAGGAGTATTTTGATGATGGCAATGTTAAATCAGAAAGAAGCTTTAAAGACGGATTAGAAAACGGTACTTCCATATATTATCATGGATTAAACTCTAAGAAAGAGCAACGTGAATACGATAATGGCTTTAAAGACGGCACATGGATTACATGGAATCTTAAAGGACAAAAGACTGCTGAAGCCAGATACGAGAAAGACCTCAAACACGGGAAATGGATTATCTATGATGATGCAGGAAACAAAAGATATGAAATGAATTACGACCATGGCAAGAAAGTTGGCGACTGGTATATGTGGGATGAAAAAGGTAAACTCATATCTGAAAAGAATTATTAAGCAGATTATAATTTCATAATTATTATAGAAAAGAGCCGGATTTGACACTTCCGGCTTTTTTATTACACCAAATTATCAACAATACCACCAACCTTAAAACTTTCATAAGACCTGCATACCTAAGCATTTAAAACATATTAACAATATAATTTCTCACTTAACATTAGTTTAATATTACGATAATAATTAGTTCTTATTGCAAATATACTTTTGCGGCATCATTAAAAATTAAATGAGAAATTACAATGAAAAAATTGAATCTTTTGGCTGCCTTAGCAGCAATTATTATGGTCGCGTTTACTTCATGTAAAAAAGACGACAACACTGAACCTGCTGCTCCAACCATGAGTAGTGTTTCAATTACTGGTGCTGACTTAGCTTTTGATGCTACAGTTACGTTTAGTGAAGCTGTTTACGGTACAGCAAGCAAAACAGGTAACCTCACAGACGCATCTTTTTCATTAGCTATAGAAGGCGGTGATGCAACAATTGCTTCTTACACAGTAACTCATACTGCAGGTCAATCCACTGCAACTATTAATCTTACAATGGATACTTATCCTTCTGGTGAAGAACAGCTAACAGTAAAACCAGCATCTGCAACAAGCATTTACAATGCAGAAGGTACTGCAATGGCAATAACTTCAGAAGCGGTAACATCTTTCAACCTTGATGAAGTAGTTATCACTGACAATGGCGATGGTACAGGAACAACAACCTGGACATCAAACAAAGTTTACATTCTTGACGGATTAGTATTCGTTAATGATGGACAGACACTCACTATTGAAGCTGGTACTGTTATCAAAGGCAGAGCCGGACAAGGTGAAGAAGCATCTGCTCTTATTGTTGCAAGAGGCGGTACAATTATGGCAGAAGGAACTGCTGAAGCTCCAATTATTTTCACCGCTGAATCTGATGACCTTGAAGGGTCTGTTGCTTTAACAGATGACGGTCTCTGGGGTGGCGTAATTGTTCTTGGTAGTGCCGGACTAAACACTGTTCCTAATGTTCAGCAAATTGAAGGTATCTCTACCGATGAGCCAAGAGGCGAATATGGTGGCTCTGATGATGCTGACAACTCAGGAGTTCTTCGTTATATCTCAATCCGTCACGGTGGTACTGACATTGGTGAAGGAAACGAAATTAACGGTCTTACACTCGGTGGCGTTGGTAGCGGAACAACCATCGAATACATTGAAATTATTTCTAACAAAGATGATGGTGTTGAATTCTTCGGCGGCACACCTCAATTAAGCCATATTATTACTGCTTTCTGTGGTGATGATTCATTTGACTATGATCAGGGATTCCGTGGTAACGGTCAGTTTTGGGCTGCTATTCAAGGATATGAACGTGGAGATCGTCTTGGTGAACATGATGGTGGTACAGATCCTGAAACAGGTACACCATATGCTATACCTACTATATATAACGTAACTTATGTTGGTCTTGGTGCTGGTTTTGGTAACCGTGTTATTACTTTCAGAGACAACGCTGGTGGCAACTATGCTAACTCTATTTTCTACAATCAGGAAAAAGGTATCGACATTGAATTATTAGCCGACGAATGTAGCTATACACAATTCTCAAACGGAAACCTTACACTAAAAAACAACCTTTTCTATAGCATTGATGCAGATCCTATCTTCACAGTAAGTGCTTCTGACGATGTAGACTCCACAACTGCTGCTCAGGCAAACACTATTGTTGCTGAATACTTTGCAACAGCTGCCAATCAGGTTTATGATCCTGGCTTTAATATCAGCACTGACGTATTCAATATAATCCCTGCAAATGATGTAACTGGTGACATGGCCGATTATCCAACAGACAGTTTCTTCGAAGCTGTTACCTATAAAGGTGCCTTCGATCCTTCATCTAATTGGGCTGATGGTTGGACTCTTGTTTCAACAGTAATGAACTAAAAAGTAGATTTATATAATCTCAACTCTTTGCTAAAGTGGCTGTTTATTCAAATAGTCGCTTTAGCTTTTTATTTAATAAAAGATCAATCATGACCTCAGTAAATATATTTAAGAAACTTGTAATAGTGATAATATTTTCCATCATCTCTATTGCTACGTTTGCACAAACTGGTATACTACGCGGTAAAATTATCGATGCTGAAACAGGCGAAGAACTTATTGGAGCTACTGTAATGATTGTTGGTACTACAACAGGTGCAGCATCAGACCTTGATGGTAACTATAACGTGTATAACATTGAACCAGGTACATATAAGTTTCAATGTCAATTCATTTCTTATACACCTCAGATTGTGGAAGGCGTAGTTATTAAAGAAGGTGAAGTGACTGTAATAAATTTTCAGCTCTCATCCGTTAGTATGGGACTAAATGAGGTTGTTATTACTGCAAAAGCCTCTCAGAAAACGGAAGCCTCTATGCTTACCATTCAAAAGAAGTCGGCAAACGTAGTCGATGGCATCTCTGCCCAGCAAATCAAACGTGCCGGCGATAGTGATGCTGCTGGTGCTTTGAAAAGAGTGTCAGGTGTGAATGTGGAAGGTGGCAAGTATGTATTTGTCAGAGGACTGAGCGACAGGTACAGTAAAGCTACCCTAAATATGGCCGATATCCCAGGGCTTGATCCCAACAGGAACACTGTTCAAATGGATATCTTCCCCACAAACCTTATTGAGAACATGATTGTATATAAATCCTACTCCCCTAACCTGCCTGCTGATTTTACTGGTGGACTTATCGATATCGTTACCCTCGACTTCCCTGAAACATTTACTGTAAGCTTTAGTGCTAAAGCTGGTTATAACACACAAGCAAGCCTTAATAGCAATTTTCTTACTTATGAAGGAAGCAGCACCGACTGGCTTGGATATGACAACGGGATGAGAGATATTCCTGAAGCTGCAAGCGGAGACATCCCAACTTACCCAAGTGATAAGCAGGAACTTACAGATATCACATCTTCATTTAGCAAAGTAATGTCTCCTGTAACAATGCCATCTGCGGTGAATAGCAGCTACTCTTTTTCAATAGGAAACCAACATAGAGTTGGAAAAAACACATTAGGATATGTTGTTGGCTTATCATACAAGCATAACGAATTCTACTACGATGATGGCTTTTACGCAGCATATAAGCTTGGTGGCGCAGGCGACACTAAACTTATTACACTTAATGAATATAATGCCACAGTAGGGCAAAAAGAAGTCCTCTGGGGCGCATTAGCTAATTTATCATACAGAATAGGCAATAACCATAAAATCAGTGCCAACGTATTCAAAAACCAAAGTGGAATTAGCCAGGCCCGTTACATGATAGGTACAAAACCTTCTGATGATGCTGACAACCTGTTAATTGAAACAAGAAAACTCATGTGGTTACAGCGCGGATTTATCTCAGGGCAATTGCGTGGTGAGCACTATTTTGAAAACCTGAACAAACTTAAAATTGACTGGATAGGCGCTGTCACACAATCTAATCAGGATGAACCTGATATGAGGTTCTTTACAAATAGCTACTATCCTGAGAATGAAGAGCAATATCAATATGCTATTCAGCCATCCATTTACAAAGTACCATCGAGGTATTATCGTACAATGGACCAGATTAACTACAATGGACAGATAAATGCTGAAATAAGTCTGGGACCTAATGAACATTCTACAAAGCTTAAAGCCGGTGGTTCTTATTTATATAAATACAGAGACTTTAATGAAACACGTGTTGATTACAAATTCCAGTTCTCACAGTACACATTCAACGGAAATGTTTCAGATTATTTGTCCGATGACAATATTGGGATTAACTACTCTGGCTACAATCCTGTTACAGGATCAAATTTCGGACTTTACGTACAAGGAAACCCCGGTGATGACCTCAAAAACAGCTACACTGCTGATCAGACAATTTCTGCTGCCTATGCAATGATAGATGCTGATATCAAAGAAAAGCTAAGAATAGTAACAGGAGTAAGAATGGAGCATACCTTAATAAACTCCACCAGTAAAGACACATCCCTTGCAGCCGGATACCTTAACAATACAGACTTCCTGCCTGCATTAAACCTCACTTATTTCCTTTCAGATAAAATGAATCTAAGATTTAATCTCTCAAGAACACTGGCACGGCCAAGCTTTAGAGAACTCGCTCCTTATTCATCAGAAGATTACGAAGACGGCCGTGTGTACATTGGTAATGCAGACCTTAAACGTACACTTATCGACAATATTGACTTCCGCTATGAGTACTTTATGAAGCCCGGAGAGATTGCATCCATAGCCCTTTTCTATAAAAACTTCAAGAATCCAATTGAGGTAGTTGACAATCCTGTTGCGCAAAATCCTGAGCTATCATGGGAGAACATGGACCAGGCAGAAGTATACGGACTTGAGCTGGAATTCAGAAAACAACTTGATTTTGTTAATTTTCTGCGTGACTTCAGATTCGTAATGAACTTTACTTATGTTTATTCAGAAGTCAGCATTGATTCACTGGAGCTTGTTGCCATAAGAGCAACAGATCCGGATGCTAAAGACACAAGACAAATGTCGGGACAATCACCCTACATATTAAATGCAGGGCTTAGCTACATCAACACAAAAATTGGTCTTGAAGTTAATGCCGTATACAATGTAGCAGGTCCGAAACTCATTATTAACGTTAAGGGAGGAACACCAGATATTTATCAACAACCCGTTAACTCTCTGAATATCGTTGCTACACAAAAAATATCAAAAGCATTCACAGCTGAGCTGGAAATAAAAAACGCACTTAATCCTGTTAACAAACAAACATATACATATTTAGGCGAAGAATACATATCCAGATCATATCGGGCAGGCACTGAATTTAAACTCGGTATTAAATATAAATTCCTGTAAACACAAGTAAATACCCAAATACAAAAAGTCGCCACGTGCTGTGTGCGACTTTTTTTTATCTGAAAAAGCAAAAAGTCATATTTTTGCATTTTTCAATAAATTACTGATGGACAATATAACCCATGAGCAGAAAGTAAGTCTGCTGAATCATCTGATGCAATTTGTAACCGAAGAAAGGAAAAACAGATTCACAGAGATAATTAAACACCGCACAAGGCACATATGCATTGTAATGGAAGATATATATCAGCCACACAATGCCAGCGCCGTACTACGAACATGTGACCTCACAGGAATACAAGATATACATATCATCGAAAACCGGAATAAATATGCTGTTAATCCTGAAGTCGCCCTTGGATCATCAAAATGGCTTACACTAAAAACATACAATAATAAAGAAAACAACACCGCATCCGCCATAGCAGAACTTAAAAAAGAAGGATATAAAATAGTAGCTACAACACCCCATATTAACTCATACAATCTGGATAACCTCCCTATTGATAACAAAATAGCAGTAATGATGGGAACAGAGCTGACAGGCTTAACCGATGAAGCCATTAAAAGCGCTGACTATCACCTTCAGATACCTATGTATGGATTTACAGAAAGCTATAATATATCAGTGTCAGCGGCTCTTGTAATGTTCACACTAGTGCAAAGACTTCGTAAATCAGACATGGATTACAAATTAAGTGAAGATGAATATACCGATATTCTGCTTGAATGGGCAAGAAACAGTGTCTCCAGATCGGATGTGTTGATTAACAAGTTTCTGAAATTACAATGAACAAACCTAAAAGCTTCAATCTTCTTAATAATAATTACACATTTCACGCCTTAAGGTCATCTTTTTTTATTAATTTTACGCAAATTTAATTCTAATAAAAAAATTACTAAGATGGGAAAAGGTGACAAAAAGACAAAAAGAGGAAAAATCATAATAGGATCATATGGAAAACTAAGAAGAAAAAAAAGGACTCCCGCTTATGTATCTCCGGTTAAGAAAACAACAAAAAAGGCAGAACCAAAAGAAGAAATAGTAACAGAAAAAGTAGTTGCCGAAGTAAAAGAAACTGCAGCAAAAAAGCCAGCTGCTAAGAAAACAACTGCAAAGAAGACTACTGCAAAGAAGACTACTGCAAAGAAAACAACAGCAACAAAAAAGACAACAGCAAAAAAAGCAGAAACTGCTAAGAAAACAGAAGCAGTAGAAGAAAAGAAACCTGTTGCAAAAAAGAAGACTACTACCACAAAAAAGAAAACCGCTGACAAAAAAGAAGAAAAGGACAGCGAAACAAAAGAATAGTACTAAACAAACATACTTTGATTATTTGTTAAGATAATTCTTGACACAGGATAGCTATGATAAATCTGGAAGAAAAGAAAGCTTTTATATGGGATTGGAATGGAACAATCCTGAATGATACGGAATATTGTGTCAATTGCATGAATCTATTGCTGCGAAAAAGAAATATCCCAACAATAAGCATTGACAAGTACAAAGAAGTATTTACTTTTCCGGTGGAGAAATATTATCACAACATTGGATTTGACTTTAACAAAGAAGATTTTGCAGTACCTGCTATGGAATTTATCAACCATTATCTGGAAAACCTTGAAAAAACAGATATATTTGATAACAGCATAAATACCCTAGAGTTTTTTAAGAATAAAGGAGTTAAGCAATATGTACTATCGGCAATGGAACATAATAGCTTAATTAAAACACTAACTCAAAGAAAGCTAATAAAGTACTTTTCAGCTGTAGCAGGTATAGACGATCATTATGCCAGAAGTAAAACCGAATCCGGTATTAAATTAATTAATAGTATTGGGGTTCAAAAGAGTGAGATACTGCTAATTGGAGATACAATTCATGACTTTGAAGTAGCAAATAAGTTAGGCATTGATTCTGTATTAATTGCTAATGGACATCAATCAAAGTCCAGACTACTAAAAGAAACACCAAATGTTATCAATACGATTATTGACTTAACAGAGATGGAAATCAGTTATCAATCGTAATTCTATTAAAATTATAACCTTAATTTTTTGTCAGAAGTCTGTTAATTTTATTTAAAAGATCCTTACCAACAATAGGTTTAGATATATAATCATCACATCCGGCATTCAGAAAATCATCACGGTCACCAGTTTGAGCATATGCAGTTTGTGCAATAATAGGCACATTAACCCCCAGTTCACGAATACATTGAGTAGCTTTTATACCATTTACTTTAGGCATTTTAATATCCATTAATACAATATCAATATCCTTATGAATTTTCAATATTTCAATAGCTTCCTCACCACTAAAAGCACGCATACTAGTTGCACCTGAATTTCTAATTAATATATTTATAAGTTCATAATTATTATCCTCATCCTCAGCAATAAGTACCTTTACCCCTTTTAAGCTAGTATTCTTCATAATATTACTACCAGAATCAGAAACATTACCATCCTCAACTTTAACAGGAATAAAAGGAATAGTAAACCTGAACTCAGCTCCTGGCGGTTTCTTATCAACCAAATAAATATTACCATTCAACTTCTCAATAATAGCCTTTGAAATACTTAATCCAATACCCGTTCCACCATAAATAATCTCTTCACCATGATCAACCTGCATAAATCTTTCAAAGATTCTATTTCTATCACCATTACTTATACCAATACCTGTATCTCTTACATAAAACTCAACATTATTACCATTATAAAAGCATCCAAACTCCACACTACCTTCTTTAGTAAATTTAAAAGCGTTACTAAGAAGATTAATCAACACCTGCTGAACACGATGAGGATCAGTAGAAATTGTACTTAAATCAGGAGGCATCTCATTATAATAATTAAACTCAATCTTCTTATCCTGAGCAGTCAGGATAAAGTATTTATGTACAGTCTTTAGCAATTTCCCCACAGAAACAGTCTTTTTATGAATTTCCATAATACCGGCTTCTATCTGTGAAATACTAATAATATCATCAATCAGGCTCAAGAGCTGCTTTCCGGAATTATTAATAGTATCAATATAACCTACTCTTTCTTCAATTGATATTCCCGGAATATTCAATAGTTGAGAAAACCCAATAATTGCATTCATTGGAGTTCTAATCTCATGAGACATATTTGCAAGAAAAGATGTTTTTAACTTATCGCTCTCTTCAGCCCTTTGCTTAGCGATGACAAGCTCCTTCTGTATTCTAACTTTCTCGGTTAGGTCATGGATAATACATAGCACCACCTCTTTATTGGCATACCTGATTTTACCTGCATATATTTCCACATCACATTGCTCACCATTAGCAAGGTGATGCTTAGATACGTAGTAGTTTTTTTCACCATTTCTAATAGCCCTGAGGGTTTCACTTGCTTCTTTTCTACTGTGTGTTGTGAGATTAAAAATTGACATCTCCAATATATCTTCGAAAGAATAACCATAAAACGTGCAACAAGCATTATTTGCATCAACAATTTTACCATTCATAGCATCAATAGCCATTATAACAGAATGGTTATCCCTAATAAATGACTTGTATTGCTTTTCACTCTCAACAAGTCTCTTCTGAGCCCTTACCCTTATACTAATATCGCTAAAAGATGAAATTCGGACTCTTTTATCATGATAATAGCTATTTCTGGCTTTCACTTCACATGGAAATGTTGTACCATCCTTTTTTAGTCCTAAAACAGTATAAGGTTCAGTAACACCCTGTAATATCTTCTCCCTTACCAAATCACGGTGTTCCGGAATAACCCAATTTACAATAGGCTTAAGTGCAGCCTCTTCCAAAGTGTACCCAAACATCTGTTCAGCGGTATTATTCTGAAGCAGACAAACACCATCCTCACTGATAAAAATACTCTCAAAAGAAGCATCAGATAATGTTCTGAAAAGCTCCTCACTCTCCCTGAGAGATTTAGTCTTTACCTGCAATTGACGCTCAATACGTTTCTGATCTGTAATATCTTTTTTTAGAGCTACATAATTAATAATCTTTCCAGTATTATCCACAACAGGAGCTATTATTGCCGACTCCCAATATTCTGAACCATCTTTACGAATGTTAATAAACTCACCACGCCATGTATTCCCTGAAGTAATCGTATCCCATAATTCTTTATATTCTTCCGGGGATGTAAAGTCAGATTTAAGAATTCTGGGATTTTTTCCAAGCACTTCTTCTTCAGTGTATCCTGTTATAGTAGTAAAATATGGGTTTATATAAACAATATCACCATAAATATCTGTAATTACCACCGACGAGGATAACTGGCTTATTGCAGTAGTAAGCCTATTCATTTCCAGGTCATGTTTAAGCTTCTCAGTAATATCAAATAATACACCCTGAAAATGTGTAATACAGCCCTTTTTATCGCGAATTAATATCAACCTCTCATCAACCCAAATAACAGACCCATCTTTAATAATAACTCTGAATGGTTTATGATGAAAATATGCTTTCTCTCTTATTTTACTAAACTCTTTTACCTCTTTGTTGACTCTATCATAATCTTCCGGATGCACAAGATCCTTCACCCCTACTTTACCACTTATCAACTCTGTAACAGTATATCCTGTAACATTAACAATATTATCAGAAACATACTCAATTGCTAAACCAGGAACATTTTTCCATCTGAAAGCCACAATTGGAGTAGCATTTAAAATATTAACTGCCGACAATCTCTCACGTTTCTCAATATTAAGCTGGCGGTTCTTCAACTTTAGCTCACGGGTTCTTTCATTAACTTTCCTCTCCAGATTATTCTTATAACTCTCGAGTTCCAGTTCTATCTTCTTTCTGGTTAGTATATTTACTATTGTTGATGACAAAACATCAAAATTCTCAACGTCAATTTCGGTGAATTTGTCATTTTTCTTTACCATGAATAATAAACCAAATATTTTCTCCTCAAAATATAAAGGTACAGATATAAAGCTACTAAACTCAAGAAGCTTTTTGTCATTTGTACTCCTGTACATCTGTCTACCTGAAAGAATTCTAACATTGCCGTGCTTTATTATATTATCATAATTTTTGTTAGCACAGTTGATAATTGTTTCACTGGGTACATCACTATAAATACCTGTTACCTTTTTTGAGAGAAGATCAAACTTATTATCCTTACTCTCAAGTAATGACACACAATGACAATGTCCAACAACAAGGCACATATCCACTATATATCTTGCAGCTTCTTCAAGAGAATACAATGACATAGCATTTTGCAGTATATCATTTGCGGAATTTAGCACAAGATTTTCATTCGTAATAAGCTTGGATAGTGTTTGTTCCGCCGATCCTTTAATTAGTTTCTTTGACTTGCGGTGAGTAAAAAGTTCAATATAGCTACTTATTTTTTTCTTAACAATCTCCGGGATCAAGGGCTTTATTATATAATCAATTGTACCATGGTGGAAATCTGATTGTGTATGCAAATCCTTTATATAAATATCAGACAACAGAATGATTGGAATATCATGGTGATCATCCTCTTTTCTAATTGTTTTAAGAACCTCATACCCCTTCATCTCTTCAACTTCAGAATCAATAATTACAACAGCAATGTTATAATCTGATAAATATCCAAGAGCTTGATTCTTATTACTGGCAATCAGGTAATCTCTGTGAATTGCCGGAAAAACTTTATGATAAAAATCAATATTAGTTTTATTATTATCAATTAAAAGTATATAATCCTTCATATTTACACCCATACTCGGTTTTGAGATTCACTTGAACAGAAAGAAAGTAAAAATATTAAAAATATATTTCATTGAACTAAATCCTGAGAAATTAACAGAAAAAACACAATTATTATCATCATTTGAATCTTTTCAAACATAATGCCCTTATGATTTATTTATACTGGCAAGATATACGCCTGCAAATATCAATATGGATGCTACTACTTCATAGATTGTAATTGATTCAATTCCTACCACAAGGGCTACTACTGAAGCAAAAACAGGCTGCAGGTAAATAAAGGCACTATTCACAGAAGGACTGATTCTCTTCAATGAGTAGTTGTTGAAGAAATATGTAAGAATAGTGGTAAACAAAACAATAAATCCCAGCGATAACCAGATTTCGTTTGTGAATTTACCAAAATCAGTTGCAGCAAACAGCCCTATAGAAACTGGCGTTACATACAAAATACTTATTAAAAACACCCATTTCATTATAGTAACCGGACTATATCTGCTCATCAATGGCTTGACCAATACAAGATACAATGCATAAGCCGTTGCATTGGTAAGTATAAATATATTACCCAGAAATGTTGATGAATTTAATGAAATGGTTCCCGATTGAAGAATCAGATAAACTGCCCCGGTCAGTCCCAGAATTATCCCCAATATTCGTTTTATTGATAATTCCTGATGATATATTATCCATGTAAGCAGTAACACAATCACTGGCACACTCACCATTATTATTGCTGCATTTATGGGCGTTGTGAGATTAAGTCCTTCAAAGAATAAAATCTGATTAATCCCTACTCCAAAAAAGCTGATATATGTAAGACGCAGTAAATCACGCTTACTTACCTTCTCACCGGGTAAAAGGAATGAAACCAGCCAAAAAACCAAAGCAGCAACAACTACACGAACAAAAATGATTGCTCTCGGTTGCATAAATTCGGGCATAACACCTTTAGCAACAACATAGTTAATCCCATAAATTGCGTTAGCACCTATTATTGCCAGATAGGCCGGAATATTCCTTCGGTTCATTTTCCCATATAACCTGTTTATCAGAATGGCAGATCGTCGTCAGGTAATCCCAAATCGGCAGGAGGCTCATTAGGCATTGGTTCTACTGAACTGCCCTCATCGGCTTCCTTATCTATTCTCCACGCCCTTACATCTGTATACCAACGATTATTATACTCTCTTGACTCGATATTTACTGATACATTCAGAATATCGCCAATAACAACCTTCTCGAGCATCGATATCTTATCCCCCCACAATACTATGCATATCTTTTTAGGAAATTGCTCGTCGGTTTCTATTACAAAAGATTGCTTTTGCCATGTCCCATTACGGCCTTCGCCACGCTCAACAGACAGTTTCTCAATTAGTTTTCCTTTTACTTGAAGACTCATTATTATTATTTTATTTGATTATCAAAACTAATGATTTTAGCCGGAAATTCTCTACTATTTGTAATTATTTTATTCCTTAATCAGTGTATGTCCGCTATGTCTGTTATCTATATATACTTTGACTACTTCTAATTTGATTGTTTGCATTAAAACACTAATTTTGCAGTAATTAAAATATTATGGACGAACACGAATTTGCAATTGAAATACCAAAGTCTTTTTACTCTGATGTAAATGACTTACCATTTGCTGAATGTAGTATGTGTGGTAAAAATCTTCTCGAAAATAACACAAGCTATGTTATTGAGAAAGCTATTAAGAATTACAAGGGCCATGATTTTTCATCAACAATATATGAAGTAGCGATCTGTACAGATTGTCATAGCAATATGCAAAAAGCAATGTCCGAGGAATCGCTTCTTAATCTGCAAAATTATCATAACGAGATACTAAAAAGCAAAGGTTCACAGGTTATCACTTTTGATATGCGTGATTTTAACATCAATACATGGTTAAGTAAGTGTTTCTTTTACGATGATGAAGTCAACGAGATGGATGAATATCAGATAGTAGGACAATTCCGTGGAAACAAACTTGTTTTGAACACTCCCCCTATCATTGTTGGAGAAAAAGCCATGCATGAGATGTCAGAACTACTATCTGAAAAAACAAGAGAAGATATGAATGGCTTTCGGGATAAGTTGATTGGTCCTTCACCGGAAATTGAAGAGTTAATCTATGGTAAAAAACTTCTGTTAATTTAATTCTTAACAAAGAAATAACACTCACTCTTATATAATCTTCTCAAATTTGCATATGCGAAGATTACATTTAATAATATTATTACTTTTTCTGATTATAAACACAACTATGTCACAGGATAATAACAAATTACAAGAAGCAACATTTGGCGCAGGATGCTTTTGGTGTACCGAAGCAATATTTTCCAGAATTGAAGGCGTTAAAAAGGTAGTTCCGGGATATTCCGGTGGCGATAAGAAAAATCCCACATATAAAGAAGTTTGTGAAGGAAACACTGGTCATGCTGAGGTTGCTATGATTGTTTATAATCCTGAAGAAGTATCCTTTGCCAAACTACTTGAGGTGTTCTTCAAAATACATAACCCCACTACATTAAACAGGCAGGGTGCAGATGTTGGCACCCAGTACCGCTCAGTAATCTTCTATCATAACGATGAACAAAAGGAACTGGCACAATCTGCTATCAACAAACTCAATGCTGAAAAAATTTGGGAAAATCCAATCGTAACCCAAGTAGTACCATTCTCTGTATTTTATGTAGCTGAGGATTATCACGATAATTATTATGAAAACAACCCTGCTAATCCGTATTGTCAAATAGTTATAACGCCTAAAATTGAAAAGTTCCAAAAAGTTTTCACTGATATAACTAAAGAATAATACCTGACTTTGTTACTCCTTATATAATAATAAAGCGCAAGAAGTAACCATGTATTTAACATTAAGCATTGAACTTTAACTCAAAAGCAAAACTTCTGTCTGTTAAAATCATCCTGAAAACACAAGGATAATTATTATTATTTCCAATGAATTTTTTTTTATTTTAGCAATTAACTTATTTGATGTTTGTCGTTATAACAGGCAATAATCAGGTTTATTTATCTAACTAATTCTACAACATATGGAAACTAAAATTATCAAATCAGTTGGGACTATAGTAAAAAAAGAAAAGCTTGCTACTGTGGTGAGTGATCCACAAAATAAAATCTTATGTCTTGAGTCACTTTTACCTTATCCCGGATATCATGGAACTACAATACCTGACAATCTTGAACCTGAATCACTATTTATTGTTACTAAAGTAAGGTACAGCGATGAAACTATCATACGGGCAATACAGAAGGTAAAAAAAATAGCTGAAATTAGCTTTGATGCTGCTCCAGGCACTGTTATGCTACAAAATAACCCTGTCAATATAATTCGCTTTAAAGATCTTGGGTACAACAACATTAAGGATATATGTAACTTATTCAACAAGCAGGGAATAGAATTTGAAAAATCAAGAAATATACCAGAATATGAGGATATCATTCAAATCAGAAAATACTTCAGAATGGAAAAAATCGAAGATGGTATTTATGCTGATACTGATGTTTCGAAGTATTTCTATTTGGAGGTACCAACACTAATTAACTGGGTAGAGTTTGAAGAGTTGACAAAGTCTATTAAATACAATATCAAAGACTTGAACTTTGATGCTGCCCAAACAAGCGTTTATGATGAGAACGGGCTTATTGATTTTGTTCGTATTTATGATAATGATAAAGATATTGAAAAACTAAAATCTATTAGAAAAAGCTATTTAACAGCTTACGAAAAAATGTAATTGTATATGAAAGATATAGGGCTTTCGCAAAAACTTGCCGCTTATATTAATAAATGGGGAATACCGGAAAATACTTCAGGTATAATTTCTGAAATTCTGGTGTATATTTTATTATTTGTAGTTGCATATGCAGCTTTTAAAATTACTGTTCAAATTCTCAGAAGGATAATTATTCCTCTTACCCGACGATCTTCAACTTATTTTGATGATCTCCTAATAAAAAACAGATTCTTCAGAAGAATAGCCTTTCTTGTACCTGCAGGAATAATCTATTTTGCTGTTGGTAGCGACATTTTTGCTTATTCTATTCTTTCTGACTTTTTAAGAGATGTTATAACAATATTTTTCTTTGCTATAACTGCTCTTATAATTATTAGTGTCCTTGGCACTACTAACGATTATTATAACAGGTTCCATATCGCAAAAGATCACCCTATTGCAAGCATTATACAGGTAATTAAAATCATTGTTATCATTATTGTTGTACTTGCTACTATAGGTTTCATTTTTGATAAAGACATGAGCTCAATCCTTGTTGGACTTGGTACTTTATCTGCTGTTCTCATGTTAATCTTCAGAGACCCTATTCTTGGTTTTGTTGGTGGACTGCAGCTAATCTTTAACAGAATGATTGCCATTGGCGACTGGATTACTATGCCTAAATATGGTGCCGATGGTACTGTTCTGGAGATTAACCTAACCACTGTTAAAGTGCAGAACTTTGACAAAACAATTATTACCATCCCTACTTACAGCCTTATCTCTGATTCATTCCAGAACTGGAGGGGTATGGAAGATTCCGGTGGGAGAAGAATAAAGCGTTCTGTTAATATTGATATGAAGTCTGTTAAATTTTGTTCTCCTGAAATGTTGGAGAAATTCAAAAAGATTAATGTGCTGGCTAAATACATCATTAACAAAGAAGAGGATATAGACAAATTCAATGAAGCCTCCGGCGTTGATGTCAGCGTACTCGTTAATGGAAGGAGGCAGACAAACCTGGGTGTTTTCAGAGCCTATCTTAAAGCTTACCTTCACGAAAGATCAGATATCCATAATGATATGACTTTTCTGGTACGTCAACTTGAACCTACAGAAAAAGGTATTCCTATTCAGCTATATGTTTTTACTACAACAATTGAATGGGCTGCCTATGAAGATATTCAGTCTGATATTTTTGACCATATTCTGGCAGTTATTCCTGAGTTTGATCTAAAGGTATTCCAGTATCCAACTGACATACATATTCCACAAATAACTGATTAAAACTTTTAACATGAAGGAAGAAGAAGATAACGACAACGAAAAAAGAATCCATGATAAACACGGAAAACTAAAAGGTAAGTTTTATGAAGCTGAGTTGTCAAGGTTACAGATTGAGCTTGTGAAACTTCAGGAGTGGATTAAGTTGAAAGGACTTAAAGTTGTTGTTATTTTCGAAGGCCGTGATGCTGCAGGTAAAGGTGGCATTATTAACAGAATACAAGAGTGCATGAACTCCAGGATATGTCGCGTTGAGGCTCTTGGCACTCCCACTGAAAAAGAGAGAACTCAGTGGTATTTCCAGCGGTATGTGGCTAAGCTTCCTGCTGCTGGTGAAATGGTGCTTTTCGACAGATCATGGTATAATCGTGCAGGTGTTGAACATGTTATGGGCTTCTGTACTAAAAGTGAATACTGGGAGTTCCTTCGCTCCTGCCCTAACTTCGAACAGATGATTATCAGATCAGGGATTATCCTGATTAAATTCTGGCTGTCGGTAAGCCCTGAAGAACAAGAAAAACGTTTTCAGGCTCGTCTTAATAATCCTGCAAAACGCTGGAAGCTGAGTGAAATGGATCTCAAATCCAGATTACTCTGGGATGAGTATTCTCAGGCTAAAGATACTATGTTCGATTATACGGACACAAAGATGTCCCGCTGGATTGACGTTCCTTCTGATGACAAGAAAAAAGCCAGACTCAACGCTATTCACCACATTCTTGATAAAATAGACTATAAAGAAATACCTTATACAGAAGTTGTTCTGGAACCACGGAAGATTGGGTCAGATTATGAGCGGCCTCCAATTGAAGACAATCACTTTGTTAAAGATTATTATCAGGACATCGACTAATTCTATTATAAATCATTCTCAATATTTGAATATATCTCACTCATAACTACAATCCTGATGAACTTATCATCTATTGCCCTGGAGGCATCAATGGGATATGCATCTTCAGGATATGATTGGGAATACCTGATATAAGAATCATAGATGTGCCTTATATACCAATCGGGTTCAACACCCCAGCGCAGATCAAGCTTCTTACGACGATAAAACTGATGATAGTCGAGAAACATAAACAATTTAATATTCATCATCTTATTAAGCTCACTATCATAAAAACCAAAAAGCCCTTCGCTGATAACTACATCTTTTATCTTCATGCTGTTTGCAATAGCATTTCTATATCTCTTAAAATCTACTGTTTCAGGATTCTCCCAATCAATATGTCCGTTTATTAATGGTAATTTATCCTTTGGCAATACGTAGTCATCCTGACAAAAGATTTCTACACTTTGATCAGTAAAGTAATCAGATAACCGTTGGGCAAGCTCTGATTTGCCTGCATTGCTAACACCACCAATTCCTATCAAGATACTATCACTCACAACAAATTAACTAATTGATCCTACATAAATTTTAACAGCCGAAATTAGTTATAATAAGGATTACAACTCCTCATCAACGTTCATACTATCAGACTGTTTACTATTACGGTTATCCTTATAATTATTAAACCTGTAGCTTAAAGTCAACATTACAACAGGTGCATCACGTGTATACTTGCCAAAGCTTGTAAAATCATCACCTGATGAAGAAAACTCTCTTTTTGCTGTGGCAAAGATATCTCTTATCTGGAGAACAGCAGAATATTTTCTATCAAAAAAATCTTTTCGTACAGCAGCATTCACCATATAATAACCTTCTGATTGTCCCTGTGCTGTAACCGATGGGCCATTATACATCGAATTTAACTGAACTTTGGTAGATTTATTAATATTAAATGTATTGTTAAATCTTGAACTCCAGCTATTTCTCTGATTAGAAAAATCAGTACCGTTAAGTTCACCCTCTACTTTATAGTTGTAATAATTCCCCATTAAATCAATATTCCACCATTTAACAATATTCAATGATAGCAGGAATTCTACTCCCAAACTATAATCACTTCCAACATTCTCTGGAGTTGTAAGCATAATATTATCAGAGTAAACGCTTTTGATATGTTCAACTTTATTATTTGTTACCCGATAGTAAGCTTCCACCGACATCATATTTTTACCTGTAAAGCTTTTAAGGTATCCAAATTCATATGAGTCAATATATTCAGGAAGAAGCCCCGGATTACCCTGTCGTACATTATAAGCATCCACCCATGTAATAAATGGTTCAAGATACCAACCTCTTGACCTCTGTATGCGCCTTGTGTAGCTGGCCATCAACTGATGATCGTTGGGTAGTTTGTATGAAAAATGTAATGTAGGAAAGAAATCCCATCGGTCTATTATTGTTGTTTGATTCTGCACTACACTGCTAACATTTCTGTATGTGTACTCTCCTCTCAGTCCTCCCTGATAGCCAAGATTACCCCACTCACCAGCGTACATACCATATACAGCATGAATATCTCTTTGATAATCGGTACTGTTTGTATATTCATCCTGAATTACATATTCTCCGGTAATAGTATCAAGATCCAGTAATTTTGTATCATCGCGCGAACGGCCAAATCTCGACTGCCATCCGGCTTCCAGTTTACTGGTTTTGTTTATTGGAAGCACATAGTCTATCTTAGCACGAATGCGACCACCAGGACCACTTTCCAGATTATTCTTGCCATTAATTGTATCTTGATCACTATCAACTAGCATATTCAAAACATTTTCATCAAATTCACGATGGTTTACTGAAAACTCAGCTTTTATTTCATGTCCCTCTTTCTTGAATTTATGCTGATAGTCGGCATTTACAGCATAGAATCCGCCACCACGATCAGAATTCTCAAGGCTCTTATATAGATTATGTACACCACTGGGTTCAATCCATTCATCATATACTGAAACTGCACTGCCATCCATATCTCTGTTGCCATATCTTCCTGACACACTAAACACATTAGCATCATTAATAGTGTAGTCAAACCCCGCTTTCATACCCCAACGGGCAAAGTTTCTGTCGTTAGTACCATCCATTATTGTGAAAAATGTTGTGTCGTTGGAATATGTTTCATTTTCAGTGAATGAATTTCCCGGATGACTCCTTTTATTATAATCCATCCCAACATACATATTTATGTTCTTCTTTTTGAAATTAAGAAGAACATCACCACCATATTTGTTGTCAAGGCCTATATTAAGATTAACAATCCCACTAAATCCCTGAAGTTTATTCTTTTTTGTAATGATATTGATAATTCCGGCAGTACCATCAGGGTCAAATTTAGCTGATGGATTTGTTATAATTTCTACATTATCAATAGATGTAGCAGGTATTTGCTGCAATGCCTCATTAGCGTCCAGAACAGAAGGCCTGCCATCAATAAGCACAGTAAAACCTGTACTTCCACGTAACGACACATTACCTTCAATATCAACATTTACTGAAGGAATATTTTCCAGAACATCAACAGCAGAGCCTGAAATTGTAGTGAGTTGTTTGCTTACATTTATTACTTTTTTATCTATCTGATAGTCGATACGTGGCTTACTGCCATCTACAACTACTTCATTCAAACTTTCACTTGCTGAAGTCAGATTTATTCTCTTTAAATCTACAATGGATTTGTTCCTGGTTATTCTTATGTTATTAATAATCTTATCGGAATATCCTAAAAATGAGATTTTTAGATAATATGTGCCATTAGATACCTTCTCAATTATAAAAGCACCATCCTGCTTGCTTATTGTACCCGATATAAGTCTGTTATCATTTGCGTTATAGAGAGCAACAGTACTATATTCAATGGCATGCCCCGTTAATGAGTCTATAATCACTCCTGTTATACTCCCCGATTGAGACATTATATTTCCTGAGTTTTTTATTATCTTATCTGTAACATTATTTTGTGCTGTAACAACTATGGATAGTGATATATATACAATTGAAAACAATAAATGTTTTAACATAAAATACTTGTTTTGCATTTCTGAATGTAATTTAATACTACTTAGACAATTTACTTGTTGAATTTATTCCCTGAAAAGTAATTATTTTACTTAATTTTAGGGTAGCGCGGCATCCTTGTTATTACCGGCATCTTAAATGAGTTATTAATTTCGGCTGTAGTATAATTCAAAGGAATTGTATCCTGTCCGGGAATAAACTGATAAGCACCCATATCAGGGTCGGGCAATCGTGAGTTGTTTAATATATCTTTAGGATAAATCGCAGCAACAGCCTCATCTGCTGTATTTATTGCCGGCGACAAAGTATCAATGCGATAATCATTATTCAATGGGTCCAGATATAAAGGATCCTCATTAACAATAACATCTGTATAATACTCATCATTTGATAAGCTCCTGCTTGTTTTAAGAATACTGTTCTTTATATAGTATAAAGAGTCGGCACCTCCGCTCAGATCCGTTTCAAATTCATTTGAATTAATACCATAAACGATAGAGTTATCAAGATTTAGGTTCAATGTAATGGGAACAGGGTTATCCAATGTATCTAATAAATAATTATTTAAAAAGAGAGCAGGTGTATTTCTTACTGAATGGGTCCAGTAAGCTCCAATAGATGATTGAGCATAATAATGGAAACCTCCTCCGGTGATAGCTATGTTATACCCCCCACAGTTTCCAACAACAAGATTAAATGCTTCTGTGTTAAAAATACGAGAAAAGACTCCAATCCCTTCCATATTCTCAATTTTAACATTATGCATCCTTACCATATTTTGTGTGGTTGTCAGAAATGACTCTGCCTGTATTCCAATAAATCCGTTTCTTATTACTGCATTTTCTATTATATGATCCTCTCCTGGTCTTCCTTCCATCAACCATATTCTGTCCCACTGTCCGGGAAGATTATCGTATGAGTCTTCAAGACGATCTCCCTGAAAGACAACCGGATTATCTATAGACCCTAATACATTAAGAACGCCCTGTGCATAAGCCCATAAGCCACCATTCTCATGAAAATGAACCTGAGTACCCTCTTCAATTACTAGTTTACCATATGAATCAATTACTGCATATCCATATATTACATAAGGCCTATCGGAAGTCCAATGGACTGTTTCCAGGCTATCAGCAACAACTTTAAAAGGCGGTAAACCATCAATATACGTATCGGCAACTATATAATTAGCATCCTGACCCCAAGCAACGAGCTTTACACTTTGCTCATTTCCATTGGTTAGAAAGTATATATCGTCTTCAACAACATAGGGGTTGTCCTCATCCAGCGGATCGATAGTAACTCTCACAAATACATAAACGCTGTCTTTCGATGCAATCTCAATATCTGAAAAAGTGCTGCCGGATTCACCATCTAAATTTATCCTGTATGCGCTGGAAGTCCCCTGACCTAATGTGACATTTGAAATATTAATTCTACTATCAGATTTGTTGTAAATCATTAACTGTTTTGTAACCGACCCTACTGATGTAAAAACAGTGTCAAACAACACTGAATCAGCTGAGAACTCTAACTTCAGAGAAGTATCCGCACTAACTACATCATCCTTTCTACATGAAATAGCAAGAATTACTAATATCCCGATTATAAGAAATTTATATACAAATTTATCTAATGTCATATCATATTTAAAATTTGAAGCGCAAAGATATACCATATTAACACTATCTGATACGTAAATTGGGATAAATTATTGTTGTAAAGACTTATTTACGTCAACAATTTTGATAGTATTTTGACATTTGCTTCTAATTTTTCTATTTTTACAGTTTATTACATATAAAAAGTATTGAAGAGAAATTAAAACTATCAAATATGGTAAACTCTATCAATATAAACCATTCTGATAAATACATACGTTGTAACTACTTTGGCTCAATAACCAGACAGGATATTGGAGCATCATGGAATGAACTTCTAAAACTACCGGAATTTACTTCTGGTAATTATAACTTGTTAAGTGATTACAGTCAGGGACAAGCATATCTTAAAGTCGAAGATATTGATGAAATAATTAAATTTCTTAAAAATATTAAAGATATCATTAAAGGTAAAAAACAAGCTATTCTTGTAAATGGTCATTTTAGTACTGCCCTGTCTATATTATTTGAAAATGAAGTGTTTACTGAAACAGATTTTGATTGCAGAACGTTTGGCACAGAGGCTGGTGCCCAAAGCTGGCTTAAAAAATAATATGTTTCTATTTATTATCAAAACACTCCAATAAACACTCGTACCTTAATTTCATTCCTGAACTTCCCGGCTAAATAAAATTCTCACCATTCTTTTCCAACTTGAGTACGACTTCAAAAAACAATTGTTTTCACTTGTGTCATTACCTGTTTTCACTTGTGTCATTACCTGTTTTCACTTGTGTAATCACTTGTTTTCACTTGTGCAATCACTTGTTTTCACTTGTGTAATCACTTGTTTTCACTTGTGTCACTAACATTCTGATGCGCATCAGGATTATTTTTGATGCGCATCAGGATGCTAATTTGTCATCACAAACCACTCAATATGTCAAATGAAAACTACCTGGTAAACTTATCTCTGGCAAATCACTTATCAATTAAATAATTACTTAAACCCATCTCCCCTACATTAAGAACAAATTTTTTTATGAACAGATTAACAGTTGTCCTTTTTTCTTAATTTTGAAAGCAGATTAGCTTAATGGTTATTTGAAAACTAGTCTATGCAACTATTTAAAATGTGAAGTGTTAATATGAAAACAAACAACAAAATGAAGAAAACAACCATTACAGTTTCTATTATTTTTATTATTATGGCAATAATTGGTACAAGTGCATGCAGCAGCGAATCAAAAGTAGACTACAGCAATGCTGGCAACTGGGTCTCCATTCCTGAGCTTACTAAAGATGTAGATGTTTTTTATGTTTATCCTACCGTCAGTAATAATGCTTCAGGAACAATGGATATTAACAATGACGCAGAACGGAAACTGGCTGTAGGAATACTCAAAGCTCAGGCTTCAGTATTTGAGGACAACGCAAATGTATTTGCTCCATATTACCGGCAAATGACTACTAAAGTCCAAATGCCAGATAATCCCAATGCTCTTGCCACCGACACAAAAGAATTTAAAAAGGGAGCCGCTGATATTGAAGATGCTTTTGACTATTATATTAACAATCTCAATAACGGCAGACCATTTATAATTGCCGGACACAGTCAGGGTACCATGGCTCTCATCGAGCTAATAAAGAACAATTTCGGGAAATCCGAAGTTCTTCGAAATCAACTGATAGCTGCTTATCTGATTGGCTATACTGTAACAAACTCCGACCTGGAAGCAGCTGGTCTTGCAGCAGCACAGGGTGAAGATGATACAGGAGTAGTAATAACATATAATACTCAATCCACTACTTCAGAAGGTGGTCCAATGTTACTACCGGGTGCTCATTGTATTAACCCTTTAAACTGGAAAACAGACACTATTTATGTGGATAGCACCATGAACAAAGGTGCTGTTTTCTTTGATGATGCAACGGGTACGTTTATCAAAGAAGTACCTCAATATTGTAGTGCTAAAATAGATCCTGTATCAATGGCTCTTACAACGACAATTGTTGATACTCTTAATATCGGTCCTTATAAAAAGGGTGTATACCACCGTTACGATTATGCTTTCTGGTACAAAAACCTTCAGGATAATGTTAAAGTAAGAATCAAAGCATACCTTAATAAATAGTATTAACATCTATGTGCTATAAGCTTATGAATTATCTGATATTAATAACATTATCTTTAACATTAATTTTACAAAGTTGTAATAATAATATGAAGAAATATAATGATGATTTAATCGCTTTATCAGGAAGGCAAATAGGCATACCTGTTAAGCTTCCGCCTTTTAATCCTGACAAACACATCCCGGAAATACCGGATTATAATAAGTCAGACTGCTGGGTTTCCCTACCTAAATATTTCGACACAACCCAAAAACCTGTTGATGTCTTCTGGGTTTACCCAACAATACTATCTGATGACACTACATACCTGATGGATATATTCAATTGCGACCTGCGAAAGAAAGCTGAATGGACTATTGTTGAACAGGCTTCTGTATTTGATAGACAAGCAAATATATATGCTCCCTACTATCGTCAGAACAATGTAAAAATTAACCCATTGATGCTTACAGAAGCAAAACCCATTTTTTCATTGGGACAACATGACTTAATACAGGCATTTAGCTATTTTATGCAGAATATCAATAAAGGTGAGCGTCCTGTTATTATTGCGGGACATAGCCAGGGCTCTGTTAGAATTGTTGAACTTTCCAAAGACAAACAACTATTAATGAAAGATTCAACAACCAGAGCAAAAATGATTGCCACTTATGCTATTGGCTATTCAATTACTAATGATGACATTAAGGTAAATCCATTAATAGAAATTGCTGAAAGTGCAAAGCAAACACAGTGCTTTATAGCTTACAACACTATTTCTAATGAACCCGGTAAAGAAAAAGAAGGACCAACAATAATTCCGGGAACATATGTAGTAAACCCACTTTCATGGAAATCAGATACAACCTTCTGCCCTGCTTCTTTAAACACCGAAGCAGTATTCTTCAATCATCAAAATCCTCAGCAACCACAAAAGTTTAAGAACTTTGCTGCAGCTCAAAAGAAAGGCAATGCTTTGGTTATTACAGATATCAGTAATCCTGAGATGCTGCCAGCTACCAGTGTTACATTCCCCCAGGGAGTTTATCACATGTACGACTATGCCATATTCTACAATAACATCAGAAACAACATAAAGGAACGTATTGATTCATACTTCAATGGTAAAAAGTAAGCAAATACCTTTAGATGGCTGTTTTCATTTACTGAAATATCCGTATTTTAGCATCAAAACTACGGAGATTGACTAACTATTACAGAAAATTATTACTGATCATTTCAGTTTTTCTTTTGCTGACAGAAATTGTCTCAGCACAGTCGTCGGAAACATCATGTGATACTGTGCATATAATAGCTCCTGCTTACCTTATACTCAATGATACTACTATCAATGTTGTACACGATTCAACAGCAATACTGTGCAGTAAATACATTGTAATAAGAAAGAATCGTGGTTACACAATCTACAGCAAAATATTAGGACAGTCTCAGAAGCACAAAATGGTTAACCAACTGCTTCAATCAATGATTGCAAGATCAAATCAGGATACTATGCTGATCAAGAAATCAATGATGAAAGCAGAAGATGCTTATACACCCTATGAAGGTAAGATAATCAGAAATATAAAAATACAAGTACTAAAACCTTTTGGACCATCAATCAACGACACAAGTCTGCCAGCCATAGCTCCATGGTCACAAGCGCTTAACAAAAGTCATATCAGCACAAGAAAATTTATCATCAAAAACAAACTCCTTTTCCATGAAAATGACACAATAAATCCTCTCGAACTGGTTGAAAACACAAATAGCATAACCAACCTACCCTATCTTCAGGATGCTACAATTGTAGTAAGGAATGCTACTACAGACTCAGTTGATGTAATCGTAATAGCTAAAGATAAATTTCCATGGATGCCATTATTTAATTATTATACAATAGACCGTTTCGGAGCTTATCTAAAAAATGTAAACATGGTAGGACTAGGTATGACTGTAGGCGCCGGACTAACGTTTGATGCCAGCAGCAAACCAAAAGTTTACCTTTCTGATGTTAACTATTATGTTGATAATATCTATAAACAGTTAAGCGGGCAAGTTAACTTTCACATATCTGATAACAATGAAACCTATCAGCTACAGCTTAACAGAGATATTATCCCCTTAAGTGTAAGGCTTGGCGGAGGAACTGATATATCTCTGGTAAAAGAGAATACAATTCTTGACCCAAAAGATATTGTTACAGATGAATATTTTATGCAGTACATGAATTATGAATTCTGGCTTTCATATTTATTTTATGTCAATAAAAATCACAGACACAAATGGTTAAGAAACACTTACTTTGTTCCTGGAGTAGGTGCATATAAACGCCATTATGATTACCGACCCATTGTAACACCAGATACCAACAGTATGTATCAGTACTATAGCGATGTAATTGGTAACATAGCTTTTGCCCGACAGAATTATTACCGCACACAGTACTTCCGCGACTTTGGAAAAGCCGAATATTTACCCTATGGATTTCAAATTGCATTGATGGCAGGCTATTCATGGATGGAGTTTCTAAAGAAGCCATATATTGGATTCCGTTTTGCTTCCACTACTCATTATAATAACTTTGGTTATCTTGTTAACAACTTTCAGTTTGGAAGTCATATCAGTAACAGCAGACTTATCCAGGGCGTGCTTAATCTACAATCATCTTATTACAGCGAGCTATACAAAAAAGGCAAATACAGATATCGCTTTTTAACTTCAATTGATTATACAACAGGAATTAACAGGATAACTAACGACCTTATATATATAGGTGAAGATTATGGTTTTATTGGCATAAACGACAAAGCTATCTTCGGACAGCAACGATTGTTTGTGGAAGTAAATGCCATCTCCTATACACCATGGTACTTCCTTGGCTTTCGCTTTGCAGCTTTTGGATTTGCAAGTGCCGGACTTGTTGGCGATGCTGAAGCCCCTATCTTCCATAACAAAGTGCTATCATCAATAGGTGTGGGTGTGTACATCAAGAATGACTTTCTGGCATTTAATTCCCTGCAATTCAGATTTGGATATTTCCCCACTACACCAACAGGAGTACCTCATTTTGGTATTTCATTTTCTTCATTTAATATATTTGAGCAGATTGATTTCCTTAATACAAAACCCGAAATGATACCTTATGAATAAAGAAGTAAGTTACAATAATTTTATGTGTAATTATTGATTAAAGAAAACGAAGCCAGATTAATTATCCTGTTCATCATCAATAATAACATATACATCTTCATCAGACTTTTTCATATAGTACTTCTCCCTGGCATATTTTTCCAGAAAAACAGAATCATTTTGTAACAAATCAATTGCTTCTTCATCCTTTTTTATCTCATCAATATAATACTGCTTCTGTTCTTCCAATCCTCTTTCAATTTTATGAAGCTTATATTGATCCACAAGACTCTCCTGATCATAATATATCCATATAACCAGGAATATAAGTCCGGTTATTGTATACTTGTTTAATATATATTTATTAAAGAAGTCCATATCGTTTGAAACCGCGAATTTAACAATTTTCTTTCAGAAGAAACCCAACTATAATCTATTATCTGAGAATAGTAACCGACCCTGTCATGGTAATTTTAGCTTCACCATCCAATTGAACAATATACACATCACACACATAATAATATACAGCCTCCTCACATTCCTTACCAGTATTCATATTAGTGCCATCCCATTTAATATCCGGATCAGTAGTTGTAAACATCGTTTTACCCCATCTGTTAACAATAGTCATTTCAACCCTGCTAACATTTGCCTTAGGATTAGAAGAAGCAGAATCCATTGGCACAAAATAATCGTTTATACCATCACCATTAGGAGTAAAAACATTAGGGAGGCTATAAACAGGGCATTCCTCATAATCAACACAAGCCTGATCACTGGGCTCGCTGATATTTCCAATAGAGTCGATGGCCTTTACGTAATAACAACCCACAACAAAATCAATATCAGAATGAATAAAATAGGTAGTATCGTAAGGATCTCTGTTAACAGAATCCACAAGAATAGCTTCATCATATCCCGGAGGAGTATAATAAATATAGAACTTCACAGCATCATAGCTACAGCTATCGTATGGAAGATACATCGCCAGTTCATTTTCAATTTGTTCACAATTAGTATACACATTAAGGTCTGGCTTACAAGGAGGGATATTATCAATAGGAGTAGCACAAATCAATTGTGAGAAGTTATTCAAAGGATCAACAATACCAGGCACATAATAATGTCCGGTTGTAACAATATAATAGCAATATTCCACATAATTTGTCAAGCCCTTATCCCTAAATGAATTTTCAAAAGAGAGGCCGACAGAGTCAAAGTCAGACTGTCCCGGATCCTGTCTGTAAACAACAGCATATTCATTCTCCCAAGGCACATGAGGCTCCCACAGAAGTTTCACTTCATGGTCAGTGGGCACACTCTCCAAAAAGACTGATGATGCAGGCTGAGAACTTCCTATGGGCTTCACCACAGCATTTTCTATATCTACTCTGTAGCTATATGGCCCGTCATTATTGTTAAGATCAACCTCCTGATCTCTGTAAAGGGTATCATCAAGACTTGAAAACTGAGAAACTAATACAGGATTATTCCAATCAAGGCCATTACTACGATACAACTTATACTTATAAGGCCCCGGATATTCCACAGTATCAAGATCAACCGGTTTTGACCAAGCAATCAACGCCTCTCCTGTATATAAATCAAGGCTATCATTACTAACATGTGTAATTATTGGCACATCCCTTTTCAGATAAGCACAATCTTCATCAGAAGCAATACTTTCAGCTTCATCAAAGAATGTTGCAGTAACACGATAACAGTAATCAATACCATGCACAAGACCATCACCATTATTGTCATCCCTGTATTCTAGGGTGTTAATATCATCTATTGTTGCAATAAGAGAGAAGCCAGTATAAGCAGGCACACCCGTTTCACAATATCCTGGATCCCATCCCGATGGACCATTTTTCCGGTAAACCTTATAACCAATAGCATTATCACAACTGCTTATATCCCATGATAGGTTAATACCATTCCCCAGAGCTTCAGCCATCATATTTTCAGGCTTAGGTGCAATAACACTAATAAACACTGTTTTAAAGTCTACCAGATTAACAGGATATCCGTTATCACGTGCCTTAAATACAGCCGAATAAGCCTCAAGGCGAACATGGCTACAAACAGTAGGCCAGTTAAAAGTTGTAACAACAGTATCATTTCCGGATGCAGGATCAGGATCGATATATGCCGGATTAATACTTTGCTGGAAAGGACCGCCAAAGGCAGTAAGTTCAACATTTGTGCCATCATAATCAATAGCAGTAACATCAAACTGCAAGAAATCCCCGGCAATCACACAAGTATCATCAATGGAAATTATCTCAGGAGGTTCATGATCACAAGCTACAATATTTACCTGCATATCCCTCCTGACAGAAGAAATCTTAATTCCAAACCTCCACTCTTCAACAACAAAAGCAATATTATATTCTCCCTGTAACTCTGGCGTCTCCCATATAATATCGCCTGTAACAGGATCCATTATAAAATACTCCGTAGCCATTGGATAAGTATAACCCGGAATATCATAACCACCAGCGCCCTTGCATGTCACAAGTTTATATGAAAGACTATCACCGTCAGCATCATAAGCAGCAGGATTGTGTATGTATGTCTTTCCCACACACCCCTGATCAATGGGTGGATTTAAAAGCTCCACGGAAGTGTTATACCCCAGAAAAGGATTTATCACCAACTCTGTTTCAACGAACATAGGAACGTTAACAGAATTGGGAATGTTGATAACGCCAAAATTCCTGTTTGGATCCTCAACGGCTATAATATAACTCGCTGGTCCGGGGAATGTGTGTACACCTTTATATATATTAAGGGTAATATCGTCAACATCCGGTATTGGTTCAAAATAAATTCTTTCCAGCTCATCCCCTGTTCCATCTCCCCAGGAGATTGGCATAAATATTCTTGAATCATCAGCCGGACTGGATGTTTTTGTATACATAGTGATAGTGAACTCATATGTGAGCTCATACAAATGTTTGTATGTAATCTCAGCTGCCCGCTGATGGGTTGCCAACACATTGGTAACCAATACAAACAATATTCCGGCTAAAAGGATCCTTCTCATAAGCACTTGCTATGCTCCAAAATTACAATAATTTGCGAAGGTATTAGTATTTTTTTAAGATTATAACAGGGTTAAAAGTTGAAAAAATAAAGACTGTACTACTAAGCAGAAGGTTGAAACTTTCTCCATTACCCCAAACCTTGACACCGTTAACTTTAATTAAGTTGCTACATAATATCTCATAATTAAAAATTTCTTAACATAAATATAAGGAAAACATAAAATTTAACTACTTTAGCCTCCTTAAAATTCAACAAAACCGAAACCATGAAAATTACTTTTAGTAAGTTAAAATCTTACTTGATTTTAACGTGTATTATGTTTATGATTACTGGTGTGGTGAATGCCCAGAACACTTCCTATCTGGGTACTGAAGATGATATCACACAGAATTTCTTGAGAACAAAAGCATTAGAAACTGATTTCGGCTCTGATATCAGCAAAGAAATCTGGAAAGATTCCAAGAATACTTATTATTGCGTTGATTATTCAGCTTTCAGCACAAAATTTGAAAAAATTACAATTCTGGAAGCTACTTATACAGATAACGCTATTGTAAGTATTGGCAATGACAATCAGTTTATGTACTTCCTTGTTAACAATACAATGAACGTTGACAGTTTACAGGTTAACGCTACTTTAACGAAGTTTCACAACAAAGCTCTGAAAGAATTGGAAACAATGAACGACGAGCAGATGCGTCTGTGGCTTATTCAGCATGATAAAGAAAAGAAGTAGTTAACAAATACCCGTACAAATGAAAAAATTATTATTAATAGCTATATTATTCATAGCTACTTACAGCCAGATATTTGGACAGGCAGGTCTTTGTGAAGAATCTATGCCTTTCTGTACTGATAATATTTACACTTTCCCCGCCGGAGTTAACACAACAGCGCAGTCGGGCCCAGCTTATGGATGCTTAGGCTCTCAGCCAAATCCAGCATGGTATCACATGCGAATTGCTGTGGGGGGATTCTTGCAAATTAAAATGTTCAGCACGCCCTCAAAGGATATTGACTTCATTTGCTGGGGACCGTTTAGCGACCCATACGATCCTTGTACTGCAGGACTCACAAGTAATAAAATTGTCGACTGTAGTTACTCAACTGCCTCTATAGAATACTGTGACATTTCAAATGGACAAGAAGGCGAATATTATATATTGCTTATAACCAATTTCTCAAACCAGCCTTGTAACATCACTTTTGAAAAGTCTGGCGGAATTGGTGAAACTGATTGTACCATTGTTCCTCCTCCTATCTCTAATAACGGCCCTTTGTGTGTTCACGACAACCTACATCTGACTGCAGATACTATGCCAGGTGCCACTTATGCGTGGTCTGGGCCCAATGGATGGAACTCATCATCACAAAACCCTATGATTATGGATGTGGGGCTGGAAGATGCAGGATTATATGAACTGATTATTACAATGTATGGAACACCAAGTGATCCTATAGGAACAGATGTTGTGATCAACGCCCTTCCTGATCCAGACTTCAATTTTACTGAAGTCTGCTTTGGCGATACTTCAACTTTCGTTGATGAGTCTACGGTTGATCCCACATCCTCAACTATTACAATGTTTCAGTGGGACTTTGGGGATGGCAATACTGCCACTGGTGCCAATCAAACACATATATACGGTAATTCAGGTGTATTTGACGTAACCTTGACAACATATACCGGGTTTGAGCAATGCGAACAATCTGAAACAAAGTCTGTTAATGTTTTTAGTGCTGCTGATGTTAATGCTGGTAATGATATTACTATTCCCAATGGATGGACAACAGAAATAGTGGGTAGTGTAAGCGGAGGATCAGGTAGCTATGATTTGCTATGGCAGCCCGAAGATAAACTCGAGGACGCTACTATAGTTGCTCCTACAACTGTGCCTTTAGGCGCTACTCAACAATTTAAGCTTAATGTAACAGATGCCAGCTCAGGATGCCAGAGCTCCGACAGTATGACAGTTATTGTTACAGGTGGAGCTCTTGGTGCAACAGCCTCTGCAAGCCCTTCTGTAATATGCCAGGATGACATTGTTAACCTTAATTGTAGTCCTACCGGAGGCTCAGGTAACAATACTTACACCTGGACAAGCAACCCTGCAGGATTCACAGCAAGTATTAAAGAACCTTCTGCTTACCCACAGGTAACAACAACTTATACCTGTAGTGTTTTCGACGGTCAGAATACTGTTCAAGCTTCTGTAACTGTTCAGGTTAAGGATAAACCTCATGCTAATGCTGGCGATGACAAAACAATCAATGTGGGTACTTCTACAATAATTGATGGAGCTACAGTTACCGGTGGAACTGGTGTATTTAACTATCTGTGGACTCCGGGTGATAAGCTGGTTGACAACACTGAGCTTAACCCTGAAACAATTATTCTGGAAACTAGCACAGAATATACTCTGGTAGCTACTGACGCTAATGGTTGTGTCAGCGATCCTGACGAAATGGTTGTTCTTGCGGGTGGTGATATTTTAAGTGCATATCCAACATCTTCAGCTCAGGACAATACAATATGTCAGGGCGATGATGTTACACTAACCCCTAATGCACTTGGAGGTAGCGGTTCATATACTTATAAGTGGTCGGATAGCGAAGGTGTTATCGCCTCACAAGAAATAATAACTGTTGCCCCTTGGGAGACAACAACTTATACTGTGGAAATTAATGACTCATTTAAGATTATAACAGCTGATATAACAATAATTGTTAACCATACTCCAGTTGTTGACCTTATACCACAAGGCTCAACAATTTTTGGTACTGATACTATTCGTGTATGTGTTAGAGATACAGTTACACTGGATGCAGGTGACCCTGAAAACCCACCACTGATGAACTATATGTGGTCAACATCAGCCACAAGCAGGAAAATAACAGTATCCACAAATGGAAACTGGATGACGTATGAGTCTTGCTGGGCAACAACAACAAATCCTGTTACTGGTTGTACTGGTGAAGGTGATCTGGTTATCTTCTTTGACTTCTCTGCATGTAATATAGGAATAGATGAGAATAATGTTGATAACAGAATCAAAATATCACCAAACCCAACCAATGGAACAGCTACTGTTTCTATTACTGAGATCTCAGGTGATATTGAGATAACACTGACAGACATTACCGGGCGATCATTAAAGACAATAAAAGAAACGATCTTGCAGAATGAGTTTTCAAAGGATATTTCTCTTAAAGAACTACCTGATGGTATTTACATCATCTCCGTTAAATATGACTCCGGGGTTCTGAAAACGGAAATTATTAAAAATTAGAAACATTAATCATCATACAAAATACAGCGGATGAATAATTATCGAACGAAAGCAACTTTACTGATAATAATAGTAGTGTTATCAGTGAGTCCATTATTTTCACAAACAAAATGTGATTATAAAAAGCCAAGACAAGCTGAGAATTGGATGTTTGGTATCAATGGGAGGATTGATTTTAATGGAACAGCTCCTATTACAAATCCTTCTATAATTAATTTTGACTTTTCCAATGGCGTTTCTGTTATTTCTGATGCTAGTGGAAATAGAAAATTATTCTCCAATGGGATGAAAGTCTGGAATAATCAGCGACAGGTTGTATCTAACGGCGATGGTTTAAAAGGTAACAGCTATGCTACCCAGAATTCTATCATTGTGCCCTATCCTGACAACTCAAACAAGTATATTGTGTTTACTGTTGATATGTACGTTAAAAACGTTTATACAGATGGTGTAAATTACTCTATTGTTGACTTCTCAGGCAATAGTAACGGTGACGTTACCAGCAAAAACAATCTGCTTTTCCATGAGAATGCTTCAAAAGTATGCGCCATTAAACATGAAAACGGAGAGTTTTATTGGGTTATTTTCCATGGATTTGGTAATAATAACGGCGATAAATTCTATTCTTATCTTGTTGATACATCAGGGGTTGTTGAAACACCGATAACCAGTCAGACAGGAACACCGCAAACAGGTGAAGTAGATGCTTCTGAAAGGTTTCTTAACCAAAGAGGATATATGAAAGCTTCTTCCAATGGTGAGAAAATTGCCCTGTGTATTCCTATTGATGGTATTGTTGAAGTATTTGATTTTGACAAATCGACTGGCAAAATATCAAATCCTGTATCAAGTGGAGCTGATGCTTTTGATACTCCTTACGGATTGGAGTTTTCTCCAGATAACAGCTACCTGTATCTGACAAACTCACCAAATAATCCGGGATATTGTACTTTATTTCAGATTGACCTTTCATCATCAACTCCATTTGACTCACCTGAAGTGATCAATTCTTATTATTTTACTAATGAGTCCTACGACACTATTATGCAAGCACTTCAGCTTGGTGTAGATGGAAAGATTTATGTTAGCAAATCCTACCAGCCTAACAATAGCGGAATAGGCTCTCTGGGTGTTATTTATAATCCTGACCGTCCGGGACTTAGCTGTAATTATAATTATCTCGATAACCAGTCAAACAACGGATTATACCTCAATGGTGCTGAAGGACTTGCAGGTCTTCCTGATTTTGTTGCTGACTTCCTTAATATCCCTCACTTCTCATATTTTAATAAATGTCATCAAGACACTACTGATTTTGAAATACGTAATACGGCGAACCTCACTCCTACATGGGATTTTAATGACCCGGACGGAGCAAGTATCCTTACCGATGAAATGAAACCACGTCATATTTTTAGTGAACCAGGTACATATGAGGTTCAACTTGATGAGGAGTTCAACGGACAACATTATACTTTTACTGAAAATGTAATTATTAATCCCTTGCCAGATGTGCAGATTAATGAATCTACTACTGATACCATTTATATCATCGCAAATACAACCATAAGACTGGATGCCGGTGAAGGTTATGAGTTTTATAACTGGAATAACGGTGAAGGTACAAACAGGTTTTTTAATGTTGATAAAGAAGGATTCTACAGTGTAAATGTAACTGATTACAATTGCTGCAAAAACTCTGATGAAGTCTATGTGAAATTTGCAAATCTGTCATTCCCTAACGCTTTTAAACCAAGCAGTAGCAATACAGAGAACAAATCTTTTAAAGTCATTGGTGATATAAGTGCTTTGGCAGGATATTCACTCCGTATTTTTAACAGATGGGGACAAATGATCTTTGAAACAGACGATCCTACTCAAGGCTGGGATGGCAATAATAACGGTGAACCTGCCCCAGTGGGTACTTACATTTATTCAACAGTGTTCACCAGCTTCGAAAGTGATATTCAGCCAAGTGTGGATTTTAAACACTCAGGAACAGCAACCCTTATAAGATAAGAGTCAGACTTTCATCCTTAAACTTTAAACTTTTTCTTATTTTTACAGAAAAAAATAAGTGAAAGAATTTCTCAAAACAACAGCTTCTGCCCTTAATATTGCTGAATGGCAGGTAGAGAACTCTGTTCAGCTAATGAAAGAAGGAGCTACTATTCCTTTTATTGCCAGGTACAGGAAAGAAAAAACCGGCGAACTTACAGATATTGAGCTCTTCGAAATCCAAAAGCTCTACGAAAAGTATCTTGCACTGGAAGATCGCAAGAAAGCAATTATCAAATCACTATACGAACAGGAAATTCTCAATAATGAATTGCAAAACAAGATATTATCGGCCATAACAATGGCTGAAGTGGAAGATATTTATCTGCCATACAAGCCAAAACGCAAAACAAGAGCTGTGAAAGCCCGCGAAAGAGGTCTGGAACCACTTGCTAAGATGATAATGTCGGAAAATGTTAATAATCTGGAATATTCCACTGTTAAGTTCCTGAGCAAAGATGTAAAGACCATTGACGAGGCTTTGGCAGGAGCTAGAGATATAATTGCTGAATGGGTAAGTGAATACGGTTGGGTAAGAAACAGAATACGTCAGCAGTTTGAGAAATATGCTTCTATAACTTCAAAGGTTGCTAAAGATAAGGAAGAAGAGGGCATTAAATACAGCAGCTGGTTCGATTGGTCGGAAAACGCTATGAAAGCTCCGTCACACAGGGTACTTGCTTTTTTCAGAGGTGAGAATGAAGGTGTTCTTAAGATAAAGATATCACCTGATAAAGAACGTGCTGTGGATATGATTTGCTCCAGAGTAATCAAAAAAGATAATGAATGCTCATACCAAAAAGAGCTCGCTGTTGCAGATTCAGTAGGCCGACTGATATTTCCTTCACTTGAAACAGAAATTCGTAATATTATTAAAGAACGAGCTGACGAATCATCTATAAAGCTCTTTGGTGAAAACCTACAGCAATTATTATTGGCTCCTCCTTTATATAATAAGAATATTCTGGCCATTGACCCGGGATTCAGAACAGGATGCAAAATAGTATGTCTCGACCACAATGGAAAGCTTCTTCACAATGATACTATCTATCCACATCCACCGCAAAACCAAACGGCAATGGCTGTGAAGAAGATTAATAATCTTGTTGACTCATATAATATTGATGCTATAGCAATTGGCAATGGCACAGCCGGAAGAGAAACAGAAAGATTAATCCAGATGATGTCTTTCAAGAAAGAAGTATTAGCAATATCTGTAAATGAAGACGGTGCATCAGTGTATTCAGCTTCAGCAGCAGCCCGTGAAGAGTTTCCTGAATATGATATAACCGTTCGTGGTGCTGTATCCATTGGAAGACGACTTATCGACCCACTTGCTGAACTTGTAAAGATTGATCCCAAATCCATCGGAGTGGGACAATATCAGCATGATGTAAATCAGAAACTTCTTAAAGAAAGACTTAAATCTACCGTGGAGCTTTGTGTTAACAAGGTTGGTGTCGACCTTAATACTGCCAGTAAGGAGCTTCTTACTTATATATCCGGATTAGGGCCAAAACTGGCACAACAGATTGTAGAATTCCGTAACGATAACGGGGATTTCTTAAACAGGACTCAGCTTATAAAAATTCCCGGATTAGGTAAAAAGGCTATGGAGCAGGCTGCCGGATTCCTGAGAATCAAAAATGGTGATAACATTCTTGATTCTACATCCGTCCATCCTGAAAGTTATCATGTAGTAGAAAAAATAGCGTCTTCAAAAGGTCTTAATGTTGAAGATATTATTGGTGATAGTAAAATCAGAGAAAAGATTAGTCCCAAAGACTTTACTGATAAAGATACCGGTGAAATAACAATTAGAGATATTCTCAGGGAGCTTGAAAAGCCGGAAGGGATCCAAGAGAGAAATTCAGTATCTTTAAGTTCGATGAGAATATCAGCAGTATCAGTGACCTTAAACCAGGAATGATATTACCAGGACTTGTAACAAACATTACTGATTTTGGTGCATTTATAGATCTGGGTATTAAAGAGTCGGCTTTACTTCATAAAAGTCAAATTGCCAATGAATATGTTAAGAATCCTGCCGATTATCTTAGCATTAACCAACAACTGCGTGTAAGGGTTATTGAGGTAGATATGGCAAGAAAAAGGATAGGGCTGAGTCTTAAAGATGTCAGAAAAAGTAATTAAAAGATGTATGACACCCCTACGTTAATGGCCAGCACCCCAATATGAGCATCCTGGTTAACTTCAGTGCTATTTGACTTATAGTTCAGCTCAAATGTTGAACCAATATATGATGCGTTAACATGCAAGTTAAATGATTCCGTAAGCATAACTTTACCACCAGCAGAGAAATACAGAGCCATTAGCAAATCACTGGCACTGGTTTCAACTATAGTACTAACTCCTGTGTTGTCTGTTATTTTTGTTGTTGCCGATGGTTTATAAAAGTTACGTAATCCCATCATCATTCTGAAATACATAGAAACTCTTTCTTCAATCGGAACATTAAGGACTATTCCCCCTAATCCTGCAAAATCATGACAACTACTGGTATTCACATTAACATTGGTTATGGAAGAAGTATCATTCATATAGCTCTGTTCAAGTTTATTTGTGTTTATCCCGTTTAAGTTATAATTAGCCATAAAGGTGATTCCAAAATAATGAGAATAGAAGTATGATATTTCTCCATTTAAATTAAAGCCCGTATTTGCATAAGCAGTAAGGTCCGTACCAGTAAAGCTACCATACTGGTATGCTGGAAGAGCTACACCAGTGCTCAGAGCCACCATACCTTGTTTATATATATAATACTGCGAATGACCTGCGAATGACAATAACAGAATTGATGTTATAAATAAAAGTTTTTTCACATTAAAATAATTATAAAGCAATTTACGAAAAAAACTGCAATGGGTTACAATATCCTCAAAAAGTTAATATATTTCTTTGATCACAAATCAATACAATCCAAAATCAATAACATTTAAAACGCTTAACTCTAAAAGCTTCACGCATTATCACGACAGGCTGTTGCTAAATAACCTGTTAATAATCCACCTCCAACATTCTTTTCACAGCCTCTTCAATCACACTACGAGGCGAAGCAACATTAATTCTTTGAAAGCCCTGACCTCCGTTTCCAAAATCAGGACCATGGCTAAGCCCCACTCCTGCCCGGTTTATTAGTCGGTGTTTAATCTCCACATCAGAAAGACCTGTTGCAGAAAAGTCAAGCCAACCTAAATAAGTAGCTTCAGGCTTAACAAGTTTAATCATGCTATTAGCAGAAGTCAACATATCATCAAGCAACCTAAAGTTACCATTGATATATTCCATCAGATCATCAACCCACTGTCTGCCTTTAGCATAACCAGCCTGAGAAGCCTCTACACCAAAAATATTACCATGAACCAAATGCAGTTTCTCCACCACATCCAAAAACTTCTTACGCAAATATGAATCTGATATAATAACAGATGATGTGGAAAGTCCGGCCATGTTAAATGTCTTACTTGGAGCAACACATGTAACAGTTATTCTTGCTATATCCTCAGAAACTGAAGCCAATGGTACATGATTATAACCAGGCAGTATAAGATCACTATGTATCTCATCAGAGATAATAACAACATTATTTTCAAGACATATTTCTCCAATCTGTATCAGTTCTTCTTTAGTCCATACCCTGCCAACAGGATTATGCGGATTAGACAACAACAACATTGAAGCATCCTTTGCCTGTTCTTTTAGCTGCTCAAAATTTATCCTGTATTTGTTATTTTCATAAAGCAGTTGATTTTCCACCAGCACTCTGTTATGATCATTTACAGCTGTGAAAAAAGGAAAATAAACAGGAGGCTGCACTATTATCTTATCGCCTGGATTAGTAAACGCCAGAGTTGAGAAGTTAAGAGCTGGCACAATACCAGGAGTAAACACAAACCAATCCTTATGTGCTATCCAGCCATGCTTATCATACAGCCATTTTATTATTGTATCATAATACTTATCTTCACGGAGAGTATAACCAAGTATAGGATGCTTAAGACGTGCTTCCAGTGCTTCTCTTATAAAATAAGGAGTCTCGAAATCCATATCAGCAACCCAAAGAGGTATCACCTCCTCATTACCAAATACCTTTTCCCTTAGGTCGTATTTAATGGAACCTGTTCCTGTTCTGTCTGTATTAATATCAAAAGAATATAACATCTGCCAAAGATAGGTGATTAGGTGTTATTTTATTATATGTGTCAGATATTACTTTTCACGCCTTATCCACTCAGCAAAAAATGGATTAAGACGTTGTAACTTAAAACTCGATAAAACTCTACTGAGTAAGCATAACCGGCATAATAAGCATAAGTATATCTTCCGGGTCATCATCTTCACGTTCAGTAACAATAATACCAGCGCGGTTTGGTGCTGACAATTCAAGGATTATCCTTTCCGGTTCGAGAGTGCTAAGCATCTCCTGCATAAACCGTGAGTTAAACCCAATCTCAATATTATCACCATCATAACTACATGACAGACGTTCCTTAGCTTCACTGGAATAGTCCAGATCTTCAGCAGTAAGAGTAAGCTCCTGTCCGGCTATTTTAAACCTCACCTGATGAGTGGATTTGCTACCAAAAATGCTCACCCTTCTGATTGCATCAAGCAGTGCTTTTCTGCCAACAGACAATGAATAAGGATTCTGTGTAGGTATAACAGCGTTATAATTGGGGTATTTACCCTCAATCAACCGGCATATCATAACAATATCATCAAACTTAAGCATTGCATTATCAGCATTTATTTCCATCATTACGCTTACTTCCTCATCTTCAGGAATAATATTCTTCAGATGATTAAGGGGCTTTTTTGGAAGTATAATTGATGCAGGTGTATTCGATTTAAAATCGTTTCTGCGATAACGTACCAGTTTATGAGCATCAGTAGCCACAAAGGTAAGATGTTCCTCTGTAAGTTCGAGAAGCACTCCTGACATTACAGGCCTCAACTCGTCATTACCTGTTGCGAACAACGTTTTATTAAAGGCGTTCACCAGTAATGCGCCATTGAGTTCAATTTCTGTAGTCTCTTTCATCTCAGGCACCTGAGGAAACTCATCACTCTCATGCCCTGTGAGTTTATATTTACCTTCACCGGCAAGAATGCCAATATTTGTACCATCTACATTGATAGTTACAGGTAGGTTAGGCAGACTCTTCATAATATCAAGCAACATCTTTGCCGGAATAGCAATCACACCAGGTCCTTCAGCCATATCAGGAGTGAGGTTAACAGATATTGTTGTTTCCAAATCTGATGCTGTTACTCTTAGATTGTTATCCTCCAATTCAAATAGAAAATCTTCGAGAATTGGCAGGGTATTGTTTGTGCCCAGCACACCACTTATTTTTTGAAGTCCTTTTAATAATGTAGTACTTGAGATAATAAATTTCATGCTTTAAAATTTAGTTAATAAAACAAGGTTCCTTCCCTGCTTTAAATTATCAAAACAATTCCGGCAAAACCGGATTACAAAGCTAATGATATTATTCATTATGCTGATGTAAAATTAAAAAAAAACTTTAATCTCACAACTCAAAACCTATAACTATCTAACAGCTGCTTTTTCCATTCTTCTCTTGAAGTCTATCATACTTCTTTTTGTCGAAATAACATACTCATAATAGTCTGTTTCACTATTTTCATTAAGAACACGCTTTTCCTGCTTGATACTTTCAATGCGCTGATTGTATAAGTCGTCAGATGACAATGTTTGCAAAATACCATTTTTGTAGTTAAAATAGTACCACGATTTTGCTGTGGGTTGCAGTAAGATAGAAATTTCACTGCCAGTTCTACCCTTTTCAATCTGCACCCAGCCATCAACCCAGGCATTCATTATATCGCCATTGACGTATCCAACTCCTATCTTCCCCTTTGAAATGTATGACCTGGAAAAGGAGTCCCAGAAAAACGTAACATCACTAAAAATAAACTTGTTAGTCAATTCATCCGGCATCTTCTTAAGCTGTCCGTATAACGTTATATCATTTAGCATTCCCGGAGCATCATGTGGCATTTGCTTTCTAAGGTAAAGCGGGAAATTACTTTCCATAAGACTACAACTCCTAAGATTTGAGACTTTCATACTATCGCTCATCATCTCTAGTGCCTTATCATCAAAATAAAAATCGAGTAACAATGACATATCCAGGTAAGTTGAATCATTGATTATTATATGCTTAAACTCACCTGCATTCTTAACAATCATCATATTGATATCCAGATCAAGATTAAAGATACCATCTCCAAACATAGTACAGGTACGTGTTTCCAGTTCCACAAAGTTTTGCTGATTTATGGTCTGATCCGGGCTTCTCCCCACATAAAAGCCATTACTGGCGGTATCCACACCCAGCTCACCAGTTGCAGTTATAAGCAGAGTATCTTCACCTGATTTCAGAGGTTCTATTACAAGAGGATAATATCTGCTGTAGTAATCAGAGTAACCCAATCCAAAATATGACACCTGCCCCATGGCATTTTTAGTGCTATCATTAATATCGAAAAGTATGTTATCAGGATCAATAATTTTATTAACATCAACCCAGTTATCGGGGGTACCCACACATTCCTCATTAAGCTTATATTCGCCATTAAACCTGAGATTCTCACGCGATCCTTTGAGCACCACGTTACCTTTATAGAAGTATTCAGGCCCCAGGAAAAACAATTCATCAGCTGGTATGCTGCCATAGGCTGTTGTTCCGCCCATGCTATCAGCAGCTATAGTAGACAGATAAACAGGCTGCTTTGCGCCCAATCTGTCAGTAAAATCAATCCACCCGCTGGCTGTATAATGATTCCTGCTATAAATTTTAACTTCCGAATTATAAATATTATGCCATTTATTAACCCTGTCGGCTATTATTTGAGCACTATTGAGAGTCTTCATCTTAGCACCTCTGAGTATACTAACCCTCTCTCCCGCAGGAAAAACAGCCACATCAGCTACTTTTATAAGCCTTACTTGTTCTATATCAATAGAATAATTATATAGGTCATATATGGCTCTGCCTGCATAGAACCGCAGTGAGTCCTGGTGTTCATTAACCGAAATAAACTCCGGACCATAAAGATCATAATCTATCAACTGGTCCATATTAAGCGTGTCAATAGCTGAATATTCTGCGCTCTGATCACTGCTTAACTTCAATATATCTTCCTGCATCACCCACTCTACTTCATCCAGGGTGCTCACATAATTGTTAAAGGGGAACTCTGTAAAGCTACTGTCGTTTATACTACTAAACCATCCTGACTGCTTTTCAAAGTCTATCCTTGAGAAGTAATCCATTGCCCTGAAAACGAGTGAGTCATTATGACTATTCTTCAGGTAAAAGTCTGATGTATCAGCAGTAAGCGAGCTATAGCTGAAATCAATATTATCGGATACAATCTTCGACTGATCAAAGGTATATTCACCTTTACCCTTCATATAGGAAGGATTAAGTGACATAACACCATCCAGCCATGAGTTATCGTACACAATAAACGGACTGTTTTTACTGGTCAGCATCATCACATTAGTATCTATTGCCCACTGTATAAGGACAGTATCACCTTGTGCTGACGGAAAATTGTACTCTTGCGGGCTTTGCATAACAGTAAAATCATAGCTCACGCCTGTTACCGAATCAGGGTAGAATATAAAGTTATCTGATGATGAGCTGGATGACAGATAGTCGATATTTCCCTCACCGAGAAAGCCTTCGTTACTTAATGAAATATGGTTCCTGTAGCGCCCAAGCCCTCCATACATATCATAACCTTTAGGAGGTGTTGTATGTGTAAATCCCAGTGAGTAATCAGGCATTACCACAAGAGGCTGTTTAATAATTGGGAAAATTCCGGCTGATGTAAGACTTCCTTCAAATTCAAGCCCTTCAGTAGTAAATGTGCTTATACTGTCGAACAAGAAAGGATCAACAGAATAATAGAAATTCTCAGGATACAGTGTACTATCCTGGATTTTTCTTTCATTAAAATACACATAACTTACATCAGTACTCACAAACTTGGGATATTCAAGAAATTGCTGTAGTCCGGATTTATTATCAGGGTGGTCAATATAAACAGTCCCAACCATATCCTCAATAACATTTTTAACCTTCACCAGTGAGTCACTAGTGCCTGTTGAGTCAACATAATAAACCTGAAAAGCTAATGAATCCACATAATTCATCTTAAGCATAAAACTATCATAAATAAATGCCGAATTACGCGAATAGAAGTCCAGCAGTCCCATATGCACCTGACCGTCAAAAGTAAAATCTCTATTCTTTTTAAAGGAGATAGTTTTGTCGTAAGGATAAATGAACACTTCCTGTGAGTCGCTTATACTAACTTCCGGAACACCGTTAACATCCAGATTAAGAGTATTAAGATTAATAATAGCATTGGATTTAGTATCTACACTCGACTGCAATTTTATAACATCATAGTCAATTTCACCTCCTTTTGCCTGCAGAAAATACCTGAACCGGTCTTTCACAACTGCTGTTTCAGTTCTGCTATTATAAACCAGAAAGCCCTTATTTGATAAGTCAATAAGCAATGCCGAAACCTGTTCAGAAGGTTTCTCCATAAATGAAGCCAGGGCATTTAACTGTATCTCATCAACACCATAGCTATACATATAATTATATATAACATAAAATGGGTTCACATCATCAATACCCTGTATTCTGTAAAAGTCTTTCTGATTAAAATAGTTACTGGAAACAATAAGAGCCAGATTTCTGTTCTTAACATTTCTAACTCGCTTAAAATGCAGATCAGGCTCATCCATTTTCCAAAACATAGCCTGCACATAAATATCCAGCTCATGATATGAATCAAAAAACGGAGTACCATCAGTTCCACTACTTTCTGTAAACATAACAAACTGCCTGTCGTCATTAACATAATTAACATGCAGCGAAGGATGATATAACGAGTCAATATCAAAATAAAACACAAATTCAGCGTCAGAGCTTATAAACCGTTCCGGTTCAAGCCTGAATTTTTCAGCCTTTATCATTGCATAAATGGTATCGCTTCTTGTCATTTTTATAACGGCCTTAGACTTAATCCCCCCGGTACCATACAGATCAAGTCCTTCCAGCTCAGCACCTCCGAAATAGCTTATCTCAGGATAGATATTATCAAGCTCAAATTCATCATAATAAGCAATAAACCTCGGATAGGAAGTTCGTTCATTTGGTCTGCTGGATGAAATTCTTTCCGTAAGACTCCCTTTTACAGGAGTGTTAAAAAACCGTTTATAATACAAATCTGCCGAATCAATTACAAAGTTTGATGAATTAAGATCGATCTCATACTTATTGAACAAAGCATATATTTCCTTTTTATAATCTTCACCAAAGCGCGTCCATTCCAGCTTACCTGAATCACCATACCACAGTCCGTAATCATAATTATAAACACCATCCGTTTTCAGGATAACAGTACTATCCTTACGCGACTTTCCGATAAGGTCTCCATTATTAAACTTCACCAGAAAGCTAGTATCAGTAAAAAAGTTAAACCTAAAGCCTGTATAGTACCACTCCAGACTACCTTTTTCATGGAACAAATTATGTTCAAGCAATCCATTGGTAAATTCCAGAAAATCACCAAAAGGAGTCGACTTCTTTTCATCCAGTAACTTCGATGCATAGGCATGCCATGATATTATACTCTTAGGCAGCTGATTGGATTCTGAGAACAGGGTTATGGTATAAATATAGTCAAACAAATAAGGAAAAGTACGCATTTTCTTTTGGCGCATTTTCTCAACAAGATTTCTTATTTCTTCTTTTTCAGCACTGTTAAAGCGGCCAATACTCCATCGCTGATAAAATCTTTCAAGCAACTCTTCAGAACGATTCTGAAATGTCTTTGAAGGCGTATTCAATAATATTGCTGATATCTGCTGGTAAAAAACCTCTGAATTTGATGACAAAGTATCACTTTCCTGTGCTTTCAACTCTGTAACACCTGTTACTAGTATCAATATTATAAAAAGCAAATAAATGTTCTTCATACAGTTTCCAGCTAAGCTTTGCATTATTTTGTTTTTCTGAATTCCCCGGCTACCCAGTTATCCATAATTTTATTGCCGGTAAATTCCAGTCCGTACTCACTGGCACAATCAATTATATCCTTCAGATCACTATTATAGTAGCCACTGGTAATCAATGTACCACCCACTAATAACGACTGAGAATAGCTTTTCATATCTCTCAGCAAAATATTTTTGTTAATATTGGCAAAAACAACTTCAAAGTCCTTGTGTTCCGAGAGTAGTTCAGCGCCACCCAGGAAAGCACGGATATTTGAAATATTGTTTACCTCACAGTTTTCCATGGTATTCTCATACGACCAGTGGTCAATATCAATAGCTACCAAATCAGAAGCTCCACGCATTGAAGCGAGGATTGCCAACACCCCTGATCCACATCCCATATCAAGCACACGTTTACCCTTAATGTCCATGTCAAGAATATACTCAAGAATCATGGATGTAGTCTGGTGATGACCTGTACCGAAAGCCATTTTCGGCTTGATTATTATCTCATAATCGAATGAATGATCTTGATCATGAAAAGGCGCCCTCACATAGCAACGTTTACCAACTTTTACAGGAGGGTAATTACTTTCCCAGACTTCATTCCAGTTCTTGTCTTCAATAACATCGATAAGCAGAGAACCTTCGCTATCACACTTTGCAATATAATTGTTTGTAAGAAGGATGTCCTTATCAAACTCATCAAAGCTAATATAGCCCAATAAATGCGCTTCCTGTTCCTCAAAACTCTCCACACCCAAAGCCGATAACTGAGCAATAAGAATATCTGTCTGTTCCGGGTCAGCAGGATTGGGCATGGAAATCTGGTAGTAATCCATATTTGTATGTTTGTATGTTTTTAAAGAATCTGCACGACTGCAAGGGCTGTTGCAGCACCTTGCAATCATGCAAATTCAAATCATCGCTATTTACTAAAAGCTTCGATAATTTTTACGAAATCATCAGCTACAAGTGAAGCGCCTCCAATAAGTCCGCCATCAACATCTTCATTTGCGAATAAATCAGCAGCATTTGAAGGTTTACAGCTACCTCCGTAAAGGATAGTTGTATTTTCAGCAGTCTCTTTACCATATTTTTCTTCAATGGTATTTCTTATAAACTTATGCATTTCCTGAGCCTGCTCCGGAGTTGCTACTTTTCCTGTACCAATTGCCCAAACAGGTTCATAAGCAATAATAATATTGGAAAACTCATCTTCATTGAGATTAAACAATCCTTTTTCAAGCTGTGATTTCACAACATCAAAATGCTTTTCAGCTTCTCTTTCTTCCAATAGTTCACCAATACAGAAAATAGGTGAGATTTCATAGTCCAGCAATGCTTCAACCTTGCTTGCCAGAAGTTCATTACTTTCATTGTAGTATTTACGTCTTTCACTATGACCTACAATACAATAAGGAACATCAACCGAACGAATCATAGAAGCAGAGATTTCACCAGTGTAAGCACCGGATTTGTTCTCATTTACATTCTGTGCACCAACAGCGATAACAGATTCTTCTGCATAATCAGAAGCCATTTCCAGATATGGAGATGGTGGACAAATAATTACATCACAACCCAGCTCTTTGTCATCAAGAATTTCTGCTATATCTCCTATAAGGTCTTCTGCCTCAGGAAAAGTCAGATTCATTTTCCAGTTACCGGCAACAATTTTTTTTCTCATTGTTAAAATTCTTAGTTAAACAGTTAAAAATATAAATTTGATATTAACTCAGTATTAAAAATATATCTGTATTGCTCCCCAAATATGAATATCCGGGATCAGGCACTTGTTTGTACAATCAACCTTATTTTAGTGATGGTGTCCATCAGGACCATGAACATGCCCATGTGACAACTCTTCATCAGATGCACTGCGAACGTCTATAATAGCTCCTGAAAAGTGAAGGTTTTTACCTGCCAACGGATGATTGAAGTCCATTATAACCTTTTCAGGATGTATCTCTAGTACACGGCCTTCCAAAGGATTACCATTTTGATCCTGCATGGTTATCATATTACCTACTTTAAGGAGATTATCATCAATCTTTCCTTCTACTTCAAAAATCTTTTTATCAAGTTCTATTATTGCGTCTTTTGTTAATTCACCATAACCTTCTGATGGAGTCAGACCAAAAGAAAATTCAGCTTCAGGTTCCAGTCCGTCCAGATTATTCTCAAATTTTGGTAACAATGTACCGTTTCCAAAGAGGTGAACAAATGGTCTTTCTTCATTAACCTCTTGTATTACATCTCCTTCAGCATTGTCAAAACGAAGAGTGTAAGTTAAAGTTACTACTTTATCTTTTCCTACTTTCATAATATAAATTTTGTATAATTAATAATTGTTCTTTAATATAGTTTTCCTGATTGTTTAAGCAGGTATTAAAGTTTGCAAAATTACAAAAAAATAGCAGACCAAATAATGTCTTAAAACAGATGTGTATCAGGCTTTATGTTCTAAATCTTTTATGTACTATCTATTCTCTCATTACAACAGACTTTATTATACATCCCTTATATGATATTCATCTTTTTATTATCTTTGTTTTATTAAACTCATCATATACAGTAATTTTTTTTAAAGGCTGTTGCTCCCTTACTTACTCTCACAACTAATATTTAAATTATTATGTTATTGAAATAAAGAATTTTATACTGAATTTAAAAAAGTAAATAAATATTAAATTAAAAGAAAAATGAAAATTAAATTAGCAATTGTTCTATTATTATCAATCTCACTACTAGTAATTACTAGTTGTAAAACATACACAAATCTGGACAAAGCTTTAGCTAATCCTGATGATGTTGTAGTCCTGAAAATAAAAAACAGAAATTTAAAAGAACTGCCACCTGAGATTTCAACTCTTAAGAATTTAAAAACCTTATATCTTTTCAGAGATAATTTAACATCTCTTCCAAAAGAAATTGGTGAATTAGAAAACTTGCAAACTCTGGTATTAAGTAGTAATAAATTAGAATCATTACCTGCCGAAATTGGGAATCTGAAAAAATTAGAAAAGTTATCTCTTAAACATAACAAACTAAAACTTCTTCCTGCCGAAATCGGTAATATCGACAATCTGGAATATCTTGATGTACAATATAACGAATTAGAGAAGCTCCCACCTGAAATTGGTAATTTAAAAAACCTGAGGTATTTGTACTTAAGTAATAATGAGTTATACTCGCTGCCAAGTGAAATAGTAAATTTGGAAAGCCTTAAATATTTAGTAATTGGTAAAAACAACTTAACTGCATTACCGGCACAATTAGGAAATTTAGAGTATTTAGTTGAACTTAATATTGCACACTGCGGTCCTATGGTGGAGGTTCCTGTTTCAGTCTCAAGACTTAGATATCTGGAATATCTTTATATAGACAGATCAACCCTTTTTCCTTATACTTTTAGTCCGGGTAATCCAAGACTACAAATTGTGACTCAATAAAATAACACATCAAACATAATCGACGTTTCAAAAAAAGTAAAGAGTGGATAAACAACAATGACTGTTGTCTCTCTTTGTTACTCTGCAACTATCTGGCTTAAGCGAATCAGTATTCTCTCTTTACATACCTCAATTTATTTAACAAATAACACACATTCATTAAAACTGAATGCATTATTTTTACCTTTGTAAAAAATTAAATTGATATCCGCTGGAAGGATAAGGATAGTCACTACGTATATATATGGCAAAGAAATTAAAGACTGCTGACAATCTCAATTTTGACACCTACCGAATAGGAATGGGTAAAAGACTGTTCGACATTATCCTTTCCTCCATGGTATTACTGGTATTCTCTCCTGTTATCATTATCATAGCTATTAGCATAAAGCTAACATCCAAAGGTCCGGTAATGTACCAGTCTGAACGTGTTGGCACAGGTTATGATGTTTTTACTTTCTTTAAATTCAGAACCATGTATGTTGGCGCTGATATGGAACTGGGTAAACTATCGCAACTCAACGAATACCTTGTATCACATAAGTCATCTGACAAACATCTCGTAAATATTGAAGAATGCCCTGAGTGTAAGCCCGGCAAGCCCTGCTCGCCTATTCTGATTATTGACGGAGTAGAAATATGCGAGAATCTGTATCTTAAAAAGAAAAGAAAGATGTTACTGGAGTCGACTTTCTTCAAAATCAAAGATGACCCCAGAATTACCCCTGCAGGTAAATTTATCAGAAGCTCACACCTCGACGAATTACCACAGTTTATCAATGTGCTCAAGGGTGATATGTCTATTGTAGGTAACAGACCTCTGCCTCTTTATGAAGCCGAAAAGCTAACAACCGACGAATGGTCGTACAGATTCCTCGCTCCTGCTGGTATAACAGGATTATGGCAGGTGAGTAAACATGATAAAATAAAAACCGAAAACCGTATCCGCCTGGATAACCAGTATGCAATGATCTCCAGTCCGTGGCAGGATTTTCTCATTATCCTTAAAACTATCCCTGCTCTGTTCAGAATTAAAAAAGCTGAATTTTAGTCGCGTAACTCTTTCTCTATCCTTTCTTTACGCTGAAGTAAAGTTGGATGCGAATAATTAATAAACACATACAGCCAGTGTGGGGTAAGATTCGACAGGTTTTTAACAGACAGCTTTATTAATCCGCTTATTAGCTGCTTCCCATATCCATACAGATTTGCAAACTTATCAGCTTCATATTCATGTTTTCTGGAATATATATTGCTGAACAATCCTGTTATTGAAGATACAGGTGAGTACAACAAACCAAATGCCAGCAGCCCCATATAAAAACTCTGTTGTGTGGCTCCCATTGCCAGCGATAGCGCTGGTGCTGTTACAAAAACCGACAAAAGAAACAACATAATCCCTGTCTGCACCAGTGAAATAACCATGCCTGAATAAATATGACCGTGTTTATAATGACCTATTTCATGGGCCAGCACTGCTACTACCTCTTCTTCTTCCAGATCATCGATAAGCGTATCATACAATACAATTCTCTTTTTAGGCCCCAAACCGCTGAAATATGCATTTGCCTTTGTGCTCCTCTTTGAACCATCTATTACAAAAATGTTCTCAATTTTAAATCCTGCTTCTTCTCCGAATTTTAACAACCTGCTACGCAATGAACCTTCTTCAAGAGGCATCTGCTTGTTAAATAAAGGCACTATTAGCTTTGAATAAAACATATTCATAAACACAGTAAAAATAGTAAGTCCTGCCATTACAATTGCCCAGAACCATACACCTGTTTCGTTAAATGCCCACATAATAAATAATAGGAGTCCGCCACCAATTATCGCACCAAGCAACCACGACTTAATCTTATCTGTTATAAATGTACCAACAGTTGTTTTATTAAAACCATACTTTTCTTCAATAACAAAAGTACTGTACAACTGAAACGGTATTGAAATAATATCGCTGCCAACACCAATAAAACCAAAAAACAACAAAGCCCTTATGTACTGGTTATCACTAATATCACTTACTATATCATCAATATAACCAAATCCTTTCAAAAACATCATAAGCAAAATAACCACAAACGACAATGCTCCTGTAAAAAACGAAAACCTGGTCTTCTCTTTCTCATACTTCTGCGATCGGGCATACTTATCAGCATCGTACACACCGCGCAGCTCATCAGGAAGTACAGCCTTCATGTTTTTAACATTCAGGTAATCCAAAATATTCTCAAAAACAAAATCAAAAACGATTATTCCAATTATAAAGTAAAATACAGTAGAATACATAACTAATAGATTAATAACCAGTTCTCAAAACAATAGCATGTGGCATATCAATAACTGCCACCATACTTCCTTACAAACCATTCTGTTCCAAGAAGCACAACAATAAGTAATAACACCGGAAGCCAGGTAACAATACTCGTGTAAGAATACTCATAATGAACTTTTGATACCATCTCCGGATTATTCTTAACAACATTTATCAGGTCCTCATATTCATCAGGATAGTACAAACCACCATTATTCAACGACGAAATACGGTGCAGCATACGATGATCTGCCACAACAGTCCGGCCCTCCAAATCAATATGATCCACTACAAACTCACCTGTTTCAACAAGATTATCCTTCCCCTGTTCAGCCACAGCACGATAACTGTAAACGCCAACAGGCAGACTGCCGGGTTTTGCTGTATATCCGTCTGCGGAAGGAACAAACTGATAATCATAATCAAGACCATCACTATCTGTTATTTTCAAACTTACAGCTGCCGTATTAACAGCCTCATATGCCTCATTGTAAAGCTCAGCCCTAAGGATAATATCTTCATTATCATAATATTTGCCCTCAGTAATAACCCTGAATTTCCTGTTATCATTACCCGCAAGGAGCATCATAACCGACTTCCTGATAAGCTGATCAAACGCCGACGTGTTATCATACTTCAGATAACTCTGTATACGCCATAACCATAGTCCTTCGCCAGCAATCACACACTCTTTGCTGTGCATATCATTGTAAAACAAAATCAAAGGGAAATCTGTTGCAATATCGTTAATATCCTGGAATGCCATAACCTCACTGTTATCGGCGACTTTATAATTACCCAGGGGAGCAAAAAGCGGTGGCAACTGTGCAAGCTGCTGCTGATAATCTTCGCTGAAACTAAAGCCCGCAAACCTGTCGTTGTATTTAAAACGTGCATCGGTGATGTTTTTCATGCCCGATATAATATCCACAGAATTACTAAATCTGTTAAACACAGGCAAATTTGTGCTTTCGCCGATGATATACATAACAGGAATTTTCTTCTCCTGTATTTCTTTAAGGTATCCCGCTCCGGCATAATGCATGGCAGGTATCTGATGCAAAATCACCAGATCATAATCAGACATACTTCCCTTAAAAGCCGCCGAATATGCCACTTCAACAGTATAGTTGTTATTCTGTTCAATACTGTTCCTCAATGCTCCTATATCCGGATGAGGGGCATAAGCATAAATAAGAATATTTTGCCTGTTATTCAATATATTAACAAAAATATCCCTCTTGTTATTTAAGGTATTCTGCTCGCCTTCAATGGTATCGGCAATAACAACATATCTCTTTCTTCCGGCTGTATTTGCGGTTACTCTGAAAGTGTGTGTACTGGTAAAATCATCGCTGTGGATATTTATTTTAGCCGATGACAACATTTTGTTACCGTCGTACAAACGCACAAAAATATTCTTACCAGCATAACCATTGGCACTCAGTGTTACCTCCACAGGAAAGATATCATCAGCATAAACAACAGAATTATATCTTACATCACTTATCAGGATATCAGGTACAGCCATTGTATCTCCCAGTGCAAGGGTATATACAGGAGTGCGCATTGCCGAGAGAGCAGAAACAGGATCCACGCCTCTGTTAAACAAGCCATCGGCAATCATAACAATGGATGCCATATTCAGATCGGAGTAGTTTCTGTTAACATACTCAAAAAACTCAGAATAGTCTGATATATCATCATCAAAACCCTGACTCCCTCCTGCCCTGGCCCTATCACCAAATAACACAACTTCAACATCAGCGTCACCATCCAGTTGCGATTTTATGGCAGTAACTATTGCATTAATACTGTCAGACAACACAACTTCATCAACCCGGGCTGCCATTGAAGCGGAGTTATCAATTCCTGCTACCACCACAGGTTTCTCAATTATTTTATTGCGTGTTTTCACCGAAGGGTTAAGCAACAGCAATCCCAATAAGGTAACCACCACAAACCTCACCAAAAACAACAAAACCCTTGTTAACGGCCTTAGTTTGGAAGCAGCTTTTCCTGTATATAGCAAAGCAGCATAAGCGATCCCGGTAATAACAACCGGGATAACTGTCCACCACGAATAATCGATAATCAGATCGGATAACAAAATAATCTGGCTTGTTAGTGTCTACTATAATCAGGTGTTCATACCACCACAAACATTAATCACTTGCCCTGTTACATACGACGACAAATCAGAGCCAAGGAATACAGCAACATCAGCCACATCATCACCCTTGCCGGAGCGTCTGAGTGGAATACTTTTTATCCATGCTTCGCGTACATCATCAGCCAGTGTATGTGTCATTTCTGTTTCTATAAATCCTGGTGCAATAGCATTACAGCGGATATTACGCGATCCTATTTCCTGTGCGATAGACTTTGTAAAGCCAATCATACCTGCTTTTGATGCCGAGTAATTCGACTGTCCGGCGTTACCGCTAACACCAACAACGGAACTCATATTTATAATAGATCCTTCACGCTGCTTCATCATAACGCGCTGAACGGCTTTTGTGAGGTTGTACACCGACTTCAGATTCACTGTCATTACCATATCCCAGTCTTTTTCCTGCATCCTCATTAGTAAGTTATCACGTGTAATGCCTGCATTGTTTACTAATATATCTATTCTCTCAAAATCTTTGGTTACTTTATCAATAAGTTCAACAGCATCATCATAAGAAGCTGCATTGGAAGCGTAGCCAACAGCCTTTACACCTTTTTCTGCAATTTCCGACTCAGTTTTCTCCATAATCTCATCACGATTAAGGTCAGTAAATGCAATATTTGCACCCTCTTCGGCAAATTTTAATGCAATTGCTTTGCCTATTCCTCTGGAAGCTCCTGTAATTAAAGCTGTTTTTCCTTTTAGTAAGTTCATATTTTTACAGTTTAAATGCGAGCCAAATTTACAGAAAGTTTTAAAACTTATGTGTTATTTAATAACTTTGTAGTCTAAATACCATAAATATGAGAAATATATACATCGTTGCTTTAATACTTATCGCAATACAAACAAACGCACAAATCCCTGAGTATTTCGACTTAAGGGATTATGACGGAGAGAATTATGTAACTTCTGTAAAAAGCCAGCAGGGTGGCACATGCTGGACACACGGCACTATGGCTTCTATGGAAGGAAACCTTTTAATGACCGGCAACTGGACTGCAGCCGGTGAAACCGGAGAGCCAAATCTTGCTGAATATCATCTCGACTGGTGGAATGGTTATAACCAGTATTATAATCAGGATCTGGACCCTGCTTTTAATAATGGCCAGGGACTGGAAGTCCATATGGGTGGTGATTACAGAGTGTCAACAGCGTATCTGTCCAGACTGGATGGAGCAGTGCGTGAGATAGACGGGCAGTCGTATCCTACACCTCCTGAAAGAAGCGAGCCATCATACCATTATTATTATCCGCGAGATGTGGAATGGTATACTGCCGGTGCTGATCTGGAAAATATCGATCTTATTAAAACAAAAATTATGGAAGAGGGTGTGATGGCTACTTGTATGTGTTATGATGGTAGTTTTATCGACGGTAGTTTTAACCATTACCAGCCACCTGCCAGTAATCTGGAACCAAATCATTCTGTTGCTATTGTTGGATGGGATGACAATCGTGATATTCCCGGTGCTCCTGAACTGGGTGCCTGGATTGTAAAAAACAGCTGGGGAACAAGCTGGGGTTATGATGGCTATTTCTATATATCTTACTATGACAAACAGGCGTGCCAGAACCCGGAAATGGGGGCTGTTTCTTTTATAGATGTGGTGCGCTCAACATACGATACAGCGTATTATCACGACTACCACGGATGGCGCGATACCCTCACCACTGCTACTGAAGCATTTAACAGGTTTGTGGCTACTGATGATGAGAAACTGGTGGCTGTGAATTTCTTTACCGCTGAGTCGGATGTCGATTATACTGTAACTATCTTTGATAACTTTGATGGTGACCTTTCTGATGAGCTAACAACCATTACGGGTAGCTTTGAATATTCCGGACTGCATACTGTCGACTTGCCGGATACTGTTAATATCCCTTCCGGTGATGATTTCTACGTTTATCTTCAGCTAAGTGTTGGTGGCTTTGCTTACGACCGTACTTCTGAAGTGCCTGTGTTGCTTGGTGCTTCCTCCAGGACAATAGTACCATCAACGGCAAACGCTGATGAGTCATATTACAAAAATGATGGTACATGGCTCGATTTCTACGATTATGACGATCCTTCAGGTTATGTGAATACCGGAAACTTCTGTATAAAAGCTCTGGCGGTACATAATACCAGTACCGGTATCGGCAATACCCCGGCAAATACAACAGGAAGTATTTCCAACTACCCTAATCCTGTAGGCAGCACTACTGTGTTCTCCTATAATATAAGTCATAACTCTGATATTGAAATCAGAATTTATTCCCTTACCGGAGAAGTGGTTGATGTAATAGAACAAGGAACAGTATCATCCGGCAATCATAAAGCAGAATGGAATAACCCGGGACTAGCATCTGGTTTGTATATCTATAGCCTTATTAGTGATGGCGTAGTTGTTGAAAGCAGGAAACTGACTACTTTTTAGATTAGTTGTGAGTTATAAGTTGGGGTTGTTTAGGATAAACCCCAACTATAAAAGCACGTGTCAGGGGACTCGCGCTATTTATGTACATCCAACATTGAACGTTGAATATCAAAGCGGACACCCACACAGGGGTGTCCCTACAGGGGATGGTTTTTAATCGTGTTGAATATCTCAAACCACCTAACGTATTGTGGTTAAGTCGCATAAAATAAAAAAAAAGGCTGTCATCCTATGTTTGCAAATAAAATATTTTTAGTATTATTTTTAAGTTGATAAATTAATATTAACAATCAGAAGGAATGGAGAAAGAATAAGACTATTACCTGTCATTCGGTATTAAAACCAGTTCGGCATGCTAGCCCCTTTCTCCTTCTACTAAAACTTGGACAGTTCATTAGGCAAAAAGCCTGTATTTAGGATTGATAAGTTCCAGTAGTTTTTCCTTCCGATCAAAAAATTGTGTTATGAGCAAAGTTATAGGAATTGACATATCAAAATCAAGTTTTGATGTAAGTTTTCAAGAAAAAGATGACGTTTTCACTCATTGTAAGTTTAAAAACAGCATGAAAGGATTTAAATCTTTTCTGTCAATCATTAATCAACAGGATCATTGCGTGATGGAAGCTACTGGACCCTATTATCTCCAACTTGCCACATATTTGCATAGTAAAAGAATTGATGTGTCTGTGGTTAATCCTCTACAGATAAAGCACTTTGTGAGGATGAGAATGGTTAAGGCAAAGACTGATAAAAAGGATGCAAAAATGATAGCTCTTTATGGACAGTCTGAAAGGCCTGATATATGGGAACCTAATGAAGATAATATTAATGCTTTAGTCCAGGCTAATACTGCCATAGAGTTATTGCTTAAGCAAAGAACAATGATAAGTAATCAATTAGAAGCATTTTCTGTTGTTCCCAATATTGACAAACTGATCGCAAAAGAACTAAGAGCTTTAATTAAAATTATTGAAAGAAAGATCAAAAAGCTTGAAGATCATATGCTGGAAATTGTTGAACAACATTACAAACAAACATATGATGCATTAAGGTCAATACCAGGCATTGGGCCAAAAACTGCATTGATGTTTATTGCAATTACCAATAACTTTAACAAGTTTGATGATGTTAAAAAGTTCGCATCATATGTCGGATTAGCTCCCAGAATATTTGAGTCAGGCTCTAGCATCAAGGGTAAAGGCCATATCACCAAAATGGGTAACAGGCACCTTAGGAAACTACTATATATATGCTCCTGGACAGCCAAGACAAGGAATTTACAATGCAAACAAATGTATGATAGACTCAAGTTAAAAGGTAAACCTGAAAGAGTAATAAAAATTGCAATTGCTAACAAATTACTTAGGCAAGCTTTTGCGATTGGATCTAATTTATCAAGTTATGAAAAAAATTATCAAAAAAATCTTGCTTTTTAGCACAGTTCATGCCGAACGACGAAGGAGGAGGGATCTCCTGTATTGAAAATGTGATAATGCGAGTTATGATGGCTAAGGTTGGGGTTGTCCCTTCAGTCTCTTCAGTCCCTTCAGTCTCTTAAGTCCCTTCAGTCCCTAAGTCCCCTCACACTGCATAACTATACCTGTAAAAACACCTGATCACACCTGTAAAAACACCTGATCACACTTGTGAAAACACTACTTTTCACTTGTCTTATCAACATTCTGATGCGCATCAGGATAGTTTCTGATGCGCATCATGATTAGTTTTGATGCGCATCAGAGACATGTTTAAAGAGCAATAAAACACTAATACGTCTTCACAGAATAATGATTTGATAATATGAGTCTGTCACGCTGTTAGGTTAAAACGCACTCTCATTAAAATTACAATTATCAAGAATCAAATGACAAACAATTATCAATTACCAAAATTCAAATGTTCAAAACCACCAGGATAGCCCTAAGCCCTTTTGCTCTTTGCTCTTTGCTCTTAGCTCTTTGCTTAAATTCCAATTACCAAAAACCAAATAACAAACAATTATCAATTACCAAAAATCAAATAACCAAAACCACCAGCATAGCCCTAAGCCCTTTTGCTCTTTGCTCTTTGCTCTTAGCTCTTTGCTCTTAGCTCTCCGCTTAAATTCCAATTATCAAGAAACAAATAACAAACAATTATCAATTACCAAAAATCAAATAACCAAAACCCCACACTCCGGAATTGTCAACTGGTTTCCCCTTTTATTTTAGTGAATAGTGAATAGTGAACGGTGAGCAGATCGTTTTTCTCACTTTGTCCCCTTGTCCCCTTACCCTTAATTCCCTCCAAATTTCCAACTTTTCATCATTTTTTCTTTTAATTCAAAAAAATATTGTATTTTTGCACTCCGTTTCTAAAACGAGAATGGACTCGTAGCATAATGGATAGTGCACCTGACTACGGATCAGGAGGTTGCAGGTTCGAATCCTGCCGGGTTCACAAAAAAGCCACTCATTAGAGTGGCTTTTTTAGGTTCAATGTTCAAAGTTATGGTTTAGCTCAATAATAATGGCATCCCAATTCAAAACTTATAACTCAAAACTCACTCTCCGATCCACTTATCAAGTATCTCAAACAACTTAGGCTTCCTTATGGGCTTTGTTATATAATCTTTAAAACCCATTGCAAAACATTTCTGTTTCTCATGTGCCATTGCATTTGCTGTCTGTGCTATTATAATCGCATCAGGATTTATCTTCAATATCTCCTCTCCTGCTTCATAGCCATTTACTTCAGGCATACGAATATCCATTAAAACTAAATCTATATCCGGATTCTCTTTATACAACTTAATGGCTTCTTTACCATCTTCCGCCATCAGAATTTTAGCTCGTGTATTCTCCATCAATAACACAAAATACTTTTGTGATGTCATCTCATCTTCAGCAATTAAAATTGTTTTACCTTCAAATATAAACTCGGTTTTAGCACTACCTTCTTCCATAGTATCTTTTTTTTGATTAGTTTCATTAAGTGGTATCACAAAAACAAATTCAGAACCTTTGCCTTCCTCCGACTCTACTGATATTGTACCGCCCATTATTTCAACAATTCCTTTACATATAGCCAGTCCTAAACCAGTACCTCCATATTTTGTCACATTATAATGAACTTGTTTAAATCTGTCAAATATATCACTTATTCGTTCTCTTTGTATTCCTATACCATCATCTTTTACAAAGAATCTTATATTCCTGCCTATTACATCGAAGCCAAAGGATATCACTCCCTCATCCGTAAACTTCAGAGCATTATGCAATAAATTAGTGAAAACCTGCCTAATTCTGGCTTCATCGGTAATAATTACAAAATCACGGTACTTTGCAGGTATAACACTCTTAATTTGAATATTCGTTTTATTCTGAGTAATCCTCAACTGGTTAAAACTCTCTTCCAACTCAATAATAACCGCAGATATATTACACTCTTCATCAAACATCTTAAGCTCATTAGCTTCAATTTTCGACAAATCAACAATATCATTAATCAAAGTCAGAAGCTGATCAGAGTATGACTCAATAATATTAAGATATTTATGTTTCTTTTCATCATCAACGTTATCCTCTCTCAACAAGTCAGTAAACCCAACTACCATATTCATTGGTGTTCTGATTTCATGACTCATATTCGACAGGAAATTACTCTTTAGCTTATTAGCATTTTCAGCTTCTTCTTTAGCTTTCAGTAAATCATCTAATATCTGTTTTTCATAAGTAATATCTCTGGCTGAGCCAAAAAGACTCACAACTTGTCCGGAATCATTTCTAACAACATCTGCGTTACCTACTAAAGATTTGATAGAGCCATCATTTCCCACAATATCAGCTTCAAGTTCAAAAGGCTCCCCTGTTTCAATAACACTGGCAATTTGTTTCTGCATTTTCTCCCAGCTTTCGGGTGTATACAGTTTCTTCTGCTTATCCCAAGGAGGAGCGCCATCAGCAGGATCAAGACCATACATATTAAACAATTCTTCAGTCCAAACTGTTTTATTATTCATTAAATCAATAGACCAGCTACCTGTTTTTGTAAGCTTCTGAATTTGTCGTAAATGTGCCAGATTACTCTCAGCTTCTTCTTTAGATGCTTTTAAACTCTCCTGAACTTCTTTAATAGCCGTTATATCCTGTGCTGAGCCAAAAAGACTGACAACATTACCTATCTTATCTTTTTTCGCATTACCATTTGTCAGAAGCCAGCCTTTAGAACCATCAATTCTTAAAAAGTTTATCTCCAGATTATAAGGCTCACCGGTCTCAACAGTATTACTAATACCTGCCTGCAATATCTTCCAGCTTTCAGGGGTATAAAACTTCTCTTGCTCACGATAATCAGGTACAGGGTTATTATGATCAAGATTAAACATTTCATACAATTCATTACTCCATGTAACCTCGTTGGTAAGCAGATTAAGCGACCAGCTACCGATTTTTGTAAGCTTCTGAATTTGTTTTAAATGAGCTTCACTTTTTGACAACTTATCAAGGTATTCCTGCTCATCAGTAACATCGTTAAAAACACCAATAAAACTCTCTAAACTACCGTTTTTATCATATTCAAAGGGAGCGTCAACAGACCGGCACCATACCCAATGCCCTTTTCTGTGCTTAAACCTGTAAACAATAGTATCTTTTTCGCCCGAGGCAACTTTTTCCATATGCTGGGCAACGGCTGCCTGATCATCGGGATGAAACAGATTAAAAAAAGCTTCCGGCTTTATGCTCTTAAGCTCTTCATTCGTGTAACCCAATATATTTTTGTATGCCGGATTTGTAAATGTATTTGTCGCTTTTTTAAGGTCATAAATATAAATACCGTTGGGTGAAGTATCTGTAATTTTTTTAGTGAAGGCTATTTCATACTCCAGTTTATCCTTTATACTCTTTTCTTCTGTAATATCACTAAAAACACCAATAAAACTCTTAAGATTGCCATTATCATCATATTCAAAAGGTGCATCAACAGACCGTAACCATACCCAATTCCCATTCTTGTGCTTAAACCTGTATTTATTAACACCCTGATTACCTTTCAATAACTTTTCAGCATGTTCTCTAACCTTTTCGATATCATTAGGATAAAACAGACTAAAAAATTCATCCGGTTCCATGTTATACAACTCATCAGCACTATATCCAAGTATTTTAGTATGACTCTGGTTGATAAATACATTGCGGTTATTCACTACATCAAATACATAAATACCAGTTGGTGTTATTTCTGTAATCTTTTTAGAGAATTGCATTTCATACTCCAGCTTTTTTTGTGCCAGCTTTTTTTCAGTTATATCTGTAAACACAACCATAAATTCACCCCTTTGCGGACTAAAAGAGTGAACGGAGAAATATTTGTCAAGCACTTCAGCATAATCTTCAACAAAATGTTGCTTCCCTGTTAAAGCTGTATCTCCAAATATTTTAAGCCAGTTAGCTGGATCATTCTTTGTTTCAGGAAGCACCTCTGTCATCCTTTTCCCCACAACATTATCTGCTTTAAGCCCGGTCATTTTTTCATAGGCTCTGTTTACAGAAAGCAAAAGCCAATCGACCGGATTGCCCTCATCGTCAGTGATTATTCTGGCATGAAGATGTCCCTTACCAAAATTTTCATATATTTCCTGATATTTTACCAGCAATTTCAATTTACTTATCAGACTTCTCATTTGAGAAGTATCCTCTAAGTTAATTACAACACCCTCAATTACTTTACCACCTGTTAACAAAGGACTTATCTGTTTATCCAACAAATAACCTTCTCTGGTTTCAATTTCTTTATTAACAGCAGTTAAATTATTCAACACCGAATTAATATCATCAATTATTGAAGCATTTTCAGAATCGCGAAGACCAGGAAAGCCAGTAAATGTTTTTCCATAGTCGTTTTCATCAAAATTAAAATATAAAGGCAGCAGACTATTGAAACTTTTAATTCTCAAATCCTTATCCAGAATTAAAGTAGCAACGTAATTAGTATCTGATAGTTTTTTTAAAGTCATCATTTAGCATTTTAATTGAACAGAAGCCCTAAACTCTAACTAACAGCACAATAGCACAATCAGTAATACACTTCACTTTAGTGTTTCTTCCCAATACTATTATCAACAGTAATATGGCTGATAAAGGTATAAAATCTTTTTATACATACAATGATTATGGTTAAATAAGGGACAAGGGACGAGAGACAAGAGACAAGGGGAAATCAGATGACAATTCCGGAGTGTGGGGGTTTTGAGCATTTGGATTTTGATGATTGAGATTTGTTTGTTATTTGGTGCTTGATAATTGGAATTTTAAAGGGAGTTGAAGAATGAAATATGACTGAATGGACAAGGAGTGACAACCCTCCTACTCAGCCTTAGGCTGATTCGGCGGGCAAGGAGGGACAACCCAAACTTTGAACATTGAGCATTGAACTTTAAACTTTGAACATTTTACTTACCTTTACACCAGCACAAAATCTAAAAGCATGAAGAATTATTTAATCAGTACGCTGTTGATATTAGCAATAGCAACAATCAGCAGCTCATGTATAAAAACAGGATCTCCTCCGGTATGTAAAATAGTCTTTCCCGAAAACGGGCAAACATTCACAATATGTGATACAATAAACATAAAAGTACTCGCAGAAGGTACCGGACAGGAAACAAATCTTATAATCGACAACAATGAGGTTGTTATCTGGCAAACAGAATCAGAATTTGAATACATGTGGAAAACATGCGACGAAGATACCGGTAATCATGTAATAACAGCCCGCGTTTGGGATAATTATGGTGAATATGCGTTTGATGAAGTTAGTATTGAGATAATCAAATAAAAGCAGAATGCCCTGAAAAAATAGGGCTATGTACTTAATATTGATTAACTGTGTGATGTAGGGAATCGATAAAATCGCCAAGGCAATTTTTGCTCAAGCCGCAAGGCTTTTACGTTTTTTACTCACATCTTATATATTTTTATTGGAGTTCATGATTGCTTCGCAGTTCTTGATAAAAAAGTAAACAACCCTCCTATCAGCTTGCAGCGGACACAGCGCCAAGGCTGCGACCTCCTTTGCCAAGGCTACGGCGGTCAATGGCGGGCGAGGCAAAAAATCATGGGCTCATTTCGCATGTAGTTCAGTGTTCTAATGTTTATACGGCTAAGTGGGGATTGGAAGATTGTGGGTTGTTTGGGATATTCAGGAACCTATCAGGTTTTAAAACATTACCCACAAAACAACCCTTCAGGGTTTGTTGATGCCAGAAAAATACCAGGATATCAGCAATACGCCAGTAACCCAGCCCTTTAGGGGGTGGGTAATTACCTTGCGGCTTGAGCAAAAAGCGACTTGTCGCTTTTATCGATTACCAACCATCATCATTAAATTATTAACAAAACTAAAGTTGGGACACGGTTCCCCCTTTTTTTAACCGCCATATCAGCCTTAGGCTGAGCAGGGGTCAGAGGGTGCCTGATACAGTGTGAGTTAGCAGTCTCTCATCTCTCATCTCTCACCTCTCATCTCTTCAGTCCCTTCAGTCTCTAAAGTCTCTTCAGTCTCTTCAGTCTCTTCAGTCCCTTCAGTCTCTTCAGTCTCTTCAGTCTCTTCAGTCTCTCCAGTCCCTAAAGTCTCTCCAGTCCCTACCCCCCCTCCAAAAGATACTCCTCCAGCTCCGTTATCCTGTCCACCAGTTGGAATCTCTTATAAACACTATCCTTGCCGGCTTTGCCCATTTTATGGCGCAGATTCTCATCATCAATTAATAATCTGGTTTTTTCTGCAAACATATCCAGATCCGGATAATCAGCCAGGAAGCCTGTAACATCTGCCTGCACTACTTCCGGATTACTGGTAATATCAAAAGCAACAACGGGTTTCGATTTAATCATAGCCTCTACCAAAACAAAGCCAAAGCCTTCCCATATGGACGACAGAACAAAAATGTCGATGGAACTCATAAAGCACTCCATATCCTTTACAAAGCCAAGCAGCACTACTTCTTTCTGCAGATTATATTCCTCAATCATTACAGCCAGTTTATCATACATTTCGCCGGTTCCGGCAATAAACAGAGTAAAATCAACACCCTGATCTTTTAAAATTTTCGCAATTTTAATAAGATCAACCTGCCCCTTTTGCGAAGTAAGTCTTCCTGCATTGCCCAAAATCACACCATGGCCCTGCTCTTCAATCTCCTTTAGTCTATAATCAAAACTGGCACTCAGACTATCCACATCAATACCATGATAGATAGTCCTCACCTTCGATTTGTCTATATATTTGTGGAGATGCTTAAGGATATTCCTTTCAGTTTCCTGAGAATTAGGAACAATATGCGTTAGCAATGAGCTAAACACATAACGGTTAACTATACTGGCTTTAATAGGTACTGCCAGTCCGCGTAAATAAACAATATTCTTAACACCACCCGCTTTTCCGGATATACTACCCAGCTTCAGATCCTGAGATGAAGAAAATATAACAGTATCGATATCATTTTCACGATAAAACCGTGCCAGTCTTTTTATCTTAAAAGGATTTAAAAAGGATAGGTTACCAACCACAGCCGGGCACATTATTAGTCCTTCAGCTTTAGCTTTTTCCCATAAGGGAGCCTTGGGATTAGCTACCATAAATACAGTGTACCCTTTCTTTTTAAATTCCACAGCACTTTCAAGATGAAGCTTTTCTCCCCCACCCCAGAAGTTAATACTGTTAAAAAAACAAATGTTTTTCATAAGCCAATGCTATAAGAGGGCAAAGATAGGAGTTAATGTTTAAAGTTTTAAGTTATAAATTATAAGTTATAAGTTTTGAGTTGGGGGATTAGGTAGTGATAAGAAACGCCAAATAAAAAGCACTTGGGTGCTTATGCTCAAAGCCGCCACTGAGCGTAGTTTCATCCGCCGTGGAGGCGGACACGTGAAACTACGCTCAGTGGGGGTTAATGAAAAAATTGTCTGAATCAGGATTTACAGGATGACAGGATGAACAGGATTTGAAAAAATAATAGTGTACAGGATAGTAAGATGTACAAGATTTTATATTAACAGGATGGAAAAAAATAATTGTTTATGACCTTAGATGAACTGACATACAAAATAAATGGTTGTGCAATGAAAGTACATAATACCCTGTGCAATGGATTTCAGTAAGTCATTTACCAGAGATGTTTGGCTATTGAATTGGAGCATGCAGGTATTTCTTTTGCCAGAGAACAAGAACATGCCATTTACTATGAAGATATTGAAGTAGGCACAAGACGCGCTGATTTTGTGGTGGAAGATTTGGTAATTGTCGAACTAAAAGCACTCATCAACTTAGAAGATGTGCACCTGGCGCAAGCTAAAAACTATGTTGTGGCCTACGATAAGCCTATTGGCTTGCTAATCAATTTTGGTGGCAAAAGTTTACAGTTTAAAAAAATATACAACCCCAAATACACCAAACAAAGTAATCAGGAAATCCTTAAATCAGGAAAATCCTGATTCAGACAAAAAAGAATACAGGATGACAGGATGAACAGGATTTGAAAAAATAATAGTGTACAGGATAGTAAGATGTACAAGATTTTATATTAACAGGATGGAAAAAAATAATTGTTTATGACCTTAGATGAACTGACATACAAAATAAATGGTTGTGCAATGAAAGTACATAATACCCTGGGCAATGGATTTCAGTAAGTCATTTACCAGAGATGTTTGGCTATTGAATTGGAGCATGCAGGTATTTCTTTTGCCAGAGAACAAGAACATGCCATTTACTATGAAGATATTGAAGTAGGCACAAGACGCGCTGATTTTGTGGTGGAAGATTTGGTAATTGTCGAACTAAAAGCACTCATCAACTTAGAAGATGTGCACCTGGAGCAAGCTAAAAACTATGTTGTGGCCTACGATAAGCCTATTGGCTTGCTAATCAATTTTGGTGGCAAAAGTTTACAGTTTAAAAAAATATACAACCCCAAATACACCAAACAAAGTAATCAGGAAATCCTTAAATCAGGAAAATCCTGATTCAGACAAAAAAGAATACAGTATGACACAAATAGAACAACATAAATTAAGTAAAACCCTTTGGGCAATAGCAGACCAGCTTCGTGGGGCAATGAATGCTGATGGTTTCCGTGATTATATGCTTTCGTTTCTTTTTTTAAGGTATTTATCTGCCAATTATGAGGAATCGGCCAAGAAGGAATTAGGTAGAGATTAACCGGATGTTGTTGTTGAATTTGAGAAACAAATGCGCCGAAAGGTACATTATGTTATCAAACCGGAATTCTTGTGGAACAACATCGCCGAGCTTGCCCGTACCCAGGACGGCGAATTGCTGGAAACTTTGGTGAAGAGTTTTAAATACATCGAAACCGAATCCTTTGATAATTCCTTTCATGGTTTGTTTTCAGAAATTAACTTAAACTCTGAGAAACTTGGAAAAACATCAACCGACCGAAACAAAAAGCTTTGCACCATCATTCAAAAAATTGCCGAAGGAATTGCTGATTTTTCCACTGACACCGATACCCTTGGAGATACGTATGAATATTTGATTGGTCAGTTTGCCTCAGGTTCGGAAAAAAAAGCAGGAGTCCATGTTGAGCTACATCCCTGTATACCCCACTGAGCGTAGTTTGAAACTACGCTCGCCTATCAAAAAAAAGTTAAAGCCATGCGGCTTGAGCAAAAAGCGACTTGTCGCTTTTATTGATTCCCAATAAATAAATTAAAAAACACGAGTAAGGGTACTCGCGCTATTTATGTACATTCAACATTGAACGTTGAATATCAAAGCGGACACCCACACAGGGGTGTCCCTACAGGGGATGGTTTTTAATCGTGCTGAATACCCCAAACAACCCACAATGTTCCAATACCTACCTAACCACAACAACACTACCTTCAACAGACTTCGCCCCGGGGGAGCTGAATTCGCTGTAGGTAACTTTGTAGATATATGCTCCCACCATACAAGGGCTGCCTTTAAAAGTGCCGTCCCAGCCTTTGTTGTAGTCGCGGGTGGTGAATATTTGCTGTCCCCACCGATTAAAGATAGTTAGACGAAAATCTCTTATGTAGTCGTATTTAGGGATTATGTTGAAAACATCATTAAGACCATCGCCATCGGGAGTGAAAGCATTGGGAATGTAAAATGGTATGCCATCCCAAAGTATCATCACCGATTTCTGCGATGAGCAGTTTTCAGGAGACACGACTTCCACGCTGTATGTACCACATGTATCGATAGTAATAGCAGGTGTTGTTTCACCAGTGTTCCATGAATAGATGTATGCATAGTTGGTGCCAGCTTCAAGAATATCTCCCGGTTCCATCCACAAGGTGTCGTAAGCAGCAAAGGCTATCTGTGGCGAGGCGTAAACATTAACCATAAAACTTTGAGTATTGCTGCATGTCATCGAGTCTTCTACACTTAGGATATAGGTTCCTGATTCTTCCGTTGATATTGATGCAATATTAACCTGCTTATTGTCGGAAGTAAAGCCATCAGGACCCGACCACAGGTAATTGATAGTGCCGTTGCCACCAGATACCTCAGGGTCGATATTAAGGCTTTCACCGGAGCACAGATATGTTTGTGGCTGTGCAGCAATATCCGGATTGCTGTATACTTTTATCTCACCTTTGAAATAACTTGCGTTAATAGGATCGTGATTGATATCATAAAAAGCACTTTGTGCCGGACCTGATTCCCAGTTAACAGGAGAAATGCCTTCGCCAAGACCTCTGAAGATAAGCTCACACATGGTAGCATCATCAGCGATCGTCAAAGGGGATGTTCCCTGCCATTGCAGATGTATCTCACCTGTTGAGGTTGACACATAAGCAGTAAACCCATCTTCGAGTAAGGGGTTAAGCTCTTGGTAGCCATCACAGATAACAATATTTACATCATAGTTGAGGTTTACATCGAAACTGTACACATCGTTAAAATTTACCAGATGTAAAGGAATAACAGCAGCCTCTCCCTCGCATGAGTTGCCAAACCCGCTGATAGCAAGCAGTGTGTCGGTGGCATTCTGAGGAACATATGCTGTAAAGGAGGTGTCGCAGCCAAAAGTATCGCTAACATAACAGTTGTACAACCCCGCTGAAAGGTTGGTAAACAGCCCGTTGTTAAGTTGTGGGTTGTTGCCACTGTATATGGAATATGAAATATCGCCTGTTCCTGCTGCTGCAATATCAATACTTCCGGTCGATAGATTATTAACATCGGGAGTAATGCTTACCGCGCTTACCTGTGGACCGCCAATATTGTTAATAACAACAGGATTTCCATTGTAGAATTCAATGCAGCCTAAGTTGTCTTTAATGGCAACTAAATATTCTCCGGAAGTAACACCCGTGAATACGCCGCTGTTCTGTACCCATGCAGAGTCACCGTAAATACTATAGAATATATTACCTGTGTTTGACTCATCAATTATTATCTCCCCTGATGATAAATTACAATGATCATCGGAAAAAGTAACAGAATTAATGGTTAAGCTACCGTTGTCGTCAACTATATAATCTCCAAGGTTATGATCGCATCCATTGCTATTGAATGCCATAAGGGTATATGTGCCTGCACCAAGCCCTATGATATCCAGAGTATGGCCAATGGTATCATTATACTGGTCTATCCACGTATACAACAACGTTGTGCTAACTGTTACCTGTATACCGGTAATTTCACCGTTTTGCAACCCACACCCTGCGTTGGTTATAACAAGGTTTGATATATCAACAACAGGCTGTGGCGTAAGCTCTATTGCTATGCTATCGGTACCTGAGCAGCCTTCGCTGTTGGTGGCAGTAACAATGTATGTTCCTGTGTCGCTAACAGTAATTTGCGGGGTTGTTACCCCAAACATATCATGCCATACATATGAAACGGCATTACAGGTAGCATCCAGTTCGATGGTGAAAGGAGTACTGCATAACAGGGTGTCGCTGCCAAGATTGGGTTGTGGTGAAGGATATACAACAACTTGCTTGGTAACCTGCTTCTCAATAAGCCCGCTGTAAACAGTAAGTGTAACATTAAAAGTATCTGCCTGCGAGAACACATGCGTGGGCATAAAAAGTGTTGAGGTATTATTGGGATAAGACCCAAAATCTCCAAAATTCCAGAATACCGAGTCAATTCCGTTAACATCATCAATGGTAAATAAGGTTGTCTCTCCAAAACAGGTATTCTGCCAGCTAAAGTTGGGATCGTTGAGGTAGGACTGGATAAAAGTAGGTAGACTATTATTTGTAAGATTAGGATGAAGATCAACAACATCCCATTGAAAACTGCATGCAGGGGCTTTTAAATTTGGATTATTTATAACACTAAGGTAAAACTCATGTCCGCTTTCCGGTACAACGCAATAAATAATACCATCGGGACCCAATTGCAGTGCTCCTTGCCCGCCACTACTGGCAATATTAACACCTGATTCGAGAATTTGCTGTGGTGATCCGGCTTCCAGGTCATATTGGTATAACATATTTATACCATTAACATATAGTTTTGTGTTATCAGGTGAAAATTCAACTCCTTTAAAAATCCCATCTTGACGAATATAGTTCGTATCACTTATATCACCTGTTTCATTATTAAAATCCAGTAGCTCGAAAAACGAATCTCCCCCATGAAATAAAGCAGGTGCAATTTTCTTCCCGTTTGGTGAAATCTTCATATATCCCTCTACATCTGAAAAATTTGAACCAATAGGACTTTCAACAGGGGAATAAATGCTGTCTTTTGTAACTAAAAATGAATAATACTTGTTATTGTTAAAGCCATGACAAACAACCCAAAAATCACTATAATTAGCATGTTTAACAGCACTAATGTGCCATGATGTATTGTCCATCAGGAATATTTCCTTTAAACTGTCAACAACTGCACCGTTGCCATTGTCCATTCTCATATCAATAACAGAGTATTGAAATACATAGTGTGAATATGATGGGTCAACACCAAAACCAAAAACGTAATATAAGCCTAAAATCTTATCTTTTGGTATAACAATAGCTCCCTGGGCAGATTGAATTCCTATGTGATTACCGTTAGTCATAATAGTATGGTTTTTATTCCAAACTTCTCGCCCATTGGTATAAAACAATAAATTACCCATACTATCAGCAATACTTGCTGAACCTGTTTGACTGCCACAGAGCATTTGACTATCGGTGAGCGAGTCAGGTGGGCTTCCTGCGTTAAAATCAACACCCGCATATGCACCAAAATACCAAATATTGGCTTCTTTTCCCTGGGAAAAAGATAATAAGGACAATGCCAACAGTGTAAAAAGTATTATTATCCGGAATTTGTTTTTTAATAAGCTTTTCATATTAAAACAGTTCATTTCGGGATAAAAGTACAAAAAATTTTAATGTTGTGTGGGAAGTGAGAGTGAGAAATGAGAGGTGAGAGGTGAACAGTGATCAGTAAGCAGTGAGCAGTGAGCAGTGAGCAGTGATCAGTGATCAGTGAGCAGAGCGTTTTGCTATAGGTACTCGGGTGCTTCAGTAGCTATCTCGCTCTCTAGCAAAGTCGCCTTTTCGCATTTATTGTCTGAATCTTGATTTGCCTGATTATATGATTTCTTGATTTAGTGTGGGGGTGGTTTTTGATAGTACTGAATATCTTAAACAACCCACCGCGTGGTTCAGGCACATAAACTAAAAAAAAGGCTGTCATCCTATGTTTGCAAATAAAATATTTTTAGTATTATTTTTAAGTTGATAAATTAATATTAACAATCAGAAGGAATGGAGAAAGAATAAGACTATTACCTGTCATTCGGTATTAAAACCAGTTCGGCATGCTAGCCCCTTTCTCCTTCTACTAAAACTTGGACAGTTCATTAGGCAAAAAGCCTGTATTTAGGATTGATAAGTTCCAGTAGTTTTTCCTTCCGATCAAAAAATTGTGTTATGAGCAAAGTTATAGGAATTGACATATCAAAATCAAGTTTTGATGTAAGTTTTCAAGAAAAAGATGACGTTTTCACTCATTGTAAGTTTAAAAACAGCATGAAAGGATTTAAATCTTTTCTGTCAATCATTAATCAACAGGATCATTGCGTGATGGAAGCTACTGGACCCTATTATCTCCAACTTGCCACATATTTGCATAGTAAAAGAATTGATGTGTCTGTGGTTAATCCTCTACAGATAAAGCACTTTGTGAGGATGAGAATGGTTAAGGCAAAGACTGATAAAAAGGATGCAAAAATGATAGCTCTTTATGGACAGTCTGAAAGGCCTGATATATGGGAACCTAATGAAGATAATATTAATGCTTTAGTCCAGGCTAATACTGCCATAGAGTTATTGCTTAAGCAAAGAACAATGATAAGTAATCAATTAGAAGCATTTTCTGTTGTTCCCAATATTGACAAACTGATCGCAAAAGAACTAAGAGCTTTAATTAAAATTATTGAAAGAAAGATCAAAAAGCTTGAAGATCATATGCTGGAAATTGTTGAACAACATTACAAACAAACATATGATGCATTAAGGTCAATACCAGGCATTGGGCCAAAAACTGCATTGATGTTTATTGCAATTACCAATAACTTTAACAAGTTTGATGATGTTAAAAAGTTCGCATCATATGTCGGATTAGCTCCCAGAATATTTGAGTCAGGCTCTAGCATCAAGGGTAAAGGCCATATCACCAAAATGGGTAACAGGCACCTTAGGAAACTACTATATATATGCTCCTGGACAGCCAAGACAAGGAATTTACAATGCAAACAAATGTATGATAGACTCAAGTTAAAAGGTAAACCTGAAAGAGTAATAAAAATTGCAATTGCTAACAAATTACTTAGGCAAGCTTTTGCGATTGGATCTAATTTATCAAGTTATGAAAAAAATTATCAAAAAAATCTTGCTTTTTAGCACAGTTCATGCCGAACGACGAAGGAGGAGGGATCTCCTGGGGATCAGGTAGCGATAAGAAACCCCAAATATAAAAGCATTCAGGTGCTTTTGCTCAAAGCCGCCTTGCAATCACCCACCCCTACCTCCTTCGCCAAGGCTATGGCGGTCAATGGCGGTTAAAAAAAGGACTGGGTTACTGGTGTATTGCTGATATTCAGGGTTTCTTCTGGCATCAACAAACCCTGAAGGGTTGTTTTGTGGGTGATGATTTAAATTATGACTGATTCCTGAATATTTAAAATCCCATTGCTACTCTCCCTTGCAAAGTCACATTTTTATTGTCTGAACAGGATTTAAGGATTTTAGGATTAACAGGATTCTTTGTGGTATAGGTAAATGATGTTTAAGGTTGTACCCCATCTCATAGTCGCTTTTTTTGTCTGAATCTTGATTTACCTGATTAATATGATTTCTTGATTTAGTGGGGAGGTGGTTTTTGATCGTGCTGAATATCTCAAACAACCCACAATGTTCTTATTCCCACCCGATTGTATCAACATTAATACTCTGAACTGCATGGTAGTGGAAGGGCCTCTTTTGGTTAAGTGTATTTTTGAAGTGTAGCGTTAGAGAAATGGAGAAGCTCCGAGGAACGAGGAGATCACTCCATTGAACTTACGCTACACGATAAAAATATACTTAAGCAGAAGAAGCCCTTGATTTTTTGTTTCGTTTTTTATCAAGAACTGCGAAGCAATCATGAACTCCAATAAAAATATACAAGCTGTGAGTAAAAAATGAAAAGCCATGCGGCTTTGAGCAAAAAGCGACTTGTCGCTTTTATCGATTCTCTATAAATAAAACTAACGCGAGTCTCGCGACTCGTGTTATAACATTTTCTGAACAGGATTCTTTGTCTGAAAGAGATAATAGATGAGAAATGAGAGAAAACAGTCACCCAAATACAACCATTCACAATCACCTCTCCCACCAACCATTATCACAGGTGTAATTGATCATTTTCACTTGTGTCGTTGATCATTTCCTTTTGTGATAACGATTGCTCCCACAAGTGATAATTTTTGTATTACAAGTGCTTTTGGAGACTAGTTAATTACCAACCTGAACTATTGCTCACCATGCAACAAAATCCCAATTACGGACAGAGTATAATTATTCAGACTACACCTCTCTCATCTACACATCAGGTGTATGATGCATCATCGAAAGAATAACGAATTTAATAAAAGTAAGACGGTATTTCTATTTACAAATGTTTGGTTTCGAATTTTGAAATATCACAAACAATATTTATAGATTACTGTGAGTTTCTTCGCGTTACAAAATTGTATATCATTATATTACAAATACTTACGGAGGTTTTAATTTCATGTATTCCAGAAATTCATCCGGATTTGTAACATTAATCCTATTTATATGACATAGAACAATTGAAGCTGAATATAATCTCTGCAACAGGAAACACTTATAAGCTATCCCCGGAAGGCATAACACAGCATATGCCACAAAAATGTGCTTATGGAACCTTTTTATGATCCAGTCTGCCAAAGCAGACCACCTGTATTCATTCATTTGAAATAATTATAGTCAATATTTTAGCTTCCGGAATAATCGGACTGCCTTTAACATAAGCACTAAGAAGTAGCATACCAAAGAGTTATGCTGTTATCAGAATCAGTCTTCTGCTACGAAAAAGCTTGTCCGGACTTAACAAAAACTTAGTGAGTTTATGGTTAATCTTCCTGGATTTTAAGCTGTAAATATACGAAAAAAGTTCCAAAGTAATGGTACTGTTTTTACGATTTCTTTTTATAATGATGATATTTTTGAGTAAAAACAATTTCTCAAAAAACAAGCTTATAGACTAAAAGTACAAGCTCATCGGACAAGTGGTGCGTGCTCAGGAATTGGGTAACGGATGAGCATAAAATGACCAACCAAAGCGCTTCCAATAATTGCTCCATGCGCTTGTAATTTTATGGCATTTTTTAACAAATTATGGCACTCAAAATACTGGTGAAATTACTAGTGAAATTATTGGTGAAAATACTGATGAAATTACTGGTGAAAATACAGCTAAAATGACTGGTGAAATGAAGTGAAAAAGTCTGCACTTTCTTTGCACTTTCTTTGCACTTTTTGACCAAAAGTCTGCACTTTTTAACGTTATTGTACTGATATCCGTTTAAACTCTCTTATTTTTTGACCATGAAATGAAAATTTTCAAATCTATCAAAAAAACAGTGTTTTTTGACCTGTTTTATGGGCTATTGACTTTGTTTACTTTACTGTATGTATTCACTACCTTATCATATATATATACTATGTATATATCAAAAAGTGCAGACTTTTTAGAAAAAGTGCAAAGAAAGTGCAGACTTTTTTGGCAGGTTTACACCATTATTTCGCTATGACTGTGATACTTGTGCAAAGAGTGCAGACTTTTTGTCTCTACTCTGTTATTTTTTTTTCAATTTTAGAAAGAAATATAAAAATATATAGTTTAGGAAGAAAAAGTTTGCACTCTTTGCACTTTTGATCTAAAATTACCGGATTTTATGCCGGAATTTTACATCAATTTTTACCACGTACTAAAGTCGGATTTTCGACCCTAAAAACCCATTGTCTCCTCCAGATTTTCAGCGACCTTTATTATATCAGCAGCCAACAATCTTAAAGCATCATCTGTCTGCTTGTTCTATTCAGTCTTGATAGTACTCAAAGCTATCTCATTCCCATCCTTATCCAGAAAATACCTGCTAAACATAAGGAAAAGTTTGGGTTTGTCTTTTTGGTCAAACAACTCTAAACATCTGTTCAGCCCCCCCCCCTAACGTCCTGAAAAAGCGCGTAACTATTAATTAATATGTTCAACGTTAGGCTTTCTCTGCAGTTTTCTCCTGGCCTCCAAGTCCCTCCTTGCCCGCCGAAGCCTTGGCGTAGGAGGGACAAGTCCCTCAAGTCCCTCAAGTCCCTTCAGTCCCTCCAAGTCCCTCCAATCTGCTAACTGCATAAAATACCTTTCTATCTTAAATCAAATGGTATACTTTTGAATTGAAATAAACACCCTTACAGATGGTCAATTTTGGGATTTTTATATTCATTAATTTTGAGTAATAATGATTAATATCAAAATTTACAAAAAGACTTAATACATCTTTGAAACTCCTGAATTAAAGGGTATTTTGAGAAGGCTTAGACAATCGGTTCATGCATCCCGAACATTCTGCTTAACAAACTCATATTCAATCTTTGTTTAATTTTGATGTAACCATTTTATTCACGATATCCAAAGCCTGGAAACAATCAGAAATATTCAATATTTATCAAATAAGCAAATTTCAAAGGGTGTAAGGTAAATTGATCATCTTACACCCTTCTTTGTCGCTCTAGTCGGGAGTTTCAGAGAAAAGGGTGTAAGATGTAAGATAATTCCTATTCTTTTTCAGCAAAATTTTGTTATAATATATATATATATTATAAACTTGCAACGCGGGCGCAAAAGGAGAGAAGATAAAATGCAAAAAAAACTCAAAAAGAATGGGAAACATCTTACATCCTTACATCTTTTGATATATAATGCTGTATATCATATCATTTAGGGGTGTAAGATAAATTATTAATCTTACACCTTTTTGCAAAAAACGCATTTTTACAAAAAAACGTGATGTAAGGTAATTTTTTCATTCTTCTTAGGAAAATGCAAAATCACTTATGTAAATCAGAAATATTTCCAGAGGGCCTAAATAACAATTTGTTTCAAATTATAACAATTCACGACAATACATGAAAATCACCAGATAATATTTTATTAAGGCATTAAATTACTGGGATGCTAACATTCACAATATCATTCTAATACCAATCCTGCAAAGGGTAGTTGTACTTGAATTTATTGTTTACTGAGCATTACATTTTGACAAGATTTAACTAAGATTTCCATTCTAAGCGATGTAAGATGATCAATTAACCTTTCACCCCTCTTTCCTGCTTCAGTCAATAGTTTCAGCAAAAAGATGAAAGGATGAATCATGTTTCTTATTAAACTTTTTCCTTTTCGGGGTTATAATATATAAATATATATTATAAAGCTATTCAACGAGCGCCCGAAGGAAAAAATTAAAAAGTATAAAATATATAACTTTAATGGAATTATCCTTCATCCTTTCATCTTTTGTTATAACATGCATGGGGACAAATCATTATCGGATGAAAGATAAAATTTTATCTTTCACCTTTTTTTGAAAAAATAGCTATACCATTAAACATATCGATGAATTATAGATGTATATTTTTGATATATAATTCATCAATTTGCTGTGACAAATCGTGACAATTCGTGACAATTCGTGACAATTCGTGACAATTCGTGACAATTCGTGACAATCAGTGACAATCGCCCGATGGTAGGTTTTTTAAGGCAATAAATTACTTATGTTTGCAGTACAATTTAAGCATTAACCTATTATGACAAACGAACAATACGCAATTATGCAACCAGTACTTTTTTTGTTAATCACAGTATTCACTGCAAGCTCTTTCGTTGCTAAAGTGTTAACTAACAGCATGAAATCTTCTGTGAGCTCCACAGTTGGTTCTGAGTCTGCTTTGATTGGGCACTATTATCCAGGAGAAGATCCGATGGGATCAGCAATAATTCCATCGAACTTACGCAATAAGATTACAAGATGCTTAAGAAAGAGTATTCGCTGTTTATTTACGATGCCTTGCTACCTGAGGGATTATGAGTCCTGTGGCTTAGACGAGCACACTTAACGCTCCTGGATGATTAAATCGTACTTTAAGTCTTGTTTGTATGGATTTGTATAAGAATGGAGGCTGTAGTAGTAGCGGGAGAAGTTCGCAAATCCACAGGATTTAAAATTGTTCTTTGACGTATTGAAAAAAAGTTTAGCTATGCCTGAAAGCACAGATTAGTGCTGTTTATAGATGCTTCATACAATCATAAGCAGCATTAATCTATGCAAATTTTGTTTTAATTCAGTTTGTGTTAATTAAATATAAATATTTTTTATATATTTGACATTCGTTAATTATTGAAACTAAAAAATCTGGACTTGCTAAAAAACTATAACACACATTCTGTATTTTTTAAAGTAGTTTAATCGCTATTTATTTGTTTCAATATGCAACTGTAATGCAGGCTGTTATGCTTTGTGAGTGTGACTGAGGGGGCGGAGCTGTGGATGGGTGAATATGTAGTGAGTGTAGATTGCAACTACCCCCAAATATTATAAATATAATTCTGCATAATAACTGTTATTATGTTTTTTTGATAGGTGAACGTAGGGAAGTGCACTACAATGCATATACTACTTATTGTTTAGAACATGGGATTGACTTAAGATAGTCAAAGCATGTTAGATCATTAAAGTTCAAAGACAACAACGATCTACACCCATGTAAGGACTTGAGGGATTGAAAGCATGAAAAACCCTCTGGATTTTTTGGATCCTTAATTTTATTACATTTGTTACAAATAAAAATTAAATGAAGTATTTTATAACATATTCACTAAATATAATCGGAAGTATTAAGTTTAATTATTTATTGAAACTATAACGGAAATAACACCAATTGGTGTTATACAATCGTTACCTGCAATGCTGAAAAAGAGAAACCGTAGAATTAAACGAGACTGATTGAAACGAGAAAATAGACATAGAATTGAAAATTTGGTTGACATAAATAATTTTGTTTTTGCCAGCCCGCTTCTGCCCTTCGGGACAGTTAGGGTAGGCGGCGCACATTTAGGCACATTTGGTATTTGCCATCACGCGAAAAAGCCGACCAAAAAAAACCAAATGAGCCTAAATCTTTTCACCCCACTTCTGCGATATTCAACTGTAGATTCCATAATTTTGACGACTTAATAACAAGGAAAATATAATGATAGATTTTAAAAAGAAAGCAGATTTAATATGGCAAGTAGCCAACTACTTACGTGGCGATTACAAACAATCGGACTACGGAAAAGTAATTTTGCCATTAACTGTTTTGAGACGTTTGGATTGTGTTTTAAAACCAACAAAAGAAAAAGTCTTAGATTATTTGCCGAGAATAAAAGATAAATCAGATAGTGCAAAAGATTTAATTCTAAACAATATTGCAGGACATAATTTTCACAACCGTAGCAAATTCGACTTTGATAAATTAAAAGCTGAGCCTGACAAAGTAGCTGCGAACCTGAGAAACTACATAAATGGATTTTCAGCAAGTGCCAGAGAAATTATTGAATACTTCAATTTTGACGACCAGATTGAAAGAATGGACGACCCAAAATCTGACATTCTTTTTCTTATTGTAAAAGAGTTTGCAAAAATCGACCTTTCCGATATGGACAGTATGGAAATGGGTTATGTTTTTGAAGAACTTATCAGGAGATTTTCTGAGCAATCCAACGAAACCGCAGGAGAACACTTTACACCAAGAGAAGTAATCAAATTAATGGTTAACCTTTTGTTCATTGCCGATAATGAAACCCTTACAAAAGAAGGAATTGTAAAAACTCTCTACGACCCTGCTTGCGGAACAGGCGGAATGCTTTCTATCGGAGAACAGCATTTAAACAGCTTCAACAAAAAAGCAAAGCTCGAAGTTTTTGGACAGGAAATAAATCCTGAATCTTATGCAATATGTAAATCGGATATGCTTATTAAAGGGCAAAACCCTTCAAACATAAAGTTTGGTAACACATTTACAATTGACGGACTGGAAGATGAAAAATTTGACTATATGCTTTCAAATCCACCATTTGGTGTGGACTGGAAAAAAGCAGCAAAAATAATTAAAGCAGAAAGTGAAAATAAAGGTTTTTCAGGACGATTCGGAGCAGGTTATCCAAGTATTAATGACGGCTCATTGCTTTTCTTGCAACATATGATATCAAAAATGAAATCAAGTGGAACAAGAATAGGAATAGTTTTTAATGGTTCTCCTTTATTTTCAGGACAAGCAGGAAGCGGACCAAGCAATATTAGAAAATGGATAATTGAGAATGATTGGCTTGAAGCCATTGTTGCAATGCCTGACCAACTTTTTTACAATACGGGAATCGCAACTTATGTTTGGATTGTAAACAATAAAAAAAGTGAAGAAAGAAAAGGCAAAGTTCAGTTAATAAATGCTACAGGACAAAAAGATGAAGAATTAGTTGCAAATGGTGAATTGACTAACAATCGATTCTGGGAAAAGCAAATTCCAAGCCTTGGGAACAAGCGTAAAAAGATTACCGAAAACGGAGACCAAAAAGGAATCGGATTTATAACTAAACTCTACGGTGACTTTGAAGAAAACGAATTTGTAAAAATCTACCCAAATGACTATTTCGCTTATTGGCGCATTACGGTTGAAGAACCCCAAAGAGATGAAGATGGAGAAATAATTCGCAATACAAAAGGAGAACCCAAAGCTGATACAAGTTTGCGCGATTATGAAAATATTCCATTCCTAAAATTGGACGAGAATAAAAACCTTATTCCGCAGACCATTGATGAATATTTCGACCGTGAAGTAAAACCAAATCTACCTGATGCCTGGATTGACCACAGTAAAACTAAAGTGGGTTATGAAATAAGCTTTACTAAATACTTTTATGAATTTAAACCTTTACGCTCATTACAGGAAATAAAGGACGAAATTTTGAAACTGGAAGAAACTACTGTTGAACTTAAAAAAAAGGTCTTTGAATAAAAGAAAAATCAGATGCTTACAAGTCTTAAAATAAATAATGTTGCCAGTTTTAATGACACCGGTATTCAAATTGAAAAATTGAATAAGATTAATTTCATATATGGAACTAATGGAACTGGTAAATCAACAATTTCCCATCTTTTCAATGATGCAACAAATGGGAGATATTCAACTTGTAGCAAAGATTGGAAGAATGGAATAGAATTAAGTTCTCTTGTTTACAATCGAAAATTTAGAGAAGAGAACTTTGGTAAAGGAAAAATCAACGGTGTTTTTACGTTAGGTAAAGCAACAAAAGAAGAAAAGGAAGCGATTGAAGCAAAACAAGTTGAAGCAAAGGAAGCAAAAGAACAATATATTTCTCAAAAAGAATCATACGACAAAAAAGTAGTAGAACGAGATAAGAAGATTGAAAGCTTTAAGGATGATATTGCTTGGGATAAGATTTATAAAAAACACGAATCAAATTTTAAAGAAGCATTTAAAGGTTCACAAAAGAAAATTTCATTTAGAGATAAACTTTTATCAGAATTCGATTCAAATACAGCTTCCTTAAAGTCCTTGAGTGAACTAATAGACGAAGCCAAAACAATTTTTGGGAAAAGACCTGAAACAATTTCTGCCATACAAGAAATTGAATTTGCAAGAAATAACATAATAGAAACTGATAAAGTTTGGGAAACAAAAATAATTGGAAAAACAGATGTTGATATTGCAAACCTTATTCAACGATTAGGAATTAATGACTGGGTAAGTGAAGGTAAAAAATATATTCAGGATGAAGATGATACCTGTCCTTTTTGCCAACAAAAAACAATAACACAAGATTTCAAAAAACAACTTGGTGATTATTTTGATACAACTTTCATAGAATCGACAAGAAAATCTAAAGAACTTAAAGAAGAATACCTTAGACTTTCAGCAAATATTGTAAATACACTTAATGCAATTGAAAGTGCAGAAAAAACAAAAAACAACTCAAAACTTGAAATAGAAAAATTTTCTACCAATCTAAAAACGTTGATTAGCCAACTAACTTCAAATAAGGAATTGCTTAGCAGCAAAGAGAAAGAACCAAGTCGTAGTATTAGCCTTATTTCAACAAAGGAGCAATTAGAAACACTTCTGAATTTAATACAAGAAGCCAACAAAAAGATTAAAACGCATAACGATATTGTTGATAATTACAATACCAAGCGTACTGAACTAATTGCTTCAATCTGGAAATATGTTATTGAAGAACACAAAACAGAAATCGAAACATATAGAAATGAATTAAAAGGCATTCAAACCGGTGTCGATAATTTGAAAAAATTATACGAAGCAAAACACGTTGAATGGAAAAAATTAGATGCAGAAGCAAAAGAGTTGGGCAAAAATCTTACAAGTATTGAGCCTACAATTAATGAAATCAACAATACATTAAAATCTTACGGTTTTTTGAACTTTGAAATTGTTCCGGCAGATGAAAAGAACTTTTATCAAATAAAGCGTGAAGATGGCACATTGGCTGAATCAACTCTAAGTGAAGGCGAAATAACCTTTATCACATTTCTTTACTTTTTACAATTAGCAAAAGGAGCATTGGATAAAGAAAAAATATCGGAAGAGAGAATATTAATCATTGATGACCCTGTTTCCAGTTTAGATAGTAATGTTTTGTTTGTTGTAAGCACATTGATAAAGGATATTATTAAAGACATTAGAGAAGATACAGGAATTGTAAAGCAATTAATTCTATTTACCCACAATGTATATTTTCATAAGGAAGTTTCATTTATTGATGGAAGAACTAAAAATTGCAAACATACTTGGTATTGGATTTTAAGAAAACATAACAAAATCTCAAGTATTCAATTCTTTGAAAAAAACAATCCTATAAAAACATCATATAGCCTATTATGGGAAGAACTGAAAGAATGGGAAAATAGTTCTTTGCTGTCAGTTCAAAACATAATGAGAAGGATAATTGAAAACTATTTTAAGATTCTTGGAAAATATGGTGATGATAAATTAATACAGGTTTTTAAAACCAAAGAAGAGCAGGAAATATGCAGGTCGTTGATTTCGTGGATTAATGATGGTTCACACAGCTTCAATGATGATTTATATATAGAATATCAGGATGATACCATTGAGAAATATATGAATGTTTTTAAAGCCATTTTTGTAGAAACAAAACACGAAGAACATTTTAATATGATGATGGGGATTGATAATACAGAAGGAGACAATGAATAAATACGATAAATACAAAGATAGCGGTATTGACTGGATTGGTGAAATTCCTGAGCATTGGAATTTGCAAAGACTAAAATATCTAACAGATATTACAACTGGAGACAAGGATACTGTTAATCGTGATGACAATGGTGAATATCCATTTTTTGTTCGTTCAAAAAAAATTGAAAGAATTTCAACATATTCCTTTGATGGCGAAGCGATTCTAACTGCTGGTGATGGGGATATTGGAAAAATATTTCATTACATAAACGGAAAATTTGATTTTCACCAAAGAGTATATAAACTAAGTCACTTTACTAATATTAAAGGGAAGTTCCTTTATTATTTTATGCAATCGAAATTTTATTATGAAGTAATAAGGATTTCTGCAAAAGCAACTGTTGATTCTTTACGACTACCTATGTTGCAAAATTTTCAGACAACTGTTCCAAGTGAAAAAGAACAAAATAATATCATAGCCTATTTAGATAAACAAACAAGCAATATTGACCAGCTTATTGCTCAAAAAGAACAATTACTCAAATTCTACGAAGAAGAAAAAACAACCATTATAAACCAAGCTGTTACAAAAGGAACTAAACCTGATGCACCCATGAAAGATAGTGGTGTTGAATGGATGGGTGAAATCCCAGAAAATTGGAATACAAAAAAATTAAAATACATTATTAGCAATTTAGAATCAGGAGTAAGTGTAAATTCCAGTGATATTCCGATAGCTGAAGGTGGATTAGGCATATTAAAAACAAGTTGTGTTTATAATTATGTATTTGACCCGAATGAAAACAAAGAAATTTGGACTTCTGAAATAGATAGAGCAAAAACAAATCCAAGAAAAGGAGAAATAATTATTAGTAGAATGAATACTCCTGAACTTGTTGGAGCAAGTGGCTATGTTGATAAGGATTACAATAATTTGTTTTTACCTGATAGATTATGGCAAACTGTATTTAATCCGTCAGTAGAAGTTAATTCCAAATGGTTAAGTTATATTTTAAAATCAATTCAGTTTAGAAATCTCCTTTCTGTAACAGCTACTGGAACAAGTCCAAGTATGAAAAATCTTGCACAAGAAGCTTTTTTAAACATATCAATACCTTGGATTAAAAAAGCAGAGCAAGATGAAATAGTTAACTATATAGATTCAGACTTAGAAAGGCTAGATAGCAAAGTTGAAAAAACGAAAAAACTTCTTGAGCTTCTTAATAAATACAAACAGTCTCTTATTTCGGAAGTAGTAACTGGAAAAGTAAAAGTCATTTAAAGAGAAAATAGTATGACACTTTGTGTATCTTGGATAAGGAAAGTAAATAACAGCGAAGAATTAATTTTTGCAACTGACAGTTGTCTTTCTGGTGGAGAAAGATGGCACTCGGGAGTTAAGCTTTTCGAATTACCCCGTAAAGATTGTCTGATAAGTTTTGCAGGCGAAACTAATAGAACTTATCCTTTAATTCTAAATTTAATTTCATCAATTAAATTTGATGAGCATTTGTCAAATCCACATACTGACCTTACAGAAGTATTAGACGATTTAACCAATCTGTTTACAAATTTATGTAACTCAATTACTGATTACGGAACACAAGAGTTTCAAGAAGTGTTGGGGGATTTTAGTTTCTTATTTGGTGGTTGGTCGTGGAAAGAAAACAGGTTTAAATTGTGGATTTTAAAATACAAATTTGAAACAGAAGCTTTTATCCACGATGAAATTAGTGAAGAAGAAATGTTCTTTGGTTTTATTGGCGATGAACTTGAAAAAGCAGAAGAAAAACTAACAGAAGAAATCAAAAACAACGGTAAAATACTTTCTCGCAATTTCGATATGGAACCGTTTAAAGTTCTATTATCAATGATTCGAGACGAAGAATTTACAACCATTGATGGAGCAATTCAAATAGCAAAAATTCATCCTCCGGGAACAACTGAGTTTTTTGGTGTTTACCATCGTGGTAAACGAACTTTTCTTGGAAAAGATGTAAGTTTTGAGAACAATCCATCTGTAAAATTCATCGACCCTGAAACGGCTTCCATCACAGGTGATGAGTTACCCGAGAAACTAAATTCAATCGAAGAAGAAATTTATGGTATAAACACAGAGTTTGTTGAGAAGTGTTATCCAAACGGTGAAATGAAAGAAGATTTAACCACAAGGGAAATCCATCTTTTAAAATCAATTTTTAATGACGTAGCTTATGCTCGCTTTTTGGAAAGTGAGAAAGCAGAAACAGTAAACGGACAATAGTTATGGCAAATATTACATCGGAAAATACATTTGAAGCTGCTATTGTTCAATATTTGGTTGACAATGGCGGATACACGCAAGGAAATGCACCTGATTATAGTCCTGAATTGGGCTTGTTTAAATACGAAGTATTAAAGTTTTTACAAGACACACAACCAAAAAACTGGGCGAAAATTTCAGCTATTCACGGTGAAAATGCAGATAACAGGATTATCCAACGGATTTACAAAGAAATGGATTTACGTGGGAGTCTTGATGTTATCCGAAATGGTTTTACAGACTATGGTGTGCGTTTCAAATTGGCATTCTTTAAACCGGAATCAGGTTTGAATCCAGAGACGCAAGAACTTTACGACAAAAACCAATTAAAAGTAATCCGACAAGTTTATTATTCCTCAAAAAAAGGGAATACAAATTCTGTTGATTTAGTGCTTTCATTAAATGGAATTCCTGTTTCAACGATAGAACTTAAAAACCATTTTACAGGGCAAAGCACAGATAACGCAAAAAGACAATACGCAACAACAAGAGATAATAGAGAATTGCTTTTTGCTTTTAAGAAACGTGCCTTTGTTCATTTTGCCGTAGATGACGAAGAAGTTTTTATGGCTACCAAATTGGACGGAAAAAAGACTTTTTGGCTTCCGTTCAACAAAGGACATAATAAAGGAAAAGGCAATCCGCCAAATCCAGATGGTTACAAAACTGATTATTTGTGGAATGAGATTTTAATAAAGGATAGTTGGTTAGATATTGTCCAGCGTTTTATCCATTTACAAATAGAAGAAATAGAAATTGATGGAAAGACATTTAAAAAGGAAAAAATGATTTTTCCACGCTTTCACCAATTAGATGCAGTAAGAAAACTCACAACCGATGCAAAAGAGACAGGAGCTGGTAAGAATTATTTAGTTCAGCATTCGGCAGGTTCAGGTAAAAGTAATTCAATAGCTTGGTTAGCCTATCGGTTATCAAGTTTACACAATAATATTGATGAACGCATTTTTGATAGCGTAATTGTTGTAACTGACCGCAGGGTTTTAGACCAGCAGTTGCAAAACACAATTTACCAGTTTGAACACAAAACTGGTGTTGTTCAGAAGATTGACAAAGACAGTAATCAGTTAGCTTATGCAATCAATTCAGGTTCACATATCATAATTACGACACTTCAAAAATTCCCGTTTGTTTTAGATAAAGTTGGAGAAATACCAGACAGAAAATATGCAGTAATAATTGATGAAGCTCACAGTTCTCAGGGCGGTGAAGCCCACAAAAAGATGAAAGAAGTTTTATCAGCTCAGGGAGTTGAATTAGAAGAAGATATTGAAACTGAAGATTTAATTAGTTTGAATATTGAAAAATCAGCAGAAGCAAGGGGGCAACAACAGAATCTTTCATTCTTTGCATTTACAGCTACACCAAAATATAAAACACTTGCAATATTTGGTGAAAAGGATGCTGATAACAAACCCGAACCGTTTCATTTGTATTCAATGCGTCAAGCGATTGAAGAAGGTTTTATTCTTGATGTATTACAGAATTATACAAACTATGAATTATATTTTCAACTCTCAAAAGCAATTGAAGAAGACCCCGCACTGAATAAGAAAAAAGCAGCAAGAGCAATCGGTCATTTTGTGAATTTTCACCCTCATAATTTAGCTCAAAAAACGGAAATTGTAATTGAGCATTTTAGACAAATAGTTGCTTCAAAAATTGGTGGTAGAGCCAAGGCAATGTTTGTTACTTCTTCTCGTAAATTGGCAAAAAGATATTTTGAAGAATTTAATAAATACATCAAGGAAAACGGCTACACAAAAGAGTTGAAAATCTTAGTTGCATTTTCAGGGAAAGTACTTGACGATAATTATCCTGATGGTGTTTCCGAACCAGAATTAACAGGTTATGGAGAAAAAGAACTACCAAAAGTTTTTGATGAAAACGAGTATCGAATTTTAATTGTCGCAGACAAATACCAAACAGGTTTTGACCAACCAATGTTGCATACAATGTACGTTGACAAAAAACTTTCTGGGGTTAAAGCGGTTCAGACACTTTCAAGACTAAATAGGACAGCTCCTGGTAAGGAAGATACTTTTGTATTGGATTTTGTGAATGACAGAAAAACAATCTTTGAGTCTTTTCAGCCATACTATGAAAGAACAACTGTTATTGAAGAACCTGACATTAACCACCTCTTTGATTTAAAAGGTAAACTGGATGAAAAGCAGATTTTCTGGCAATCGGAAATTGATGCTTTTGCAAATATTTACTTTAAACCATCTGGCAAACTGACAACAAAAGACCAGTCGCATTTATACGCTTATGTTGACCCTGCAATTGACAGATTTAAAGCATTGGAAACTGAAGATGAAAAAGACGAGTTTAAAAAGAGTTTAAGAACTTGGACAAATCTTTATTCTTTCCTTGCTCAAATAATGCCATTCAAAGAACCTGAGTTTGAAAAATTTTATGCTTATGCAAAATTACTTCAAACCAAACTGCCTAAAAAAGAGTTATCGGACAGTTTACAATTAACTGACGAGATTGCAATGGAGTATTACCGTTTGCAAAAAATAAAAGAAGGTTCAATTGACTTGGTAAAAGGAGAAGACGGAGAACTAGATGGACTAAGTGAAGCTGGAATAAAAAGGGCAAAAGAAGAAAAAGCAAAATTGTCTGAAATCATAGATGTTTTGAATGAAAGATTTGGAACTGAGTTTGAAGAAGCGGACAAACTTTTCTTTGACCAAATCGAACAAGAATTAATTCAGGACGAAAAATTGAAAGTTCAGGCAAAAGCAAATAAAATTGACACTTTTAAATACGCTTTTGAAGATATGTTCTTGAATAAGCTAATTGACAGAATGGACCAAAATCAGGACATATTCGATAAGATAATTGAGAATAAGTCATTTGGTAATTTGGTGAAAGAATTAATGTTGAAAAAAGTATATGACAAAATAAATGAAGAAAGCCAGCCCTAAAGCCATACACATTTGCAATTCACACGAGCCAACGCTCCAACCAAAAATTGCAAAAGAGTATGTCTTTGCCAGTGCTTTTTTGCCGACCCTAAAAACTATTTTTTTCGGAAACAGCAGTGTTTCAATTGAACAGATTTACAATTGTAAAAGACTGATAATTAACCAATAATGAATGAACACCAGCAGCTAACAAAGTATATAAAACATTTGGTGTATAGTGCTAGTTTTAAGGCTGTTACATTTAACCAAAATTGTAGCGGCTTGACAGTTTTGCTCTCCGAAATGCCAAACGATTCATATACGTAGCCGTTAGGTGCAAGCAAAATGAACATCGTGCAACTAGAACAATAAAATAGGAAAATGATAATAGATTTTAAAGAAATACCACCGGCAAATAAAGGAAATGGCGAGCAAGACTGCTTTGAACAATTTGCTTGTGATTTTCTGGAGACTATTGGTTATAAAATAATTAGAAGACCTGACAGGGGACCTGATGGAAAAAAGGATTTAATTATTTCTGAAACAAGAACAGGAATTGGGGGAGAAACAACTATTAAATGGATTGTAAGCTGCAAACATTACGCAATTACCGGAACCTCAGTAAAAGATACAGATGAAGAAGATATCTATGATAGAGTAGTAAAACACAAATGTCAAGGATTTCTAGGATTTTATTCAACATTGCCTGCTTCTAGTCTTTCAGATAAACTTTATGGACTAAAAGACAAAATTGAAACTGATACGTATGACTCAACTAGAATTGAGAAAGAATTATTGCAGAATAATCAAAAAGAAAGAATATTAGCAAGTTATTTCCCAACTTCTAATGACAGGTATCGAAAGAAAATAATAAATGACTCTTCCAATTTAACGGAAGATAAATCAGACTTATCACCTACGATAGCTGATGATGATATTTTACGCATATCAAAGACAGCAGTGATTCTGATAGATATTGAGAAAATTAAAGAAAAGTATTTTAATTCTAGTTGGGATAATAAGAAGAATATACTTTCTAAACTTTATCGTTATTCAGACCATTCTAATGAAAAAGTAGCAAGTGCTGTTTTTTATTTCTTGGAATCAGTTGCGCAATTGACATCTGTGAAAAACCCGTCTGATATTGCGAGTTCAATACATTCATTAGTACTTACTTTTTTCCCTTCATCATTTGAAAAAGATGAAAAACAAAGAATAGAAAATGGAAAGTTGTGTGTTCAAATAGGATTTAATTTAGCTTATGATGCTTTCATTCATCTAGAAAATTATAAAATAGCTGAATATGGGCTTTCAATTTTGAAATACATCTATAGAGAGGGTAAGCGAAAAAGAATGCCTGAATTACAAAAAAATGTTTTGACTCAATATGAAGAACTTCAACAAACACTTGACAGACCAGAAAGAACAGACTTGAATAAAGCAAAAGAGTTTGTAAAAATATTCAAAGACGATATAGAAACTAATGATTTAAGTTTTCCTTTATTACCTCCACATTTAACTGAACTGACTTTAATTGATGACGAGGAGTGTAATAATCGAAGAATAAAAAGGAGAAGGATAAACAATGCCAGCCCATAACAATTAAGGATTCGGACTGGGCGCAGCCCAAAGTCTGAATCAGGTGTTGACGAAACCGGATCCTGGAATATGTGTTATGGGGATTGATAGGTTTTATTTGCTTTTGTTTTGTTTTTTAAAGGGTATTATTATCTGAAAACACTCCTCTTTTTATCAATATTTATTCCTTTTCTCTAGCATTTTGTACGGTTTTAAATTACAATTTCTATTATTTAAAACAATTGGGCATAATTCTCCCATTTACCCTTGGGCACTAATTTGGGTTTGTTATTTTAAGTGTTTGCAAAAGGGTCTGGATATACTGCGGAGGGTCTCTGTTACTAAAACAATAAATGGTTTGCATTGGGTACGACATATTGGGCATGCCCCCATCTGGATGTAATTTGAAACTACACCCAGATATTGTAAATATAATTCTGCATAATAACTGTTTTAATTGTATTTTTGATAGGCGAGCGTAGTTACAAACTACGCTCAGTGGGACATCCGACCACCTCTGTTCGTTATTCGAATTTGGCAACCGTACTTCAAGACCTTGGCGATTATAATGGTGCAAAGGCTTTGTTGGAAAAAGCTATTTTAATATTTGAAAACAATTTAGGCAATCAACATCCCTATACCTTAACTGCAATTGAAAATCTGAAAAATTTAAATGATGAAATGAAAAATTAAAACTCGCTATAACAATAATTATAAGTAATGCGGGGGATTTGTTAAATTTGAACATAAAAGCATTTAATAAACAACGTAGCGGCTTGATAGTGAAGTGCATTGAAATCTTTTAAAAGTCGGTGGTATTCCGGTTACTTCATTTCGAGCGGCTTGATAGTGAAGTGCATTGAAATCCCGCACTACGCGTATTCGTGCCGTTAGCAAACATTTATAAATAAACGAGATACATACAGATGAAAAGAAACATTTTATTCATTTTAGGATTGACTCTTATTCTTTCAGGTTGCTCTTTCATTGGAAACGTATATAGGTATTCAAAGACTTCTAAAGAATTGATTAATTCGATTATGTCAGAGGATTATGAAAAAGCCTATGACTTATTTGCGTATGAGAAGTATGGAGAGATTCCTATTGATACTTTTAAAGTTCATATTACGAAATTCAGAACAGTAGTAGTTGATAATTTCGGAACTGACTTCGATTTGTCATTTGTTCATGCTAAGAAAACTACTCTTAATACAGAAGACCCGGGACCACATCCTACAAAAGTTCAAATTCAAATAAAAAATGATACTCATTATGGATACTTCACCGTATTATTTGATGATGAAGTAAACCAAGTTGCAAATATTAATTTAGAGAATATAAATAACCCGTTGTGCATTTAGGACAAATTTAATTTAATGTTGTTAATATTTCTATCAAAAACAAACTTATTTAGATATTGAATCAAAGTAAGAGCAGCAATTTTAGAAAGTATTCTAGTTTTGAATCCCAGGAATGATTTAGCATAATTTCTTCTTATCATAAATTGGTCAGTTAATTGAGAAAACAAAGTTTCTATTCTTTTTCTGGATTTTCTATAAATACACGGTATTTCAAAATAATTAAGTTGATTTTTCCTCATAGGAGTTTTTAAATTTATTTGAGCTGATTCAAAAAGGTTAAGTTGAACATTTGCAGATAAATAACCCATATCACCAAGTAAAATACAGTCAGATAATTGAGTGTCTATATCTTGTAAGTATTTAATATCATGAACTGAAGCAGGGGTAATATCTATACTTTGAAAAACACCGGAAACAGAACAAATTCCATGTAATTTATATCCGTAATAATACAATTTTTGAGAAGCACAATAACCTTTATCTGGAGAACAGTAATCTTGATCTTTACAAATTGTACTTCTTAAAGATCGAGACATTTTACAAACTTCTAAAGGCATTGAATCAACAATAAAGTGATCTTCAAATTCATTGAAAAAATTTGCAATCTTATCCCTTATACATTCTAAATATGGAAATAACTTTCTTTTCCTTCTGTTATAAACACTTCGCTCAATCAAATCTTCCAAATAGGTATCTTTTATCACTCTAAACAACTGACATTCACTATCTATACTCATATACTCTGAAGTTAAGTTCATGGCAATAAGTTCAATATTTGAAAGTTTTGGTTTACGTATTTGAATAAATTCATCAAATGAAGGTTCAAATTTTTTGATATTGTTCAGAATAATTTCGTAATTTTGAATAAAGTTGTTCATAATTTAATTGTTTGATAGTCATTTAAATATACGAATTATTTTAATTCAATGAACAACTTTTTTTATTTTTTTATCAAATGCACAACGGGTTATAAATAATGAGATTCCATCAATGAGTTTATTCTGGATATTCGGATTACTACCATTAGTAGTTGTTGGATTTAACATATATACAATTAGGAGAGTTGTAAAAAGTAATGTCAATAGGAAATGGTTAAAAATATTAGGAATAATAATTTTGAATGTACCTGCATTCACTTATTCTGTGGTAAATGGATTCAAAATTGAATTTCTAAGTTTTCAGATTTTGCTTGGAATGAGTTTTGGCATGATGGGATATATTAACACATTTTGGACTTTTGGATTACCAATTGGTTCTTTAATTGCCCATTACAAGATTAAAAAGTCAAGTAAATCAACTGTTAATGATAATTCTGACGTGGAAAGCATTAATGAAAATGAATAAAAACATTCGCTAAAAGGCGAGCGTAGTTACACCTGCCCGCCGCCAAGGCGGATGAAACTACGCTCAGTGGAGAAATAGCCTCTTTTGCGGAGACATTCCAATGTGATAGTAGTTCCTAGAATAGGACTTTGTGCTATAATAGCCCATCCTCCCATTCTTGTTCTGCTCCAGGCGTATGCCTGTCCCGATGGCACACCCAGTAGGATAAGGTTGTAGTACACGTTAAAAAAACATATCATAAATTAAAATAAAATTTCAATGGAAATCATTAATGACTATTCGCAATTATTCGATTTGATTTATAAAATAATTATGATCTTCATCTTTGGATTTGGATTATACTCAATTATTTTTCAAAAAAAAGGTTTACAATATTCAACAATAAAAGATTGTATTGACATACACAGAAATATTCTAAGAAGTCAACAAAAATTAAAAGCAAATTCTAATACTAAACCAGAAAAACATTTAATACTGATAAGAGATCATCTGGGACTTGTAACCGATGAATTGTTTTATATGAAAAATGGCTATTTGCCCGAAAATATATCCAAAACATGGATAAAAAATATGATCAATTTTATTCCAATTCAATGTAAAGGAGAAATAATTAATAAGACTGAAATACTTACAAGCAGAGAAATATCAGATTATATTAACCTGGATTATAAAAACAAAAACCTACAAAGCATCTACTTTAAAAAATACATCTCATTAATACAAGAGGGAGAAGTATTTAGTAAAATACGTAATACATTCACTTTAGAAGATAAAATGTGTGTTAACATGACTGTATCCTTACAAACTACAAAAAAGGAGGAGCTTGTAAATCATTTATGGAACATTATTGTAGACAAAAAGAAAGGAATAAAAATAAGATCAATACACAAATAGAACAAGTCCTGCGCCTTATGTAATTTATGGGACTGGAGGGACTTGGAGACTTGGAGACTGGGCGAATATGCGACTTTGCGAAAATGCGACTGGAGGGACTCGCACTAATTACACTGTGTTGGCAACTTATATTAAGGATTTATATTAACAAACATGCAAATAAATTGATATAATGACTAAATCTAACAGGAATATCACAATAATAATATCACTAATTCTGACTTCAATTTATACCTTTGGTCAATCATGTTTACCGAACGGAATTACCTTTAATAATCAAGTACAAATTGACAGTTTTAGTTATAATTATCCGGGATGTCGGGAAATTGAAGGCAACCTTAACATTACAGGCAATAATATATTTAATCTATTAGGACTTAATCAGCTTGAACGGGTAGATAAAAGTGTGATCATTGTAAATACCGATTCTCTTGTTTCACTACAAGGACTCAATAACCTTGTTGAAATTAAAGAACAACTATGGATTGGATATTGGGGCCCCAATGATAATAAGTCATTAGAGTCCGTTAATGGATTGGAGAGTCTACGAAGAATTGGACTAGGGCTTACTATTGCGCAAAACCCCAAACTTGAGAACTTAATTGGTTTTGATAGTTTAAGATATGTTTACAACCTTTATATTGGACCTAATGAGTCGTTAACTAGCCTTAATGGTTTAATTAGCCTTGACACTATTGACTATGAACTAATTATTTCAGGTGCAAACAGCTTAAATAGCATAGAAGGGTTAAACAATCTTTCTTACATAAACCACAGTTTACAAATCATGTATAATGAGTCACTAACAAGTTTGTTTGGGTTAGAAAACCTAAATGAAACCTCTGTAAACTGGTTCTTGAAAATTGCTGATAATCCAACCCTTTCGCAATGTGAAGCTGAAAGCATATGTAATTTACTAACAGATACAACAACAATAATTTCAATCTGTAATAATAATAATGGTTGCAATAGTATTGATGAGGTAAAACAAGCATGTTTAGTTAAAAGTCCCATTCATAATTATAATGAAGATAATATTTCAATATATCCAAATCCAACTATTGACAAACTAAGAATAGTCTTAAAAGATGAAATCAAAATTATTGAGACAAAAGTACTTGATATAAATGGGAAGTTGAAGCTTAAATATAGTGATCAAAGAACAGATATTGATTTATCAAATTTAAATTCAGGTATTTATATAATTGAAATAAAGACTTCAAATAGAATAAACAGAGAGAAGATTATAAAGCACTAATGGAGTAGACTTCCGCGAGTAGCGGACTGGAGAGATTGAAGGTACTGGAGGGACTACCAATTCAGTTATAAGTATTAACATCTTTGCAAAACACGAGTCAGAGGACTCACACAATTTATGAAAAGAGGACTTCGTCCACTCCCCTCTCCCCATCCTCACTAACAATTCCTCTTCACCAACACAAAAAACACTTCCCTACCTCTCCGGGGTTTAATGGAATTTGTTGCTGTGTTGAATATTTTGAAATCGAAATAAGGTGAAAAAAGTTCTCTGAATTCTTCTTCCGTGGCGCCAAAAGGTGGCGCATCCAAATTAAAATGATGATTGAAGGTAATACCCATATACTTGCCGCCTGTATGTAGCAGACTTTGTATCTTGTCGGCAAATTGTTGTCGGTAACTTACCGGAAATGATGTGAAGAAGGTCTGCTCAACAAGCAAATCGTACTTTTTATCATGACTAAAAAAGTCGTCGGTAATAATCTGATTCTGCGGAAACTCCGGACACCTCTCTCTGAACCGCCTTATGGCTTCCATAGAAAAATCAAGTATATATGTATTCAAAAAGCCTGCTTTATATAAATACTCCGCCTCCCAACCACTACCAGCTCCTGGTACCAGTATCTTAAGACTTTTATCTGTAATCTGGTCAAAATACTCCTTCAGGGGGGTACTAACATAACCCACATCCCAGCCTACCCTGCGGCTGCCTTCGTAGTAGCTATCCCAATATTCTTTTGTGTACATTTCTCCTCTCTCACCTCTCATCTCTCATCTCTCATCTCTCACTCCAGTCCCTCAAGTCCCTTCAGTCCCTTCAGTCTCTCCAGTCCCTCAAGTCCCTAAAACATCGGATCCCATGGTGGGAGCACTACAGGTTCCTGTTTTAATATCTTCAGCACTTTCTCGTCTACATATTTCTTATGGATAACCAACCGGAACATATACTCATCAAACCACTCATCTGTCATAGTAAGATAACCATTATGGCCTCTGTCGGCACCCCAGCTATTTTCCAATAACCATTTATCAATACTACCATCAGGAAGAATATTAACTCCAACCAACGCCATTCCATGTGTTGAGCCACTCTCTGATGTCTCGATACGCTGCTTCTTATCCATATTAAAATCAACTCCCATCAAATCGTTGTAATTATAGTTATCCAATGCCAGCACACCGCTCTTGGTATTCAGCTGCTTACCAACATCACATGAGAAATACATAGCATCATTACCCAGTATGGAGTTTTTTGCGTATTCCTTAATATCATCATTGGGCAGGTTTACATACTTCCAGTTACCGCCTTCCACAAGATTACGGTCGTATTTTATTTCATACAGCTTATTATATTCTTTGGCAGGATCATTCATAAACATCACATAGTTTGAAAGATCAATGCCAATCAGCTCATCATAAAACTCCTTAGGTGTATATTTAGTAGCTTCACTTATTTTGCCATCCTTATCCTTATATTGCCATACAAAATCCACTGGAGGCTCACCCAAACTAAGCACCAGTATTCTGTAGATATCAGAAAGCATATCCAGTTTTACCTGCTGCCTGGCCTCTTCCGTCATACGGGAATGAGCAATTTTTCTGATTTTCAGTCCGTCTTCACGCAGCTTACGGCGCAACAAGCGCGACATCATCGCTGTGTTCTCACTCTGATAAGTATCGGGCATAGCCTCAGCAGGCACCAGTCCGTATTTCATAACATTGTCGGCAAAGGTTGTCCACTGGCCGCCATCACCAATGGGGTTTTTAAACAGCCATTGCACTTCACGGTCATCAATTGGCTTGTCAGCCGTTTTTAAAGCTATCTCCAGAAACAAATTAGCCTTTTCAAACTGATCCCAGAAAAAATTATATGTCTGTGAGAACTCAAAGCTACCCATATTATATTTCTCCTGTACTTTCGGACGTAAGGTATTCAATCCGGTATAAAGCCAGCATCTGCCCGAAGAATTCTGGTTTGTTATTCCCTTCGATTCAATTTTATTGGTAAAAAGATGGTTTTCAGCACCATCACTGTCTCTTGTCTGCGCAAGCTTTTTAATATCATTATGAGTAACAGCATTCATCAAAGCCACATCAGAAGGGCTGTTTTTAAACGATGCCCTTATTTTAGCCATATCATCCTGTGTTATCTGTCCTTCTGCATTTTGTGCATTCAATGCAAATGCAAATCCTAGCATTATCAATAATGCAGCTGTAAATTTACGTATCATTCTTTTTATCCTTTTAATTTACATTTATATTTCATTGCCATGAGAATATCCTTCACTTTATTGCGGAAATCTCCCTGGATAATTATCTCCATATTTTTAACCGACCCTCCTACTCCACACTTGGATTTAAGGGTTTTACCCAGATCTTTCAGATCCTGCTCATTACCTTCAAAGCCTGTTACCAATGTAACCTTTTTGCCTTTGCGCTGTTTTTTATCAAGACTTACATACAACAGTTGCTTTTCAGGTGCGGGCGTTTCAATTTCTTCCTCTTCATCATCCCAATCGTCGAAATCAGGATTTGTGGAATAAACGATTTTTGATTTTAAATCTTCAAGATTGTTAAACTTTGCTGACATCAGGATTAATTATTATTTTTAACGACAGAGGGTTTATTTTCACAATAAGCTTCTTTTTAAAAAAAATAGGCTCACCATCAATATTAACAATACCCTTCTTCTTTCTTATCACATGTACTTCTTTTGTTTTAATAATATCAACATCAGGCGACATGTCAACCTTACGTAACAACAGCAGGTTAGCAATCAGCGGAAGCTTATATATTTCAGGCTTTTGTGCGATACAAACATCAAGCATTCCATCTTTTAAAGTAGCATTAGGAGCGATGGTAGTGTTGTATCCAAACTGATTTGAATTAGCAAAAGCAATAAACAAAGCACTTACTTTAAGGTCTTTATCCTCTTTAAAGAGAAGTCTGTACTTTTCAGGCTTATACTGCAGATACTCATTGGCAATCACGTGAAAATACCCCAGAAATCCCCGTCTTGTGCCCTTGGCAAACAAATCAGCCACATGTGCATCGAAGCCAACACCGGCGATACTAACAAAAACCCTGTCGTTTACGCTGCATGTGTCGATTACCGAAGTACTGGCAATGGATACCAGCTCCACAGCTCTGTGAATGTTTCTGGGAATACCGAGATGGCGGGCAAGACCGTTACCTGAGCCCATTGGTACAATACCCAGAGTGGCATCAGTATTCACCATGGGTGTAGCCACTTCGTTAACAGTGCCATCACCACCAACAGCCACAATAATATCAGTGTTATCGGCAATAGCTGCGGTACTCAGTTTGGCAGCATGACCAGCGTATTCTGTGTAGGCCATATCCACAGAAAACCTGTCTTCTGTGAAATACTGTTTGATGGCACGGTAGATGGTATTCTCATGCCTTTTTACAGAGTTACGGTTTATTATAAAAAAAACTTTCTGCATTGCTTACTTACCCATTACAACAGTTACGTCTCTGATACGCTCTTCAGCGGAAACACCACTTTCATCAGTAACATTATACTTCACCTCATAATCGCCTTCAACTGATACATTAACATTGCTGTTTACTGTGATACGGGATGAAATATCTATTGTATCGCCTTCACGCGTAATATCATATGCAGTAGCTCCCGGATCCTCATAAGGCACATCCAGTGCCCAGTACAATGGATTTAAACCCTGAATAACAATAACTGGCGTAGTACCATCACCTGTTTCATCTTTCTTGCACGACTCAAACATTAATGCCGCCAATACAAAGATTATCAATATGCCTGCTACTTTTTTCATATTTAAAACAATTTCATGCAAAGGTAATTAATTTGGCAAAATGTGAGTTTACGAACAAGCGAAAATGCTACTGTGGAAGTTCAAGGTTCAATGTTCAAGGTTCAAGGTTCAATGTTGGGGTGACTCAGAAGAACTACTGGCTGTCTCTTCGTCCGGTCGTATTTTTTCAATACTTTTGCACATCATTAACTTTCAGGCAATGCTAAGAAACATCATCAGGACAACCTTATTCATACTTACACTAATATCATCTGTTCAATTACTTGCACAAAGCACACCCGATTTTACGCCTCCGGTGGATATCCCTGTCTACCTTTCAGGTACCTTTGGTGAGCTGCGATCAAATCACTTCCATTCGGGGATTGACATAAAAACGCAGGGCACTGAAGGCAAAAATATTATTGCCATTGAAGATGGATGGGTAAGCCGCATTAAGATATCAGAAGGTGGATACGGTAAGGCATTGTACATAACGCATCCCAACGGCTATATGAGTGTATATGGCCACCTGCAACAGTTTAATGATGAAATTCAGAAATATGTTATCGACAAACAATATGAACAGGAGAGCTTTACTATCCAGATATTTCCCGATAAGGGAGATATTCCTGTAAAAAAAGGACAAGTAATTGCCTTGTCGGGAAATACAGGTAGCTCCATGGGTCCTCATTTGCACTTTGAAATCCGTAAAGCTACTAATCAGCACCCCGTTAACCCATTACAGTTTAAGGCTATAAAGGTAAAAGACTACTATCGCCCGCAGATAAAAATGCTGGCTGTTTATCCGGTTAACGAAACCAGTGTTATATCGGGCAAAAACGATACAGCATACTATAATGTGCAGGGATGGGGTGTAAAACACAGAGTTAATGATACGCTGCTACTTAGCGGTGAGGTTTCATTCGGCATCAGCACCCACGATTTGATGAATGACATACCCAATAAAAATGGTGTATATAATATAAAGGTGTATTTTGATACAACTTTGTTTTTTGAAATTAAGATGGATGAGCTGTCATTTAGCAAATCGCGATACATTAACAGCCTAATTGATTACGCTTACGCTGAAAAAACAAAGCAGAGGATAGTACGCACCCAGTTGGATACTAACAATATGCTTGGAAACTATTCAACGATAGTACATAACGGTATTATCAATGTAAATGACACACTGCAGCATACCCTTGTGTTTGAAGTAAGAGATATTTATAAGAATGTGTCGAAACTTAGCTGCGTTGTTGTTGGTGATCCGACAAAAAGTACAGAAGAAAAAACTCCTGAGAACATAACCGGTGATTATTTAAGGTACTCTGAGTCATTAACCATAAACGATGATCCTTTTATGGTGGACTTCCCTGCCAATACTTTTTATCGGTCTTTTGTCATCACTCATGAGATAATACCACAGAAAGACTCATTGTCGGATATTCTCAAACTGCATAACAGATTCACCCCGGCTCATAAATACTTCACCATTAAGATGGAAATTCCGGATATGGATTCTCTGAGCAAAACACAGACTTACATGGCTTACTCTCCTGATAATGACGACTATTACTTCTCAGGTAATTCGATAACAAACAATACCCTTACTGTTAAATCCAGAGACCTTGGATACTATAAGCTTATGCAGGACAGTATTACTCCGGTAATTGAGTTACTTAACTTCAGCGACAGCGCAAATATCAGTAATCTTAATTCCCTGAAGGTGAAAATCACCGACGCACAAACAGGTATTGCCGATTACAGGGCTACCCTTAACGGGAAGTGGATACTGATGGAGTATGATGCGAAAAAAAACAGGCTTACATATAACTATGACGACAGACTGCAAAAGGGAGCAAATAGTTTTGAGATTTCAGTTACTGATTTATCCGGGAACCAATCGACAAAAGCAGCAACTTTAATTTATCGGTAGCGATAAGGAAAAATCAACACCAATCTGTAAACTCTTTGAAAGTTAGCAGCATAGTTACTTCATCACAACTTAAACCATGAAGAGCTCATTTGTGTTACTCTTGATTTACAATCGTCCTTTACCACTATAAATGTAACTTCACCATTTCTCATAATAAACTCATATTCTCCTGGTTTAATACCACAATCATTATCTTTATCGGTGTTAACAAAAGTTATATTTGCTTTGGTGTACACAACCTTGCCATTAGTTTTCTCAGGATTATCAACTGATGGAAGCTCAATAGTAAAGTCTCTACCCTTAATAGTCAGCATAGCACCATCGTTATTACTAACCCAGGTACCTTCAAGCAATTCACTTATATTAAGGTCATTTTCTTTATCAACAGATTTACCGTCTTTTTTAACAATTTCCTGAGTCTCTGTTTGTGATAAAACATCTTTATCAACTTTTTCATCACTCATAATAAAGTAAGTTATTATAAATGCAATCAGTGCAAGCACAATAATAACAAGACCGACAACGACAAATGAGTTATTTGATTTCCGGTTAGAAGCTCTTCGTTTCGCAGTACGTTTCTTTGCCATAACATGTATTTTTCGATGTTGACAAAATTAATACAAATCAAAAGCATAAAATAATTTTTCTGAGTATTTTTGCGGTCATGAAAGAAACTATACTTATTCTGGACTTCGGTTCACAGTACACGCAACTTATAGCACGCAGAGTTAGAGAGTTAAATGTTTATTGCGAAATTCATCCATTTAACAATATCCCGGAAAATCTGGAAGATGTTGTTGGAGTAATATTATCAGGAAGCCCTTTTTCGGTGCGTGATAAGAATTCCCCTGTACCTGATCTCAGCAATATCAGAGGAAAAATTCCATTACTTGGTGTGTGTTATGGAGCACAGTTTCTTGCACAGTCGCTTGGAGGAGAAGTTGAACCTTCGAAAATTCGTGAATACGGTCGCGCTAATCTGGGATATATTGACCAAAGTTGTTCGCTTATGAATGGTTTAACAGACAATACTCAGGTATGGATGTCGCATGGGGATACAATACTATCAATTCCCGACAATATTAAGATTACCACAAGTACGGAAACGGTAAAAGTAGCAGGATACAGTATAATTGGCGAACAAACGTACGGAATTCAATTTCATCCGGAAGTTTACCACTCCACAGAAGGAAAAAAGCTGCTTAAGAACTTCCTGGTGGATATTTGCGGATGTTCTCAGCTGTGGACACCTGATTCTTTCATTGAGTCTACTATCGATAGCCTGAAGAAAAAACTTGGTAATGATAAAGTTGTTCTGGGTCTTTCAGGAGGTGTTGACTCATCAGTTGCTGCAGTACTGCTTAACAAGGCCATCGGAAAAAATCTGTACTGCATATTTGTGGATAACGGCCTGTTGCGCAAAAATGAGTTTGAAGATGTTCTGCACTCATACAAGGATATGGGGCTTAATGTAAGTGGTGTTGATGCATCCGACAGGTTTATGGATGCTCTTAAAGGAGTTACCGATCCAGAGAAAAAACGCAAAGCCATTGGCAATGCCTTTATAGAAGTATTCGACCATGAGGCTCATCTAATAGAAGATGTTAGCTGGCTGGCACAAGGCACTATTTATCCCGATGTAATCGAATCTGTTTCTGTTAAAGGGCCTTCTGCTACTATTAAGTCACATCATAATGTTGGGGGTCTTCCTGATTTTATGAAGCTTAAGGTTGTAGAACCTCTTAACACCCTCTTTAAAGATGAAGTACGACGTATAGGCCGTGCCCTTGATATGCCCGACCACCTGATTAACCGTCATCCTTTTCCTGGTCCGGGACTGGGTATCAGAATTCTTGGTGAAGTAAACCGGGAAAGGGTTAGAATATTACAGGAAGTAGACCATATTTATATCTCATATATGAAAGATTTCGGTCTATATAATAAGGTATGGCAGGCTGCTGCTATTCTTCTTCCTGTGCAGTCTGTTGGTGTTATGGGAGATGAAAGAACATATGAAAATGTAGTCGCTTTGCGTGCTGTGGAATCAACTGACGGCATGACAGCAGACTTCTGTCAGTTGCCTTATGATTATCTTGCTAAAGTATCAAGCGATATAATTAATAAGGTTAAAGGTGTAAACAGAGTTGTTTATGATATCAGCTCCAAACCACCAGCAACAATTGAGTGGGAGTAAAACAGAAAGAATACCACAGGGATATGGACTAACAGGGCTATTTTATAATCAGCTTACCCCTATCTTAATTTCCTGAAATGTAGATGAAGCTCTTACAAGAGCAATTGTTCCCAGATCTTTATAAAGATTATCGGCACGTTGCATGAATTCCTGCTCGTGACCTGTTTCTACATCTGCAAGGCCAAGAAATATAAGATCAGCATTTGACGATTCACGTTTTATAACAGCATTAACGGGTTCCTTGTTTTCATTATTAACAACCCTTACCTCAGCATTTATCCTCATATTATCAAGCACTTCACGTGCATCACTGATGATGTCATTATTTTTAACTTTCTCATTATTGATAAGCATAATACGCACGGTTACGTTACGCCATTCGTAACTAAGTCGAATAAACTTTATAAGAGAAAGCACCAAATTACCATTATTAGAGCCTCCCCTCCACCATATGTCTATCTGTTTATAATTACCAAAACCAAGATCATAGTCGTAATCCAGCAACACAATATTAAAGTCCAGCTCACTCAGGTAATGTAACATTTTGGCAAAGGCAACCTTATCTTCAGAAGTCCTCCCCCAACCCAGCAAAACAGTATTGGGCTCAACACCGGAAAAACCGTATGTTGCTGCAATATTTTTTATCCCGTCATAAATATTATTACACTCCTGACGTCGGGAGAATATTCCTTCATTAGCTTCTTTTTCCTCTTCAGGTATAGCCTGCTTATGTTTAGGAAATAACACTTTCGAGCTTTTATTAAGAATAAGGTCAAAGTTAGAGATCATTCCATGTTGTCCCACAAGATATTTGGCAAACTCAATAAGATGAGGCCTATTACGCTTGTTACCGCTAAACAACAGAATATTTGCCCTCCAGTTACGTTCCACAAGCTGCTGCTGATCCAGCGAAGTAAGCAGCTTACGTGTCATGCTTGCCTTTACACTCTGCCACACATCGCCCATAGCCAAACTCATGCTTTTCTTCCTAAGAAAATAATAAACAATAGCAAGCACAACAAGAGCAGCAATCATAGAAAACATATCCAGCTGTATCATCACAAAGAAAGTAGCTACAAACCCAAGAATACCCACCCAGATGGGGATATTAAAAGAAGGTCTAAAATCAGTACTGGCCCATTTTTCAAGAGCAAAAGCAATATTAATAAAGCCATATGCAATAAGATAAAACATAGAAACAACACCGGCAATAATATTCAAATCACCAATTAGTATTCCTATCTCAGCTATTAAAAATGTAAATACAAGGGCATTACGTGGCTCCTTGTTAACACCGTAGCCCTTGCCAAGTATTTTCGGGATTATCCTATCCTGCGCAACAGCTTGTATAATTCTGGGACCACCAAGAATACCACCAAGGGCTGAAGATAATGTAGCACCCCAAACACCAGCAATTACCAATAAAGGCACCCATGCAACTGCAACCAGAAAGTTATAATTGGTTGTAAGTATCTTGTTATCCACAAAAAAATGTAGCAGCAATGCTAATCCAAGGTAAACAACAAACCCGGTGGCTATGGCATACATAGTACCCTTGGGGATATCTCGCTTTGGATCTTTCAAATCACCCGACATGGCAACACCTGCCGTGAAGCCTGTTACAGCAGGAAAGAAGATAGCAAACAACTCTACAAAAGAAAACTCCCTTTGCGGAGCTGTTACTGCAAGATCTGTTGCGGATACATCTCCCTGAAAGAATATAACTCCCACTACTATTGATACTAACGACAAAAATATAAGGCCAAGAATAATAAACTGAGTTTTTATTGCAACACTCGTACTTATCAATGCAATAATTACCAGTAGCACAAGAATGACAGTGCCAACCAAACGAACATGCATAAGGCTAACTACCTCTATTCCCAGAAAATCAGTAATAACCGGCAACGACAAAAAGTTATCTGTAAAACCAACAATATACAATGCTATACTCAGAGCAGTACCTATAAATAAGGTGATGCCAATGGCACCTCCCATGGCAAGCCCCAGAGATCGTGACAAAACATAATAAATACCACCTGCTTCAATCTTTTTATCAGTGGCAATGGATGAAATACTCAATCCGGTTGTAACCGATATAACATGTGATAATAATATTATTAAAATGGTAATACCAATACCCGCAACACCTGTTACCCATCCAAGCCTGAGGTACATAATAACACCCAGTATTGTTAGTATAGATGGTGTAAAAACACCCGAAAAAGCTCCGAACTTCTTTGCTTTTGTTGGCATATAAGAGTTTAGATTTTTTGTGATTTCCAATTATTATACTACTGTCTCTTACAAAACATTATTGCAAAACAAGTGTCAAATATAAGAAAATGCTATAACCCTAATGCATTTTTGAGTTTTGGTTATCGCATTTTTGAAAGATACTATCTGTTTTAACTAATGAAGAATACAGGAAGTCGCTCCTTAATCACCCCGTCATATTTTCACAAATTCTTACTCTCGCATTTTTACCAAGTCTCCAAGTCGCATTTTCGTTCCCTTGTCCCTCGTCTCTTGTCCCTTATCCCCTTGTCCCTTTCTCGTCCCTAATTACAAGCGCTTGGAGCAACCAGTGAAAACGCTTCCATTGATTGGTGGAAGCGCTTTCGTTGACCAATGGAAGCGCTTGTACTACCTGGTGGAAGCGCTTGTAATTTGACCTACATATTCATATGCTACACAATTTGATACGAATTTAATATTTGATAAATAATTCAACTTTATATTTAATTCTCATCAATATTTTTCTTATATTTGATGCTTGATTAATTATTGAAACTAAAAACAACAAAATGAAAAAAACAACACTTCTAATTATTTTGCTAGCAATCTGCAAGTTTTCAATATTCTCACAAGGTTGTTTGCCAGATGGAATTATTTTTAATTCTCAATCTGAAATTGACAGTTTTCCAATAAACTATCCGAATTGCACAGAAATTGAAGGTTTTGTTACAATTAGCGGTGAAGGAATTACAAACCTTGACAGCTTACATTCAATAACGTCAATAGATAGAGGATTAGCGATAGTTCAAAACCCAAAGATCACAGACATAAGTGGACTTAGTAATTTAAAAAAGAACATTATATCTTGTGTTTTTTGATAATGATTCTTTAACAAGTCTATCTGGTCTGGATAGTTTGATTTATATTGACGATTATATAATAATTGAAGACAATGAACAACTTACAGATTTTAATGCTCTTGAAAATATTACGATCATAAATGGAGACTTTTGGGTAAATAATAATAACACTATTGTAAACTTCTCAGGGTTAGACAAAGTTACTCATATTGAAGGAAGTCTATACATATGGGGAAATAGCTCATTAATTGATTTTGCTGGTATGGAGAACATAATAACTGTCAATGGTGATGTTATGATAGAAAGCAATCATAATTTGATTGAGATGAATGGTATAGAAAACTTATCAACAATTGGAGGAGATCTTAAAATCAGAGACGATTTTTCTTTAATTAATATGGAGGGCCTGAACAACCTTATTTCAATAGGAGGTTCCATTGAAGTTAAAGGAAACAAAGAGTTAAAAAACCTTGCAGGACTAGACAAATTATCATCAATAGGTGGAAGTTTTACCATTTGGAACAATCCAAACTTGATTGATTTGACTGGTGCTGAGAATTTAACTACAATTAGTAATTCTTATATTAGTATTAGATGGAATGATAAATTAGAAAGTCTAAATGGAATTAATAACATTGAACCTTCATCAATTGACGAATTAACTATAAGTGCAAACCCTTCTCTAACAGAATGTGAAATTGAAAGTGTTTGTGGATTCTTAAAAAATCCACTCGGCGAAGTTTTTATCTATAGCAATGGAAGTGGATGCTACATTAGAGAAGAAGTGGAGTCAGCTTGTAATGCTTTGGAGATATCTGACATTTCAAATATGAAAAATATTATATTCCCAAATCCGGCTAATAAACAAATCTCGATTTCAGATTTTAGTGGATTAACAGTTGAACGATTGATTTTCGTGAACACTTTAGGACAAGAAATGTTAGAAATCACTGAAATAAATAACAAAATTGACATTTCAGCACTTAATCAAGGTATTTACACTGTTAACATCGTAACTAGTAATAACATACTCAAAACCAAATTAATCATACGTAAATAAAACACAGTGCATAATAAAAAATATAACGCATGCCGCAGTTTCATTGGAGTATCCCCAAAAAATAATACAGTCTAAGATTAGACAAAACTGCATTAGATTTGCTCTTAAAATCAAGAAGTAATATCGTCTCTTCTAAAATCTTACGGTCTTATCGTCAAATATCCCGGATATTCTTTAACTCCCGATGCTGTCTTATATCTAGGTTTAATCTTCAAACTAATATCCAGCTTTTCCAGTTCCTCCCGGTTATCCATATCTGTAACCAAATTAATAACTGTCTGGATATTATCAGACTTAATTATCTTAAGCAAATCAAACTCTACTTTTACAGGAAATACTGTTGACTGACCGGGAAGGACCTCCACATATTCAGATAACTCACCACTACCATACTGCTCATTCTTCATAAACAGCTGCCAGCTCAACCCGGAAACAGATGCCTTTGATGTGGTATTGTTATTTCTTGCCAGAATATTAACCTCCATACCAGCTTTTAGCTTTCCGGAGAGGAGATTCTGTCCCAATATCATCATATCTGAAAGATTAAAATCAGATGCACTCTTATATTCACTAACGTCAACGTTACCCAGACTAACAATCTGTGTACTCTGAACACTGAAATTACACTCGGCAAAACGTTTTACTTCACCCATCTGCGAAAGAACATCACATGAAGTTACAGCAACCACGATAAGCAATAGTCCTATCAGTTTTTTCATAATTTTCAGGATTTATTCATTCTCTTACGCTCAATCTCGTTAAGAATTATTTTCCTCAATCGAAGACTACGCGGTGTTATTTCCAGATACTCATCCTCTCTTATAATCTCCATATACTCTTCCAGAGAGAACCTTATCGGAGGTGGAATAAGCACTTTCTCATCAGAACCCGATGCCCTCATATTTGTAAGTTTTTTCGCCTTTGTAACATTAACAACAAGATCACCAGCACGCGCATTTTCTCCAATCACCTGTCCGGCATACACCTCCTTATTAGTATCAATATAAAACTTACCTCTGTCGATAAGTTTAAAAATAGCATAAGGCACAGCAACACCTGTCTCCATTGATATCAGAGCACCATTGTTCCTTGTACGTATTTCTCCTTTCCATGGTGCAAAGCTATCGAAACGATGAGCAATAATAGCTTCTCCTTCTGTAGCAGTAAGCACCGAATTTCTCAAACCAATAATACCACGTGATGGAATATTAAACTCAAGCATCACACGGTCGTTTTTATGTTCCATATTCAGGAAATCACCCTTACGCAATGTAACAATGTCTATTACCTTTCCGGAGAAATCCTCAGGAACCAACACAGTAAGACTTTCAACAGGCTCATGCTTAACTCCGTCTATATTTTTTATAATAACCTGCGGCTGCCCCAGCTGAAACTCATAACCCTCACGGCGCATTGTTTCAACAAGAATGCTAAGATGCAGAATACCACGGCCAAATACCTGGTAGGCATCAGCACTATCAGTCTCTTCAACTTTCAAAGCAAGATTTTTTTCTGTTTCCAGATACAAACGATCGCGCAGATGCCTTGATGTAACATATTTCCCTTCCTTACCAAAGAAAGGTGAGTTGTTAATTGTAAAAACCATACTCATAGTAGGCTCATCAATTTTAATCGATGGTAACCCTACAGGCTCCTCAAAATCAGCAACAGTATCACCAATTTCAAAATCGTCAAGACCCATCAGGGCTATAATATCACCTGCCATCACTTCTGTTTTACACTTCTCCTTACCAAGCCCCTCAAAGGTGTATAGCTCTTTTATTTTCTGCTTTGTAATACTTCCATCACGCTTTACCAGCGAAACATTCATACCCATCTTAAGCTTTCCGCGATGTAGTCTGCCCACTGCAATACGTCCGACATATGAAGAATAATCCAGCGATGTTATTTGCATTTGCGGGCTACCTTCCAAATATTCAGCGGCAGGTATATGTTCAATAATCTCATCCAGCAAATGAACAATATTATCAGTAGGATTCTGCCAGTCGTCCGACATCCATCCTTGTTTTGATGAACCATAAACAACCGGAAAATCCAATTGCTCTTCAGTAGCTCCCAGGTTAAACATAAGATCAAACACAGCCTCATATACCTCATCAGGGCGACAATTCGGTTTATCTACCTTATTAATTACTACAATAGGTTTTAACCCAAGGTCAATAGCCTTCTGCAGTACAAATCGTGTCTGCGGCATAGGCCCCTCAAAAGCATCCACAAGTAGCAACACTCCATCTGCCATATTTAGCACACGCTCTACTTCACCACCAAAATCGGAGTGCCCGGGTGTGTCTATAATATTTATCTTAACATCTTTATATCTTACAGAAACGTTTTTTGACAGGATGGTAATCCCTCTTTCTCGTTCCAAATCGTTATTATCGAGTATTAGTTCGCCAACATCCTGGTTATCTCTGAATAGTTTTACCTGATGAAGCATTCTGTCAACCAATGTTGTTTTCCCATGATCGACGTGAGCAATAATAGCTATATTTCTGATATTCTGCATTATATACAATTTAAATAATGGGCTGCAAAAGTACTATTTATTTGTGACATTTTCACTATAGATAACTAATCTTGACAAAAGATTAATGTAGTAATAAAGAATCTTACACTAGCACAAAAACATTAAATAAGATTGTGCTCTAAGGCCTCTTGTAACCTTACTTAATACTTATAATTCATCGCTCAAAAAATCAGTCACTTCTTTTATAAATGCAGCAGGATTGTCCATGTGTACTGAATGAGCTGCATCAGGAATAATAACAGTATGACTATTGGTAACAGAGGATAAATCATCTGTACATTCCTTATTAAAAAGAATATCGTTCTCTCCTCTCATAATAAGAGTACGGGCATTCAATTTTGCCACCGACTCTACAAAATCAAACCTGACAATAGTCTGAATCTGATTTTTGAACGACTCATCTGATTGAATAAAGCGATAGTTAAGAGACATCTTAACTGCCTGTTCAACAAGCTGTTCATCATTAAAAAAAGAAGGAGTAAACAACCAGTAATAGATGTTCTTAAACCAACTTTCCTTTTTCATACCATTATCCAGCATTTCAAGCCAGCTGTTGAACAACATAATATTCCTGCTACCTGCCTTAACAGTAGTAGCAACAAGAATCAGATTATCCACTAATTCAGGATAATTAACAGCAAAACTCATGGCTATCATCCCTCCCATTGAATGTCCCAGTATATTTACTTTTTCTATCCCCAGATGGTTGATAAGTGCTGCAACATCACCGGCAAGGTCATCAATAGTCAAATCATTGTTATCCGAATCAGAGCGCCCTGTGCCACGATTATCAATGGTTATTAATCTGAATCTTTTTGACAAAGGAACTATCACAGGCAGCCAACTTTGTGAATCCGAAGCCAATCCGGCAATCATTAATAAAGGATCGCCTTCACCACGCTCCTCATAATATATTTTGTGGTGTTTATTAGTGAAATAAGACATCTTTTTAATTCAATAAGACAAAGTTTAAATTAATAACAAAGATAGTTATGAAATTGGATTATTTTTGTCAAAAAAACTGTATGAGTACAAAGAAACAGAAAACAGCCAGATTATCAATATATTCCAATGGTGTATTGATAGTAATGAACCTCGTTGTAGGTTTGATAAGCGGTTCTGTGAGTATTCTTTCCGAAGCCATTCACACTACAGTAGATCTGCTGGCAGCATTAATGGCATACTTTTCAGTGAAAGTTTCCGACACACCACCTGATGAAGATCATCCTTATGGTCATGGCAAATATGAAAACATCTCAGGAGTAGTAGAAGCTCTTCTTATATTTGCTGCTTCAGGATTCATTATATATCACGCCATAGTAAAACTCACAAGCGAAACAACCATGGATCATACAGGACTTACTCTGGGTTTTATCGTAATGGTTATTTCAGCACTCATCGACCTTGTCGTCAGCAGAAGACTTTATCGTGTTGCCAAAGAAACAGATTCTATCGCGCTTAAAGCTGATGCTCTGCACCTTAGTGTACACGTATATACTTCTCTTGGCATCGGCGCAAGCCTTCTGGTAATTTATTTTACAGGATGGCATTTTCTTGACCCTGTAGCTGCTATTGTTGTTGCTGCTTTTATTCTTAAGGAAGCTTTTGAAATATTGGTAGAAGCTTTCAAACCATTGGTTGACAATGCTCTTCCCCAGGAAGAACAGGAAATAATTGTTTCAGTACTTAATAGCTACAAGGACAAAGATCTTAGTTACCATATGCTGCGAACCAGAAAAGCAGGATCAAACAGAGAACTGGACCTACATCTGGAAGTGCCAGGGAGCTATACTGTTAAAAAAGCTCATGATATTTGTGATGAAATTGAAAGTGAAATTAAAAACAAACTTCCCAATACGGAAATAACAATCCATGTTGAACCTTTGATAAAACAAAATGAAAAATAATTACGAAAAGATAATACGAGATTATATAACAGCTTACAATAACTTTGATGTAAACGGAATGACTAAAGACATGGCTGACAATATTGAGTTTATCAATGTTACTTCTGAAGAAATTACTCTGGAATTAAACACAAAAGAAGATTTTATTTTGCAAGCTGAAGAAGCCACTCATATTTTCAAAGAAAGAGAGCAGACTATCCTTAATATATACATCGAAGGAAACACTGCTGAAGTTGAGCTTAATTATCGCGGTGTTATTGGTAAGGATGTTATGGAAAGCCTTAAAACAGATGATATTATTGAGGTTAAGGGTAAATCTTTCTTTACATTTAATGAGGCAGGGAAAATATCAAGCCTTAAAGATATAAGTTAATTGTTTTAATGTTTCTAAATTAGTACATGCTGCCTTATTTTGTTAGGTGTAAGGATTTTAGTGTCATTAAAGCAAATCATTGTTCGTTTTTATAATAATTACAAAATTTATGAATAATAGCATAAACACAAATATTGAGTCAATCGTTCTTCATAAAGTAGGTAACAAGCACCATGAAGAACCCATTGTTTTTTCAGATACGGCACTGGAAGTTGATGATGAACTCAATGAGGTTCTGTCAATATATTTCCAGTCTCATTTTAAATCTGATGAACAATACCGTTTCTTTCATGATTCAGAGTTGGAATTAAATGAAACCTATCACTATGTGTCTGCTATCTTCAACAACCCGGAATCAATTATCGATCAGTCGAAAAACCTTGCAAAACATCTTTACAATCATAGCATTCACCCTAATATCAATGGGGGCGAATTTTATGTTGTTTATTTTAAAGACAATTTCGCTGGTGTAAATGCTAATGAAGCTATAGGTCTCTTTAAAACGGAGAATAAGGATATTTTTCTTGAGACAGACTACCATAGTGATCATTTTGAAATAAGTACCAGAGAGGGGATAAATATCAATAAGCTTGACAAGGGCTGTATTATATACAATAATAGTAAAACTGAAGGTTATATCCTGTCTATTGTTGACAATATTAACAAAGAGAAGGAAGCGCGTTACTGGCGTGATGATTTTCTTGGTGTGGTTACTCTTAAAAATGATTTTCAGCAAACTAACCAATTCATGGGTATTACCAAACAGTTTCTTACTAAACAACTACCCGAAGAGTATGAGGTTAATAAAACCGACCAGATTGAACTAATGAATAAAACCATGGACTTTTTTAAAAACAATGAAACATTTGAAAAAGAGAAGTTTGAGAATGAGGTCTTTCATGACAAAGCCCTTATTGAATCGTTTAAAGTTTTTGACAATTCCTATAAAGAAAAAAATGAAATTGATATTTCTGATAACTTCGATATATCTACACAAGCTGTTAAAAAACAATCAAGAGTATATAAGTCAGTGCTAAAGCTCGATAAGAACTTTCATATTTATATACATGGGGATAAAGATCTCATAGAACAAGGTATCGATGAAAATGGCAAAAAATTTTATAAAATATACTATGAAAATGAATCCTAATGTCACTCACCTTTCACACATCACTTCAACTCCATCAACATAAGTGGCAATAACACCAGATTCAGGTATTTCAGCCTCATCACATTCCATAATATCCTTATCCAAAATAACTATATCTGCAGCTTTGCCTGGTTCCAGGCTACCTCTGTTACTCTCATCAAAGCTACCCATAGCAGGCCATATTGTTATAGACCTAAGAGCGTCCTCCCTGCTAATGGCATTCTCCATCTGAAAACCTGCATCAGGCGATCCTGCTAAATCTTTTCGCGCTACAGCAGCATAAAATGTATATAATGGTGAGATATTTTCAATGGGGAAATCAGTACCATTTATTAGCCATCTGTTTTCATCTAGGAGCTCTTGATAAGCATAAGCAGACTTAATGCGCTCATCTCCTATCCTATCACCTGCCCAGTACATATCCGAAGTGCAATGTGTCGACTGTACAGAAGGGATAATAGAATAGTCACCAAAACAATGAAAATCATCTGGATTAACAATCTGTGCATGTTCAATCCTCCACCGTCTGTCATTCTTACCGCCAAGGATATCAGAATATACCTTTAACATAAGCCTGTTACCCGAATCACCAATGGCATGGGTATTAACCTGAAATCCTGCATCATAAGCCATGCGGCAGATGCTATCGTAATACTCCCTGGGATACAACTGCAGTCCGCGTACCTCCGGTGCATCGCTGTATGGCTCCAGCAATAAAGCGCCTCTGCTGCCCAAAGCACCATCGGCATACAGCTTAACAGAGCTTACTGTTAGCTTCCCGTTTCTGATGGGGGCTTTGGAGAGGAAATAGTCCAGACTTTCCGGATCAGGACTTACCATTGCATATACCTTTATGTTAATATCACCAGATTTCTGTAGACTATCGATCAGTAATATATCCTCCTTTTGTAGTCCGGCATCAGTAACTGTTGTCAAACCACAAGCAAAACAATTCTCCTGAGCCTTCTTCAGTGCAAGGATTTTATCGGCCGTTGTTGTTTCGGGCACCTTCTCTCTAACAATATCAATAGCATTATCAATAAGAACACCAGAAGGTTCTCCGTTTTTCATCACCACTTCTCCGCCATCCACAACAGTGTTTAAATCAATTCCTGCAATCTCCAAAGCTTTTGAGTTCACAATAACAGCATGTCCGTCAATTCTTGTGAGCATAACAGGAATATCAGGGAAAAGAACATCCAGTTTTTCTTTATCAGGAAACTCCTTTACCTGCCAGTCATTCTGATCCCAGCCTCTTCCCAGCACCCACTCTGTGGGATACCTTTCAGCATGCTCTTTAACACGCTCACAAACATCATCAAAGGATACAGTCCCGTTAAGATCAGCATAACGCAGACTCATAATGCCGTATCCCATAAAATGACTGTGACCGTCGTTAAACCCTGGATATACATACTTGCCGAATGCATCAACAATTTTGTCCGACGAATATTTCCCTTCAATATCGCTGGTGCTTCCAACAGCAACTATCTTGCCATCAGCAACAGCAATTGCTTCAACAATATCGAAATTATCATTAACAGTGTATATTTTTGCATTTTTTATTATCAGATCAATATTCTCTTTTCTATTCATATTACAAGAAGCTATTATTAAGGTAATACCCGCAAGGAGTAGTATTTTAGTTGTTTTCATATTACAAAATTAATTTTTCGTACTTTCAAACCTCAAAGTAGTAGTATTAAAAGCTATTCCCGCTCGATCAAATAGTCTGTTAATGGCACCTGATTTAACAAGTTCATCAGGCTTACCTGTTATAAACTCATCATTGTTACCAAGAAGCCAAATATAATGAGCAGAGTTAAGAGCAAGTTCAGTATCATGAGTAGTCATAATCACAGACTTTCCCATTTCAGAAACCATTTTATTAAGCAATATCATCACCTCAACTTTGCCAGGAGAGTCGATAAAAGCTGCTGGCTCATCCAGAAATATCAAAGGTGTGTCTTGTGCTATGGCTCTTGCCAGCAGTACCTTTTGCTTTTCACCGTCGCTGAGTGAATAGAAATATCGGTGAGCCAGATTACTTACGCCTACAACCTCCAGCGAATTATTTATCAATAGTATATCTTCTTCCGTAAGGCGTCCCATGAAATTACCATAAGGATATCTGCCTGTTCCTGCAACATCTACTGCAGTAAGGTATCTGTCGTCGATTTTATCAGTAAGTACAACGGCTATCTCCCTTGCTATATCCCTTCGGCTCATTCTGGAAATATCTTTTCCTTTGATATTTATCTGTCCTTCCAGTGAAGACAGGAATCCCGACAAGGTTCCTAAAAGCGTTGACTTACCAGCGCCATTGGGACCAAGTATGGCTATCAACTCCCCTTTACCCACCATTGTGTTAAGATTTGTATGGAGTATCTTTCTGTTACTTCCTTTAAGTATATATCCGGTTGTGAGGTTTTTTATTTCCAGAATATTATTGCCCATGACCTATCCTCCTTCCTTTTATTATAACCCATATAACAACAGGAGCTCCTATTATGGATGTAACAGCGTTTATGGGCAGCGATCCATCAAATCCGGGCAGCTTGGCAATAAGATTGCAAAACAACGCCAGCGAGCCTCCTATGAGCAATACAGATGGAATAAGTACTGCATGATTGGAGGTTTTAAATATGCTTCGCGCGATGTGCGGCACTGCCAGTCCGATAAAAGCAATTGGTCCGGTAAAGGCGGTACCTAAAGCTATGAGTAATCCTGCTAACAATATTAGTGAGCGTTGTATGCGTATTACATTAAAACCGGATGCTTCGGCATACTTCCCGCCAAGCAGCAAGGCATTAAGACTCTTTGTAAAAACAAAGGCAATTACAACTATTAACGCTGTCGCGATAAGCACAATAACCGACTGGCTGACAGACGTCTTTGAAAAGCTGCCTAATCCCCACAAAACATATGAATGCAGGTCTTTTGACGTGCTGAAATACTGGAGTGTGCCCACAACAGCTGATACAAGATAGCCTATCATAATACCTATGATCAGTATTGTAACAGCGCTTCCTATTCGTGAGCCTACCATAAGAATTATTATAAGAACCACCGCCGCTCCTGCGAAAGCAGCAAATACTGTTGCTATGTCGCTTTGCAGATTGAAATCCAGACCAAAGGCACCACCGGCACCTCCAAACAAGATAAGGATGGCTACACCCAAACTGGCTCCTGAGCTTACGCCGAGAACAGATGGTCCGGCTAAGGGGTTGTTAAAGACTGTCTGTAACAATAACCCCGCAAGACTTAATCCCATTCCTACTGATAACGCAATAACCGACTGTGGAAGTCGGTATTGCAGGATTATCACTTCCGAAGAACTACCGCTGGTTAGCCCCAGCAAAGTGTTAAGTATCTCCTGCCATGCTATGTTAACAGACCCGTACCATATGTTTAACACAAACAAAACCGGGATCAGGATTACCAATCCGGCAAACATCAATTTGATATTCAAAGCTTTGCCCATATATACAATTAATGGTTGTAAAGATAATAATACTTTGGCTTGTATCCGGGAAGTAGTTTAGGATGAAAGGCAAATATTAAATCACCCAGCAGAATATGAGGCTCCAGTGTGCCTGTTTCAAAGTAGTTGCTTTTTTTTGAGTCACAGAATATAACCTTGTGGTTTTTAAAGGCGTCAAAGGTAGTGTACAGATCATTCTCAGCTCCCAGCTTATCATAAGAGAACCCGCCGGGGTAAGTACCTACAATCCTCCAGTAATCGGCATTATGTGCTTTACTGTAAACAGTCTCAAAATCCAGACAAAAGCTTGCGTTCTGCTTGTTATCAGCCCACAGATACTGCGCTCCTGCATCCTTAAATATATGAGCTATATAGCTTTCGCCACCAGGAACATACCACTGTCCGGCGAAATACTTATCAGAGAACACAGTAGGCTTTTGCCCCAGGCCTTCTGTCAGCTCCTTATAATAATTGTAATTACCTACGATAGTATCGAAAATGCTATCGGCTTTATCCATCCTGTTAAAGAAAAGAGCAGTAAATTTAATCCATTCTGCTCTTCCTAATGGATTAGTTTCCAGATAATCGTAGTATGGCACCATGGGCAACTCAGTGGCTACCAGAGGATGCTTCTGGTTTATATTATAAGGAGAATAAAATATTATTCGTGGTGAGATTTCAAGTACCTTCTCGAGAAAGAAATTACCATTGGCGGCAAGATTCTGAATACGACCTTCGTTAAGCAATTTCTTCACATCCTTGTTTCTTATATATTCAGACTCAGATATCCCGACTACATCGTCAAGGAGTCCTAATACATCAAAAGCATTCAGCTGTGTTGCCGAGAGTACCGCCACACTATCCGACGGAATAATAAACACATTTTCTTTGCCTGCATACCCGCTATTCTCCGTAAGGTAACATGTGTAAAACACTTTATCAGGATCGTTTAACGCGTAAACATCCAGCTTGTAAACACCATCATTGTGATAAATATCAAAACCATCAGCATAATTAACAAGCGATTCAGACTTACTACTAAACAGTTTATCCAATTCCGATACCTTAGCTGTATTGTTACATGATGCTGCTATCAGCACCAGACAAAAAAATATTATTCCTTTTATTTTCATAATTTCTAAGATGCAAAAGTATACCGTTTCTTTCAATTTATTACTTTTGAATGATTCAAAATTTTACGTTTATCATGAAGTTTTCAAAACCAGGCATTATCCTTTTAACTATAATCATCATTAATCTTCTTTCATCCTGTACTGACGTGCAGAATAAGAAAGCCGTTAAAATACTTATCAGCAAAGAAAAAGCAAACAAAGCTGATATGATGTACTCTGATTGGCTAAAGCGCCATGGCAATGTTAATTGTTTGTATGCCTACCCAATGGGAATTGATTCAGCATTAAAGGTACTTTCGGAGAGTGATGGGCTGCTAATAACAGGAGGTAGAGATGTTTTTCCGGGCAACTATGGCAAGATTGACGACACCTCCCGGTGTGGATCCTTCGACAGATATCGGGATAGTCTGGAATTCAGTCTTATCAATATGGCAATAGAAAACAAAATCCCTTTGCTTGGTGTTTGTCGTGGCGAACAGATAATCAACGTGTCACAAGGAGGCACATTATATATTGACATACCCACAGATTTTGATACAACAGTAACACATCGCCTACCTGGATATCAAAGAGCAGTGCATAAAGTAAATCTACTTCCCGGGTCAATGATTTCTCAGATATGCGATGTTGAGCATGGCGATGTAGTTTCTAATCATCATCAGGGAATTGAACTGGCAGGAGATAACATAAGAGTTACTGCCTATTCAGCAGACAGTCTGCCGGAAGCCATTGAATGGAATGATACAACAGGACTGGCTATGATGATAGCAGTACAATGGCATCCTGAAACAATGGACATTAAAAACCCTTTATCTGCTATGCTTGCAAAGAAATTTTTAAATCAGGCTTCAGCAGATAATGAGTAAAAATATCCTAATTACCGGAAGCACAGGTTTTGTAGCACGACACTTATATGCGAGATTGCTAAGCCACACAGATTACAATCTGATACTAACATACCGCCAAAATAAAGGAGATTACAAACCCCATAAGCGGCTTATATTTGAACAGGCAAACCTGTTACAACCTGAATCATTTGACAGGATAATCCATAGTTACCACCCGGATGTTGTAATCCACCTTGCTGCAATGGCCCGCGTAAAAGACGGCATTGACAATCCTGAACAAACCACAAAAGCAAACCTCACGGCCACAACAAAAATTGCAGATTCATGCATAAGCCATGGCGTGGGAACACTAATTACAGCCTCCTCAAACCTGGCACAGAATGCAGTGTCGGTTGTAGGCATTACAAAGCTAAAGTCTGAACAATACCTGCAAACAGTACCAGCCAAAGCCACAAAACTCATAAGCTTCAGAGTCCCGAATGTGATTGACAGCTCAGAATCTGTTACACTAATATTTAAGAAGCTTATAGAAAACAACAAACCGCTAACCATTACACACCCTGATATGAGTCGCATGTTCATAACCGGGCCAAGAGCTGCAGAATGGATACATTATCTAATGGACCATGGCGATCACAGGGGCATATACGTTTCATACAAAGAACCCACTAAAATAACAGACCTTGCAAGAGAAATGATAGAAAAATCAGGCAAAAGGCTACCCATTACCTACATAGGCATGAAAGAAGGAGAGAAACTCACTGAACACACATTCACAAAAGCAGACGTTATCCCAACAGATATGGAGTATCTGGGAAAACTATCAAATAATGATAAACTTTGAAGTTTGAACATTGTACTTTGAACTTTGAACTTAAAATAACTACTTTTGCTACATGAAACGAACAACCATAATACTAACAGTCTTACTACTGATACTGGCATTACCGGCAAAGTCAGCATGGTTACTAATACCAATGGATGATGCACAGAAAAACCATCTGAAAGCTTACGGTATTGCTTACTGGGTGCTTACAAAGGGAGCAGAAGTTGAGTGGCTGCTAAACTACAGAGGCGGCAGCTACCTCATCAAATACCATGAATCGTTTGACAATGAATGCACTGTTAGAGGTGTCACTACCGAAACAATCTCTGATGTACAGGCAAATTCCATAAAAACACAGATACTACAACCAGATATAAACATGGATGTTATCGAGCTACAGAAAGCTCCTAAAATAGCCGTTTATAGTCCGAAAAACAAACAACCGTGGGATGATGCAGTAACCCTTGCCCTCACCTACGCTGAGATACCCTATGATGTTGTGTACGACCAGGAAGTAATAAGCGGAATGCTACCAACATACGACTGGCTGCATCTGCACCATGAAGACTTTACAGGGCAATATGGCAAATTCTGGGCGCATTACAGAAACTATCCGTGGTATAAAGAAGATGTGGCTGCCAATGAGGCTATCGCTGCCGAGCTTGGATTTGATAAAGTATCAGAGTTAAAGCTCGCTGTTGCTGAAAAGATTCGCGACTTTGTTATTGGCGGTGGCTACCTGTTCGCTATGTGCTCAGCCACCGACAGCTATGATGTGGCTCTTGCTGCTGAAAATGTTGATATCTGTGATATTATGTTCGATGGCGATCCCATCGAAGGAGGAGCTCAACAAAAACTGGACTATTCTAAATGTATGGTATTTAAAGATTTCACTATTGTGCAAAACCCTGCCAAATACGAGATATCTGATATCGATGTTACTGAAACACGCCCGAGATCTATTCGCGAAAACAATGATTACTTCCTGTTGTTTGACTTCTCAGCTAAGTGGGATCATATCCCCACAATGCTTTGCCAGAACCACGAACGCCTTATTAAGGGCTTTATGGGGCAAACAACAGCCTTTAATGAAGACCTGTTGCAGTCGAACGTAATTATCATGGGAGAGAATAAAGCTGCTAATGAAGCCAGATATATCCATGGAGAGATTGGCAAAGGTTTCTGGACATTCTATGGTGGACATGATCCGGAAGACTACCAGCATAAGATTGGTGATCCACCAACAGACCTTAACCTGCATCCTAATTCACCCGGATACAGGCTTATCCTCAATAATGTTCTATTCCCTGCAGCTAAAAAGAAGAAAAGAAAAACCTAAACATAAATAAACAATGAGAAAATTATCATTAGCAATAATTATAATCATAATAACTTCTTTGTCATCAATATACGGACAAATAAGCATGAGATCACCACTGGAAATATCTGATGCTTTTGGCAGAGGAACTCGATCAGTTACAGGTAACCCCGGTGCTAATTACTGGCAAAATCATTCAGACTACACCATAAAAGCTGTTCTGGATACAAAAAACAGCAGGCTAACAGGTGAAGAATCAGTTATCTATTATAATGAAAGCCCTGATACACTCTCTGAAATGGTAATAAGGTTGTACCCTGATTTCTTTAAGAAAGGCACTGCCAGATCATGGAATATTGGCGATACTGACCTCACAGATGGTATGATTCTCAATAATATAAATGTCGACGGCACAACGTACAGCGAAAACAAAGGTGGTAATACATACCGGGCGAATACCAACCTTATCATAAGACTACAGGATAAAATACTACCCGGCGAAAGCGCCACACTTGCTTTTAGCTGGGAAATGGAGATTCCGGTAAGAAGCTGGGCTCGTATGGGTAATTACGGCAACGGAAGAATCTTTGTGGCTTACTGGTATCCACAGATTGCCGTTTATGACGATATCGATGGATGGGATAAGATCTCTTATCTGGGCACAGTGGAATTTTATAATGATTTCAACAACTATGATGTTACTATTGAAACTCCCTCTGGGTACATGATTTGGGCTACAGGCGAACTTATGAATATGGATGAGCTTTACAGACACAACATTGTTTCACAGTATGAGAAATCGAAAACCAGCGATGATGTTATCTCTGTTTTCACCGTTGAAGACTGCAGAAAAAACAAGGTTCTTAAATCTAAGGGTAAAAACAGCTGGAATTTTGTTGCCAACCATGTACCTGATTTCACATTTGCTGCATCCAACGAATCAAACTGGGATGCAACATCTACAATTGCCGACCACACAACAGGCAGAAGGGTAAGTGTTGACGCCGTATATCCTGACTCTGTTGATAACTTCAACGAAGCAGCTGCCATAGCACAAAAAAGCGTACGTTTTATGGTTGACAGTCTGCCAGGCTACCCCTTCCCCTACCCTCACATAACATCATTCTGCAACGGCAGAAAAACAGGTGGTATGGAGTCGCCAATGATGGTTAATGAAAGTGATCCCATAACAATGTCATCAACAGCTGGTCTTGTTTTCCATGAGATACTGCATACATATTTCCCCTTTTACATGGGTACCAACGAAAGAAAATATGCATGGATGGACGAAGGGTGGGCAACATGGCTAACGTATGGCATTCTTCAGGAAGACTTTCCGGACGACAACTACATGGAAAGGATTACAAATGCCTTTGAAAATATCAGCGGCAGGGAGAAAGATGTTCCTTTGATGTTCCTTTCATACTATATTACTGATTATCCAGCATACAGGGTGCATTCATATTACAGATCTGCATTATCACTTAACTACTTATGTGAAGCACTGGGCGACAGCATCTTTAAAGAGTCGCTGCATGCATATATGGATAGTTGGAATGGTAAACACCCACTGCCAAACGACTTCTTTAATACTTTTGAGAATGTGAGCAGACAGGATCTCGACTGGTTTTTTGTTCCGTGGTATTACAACAGAGATATGACTGATCTTAGCATTAAAAAGGTAACAAACGATAATAAAATAGTAATAGAAAACACAGGCGGAATACCCACACCAGTTGCTGTAACAACAGAATATACTGATGGCAGCCATGACGATATCTACCTTAATGTTGCAGTATGGAAGAATGGACAACAAGCTATTATTATCGAAGGCAATCCTGAAAAAGAAATACAAAAGGTAACTCTTGGCAATAAGAATATTCCGGATGTTATTTCAGAAAATAATGAAATTATCTTCAACAACTAACACAACTAAATCAGGCATAATATTGTCATTAAACTAGTTATGAGCATAAATAAGAACATACTCACTTTAGCACTTATGCTAGCTGTAGTAAGCATCTACGGACAGATATCACCTGATAAGTATTTTATTCAGTTTACTGACAAATCTGATAGTAAATACTCCATTGACCATCCTGAAGAATTTCTTACCCAGCGATCCATAAACAGAAGGATAAAGCAAAACATTGCAATTACAGAAACCGACCTTCCGGTTGTGGCTATATATGTAGAAGGAGTAAGAAATACGGGAGCACAGATACTTAATCCCACCAAATGGTTAAACGGTGTTACAATCTACACAGCCGACACAAATATTCTGCAGGATATTAATGCGCTGCCCTATGTAAGCAAAACCGTTAAGCTATCAGGAGATATACAATCGGTGACACCTGATAAATTCAATATTGATCCCGGAACAACAACAAAATCTGTATCGAGTAACGATTATGGGTATTCATACGGACAAATTAATCAACTATCAGGAATATTGCTTCACGACAGTGGCTACAGCGGAGAAGACATGGTGATAGCCGTACTGGATGCAGGATTCACAGGCGTTCAGGAGCACCCTGTTTTTGATCATCTTTGGGACAACAACAGGATTCTGGGCACTAAGGACTTTGTATATCAGGGTGGAGATGTATTCACCGGACATAGTCATGGTGAGATGGTCCTCTCATGCATGGGAGCATACCTTCCGGGAGAGATGATAGGTACTGCCCCGGAAGCTTCATACTGGCTGCTTAGATCAGAAGATGCATCAAGCGAAACACTTATTGAAGAATATAACTGGGTGTCGGCGGCTGAGTTTGCCGATAGTGTTGGTGCTGATGTTATAAACAGCTCACTGAGCTATGTATGGTTCGATAATTCTGTATGGAATCACACCCATGACCAAATGAACGGACATACTGCACCTGCCAGTATTGGGGCATCATATGCAGCCCATACCGGAATATTCGTGTGTAACAGCGCCGGAAACTCGGTTGGTGTAACATGGGTAGGCTCTCCCGGAGATGCTGACAGCATATGTACTGTAGGAGCAGTAATGCTAAATGGCGAACGTGCGTCCTTCAGCAGCGTAGGACCTACCGCTGATGGCAGGACAGTGCCTGTTGTAATGGCATGCGGACAAGGTGCTACAGTAGCTACAGGCACTAGCGACATAAACATAAACGCTAACGGCACATCATTCTCATCACCTATAATGGCAGGTATGGTTGCATGCTTATGGCAAAAGCACTACAACCTTTCTGTACCAACAATTATGGAAGCCATTAAAAGCAGTGGCAACAATGCTGACAATCCCAATGACCTAATAGGATGGGGAATACCTGATTTTGTTGTAGCCGATTCTATTCTTACCACAATACATCCTCCTGTTAATAATCAAATAGCTGTGGGCGGTCCAAATCCCGCAACAAACATATATAATCTGAATATAATTAAAGAATCAGTTACTGATATCAGAGTGAAAATGTATTCTTACAATGGACAAATTATAATGGATAACAATTATGAAGTTAGTGGTATATCGAAGATAATATCATTGAACAATGAAGTTTCACAAATTAATCCAGGATACTATTTTATCGAATTATCATCAGAGAATTATGAACAAACAATACAACTGATAAAAATACAGTAAGATTACAACAATAAGCCAAATCCTTTTTAACAGTTGATTATGTGTTATTTAGAATTATTACGTATTTAATTACATATGATAATATGTTCACAATTGAATTTTTTTTTCAACAATTAGCATCACAATTGTTTAACCTTTTTATTAATTTTTACCTTTGACATTATAATTATAAGAATAACTAAAAAAAATTATTGTAAAATTTTTGAAAATCTTAGACCAATATGCAAGGCAGAGAAAGAAGATTACAAAGAGATGAAATCTATTCAAAAAGGGTGAGAGCGGGAAAGCGAACATATTTTATTGATGTAAAAGCTACACGATCAAAAGAACAATATCTCACTATAACAGAAAGTACGCGCCGTTTTAATGAAGGACGTGGCAAATTTGTTTTTGACAAGCATACTATATTTCTGTATCCTGAAGATTTTGACAAATTCGTAAACGGTTTAACCGATGCAATCTCATATATCGAAAATGGCGGAAGTAAGTCTGAAGTTTTAGAAACAGAAGATGACAACCAAAATGACATTAATACAGGCATCGATGTTAATTTTGAAGATTTGGGTAATGATATTACTGAATAATAATTTTATCCTCAAGACTACTAATGTTGATAAAAATTACATTCATTTAATATACTTTTAACCATATATGCTACTTTTGTAAGCTGTCAATAATACAAAAAAAGGAGTTAATAAGAATGGGAAAAACCATAGCCGTAACAAATCAAAAAGGAGGAGTTGGCAAAACAACTACTTCAATTAATCTTGCCGCTAGTTTAGCAGTTCTTGAGTACAAAACACTTATTGTTGATGCTGACCCACAGGCAAACGCAACTTCCGGAATTGGTTTCGATCCTAAAAATGTTCAGGCCAGCATTTATGAATGTATCATTGACAATATCAATGTTGAGAATGTAATACTCCACACCAGCACCCCAAATCTTGATTTACTACCAGCCCACATTGATCTTGTTGGAGCAGAAATTGAGATTATAGACATGAACGAACGCGAGAAGTTGATGTCAAGAGTACTGGAGCCAGTAAGAGAAAAGTACGATTTCATTATAATCGACTGCTCACCGTCACTGGGGCTTATTACAGTTAATGCTCTGGCAGCTTCTGATTCTGTTATTATCCCTGTTCAATGTGAGTACTTTGCGCTGGAAGGTCTGGGAAAACTACTCAACACAATAAAGATTGTACAGTCAAGGCTCAATGAGAAGCTTGATATTGAAGGCATCCTGCTTACTATGTTCGATGTAAGATTGCGTCTTTCCAAACAGGTTGTTGAAGAAGTAAAAACACACTTCCAGCAAATGGTGTTTAACACAATTATTAACAGAAACACTAAATTAAGTGAAGCACCAAGCTTTGGTGATTCAATAATTATGCATGACGCAAACAGTACAGGTGCCATAAATTATCTTAACTTTGCCAGAGAGATTCTGCAAAAGAATAATATGACACTATTAAAAAACGACGATAAAGTTATCAATGAGTAATAAAGGTAAAAGGAAAGCATTGGGAAGAGGGCTGGATTCGATATTATCGAGTCCGGAGACTGACATTACTTCTGAGGATATAAGTGGGAAATTCGTTGCCGGTGCAATTGCAGAGATCCCTGTAGAAAAAATTGAGACAAATCCTTTTCAACCGCGCACAAAGTTTGTAGAAGAACAGATAACTGAACTATGTGAATCCATAAAAACACAAGGCATAATACAGCCAATCACTGTGAGAAAGATGGGTTTCGATAAGTACCAGATTATATCAGGTGAGAGACGATTTAGAGCATCTCAGCTCGCCGGTCTGGATAGTGTTCCTGCCTTTATCCGTGTAGCTGATGATGAACAGATGCTGGAACTGGCTTTAATAGAAAATATCCACCGTGAGGATCTTAACGCTATTGAAATAGCAATCAGTTATCAACGTCTGCTGGAAGAAGTTAACCTAACACAGGAAGAACTTAGCGAGAAAATTGGCAAGAGCCGTTCTGCTATTTCAAACTTCCTGAGGTTGTTAAAACTCCCTCCAAAGGTTCAAATAGCTGTCCGTGATAAATATATCACCATGGGACATGCCAGAGCACTCATTACCTTACCTGATGTTAAAACTCAGGAGAGAATTCTTAATAATATTGTCGACAAAGATTTAAGTGTCAGGCAAACAGAAGAACTTGCACGTGCTTACGCTGAAAAAGCAACAGCTGGCAGCAAGAATAAGAAAGAGAAAACAGATATCCCTTCCAGGTTTAAGGAAGTACCGGCTAAACTTAGTATGAAGCTGGGCACAAAAGTAAATCTTAAACGAAACAATAACGGACAAGGTACTATCGTTATCAGCTTTAATAACGATGAAGATCTTGATAAGATAATCAAGTCAATCGAAGGCTAATTTTATTGTTTTGAAACAATTATCCACAAGCTTAATTTATTTGTGCATTATCATAATACTGGTAATGGTGTCAGCTAATAGTGCGTATGCTGATAATGAGAAGAAGAAGGATACTACTACTGCTAAAGTTCACTCTCCCAAAAAAGCTACTTTACTTTCACTTGCCCCGGGAGCAGGTCAGATTTACAACAAAAAGTACTGGAAGCTGCCCATCGTTTATGCTGGCTTTGGCGTTACAGGTTATTTCGCTTTCTGGAACAGAGATGAATATATAAAATATAACAAAGCCTATATTTGTCTGGATCAAGAGGGTGATGAATGTACTAATCCTTTGGCGGAGAAATATGATCTTAACGATTTGGAAACTTTAAAAGATTACTACCGAAGGAACATGGAGCTTTCCTTTATTCTAATGGGTGCATGGTATGTGTTACAGATGCTGGATGCTACTGTTGATGCACATCTGTACTATTGGAATGTAGATGAGAACCTAAGCGTAAGGGTTGCCCCTGTTATTCAGCAACCCGGCATGCGGTTACCACCGCCGGGAGCTCCTTCCCCTGTCCCTAATCATAACGGACTGCAAATAACTGTCTCGTTTTAACATTAAACATTGAACTTTGAACATTGAACTTAAACTTCTGACATGGAAATTATAATCTCAGGATACGGCAGAATGGGTAAGGAAGTTGAATCCATCTGCAATGAAAGAAATCATAAAATAATTGCTGTGGTCGATAACCATAAAGAGTGGGATAATCTCAGCATTGAAGCTGGCAGCAATCCCGTAGTTATTGACTTTAGTCTGCCTGATGAAGCTATTAAGGTATTTGAACATTGTTTTACAAATAATCTGCCTGTGGTTACAGGAACAACAGGATGGTATGATGATCTTGACAAGGTTAAAAAAGCATGTACCAACAACAATGGCACATTCATGTATTCACCAAACTTCAGTATCGGTGTAAACTTATTCTTCAAGACCAATGAATATCTGGCTAAGCTGATGTCGAAAATCAATAATTACAATGTGTGGATCAATGAAGTACATCATATTCATAAAAAAGATGAACCAAGTGGTACTGCAATAAAAACTGTAAATCAGATTTTACAGAATAACGACAGATTCACATCCTGGGATCTGAATGAAAAAAAGGGCACCACCAGCATTCCTGTTTTTTCCTTCCGCGAAGGTGAAATAACCGGACAGCATGAGGTTGTCTGGGATTCTGAAGAAGATGTTATTGAACTGGCTCATGAAGCTAAAAGTCGCAAAGGCTTTGCATTAGGTGCTGTAGTAGCTGCTGAATTTATTCTTGGCAAAAAAGGATTCTATACTATGGACGACATGCTTAATGAGATTATGTGATGAGAAATACTGTTATAAATATTTTTGTAATTATACTGATTCTTTCTCTTTCCGGATGTGGCACATCGAAAAAGTCTGCTTCGGTTAATACTGTTGACGATTGCCACACAATGAGTTTTACTAACTTACCACTTAGTCAGATTGATACAGACCAATACACCATCGATTCTTTGTTTATTATTAATGATTGTCTGAATATAATGGTTAGCTATGATGGAGGGTGTGGCAACGCAGATTTTGAACTGTTTTTTACGGACATTGTTATGGAGTCCTCTCCTCCTCAAACAACATTAATGCTTAAACTTATTGATAATGACCCATGTAGGTCGATTATCACACGTCAGTTGCCCTTTAATATTAGCTTTTTTAAAGACTATGCAGAAAAAGGTGGTATTATTATTAATGTTGGTGGTAAAAAGGTTAAGTACAATAAATTTAAGTAAAACAAAACCCCGATAGCATTCTGATCATTAACCTCATAAATCAAGAATTATAACTCAAAACTAAGTTTGGCTTTCTTTCTAAGATAAAACAACCTCCACATCAACAACATATAAGCTACAGCCATAAGATAAACCAGATGAAAGAACTGCGGTTCAACATCCTTCCACGTACCTCCCATTACATAAAGCTTTGTCATAGCTTCCATTATGGGGGTTGTAGGGATTATAGCCGACAACCATTGTAATGGCAGCGGCATTGATGAAACAGGCCATGAATACCCTGAAAGCAGAAAGAACGGATATGATGTAAATGCCAATATCTCCATAAATCTTACCTGACTCTTTATAAACGTCCCCGCGAGAACAGCTATCAGCATTATAAGCCAAAAGAACACAATGGAAATAACAAACATGGAAACCACAGAACCATTAACAGGAAGCTTGAAGAACGGAAAGATAACAGCTGTAAACAAAATAAGGTACGCAATAAAAAGAAACAGGTAGTAGGATGTTTTTCCAAAGAAATAATTACTAACGCCATAGGAACCGCCAGTAAGAAACTCCGACAATAAACCACGTTCGTTATCACGTGCCACACTCTCACCCAATCCGATTAGCAATGTTTGCTGTAGTATCAGAAAGAACAATCCTGGTAGCAAAAACCCTCCATAGCTGTTAATCACGTTATATATGGGGTTTACCTGCGACTGCACAGGGTTTATAAGTTGCATAGCCACAGGAGCACCTATTTTATTCATCATATAGTACTTCAGCCTTATCCCCGACCCTACTGTTAGCATCACTTCATTAACAGCCATATTCAGATCGTTGGATGGTAAAAACCGCGTTGTATTCAGATACAGTTTGAGGTCAGCGCCTTCCATACGCTTCAGCTCTTTCTCAAACCCCTTAGGAAAGACAACAAATCCCTGTACTTCCAAATCCTGCAATTTCTCAACACCATCTTCATAATCTTCCAGATAACCCACAAGATCAATCTTCTGACTTGCTGATAACAATCGCGAGAACTCACGGGATATTTCGGTGTTATCGTAATCAACAACAGCGAAACGTATCTGATCCAAATCTTTCTTCAGATAAATAGAACCCAGGAAAAAAGCATACAATACAGGAGCAATAATTACTGTCAGCAGGATACTATGATCGCTGATAACAATCCTGAGCTCGTTATTAAATATCTCTTTTATTTTCTTCCTGTCAATCATAAGCTTCAGCTAATATTGCCTTATCAGGTGAATACTGTTTTATTCTTATCCTTAGTGCCACCCATGATGTTATCAATCCCGTAATCATAAATATCAGGAGGGCCACTATTTCAGGAGTAATCTTCTCAAAAGGAGCACCAATTTGATAAACCTTAAAGAATCCATAAAGGAAATGAGTATAAGGAATAAATTGTGCATAAACCGAGTCAAAGAAAGGCATTCCAAACATCGGGAAAGTAAATCCACTGAATACAAACGCCGGGGAATTATAGAAAAAAGCAATGTCCAGTGCCAGCAGTTCATCATCAAGTGTAACAGAAAGCATCATTCCCAGCATTATATTCGACAAAATAAATACAGAGAACAGTACTACAAGTTCAAACTCCTTATCCCGGAAAGGTATTCCAAATGCAACAAACAGCAATCCTATAAATAATGATATTGCCAGTCCGTGTGCCAAATAAATAAGCGCCTTGCCCACAATAATATTTATAGCTTTACCATTACTAACTTCAATCAATTTCCCAAAAGTACCCTTTGAGTACTCAGAGTTAACAGATCTGGTAGCAATAAAGAACACAATCATCTGCAGCAGCACCGTCATTAATCCCGGTACCAGGTAATACAGATAATTATAAATAGGATTAAAAAGCGGCTTTGAGTCTACATTAACAGGTACAGCAAGGTTCATCGCCTGTTCTTTGGTTAGCCCTGATGACACTAATCGTTCAATGGTAGCCCCTGCCGACACAGTACCCACAATAGTATAAGCTTCGCGCAGAAGGATATTTCCAAATACAATATTAGAAGAGTTAGTATAAGCCACCACTCTTGTATTTTTGCCCTTAACAACATCTCTTTCCATGCCACGAGGGATACGAAATATGGCATGTTCATCATGATTAAGGAAAAAATCATCAAGCTCATCCTGAGAACTGATATAATAAGTAACCTTCATGGATGGCGAGCTGTTAATAAACTCCACCAGCGTACGGGATAGCTTAGAATTATCCTCATCAAAGACAGCAACCGGTATTTTCCTCAGGGCACCTTCTATATATATAAAAGCCAAAATAATAAAAACCACCACCGGAACTACAAGCATTAAATTCCTTACAGAAGGGTTTCTATAGGAAATGCCCAGTTCGCGATAAGCAACTTTTATAAATCCGGGATACTTCATTTACTACTAATATTCTATTTGCACAGTCATACCCGGACGAAGACCATCTACTTTTTCAATCGGAGTAAGTCTCACCTCGAATGTTTTCAAATCAAAGTCTCCTTTAGCCTGCGTAGGAACCCATGTAGCAAAGTCAGCCATCACCGCCAGGTAAGAAACTCTCAGATCAATGGTTTTGCCACCGATACCAGGCACTTTACCCTTTAGCACACTACCTTTCTTAAACACATCAAGCTTATCCTCACGAACATTAACAATAGCATAGATATCCTCAGGTATCATGATGGTCATTAATGGATAACCAGCAGCCATCACCTCCCCTTCTTCAGAAAGCCTGTCAGATATTTCGCCACTCACAGGAGCAACAATCTCAAGTTGCTCATAAAACGCTTCAGCCTCCTGAAGCATAGCTGAAGCAGCCTCAGCTTCTCCGGCAACAACACTTATATCGGTAGTTGTGGCACCAATCTTTGCCATATCATAAATAGCCTCAGCAGCTTCCATTTCATTTTTCGCGGCGGTATATTTAAACACCATCTCATCCATCTCCTGTCTGGAAATAATACTATCGGCATACAACACCTTAAATCTATTGTAAGTTTTTTCAGCAAATTCAAACTGGCTTTTAGCCATCTGGAATTGATTCTTAGCTGCTTCTACTTCTTCTTTTCGGGTACCTTCTTTCACTCTGTTAAGCATCGAATGAGCTGCATTCCTGATACCTTCAGCCTGCCCTAGCCGGGCATTCATAATATTTGGCTCAAGAGTAGCCAGCACTTGTCCTTTCTCAACATAATCGCCCAAATCAGCTAATATAACATCTATCCTTCCTGGGATTTCAGAGGCTACATTAACAGTAGTTGTTTCAAACATTCCCACGATTACATTCTCCGTATCTTCATCATGGCGGATAATAATTACTATTACGGCAATGATAATTACTATTACCGGAATAGCGAGAGCAAATACACTTTTATTAATTTTCATTCTGCTTATTATTTATCAGTTGAACAATTTTATCGGGATTACCTGTTGCCAGATATAATTCCGAAAGAGATATATAATACTCATACAGCGAGTTAAGCCTTTCTACAGTAACACCTTCCAGTAATAACTGCGCATCAATAACATCAATTGACTTTGCCATTCCCTCGCTGAATCTTTTCTCAATAATTTCAAGATTTTTAGATGCCAGAGCAACAGTGGGTTTCATAGAAATATATTTTTCTTTACTGTTGAGAACCCCTCGATATGAGCTTTCCACCCACAAGCTAACCTGCTCATGGGCATAAACATCAGCTCTATCAACTTCTTCCTGTAAGAATTTTGATGATTTAACCTGATTAAACTTCTTTAAACCATGAAATATATTTATCTGAGCCTGTACACCAACCATAGCCGGTGGCATAATAACAGGATACTCTTCTCTGAAGAATCCATACTCACCCCATGCTGCAATTTGCGGCATAAACTCACTCATATCAAGTGCATACTTCTGATCTACCATTTTCCTTTGCTGTTCAATCATGCCGAACAGAGGCTGACCGCCTTTCGCTTCATTCTGTAAATCAGAAAGATTAACAGGCACTTCCTGATAACGTAGCTTATCAGTAGCATTAACATTAACAGTATCGCTCAGTCCCATTGTTGTTTTCAATGCAAGTATTGCCAATGCCAGCTCATTCTCTGTGTCCTTAAGTTCACGCCGGGCTTCAGCAACAGCCACCTGGGCGCGTAACAGCTCATGTGGAGGAATAACACCAATCTCAATAGCTCTTTTTGCCTGTGCTTCATGCTTTTCCATTCCTAACAGAACATCGCCTCTTGTTTCGGCAACTTGTTTTAACAGAACCACACCAAAGTATGTTTCAATAGTTTCCTTAATAACCTCATTACTCACCTTACGCAGATTGGTTGATGCGTACTGATACTCTGCATCAGCAAATCGCTTACCTGCAACTACTTTTCCGCCAAGGAAAATAGGTTGAAGGGCTGTTATATTAAGATTGGGGTATTGTTGCTGATCGATCACTATATTATAAGTAGGCACTTTACTCATTAGTCCAACTACATCGTTATAAATAGTCGCCTGCACTTCCGGAGGCAACTCAAGTCCCTTTGCAATTGCTTCACCGTACTTGCCTGCCACATCATCAATTGATCCTTTAACAAGATCCATATTCACTTCCGGATTCTCACTCATATAAGTATACCCACCCATTACATCAATGGAAGGTAAAAAATCGCCGATGGCGGCTTTCTGCAGATACTCTTTCTGGTATACAACCTGCTTAAACTGTTGTATTTTTGAGTTGTTAATCAATGCGCTGTCTATTGCATCTTCAAGACTAATATTCAGCACTTCATTTTGTGCCATGGCAATCTGTGCCAAAAAGATCACAAAAAATAAAGTTAATGTATTAAAACACTGTTTTTTACAAATATCCATATCAAAATGATTAACTGTAAACCAACAAAAATCGATAAAAATCACACTAATCCTACAATAATAACAAAAAAAGCAAGTCAGTGTAATCTAATAGTTTTAAATTGCGGCCTGTTTTTACAGGGTGCAAAGTTATCCAAATTAACATCAAAAAAAATACTAATCACATTAAAAATTATTTCATATGAAACCTACATTACTAATACTTGCAGCAGGAATCGGAAGCCGCTATGGAGGCGTAAAACAGATGGACAAGATTGGCCCTTCCGGTGAAAGCATTATTGATTATTCTATTTATGATGCCATACGAGCAGGATTTGGCAAGGTAGTTTTTGTTCTAAATTCAAAAATTGAAAAGGATTTCAAAGAGGTATATGAAAAACGTCTGGCAGGGAAAATCGAAACTGGTTATGTTATTCAGGAGCTAACTAATGTTCCTGAGGGCATTGATATAAATCCCGACAGGGTTAAACCGTGGGGCACAGCTCATGCAGTGCTTGTTGCCAAGGATATTATTAATGAACCTATGGCTGTGCTTAACGCTGATGACTTTTACGGTAAGGAGGCTTTTTCGGTGCTTGGTGGTTTTTTAGCTGATATGAGCAATGATTCCACTGATTATGCAATGGTTGGTTACAAGCTAGCCAATACGCTTTCTGAGAATGGTACTGTATCGAGGGGTATATGCAAAACATCAGATGGTTTTTTAACTGATGTTGTTGAAAGAACCAGCATCGCCAGAGATGGCAGCAAGATTTATTTTGATGATAACGGCGCTAAAGAGGAGCTTGATGGTTATGCTCTTGTTTCAATGAATCTGTGGGGCTTCTCTCCTGCTTTTTTCCAACAAACGGAGGCTGATTTCAGGAGGTTTATTGCCGACAATGCCAATGAGCTAAAGGCTGAGTTTTATATCCCTTTTGTTGTGAACAATCTTATTAATAACAATGAAGCAACGTTAAAAATGCTTACCAGTAACGACCAGTGGTTTGGTGTTACTTATAAGGAAGATAAAGAAGCTACTATTGCAAATGTAAGTAAACTCATTAGCGATGGTGTATACCCTGAGAGGCTTTGGTAGTGGGGATTAAGTGATGAGTGAGCAGTGATGAGTGAGCAGAGCGATTTGTTTTAGGTATTCAGGTGCTTCCTGTTGGGAAGTTGCTTTCTCGCATTTTCGCCCCGTCGCATAGTCGCACAGTCGCTTTTTTGTCTGAACCTTGATTTACCTGATTAATTTGATTTCTTGATTTAGTGTGGGTGGTGGTTTTTGATTTATTTATCGGTTACCGTCAACATTGAACGTTGAATTTCAAAGCCCTGAAAGGGCGCCCTGTAATAGCATAGGGCGGAAGCCCTATGACCATATCGAAGTACGTATTAAGGCTGAAAGCCTGGCCTGTTGTTATGGGTTTTGCATTGCGATTAATTTAAGAAAAACCCACCATAAACCAAACCCAGCGTCGTCATTGCGAGCGGCTTAACGTACACTTATATTTCAACGACGTAATTTTATGCCGCGTGGCAATCTGTTGGGAGAATGGCAGTCCCGGTTTTGTCTAACAGATTGCTTCGGCAACTTAACTTTTGTGATAAGTTTTAACAATGCAATCGCCTCGCAATGACGGCATCTTTTTTGTTTTTGTGGGTCTTGCGTTGCGAATAATTTTAGAAAAACCTTCGCTGAACGTAGATTAAATGAGAAAGTTTGAATGTAAAGTACATTAGCTGCAGTGGGGATGTATTATTTAAGAAATAATAATCCCAAGAAAGCAGAATCATTCTTAAAGGAATGTAGTGACTATAAAGGAGGTAACTATCTGCTGAAGGAGATTGCATTACACATTTTAAAGCATATCGAATGACATTTGTTGTTTGTATATAAGCTTTTGGGTAACCAATCAGCAAAAGGTTTATAATCAAAAAATCAAATCATAGACATGGTTAGTAGAAGGAATACTGCTAATATATAAAAATCCTTTTGGTACTAAAACTACCTTCATCTTGAATTTTCAAAAGGTAAAGCCCTTTACTCAGGTGTTTAATATTCAATCGGATTGAATTAGATATTGGTTCTGATTTCAATACTGGACTACCTTTAATATCAAATAGTTCAATAATCAAACTTTGTGTTTTGAAATCTAATGGTATGTCTATATTTAACACTGAGTTTGCTGGATTGGGATATACATTAATGGGTATTGCATCTAAACTAACTTGGTTTTCTTCCGGGTTTTGTGTTTCCTCAACCTCAACCTGTAAGAAACAATCCGTCATGTCAATATTCCCTGATACAATTGAGTCTGGACATAGACTGTCATAAACAAAACTATTTGTATATAGTGTATCCTGCTCCAGGCTAGAGTTTATCTTGTACATATATATATCAGTATGGTTCATGTCGTTTTCAAATATACTACAAGAAATTACATATTTTTCATCAAATGTTTTTACCATACTGGAAATACCTGTTGTATTTGGCCGTATTTGAGCATAGTAAACATGCCCTGATGTATCAAAAACCACCTCTCCAAATGGATTATGAGCCGCTTCAGGCCCTATAACTGCGCTTGAAATAAACATAGAATCATTTAAAGGTTCGACTTCTATGAAAAGATTATCCTGAGTACCTGGAATGATAGAATCACCCCAAATACGTTTATATCCAAGTTCTTCACCTTCATGATTTATAAACATCATTAATGAGTTTCGAATATTCCCAATAGGATAATCAAGAAATTTTCCTCCAACTCCCATCATTACTGAGTCACTAATTGGGATAATTGAATAAGCTCTCCCAACTAAGCTATCACTAACACCGAAGGGTAACAACCATTTTTCATTAAACTGGCTGTCGACACCAATAAACATCGGTCGTAACCAAACATGGTTCGGGTTGTCAGGATAAGGATAATAGCAATGTCCACTAATAATATAGTCCTCACCAACCTTGTATAGTTTTTCACCAGAAGCAAAAGCAATCAACGGATGATTATTCTTAGAAGCATATGGTTTAGACCACAACAAATCTCCATCAATATTATAACACAGCAAGAATATTTGGTTGATTTGTTCTTCACTTTCAACACGACTCAATACAAGTATGTTTCCATGCTCATTTATAATAACATCAAGCGGATATCCCCACATATAGCCCCAGTCTTTGTACAATGTACACCATTCCTTTTCACCACAAGCATTAAATTTAATTAAAAAAGGCCAATTAATTTCACTAAAATCTATTCCTGCTATATATTTATTTCCGAGACTATCTTGACATGCAGCAAACCCAAGTCTTACTCCCGAATGAATAAGTTTTTTGTCATATAACAAGTTACCATTAATGTTGGTTTTAATATTCCAGCCTTCACCATTTCCACTTGAAATAACATCCCATCCAACCATGTAGTATCCCTTATCATAATCTTCTATAATATCGTAAACTTCATTGTAGTGGTTGTTGGTTCCATAGTTAGTGCTCCACCTATACCCAGTATTTCCATATATAAGCGTATCAGAATTAATTATTCTTGAGAAAGCTGATTCAATACGGAAATTATTTACATCATATTGCAAGGGTATGTTTTGATAATTTTGCGCTTGTTGTGAAGAAATTGGCAAAATCACTTTCCTATCAGGGTTTGATGTGTTGTGGTAATATTCCTGTGTTTGTGCCCACGAATAATTAATCAGTAAAATGCTAATTAGGATTAATCTAACAATCTTTTTCTCTGGCTGTTTCCAACAAAAGCAAAAACAGAATTTATCTTTTCCCATTTTCAATTTTTTAAAAGAAAAAATCTAACCCACATACTTTTAATATGCAGGATTAGGTTCTTATATATTTTCAAAATACTATTAGTTACCATTGTTTGGTGAACTCATTTTAATCAGAACAATATCTATTCAATTACGGCAAATTTAACACTTTCTATTAACTCCTTCTTGGCCGATTCCTCATAATTGGCAGATAAATACCTTAAAAAAAGAAACGAAAGCATATAATCACGGAAACCATCAGCATTCATTGCCCCACGAAGCTGGTCTGCTATTGCCCAAAGGGTTTTACTTAATTTATGTTGTTCTATTTGTGTCATCCTGTATTCTTTTTTGTCTGAATCAGGATTTTCCTGATTTAAGGATTTCCTGATTACTTTGTTTGGTGTATTTGGGGTTGTATATTTTTTTAAACTGTAAACTTTTGCCACCAAAATTGATTAGCTAGCCAATAGGCTTATCGTAGGCTACAACATAGTTTTTAGCTTGCGCCAGGTGCACATCTTCTAAGTTGATGAGTGCTTTTAGTTCGACAATTACCAAATCTTCCACCACAAAATCAGCGCGTCTTGTGCCTACTTCAATATCTTCATAGTAAATGGCATGTTCTTGTTCTCTGGCAAAAGAAATACCTGCATGCTCCAATTCAATAGCCAAACATCTCTGGTAAATGACTTCCTGAAATCCATTGCCCAGGGTATTATGTACTTTCATTGCACAACCATTTATTTTGTATGTCAGTTCATCGAAGGTCATAAACAATTATTTTTTTCCATCCTGTTAATATAAAATCTTGTACATCTTACTATCCTGTACACTATTATTTTTTCAAATCCTGTTCATCCTGTCATCCTGTAAATCCTGATTCAGACAATTTTTTAATTAACCCCCACCCCCACTGAGCGTAGTTTGTAACTACTCTCGCCTATCAAAAATGCAATAAGAACAGTTATTATGCAGAATTATATTTACAGTATTTGGGTGTAGTTTCAAATTACACCCAGAGGGGGTTGTAGAATACCCCTTTCTAAGGCAATGCTAAATTAGACAATTTTCTTCAATTTGTTTATTTAATGATGTTGACTTGTTGGAAACTTGAAGAACGAAAGTTTTCAATAAATCAATATCACAATACTTCCTGGGTGGCAAATACCCTAATGATTTATGAGGTCGATGATTATTATAGTCCTCCATCCATTCTTCAGTTTTTTCTCGTACATCCAACAGATCCCTAAAGATGAATGCATCAAGCACATTTTCCCTGTATGTTCTGTTTAATCGTTCTATATAGTCATTCTGCGTAGGTTTCCCTGGCTGGGTATACTGAAATTCAATTCCTTTTACTTCGGCCCAGTTCTGTAGTATTGTAGCAATAAATTCAGGTCCATTATCCATGCGAATCTTCTTTGGCAAGCCTCTCTTCTTTACCAGTCGGTTTAGTATATAAACCACCCTTCTGCTTGGAAATGAATGCTCCACATCAATATGTAACGCTTCACGGTTGTAATCATCCATTATATTAAATGTCCTGAATTTTCTTGAATTATCAAGTGAATCACTCATAAAATCGATACTCCAGGTATTATTCATAGTAGCCGGTACAACTAATGGTTCCTTTACTCTCTGAGGCAACCGTTTTTCTTCTTTCGCCTTAAACTCAAACCAATAGACCGATAAACCCGGAATACTCTTTTATAATTCCATTTATAACCTCTATTCCTCAAACGGTGATACGACAACCAAAATCCTTCTTTTGGATGAGCCTCAACATTTTGATTTAACAAGTCAATTATCTCTGAATCATCCCGCTTAACAGGTTTGTTATAATAACCAGCCTTGCTAAGCGATAATACCTTGCTAGCCCTGTGAATACTGCAAATGCTTTCCTCTTTTAACTCATTTACTATTTGCTTCTTTTCACAAGGCTTCATAGCTTTTTTTCGATTATTTCCTTCGCTACCTTTAGATCCAGCGATACTTCAGCATACATATGCTTAAGTTTCGTATTCTCCTGCTCCAGTTCTTTAAGCCTCTTGAGTGATTTTGTGTCCATGCCTTCATAGCGCTTGCGCCAATTATAAAAGGTGGCTCTGCTAATACCATTCTCTCTAACAATGGTTTGTAGATCCTTGCCATTGTCATAGTCTTTTAATATGGCTGCGATCTTCTCCGGTGTGAATTTCTTTTTCTTCATATTTAACAGTTTAAAATTAATAAATTTTGTCTAATCTTAGACTGTCTTATTTTTTGGGGATACTACACTATCATCCCTTTATGTTTTACGCAATAATTAAGACTATCACATATTAATTCAAATTATTCTTGCCTGATAAATACATCAATCCAATTAATAGTAGCAAATGAAATAAAATACATTCCTTCATTATCCAACATTTTGTATTTGCGACTCATATTTCAAAACTACGTAAATTTTTGATTTTATAATATCATTAACCCGTTGTGCATTTAGGACAAATTTAATTTAATGTTGTTAATATTTCTATCAAAAACAAACTTATTTAGATATTGAATCAAAGTAAGAGCAGCAATTTTAGAAAGTATTCTAGTTTTGAATCCCAGAAATGATTTAGCATAATTTCTTCTTATCATAAATTGGTCAGTTAATTGAGAAAACAAAGTTTCTATTCTTTTTCTGGATTTTCTATAAATATACGGTATTTCAAAATAATTAAGTTGATTTTTCCTCATAGGAGTTTTTAAATTTATTTGAGCTGATTCAAAAAGGTTAAGTTGAACATTTGCAGATAAATAACCCATATCACCAAGTAAAATACAGTCAGATAATTGAGTGTCTATATCTTGTAAGTATTTAATATCATGAACTGAAGCAGGGGTAATATCTATACTTTGAAAAACACCGGAAACAGAACAAATTCCATGTAATTTATATCCGTAATAATACAATTTTTGAGAAGCACAATAACCTTTATCTGGAGAACAGTAATCTTGATCTTTACAAATTGTACTTCTTAAAGATCGAGACATTTTACAAACTTCTAAAGGCATTGAATCAACAATAAAGTGATCTTCAAATTCATTGAAAAAATTTGCAATCTTATCCCTTATACATTCTAAATATGGAAATAACTTTCTTTTCCTTCTGTTATAAACACTTCGCTCAATCAAATCTTCCAAATAGGTATCTTTTATCACTCTAAACAACTGACATTCACTATCTATACTCATATACTCTGAAGTTAAGTTCATGGCAATAAGTTCAATATTTGAAAGTTTTGGTTTACGTATTTGAATAAATTCATCAAATGAAGGTTCAAATTTTTTGATATTGTTCAGAATAATTTCGTAATTTTGAATAAAGTTGTTCATAATTTAATTGTTTGATAGTCATTTAAATATACGAATTATTTTAATTCAATGAACAACTTTTTTTATTTTTTTATCAAATGCACAACGGGTTATCATTAATATTTGATTATTAGTTTATTTAAGCACGAGCTACAGGCTTTGGCAAACGATGAGATATGATTGTAAGGTTATAGTCCAAGCTACAAGCTCGAACTAACGGGGGATATTTCACTGGCAATATTCCTGAATTGGGATCAGGCAACCATGAATTTAATACTGTCTACGGGCAATCTAAGGTATTTAGTGGTTATTTAATAATCTCTACGGCAGGCAATAATTTATTTAGCTATGGTTGTAATGATTGTACGTGGTATCCTTCCACTACCTTTGTCTGCGACTATGGTTATGGTATTTACTGGACACCTGACGATACCTGCGGGATCAATTTTGGCATTTATGTTTTGCAGGAGAACATCAGTATTGAAGCGAAAGAATGAGGTAACAGCATAGAATTACACATTAATAGACGAAACCAGATAACCAAACATGCCAAATACAACCTCCTCTGAGCGCAGATTCCTTCCTAAGGCATGAATCTACTTATAATTCTATATTGTTTATTCTTTGTTTTAGTTTTTCTATTTGAGCAATAAGTTGCCGGAAGGGAAGTGATTTTCCATAAATCATTTCTTCCTGCATCTTTCTGTAGTCATTAGCCCATTCATTTATTACTTCCGAAGGTGGTACAGGGTTAAGTGTGTGTGATTTATGTAAATTGTAATCAATACCACTGATTTTGGTATAAATGCTCCTATGTGTTATAATATCATTATATAACTTTCCGGAAGAAAGGGCTATTTCCGCGTATTTAGTATTATTCAATCTTTCGATATCATATAAATGACGGCTCAAACGATTTACCCTAATGAGATCTGTCGGTTTCTGGAACTCTTCATGCAATAGAAATAATTTTTCGAGCAGGGTTTTTTCAGGATTGACACAAGACATTATTATTGGTTTATCAGCAAAATTTGATTGCGAAAAATGCTCTCCAATTAATGAAGAGAATTCACATTTGGTATTTGGTTCATGTAAAGAGCGAGCTCCTATTTCTATTTTAACTCGCGGGATTGTATAGGCTGAATGTTGAGCATAACTTTGGTAGAAAACAGATATTTGTACAGGCTCCAGATTCTCACCTTCCTCTTCGTTTAATAGAACATTAACGTCAGGGTAACCTGCAAGGTTAAATCTAACTTGTAATTCAGGGATAAATTTGCTATAAATGTATTTACGAGTAAAGGAACGTAATTTCTTAACATGTTTTACAGTGGTACATTCATTGACACCTAAAAACTGTTTATCTAATGACAAGTCTATATCTTCTGAGAAACGTTCAATTATATTCCATGCTTTGCTAAGTGAAGTACCTCCTTTGAAAACAATGTAGGGTGCAACATCCAATTGCTGAATAAGTGCAAGAGTTTGTACTACCCACCAATCTTTTTCAACAGCAGCCTGGTGAATGTTAAGTTTAGCACTAATCTGGTTAAAGATGATATTTTTTTCTTCTTTTTTTAAGTGATAAAAATCAATTGCAGCCATTTCACATTGCCTTTCTCATTACAACTCTGATCCATTCGGGGGCTAAACCTATATCGTGTTTAAGCTTTGTTATATCTTCCTTTTCAAGTAATTCAAGAATTTTTTTTTCCTGCCATTCATTGACATTATTAAAGCCAATTTCTTTTAGTGCCTGAATAACTAAAGTGCTAATCTTTCCTATTGTTGCTAAATTTCTGGGAGTAGTTTTCTTAAAGATGATAGTTCTATTATCAAGATCTATTTTACGGGCAGCACCATCAGTAAGGTATACAATATTCATTGGGACTTGATCGGATAAGCCGATGGCATTTAATGCATAGCTACCCGTAGGAATTATCCTGGCTTTATCTCTTTTAGCAATAGCTCTGGCTATTTCATCAGTAGTTGGCATTACTTCACCAACAAGCTCAGTGATTTTAGGCCTGGTAAAAATGCCACGAGCTACTCTTTTTAACTCTCCTTTATCGACAAGTCGTTGCAATGCTTTGTTCACAGCTTTTGAATTGCCAAAAGCCAGAAAATCACTAGTAAAAAAAAGCCATCCCCTACCCGCTTTCTTTATTTTTTCAATAATCTTATATTCAATTGCTAAAGGCATAGTATCGGATATTATTTGTCGCAAATATAGGATATTTTTGCGACACAATCAATTGTACTATTGAGTGTGCCATCGAATCAGGTTTATTTTCACAGCTTATGTCCTAATGCATCGTAAAGATAATATATTATTGGATAACTAGTATTGTGGATTTACTTGTTTTTTGGCAAAGGGTAGATATATACTACGTTTAGATTGGGAGTTGAAAAGTTGAAAGGTTGAAAAGTTCGGAAGAATTTCATGATGACACAGTTAATTAAACAGGCCACCTATACCACAAAGAATCCTGTTAATCCTGAAAATCCTTAAATCCTGTTCAGAAATTGTTATAACACGAGTCGCGAGACTCATGCTAGTTTTATTTATAGGGAATCGATAAAATCGCCAAGGCAATTTTTGCTCAAGCCGCAAGGCTTTTACGTTACGATTATATCAGTATGATACAACCCTCCTACGCCAAGGCTACGGCGGGCGAAGCAAAAAATCAAGGGCTTCTTCTGCTTAAGTATATTTTCATCGTGTAGCGTAAGTTCAATGGAGTGATCTCCTCGTTCCTCGGAGCTTCTCCATTTCTCTAACGCTACATCCGCCTGAGGCGGACCACTTAACCAAAAGAGGCCCGTCCACTACCATGCAGTTCAGAGTATTAATGTTGATACGATCGGGTGGGAGTTCCTATATAGAAACGCTCTGCTTACTGCTTACTACTCACTGCTCACTGTCTGAATTTCAATTTGTAGGATTTATTGATTTTAGGATTTTGCTTTTTATATCCCCTCCCCGGGTGTAGTTTCATCCGCCACGGCGAAGACAGGTGCAACTACATCCAGAAGAGGATAGTCATTCAATAAAACAATCAACCCCCTTAATAAGTGCATTGAAAACTGTGATGTAGCTCAACATGGACTCCTGCTTTTTTTTTCCGAACCTGAGGCAAACTGACCAATCAAATATTCATACGTATCTCCAAGGGTATCAGTGTCAGTGGAAAAATCAGCAATTCCTTCGGCAATTTTTTGAATGATGGTGCAAAGCTTTTTGTTTCGGTCGGTTGGTGTTTTTCCAAGTTTCTCAGAGTTTAAGTTAATTTCTGAAAACAAACCATGAAAGGAATTATCAAAGGATTCGGTTTCGATGTATTTAAAACTCTTCACCAAAGTTTCCAGCAATTCGCCGTCCTGGGTACGGGCAAGCTCGGCGATGTTGTTCCACAAGAATTCCGGTTTGATTACATAATGTACCTTTCGGCGCATTTGTTTCTCAAATTCAACAACATCATCCGGTTAATCTCTACCTAATTCCTTCTTGGCCGATTCCTCATAATTGGCAGATAAACACCTTAAAAAAGAAACGAAAGCATATAATCACGAAAACCATCAGCATTCATTGCCCCACGAAGCTGGTCTGCTATTGCCCAAAGGGTTTTACTTAATTTATGTTGTTCTATTTGTGTCATACTGTATTCTTTTTTGTCTGAATCAGGATTTTCCTGATTTAAGGATTTCCTGATTACTTTGTTTGGTGTATTTGGGGTTGTATATTTTTTTAAACTGTAAACTTTTGCCACCAAAATTGATTAGCTAGCCAATAGGCTTATCGTAGGCCACAACATAGTTTTTAGCTTGCGCCAGGTGCACATCTTCTAAGTTGATGAGTGCTTTTGGTTCGACAATTACCAAATCTTCCACCACAAAATCAGTGCGTCTTGTGCCTACTTCAATATCTTCATAGTAAATGGCATGTTCTTGTTCTCTGGCAAAAGAAATACCTGCATGCTCCAATTCAATAGCCAAACATCTCTGGTAAATGACTTCCTGAAATCCATTGCCCAGGGTATTATGTACTTTCATTGCACAACCATTTATTTTGTATGTCAGTTCATCTAAGGTCATAAACAATTATTTTTTTTCCATCCTGTTAATATAAAATCTTGTACATCTTACTATCCTGTACACTATTATTTTTTCAAATCCTGTTCATCCTGTCATCCTGTAAATCCTGATTCAGACAATTTTTTCATTAACCCCCACTGCAGCTAATGTACTTTACATTCAATCTTTCTCTTTTAATCTACGTTCAGCGATGGCAGTGATGAGTAAGCATAGCGATTTGTTTTAGGTATTCAGGTGCTTCCTGTTGAGAAGTTGCTTTCTCGCATTTTCGCCCCGTCGCATAGTCGCACAGTCGCTTTTTTTGTCTGAACCTTGATTTACCTGATTAATTTGATTTTTTGATTTAGTGTGGGTGGTGGTTTTTGATTTATTTATCGGTTACCTTCAAGATTGAACGTTGAATTTCAAAGCCCTGAAAGGGCGTCCTGTAATAGCATAGGGCGGAAGCCCTATGACCATGTCGAAGTACGTATTAAGGCTGAAAGCCTGGCCTGTTGTTGTGGGTTTTTAAGGCTATTCACCCTGCCGAATCTTCTTACGAAGAACGATCTTTATGGTTAAGTCGGTACACCATTCACCACTCACCACTCACCACTCACCACTCACCACTCAAGAGAGTATTTTACTCTAAATTACCACCCCCCTCAACCTCACACTATTATTGTTTCTTGCTCTCCATAAACAAAAAAACCCCTTGTTTATACAAAGGGTTTTTTTCCGAACAACTATATTGAAGTTAGTTTAACAGTAAATTAATCTCTCCAATTTCTCTGGATTTTGTTACATGTAAAGCTGCAGCGTATCCCATAATAAATTTCATGCTTAATTTCGACGGTGCAAACTTAACATCCATCCGTTTATTTTGTGCAAGTTCGTGATTTTGTTTAAAAGTAGATTTGATCATAGGCAGTCTATTATGTAATAACAATTATGAAATAATAAACGTGTATTCTTCATATTTATTATATGCACAATAAACTATTAATTAAAAAAAAGCCAAAACTTATAACTTATAACTCAAAACTTATAACTTAAAACTAATAGTACCCTACGCAGTAAGCACCACGTTCTTTTCTTTAATAATCTTTCTCATATTAATAATAGCATAACGCATTCTGCCAAGGGCTGTATTTATACTAACCTCCGTTTGCTCAGCAATCTCTTTAAAGCTCAAACCGGCATAACAACGCAAGTGCAGTACTTCCTTCTGTTCGTCGGGCAAAAACTCCATCAGTTTTCTTACATCGCTATGAATCTGATCTGTAACAATCCTCTCTTCTACTGAAGGATCGGTAAAACTGATAGTATCGAAGATATCAAAATCAGAATTGCTGTTATCCACTGTGGGCACTTTCTTTGCTTTCCGGAAATGGTCTATCACAAGGTTATGGGCTATGCGCATTACCCATTGAATAAACTTACCTTCATCATTATATGTACCCCTTTTAAGAGTATTTATAACCTTTACGTAAGTATCCTGAAAAATGTCATCAGCCAACTGCTTATCTTTTACCAACAGAAATATGTACGAATACAATCTGCTCTGGTGGCGTTCAATAAGTGTTTGGAGGCTTGAGTGATTACCGTCTAAGAAACTCCGGATGAGTTCCTTTTCACTTTTAGCTTCTACTAAACTCATTTTACCTGTTTTATGTTATTAGAACAAAAAAAATGGTAAAGTTTATTCGATAATCAATCTCCTATGGTTAGTTAAACAATAATGCAAATATAAAGAATAAATCTAATTAAGCAAATATTGTTCTACTTTTGCAGGATATTTTTCGTAAAATTGTTAGAAAATAAGAATAAATGAGCTCTGCTACTGACTATATATCTATCACTAAATCAAGAGTTAACAATCTTAAAAACTTAAGTGTTGAAATTCCTAAAAAAAATCTTGTGGTTATCACTGGTTTATCGGGATCAGGTAAGTCTTCTTTAGCTTTCGACACTTTATATGCTGAAGGTCAGCGCAGATACGTAGAGAGTTTGAGTTCCTATGCCCGTCAGTTTATGGGTAGAATGGACAAGCCGGAGGTTGACAACATCTCGGGTATCTCCCCTGCCATCGCCATTGAGCAGAAGGTTAATACCAGGAACCCTCGGTCTACTGTTGGCACATCAACGGAAGTGTATGAATACATAAAGCTGCTGTTTGCCAGAATTGGCAAAACATTCTCTCCCATCTCCGGTCAGCAGGTTAAGCGTCACAAGGTGAGTGATGTAGTGAATCTTGTTCACAAATTAAAGGATGATACTACTGTTCTGATATATACTCCTATTGTGGCTATTGCCGGCCGTAGTCTGAAACAGCAACTTCAAATTCTTATGCAGCAGGGTTTCTCCCGTGTGCAGAAAAATAATGAGATTAGCCGCATTGAAAATATCCTTGACAGTCTGGATGACAACAGCAAGCCTGATAACTGTTATCTTATTATCGACAGAATTAATGTTGATCATGATGATGAGGATATGGATGCACGTATTGCCGACTCAGCGCAAACGGCATTTTATGAGGGTAAGGGCACTTGTTTTTTATCTTATGAATCAGATGGGAAGCTTAAAAACAAGGAGTTCTCCAATAAGTTTGAACAGGATGGGATTATATTTGAAGAGCCTTCTGTTAATATGTTTGCTTTTAACAACCCACTTGGTGCCTGTAAGCGCTGCGAGGGTTTTGGAAGTATAATTGGTATCGATCCTGATTTGGTTATCCCTAACCCGTCTCTTTCTGTTTATGATGAGGCTATTGCCTGCTGGAAGGGCGAGAAGATGAGCGAATGGAAAGACCAGCTTATTAACAATGCCCATAAATTTAATTTCCCTGTACACAGGCCTGTTAATCAGCTTACCGAAGAGCAAAGGGAGTTATTGTGGACCGGCAATGAGTATTTTGAAGGGATAAATGCTTTCTTCGAACATGTGGAGGAGCAAACGTACAAAATCCAATACAGGGTAATGTTATCGCGTTACAGGGGCAAGACTGTATGCCCCGACTGCCATGGGACAAGGTTAAGAAAAGATACTAACTATGTAATGGTTGATGGCAAATGTGTAAGAGATATTGTTCTTATGCAGCTGGATGAGGCTCTGAACTTTTTCAGGAATATTAATCTTGATAAACACGACAGGGATATTGCAACCCGTATACTTAATGAGATAACATCCCGACTGGAATTTCTGGTGGATGTAGGGCTGGGATATCTGACTATGAACAGGCTATCCTCATCCTTATCGGGAGGTGAGTCGCAAAGGATAAATCTGGCTACATCCCTGGGGTCAAGTCTGGTGGGTTCTATGTATATTCTTGATGAGCCCAGCATTGGCCTGCATCCACGGGATACCGACAGACTGATGAAAGTGCTGTTCAGATTGAGGGACATTGGTAACTCTGTTATTATTGTGGAGCATGATGAAGAGATTATTAAAAAAGCTGACCATGTAATTGATATAGGTCCTGATGCCGGAGATCATGGTGGCGAGCTTGTCTTCAGCGGAAGCGTAAATGATATTAAACAATGCAAAAAAGGTTATACTGGTAACTATCTGTCGGGTAAAATGAGCATTGAAGTGCCAAAACTGCGAAGGAAATGGAACAACTATATACATATAGGTGATGCCTGCCGTAATAACCTGAAGAATATTTCGGTTAAGGTGCCTTTGAATATCCTTACTACCGTTACCGGAGTAAGCGGATCGGGGAAGTCTACCCTTATTAAAGATATACTTTTTCCGGGTATTAAAAGATATCTCGACGGCTTCACGGTTATCAGCAATAAGTACGGCACTATTGAAGGTGAGCTTAAGAGCATAGGCGCCATGGAGTATGTAGACCAAAACCCCATAGGGAGGTCGTCACGATCAAATCCTGCTACATACCTCAAGGCATTTGATGATATACGTAGTCTTTTTGCTTCGCAGAAGCTGGCAAAGGTACGGGGTTATAAGCCTGGCTTTTTCTCATTTAACATTCCTGGAGGCCGCTGTGAACAATGTGAAGGCGAAGGTGTTATAAAAGTGGAGATGCAGTTTATGGCTGATATTCTGCTTAAATGTGACTCATGTAATGGTCATCGCTTTAAACAGGAAGTGCTGGAGGTGAAGTTTGATGGTAAGAGTATCTCTGATGTGCTTGAGATGACTATAGACCAAGGCATTGAGTTTTTCTCAGCTTCGAAAACATCACCTGGCACATGCAAAAAGATTGTTGAAAAGATAAGACCTTTATCGGATGTCGGACTGGGATATCTCAAACTCGGACAGCCATCCAACACATTAAGTGGTGGTGAGGCGCAGCGTGTTAAGCTGGCTTTTTTCCTGTCAAAAGGCACCAGCGTAGCCCCTACTCTGTTTGTATTTGATGAGCCTACAACAGGATTGCATATGCATGATATCAACAAACTGCTGCTTTCGCTGAATTCGCTGATAGAAAACGGGCATACTGTGGTGGTTATTGAACATAACACTGATGTTATTAAGTGCTCAGACTGGATCATAGACCTTGGTCCCGAAGGTGGTGACAAAGGAGGTGAGCTTATCTTCGAAGGCACTCCTGAGGATATTGTGAAATGTAAGGAATCATTTACCGGGAGGTATTTGAAAGGATGATTTGGAGACTGTACTAATAGAATGGATAATTGTTTTAGATTCCAAAATCCAAATAACAAATATTCAAATAACAAGCATCAAATAACAAATAATTTCAAATTCCAAATAACAAGTTCCAAATAACAAACAAATTCCAATTATCAAAATTCAAATGATCAAAACCCTACACTCCGGGATTGTCAACTGTTTTCCCTTTGGCCCTCTTTTTTGGTGAATGGTGAATAGTGAATAGTGAACGGTGAGCAGAGCGTTTTTCTCACTTTGTTCCCCTGTCTTTTTTCCTTTTTCATTCTTCATTATTCATTTTTCATTTTTCATTTTTCATTCCCTTGTCCCCTTGTCACCTTGTCACCTTGTCACTCCTTGTCCCTTGTCCCTGCCTGACCGCCTCAGGAGGTTCCCTTTAAAATTCAAATAACAAGCATCAAATAACAAACAAATTCCAATTACCAAAATTCAAATGATCAAAACCCTACACTCCGGGATTGTCAACTGTTTTCCCTTTGGCCCTCTTTTTTGGTGAATGGTGAATAGTGAATAGTGAACGGTGAGCAGAGCGTTTTTCTCACTTTGTTCCCCTGTCTTTTTTCCTTTTTCATTCTTCATTATTCATTTTTCATTTTTCATTTTTCATTCCCTTGTCCCCTTGTCACCTTGTCACCTTGTCACTCCTTGTCCCTTGTCCCTGCCTGACCGCCTCAGGAGGTTCCCTTTAAAATTCAAATAACAAGCATCAAATAACAAACAAATTCCAATTACCAAAATTCAAATGATCAAAACCCTACACCGGGATTGTCATCTGATTGTTTGTAATTTGGTATTTGATTCATTGATTATTATTTGTAATTTGATTATTGTTTGTAATTTGATGCTTGATTATTGATTATTGTTTGTAATTTGGTACTTTTGTCGAAATTTGTAGGTAATGCATCAGGAAAAAAGACAATTAGTATTCAGTAAGTTAGAGGAGATGGGGATATCATATGATATTTATGAGCATCCTCCTTTGGATACTATTGATATTGCGCTTGAGTACTGGAAGGATATTGATGCCATGCATTGTAAGAACCTGTTTTTCAGAAATCATAAAGGGAAAAAACATTATCTGGTTATAATTAAGGATACTACTCCTTTCGATATTCATAGTCTGGAAAAGAAACTAAAGCAGGGGAAGCTTACATTTGGGTCCGAAAGGCGTCTCGCAAAATATCTCGGGGTAACACCGGGATCTGTGTCACCATTCGGACTTATCAACGATACAGAACACCATGTTCATTTGTTTCTGGATGAACAACTACAAAACGCTGAGAAAATCAGCTTCCATCCTAACGACAACACTGCCAGTTTGGTAATATCATATAACGACTTTATCAGATATCTCAACAATTCCGGAAATACATATGAATTCATTAATCCATCGCCAAATGAATAAACAAGATATGCAGTCAATAAAAATAGATGTAAACTCTGAGATAGGAAAGCTAAACGGTGTAATAGTACACAAGCCTGGTCCGGAAGTGGAAAATATGACACCGGAGAATGCACAGCGTGCTCTTTACAGTGATATTCTTAACCTGTCGGTAGCACTGCCTGAGTATAACAACTTTGTAGGTGTTCTTGAGAAATACACCAATGTGTTCGATGTTAACGATCTTCTACTGGATATTATAAAGAACGAAGGTGCGAAGCATGAGTTAATGGAAAAAATATGCACACTGGAAGGCAATGGCGATCACAGCCTGTGGGATATGGTGGATAGCATTTCCGATGAATCGCTGGCAGCGCAGCTGATACAAGGTGTGGAAATGAAAAAAGATAACCTTACAAGGTTCCTCGATAATGAGAGATATAGTCTGCACCCACTGCCAAACTTTTTCTTTACCCGCGATGCCAGCTTCTCTGTGGGCTCTGAGGTAATGATAAGCCGGATGGCTAATGGTGTCCGCGACCGTGAAACGCTGATTATGGACGCTATATTCCGTCATCACCCTTTGTTTCTGGCGCAAACAGTAAACCCGATTGGGGCGCATGATAAATCCGGTAAGGCTACCATCGAAGGTGGCGATGTTATTATTGCCAGAGATGATATTCTGATTATTGGTAACGGCGACCGCACATCACCACAGGGTATAGATGCTATGATTGAGCATGTTAAAGCAAAAGAAGGTGTGCATCATATTATTGTTCAGGAACTGCCTTACAAGCCTGAGTCTTTTATACATCTGGATATGGTATTTACATTTCTGGATAAGGATACTTGTATGATATTTGAACCTCTTATTATTAATGCCACACGATATCTTACAATACATATTACAATTGATAATCAACGTGTTGTATCAATAAAAGAAGAAAAGAATATTCTTCATGCTCTAAGCCGGCTGGGAATGGATCTTAAGCCTGTTTTCTGTGGTGGCAATAATGACGTCACTATTATGGAGCGTGAACAATGGCAGAGTGGTGCTAATTTCTTCTGTCTTGAACCTGGTAAAGTAATAGGATACCGAAGAAATATCCATACCATTGAAGCTCTCGATAAGTCGGGCTACAGCATTGTTAAAGCCAGTGATATTATAAACGATAAAGTTAAGATTGAAGACTACAACAAGCTAGCTGTTACTATTGTAGGCAATGAGTTATCGCGCGGTGGTGGTGGTGCACGTTGTATGACAATGCCTGTGTCGCGACAAAAAATTGATTGGTAACATTGAATATTGTGATAGAAAAGATAAAAGCATATTACTCTGATAATCCTCTGAATGTAATCCTTCTCGCGGGGTTATTTTTCAGAATCCTTGCTGTGTTGTTCTCCAGGGGCTACGGATGGCATGATGATCAGTTTTTGATAATTGAGATAGCGCAATCGTGGGTCGATGGTATCGACTACTACCTGTGGCTGCCAACAGCAGATGGCACTAACGTACCTGAGGGATTCAGCTTTTTCTATGTGGGCATTCACTACCTGCTGTTTAGTTTGTTTGATGCTGTAGGCTTTACGGACCCACAGGGTAAGATGTATGTAATCAGACTACTGCATGCATTATGGTCTATGTTAATAATTTACTTTGGTTATAAGATCACCTTAAAGTTAAGTAACAGAAAATCGGCTAACCTTGCGGGATGGCTATTGGCTCTCTTATGGCTTTTCCCGATGATAAGCGTAAGGAATCTGGTGGAGTATGCATCTGTTCCGTTACTGCTATGGGGGTTATGGAAGATAATCGACAACAAAGAAAACAAGGCAAGTATATTCCTGTGGGCAGGAATATTAACAGGACTGGCGTTCAACATCAGGTTTCAATCATTGATTATAACCGGCGGCATTGGTCTTGCCATGCTATTTCACAAACAGTGGAAGGCAACAATACTGGTAGCTTCAGGCACATTAATATCAATTATAGTATTCCAGGGAGGCATAGATTATTTTGTATGGCACTCCCCTTTTGCGCAGGTTATTGAATACATAAACTACAATATGCATAACGCTGCCAAATATATTGTAAGTCCGTGGTACACATATATTATTGTAATAGCCGGAGTATTAGTACCTCCAATAAGTCTGTTTCTTATTGCCGGATATTTCCGCACCTGGAAACGACTTCTTATAATCTTCCTTCCGGTGATGATATTTATAGTATTTCACTCATATTATCCCAACAAACAAGAAAGGTTTATCATAACAGCCCTTCCAATGCTTATTATTGCCGGAGTTATCGGATGGCATGAAATCACCGACAGGATTAAGTCTGTTAGATCGAAAAAAATCATATCTGGATGCTGGGTATTTTTCTGGATAATAAACACAATGGCGCTTGTACCTATCACAGTAATGTATTCCAAACAAGCGAGAGTTGAGAGCATGTGTTATCTTTCACAATACGACGACATCAATAATTTCGTAATTGAAGATGTAAACCAGTCGGTTCTGCGCTTTCCACCGCAATACTATCTGCAAAACTGGTATAATTACCAAACGCTTATGCGGGAAGATGACATAAACACATTCAGGAAGTATAACCAGACACTGCCGTTAAATGAACAGCCGGGATTTATTCTATTCTATCAGCCCGATAATATAGACCAGAGGGTTGCAAATATGAAAACCGTTTACCCAAATATCGTATTTGAAACAATAATTGAGCCCGGGTTTATGGATAAGGTGCTACACTGGCTAAACCCTATAAACGACAACCAGCAGATATATATTTACCGTAATGTGGATGTTGTGAATGAAGGGATATAAATATGTGGGTATAAAATTAGTTTACAAAAAGTAGCAAAATATAGTATACAGTCTTACAACACAATAATGTATCACTAATTGTCCCAACCTTTTCCATCACTCATTCCCTCTTATGTAATCACTCATTCCCTCTTGTGTAATCACTCATTTCCTTTTGTGTAATCACTCATTTCCTTTTGTGTAAACACCCATTTCCTCTTGTGTAAACACCCATTTCCTCTTGTGTAAACACCCATTTCCTTTTGTGTAATCTCATGTCTGATGCGCATCAGGATTGATCCTCATGCGCATCAGAATTGTTTCTGATGCGCATCAGAATACTAATATCTCAAAAGGAAAACACAAAAACAATGCGAAAATGGGACTTTAGAGACTGAAGGGAACGAAGGGACTGGAGGGAACGAAGGGACTTGAGGGACTGGGAGAATGGGCCAAGAGGCGACGGAGCGACTGAAGTACCTGAGTTCCTATAGAAAAACGCTCTGATTACTGATTACTGATTACTGCTCACTTTCTCAACAGATTACCGCGTGGCATAAAATATCGTTTTTGAAATATAAGTATACATTAAGCTGCTCGCAATGACGACGTTAGGTTTGGTTTGTGGTGGGATTTTCTTAAATTAGTTGTAATGCAAAACCCACAAAAAACAAAAAAAATGTCGTCATTGCGAGGCGATTGCATTGTTAAAACTTACCACAAAAGTTAAGTTGCCGAAGCAATCTGTTAAACAAAACCGGGACTGCCATTATCCCAACAGATTGCCACGCGGCATAAAATCACGTCGTTGAAATATAAGTATACGTTAAGCCGCTCGCAATGACGACGCTGGGGTTGGTTTGTGGTGGATTTTTCTTAAATTATTCGCAACGCAAAACCCACAAAAACAGGTCAGGCTTACAGCCTTAATACGTACTTCGACATGGTCATAGGGCTTCCGCCCTATGCTATTACGGGACGCCCTTTCAGGGCTTTGAGGTTCAATGTTCAAGGTTTAAAATTCAATGTTGGGGTGGTTCAGGATAACCCCACAATGTTCCAATACCCGCCCGGCCGTATCAACATAATTAGTCAGAACTATCGGAGTTGGGAACGGCGGGCCTCTTTTGGTTAAGTGGTCCGCCTCAGGCGGATGTAGCGTTAGAGAAATGGAGAAGCTCCGAGGAACGAGGAGATCACTCCATTGAACTTACGCTACACGATAAAAATACGCTTAAGCAGAAGAAGCCCATGATTTTTTGCCTCGCCCGCCGAAGCCTTGGCGTAGGAGGGTTGTTTACTTTTTTATCAAGAACTGCGAAGCAATCATGAACTCCAATAAAAATATACAAGCTGTGAGTAAAAAACGTAAAAGCCTTGCGGCTTGAGCAAAAATTGCTTATGCAATTTTATCGATTCCCTATAAATAAATTAAAAAGCAGCTGGATGCTCTTATATTTGGGGTTTCTTATCGCTACCTGATCCTCAGGAGATCCCTCCTCCTTCGTCGTTCGGCATGACAGCCTTTTTTTTTTATTTTATGTGACAGAACCACTCATTAGGGTTTTTGAATTTCAGGAACCTGTCAGATTTTAAATCATCACCCACAAAACAACCCTTCAGGGTTTGTTGATGCCAGAAGAAACCCGGAATATCAGCAATACACCAGTAACCCAGTCCTTTTTTTAATCGCCGTAGCCTTGGCGCAGGAGATAGGGGTGGGTGATTGCAAGGCGGCTTTGAGCAAAAGCACCTGAATACCTAAAACAAAACGCTCTGCTTACTGCTCACTACTCACTGCTCACTGATTACTGCTCACTGCTTACTGTCTTGAACAAGATTAAAAAGATTTACAAGAAGATAGGATTTCGGGAAACATACGCTATTTGTGAAATAGATAACTAAAGCAACACCCTACCTCACAACAAACCTACACTGCCCCACCATCTTCCCATTACTGGTAATATACGCCACATACATGCCTGACGACCATGTGGAGATATTAATGCTTACTTCTGATTGGTTATCATCCAGCTTTGCCGAGTATAACTGCCTGCCAAATGTATCTGAGCATAATAACTGTAACTCGCTTAGATTATCCTTGTTTGTTAACAACAACCTAATGTTACCTGTTGCAGGGTTAGGTACTGCCTCAACAATTATTCTGTTTTTGTTTTTAAAATACTCTTCCGGGCCTGGTGTTTCTTCTGTATCCACAATTACCAGGCAATCTGAAATATCAATCACTCCCGACTCAATGCTATCAGGGCAAAGACTATCGTAAACATAAGTGCCTGTGTAAACAGTATCCTGCTCAAGGTTTGAGTTTATTTTATAGAAAAGAAAATCCCAGTCATCTGCTGGTCTGTAACCCACGCTTATTGCATATTTGTCATCAAAAGTCTTTACTACTTTACTATATCCCAGCGTACCTGCTCTTGATTGTTTATTGTAAATATTACAACTGGTATCAATAATAAATTCACCGGATGGGTTTGATCCAGAAGGATCATCTCCATATTTAACAGTAGCAATAAATAATGTGTCATTAATATTTGCAATATCGAAAATTGAGTTTGCTTGAATGGTTGAACCTACTTCTGAATTTGAGATATGATTATATCCCAACTCTTCACCATTAATATTAACAAACATTAGAAAACTATTGGTGTATAAAAATGTACTAATTGTATCATCAAGAAAATAACCAATTCCAGCACCCATCAACACACTATCGTTTAAAGGAAGAATTGCATGAGCATCACCCGGAATACGATCGTCCATGCCAAAGGGCAATATCCATTTTTCGTTAAACAAGCTGTCGATACCACAAAAAAAAGACCTCCTCCAAAAATGATCAGGATCTTCAGGATAAGCATAATAACAACCACCAGCAATATAATATTCACCATTAAACGATATTAATTTATTGCCAACGGGATCGCTTATTAATGGATGATCTTGATATGTGGCAAAAGCCTTTTTCCAAAGTAACTCACCATCAGATGTAATATAATAAAGGTATTGTGTGTTTTTTCTATCAACATTCAATTTTTCATGATGAGCCATTGCCAGGATATCATGGTTTTCAAGCAATATGGCGTCAGTAAAAAAAGCCCAGTCAGAATCTTCATCTTTAAAAACTCTACAAAACACTGGTTCTCCACAAGAATTAAGTTTATTTAACATTGGCCAACTATGCCCTTCGTTTTCAATACGTACAGAACCTGCCAAAATGTAATTTCCGTTTGAATCTTGTATGGGATAACCAGGATTTATTGTTGAGTTTTGCCAGTTAATTAACTTATCCCAAAGTATATTACCATTAATATCAGACTTAATTAACCAATTACTCCCATCTTCAAATGAGCTACTTAATATATATCCTTTGTCATATGTTTCAGCAAATTTATTGCAGAATTCATCTGTACCAGGATACCCATAAATATGTTGCCACCTTTGGGAATATCCAAAGGTAACAACAGTTATAAATAAAAATATTAGATATACTTTTTTCATAATTCAAAGATAATTAATTCCCTACCTCACAACAAACCTACACTGCCCTACCATCTTACCATTACTGGTAATATACGCCACATACATTCCTGACGACCATGTGGAGATATTAATGTTTACTTCTTTTTGATTGTCGCTCAGAGTTTCTGAGTGGAGTTGCCTGCCAAAGGTATCTGAGCATAATAACTGCAACTCGCTTAGATTATCCTTGTTTGTTAACAACAACCTAATGTTACCTGTTGCAGGGTTAGGTACAGCCTCAACAATTATTCTGTTTTTGTTTTTAAAATACTCTTCCGGGCCTGGTGTTTCTTCTGTATCCACAATTACCAGGCAATCTGAAATATCAATTATACCCGACTCAATGCTATCAGGGCAAAGACTATCGTAAACATAAGTGCCTGTGTAAACAGTATCCTGCTCAAGGTTTGAGTTTATTTTATAGAAAAGAAAATCCCAGTCATCTGCTGGTCTGTAACCCACGCTTATTGCATATTTGTCATCAAAAGTCTTTACTACTTTACTATATCCCAGCGTACCTGCTCTTGATTGTTTATTGTAAATATTACAACTGGTATCAATAATGAATTCACCGGATGGGTTTGATCCAGAAGGATCATCTCCATATTTAACAGTAGCAATAAATAATGTGTCATTAATATTTGCAATATCGAAAATTGAGTTTGCTTGAATGGTTGAACCTATTTCTGAATTTGAGATATGATTATATCCCAACTGTTCACCATTAGTATTAATAAACATTAAAAAACTATTTGTGTATAAAGATGTACTAATGGTATCCTCAAGGAACCAACCAATTCCAGCACCCATCAACACACTATCGTTTAAAGGAAGAATTGCATGAGCATCACCCGGAATACGATCGTCAATGCCAAAGGGCAATATCCATTTTTCGTTAAACAAGCTGTCGATACCACAAAAAAAAGACCTCCTCCAAAAATGATCAGGATCTTCAGGATAAGCATAATAACAACCACCAGCAATATAATATTCACCATTAAATGATATTAATTTATTACCATCCGGGTTGCTTATTAATGGATGATCCTGGTATGTGGCAAAAGCCTTTTTCCAAAGTAACTCGCCATCAGATCTAATATAATAAAGGTATTGTGTGTTTTTTCTAAAAACTCCTATAGTTTCATGATGAGCCATAGCAAGGATATCCTGGTTTTCAAGAAGTATTGCATCTTTAATAAAAGCGAAATCAAAATTCTCATCTTTAAACACCCTGCAAAATACCGGATCACCACAAGGATCTAATTTATTAATCATTGGCCAGTTATCTTCGTTGTTTATCCATACAGAGCCTACCAGAAAGCAATTTCCGCTTGAATCCTGAAGAGGATCTCCTGAAGCTATATATGTATTTTCCCATGATAGGAATTTTTCCCACAAAATATTCCCATTTATATCTGTTTTTATAAGCCAATTCATATTTTCATCATATGATGCGTTTAGTAAATATCCTTTATCATAAGTTTCAATAAATTGTACGCAATTTTCATCTGTACCCGGATACCCATAAATATGTTGCCACCTTTGGGAATATCCAAAGGTAGCAACAGTTATAAATAAAAATATTAAATATATTTTTTTCATAATTCAAAAATAATTAATTAACAATGGAAAATTTAAGGCTTTGAAGTTTCTTGTTATTAACAATTATACTTGCAATATAAACACCGGGTACCCACTTATCCGTTTTTATAATTTCCTGCCCCATTAAACTAATAATATGTATTTCTTTTTTTAAATTTCCGTTTAGATCGATAATATTTATAATTGCCTCCCCTTCAATTTCCTGTTGGTATTCAATAATTATATAATCATTCGCAGGGTTTGGCATTATTTTAATGAATTGTGGTTTGTCATTAGCAAGTTGCTGATTTGTTATTTCTTCTGCATCAGTTGATTTTATTGGATTTGAATGAGCAATTGGTTCGTTATAAATAATCGAATCGTGATGTATAAGATAATTTCGCGCATATGCTTTAGCAATTCCATAGCCTGAATTATAGATATCCAAGAATTCATTTGACAAAGCACTATCACTATTGATATTTCCAGTATCTGCCTGTAATAATATATCATAATACTCAACGAGGCTTTGGTATTCATTAAATTCATTATCGTTGAGACTAAAATTGTAAGGAATATTTGTTAATAAATTACTCCCCTCTGTATACTCTTTGCGTTTTAACCTTGTAAAAGCCAATTTATATTTTGAAAGTAAAATATCATCGTTAATATAAAGGTTAACAAGACTGTCGGAAGAAGAAAGTGGATTAATAGTGTCGAATAAATATTGTCGTTGAATACTGTTAATTATGGTATGTTTTTTCACCCTGTGTGACGACAATGCCGCTTCAATATTTTCTTTTGTCGATAATGAGTCCTTTCCTTGTAATATTTCGGCTTTCATATAACCGGGCATTGATACGTTTCTTTCATCAAGTTTTGCCATGAGTTTTTCTGACTTTGATGTATGGGTATTGGCAACCATTATATCGCGCACCATAGCATTGGGAAGCAATTCCTCGTTTTCAATTGATGTGCTGACTACAGTATCGGATAAATAAGGAGAAGCATTAAGCAACTGGTTATAAATATCCATTGTTTGCGATGAGGTGCTTGTTTCAACTTCATCAACAAGTGATTCGGTATCACCTTCATCAACAAGTGAAACAAGGATGCTTTGCAACGAATCGATACTTTGTTCAGTCGCTTCAAGTTCTTCTGTTGGGATACCTCCTCCACTACTTTCAAGTTTTGAGGGACATCCATCGTCAAAAATCCATGGATCATAAATGGGATAACTAATGGAAGTAACATAAACACTCGCAGAATAATCAATAGGTTCTAAATTCGGATAATCAGCCTGTGAAGGATAATAGTAATTAAAATCAAGGCAAAGAGGTTCATTATCAAGATCATCATCATCGATTGTATAGTTGTAATAGAAATTATTACCTGCCATATCAGTTGGTTCTTGTGTATCAGCTCCCTGCTCTTCTGCTATTCCAAGATATGTTCCATCCTTTTCTGCCGGAAGTACTTTAATATCATAATAAGTATCTTCAAATAGATTACACCTGATATGTAATCCTTCTCCTTTACTGTTCCTGTTCTCATCTTGTATGTTAATGCCTGTGTTAATATGATTGAAATTGTTGCGGTATATTTCATCCACATTTTGCCCTGAATAATTTACAATTATACCAAACCTGTCAACAGATAAATAATTTTCACTTGTAAATGTATTTTCTTCAACATGATACCCTGTACACTCGTTTAAGTATAAGCCATATGAATCTGTTGAAAAGCGCAATGAAAATTCATTTGATGTAATTTCAGCATTATCAAGGGCACTTAAGTAAATACCTTTTCTTCCCGATCTTTCTTTAATGCAAGTAATCCCTCTCCGATGTAATATCAGGCAGTTGGATAAGTAAGGAAATACCCCTACATTATACCTCTCAAAAAGGTAGGTATTAAACTTATTGCTTAATTCGATTAACGCTTTCATTTTTCCTTAATTTGCATTAATAAAATAGGTGCGTTAAATTTAAAAAATATAATTGGTTAATGAAAAGGGAGTTGGTAATTTAGAATCACTTTAGATAATATTTCTTTATGCAATAATACATGGAAAAAACAATTTTATACGGAAATGTACTAAATTACCATCCAAATACAAATGGAAAATCTATAACCTGGAATGAATTATCCCCCACTGAGCGTAGTTGCACGTGTCCGCCTCCACGGCCGATGAAACTACGCTCAGTGTGGGTTAGTTAGTTGCGAAATAATTTGAAAAAAATCGGAATATGGAGTGATTTAGTATTACAAAATATTGTACATTTCAACGGATTCATAAAATCTATTAATGGGTTCTGTAGGTTTTAATGAATCAAAAGGATAAAAACTAATTTTTAAAACCCACCTAAATATCATCGATTACAATTTAGTCTTATTTGTAATTTAGATTAATTCTAAATTACTATTTGCACTTTGTTTAAATATCATAATATCAGACTGTTAAGATTGTCGATAGTTAGATTATCCTACCTAAAATGGTAGGTGTACTTGAAAATCAGAAGTACGTTGAAACATGTTTTTTACTATATTAGTAAATTAATAACTTTTTTTTCGTTTAAAAAGGAAAGTCTAAGTAGAAATTTTGGAGAAAAACCTCCAATTCAGCTTAAAGATAGTGTCCACAAAATCTAAAACGAAGAAAGGAGGTTATCGACAAAAATACAAAATAGCCCCAAATAGAGATATTAGTTTTGTCAGATTAATAAAATTTTTGGCAATGAAAAGAAACTAAAACGAGTTTACGTAGAAATAACTAAAATTTATCAAAATGAAAAAAATCTTATATTTAATATTAATTTTAGCTGTAGCATGTACGAGCAATAAAGATAGAGAAGCATATAGAAATGACTGATCTTAAATCATCAGAAATTTGTCTTTCTGACGAACTTGATTTTCAACGATACTTTAGTATCAGTAAAGAAATAATTGAGAAAGTGGCGGATAGTGAATTATCTGATTCAATTATACTTGATCTAATTTCTTCAGAAGAGTATGATTCATTATACAAGGAGATTGGAGCTACTGCCTCAGATATAACAAGATATGATAGCTTATCAATTTATGCTTCAAATCTTTTAACTACATATTCCACTACTGCTGGAGATTGTTCATTATGTGAAGCATCTGATGAAGATATACAAGAGTATTTTGTCACAATAGTTGGATGGGTGAGAGATAATCCAGATGATTTCGAAGAATTTGAAATAATTTGCGATAATAATGGAACACAATGCCAATGGGTTCAATATATAGCTTGCCTTGGTGCCTGTTGTACACTTCCACCTTTTCTAAATGCACTTTGTGCAGCTGCTTGTTATTGTGAATTTTGCACACGAGAATCAGGACACCCAATGAATGGGCCTTGTGGCCAGGCTCCAACACAATAAACTATAAATATGAATGATTTATTATTAATCGGGATACCAATAATAGTGTTGCTTATACTATATGGGATATCCTTTGAAAAAAAATTAAAAAAGTCGCGTTACCTATTAATTATCACGGTTGTAATTGCTTTAGGTTATGCAGGTTATCTATTGGGATCAATAGAGACTTTAACAATATCAAGAGTATTACTAATTGTGATATTTTTCATAGGTGGTATTTGGCGATTAATTCAGTATTCTAAATTGATGAATTCAAACTAAGGAATTCTTGTCTTAGCTATCTTTGAATCAGAATAATTATTTTTTAATGAAGAAAGATAGTGTAACTATATATCCTCGAATAGTATGAAGATATTATTCGAGGGTATAGTTTGAAAAATATAAGTAAAGTCAAAACACATTTATATTCATTCTTTAAGAATGCTTATTTGCAAACATAGGATGACAACGTTTTTTTTGGTTTATTGACTAAGCCACACGTTAGGTGGTTTGAGATATTCAGCACGATTAAATACCACCCACTGTAGGGACACCCCTGTGTGTGTCCGCTTTTATATTCAATATTCAATGTTGAAAGCAACCGATAAATAAATCAAAACCAACCCCCATACAAAATCAAGAAATCATATTATTCAGGTAAATCAAGGTTCAGACAATGAAAAGCGACAGGGCGAGAATGGGGACTTAAGAGACTGAAGGGACTTGGGGACTGGGGGACTGGGCGAAAATGCGACTTTGCGAGAGCGCACAAAACTTAGAATTCAACCACCTATACCACAATGAATCCTGTTAATCTTATAATCCTTAAATCCTTTTCAGACAACACAAAAAACCCGGATTCAATGCAAGATCAAATCCGGGTGAATAAATTCACGCTTATGTAATTTTATTTATTCTCTGTTTATTTAGCAGTAAACTTATAGGTTGTGGCTGTTTTATAAACATTACCTGGCTCAAGTATTACCGATGGAAAATTGGGCTGATTTGGTGAGTCTGGATAGTGCTCTGTTTCCAAACAAAGCCCCGTACGATGTCCGTATGTGCCTCCTCCCGGCATTGGCAATGTGCCATCAAGGAAATTACCACTGTAAAACTGAATACCTGGCTCTGAAGTATATACTTCCATTATCCTTCCTGTTCCGGGATGATATACTTTAGCTACTTCTCTGAATGTGCCCTGATCATTTAATACCCAGCAGTGATCATAACCCTTGCCTCGCTCCAGCTGAACATCATCATTGTTGATATCATTACCAATAACCTTAGCTGTGGTAAAGTCGAATGGCGTTCCTTCAACAGAAGTCAACTCTCCGGTAGGAATAAGTGTATTATCAACAGGTACTAAAGTATCAGAATTAATAGTTAGCTCATGATCAAGAATGGTATTGGCAAAGTTGCCTGATAAGTTAAAATATGAGTGCTGTGTAAGATTTACTATTGTCTTCTTATCAGTTGTTGCTTCATAAGCAATCTCTAGCTCATTATCATCTGTAAGTGTATAAATAACCTTTGCAGTGAGTGTACCGGGATAACCGCCTTCGCCGTCTTTGCTTACATAGGTAAGCTCAAGTGCGTTACCTTCATCTCCTGCAATTTCCTTTGCACTCCATACTACCTTATCAAATCCTTTAACTCCTCCATGAAGATGATTGGGGCCATCGTTAACATCGAGCTGGTATGAAGTACCATCGATTTCAATTTGTCCCTTTGCTATTCTGTTGCCATAACGGCCGATAATTGCGCCAAAGAAAGGTGTTTCCTTTACATACTGGTTGAGATTATCGAAACCAAGTACAACATTTTCATATTTACCATCTTTATCAGGAGCTTTGATCGATGTGATAATACCACCATAGTTAATCACATCAACTTCCATACCCTTTGTATTTTTCATGGTATATTTATCTATAACCTGTCCGTCAGGCATAGTACCAAAATTACTTTTTGTTATAGTCACAACTTTTGTATTTGATGATTTCTTTTCTTTATTTTCTGATTGCTGATTACAACAATTAGTCATCAGCAGTGTTAATCCTGCCAGCAATATAAGGCTGGCTACTATTTTTAAAACAGATCTCATTTTAATTATTTTTAAAAAGTTCTTTATCTACTTCATCAAAGCTTTTAATGATTTGATAATCAAAAGCACTATAATCATCATTGTTCGAGTCAACAATAATAATTTTAGCTACTTCTGCCCTTTCGGCCGACTGTATGCCTGCCATCGAATCCTCGAATACCAGTGTTTCGGTATTTGACAATCCCAGGTTTTTCATGGCGTTAATATAGTAATCCGGGTATGGCTTACTCCTTATAATACCATCATTATAAACAACCAAACTTCTATTGAAGTACTTATTCATACCAAGGTAATCAAAATAGAAATCGATATTTTCAGGAATAGAAGCCGACGCAATAGTGGCCGGAATATTATTCTCTTTCAGGAACTCCAGAAAAGGTATTATTCCAGGTGCCATTTGCGGTTTCTTTTCCTTACAGATACTTTGATATACTATCTCCTTTTCGCGACTCAGCCTGTCAACCTCAGAGTTACTCAATCTATCACCAAAGAAGTGCCTTACCGACTGCTGGTTGTTTTTGCCATGGATAACCTCCACAACAGAGTCAAAATCAAGATTAAAACCCTGATTAACCAGAAACCTATTCCAGGCCAGATTGTTTATCTCTGTATCCCAGAACATAGTCCCGTTAAAGTCAAAAACCACTCCTTTGATATTCATCTATAAAAACTGTGTTTATCCTACTTATATGTTTAGTCTGTTCAGAAAAGTACTCTAACGAGGCTTGTGAAGCTTGAAAATGTAAGATAGCATAAGGCTAATGACCATTTTGAAAGCAAGCAAAACGAAGTTAGGTAAATTTTTCTAATCAGACTTACCAGAAGAAGTAATACAACAAGAACAATAAAACCAGAATAGCTATTGCTCCCATGTTGAAATACTTATCAGTTTTATACAACTCCGGATCATTTTCAAAAGCCTTTTTATCGGCAGCGATAATCTTTTCATTGGATATCAAAATCATACCCACAAAGCCAAGTGCCGTTGCAAGCATAAATATCGACTCCAGTCCGAGATTCAGACCATCCTTAAAGAACACCAATCCGATAACAACAGAGATTACAGCCAGTGCAATAAAAATATACCCACCAACAATAAACTGCGGTCTTACAATATGTTTTAGTTCAGAAGTCCATGCTTTCTTATCCAGGAATGAGATAACAGAAGCCATAAAAACAAGTACGATAAACACATAACCCATTCTCATCATCCATGGCACTTCCGGCAAGGTAAATTTAAACAAAACACCAAGCGGGATAGTAGCCAATGCAGTCCACAATGCAGCTTTGTTGGTAGCCTGACGCCAGAAAAGCCCCATAAAGAACACCACCACAACACCGGGATAAATAAACCCAGTGTACTCCTGAATATACTGGAATGCCTGCCCCAGTTGGTTAAGTTCAAGAGCAATAGGCACGGAAATCAATAAAGCAACAAAAGCAACAATACGACCAGTACGGACCATCTGCTTGTTAGTTGCATTCTTATTGAAATACTCCTTATAAATATCAACGGTAAAGATTGTAGATGTAGAGTTAATCATAGACGCCAAAGACGAAACAATAGCCGCTGTTAATGCAGCAAAGGCAAGACCACGTACCCCAACAGGGATATAATTAGCCAGTAACCACGGGTATGCCTCATCGGGTTTACCCAAAGGATTCTCCTGAGTAAGATAGAATGCAGCAATACCAGGAATTACAACAATAAGAGGAATAAGCAGCTTAAGGAAACCACCGAAAACCAAACCTTTTTTAGCATGACTAATAGACTTGGCAGCAAGGCCCTTTTGAATAATATACTGGTTAAAGCCCCAGTACCCAAAGTTAGTAAGCCAGATAGCTCCCAGAATAATACCCAGACCGGGTAAGTCGGAGAAAACCTCGAAATTAACATCCTTTCTGGCAATCATATGAAAATGATCGCGGGCACCGTTAAATAGTTTCTCAAACCCAACAACAGCACCGCCGGCATCACCGCCAACAGCATCGAGGGCCACATAAGTAGTAACCAGTCCGCCGAATACCAGGAACACAACCTGAATAACATCAGTCCATGCTACCGCTTTAAGTCCACCGTAGATAGAGTAAATCCCTGAAAAGGTAACCAAACCAATAATACCATAGATAAGAGGCACACCCAGTATTTTTTCCAATGCCAGAGCCCCCATATATGAAACAGAAGTAAGGTTTACAAATACATAAATAAGCAACCAAAAGATGGCAAAAGCAGTACTAACACCCTTTGAATAGCGTTGTGACAAGAACTGAGGCATTGTATAAATCTTCCTTTCGATAAAGATAGGGATGAAATACTTAGCAACGATAATCATTGCGCCTGCAGCTATCCACTCATAACATGCAATACCAATACCAAGAGCATATCCTGATCCGGACATACCAATAAACTGTTCAGCCGATATATTTGCTGCAATTAATGAAGCACCTATAGCCCACCATGTCAACGATTTATCAGCAAGAAAATAATCCTGAGCAGTCTTCTCCTGCCCTTTTTTGTTTTTTGAAATAAAAAGGCCAAGAGACATAATAACGACAGCATAAATGCCGAATATCGCCCAGTCGAGGCCCGAAAATACAGATAAAGATTCCATATTACTAAAATAGTATGTTTTTACAATCTACCATCAATATGATAATAAACTTCATTATTTCTTAATTCTTTTTTAAAGTCTCTGATGTTTGTATCCTTGTCGATAATCACAAATTCAAGACCAATCATCTCTGCCAGATCTTCAATATGCTCAATATCAAGAGCCATACTAAAGCTTGTATGGTGAGCACCACCGGCATAAATCCATGCGGCAGCACCAATTTCAAGATTTGGTTCAGGAATCCATAGTGCATGAGCCACAGGAAGCTTAGGTAATGCCTCAGGTTTGATAACCTTTACAGGATTCACAATAAGCCTCATACGGCCACCCATATCAATCAAAGAAGCGTTAACACCTCTGCCTTCAACAGCATCAAATACCAAACGGGCAGGTGCATTCTTATCACCGATACCCAGGTGATGAACTTCTATTCTGGGTTCACCACGACTAATAGACGGACAAATTTCAAGCATATGAGCACTTAAGATAGAACGTTTATCAGGATCAAGATGGTAAGTATAGTCTTCCATAAACGAACAACCGCCAATCATTCCTGTACCCATAACCTTCATTATTCTAACCAAAGCAGCCTGTTTCCAGTCGCCTTCAGCGCCAAAGCCATAACCCTGCTCCATCAAACTCTGCATAGCAAGTCCGGGTAACTGCTCCAATCCGTGCAAGTCTTCAAAGTTAGTAGTAACAACCTTATATCCATGCTTATCAAGGAATTTCTTCATACCCACCTCAATACGTGCCTGATAAGTAACATTATCCATCTTATCAGTAGCAATTTTGTATTTAGTAGTATATTTATAAACACAAGCCTGTTCCTCTTCAGCAGTCACAGCGTTAACATATTCCACAAGATCGCCAACACCATGATAGTTAACCTGCCATCCCAATATCTTTTGAGCTTCAACCTTATCACCTTCAGTAACAGCAACATTACGCATATTATCACCAAAGCGACAAATTTTCAAGCCTTTTGACTCATCAAGGCCAACAGCAGCTCTCATCCAGGTGGCAATCTGTGTATGTACATTCTTTTCTTTCCAATGGCCAACCACAACCTTACGTTTAATACGCATTCTGGTACATATAAACCCAAACTCTCTGTCGCCATGAGCGCTCTGGTTAAGGTTCATATAATCCATATCAATGTCATCCCATGGGATATCACGATGAAACTGCGTATGCAGATGCAGCAATGGTACAGATAAAATACTCAGACCAGCAATCCACATCTTTGCAGGAGAGAAAGTATGCATCCAGGTAATAATACCAATACACTGAGGAGAATTGTTAGCTTCCAAAATAGTATTATAAATCTCGTCAGAGGTTTTAACTGTTGGTTTATAAACAATGTCAACAGGTAATTCCTTTGATTTATTCAGTTTCTTAACAATTTGCTCTGAGTTTCCGGCAACTTGTTTAAGAGTTTCCTCACCATATAAGTGCTGACTTCCGGTAACGAACCAAACTTCTTTATTATTAAATTTTTCCATCTTTATTTTTATTTCTGACCATAGTAAGAGTTCTTACCATGTTTGCGGTCGTAGTGTTTTTTTATTAATGAATCTTTTAAACGTGGAGCTTCAGGGTTAATCTGTAAAGTAATCAGAGCCATTTTGGCAACCTCTTCCAACACCTTGCTATTGTACACAGCCTTAGCGGCACTTTCGCCCCATGTAAACGGGCCATGATTTCCGATAAGCACCATAGAAACCTCTTTGTAATCAAGATTTCTGTCCTTAAAGCAATCGGTAATCTGAATACCGGTATTATGTTCATAGTTACCACCAATCAGCTCATCCGACATAGGCTCAGCACAAGGGATATCGTTAGTAAGATGATCAGCATGTGTTGTCCCGAAAATTGGGATATCCTTTTGCGATTGCGCCCATGCCACAGAATAAGTAGCATGAGTGTGAGCCACACCACCAATTTCTTTCCAGTTTTTGTACAGCCATGCATGAGTTTTTGTATCAGATGAAGGGCGCATTTCCCCCTCAATAATATTATTATCGAAATCAACGATAACCATATCCTCCGGCATAAGCTTTTCGTAAGGAACGCCACTTGGCTTTATGGCAAACACCCCTGAGTCGCGGTCAACAGCACTAACATTACCGAAAGTGTAAATAACCAGACCCAGCGCATTGAGCTCCATATTAGCATCATAGCACTCCTTTTTAAGGTCTTTATATTTATTATTCATAAGATATGTTTTTATTTTTCAATTTGTCCTTCCATAAACTTACCGAGAGCATCATATCTCTTCATATATTTCTCAAGAAGAGCAACACTCTCTGTTTGTGGATAATATTCAGCCTCATAATCGCTGGCAAGGTTTTTACTGGCTTCCAGCACATTTGGATATAAACCTGCAGCCACAGAAGCATAAATAGCAGCCCCCAAAGCAGGAGCATAATCAGACGAGCTGATAATAATAGGCCTGTTAAGAACATTGGCCAGAGTTTGCATTATATAAGGAGACTTACGGGCTACGCCACCAATACCAATAACCTTATCGATAACAACACCCTCTTCTTCAAATCTGTCAACAATTTTCTTAGAACCGAAGCAGATAGCATGCACAAGGCTTTTAAATATTCGTGGAGCTTTAGTACCCAGATTAAGGTCCATAATAGCACTTTTCAGTGATTGGTTAGCATCAGGAGTACGACGACCGTTAACCCAGTCGAGAGCAGTTGGTAAAGCATCCGTTAAAGGAATCTGTTCAGCCTGCAATGCAAGGGTACTGATAAGCTTGTTGTCGATTTCATCGATAAGCTCCTGTTTCTTCTCATCAGTAAGATTATTGCTTGTTTTAAGCAGATTATCAACAGGCCACATCAGCACTTCCTTAAACCAGGCAAGCACATCACCAAAAGACGATTGTCCGGCTTCAAGGCCTACCATACCGGGTATTACAGAACCATCAACCTGTCCGCATATACCCTTTACACAGTCGCTGCCGATAACAGCATCAGGAGCAACCATAATATCGCATGTTGATGTACCCATAACCCTTACCAGACTATTTTCTTGCACACCGGCACCAACAGCACCAGAGTGTGCGTCGAATGTACCAACAGTAACAACAGTATTAGTAGTAAGCCCAAGCTTTTTAGCCCACTCCTTGCTCAGGTTACCGGCTACTTGTTCAGCAGTATATGTTTCTTCATAGAGATTATCACGCAGATCAGCAAGATAAGGATCCAGCTTTTCGAGATATTCCTTTGCAGGAAGTCCACCCCACTCCTCATGCCACATAGCTTTATGGCCGGCAGCGGTACGGCTTCTCTTAAGCTTAGTAAGATCTTTGTTACCAATAAGAACATTGGTGAGATAATCACAGTGTTCAAGCCATGAGTATGCATTCTCACGAATTGAATCATCCTCACGAATTATGTGCAATATTTTTGCCCAGAACCACTCTGATGAATAAATACCACCTTCATATTTAGTATAATCAGTACCACCCCAGCTAACAGACAAGTCGTTAATCTCGTCAGCTTCTGCAATAGCTGTATGATCTTTCCATAGAATCATCATAGCATTAGGGTTCTCTTCATAACCCGGCGTTAATGAAAGAGGAGTACCATCTTTTGTTACTGGTATAGGAGAGCTACCAGTTGTATCAATTGAAATACCAACTACAGATTTGGGAGCAACCTCCGATTTTTCCACTACACATTTAATGGTTTTTTCCAACCCTTCAAGATGATCAAGAGGATGCTGACGAAACTGGTTGATTGCAGGATTACAGAATTTACCCTCTTTCCATCTTGCATACCAGTGAACACTTGAAGCAATCTCATTACCAAACTGGGCATCAATCAATACTGCTCTTACAGAATCAGAACCGTAGTCTAAACCAATAACATATTTTTTCATGACTATCTTATTTTCTATTATTATTTTCTATATCATATCTTTATAAAGCCGGACACATACCATCTAAATACCAACTCCTTTAATTAATAAAACTCAAACACAGGCTTACCATCATCAGCAAACTTCACTTCCATTACCCTGGCATGCCTGTTGGGATCATATAAAGGATCACCTACAATCTCTTCATAATCGCGGGCATGGTACACACACAAAGGTGTTTCACCATCTTCAGCAATAGTAAAGCTGTTATGCCCCGGACCAAATATTTTCTTTTCATAGTCGGTCTCCAGCACAGGATACCTCGACTTCACCCATGAATTTCTGTCTAACAAATCAGCATTCTCATCAGCCTCCATCATACCCATACAATAACAGGCACCTGTAGCACTGGCAGAGAACGTAATATAAATCTTTCCTGCACTTTTAATGACGGCAGGACCTTCATTCACCCAAAAGCCTATTCTCTCCCAGTCGTAATCAGGAGTAGTAAGCATAAACTGTGTTGTTTTCAGCTTAACAGGAGATTCCATTTCAGCCAAATACAAATTAGAAGCAGCAAACTGCCCACCGGTTTTCTCAGCCCAGCAGAAGTATCGTTTTCCTTTATTTTCAAAGACAGTAGCATCCAAAGAAAAATCGATAAAAGACTTCTCATCACCATCAGCGGCCTGCATCTGTCCCAGCTCAATCCATTCATCCATTAAAGGATCCTGACCTTTACATTCAAGCACATAAGGCCTTAGCTTCCATATATCATCAACTTCACTGGCTGCAAAATAGATATACCATTTGCCATCCAGATAATGAATCTCAGGTGCCCATATATGCTGACTCATAGGACCGCTTTCATGCTTATGCCATACATTAAATGTCTCAGCATCTTTTAATCCGTCGATGGTTTTGGCTTTTCTGAGCTCAATACTATCATAAGAAGGTACAGAACCAGTAAAATAGTAGTAACCATCAGTATGTTTGTGCACATACGGATCAGCACGCTGCTCAACAATAGGTTTGTTACTCTCTTCAGACATCTTAAATATGAATTTTTTCTTTAATAATTTCGTAGAATTTATCAGTAATCTTATATCGATAAATCAATAAACCATTGATAATATGGAATACAGCAGGTATTATTGTAAGCATAAGCGCCAATCCTGTCAAAGCCATTTGTGACTGAATGGCATCAGGGATATAACCGAAATAATCCAGCAATAAACCCACAACTGCACCGGCGATACCCATTCCCGCTTTCTGAGCAAATGAGATACCTCCAAATGATAATCCTGACACACGTTTGCCGGTTTCAGCCTGACCATAATCAACTGCTTCAGCAATGGCAGACCAGAATACAGGTGCATGGACATCGGCAGTAAATGATAGGATAAAATACATCACATACGCCAGTAACAAACTGTTTGGCATTGGTTTAACAAGCACAAACATTAAAACACTCAGTACGGCAACAGCAAACTGCGACATCCAGAAGAGTTTTACTTTACAGAAACGTTTGGTTATCAATGTTGACGCAGGCATAGCCAGAATTGCAGCTACCACACCGGTAGCCATAAACGTAGATTGTACACTGGTATCGCCACCAAGATAATATTTAGCATAGAAGATAGCCACAGAAGCACGTATAACATAACCGGTGGTACCCGACAGACAAGAGCCCGCCAATAACAACCACTGACCATTGCTAAAAAGCAGCTTCGCTTGCTCCCACAACGGCTTTTTATCAACTACATGCTCAATACGCTCACGTGTGGTAAAGTAACTGAATAAAAACAACAAAGTTCCCATAAGAGCCATTAATCCCATTGCAAGCTGATACCCGCGTGCTATATCGTTTTTACCCAGATAATCAGCCAGTATAGGTACAACAATAGTAACCAGAAAGGCAGCCACTTTGGCAAAGAACAAACGGTAGCCGTTAGCCGACAGACGCTCCTGTGGATCGCTTGTTAACACTCCGATAAGGGAGATATAAGGAATAGTAACCGACGTAAACATCAGGGTAACAAATATGTATGTAATATAAGCATAGATAAGCTTACCAGCATAATCGAAACCGGGAGTAGTAAAAGTCAGGAATACTGAAATACCAAAAGGCACAGACAAGAACAGGAAATATGGTCTGAACCGACCACCTTTAAATTTATACTTGTCGGTGATAAGCCCCATAAGAGGATCACTAATGGCATCGACCAACCTTACCAACAAGAACATAAGAGCAACATCAGTTGGCTTAAGTCCGAATACATCAGTGTAAAAGAAAGTAATTATAAGAAACATGGAAGAAATCACCACGTTAACAGCGGCGTCTCCCGACCCGTATCCTATTTTCTCAAGTACACTTAATTTTTGATTATCAGCTTTCATAATTTTCTACCAATTACATTCTTTTATTAAACCATTTACAATTTTCAGAGAAAGAATCCCCTACTTCTCAACATCAATCCAAACTTTCATTTTACCGGCACCGCGGTTTGACCACGCATAATAAGGTATAGCCTTCAGTTTGGCATTATTCAAAGTAACCACTCCATCTAACAAATCAGCTTCATAAACAGGCTTGAATTCATCATCAGGGGAAATAGTTATCTCATCAATATTTTTATTATCAATCTCTTCGATAGCATATACAACAGGTCCTCTTTCCAGAGAAACCTTACCACGATCATCTTCCACTTTCTCATCAGCAACAACCATTCTCACAGGCATAGGCAGATTAAGATTCAGTGTTTCATCACCTGTCCAGTCTTTTGTGATAACCATATAGCCATCAATAATATCAGCATCAATAGCCTCACCATCAACAGAAATAGCAGGCTTCAAATCATTATCATCCAGATAACTGTATAAGTTGCCGGGCACAGGAAGATTTCTGGCCCATGAAGGCACACGTATTTTAAATGTAGCCTTACCCACTTTGGCAGGAGAAATAGTAAATGCTACCTCACCATCCCAAGGGTAATTCGTTTGCTGTTCAATGGTAAACTCATTATTCTCAGTTTTAACTTTACTGATACTTGAAGCAAACAGATTCACATACACAGTATCGCCGGAAGCGGAATACATCAATCCGGGAATGGAAGGAATAAACCTGATTAAATTAGTAGGACAACAAGAGCAGTCGAACCATGGGCTACGCGTACATGATCCTTTATTAGACTGGTATTCACTATCAGACTCAAGAGCATTCGGATAGAAAAACTTAGTACCATCCAGCGACAGTCCGCTTAACATACCATTATATAAGGTACGTTCAATAATATCATAATAATCAACATCACCCTTTTGTGAATGAAGTTTATGATTCCAGTAAATATCACCAATGGCAGCACAAGTTTCATTGTAAGCAGTAAGATTTGGCAGTTCATAATTCTCACCAAACGACTCACCATCATGACGAGCGCCAACACCTCCGGTAATATAAATCTTCTTCTGGGTCATATTATCCCAAAGGTTGTCAACAGCAGCAGCATACGCAGAGTCATCCTCCAGCACAGCAATGTCAGTCATGGCCGCATACATATACATAGCCCTTACAGCATGCCCAACAACCTCATCCTGTTGAGTAACAGGAACATGATCCTGAGAATAAGGTCCGAACAGATTATGATTATCAGGATTACCCCTGTTATCCAGGAAATATTTAGCAAGATCAAGATACTCCTGTTTACCAGTAATCAGATAAAGTTTAATAAGACCTGTTTCGATAATCTGGTGACCCGGCACAGCCTGTATTTTGCCAGTACTATCGCCAAAAGTTTCAACCATAAGGTCAGCATTTTTCAAAGCAATATCCAGGAAATTGCGTTTACCCGTAGCACGGTAGTGAGCAGCAGCAGCCTCGTACAGATGACCTGCATTGTAAAGCTCATGACTCATAAACAAAGATTCCCAGCGTTTGCCGTCCTTCACTTCCACCCATGTGGCAGGTGGTTTGGCCGGATCAATAGTTCTCCATGTAGTAAGATAACCATCATCCTCCTGCCCTACTGATATAATATATATTAAGGAGTCGAGCAGAGCTTCCAGTTCAGGATTCGGAGCACTTATTAATGAAATTGATGCACCTTCAATAATCTTATAGGCATCAGTATCATCAAAAGGCATCTCCCCTTTTACATCACCATCCATTATGCCACCAGCAATGTAAAAATTATCAAAACGTCCCTCTTCCTCACATTTGTTGATGGCATAATGGATGGTTTTTTCCTGTACTTTCTTAATAACAGGAAGCCAGAAATTATCCGTTAGCTTCACATCCCTTATATCCACAGGAATTATAGGATATGAATTATTTTTTTTACTGTCAGATGAATCAGTATTACCGGTATTACAACCAATAACAGTTATAAGACCAATTACAATGATTAATATATACTGTAGTTTTTTCATAATGTGCTGTTAATTTTATAGCGAACAACATTAATAGTAGCAGGCATTACCTTCAGTGACTTACTACTAACCTTTTTTTCATTTACCCATACCTGCTGCTCCTCATTTACAATATTCACAGCATCAACAGAAGCACCACTGATAGTCCACATATGGCCTTTTCTGTCCACTTTAGCATTTTCAATGTTAAGCATAAGCTGCTGTTCCTTTTCAGTAGGATTAATAACAATAACAGTAAGAGTATCACCATCTTTGGTAAGAGCAGCAACAACATCCAGCGGATAAACATCACCACCGGCATTTACCAGAGGCTGGTCACCGCCAACAGGCCATTGAGGATCAGGTTGTGGCGAATTACCCTTAACACTTACAGGTATTCTTCCGAATTGCGATTCAAACAATTTATACATTAAACCCGAAGCATTGTAATCAACATCCGTATCAGTAAATGAAAGACACGATGTACCGAAAGTAAATCCGGCCAGCTTAATAAGATCAGTATTTCTAAACATCTCATTAAGCCCCCTTGCATATCCTATAACAACACCAAGAGTAGGTTTTGGATGCACCCAGTTAGTATAATAGGCATACTCATCAAGATACACCGGAATATTTTCAGCACCCGGGATATGATCACGATAATACTTATAATGAATAGCTTTGGATTTAATCCTGTTGGCCGGACGACGAGTCCAGTCTTCCAAAGGCTCATCAAGAGTAATATATTTTGCTGAGTCAAGATCAAAGCGCTCATTAACCGAACAATAAAAATGCTCACTGATATAGCTCAAGCCTTCAGTCTCGCTGAGTATCCCCCATGTCCAGTCTGTTTCCGATCCATATTCCGGAATAACAGTACCGTTTTCCAGGAAACTGCATCGTGTAACCGTCATTTCTTCAATACTAGCACCTGAGCCTATGAGTTCCAGAGTAGAGTCGACAGCCAACATTTTATCAACAAACATATTTTGCTTGATAATATACTGCTGCAAAGGCAGATGCCCCAGCTGCCACCAGCCATAACTCTCATTACCCACACACCATTTCTTAATATCATAAGGCACAGGATGACCATTTTTAGCTCTCATAGCTCCCATTTGAGTTTCAGCACTACCATTAACATACTCCACCCATTGAGCTGCAGAGAAGGCATCACCAAAGCCAGTGTTTACAGTCATTGCCAGTTCAACGCCAATAAGTTCAGAAAAGCGAATCATCTCATCAGTACCTATATCATTTTCTTCAAGACATTCCCAGGCATACTCATATCTGGGAGCTCTCAGGTCAGGATCACCTACCCCATCTCTCCAGTCATAGCCTGAAATAAAATTACCACCCCATCTGTAGATTCCTGAATTAAGATCCTTCAATAAAGCAATAACATCAGGACGAAAACCATAAAGATTATCAGCAGGCATAAAAGATACAGCGCCAATGGCAAAGCTTCCGCTGCCCTTACCGGTTATCTCTAAAGTAGCAGCTGTAAAATCAACAGGAGATGTAAATTCGAAATTATATTTTTCAAATGAGCCAGTAATCTTGTCAAACACAACAGATAACTTCTCATCTTCACTATCACCATAAACAAAACTTACAGTAACAGCAACACCAGGAGTACCTTTTAAAACAATACGGCCTGTGTATTTCTTATCTTTCTCCACAGCTATACCGCTCTGCTTTATCCCCTTTTCAGAATTATCGTCAGTAACAATCAAAGGAGATTGTTTCCCAACATATGAGTTTTTAGTATCCATTATCACGTCAGTGTTAACAGGATACCATTGATTAATAGCTTCTTTTCTATTCTTAGGAACCAATACAGAAGAAGTATCAACAGGATAAAAGAACTTCCTGTCGTCGAGCAATTCCGACCAAAGGCAATCATCAGAGAGATTACCAACATCTTCATTCCCCAGATTTTCCATAAACATTCCGAACAGTTTATCAGAAACAGGCTCTCTTTTTTGAGATACATCAATATTAGCTGTAAGCTCCTGAGAATAACCATTAAATGCTGCTACAGCAACAAACAGGAAAGCAAATATGTTGTTAATTATCTTCATTCATCAATCGGGTTTACTACCGGCCATCCGTCAGGAGTCCATTTCATTTCCATAACTCTAAGCTTAGGTCTGCCATCATCAGAGGCATCGTAACCATGAGCGAAAAAGTAATCTTTACCATCGAAAGTGTAAGCACTGCAATGACCAATGCCATGCCAGTCCTCGTTGCCTTCCACAACCAGAGAACCACCACCTTCACTAAGCTTTTTGCCATCTTTATCAAGATAAGGTCCGGTTACATTCTTTGAACGACCCACAACCACTTTGTAAGTACTTTCAATACCCCTGCAGCAATAATCCCACGAAACAAACAGATAATAAAAATCACCCTTTTTAAAGATAAAAGGGCCCTCGATAGCTCCATCACCTGCATCCTCACCAGATGCACCGGTATTTATATCACGGCTGGCTATTGCAACCCATTCTTCAGGTTTAGCAAGTGTTTTCAGATCTTTATTCAGCTTCACCATTTTCAGTCCGCTCCAGAAAGAACCAAAGGCAAGCCATGGAGTACCATCATCATCAAAAACCAGATTAGGATCAATGGCATTCCACATATCTCTATTGGGAACAGATTGGATAACAATCCCCTGATCTACCCATTTAAAATCTTTATCATCAGGATTTAAAGTAGTATTAGTAGTTAATCCAATGGCAGATGTATTTTTTCCAAAAGCAGAAACTGAGTAATACAGATAATATTTACCATTATAGAAAGTAATATCAGGAGCCCAGATGTGGCCATTAAATCCAGGAGCAACATCTTTAGCCCATGTAGGATCTTCAGCAAATACAGGATCAGTCTGAGTCCAGTTTATTAAATCAGTGGAAACCCATCCCGTGATTCCGGGACCAGTACAGAACAAATAATAAGTGCTGCCAACTTTCGTCATAACAGGATCATGAACCAAAGGCTTTTTCTGCGCAAAAGAGCAAGAGCTCAGAAGCAGCGACAATAAAATCCCAAAAAAAACTATATTTATTTCTCTTTTCATATCTAATACTATTGAATTCCTTTTGATGTCATCACAATCTTTTTAATACTACCATCCTCGTTATAATAGAGGCGATCAACACAAACAGATCTGCGGAAGCTACCACCTGTTGGCAATCCGCCTGTATGATATATAAAATAAGGAGTATCATTAAATTCTATAATCGACTGGTGATTGGTATTACAATTTCCTGCCAACTCATTAAGAATACCCTTGAATTTCCATGGTCCGTTAATCGATTTTGACATAGCATATGCAGTCTTTTCAGGAAACTGGTAAGCATACGACAGATAGTACCAGTCGCCCTTTTTATGAATCCATGGAGCTTCAGTAAATCCGGGTAATCCTTCAACCACCTTAATATCACCATCAATCTCAATCATATTATCAGCAAGCTTAGCATAATAGCAAGCAGTATTACCCCAGAAAAGATAGGCCTGTCCGTCATCATCAATAAACACAGTAGGGTCGATATCATCCCACATAATGTTAGTCTCTGTAGTCATATTATTAGTAACCAAAGCCGTGCCCCTAGCATCTTTAAAAGGACCAATAGGATTATCAGCTACAGCTACACCAATTGCCTTGCCAGGAACAGAATCATGCTCAACGCTAACATACCAGTAAAACTTGCCGTTACGTTCAATAACCTGAGCAGCCCAGGCATCGGCTTTAGCCCAACTAAAGTCTGATATTTTTAAAGGCACGGGATGAGAGTTCCAGTTTATCATATCAGCTGATGAAAACACCAGCCATTCATTCATTTTATAAAAATTGCCATCAATCTCCGCTTCATCGTGGCCTGTATACAAATAAACAGAATCACCATAAACGTAAGCAGCAGGATCGGCTGTAAATACGGATCTAATTGCAGGATTATTATATGATAAAACAGTAGTATTATCATTCTTAGTATCAGAGTTATCCACAGTATTACAAGCTGATACTATAACAACACTAATAAGCAATATGTATAAACTTAATTTCATTTATCAGTAATTTTTTTCAGATATATAGCTTTACCATTATCATCCATACCGGACATAATAATAGTTGAATTAATATTGTTTTCCCAGTCTCTGCCTCTTTCAACAAAATATCTTTCGGTGATTCCCGTATTCTGATAAAGAGAAAGCCATGGCGAATTATATTCCCATTGTGATTCACCTTCATCAATAAATGATCCGTCAGCATTAATAGTTAAAGATGTAGCTGTTTGAAAATCTGGAGACACCTGAGTTTCAGCAAAGCCAGGCACAACAGTATAATTCAATTCAATTCTTTCATATTCACCGGTTAATTCATCAGCAATAACATCTTCCTGCGAAACACCTGCAAAACGTTCAGGAGACACAACAGGCCACCCATCAGGTGTCCAATGAATCTTTCTGTTATGCAAAACCATATAATAATTGTCAATACCAGGGCGTCCCTGATGAGCTATATAAAACTGACCATTATCATCGCTATATACCGAAGGATGAGCAACACCCTGCCATCCAGAATGGCCATTAAATTTATAAGGAGCAATAATCATAGGACCGTTATCCCGATAATCATTAATATCATTACCATTAAAATCCAGAAACGGACCTTGCGGTGATAAGCTACGGGCAACTCTGACATTATATTTTGTTTCAAGCCAATCGTATGAGATAAACAAGTAATATTTGTCAAAATCAGGATTATAAATAATTTCAGCACCTTCAATATTTCCATTGATAGTATTACCGGTAAATCCACGGTGAGCAATTCTAACCCCCTTATCACCTGAGTTAAGAGCCAACCCTGTTTCTTGGTTAAGTTCAAGAATATATATACCATCCCATGATGAACCATAGTACATCCAGTACCTGCCGGATTTATCAATTAAAACAGTAGGATCGATAGCATTAGTATGAACATCGCTATTGTTAAGGGAAGAAACCACAACACCCTGTTCTGTCCATGGGCCCAAAGGTTGAAGAGAAGTAGCAAGACCTATAACGCTAAGTCGGGGTAAATCAGAAGCAAGTGAATAATACAATCGATATTCATCACCTACTTTCATTATATATGGAGCCCAAAGTCCCTGATTTGGCACACCGCCAAAAGTAGTTATAAACTCACTGCCCCGATCGGGCAAGCCATCAAAAACCCAGCCCATAAAATACCATTGAATAAGATCGTTAGATTTTCTTATTTGCAATCCGGGTTGAACAGCAGTTCCGTAGGCCGCATCAGTACTATAGCAATAATAGGTATCACCAACTTTAATTACAGAAGGATCATGGACATTATAAGGGCCCCAGCTAAAAACCTGATCAATAGAAGCAACATCAGGATAAGTGTCAGTAATTGAGCTTATATCAAATTCATCTACAATAGTATCATTAATATCCTGAGGCTCATTATTGACAGAATCCGCCTTCTTACAGGAGATTACGCTTGTCAATATGGTCCAGAATAAAATTAATGTTACCAGAGATTTCTTGTTTGACATGATTTAGTTTTACTATTCTGTTATTGCAATAGATACTACTGAAAATGGAGGTAAGGTCAACACAACCTTATCACTTTTCACTTTAAAATCCTCAAATACTTTAGTAACAACTACATCAGGATTTTCAAAGCTATTATAATCCTGTAATTTAGCAGAAGAAATAATTTCAGCAGATACATTCTTCTTATTCACTTTTACAGGGATATTTTCAAGTTCAATTTCATGAGATTGTGATGCATCAATATTCACAATAGTATAATGAGCGACACCCTCAGAATCAATAGAAGCTGAGGCCGAAATTGCAGGAAGTTTGTTACCATCGTGCTTATACTCAGGAGAGTCAAATTTCAATGGAATAAGTTTAGCATCCTGATGAACGGCATACATTTTCATCACATAATAAGTAGGAGTAAGTAATAACTTCTCATCATCAGTAAGAATTACAGCCTGCAAAACATTCACAGCCTGAGCTATATTAGCCATTTTTACTCGGTCAGCATGATTATTAAAAATATTAAGTGTAACACCAGCTATCATTGCATCTCTCATAGTATTTTGCTGATAAAGAAAACCAGGGTGAGTACCAGGCTCTTCATCATACCATCCGCCCCATTCATCAACAAACAGAGCTACTTTATGGTCTTTATCATATTTATCCATAATGGCTGTATGCTTTTTAATAAGTTCATCCATTTTAAGGGCTTGTTCCATAGTCATAAAATACTGACCTTCGGTAAAATCAGTTGCAGATCCTTTGTTACCCCAATCGATTACAGAATAATGATGAAGGGCAATAGCTTCAATAAGGTTAAAAGGAATATTTTTCATTAATACTTCAGTCCAGTTATAGTCGACGCTATTAGCACCGGAAGCCACTCTGACCAACTGATCACTATTACCCCAGTCAGTAGTAAACGTAGCAAACCGACGATAAACATCCGAATAATATTCAGGAGTCATATGGCCACCACAGCCCCATGCTTCATTACCAATACCCCAGTATTTAACATGCCAGGGTTTTTCACGTCCGTTTTCTGCTCTTAAAGTAGGCATAGGACTGGTTCCTGCAGGGTGATTAGTATATTTAATCCAATCTGCCAATTCCTGAGGAGAGCCACTACCTACATTACCAGAAAGATATGGTTCAACATCCAAAAGCTCACACATATTTAAAAACTCATTAGTTCCGAAGCTATTATCTTCACTAACATTACCCCACCAGATATTAAGAATCGAAGGGCGGTCTTCTTTAGGGCCAACACCATCCATCCAGTGATAAGTATCGGCAAAGCAACCACCTGGCCATCTAAGGTTAGGAATTTTCATTTCCTTAAGCGCTTCAACAACATCGTTTCTAACGCCATCGGTATTTGGTATATCACTTGTATCACCAACATAAAAACCACCGTAAATGCAGTGTCCAAGATGTTCAGCAAAATGACCATAAATATTTTTATCAATAGTAGGGTCATCTGAAGTAGGCTCAGCTTTAATCTTTACTATATCCTGGCTAACAGCTGAAAAAACAAAAAATAAGTTAATAAAGGCCAGAATTGCTATACGATTACTCTTCATAGTTATAATGATTTAAATGGGTGACACATAAAAAAAGAAAGCCAAGGGTGTGCTTTTCAGCACACCCAAGACTAACTAATTTACAATTCACACGGAATTATCATGGTTGAGAAAAATTTTAATTATTATTACCATCCAGTGTTTTGATCTGTACCTGGGTTGTTATCTACTTCTACCTGAGGTATTGGATAATATTCACGTCCAGCCACATATGAATCGAATTCAGAATCTCTTTCCTGTAACCACTTAAGCTTTACAGGGTCCTGAACCCAACCCCAACGTCTGATATCATCCCAACGGTGACCTTCAAGAGCAAACTCAAGGAATCTTTCATGACCAATCTGTTCACGCATCTGCGCCTGAGTCATACCAGGTTTAACAGTTGCAAGGTCAGGAAGATTTACACGACTACGAACTTGTTGAATATATGGATAAGCTTCAGCAGTTTTACCATTTTCATTCAAACACTCAGCATACATCATCAGAACATCAGCATATCTCATAAGACGTTCATTAATACCTGATCTCCAGTCATACTCATCTGCCATAGTTTCATCATTCTGATACTTTCTACAGAAAATATCGTTGTAATCAGCAGGATTATCAGCATAAACAGAGTCCCAAAGCTGACCATAAAGAGGCGCAGGATTATCTTTAGCGAAGATAGTCACCCAGCATCTTGGGTCAAGCTCTCCATCAACGGTAGCTTCATCATGAAACTCATTATAAAGAGTCCATGTTGGCTGAGTATCAGTCCATCCAAAACCACGAGGAGCATAAGTAATAGCTTTAGCACTGGTTCTTCCCCATCCTGAGATAGGAGTACCACCCCAGCTTAAGTCAGTACCACCAACTTCACGATTAAAACCAACTTCAAAGATAGATTCTTCATTATACTCATTAGTAGTTGTAAAATTATCACGGTAGTTTGGAACCAAATCATAAATACCAAGATCAATTACTTTACGGAACTGAATTTCAGCGTTTGCAAAATCATGAGTAAATAAATATGCTTTTCCCAAATATGCCATAGCAGCACCTTTAGTAGCTCTACCTTCTGTCATTTCATAATCAGGATCATTAATTGTAACACCATCATAGTTAACAGGTAATAACTCAGCAGCTTCAGTAAAATCTTGTATTACCTGAGCCCAAACTTCTTCACCAGTAAGTTGTTCATGATACAAATCCTGATAAGTTGTAGGTGCAGGAACATTGTTAAAAAGTTTAACAGCATGCATTAGATAAAGTCCACGAAGGAATAAGGCCTGACCTTTAATACGATCATAAAGAGCCTGTTCCATTTCAATTTCAGGAATTTTTTCAAGAACCTGATTTGCACGATAAACACCATTGTAATAGCATTCATACGCCCAGCCATAAATAGCAAGATCAGATAGTATACTAGTAAAGTTCCCACATTGTACCATGTTTACCCAAGGGCTATTACTACGTGCACCATCACTTCTTAAGTCTTGCATAATTGGTGTCGATCGCATATATGTTCCATCAACACAAAGTTTACCATACACTGAGTTTAGCCCATAAAGAGCATCTTCGGGAGATTTCCAGAATGAGGCCTCAGTTTCCACATTAGGATCAACCTGGACCAGATCATCTTTTGATACGCAGCCTGCCATAATGAAGGCTACAATCAAGCTAAGAAATGATATCTTATATAAATTTTTTCGTTTCATTTTTATAACTTTTTAAATATGTTAAAATTTAGAATCTAACCTGTAGTCCGAAGAAATAACCTCTTGGATTTGGGAATGAACCATTATCAAGCCCACGGTTAAACAGAGCAACCTGATCATAAGCAACATTGTTAGTAAAATCAGGGTCAGCACCAGTATAACTTGTAATAGTAAACAAGTTCTGAGCTGAAAGAGAAAATCTTACTGATTCAATATATTTTGAGAATGCTAAAGTATAACCAACTTCAAGAACCTGTAAACGTAAATAGCTACCATCTTCAACAAATCTGTCAGAAAATCTTGCATTTTCGTTAGGGTCACCAATCACAGGACGTGGAATATCGGTATCAGTATTGTCAGGTGACCAGTAGTTAAGCATATCAGTTGTACTATTAGTATAATCACCTAACATTAACAAACGACGAGTGTTGTTAATAACCTTATTACCACCTGACCCCTGGAAGAATACTGTAGCATCAAAGTTTTTATAATTAGCATTGAAAGTTAAACCATAAGTATAAGTAGGAATTGTTACTCCCTGGAAAGTTCTGTCATTATCATCAATTACACCATCACCATTCACATCACGGAATTTAACATCACCAGGTTCAGCTAATGGCTGGAGAGCGTGATTGTCAATTTCTTCCTGATTTTGGAAAATACCTTCTGTTTCATAAACATAAATTTCAGCTATTGATCTACCTACTTCAGTACGTGAACCAGTACCACTAATTGGAATATCATCAGCACCAATTGCAAGAACTTCATTATGAAGAGTACCGAAGTTAGCTGCAATAGAATATGAGAAATCACCACCCTTTGAAACATTTGCATAACGAGCAGTAAATTCAAAACCATTGTTTCTTACATCAGCAGCATTAGTTGTAATAGTAGCAGGGAATGCACCAGTTGACAACGGAATTGGCACGTCAGCCAGCAAGTCAGTAGATTTCTTAACGAAATATTCAACAGTAAAATTAAAACGATCATCCCACATACCCAATTCCAGAGCAGCGTTTACTGTTTGAGTATCCTCCCATTTAATATTAGGGTCTTTCATATCAACAGCAATGGTACCATTTCCGTATGTATTTCCAAAAGGATAGAAAGCAAATGGATTTACTGTTGGGTTATAATCATATACGCCAATAGTGTTGTTACCAAGCTGTCCATAACCACCTCTTACTCTTAAATTACTAATAACTTCTGGTAAAGTTAACCAACGTTCGTTGCTGATTTTCCATAAACCTGAAAATGACCAATAATCACCAGTATTGTTTTCCGGAGGGAAAAGTGATGACTGGTCTTGTCTAAAGTTAAGAGTAATAAAGTAACGATCATCATAATTATAGTTAAGCCTACTAAGTGCTGAACGAGAAGTAATAGTATAGTTATATTGATTTGCAGCAATTGGGTCCTGAGCAAACTCAATCTGAGGTATAGCATCATCAGAGAAGTTTCTACCTGTAACCTGTAAATCAGCCCATTCATCACGTTCCATAACATAACCTACTAATACGTTAAAACTGCTTTTTCCAAGTTTTAAATCGTATGTCAATAAATTATCAACAATTGTTCTTGTGCGATCCCCGCGTGTCATAATAAGTGAAGCCTCTTCCGGTGTAGTAATATAATACCAACCAAGATCGGAAGGCGGAGTCCAGCGACGTGTTCTCCAGTCAAGGATATCACCATTCATTCTGAATTTATATTTTAATCCTTTAACAATTTCATACTCAGCCCAGATATTACCTGCAAAGCGATTTCTATAAGTAGTATTTTTATTTAACGTATTGTAACCAATAACATTTAATGTAATCGCGCGCTGTGTAGCGTTATCAGCACCACCAAAACCACCTAAACGGTTAGGATCATATACAGGCATTGTTGGAATTGCCTGAAGCAACTGTAGATAAGCTGTATTACCAGCAAGATACTCACTAAAATTATTTCTATATGATGTAGAATAATCAATCTTAGCTCCCCAGGCAAACCTTCCAATTTGTCCACCTAAATTAGCATCTACTGCAACTCTCTCGTATGCCTGTGGCACATCAAAATAAGTTGTATTATCGAAGTAGTCAACATTAACTGAATAATTAATCTCTTTCTGACCACCAGCAAAATTAAGTGAATGGTGCTGTAACAGACCATTACCAAATGCAGCTTCCTGCCAGTTAGTATTAACATTGTCGATAAACTCAGGACTACTTGGATCATTACCAGGTGTAAGTGGCTGCCCTGCATTTGTTTCAGCTACACGAACAAGTTCCTGATAACCTTCACGATCACACAGATCCCATAATTTTGGAGCTTGTTGAATACCAAACTCTCCTTTGTAAGTAACCTGTAATTTCTTACCTTTACCTCTCTTAGTAGTAATAATAATTACACCATTAGCACCTCTAACTCCATAAATAGCAGCAGCAGATGCATCTTTTAGAACCTGAATAGATTCAACATCACTTGGTGCAAAATCAGATGGATTGTCAATAATCATCCCATCAATTACATATAATGGCTGATTGTTGTTAAATGAAGTGATACCACGTATCTTAACATTTACTTCGCCACCAGGTACTCCTGCTGACTGTACACTTAAGTTAGGTACTTGTCCTTGTAGCATCTTAGAAACGTCGTAAGAAATGTTTTTCTTTGCATCATCAACATCTACAACATTTACTGATCCTGTAAGGTCAGATTTTTTCTGAGTACCATAACCTACAACAACTACTTCGTCAAGTAACTCAGTGTTTTCTAATAACACAATATTGACTTTAGCTTTGTTGCCAACAGCTACTTTTTGTGTGTAGAACCCAGTGTACGAAAACACTAAAGTGTCTGTAGCTTGTGCTGCAATGGTATAACTACCATATGCATCTGTTACTGTTCCTGTCTGTGTGCCACTTATGTAAACACTTACCGCTATTAATGGGACTCCATCTTTACCGGTGACAACACCTTTAACGTTACCATCTTGTGCGATGGCACTTACAGAAAACAACAGGAATAGTGCCATAAGCACTCCTGCCAATTTTGAACGTCTTGAAAACGTTTGCATAATTAAAGTAAATTTCCGCATTTTTTATTGATTTTTAAAACTAAAAATAAGTGTATGTTTTACACTTACAAATATATATTTAAATCAATTGAAAATGCATTTGCTTTTAATTTTGATAACATAAACGACATCAGATTTTAAATAATTCAGTCTGAAATTAGCGGCTCATGGGAATTTAAAATTTTATTTAGAATGTTTCTAAATTTCATTTCTTTATGATTTTTTATTAAAATTATATTAAAATATCTTTAATTCTTTGAAAATATATCTGTAAAATCATTCGATTAAGAACAATTTCTGGTGCAAACGGTTTCTGATAATGAAGATTTTTTTTGATTTCTTTTAAAAATATGAAGAATTATGTATTTTTGTTTCATCAAAACGTCCCATCCATAATAATAATAGCATTTTTCTATTATGACAACAAGCTTAATATTAAATTCTTATGGCAGCCAGTAAAGAAATTACACACAAGTATTACAAAGAAGACAGACTTTTATCAGCAGTAGACTGCATAATCTTTGGGTTTGATGGTGAAAGATTAAAGGCATTGATAATTAAAAGGGGATTTGAACCAGAAAAGGGTAAATGGTCTCTTGTTGGTGGCTTTTTGCATCGTGATGAATCATTAAATCAAGCAGCACAAAGAATTCTAAGCTATTATACAGGGCTTGACCATATATATATGGAGCAGGTTGCTACGTACAGTGAAGTGGACAGAGACCCCGGCGAGCGCACAATATCTACTGCGTTTTATGCACTGATTGACATCCGGGAATATAGCGAACAGCTTCATACTACCTATGATGCACAATGGGTTAGCATTTGTGAGCTACCATCGCTTATCTTCGATCACAACATTATGGTGAACGAAGCTCTTAGAAAACTTCGTGTAAGAGCAAATTCAAAACCTATTGGATTTGAACTTTTACCTGAAAAGTTTACAATGCCTCAACTTCAAAAACTTTATGAAGCTATTTGGGACAGATCTCTTGATAAAAGGAATTTTATTAACAAGATTAATTCATTCAAGTTACTTATTAAACTTGATGAAAAAGATTTCAGCTCTTCACGTAAGGGGGCTTTCTTGTATAAATTTGATGCAGAAAAATATAAAAAGAGAGATACTCAGGATAGATTGATTACGTCACATATAGTATAATATACTCCTTATATTATATAGGAGCGACATTCTCATCTGTTAGTGGTTTTAATTATGATATTACTTGTTGCTGATCTACCGTATTCTTTCAGGTGCTCAAATCTCATTTAGGTACTTTTTTACTCCTTTGTAAACTTCACTCCAAAAATATACCAGTAGTTCAGTCTAAAAAAACAGCACTTTATTTAAATAAAATGGTATACTTTTGGACTGAAATCTACAGCAACCTGATTTATTGCCCCCACTGAGCGTAGTTTCATCCGCCGTGGAGGCGGACACGTGAAACTACGCTCGCCTATCAAAAAAAAAGTTAGCAAAAAATCATGGGCTTCTTCTGCTTAAGTCCGCCTCAGATACTGTGTTAAAAATCAAATTTAGCACTGTCCTTAAAAAAAAAATAAGATTCCTGCGATTCAATTTCTCAGTCCCTTCACCTCTGTGTATCAATTTTTTTCCTACTTTTGGTCAACTCTAAAAAATTTGATATGCCTCCAATTATATTATTAATTGCCGTATTTGCAGGCTACATCATAATGTACCGCCTGTACGGAAAATTTCTTAGTAAAAAGATATTCAAATTAAACCCCAAAAACATTGTCCCTGCCCATGAGTTAGAAGACGATGTTGACTACATCCCCACAAAGAAAGAAATCATATTTGGACACCACTTTGCCTCCATTGCAGGCACTGGTCCAATTGTAGGACCAGCGATTGCGATTATTTGGGGCTGGTTGCCGGCAGTACTTTGGGTTTTCTTTGGCAGTATATTTATTGGTGCTGTTCACGACTTCGGCTCTCTGGTTGTATCCATGAGAAACAAAGGAGTAAGCATTGCCGAGATAACCGGTATATACATTAACAAGCGAACAAAGGTTTTCTTTTTTATAATAGGTATCCTTGAATTATGGATATTTATTGCCATACTGGGTCTTGTTATGGCAATTATATTCAAGCTATATCCGGGATCTGTTGTACCAATATGGCTTGAAATACCCATTGCTGTTACTCTGGGATACATGGTTTACAAGAAAAACAAAAACTACCTCTCATGGAGTTTGGTAGCTGTTGTTATAATGTATCTTACGATAGTACTGGGATATTACTTCCCCATTGAGCTGGGAGAATTTATGGATATTCCGGCAACGGGTTTATGGACAATAATACTTCTTATTTATGCTTTTATAGCATCCATACTACCAGTTACAACCCTTTTACAACCACGAGACTTCATTAACTCCCATCAATTGCTTATCGCGATGGGATTGCTAATTGCAGGTATCATTGCCTCTACATTTATTGCAGATCTGACCATGGTTGCTCCTGTAGTCAGAAATAATATTGAAGGTGACCCTCCTATTATACCCTTTATATTTATTATAATCGCATGCGGGGCTGTATCGGGCTTTCATGCTATTGTATCATCAGGCACAACCTCAAAACAAGTAAGCAATGAGAAGGATTCGTTATTCGTTGGTTACGGAAGCATGCTTATGGAAGGTGCTCTGGCAACGCTGGTAATTATTGCCGTTGCAGCAGGTATAGGTCTTGGTTATACTGATGATGCAGGTAATCTGATTACAGGAATACCTGCATGGACCGAACACTATGAAACATGGAACTCGGCACAGGGACTCACCTCTAAAATAAATGCCTTTGTAATTGGCTCTGCAAATATGATCGATAACATTGGCATCCCCAAAGCTATTTCTATTATTATAATGGGTGTGTTTGTGGCTTCCTTTGCGGGAACAAGTCTGGATACTTCAACACGACTCCAAAGGTATTTCTTCAGCGAGTTGTTCGGTAGCAAAAAAAATAAAAAGAATGTTTTCAATAACAGATACTTCACAACCTTTATGGTAGTAGGCACAGCAGCAGCTCTGGCTTTTGCATCCGGCGCTGATGGCAAAGGAGCTCTCAATCTATGGCCTCTATTCGGTGAAATAAACCAGATTTTGGCTACTCTCGCATTGTTTATTCTTACCATATGGCTCGAAAGAAAAGGCAAGTGGATGTGGCTTGTGAGCGGATTGCCAGCTATGTTTATGTCTGTTGTAACACTTTGGGCCGCAATTTTTAATCAGTCAACTTACGATAAAAATGACAACTGGCTGCTGCAGGGTGTTAACTTAGTTATCATTGTTCTTGCTATATGGATTATGATTGAGATTATTATTAAATTCAAGATTCTGAGAAAGAAGCAGATCACATTGGAAAACCACGAATAGCTGCCTTTCTGAAAATTTTACTAAATTGCTCGCCAATATTATTAATTACAAATAATTGATAATCATATCCTTAATTTTATATTATGAATAAATCAGATAATCCTCAATGGGATATTGTTATTGAATCTCCTGGCAGAATAAATATAATTGGTGAACATATTGACTATAATGATGGGTTTGTTCTGCCCACTGCGATTGATAAAAAAATAACCTTCCGTATCCGTAAGAACGGAGAAAATGATAAATGTTTTTTCCGCAGCAAAGACTTCAACACCGACTTCACATTTTATTTGTCTGATGTTAAGGTAAGTGATAAATCGTGGGAAAACTATATACTTGGCGTTGTTTATGAAATACAGCAGCTAACTGATAAATTACAGGGATTCGACTGTGAAATAACAAGTACTATTCCTGTTGGATCAGGAGTAAGCTCATCTGCTGCTCTTGAGTGCGGACTGGCTTTTGCTTTAAATGAATTATTCTCGCTTGGTATTGACAAACTCGAAATTGTAAAGCTTTCGCAGAGGGCTGAGCATAATTTTGTAGGCACCAAGTGCGGTATTATGGATCAGTTTGCATCAGTAATGAGCAAGTCCGGTAACGTAGTGCTTCTTGATTGCCAGACTCTTGACTATGAGCACATCCCCATAAACATTGAACCATATACATTCCTGCTTTTAAATACAAATGTTAGTCATGATTTAGCAACAGGAGAATACAACACCCGCAGGCAGCAATGTGAAGAAGGACTTGATATTATACAAAGACAGTTTCCTGAGATAAAATCCTTCCGCGATGTTAATAATGACATACTTAAAGAATCAAAAGGCAATATGAGTGCTGTTGTGTATAACAGATGTAAGCATGTTATTGATGAAACACAGAGAGTTCATAAAGCCGTAGATGCCCTGAAAAACAATAAAATGAATGCACTGGGTGAATACCTCTATGAATCCCATGAAGGATTAAGCAAGCTATATGAAGTAAGCTGCAAAGAACTGGACTTCCTGGTTGATTTTACAAAGAGTTGTAATGAAGTAACAGGCGCAAGAATGATGGGCGGAGGCTTTGGCGGCTGTACCATTAACCTGATAAAAACCAGCGATATTCCTGCATTTACAAACAAAGTGTCAACAGCTTATTTCAATAAGTTTGGCATTCAGCTAACTGCATTTGAAGCAAATCCCGGTAACGGAACAGTGAGACTTTGAGACTGGACAAAGAAACGATTTTTCATTATTCATTATTCATTTTTTCCCTTGTCCCTCGTCCCTTGTCCCTTTAAAATTCCAATTACCAAGCACCAAATAACAAACAAATTCCAATCATCAAAGTTCAAATGTCCAAAAGCCCACACTCCGGAATTGTCATCTGGTTGTTTGATTTTTGGCATTTGATTCATTGATTATTGTTTGTGATTTGATTTATTGTTATTTGGGATTTACCTTTTTAAAGTTCAAATATCCAAAACCCCACACTCCGGAATTGTCATCTGGTTTTCCTTGGTCCCTTGTCTCTCGTCCCTTGTCCCTTCAGTCATTTTTCATTATTCATTCTTTAGTCACAACAATCCAGAAATCAAATATTCAAAATACATAAACACTTAATAACTTATTCCATACGCATAATCAATCTACTTTTATTCAAGATGGTTATAATATATCTTTGGAGAAAATGTGGAGAAAAGTTAAATATTTGTTGCTTTCATTCATGCTGGCAACGCAGCCAATATTTTCACAATATGAGATAAACAGCAACTGTGAAAAAGCATGGAAAGCGATTATTAATCTTCGGTTTATTACAGCCGACTCATTGATAAGTAATGAATTAGAGATCAACCCCACTAACTATTACGCCTACTACCTGGATCAAATGAAAGAGGCCTATATGCTTATTGCAGACCAAAGCCAAGAAAGGTATAAGCAGTTTTGTGACAGCTACGAAAAAAGAATAGATTTTATTGAAGGTAAGGACACAGAGTCAGAATACTATCTTAGCTGCTTAGCTGAGATGCAATTGCAAATGGGTGTTTTTAATATCCTGTTTGATGATAAGCTTTGCGGCTTGCGACATTGCTACTGTTCATACAAGAATACCTACAAAAATCTGCGGAAGCACCCTGAATACAGAGGAAGCCGAAAGCTAAAAGGGATCTATTATATTGCGGTGGACAATCTCCCACCATTTGTAAGCTGGGCTGCCAATACATTTGGCATTGAAGGAGACTATCAGTGGGGTTATAAAATACTGGATTATTTCTTTCATCACTACAGTGACACTCCGGGTCTTGCCCAGGAAGCAGCTCTCTGTAATATACTCGCTTTTAAGCTCAACAAAGACCCCCAATCAGCCTATAACTTCATAAGTCAGCTCGATACAAGCTTCCTTAAATACAATCTTATACAATACTTTAACGCTAATGTGAACTATCTGACCGGACACAATGAAGAAGCATTAACAATATTACAGAACTCATCGCTCGACTCGGCTGAGGTATATTTTAATGGGTATAATTACCTCATGGGGAAAATTCTTCTGCGTAAGCTGGATACAAATTCAATTTCTTACTTTGACAGATATTTGAAAAACAACCATCACAAGCAATACGAAAAGGAAATAACACATAAAAAGGCTGTGGCATATCTGATTGAAGGAGATATAGAAAGATACACAGAATATGTAAATATCGCACAAAAAAGCGGAGAAGAGATAACCGAAAGAGACAGGGAGGCAGTATATGATCTTGACATTGACTATATCCCTGACATCACTCTCACAAAAGCATTTTTAAGTTTGAAAGGCGGTTACTATGCCAAAGCCCGTTATTACCTGGACAACTTCAATAATAATGAATGCGATTTTCTACCTTACAGGCTTAGATACAATCTGTTGAACGGCATTTACTACTTTAAGGAGGGATATAACTTTCAGGCTGAAGCCTGTTTTAACAAAGTATTAGAAGAAGGTAGTGACAGCAAATATTATTTCGCTTCAGAAGCAGCCATGTATCTGGGAATGATCTATGAAAATATCGACAACAATACAGCCAATGAATATTACGATTTAGCCTTATCCCTTTATGAAACAGAATATTACGAGTACATCTCAGACTACAGCAAAAAAAAGCTGGAAAGCTATTAGCTTCTTCATCGCCTTCCTTAGCCCCGGCGCGGTGTCCACTTAAAGGCAGAGCCTCACAAAACCTCCTCACCCCTCAATCTCATCCAACTCCATCCATCTCAGCATCTTTTCATCAACAAGCTCCATAAGCTCACCAATGCGCTCAGAAGCTTTAGTAAGCTCCTCATAGCCAAGATCACCGGAATTTACTTTTTCTTCCAAAGCAGACTTCTCTGATTCAAGAGCTTCAATTTCCGGCATAAGACTCTCATATTCCTTCCTTTCCTTATAGCTTAGCTTACGCTTAGCTTGTGCTTTCTTAACAGGTTTGGCAGCCTCTTTTTTCTCACTGGTTTCTTCTTTGCGCTTAAGCCGCAACTCCTCATCCTTAAGCAGTCTGTATTCGGTGTACTTGCTATGGTAGTCTTTGATATTACCACCACCTTCAAACACAAAGAGATGGTCAGCTAAACGATCCAGAAAATACCTATCGTGAGACACAAGGATAAGACAACCGCCATAACTATCAAGGAAATCCTCAAGCTTGTTAAGAGTCAGAAGGTCAAGATCATTTGTAGGCTCATCAAGAATAAGGAAGTTAGGGTTCTTAATAAGAACAGTAAGCAGATAAAGCCGGCGTTTCTCGCCACCACTAAGCTTATAAACAAAGTCATTCTGCACTTTCGGGGGAAACATAAAATTATTCAGAAACTGAGAGGCAGTATACATCTTACCCTTATCACCCGGTATTATCTCGGCGATATCCTTAACAACATCAATAACCTTTTGCGACTCATCAATAACAATACCTTCCTGTTTATAATGGCCGTAAACAATAGTCTCTCCGGTAATTATCTCTCCTTTATCAGGAGCTAAAGCCCCCGTTATAAGATTCAGAAATGTTGACTTACCCGCACCATTACCGCCAACAAAACCTATTCTCTCTCCTTTTTTAAATATATATTCAAAATTATCCAGAATCACAGTATCCCCAAAAGCTTTGCTAACATTATGCATCTCCAGAATCTTATTTCCAATGCGCGACATCCTTACGTTTAGCTTAAGCTCAGCTTCATGCCTAACATTAGTAGCCTTCTCTTTGACATTCTCAAAAGAGTCGATTCGGGCTTTGGACTTATGAGTTCTTGCCTTGGGCATTCTGCGGATCCATTCCAGTTCCTTTTTCATCAGCTTACGGGCTTTGTCAAGCTCCGTACGCCCTATATCCTCCCTGTCTGATTTCTTTTCCAGATAATAGCTGTAATTACCCCGATGATGAAATATCTCACCATCAGTAAGCTCTATAATATTATCACATACTCTGTCAAGGAAATACCTATCGTGAGTAACCATAAGAATTGTTGATTTAGATTCCTCCAGATATTTCTCAAGCCATTCAATCATATCAATATCAAGATGGTTGGTAGGCTCATCCAGCAAAAGCAAGTCAGGCTCATCCAGAAGAGCTATTGCAAGAGACAGACGTTTGATTTGTCCGCCAGACATCTGTCCGATTTTCTGATCGGGGTTATTAATCCTGAATCTCTCCAGCAGCTGAGTTAAACGCCGATCGTAATCCCATGCAGCTGCAATATCCATCTTTGAAGTAGCCTCATCCAGCATCTTTTGGTTCTCCGGCGACTGCGAACGTGCAAAGCTACTAACACAGCTATGATAATGGTTAATAATCTCCATGAGTCCGCTATTGCCTGTAGCAACAACCTCACTAACTGTCAGATCACTATCAAATTCAGGCTCCTGTGGTAACATAGAAACACTTATTCCATTACGAACAGTAACCTCTCCCCCATCTGAGGGCTCTAAATCCATGATAATGCGCAATAACGTCGATTTCCCTGCCCCATTGTTGGCTACCAATGCTGTTTTCTCGCCACTATTCAATCCGAAGCTTATACCATCAAACAATACTTTCTCCCCATATGCTTTCGAAACCCGGTCAACCGACAGATAATTCATAATTCTTGTTTTGCGCAAAAATAGTTATTTATGTTATTGCATGACTTGAGTTAGCTCCACTACTACTTACATTCAAAAAAAACTTCAAAATAGTTACCAATTTGGTAATTATTTATATCTTTGCAAAAAAGATTCTGAATGAGGGTTATTGCAAAAAAGATACTTAGAGATTTCTGGGACAAACATTCGGATTCAGAGCAGCATCTTAAAACGTGGTATAAAGAAGCTTCAAAAGCAAACTGGGGAAACCCCACAGATATAAAAGCTGATTATCCCAAAGCCAGCATATTAAAAGCTAACAGAGTTGTTTTTAACATTTGTGGTAACAAATACAGAATCGTAGTTGATATTAATTATGAACGAGGTTGGATATTTATAAGGTTCGTAGGAACTCATTCAGAATATGACAAAATTGACGCAAATAAAGTATAGGCCATGGAAATAAAAGTATTAAAAACAGAAGAAGATTATGAACAAGCCTTAAATAGACTTGAAGTAATATTTCATGCATCTCCTGATACAATTGATGGTGATGAAGCTGACATACTATCAATTCTTATTGAAAAATATGAAGATGAACACTTTCCAATTGATGCACCTGATCCAATAGAAGCTATAAAATTCAGAATGGAGCAAATGAATATGACAAAGAATGAACTTGCTGAGATAATAGGATACAAAAGTCGTGTTTCTGAAATATTTAGCAGAAAAAGAAAACTTACAATTAATATGATACGGAATCTTCATAACAAAATGAATATCCCCTATGAATCACTTATAACAAATTATTAAAAACCTATTTTTGCATAAAACATCAGATCATGGACGCATTTAAAGATTACTTTTATCTCGGTAAAATAACCAAACAACATGGCTTTGAAGGCAAGGTACAAATATTCCTCGACACCGATGAACCTGAAGAATATACTAATCTTGACGTTGTATATCTTAGCATAGCCAACAAGCCTGTTCCCTTTTTTATCGATGATATAAACATACAGGGCAACAAAGCAATAGTAAAGTTCTCTGATGTTGACAACAACGAAAAAGCTGCTCTTACTGTAAATAAAGATTTATATCTTCCTGTTTCAATGCTTCCGGAACTTACAGGCAATAAATTCTATTATCATGAAGCACCCGGCATGCTTGTAATAGATAAGAGCTTTGGGGAAATAGGCAAGGTTGAGAAAATTCTTGAATACCCAAATCAAGCAGTACTACAGATATTTCACGACAAAGACGAAGTACTAATTCCCATTGGTAATGAAATAATAAAAGAGTTCAACAGAAAGAAAGGAATAATAACGACAGAAGTACCGGAAGGACTTCTGGATATATATATCAGCAAAAATAATTGACATGTCAGAGGCACCTTTCAAAACAAAGAAATTTGATGTATCCCATCATAAGTCAACAATGAAAGTGGGTACAGATGCGATATTGTTAGGATTGTGGTGCGAAGTATTCAACGACTCCATTATCCTTGATGCAGGAACTGGATGTGGGATAATAGCAATGATACTGACCTCAAAGTCAGACGCCAGTGTAGTTGGTCTTGATTCCGATGGACCCTCTCTAAAGGAAGCTGCCTTAAACTTCCGTGAGTCATCATTCAGCAAATCACTGCTGGCAGAGGAAGGAGATTTTATAGACTATACAGCAAATACATCACTTAAGTATGATCTTGTTGTTTCGAACCCACCCTTTTTCTCAACAGGATTAAAATCACCTTCTGTGTCGCGACAAAAAGCAAGACATGCTTCAACTCTATCAACACAAAATCTATGCAAAGGTGCCCACAGAATACTCTCCAAAGAAGGACGACTGTGTGTAATAATTCCTTTTGATCAGAAAAATGAATTTTATAAAGTAGCTACTAATGCAGGGTTTCATTTAAGGAAAATGCTGATAATATTCCCTAAAGAAAACACAGAGCCAAACAGAATTATTTTGGATTTTTCAATGAAAACAGTGGATTTAATGAGAACATATTATTTCACTATCCGCAACAGTGACAATAGTTACAGCGATCAATACAAAGATCTGACCAAAGATCTCCTATGGATTTAACCCTTGTGAGAGAAACTACTTCCAATATACTTCCCAACAATCATGGCAACAATTACAGTAAGATATATTTGTCCGTTCACGCCAAGTAAAATACTAATGGACCTCGCAGTAGATGAAACAGGTAATACATCACCAAAACCTATTGTAGTGAGTGTTGTAAAAGTGAAGTAAACAACTTCACTGAAATAACGGGTTCCATCACCAAGATTAATAGCATTATTGTCATATACTAACAATATACCGTTAAGTAACACACCTATCACACCCAGCAGAAGGTATCCACTAACTGCCTGCATAACAACATTTATAGTAACATTCTTACTTTTGACAATATGTCGTATTAGCACAATCGACGCTGTTGTAAAAGCCACAATGCTTATAATAAATGATGTTACCCTAACCGTGTCTATCTCAATAAAAAACAGAAGGATGTTACTTAATAATGCCAGTGCTACCACAATTTTCAAAAAGAAAGACCTTTTCTCAATAATTGAAAAAATTGCGAGGAGCATTATTGTATAGGATGCAATCATCACAAAATCATGTATTACAATACCATCAATAACAGGAAATACAAAGATAAAAAGGAATATAGAGATAAGCAGAACGATACTGTTATCAAGCTTAAAAAATCTTGGACGCTTTTTTCTCATTTTAACAGATGTTTAAGCGCAAATATAATAAACACATGAAAATACAACAAAAAGATGTCTTTTTTAATTTAGATCGAAATCATAAAAAATCCCCTATATAATAAAAGGAGTGGTCATCGAATAAAAAACCACAGAAAAGTTATTATCAGTTGGTTTGTTCTTCCTATTTTTGAGCTTTCTAAATTTAAAAAAAATGAACATTATCGAGAAAATAATAGCAGCACATTCCGGCAGGGAAGCTGTTATGCCAGGCGATATCGTGGACATCACCATTGACGCCAGAGCAGCACGTGACTTTGGAGGACCTAACGTTGTTAAAAACATTGAACAACATAACCTTACAATTGATGACCCATCAAAAACATTCTTCACTTTCGACACCAATCCCACTGGAAGTGACCAGAAATATGCTGTCAACCAACAGATAGTAAGATCCTTTGCCCGCAAAAATGGCATTAAGGTTTACGACATTGACAACGGTATCGGAACACACACCATGATTTCCGAAGGATTAGCATGGCCGGGATCAACAGCCGTTACCACAGACTCACATGCAAACATACTGGGAGCCATAGGAGCCTTCGGTCAAGGCATGGGTGATAAAGATATCAGTGCTGCCTTCCATAAGGGCAAGGTATGGTTTAAAGTACCTGAATCGGAAAAGGTAACCCTTATGGGAAAAAGACCAGCCAATGTTAGTGCCAAGGATATTGTCCTTAATCTACTTAATAAATTTGGAGCCAATACCCTTCTCGGCAAATCAGTGGAATTCTATGGTGAGGCCGTAGACGAACTCACCCTCGACGAAAGAATTACCATTGCCTCAATGGGTACTGAGATGGGAGTAATAATTCTTCTTTTCCCTCCAAACAAGGAAGTTATGGACTATTGCGAACAAGCTACAGGCCGCAAACTGGAAAAGATAGAAGCTGATGTTGATGCTTCATACGAATATGAGCATCTTATCGATATCAGCAAATTCGTCCCTATGGTAAGTCGTCCAGGCAAACCTCATGACACTGTTGACGTTAACGAGCAAAAGAAAGTACGAATTGACAGTGCATTTATAGGAAGCTGTACAAACGGACGAATGGAAGACATGCGCGTTGCTGCGAATATCCTTAAAGGACGTCATGTGGCACCAGGCGTTGTGCTAAAGATAGTGCCATCAACTGATGAAGTATGGCAGCAATGTCTGGAAGAAGGAATTGTAAAGATATTTAAAGATGCAGGGGTATTATTCTCAAACGCTGGCTGTGCAGGCTGTGCTGCCGGACAGGTAGGACAAAATGGTCCTGGAGAAGTTACCATAAGTACAGGAAACCGCAACTTCCCTGGCAAACAAGGTAAAGGAAGCGTTTACCTGGCATCCCCGGCAACTGTTGCAGCTAGTGCTGTTGCTGGATATATTACTGATGAAAATGATATTCCAGCTGAACCTCCGGTATTTGAATTCAGTGAAGAAGAATCCAAAGAAGTTAAAGCAGCAAAACAGGAGAAAATAACAGACAAGCCTGTTATTGTTGAAGGTCGCGTGTGGTTTATTAAAGAAGATGATATTGACACTGATATGATATTCCATAATAGATATCTCCAAATCACAGATCCTAAAGAAATGGGGCAGTATATCTTTGACAACCTCAAAGGATATGAGGACTTTGCAAAGAAAGCCAACCCAGGCGATCTTGTTGTAACAGGTAAAAACTTTGGAGCAGGCAGCTCACGTCAGCAGGCTGTTGACGGATTTAAAACTCTGGGTGTTCAGGCTGTAATCGCTGAATCATTTGGAGCCATTTACGAGCGCAATGCCATAAATGCTGCATTCCCTATTCTTACTTACACTACAATGGAAAATATTGACCTTGAAGATGGTGACATCATTCAGGTTAACTATGAAACAGGTGAAGTAACTAATAAAACAAAGGGCAAGAATGATAAAATAACACCTTTCTCAGAAGTGCAACTTGAAATATATAAAAACGACGGATTGTTTTAGGTAATTATATTTATGTTCGTTGTTCATTAATGGTCAACTAATTTGCCTAACTATGAACAGCGAACATATTATTATGTAAGTATAATCTCTGTAATCTCAGGTAAAATGCCGATTCTTCCCGGATATCCAATAGATCCCAATCCACGGTTTACATAAAGATACTTACCTGGATAATTATTATTTTCATATAGACCAGCCCACTGCTTGTACATATATTTGGCAGGACTCCATTTAAAATCTTCTGTATCTATACCAAACTGAAATCCATGAGTATGTCCAGAAAGGGTTAGATCAATATTATAATCTTCAGGAATAACAACACTATCCCAATGCGATGGATCATGAGTCATCAGGATATTCACGTCAGCATCTTCAGTTCCTTTAACAGCCTTTTTAAGGTTACCCTTTCTCGGGAAACGTGAGTTAGCACTCCAGTTTTCAACACCAGTAACAGCAATACTACCATCATCATGGCTGAATATTCTGTTTTCATTATTAAGAAGCTCCCACCCTACTTCATCAAAAAACTCGTAGAGCTCCTGCATATTCTCTTCCTTGGCTTGTTTGCTGGGCCATGTTACATAATCGCCATAATCATGATTACCCAAAACAGCATAAACACCTCTTTTAGCTTTTATCTGCGAAAGCACATCCTCAAATCCTCTGACTTCTTTCGTTGAAAAGTTAACAATATCGCCAGTAAACAGTACAACATCAGCTTTAAGCTCATTAATCATATCAACAGCCCTTTGCAAAGGCGTTACTGACGACCAGCTTCCCAGATGAACATCAGATATCTGGACAATCTTAAATCCTCTGAAGCTTGCCGGTAAATTAGGCAGGACCAGTTTCTCACGTACTATTTTAAACTCATATGCCCACTTAAACATACCAGTTAGCATAGTCCCAAGCACAAGACCTCCGGAAACATACCCAACATACTGCAAAAAGCGGCTACGGGATATGCCCTGATCTTTGTTCTCCTGCACAAGCTCCTGACGTTTTTCTTTTTTAGCCACAAAAAACAGCTTTTGTGTTACCCTTACTATATCAGAAAGAAGAAGGAACACAACAGGTAACAACTTAGCGGTATAGAATACAAGGATAAATCCCATCAGATATGTTCGAATACCATTACTCCAGTCGATGAGCGGAACAATATTTGAGGCCAACAGCATTATTATCAGCATTGCAAGCGGCAGCCAGTATAAGAACAAAATGGTAAAGCGAAGCCAGTATGTGTAGTTAAATACTTTTGTTTTAAGAGAAGACCAAAGGTATGTATCTCCCAGAATTAATATCACAAGAAATAGATACTGTCCGGAATATTTTGGCATAGTAGTATGCAATAAAAAATAACCGGCTATCAAAAAAAGCGGTACTATTAAGTAACTTATTTTAAGTTTCATTCAGTTCTGATTGTCGATGCTAAAACGTACAGTTAAATTCCATATTGTTTAAAAAACTATCTGTAATCGAATTTAACAAATATGTAACAGCACTTTTTTTGAGCGGCAAAAGTAAACTATTTCTTTAATATGAAAATAAATGAATTGTTAATATTTTGAAAACAAGGCAATAAACAACACAATAGCCGGAATACACAGAGTATTCCGGCTATAATAAGTTCAATATTCAATGTTTAATGTTAGGGTTTAGTCCCATTGTCTGTGGGAAACATAATCCCAATATCTTCATAAACATCAGCTATTTCTTGTATACATCACCTGATCCGGTTGTATTAATATCAACATTCTTAGGGTTTCCCCGATAAGTAAGATCGCCGGATCCATTAAGAGTCACTTTAAGGTCATCCGAAACAGAAATAGCCATATCACCTGACCCTGAGTTATTAACTTCGGCAGACACAACATTAAGACCATAAGCGTTCAAATCACCTGAGCCAGACTGTCCTACATAAATATGATCAGCCTTTCCATCAAGCTCAATATCGCCTGAGCCGCTGCTTTTAATATATACTTTCTCGCATCTTAAATCTTCTGCTTCAACATCGCCGGAGCCCATTAATACTGCTTTGAAAGTACCAGTAACATTAGACAGTTCCACATCACCAGAGCCGGTAATCTCGAGATCAAGATTTGTTGTATGAACATCAGCATCAAAGTCGCCGGACCCACTAATAGCTACAACCAGGTCATTACATTTAAAGCTGTTTTTAATCTCAATATCACCAGAACCCTTACTTTGAATTTTTTCAAGATCTGGCATAGTGATATAAACATCCATTGCTTTAGCCGACCTCACACCTCTGCCTTTTATATCAACTACAAGAGTACCACCACTCACATCCGTAGAAATTATTTCCTGCAGATTATCATCAGCTCTTACAACAACAGATTTTGGTCCCTGAGAGATATACAAATCTATCGAACATGAAAGCTTAATACTTTTAAAGTCATCAACCTGACGTTCCTGTTTAACAACGTTTCCACTACCTCTTGTCTGGGCATAATTTATTGCTGGAATCAGCAATAAAGCTGCTACGATCATTATTGAAATTAATACATTTCTTTTCATTTTTCTTTTTATTTATTAGTTTTTTAATTTAATTCCTCCGTATTCTGCAGATATTCTGACACTAGATGTTGGATTACCACCACCAATAACTCCTTTAATTACAGTTTCATCCACACCTTTCTTTCTATAGCTTATTTCTGACTTATCTGGGAAATTAATGTCGCTGAACTCACCTGTCAGGTCAAACATATAGTTAATATCTTCAGGAATCCTGACAGTTACAGTACAATACTCATTTTCAATATCAATAAGAGAGAACCCCTTACTTACATTATTTATTGTAAGATTTCCATAATCTGTTTCTGCTGTAACTGATTCCACAACATTATTTATGATAACAGCTGAAAAATCAGATTCCATATCAATAGTTTCAACAGTACCAATCTCCACATCTCCTCCTGAGTTTTCCAGAGAAAGATGTCCGGCATTATCTATTATCAAGCTGCTATATGAGGATTCAATGTTACCATTTCCAATATCATTTATTGAACATCTTCCATAGCTGACATCAACATCTGCATTTGTTGCTTTTGTTAAACTCAGGTTCCCATAACTCAAATCAATACTGTTATTTTCTCCTGCCAGTTCAACAATTTCCATAGATCCGTATTCAGACTTAATATCCGAATAACCTTCTACTTTCTCTATGTAGGCATTACCAAACTGATGATCGAGTTTAAGATTAACAGAAGCAGGCATCATAATGCTCAGTTTTATTTCGATCTGCATTTTATTACCTCGTTGGTTAAGATCGCATGACACCATTACTTCAGATTCAGATCCCTGTACGTCAACCTTTACTTTGTCAATAATCTTCTGTGCCTTTTCGGCATTAGTAGATTTTACCTTCACAATAGCTTTTACTGCTATTACATTCTTATCCCAGTTTGTACAGCTTACACTGCCAAACTCATGTTCCACCTTCAATGTTGCGCTTTGAGCTACATCAAAGCTCTCGTCAGCAACTACTTTACTTATCCAGTTGTCGCCGTCAGCAATCATGCTTATCGGAACAGATAGAAAAACCAAAAGTGTTGCGATTCCTGTTATAAGTGATCTTCTCATTTTTCCTATTATTAAATTAGACATCAATTTCATTTTAAATTCCGGTATATACCCCTCCTGCTCTAAAGCTCACAGGAGTATTACCTGCTTGTTTTACAATATTTTCAACAACTTCAACCTTTTTCTGTTTGCTGGTAATAATAGCTGCTTTAAGCTTATCACATTGAGGATTTTTCACATATTCCTTTTCAATCATAGCCAAATCAGCATCTATTTTCTCCATCTCTTTAACAGCTTTTGCTTTAAGAAGCTTAGCCTGTTTCTCGTCTACAGCAATTTCATCAATTTCTTCCAGTTTATTATCAACATTAACATCATAGTAATCCTGAACTTCCTGTAACTCCTCACTAAAAACAATTTGCTTTGCGGAGTGATCACTATTAAAATTCACATTGTTAATAATAGTGTATGATGTTGCAGCAACAATAACCATAGCAGCCGCATATTTCCACCATAAGATATATTTCCTGCGTGAACTGCTGTGCATTTCCTTACCAAGCTTATTGGCGAACCTCATTCTGTGACCTTCATCAGGCTCATCACCATCAAAATAAGCTTTGTTTTCCTTTATTTCTTTTTCTAAATCAAACATAACTATGCTACCTTTCCCGACTTTACAATTTCTTCAATAAGTTTTCTTTTTGCACGGAAATACTTAACTCTCACGTTATTGTATTTCATATTTAGTATTTCAGCCATTTCCTGATGGTCATAACCTTCAATAAGAAACAGCACCAGTAAGATCCTGTAGTCTGCACTAAGGTTACTCATGCAATGCTTTATCTCTTCCACTTTGCATTTATTTACTTCTGTATCATCATCAGAAGAATCATCAGAATAGTCAGTTATTTCTTCATTTAACCGACTTAGATCATGTTTTGCACGTAAGGCATCTGTCGACTTGTTTACAACGATACGCCTTAGCCAGGAACCAAAACTACTCCTCCATTCAAACTGATCCAGACTACGAAAAGCTGTCAGAAATGCTTCCTGCATAACATCCTCGGCGAGGAAACTGTCTCCAACAATCCTTAAAGAAGTGTTGTACATAGCCTTATAATACAGATCATAAATTTTCATCTGAGCCCTCCTGTCGTTTTGTAAACAAGCGTCAATTATTTCTTTATGCTTTTTAACCACGTATATTCTAAATCAGTTGTTATTCTTTTTAATGACTCATCAAATATTAAATTGTTACACTTTTTCTCTAAAATTAACAATAAAAATATAACTTAGCAGACAATACCTTATAATATATATAATATGACAGAAAGCCAACAGTTATTTGAAAGCGTATTAATTATGCTTATCCTTATATTACTATCTGCCTTTTTACTAAGGATAAAGGTTCTTGAAAAATCAAACAGTTTGTTCACAAGCAAGTTAGTACTAAAAGTTACCTTACCTGCTCTTATATTATCATCCTTAGCATCGAGCAAGATAAACATTGACTTTTTAATTACTTCAGGAGTAGTCGCCATAGCAGAGATTATATGCATTCTATTAGCATTTGGTATTGCTATGATATTAAAATTCGACAAACCAAAAACAGGAGCTTTAATGCTTGTATCAGCGTTTGGTATGTCAACAATGCTTGGATATCCAATAATCAGACAGGTGTTTCCGGGAAATGTAATAGCTATGGACAAGGCTGTAATTACAGGCGAAATAGGTGTAGGATTATTACTTTTTATCTTAGCCCCAATTATTTCAATGTATTACGGAAGTTCTGAATTCAGCGGCAAGAATATAATAACATCAATAAAGCATTTTCTTATTTCGCCGATATTCATTTCTATAATTCTTGGCATATCAATATCATTATTACCTATTGACAGATCCTGCATCATTTATAATGGAATACACAAGATATTGACACACCTTGGTTCAGCGAATATGTTTCTGGTAGCTGTTACAGTGGGGTTATTACTTAAGCTTAATGCTGAAAATAAAATTATAGTATTCATTACTATTGCAATAGGCCTAAAGCTAATTATTGAACCGTTGGTCACATATTATTTTTCAGGACTCTTTAATGTAAATGAGCTAAGCAGTCAGATTGCAACCATCGAAACCGCCATGCCTTCAGCAACACTGGCAGCTATTTTTGCACGTCAGTATAATCTCAAACCAGAACTGGTATCCACTACAATATTAATAACCTTGCTAGTCAGTCTGATTACTGTAACTGGGATGTTCACAATACTGTATTAATTAGGGTATGTCCATAATGTCTCCTAACTTCGTCATGACCATGCTGAAAACAAACATTCACGAAAGTAAACAAATTGTTATTCAGCATTTGTAAGCCTCATTAGGAAACCCATAATCATCGGTATATCAAACAAATAATTGTATGGACGTTATAAACAGACACTAATTATTTTTAGAAGAAATAATAAACAGCCAGCAATGTTCTAAGGTTATTGGCAAGTGTAAGATTTACCGGCTGTCCATTTGCATTATAAGCTGAACCATAATTTGCTGCCGTATATTCAAACTCCAGAGCAAATCTGGCACGACCACTATTCCATATTACCCTTGGTGAGATACGATACAGATCATAGATATTTGTTGCCAGTCCGTATATAGGACCGCCAACTGTTTCAGAAGACCCCATATTTTGAGTGTATCCACCAAACAATCCTACTTGCAATGTCTTACCATTGGTATGTACTTCAGCCCAGAAAGACATAGTGCGCAGAGGGCTGTAGTTGTATAAGCGTTTAGTAAGATTTACAGAGTCAGTAACTATAAAACCACCAATACTAAGAACTTCAGTAATGTTCTCACCATACACACCTTCAATCTTAAATGTAACAGGTTTGGTTACAATCTTCATGTAAGCAATGGCATTCATACCACCAACAGTAGCAGCATCTTTATAACCGCTGGTAGACTCAAGTCTTGGTCTGATAGTTTTATAACTTGCCCCAATACCTGTATACAAAGAAACGCCAGATGTTTCATTCTTTGAAGCATAGTGCAACTGCAAACTCACTTCCGGGAAACCAGAGTTACGGATATAGGTGCTTGAGGGTCCAATATCACCCCTGTTAACATAATCGCGTTGTGAGTTGAGAATACCCACCAGCTTAACTTTTCCAAAATGCCTTGTAGCCCTTACCTGCGGGTTTCTTCCAAAAGGCTGAAGAGGCGCCCCTGTATTAAACGAAACAGTACCGGGGAAACAATCGGTAATAAACATAGGCATCCAGTATTGTCCGAACAACACTTCTGTTTTACCCCAATCCATATTTATATATGCAAGGCGTAAACGTAACAGGTTAATGTTCGGGTTGGTCTGCCCGAAGAAATCACCTTCAATCTTTGCTGTCACGTCTGAATTAAATGCTCTTCCACCACTAACAAGCAGACTAAGCCTACTCTGAATAGCAAGAAAATTGAAATTAACATCAGCATTTATATCCTGACCATCCGGGTCTTCCACAACAGGACTCGGGAATAAAAGGAAATGCCCTTCACGAGCGCTTACTGTTTGACGTGTATCCCAGAAAAAGTCATTTTTTACATATCCTGAGAAAGTGAGTTTAATGCCAGTCTTAGCAACATCAATACTCTTTTGGGCGTAAGTCCCTGCTACAAGGACCAACGCAAGTGTTAAAAATAAATAACGAATCATGATAAATAATTATTGGTTTAGTCAGATAAGTGACAAATATACCAATTCAGTAATTGCAAAACAAATTTCGCAAGACTATAATTACTGATAAACTGTTATTTAGAACAACTCTTATTAAGGAAAGAAAATGTTACTTGGTACGATGATATGAGTATTCTCCTGACCAATGGAAACGAATTGGTGATGTAGAAGCTGTTCCGCTTGAATCGATGTTAATAATTCCATCATCCTTAAGGATTGTTAATGCATAATCACACTCTCCATTATTAACAGTACCTCTCACATCAAGCTTTCCATCATAGCTACCTACTGAATTAAAAGTTAATGAAAAGCTATTTTGGTTTTTAAGCAATACTTCTGTACCACTTGCATCAAGATAATAAATGCTATCTACTGCCACATCACCTGTGGATGCAACTACATACTTCACTGTGTAAGTTGATTGGTCTTCGTCGTCTGATTTACTACATGCTACAACAAACAACGCTGCAAAAAGTAATAATGCTAATTTCTTCATGTTCTATTTTTTTACAAAGATAGCAAATTTTAAATGCTGAAACTAACAGAAGAAAAAGAAGAAAATTCATTCAAGTCTTACTCTTGGGTCAAGCATTGCATAAGTAATATCCACTAGTATATTTACTACTACCAGCACAACAGATATAGTAAGCACTGCACCCATGATAACAGGCAAGTCATATTTTTCCAGTGCATCAACGATAACTACCCCTACTCCTTTCCAATCGAACACATATTCCACAAAAACTGCTCCTGCCATTAACGATGCGAACCATCCGCTTACGGCAGTAATAACAGGATTAAGGGCGTTTCGCATCCCATGGAAAATAACCACTCTTGATCTACTAAGGCCTTTTGCTTTGGCTGTACGGATATAATCCTGGCCAAGCACCTCCAATAGCGAACTTCTTGTTAAACTTACAACAATAGCCAAAGGTCTTATCCCTAACGTTAATGCTGGAAGAATAAGATTCCTGAGGTTAATATATTTTTCACCAGTGTAATCATTTACCGAATATAAACTACCGAACATCTGCAAGCCAGTATAGTCAGCAAGTACATATGCAAACAGCCACGCCATAATAATAGCAGCAAAGAATGATGGCACCGACATCCCAAACGATGAAAACACCAGAAGGGCTTTGTCAAGCGGGCTGTCTTTATACAATGCAGCAGGGATTCCTAGAAGGATTCCAATTATCATTGCAAGTAGTATTGATGAAGCAGCCAGCAACAATGTTTTTGGGAATGCTTCTGAAATAATCTCACTTACCTGTCTGCGGCTTTGGTATGATCGCCTCAGATATGGTTTCTTAAGTATAATGGCAGTACCTGAAATATCAACAATAGAAATACCGTCTCCATAATCAGTGTTATCATAGTAGAAATAGCTATCTGCATTATCAGTATTATGGATTGATAAGGGACTAAGGTCGTTTAAGAATTTGATGTATTGCATTACAGGTGATCGATCCAGACCCAAATCCTTTTCGATAGCTTCCACTGAGCTAACATCCGATCGTTGTCCAAGCAACATACGCGCCGGATCACCAGGAAGTATATTAAATAAAAGGAATACCACGGTAACAACTCCCCACAGAACAAGAATTCCATACATCAGCCGCCGCAGTATATATTTTATCATTTGTCAATTAATTCAATAATCTTATTAAAATCAGGGAAATTTCTGTAATTCCATTTATCGATTACAACACCATTTTTTAGTAATACCAATCCGGGATTTGAACGCACCATAGCTTCAAGTTCCACATCATCACCAAGATAGATATCATACTTAGGATTGTATTCCATTGAATATTCATCAATATAATCTGAAGAACTGGTAACCATCACAAAACCCACATCACTACCTTCCAGGTGTGAATACAGATTACCTGCCTCTTTTACTATATCATCCGGAACATCTGCAAGCTCATACGACGTAAATATCAACTGATATCCGGGATTTTCTATCACATCCACTGTAACATCATTTCCATCCCTGTCTTCTATTATAAGGCTGTGCTTTTGGATAAGCTGTGAGTTGTCGATACGCTGGTCAACAAACTCCCATTGCGACATCCATACAGAGTCGTTCCATGGGTAATCAGGTGAGACAAATTCTTTAAGTTCACCTGTCTCGATATTTTTAAATACCAGATAGTTTTTTACTGTCTCACGACCTTCGCTCTTCATATCATTTCCTATCTTCCAATCGCGAAAATCAATCACAGGAAGGTTATAGTAATTGTACATTATAAAAACATCAAAAGCACCTGTTATTACAATTAACACGGCAAACTGCAAGACACCTTTCATCACCCTCACTGTTTTACTCCTGTAAATAAATACAATAAGAGCAAATATAATAAGCACTATATTTTTATAGAATGTTTGCCAGTTTGTAAGTGTTACAGCTTCACCAAAACATCCACAATCAGGCACCATGTTATCCACAGCATCAAAGTAAGTAACAACGGTAAAGAATGCCATCATTATCAACATACCGAGCGATGCCAGCTTCATCTTCATCTTGAGGAGAAATGCAATCCCAAGCAAAAACTCTGCAGTTATCAGCAATATTGCTATGTACAGCGAGAAATCTTTCATGGCATACCAACCATAAGCATCCAGATAATCTGCAACGCGATAGTAGGTCCCCATTGGGTCAACTCCCTTAACAAATGACGAAAATAAAAAAACAAGACCGGTAATAATTCTGATTGTCTTTATGCTTGCTGGTTCTGCTACTTTTTTTCTATACATTCTAATTTTCTATTACTAGTTTTATTAATGCAAAAAGTGAATAATTTATTATATCCTGATAATTAGCATCAAGGCCTTCTGATACTAGTGTTTGTCCCTCATTATCTTCAATACTCTTAATTCTGAGGAGCTTCATAAGGATAATGTCGGTAAATGAAGAAACACGCATATTACGCCATGCCTCATCATAATCATGGTTTTTGTTTAACATCAGGTCCTTTGCTTCTGTAAGCTTTTCCAAATAAAGCTTTAACGACTCTTCAGCAGTAAGGTCGGCAGATTCAGCAACACCCAAATCCAGTTGTATCAATGCCATCACAGAATAATTTACTATCCCCACAAATTCAGGAGTAATGCCTTCATCTACTTTACTTACACCTTTTGTCTGCAAACTACGTATCCTGTTAGCTTTTATATATATCTGATCGGTAAGACTGCTTAGCCTTAATATCCTCCATGCTGTTCCGTAATCGATTTGCTTCTTACCAAAAACATCTTTGCAATAATCAATTACATGTTCAAACTGATCTGCCGTATCTTTTATCATAAGTTGTTTACAGTTTATTGTAAATTTGCTGATTAATTAACACTAACCATAAATGGGCGATAAAAGTACAGCTTTTAGTGAAATCAGAAAAATTATAACGAATAATAAAGTTATCAATTTTTCAACTTCGAAAGTTATGGGTATTATAAACGTTACCCCCGACTCCTTTTACGATGGTGGAAAATACAATTCCCTTGATGATATACTCCGTCAGGCGGAGACAATGCTTAACATGGGCGCTGCTTTTCTTGATATCGGTGCTGTTTCCACACGTCCCGGGGCTGATGATGTTACAGAGGAAGAAGAGCTGCAGCGGATTATAAATACTGTTAAAGCCATTTCACTGAACTTCCCTGAGGCGGTTATATCAATCGACACATACAGATCAAAAGTTGCAAGTGAGTCAATCAAGGCGGGAGCACACATCATTAATGACATTTCCGGTGGCAATTTTGATCCTATGATGTTTACAACCGTGGCTGAACTTGGCGTTCCTTATATTCTGATGCATATTCATGGCAGTCCTAAATCAATGCAGGTTAATCCCATTGAAGAAAATGCCGTTGAAATTATTCATGATTTCTTTAAAGAGAAAGTTAAACAGCTTAATAGCCTCGGTGTTGAAGACATTATCCTCGACCCCGGATTTGGTTTCGGTAAAACTCTGGAAAGCAATTACGAAGTTATAAAGCATCTTAACAAAACACGTGTTAATAATCTTCCTGTACTTTCTGGTATTTCAAGAAAATCGATGATAAACAAAGTATTAGGAACGACCCCGGCTGAGGCTCTTAATGGCACTACAGTACTTAACACAGTTTCGCTAATAAATGGCGCTAATATACTTAGAGTGCATGATGTAAAAGAAGCGGTTGAAGCAGTTAAGTTAATTGAACAACTAATGCTATGAGTTATGAGTTTTAAGTTTTGAGTTATAAGTTTTAAGTTATGATATATATCAATAGGGACACTACGGATCCATGGTTTAATGTGGCTGCGGAGGAGTTTATTTTAAAAAATATCGATGATGAAGTTGTTATGTTATGGCACAGCACTCCTTGTGTTGTGGTGGGCAAACATCAGAATACTCTTAACGAAGTAAACACGCTGTTAGCGGAAGAATTGAATATTCCGGTAATAAGAAGAATTTCAGGTGGTGGTACCGTTTATCACGATAATGGGAATCTGAACTATACAATCATAACAAGCTCAAAAAACACCAGCACTCTTGTCAATTTCAATAAATCCACGGCGCCCATAATATCATTTCTTAAGGAATATAGTATTGAAGCTACTTTTGAAGGAAAGAACAATCTAAGGATCAACAACCTGAAATTTTCCGGAAACTCTGCTCATGTGTACAAAAACAAAGTTCTTCATCATGGCACTTTGTTATACAACACAGACCTCACTCTACTCAATAAAATCATCACTCCTCCTGATCAGCTGATAACAGATAAGGCTGTACAGTCAATCCGCACAAGCGTTACAAATATCAGCGAGCAGACAGAGGTATTCAATAACATTGCAGATTTCGAACAAAAGCTAAAAAACCATTTACTGAAAACACTTAATATTAACGATGTACGTGAGTTATCAACTTCTGAAAAAGAGGAAATTAATAAACTCATTACCTCCAAATACAAACAATGGGAATGGAACTACGGATACTCACCAAACTACTCATATTCTAAAACATATAAAGAGCTCACATTAACATTGGAGGTTAAGAAAAGTAGCATTACAACTGCTGAAATAATTGGAGATATATTTAATAAGTCCGACATTTGCAGCTTTCTTATTAATAAAACGCACAGCGAATCTACTTTCCGTGATGCAATAGCTGCGTTCGATTTACCGGAGAGTAAAGCTGAGGAATTGTTAAAAGTTGCAGGTTTTTAAAGACAGATAAATGAGTAATCCGGGAATTAACTTCAATGAGCTAACAAAAAACTTCACAGGAGAGGTGAAAACAGACATGTCACACAGGCTTATGTATGCCGTTGATGCTTCTGCATACCGTGAAGTTCCTTTGGCAGTTGTTTATCCGAAAAACACCAAAGATATTGTAAGTCTGGTTCATTTTGCAAGAAAGAACAACACATCTGTAATACCACGCACTGCGGGCACATCACTTGCCGGGCAAGTTGTAGGTAATGGTATTATTGCTGATGTTTCGAAGCATCTGAACCGTATAACAGAGATAAACGCCAAAGAAAAATGGGTAACTGTTGAACCCGGTGTTATTCTGGATGAACTTAATATGGAGCTAAGCAAGCACGGACTGTTTTTTGGTCCGAAAACATCTACCTCCAACAGATGCATGATTGGCGGCATGGCTGGGAACAACGCATGTGGCTCGCATTCTCTTATTTACGGCAGCACACGCGATCACACTCTTGAAATAAACGCAGTGCTCAGCGATGGCTCTGAGGCTACTTTCAAAACTCTAACAGACGGTGAGTTTCAGAACAAAACAAAAGGTACAAGCTTAGAAAACACAGTTTATAAAAAGATCAGTGATATCCTTACCGACAAGCAAAATCAGGAAGAAATACGTAAAAACTTTCCCGATAGCAAACTGCGTCGCCGCAATACAGGCTATGCACTTGATATCCTTCTCAATAGTAGTCCTTTCACCCCTCACACAGAAAATTTCAATCTCACCAATCTCCTTTGCGGATCAGAAGGCACTCTGGCTTTCACAACATCGCTAAAGCTAAATCTGGTTGAGCTACCACCAGCCAATAAAGCACTTGTATGCGTACACCTGAACTCAGTTGCAGATGCGCTACGAGCCAATCTTATTGCTTTGAAGCATAAACCTATAGCTATAGAGCTAATGGATAGTGCTATTCTTGATCTCACAAAAACCATCAGCTCTCAGGATAAGAACAGATTCTTTGTGGAAGGTAGTCCGGGGGCAATACTTATCGTTGAATTTGCTGAGCATAACCCTGAAGTGATCAAAGAAAAAGCCAGTGCCATGGAAAAAGAGATGCGTCAAAACAATTTTGGCTATCATTTTCCATTGGTCGACGGTGACAATATAAAAAAGGTATGGGATTTACGCAAAGCAGGGATGGGCATACTCAACAATATGCCCGGCGATGAAAAGCCAGCTTCCTTAATAGAAGACACTGCCGTTAATCCGGAACACCTTCCTGAGTATATTGAAGAATTTGAGCAAATGCTTAATAAGTACAACAAAAGTTGTATCTATTATGCACATATCGCAACAGGCGAGCTACACCTGCGCCCTATATTAAACCTTAAAAAGCTTGAAGATGTTGAGCTTTTCAGGACAATAGCCGCAGAGACTGCACGTCTTGTAAAAAAATACAATGGTTCACTAAGCGGCGAACATGGTGATGGCCGTCTGCGCGGAGAGTTTATCCCTATGATGGTTGGCGATCATAACTACAGTCTTTTTAAAGAGATTAAAAAAACGTGGGATCCTGACAACATATTTAATCCGGGCAAAATTGTAGATACACCTGCCATGAATACATTCCTGAGATATAAACCAGGAGTTGAAACACGGGAGTTCAAAACAGTATTCAATTTCAACAAAGATCAGGGGCTGATGCGAGCCGTTGAGAAATGTAACGGAACAGCAGCATGTCGTAAAACAGAACTTACCGGAGGCACAATGTGTCCCAGTTATATGGTCAGCAAAAACGAAAACCAATCTACAAGAGCCCGTGCCAACATTCTCAGAGAATTCCTTACACACTCACCAAAGAAAAATCCATTCGATCATAAAGAAATTTATGAAGTTATGGATCTTTGCCTGTCATGTAAGGCCTGCAAAACAGAATGCCCATCAAGCGTTGATGTTACAAAGCTTAAAGCTGAATTCCTGCAGCACTACTACGATAGCAACAGTATCCCTTTAAGGACGCTCTTAATTGCCAATATTTCTAAAATAAACAAGCTGGGGAGTATAGTGCCGTGGTTCTACAATTTCGTAAACCAGAACAGCTTTATTTCAGGAATTACTGCCAGGGTACTGGGTTTCCATCAAAAAAGAAAATTCCCATTGCTGAGCAAGATCACCCTTGATCGCTGGTATAAAAAGCACAAACAAGATTACAGTATCAGCTTTCCCAACGGCAAGGTTTATCTTTTTAATGATGAATTCACCAGATTTAATGATACTGAGATTGGAATAAAGACCATACTTCTCCTAACAAAGCTAGGATATGAAGTTGTAATACCATCACATCTGGAAAGTGCCCGTACGTACCTCAGTAAAGGACTGGTGCGCAAGGCGCGGAACATTGCCAATAAAAATATTAAAATGTTATCCTCATATATTACCGATCGAACACCATTGATTGGAATAGAGCCGTCAGCTATACTTTCATTCAGAGATGAATACACCGAACTCGCCGATGAGGGGCTTATTGAGAAATCAAAAAAACTGGCTGTTAATTCCCTTATGATAGATGAGTTTCTTGAAAAAGAAATGAAAGCCGGCAGGATTAAAAAAGAATCATTTACTGATGAATCACAAAATATAAAATTCCATGGCCATTGCCATCAGAAATCACTGGCAGGGACTACATCTACTAAGTACATCCTCAATTTCCCTAAAAACTACACAGCAGAGGAGATACCCTCGGGATGCTGTGGCATGGCAGGAGCATTTGGTTTCGAAAAAGAGCACTATGATATGTCAATGAAAATTGGAGAATTAGTTCTGTTTCCAGCAGTAAGGAATCGCGGCAAAAGCACGCTGATTGCGGCTCCGGGCACATCATGCCGTCATCAGATAAAAGATGGCACAGGAGTTGATGCATTACATCCGGCAGAAATACTTTATAATGCTTTGCGAATTAAATAATAATTTTACTATTTTTGCACCCGCTTTCAACAAAAGCGAGTTGGTCCAGTAGCTCAGCTGGATAGAGCAGCAGCCTTCTAAGCTGCGGGTCACAGGTTCGAGTCCTGTCTGGATCACAAAATAAAAAGACCGCCAATTGGTGGTCTTTTTTTATGTTTTCATAAGACTATTGGATCACGACATATTATCTGATTTGCCTTATGCTAAGCACAACTGCTAAGGAAAGTATTTTCTGATTAAAGACTCAAGTTGCTCTGGCTGAATTGGTTTTGAGATGTAATTATCACATCCGGCACTTAAAGCCTTTTCACGGTCTCCAACAAGTGCATAAGCTGTCTGCGCGATAACTACAACATTCTTATTAAATTCTCTAATTTTTTGCGTTGCCTCATAACCATTCATTCCAGGCAATTTTATGTCCATGAGTATAAGATCAACATTATCATTTTCTCTGCAATATTTCACAGCATCCTCGCCATTAGTCACAAAAGAGACAGTGCCTTTTCTATCCTGCAATAAAGCTTCAAGATACATGCGACTAATGTCATCATCTTCAGCAATTAAAAAATTAAGTATCCTACCCACTTCTTTCATATCTAATCTAAGTTCAATTTAGCTGGTTTAGTTCTCTACTATTCAACAAAAATAAATAAATTAATTAGTCGGTATTATTTTTTTACAATTATTTAATATCAGTGCAACACCACATTATCATTCAACAAATACTCTCCCAACAATATTTAACTACTCATTAGCTAAATAATTTCATTTCTATGAATACAAATTTTCATATTTATGATATTATATCTAATAAATAGCAATTTGATTTTAATCATGGATAGAATGTATTTTAACCATGGATAGAATGTATTTTAACCATGGATAGAATAAATTTTACTCAGGACCAAATATCAAATACAAGCTTAATTAAGCACCAACTATATTAGAAGAAACGCAGAAGATATAAGCTAGAATATTAAGGAAGAATTGGAGTTAAATTAAAATTTATCATACTATACCCATCATTATCTAAAAAACGATCAGACAATATGATTTAACAATTATTTTAAGGATACAGACAATATTTCAAATTTTTCTTGGATAATAAAAAAAAAGTGTATTTTTGCATTCCTTTTCAAAGGAAGTGCAGAACGCACATAGCAACACGGAGAGGTGGGTGAGTGGCTGAAACCACCAGTTTGCTAAACTGGCGTACCTTTAACGGGTACCGGGGGTTCGAATCCCCCTCTCTCCGCAGAATATCAATTGATTTAACAACTCAATCATCAAAAAACCCCGTTAAACGCTTGTTTGACGGGGTTTTTTATTTTTATCCTGATTGCTCAGATGTTAACAAGAAGGGAATTTTGCCCATATTCAGAATCTAATTCATGAACAATGAGAGCAACGAAAGAAGTGAAAATAATTTAAAACCCACATTATTTGTGATATTAAGTATTTGATTGAGAATGATATAAACTCGATTAAAAGTCTACTTACGGGGCTTATCGCTCATATAAAACTCAAGTTTTCCTCCTGCAACGATGTCATCATGTGTTATGTACATCTTCTTCCAGGATTTACCATTTAGCTTTACCTTGCGGATATAAATATTTTCTCCACCTCCGTTATGTGTAACTATATTAAAGGATTTACCACTGGCAAGATGGATAACAACATCTTTCAATTGTGGTGAACCAAAGTCATACACACCATTTGCAGGATTAACAGGATAAAAGCCCATTGCTGAGAACACATACCATGCCGACATCTGTCCGCAGTCTTCATTTCCCGAATATCCTGACGGGCTGTCATTGTAGAGCTCATTGACTATCTTACTGGTATAGTACTGTGTCTTCCATGGCTCATCTGTGTAGTTATAAAGATAGGCAATATGGTGACTTGGTTCATTGCCGTGGGCATATTGCCCTATGAATCCTGATGCATTGCCGTTAACATCATCAGGCCTTGCATTGAGAGTAAAAAATTCATCCAGCTTATCTGTAAAAGCCTGCTCTCCACCCATGAGGGCCTGCAAGCCTGAAATATCCTGTGGCACATACCATAAGTACTGCCAACCGTTTCCTTCAGTGAAAGGATAACCTCCATTACCACCATATTTCAGTGGTGAGAAGGGCTCAATCCATTGTCCGTTGTGATCCTTCGATCTGAAAAAGCCTATATTAGGATCAAACAAATTCTCCACATATTTGCTGCGTTCACTAAAACGGGCAGCATCATCATCAAATCCCATCTGCTTAGCCATCTGCGCCACACACCAGTCGTTGTAGCCTATTTCAAGGGCAATAGAAACAGACTGCGTTTCCACATCTTCCGGAAAGTAATGATACTTTTCCAGAGTGTTAAAAGCTGAATTCTGATGCGAAGTAGTTGATGAAGCCTTAACAGCCTCATACGCCAGATTATAATCCACTCCCGGAATATTCTTCTGATATGCATCAACAATAACAGGGATAGCATGGTTTCCAATCATGCAATAAGTTTCCTGTCCCCATAGCTGCCACACAGGAAGGTATCCGTAATCGCTATACTGACGCAGCATACTATTGATAAACCCTGCAGTACGAGCCTCCTGCGTAAGAGTATACAATGGATGAGCAGCACGATATGTGTCCCAAAGTGAGAACGTACTGTAATGCTTTCCATCAGGGGCATTTTTAAGCTCCCCGTTAGCATCAATATAATCACCATTCACATCCGCAATATTACTTGGGTGAATAAATGCATGATACAACGATGTATAGAAAATTGTTTTTTGTCTGGGCGTTCCTTCTATATCAATAACATCAAGTTCCTTGTTCCATAAACTTTCTGCCTGCTTTCTGATAGTATCAAAATCGAATCCATTTATTTCTGCCCTTAGATTGTTTTGGGCTCCTTCATAGCTAACGGAGGATAGTCCAACACGAATAACTAATGGATCGTCGTTGCTACTGAAATGCAGAATGGCTTTGAGGTACTGATGATTTGCTATATCAATATTTTCATAGATACGGTGTCCGGCTTTGATAAGGGTTTGGTCGAAAGGACGTGAAAACTCTGCACGGAAATACACCTTACGCAGACTTGCCCATCCGGTAATCATACGGTATCCTTCAATGGTATGATCGTCAACAACGCGCACCTGAGCATCGATGATGCGGCACGACCAGTAGGGGCGTTTTTTATCAAGACTATGATTAAAATCTATCATAAGTGAGTAATCGCCACTATCCTTTGCAGAATAACGATGCATTCCGCAATGTTCTGTGGCTGTTAGCTCTGCATTTATTTCAGAGCTTTCTAAAAAAACACTGTAATATCCCGGAGAAGCTTGTTCCTTACTGTGACTAAATGCTGATGAATAACCGCTATTATTATCTTTACCTACAGCATTCCATGCCGTTTCACCACGATAGGGCATAAATAAAAAGTCAAACAAATCAGCTACTCCTGTCCCGCTAAGGTGAGTATGACTAAAGCCTATTATTGTGTCATCAGCATAATCATAACCACTACAAGGATCATTGGGAGCCACATCAGTATCAGGACTAAGCTGAACAAATCCAAAAGGCACTACAGCACCCGGGAAGTTACTACCGGACAGACTAAGACTGTCAATTGAACCGGTCCCTATAAAAGGGTTTACATATTGTGCATTACCCGTCGTCTGTGCCAAAGTAGGCAGACTTAAAATCAAGGTAAGGATAACTAAAAGTTTAATATTTTTATTCATAGCTGTTTGTTTATTATGGCACAAAAATATAGTATTTGCCAAATATTAAAACATCTGATTTTGTTAATTTTAAAGAAAGTTTCAAAACTATTCAAACAAAGGAACAATATCCTCAACAACCAACTCCACATTGGCAAGCCACATGCCGGTTTCTTCGTTATTATCCGACGATGTGGTTACAACAACCATATCCAGATCTCTAATAACCATAATAAACTGCCCTCCGTATCCCATTGCATAAAAGATATCGTGCTCATTTTCTCCACCGTAAACGGGATTGCTCCACCATGGTGTTTTATCTTTCGAGCGACACCACCACTGGTAGCCATAATCATGGAATTCGCTTTCCTCTGTTTGCGGCTTTGTCGAGACTTCAATCCACTCCCGTGGAACAACCTGCTCACCGTTCCACACACCATTATTTAATACCAACAAGCCTATTTTAGCCATATCCACGGGTAACATTGTCAGATCGCTATGGCAGTGCAACACGCCATCTTCTCTTTCCCATGAGTATTCTTCAATACCAAGCTTGTTAAACAGCACTTCTTTGGCAAGTTCATCAGCTTGCTTTTGCTCCAGCGAATAAATTACACTTCCAAGCAAGTTTGTACCATTGTTATTGTATCTGAATTCCTTTCCGGGATCGTGAGCAAGTTGTACACTGAATAATTCTTTTACCAGATCATCAGGAGTATAAACTTCAAAATCATCATCTTCTTCAGTTAGTCCGGATGTCATTGTTAACACCTGCTTAAGTGTAATCTTTTCGTTTTCCGGAGTTCTCAAAGAATCATATTGGGGAAAGAAATCAAGAACAGGAATATCAACATCCATGTAATTATGCTTATCCAAGGTAATACCCAGTAAAAGAGAAACAACGCTCTTTGTACAGGAGTGGATATTGTGTAATGAATCTCTGCCAAAGCCATAAAAATATTCTTCAAGAACAAATTTCTGATCCTTAATAACCAACAAAGACTCTATACGACCAAAATCCTGTCGGATAACTCTTTTAAGTATATCATAAAATGCTGCTGAATCTTTGACATAATCAAAAACAGAAGCAGATTGAAGCTCATCATAATTAAGAGGCTGGTGATAAGTGTAAGCTATACATCCGTTTACACCGGGAGGATAAGGCACAAACAATCTGGTAATATCAGTATATTCATCACGAACAAAATCAAGCGTTGATGTATCAGAAGGGTCATCAACAACCCAGTGTGCTATTCCATGGATTAATTGATAACTACTGTCAGCAAACCCCTCAAAAATCCCGTGATCGTTAAAAGCAATGGTTATCTTCCTTGTTGAATCACAGAAGTGAACACTATCGAATTCCCAATAATCATAAAAACGATCATCCCAGATACAACATCCCCTTGCTGCGAAATCGTCATAAGCATCTCCACTAATATCTATTAAAAGCTCAAGAGTACCATGAGGGTATTTCAATGCTGTTTCAGGCGTTACACGCCACAGTCCGTCCATTGAAACATAATGCTTGCCGCCAGTATACCCGGTGGTTTCAGAATAATCTGCACTTATATTAAATACATATATATATATAAGGAGTGCCAGCACAACGATGGTAGCAATCGCTGTGATCGAAATCATAGTTACTTTTCCAACTCTTTTCATTTTATCTGTTATTACGGAAAGATCTGCAGAATACTTATAAATTTCAACATCTGCACAAACCCCCAATTAATTGTTTATTTGGGTATTATAATTCAATATTTGTGCCAAAAAAGGTTTATAATAATATTATCTTAATATATAATCAATTGGTGTCCTTTCAGATACAACGAAACCTGCACTATAACTATATATAAAAAAATATTCCTTCTATTCTAAAGTAAGTCTGAAACTTTTTTCTACCTTTGCTTCTGATGTTTTATCAGTTGTTATTGCAATTGATAATTGGGATATGATTGTTATTTTTTCCCTCTGCATCATCAAAATCAACCAAGCCATAGTTTGTAGCACTAATGTTACAGTAGTAGTAGTAGTATTGTTTATTTTATAGATAATAAATTTGAAATTCGATTATTAATGATTCTATGCTCAGGCATAGGCATTGACTTCGTATTAAAAAACATTATTATGGCAATTAATAACGATAAAAACAGGCTTAGGGTTCTGGTTATTGACGATAACCTTTTCAACAGAAAGCTTGCTTGTGCTATCCTCACTGATCATAATATTGAATATGATATTGCTGAAAATGGCAAAGTTGCGGTTGACTTTTATGAGCAGAACCATTACGATCTCATTCTTATGGATATTCAAATGCCTATTATGAATGGTATTGAATGTGCTGAGATAATCAGGAAAAAAGAAATGGAGAATAATACGTATACTCCTATTATTGCTGTTACTGCTTTTGCCACAGAATCAGATGAACAGACGTGCATGGATGCAGGAATGGATGCTTTTATTACTAAACCATATAAGGCTCCTGATCTTGTTAAAGAAATGAATAAGTATATCGACTTTAAGCCTAATTATTAGTAAGAACATATTTATCTGTACTTTTGCACAAAATTTTTATGCAAAATGCAGTTAACGAACAGACAAATTTTTCAGAATAATCTGGCCTTGCCTTCTATTGTTGCTGACCCCCTTGAGATTGTCTCTGCCGATGGGATCTACTTATATACTGATTCAAATGAAAGATACACTGACCTTGTCTCTGGTGTGTCTGTCAGTAATCTGGGTCACTCTAATCCGCTTATAAAAGAAGCCGTTAACCAACAGGTTGATAAGTACATGCACCTTATGGTTTATGGCAAATATATACAATCACCTCAGGTAAAGCTTACTAAAGCGCTTACTGATATCCTTCCTGAGAGTTTAAATTCAGTGTATCTTGTTAATTCTGGTAGTGAAGCCGTTGAGGGTGCTCTTAAACTAGCCAAACGTGTAACCGGTCGCGCTGAAATACTTGCTTTCAATAACGCATATCATGGTAGCACTCATGGCGCTATGAGTGTGCTGGGATGTGAGGAGATGAAATATGCATACAGACCCCTGCTTCCTGGTATTACTTTCTGTGAATTCAACAATTTTGATACTGTTAATAAGATTACTACTAATACTGCTTGTATTATTATGGAACCCGTTCAGACAGAAGCTGGTGTTATTCTGCCTGATCCTGAATGGATTAATGCCATTCGCGAAAAGTGTACAGCAACAGGAACTATTTTGATATTTGATGAGATTCAGATGGGCTTTGGCAGATCGGGTGATATCTTTGCTTTTCAGAAGCTAAACGTCACTCCTGATATCCTGTGCCTTGCTAAGGCTATGGGAGCCGGTATGCCTATTGGGGCATTTATCTCATCTGCTGAAAATATGAAGACCCTGACAAATAATCCGATTCTGGGTCATATTACTACTTTCGGAGGGCATCCTGTTTGTGCTGCTGCAGCCTATAAGGGACTGCAGATTCTTCAGGACGAACAGCTGCATATACATGCTAATGAAAAAGGTGAACAGTTTGTTAAGGCTCTTGAGAAACATGATTCTGTTAAAGAAATCAGACAAATTGGACTGATGATTGGTGTTGAGCTGCATCATAATCACGATGTACCTTCTCTGCTAAAGATATTCCAAAAGAATAAGCTTATTGTTGATCAGTTTCTGTTTAACACCCACAGTTTCCGTATTGCTCCTCCTCTGATCATTACCTCAGAACAGATTGAGGAAACAGTACAGACAATAATCATGAGTCTGGATGAACAAATTACCAGATAAATGCCCATTTACCAGTTACCGGATGATATATTGTTCCCCAATCCTGCTGATGCTGAACCAGACGGACTGCTGGCAGTTGGCGGCGACCTGAGTGCTGAGCGAATAGTGGCAGCTTATAGTCTGGGTATTTTCCCATGGTATTCTGATGGTGAACCTGTTCTGTGGTGGTCGCCAGACCCAAGAATGGTATTATATCCCAAAGACTTTAAAGTCTCGAAAACATTAAGAAGAACAATTAACAACGGGAAATTTGAAGTGAAATTCGATAGTAATTTCAAATCCGTAATTGAGATGTGCGCTGATACACCAAGAAAAGGACAGGATGGTCTCACATGGATTACTAAGGAAATGAAGGAAGCTTATACTAACCTGCACAAACTTTGCATTGCGCACTCTGTGGAAACGTATTTACATGAAAGGCTTGTTGGTGGCTTATATGGCTTATCACTGGGAGGTTGTTTTTTTGGTGAGTCGATGTTCCACAAAGAAACCGACGCCTCAAAGGTAGCGCTTTATCATCTGGTTAACAAAATGTTAGATTGGGATTTTGATTTTATCGACGTGCAACAAGAAACCGATCATCTGAAAAGCCTTGGCGCAATAGCTATCAATAGAAAAGATTTCTTACTTTTGCTTAATAAGTCATTGCATCGCAAGAGCAATATAGGAAAGTGGGATTTTATAACTCAAACAGTCTGAGTGTTTATCTGAATCGTCATTGAAATTATAGAAATGGAATCAAAAAAAGTATACATGCTAAAGGCCATTAATCTGGCTATGTCAAATGTTGATGCAGGAAAAGGCGGACCTTTTGGTGCAGTAATAGTAAAAGACGGAGAAATTGTGGGTACAGGCTCAAATCTTGTATCCGATACTAATGATCCTACTGCACATGCCGAGATTGTAGCTATTAGAGAAGCAACGAAAAATCTGGGCACTTTTGACCTTAGCGGATGTGAAATTTATTCCAGCTGCGAACCATGCCCTATGTGTCTGGGAGCTATTTACTGGGCACACCTTGATAAGCTATATTACGCCGCAACTAAAGACGATGCTGCTAAAGCAGAGTTTGATGATTCACATATTTACAGTGAAATTGCTCTTCCTAAAGATAAAAGGAGTATCCCATCACTGCAGCTTCATCGTGATGAAGCTCTGAAGGTTTTCGAAGCTTGGTTAAAAAGTGAGAATAAAATTAACTACTAAAAATCCCTGCATAAACTGAATATCGACAGACTCTAACAACCACACAACCAAATAAGGCAAAACCTAACTTTTAAACTATGTAAATTGAGCTTTAAATCTTAAAGTGCCTGTCAATTTCTCTTTTGTGGTCTTTTTCCTTGAGAGCATTGCGTTTATCATAAAAATGTTTTCCTCTTGCTACTGCTATTTCTAATTTAGCAAGACCCTTATCATTTATGAACAGCACCAATGGAATTATTGTCATGCTTTTTTCTTTAACCTTTATATGAAGCTTGCGTAACTCACGCTTATTAAGCAACAACTTACGATCGCGCTTAGCCAGATGGTTATTATAAGTACCATATGAGTATTCACTGATATGAATGCCTCTTGCGAAAAGCTCGCCCCCTTCAAAATAGCAATATGAATCAGCAAGACTGGCTTTTCCTCCTCTGATTGACTTAATCTCTGTCCCCGTAAGGACAATACCTGCAACCATCTTCTCAACAACGTAATACTCCCACGAAGCTCTTTTATTCTTTATTCTGATATTATTTTGCATATAGTGCATCAGGTTTTAATCTTTTGCAAAGTTATGATTAATATTTATTACTTAAACAAATAGTCTGCTTACTTCCTACTCCCTGAAGTTTCACCAACCATTCCCACAGCAACAATCACTCATTCACACAGCAACAATTGCCCCTCCCCTCTTGTGTAATTAACACTCTGATGCGCATCAAAATTATTTCTGATGCGCATCAGGATTGTTTCTGATGCGCATCAGGATTGTTTTTGATGCGCATCAGAATGGTAATACCACAAAAGGAAAATGGGAATGACACAAAAGAAAATTAGTAACAACACAAAAGGAAATTGGTAACAATACAAGAAGTTAAAATTGTTAGTAACTAATATGTTTTTTTTAATAACATTAAATCATTATTAACTTTAAATGAAATATCTTTGTACCCTGATATGAATGTAATTTTTATAATCAGAAGACAGAGAACACTTTCTGCTTTAATAGCAGAAACTTAATAATTTACAGACGGTTGATTTGTTTCAGCCGTCTTTTTTTTGATCTTTATTAAACCATTAACAATAAAATTATGGATAAATTAGTTGGCAGGAGCTTAGTTTCCATTACTGATTACAACAAGGAAGAGATTATTCATATTCTCGATCTTGCTGAAGATTTCGAGAAGAACCAGCGTCAGAAACTTCTCGACAGCCATGTTATCGCTTCTTTATTTTTTGAGCCTTCAACACGTACGCGACTTAGCTTTGAGAGTGCTGTTCAGTATATGGGTGGCAGTATTATAGGATTTGCAAGCGCTGACACTTCCAGCGTCAGAAAAGGTGAGTCTCTTAAAGACACTATCCTTACAGTTAGCAATTATTCGGATCTGATTGTAATGCGGAATCCAATGGATGGCAGCGCAAGATACGCCAGTGAAGTAAGCCCGGTACCTATTATTAATGCCGGTGATGGCGCAAACCAGCACCCTACTCAATGTCTGCTAGATTTATACTCCATTAGAAAAACACAAGGCACTCTGGATAACATCAATATTGCTATGGTAGGTGACCTTAAATACGGAAGAACTGTACACTCTCTTGTTCAGGCTCTTTCTCTTTTCGGTGCTACATTCCATTTTGTATCACCTGAATCTCTGAAAATGCCCAGCTCTGTAAAAACATGGATCAAAAAAGCTGGTCTTGAGTATCATCAGTACACTGATATTATGGATGTAATGGAATTTGCTGACATTCTGTATATGACTCGTATCCAGGCTGAACGTTTCCCTGATCCTCTGGAATATGAAAAGGTTAAAAACTGTTATATTCTGGAAAACAGTATGCTGGCTAATGCCAAAGATACTATGCGCGTGCTTCATCCTCTGCCAAGAGTAAACGAAATTAGTGAGGATGTTGACAGCAATCCTAAAGCGTATTACTTTCAACAGGCTAAAAATGGAGTTTATGTTCGTCAGGCTCTTATCGCTGCTATACTGGGTTTAAAATAATTTTAACAGAAAAAGACTTCAAAAATGGACACCAATAAAAGAAAAGAATTAAAAGTATCCGCTCTGCGTAACGGTACTGTTATTGACCATATTCCTTATGGAAAAACATTTCACGTAATTAAAATTTTAAATCTTGAAGCACAGGCTGGCCAGCTTTATATAGGAACAGGACTGGAAAGCAAAAAGTATGGTAAGAAAGGTATCATTAAAATAAGCGGAAAATATTTTAAAGATGAAGAGATCAATAAGATAGCGCTGGTTGCTCCCACTGCAACTCTTATTGAGATTACTGATTATGAAGTAACTAAAAAGGAAAATGTACATCTTCCTGAGACTGTAGAAAAGATTGTTAAATGCTTTAATCCTAAATGCGTTACAAATATTCAACAGATTGACACAAGATTCAGGGTAGTTGAAGATCATAAAGGGGAAATGAAACTTGCATGTCACTATTGTGAGAAAACAATGAGTAAAGAGAACTTCGAATTCTTTTAAAACACTGCCCTTTTGTAGATAATATTTCCTGTATTTATCGTTTTAATAATGCCAGATATTCTATGGCTTATCTGGCATTACCTTATTATATTATATCGTTATCGCTAAAAAGAACTACATAACAGAACTAATAAAACAAGGGGAAGGATTGCATCTGGATTTTAAATTTGAGATATCTGATGCTGCCAAAATAGCCCGGTCGCTTTCTGCTTTTGCCAATACTGCAGGAGGCAGGTTGCTTATTGGTGTTAAAGACAACGGCGTTATCAAAGGCATTAAATCTGAAGAAGAGTTTTTTATGATTGAAGATGCAGCCACCCGTCATTGCTTTCCTGAAGTGAAATTCACTTCCAAAGAGTGGAATAATGGTGGTAAAAAAGTGCTTGAAGTTATAATTCCTGAAAGCACTGCTAAGCCCCACAAAGCTCCCGACCATAACAACAAACCCAAAGCGTACATTCGCATCAACGACCAGAATATTCTTGCCAACAGCGTGCAAATGAAAGTATGGCAGAAATTACAGACAAACAACGATGTGAGTCTTGTTTATACCGATGAAGTAAAATCGCTGCTAAAAGTGTTAAATAATCACAATTTATTAAATACGCGTCAGTTAGCAGATCACACACATCTTCCAAAGCGAACACTGGAGAACATTCTGGCTAAGCTAATTATAATGGATGTTGTGACTATGAATGTAACTGAAGACAATGCAGAATTCTCTTTATGTGATCCTGTTGATAATTAGTTTAAGGATTTTAACTATTTTTGCTGCAAGCAATTATAAAAATGAAAAATATCAAAGCCATATTTCTAATTGCAGTAGTTGTTTTTGCTGCTGTCTTCCCGGAAACGGGCAAAGCGCAATATATGAACATGACACAAAACACCAGTGGTTTTAACACACCTAAAGTTTCAGTGTCAGTAAGTTCATCTTTTACTAGTTTCGGGTATGGCACTAACGCCTTTAGCACTACTGTAATGCCTTCGTTTTCGCAACAGATAACAGAAAAATTTAATATTACTGCCGGGGTTGGGTATTCAACTCTTTTTATCAATAATGAAGGAAGTGTATTCAACAATACTCCTGACAGCTATGGACACCTGTTTGTATCAGGTAGTTACCAGCTTAGCGATAAACTAACATTGCACGGAACAGGTTATGGCACTTTCTTATTAAACAATGCATCACCTGTTATTGAAGGACAGAATTACCAGAATAATTTCAGCAACAAGGGAGTTATTATGGATCTGGAATACGAAGTAACTGATGGCTTCCGAATCAATGTGGGTTTTGAATACCATGAACAAAATCAGCCATTTTATCCTGGCAACTCAATGTTTATGAATAACAGAGGCATGGGTGGTGCAGTCTTTGGAGGAAGTCCGTTTTCAACCGGTTATGGCTTTTAAACTATTATCATGATTACTTTACAACAACGGTTATCAGCTTTTTACAAGCTGGGTGAAGCTGTTTTAGCTGTCGCTGATAAAAATACAGATTCAAAGGACCTATCCACATCGCAACAAAAACTCAGAGAAGAAATTAATGATGCCTTTCATTATAACGGATGGTTCGATAAAGATAATGTATTGTATATGGTTAAATCCATTGGCAGTCAGTTACAGAAATCCAATCTGGATAAATGGACTGAGCAATATCCTGACCTTAATGACTCCGATGCACCATTAACAATAGCCGTTATAATGGCAGGAAACGTACCGCTTGTGGGCTTTCACGACTTTCTTTCGGTATTGATCTCAGGAAATAGAATTCTTGCCAAACTTTCAGGAGACGACAACAGGCTTCTTCCGGCAATTGCCAATATACTATTTGATATTGAACCTACTATGTCGGATATGGTGAATTTCACCGATGGAAAGATTGAACAGTTTGATGCTATTATAGCAACCGGAAGCGACAATACAGGAAGGTATTTTGAATACTATTTTGGTAAGTACCCACATATTATCAGAAAAAACAGAAGCGGTATTGCTGTGCTTACCGGGAATGAATCAGATGAAGACCTTAACGGAATATGTAAGGATATTCACAGATATTATGGTCTGGGTTGTCGCAATATTTCACACCTTATGGTTCCCTCAAATTATAACTTCGACAAGCTTAATTCATTGCTATCGCAAAATCAAAAAATAGCACTAAACCATAAGTATTTCAACAATTATGAGTACAATAAAGCCATAATGTTGGTTAATGGCACAGCTCATCACGACAGTGGTAATACTTTAATAACTAACAATATTGCATTCTCCTCGCCAGTAAGCGTTGTTAATTATTCAGAATATACTAACGCAGCATCTGTAAACAGACTACTGCAAACAGAAGCCAACAGAATTCAGTGTATAGTCTCTGTATCATCAGATATTCAAAACGCTGTGCTACCAGGAAAAAGTCAGTCTCCTGAACTATGGGATTATGCTGACAATATTGACACAATGACGTTTTTGCTGGAGCTGAAAAGCCGATAATAAACGGAATTATATTACAGAAGTTCAGGCGCCTGATAATAGTAAAAAAAATTCCATAAAAAATTAGGATATAATCAATAAAGGATATATTTTTGCAGCCCTTTTTAAGACAGATAGAAAATAGATAGAAATGAAGAAAGATATTCATCCAAAAGACTACAGACTGGTTGTTTTTAAAGACATGTCTAACGATTATGCATTTATCACAAGATCAACTGCAAAAACAAAAGATACAATTGTTTGGGAAGACGGAAACGAGTATCCGCTGATCAAACTTGAAATTTCAAACCAGTCACATCCATTCTTCACTGGTAAGATGAAGCTTGTTGATACTGCTGGTCGTGTTGATAAATTCAAGAACAAATACAAAAAGCATTTCGAAAAGAAAGCAAAATAAAGCTGAGTTAAATCAGCACTCGATATTAGCCACAATATCATGTAACTTATTAGAAGCATTGCTTCAAAACATTAAAGCCTTTGTTTTACAGAGGCTTTTTGTGTTGGGGGATATTTCATTTCCATATTAAATATTCATTTCATTTCTTGTTTTATCAAAATATAGTACTTTTAACTCCCATAAATAATTATCAGTATTAACGATAAATCATTAACTATGAATTACATATTATATGATGGCCCTGAAAGGGAAAACCTGCTACCAATGAGTTACACTCGCCCTATTGCTGAAATAAGGTGCGGAATTATGACCATATCAGAGAAATGGGAACACTTTCTTGGCGTTAAGCCATCGTGGCAAACACAAGATTATTTAACAAAGAAATTTCCTGCAAAGATTACTGAAGACAACATTGTAATTAATGGCAGTATATTTCCCAACAAACAATTGTTGGAAGCTATTAATAATCTGCCACAAGGTAGTCTTCTTAAAAAAGATGATATTGTAATAGCCTGGCACACATCAAACAATAACATTGAGGACAACAAAAGTTTCGAAGTTATAGAAACATCTGTTGATTTCACGAAAATTGAAAACACCTGGGATATATTCAGCATGAATCACAAAGCTATTGCCGATGATTTTGAACTGATTACCAAAAACAGACATTCAGAATTACTCTCTGACACCAACTTTATTATCGGAGATAAAAACCTGATATTTATTGAACCAGGAGCAAAAGCAGAGTTTGCTTTTCTGAATACAACAGATGGTCCTATATATATAGGTAAGGATGCTGAAATAATGGAAGGCAGCAAAGTACGAGGTCCTATGGCTCTCTGTGAACACAGCACTATAAAACTTGATGCCAAGATTTATTCAGGCACAACCATTGGTCCGCATTCGAAAGTTGGAGGAGAGGTTAATAATACAGTGATATTTGGATACAGCAACAAAGGGCACGACGGATTCCTTGGAAACTCCGTGATTGGAGAATGGTGTAATCTCGGTGCTGACACAAATAACTCAAACCTGAAAAACACCTATGATATTGTGCGCTTATGGTCCATTAGCAAAAACACATTTGTAAATACAGGACTACAATTTTGCGGGCTTATAATGGGTGACCATTCTAAATCGGGCATCAACACCATGTTTAATACAGGAACTGTTGTTGGAGTATCATGCAATATCTTTGGAGATGGCTTCCAGCGTAATTACATCCCTTCATTTATGTGGGGTGGTCCACACGGATTAAAGCCATACAACTTCCGGAAATCTACACAAGTAGCTACAGCTGTTATGCATCGTCGCAACAAAGAATTCGACACCATTGAAGAAGAAATATTCAGACATTTGTATGACAGTCAACATCAGAAATGATGATAACCTTACTTCACTAGTAACCTCCCATACTCAATTAATGGCACACTAATTGAATAATAAAACAATCTATTATAAATAGTTAGACAGACATATTTATCACAGATGTATTTTGTTGATATAGTGACTATTACTACTCAACATAAATTACAACATCTGTTAAACATGACAATTTGACTGAACGAAACAAAATATATGGATAAAATAATTGCAATTTCAGACATCGTTGATGCAGACACTGAATTTTTTCCACTCCTATCTTCAGAAGATGAAGAGCAAATGAATGCGGAGAAGACACCAGATGAGTTACCCATTCTTCCATTAAGGAACAATGTACTATTTCCCGGTGTTGTTATCCCTATTACTGTTGGACGCGACAAATCAATTAAGCTGATTAAAGAAGCCTATCAGGGCACAAAAACTATTGGCGTTGTTGCACAGAAAGACCCTGACGTAGAAGATCCTGTTGCCAGCGATCTTAATACTACAGGATCAATTGCACGAATCATCAAGATTCTACAGATGCCCGATGGAAACACCACAGCAATCATTCAGGGTAAGAAACGCTTTAAAATTGCTGAAATGATACAAACAGACCCTTACTTTAAAGCAAAAGTAGTTAGTCTGGATAACGCACGCGATATTCCTGAAGATGAAAACTTCAAAGCACTTATATCATCAGTAAAAGACTTGAGCGTGCAGATTATTGAGAAATCACCGGCTGTACCATCAGAAGCAGTCTTTGCCATAAACAATATTGAGAGTCCGGTATTTCTGATAAACTTCATCTCCTCGAACCTCAATCTTGATAACGATATAAAACAGAAGCTTCTGGAAATGGAAAACATTGTTGAGAGAGCAAACACACTACTCGAGATAATGACCAAAGAGCTTCAGATGCTTGAGCTTAAACAAGACATACAAAAGAAAGTAAAAGTTGATCTCGACAAACAGCAGCGTGACTATATGCTGAACCAGCAGCTAAAAACAATTCAGGAAGAACTTGGAGGTGGTCCGCATGACAACGAAATACAGGAACTCAACGAAAAGGCTTCAAAAAAGAAATGGAGTAAAGAAACTGAAGAAGTATTTAAAAGCGAGATGACAAAACTACAGCGGATGAATCCTGCAGCAGCAGAATATTCTATCCAGCTGGGATATCTTGACCTGCTCGTAAGTCTTCCATGGAATGAATTCTCAGAAGATAATCTGGACCTTAAAAATGCTTTAAAGATCCTAAACAATGACCATTACGGTCTTGAAAAAATCAAAGACCGTATTATTGAACATCTGGCAGTGCTTAAGCTCAAAGAGGATATGAAATCCCCTATCTTATGCTTTGTAGGCCCTCCGGGAGTTGGTAAAACATCATTAGGACGTTCCATCGCCAGCGCACTTGGACGCAAGTTTATCCGTATGTCACTTGGTGGCGTGAGAGATGAAGCAGAACTCAGAGGACACCGTAAAACGTACATAGGCGCAATGCCGGGACGTATTATCCAAAGTCTGAAGAAAGCAAATACATCCAATCCGGTGTTTATGCTTGATGAGATTGATAAAGTAAGTGGCAATAACTACAGTGGTGATCCACAAGCAGCACTACTTGAGATTCTTGATCCGGAACAGAATAACAGTTTTTATGATAACTATCTGGAGGTTGAGTATGACCTGAGCAATATCATGTTTATTGCCACAGCAAATACACTGTCAACTGTACATCCTGCCTTACGCGACCGTATGGAAATTATTGATCTTAGCGGATATATTATTGAAGAGAAAATAGAAATTGCTAAACGACACCTGCTACCAAAACAGTACAAACAACATGGTGTAAAGAAAGATCAGGTAAAGTTCAGTAAAACTATTATTGAAAATATTGTCTCTGATTATACTAAAGAAGCAGGAGTACGCTTACTGGAGAAACAAATAGCTAAAATCATACGCAACAGAGCAAAGTTTATCGCAATGGGTGATGAGTATGATCCAAAGCTATCACCTGCCGATTTGGAAGCAATTCTGGGTGTACCTATCTTCCAAAAAGACAGAGATATCACAAATAAAGTAGCCGGAGTTGTTACCGGACTTGCATGGACATCAGTTGGTGGCGAGATTCTGTTTATTGAAGTAAGCCTAAGCAAAGGGAAAGGACTACTTAAGCTAACGGGTAATCTGGGTGATGTAATGAAAGAGTCAGCAAGTCTGGCTTTTGAATATATCAAGTCACACTACGATATACTGGGTCTTAATCCTGAAATATTTGAAAAATGGAATGTTCACATCCATGTTCCTGAAGGAGCTACTCCAAAAGACGGTCCTTCAGCGGGCGTAACAATGCTTACAGCCCTGGCTTCTGCTTTCACACAGCGTAAAGTTAAAGCAAAAATGGCCATGACAGGAGAGATTACTCTACGCGGCAAGGTTCTTCCTGTGGGTGGTGTTAAAGAGAAGATACTAGCTGCTAAGCGTGCCCAGATAAAGGAAATCATCCTTTCAAAGGAAAACCGAAGGGATATTGAAGACATCAAAGACGACTACCGTAAAGGTCTCACTTTCACTTATGTGGATACTATGATGGATGTACTCGATCATGCTCTGCTTAAGGTAAAAGTTGATGCACCACAAAATATTGAGTAGAGCAAACCTGTGAACAACTGATCGATAATTTAGTCAGAAATGAGGATAATAAAAGCAATTGTATTTTTAACAGGACTAATCATTGCGTTAGTTTCATGCCATTCCTCACAAGACGAAAACAACCAATCGGTTTTAAAATACAACGAATCAGCCGGGATTGTAACACTCGACCCGGCTTTTTCTCGTGATCAGTCTCATATATGGATTTGCAATCAGCTTTATAATAGTCTTGTTAAGCTGGATGACAGTCTTAATATCACCCCTTCCATTGCGCATTCATGGGATATCTCAGAAGATGGGATGACATACACTTTTCATCTTCGTAATGATGTGTATTTTCATGCTGACAGCGTCTTTGGCGATAAGAAGCGCAAGGTTACAGCCGCTGATTTTGTTTACAGTCTGACCAGATTACTTGATCCTGCAACAGCATCACCCGGAGCATGGGTGCTATCAGATGTTGCTGTTACTAATGGCAAACCAGATATCACATCATTAAACGACAGTACTTTACAAATAATACTCAAAAGACCCTTCCCTCCTATGGCGGGAATATTAGCCATGAAGTACTGCTCAGTTATTCCACATGAGGCTGTCGAAGCCTATGGCAAAGAGTTTCGTAGCCATCCGGTAGGGACAGGACCATTTCAGTTGCAAAACTGGATTGAGAATGTAAAGCTTGTAATGCGCAAGAATCCTTATTACTTTGAGAAAGAAAATGGCAAACAACTCCCCTATCTTGAGGGAGTTTCTGTTTCTTTTCTTATTGATAAAATGACTGCCTTTATGGAGTTTGTAAAAGGAAACTTTGATTTTATCTCAGGAATTGACCCATCCTATAAAGATGAACTGCTATCACGTTCAGGGAACCTGAAAAAGAAATACTCTGATAAGTTCAAAATGATTGAAGGCCCATATCTTAATACAGAATACCTGGCCTTTATGATAGATCCTGAATTAACAAACCCCGACAACCCACTCCTTAATATAAATGTAAGGAAAGCTATCAATTACGGATTCGACAGAGACAAGATGATTCACTACCTGCGTAATGGCATTGGCACTCCGGGAACCAAAGGCATTATCCCGGCAGGCATGAATGCATATAACATGAACGCTGATTATGGCTATGGTTATAATGCTGCAAAAGCAATACAACTGCTAAAAGAAGCAGGTTACAATGATAACAACCCAGTACCTTCAATTATGCTGGTAACCACACCCGACTACCTTGATCTGTGTAAGTTTGTACAATCGCAGGTTAAAGAAATTGGTATTACGCTTGAGATTCAGGTATCACCATCGGCAACCGTACGCGAACTCAAAGCCCACGGAAAACTTGGATTCTTTCGCGCAAGCTGGATAGCCGATTATCCTGATGAAGAGAATTACCTATCCATGTTTATTACTGAGAACTTTGCTCCTAATGGTCCTAATTACACACACTTTTCGAGTAATATTATTGATAGCCTGTATAATGCTTCGCTGAGTATTGTCGATAGGAAGAAACGTAATGAGAAATACATTGCCATTGACAGCATAATTACGAATATGTCACCCTATGCCGTCCTGTACTACGACCAGGCAATAAGATTTATCCAAAAAGATGTTAATGGAATGACAATTAATCCTGTCAATATGCTTAATCTTGAACAGGTGCGTAAAGAATAGCAAGAGATATTAGAGAGCTATAATATTAAAACAGAAGCTTTTAAGACAAGCTAAATATAGTTTGAATTGATAATTAAGAGTCTGGTTTAATGTGTAAATCAATCTGCGGAAACGGAATAGTAATATTATTCTCGATAAACTTCCTGTTGATAATCTTTCTTATTTCAGATTTCACATTCTCAATTCTGAAGATATTATCACTATAAAACAACAACTCAAAATCAAGCGAAGAATTACCAAAGTCTATAAACCTTGCCTGTATTGAATCCTTATCAGTGATATCCTTATGTTCCAAAGCACTCTTTTGAAGTATATCAACAACCTTATCCACATCGCTGCCATAAGCGACCCCAATGTTAATCCTGAATCTGGTTTTCTTTGTCTGGTGACTCCAGTTAATAAGCTTATTAGAAGTAATAAATGAATTAGGCAGAATTATTATAATATCATCCCTGTTAATGGCAGTTGAAGTCCTTAAGCCAATTCTTTTTATCTGAACAACATCATCATCAACTTCCAGTATATCACCAACTTTAACGGATCTTTCAAACAACAGGATTATTCCGGAAACAAAATTATTAAAAGTAGTCTGCAAACCAAGTCCCACACCAACAAGTAAAGCAGCAGAACCAGCAAGAAGAACATTAATCTTTATATCAAAAATCTCAAGGATAATAAGAATAGATACTATCCATACAACATATTTAATAATCTGGTAAAGTGAATACAGATTACCTTCATCAAACTCATTGTAGGCATTTTTACGAAACAATAACTTCCTGATGAAATACAGAATAAGAAAAGTAACTAAAACCGTAATAAACATAGCTAGCACTTCACTCACTGTAAATGAATATTCTCCAATCCGGAATATTTCAAATTCAATAAACTCTTTGAGATTTTCCATACCTATAAAATAATAACAAACTTACGTACAAATATTAAAAAAAACAAAAAGCAATATAATATCAAAACTCAATAACCTTGCATCTGTGCTTTTTAAGATAAGAAAGGATAATTCTCCTCACCTCCTTATTATCTCGATATTGTGTTATACAATCGTTAAGCAATTCAGTAGGTTTGTCAAGTTCATTATTATCGATAAAACCAAAACCCATATACTTACCATTACATATTTTCACCACAGATGATTCATTCTCATCTCTTCCTTTATCCAGCACAAAAAAGTTTTGGCTTTTAAACTGGTAATTATCAAGAGCTTCATAAACCCTCTCATTATACACTTCAGGCGACTCCTCTCCTACGCATGCGCCGTTACACTTATGAATCTGGTAGTAAAAACATGCACCTGAAGAATCATAAACACCACTTAATTTTTGACACAGGTTAAATTCCTCGCACAATCTCCCAACATGCTCCTTACCTTCCTGCAATGAGCTATAAGTATAAACAGGAGTAAGCTCATCAACAATCCGCATTATCTTCAGATTACAGTACCCGTTCTCATCTTCAAATGAATAAAGACCATAATTAAAATAAGTACGCTTTTGCGATTGGTTATATCTGGGCTGATTCACTTTAATCTCTTCTGATTCCAGCAGCAGAGCCACCAGTTCACTACCTGTCACTTCAAAACTCACATCAGCAATCCTGCTTTTCATTTCAATAGCCTTTTTATGCAGGTTATTGTTAAGATGCGACAGCACACGATCACGTATATTTATTGACTTACCTACATATATCAGTTCCTTATTACTGTCATAAAAATAGTACACCCCGGCTTTTTCGGGCAGCTTACTCACAAAATCCTTATTATGGCTTGCATTCACTCCTCGTAGGTTTATATCTTCTGGAGAAGGATCAATAGACAGCAGCAATTCAAAGAGCAAGGTTGTAGCCATGGCATCACCAGCAGCACGATGACGAGCGTGGTTATTTATCTCCAGATCATTGCAAAGCTTACCAAGACTATATGATCTCCTCCCCGGGATTAGCTTACGTGCCAGCTTAACAGTATCGATAGTACGGCGTTCATAGTTATAGCCAAAACTAAGGAATTCATGTCTGAGAAAGCCATAGTCGAACCGTACATTATGTCCCACAAGGATACAGTCTTCTGTTATCTCTACAATCTGCTTAGCTATCTCATAAAATTTTGGAGCACTCTCCACCATCTGATTATTGATACCCGTCATATGAATAATCCTGTAAGGGATTTTCTTTTCGGGGTTAACCAGACTAACAAATTCGTTAACAACCTTATTTCCGTCATGGATAAAGATTGCTATTTCGGTAATTTTCTCATTAGCCGGACTAAGTCCTGTTGTTTCGATATCTACTATAGCGTACAAAACTACTGTCTTTGTTAAAGGTCGAGTTTCATTTGTATTGCTTTAACCTGCTGTTTAAGCTGGTTAAGCTCACGTTTAAGATCATCCTTTTCCCTGTTACTTTCAGGCACTTCAGAGCTTATGTAGTTTACAAACTTCCATATTTCTGTAACCTCGTTAATATCTATTTCATAGGGAAGAAACAACGGGTTCAGTGAATGCAATTTAAGTTTACCCGCACTTTCAATAATATTCTCTACAACCTTAAACACCATGCCATCGTTTTTAGTGATAACAATATAAGCATGGTGATTACGCAATGTTGTCCAATCCTGAACAAACTCCCCTGTAACGTACGACCCGTCGGGTATTGGAAGCATTGAATCGCCGCTAATCTGGAAGCTGCGATATTTCTTCTGTTTTGAGAGAAAAGGCAGCTTAAAGGTAGGCAGTATCCTGATATATTCAGGGTCAGCATAGCCTGCAGCGTAGCCGGCGCTGGCTTTTTCGTTTACCAGTTCGATATTCTCTTCATCGTCGCTGTCGACTGTAGTTGCCAGCACTCTCAGGTTACTACCTTTTATATATATATCGTAACCTCTTTCCAGTTGCGACAACTGGCTTTCGCTAAGTGACTCCAGATCGACTTTGATAAGAGTGTCTATAGCTACTCCGAAATATTCTGAAAACTGCGACAGTGCCTGCAGATTAGGTGTACCAACGCCGTTCTCATAGCCGCTGAGAGTTGGGCGCTTCATTTCCAGCGCATGTGCCACCTCATCCTGAGTACGCCCCTTGCGCTTACGTAGTAGTTTGATATTTGTTTTAAAATACATTGTTTGATATTTAAGGTTCAAAAGTTCAAAGGTTGGGGTTGAACATTAAACCTTGAACTTCTAAACATTTTGCTTATATTGTAACCATAAAAATGATTATATTCTAAGCAAAGATAGTATAATATTCTTAATTGTCAACATTTTGATTAAATATTTGTCATAAAAATGAATAACCGGACAATAGTTCATATGGATTTGGATACTTTTTTTGTATCTGTTGAGAGGCTGTTAAACTCATCACTTAACGGCAAGCCTATAATAATAGGTGGTATGTCGGACCGTGGCGTTGTATCGAGCTGCAGCTACGAAGCGCGACAGTTTGGTGTACATTCAGCCATGCCTATGCGTATGGCCAGACAGTTATGCAGCGATGCCATCTTCATTCGTGGCGACATGCAGGAATACAGCAAACAATCGAAACTGGTTACAGAGATTATCGCCGAAAGCGCACCTGTTTACGAAAAAGCTTCCATCGACGAACATTACATCGACATAACAGGCATGGATCGCTTTTTTGGAAGCATGAAATGGAGTCAGGAATTACGCAGGAAAATTATCGATAACACAGGACTGCCCATATCTTTCGGACTCTCCACCAACAAAACAGTGTCAAAGATAGCCACCGGAGAGGCAAAGCCCAACGGCGAGCTTTACGTACCACAAAACAATGTAAAGCCCTTTATTTTCCCACTGTCCATACGCAAGATACCCATGCTCGGGAAGCAAAGCTATCGACTTCTGAGGTCTATGGGCGTCTCCACTATCCATACACTAAGTATGATACCACCTGAAATGATAATGCAGGTACTGGGCAAAAACGGGCTCTCCATCCACAAAAAAGCCAACGGCATCGACCCCACGCCTGTTATACAATATTCAGAACGCAAATCCATCAGCACTGAAAGTACCTTCGACAAAGATACCACCGATATTGAACACCTTAAAAGACTACTTATCTCCATGGTGGAGAAAATAGCCTTCGATATGCGCAAAAAACAAAAGCTAACAGGCTGTATAACTGTTAAAATACGCTACTCAAACTTCGACACTCACACCTTGCAAAAGCATCTGCCATACACCTCCTTCGACCATATTCTTATGGAGACAGCCATTGATCTTTTCCAGAGACTATATAACCGTCGCATGCTTATACGCCTTATAGGAGTACGCTTCAGTCACCTTGTGGGAGGCAGCCAGCAGCTCGACATCTTCGACACTAAACCTCACATGGCAGACCTGTATCAGGCTATGGACAATATCAGAATGAAATATGGTAAATACGCTATCAAAAGAGCCGTTTTAGATTTATGACTCCACAAACTTTTAATATTAAATTTCAAGAACACAATGTACCTGAATTCCCACACATATTATAGTCTGCGATACGGCACCTACCCTGTAGATGAGTTAGTAAAAGACGCCAGTCTGCACAAAACAGAAGCTATGGCCCTTACTGACATAAACAACTCATCGGGGATAACCGACTATATACTAAGCTGCAAGAAACATAACATAAAGCCTATTGCAGGCATAGAATTCAGAGATGGCGACCAACACATGTTCACTGGCATTGCTATCAACAACGAAGGATTTAAGGAGCTTAACGATTACATGAGTGCTATTAACCTGGGAGAAAGGCAATTCACTACAATAGCTCCTACTTTTAGCAATGTTTTTGTGGTTTATCCTATGAAGGAAAAGCTACCACACAAACTCCGTAACAACGAATTTATTGGCGTTGCTAATTGGCAAGCCCTAAAGCTTTTCAGAGCCTCCAAAAATACCATAAACAAGATGGTAATAATGCAGCCTGTAACATTCAAAAACCGCAATACATGGTATCTGCATAAAAACCTTAGAGCCATAGACCATAACATATTATTAAGTCAGGTTAAACCAGATATGTTTGCTCAAAAAGCAGAAGTTTTCTTTCCTGAGAAAGATATCACAGAAGCCTTCAACAGTTATCCGCGTATTATCACCAACACAAAGATGATCCTTGACACATGCTCCATCGATTTTGATTTCGGCACCAGTAAGAACAAAAGCACCTTTACCGGCAACAGATACGACGACAAGATACTTCTGGAAAAACTAGCCGACGACGGCATGCACTATCGCTATGGCAAGCACAACAAATTAGCACAAAAACGTATACAAAGCGAACTCCATATTATCCATAATCTGGGATTTTCAGCATACTTCCTTATCACCTGGGATATAATCCGCTATTCCCTTTCACGCGGGTTTCATCATGTAGGTCGTGGTAGCGGAGCCAACAGCATTGTAGCCTACTGCCTTAAGATCACCGACGTAGACCCCATCGAACTAAATCTCTATTTCGAGAGATTTATCAACCCAAAGCGTACCTCCCCTCCCGATTTCGATATCGACTACTCATGGCGCGATCGCGAAGAAGTACAGGATTATATTTTCAAACGCTACGGCAAAGAGCACACTGCCTTTTTAGGAACATCAGTAACCTTTCGGGGGAAATCTATCTACCGTGAGCTTGGCAAAGTACATGGTCTGCCAAAAGCCGAAATCGATACACTTACGCGTAATCCTTCCGCAGAAGCGCAAAAGAACCATATAACAAAACACATACATCAGCTGGGGACTATGATGACCGACTTCCCCAACCAGCGCAGCATACATGCCGGAGGAATATTGATATCAGATAAGCCTATAACATATTACACAGCATTAGATCTTCCGCCCAAAGGCTTTCCTACCACACAATGGGATATGTATGTAGCCGAAGATCTGGGCTTCGAGAAAATCGATATACTCAGTCAAAGAGGTATAGGGCACATCAAAGATGCTGCTGATATTATCAGAGAAAACCGTGGCATAAGCATCGATGTACATCAAGTTGAGAAGTTTAAGAACGATATCCAGGTTAAAGCCCAATTAAAAAGAGCCGAAACAAATGGCTGTTTTTATATTGAGAGTCCGGCAACACGCGGACTGCTTAAAAAGCTAAAGTGCGACAACTACCTCACCCTTGTGGCCGCCAGTTCAATCATCAGACCTGGAGTAGCAAAATCAGGGATGATGCGTGAATACATCCACCGCTTTCACAATCCCGACCAGTTTGAATACATTCATCCCATTATGAAAAAGCAGCTTAAAGAAACCTATGGCGTAATGGTCTACCAGGAAGATGTTCTTAAAGTGTGTCATCATTTTGCAGGGCTTGATCTTGCTGACGCCGATGTGCTACGCAGAGCTATGAGCGGTAAAAAGCGTGGCCGCGATGAATTTCAGAAGATTGTGGATAAGTTTTTTGCCAACTGCAAAAGCCGTGGCTACCCTGATAACATCACCAATGAGGTATGGCGACAAATAGAAAGCTTCGCCGGGTACTCATTCTCCAAAGCACATTCAGCATCATACGCTGTGGAAAGCTTCCAGAGTCTCTATCTCAAAGCCCACTACCCTCTTGAATTTCAAGTAGCTGTAATTAACAACTTTGGAGGCTTTTACCACTCGTGGGTGTATTTCAACGAAGCACGACGACAGGGTGGCAACATACAACTTCCATGTGTCAACAGCAGCGATTACAACACAACCATCTCCGGAAAGGATATTTATATAGGGTTTGCTCATGTTGCCAAACTTGAATCAAAGCTTGCCCGTTCTATTGTCGACGAAAGAAATGAAAACGGACTCTATTCCGGATTGGAGGACTTTATCAGGAGAGTTACTCCCGGAATTGAACAGATGCTGTTGCTGGTACGTATTAACGCTTTCAGGTTTACCGGGAAGCTTAAATCACAACTGCTGTGGGAAGCTCATCTGTTGCAAAAAACCAACAGATATATTCCCAAAACCCAACTTCTGTTTAACAGTGAAAGGAAAGAATTCAGGCTTCCCGAGCTTGTGTATAACAGTCTTGAAGACGCCTACGACGAAATTGAGATACTGGGATTTCCGGTTACAAGGGATTACTTTTCCATGTTACAGACAAAATTCAGGGGCGAGATTATTGCTGCCGATCTCGACAATTATATTGGCAGAAGAGTGCGTATGGTCGGACTACTCGTTACTGTTAAATATGTAAAAACTGTAAAGAAAGAGCTTATGCACTTCGGAACATTTCTGGATAACAAAGGTGAGATGTTCGACACAACCCATTTCCCCGACTCTCTGAGAAATTACCCTTTCCGGGGGGCGGGCGTTTACCTTATACTGGGAAAAGTAGTAACCGAATTTGGCTATGCCAGCGTAGAAGTTGAGAAAATGGCTAAGCTAGGGCTAATGGGAGATCCAAGAGAATAAGTATGCCACACATTAGTCGGGATATACACCTTATATTATATAGTATATATCTGCATAACTCCCAAAGTTCAAGAATAACACAAAATATTACCTCTCCCACCAACCATTATCACCTGTGTCATCAACAATTATCACTTGTGTCGTTACTCATTTTCTTTTGTGATAATGGTTGGTTTCACTTGTGATAAATATCCAAACACTAATTATAAGAATTTATCATATAAACCTTTTTATTAAAAACAATATATCATAGGCATTGATAGGTCAATATTGACCCTGTTATTGAATAATACAATCTATCTATTACTATTAAAAATTGTAAGAACAACTTTATCATATTTCTACCGATTTTTTCTTTGGTTTTACGTTAATCACCTATTTTCTTTTGTATATTTGAAGTCATAAACTAAGTAATGACTTGAAAATCATGATTAATTAAAATGCCCGGACAAATTACCGGAACAATTAAACTGCTCTTTTCATAAATTAACAGTTATTACACACAGCTATATAACAACTACTTGCACAATTCTATTACACCCTCAAGGGCGTAGATGTAAACAAAAATAATATGATATAACAATTGTCTAAACAGAAAATATTTTTAATTAAAAAGACAGAAAAGATATGCACAACATTACAATTGATATTAATCAACGACCGACCAAATTATAACCCTCAACACATCATGAATTGATAACAAAGCTTAAATATTACCTGTTAATTTCATGTCTGGCCGGATCATTATTCCAGAAAGTAAACGCTCAGGTTATTAACTACGAAACCATAGTCACAGTCGCTGACAATGGCGAGAAAACTACCGAGATATATGTATTAATTCAAATAAACAGTAAAGATAATAATAGCGCATCACATGTGGAGCTGAGCCACGATCACAATGAAAAATTCTCAGTAAATTATGCGCGGATTCTGGACAAGGAAGGTAATATTATCAGGAAACTTAAAAAGAAAGACCTCAATACTCGTAGTAGTATCTCCAATTACACATTTTATCAGGATGATGTAATAACTGAATTTGACTTGTATTGGAATCAATATCCTTATAGAATAGAATACTCTTACACAATCAAGGAAAAAGAGTATCTATTTTTGGCATGGTGGACTCCACTTGTTATTAAAAATGCAACAACAATTAAAAGCTCATTAGAAGTCAATCTCCCTTCTGATTTCAGGTTTAAATTTACTAACCCGGATAATATAGATTTTGTAGAATCCCAGGAAAATAACAGAATAAAACTAAGATGGAAAGCCTTAATGGTTAACTACCCCAAAGAAGAAATATTCTCACCAGCGATGGAGCAATTAATTCCTGTTGTTAAGGTTATCCCTAATGAATTTACATACGGCATATCCGGCAATACAGACTCCTGGTCATCCTTTGGTCTTTGGCTGGATAAACTAAATTATGGCACAGACGAACTAACACCAAAGGAAAAAGCTACTATTGAGAACCTAACAAACGGTATCAGCAACAAGAATGATATTATTAAAACTTTATATTATTATCTTCAGGATAAAACTAAATATGTAAATGTATCCATTGATATTGGTGGGCTAAAAAGTTATCCTGCATCCTATGTTTGTGAAAACAAATACGGAGACTGCAAAGCACTTACAACTTACATGAAAGCAATGCTTAAAAGCCTGGGAATTGAATCGTTTTATACTATTGTTAATGCAGGTGAAACCATCACAGAAATTGACACAAACCTTCCCGGACAACAATTCGACCATGTGATTCTTATGATACCTTTAAAGAATGATACAATATGGCTTGAAAATACCGCTAGTGCCTTACCCTATAATTATCTGGGAACTTTTACTCAAAACAGGTATGCCCTGGCTATCAATGGAGTAAACAGCCGATTAGTTAAAACTCCAGAGCTAACAGCCAATGATGTCCTGCTAGAAAGATTCTATGATTTTCATTTAACAGATAATGATAAAACTGAAGTTAATCTTGACATAGTATTAAGAGGTGATTCATTTGAAGAATTCAGATATTACGTTCATGAGAACGAAGAAAAAAAACAAAAACTCGAAATAAGCCAGCATTTAGGAATCAAAAACCTCACTGACTATCACTGGGACATCACAGATTTCCATAGAGATAGCACTTTTTTGCATCTTATTGTCAATGGTTCATCATCTTCAGTCCTACGAAAGTTAGGTACTTTTCAGGTAATTAATCCTCTCAGAATAGAATTACCGGATTTTGAAGATCCTGATGAAAGAAAATCAGATGTTATTATCAATCTACCAATTAGTAAATATGACAAAAGCATTTATAAACTAAAAAATACATGGCAAAAAGAAGTACAAATTCCGGAAGGAATCAAAATTGAAAACGAATATGGTTCATACTCTGCTAATTTCTTAAATAAAAACAATGAATTAATTGTTATTGAAAAGTTTACTTTACTTGCCAACAAGTTTACAATCGACAACTATAAAAGCTTTTATGAGTTCATAAAAACCATAAATACGTATAAGAAAAAAAACGCAATCCTTATAAAATGAAAAATAAAACTAAAATAAAATTTCTATTATTGATAAGCATTTTCCTGTGCCATATTGCTTATTCACAGATACTTGAAGTAAGTTTCGGAGAAATATCTCAGGAAGAGATAGACATGAAGAACTATGAAAAAGATAAAAAAGCAAAAGCAGTAATTCTTTTTGACAAAGGAGATGCATATTTTTTCGACACTGATGAAGGATATGACATTCGATTTACAAGACACAAAAGAATAAAGATATTCGACAAATCTGAATCTCAATACGCCGAAGTTTCAATTCCCTATTATGTAGATGGCAATGGAAAAACTGAGACCGTTGAATCCATTGAGGCTGTTACATACAATATTAAAGATGGGAAATTAACACAAAAGATATTAAATCCTGAAACGATTTATGAAGAACGTATCAATACAAAATGGTATAATAAAAAATTCGTTTTCCCTGATGTTCAGGATGGATCAATATTAGAATATCGCTACGTACTGGAAACACCATTTCATTTTAATTTACCAGACTGGACTTTCCAAAATAAAATACCAACTGTTTATAGTGAATATAAAGTAAGTATGATCCCTTTCTATGATTATGTATTCATTGCCCAAGGTATATCAAATTTCGATTATACAAATTCTGTTGCTTCAAAACAGAAAAGACAATGGGGAACCATCAATGAATCATATGGTCAGAATTATGGTAATGGTATTGAATTTCAAGATTACATAAACACATTTGTTCTAAAGGACATTCCTGCATTTGATGATGAAGCATATATTTCATCGATTAATGACTATATTATCAAAATGGACTTTCAACTGGCTAATTTTCACAGCCCAAGAGGAGTCACTACCAATATAATATCGACATGGCCAGATCTAAACGAGTCGCTTCTTAAAAATAAAAACTTTGGAAAGTATCAAAAAAGCTGTTCAAAGATCTCAAAAAAAGTTCTTTCTGAAAAGTTAAACTTGTCCGGTGATGATAATAAACAGAAAACAAAAGAAATAATTAATTATGTAAAAAGTAATTTTGAATGGAATGGACATAATAATAAATATGCCTCACAAACTGCAAAAGAATTTTTCAATAATAAAAAAGGTAACTCTGCAGATATCAATTTATTTATGATTGCCCTTCTTAATGAAGCCGATATCGACACTAAACCTATGTTAATCAGCACCAGAAACCATGGCAAAATACCTTCAGATTACCCTTTTGATCATTTCACGAATTATGTAATTGCACTTATAGAAACTGATTCCATCTTTCTCGCAGATGGAACAGAAGAATTATTGCCATATAACAAACTTCCCTTAAGATGTGATAATGAGAAAGGTCTCGTTGTTGAAAAAGATGATGAACCCAGATGGATAAAAATAAGTAACAACACTCTTTCAACTGAAAAAAGTACAATAGACATGTTTATTGATTCCATTAGTATGGATATTAATGCCCGTGTGATTGTTGAAAAAAGCGAATATGATGCTTTCGCAGAGCGTAAAAGGTTTAAAAATGACTCTTTAAAGATAAAGGAGTTCTATTCTGATAAAATTGGTGAAATACACAATATACAAACCTCAGGTTATGAAAACAAAGATCTTACATATTCAGTAGATTGCGAAACAATTTTTGAAACTGAAAAGCTGGGAGAAAATATTGTGATATACCCTTTTTTAAACCTCCCTTTATCTAAGAATAAATTAACACAAAAGAAAAGAACATACCCTGTGGATTTTATTTACCCATGGGAAACCATATTTGAATCAAAACTGGAAATACCTTCTGGTTTTTTAGTATCAGAACTTCCTGAAGGATATAGTCTCGATAACAAACTTGCTGAAATCAAACTGACATACGCACTTAATGAAGGTATACTAACAGTGAAAGGAAAATACAAGTTTAAGAAATCGACCTATGTAGCTTCGGAATATTCGCGAATAAAATATTATCTGGATCAGGTTGTTAAGTACTTTAATCAACCAATAGTACTGGAAAAGAAGAATTAAACCCTGACAATAATAAATTGCGATTTTGTACACTAATGAAACAATAAATATTTTTTGTGGTTAAGGTATAATTCAACCCCCTCAGCAATACCCCTACTTCAATAATTTTACATACCTTTGCACCAAATTCCAATAGGGGTGCCTTAAGATAAGGGCTGAGATTATACCCTCTGAACCTGGTCAGGTAATGCTGACAAGGAAAAGAGATCATCCAACCACAGGCTTTCTTCTATTGATTTAATGTAACGTTAATCAAAAGAATTATGCAAAAAAAATTATTAATTGTATTGTTGGCCATTATGCCAATATTCATGAATGCGCAGTTTACTTTATCAGGAAAAGTAACAAACAAAAAAAGCGGAAGCACCTTGCCCGGTGCTCACATTATGATCAAAAACACTTCATTATCAGCCGTCACTGATGATGATGGGTATTTCCTTATCGATAACATCGAAAAAGGAGAGTATACTATCGAAGTGTCGTTTCTGGGATTTGAAACATACAATGATGAGTTGTTAATCGACAGGAAAATATCCATTACTGTAAGAATGACACCAACAACATTTTTCAGTGATGAAGTGATTATTTCCGCCATCAGGGCCTCCGACGAATCACCTACCACCTACACTGTTATGGATCAGCAGGAGATTGAGAAAAAGAACACCGGGAAAGACCTCCCTTATATCATGAAAACAACGCCATCGGCTGTTGTTACTTCCGATGCAGGCGCCGGCGTTGGTTACACCGGAATGCGTATCAGGGGAACCGACCTTACTGGTATTAATGTTACCCTTAACGGGATTCCTGTCAACGACGGTGAGTCGCACTCCGTGTACTTTGTCGACCTCCCCGATCTGGCATCGTCAATCAATGACATGCAAATACAGCGTGGCGTGGGTACTTCAACAAATGGTGCTGCTTCCTTCGGCGCAAGCATTAACATCAGTACTGGTGATGATAATCCTGACCCGTATGCGGAAATAAGCAGCGCTGCCGGATCATTTAACACCTTCAAAAACACTCTGATGTTTGGAACGGGCCTTATGAAAAACAAATGGAGCTTCTCAGGACGTTTGTCGAAAATTACTTCCGACGGGTATATCGACAGAGCTACGTCAAACCTTAGCTCAGCGTTTTTATCAGGTGGGTATTACGGCGAAAAAAATATCTTCAAAGCTGTTGTGCTTATTGGCGATGAAACAACATATCAGGCATGGAACGGAATTCCAAAAGACAGTCTGAAAACAAACCGCACCTACAATCCTTCTGGTGAAATATATGACAGCAAAGGCAATTTTGTTGGTTACTACGGCAATCAAACTGATAACTATATCCAAAATTACTACCAGCTGCACTATGCCCATCAGTTCAGCAACAAGTTCAACATCACTTCAAGTGCTTTCCTTACTACCGGTAAAGGCTATTACGAAAGTTATAAAAATGATGAAGATTTTGCTGATTATGGGTTTAACGATACTGTTATTGGTAATGACACAATAACCAGTACGAACCTTATCCGCCAGAAGTGGCTCGACAATAAATACTATGGTGTTAACCTTGCCGGAAACTATTCAACAGATAAAATAGATCTAAATATTGGTGGTGGCTACAGCTATTACGATGGGGAACATTATGGTTATATCGTTTGGTCGGAAGTAGCTCCACTGGGGCTGTACAACCAAAAGTGGTATAATAACACTGGTAAGAAATCTGACTTTAACGTCTTTGCCAAAGCGAACTATAAAGTCAATAGCAGACTGAATATATACGGTGACCTGCAGTATCGTGTTATTAACTACACTATTACAGGCACACATGACGACCTTGGCACTCTTGATCAGGAACATAATTACAGCTTTTTTAATCCTAAAGCTGGTATCTTCTATAAATTAAATGAATGGCAAAATTTATATCTGTCGGCAGGAATAGCCAATCGTGAGCCAAACCGTTCAGTATTCCGTGATGCAGATTCATCACAGAATATACTACCAGAGCGCTTAATGGATATTGAGCTGGGTTATGCTTTCAATTCTTCAATGTTAAGTCTGGAAGCCAACCTTTTCTATATGGATTATAAAGACCAGCTGGTGCTTACCGGAAAGATAAACAACGTAGGATCTGCCATTAAAACCAACGTACCGGAAAGCTACAGAGCAGGGATTGAGATTGTTGGAGGAGTACGATTTACAGATTTCCTGGAATGGAACTTTAACGCCGCTTTCAGCAAAAACAAAATCAAGAACTTTGTTTCTTATGTAGACGACTGGGACACATGGACACAACGTGTTGATACCCTTGGAACAACAAATATCTCATTCTCTCCTGATATTATTGCAAACAGCGATATCAGCGTAAAGCCAGTAAAAGACCTTAAGATAAGCTTTATCACCAAGTATGTTGGCAAACAATATATTGATAACACATCAAGTGATGATAAGAGTATTGACCCTTATCTTGTTAACAATATCAATATTTATTACACTATTTATCCGGGATTTATTAGACAAATTGATTTCTCACTTGCTCTCAATAATATCTTCAGTGAAAAATATGAAAGCAATGCCTGGGTATACAGTTATTATACAGGAGGTAAGGAATACTATATGAATGGCTATTATCCCCAGGCTGAGTTTAACTTTATGTTTGGAATGAATCTTAAATTCTGATAAAGGATATATCCAATACATAGAACGGGATCTTCCAGACAGAGGATCCCGTTTTTCATTTAATCACATTTATTCAAGAGTTACCAACGGATAATCATAATAAACAGACGATTATTCAAATTGGTTGCAACTGGCATAATCAGAGTATTAAATTTGTTATTCAATAATGGAAGACTATTCTTAACATCGACAACATAATGAAATATATAATACTGATAATAACCGTACTATTTTCGCTCAATGCATCAGCACAAAAAGTTACATTAAAGGGAGAACAGAAAATCAGTAAAACCACAAACAAGCCTATATTGGAATGCACACCAATAAAACTTACGTCATCAATGAAGATTTCAGACACTGAAGGAAATTGCTGTGGCTTCTGGATTCAAAAAGGAAGCGAAACAATTCATAAATTCAGTAAAAAAGACGATGCAATCGGTGTAACTCTCCAACCAGGGATTTATTATGTTTATCCTTATCTTGAAAAGAATAAAAAGAGCTCATACATAATTATCACGCTTGGGAGCTAATTGTAAATTTAAGTAATTCATGTATTTTTTTTGGTTTAAAAGCCCTCCATCACCCGGAGGGTTTTTTGTTTACTCCCCCGAAAAAGATATCAGATTAGCATCAAAAGATAAACGGAAGATATCTTTACCTGCAAATTAACTTTGCATAATCAACTCTGCCTAATCATTACAAAGAATCTACGGTTGCATTTTTTTCGCACAGTGGCACTTGGCCCGCCATATCTGCCTCAAGCAAAGAAGGAAATCTTCCTCAAATTCCATCACGCTCCTACGCTCCTATCTCCTTTGGTCTGCCATTCTCATCCACATTAACATATACCATACGTGTTGAACAAACGCTGGTTTCCGAATCATCGTCGAGTACCACAACCCTGGCTTCCAGAGCAATTGTAAGCGAAGTTCTGCCCATTCTTTCCACACGGCCATAAATCTTAACCCTATCTTTTACTTTAACAGGCTTTTTAAAAAGCACTTCTTCTATCTTTAGAGTGATTACATTGTTAGATCTACACTTACATGAGGCCATAATACCACCAGCCTCATCCAGCCACGACAGCATAGTACCGCCAAACAAGTTATCGTTTACACCAATATCACTGGTCTTACAGATATATGTTGAAATTAATTCCATAAAATAAATATTGTCACACAGACCAAAGATAATAATAAATCAAGGAATCAGCTACCCACTAACTTATTTACTTTTAACAAAAACCACCTTTGCATTGTCGCTTCTCTCGGTTTCTTTGATAAAATCCTTAAATGAATTATATTCTTCATAAGGGTACATTCCCTTCTTCAACTCCAAACGTCGGTTGTAATATACTTTAGTACCATCACTGATAATCTCAGCACTATAGCTACCATATTTTGTATTTACATTAACAGGTTTAGGAACAGATTCCGGTACATACCCATCAGGAATATTAATAACAATAGAATCTACCTCCACCAATGTCCTTTGGAATGAAATATCATTTTTTCTATCACTAAAACCATTCAGATTAAATTCATTTCTGGTCAGAATATTTGGCTGAAGAAAAAACCTTGAACCCATTTTCACAACATATTTCGGAAGTGATAAAACAGTATTCTCAACAATTTCAGGGATATCATCTTTGTTTCTGTTAACATTATACTTCTGTATTTTAAAATCGGCAACATGAAGATCATCTACCTTAGCTTTTAGTCTGGATTCTGAATCACTATATAAATATTGCTCCGCATAATCGTAGAATACACCTTTATTTATTTCAATAAATTCTCCAATACCATTACCCTGTTCATCAATATTCACAACACCAGTAGTTATTTTTTCATTATCGCCACCTGAATAAACTCTGGTATGACACAATTTACTGGAATCTCTCTTAACTACCAGTACATCCCGGTCATCGGTAAACCCTGCAATAAACCCCATAGGATTAGTCTGGTTAGTACATTCCAGCCATATAGTATCATTACTAACAGGCACACATAAGATAACATGATCAAACTGCTGAGAAGGGAAATCCTTAATAACAGGCTCAATACTTTCTCCTGAAGAAACCAATGTATAATAAGACTCAATTCCTGCAGCATATAAAACAACCCTCATATAATTAGACAACGCCTTACAGTCGCCATATAATTTCTTATCAACTTCTTTCACATCCAACGGCTGCCAGCCACCAAGACCAATATATATACCCACATACCTCGTTCTATTCTGCATCCAGTTGTATAGTACACTAATTTTTTCGACTTCAGTAGGTGAGTCACTTACCATCGACCGAATTTCGTCCACAGTCTCATCAGGCAATATTGAACGATCACCTAAAAGTTCATAAACCCAGCTACCAAAGCTTGCCCATGATTCTGAACTTCCCTCAAAACCGTCAATTTCAAAGTTAAAAGGGCGTGTGAGCACATAAGGCAAAAAATCACTCTGTGGAGGACTTAAAGGTTCATATTTAATAGGATGCAGATTATTTATCTTCCATGAATATGTTACAATCCCCTTATCCTTATCTACCTCAGGATCAATATCAATATTACTACTATAATACTCCAGAGGCAGTTCTTCCGGGAAGGAAATTATAAACGATGACTCCTGAACACCCACATTATATCCCGGATACATCAACCATGAAGGAGTTGCAAGAATTCCATTATAGTCTACCTCGTATGAATATTCTATGGTGAAAGGGTAATTATAATTTTCAGGATCGATATATTTACGTCGTGCATCACTATACACAGAAGCATTATCTATGGCACTTACATCGTGTATGTCATCCTTTGAAATATTTTTAACCTTATTACCATATTGATCATATACAGTAGCTTTAAGACTCTTTATTTTTGAGAAATCATTATATCTTTCAGAAAAAAGTGCATATCTATAACCACTGCTTTTCAAAACAGTTATTGCTTCAGTAACGTATTTTGTTGCTTTTGATAAGCTCTTACGTTTATACTTAAGATCACTTTTTCTTACAACGGCAACTGCACCTTTCCTTATATTTACTGGTATCTTCAGCACGCTGTATTCGCCGGAAGAAGCACAAAATATTGTTCCTGTGATAAGAAAAAATGCAAATAATAATAGTACTTCCTTTCTAATTGCTTCCATTTTTAATCTTTAAAACAAGAGGTTCAGCTTCTTTTTCAAGAATATAACCGTATAACATCTTTATCTTATCATATTCAAGCTGAGAGATAAAATACTGATTAATTCTAAGACGATAATTAACAATCACTTTGTTACCAAAGTTTGAAACACTATACGTGTAATCAATCGAGTTATCAGGCATTTTAAGGGCCAGATTCTCTGGCACTTCAATTACTTTCAGATTATCAGGAATTGTATATGTAATTGTTCCAGATCTTTCAATGGGATAAATAAAGTCGATGGGATAAAGACGTTTTTCCTCATTAAAAGGATTTTCTTTTATCTGCTCAAAAGGCATTAGCTGAATATACACCAATGAATCAGCGGCCATTACTGAGTTTTCTATTTCTACTTTAAAGTTCTCTTTTACTGGCTTATAAATACTATCGAAGTCGGTAAACTCATAATCATTTACTTTTACATTACTCCTTTTAGTCAGATAATCCTGAATATATTCATCCTTATCAGATGAAGTATAATAGTCCTTTCTCTTTTCATAGGCAGCATAATCGTAATAAGCATTATCATTTTCCCCGGTAATAGTAAAATCATCATTTACATTAAGGTTATACATTGCATACGTTTTAAACTTACCACCCGGAGTAATATCAACCCAACCGGGTTTATCCAAATCAGCAATTCGGCCGTAATCATTAAGACATCTTTCCGGCAGCAGGTAATAAGGGAGCATCTCCTCTGTAGCGTCAACTAAAATCCAATCATCATTAAGTTTAACATAGGCAAGCACATAATTCAGTTTATTAAGACTGGCATATTGTTTTGATAATTTCCCGCTGGATCTGGTACTCAACACTACAGGATATGCTTCAAAATCCAGTTTTCTTAAAAGCACAATCAATCCAATATTCATATCAGCTGAGCTCCCATAGCCCTTTTTATACTGATAATTCAGGTCATCAAAAGATAATGTCAGTCTCTCATCCCCATTCCATTTAATCTGTTGAATATCTTTAATAGCAGCTTTTAACTTTGCCTCCTGAGTAGTGCAGCTATCTTCAATATCTTTTGCCATTGATCTGAGAAAGAAATTAGCCCGTTTAAATGAAGCACCGAATCTTACATGTTCATTAAGGGTTTTCACTACCCCGTCCCAATCGCTGGAAAGATTAATAAAAACGCCAGGGTAATTAATCCTCATTATCTCTATCTCAAACCTTGTCATGTAATCCATAGGATTTCTCATATGTGGCTCAACCTTAAAAGCAGGCATATTTTCTGCTACCCACTGGCTTTGCGATGAGTAACTAAGAGGCTCAAATCCAAAAAAGTTCTTTCTGAACTGAACATAATCGCATCCCCCCATATTCAGCTCACTGTACAACACTGGTATCTCTCTCTGAAAGTACCAGTCCATGGGAAGCCCTTCAACGTTTAGCTGAATGTCAATAACTGATCCCACCTTAACATTTGGCATTGCTATCTTTAACCGGTAGTAATCATCGTTAACATTTTCTAAAAATATTGAAGACCTCTGTAGCTTTGATTTCACTACTTCCCCATTTTCCAGATTAAAAGTGAAACCCTTTACATCTGACTTCCAATAACTTTTAAAAACAAAATCACCATATTCAAGACCTGATTCCTTAAGTATCTTAATACGCATTTTTTTGTTAAAGGTAAAACCATCACAGTTGAAAGATCCATAATCATACAACACCACAGCTGCTGCATTGGTATCTATCTTGCATGTTGTCATTTCCAACTCCTCATTGCTGACTTTCCCAAATTTAATTTTTGGCTTTTGTCCGTATACCGCTAATACAAAAACACTACTTAATAATAAAAGTACGATTTCCTTCTTCATAATGTTAATTTATTCATTAAATAAACTCAGAGTAATTTTTCATCCAATAAAAATACAAACATTATTGACAGAATTAGTTAGTCAATTTAATTTAGAATAGTTATAAATATATGTAAACATAAAGAAGCCCTTATTTAGATTGTTCTAAATAAGAATTTTGAATCTCTTACCTTTCCATTTGTAATTAAAATTCCTAACTTTGGTGCTTTATTAAGTAATAAAAAAAATGAAACATTAATTAACATTTAATTCTTATGAAGAAAAACGTAATAATTATTGGTGCTGCAGGAAGAGATTTCCATAATTTCAACACCTATTATCGTGGAAATGAAGATTACAACGTGGTTGCATATACAGCTGCACAAATCCCTGATATTGACGGAAGAAAGTATCCTACAGAGCTGGCAGGCGATCTGTATCCTGATGGTATTCCAATTTATGCTGAACAAGATCTACCAAAGTTAATTAAAGAACTTAAGGTTGACGACTGTGTATTTTCGTACAGCGATGTGCCTTATGAAAGAGTGATGAGTATTAGTGCCATTGTTAATGCTGCCGGTGCTAATTTTGTTCTGCTAGGGCCTGCTGACACTATGGTTAAAAGTACAAAGCCTCTAATAGCTGTTGGTGCTGTTAGAACAGGATGTGGCAAAAGCCAGACATCACGTAAAGTTATTGAATATTTAATGGCAAAGGGACTAAAAGTAGTTGCCATTCGTCATCCCATGCCTTATGGTAATCTGGTTGAACAAAAAGTTCAGCGTTTTGCAACTGTTGAAGATCTTGCCAAACATAAATGTACTGTTGAAGAAATGGAAGAATACGAACCACATGTTGTTCGTGGAAATGTTATCTATGCAGGTGTCGACTACGAAGCAATTCTAAGAGCTGCTGAACAGGATCCTGATGGTTGTGATGTTGTTCTTTGGGATGGTGGTAACAACGACTTCCCGTTTTATGCTCCTGATCTTAACATTACTGTTGTTGATCCTCACCGTCCGGGACATGAGCTTAAATACTATCCTGGTGAAGTAACACTGCGTCTTGCCGATGTTGCTGTTATCAACAAAATGGATTCAGCTGCTCCTGAAGCTATCCAAACAGTTCGCGAAAATATCGCTAAAGTAGCTCCTAATGCTATTGTTGTTGATGCTGCTTCTCCTATCGCTGTTGATGATGCTTCTGTTATTAAAGGTAAAAAAGTTCTTGTTGTGGAAGATGGGCCTACTCTTACTCATGGTGAGATGAAACTGGGTGCTGGTACTGTTGCCGCTCAGAAGTTTGGTGCTGCCGAGCTTGTGGATCCTCGTCCGTTTGTTGTTGGTAAACTTGCGGAAACATTCAAGATTTATCCAAATATTGGTGTTCTGATGCCTGCTATGGGTTACAGCGATCAACAGCTCAAAGATCTTGAAACATCAATCAACAACACCGAATGTGATGCTGTTGTTATTGGTACTCCTATTGATCTGCAACGTATCATTAAGATCAACAAACCTGCAACAAGGGTTTATTACGACCTCCAGGAAATTGGTCAGCCTGATCTTGAAGGTATCCTTAACGATTTTGTTGAAAAAAATAATCTTGCCTAACCGCAATCGATTTAAGCTTTCTAAATTTTGCGTTAATCACCCACGATTAACACGCAAAAATTGTCTGAATTATGAAGCTGGCTCCTGTGAGTCAGCTTTTTATTTGCCATGTATTATAAGCTCACATCAAAAACTCTTAATACTTTCAAAAATAAATTTATCTTTTATAAAAAATTATAATTGTTAAAAACACACACAACAAATACTATTTAGCGTACTTTTGTGCTTTAATATGACTTCACTAATTTTCGTCAGATTAAAAGAAAAAATTCAACCAACACTCATTGGTTGCATCACATATTCATTTCATTGGCTAAGGCGGTATTCCCGTCTTTTTTTGTGCCCAAATTTTAATATTTACTAAAATGACAGACTATCGCAAAGCCACCCTGGTGCTAAAAGACGGAACAACTTTCACAGGCTATTCCTTCGGTTATGAACAACCTGTAGCAGGGGAAATAGTGTTCAATACTGCTATGTCAGGTTACCCTGAGAGTTTAACCGACCCATCGTATAAAGGACAGATTATAGTCCTTACCTACCCTTCTATTGGTAATTACGGTGTCCCGGAAAAGAAGACAGCCAATAACCTGCCGGCAAACTTTGAATCAGAGAAGATACATGCTACTGCATTAATTATCTCCGGATATTCATCAGAATACAATCACTGGAACGCAGCAATGAGTCTGGGCCAATGGCTGAAAGAAGAGAAAGTACCCGGAATATTTGGCATCGATACTCGTTTGCTTACCAAGCATATCCGTGAACACGGTACCATGCTGGCTAAGATAATCTTCGACGAGGATATCCCCTTTTATGATCCCAATAAGGATAATCTGGTTAGTCAGGTTAGCTGCCAGAGTAAAACTACCTACGGCAATGGTGATATTAAGATATTGCTGATTGATTGTGGGGTAAAGGTTAATATAATAAGGTATCTTCTTAAATTTAACACAACTGTAATCAGAGTTCCGTGGAATTACGAGATTTCCGGTGAAGAATATGATGGTCTGTTTATATCTAATGGTCCCGGCGACCCGGTAAATTGCAATGCTACCATCAACAACCTTCGCTATGCCATTAACCGTAACAAGCCTGTATTCGGTATATGCCTTGGTCATCAGCTTATGTCTCTTGCTTCAGGAGCCAGTACCTACAAGCTTAAATTTGGCCACAGAAGCCACAACCAGCCTGTTTTGGAAGTGGGTACTAACAAAGCGTATCTCACATCCCAGAACCATGGATTTGCTGTTGATGGCAATACCATATCCAGCGATTGGAAAGAGTATTTTGTAAACCTCAATGATTATAGTAATGAGGGTATTATTCATAAAACAAAGCCATTCTTCAGCACACAGTTCCACCCCGAAGCATCAAGTGGCCCTGTTGATACTGCTTTTCTTTTTGAGAAGTTTATAAATATGATTATCAATTACAAAAACCATAAATAATCCTCTAAATCCATAACAATGCAAAAAAACATTAATAAAGTACTGGTACTAGGTTCAGGAGCACTAAAAATAGGTGAAGCCGGGGAGTTCGACTACAGCGGATCACAAGCCCTGAAGGCTCTTAAAGAGGAAAATATTGAAACTGTATTGATAAACCCTAATATTGCTACTGTACAGACATCTGAAAACATTGCCGACAGCATTTATTTCCTTCCTGTTACTCCTTATTTTGTTGAGAAAATCATTAAAAAGGAAAAGCCTAACGGAATATTGCTGGCTTTTGGCGGACAAACAGCCCTAAATTGTGGCGTTGAACTGTATGAGAATGGCATTCTGGAGAAATACAATGTGGAAGTGTTAGGTACTCCGGTAACAGCAATAATGGAGACTGAAGACCGGGAGAAGTTCGCCGACAAACTGCACTCTATCAGTGTTAATACCCCTAAATCAATAGCCGTGACATCTATCGACGATGCTCTGAAAGCTGTCAAGACTATCAACTACCCTGTTATTATCAGGGCTGCTTTTACTCTTGGGGGTCAGGGTAGTGGTTTTTGTGAGAATGAGGATGAACTGATTAAACTTGCAACCAAAGCATTTTCCTTTAGCAACCAAATTCTTGTGGAAGAGTCATTAAAGGGCTGGAAAGAAGTGGAATACGAGGTTGTCCGCGATAAATACGATAATTGTATTACTGTTTGTAATATGGAGAACTTCGATCCTCTGGGTATACATACCGGAGAGAGTATTGTTGTAGCTCCTTCGCAAACCCTTACAAACAGCGAATATCACAAGCTTAGGAAAATTTCCATAGATATTGTGAAGTCTATTGGGATTGTGGGGGAATGTAATGTGCAGTATGCACTTGATCCCGACTCAGAAGACTACCGCGTAATTGAAGTAAACGCCCGGTTGTCGCGTTCCAGTGCCCTGGCTTCCAAAGCAACAGGATATCCGCTGGCATTTATCGCAGCAAAGCTCGGGCTGGGTTACGGACTACATGAGCTTAAAAATAGTGTCACTAAAACTACCAGCGCATTCTTCGAGCCTGCTCTGGATTATATGGTGGTTAAGATTCCACGATGGGATCTCAATAAATTTACCGGTGTATCTCATGAGATTGGTTCCAGTATGAAGAGCGTTGGTGAAATTATGGCTATAGGTCGTAGCTTTGAAGAGGCTATCCAGAAAGGATTGCGTATGGCTGGCACAGGGCTGCATGGATTTATCGCCAACAAAGAAATCGAAATTGATGACATGGAAGAAGCTCTGACAAATCCAACTGATAAAAGGATTATTGCTCTGGCTGAAGCCTTGAAAAACGGTTGGGATGTTGAGAAAATATTCCAGCTAACGAAAATAGACAGATGGTTCCTACAGAGACTCCATAATATTGTTATTACCAATGATAAGCTGGAGGAGTATAACACTCTTGAAAGTCTCCCCGCTGAATTGCTCAAAAAAGCTAAAATGGATGGCTTTTCAGACTTTCAGATTGCAAGGATAATCCTTAAAGACAGCCATAACAGCGCCAGTGATGAGAGTATCATAGCAGTGCGTAATGTAAGAAAACAACTGGGCATAACGCCCTCTGTCAAGCAGATAGATACCCTGGCTGCTGAACATCCTGCTCAAACCAACTACCTGTATATTACTTATCATGGTGATGAGAATGACCTTGCAATTGCTGATGATGAGACATCAGTGGCTATTCTCGGCTCAGGAGCATATAGAATAGGTAGTAGTGTTGAATTCGACTGGTCGTGCGTTGTGGCTTCTGACACTGTCAGGAAGATGGGGTATAAGTCTATTATGATTAACTATAATCCGGAAACGGTAAGCACCGACTATGACATCAGCGATAAACTTTACTTTGAAGAGCTAAGCTTTGAACGCACTCTTGACATCCTTGAGTTTGAAAGTCCGAAAGGGGTAATGGTATCCACCGGAGGTCAGATACCAAACAATCTGGCTATGAGGCTGCATAACGCAGGTATTAACATTCTGGGAACACAGCCACAGAATATCGACAGAGCCGAGAATCGTCATAAATTCTCTGCTATGCTTGACACAATCGGCGTTGATCAGCCGCTGTGGAAAGAGCTTACTACTATCGATGATATTATCGAATTCACAAACAAAGTGGGATTTCCTGTTATTATACGCCCGTCGTATGTGCTTTCGGGGGCTGCTATGAATATAGTATCCAATAGCGAAGAGCTGGGTCATTTCCTGAAACTGGCTACTCAGGTGTCTAAACAATATCCGGTGGTAGTGTCTAAATTTATTACGGATGCCAAGGAAATAGAAATGGATGCTGTTGCTAAAAACGGTGAGATAATCGTCTATGCTATATCCGAACATATTGAGTTTGCTGGTGTCCATTCTGGTGATGCTACTATTATGTTCCCACCGCAGAAGGTTTATGTGGAGACTATCAGAAGGATAAAAAAGATTAGCAGAAAGATTGCCAAAGAGCTGAATATAAATGGTCCGTTCAATGTGCAGTTTCTCGCAAGAGATAATGACATCAAAGTAATTGAATGTAACCTGAGAGCTTCCAGAAGCTTTCCTTTTGTATCGAAAATACTGAAGACAAACTTTATCGATTATGCCACACGTATTATGCTTGGCGAACATGTGGAGAAACCAAATAAGAGTTTGTTTGATATTGATTACATTGGTGTGAAAGCGTCTCAGTTCTCCTTTTCCAGACTTAGCAAGGCAGACCCTGTGCTTGGCGTGGATATGGCTTCTACCGGCGAGGTGGGTTGTATTGGTGAAGATTATTATGAAGCTATCCTAAAGGCTATGCTGTCGGTTGGATATAAAATCCCAAAGAAGAATATTCTGATATCATCCGGACCAGCACGGTCGAAAGCTGAGCTACTTATTGGATCCAGACTGCTTGTGGAGAATGGTTATAAAATCTTTAGCACACCGGGGACATATAATTTCCTTAAGGATAATGATATTGAATCAACAATGGTGCATTGGCCTGATATTGAAGAAACTCCAAACTCATACCAGCTGATTAAGGATAAGAATATCGATTTGGTTATTAATATCCCAAAGAACTTCAGTCATGAAGAGCTTAACAACGATTATGCTATCAGAAGAGCTGCTGTTGATTTCAACGTTCCCCTGATAACCAATGCCCGTTTAGCCAGTGCGTTTATCTATGCCATTACCAAATATGGATATGATAGCCTGACGATAAAGAGCTGGGAGGAGTATTAACAACAGGGCGATAGAAGGTGAACTACCCTAACATGGAACCTGGAAACGGACACCCACACAGGGGTGTCCCTACAAGGGTCTTTCCTGAATTATACCAATTTTGAACATTGAACTTTTTCGCCTTATCACACATTTCATAGCCCTAACGGACTATGATGGTCTTAATATTTCATTATTTACTCCAACCTCATAATCAACCTCACACTAGCTCTGTCTATTGTCTTTTTATGCTGTCTGATTGATGTTTTCATACGTATGAAAAGTATTATTATAGCTATGAGTTGTTTAAATGATAGCTATCAGTTAGGTATCTAATAGCTATCAGTTAGGCATCTAATAGCTATCAGTTAGGCAATTGATAGCTATCAGTTAAGCATTTAATAGCTATTAGTTAGGCAATTGATAGCTATTAGTTATGCAATATAAGAGCAGCTATTCACAAACATGTGAAGTTCAAAGTAATGTATATTGTTCAGGCATTTACTCAGGAAGATACTCCTGATCAATATTCCCCATTGAATTAAAGATATTATTAAGGGCTTTAGGGTGTATCTTTTGAAGGTGCGATACTATCTCTCTGGCGGTATCACGTTTGGTGGTATCTTCGAAAGGGCATTCAGATTTCAAGGCAGGGTATTTCCTGATATTTGCATATTCGGCAGTATCTTTATTATTCAGTAGTAACAGTGGCCTGATAAGCAATATCTTCCCATCAAACATACTCAGTTTGGCAGGCAACGAACTAATGTTTCCATGATAAGCCATATTAATAAGGAGTGTCTCCACAGCATCATCCTTATGATGCCCCATGGCAACCTTTTTAAATCCATTCTCTTTGGCATAGCTAAAAATCAGCTTTCTGCGATGCCATGAGCATACAAAACAGGGAGCTTTTTTACCACGATTTTCAATATCAGCTTCAGCACTGATAACTTCGAAGGTAACATCCCTGTCGCGACAAATATCTGCAATCTTCTTTCTGTCGATTTTATAATCAACATCAGTAATATCAATATGCAGGGCATGAACAGAGAAATCTACCAATCCGTATTTCCGAACAACCGACAGAGCGTCGAGCATAACCAGAGAGTCCTTACCTCCGCTAATAGCCACAAGAACCTTATCACCATTCTCAATAAGCTTATAATCCATTATTGCCTTGGCAACACGGTTGTGCACATACTCAAGATGCCGCTTTTGATATTGCGAATAATTCTTACTCATTCATATAATCCAAAGGGTTAACCACTTTGAAGTCTTTACGCTTTTCCATAAAACCAAGGAAACTGTTAGCAAACTCGGCCCCTACTCTGCCATAGTAATTATATACAAACGAAACACCAGCATCCTTAAGGTCGCTAATCTCCTCATTATAATGACCCGGAGCTCCGATAGCAAAATGCCTTGAACGGCAACTACCCAATGCCTTAGCCGTATTAATATTAGAAGCATGATCATCCATCGTAAGCAAGATAAACTCCACATCAGGCATATGAACATTTTGCCAGAACGCAGTGTCAGTAGTATCGCCCCAGGTAACATTCTTATTGGCCTTATTCAGTTTATTAACAACTTCTTTATCATAATCGATACCAATAACCCGATCACCAAACTCATTGGTAAGCTGATAGTATGCAGCCCTGCCAATACGTCCCATACCACAGATCACAACCTTAGCATCACCAAGATTCAATGGCTGGTCATCAGGGTGGGCTGTTTTTGTATTCAGCTTAATCAGGTACCTCCTGAATCTGTCAAAAAGAACATATGCCCTGCTGTTAACAGGAGAGGCAAACACAAACGACAATGACAAAGCCAGCGCCAGGATTATCATCCACTGGTTGTTTATAATCCCCATTTGTACACCTATAGCACCAGTAATCAATCCGAATTCGCTGTAATTCGCCAGACTAAGTCCGGAGAACCATGATGTACGGGCTCTAAGATTCATACGCGTTAGAATCAGTATATACAGAAATCCCTTCAGGGGGATGAACAACAGCAATATAAAAGCTATCAGCAAAGTACTCCAGTCGGGTAATCCTGACATGCCAATATTCAGGAAAAAAGCAATAAGAAAGAAATCCTTAAAAGACAGCATTTGTTTCGACAACTCTTTGGAACGCGGGTGTGAACCTACCAGCACTCCTACTATCAAAGCCCCAAGATCAGGCTTCAGTCCTACCATTTCAAAAACAATACCACCAGTAACAAAGGCAGCAAAGAATCCAAACAATGTAAGCAGCTCACCATGATCCAGTAAGTTAAGCACTTTAGAGAACAGCCATCGTATTACAAAAAGATAGAAAGGAATTGCAAGAACCCATATTGAAGGCCATACTCCTTTAGATGCCGACAAAAATACTACTGCAATAATATCCTGCATCACAAGAATACCAATAGACACCTGTCCGTGAAATGAGTTCATCTCACCTCTGTCTTCCAACACCTTTACAGCAAACACCGTACTTGAGAAACTCAAAGCAAATCCAATAAGCATACATGCTTCGAGCGACAGATCGCTGAGGGAATACAAACCAATCCACCCTATTAAAAACACAACAGCGCCAAGCATCAGCACACTCAATATCATGTGCACAGATGTTGTGAGCCATATTTCTTTCTTAACAAGAGACCTGATATTCAACTTCATACCAATGGTAAACAGCAAAAGCATAACACCAATATCAGCAACCACATTAAGAGCAGTACCTCCATCAGTAATACCAATAAAGTTCAACACAAAACCACCAACAAGAAATCCAATTAAAGGAGGCAGGTTAATACGTTTCGCCACCAAGCCCAAAATGAAAGCAACAGTTATCCATACAGCATCTATAATCCACAAGTCAAGCATATCTTAGTATTTTAGTGCAAACTAACTGAATAACAGTCATCCTGCTGTGGTCGTTACCATAAACTCTTCATGACTTTAAAATCCCCACAAAGTCACATTATCGCACTTCGTCCGCCGTATCAATGTTAGGCTGAGCAGGCGAGTAGTTACAACGTCACTACGCTACCTTATCATCAACAATATCTTCCTCAACACGCAGGTTATCAATAATAAACTGCTGGCGATCGGGAGTATTCTTTCCCATATAGAAAGCAAGAGTATCAGTCACAGAAGCTTCTCTTCTTAGCATCACAGGCTCCAGGCGCATTTGTTTACCGATGAAATATTTAAACTCAGAAGGTGAAATCTCACCTAATCCTTTAAACCTTGTTATTTCAGGATTAGGTTTAAGTGCTTTAATAGCATTAACTCTCTCCTCATCAGTATAGCAATACTCGGTTTTTGATTTATTACGAACCCTGAAAAGAGGTGTCTGCAATATATGCAGATGTCCTGTTTTTACCAGATCAGGATAAAATTGCAGAAAAAAAGTAAGCAACAGCAGTCTGATATGCATTCCATCCACATCAGCATCAGTAGCTATTACAATATTGTTATATCTAAGGTTTTCAAGTGATTCATCAATATTCAAGGCAGCCTGAAGCAAATTAAACTCTTCATTCTGGTAAACAATCTTTTTACTAAGTCCATAGCAATTCAGCGGCTTACCTTTCAAACTAAACACAGCCTGTGTTTGAACATCGCGTGATTTAGTAATAGAGCCACTTGCAGAATCACCCTCAGTAATAAAAAGAGTTGTTTCCTGACGATTCTCGTGGTTCGTATTGAAATGCACCCTACAATCGCGGAGCTTTTTGTTATGCAAACTGGCTTTCTTAACACTCTCACGGGCAAGCTTTTTAATGCCAGCCATATCCTTTCTTTCCTTTTCGGATTGCAGAATTTTCTTATGAAGCTCCTCTGCTACCTCAGAATTTTTATGAAGATAATTATCAAGATTTCTCTTAATAATATCACCCACATAATTACGGATACTCTGTCCTTCCGGCTCCATATTCTGTGAACCCAGCTTTGTTTTTGTCTGCGATTCAAATACAGGCTCCTGCACTTTTATGCTTACCGCTGCAATTATGGAAGTACGTATATCACTCGTTTCAAAGTCCTTGTTGTAAAATTCCCTAATGGTTTTCACAATTGCCTCACGAAATGCTGTTTGATGTGTACCACCCTGAGTAGTGTGCTGTCCGTTGACAAACGAATAGTACTCTTCGCTGTAGGATCTTGAGCTATGTGAGAAGGCACACTCAAAATCACCTTCTGTAATATGTATAATAGGATAGCGAACAGGGCCATTACCATTGATATTATGGTTAAGAAGATCGAGCAGACCATTTTTTGCCTGCATCTTAACTCCATTAAAATAGATTGTAAGCCCATTGTTGAGGAACACATAATTCCACAACATCTCCTCAATATATTCATTGAGATAGTGATAATTGCCAAAGACATCAGAGTCAGGCACAAATGATATTATTGTCCCTTGTTTTTCTTCAGAATCAGTAATAGGGGGATCATTTACAACAGCACCTCTTTCATATTCCACAACCTTTGTTTTACCATCGCGCACCGACTGAGCAGTGAAGCTATACGACAAAGCATTAACAGCTTTGGATCCAACGCCATTAAGTCCCACAGCCTTTTTAAACACTTTGGAATCATACTTAGCACCGGTGTTAATCTTACTCACACATTCATTAACTTTCCCCAAAGGCATACCACGTCCGTAGTCTCTGATAGTAACATTACGTTCGTCGATAGTTACTTCAACAACCTTTCCATGTCCCATCACATACTCATCGATAGCATTATCGATAATCTCTTTAATCAGCACATAAATTCCATCATCGGGAGAACTCCCGTCACCAAGTTTACCAATATACATTCCCGGGCGCAACCGGATATGCTCTTTCCAGTCTAACGACCGTATACTATCTTCTGTGTATTCTGCGGACATACTTTTCACTTTGTCGCAAAAATAACAAGTAAAGAAATAGAAAAACACCTTATTAAGAATACTTGTTAATAGCCCATTGTTAAAAAACCAGAATATTTAGTAATTCAGATATTTACGCAAAACAGCACATCACTAAAAGTTATTAACAGGCAGATTTAACGAGCATATTTCAATAATTTTTCTTAACTATGCAGATTCAATGATATTAAAATCTGCTTATGGACGCTCTCTATGCTCTTGATGAAATCCGTTTAAACTTTAGTCAAAGCAGTCTGCACTCGCTTAACATCGCTCTTGCATTTGTAATGTTTGGTGTTGCACTGGAAATTAAAATCGACAATTTCAAGAAACTACTGCTAAATCCCAAATCAGCGATAATAGGATTTGTATCACAGTTTCTGCTACTGCCTTTCCTTACCTTTTTGCTGACACTGGCACTGCACAACTATCTCACACCAACAATGGCTTTGGGTATGATACTCGTTTCTGCATGCCCTGGCGGCAATGTAAGCAACTTTATCTCATCACTGGCAAAGGGTAACATAGCTTTAAGTGTAAGCCTTACGGCGATAGCCACCATAGGGGCGATCTTCTTTACACCACTTAACTTCTCTTTCTGGGGCAGAGCTACAATAGACTTCTACCAGCAAAGCGATCCCGGAATGCTGGTTCGCCCTCTGGAAATTGACGCTTATCAGATGTACCAAACAGTGGTTATCATCCTTGGGATTCCATTAGTAGCAGGTATTTTAATCAACAATAAGTTCCCAAAGTTTACTTCTAAAATTGTTTCTCCTATTAAAACAGCTTCCATTATAATATTTACAGCTATTGTTGCACTTGCTCTTTACAACAATTTCGAATATTTCAAGGTTGCCATCGGGTACATATTCCTGATAGTATTAATACACAATGCTCTGGCCTTTGGTAGCGGATATTTCCTCGGCAGAATATTTAAACGTCCGATTACAGACAGAAAAACCATTGCCATTGAAACAGGGATACAAAACTCCGGACTGGCTTTGGTATTAATCTTTAACCCTAAGATATTCCCACCGGAACTGGAGCTTGGTGGCATGGCTATAATCGCCGCATGGTGGGGAATATGGCATATTCTGGCAGGTATGGTGCTGGCCGGATACTGGAGTAAATTCAATTTTGGCTTTAGAAAACAAACCAGCAACGCTTAATGGGACTCAATAATATTGAAAAGAAATCCACAGGATACGAACTCTTTAAGAAGTATGTAAACTGGTGGCACAACAAGATCTATTACAGTCATGTTACTGTAGTGGGAACTGAGAATATCCCTTCAGACAAACCATTGATATTCACAGCAAACCATCAGAATGCTCTTATGGATGCTCTTATTATGCTTCTGAGCGTTAACAGAATTATGGTATTTGTTGCCAGAGCAGATATCTTTAAAAACCCGAAAATCGCGAAAATACTTTACTTTTTAAAGATTCTTCCCATATATCGTGTCCGGGATGGTTTCGAGACTGTTAAGAAAACTAATGATATAATCAACAGGACTGTCAATGTAATTGCAGAAGGCTGTGGCATGTCAATACTCCCCGAAGGTAATCATTCTTATATACGGAGACTGAGGCCTCTTAAGAAAGGATTTGCCCGAATGGCTTTTCAAGCAGAAGAGATGAATAATTTTGATCTTGACCTTCATATAATGCCTGTTGGAATCTATTACGATAGCAGAAAGAAATACCATAGCAGGATATTCATCCAGTTCGGTAAACCATTGCCGGTTGCTCCGCACATTGAAACATATAAAGAGAATCATCCTGTAGCTCTTAATGCTATTAAAAATGAGCTGAGTGACGCCATGAGGCCTCTTGTGCTCGATATCCGAAGCGAAGAATATTACGACTTTTATAACAGTATCCGTACATACAACGATTTCCTGCCAACCGACTACAAACCGAAGTCAAAAGACCATTTCCATCTGGAGTTTTTGCAGCAGCAAAAACTGGTAGCATCTCTGGAAAAAGAAGAAAAGGATAACCCTGCCCAATTTAAAGAAATTGTACAAAAGTTCACAGAGTTTGAGACGTTGCTTCATAAACACAGACTCAAAGATTTCGGGAAAACAAAACAGTTGGGAATACTACCCCTTCTGGTAAAAACTTTTGGAATTATTGTCTTTGCTCCTATCTCCCTTTATGGCATTTTAAACAACACATTACCTTATTATATACCTATTTGGATAACCACCAGACTCAAAGACAAACAATTCGTAAGTAGTTTTAAGTTTGTGATATCCATGCTATTGTTTCCGTTGTTTTATATTATCCAGACATTGGTTGTGCTTGGAATAACAGGCGATTTCAAAATCGCTCTGGTGTATTTAGTAAGTCTGCCTTTAACAGCAAAAATAGCCTTAAATCATATCTACTGTCTTAAAAACATGTGCTTTAACTGGAAAGTACTATTAAAGAAAAGAAGCAAAGGATTTAAAAGGATTAATGAGCTAAAAGCTGATATTTTGAGATTTTTGAAGGAACGATAGAGGCATAGAGAAACCCCAACTTTAAACATTGAACGTTGAGCTTTGAACATAAAGACGGCTGAGGAAAGGCGCTAAACTCTTGTTTAACAGTAAACCAGCTAACACTATCGAAAACTACAAACAAAAAACAAAAAACATATTTGCGTTATATAAAAAATCGTATATTTGCACCCCATTTTGATGGCCAGCGGATGTGGCGAAATTGGTAGACGCGCTAGACTTAGGATCTAGTGTCGCGAGACGTGGGGGTTCGAGTCCCTTCATCCGCACAAAATTTCACAACAGCGGAGTAATTATAAATTGCTTCGCTATTGGTTTTTTAAGTAAAAGAGGTCTGCTTAAGACGAAAAACACAACATATTACTATTCAGTTCTTAAGATATTTTTTCGAATTAAGCTGATTAAATAACTGCCCTTTACAGGCAGGTTTGTTAATAATCATCAAAACACATTTTAATGAACATATCACAAGAGTCAACAGGTGAACAAACTGCTGTAATTCACATTAACCTTCAGGAAAGTGATTATATAAATGCTGTAAACAAGCAGTTAAACGACTACAGAAAAAAAGCAAATATGCCTGGCTTCCGTCCTGGTAAAGTACCTATGGGCATGATTAAAAAGATGTACGGTACTGCTGTTATGGTTGACGAAGTTAACAAAACCATCTCTGAAGCATTAAGTAACTATATCATTGAGAACAAGATCAATGTAATTGGACAGCCTATTCCTAATGAAGAAAAAAGTGGTCAGGTTGATTTTATCAATAACAAGGATTTCGATTTCTTTTTCGATATTGGACTTGCTCCTGAAATGGAAGTTAAGCTCACAAAGGATATAAAAGTACCTTATTATACTATCGAAGTTTCTGATAAAGAAGTTAACAACGCTGTTGAAGATATCAAAGTACGCTTTGGCGAGGACGAGCACCCGGAAGCTGCTGAAGAGGGCGATTCATTCCAGGGTAAATTTATCCAGGTTGACGATGAAGGTAATGTTGTTGAAGGTGGTGTGGAAAATGAAGCATTCCTCAAATTTGATGACCTTAAGCTTAAAACAATCCAGAAGAAATTTATCGGCACAAAGATTGGTGACGTAGTGGTATTCAACCCTATGAAAGCAATCAAAGACGAGCCAAAGGTAAAATCTCTTCTTAAGATTTTTAAAGATGATGATGAAAACCTTAAGTCTGATTACAAATTTGAAATCACAAAAGTTGTAAGGACACATATCGCTGAGCTCAATGAAGAACTCTTTGGTAAGGTATTCCCACAAAAGGAAATCAAAACTGAAGAAGAATTCAAGACAGCCCTTGCTGAAGACCTTGCAAAACACTATGAGCGCGATACCGATCGTCAGTTCCTTGCAGATACAATTAAGGAACTCATTAAGATAGCCAAGCCTACCTTACCTGATGAATTTATCAAACGCTGGTTGCTGGAAAGCAATGAAGGCAAAATCACCAAAGAACAAATCGACGAGCAATACGACAGCTATGCACGTTCATTCCAGTGGCAACTTCTTGAAGGTGAACTCCTGAAAGATCACCGTGAAGCTATGGAAGTAACTGAAGCTGAAGTTCGTGGTAAAGTAGCTACTTACTTCCAATCCATGGGAGGAGCAGCTGAAATAACACCTCAGATAGAAGGTATTATCGATCAGGTTCTCAGCAATGGTGAAGAAAAACGTAAAATTTATCAGGATATTCAGGACGAAAAACTAATCGCCTTATTCAAAGAACATGTATCTTTGAAGAATAAAAAAGTATCAACAGAAAAATTTGTTGAAATTGCACAAAAAATTGATTAGTTATGAATATCAACAGCAGTGAAGAATTCAGAAAATATGCAGTAAAAGACCGTGGTATAAGCAGCATATCTCTTGATAAATACAGCTCAGCCTATGGCAGCTACATCTCTCCTACTATTATAGAGGAGCGTCAGCTTAATGTTGCACAAATGGATGTGTTCTCCCGTTTAATGATGGACAGAATCATCTTTCTTGGTGTACCTATTGACGATTATGTGGCTAATATCATCCAGGCTCAGCTTCTTTTCCTGGAGTCCAATGACGCAAGTCGCGACATCCAGATTTACCTTAACTCACCTGGTGGCTCTGTATATGCAGGCCTTGGTATTTATGATACCATGCAGTATATCAATCCTGATGTAGCTACTATCTGTACAGGAATGGCCGCTTCTATGGCTGCTGTATTGCTTTGTGCAGGAGCAGAAGGTAAACGTACTGCTCTTAAGCATTCCCGTATCCTTATCCACCAGCCAATGGGTGGTGCACAAGGACAGGCTTCTGATATTGAAATCACAGCACGTGAGATTCAAAAACTGAAGAAAGAGTTGTACGAAATTATTGCATCACATTCAAAACAGACTTACAAGAAGATCTGGAAAGACAGCGACCGTGATTACTGGATGACAGCACAAGAAGCGCTGGATTATGGTATGATTGACGAAGTTCTGTTGAAAAATAAAAAATAAGAGTTTCCATTTATGGCTAAGAAATCTCAGCGAAATTGTTCCTTTTGCGGCAGACCGGAGTCTGAAACATCTATTCTAATTTCTGGTATTGATGCACAGATTTGTAATTTCTGTATCGAGCAGGCATCTCTGATTCTTAAAGAAGAGCAAACCGGTTCATTTGATGTTAACGATGAATTTACTATCCTCAAACCTAGAGAAATAAAGACGTTTCTCGACAAATACATTATCGGTCAGGAGGATGCAAAAAAAGTTCTTTCTGTTGCTGTTTATAATCACTATAAACGAATCGGACAGGAAACTGATGAGAACGAAGTTGAGATTGAAAAGTCGAATATTGTGCTGGTCGGCGAAACAGGCACAGGCAAAACATTGCTGGCCCGCACAATATCACGTATGCTCCACGTTCCTTTTGCTATTGCTGATGCTACTGTACTTACTGAAGCGGGTTACGTTGGAGAGGATGTGGAGAGTATTCTTACCAGATTGCTACAGGCTGCCGATTACAATGTAGCTGCCGCTGAAAAAGGTATTATTTTCATTGATGAGATAGACAAGATCGCACGTAAAAGTGATAATCCAAGCATAACACGTGATGTTAGTGGCGAAGGTGTGCAACAGGCTCTCCTTAAACTTCTGGAAGGAACTGTGGTAAATGTACCCCCACAAGGAGGACGTAAACATCCGGAACAGAAAATGATTGCCGTAGATACTAAAAACATTCTGTTTGTTGCCGGTGGCGCCTTTAATGGTATAGAAAAGGATATTGCTTCACGTTTAAGAACGAATGTGGTAGGTTATTCCTTCTCTGGTGTTAATGAAGAGAAGATAGACAAAACACGGATGCTGCAGTATATTAGTCCGGCTGACCTTAAAAAGTTTGGACTGATACCGGAGATTGTAGGCCGACTACCTGTTCTTACTTACCTCGACCCTCTGGAAAAAGATGCTCTTAAAAGGATTCTTACCGAACCTAAGAATGCTATTGTTAAACAGTTTGTTAAACTGTTTGGAATGGATGATATTGAACTTGTTTTTGATGATGAAGCTCTGGATTTCGTTGTAGAGAAAAGTGTTGAATTCAAACTTGGTGCCAGAGGACTGCGCTCTATTATAGAAGGTATTCTGGTGGACGCTATGTTTGAACTACCATCAAAGAAAAGAACAAAGAAACTAAATATTACCCGTAAATACGCTGAAGAGAAGTTTAACAAAACTGGATTATCTAAGCTTAGAGTAGCTGTTTAAGGAAGTGCAAAACCCAGAGACCTGAAAATCCGGGAGAAACGCCAACCTTGAACTTTAAACCTAAAGCTGTCCGCGCTCAATTAGCTGAACGATAGCTTCAATCTGGCTATCCTCACCATTGGAATCGTATTCGGTTTTCAAATTATATCCCCATATTCTGGCGAAAGCCTGATAAAAAAACGCTGTAAAATTACCACGCAACTCCTGAACTAACGCATAAGATGAATTGCCTGTTTCCCGATCTACAAGCTTAATAAGTATCTTGCCTTGCGAGAAAGTAAGCTTTTTGAGATCTTCCCCATATTCCTCGTTAATCTCTTTCTCGGCTTGCTTCATTATTTTACGTCTCTCACGATCGTTGGGTGCAGCCACAAGTTCATCTTCATATTTCCTTAACTGCTCTCCGGCAAGACGTGCCCAGGGATATACTTTCTTAACATTCTTCACAAGTTTGGTGAGCCGGCGACGCTGTCTTTTTGTTTTTGGCACTTTAAGACTGTAAACCTCTATTTCATTAAGACCTACCACCACAACTGTGTCACCATCTATTATCCTGGCATTTACAATTATTTCTTCGCGTTGTTGCGACAAAACAAATAAGGGTAAGCAAATTATTATAATGATATACAGAATTTTCTTTTCCATAGTTATTATATGAAACTATGTTTGCAACACAAATATTATACCAGACAGACCAAGAAATAAAACCCCATATAGCTTTGTAATCAACTTGTTTAATTAATCCATCACCACGCATTATCTTTACTACCTGTGTTATCGCTCATTACTACTTTAAATAATTGTCGCTCGCACAGCCTCCGTTAAGATTATAATAGGTATTAAAATTGTTTTTGATAAGTATTAAGATGCAAATGCATCAATTATAAAGTGACAACAATTGAGTTGATATTATTTCTTTAGAATACTAGAATTATCGACGTATTTTAATCATATACTATATTCAGGTAGTATTTGTTTTTATTTTTTATATATTTGTCGTAAAATTTGGATCGATGCAACTATCCAACATAAAACAATATGCAACAAGGGTAGTAAATTACGATACCTTATGGGAAAAGGAAATATGTCTCAATAAAAGAAAACCATTATTCATTTTTAACGAATATATAGTCAATGATAAAACAATTTAATCTTCAATAAATTACAAAATTTTTTAGCACAATATACTACATTTATGTAGCAGTTAACAATAGTAATATGTAAAACACTAAAATTAAAATTATGGTTGATTCAGAATTAGTTCTTAATGGACAAACATGGGCTTACACAATTTACGCGATTGTGATAATCATCGCCATGCTGGGCTTTGGTTATAAGATAACGCGAAAGGGCAAGTCCGGGGTATTAAAGACCAGTTTATTTGTAGTACTGGTTATACTTCTTACAGTCCTTGGGGTATCATTACACCTAACGACAAACAAAACAATACCGTGGGTATCCATGGATTTAAACCGATCAGATATCACTCCTGACAAGGAGTTTGACATCACTATGGCAGATCACAAATTTATTCTCCCTGAGAACAAGATGCAAGTTAAAGTTGGCGACATAGTCTTGTTCAATGTCGAGTCACAGGATTTAACATATGGTTTCGGAATATTCAGAGAGAATCATTCGATGGTTTGCCAGATGCAAGTAGTACCCGGGCATATTAACGATTTAATGTGGAAATTCGAAAAGCCGGGGACGTACACCATCAGATCAACAGAGTATTCTGGTCCGAAGGGACATAAAATGATAGTAAAGAACGCATTGGAAGTAATTAAATAAAGAATAATAAAACGAAAAAAATATGAATTTTAAAGATACTTTTCTTAACGGAAACGAAGGTAAATTCAGTGCTGATGGTCTTACTCCTATGCAAAAGCTGGCATTGCGCTTCGTAGTTGTTGGGATCCTGTACTACGAATTATCAGCAATAGAAGGGATGATAATGAGGATATATCAAATCACTCCAATCCCATCATTCAACAGTGAGCATTACTTTTCACTGTTAACAGCACACCCATTGGTAGGTATATTTGGATCCTCCTATTCCATTGTTTTTGGTGCTTTCCTATTTCTTGTTCCATTTTTAATGAAGAAACCTCTTTACAGTATCAAGCTGGGAAACTGGAGCTTCATCCTAATAGCTGTCGGAACATTTGTTTTCTGGTTCTCTGATTTCCTCACACATTTTGCTCCATTATACACACTTTACTGGCCACTGCCTGCAGACTTCACACAATTTAATCCAATTTCCGGAGCAATATTTATTCTGGGCATAGCACTGGTAATGGTAGGCACCTTATTTTTTGTGTATAATATTTTTAAAACAATTGCATACAATCCTGACGGGAAAAGGCCGGGTTCAGGGCGATCGATGCTGGCATCTGCTACCGGATTTTCTTGGGCTGAGAGCATATTCAGAAGCAGAAAGAAACGCCGGGAGCCGTTAGTCTCACTACCTGTTGCTGCTATCGCAAGAGGCAGTGTTGACACTTTTCTAAATGCTATTATTATTGCTTTTACAGGTATTTTAATACTCATCTATATGGTAAGCGCTGCTTTTGGCATCGACCTAAAATCTACTGCTATTGATGCATTATTATACAAAAATTGGTTCTGGTGGGGACTGGATCTCATTGCAGATGGACTCGTTCTGATTTTTGTTGCAGGCACATGGTATTTGCTGGCAACCCTTATTACTGGTAAAAAGCTATATATGGCAAGGATAGCCAGACTTGCTCTCTTTGTTGAGATGGTTGTGTCGTGGACTGTTTGGTCGCACCACTTGCTATCCGATCAGGCACAGCCCGGAATACTAAAAATTGTATCCGGAGAACTGGTTACAGCCTTTGAGCTTATCACACAAGGACTTGCCTTTTTCATAACATTGATAACGCTGTGGAGCGCAAGGCCTCTTAAAATGACCAACCCGCTAAAATTTCTCCTTGGAGGCCTTCTTGGGTTTGGACTGGCAGTGCCTGCCGGTATTATTCAGGCTGATATCGGACTAAACAGAATACTCCACAACACGCAGTGGATTGTAGGTCCCCATGTGCATGTGGCTATTTTAGTGGGGCTTACCATGACTCTTTACTCTGCAATATACTACCTATTGCCTATCCTTACTAACGGTGCTAAACTTTATAGCCAGAAACTTGCTAACTTCCATTTCTGGGCTCATATAATTGGTGGTATTGGTATGGGAGCATTTATGGGTATGGCTGGCATTAAAGGTATGCTAAGAAGGACAATATATTATGAAGGTGAATTTAGTTTATATATGATCCTTGCCGGATTATGTGGAGGACTGCTATTATTGGCCTTTCTTGTATTTTTATATAATATAATCATGACAGTAGGAATTAAGGGTGTTATAGGAATATTCCTACCAACTAAAAACAAGACTACCGATTTACTTCCCAATAATCAGTAATAAAGTTTTAGCACATTGGCATTATCAAAGGTTCAAAGTTAAATAAACTTTGAACCTTTTTCTTTTTACTTAATAACCAAAACCCAGCATAACAGCCTTTTTAACTTAATGCAAACACATAAAAAGTGTTGCCATAATTCGGCTCAAGTTTATTCTATTGCTTAATAATACAGAATAATTAACTAACACAATATGAAATATATCAAACATGTTTGATGTATTTCATATTTTCTATTATCTTTGGTACGAAATACTACAAATACTCTAACAATAATTAAATTAGTATTTTCTTAAAACTTAACACACACATATTATGAAAAAGAAATTACTGCTAATTCTTATGATTTCCTGCTATTTTGCAGGCTTTAGTCAAAGCAAATTAAACCTCAATGTAGACCTCCCTGTGAACCAAACTGATGAATTGCAGCCCCATAATACAGGACGAATGCAGAGCTCAGGTATCGAATATGCAACTCTGGAAAATGAAAAATCAGGATTCTCCCTATTGTCTGACGGGTACTTTACCATCGGCACAACCAACGGAATATCAGGCAGCACCCTTGACGACAACTGCCAGATAACTTTCGGGCATCCATTTGCACTAACATCATATTCTTTCTTTAGTATTGACGATACTGATTATCATCCGGAGACATTTTTCTGGGATAAGCCCAAAGAGCTTATGAATCAGGGTGACACGCTGTTAGGACTACAGGCTACCGACCTAAACACCATCGAATACACATTCAACATGATTAAGAAAGATGATGGCGATGTTATCAGACTAAACCTGACAATCAAAAATATTGACAACGTTGCTCACAATATTGGAATGGGACTGATGTTCGATCCGGCAATGGGTCTCTGGGGCGATGGCGCAGCATTTATCGATGGTCATCTCATAAGCGAAGACACACTGCTGCAGAGCAACATCCCACAGGCAATAAATATATGGGAAAGGGCTGCCAATCCATCAGGTATGGGTGTGCAAATGGCTAATATCAACAATATGGCTTCTACACTGATGTTAGGCAACTGGTTCAATCTGCATAACAACACTACAGACACCATTCGCCAAATCTATGATCTGGGTATAAAAACAGAATGGTCTGAAACAGTTGTTGACCCCAATAGCGAAGTAAGCTTCACTATCGACATAACTCTCCTTACCCCTGATTTCCCTGATGGTCCGTTTATGAGAACCGATCTGCCATATTTCTTATCCATCGAAAACAACCTGTTGTTTCCAACCGAAGTTAAGTCGCTGGTAAAGATTGCCAACAACAGCAGCAATTATATCTCAGAAGCTACTCTGGAAGTGCCAGCCAATGAATATGTCAATAGCTGGAACACGGGATACACCATAAGCATCCCCGAACAATCCACTGTTTATGAAAACGCAATTCTGAGATTTCCTGAGATATACAGAGATATGGTGGCAACTCTGGAGCTGAACCTGATGGAGGATAATGAAATAGCAGATCAGATACAAAGAACTCTTTTTGTGCCAGCTGCTCCTTTCTCTGACGTCGGACTGGATGTTACTATCGATTCACTCATTACTTCAGAATTCCCTGATGTAAGCCTGATATTCAAATCACAGATTGAAGAAACAGGTCAGTATCTCCTTACTCTGACTCATAATAATGTGTTCTTCTATGAAAATGAACTGGAGATTACAGACTACACTCTTGCCAAAGACACATCAGGGGGCGTTAACGAGGCTGATATTATCTTTGTGCTCGACGTTACTGGCAGCATGGGTAACGAGATTAACGAAGTAAAGGAGAATATTGTGGAGTTTACTGACAGTCTTACTGCGCAAAATGTAGACTTCCAACTTGGTATGGTTACATTTCTGGATGAAATAGAGAACGTCTATGAATTCACGGATGATGTCCAGCTATTCCAGGAATATGTTAATCAGCAATTCGCTCACGGCGGAGGTGATATGCCGGAGAACTCACTGGAAGCCTTAATGGCTGCTTGTCAATTCGAATTCCGGCCCGAGGCTAAACGTGTGTTTATTTGGATAACTGATGCTTCATACCATATTAATAACCAATATACATCCTTAACGCCACAGGATGTGGTTGATGAAATGCTTTACCACTCTGTTGATCCAAGCTGTATTGGCAACACAACTTATCAGCTCGACTACTACAATCAGATTTTATTCCCCACAGGTGGTGACTTTTATGATATTAATGGCAATTTTCGTGATATACTTCTAGAGATAAGCAGACTTAACGGATCTAATAAGTTCGTGCTTTCCTATACATCCAACAACGACCCCGGAGTTATGTGCAACGATGTTATTGAAGTTCATTATGCCGGACTAGGTGGATATGATTCTGTTTCTTTTGTAACTCCTTCCAAAGCACTGGGTACAAACGATGAAGCAATCCCCAGATACTACCCTAATCCCTTCTCATCTGCTACAAGCATAGAAATTGATAATCCGCATAAAAAAGCAGCAAATATTGTTATCTATAACATACAGGGACAACAGGTTGCTGCCCGACATTTTAAAAGTGGCAGTAATGTTATATCTTATACATGGAATGCCGGCAACAGTGCGGGCACAACCATTAATGAAGGACTGTATTTTGTTCATTGTGAGCTTTACAGCGCTGATGGCAGGACAGAAACCCTGCCTGTTATGAAATTAGTTTATATGAAACAGTAAAACAAAACACAATGAAAACACTTATAAATAATAAATTCAGAAATATCACTACTATTGTGATGATAGTATTGTGGAATGCAGCTTTCGCAGATGGCTTATTACTGCCAAAGGACGATAACTACCCAGCTGATTTTCTAAGAAATAAAGTTACTGATGTAAATGTTAGAATCGATGGATTGGTAGCACAAACGGTAGTCTACCAGGAATTTGTAAACGAATGGAACCAGACTGTAGACGCTGTGTATAACTTCCCGTTACCAGCTGATGCACGATCTACTCAATTGCTTTACACACATAATGACACAACGTATAAAGCAATATTAAGAGTAGAGCCCGAGGATCCTAATCCCGGTACCGGCAGTGGAGGCCTTGCTGCACTTGTAAATGCATATATTGGCGACAATGGCTTAAAACTAACCCTTTTAAATATTGCTCCCGGAGACATACAGAGTGTTGAGCTAAGCTATATCAGTACCCTTAAGTACCATCGTGGGGAATGCAGTTATGAATACCCTTTAGCTACAGATGAGTTTATCAACTACCCCATCGATCACCTGGAGTTTAATTTTGATGTTAACACAACAAGAGATATACCATATTTTGAGATACCTACTCATCCCGATTATCAGGTGCTTCAAAACGATCCTACCCATGTTAAGTTAAGAGTGAGGGAGCCTATGGCTTATCTTGCCACTGATCTTATATTTAACTTTTATGTTAATGATATGTACCGGAATATCGATTTCTATTCAGTTAACAGCGATACTATGAACGGTCACTTTACCATGTTTGTACGTCCGGAAAACGAAGCACCACCCTCGGAAGTATTAAGATCAAATATTGTTTTCCTACTGGGTAATTCAACCAGCATGACAGGCTACAAGCTGGAGCAGAGCGTGGAGGCTATCTCAAACTCACTTGATGAACTTAACCCTTCTGATCATTTCAATATCATCCTGTTTAACTACAGCGTAGAATACTGGGAATCGGATTTGGTAGAAGCATCTGTCTCCAATATTGAGAATGCAAAGGTTTTTCTACAGAGTATTACAGGTACTGGAGGCAGCTATCTTGATTTGGGTATTGATGCTGCTATGTCACAATTTCAGGACGATGATTACAGTAATGCTATACTTGCCTTTACGGATGGCAGGTCGCCAATAGACCCTGTGGCAATAGGAGAAAGTAATGAATGGAAGACAGGGATATTCCCTATTGGCATAGGAGATGATATCGACAGATACCGCCTGGATATGACTGCATCTTATAACTACGGCTTTGCTACATATTTTGATGAGGATGACAACCTTAGAGATGGTATTGAAAGGGTATTTGATAAAATTAACAAACCCGTTGTGAAGAATGTGGATCTGAACTTTAACAAACCAGATTTGTTCAATGTAATGCCTGGCGTTTACTCTGCCATGTACGCAGGATCATACTTTTTGGTAACAGGCAGATATCAGGATGCAGGAGCAACGGTTCTAAATCTTACTGGCGACAGCAATTTTGGCCCTGTTCAGTATGACTTTCCAATTGAGTTTACCGATAGCACTAACCAAAATAAGTTCGCAGAGAAACTATGGGCTAAAGAAATGATTGATGCTATCGAACAACAAATATCTATCTACGGTGAAACAATTGCTCTTAAAGATTCTGTTATCAGTTTGAGTCTTCGTTATGAGATTCGTTGTCTATACACTTCCTATTTTGCTGATTACGAGAATATATATGTATCCACAGACCCCTTATCTGAATCTACATCAAATTCTCTTAAGTCGCACATAGATAGTAACTACCCCAATCCTTTCAGCAGTTATACTACAATTCGCTTTTATGTGGATAACACAGATGTTGGCAGGACTATATTACTAAAAATTTACAGTCTGCAGGGTTATTTAATAGCCACTATCGATGTTAGTCATTACCCCTCAGGATGGCAGGAAATAAGTCTTAATGCCAATGATATATCAGGCAGTAGTTTAGTCTCCGGCATTTACCTGGTACAAATGCAGATTGACAACAAGGTAGTTAATACAATGAGGATGGTTGTCAGGTAAGTTTGAAAAAGATGATCTTTTAATTCGTTTGATTCTATCTTGTGCAAAGATGTGTTCTCATTTGTGTAAAGACTACTTATTTATTGTTTGGTTTATATTTTAATCAAGACCAGAATTAAATCAGGTCAAGACCAGAATCGAATCAGGTCAAGACTATTTTACATATTATCGAAAGAAAAAGAATCAGACATTGAAAAAAAAACCAAAATCAATAAGAGCAAAAATAAGTTGTGAGTTCAGTCTGTAAGAAATTAAAAAAGTCAATAGATATAATATGTTTTTTTAATTCCTTTCCTCCAGAAATCGGCTTGATCCTATTTATTTCTTCAGCCTTTTGTCACCTTGTCACCTTTTCACAAGCTCCTTTTTCCCTGCCCACACAGCCACAACAGTAATCACAACAACGGCGTAATAAACCATAGCAGGTATTGGCACAGGGTCACCTTTGGCGTATGAATGCAATCCGGAAAGGTAGTAGTTAACACCGAAAAAAGTCATTAGGATTACACCATAGGCTATCAGGGTGGCGAAGTTAAAAGCAAATCGCGACTGCATACCCTTTATCTTATGCATATGTGCTATAAAAGCATAAACGATAACGCTTATAAGAGCCCATGTTTCTTTAGGATCCCAGCCCCAGTAGCGTCCCCAGCTTTCGTTAGCCCATATACCGCCAAGAAAAGTTCCGATGGTCAGGAGATACAACCCTATTATCATTGAACGGCCATTGATGGCAGTAAGTGTGACAATATTAAGATCAATCCTGTCAGCATTTTTAGTGGTTTTAACAATCATCAGTACAAGGTTAATAAGTCCCAGCAGGCTGCTTAACGCCAGAAAGCCATAGCTGGCCGTTATAACCGACACATGGATAGTAAGCCAGTACGACTTAAGCACGGGAACAAGATTAGTAATCTCCGGGTCCATCCAACTCAGATGAGCCACCAGCAATATTATGCTTGTGAGAAGCGTAGTAGCAGCTATAGTCATGCGTGAGCCCCTGCTGAAGAATAGTCCGGCCAACAGAGTAATCCACCCCACATATATCATCGTCTCATAGCCATCACTCCACGGCGCATGACCCGAGATATACCACCGCAAACCAAGCCCGAATGTTTGGATAACAAATCCTGCAAATACTATTACTATCAATATATTAACAATAATCCCTAAAATCCGTGAAGGTTTAAACAGCTGCACAAACACCAATACAACCATCAGGAAGCCAACAATCCCAAACAAAATACTCAGGTTATTGAATATGGACAGTCTGTTATACAGTATCTCATACTTTATCTTTTTCTCAGAAGGCATGATGCTGCCTGCATATTTCTTCTGATAGCTGCCGATGGCAGCAATCATCTCCCCTGCTTCCGAATAATTCCCATTACCAACAGCCTCCAGCATGACAGGGACAGCAGATGCTATAAACAAAGAATCATCATATGAGAGTCCCATAAGATCAGATGCTGAAGAAAGCCATGTATCTGATAAATGCCCCGGATCAGGGAAAACATTCAGCATCTCACCTGAGTAAGCCATAAACCAAATATTAAGACGCTCATCAACTTTCAGCAACTCTTTCTCGAACATATTACGATGGGCAGGAGTTTTCTCATAAGCTGTATTAACAAGACTTGCCAGCTTATATCTCCCCTTCTCAAGGTCAATAAAATCCAGATATGCAGCATACTTACCATCAATACCCAAAATCTTCCTAAGCTCAGCATCACCCACTTTAATCATGGCAACCGACTGCCATTGTGAGGGGTTACTCATCAGCCCCAGCAACACCTGATCGGCATTCATATTTCCCAGCTTATCCTTACGGCTAACCTTGCGCAGTATCTCACTGGCAAAGGTATTCACCGGCTTTAGTCTGCCGCTATTTGACATCACCATCAGTTTACCAAACTCATCAGCCTGAGCAGCAGGAACGTAGTCAACATCATCAATGGGTATATGCGCGAACTTATGTGCATTCTGAGCACACAGTCCGCTTACCATCAGCGTAAGCATAAGAACAGTTAGCACTGATTTTTTCTTTAACACAACACCCAGTTGCTTAAAGTAGGTTTTACCAAAGAATATGGCCAGCAACATGGAGACAAACATAAAGAAATAGCCCGTGTATGTTACCATAGTACCCCAGTAGTCGTGCGACACAGACAGGATAGTTCCCTTTTCATCGGGGTCGTATGACGACTGAAAAAACCGGTAGCCATCATAATTCAGCACATTGTTCATATATATACTGTAATCCATTTCCACGCCGTTGCGGGTATCTGTAAGGACAATATCGCTGGCGTACGACGACGGACTATTAGACCCAGGGTATCTGTCGAGAATAAAATCTTTTAGCTCAATGGCGAAAGGCAACTGTATCTCTTGCGATCCATAGCACAACTCCATACTCACACCATTAATATAAACTTCATGAGGAACACCCTCATAACCCTTGCCACCTCTCAACGCCACTTCTTTGGTGATGTCACCGGAACTGACTTCCACAATAAGAGCATCCATCATAGAGGCACTATGCATAGCAGGCTCATATACAATCTTTGCACTGGGGTAAAACCCCGTAACCACAATACTCACATCACCTATATTAAACAGCTCACGTATTCCTATATTATGCCTCACGCCCGGCAGCAGCGTATCCTCACTACCTGTCATCATTGATATTTTACTTATGGTATCCATTGCCATGAGAGTGAGGCCATCGCTACCCGATCCAATATTAACAGGAAAACCATTATCACCATCAGAAAAATCAATTACTGTTCCAAGGAAGTCTACATTATCACCAAACTCCAGAGTAGCATCCATTCTGTTCTCGCCATCAGAGATAATCAGCGCGATAATAGGAGAACCACCCTTAAAACTTTCCTTAACAACCTGCTTAGCGTTAGGGATAAAATCAATACTGCGCAGTTTTATATCAACAGAGCCGTTATCGCCTGTGCATGTAATATTATCACTATAAGCCTTTTTGGATAGCAGCGACATAAGCACTTTCTTCTCAGAAACAGTATTCCCTGCTTTTGCCACTACCCATGTGTTATCCGACATAATAACCGACGACGAGCTACCTTCACGGATATGCATCATACCCTCATAGCCAATAAATCTGGTTATAGCAGCCCCGGCAATAACCACCACAAACGCTATATGAAACACCAGCACAGGCAGCTTGTTCCATCTTATCATATCAGATATAAATATCCTGCCAACAAGATTCACTGTTAGCAGAAACACCAGAATGTTAAACCACAGCGAATTGTATAACAACGCTTTCGCGGAAGCGGTACCATAATCATTTTCTACAATAGTAGCAGCACCGATAGTAACAGCAAACAGCAATAAGAGAACGCCCATTGTTGGCATTGAGAATAATAATGATTTGAGTTTTTTCATAAAAGCAGTAATTTTATTTTAGTAACATGAGAGCACTCCTTATAATATATAGCTATCGCGAATTTATCACCACATCAATAGCACCCACACCGAATTTAGCGATGGAAGCCATTTGATTTTCCAATCCTTCGTAATCGTCAAGCTCCTTGATTATAGCATTCTTAAGAACACCATTACCAACACCATGAATAAAAGTCACTTTCTTATATTCCTCCTCCATGGCGCTGTTCAGAAGTTTCTTAAAGGTGTTAATCTGTATTGTCAGCATCTCATGGCTCGACATACCCAGGATATTATCAACCAGCTCCCCAATATGCAGATCCACAATAGCCTCATCAGGGGCAGTACTATATTTAGAGATAGCCGCCTGTTCTTTAGGTACCTGCGATTTAGCTTTACTGATATTGCTATCTGTTTTGCGTTCCTGCTCACTGCCTGTCACCACTTCCATAGCCACTAGGGTGCACAGAGTTACAATAACAGCCTTTCCATGAAGGAGAGTGTTAGCCTTATAACTACCCTCTTTAAAGAACCTTCCGGGTTTTACATCCAGCAAGCTATGCACCGGCATAAATACTTTTTTCGGACTATCAGCATGCAGCAGTATCTGAATATATCCTGATATCCAGTTATCCACTTCCTCACGTTCGATTGTGTCGATAACAATCTTTGAATTGGAAGGCACAGAGCTATAATCGATTCCTTCAACAACACCATTTCTTTTAAGGAAGATACTATATAATAAATCATAAGGAGTGTTATTCACCAGCGTTACATCCATAACACCTGTAAGCAGCCACTGCTGTTCATGAGGTTCGAATGCCAGGTACACACCTTTCTCTTCCTTAACAGTGCCCCAGGGGTTAATCTCCGTAATAACACTATCTTCTTCTTCAATTGCAGAAGGCGGTGGTGCAGGTACAGAGCTTCTGAAACGCTCCTGCTCTTCAGTGGGCATCGATCTTATGTCCAGCATCAGGTCTTTCGACAACACTGGCATCTCAAAGCCATCATCTGTTTTTACTTTAACCATTTTGGAGTCCATAACAGCAGTAACAACGCCCCCTCCTACTTCATCTATAAATTTTACCTTATCGCCGGGTTTAAATCTCATTGTAGTATATTTTAAATGCCAAAAATAGGGAATTTAGGAATATGATGAGCGAAGGAGGGAGTTTAGGGATTGGGACTATGGACAAAGGAATGAAAAATGAAAAATGAAGAATGAAAAATGAAAAAAACGCTCTGCTTACCATCCGCTGGTAGGCGGACACAGTTCACCATTCACTATTCACTATTCACCAAAATAAAAATGAATAATACCGGGAGTCTCTGAAACAACCCCAACATTAAACATTAAACTTCGAGCTCACACATCTCCCTAACATCGATATGTTTTTTTGTTATATTTGCAGGATTAGTAGTGAATTTTAATATACAAGCAGGATGAGAATTGTTTTGTTATTGGGTTTTGTTATCTGTGGGGTGGTGTATTCCATGGGGCAACATGTTATTAAGGGTAGTATTATTGATGATGCTTCCGAAAAGGGTGTCGCTAACGCTTCTGTTAAGGTGGTTAACACTAACATCCATACTACGAGCGACGATGCCGGTCTGTTTCAGGTTTCTGTTCCCGGTAAGGATAATGTTGTGCTGGAGATTTCTCATATTGGATATGTCAGGCAAACTGACACCATAAATGTTGCTACAGAAACTAATATTGTAATACGACTACATACTTCGGCGAAATTCCTTAACGAGATAGAGATAACCGATCGCTACCACCAGCCGCAGTCGATGGTTATCAACACCATCAAATCCAGAGAAATTAAAGAAACTCCCCTACTGGATGTGGGTACATTGCTTAAGCGCGAGCCTAACGTTGGTGGCATTAAAAAGGGAGCACTGGGTATCGACCCTGTAATAAGGGGCTTCAAATACTCGCAGGTGGCTGTGCAGATCGACGGATATACCAAAATAGAAGGAGGATGTCCGAACAGAATGGACCCCACCGCTTCTCATGTAAATATAAATGAAATAAAGGAGATTAAAATCTATAAGGGACCATTTGCCCTTAAATATGGCCCAAATATGGGAGGCATGGTAAATATTGAAAAATATAACCCTGTCTTTAACTCTGCTTTTAAGAACAATGTATCAATGATAGTGGGCGGACAAACCAACCACGAGGGCTATAAGTCGGGCATACGCGTATATGGCGGCAACAGCAAGGCTGCCTATACCCTGTCGGCCAACAAAAGCAACTATGGCAACTACAAGTCGGGTAACGAAGAGGTTATCAACGCTGCTTCCAACAACTACAACTACAGCATTGGCGTTGGCGTTAAGCCTTTCAAAAACCAGGTGCTGTCGCTGAGTTACGACCGTTCATACGGTCGCAATGTGGATTTTGCTGCGCTGCCTATGGATGAGAGAACCGACGACACCAGAGTATCGCAGCTTAACTGGTTCCTCTCACCACAGTCGAAGTCTATCCAATGGGTCAAGATATCAGCTTACAACAGCGATGTAAACCATGTTATGGATAACAAAAACAGGCCATTCTCTGATACGGTAGTAGCTGTTTCGGATATCCACGCCACCAACAGCGGCGGCAGGGTCAGCACAGGCATCAATATGGGCGGAGGCATTCTGGAGACAGGCATCAGCTATGAGCATATCTTCAAAGACGGGCAGCGTAGTAAAACGCTGATAATGCAGCCCAATATGCCTTCTTTCAGCGAAAGTCTGTGGAACAACGCCCACATCGATAACACAGGTATCTTTGCCGAATATCGTCTTAATAAAGGGAATATGGATATTATCCTTGCGGGAAGAGCCGACTACAACCAGGCCGGCTCCGATTCTCTCACAAGGTATAAAGCCGATGGCAGTGTGGTGTTTTTCGATGATAACACAAAAAGCGACTACCTGAACTTCAGCGTAAGCGCAGGCTTAACATGGCATTTCACTGCCAAAAGCTCGGCGTTTGTCTCTGTGGGATCAGGTACACGTAGTCCGGATATGACTGAAAGGTATATCGTGTTACTGCCCGTGGGTTACGACTCATACGATTATCTCGGTAATCCACAGCTAAAGCCTGAAACAAACCACGAAATCGATCTGGGATATATCCACTCCTGTGAGAACAGCGGCACACTGGAAGTGGCTGTATTTGGTTCTTACGTAACGGATTACATATCATCGAAACTGATACCACCGTCGGAGATAAAACCGCAGACACGTGGAGTACTGGGTGTTAAACAGTTTGTGAATATCCCGGAGGCTTACCTTGGCGGATTTGAACTCTCCTATAGCACACCACAGAGCAAAGACTATAAAATAAAGCTCACCACTGCCTATACCGCCGGTGTTAATCCTAAAGCAACAGTATATCATTTCGACAGCGATGGTAATCTTACTAATACAGAAACCGTTAAAAATGACCCACTTCCTGAGATACCACCTCTGGAAACTAACTTGTGGCTTGGCTACAGCTTTCTTGATAACAAAATAATGCCCGAGCTGCACCTGCGTGCTGTAGCGGCACAAAACAGCATATCGCAGGCATATGGTGAGGATGATACGCCAGGTTTTATCTTAACAGATTTTCGGTTGTTATATAACTACAATACTTCCATGTCACTGTCTGCCGGCGTTAACAATATCTTCGATCTTAACTATTACGAGCATCTCAACAGAAGGATTATAGGTAGCAATACTCCTTTCTATGAGCCGGGGCGCCTTTTTTATCTTAACATCATTGTAAATCTGTAAAGCCATGAAGAAGATACTTATTATAACAGCAATAGCGCTTTCTGTGATCTCCTGCAACCAGGACAACACCAAATCTGTCACTTATGTGACTACAAACGCTATATCAGAGTACCATCTTAACTGCCTGCAGGCTGATGGCAGCGTTAACGCTATTACGGTAGCACCTGAAAGCGCACAGGATGAATGGAGATATTCCTTTACCGCCGATCAGGGTGATATTGTATACATATCAGGCTATTATAAAGATATAAACTCTGCATTGAAGATAATGATAATTGTTGATGGTAAAATTTACAAACAGGCATCCACTGAGGCAGACACAATAAATTATGTGACTGTAAGCGGCACAATTCCTTACGAATAATCATAGAATGATTGATTACTTTGGCAGGATTGTTGCTTTTTTGACTAACGAAATACTTTGAATCACTTTATGAAAATATTACGATCCACAGGCTTATTATTTATACTGGCGGTACTATTTACGGGTGTTGCCTGTAATGACAACAACGACGAGCCATCGCCGGAGAGCGGATACATCACCCTTACTTTTAGTCATGATAACAACAGCCAGCCTCTTGTGTTCGACACTATGATATACGTCAACAAAAGCGGCAATGAGTATCTGGTAAACGAGATTCAGTATTTTATTTCCGATGTAACGCTCACCAGTGTTAGCGGCGACAAACTTCTGCTGGATGCCTGGGAGGATATGCATTATGTTGACACAGATATTGAGTCGACCTTCACCTGGGCTCTTGCCGATGATATCCCTGTTGGTGATTACAGCGCCATCAGCTTTACCTTCGGCATCAGCGAAAGCAAAAACCAGTCGCTTATGTTCGTAAACCCACCTGAATCGTTTATGTTCTGGCCTGAGAACCTCGGTGGTGGCTATCATTACCTTAAACTCAACGGCAAGTGGCTTAACGCCGATGGTGGCATAAGCCCCTATAACTTCCACCTGGGAATAGGACAGATTTATTACAGTTACCCTGATTCAATAACCGGGTTTGTTCAGAACTACTTTACTGTTACTCCTGAAATAAGCAGCTTTACCATCAACAAGGGAGCAACCACCACCATGGAGCTCACTATGAATGTCGACAAATGGTTTGAGACGCCTAATACTTATAATCACGACGACTGGGGAGGCGATATTATGCAAAACCAGGATGCTATGAAGATTGCAGCCGAGAACGGGCATGATGTGTTTACTGTTAATATTAAATAGTGATGAAAAACGTATACTACATAGCCATACTGCTTGTTGTTACCATATGGGGATGCGACAACAAGGATAATCCACAGCCGGAGCCATATGTTACCACACCTTATAATATAGACATCCCATTGGGATTCCCTACCAATCTTAATATCCCTGACGACAATCCTATGACTGTAGAAGGCGTAGAACTTGGCCGTTATCTCTTTTACGACGGCCGTTTGTCGGGGCGCACCCATCCCGACTCACTAATGAGCTGCGGCACCTGTCACAGGCAGGAACGCTCCTTTGAGGCAGGCATCGACCATCCCGACTTCCCCGGAGGGCACCCCCATGGCGTTACTGGCATAGAAACACCTCATGTTATGCTTCCGCTGATAAACCTGGTGTGGAATTCAACCGGATATGGATGGAATGGCTTCCTGTATCCTGATAATCCTGATGCAAGCCGCCGTAATCTGGAAGACTTCGTTAGGATGTCAGTATATGCTGAGCATGAGATCAACAGTGATACTACTACTGTCAAAAATCTTATACAGTCAATAAACGGCTATCCCGAATTGTTTGAAAAGGCATTCGGCAGCAGCACTATAACATTCACCAATATTGAAAAAGCCATAGCACAGTTTGTGCGTACGCTAATATCTGCCAATTCTAAGTTCGACAAATATATGCGTGGAGAGGTGCAGCTAACCCCATCTGAGCTTAATGGTTATGTGCTGTTTACTACCGAAGAGGGAGCCGACTGCTTCCATTGTCATGGTGGCTATGGTAATCCGCTATTCACCACCCATCTGTTCTATAACAATGGTAAGGATAGTGTATTCGACGATCCCCGCGACAGGTTCTCAATTACAGGCGACCCTCAGGATCATGGTGCTTATAAGGCTACTACACTGCGTAATATTGCGGTACAGGGTCCGTATATGCATGATGGCCGCTATGAGACACTGGAGGAGGTGATAGATTTCTACTCTCATAACCTGGTGCAATCGGAATACGTGGATCCTCTGATGCATCATATCAACAATAACGGCACACAGCTAACACCAACCGAAAAAGAAGATCTTCTGAACTTTATTGCCACTTTGCATGATGAAGAGTTTCTGACCAAAGAAGAATTTGGAAAACCCGAGAAGTTTCCGGATGAGAAGTGAGTTTTGAGGGTTGAGAGGATTGAGGATTCTGCGTAATATCAAAGCGGACACCCACATAGGGGCGTCCCTGCCTGACCGCCTCAGGAGGTTCCCTTTAAAATTCAAATAACAAGCATCAAATAACAAACAAATCTCAATCACCAAAATTCAAATGATCAAAACCCCATACTCAGGGATTGTCAACTGTTTTCCCTTGGCCCTCTTTTTTGGTGAACGGTGAATAGTGAATGGTGAATGGTGAGCAGAGCGTTTTTTTTCATTTTTCATTCTTCATTTTTCATTCCCTTGTCCCTGCCTGACCGCCTCAGGCGGTTCACCTTGTCCCCTTGTCACTTGTCTCTCGTCCTTTGTCCCTTGTCACTTGTCCCTCCAATCCATCACCTAACCACAATCTTCTTACTAACACAACTACTACCAGATGCCACTTTAACAACATAAACGCCACTAATCCACTCGCTAACATCAATAGATGTGATTTTTGTTGCTGTGTTTGTGGTAAAGACTTTTGTGCCGGTTGAGTTGTATATTTCGATGTTGTATGGTTTATTGTGGTTCTGTTTTTCTATAATAAGGGTGTTTGTGGCGGGATTGGGGTATACACGCAGACTATTTTCAATATTATTATCATCAGTACCAAGGCATGTGTATGCCTGAATAACGAGGCTGTCGCTCCAGTTGCTTTCGCCACAATCATTTGAGCTGCGTACTTTAAGTAAAGCAGGGCCTTCGTAGTTGGAATTCCAGTTTACTATTGCTGTTAAGCTATCGCCTGTAATGGTACCTGCTTCTTCTGGTTGCAGCTGCCACTTGTAATACCATGCATTTGTTGCCTGCTGCGTTGTGTAGGTGGTGATGCTGTCGGTGTTAACGCAGAGGGTGTCGGTGCCAGTGGGTTGGAGGGGCTGGTGGGGGGCGTAAAGTGTGCAGTCTTTTATTTCAAAAATCCAACCGGCATAGAGTCCACCTCCTCCGGTACAAAGTTGGTCTCCATCAATTCCGGGTCCTAATGCTGCAAAAACATAATTATTATCATTTCTTTTTAATACACAGTTATAGCCCCAAAATCTATTGGTACCTCTACCTCCAAAACAGCGTTGCCACTGCAATTCGCCTAAACTATCGGCCTTAAATACCCATATATCATCATGACTAGGAATACTATGGTTTCCTTCAACATCTTCATTGTTTTGTGTATCAGTCATGCCTACAACAATATATCCACCATCACCTGTTTGCGTAACGTACCGGGGGTAATCATTCCCCCTTCCACCATAGCATTTCTCCCATTGTATTTGCTTATCTTTATCAAGTACCAATACCCAAATATCTCTAAATCCACCATGATTACCACTAACATCCCCATCCCAAGAGTCTGTAGCCGTTACTATAACATAACCATCTTCAGTTTCAGCAAAATTAACAGCATTATCCCACTCTGTTCCACCATAGCAGTCTTGTGAGAGAATATTTCCATCCAAATCATATTCAAGAAGCCATACGTCCAGACTAAAATATTCAAAACCATTTAATTCACAACCCGACATGCCGCCGTTGGCATTTACACCACATAGAGCAAGGTAAGTACTATCACTGGTAAGCATAACCTTAAAGCCATTGTCCGTACCAGGAGTACCAATAGTAGTCTCCCATTCAATATCACCCCTGGTATTTATCTTCCATAACCAAACATCGTTTGAGCCATAGTATGTACTTACATTTTCACCCTGGTCAAATATGCTACAAAGTAATAATAGCCCTCCATCCGGTGTTAATATTGCATCTCTGAAAGACACTCTACTACCATAACCATAACATTGTTGCCACAAGATATTTCCTGCTGTATCAATTTTAACAACCCATATTAATCCTTCATCAGAATCATTACCTTGAACATCACCATCAACAGATACTGTTGACATTATTAAATAGTAATTATTACTGTTTATTGGGACAATCTTTTCTGGTGATTCTCCACTACTACCCCCATAACATCTTTCCCATATTACATTACCAAGGGTATCCAAACACACAAACCATGCATCACTGCCTCCATGGTAATTTGAAACACCTTCACTTTCTGCAGTAACCTTCATTCCTACCAGGTATCCGTTATTAAATTCGGATATGCAATATGTTTCGGAATAATTATCAACTGTTTCAAAACATTGTTGCCAGGTGATATCGGTTACCTGGGCATATGAGATGTGTATTAAGATTAATGATATTGTTATCAGTGTTAATTTCTGTAATTTCATAATTAAAATATTGTTTCTACTGCAGATTAATGTACTTCAAAATTAACAATTAATTTATTGTCACAGGTAATTTATAATTAGACTGTTTAATTGTAGTTTTAGTTGCCAACCAATCTAGTGATTTTGGATAAAACCAGGAGGGCTTTTTTTTGAGTTATAAGTTTTAAGTTATAAGTTGGGGTTGTTCCTTTCAACTCAAAACTCACACTCTAACTCACACTGTATTTATTCCCTGGCCTAAAGGTGTAGAGCAAATAATACAGTGTGAGTTTGAGGGTTGAGGGTCGAGGATTGATAACATCTGAGCGGACACCCACATAGGGGCGTCCCTGCCTGACCGCCTCAGGAGGTTCCCTTTAAAACTCAAATAACAAGCATCAAATAACAAACAAATCTCAATCACCAAAATTCAAATGATCAAAACCCCATACTCAGGGATTGTCAACTGTTTTCCCTTGGCCCTCTTTTTTGGTGAACGGTGAATAGTGAATGGTGAATGGTGAGCAGAGCGTTTTTTTTCATTTTTCATTTTTCATTTTTCATTCCCTTGTCCCTGCCTGACCGCCTCAGGCGGTTCACCTTGTCCCCTTGTCACTTGTCTCTCGTCCTTTGTCCCTTGTCACTTGTCCCTCCAATCCATCACCTAACCACAACCTTCTTACTAACACAACTACTACCAGATGCCACTTTAACAACATAAACGCCACTAATCCACTCGCTAACATCAATAGATGTGATTTTTGTTGCGGTGTTTGTGGTAAAGACTTTTGTGCCGGTTGAGTTGTATATTTCGATGTTGTATGTTTTATTGTGGTTCTGTTTTTCTATAATAAGGGTGTTTGTGGCGGGATTGGGGTATACACGCAGACTGTTTTCAATGTCATTATCATCAGTACCAAGGCATGTGTATGCCTGAATAACCAGGCTGTCGCTCCAGTTGCTTTCGCCACAGTCATTTGAGCTGCGTACTTTTAATAATGCAGGGCCTTCGTAGTTGGGATTCCAGTTTACTATTGCTGTTAAGCTATCGCCTGTAATGGTACCTGCTTCTTCTGGTTGCAGCTGCCACTGGTAATACCATGCATTTGTTGCCTGCTGCGTTGTGTAGGTGGTGATGCTGTCGGTGTTAACGCAGAGGGTGTCGGTGCCAGTGGGAACTACCGGAATTCCGGGTTGATAATTATTACAATCTTTAAGACTAAAAACCCATGCGTCTTTATCTAGATAACCCCAGGGATCAGCATCAATCTCACATTCTACATCTCCTGAAATCACATTGGTTTCTGCTATTAGCATAAAATGATCGTCAGCTATTTTAGCAACTGAGTGAGTTGGCAAAGTCTCTCTTTTTAAACCACCAATACATCGCTGATCTAAAAATTCACCATCTTTACTTAATATAAAATACCATATATCAGGATCCCACCCCCCTAACGTACTGTGATGCCCAAAAATATCTCCATCAATAGAGTTTGATGTGCCAATTACTATATATCTATCATTATCTAATCTATTAACATTTATTATGCCTTCTGTAAATGAACCACCAAAGCAATCCTGCCAGATAATGTTTCCTTCATGATCTATTTTCAATATCCAAATATCTTCCGTAGATACATTACCAGGTTCTCCATTAAAACCGCTTACATTAATATCATCAGAATCTGTATAAGCACCAATTATAAAATCTCCATTATCTTCAATAATACTCCAACCACCATCATAATAACTACCTCCAAAAGAAAATTGCTGTAGTATTTCTCCATACTCATTTATTTCAACTACCCACACATCTTTATATTGCATGGTGCCATCAAGGTCTGGACATGTTATCATTCCTCCTGATTCATAAAATTTCCCTACCATCATATAAGTCCCATACGATGTTGGAATTATCTTAAATAATTCGCTGGAACTATGATTACCATAGGTTTTTTCCCACATAATATTTCCTTCTGAATCTATACGGCATAGCCAAGCATCGCTGGAGCCAAAACTTGTGCTCACATCTAATCCTGATGATGTAATACTACTTAAAAAAAGCATCCCACCATCTGGTGTAGAAATAGCGTCTTTCGGACTATCCAACGCATAACTACCATAACATCTTTCCCAGATTATATTTAATAAACTATCAACTTTTACAACCCAAATATCGAAACTTGGGTTTTGACTATGCTGAACATCACCATCAATAGAGATTGTTCCTCCAAATAAATAATATTCATCATTTGGTAGAGATACGATCTTTTTTATACCTTCACCTTTGCTACCTCCAAAGCATTTTTCCTGCAATATATTTCCCTTAGTATCTAATTCAACAATCCATGCATCACCACCTCCATGATAATTTGTTAACCATGGATAATCATATATAACCGAAATTGAAACAAAAACTCCTCTTTCTGATTTAGCTATTGCATCAGGATAATCAATAGTATCTGAACCCAAACAACGTTGCCATGATAAATCAAGTTGCTGAGATTGTAAGCAACAAGCAATAAGAATTATTGTAGTTAATATTATATATTTTTTCATCATAGTTAGTATAAATAGGCTGGCTGTGGAATTCACAGCCAACCTATATTTTTATTTGTTTATTATTATTTTTCTGGTTGCAGAACCACCATCTGTCTTAAGAGTACAAATATATATACCATCTGGAATATTTCTTGTATCCCAAAGCTTTTTACCTTTATTTCCGGTTACAACCAATTTATCAATAGGCTTTCCTGTAATATCTGTAATAATTATTTCAGCTTTTGTGTTACTAACTGGTAATATATAGCTAAACTGCGTCCAACTTCTGGCAGGGTTTGGAGAGCATTCCAATGCCAAACCTTTGTTTATTCCATGCCATGCATTGTTTATTTTATCAGATTTCTGCGTTGCAGAGTCACTAATATATAAACAGTTGCAATAATTATCGTTGTGATATGTAGATAGTATATTTCTTGCAATCCATTTTGCGTCAAGTGAAGAGGAATCTGCCAACCATTGTAAATTATCAATTTCAGCACTATCCAGGTCATAATATGTTAAACCATTATTTCTTAGAGAGATATCAAGATTAATCAAATAACAATAATCATTAAAAGCATCCAACTCATTACCAGTTAAATTATAAATACCAGGTAATATATTAAGCATAGCTTTTGCGGAAGAAGTATCACCTTCACTAAGATACGTTCCTATAATTTGCTTATCAGAACTAAGAATACCAATATTGTCAAGCCAATTACGATAATCTGTATAGTCAACAATTGAATCGATAATAATTCCTCTAATTATATCCTGTGCCGCTTTAATACGATTTGTATGATATAAATCCATATCGTTTAATAACGCTGTTTTATAGGTAGTTCCATTGGAAATCTGCCCAAGAAGAGAAATCATATAATCAGGTAAGGGTTCTTCTTTATTCTCAAGATATTCAAGAATATCAGTTTGTTTTAATTCTTCAGGGTTAGCAGCCATAATGTCAAAGATAGTAGATTCAGGGAAAACATCTGTACGATCAGCTACTTCTTTAAGTACTTCCTCAGATAAATGTGGAGAATGGCCAAGCAGTTGAGTACGTAATGCCCACATCTCATCCGGTGTTGCTGTCTGGATATCCAATAGTTCAGATGTTGTATTGCCACCGTCTTTCAATGATTCAAACAACTCATGAACACTCTGATAGTCGGTATTGTTAATTGCATAATCTGTTTCAAGCTGTTGACTTTTTGTAGGATCTAATTTTATATCATCAATCTTATTATAATGTGATGGACAATCATATAAACTGGGAGAAACAGTTAATGGTGTAAAACAAACTTCATTATTATCACAATTATCCATATAATGTGTAGGAGTTTGATATGGGCAATAACTTTGGTCACTACAATAATACCAGTTTATATTTTGTTCTCCTTCATTTCTGAAATGCCAGTTAATTTCCGGATCAAATATTGTGGAAAATGTATTCCCAGATGGGTGATCCTGAAATGCACCATGATTTGTATGAATCATAGCAAGACTGGGATCTGTCTCATGAGTTACAATAAAATCGATAACGTTACCAATATTTTCGTTGCATTCATATTTAACTCCATACTTGTCAGTTACTAAATACCTATTAGTCCCATAGGCATAATTACCATAGCTCAAACCCTCAAAGTAGTTTTTGTAGATAATATCGATGTTTGACGGGCATTCATATACTCTAATACCTGTATAGAAACCCGTTTGTGCTCCTGTATACTTTTTAAAATTGTTTTCTTCAAAAACAAATCCGTATGAGTCTTGATTATCAATCCCATATCCCATCGAGTAACCACAAGAACCCATATCAACGTAATTATAACCTATTTCAAACTTGCTGTCAATAATAGTAGTATAATTTACGCCACTAATATAAACGCCAATACTATTATTTATAAAATCAACACTGTCTACAATTATTGTGTTAGTTCCCACACCTGCTAAGACGTTTAATCCTTTATAAAGGTTGTAAAATTCAGAAATATAAGTTTGCCCCAAATGCACATAATCAACAATATGATATCCTGCGTTTATGGAGTTTATCCCAATTCCACGGTTTTGTCCGGCTGTATGGTTATTATGGAATCTGCAACCTCTTATGTTTATGCCTTCCACATTATCGAATTTTATAAATTCTGTTACGTATTCAGTAAACAAATATGAGTTATTTACTTCGAAATCAAGATTGATAAACTCACATCGGTATGGTAACCTTATATCAGATCCAACAGGGTTAAAGTTAGTGTATTCACGAAAATCGATAGTCCTCATATTATTTTCAAAAGTAGAATTCGATAATAATACAATGCCTCCATTTGTTCCTGCAACACCTTTCTTATAATTAGTGATACCTGTCCATGCATTTTTTATATATGAATTATTCTCAACAACCAGTTTACCCTGACGTACAGTACCATCGGGATATTGATATTGCGACATTTCACTATTTCCTTCAACCTGAATACCCAACCATGGGTCGTAGCATTCTTCGTGATTTGTAAGTGTACTACCATTTACAATTAATTCAGATCCAGGCTCTATAAGTATTTTTGCATCAGGGCCAAACATAAAAGTAGAGTTTGAGATTGTCATTTTGGTATTATTAACTAACTCAAAACCCAATTTATAAGTTCTGTTATTAATGTTTTCCATTAATATCGGTTCTGTGCTGCTATATGTTAAGAAGTAGTTTTCGTCATAATCAATATCATGAATTATAAAAGGAATATTCATCACATTATTATAAGAATCAGTAACAACACAAACATAAGATCCAGCACCAAGATTTGTGAAAGTATATGGCTCTCCGTTATTATTTATCGGGCCTGCTATAACATTTCCATCTCTTTTAAGTACTAAACTATATGAAGGATAACCCCCTTCAACAGTTATTGTAGCAGTGCCATCATAGTGCCCCGGGCATGTTGGGGTAGTTTCCACATCGTAAGTCATAATATTATGTATGCGATGATTCTCAGGGAGAATATAGTATTCCTGATTATTAACTAATTCACATACAGATGATATTTTGTGATCTGACGGGAAGTCAATAGCTGTTGCCAGAAAATCTCCCTGGTTATAGCTTCCCTCGCTATATTGATAAATTCGCCCCAGGGTTTTACCATCATCGGAAGCAGCGTAAATATGACCATCAGGTGCTGTTTGCACAAATGTTTTGCTAAAGTTATTCTGAACAATAGCGGGGTATATCACAGTTCCATTTGTATAATTAACTTTGTATAAACCGCTGTTAGATGATACATATATTATGTTATCCTCGTAAAGGGAGAACTCTATACCTGCTAATCTTCCTAGTCCAAGTGGGTATTTAGCACCAATACCATCTGTAACTACAACTAATTCACTTACATCAAACCCATTAGCATAATCATTTTTGCCATGAATCCAGGCAATAACTACATCGTTATCAATTTCTTTTTTTACTTCAAGATTGTAAGCATCAAAGTCTTGTTCATCCAAACCAGATGTTGTTTGATCTACTATAGATTCGATAAAATTAATACCGGTTGATGTGATTTCCCATTTTCTAAGAGCAGCTAAATTATATGGGGATGATGCATTTGATGAAGGTATTGACGCATAAAGATAATTATCATCAGAAATTGCAAATGCTACATAACCTCCATCTGCTCGAATGCTTGAATGAATAATATTGTTTCCTAAGAAGGATAATGTGTTGGTGCCATATGTGATTTCATTGTAATAGAAGAATATTTCCGTAGCTTTGCTAGGTAAATCTATACCAGTATAAAAAGAATAGTATTGATTTTGAGAACCTGGTTTCGGAATTATTTGATACTCCGGATGCAACTCACCATATGTTGAAGGAATCCAATCCTGATAATTAGTTCCACTATTAGCTGTAATATTATAAGCATCTTCGCCTAAAACGTAAAAATTTAATTGGTAATTTTCATTATATCCGCCAGCTGAAAACTCTACTGGATCATATGTTGGTGGCATTAGTGTTGAATTTATTTCTACACCGTCATCCGTAAAAGTTAATTCATGAGTTGTGAAATTAGCTTGATATTTCGTAGTTGGTATAATCCATTTGCCTAATAATTGCTGTGATTTCAGGCTGTTTGGTAAGATACCCAGCAACAATAGTGCTGTAGCTATTATCATTATATGATTTTTTTTGTCATATTTATAAAATTTGAAATTAAAAAAAAAATTAAGTTTGGTTTGGTTGATTGGTTTTCTCTGATTTCCCATATCAGAAGAGACAGGTTATGGAGGGTGGCTGCTTTGTATTACGTTCTGTTTTTCCTCAATATAAAATTCAAATCTCAGAACAGGACACAATCCCCCCACCTCCTCATATATTTACATAAATGACTGGAAGTTAGCACTATAAGCGTTTGGAAACTGTTCTTCATTTCGTAATATTAATACACCTTCTATATATTAGTACCAGAAATTAAAGAAATTAGACCCCCTGAATGCGAAAAGTTTTGTAATTTATAATGATTCTTAATAGAGAAAAGGGGATTTTGCCAGAGGGAGACTGGGCGAAGAGGCGACTGGGCAATTCAAAAAACTCCCCGTATTTTTCATTATTCATTTTTTTTTGGTGAATGGTGAATGGTGAATAGTGAGCTGTGTCCGACTACCGGCGGATGGTGAGCTGCGCATATTTTTCACCTTGTCACTTTGTCCCCTTGTCACCTTGTCACTTGTCTCTCGTCCCTTGTTCCTAGCCTAAAGGCGTAGGGTTAGTGAAGTATGATGATATTTGGGGTTGTCCCCTAAGTGCCTCATCCTACCCACCTTCTCCAAAGCTATGGTGGGTGCGAAAGGAATGAGTCAGGGGTAGTACATACTATACGACACTATTTTTCATTATTCATTTTTCATTATTCATTCCTTTGTCTCTCCAGTCTCTCCAGTCTCTCCAGTCCCTTCAGTCCCTTCAGTCCCTTCAGTCCCTAAAGTCCCTCCAGTCATTTTTCATTATTCATTTTTCATTCCTTTGTTCCAAAAGTCCTCATTTCCACAAAAACATCTCAATCTTCATATCATCTACCCAGAATGTGGTTTTGTCTACATTCCAGATATACATCTTGATATAATCCATCTGAGGGGTTATGGGAGGTAGTTTAAAGCCTGTACGGCCTGTTTTCCATATATTGGTTTTATCATCCGGTAAGGATTTTATTTTAAAAGACTTGTAGAACACATTACTACCGTCATTATCGCCGATATCCACAACAAAAACAGCACCCAAGGCTGCGTTGTTGGTCTTTTCCAGATATTCAGCAGAGAACTTCACATAGATATTATCATAGCCCGCTAACGTATCAGGAATAGCCATTCTGAACGAAGGACAATAAACACTTTCCGGCGTAAGCCTTACAGAAACAGATCCCGAGTTACATATGGCAGAATCAGCGTTATGCGGAATCTTCCACTGCGGCGGATAGCTATCGATGGAATTATAAGTATTAAAAAACGGCACATCATCAAGCACCCCGTTATAATACTCCTCAGTTTCGCTAACCACCCCCGAATAGCTTCTGTCGGTTTTAAGAAAAACATACCAGTAAGCCTCTTTTGTCATCGAATCAGCATGTATAATCCCCACCGCATACTGGTAAGTCTGCACTTGGTTAAGAAAAACAGCAAACACCACAAAAACAGAAGCAGCCACTATCCCCCACCCTTTCTTAATATTAGTAATCGCAATAGCGATAAACAAAAAGAACAGCGCATAATAGTCCACCATAGGCCTCATGCCAAAGCTATCGCCATAAAACCAATTCCACCACGAAGAGAAGAGAAACACCACAAACGCAAAAAACAGGACAAACATAGTCAGCTCATAGTATCTGCGCTTTCTGACAAAGAAAACAACAGCAGGCAGCAGCAACAAAAACAAAGGAGTATAAACAAACCACCCTTTTCTGTAGCTAAACAAAAAATCCATAAAATGCGGGTTCATAAAATTAAACCCCTCATTGTCGTAGCCATACACCAGCAGCGATCCTGTTTGCATATAGTTAACAACCATCTGCGGGCTCACTGCCAGCACAAACACCATAATAACATACAGCCACCGTGCTTTTAAGGTTTTGTATTTTACTGTTTCCAGAAAGCGGAGCCTGTTACCGGCCATAAACGGCAGTGCTCCGGCAACGATAATATTCACAGGCCTCACTATAACAATCATACCCAGAATAAAAGAAGCCATAAGGATATACCGCAGTTCTGTTTTTACGAACATCAAACGCGAAAGGTACAGGAATATGGCAATCAGCGCAAAGCTGTACACATGCGAAAAGGAAGGCTGCACAAACACATAAAAAAACAAGTTGGAGCCAAACAGCAGTATCATTGCCATAAGCCACCCTTTAAGCGCACTGATGTTATACAGCCGCAATAACTTTATAAGAAAGGTGAGGCCAATGGTTACCCAGAACAGGGAACTGAAGGCAGAGGCGTACTGGAATATGATATTATATCCGTCGACGGGAAAGCCAAACAAAGCCGACAGCACACAGGCTGCCACAAAAAAAGGTAGCTGCATTATTGCAGTCCCCATGGTGTATTTGTTAATATATATTTCTCCGTGTTTATGGAAGTAATGGCCCATATAATCAGTAGTACGTCTGTCTTTTTCTACTTCAAACACTGGAGTAAAATCCACCGAGTTAAACAGCACCATTGCGGGCAAATAGGCATAATGACCACTTCCATCGCCATCTATAAATATATTACGCTCGGAATCGGGACACATAACGTTTACAATATAGAATACTATAAACATCAAAGTAAACAATAGCGTGTATTTTCTTAACCCTTCCCTCACTGTTATATATTTGGGTGCGAAGGTAAGGAAAAAGAGATTGCACTCAAACCTCAAACCTTAAACTTCAAAGGCTAGGGTAATAAAAATTACAGTGTGTGCCACCAGTACTACTACCGGTTTTATCCATAGGTACAGACAAACCTTAATTTATCAGTATTGTTCTTGTTTAATGGCTTTCAAACCTCAGCGCTGCTGAGTTAACACAATACCGCATTCCTGTGGGCTTCGGGCCATCGTTAAAGAGGTGGCCAAGGTGACCGCCGCAATTTGAGCAGCGTATCTCTGTGCGTACCATACCATGACTCCGGTCTTCTACCTGGATGATACGTGATGTATCGGTGGTGTCATAAAAACTAGGCCATCCTGAATAACTGTCATATTTAGCTTCTGAGCTGAATAACCGGGCTCCACATCCGGCACAGTAGTAGTAGCCATCGTCTTTGTGGTTTACATACTTTCCTGTAAATGGTGGCTCGGTGCCGCATCCTCGCAGCACATCATAACTCAAACTGTCCAATTCTTGCTTCCATTGCTCGTCCGTCTTGTTTACATTGTTCTTCATGGTATTGTCGTTATTCTGACTATAAGATGCAATAGTTCCCATTAATAGCAATAATAAGAATGTGTTTCGCATGTTATTTTATCAATAGTTTAAGTTTATTCTTTTTATTTAAAACGACAATATAAAACCCTTTATTATAATCAGATATGTTAATTTTATTTAAATTTTTACCCGTAAACATAAGCTCACCCAGTACATTATAAACATCAACATCAGCCGGCTCTGATATGTTTACACAGTTTCCCCCGGCAGGGTTTGGGTACAGCGTTATGCTATTTTCATCCACAAGAGTAACAGCACTTGTTTCGTTGGAGGCACCAGGAGTAGGATTGGTAAAGAATTCCCAGGTTATATCCCCGTCGGGCAGCCGGCCTTCGCTTACATCTTCGCTTTGCGGACCAAATACATATTCGTCGATAGTGGTAAAGTCGCTGGCAAACAACCCAATTTCTTCACCATCTTTGCTGAGCTTAAAATTAGCATGCAGCTCACCGTCGTTAAGATCATCATCGGCCCACACCAGTAAAAACTCCCCGGGCTGTATGTATGTATCAGGAAACTGCCATTTACCCGGTTCTGATAAATCGTCAGTAAGGTATTTATCGCCAAGCCAAACAATATCGTTGGTTTCCGGACTATAAATCTCAATCCAGTCGTCGTAATCACCATGCTCGTCGGCTATAGTACTCTCATTATCGGCCATAAACTCATTAATAAACAGCACCACATCATCACTACCATAGGCAGGCACCTTAACGGGATAGCACGGCATCAGCAGGAATTTACCATTAACATCCATAGAAGAAACCTGAAAGTCAAGAGACATATCATCAGGGATATCCGTAACAAAAGCGCCGTAAATACCATCACCGGCAAGGTAATCATTATGGTTGCCATCGTCGTACATGGTAGTCTGCTGCTGCTCTTCTCCTGTAAAGGTATACAAAACATGGGTTACTTCATTAAAATTTTGGAAAACAACAGAGGCATTTACCCATATTTCATTAGCCGAAACACGCCCGTAGTTTATATTAGAAATAAGAGGAGCTGTGGCGTTGTTTACCAGCTGATCGCCGATGGAGGCAAAGCGCGCGGTAAGGTATGGGAATATACCACTTTTAACATGACCGCCAGCAGCGGTAGTAGTGGCGTTTATATAATCGTTAAGAGTAAAGCCGTAATCCAACGGATAATAAGGGTCGTTTGCAACATAGGGCTCAACCATATCTTTACGCACATTAACAGCGGCAAACAGTGAGTCGGTGTTAATAAGATTTTCAGTAATATTTTTCATGATAAATGAATACTGATCACGCAAAGTGCTGTTATCCATTATACGTTCATACAACGGGGCGTAAAAGCTATTACTTTGCCAGTTGTATATATTACGCTGCTGCCAGTCAACATTCATCCAGTCAACACCCATGGTATTATCAAGGTCGTAAGGCAGGTAAATAAACTTACCGGATATGGGGTCGTCGTACAGGTAGTAATTATTTCTGTTATAGATATAGTTATCCCAGTGTCCGAAAATAATCTCAGCAGCCATAATTTTCAGGTATTGGGCAGTTACAAAAGCAGTATCCATACGGCACATAAAATCGTTATCCGGGGCATTGTTAAGCACATCAATAAAGTTAGCCAAACCACTATAGTCGTCAGCATCTTCATTAATCTTCAGCTCATAGGTCCTTCGTCCGTCATTTTCAAATTTATAGTCATCCGGATTATTACTAATATAATTAAGATCGGCAGGCCACAGGCATTTATATAAGTTACCGTGATTATAGATAAATCTCGATTTAATAAACTCTTCATCTATATGTTCTACATTAAGGTACACACCGTAGTAGTTGCCGTTAATATATAGCTGCACATGGTTTGCCCTGGAGGCAGGCACATTAAGTTTGTTAAGGATATCCCAGCAAATTTTCGATCTCATAACAGAGGGGTCGTTATGTTCGCCGTTAATATTAAGTTTTTCTACGCCATAGTATTTGGCACCTGATGTAAATGTATTAAACGATATTTTGAATGATTTTTTTTGAGAGTGCCTCGAGGTATTACCTCTAAGGCGGAAACCAACGGGGTATATAGTATCGGTAACAGTACCGTTATTAAAAACAAATTGGGCAGAGAATTCGATATCACTATCCAGATTTTCTTCCTGAAACAGCCATACGAGGGTATCGGGATTAATGGTAATGTCAATTCTGGGCACAACATCATCGCGGTAAAGTTCGCCTTTATCAGGATTGATATTGGCGGTAATAATATTTTCAGTGTCCTGAGAGTGTGATATAATGCCCAGAAGCATTAGCGATATCAGAAGAATGTTTTTCATGGTGATTTTTATTTTTTGCAAAGATAGGGAATTTAAAGGGAACCGCCTGAGGTGGTCAAGCAGTGACAATGCCTGTATTTAGTTGACCGTTTTCATTTACTCATTCTCATCTTAAATTGTTAATTTATGAGTGATATTTGATCCATAAGGATTGTTGTCCTCAGCCCTGAGGGCTGAAAAGTCCACCGGGGTTAATTCTGCCGTTGACTTATCACCGTCTGATTGTTGTCCAAAGCAAATGTAATATTTTTCAAATTCACAAGAGCTTTTTCTTTGTAACTTAATGAGAGGGGTGAGGGGTAAGGAGACTGCTGGCTCACACTGTTACCGTCTCTTAAAACATAAAACTCATCTCAAAAAAACATTATATTTGTTATATGCTTTCATTGTGATGATGAAAAAACCAAACACAATATGATTATAAAACAGGTGCTTTTACTAATTGGGTTGATTTTTACCTTATGGGTATCATCAATAGCTCAGTCTAATGAAAAATTTCCTTTTGACGAATTTCAGGTGGCATTAAACATGACTAACGAAGCTGAAATCAGGTATGGTTTCGGACTGGGTACTTATATTCCTTTTATGCAAGAAAGAAGAGTTAATTTAATATTCGGACTTGAGTTTAACAGAACCAGTTTGTTTTTAAATTCAATGTATCAGGGACATTGGGCTCATGCTACTGATATTACTTATTATAGTAATTGTATTTCAATACCGATGGGATTAAGGGTGAATTTTGGTAAAAAAACGGTGGTCTTTATTGAACCGGGTTTTTTTGGTGATTTTATTATCAGCGCAAAGCGGGAAGGAACAATGCATACATATTTACCAGATTCAAGTAATCATGTTACTTATACTGTTTCCGAATTCGATGAGAAGGTAAAATTTAGTAATACATTCGGACTATACATAGGAGCCGGGGTACTAATACCTGTGTCAAACATCAAACTGATTATAAAACCGGAATACAAATTTGGTATTAATCCTTTGCAATCATCAGGTATGGATGAGATACCCAACAGATATTTCAGAATAAGTATTGGTGTTAAAATTTGATAAGGTTGCAATGGAATAATGGAGCACCCGCGGTATTCCCTGAATCACCTCAACTTTGAACATTGAACCTAAGAGGCGTAATATCACACGCCTCTTAGGTACGATGTTTATGGAAGGCTACCTGATATTCAGTAACCTTATTATATTGTTTCTAACTCACTAATCTTCGATAACAACATCAATTACCGCATAATCGCCGCGGCTGGTGATGGAGGATACTTTAACAAGACCGAGTTTTTCGTCCCATGTTTTAAACATAATAACCTGACCTTCTTCCAGAGCTGTGATAGCTGACAGATCACCGGTAAAATCGCCAAAAGAGTAAGTATCGCCAATAGCGTCAAACTCAGCAGCGGTAATATCAGTAGATTGGAATAGAGTAGCATTTTTGTTGGTCCAGTCGGACAAAGCAGGATACACAGTAGCAGCATCACCATCAGCCGGAGAGGCGATAGTAGCGCCATTTGTAGCACCGAGGTAATAAAGAAAATCAACAGAAGCCTGGTTAGCTGTTGCATCAGTAATATTATACACAGTATTAGAAGCAGCGGCATAGAAGCTACCGAAGTCATCGTTATGCGATCCTATATTAATACCAGAATATTTAGTAACAGCAGAGCTGGCAGCTTCATAGGTAAGAGTTAATAATTTGGTGGCAGATTGGCTGGCTTTATCAGTAAGCACAAATTCAATTACTTCACCGGTACCCTGTGTTTGGGCATTAAAAGTAAAGTCGATATTAACATAATCACCATTAAGGGAGAAAGTAGTATCAACAAAAGTAATCTCATCCATAGTACGAGTCAGTCTGAGAGTAGAAAGATCCTTACCCGACTCAGTATTAGAAGAAGCGGCTACACCCACCATAAAAGTAGACCCTTCAACAATAGTAGCATCTTCATCAATATATCCTTCGCCACCTATAAAGTTAAGAGTAGGAGGACCGAAAGTATCATCATCATTTTTGTTACATGAAGAGATTAGAACAGCTAAGCCTAATAGGGCAAATAATGCCAATGAAATTTTTTTCATAATCATAATTTTTTAGTTAGTTAGTCGCAATATGCGATTTTATTACAAATAACGGGTTTTTTGGTTTATGTTTTTTGAAAAGATTGTTAAATGTTGGGGGGGGGATTGTAATAAGGTGGTGGGTGGTTTTGTTTGTTTGTGAATTTATGAGGACAAGTTAATATTCTGATGCGCTTTAATAATGTTTTTAATGCGCATCAGGATCAGTTTTGATGCGCATCAGAATTGTTTCTGATGAGCATCAGGATTGTTTTTGATGCGCATCAGAAGGCTATTAACACAAAAGAAAACAGATGATTACACAAGTGAAAATTGATGATTTTACAGGTAAAAAGGAGTCTTTAGAAAGGTTTCTATGATGCACAATTACTACCTGATAATACCAACACTCTGCTTCATTAATATGAAATAAATATTATGACTCTTAATGCTTTATCCTAAGCCAGGCATATCCTACAATTACAATTATACCAAACAATAAAAAAACAGCCTCCCTGATTAAAGGAGGCTGACAGATAAAATATGCGGAAATTATTATCTGTTTATTCTTCGATATTTTCTTTTCTCTTTATATAGACTTTGTAGCTGCCATAAGCAGCAGCGAGACTTACAAGTATAATCAACCCACCAGCTACGGGTGCATTTCCACCATTTGCATTCCCACTTATACCTTGTTCACTGGGCGGTGCAGGAGGTTGGGCTGAAATGTTTGTTATAAATGCTACCACCATAACTAATATCAAAACGACAATTATATAGCTTTTCTTTTGCATAGTTATTTTTTTTTAAGATTATTTAATATTGATTATTTTTTTTGTGATAAAACTTCCATCTGTTGTTATAGCTTTTATAACGTACATTCCTGAGGGATAATTAAATAACATCTTTTGGTTTGAACTGCCATTTAACTCAAACGATTCAATAACCTGACCGGACATATTTAAGATATAAATATCACCAATTGAATTGTTGTTATTAATAAATGTTACATAACTACCCGAAAAAAACAAATTCAAGTTACTTTCTTCATTAACATCTTCGTTACCAACAGTATTGAAATGAATTATAAAACGATCAGGATCATCGGTAATAAAAGCACTAAAAGAATACCAAGGATTAGTATTTAGATCTATTTTAATATTCATTGCCACATCCTCAAGAATTATTGTTTCAAAGTCACTTCTCTCAGCCTTTATTGTGTACACACCATCTGCTCCAGCAATAAACGAGACTGGTATTGAAGGATTATCATCAATATTAGTTCGCAGATCAACACTCAAGCGTTTACTATCACATTTAGTATATAAAGAAGGAGCTGTGGAATAAAAACTATTAATTTTTTTTGTGCCTGCATTGTTATTAGCATGTCCGAACTCAATAATTATTTCATCTTTATAAGAGTTTTGATCATTAGTTACTGATAAACTAAAGCTATTGAAGGCTTCACTTGCCTTTTGAGGTGGTACATTGTAATGAGTGCGAATATCATTATTAAGACCAAGACTTCCGTTATTTGATGCTTCGACATAAAAACCTGCACCCGGCGAAATAACTCTTGAAGCACCATTTGTACCATAAAAGCCTGACAGCGATGTGTTGTACACTCCGAACACCCCCAATGTTTCATTCCATACCCACAAATCAAATCCATTATTATTAACAAGATTACTTCTATCCCATCCTGCAGCTTTCCAGTCTATAAAAGAGGGATATGGATTTCCCACAAGATTGAAATTTATATTATCAGCTGTTACGGGAATATTAATAGCACCATTGGAAAACACACCACATGAGCTTTTTAGTGGTGAACCTATAAAATCATTATTATATGCTACAAGATAACCTCTACCGCAAGAAAAAGAAGGTAAAACTCCATATCCTGAAGTATTTACGCCCCACCCTGTTGCTTTTATATTTATCCAATTATTTTCTGCAACTGTTTCATCAAGGTAATAGAAATCATAAGTTTGTCCATTATGCTGATTAAAATTATCAACAGTTGGAGCATAGTTTCCATCACAAATACCAGGCAAATCATCACTATAAGGCACCGAAACAAAGTGCCAGGAGTTATCACTTTTTATGTATTGTTTTAATGTTCCTTTACAACCATCGCTATAGTGTAATAATGATCCGGTTTCAATGGTGTCCATCTCAATAACAAGACTATTATAATCTTCATTAAAAATATCACCAAAAACCGTTAAACCTTTACCTGAAGGAATAGTTAGTATAGCTCCTGACTGTATTGTCAGGTTTTTACAATTTGAAGAATACCACCTAACATCTGTAATCACTGGCTGGATCCCTCCAGAAGGAATAATGCAATCAACACCTTTTGTTGGATAATCTCCATTATCCCAATTACCAGGATCACTCCAATTAGATGTACCGTCTGTTTGCCAAGTTATTTCATTTTTCGCTTTAGGTGTTCCTTGCATATTCAGTCCAGCATTATCCCAGTCATTTTCAATATCTGATCCATCACTATCTATATTAAATCTGTAAAAAAGAGTATTATCTTCCCACGATTCTGTGGCTGATGGTACATTATTAAACATATCAATGTTTCCATTATCGATATGCTTTAACAACAACCCGTCGGCATTACCATTTAATTCCATATATGGAAGAGAAAAATCACAAGAGAAACCATATTCCTGACTAAAATAATAATTTGATCTGCTTATTACAACATAAGAATTAGCAGCTATATAGCCAAACATACTAAGTACATCATTTGGATAATTGTTTCCGTTGCTATAATGCTCCAAAATAACCCTATCAAGACAAATAGTATTTTCTGTTGTATTATAAATTTCAACGTATGTTGCACCAAACGATATAGTACTATTTACTTCATTTAATATAAGATCCCCGGAAACGGGTTCAACTGTATCGCTAACACTCCAACAATGCATAAATGCTTGGATTACCTTTTTGTAATTCGTTCTAATACTATTCAAGTCTCTAAAAACAATAGCAGCACTATTGTCATATCCATCATTTTCCAGATTCAATGGCTTAGAGGGCAACAAATGGTTTCCTCTTACATTACCAGAAAATGCTAGTAAAAATGTAACTAAAATAAAAACTGTACTTTTCATGATTTTGTTTTTTTGGTTAATAATTCTGGAATTAGTAATATTCCAATCATTCAAATTCTTATAAAGCTAACTGTCATCATTCAAAACAACTAAACCTTTTATAAGAAGCGGTTTTCTTAATAACCGTTTATGTTTTAACAAATTAACAATCTACTTGATTCAATAACCAGACACATTTTTAGAAAATAAGTCAGAGTGAAAAAATACATAATGTATTACTGACAATTTCCTAAAACCTAATTAATATCTTAATTTATTGATTTAGGTTATTTACAGCTAATCGTAATTGAATTAAGCCAACAAGCTATTATACATCAAATCAACTACCAGAAATTAGTTTAAAATTCATATTATTTATTTAAGGTTAATATTTAAAATTCATATTATTATATAACTATCATACAAGAGAATCCAGAAAGCAAAACATAAAACATTACATACTAAAGGGTTATTATGTTAATGCAACAAATATAACAGTAAAGTACATATCAGCCAAGTTATTTTGATAATTATTTTCCTTATAAGTATCAACAAAACAAACCCCAGGCCCTTCAGTCTCTCAAATCATTTTTCATTCTTCATTTTTCATTCCCTTGTCCCTACCTGACTGCTTCAGGCGGTTCACCTTGTCACTCCTAGTCCCTTGTCCCTTTTATTTTGGTGAACTGTGTCCGACTACCGGCGGATGGTGAGCAGAGCGTTTTTCTCATTTTGTTCCCCTGTCATTTTTCATTCTTCATTCTTCATTTTTCATTCTTCATTTTTCATATATTAGCAAAAAAAAAGCTATGGAACAACAATTAAATGATAGAGAGTATAAACTTGCCGAAAATGCCAAGATAGTGTACATATTGTATATGGTAAGTATTGCCTTTGGGCTTACAGCAATAATAGGAGTTGTAATTGCCTATGTAAATAAGGACGACAGCATGCCTGAGTGGCTGCAATCGCATTATAAGTACATGATAAGCACCTTTTGGAAAGGGATGCTTATGTTAGTTGCAGGGGTTATTACCAGTGTAATCATTGTTGGTATCTTTCTTTTAATCTTTTTTACGGTATGGATTATCATTCGCTCCATAAAGGGAATGAAGCGATTAGATCTTATGGAAGCACAGCCTGTACCTGATGGCTGGATGTTCGATTAAAAAAAAGTAACTTTTTTTTCATTTTTTGTTTGGTGAATAAAAAAAAGCTATTATTTTTGCAGCTCCTTTTTACGAGGGAGTTCTTAAACAAGACGGTCTGGTAGTTCAGCTTGGTTAGAATACGTGCCTGTCACGCACGGGGTCGCGGGTTCGAGTCCCGTCCAGACCGCAAAAGCCGCTCAATTGAGCGGCTTTTTTTTTGCCAAAAATCGAATAACTACAATAATCAAATAACAATAATCAAATATCAATAACCAAATATCAAACAATAACCAAATATCAAATAATAAACAAGCGAAGAGCGGAGGGCTTAGGGCGAAAGGCTTATATTTTGGTGAACTGCGTCCTACTACCGGCGGATGGTGAGCCGAGCGTTTTTCTCACTTTGTTCCCCTGTCATTCTTCATTCTTCATTCTTCATTTCCCCCCTTGTCACCTTGTCCCCTTGTCCCCTTGTCACCTTGTCACTCCTCGTCCGTCTGAGGCGGATTCGGCAGGAAAGAAGGGCTTCTGGCTATGCTGGCGGTTTTGATTATTGAATTTTTGATAATTGAAATTTGTTTGTAATTTGATGCTTGATTATTGGAATTTTAAAGGGAACCTCCTGAGGCGGTCAGGCAGGGACGAGAAGTGACAAGGTTACAAGGTGACAAGGTGACAAGGTGACAAGGTGACAAGGAGAAACCAGATGACAATCCCGGAGTGTGGGGTTTTGATTATTGAATTTTTGATAATTGAAATTTGTTTGTAATTTGATGCTTGATAATTGAAATTTTAAAGGACTTAGGGCTTAGCTGATGCTCTACAAATTGTTGCACAATGTTGTTTCTCTTGTCAAAATCATTTCCTGATGAACTTGCATAAATGACTTAGCATACTCAATCATTCGATTAGCTTTTAGTTTATTTTGTTCAAAATAATTGTTTTTACTTTTTGTTCGGTAATTGAATAATTCAGGCTGTCTGCCTTTTTTAATAATACAAAAATCAATAGTGTCCAATACTCCAATCTTGTCATCATCATTAACGATAGCAAATTCTCTGCTTTCATTAAGTAAATCAATTCCTAGTGTATTGTTTACATATGGTTGCTTTATCAACCCCATAATAGTTGGATAAATATCAATTTGACACCCTATTTTGCTAATTACCTTTAGTGAAGAAATTAACTGCGGAGAATAAAAAATCAATGGCGTATGGAAGTAACTCAAAGATATATCATATGTGCTACTTACCGGAGCTCCGTGGTCGGCAACAAAAACAAAAATAGTGTTTTCAAACCATTCTTCTTTCGAAGATAACTCAATAAATCGTTTTAACGACCAGTCTGCATATTCAATAATTTGATCATCAATTACATTAGACTTAGGTGTAAAGTATTCAGGTAAATAATAAGGACCATGGTTACTCGCTGTCATAAACGCTACAAAAAACGGTTTTTCTGCTTTTGACAGGTTGTTAATATATGGAATAGCGTAACGAAACATATAATCGTCAGGTACCCCCAGAACTGTTTTCACCTCGTTATCCGGATAATCGTTTTGACTTACAACATTCTGAAATTTGTTTGCGCGTAAAAAACCTTCAACATTATCAAATTGACTGTCGTGAGTAGTAAAATATGTAGTTGAATAACCATTTTGTATCAGAGTATTACTAATACCATCATAATTTCTAATTTTTTTCATTGAATGCTGTCTGTACAATGCAGGAAATGAGAATAAAGTGCTGAAAATGCCATTATAAGTATGTTTTCCAGCTGTATATATATTCTCAAAATATAAAGATTGCAGAGAAAGGCTATCTAAAAATGGTGTAATATTATGCTTATTTCCATGCCTTTCCATCCATTCAGCACTCATACTTTCCATAATAACAATAATAATATTTGGCTTTTTATCTATTATTGAATCAAAAGTGATTTGCCTGGCTATACAAGATGAAAACGTTGTATCCTTGATATTTAAATACTTCCTGACATTTTGAATAGCCATTTTTTTATCAATTAATTGTAATTGCTGATTGCAACTTTTCTGTGCATCTAAATAACTACGCACTAAAGTAAAAACAGGGTTCAATCCTAACTTATTCAAACAGGCATTATCAGAGAAATAGGCAGTCCCTACCCGAATCGGACTCTTCTTCTCAATTCGCCCTCTTATTCCCAGAAATAAAAACCCTAAAAACAACAACGACAAAGCTATATTGATAAATATATTTAGCTTTACAGGATTTTCTTTGTTTGTTTTAATAAAGATACTTCTTAATACTTTGTAAAAAACTATTTCCAGAATGATAAATGGTACTATTATTAAGAAATATTTAGGTTCTTGTATTATCATCGAAAATACAAAATCCAGATTATCAAACCATACAAATGCTCCGATATTGAACCTGTCGTAAAAGTGATTGAAAAAAGGAATATCAGAACCTGAAATAAGAAAGGCTATTGTAAAGAATAAAAATACCCAATAAAAAACAATTTTGTATATAAGCTTGCTGCTTTTATTAATAAGCTCAAAGATCAATAAAACCAAAGTTGGAACAATCAATATATAGCCACAAATTACAATATCAAATCTAACTCCCATCAAAAACGCCTTCAGAACTGTTTCGATAGTTGTATTCCCGACAAAAACTCTATCAAATTCTGTAACAAAAAGAATTATCCTAAAAATTGAAAAGATAATTAATACCAGAATGCATGTTTTTAGTATTAATCTGATGGATCTGTTCATGTGTTTTTCAAATAAACTTTATTTAACCATCTGGACCTTATTCTAACGATAGTCAATTTCAAAACAAAAATAATAAATAAGAAATAGAAAGGAGAAAAAAGTTGAGAGAAAAGAGCAGAGATCAAAACAAATCACAAACAATAACCAATAATCAAATACCAATACCCAAACATTCAGATAACATCAAAATATTTAGTTTTAATCATTGAAATTTTGATAATTGAAATTTGATTGTAATTTGATGCTTGATTATTGGAATTTAAGCGAAGGGCGAAAGAGCGAAGAGCGAAGAGCAAAGGGCTTAGGGCTTAGGGCTAAGAGCTTAGGGCTTCGCTCTTTTTATCGTATCAGCATAACAGTCCCCATCCTACTCTCCACAAGTGCATTTGATTGCACAGAGGTATTATAGCTAACTTTAAACACATATGACTCCATGGGGCAATCGCTGCCCTTATACGTCCCATCCCAGCCTTGCGTAATATCGCTGGTATGAAATATTTGCGCACCCCATCTGTTAAAAATTGACAACGAGAAAACAGCAATATTAGCAGAAGGAGTAACAACCTTAAATTCATCATTCTCTCCGTCGCCATTTGGAGTAAATGCATTTGGGAAATAAACATTTATAAGCTCATTTGTTGTTTTAAACACCACATATGAAGAATCAATACCAACACAACCCTGTTGCGATTCCACTTCCGCCACATACCAACCTTCATTCTCAGCCCTTACAGTCTGTGTTGTATCGCCCGTATTCCACCAATAATGCATAAATCCGGCACCAGCATCCAGGTCAATAGGATCCTCGGTAAAAATAGTATCGTATAAAGCAAATTGCGGTAATGGAATATCATTCACTGTAACATCAATTCCAGTTTCCTGATAACAGCCAGCAGTATCAGTAGCTTTCAACCTATACTCACCAGCATCTGCGAACTGAATGTCATTCAACAATACTGATTCATTGTTATTTGTTGTCCCATCCGGAAAGATCCATAAATAATTTACCTGTCCGTTGCCGGAGATAAGGTCAGGAGTAAGGATTACTGAATCACCTTTGCATACTTTTTCTGAGGTCGTTATTGAAAAATACACCTCTTTAAATATAATCACTTCACCCATCTGATAGATAACCGGTATCTGATTACCAGAAGAGTTGTAAAAAACATTAGCACCGGTTGCTCCATCCCATTCAATGGAACTGGAACCAGAATCTGATGCATCGAAAATAATATCTGCTAATTTACTATTTGCAGGAAGTGTAACAGAAGGATCGTCCCACCTTAGTTCAACTTTACCCTCTGCCGGAAACAGGAACACTTTTAACGAATCTTCCAGTAAAGTATGTGCATTCATATATCCCTGGCATAACAGTTTATCCGGATTGAATAACAGAGTAGCTGTGAAGCTTGATACATCATTAAAGTTTGTTACATATAATGGCACATAAGCCACATTACCCGGACAAACCCCATCTTCTCCGGCAATAGCCTCCAGCTTAATTGTAATATCTTCCTGAACTTCTACAATAAAAGTAGTATCACATCCATATTTATCACTAACAACGCAGGTATAGAATCCTGCAGATAGTCCGGTAAACAAACCATTATTAATCTGGATAGTAGCCCCGTTATCATTAGAATAAAAAATAGTATCACTTGCCGACACAGCGGTAATAGAAATCTGTCCGTCACTCATTCCGGATGACTCAGGTGTTATTTGTACATCAGTAATTTCAGGACCACCGATAGTATTAATAATAACAGGATTGTTTATATATGCATCCTCACACAAAGAAGAATCCTGTACCCTTACTGCATATGCCCCGGAAGATAAACCATTAAAGTCACCCATATTTTTAAAGTAATTTGCCCCATTATCAATGGAATAGTAGAGCATATCCCCCAATCCTGATGTTGCTGTGATATTAATGGCACCATCCATCTGATTACAATGTTCATGAGTAAATGCAACGCTTTCAACAAGCACATCACCCACATCGATAATTGAATAAGGGCCAAACTCTGTTACGCAGTTATTACCATCAGTAACTTGCAGAGTATAATTACCAACCTGCAGGTGATACATATCCAGCGAAGTGGCAATAGTATCACCCAGATCATCAATCCAGTTATATGTATATGGTGGAACGCCAGCTATTGCTAATCCGCGTACGGAACCTGTACTGCCTCCACAAGTAGTGGGACTAATTATAAGATTAGCAGAATCAACAGAAGACTCAGGAAATTTTGAAATATGAATGGAGTCATAGGCAAAACAGCCACCATCGCTGGTAACTTCAACCCAATACCAACCTGTGTCGCTAACAGTTACATGACTTGTTCCAAAATTTCCCGTACTCCATGAGTAGAAATGCGGACCACATTCAGCATCCAAAGTAATATCTGCATTATAGCAAATTGATGTATCAGGACCAAGATCAGGATTTGGAGCATTTTCAATTTCAACTATCCTGCTGGTATGCTCAAACCTCCCTGATGGATACCAAACATCTACTTCTACTTCATATAATCCATCGGTTGAAAAAATATGCACCGGGTTTATTTCATTGGAAGTGTTGTTAGAGCCAGAAGCAATATCATCAAAAGACCATTCAATTGAAGCAGGCTCAGGATTGAAAAACGATTTGAACTGAATTGGTTCTCCTGCACATACGCCATCATAATCGAATCGATAGAGATAATCCATTAAAATAACAGGCATAGCTTCAGACGTTTCTCCAGGCGCTACAGAAACAGCATTATTCTGGCATTCACAAGCTGTTCCTTTTAACCAGGGCTTATTAATCGATCCAACAATGGAATTTGATGGTGTACCCGGACTATTTTCCCAGTCTGTCATGTAATATATCTTACCATCAGTGGCAAGCTGCAGCCCTCTGCCTTTATTGCCAGAAACAACATTTACAGCTGATTGAGAAAAAAGCATTGCATCATCAATATATTGCATTTCATATTGACGGATAACAATTACACTCATTTCATCAACGTATGATATATAAACAAATTTTGAATCTGGAGAAAATTCCATATCACCGGGCGAATAATAATCGTTCTCATGATTGTATAAATACTCAACCTCTCCGGTTTCAGAATTAAAAGTACATATCTCAATCTTTTTATGAAACCCGGCAAATAACGTAAAAAGATATTTTTTGTCATATGACAGTTTCATATATGAGAATTGTTGCTCTATTTCACCCACATGGGGAGCAGGCGAATAAACCGGATTTGTATCAATTCCGTCGGGAGTAATGAGAAAGGCCATAAATCTATCATCCCTTATGTCCCGGCTAATTATCCATATATCTCTTTTGTTTTTATGATATGTAGCTGTAAACAATTCATCAATATCACTTGAATTTTGTAGCCTGACATCTTTTTCAATAACAGCTCCAAGTCCATTATTCAGGCTCATATCAACAACATTATAAAAAATAGAAGTTGCAGCTCCGGGGATATTAATTGAAGTAGTCTTGAATACAAAATACAGTGAATCTGATTCAGGCCATGGTACTATCAACCCATTCTGAAGCCCACTACCCCATTCTTGCAAATCTTCACTGTTTTCCATTATTTCATGGATTGAATTATAAATAGGACTAACACCATTATATAATAGCAGATTTCCCAATGAGTCACACATTGTACCACAGCCTCCGGAATGGCCGTCTATTAAACCATTATTATCAACAACAGGCTCTCCTGAAGTAAAGTTTAATCCACAACTACGACCAAAATACCAACGATCGGCTTGCCTTTGAGAATAAGATGACAAAACAATTAAAAACAGTAGCGTAATTAATATTATCTTTTTCATACTGCCATGTTTTACAGATGTATATATGACAGTTAAGTGATGGAAGACCCTTATTTTGAGTTCAATATTGGGATTGAGAAGGAGGGGGTTACTTTTAAATTTCAATAATCAAGCACCAAATATCAAACAAATTCCAATAATCAAAGTTCAAATGTTCAAAACCCAACACTCCGGGATTGTCATCTGGTTTCCCCTTGTCACCTTGTAACCTTGTCACCTTGTAACCTTGTCACCTTGTAACCTTGTCACTCCTAGTCCCTTGTCTCTCGTCCCTTCAAACCCTAAAACGGTGAGCACTCAATCGGGCTATATCCGCTCTTCGACCTTGGTGCCATAAAGTTACCTCTGTCGGATTTCCTGATAAGTCCTATATCATCAAATTCAAAAATAAGACTGATCTCATGTGATGGCCCTGTGAAGTTATAAACTGCGTTGATATTGAACTCATAGGAGTACATAACTTTCATTCTGTACTCTTCGTTGAATGGGATATTTAATCCTGCCATTACGTTGAAGTTCGATAGCTCATCGTATTCCAACGCGCTGTTCCTGTACCACATGCCAAAATAAACCTGGCGCATGTAAAAGTTCACTCCCAGGTTGTATTGCATCATACCAACCTGGTGTTCTACCATTACACCCGGATTAATCTTAAACCCCTGGCGTTTTGAATAGTAACCGTAGTCTTCTCTTATGGTTATGATAAAATCCACATTATATACATATTTCCTTGGCAGTTTGGCGTCCACATCAAAGAAGCTTTGGTTTGGCTGTGTGATATGGTGTACTGCTGCCCCAATGGTACCTTCGATATCATTACCCTTAAACTGGAATACACCACCAAAGGCAAAGTCAGGAAACACTACCTTGTTTCTTGCAGCTCCGGCAAACTGTGTGGGGTAGATATTTCCCCATCTGGGATCCAGCTGATCACTCAAAACAAGATCATCCCAGTTTAGCTGCTGTGACATTACTGATGCCAATGCCCCTAACTGGAATATGCTCTGTCGACTAATGGGTATCCTTACGGAAGGCATAAAGCCAATTACGCTGGTTCGTAACGCCCCCATTCCCGACTGGCTCTGGTTGGCGATAATACCAATACCACCAGCTCCTGGTAAAGATCTCTCTGCCACATCAGCACTAAAGCAGTAACTGCTGTAATCACCAGCCAGTCCGGTCCACTGCCTCCGGTAATTAAGCCTGGCTTTTAATCCTTGCGTGAGACCAACATATCCCGGATTGAAATATGTGGGGTTGTTATAAAACTGTGAATAATCCAAATCCTGCGATGTTGCCGGTATCACAGTTATCATTGCCATTACAATTAACAGCACCGTTATTGGCTTTCTCCTTATTTTCATTGTGATATGTATATTAATCATTGTTTTTTATCTTTTCTTACCTAACCAACATAATAGTCCCGCTAGTCCCGGTATTACCATCACCATTGTCAGTACCTCTCCAGTGACTACCATCTTCAAATACTGCTTCGATTCTCCAGATATAGCTACCTGTTGGTAATGGCTCTCCTTCGTAGGTGCCATCCCAACCTTCGGAAGGTACTCCGTCGATAAGCTCTGTTGTCTCGAATACAAGATTGCCCCATGCGCTGTAAACTTCCAGCTTGTAGCTACTGAGATTAATACCCACTGGCTTGAATGTCTGCAAGTCGGTTATCGGTGATGAAGGTACAAAGGTATTTGGCACAAACAAGTTGGTGAACAACAGATTATAAACCTGGTATGTAGTATCCGGACAACCTTGCTGGTTCCAGCTTACAAGCATTATGGTATAATTACCATCTTCCTCGTACTGGAAGATAGGATTAACATCGTTGGATGTCCATATGCCCTGGTTGTAATCGAAGTCCCATTCGTAGTCCACCGGATTATTGGTACTTAAATTATCAAAGTAAACCTGTCCCTGTCTGTTGGTGTCTATAATCACAAACTCAGATATAGGCTTAGGTATTATCTCTATTTCCGCAGATGCTGTATCCATACACAGATGTTCATCGGTGATAATCATCTCTACCGTGTACATCCCTGCACTGTCGTAAATATATTGTGGTGCCTGGATAATGGCTGTGTCTGCCGGTGCTTTGAGTGTGTCGCCAAAGTTCCAGAACCAGCTTGCTATTACAGCACTGTCGGCTATGGATGTTTCTTCAAACTGCGTATAGTAGCTCATACATGTGTTCTGATATGTGAACTGTGCTACTGGCAGCTTGTAGATGGTTATGGTGTCTTTTGTTGAATCGGCACACATAAACCTGTTCTGGACAAACAGACTAACAGGGTAACTCTCAAATGTAGGATATACATACTTAGGATCCTGAACATTGGATGTGTCTGCCTCTGTTGTTGGATCACCAAAGTTCCACAGTCTGTATGTTGTAGGTTCACCAAAGATAGTGCTGTTATCGCTATAGTATGTTGTATCTCTCTGGCAGTTGTTTTCAAGACCAATCATTGGCAATGGAGTAGGATGTACTTCGAACTCTACCATGGTCGTTGTTGTATAGCTGTTGGTGTCAATACCGGCTGTAATGGTCAGACTTAATTCATATGTGCCTGCGTCAGCATAGGTATGCCATACAGTGTCTGTGAACACATCGTATGTTTCTGTAGTGCCATCACCGAAGTCCCACAGCCATGTGCCTATCATACCGTTATTGCTGGCAAGGAATGATGTATCAACAAAGAACAACTCATTTCTTGCACATATCGGCTCATCAGGTACTTTGAATCCTGCTGTTATACATGGAGCTACATATACTTCCTGAACAACTGTGTCAATACATCCATTGTAGTTGGTTACAATAAGCTGCACAAGGTAGGTTGAATCATTAGGACCATATAGGTGTGTAGGGTTCCAAATACTATCCGTATTGTTTGTGGAAGTAGTATCACCAAAGTCCCAGTACCAGCTTTCAATAAACTCACCACCACTGTATGTCACTCCTTCAAAGTAAGTAGGTATCTCACAGCCACCGATGGTATTGGTAAAGCTTGCCACAGGCAGTGAATCGATTGTTATCTCTGATGTATATATAGCCTGGCAGTCGTTGGTATCTGTTGCTATCAATTCAACGAGATAGATACCCGGTGCTGGGAATGTATGACTAATAGTATCATGGTATGTGAGCTCAGTCTGGCTGCCATCATGGAAGTTCCACAGGTAGTTGGCCACTGAATCATTTTCCGGACCATAGAATGCCTGGAACTCTGTTGGCTGTCCCAAGCATACATCTGTTGCTTCAAAGGATGTCTCTATTGCTCCGAATACACATACTTCCATTGTATCGGTGGCACTACAGCCGTTGTTATTAAAGGCTGTAAGTGTTACCTGGTAGCAGGTGTCTGTTATCTCGTAGATATAACTTGGATCAACTTCGTCAGAGTAGTAACCATCATCCAGATGCCATTCGTAGCCGGTAATCGGACTATTATCACTTCCCATTACACTTTCATTAAAGAAGTTCACTTGTCCCGGTGGGTCACATGCCTGTGCGAAGTTAAAGGCTGGTACTGGTACGTCGAATACCTGTACCGGCAATGTTATTGAGTCACTACAGCCTGAGTTATCCCAGACAATAAGTGTTACGTAATAAGTATCATTTGTTGTATAAGTATGTACAGGATCGGTTTCATCGGATGTGTTACCATCGCCGAAGTCCCAGCTCCAGTTGTTGATATATCCATTATTGGTATAGCTAAAATCAGTGAATGATGTGCTGTCTCCCAAACATGCATTATCATAGCTGAATAGCGCTTCTGGTGCGTAGTTAACATGTACCTCCTGAGAGGTTGAGTTCTCACAGCCACTTACATCTGTTACTGTAAGCGTAACGGTGTATGTCCCTGCCTGCTGATATCCATAGCCTGGGTTTTGTTCGATGGATGTGCCTCCATCACCAAACTGCCAGTACCATGTGGCTATCTCTGAGTTGGAGATCCCTGTGAACTGTGCAAGACTACCCAAACAAATGGTGTCATTTTCAATGGTGAAGTCAACATCCGGTAGTGCTGTGATGACTATCTCATGCTCTACTGTATCTGTACAGCCCATAGTATTATGTATTATCAGTGTGACAGTAAATGTGCTGTCGGTGCTGAACACATGTGTTGGATTTGGCAGGTTGGATGTATTGTTGGTACCCGATGCCGGATCACCAAAATACCATTCCCACTGGCCTATATCCGGACCACCATTAGTTGAGCTGATATCTGTAAACTGTACAGGTTCGTTTAAGCATCCTGCATCCCAGTTGAAGTCGGCAATAGGTGATGATACTATCACTACCTGTTTTGTGACATTATTCTCACAACCTTCTGCGTCTGTTACTGTAAGCACTACATCAAAGGTGCCTTCATTGGTATACATATGTTCAACATTAGGATTGTCGGGAGCGTTGATAGTTATTTCATTACCATCGCCGAAGTCCCATACCCATGTCTCGATAAGACCATTTGGTGAACTGCTTAGATTAGAGAAATAAACTGTATCGTTAAGACATGATGGCCCTGTATGTGCGAAGTTAGCCGTAGGCAATGGATTAATATCCACGCTGTGTGTAACTGATGCAAAACATCCGTCGGTTGTTTCAATGCTAAGTATCACATCGAATGTACCTGCTACCTCGTAAGTATGTGTTGGGTTTTGCAGGTTGGATGTACCACCGTCGCCAAAGCTCCATGACCATGTAGCTACTTCGCCAACATTGGTAACAGACTCATCAACGGTAAACTGTGTCTCTTCTGTTAAGCAGTTGGCTTCCCATGTAAAGTCTACTTCAGGCTCTTCAGACACGGTTACCGTATGTGATACAGTATCCTCGCAGCCGTTGATATTTGCTACCATAAGCAGTACTGTATAGTCGCCCGGTGCTGAGAACAGGTGTACAGGGTTTTGCAATGTTGAAGTATTAGAAGCTCCTGATCCGGGATCACCAAAGTCCCACAGCCATGTTACTATCTCACCACCGCCGTTAATAGTACTCTCGTCGGTAAAGCTAACCGGACCACTGGCGCAGCCTGAGTTATAATCAAAGAGAGCTATTGGTCCCGGCTCTGTGGTTACCGTATGTGTTGAACTATTGGAGCAGCTATCGGAATTGGTCACAGTAAGCGTTACCGTATAGGTGCTGGTGCCTGAATATATATGCGTCACATCAGGATCACCACCGAAATAGACAGTAGTATCAGATCCGTCACCAAACTCCCAGAACCATTCTGTTATATATCCAGTTTGTGTTGTACTATGATCGAAGAATTCAACAGGGTTGTTCGCGCACACCTGCGTGCCTATATTAAATAAGGAGTTAGGCAGTGGGTTAACAGTAAGTTGTTTTATCACTGTATTTGTTGCCCCCATTGTATCCACAATGCTACAGCTTACATTATAAGTGCCAGAAGCAGCATAGGTGTGGATAGGTTCCATATCAGAACTTGTGCTACCATCACCGAAATCCCAGTCCCAGGAGGTTACTGCTCCAATATCTGTTGGAGGATCAAGGATAGTAAACTGTATTTGTTCACCCAAACAAGCATAGCTCCATTCGTAATCGAGATCAGGGATGTTCACAACCGTTACCAGATGAGTAACTGTATTCTCACAGCCTTCAATATCTGTAACAGTAAGCTCTACATTGAATGTTCCTACAGTTGGGAATACATGAGCAGGATTCTGGTCTGTTGACGTAGTACCATCATGGAAATCCCAGTTCCAGTTAGTAATGGTATTACCAGAATTGCCATAGAAATTGGTTGTATTGCCAAGCATAGTAGGCTCAGGATCCCATGTGAAGAACACTGATGGTAATCCTGATGTGTATATTGTCTGGTATGTTGTATCAGAGCAGCTGTACCCTGAGCTGTCGGCTGTCACCACAAACATCACATCGTAAGTGCTAATGCCTGTTGTATAACTATGAACAGGGTTTTGTAAATCTGATGTGAATCCATCGCCGAAGTCCCAGAAGAACTCAGTGGCAAAATAGCCTGATGGTATCTCGCTCTCATCCGCAAAAGCAACAGAAGTACAGCTTACATTTGAGTAACTAAAGTCTGCCGTAGGTCCCGGCAATACTCTGATTTCATCTGTCTCCGTAGCAGAACAACCTGTTGAATCAGTTACAATAAGTGTAACTGTGTATGTATTTCCTGATGGGTAATAATGTATCGGGTTTTGCTGATAGGATATACCACCATCACCAAATTCCCAGTACCATTCATCCACGTTGGCAGAGCCTGTGGCAGTGAAGTACACAGGAGATCCCTTACATACTACGCTATCGCTCATGGTAAAGCTAACCTCAGGAACTGGCTTAATAGTAACTACTTCTGAAATATTATTTATACATCCATTGGTATCAACCACTTCAAGTATTACGTTGTATGTGCCTGTATCGGCATACATATGAGCAGGATACTGCAGGTTACTAAAATGACCATCACCGAAGTCCCAGTGCCATGTTTCTATTGGGAATCCTGACTCACCGTAGAAATTAACAGAATCGCCAAAGCAAACAGGGTCATCCCAGGTAAGGTATACATCCGGCAAGGATGGTACATTAACAGGAAGGACTATAGAGTCATAGCAGATAAAACCAAGACTATCAGCGCCAACGATCAGGCTAACCATATATGTTTCACCTCCCGGTATAGTGTTGGAAGGATAATTATGTGACGGATTTTGCAGTGTGTCGGTAGTACCATCGCCAAAGTCCCAGAACCATGAAACAAGATTATAACCCGGGTCGCACGTACTCAGGTCAGTAAACTGTATACTGTCGCACAATGCTATTTCATAGGTAAAGTCTGCATCAGGCGGCGTAGTCAGATAAATTGAGTCTTCCATAACAGCCACACAGCCCATGGTATTTGTAACAGTAAGAGTAATGTTGAAGTGTCCCCAGGTGGTATAGAAATGAGTAACATTCTGTCCCGAGCCTGTCTGTCCGTCGCCGAAGTCCCACTGCCATGATTCAATATCAGAGCTACCTGTGGCATTAAACAACACACTGGAATTAGTACATGCGTTTGACATATCCACTGTAAAGTCAGCTTCAGGAAGATCAGAAACTGTTACCTGATGTGTGACAGAATCGGAACATCCACCATCATCTGTAAAAGTAAACCACACATCATAGGTACCTGAAGCAGCATATGTATGTGCCGGCTCTGCCACTGTTGATGTATTACCATCACCGAAGTCCCATTGCCAGTTGGAAAGCACTGCTGTACCCGACTGTGTAAAGGTAATAGCATCACCCAGACATACAGTATCATCAGACACAACAAAATCCATATTCACAGGATCAGGCACTGAAATAGTATGCTCAACAGTATCAGGACAACCGTAAAGATTAACAGCCACAAGCTGCACAATGTAATCACCACCAATGCTGTAAACATGAGAAGTATCACCACTGGCATTATTGATAACCACGAGAGGCGACCCATCGCCAAAGTCCCATGTAAAGCTTACCACAGGAGAATCAACAGGTACTGTTTCATCAGTAAAGTAAACAGTTTCGTTAGCACATCCCGGTGTATTAAAAGAAAACTCTGCTACCGGTGGCTCGCTAAGCACAAGCACCATGCTATCAATTGCATTACTGCAGAATGCGTTTTCTGATACACCCTGCAAGAACAGCGTTACTGATCCGGCAGTAAGGTCTGAAGCATCAGGATAATATGTTGTATTCAGCTCTCCGGAATTACCGAATGTTCCTGCACCGTCTGTTGTCCATGTTATAGATAACGCGTTATCAGCTGTAGCGTAAGCAAGCTGATAAGGATCAGTATTACAAATGGAATCATCAGGACCTGCATACACTTCAGGTGCCGGATAAACGGTAACAATCACAATAGATGTTGCCGAGTCGGCAGCACATTCTCCGGTACCGTAAGCTGTAAGTGTTAATATCATATCAGTAGCAATATCAACGTTGCCCGGATGGAAATCAGTAACCAGATTAGATGCATCACTGAATACACCGCTGCCTGTTTCTACTGTCCATAAAACAGAGCTGTAATTGGATGCAGTACCACTGAGGGTAATCGTATCCAGTTCACAAATCTCCCCTCCTGTTCCGGCATCTACTTCCGGCAGACTATCGAAGGTAACTGTTTTCACAGATACGGAGTCCATGGCAGCACATTCACCCATTCCGTATACCGTAAGGGTAAAAGTAACAGTGCTGCCAGCGTCAGCAGGGTCAGGAGTATATGATGTGTTAACAATATCAGGATCACTGATGATACCAAAGCCATCATGTGTCCATAATACTGATGATGCATTCTGGGCAGAAGCATCAGTAAAATCAATCTGAGCAACAGAAACACATGCATCTTCATCAGCCCCGGCATAAGCCACAGGCAGAGGATCTATATCAATTGACACCCATGATGTGTCAGTCTCTGCCGAACATCCGGCAAGACCAGTTACAACCATCATTAGATCCACTGTTGTTCCTTCATCAGATAACACCGGCATATAAACAGGATTTAATAAAGAAGAGTCATCAAGAGACCCGTTTCCGCTAAGGATAGTCCATTCAACAGAGCTATAGCTCGATGCAGAGGCGTCACTAAGAGTATAAGGTACAGACACACAAGTTGCGCCATCATCGCCCGCAATTGCTTCCGGCAACGGAACCACTTCAACCCGGAAGGTTCCTGTTAATGCACCTTCGCAATACGGACTTTCAGTATAAGTAACAGATACCAGTGAATATGTTGTTGATTCAGTCTGGCACACCTCTATTATATGTTCAGGTATTGTTGGATCGAGGATATGTGTGAAATTACTGGTGCCGTTAGTATAAACAAGCTCCACTTCCTGTGTTCCTGTAAGCATAACAGTCATGTCAGTACAGTAAATGTTTTCACAGATACTGTCCACACCACTTAACTCAGCAGTAGGCAGGGGTATTTCAGTAAGTTCAACAGAACCATCCATTTCAAGGGAACAGTAAGGATTAATCACAAACTCAGCTTCCACAGTATAAATACCACCACCATATTGTGATACACTGTCCCAGATAATAAAGTTATTAGTACCAGCCTTTGGAGGACCCACAGCAATACCATCACGGTAAAGCTGATAATCAATATCCAGCTGTGAATAGTTAAGCATTAACCTTACTGATTCGATGTTCCCTTCACAGAAAACAGGAGGATTAGTGAGGCAGCTTAGCTCATATACTTCAGGTTGTTCAAATATTGATACAGTACCTGTCATATCAATGGAGCAAAAAGTAGCTGTGTCCAGAGCTACAACATCATAAGTCCCTGTCAGTTCAAAAGAACCGAAGTCCAGCGGACTACCGTCGCCATATAATATTGTCTGAGTACCATCAGGAGCAGTAAGAGTATACCTGATTCCTGCCTGGCTCATATTAAGGCCAATATCCACAGGAGGGCAGTACCATCCGGGATGAACAAGAGAATCGTTGGCAGTAACATTGTACACATTAGGAGCCTGGTTAATAATCAGCTCCCCACTCATATTGCTTTCACAACCACCGGAACCCACAGCCACTACCCAATATGTGCCAATCTGCGTGAAATCACCAAAGGTCATGGGGTTACCATCACCGGTAATCTCAGCCTGTGGATTTGAAGCACTGTTTGACTTAAATAGCTGATAAACCACACCCACCTCAGTAGAATCCATACCAATGGTAACAGTGTCATTAGAGCAGAACTGCCCAACTGGTGTCATGCTAAAGTCTTGTGGTAAGTTATCGATTGTAGTAATGCCATTCATTGTCAGCTGGCATGTTTGTCCTGATTCAGCAATAACCCAGTATTGTCCGGGTAATTCCTGCGAACCAAAAGAAATAATGCCACCAGTACCAATAATAGTATCCAGGAATCCGGCATCATTATTCCACAGCATATATGACACACCTGCTTCAGAACCGGAGAGGTATAATGTTTCACCAGGGCAAACAGTATCCCCCGGCATCAATGTAAATTCAACCATGGCATTGTACACATGTACATCGCCGCTCATATCACTCCAGCAGCTAACATGACCTGAATGTTCCATCAGGCCGCTAACAGTATATGTTCCGGGTACCGATTGCGGTCCAAAGTTCACTTCACCGTCAGTACCATCATCAGTGGCAATAAAAATATCATCACGATATAAATAGTAGGTAACATCGATTTCAAAGTTACTCATATATATCTCAACAGGAGCACATCCCCCACCCTGCGGGCTTATGGCAAACACTTCCGGAGAAGGATAAATCATTGTGCTGTCCTGCATCCAAACTTCACAATTAGTGAGAGTGTCAACAGCCTTAACTCTGTACACACCCTCATCATCAAGAGGCCCGAAGCTAATAGAACCGCTCTCACAGTTAAAAGGACCGGATATCTGTATCATATCCTTTGACGGTGGATCAAAATACAGGTAGTAGTCAATACCTTCCTGACAACCATTTAGTGTTATTACTGTTCCTGTACACCCTTCTGTTGGCGACATTAAATATACTATTGGGGAAGGATTTATTTCCAGATGTTCATCAAAGAAAATCTCACATCCGGTAACAGTATCCAGAGCATAAACTCTGTACGTTCCGGGTGCTGTGAGAGTATCGAAGCATATGGCACCACCAGCAGGATCTCCTGCACTTGAATTAGTCGTTGGCTGGCTGTTAAGCCATAATGTATACACCACTGAAGGTTCTGTTTCCAGTATACAGAGCACTTCACTGTCTTCGCAGATAGTGCCGTGAGGAGATATTTCAAATTCCAGAGGCGGTGAAACAGCATTAATACTGCCATTCATGTCTCTGTAACACTGGATATATCCGTGATCTATCATGGCAGTGGCAGTATAGATACCAGGATAATACAGAGTATCAAATGTTAACATACCACCTGTACCTATAACAGTATCAATACCGGGCACATAGTAACCGCTTGAATCCAGATAATTTATATAATAATTAACCCCTGTCTGTGATCCGCTAAGGATAGGTACAACAGGCAAGCAGTTATCGCCCGGCTGTACAAACGACAGCGAATAAATAAGAGGAGCTGTTTCCACAAGTACAACGGCAGTACCTGCCATGTATTCCTGAAGTCCTGTTGCTATGTTAGTGCCAAGCACAGTATAGTCACCAGAAACATTAAAATCACCAAAGATTATAGAGTCGCCTGTTCCGGCAATACCCGACATTATACTAAAGCCATCTCTGATAAGAGAGTACTCCACTCCTATTTCAGAGCCATCAATACCAATTTCCGCTGATCCATCAGAGCAAATAGTATCACCACCATAAACATTAAATATACCCGGATAGGGATTTATAGTCACCCACGATGTATCATTCATATTAGATACACAACCCGTTACTGAGTTTATGGCATATGCCGTATATGGTCCTGCCAGTGTTTGAAGGCCAAACTCAAACGGGCTGCCATTACCGGCAACACCCGGCTCAGGTGTTAATGTATCACTATAATTCATTAATCTGTAATAGATACCTATATCAGAGTCGCTAAGACCCACAACCATACCTATACCACCGGCAGGATATGAACCACCGCCAGTCATGTTATATACTGTAGGTAATGGATTTATTATCACTTCGGCAGTGCCTGTCATCTGGTAATAACATGAAGAAGTAACGACAGTACCAATAACAGTATACTCACCTGCGAGCATCTGATTGCCAAATGACACAGGCCCGCCATTACCAGAAACGGTAGTACCTGTAGGGCTTCCTTCATAGTACAACTGATAGTTAACGCCTGTTTCAGAGTCATCGAGACCAATTTCAACGCCATCACCTCCGGAACAATAATCACCACCACCAGTAACATTATAAGCCACAGGTACCGGGTTAACAGTAACAGTAACACTGGAAGTGGCTGTATTATAACCATCATCAACAGTAACCGTATATTGTGTTGTTACTGATGGAGTAACAACAGGATTCTGTTCCGTTGATGTCCATGATCCGGGGACACTTACCCATGAGTAGTTGTACGTCCCGCTACCACCTGCTCCTGTTGCTGTAAGCTGAGCAGGGTTACCATCACAGATAACACCCGGCGTTACATCAGCAACCACTGAAAGTGCAGTACCATCAATAATTACCTGCATGGCATCAGCATCAACACACCCCTTGACGTCAGTAACGGTAAGGGTATAAGTCTGGTCGCTGTATATATTTGTAGTAACAGGAGCCAGAGTAGTAGCACCGGCGGCAATCATTCCAGCCGGCGTCCACAGATATGACAAAGGAGTAGTACCTCCACTTGCCGATCCTGCAAGTGTTGTCGAAGTTCCGTGAAAGATTGTCTGATCAACACCTGCAGAAGCTACCGGCAGTGGATTAATAATTACTTCAACGCTTCCTGTCATATCGCGTTCACAGCCTGTAGCCACATTCATGGCACCTACTGTGTATATTCCTTCTGCTGTTTTATTTCCATAAGAGAGAGCACTTCCTGTACCCGGCAACGGACTCCCATCTGCTACACCATCAAGGTATAACTGATAGCTTATTCCTGTTTCTGAGCCATCAAGACCCACAGTCACACCGGCATCACCGCTACAGTATTCACCGCCACCAGTTACAGTAAACAAGATTGGGAGCGGATTTACTGTTACTATCACAGAACTGGTTGATGTGTTAAATCCGTCGAATACTTCCACATTATAAGTGGTAGTAGTAGTTGGTGAAACAACAGGATTCTGAAGAGTTGATGTAAAACTACCCGGTGTGGAAGTCCATTGAAAATCCTGCTGAGTAGCACTGTTACCACCGGTAGCAGTTGCGTTTAACTGAGATGATGACCCATTGTTACAAATTGCATCAGGAGTTGCCGTAGCAGTAACAGCAAGGGCACCACCCAACAGACTCACAACCACATCATCTGTAGACACACATGATTTGGTGTCAGTTACTGCAAAAGTATATGTCTGGTCTGTATAAATATTTTCTGTAGCTGGTGTTAACGTTGTTCCCCCGGAGGCAATCATTCCTGCCGGCGACCATAAATAAGTTAATGATCCTGTACCTCCACTGGCTGTTGCCGAAAGCGAAGTAGATGTACCATAAGGAATAGACTGGTCGGTACCAGCACTAACAACAGGCAGAGGATTTATTGATACATCAACACTGCCGGCCATATTATTTTCACATGTAGTAGTAGTATTCACAGCTCTGGCTGTATAAGTACCTTCGCCTGTACAATTTGTAAATGAAAGCGCACTACCTGTTCCCGCTCTCGGACTTCCGTAATCACTGCCATCAAGCATAAGCTGGTAGCTTACGCCCGATTGCGAACCATCAAGGCCAACAGTAACACCACTACCACCTGCGCAATACTCACCACCTCCAGTAACAGTATATATAGTTGGTAGAGGATTTACAGTAACTACAACAGAATGTGATGCAGTATTATATCCATCATAAACAGAAACATGATAAGTTGTTGTTTGAGTTGGTGTAACCACCGGATTCTGTAACACAGAAGTAAATCCGGCAGGTGTGCTTGTCCAGCTGAAATCCTGCTGCACAGCGCTGTTACCCCCCGCGGCTGTTGCATTTAGCTGCACTGATGCTCCATTATTACATATAGCATCAGGAGATGCTGTTGCAATAACACTAAGAGCATCACCAAGAACAATAACATCCATGTCATCAGAAGCAGAACACAGCTTTGTATCAGTAACGGTCAGAGTAAAAGTCTGATCGCTGAATATATTTTCAGTAACAGGAGTTAATGAAGTACCTCCTGATTGTATCATATCAACCGGTGTCCATAAATATGCCAGAGCACCTGTTCCACCACTGGCAGTACCAGTAAGAGTTGTGTTTGTACCATTGGGTATAGACTGGTTTGTGCCTGCATTGACGGTTGGCAGTGGATTTACAACAACTGCCAGCACATATGGAGATGTAGCCGGACAGCCTGTTTGTTCATAATTAACTGATACCGATTGGTTGCCAACAGTATTCCAGGTTACGGTAACAGTATTATCAGTAGCACTACCTCCTGAAGTAATTGCACCTCCGGTAACAACCCAGTCGTAGTTTGACATTCCGGGTTGAGTTGTATAAACATTACCCGTTGAATTATTACAAACTTCAGCATCACCGGTAATTGTCGGACTGGGCAGATCATTAACAGTAACATTATATGTAGTCGGAACAGCGGCATCACAACCATTGCTGCCTGTATAGGTTACAGTGAGGTACTGATTACCCACGGTATTCCAGTTGACATAAACAGTCTGGTTTGTGGAAGACCCGACAAATGACCCACCAGAAGATACTGTCCATTGGTAATTTGTCATACCAGCTTCAGTAGAGTATTCAACATTTGTGGCATTTACACAAACAGAAGAATAACCACTAACAGAAGGAACAGGTAATGGAAGAACAGTAACACTCAATTCAGTAGGTACAGAAGCACTACAGCCATTACTATCGGTATAATCCACGGTTAATGTTTGAACGCCCGGTGTATTCCAGGTAACTGTAATAGTATTGGTACCGGCTCCGGAAGTAATACTACCACCGGTTATTGTCCATGAATATCCTGATTGTCCGGATTCTGTATAATAAACCACACCGGATGAGCCATCACATTCAGATGTACTACCTGTAATTGTAGGAACAGGAAGAGGGTTTACCGTCACCGGAAACTCTATCGGACTTTCAGCAGAACAGCCATTAGCATCAGTATAATTCACATAAACATACTGTGTTCCGGCAGTATTCCAGGTAACTGTAGCTGTATTACTTAGGGTTGTACCTCCGGAGGTAATTGACCCACCAGAAGATACTGACCAGTCATACAACGACTTACCACTTTCTGTTGTATACACCAGACCTGTTTCTTCAGCACACACATCATTATCACCACTAAGAGTAGGCGCAGGCAATGGCAGCACGTTTACCGTAACAGAAGCAGGTGATGATGACGAACATCCTGAACTACTTGTGTAGTTAACAGTCACTTCCTGACTACCAACAATATTCCATTGAATTGTGGCTGTATAATCAGTAGATGTACCACCTGAAACAATAGTACCGCCAGGTGTTACAGTCCATACATAGTCTGTATTTCCCGGATCAGTAGTATAAACATTTGTAGAAGAACCCAGACATGGAGATGTGGGTCCTGTAAGAGTAGGTGTGGATACATTAACGAAGAACTGTGTTGGAGTTGTATTAGTACATCCGTTAACATCAGTATAAGTAACACTTACCCATTGAACACCAGTAGTATTCCATGTAATTGTAATATTATTATCAGAAGCACTGCCTCCGCCAGTAATAGTACCACCGCTGGACACATTCCAGACATAGTTAGTCATTCCGGTCTCGGTAGTATATATATTACCAGGATCGCCCTCACAAGGTGTTGAAGGACCTGAAATAGTAGGAACAGGCAACGGATTTACAGTAACATTATATTGCGTTGCTGAAGCAGCCTCACAACCATTAAGACCAGTGTATGTTACTCTTACCCATTGAGTGCCTACTGTATTCCAGGTAACAGTAATTTCATTTGTCCCCTGTCCGGAAGTAATACTACCTCCCTGTATTGTCCATGTATAATCAGACATACCAGCTTCAGTGGTATAAATATTCCCTGTACTTCCGTAGCAAACATCAGAAGGGCCTGTAATAGTAGGCACAGGAAGAGGAAGAACGGTAACAATAAGATCAACAGGAGTACCTTCACAATAAGTAGGCTCAGGACCGATCGGAGTTATTGTGTAAGTTACAATTCCGGAAGTAGTACCACCAGCAGGTAAAGTAAGAATATCTGTTATGGCACCAGTTCCTGATGCGGTAACACCAGACACAGATCCTGAAGTTACACTGCCAGTCCATGTAAATGTGGTACCATTAACACCAGATGTTGGAGTATAATTAACCGACTCCCCGGAACAAATAGAGATTGCTGTTGCGGAGGTAACTGTCGGTATAGGGTAAACAGTTATGGTTACGGGATCATATTGTGTTACAGCAGGACAAGGAGAGCTGTTAAAGACTATTCTGCGATATAATGTTGTTTGTGTTAACGCTGGTGGCTGGTAAGCAAGACCAGTTGCACCTGGTATATTTACCCATGTTGTTCCATCATCAGTAGAGTATTGCCACTGATAGAAGTAACTACTGGGATCACCACCGGTAGCTGCGGGGCCTGAGAGCTCTGTTGGCGTCTCTCCTGAACAAATATCCTGATCAGAAACAATTTGTCCCGGATTAATAGGCTGGTGAACAATAAGTGTTTGATTTTGGGTTTTTGCGCAACCGTTATTGGTAACAACTACTGCGGAAAAAGTAGTAGTATTGTAAAATTCCCCCACAAAACTGCTATCCTCCCCGACTATTTCGGTAGGCTGCAACCAAAACCAACTGTCGTTGCTTGACAAGGAAGGTGATGATGATAAAGAAACTGCAACATCCTCTCCACTACATACAGGATTACTACTGAATGATATTGACACCGTAGGTAGAGTAAAATTTGTAAGATTAATTGTGTTGGAAGTTAAAGGGCAATCTGACACAGCCACGGTATATAACCCAGGAGTCTGTACGTTTATCGAACCCGCTGAAGGAGGCAAAGTGTCAATTGGCACTGCATTATAATACCATTGATAAGTAACACCTGTTGATGGCGAAACCGTCAATAAAACATTAGTACCAGGACAGCTGGATACATTATTTCCATTTATTATAGTTGTATTATCACCATTATTCGATGGCGTAATAACAGGAGGGCATTGCCCGTAGGCTGATAACTGAAAACCTATAAACAAAATAATAACAGGAAAAACCTTCCGGAATTTCGAAAAAGGGTAGAAATGCTTCATAATCCAACAATTACACATTTTATATTGTACTACTTTAATTAATGACGTTTTAATAAAGCAGTAACAGTATGTGACAACCATGCAGTTTACAGCTATCACAGGTAGTTTATTGTACGCAATATTAAGAAAAAATGTTGCAGAAAACTAAGGCTGTTAGTGTAAATTTTACAATAATTACGTAACTAAGGGTAGATCAAATAAATGTGTGGAAGATCAAGATTCGAGGTTCAAGGTTTAAAGTTGGGTCAATAAAAAAACCCGCGGCTTTGTTACAGCGGGTTTTTGTAGTCCGTAGGGGATTCGAACCCCTGTTACCAGGATGAAAACCTGACGTCCTAACCTGACTAGACGAACGGACCATCGTTTTCTTTGGAGCGGCAAAAATAATATTTTTTTTAATTAGTCAAATATTTTTTAATTTTTTTTCATGAGTTAAATGAAATAAGGTTCAAGGTTTGCACAACCCTGAACCTTAAACTCCTTATATATTCTGGTTAAAGCCCTACATTTTCTCGTTAAAGAAAGTCTCCAGCTTATCGAATGGGATATAATTGCTATCACCACCATCATATAAATCAGTATGCACTGCACCAGGAATAATCATTAACTCCTTAGGTTCATTAGCGGCAGCATAAGCATCCTCACTAAAGTAACGTGAATGTGCATTTTCGCCGGCAATGATCAGCATTGGTCTTGGTGAAATCTCTTTAATATAAGTAAGAATAGGCATATTCATTAAAGGAATAGGAGTAGTAATAGTCCATGATCCGTTTGAATTAATTGAACGTGGGTGAAATCCTCTGTCCGTTTTATAATAATTCACATAACCCTGAACAAACTCCGGTTCCTGTCCTGATAATTGTTCTGGCTCAGGTAATCCTTCAGTACCATATGCAGGCTCTCCGTTTTGAGCATCAACCCATCTTTGAGCGCTAAGCTGCTCCAGCATCTGTGTACGTTGTTCCGGTGTCATACCATCGAAATAGCCTTTAGCAGTTACTCTCGACATATCGTACATACTTGCAACAGCAACAGCCTTTACCCTTTTATCAACAGCTGTGGCATTAAGGGCGAATCCACCGAATCCACAAATACCAATGACACCAACTCTCTCTCTGTCAACGAACGGCTGAATTCCCAGATAATCAATTGCAGCACTTAAATCTTCTGTATATATCTCAGGAGATGCAATATTCCTTGGCTCACCACCACTTTCTCCTGTATATGAAGGATCAAATGCCAAAACGACAAAACCACGTGATGCCATTGTATTGGCATAAAACCCGGATGCTTGTTCTTTTACTGCTCCATAAGGGCCACTTATCGCTAATGCTGGTAGTTTCTTATCTCCTCTGTTTTCAGGTAAATAAAGTTCACCTGTAAGAGTAATTCCGTAACGATTCTTAAAAGTTACTTTCTGACGTGTAACATTACTGTTTAATTCAAAAGTGTAATGTTCTTCACTTTGTGTCTGTTTCATATCTTCTTTATTTTCTTTTTTATTTAAATTTGTACAAGCCTGAGTTATAAAAATCAGTAACCCGGCTATTAATATTGTTAATATTTTCAACTTATTCATAGCTCATAAATTAATTTGTTACAACTTATTATATTCTTCATCAGTAACAGGGCCGTTCCATATAGTATCTGAGTTCTTTACAGGAACAGTTAATGCTATGTGTGCAAACCAGCTGTCTTTTGCAGCCCCATGCCAATGATTTACACCTGCCGGGATATTTACTACATCGCCAGGGTTTAGTTTCTGAGCAGGCTTACCTTCTTCCTGGTACCAGCCTGTACCGGCAGTACAGAAAAGAATCTGACCTCCGCCTTCATGTATATGCCAGTTATTTCGACATCCCGGCTCAAAAGTTATGTTAAAAGATGGCACACCTTCTAATGTTAATACTGAGATATAGCTTTGACCAATAAAATATTGAGCATAAGCATCGTTTTTTTGTCCTAACGGAAACAATTGCTTGAAATCATTCATAGTTATTATTTTATGTTATTTATTGCATTGCTAATACAATTTAATGCATTAAGAGTTTTGGGGAAACCTATATATGGTAAACATTGGGTTATTGCATCAATGAGAACTTTCTCATCATTACCTGTACTCAGGTTGCCATATACATGCGATGTAACCTGTGACTCACAGCCTCCTATTGATGAAACAATACAGAATGTTAATAACTCTCTTGTTTTTAAATCCAGACCATTCCTGGTATAGATATCACCAAAACAGAAAGCTGACAAATAGTTCTGAATATGCTTTTGGTTACCTGGTGTATTTTTATGCATTTCATCAATAACATCGCCAAAGATTTTTTTCTGAACATTCAATCCTTCATCATAGCGAGTTTCTTCTGTAATAGTTTTCTGACTCTCAACAGGAAGCTCAATGCCAAATTGCATAAAAACCTCATTAGCCTTATTTATTGCATCGAGAACTTTTGGAAAACCTAAATATGGCACACACTGATATATAGCTTCTCTTATCTCAACTGGGCTTACTCCTATATTTAAAGCAGCAAATACATGAGCCTGTAGTTGGTTGAGTGTCTGATTAGTCACTAATATAACTATTGTTATCAGCTCTCTTGATTTATCAGTTAACTCACCCTGATGAAAAACATCACCAAAAATGAAATTGTTAAGCATCTCCTGAATATCAGGATCTGTTTCTGCCAAAGGGCTTTGGTGATCACCAAATAACTCCTTATACTTCTCTTTACTTATCTTTATTCTATCCATTTTCAAAATATCTTAAATTTATTATCTGTTTTTTAATTTTCAGATTACAAAAGTCCGAACATTTATCAAAAACAAGCTACCTTTATTACTGATAGACTTACCCACATTACGGAATCTTCATGATATCAACAAGTTTAGGAGAATTTATGAATAAATTAAGGTGAGCTTTCATTAAATAAAAATGGCATTCAAATAGTGATTTCCCAAGTATGGCTTACAAAATTACTGAAAAAAAAGCACTAAATAAATGCCACTACAATTATTTGTCGTGACAAATATAACAATTTTATTTGTCATGACAAACAAATAATATATCTTTGTATTAACATTTATACAAAACAGATATGTAGTTCGTTATAGTATTATTCAATAGATTTTAAATAGAAAAATAATGGAATACAAGCTTGAGGATGTAATAAACCACAGAATATCAATGATTGCCGTCTTTATGAAGCGACAAATAATAAGGATATTATCGGAAAACAAGTTAAACATAACACCCGACCAGTGGATGGTAATGTATTATCTTTGGGAGGATAACGGTCTTTCAATAGGAGAACTCTCAAAAAAGACTAAAAAAGATTTTGCCAATGTTACTAGAATAGTAGACAAGCTGGTAAAAATGAAATATGTTATTAAAAAGAGAAGCAAAAAGGACAGTCGTGTTAATAATGTATATATCCTGCCAAATGGTGAAGATATTAAAACTGCTGTTCAAAACTGTTGGAAGCAAGCATCTGACATTGCTCTTAAAGACATAAGTGATTCAGAACAACAACAACTTATTACTACTCTTTCAAAAATTGAAAATAATATTCTAAATAATCTTTAATAATTAAAACTTAAAACTATGTCACAGCTAACACCAGAAATGAAAGAAATGGTTATGAGCCAGCAATGCTTTCACGCCACAGTAAGTAAAGATGGAATTCCAAACAATGCACCAAAGCGTTCCACACGTGTTTTTGATGACGAAACTCTTATATTCACAGAAGGAACAGGTGGTCAGACTTACAAGAATATAATAGATGGTTCAACGGATGTTGTAGCAGTTGTTAACAGGGATACCATTGAGGGATTTCGGTTTATTGGAACTCCTGAAATTTTAACCAGTGGTGATATATATGATCAATCTGCAGAAATGTCACTTAAAGCAGGAATGCCAAAGCCAAAAGCTGTTATACTTATACACATTAATGAGATACAAAGTCTGAAACCCGGTCCTTTAGCAGGAAAGAAGATTGGTTAACAGTTAATCTGCCTGCTTTCTTTTATTAAGAATGTAGGCAGTTATTTTTCTGTTTGTACTTTTTGCTGGTTGGACAGTCACCAGATAAACACCAGTTACAACCATTACCACAGCCAGTGGTTTATCCCAGGTTAAGACATCTTGTCCAACTATTATGGCAATTACTGAAGCTACAATAGGCTGAACATTCATAAAAATACTAACTGTACTTGCTTCTAATCTTTTTAATGCATATGGCATTAGAAAAAAAGCCAATGTTGTTGAGAATAATAATGCAAAACCTAATAATGATACGGCCAGAATTGATATTTCATCAGAAAATATTCTTTGATTATTCAGTGTATTAAAAGTCAATGGTGTAATAATAATTGCAGATACAAGGAACATATATTTTGCCACAGTAACTGGTGAATATTTTACTGATAATGTTCGGGTTAGTACCATATAGCCCGAATATCCCAATACACACATCAGGGCATAAATGATACCCAATGAATTATTAGCACCTGAAACCCCTCCTGTACTTCCTAAAAAGACTATTAACACAGCTCCGGACACGCTCAATACTATACCTGCAACTTTTCGTAAGGGGATACTTTCTTTTAAGAACACAGAAGAAAGCAATAACACAACAACCGGAGTTAAAGCCATTAATAATGAAAAAACAACAGGAGATGTATATTTAAGGGATTGAGAAAATAAGAACTGTGTTCCCAGATATCCCATTAGTCCTCCAATAAACATAATAATCATATCCTTGCTCTTTACTTTCTCTTTTTTAAAGAACAAACCAATACACCAAAAAACAACAGCTCCGAAAACCATACGTGTTGTTGTATATGCCAAAGGGCTCATCCAGTTGGCAACCAAAGCTTTTGTTACAGGAATATTAAGTCCAAATATAACATTAGCACTTAATATTGCTACCAAACCATTGCCATCGCTCTTACTTTTTATCATACTTTAATTCACAAAGTCGTAAAAAACAAAGAAAAGGTAATTGTTACATCACCTTTTCCCTGTATTTCCCACACGGCATAACACTAACCCGGGGTATATAACATATAAAAACTTACTATCTTGCATTATTAAACACAGTGCTAAGCATTTCCTTAGAATACAAAGCATCAGCTCCCATCATTTTTGCTCCCATAAACAGTTTCTCAATCATCATTTCAACACCTTCTTCAGGAATATTACCTTCTTTTAAAGTAACAGGAGCACCAATTTTTGTATACCAGTTCTTCAATGCTTCAATACCTTCATCGGCAGTATCAACGTTGAATATTTCTTTGGCAAAACGCTCGAAACGTTCAGGCAGCATATTCTTTTGCCACTTCATCCATGCCGGAACAACAATTGACAATCCTGCACCATGAGCAATGTTATATTCAGCAGACATAGTATGCTCAATAAAGTGAGTATCAAAACGATTATTTTCGATACCACAGAAAGAAGTGAAATTTAAAGCATTAGTGGCAGCCCAGGCAAATTCACCGCGTGCATCATAATCACTGGAATCTGCCAGTAAGATATCTGTTGTACGAATTACAGTACGTAGAATATTCTCTACATAACCGGCAATATATTCAGGTAAGTAAGTAGCTGTTAAATACATATCCAGACTATGTGCAAAAATATCGGCAGCTGAATAAGCCAGATACTCTTTGGTTACTGTAGCCTGCAGTTCAGGATTTATAACTGATACTGTAGGGAATGTTGCCGAGCTTACAATACTCATTTTCTGTTTAGTAACCTCATTTGTAACAACAGCATAGTTATTCATTTCACTACCTGAAGCAGCAAGTGTCATAATAGAGAATATCTTTAAGGCACTGTTTGACTGAGCCTTAAAAGTAAACATATCCCACACATCGCCATCATAAACAGCACCGGCAGCAATAGCTTTGGAGGAATCCAACACAGATGCACCACCAATTCCAAGTACCGCATCCACTTTTGTGGCTTTTGCCAGCTCCACTCCTTCGTGAACCTTGCTCAATACAGGATTGCTTATCACACCGCCTAACTCTTCATATTCAATACCTTTATCGGTAAGCGACATAACAACTCTGTCAAATAAACCACTTTTTTTAACACGGTCGGAACCGTAAACAATTAATACTTTCTTAAGTCCGTACTCTGAAATATACTGACCAATATTTCCTTCTTTACCTTTACCAAACTCAATACGAGTCGGATTGTAATACGTGAAATCTTTCATAGTTATTCTATTTTAGTTAATTATTTCTAATCCAATTATCTACTTCAATGTTATTATCTTTAACGGCATAGCCATTTATTGAAAAGCTGTTTAACACCTTACCGGATGCACACAACTGTGAGATATCACTAATGCTATGTCCTAAACCACCACCCCCATGTGTACAAAACGGTATAATGGTTTTACCTGTAAAATCATTTTCCATTAAGAAAGTACGTACAGGTGCCGGAAATGTATTACACCAGTTAGGGAAACCTACAAATATAATATCATAAGAGTCGATTGATGCAAGATGATTCCTCAATTCAGGTGTTGCTTCAGAGCGATTCTCCTGACGTGCCCGGATTAGCACATCCCTATATACTGATGAATAGTCATTTGCGGCAACTATCTCAAAAATATCGCAATCAAAGTGTCTTTGTAACTGACTGGCTATTCTTTCAGTATTCCCACTCCATGAGAAATAAGTCACTAGCACATTACTTTTATTTTCAAAAACAGATTTCATTGTCAAAATTAGTTACTATTCATCTAAAACACTAGTATACTGCACATCGCTTACAGGATCGCCCCACAATACATTCTCACCTTCTTTGTAGTTAGTAAGAGCCACATGTACAAACTCACTATTTGGAGTAGCACCATGCCAATGATTTACATGAGGAGGAATATTTACAACATCGCCCTTTTTTATTATATGTACTGGCTTACCTTCAACTTTATAGTAGCCTTCACCACCCAGAACCAAAAGTACCTGACCTTTTGGATGCACATGCCAGTTAGTACGCGACTTTGGCTTAAATATAACATTTGCTGCTGAGTACTCATTATTTTCATCATTGGGCAACATCATGTTTACAGTTACATCACCGGTAAAGAATTTGGCAACAAAAGCCTCCGGTGCCGGATTCTGAGTAAATACTGGGTCGATTGCATTGCTTTCAACACTGCTTACTACAGTTGTTGTTTCCTTTTCGGATTGATTACACGAATACACGATAAGAACAATACTTAACAGTATAAGTGCATTTAAAATTATATTTTTCATAATATCTTACTTATTATTATTTCTATAGTTTATCACATTTTGCAGGTCTTTCCTGCCGTTTTCTGCTTCTTTCTTTCCAACTGTTGTTTCAATTACGGAGAACATATCATCTAACACTGGTTCAGTTAATCCCACATTCATTGCAAAGTTTAAATGAGCCATTAGCTGTGGCTCTACGCCTGTCATTGAAGCCAATGCTGCATTAGTTACCAGCTCACGTTGCTCATAACTCAGCACATCACTATCAAAAATATCAGCAAACAAATGTTCCTTTAAAAAAGCATCAATCCGTGGAGAAAACTCACCAAATCCGGGAGCTGGTTTTTGCTGTGGAGTATTGGTTAGCACTTCCAGTACTTGTCGGCCTTTCTCATAACGATCACCAACTGTACTGTGAATTTCAATTTCCTGTCCTTGTTCGTCAATTATACCATTATTACTACGTTCTTCAAGAACCTTCATAAAAGCACTAATACCATTTAAACTTCTTGGGAAACCACAATAAGCATATAAATGAACCAAAGTCTCATTAATTTCACTAACAGTCAGTCCTGCATCCAAACCTTCATTTAAAGCTAATGACAGCTCTTCAATATCACCTTGCGCTGTATAACTGGCAATACTTACCAGGCACTTTTGTTGCGCACTTAATTGTTGGTTGCCTGTTGCATTCACATTAATTGTTAAAAATACAAAAGAATAAATAATAATTGCAAATCGTGTTATTGTGGTTTTCATTTCAAATTAGTTTTTAATTATTTTCTGAACAATAGTTTCTCTGTTTTCTGATTCAATTTTTAAAAAGTATATTCCGGATGCAATATCATTAAAATCAATAGTATTCTGATTTGTTCTCTTCACAATACTACCTTGTGTATCTAATAAAGTCAATGACTGAAATGGTAGTTCCACCTCCAGAATATTATTAACCGGATTAGGAAAAACCTGCGATCTGCCATCATTCTCTATCTCATCATCAATAGCTGACTGAGGCTCCATAAGTTCCAGTTTTACTGTCACATCACCAGGACCTAACACATCTATTAACTCCTGCTGTGTGATACTGTCTATTTTACCAAGCCTTGTGAAATTCCATGAGTTTGGTGCATAATATATTACCAGTGCATTGCCCTGATATAATATAAGGTCACCAGGCTCTGTGGTAATTTGTTCATCATTTCTTGGCAAGGTAGTTCCAATAAGCCCCACCTTTTCCATATTACTGTAATCACTCATTTCTATTGTGAGATAATCTTCGCTCAACAACTCCATAAGCGCAGCAACAGATGAGTTTTCAACCATACTTGCTGTAAGTTCTGTCTCGTTATTGATGGTTATTTTTATCCTTGTTTCCTGTGCCGTAACATTCATTATAGTAAACGTTAAAAAAACAAATATAATACTCGTTTTCATGAAATTCATATTATTATATTTATCAAGTCATTAATCCTACTTTAATTTCACGGTACAAAAGTCTATATAATTAAATAGGCAGGGCTACCCAAATCACCGATTTACATACCAATATTACGGAATATCACTTTTTGTATAACATATTATACAATAGTTATTTAAATTTGCATCGTTAAATAATAAAGTAAGAACTATGAGTGATATTCAAGGAATAAAATCGGTTACAGAATATAATAATCTGGTAGGACAGGAAACCCTTCATCCTTTGGTAAGTGTAATAGATTTTGCCAAAACAGAACCATTTCATTATTTCAGAGGACAGATGGATGTTTATGCCATTTTCCTTAAAGATATTAAATGTGGAAATATTACTTATGGAATAAAAGACTATGATTATGAGGAAGGTACTTTAATATTTATTTCACCCGGACAAGTTTTCGGTGTTGAAGGAACCGGAGAGAAAAAACAAGCATCAGGTACTGCTATTATTTTCCATCCTGATTTAATACACGGCACGTCATTGGGTAAGCATATTGATGATTACTCCTTTTTCTCTTATGAAGTGAATGAAGCTTTGCACCTATCATCCAGAGAAAGAGAAGTTATTAATGAAACCATTAACAACATAAAATACGAGCTGGAGCATGCTATCGATTCTCACAGCAAAACATTAATTGTTTCATATCTGGAACTATTCCTTAATTACAGCAAACGCTTTTATGAACGTCAGTTTAATACACGTAATCATGTAAACAAAGATGTTCTGGCTCGTTTCGAGAGACTCTTAAAAGATTATTTCCTGTCGGAACAGGCTCTATTAACAGGACTCCCCTCTGTTAGCTATTGTGCAGATAAATTATTTATCTCACCAAATTATCTGGGCGATCTGCTTAAGAAAGAAACAGGGAAATCAGCACAGGAACACATACAGCTAAAAATGATTGACGTAGCCAAGGAAAAGATCTTTGATAGTGAAAAATCAATAAGCGAAATCGCTTATGAGTTAGGGTTTAAGCACCCACAACACTTTTCACGCATGTTTAAAAAACAAGTAGGAATATCACCTGTAGAATTCAGAAATATTAATTAATATTCCTCTATTCCTAATTGTCTACTCAACAATTAAGAATTTTCACTTCAACAAACTACATTCTGATGCGCATCAGGATCGATTTTGATGCGCATCAGGATCATTTTTGATGCGCATCAGGATTGTTTCTGATGCGCATCAGGACATTAATTACACAAGAGAAAATGACTAACGACACAGGTGGAAATGAATGACAACACAAGTGATAATGACAGACAACACAAATGATAAATTCAGGGCAAAAAAAAAACCCGCAACTAACAGCTGCGGGATTTTGTAGTCCGTAGGGGATTCGAACCCCTGTTACCAGGATGAAAACCTGACGTCCTAACCTGACTAGACGAACGGACCATCGTTTTCTTTGGAGCGGCAAAAATAATACTTTTTTTTATTTGTCAATACTTTTGTGAAAAATATTTTAGGATTTATGAACAGCGTTAACAAGTAACATGAGTTTCAAGCTACCGGGCTTTGGTGTTATAAAGTTACTGAGCAACAAAATCCTGTAATCACATTTTCACTCAGTCGCATTTTCGCCCTGTATCCTTAATGATCAGCGCTAAACTTATACCCCAACCTTTTGCCTGTTTTAAGAGAAATAGCATCCAGTGTGCTCAGCATATCCTGCACCGACACAAACTTCACAATATCATAATTAGGTGTAAGAAGGTCAAAATTAACAGTATATTTAACAGCAGCGTTTATAATCTGGCCGGCAGACTTATCATTCATCACATTCTTGCCAAAGTTATTCAACAAGAAACCAAGCTCCCTTTTACCTTCGATAAAATAATGGTTCTCATGGTTGATAAAGATTCTCCCGATAAGGTAACCAATGTCATTTACCCTATTATATTTAAAGGAATCGGCAATAAAATTATAAACATTGATTATACCGCAATACGACCTGTTTTTATCATCTCTCACGTACTGAGTATTCATTACCTCATGCTTACGCGGAAACTCAAAGACATTAGTATGCATCATAAAAAGAAGAATATCGCCACCAAATTTCAGCTCAATCTCGAACGGGCCTCTGGGTTTAACTTCAAAAGTACCAGAAGGTTCATCACCTGAATCCTTATCAAAGGAATCATATTGTTCTTTAAGATTACTGAGAATATCTTTAATCAGGTTAAAACCATCGAGGGTTTTAGAATAAACAGACTGTTTAAGGGTTGACTTCTCTTTTATTAAATTAAAAAGTTCTGTGGTTTCATCATTTATCTTCATAATCTTCCGTATTATTCAAACGTGAACGAAAGTAAGAAAATTTTTGATCTTAGTTGATCTATTGAACCAGTATAAATAGTATTTTCTTTATTTAGCACATTCAGCATACCATAAGACATCTTGGCTTCAACTCCAAACTTAAAATAAGTAGTATAAAATTCAACTCCTGTGCCAACTGAGAACATTAAATCGTTGCGATTTAACTTAACAAATGTTTCAGAATTCGCCCCCTTACCTTTTTTCTGGTTTGCCAAATCAAGTGTATATTGAACACCTCCAAGCACATAAGCTCTGAAGTTATTGAGTCTCCTTGATTTATAACGCAGTTCCAAAGGAAAGTCTATCAATGTTGAAACAACACTTTTATCAATCTCCACAAACAAAGGTTCCCCTTCCTGATATCTAAGAATATTATACTTAAGAATACGCTCTCCGAATGAAAGAGCAGGAATAAACCTTAAATCAGCATAACGACCCAAGTGGAGATTAGCAAGAATACCCACTGTAAAACCAGGAGTAGGTGTTGAATAAATATCATAAACATATAATGAGTCTCCATAGATGTCGGGCGACTGGTCACTGTTCCACTTAATAGATTCCATACCATCGACTGTTTTAACAGTAAATAACATATGGTTTGCTCCTAATATAAAGCCAAAATGATAGAACGAATTATCATCATATGTTGGCAGATTAAGCACTTTGCGTTTCTGAGCATATGTTGTAGAGACCATTGCGGCCATTAGAATTATTAGCAGAATTATTACTTTTTTTCCCAATTTTTCTTCGTTTTGATGATTAACGTATAATTTGTGATGTTATTATGAAAAGCAGAAGGTTTAAAGTTCAAAGCTCAAGGTTTTTGAGCTGTATAGATAGTGGATATACCAAAAGTCAGTCGCCTTTGTTTAAGATTGGCAAATCCGGCGTTCTTTAATTCATCAAGAAAAGCCTCCCCTTCAGCGAAAGCTTTAACAGACTCAGGCAGATATGAATAAGCCACTTTACTTTTAGAAATATTCCGTCCCATCCCCGGAAGGATATACCTGAAATAGAGATAATATATCTGTTTAAAGGGGAATATCCGGGGTTTAGAAAACTCCAGCACCACGAAAGTACCACCAGGTTTAAGCACACGATATATTTCCTGTAATCCCTTTTGCAATGTTTCAAAATTACGCACTCCGAAGCCAACTGTAGCAGCATTAAATGTATTGTTACCGAACTTCAGGTTCTCAGCATCGCCCTCTTGCAGAGTAATAACATCCGACAATCCTTTTTTTGCAACCTTTTGCTTACCCAGCTCCAGCATATTCACAGCAATATCAATACCTGTAACCGACTGCGGTTTAAGTTTTGTAAGTTCGATAGCCAGGTCGGCCGTGCCTGTTGCAACGTCCAGAATCTTCTCCGGATTTTCTTTTGCCAGAATAGCACGCACCTTACGACGCCATATAACATCAATACCTACCGACAAAAAATGATTAAGAAAATCGTAATTTCCGGCTATATCGTTAAACATTAACCTGACTTTTTCCTTATCAGGCTTATGAGTATTTTTAGAATCTGTCATTACAGCAATCAATTATTAACGTCCCAGCAAACGGTGCACTTCCGATTTGAGTTTTTCCTTATTCACACTAACAACACCTACCTCCTCACATACAAGGCCCCCTGCAAGATTCGACACAGCAGCCATAACAAGAGGATTGGAGTCAGCAGCCAAACACAACGCAGCAACACTAATTACAGTATCGCCAGCGCCAGACACATCCGCTATATTTCTGATATGTGCATGCAGCAATCGTGATTCATATCCACCAGCTATCTTCCAGCTTACAAAAACACCCTTCTCACTAAGAGTATTAAGCACGATATCAGCATTCAGCTCATCCTGTAGCTTTGCCACAGCCATTTCAATGTTCACATCATCATTCTCGTCAAAGTCGAGATTCAGCCCCTCCTTGATTTCTTTAAGATTAGGTTTAAACATTGTTACACCATGATACGATAAAAAGTTGTTCTTTTTAGGATCAACAACAACCTTAATTTTCTTTTTCTTAGCCAATTTCACAACCTTGTCAATCAGCTCCTTTGATATAACACCCTTATCATAGTCCTGAAAAATAATTACATCAATATTTTTTTCATCAATAATAGCATTAATCTTATCCCAAAGCTCAGCAAACTGCTCATCACCAATTTCTTTTTTAGTCTCCTCATCAACCCTAAGCAATTGGGAATTATTACCAACCACCCTGAATTTTGTAGTTGTAATCCTTTTATCAGATCTTATAATACCATCCAAAGGAAGCTCTTCTTTTTCAAGAAGGTCAATAAAATCATCACCATGAATATCAGTTCCGATAACACTACACATATAAGGTTTTGCACCCATCGCTTTAATATTCAGTCCAACGTTAGCAGCTCCACCAAGTCTGTTTTCACGCCTGGCGACCTCAACTATAGGCACTGGTGCTTCAGGTGATATCCTGTTAACGGTGCCCCAGATATAGGAATCCACCATAACATCACCTATTATCATAACATTAAAATCGTTAAAGCTATTAAAGAGTTGTGATATTGATTCAGTTGAAATCATGTCTTCTTATTTAGATCAGCAAAAATAGTAAAATGTAAGTTTAGCGTAAAAGTATTAATGTTTAAAGTTTAAAGTTTAATATATTTGAGCCGGAATTACAGGCAAAACCTGACAAATGAGAGGAATCACAAAATACGTCATATACAGTTTGTTAATATTTATCTGTTCATCATTGTGGGCACAAGAGAACAGCTTTGAGCTTAAAGAATACAGAGTTTTGCCTTCCGTATCCGGCGATGAAATAAACTCATTCTGGATTACTAACAACACCATATGCTTTCAAAACAGTACTGATAACAAAAACAACCTATATATATATACCATCGATAATGATTCACTCAGACTATTATACGATGGCGATTTTAAAAACCCCGTATTGCATCCCGGCAAGGAATACATTGTTTTTAACAAGAGTAAAGACAGTATGGTTTACTTATACAAGGTAAGCTTACAAACAGGAGAATCCACTCCCCTGTTCCACCGTAATATCCAATGCAGGAATGCTTCATTTTCAGATTCCGACCGGCAGGTTTACTTTACCGGATTAGATGAGATCACCAACAAATGGGAAATCTACAGCTACGACTTTGTTTATGACAACCTTAACAAGCTAACCCCACACAATCCCGGTTCTGACCATCCGGATGTCAGCAACGACGGAAAAGAAATTCTGTATTGCAAAAAGGATCCCTTCACAGAAAAGGAATATATAAAGATAATAAACTGGTACGGGGAGCCATGCAGCCATTTAGGCGCACTTGAAGCATACACACCACAGTGGGGCAACAACGGCCTGAAGATATATTATGTTGCCGGTGATAAGAGTAGTCGTTCACTATACAGCATATGGAAAGACAACACACATCTGCAAAAACTAACAGGAGACAGCACCAATGTTCTCTATCCATCTATATCCCCCGACGGCAGAAAAATCGCATTATCAGTATTTAACGAAAAAGGTTACGACATTATACTCTATGAACTATGGTAGAGTAAAGATATTCGCATGATAATACAATAGAGATTTACATTACAAAACAAATATACTATCTTTGAAAATTAATGTTAAAATAAAAATAATATGGCACAACAACAAGAAATTAACATCAGGAAGCTCTTACCAGCACTTATAATAATAGGTGCGGTAGTGTTTGTTATCATATTCTGGTCGCGAATGACAGTAACCATAAACGCCGGACATGCAGGAGTTCTCTTCCGCACTTTTGGCGGAGGTATTGACACCACTTCAACTTATGGAGAAGGATTTCATTTTATGGCACCATGGAACAAGATGGTAGTATACGAAACACGCCAACAGGAAATTGCTGAGAACATGAACGTACTATCATCAAACGGACTCGAGATCAAAGCAGACGTAAGCGCATGGTACCGCCCTGAATACCATAAGCTGGGGTTATTGCATGCAAATATCGGTCATGATTATCTGCAAAGGGTAGTTATTCCGGCATTACGATCATCAGCACGAAGCGTAATCGGGCGGTATACACCTGAGCAGATATACTCAACAAAGCGTGAAGTTATACAAGATGAGATATTTGAAGAATCAAAGAAAATTCTTGACCAGAAATACGTAGACTTATCGAAGGTACTTATCCGATCAATTGTGTTACCACCAACAATAAAGTCAGCCATTGAGAGCAAGCTCAAACAAGAGCAGGAATCGCTGGAATATGAATTTAAACTTCAGAAAGCTGAGAAGGAAGCACAGCGTCAGATTATAGATGCAGAGGGTAAAGCAGAAGCAAACAGAATATTGAATGCGAGTCTTACAAATAACATCCTACGCGAGAAAGGAATCAGCGCTACAATCAAGCTGGCAGAATCCAATAATTCAAAGATTGTAGTAATTGGAAGTGGCAGTGACGGATTACCCCTAATACTCGGTGACATAAAGTAAGTTTAAAGTTCAAAGTTTAACGTTTAAAGTTCAAAGTTGGGGTTAATTTAGACCGATTCTGAATTCAAACAAACGTTTGTTTATTTACATTTGTCGCATTAATTAAAAAATGAGAACATGAAAAAATACGATCCGGCTACGGCCATTCAGATGTTGGAGCAATTTGGAGAGTTTGGCGGAGTAAATCCTTCAATCACAGATTCAGCCACATATACCTTTTTGCAGGAAGAAACAATGATAGATGCTTTCAAAGGAGAAGCAGAAGGTTGTTTCCTTTATTCACGTCACTGGAATCCATCCAATATGTACCTTGCAAAAGCACTTGCTGCAATGGAAGGCACAGAAAGCGCATGGGTTACAGCCTCAGGCATGGCAGCAATTACTACCACATTGCTACAGTTGTGTAATTCAGGAGATCATATTATCACCAGTGTTACCACATATGGAGGTACATTTGCTTTTCTGAATAACTATGTAAAGAAATTCAATATAGATGTAACATTTGTAAATATCTCAGACCTTGAAAGCGTAAAAAATGCAATCAGGCCAAATACAAAAGTTATCTATACAGAAAGCATGACAAACCCAATGCTTCAGATAAGTGACATTCCTGCTTTGGCAGAGATTGCTCATTCCAACGATGTGAAGCTGGTAGTTGACAATACATTTACACCACTGGTAATGACACCATGCAAACACGGTGCAGATATTGTTGTTTACAGTATGACAAAATTTATCAATGGTAAGAACGACTGCGTTGGGGGAGCCATATGTGCTTCTGAAGAGTTTATTAACAGTCTGGCCAGCGTTAACGACGGCACAGCAATGTTATTAGGCCCTGTACTCGACCCACTGCGTTCATCATCCATATTAAAGAACCTGCATACACTACATGTTAGAATGATACAACACAGCAGAAATGCTATGTATCTTGCTGAAAAGTTTAAAGAGATTGGACTTAAGTTTAACTTCCCAGGCTTACCTGAGCACCCTGATCATGAGCTTATGAATAAACTTATGAATAATGGCTTTGGCTATAGCGGTATGATAGCAATAGACCTTGGTACACCAGAACGTGCCACACCATTTATGGAAATGATGCAGGAAAGAGGTGTTGGATACCATGCTGTTAGTTTGGGATACTTCAAAACACTATTCTCCAATTCAGGACGCAGCACATCATCTGAAGTGCCTGTTGAAATACAGAAAGAAATGGGATTATCACCAGGGCTTGTACGTTTCTCTGTTGGTCTTGATCACAACATTGAAAACACCTTTGATATAATAAAATCCTGTCTTGATGATCTGGGTTATTTATAAAAATATTACTGTTCTAAGCTTTGTCCGCTGCGGCGGGCAAAGCAATTTTAAGTTTAATGTTTAAAGTTGGGATTTCTCCCTTGGTCCGCCTTCATTCTATAGAGAATATCAAGGTTTAGGCTTCAGCTTCCAATAGGCATTTTCATCATCAATATCTTCCTCTTCTTCATCTTCCAGTTCCCAGGAATACCTCTTCCTTTGTGGTCCCGATTTCCTGTAATACAAAGCCATAATAAAACCAGCAACAGCACCACCAAGATGACCTTCCCAGCTCACGTGCTTCTCTTTAGGGAAGAAATCAGGAAAAACACCCCAAATTAAACTACCATAAAGAAAAATAATTATCAGCGAAAGCGCTGCCAGTCTGCTGTCTTTCCTTATAGCACCACTTAAAAACAAAAATGCCGACAAACCATAGATAACACCACTTACACCTATATGATATGACGGGCGACCTCCAAACCATACCCATATGCCTGAAAGCAGCCATATACCTATAAAGACACGCACTGATATATTGCTGTAAAAATAAAATAACGCAGTTGAAAGCACAAGAAAAGGTACTGTATTGGCAAGAATATGACTCCAGTCGCCATGAATAAAAGGCATGGTTATTATTCCAATAAGGCCTTTAAACTCCAGTGGATACACACCTAAAAAGGAGAAATCCTTAACAAGTATATACTCCGATAACTCAACAATCCACATTATTGCAAGCAGTACAACAGGGATTATCAGGGACATTACAGCTTTATTTTTTTCTTGTTTCAAACTTTAATATTTATGTTCAGCTTTTTATCTCTCTCAAAAGCCATGCCGATAAATTATTAACCCAATATATTGACAAGTATGGTGACTTTCTGTTCAATCTTCTTTAATATATACAAACTATTACGACATTTCTGCAGTTTAATTACAAACTGATTTAATACAACATTAATCCTGTTTATTACTTTTGTTTAATAAATTTGCAACATAAAATATATAAACATGAAGAGATTCGCAATATTAACTGCTTTCCTAGCTTTACTAAATGCTTGTGTAAACAATCAGCATTCCATAAAAATAACCGATGTTGAAGTAACACACAGAGATGATTTCTCTTCAGCATCAGGAATAACCATCAGCAATAGAACAACCTGTATGGTAGGTGATGACATACCATGGATTCTGTTCTTCGATGACAATCAAACAATATTTGACACACTATCACTAACAAGTGCCGACTCATTAAATAATGGCAGACTACCTCACTACCTCAAACCCGACTATGAGGCCATGGAGATAACAGAAGTATCAGGACATAGAGAAATAATTGTTATCTCATCAGGCTCTGACAAAATAACAAGAGACACAGCAATAATTGTAAATCCTGACACCCGACAAATTATAAAGAAAAACATAAGACCATTAATGGAGGCTGTTAAGATCAAAGCTGGTTTCCCTGAAGGCAGAGAGATAAACATTGAAGGAATAGCTGTTTCTGACAAAAATGTTTATTTATTACACAGAGGGAACTTATCAGGAAACATAATTATTGAAATACCAGCCCTTAGCTTTATTAAGTATATAAAATCAAACAGCAAGATACCTAAGTTCAGGACTTTTTCATTTAATTTACCGGCACATAACAATGTTGTTTCCGGATTCTCAGGCGCCACAATGCTCCCCGATAAATCAGCCATATTATTTACTGCCTCCATGGAAGATATGGCCGATGAAAAATCTGACGGAGATGTATTGGGAAGTTATGTTGGTATTATTCCTTTATCAGGATTAATAAAAGGAGAATGCTTTACAACACTCTTAACAGACAATGGAACAACACTTCCAAAGAAACTGGAAGGTATTGCTGTGTCAAAAATAATGAAGAACAATAAACTCAAAGTTATTACTGTTTGTGATAATGATAACGGAACATCAGATATTATAAGTTTTGACATTGAATTAAATTAAAAAAAAGAAACCCTATGTATTCTCGTTTGTCTTTAAGGGTAAATAACAACATACATAAGAATATTGAAAACAAGAATATTAATTATAAGCATATTATTTCTGCTAATTAACAACCTGATAACTGCTGAAGTTGCAGGCAATAAAAGCACCATAAGCGGATACATTACCGACTCACAGAACGGTGAATCGCTGCCAGGTGCAACAGTATTTGTAAAAGAAATCAAAGCTGGCACAAGCTCAAATTCATATGGCTACTATTCTTTAAGTTTATCACCGGGTGAATATACCTTTATATATACATTTATGGGATATTCTGAAAAGACCATCACAATTGACCTCAGAGCAGACACAACAATAAACATTGAACTCACATCCGTCAGCACCGACCTCAGTGAAGTTGAAGTTACCGGAGAAGCTACCAATGCCAATGTAACAAATGTACAGATGAGCGTCAATAAGATATCCGGAAAGGAGATACAATCAATACCTGCACTAATGGGAGAAGTTGACCCCATTAAAGCACTACAAATGCTTCCGGGAGTTAAATTCGTAGCAGAAGGCTCATCAGGACTAAGCATACGCGGAGGCGGTCCGGATCAGAATCTTATGCTACTTGATGAAGCCACTGTTTATAATGCGGGGCATCTTATGGGGTTTTTCTCTGTATTTAACAACGACGCAATAAAGAATGTAGAACTTTATAAAGGTGACCTCCCTGCAAAATACGGAGGACGTCTAGCCTCTCTTATTGATGTAAAGATGAAGGAGGGTAACACAAAACAATTCCATGGCAATGGAGGCATAGGACTAATCTCGAGCAGGCTTATGGTTGAAGGACCTGTTCAAAAGGATAAATCATCATTTATGGTTGCCGGCCGCCGTTCTTATGCAGACTTATTTCTTAGACTTTCACCCAATGAAGACATAAGAGGCAATATATTGTATTTCTACGATTTAAATGCCAAAGCCAATTATATCCTTAACGATAAAAACAGATTCTATATTTCCGGATATTTCGGTAAAGATGTAATGAAAAGTGGGATATTTGGCATGAACTGGGGCAATACTACAGGCACAATGAGATGGAATCATATTTTCCATGAAAAACTATTCTCAAATTTCACATTCATTGCCAGTAGGTTTAGTTATAACCTTGGTATACCAGAAGGAAATGAAAACTCCTTTGAATGGCTTTCAGATTTAAAAGACTACAATTTAAAAGGTGATTTCACATGGTTCGCAAACGCCAATAATAAAGTAACATTTGGCGTATCAGGCCTTATCCACAATTTCTTCCCCGGCGTTATAGAAGGTACTAGCGAAGAGTCATTTATCAGTAAATATGAGCTGGATCATCAGTATGCACTGGAAAGTGGTATCTACCTCAGCAACGAGCAAAAGCTTGGGTCTACTTTTGTGCTAAAATATGGTCTTCGCTTCAGTATGTTCAATAATGTAGGACCAGGCACTGTTTACAATTATGACTCTCTGGGTATAATGACCGACTCCACACATTACCCCGGAGGTGATTTCTATAACACCTACACAGGATTAGAGCCAAGAGTGGGGCTGGTTTACATCATCAACGAAAGTTCTTCAGTAAAGGCAAGCTACTCAAGAAACATACAATACATACAGCAGGCGCAGAACTCCACCGCCGGCTCACCTCTCCATGTTTGGTTTCCGGCAAGCCCAAACGTAAAGCCGCAAATTGGTGATCAGTATGCGTTGGGGTACTTCCGTAATTTCGACAAAGGCAGTTACGAAACTTCCGTTGAAGGATATTACAAAACCACCACCAATGCCGTCGACTTCAGAGACCATGCCGATCTGTTGCTTAATAAATACCTCGAAGGAGAATTGCTCACAGGCAAGGGATGGAGCTACGGACTGGAATTTCTCGTTAAGAAAACCAGAGGCAGACTTACTGGCTGGGCCAGCTACACATGGTCGAGGACCTTTCGTGAGATACCGGGAATTAATAATAACAACCCCTACCCTGCTCCTTATGACCGTCCTCATGATGTTACTCTTGTTGCTAACTTTATCCTTAATGAAAAAATAAGCTTCGGAGCAACATGGACATACCAAACAGGGCAGCCTGTCACTTTCCCGGTAGGAAGGTTTATCTATGAAAATACGGTAATCCCTGTTTACACAGAAAGAAACAGCTACAGAATGCCCGACTATCACCGGCTGGATCTGTCATGTACATTTAAGATAAATCCGGATTCTAAAAAAAGATGGAAACAGGAGTTTAATATCTCTGTTTACAATGCCTACAACAGACATAATCCTTATATGATCAGTTTTGAATCGGAAGATTACAACCCTGATATTAAATATGCTGAAATGGTTTACCTTTTTGGGATTATTCCTTCATTCACTTATAACTTCAGCTTCTAAATTACAGATAATCATGAAAAGAATATCACATAAATATAAACACACCTTAATAATAGTAATGTTAATAACAGGCATAGCTCTGCTTAGCTCATGCACTGAAAGAATAGATATTAAACTTGATTCAACATATACCCAACTTGCTGTTGAAGGATATATCACACCTGATACCACAAAGCAATATATCAGACTTACGGAAACAGCTGAATATTTCTCGGATACATCAGCAACATCTGTTACCGGAGCAACAGTTATTGTTAATAATGGTGTTGATGATGTTATTTTCAGTGAGTCACCAACAAAGCCCGGGTATTATATGCCCTCAGATGGCTTTATTGCTGATCCGGGTAGTACATATACAACAACTATTGATCTGGAGAAACCCATTAACGGAGATAGTCACTTTACAGCAAATGAAACAATGCCTGCTCAATTAGGTGGTGTTGATTCTATTTCCGTTGAATGGAGAAGCAGTTGGGAAATATGGACGATTAAATTTTACGCTCAGGAGCCGCCGGAAAGGAATTTCTATATGTTCAACGTAATGGTTAATGGTGTTATGCTTACCGATAGTGTACAACGTAATCAGATAAGTGACGACAGACTGTACAACGGTAGCTATACATATGGGGTTATGGTACAAACACTGGGTGCTGATGAGGCTGCACCGGGAGACACCGTAACCCTAGTGATGTCAAATATCACCAAAGATTATTATAATTATATGATTGAACTTCAGGACGAGCTTTGGGGTAGTGATCCTATATTCTCAGGGCCTCCAGCAAATGTCAGCACTAACATCAACAATAATGCTGTGGGCTATATTGCCTCATTTACCAACACTTATGTGTCAGGTATTGTAAAGAGTAAGGAGTATGGTGAGAAATAAGGACCAAAGATTGAAAGTCGGACTTTGAAACCACGGGACTTTAAGAGTATAGGGCAGTGAAGGCAACTATGGCATTTAGTTATAAGTAATATTCAAGAATGATTTTCCAACAATCTACTACAGTAAATAATGTGAATTTGCTTCATTATTCGTAATTTTGCGCAAAAATATTAAATAATGGCACTTTCATCAATAACAGCAGTATCTCCTATAGATGGCAGATACAATAGTAAAACAAATGAACTTTCTGATTATTTCTCAGAATATGCATTATTCAAATACAGAGTTAAAACTGAAGTTGAATATTTTATCGCTCTGTGTGAGCTACCTCTGCCTCAGCTTGCTGATATTGACAATAGCTTGTTTGACAAAATGCGCGACATCTATCTGAAGTTTACTCCCGAAGATGCTCTCAGCATTAAAGATATTGAAAAAACTACAAATCATGACATAAAAGCTGTTGAGTACTTTGTTAAGGAGTGTATTGATGAAATGGGATTAGGTGAATACAAAGAGTTTGTTCATTTTGGTCTCACATCACAGGATGTAAATAATACTGCAATCCCTTCTTCCATTAAAGATGCACATAATAAAGTATTATTGCCAGCCTTTAATGAGATACAGGATGTTATTAATACTAATGCTCATAACTGGAAAGACATTCCTTTATTAGCTCGTACACACGGACAGCCTGCCTCACCTACAAAACTGGGCAAGGAATTCTTTGTATTCTTTGAAAGACTTGACAACCAGATAACAATGCTTAACTCGGTGCCAATGACAGGTAAATTCGGGGGTGCAACAGGTAATATGAATGCCCATCATGTAGCTTATCCACATATCGACTGGCAAAGCTTTGCGTTTGACTTCTTAAAGAACGGACTGGGAATAACTCGCCAGAAGACAACTACTCAAATAGAGCATTATGATTACATGGCTGCCTATTTCCAGAATCTCATTAGAATCAATACTATTCTTATCGACCTCTGTCGTGATATATGGACTTATATCTCCATGGATTATTTCAAGCAGCAAATAAAAGAAGGTGAAGTAGGATCATCGGCAATGCCACATAAGGTAAATCCCATCGACTTTGAAAATGCTGAAGGTAATCTGGGGATTGCCAACGCTTTGCTGTCACACCTAGCAGAGAAGTTACCTGTTTCAAGACTTCAAAGAGATCTGACTGATTCCACAGTAACAAGAAACATAGGTGTGCCATTAGGCCATATGCTTATTGCTTTCAGATCATTGCTTAAGGGTCTGAGTAAGCTTATTGTTAATAAGGAAAAGATCAATAGCGATCTGGAAAACAATTGGCCGGTTGTTGCTGAAGCAATCCAGACAATATTACGCCGTGAGAACTTCCCCAATCCTTATGAAGAGCTGAAAAAGCTCACAAGGAAAAACACAAAGATCACACATGAGTCAATACAGGAATTTATTGAGTCACTGAATGTGAGCGACGATATTAAAAAGGAGCTAAAGCAAATCACACCACAAAATTATACCGGTATTGAGCTGGTATAATGTGAGGATACCGCAAAGTAGAACAATCAACTACTCCCCTGCTAGTCCTTTATAATAATCAGCTTTTTTCTTATCGCTTAATCTGTTATAAATATAACTAAGATAATTAGCATATTCCGTCTTTGGATCAACCTCATAAAGCTTACTGAAATATGTCAGTGATTTTTTAAAGTCTACAGTTACCTGATCAAGTGCTTTTAGTAGAATTCTGTACTGCTTATTGGTTTTATTCTTATTATAAGCCTCCATCTCTTTCTGATAAAGATCTTCAGCTTTGTGATAATATTTCTTACCAAAATATTTCAATCCAGTAACGTTCTCCGGATCAACAACAAGCATGCGCTCAGCAGTCTCCTCACATTTCTTCTCATTGTCCATACCCTTATTAAGATTATAATAAGTCTCCAGCACGCTGATATCACTTATTGAGTCAACAGACCTTCCACCCCATATATCAAGTGCTTTTTCGTAATTATCACTTTCAACATAAATATTAAGCAACCGTTTCTTCACCTGATTAATTTCATCAGACTCAGGATATTTATTCAGCACATCTTCCAGAGCAAGCATCTCAAGCGAGAGGTTATCGATTTCCTTGTATGCATCAGCCAGATTAAGATATGTGCTCGCGTTAGCATATTGAGTATATGTAGCTTTCTTCAGATAGTCAATCCCGGATTTTGTTTCACCCAAATTCAAAGCAGAGATACCTGCATTAGTATAGAAAGGGCAAAGATTCCCATTGTCATTAATTTCATAGGTCTCTATCATCTGTTTATAAACTGACAAAGCCTCACCATAATTACCAGAACTAAAAAACTGTTCAGCATTCTGCTTGTTTTCGGCCATTTGCTTACTGGTGCCACATCCGCCAAGAATTAATACCAATGACAAAAAACCAAATATTATAAATCGTTTCATATTTCAGAGTTTATGAGTGATACAAGGAATAATCCAAAAAAAAAAGGATTTTTCTTTAAGGCCAGCAAAAGTACTATAAAATTATTCAACAGCACTTAATATGCCATTAACTTTGGCTATTGCGTCAAAAAGTTAATAAAATTGCAGAATTTTACAAGTAAATGCTATTTTTGCACAAATTTTGAATTACAATGGATTTAAGTAAAGTTCTATCGATTTCCGGAAAGCCGGGATTATTTTTAATGGTTGGTGAAGCAAAGAACAACCTGATTGTTGAGTCATTAATTGACGGAAAAAAAACTCCATCATTCGCACACGAGAGAGTAAGTACACTTAAGGAGATAAGTATTTACACAGAGAGTGAAGATATTTCTTTGGAACAGGTACTGAAGAATATTTATGACAAGTATGAAGGCAAAGCTATTGAAAGTCCTAAAAAGCTTTCAAGCGACAAGCTCAAAGCTCTGTTCGAAGAAATACTGCCAGACTACGACCGCGATGCTGTATATGTCTCTGATATTAAGAAAGTATTTTCATGGTATAACCTGTTGTTGGAAAAAGGTATCCTTAAATTCACAGAAGAAGAGGAATCAGGTAGTGAAGATGCAGCCACTTCAGAGGAGAAGACTGACGAACCAGAACAAGAAACCAAAGAAGAAAATAAAGAATAGGTATTATGAAAAAAATTCAGGACTTCAGGGTAGTCGGTTATCAATGGCTTAATAACGACAATTATGTTATTACACTCACCAGCGATGAAAAAATCGAGACTATCCTCCCGGGAAACTTCGCAGAGATACGCGTCCCCGACAGTCCTGACGTTTTTCTCAGGCGTCCTATCTCCGTTCAGGATGTTGACTATGAAAAAAACGAGATAAGTTTTTTCATAAAAGCCATCGGAAAAGGCACAAGGAAACTGGGCACACTAATCGAAGGGTCCGTCCTTAACATAGTGTACCCACTTGGCAACTCCTTCACTGTAAAAGAAAATTCAAAGGCCCTTCTGGTAGGTGGTGGATCAGGCATAGCACCACTAAAACTGTTGGCCGAAGAACTCACAGCACACAATACAACCGTAACATTTCTGCTTGGCGCAAGAACAAACAATGATGTTTTCTTTGTGGATGAATTCAGTAAATACGGGAAAGTATTAATAACAACTGAGGACGGCTCTTCAGGAGAAAAGGGATTGGTTACAAACCATTCAGTGTTTGAAGGGGATTTTGACTTTGATATAATTTACACCTGTGGCCCTGATCCAATGATGAAGGCTGTCTCAAAAATTGCCGGAGAACACAACACTGAGTGTGAAGCCTCACTTGAGAATATGATGGCTTGTGGTATCGGAGCTTGTCTTTGTTGCGTAACACCCACACACAAGGGCAACCAATGTGTATGTACTGAAGGTCCTGTTTTTAATACAAAAATTCTGAAATGGTAGATTTAAGAGTAAATATCGGTGGCTTGTCACTTAAAAACCCGGTAACAACAGCTTCCGGAACTTTTGGTTTCGGTGAGGAGTTTACCGATTTTATGGATCTTTATAAAATAGGTGGAGTATTTGTAAAAGGACTTACTCTTCATAATCGCGAGGGCAATGACTACCCAAGAATGGCTGAAACACCTTCCGGTATGCTGAACGCGGTAGGTCTTCAGAATAAAGGCATTGATTATTTTCTTGAGAATATCCTGCCAAGAGTAAAAAACATGGGCACAGAGATAATACCAAACATCAACGGATCTGTTGTAGAAGACTACATTGCTGTGGCAGAAAAATTAAATGATGTTGATGGCATAAACGCTCTGGAACTTAACATATCATGCCCCAATGTAAAAGAAGGAGGCATGGCATTCGGTGTAAGCTGCCCGTCGGCAGTTGCCGTTACTGAAGAAGTAAGAAAAGTATTTGCTAAACCAATTATTGTAAAGTTATCACCCAACGTAACTGATATTACAGAAATTGCTAAAGGTGTTGAAGGTGCAGGCGCTGATGCTGTGTCACTGGTAAACACTTTTCTGGGTATGGCTATTGATGCTAACACCAGAAAGCCAATCCTGTCAACAATAACAGGCGGACTTTCAGGTCCAGCTATCAAGCCAATTGCCCTGAGGATGGTATGGCAGGTTTACAATGCCGTTGACATTCCCGTTATGGGTCTTGGAGGCATAATGAATGCAACAGATGCTATTGAGTTTATACTTGCCGGTGCATCTGCCATTCAAGTAGGCACAGCCAATTTCATCGATCCTGCTGTAAGCGTTAAGGTTGTTGATGGAATTACTGAATACTGCGATAAGAATAATATTGATAAAGTTAGTGACCTTACCGGCGCTATGATTATTTAATTTGAAAGCAGTTTAGAACTTTATCTTGGGTTAACACCCGATATGAAAAACATTCAATATATTTGCCTCTTAATTTTGTGTTATGGATAAGTCATTAATTGAAAAATGGAATAATGACCTTGCTGGTCAATCCCCTGAAAAGGTAATTGAATTCTTTCTAAATCATTTTGGTGATAAGATAGCACTTTCCACAAGCCTGGGATTAGAAGATCAGGCTCTTACTCATATGATATCCGGCATTAACCGGAATGCAAACATATTCACATTGGACACGGGAAGGTTATTCCCTGAGACCTATGACCTTATTGACCGCACAGCTAGAAAGTACAAGGTAAATATTAAAGTATACTTCCCTGATTCTACTGATATTGAGAAAATGGTATCAGAAAAAGGGATAAATCTTTTTTACGATAGTATAGAAAATCGTAAGCTATGCTGCAAATTACGCAAACTTGTTCCACTGCAACGTGCTATGTCTGGTCTTGACGCATGGATTACAGGCTTAAGAAGAGATCAATCGGTTACACGTAACAATTTGAAAATGGTTGAATGGGACGAGAATAACAATATGGTTAAAATAAACCCATTTATCGACTGGAGTGAACATGATGTATGGGATTATATTAATAAGTACTCAGTCCCTTATAATCCTTTACATAAGAAAGGGTTTGCGAGCATAGGCTGTCAACCATGCACAAGAGCTGTTGAGCCTGGTGAAGATATACGTGCCGGCCGCTGGTGGTGGGAGAACCCTGACACCAAAGAATGCGGACTTCATAAAAAATAATATTATCTTGGTTAAACCCGGAAAGATAAACAGCGCTATACTGCGCCTGGCTATTCCCAATATTGTTACTAATATTACTGTCCCGCTTTTAGGATTAGTTGACCTTGCTCTAATGGGCCATTTAAAAGATCCTGTATATATAGGAGCTATTGCCCTTGGTAGTATTATATTCAATGTAGTATATTCCAGCTTTAGTTTCTTGCGTATGGGAACCAGTGGCATGACATCACAGGCATGGGGAGCGAAAAACAAACATGAAGTTTCTGTTATATTAGCCAGGTCTTTTCTGGTGGCCATTGCTCTTGCTCTTGCTCTTCTTATATTGCAGAAGCCAATACAATGGCTGAGTTTTATTATTCTCGACGGAAGCCCTGAAGTAACATCGCTGGCTCGCCAGTATTTCTATATAAGAATATGGGCTGCACCTGCAACTCTGGGACTATACACTTTTTATGGTTGGTATCTGGGCACTCAAAATGCATGGATACCTATGACCATAGCTATCGTGATTAATGTTATAAATATTGGTCTTAACTTCCTTTTCGTGATGGGATTTGGCATGACCTCCGAAGGGGTAGCTCTTTCAACTGTAATTGCGCAGTACAGCGGACTAATAACTGCATTAATTTTTCTTTTAAGAAAGTACAGAAGCTATATCAGGAAGTTTGCATTATCAACGATTATTGAATCAAAAGAGATAGTACGATTCTTTAAAATAAATACGGATATTTTTATCAGGACTGTACTCCTTCTCCTCACGCTGGCGTTTTTCACCAATGTAAGTGCAGGCATTAGCGATGAGATACTTGCTGTTAATACTTTACTGTTCCAGTTCTTCTTTATCTTTTCATATTTTGCTGATGGCTTTGCTTACGCAGGAGAAGCATTGGCAGGAAAAGCATATGGAGAAAAGAATATTAGTCTTCTTAACCTGACTAACTCAAAACTATTCATCTGGGGATGGAGTATAGCAATTCTTACATCAATAGCCTATTATGTGGGCCTTAATCCTTTTATGAAAATACTGACTTCCAATAATGATCTTCTGATTGCGGCCAGAGAATATTATATATGGGTAATACTGATACCACTAACAAGCATTGCAGCCTTTATATGGGATGGCATCTATGTGGGCGTTACAAAATCCAAAGGAATGAGAAATGCTATGATTGTATCTTCTGTCTTTGTCTTCCTGCCAGCTTATTATCTCACAAAAGGATTATGGGGTAATCACAGTTTATGGATGGCTCTTAATCTTTTTATGGCTGCAAGAGGAATTATGATGTGGGTACTGTGGAGAAAGTCATCAGTACAATAATAAAACACTATCTAGTTCAGATGCTTCTTTCTTATCTCATACATGATAATAGCAGGCAGGTAGAATAAAACATCAGCGATAAGCTTACCAATAAATGTGCCTATAATAAAATCACTCATCAATTTTGGTATCAGGTACATAAAAAACGGACGAACTACCAGTAAGTCTATTAACTCAGCAGGGCCAAATTCAACAATAAGATTCCTCAGAACTTTCAGAAAAGATGTTGCTTTATATCTCTCCTCAGCCTCCTTATGCTCTTTAACACTTTTCCTTACATCCTGAAATGCAATATAAAGATAAAAAGCCACAGAAGCCATAACAGAACCAGCATAAGCCGATAATAAACGATCATCAGTTGATACCATAACTATCCATGCCGAAAACATAGATAATAGGGTACTGATCATCTCTGCTACTAAATATCGTTCCAGATATTCTTTAACCTTTCTCCTCATAATCACAAAGCCACATCATCTAGACGGTGTGCATATCAATTGTATGTATTTTGAACCAATGAATCCACCTGTCGAAAGGCAGCACTCCCCATAACATACCAATTATTGAAGCAACAGCAAGCATAACCAGTATTACAACAATAACACGTTCATAGGAATTAAACAATGGCTCGGTTGTTTTTCTGTCTTTCCAGGCTTTACGATATACCAGAATACCCAAAGCATAAAGAATAGTAGACATAAGAATGTATTTAAGTCCGGCTGCATAAATCATCCATATACCATAAATAGTAGCAGCAGCACCTATTGCAACTGCACCCTTTCTCAGCTTTGCATTATCTTCGCCTCCCTTCTTCCTCGACAGCTTAAACAAGAACAAGGCACTAAGGAAATATGGAATAAGAATCATTGATCCTGAGATACTAATAATAGATAAAAAGGCATTCTTAGAAAACACCGACAATATTAAAGTCACCTGCATGATAATACTGGAAACGGTAAGAGCAACAACAGGAGATTCCTTCTTATTAAGTTTACCCAAAGCAGCAGGTAACACGCCCTGATGTGCCGTCGTTGAAGGCACTTCGCTTGTCATTATTGTCCAGGCAAGCCATGCCCCAAGAATTGATATAATAACACCAAGGTTCAACAAAACAGCACCCCAGTCGCCAACAATAGCTTTCATTACATAAGCCGTTGATGGATTGGGAAGTTTAGCCAGATCAGCCTGGTTCATAATTCCAAATGAAAAGATACTTATGGCGGCATATATCAGTATAGCACTAATAAACCCCACAAAAGTAGCCTTACCCACATCGCTTTTGTTTTTTGCCCTTCCGGAGATAACCACAGCACCTTCAATTCCCACAAAGGCCCACAATGTAACCAGCATTGTGCTTTTTACCTGCTTTGCTACAGATCCCAGTTCAGGACTCTGAGCACCCCAGATATCGAACGATAGCTTATCCCAGTTGGAAGCATATAATAATACTATTAAGAAGATGAACAACGGTACCAGCTTTCCAATTGTTGAAATCACATTTAAAATAGCGGCACCGCTAACACCCCTGCTTACAATAATATTCATGCTCCATATAAGCAAAGAGCCTCCAACAACAGATTGCCAGTTATTACCCGCCAGAAAAACAGGAAAGAAGAATCCCAAAGCCTGCATCAGCAGCACCGCGAACGACACATTACCAATGGCAGTGCTAAGCCAATAACCCCATGCAGAGTTAAAGCCCACATACTTACCAAAGCCTTCTGCTGCATAGCTATATATACCTGAGCTAAGATCGGGCCTGCTATCACTAAGAACTTTAAAGGTCTGTGCCAGGAAGTACATTCCAATGGCTGTTATAACCCATGCCAGAACCACAGCACCAAGGGCAGCGCCATCAGCCATATTGCTGGGCAGATTAAATACACCTCCACCTATCATTGAGCCTACAACCATACCGGCAAGCCCAAGAAATCCTACTTTCTTAGTATTTTCAACCACCTTAATAATATAAGTAAAACAATAAGCCCCCGGAACTAAATAATTCCGGGAACTCTAAACTTTAAACTTTAAACCTTAACACACATAGTCCTGAAGTACTTCTTGCCATTGCGTTCAGTACGTTCAACACCATGGATATCACTTTCATATCCGGGGAATTCATTCTCAAAGTCCTGACGTTTTTTCAGATAATCGAATATCGGCTTTGCCTTTTCGTTGAGAATCTCACCACCCATGATAATAGGTATTCCAGGAGGATAAGGTACTACCATAACAGCAGGAGTACGTCCCATCATATCATCCAGCTCAACATATTCCACTTTTCTGCCAACAACAGCATGGTATGCTTCTGCAGGCTTCATCACCTGATCAGGAATTACCTGGAATGCTTCCTGCATCATATCCATAATACCATGATCCTTATAATACTTATGAATGCTGTTACAATGATCTTTCAAACCAACGCCTTCATATTTTTCCGGGTGAGCCTTCACCAAATCAGGAAACACATTGCACAAAGGAATATTATCATCATACATTTCTTTGAATTTGAACAACTCTGCAAGCAATGTACCTTGTTTACCTCTGGTAGTTCCCATGGAATTTAACATAAGGAAGGAATAATAGTCTGTTTTTTCACATACAATTCCTTTATTTATAAGATAGTTAGTTAGTACTGATGCAGGCATTCCTTCATCAGCCATAACACCATCATCATCAATACCTGGAGTGGTAAAAGTAAGCTTTATAGGATCGAGCATTGCATAGTCATCTTCCATACCTTCAAAGCCATGCCATGTATTATCTTTCGACATCACCCACACACTTTGTGTTTCTGCAAGAACTTCATCATCGACGTCTTCAAAGTTCATCTTCTTGCCTTCAATAATAACTTTGTGTGGCTGCCACATGCCAAAGAACCAATCGCCGTTTTCTTCCAGTTCCTTCTTTATCAACACCATTTTTTTGCGAAGTTGTATTGCTTCCACGATAGTATCATTGAGAATCACCTCTCCATTATCCTGCATCATCTTAGTTGCTACATCCAGCGACGCCATCATACTGTATTGAGGAGATGTAGAACCATGCATCATATATGATTCATTAAACTCATCTGGAATAATCTTACGTGTGCCACCATTACGGATATGAAGCATCGAAGCCTGTGAAAAGGCTGTCAGTAATTTATGTGTTGAATGGGATGTAAAAATTGGTGGATGATTTTCATGTAGATCATCATCAGCCATACCAAAGTGACCTTTATACATTGGATGGAATCTTGCGTATGCATACCATGCTTCATCAAAGTGCAAATTTTCAACACTCTGCTCAAGCTGCTTTTTAATATTTACAACACTGTAACAAACACCATCGTATGTTGAGTTTGTGAGTGTTGACATCTTTGGTGTATTGCCTTTCAGCTTTTCAGGAATAAGCTTGTTTTCCTTTATCTTTCTGGCTATCGTTTCCGGTGAAAACTCAGAAAGATGAACAGGACCTATAATTCCTCTTTTGTTCCTGCGAGGTATCATATAAATAGGAAAAGCATCGGTAATAACCATAGCATAATTAAGAGACTTATGGCAGTTACGATCAACGAAAGCAATATCATCACGTAACACCTGTGAGCGCCATATTACCTGGTTTACATTTGATGTACCATTAAGTATATAATAGGTATAGTCGGCGCCAAAAGCACGTGCTGAGTTCTTTTCAGCATCACCTACAACGCCTTCATGATCTAACAGAGAACCCAGTTCAGGTACTGAGATACTCAGGTCGGAACGCAATGTATTCTCACCATAAAACTTATAAAGAGCAACGCCAGCAGGGCTGCGTAAGAATCCTTCACCACCCATATGACCAGGAGTATGCCATGCATATTTGTATTCTTCTGTATATTTAACAAGCATTTTAAAAAAGGCTGGATAAACAGTTTCAACATATTCCACAAGATGCATTTCAATCCTGCCTGCAAGAAACTCAATAGTATCTGCTGTTTTCCACAGATAACCATTAATAGATTTTAGCGCCTCTATCGGAATATCTTCTGTGTTCAGCCTGTCGGTAAGCAGTAATACAGGGATATTTTTGTTTCTGTATCTTATAATGTTAATCAGATCAATTGGAGACATAAGTTCCATAAAATCCTCTTCCGGAAGATCCCAGTCTATCACCACAGCTCCAATATCTGATCGCGAAATGAATATCTCCTGTGCATCTTCGTATGAAAAAGAGGGAATAACGTTACATCCCTGCACATCCTGCAACTCTTCAACAAGTTGATTTAACCGATATCCTTCATCTGTTGGTTCATTAAACTCACCTGATACTATTAGCACAGGCCATTCATGTTTAGTAGCTTTCATTGTTTATATGTTTTAAGGTTTTTGTTTCTTTATAAATCTTACTGAGTATACTGACAGGATTATCAGCACAAGGGCAATAACAAGCCATAATTCTTCAAGTGTTGCCGAAACAAAGGCTGACAATATAAATATTGAAGAGATTACAACTATTATTATATTAGTGATTGATCTTTTTCCTGTTTCATAATCTTTTTTTATAATAGCTATTCCTGAATAGAAATAAGGAAAAAGTAGTAATAATACCGACAATGTAACGGTTATATTAAATGCTGCAGCAACATTGCTACCAAGCATCATAAGTATGACTTCAAGGATTGTCATAATAACTCCATTGATAATAAGCCCCTTGCTATTTATACCATATTTGTTAGTATATGAATATGCTTTTGGAAGGAAGCCATTATCGGCGCTGGTTTTAGCAGCACTTGCAGAACTCAGGTTCCATACCAGGAAGCTGGCAATACATGCAATGGCCATAAGCAGAGCCACTGCTTCAGCAATATACTCTGAGCCTGTAATCTTTTTTATTGACAAAGCGAAGGATGCAGGTGCCTCCTGTAACTCTTTGGCTGTAAACATACCTTCAACAACTGTGGTGGAAGCAATGTAAATTATAGCAACGACTACAAACCCTATAATAGTAGCTTTTGGCACTACTTTTTTCGGATTTTCTATGAGCTCATTATTTGTGGCTACACTTTCTACTCCTACATATGAGAATATCAGTACAGCAAATCCTCCCATTATGGCCATACCATTTGGTTTACCCGACACATTCCAGTTTTGTTGAAACAGGGCAATATCGAAGTCTACCCACCCTACTATTGCTGTTGTGATTACTGATAGCAGTAATAAAGTTACCGTAATTGAGACAATCTTGGTGATTATCCCTACTCCTCTAAGTGACATAAACACAAACAACCATATAAGAATTATCACTGTTATTCCAAGGAAGAATGAGTTTTGCAATCCGGGGACAAACATTTCAAGGTATCCAAGACCAGCAATTAAGATAGAGACATTGCTGATAAGATTCCCGTAAACATAAAAGAAACCACTTTTTGCACCCAAAACAGGGTTAACATAAGTGGCGAGGGCTGTAGGACTGGGATCATCAAACATATTTCCTGCCCGCACATACACCAGAGTAAGAAACAATGCTCCGAAAGAAACCAGAATAAATGAAATTAAGGTAATTGACCCTGTTGCGGCCAATTGTTGTGGAAGTGCGATAACACCGCTACCAGCCAAACTCGAAACAATAAGGAATATTGCACCGATTAGACCAAGTTTTTTAGCTTTTCCCATAGTTGTAAATTTATATTAGAATTATATGAACATTCACTAATAATCAAAGTATGATATTCAAAAAGGTAATTCTCTAACAGGTATCATTACTTATTAGCCAAAAGTAAGGAAAAATCTCTTATTTATCCAAACAATTTAATCGTTAATTTAGAATTGATACGGAATTAAAGTTATCGTAACTAAAAAATCTTTAATTTTGGGATGTTACAGATATATGACTCAAGTTTTATTCATTTAAATTAATTGGCATGAAGAAATTTACCACAATTGTTATTATCCTTTTCTCTTTTACTTTTGCATTTGGTCAGAATGATACAATACAAGAGACAGGAAATGATAAGAAGTTTTTTATAAAGCCTGTGGGTTTTGTTAACTTAAACGCAATATGGGATTTTAATGGTCTTAATGACTATGATGATTTCACAACCTCTGAGATACCCTTAAACCCAACTCCATACGAGGAAAGGCAAAGATTTCATATGACAGCACGACAAACAAGGTTTGGAGCCAGCATGACTTATGTCACTCCTAAAGGTCCCATAAGCGCTTTTGTTACAGGAGACTTCTACACAGGCAACACAGGCACACAGAGCTATTTCCGGCTACGCCAAGCGTATCTGAGTTTCGGACACTGGACCTTTGGTCAGCATTCTACAACTTTTGGAGATCCGAATGTGTGCCCGGTTACAGTCGACTTTGAAGGACCAAACAGTTCAACAACTTTACGTAACCCTATGATTCTGTATCAGAATAACTTCAAAAACAATGATAGTTGGAAGTACTCTTTTGCAATTGAAATGAGAGGTACTGACTATACAAACTTTACTGACACCATGGGCTTGATTATCAGCCAGCCCTTTAACTCTACTCCTAATCTGGTTGCTAATATTAGTAAGGGTGGCAAATGGGGATTTGTTACTCTTTCAGGTATGATTAATGTATTAAGGTACTTTAATATGGAACAAAATGAACGCGATGATCTGGGATATGGTGCTGCTCTTTCTGTTGTAGCTAATACAAGAAACAAAAATCACTTTAGTTTGTTTGCTTTTGGAGGTTTAGGTGTCGCTAACTATATTAACGACTTGTCGGGTAGTGGTTATAATGCTGTTCCTGATTATCCGGAAGACAAACTTGATATGCTGTACAGTGTTGGTGGGTTCCTTGCATATACTCAGAACTGGAATGAACAGCTTAGCTCAAATATAATAACGAGTTATCTGTGGCTGGAAGAGACAGACTTGCTATCTGCCACTGATTTCAGATATAGCTATTATGGACTTGTAAACTTGTTTTACGTTCCATGGGAACATGTTTCCATAGGTGCTGAATATGTTGTTGGTGAACTTCATTCACAGGATCAACAGAAAGGTGATGCTCACAGATTGCAGTTTTTAGTGCAACTTAATTTTTAGAGTAGTCAGAAAAGTGACAAGATGACAAAGTGGCAAGGTAGTAAGCATAGTCTGTCTTCTCCCGCCGAATGAGCCTTTGGAGCTTAAAAGGTGGGTAGGGCAATGTTAGCATTCCCATCCCCTCGCTACTCCCAAGGGATATAATCCATCTCTACCCCTGCTCTTTTCAGGAGCTCGACGCCATCGGTTATGCGGTATTCACGGGAATAAACAACTCTTTTTATCCCCGACTGGATAATAAGCTTAGCACATTCAATGCATGGGGAGTCGGTTATATACAATGTAGCACCTTCGCTGCTATTATTGGATTTAGCAACCTTTGTAATGGCATTGGCTTCTGCATGTAGCACATACGATTTGGTATTACCGTCTTCATCCTCGCATACATTCTCAAAGCCCGAAGGGGTGCCATTGTAACCATCAGAGATAATCATTCTGTCTTTTACCAGAATGGCACCTACCTTACGGCGTTCACAATAAGAGTTTTCAGCCCACAGACGAGCCATTTTTATATAACTTCTATCAAATTTCTTATCACTCATTTGTTATTCTGTTAATTCAAAACCAAAGGATCTGCCTTTTTCAATTGCAGGCACACCATATTTCATCCATACCGGCTCAGGAGCATCTTTCAGATAGTAATCGAAAAACTGTTGCATTCGCACTGTCAGATCTTTACAATCAGCTCTTCTTTTAAGATTATGAGGAGCGCCATTATACACTAGCATCCATGCAGGTTTGTTAAGTCGGCGCATAGCATTAAAAAGTTCTATTCCCTGATACCATGGAACAGCTCCATCATTATCATTATGCATTATTAATAATGGAGTCTCTATTCTGTCGGCTTCAAACACAGGGGAATTCTCCACATAAAGCATAAACTTATCCCATAAATTACCGCCAATACGACTCTGTGTTTGCTCGTACTGAAAGGCTCTGCTCATACCGCTACCCCATCGAATACCACCATATGCGCTGGTCATATTGCTAACAGGAGCACCGGCCATAGCAGCACGGTACATATCTGTTTGTGTTACCAGATAAGCCACCTGATAACCACCCCAGCTTTGTCCCTGTATACCCATTCTGTTACGGTCAATAAAGTCATACCTGTCGCACATTGCCTGCGTGCCGCTTACAATACAATTAAAGGCACTGGCACCGGGATATCCTGTCTTATATATAATATCAGGAATAAAAATCACATAACCATTGCTGGTATAGTAACTGAAATTTATCACCGACCTGATGGGCTTTGGTGTGTAGAAAGTATTTATATGGTCGCTGTAACGCTCGTAAAAATATACAAGCATGGGATATTTCTTGTTCTTATCGAAATTAGCCGGTGTATAGAGCAAGCCTTGCAGACTATCGCCGTTAAATGCTACCCAGTCAACCAGCTGCACATCACCCCACATATACTCATCCATCTGCTTTCCTTCGTCGCTAACCTTTACAATATCTTTAAACGTTGTATTACTGGTATATAGATCCGGGAATAATGTAAATGATTGCTTTCTCCATATCAGCTGATCAGCATTCTTTGCTTTTACAGGCGTGGTAAAGTCAAAACTTTCAAATACGAGCTTTTCCGGATTCTCTCCCATTTTCATGGAATAATAACCATCATACTTGCTTTTAAAGCTAAAAGCGCTTAGCATCATATTGGCAGGCAGATATATCAGGTCTCTGTCAAGTTTAACATAACGGAAACGCATATTGTTTTTTCTGCCTTCACCGTGAGTGATATTCACAGGTTCTTTCTTGCCCGATGGATCAAACTGCCACATATCAAAACGGTCATAAAGAACAATATCGCCTTTCTTTGTCCAGCCGGCAGAGCCATATGGATAAGCTTCATTGGGTACGTCATTAAGCTCATTATAGAAATCCACACCGCACTCACTGCTTAAGTTAACATTAGCTGATGTACTGATACTGTATGAATTCCACGAACTGTCAGCTATATCATACCACACTACATAATCCTGTTTTGGCGATAGATACACGCTTGAGGCTACTTTTTCAAGAATCAGGTTTGTTTCACCTGTTGTGCGATTCACCAGATATACATCATTATAACGACTAGCTTCCCAGGATGTCATCCTCTGATAAGGAGTATGGTTAAAGCCCAGGGAGTAGTCTCCAATAGCTTTTTTACTCACTCTCACCGATTTCATATCAGGCGATGCAAGCTGTACAATTTTATCCTTTCCGGGAAAGTAAACAGCAACAAAAGAGCGCTTCTTCTCTTTGTCCAGTTGCTTTAACTGCTGCGGCTGAAGTTGTAAATCCTGCCAGTTCCATATATCCACACTTACTTTCTCGTCATCGGTAAGAGTATCTTTTGGCACAGGTTCAGGGATTGGAGCTGTGCCGAAATAAAGCTCACTGCCTGCATCATTAAAATAAAAGTCTCCATTTGGAGATACAGACCATCCTTCATCAAGTCTGGAAAAGTTATCACCACTCACAAGCAAAGGATTATCACTCTTTAACTTCATGTAATACAAACCATAAGCTTTCTCTTTAATGGTATCTGATGAATAAGTAAATACCAGTTGCTCTCCTTTTTTATCCATTGCGATGTTTTCGCTGTAACCTGCATCTGAGAACACAGTTTTAAGCTCCTTATTTATTGTGGAATAATAATTAACCATCACCGAATCAATACTATCACCTACCTTTTGCAAGAAAGCAACAGTACTGCCATTGTCGGATATTATGTATTTCGAAACATCTGCAAAAGCAACAGAATCGCCGGTTAACGGGTTCATTGCAACAAGTGTGTTTGTTTTATGTTTATCTTTTTTCTTCTTTTTATCTGCTTTTTCAACAGTCGCGGTGGTGTCTGCTGCAACAGTATCTGCCTTTACTTTTTCCTTTTCGGGATTTTTAATCATAAATGCAAACCAGTCTGATTCCTTTTCTGGTATTTGATAGCTTATGATATCCTTGTATTTTCTCAGATTCTTATCCTTAAATATATACACACCCAAACTATCCTTCGGCATCTTGTCTTTCTTGGTTTTCTTTAGCTTGAGGTGATGTACAGTGTCGAACTGTGGCTCAATTTTAAATACAAAGTACTCCGAATTTGGGGAGAATTCTGCGGAACACCCACGTTGAAACCTTGTTTTTGCTTCTGTTTCAAGACTAAAAAGTATGAGATTACCATCACCTTCCTGCGGATTAACCTCATAGCTGATCCAATTACCATTATGGGCTATGTGTGACCTGGTTACAGACTTCCAGCTATCATAATCATCATGAGTTAATGGCCTCTGCTGGGCCGTTGATGTGATATTTATAAACAATACTAATGAGAAAATAAGGGTAATCCTGCTTAAGGATAATGTATAATACTTCATAATGCTCAATTTGTTATGACAAAAATAGTAAAATTACCTGTTTCATCTAAACAGTTTTATTTCTTGTAATCGTAATTAAATTTTATCAGCACGTATGAATAAATATATGCTCAATGATCAGAACCTGCCTCAAATGAAAATATAAATCTGGTCTTGACTAAATTAATTTCTAATCATGGTTAGAATTGATTCTAATCATGGATAGAATTTATTCTAATCATGGATAGATTTATTTCTAATCATGGTTAAAAATACATTATCACAAATGATATCAAATCAACATAGCTTATTAAAACATGGATAACAGAAATGAAGGATATTACCATCTAATGAGTTAATAATACACAAAAACTGTCAGGAGCTAAGAGTATTAGGTTTACAATGTTTAACACCAGAGCTTTTCCTATTAACAACTTGTTAACATGCTTGTTAAATATGTGCTAAATTACATACCTATTAAAAGAGTCATTAAATAATATCATATTTTAGTCTCAAAAAATACGACTTATGAAACTAAGACAAATCATCACACTCGCAGCAATAACCATATTTGGCATTGCATTAACAACATCATGTAACAAAGAAGAGACCGCAATACCCCAGGAACAGATAAACTCCAATTTAGAAGGCAGCAGCTGGTACATATCAAGCTTTATTGATTCAGGAAATGATGAGACATATCATTTCAACGGTTATACATTTACATTCGCTGAATCAGGAGTATTGACAGCCACCAATGGCACCAATACATACACAGGCACATGGAGTATTACAACAAGCAGCAGTCAGGATGACTCAACAGATGATATGGATTTCAACATCTATTTCAATCTCACTAATAATTTCGAAGACCTCAACGACGACTGGGATATTATCACCAACACAACGTCAATGATTGAGCTAATGGACATAAGCGGGGGCAACGGAGGAACAGATTACCTGACATTTGTAAAGAAGTAAAAAAAGGACAAAGGACAAGGGACTGTATCGTCCTGAAAATAGATTGACAGCCTACTATTCGCCAGTAGGCGGACACCATTCACCATTCACCATTCACTAAAATCCCTTCTTCTCCTCAATCCACTTCCGTGCGTTAACGAAAGCTTCGATCCATGGTGTAACCTCATCAGACTTCCTGTCTTCAGGATAGTAAGGCCATTGCCAGGGGAGGAATGCCCTTTCAAGGTGAGGCATCATAGCCAGATGACGACCATTATTAGAATAGATAGCAGCTGTTTGCCAATCGGAGTTATTAGGATTAGCGGGGTAAAGCTCGTAGCTATATTTAGCAGCCAGGCAATACTGATCACGGAAGTAAGGAAAGCTAAACTTACCTTCACCATGAGCAACCCAAACACCCAATCTGCTACCTGAGAGAGAGCCCAGCATAACAGATTTATTCTCTTTTATAGTAACATTTACGAAACCAGCCTCAAACTTATGAGAATCATTATGTAGCATCCTTGGTTTCTCAGGATGCTCAGGGTAAATAAGTCCCAGTTCAAGCATCAGCTGACAGCCGTTACAAACACCCAGACTAAGAGTATCTTCACGAGCATAAAAATCATCAAGTGCCTTCTTGGCTTTCTCATTATACAGAAAAGCACCAGCCCATCCAACAGCAGAACCCAGAACGTCAGAGTTTGAAAAACCTCCAACGAAAGTAATCATGTTCACATCACTCAGGTCTTCACGACCAGAAATAAGGTCTGTCATATGAACATCCTTAACATCCATTCCGGCAAGGTGCATAGCATACGCCATCTCACGATCGCCGTTAACACCTTTTTCACGTATTATCGCTGCTTTAACTCCGGTAGGCTTTCTCCGACTCATGTCAATACCATAATCAGAAGCCCTGCCTGTAAAGTTATTATTGAAGTCATAGTACAAATCCTGACGAAACAGATTAATAGCGCGGTTATCAGCAAAAAACTGTCCGGTTTGTTTACACTCCATATTATATGACGACTCATACCATATACTCCTGAAGTCTGCAATATCAAATGAGAAGCGTGACCCCTTGTGAGAAATATTCAGATTCCTTTCTGCAACAACTTCTCCAACAGGGATAAAATCAATATTATATTTACTAAGAATAGATTCAGCAGCATTAATATCTTCAACCTGAATTATTACACCCGGCTTTTCGCTAAACAGTATCTTAATAATATCATCTTCCTTAACAGCATCAAGATCAATGTTCATTCCCATCTCATAGTTAGAGAAATTCATCTCCAAAAGAGTAGTAATCATACCACCAGCTGAGATATCATGACCTGCGAGAACAACATCCTCTTCGATAAGCTTCTGCACAGCATTAAAAGCAGATTTAAAATAGTCAGTATCAGCAACATCAGGCGACTTTTGTCCAACCCTGTTAAGAGTCTGTCCAAAGCTGCTACCACCCAGTTCAAATGAAGAACCAGAGAAATCGATATAAATCAGCTTTGTACCTGCTATAGTCTTAACCACAGGAGTAACAGCCTTACGGATATCAGTTACTTCACCCACCGCAGAGATAATCACAGTACCAGGCGAGTAAACCACATTACCATCAGGGTATTTCTGTGTCATCGACAATGAGTCTTTACCTGTCGGGATATTAATTCCCAATCCGATAGCAAACTCACTGGCAGCCTCCACAGCATTGTAAAGCCTTGAGTTTTCACCATCATTCTTAGCAGGCCACATCCAGTTAGCACTCAAACTAACGCCAGACAGGTTATTATGAAGAGGAGCCCAAACCAGATTAGTAAGAGACTCAGCAATAGACAATCTTGATCCGGCAGCAGGGTCAATAAGTCCGCTCACAGGCGAATGACCGATTGCAGTTGCAATACCTTTCCTACCCTGATAGTCGAGAGCAACAATACCCAAATTATTAAGAGGCATTTGAAGAGGCCCTGCACATTGCTGCATAGCTACTTTTCCAGTCACCGAGCGGTCTACCTTGTTAGTAAGCCAGTCTTTGGATGCCACACCTTCCAGGCGCAACACATTACCAAGATACTCATTAATCTCCGCTTGAGAATAAACAGCATCAGTAAAGTCAGCCTTTTGAGTAGTATCCGTCAAAACAGTCTTTGGAGGCTTCCCAAAAAGATATTCCAATTTAAGGTCAACAGGACATTTCCCTTCATCATCATTAATAACAAAGTTCATATCATTACCAATCTCGCCAACCTTATAAACAGGAGCCCTTTCACGAAGCGACACCTCTTTCAATGTTTCATAATCAGCAGCCTTAATAACAAGCCCCATTCTCTCCTGCGACTCATTACCAAGAATCTCCTTATAACTAAGAGTAGGATCGCCCACAGGCAGATTCTTTATATTAATCACTGCACCAGTATCCTCAACCAGTTCAGAAAGGCTATTAAGATGGCCTCCTGCACCATGATCATGGATAGACACAATAGGATTATCAGCACTTTCAGCCATAGCCCTTATTGCGTTGGCAACACGCTTCTGCATTTCCGGGTTAGCCCTTTGCACAGCATTAAGTTCAATTTCATTACCAAACTCACCGGTTGCCACCGATGAAACAGCGCCACCGCCCATACCTATACGATAGTTATCACCGCCAAGCACAACAATAACATCCCCTTCTTCAGGAATATCTTTCTGAGCATCCGATGCTTTGGCAAAACCAACACCACCGGCAAGCATAATCACCTTATCGAAACCAAATTTCTTAGCATTCTCCTGATGCTCGAAAGTTAGCAAGCTACCATTAATAAGAGGCTGTCCGTACTTATTACCGAAGTCGGAAGCCCCATTGGAAGCCTTCACCAGAATCTCTTCCGGTGTTTGATAGAGCCATGGGCGGGCCTTTATATTTTCTTCCCACTGGCGTTTATGTTCACCATTTCTGGGATAGGAAGTCATATAAACAGCAGTACCAGCCATAGGAAGGCTCCCCTTGCCACCAGCAAGCCTGTCGCGGATTTCGCCACCAGAACCGGTAGCAGCGCCATTGAAAGGCTCAACAGTAGTAGGAAAGTTATGTGTTTCCGCTTTCAGCGAAAGAACAGTGTCAATATCTGTAATCTGGAAAAAGTCAGGCTTATCCTGAGTAGCGGGAGCAAATTGCTCAGCATTCGGACCAACAATAAAGGCAACATTATCTTTATATGCAGATACAAGGTTCTCAGAAGTCACCTCTGATGTCTTTTTAATAAGAGCAAAAAGACTATCCTTCATTTCTTTGCCATCAATAATAAAAGTACCATTGAAAATTTTATGACGACAATGTTCAGAGTTAATCTGAGCAAAGCCATAAATTTCCGAGTCGCTTAACTTCCTGCCAATAGTTTTGCTTACATCTTTGAGGTATTGAACCTCATCCTTACTTAAAGCCAGACCTTCATTTTCATTGTAAGTATCAATATCTTCAATATAGTTAATAGGCTCAGGATCATTAGGGATATTAAATATATCCTGTGTTAAGCCATCATATAACTGCTGAAGCATAGGATCATAATCAGCATCCTTATCAGACATAAACAGTTCCTCAATGCGAACAATACCAGAGATACCCATATTCTGAGTAATCTCAACAGCATTGGTACTCCATGGAGTAATCATTTCCTTGCGAGGGCCGGTAAATATGCCATCAATATTTGAGGAAGGCACTCTCACAGCACCACCAAAAAGCCAGCTAAGCTTTTCAAAATCGGCACTTACGAGTTCTTTCTGAGATTCAACAATAAAGTATCTGACGGGGTTAAACTGAAAAAAATATACCATGGTCTATATATTAGCAGAAATTCGCAGCAAATATAAAAAAGGAGACGTTATATCAGTGAATAATCTTAAGAAAATATTAAGGAAGTGATGTTAGTAATCGATATTTCGAAAATGCAACACTATCTCTCTGTAACTCTGCAACTCAGTAACTCAGTCACCTCGTCTCTTGCCCCTCGTCTTTTGTCCCTTGTCTACAACTCTGACCCTTCAGATACGCCGTAAACTTCGTCGGGATGTGCATCACCGGCAGGTTCCGGATGAACAAGAACATCATATACATTATCTATATCACTCTTAATCTGGTTCTCTACCATATGTGATATTTTATGTGCTTCTTTTAAAGATAACTTACCATCAATTTCAATATCCATACTTATTAAAAGGTAGTTGGACATCTTACGAACACGAATGCGATGCGGATTTGATACTCCGTCAACACTTCTCGCGGCAGCGATTATCTTATTATATATATGAGTATCCTCAATACCATCCATAAGCTCGCGATTGCTTTCCATAAAAATCTTAAATGCAATGAACATTATGTACAGACTTACGCAAAATGCCGTGATAATATCTATCACTGGAAGGTTGAAGATATGAATTGCTATTAACCCAACCAGTACAGAAAGTGAAATTACTACATCATTCTGCATATTTCGAGCGTTGGCAACAAGCATGCTACTGTTAATCTTTTTTCCTTTCTTGCGAAGATACCAGGCCAGCAAGAACTTTCCTATTACAGAAACAATAACAACATAAATAGCCACCATATCAGGCATTGTAGATGTTGCACCTGAAATGAGCTTGTTGAATGTAGATATGGCTAGCTGAGCTCCTGCAAAGAAAATTATAAATGCAAGTACTTTAGTAGCAATGGTATCAGCTTTAACATAACCATATGGGTATTTGGCGTCGGGCGGACGGCTAATAACATGAGCAGTGAACAAGGTAATAAGGGAAGTAAGCACATCGCTTCCTGAGTCTATACCATCAGCAATAACAGCAAAGCTTCCCGAAAAAACACCAACAACAATTTTCAACACAGAAAGCCCAGCATTGCCTGCAACAGCAATCCATGATGCTTTGATTATTGTCCGTTCTCGCTGATCAATCGCCATAAGGCAAAAATAGTGTTTATAACGATAAATTCAAGTAACGATTGGTTATAAAATAACTTATTGATAAATATTACATATTCCCTGACACACCTAATTATTTGTTAATACTAATCTTTATACTCATTGTAATTTTTCTATCTTTACAAAAAAAACTCTGACTATGAAACATGCACTTTTAGTAATGGCTGTTATTTTAAGTATAATGGTAACTGCCCAGGACACCAAATACCAGACATACACTGCTGAATTAGTAGTAGCAGCTCAAAAGAATGATTCAGCATTTAATTGGAAGAACAAGAACATTATTGTTAATCTTAACTACAAAACCGGAAATTTCAGCGTTAAGATATACAATACTGATTTCACTAATGAACAACAAGACATAGCCTTTATTGAAAACACAGACAATCAGCCATCAGAATATAAATTTACCGGCATCTTTCCTATTGATAAAATTATTAATCAGAAACAAACCAATCAGGAATATGATGTAGAACTCGAGCTTATCAATAAGGATATAAATCTATCAGAGATGGTAAATTTCAAGATGACTATAGTAAAACCCAATCAGGGAAAAGGACAATACCGGATTTTTACCCTATCGGGAACACTTAATAACGAAAAAGTAAAGATTCCTGCCTTTAAAAATTATGACAATAACATTGCCATTCGCATACTTTTTAACGCCTTTTGGAATAGCTAAAAAACCATGTTTGTGCTCTCTTTTTAGAAAACACGCAAAATCAGCCACAAGCATCATAGATAGCAGCCTTATTTACAGGACTTAAAGACAATTATTTAGACCGAATAAAAAATATAAAAATTTTTATAAAAAACGTTTGCGGAAAGGTTTAATAACTAATTTTGCCTTGTTAATAAAATAACAATTAAATAAAAAATATAGCTATGGATCTGAACAAAATAATGAATGATCTGGAAAAGAAACATCCTGGCGAATTAGAATATCTTCAGGCTGTTCGTGAAGTGCTTGAATCAATAGAAGACGTTGTTAACGAAAACCCGGAATTTGAGTCAGCAGGAATTATTGAACGCATAATTGAACCTGACCGTGTACTTACTTTCAAAGTACAGTGGGTTGACGATAATGGCAAAGTACATGTAAACCTTGGTTACAGAGTACAGTTCAACAACGCTATTGGGCCATACAAAGGCGGCTTACGTTTCCACCCAAGTGTAAACCTAAGTATCCTTAAGTTCCTTGGTTTCGAACAGATCTTCAAAAATTCACTTACCACACTACCTATGGGTGGTGGTAAAGGTGGTTCTGATTTCAACCCAAAAGGTAAATCAAACGCAGAGATTATGCGTTTCTGCCAGGGCTTCATGCTTGAGTTATGGAAACTTATCGGTCCTGAAACTGATGTACCAGCAGGTGACATCGGAGTTGGTGGCAAAGAAATTGGATACCTCTTTGGTATGTACAAGAAACTTGCCCGCGAAAATACAGGTGTTCTTACCGGAAAAGGTATTAACTGGGGCGGCAGCCTTGTACGTCCTGAAGCTACTGGATTTGGTACAGTATATTTTGCAAAAGAAATGCTTGCTTCAAAAGGTGAAACATTTGAAGGCAAAACAGTTGCTGTTTCCGGTTTTGGTAATGTTGCCTGGGGAGCTGCTTCCAAAGTAGAAGAATTGGGTGGCAAAGTAGTAACTCTTTCTGGTCCTGACGGATTTATTCATGACCCTGAAGGTATTACAGGCGACAAGATTGACTACATGCTTGAACTAAGAGCATCCAATCAGGATATTGTTGCTCCTTACGCAGAAGAATTCCCATCAGCAACATTCTACCCTGGCAAACGCCCTTGGGAAATTAAAGTTGATGTTGCCCTTCCTTGTGCTACTCAGAATGAGCTCCATGAAGAAGACGCAAAGAAACTTGTTGAAAATGGTGTGATTTGCGTTGCAGAAGGTGCTAACATGCCTTCTACTCCTGAAGCAATTCATATATTCCAGGAAAGCCGCATTCTGTTTGCTCCTGGTAAAGCTGTTAATGCTGGTGGTGTTGCTACATCTGGTCTGGAAATGACACAGAACGCAATGAAACTGTCATGGACACGTGAAGAAGTTGATAATAAACTACATCATATAATGTGTGAAATTCACGACGCTTGTGTTACTCACGGCAAACGTGAAGATGGTACTGTTGACTATGTTAAAGGTGCCAATGTAGCCGGGTTCTTAAAAGTAGCTAACTCTATGTTAGATCAGGGAGTTATCTAAGATAACAATACAGTAATAAAAGCCTCCTCCCTTGCCGGGGGAGGTTTTTTTATAATAACTTGATAACTAAAATTACTGAATCCTTGTATCACTCAGGAATTTAGTTATTTTTGTCAACTTCAAAAATTTTTAACTTAAATCGATAATTATGTTTAAAGGACATCCAAAAGGTCTTATTCCGGCCTCCCTAGCAAATATGGGCGAACGCTTTGGGTTCTACACCATGATGGCAATTCTGGTGTTGTTTTTACAAGCGAAATTTGGCTTAACAGGTACAAATGCCGGTTATATCTACTCCGGATTTTATTTCTCAATTTATATTTTAGCTCTTGTTGGTGGTATTATCGCTGACAGAATTAAGAATTACAAAGGGACTATATTTGCCGGACTTATTTTAATGGCTGTTGGCTATTTTATTATGGCGTTCCCAACGCCTACTCCGGTTTCCAACGTTCCGCTGTTTCTGACTATTTCTATTATCGGTCTGTTTGTAATAGCATTTGGAAACGGACTCTTCAAAGGTAACTTACAGGCGCTTGTAGGACAAATGTACGATAATGAAAAGTATGGCAAAATGAGAGACTCCGGTTTCTCTCTATTTTATGCATTTATCAATGTTGGCGCTATTTTTGCTCCTTTTACCGCTATTGGTATAAGAAACTGGTGGCTTAGCACTAATGGGTATAATTACGACGCAAGCCTACCTGAACAATGTCATGCTTTCCTCAACGGAACAATGACTCCTGAAAATATTCAAAATTATGAAACATATGCAAACCAGGCTCTCATAGGATCTAATGTTACTGATCTGACTGCGTTCTCAAATAATTACCTGAATGTTTTTAACACAGGATTCCACTACGCCTTCGGTATCGCAATCATTGCAATGGCTATCTCTACTATTATCTATCTCGTGAATAAGAAAAATTTCCCTGATCCAAAAGGCGTCACAACTAATAAAGCAGGTGAAATTACTCAGGAAATTAAAATGGAAGCTAAAGAAGTTGCACAAAGAATGTATGCTCTTCTCGCTGTTTTCGGCGTTGTTATTTTCTTTTGGTTCTCATTCCATCAGAATGGTTTAACACTAACTTTCTTTGCCAGAGATTATACTGACCTGAGCTTGTTTTCATTCGATATCCTCGGTGTGAAATTTGAAGGTGCTGAAATCTTTCAGTCTATGAACCCTTTCTTTGTAGTATTCCTCACTCCTATCGTTGTAGGCCTTTTTGGATGGTTGCGTAACAGAAATATGGAACCTTCAACTCCAAGAAAAATAGCAATAGGTATGGGAATTGCCTGTTCAGCATTTGTTTTAATGATGCTTGGATCTTTTGGTGTTCCTCCTTTCTCAGATATAAGTGCTGCCGAAGGTGGCACTCCACTTACTGATGCACAAAGAGTTACTCCTTTCCTACTGTTGGGAACTTATTTTATTCTAACCGTTGCTGAGTTATTTATTAGCCCAATGGGTATTTCTTTTGTGTCAAAAGTAGCCCCTCCTCAGTATCAGGGATTGATGCAAGGTGGCTGGCTAGGCGCTACTGCCTTAGGCAACGGTCTGTTGTTTATTGGAGCTGTCCTTTATGAAACTATTCCTATTTGGATGACATGGGGTATTTTTGTGATTGCTACAGCTATATCTATGATGACTATTTTATTTATGGTTAAATGGCTGGAAAGAGTAGCTAAATAACTTCTTTTCAGTTCCTAATAATAGTTTATATTAAAAAAAGAGGGATGAGCACATGTTCATCCCTCTTTTTTTTACTTTTGACGCCAAATGAAAAGATACAATTCATATAACGAGTATTTTAAAAATAAGTTCGGACACCGCGTTCAAAAGATAAGCGTAGATGCTGGCTTTACTTGCCCTAACCGCGATGGTTCCGTTGCCCGGGGTGGTTGTACCTATTGCAATAACAATGCTTTCAACCCCTCTTACTGCGATCCGAAAAAGAGCATTAAACAACAGGTTGTTGAAGGTATTGAGTTTCACAGAGTGCGTTACCGCCGTTCGGGTTCTTTTCTTGTGTATTTTCAACCTTATTCTAATACCTATGCTCCGCTGTCAGAATTAAAGGAACTTTATGAAACAGCCCTTAATCAGGAAAATGTGATCGGTCTTGTTATTGGCACTCGTCCTGATTGCGTGGACAATGAAATTCTGGACTATATTGCTGAGTTATCTGAGTCGTATTATATAATTCTGGAATATGGCATTGAAAGTATTTACAATCAAACGCTGGAAAGAATAAACCGGGGACATAACTGGGAGCAAACAAAGACTGCCATTGAACAAACAGCGCAAAGAGGAATACATACAGGGGGACATCTTATTTTCGGACTGCCTGGTGAGACTAGGAAAATGATGATGGACAGTGTAACTGAAATTTCTTCACTGCCATTGACTAACATCAAATTCCATCAGCTACAAATTGTTACAGGCACTGCAATGGAAAAAGATTATTCATTGAACAATGACGATTACCAACTCTTTTCATTTGATGAATACATTGACTTTATCATTAAATACACAGAAAGACTAAACCCTGAATTTATCATCGAAAGATTTGCAGGCGAAGTACCTCCACGCTTTCTCGCAGGCCCCGGGTGGGGTAAAATAAGAAACGACCAGATACTGGTTGCCATTGAAAAAGAAATGATTAAAAGAAATACTTACCAAGGAAAGTACTTCAGGCATTAATCCTTGAATATTAATCCTTGAACTTTAATCCCATTTTATTACTTTTGGATAAATTTTATTGTCATGAGATATTACAAGCCCCTTTTATGGCTTTCTTTTCTGGTAGCAGCTTCATTGTTAACACTTTCATGTGATGAACAACCCAATGAAGATGAACCTAATTTTCAGGAAAACCTGAGTTCATTTAACAGTACAATAACTAAGCTCGACAGCACACTTAATCTTATGGATAAGCTTCAGCAAGAAGTTAGCAAGATTGAAGAAGACAGAGCTATGGGCAAAATCACTGACGAAGAAGCGCTGGAGAAATTAAATGCACTAGAAAACACACTCGGACGAAAGATAGCTAAATCATCTAATTTTCATCCTGTAAAAGAAATGCCCGGCTGGGCACTTAATCTGGGATTAACAGAACCAACCGGAATGAACTTTGATCAGGATTTCAGCGAAATGACTTCCGAATACAATGACACCGAAGGCTATAACTCCATGGTAATGGTGTATAAAGGGGATTACAATACAGCTATGGCACAGGCTTCCAAAATTGCCCATAAGGCTGGTGTACCAATAAGCCAGGATTATAAAGACGCCATGGAATTGTCGGAAAAGTACGGCATTGAAGCTATTAAGGGTGCTCTGTACGCCAATTTTGAGATTGGAGCAGATGACAATCCTAAATATAATATCTCCATAAGTGTGGATGAAGACGGTTCTCTCACAATTACTGCCACCGACAGAAAAAAGATGATTGAAGCATTAAGCAATGATTATAATTAAGATATGAATATAGTTGTTACAGGAGCCAGCAGGGGTATAGGCAAAGAGATATGCCTTAACATGGCAAAAGAAAAGTCGAATGCTATTATTGCTGTTGCAAGATCGCAGCAAAATCCGTTTATCGGTATTGATAACATCAGTTACCTGAATTTTGATCTCAATAACACACACAGTTTACCTAACCTTGTACATAATATTAAAGAAAAGTCGGACGATATTGATATCCTGATTAACAATGCAGGTGCTCTAATTAACAAACCAATGGAAGATATCACACCTGATGAATTTGATATAATGGTAAATACAAATCTCAAGAGCACTTTTTTCCTTACTCAAAAACTATTGCCTCTTATTAATAGTGGTGCACACATTGTAAATATAAGCAGCATGGGAGGATATCAGGGATCAGCTAAATTCCCCGGACTATCCGTCTATAGTGCCGCAAAAGGAGCAGTTGCTGTGCTTAGCGAATGTTTGGCAGAGGAATTAAAAGAAAGGAATATATCAGTAAATGCTTTGGCATTGGGCGCTGTTCATACTGAGATGCTTATGAAAGCCTTTCCTGGATACGAAGCTCCATTGAAACCTTCACAAATGGCAGAATACATTTGTGAGTTTGCTTTAAGCGGACACAAATTCATGAATGGGAAGGTTATTCCTGTTTCATTAAGTACACCTTAGAAGTTTAAGGTTCAAGGTTTAATGTTCAATGTCTAATGTTACGTGTTGATAATGTGAGTGATACAGATGTTATTATTAATGAGAAACAAGAAATCAAAGATAATTTCAAATAATTTCAATTTTTTTTCAAAAAAACTTTGCGAAAAACAAAATTGATGTATATTTGCACTCGCTTTTGACAAGCACATCGGGTGATTAGCTCAGCTGGTTCAGAGCACCTCGTTTACACCGAGGGGGCCGGGGGTTCGAATCCCTCATCGCCCACAGAAACCATCGCAGAAATGCGATGGTTTTTTTTGTTTATATGACAAAAGAAACATGATTCAAATGAATCAAACAAACCCCACAAATTTTACATTTCACTATCATTTTTATCACTCTAATTATAACAGCTCAAAACACTTGTTTTCACTTGTTGAAACACTTCTTTTCTCTTGTAGAATTAACATTCTGATGCGCATCAGAATCATTCCTGATGCGCATCAGGATTGTTTTTGATGCGCATCAGGATGATTTTTAATGCGCATCAGGATTGTTTTTGGTGCGCATCAGGATTACAATGGCACAGGTTCAAACATATAACCACACAAATAAAGGGGAATCTTCAAAAAAGTGTGTTTAATTAATTGAATTAAAGAAAGTAGAAGTTGGTTATAATCACCTTTTGACGAAATCCCGAACTCCTTACAGTCACCCTTTCTCCCAACCCCTTTTTTCTTGCTTCTTTTTTAACTATTTTTGCAAAAAATTTAAAACTGGCTAATATACAAATTGCATGACCGATAAAGAGCGAATATTAATAAAAGAGCTCATTAAGAGCGCATTAAAAGAAGATATTGGAGATGGCGACCACACTTCGCTATCCACAATTCCTGCTGATGTAGAAGGTAATGTTGAATTACTATCAAAAGACGAAGGTATTGTTGCCGGTGTTGAAGTAGCTCAAATGGTATTCAATGAGGTCGATCCTGCTACCAAAGTTACTTGTCTGATAAAAGACGGAAGCAAAATAGTACCCGGCGACATTGTAATGATGATCGAAGGGAAATCACGTTCATTGCTAATGGCCGAACGTACAGCATTGAACTTCATTCAGCGAATGAGTGGCATTGCAACTGCGACTAACTATCTGGTAAAGAAACTTGAAGGGCTTAACACAAAAGTGTTGGACACCAGAAAAACAACACCATGCAACAGAGTAATTGAGAAACTGGCAGTGAGGCTTGGAGGAGGAACTAACCACAGATTTGGTTTATTTGACATGGTTATGATAAAAGATAATCATGTTGATTTTGCTAATGGTATTGAGAATGCAATTAATGCAACTAACAAATATCTAAAAGAGAATAACAAAGACCTTAAGATAGAGATTGAAGTAAGAAACTTTGATGAACTAAACAGAGTGCTTAAAACAGGTAGTGTTGACAGAATAATGCTTGACAACTTCACCCCTGCTGATCTTACGGAAGCTGTAAAATTGATCGATGGTAAATACGAAACAGAAGCCTCTGGCGGCATTACATCTGATACCATAAGAGAATACGCAGAAAGCGGCGTCGATTTTATCTCCGTAGGTGCATTAACACACCATATTAACAGTCTGGACTTAAGTCTTAAAACAGTACTATAATTGGGAGAATTATTAAAAAAAACATCGAAAAAGGCTGAAAGAATAAATGATAAGATTGTCAGCAAATTAAAGGTAATCGTATTACCCGGATTTTACGGCATGCCTTTATACGATGTACTCGTTTTCTTTTTCAAAGGATTATTCAAAGGAGTACTCACTTACCGTGCAGCAGCTATTTCCTATAACTTCTTTTTAGCATTGGTACCACTTGTTTTATTCCTTTTCACACTTATCCCTTATGTCACCTCTGAATCACTACAGGGATCACTACTGGAGATACTTGATGAGCTAATACCCTCAAATATTTACTCTGAAGTACATTCTACTATTGTTGAAATAATCAGTCGACCTAAATCCGGACTTATGTCTCTGGGTTTTTTGATGTCGCTGTGGTTTGCCACAAATGGTGTTGACGCTATTCTTGAAGGATTCAATCAAAGTTATCACCGCATCCAGACATGGCCATGGTGGATGCAGAAAATTTACGCTTTTCTTTTAATGGTAGTAATTTCATTCCTGGGATTTATTGCAACATTATCATTAACTTTTGGGAAAGTAGTTATCACCTCCCTGGGCAAATATGAAATCATCAACGACAATGTCACAATATATCTGCTGTTTATTGTCCAGTGGGCAATAATAATACTAATGTCACTATTAAGCACCTCTATTTTATACTATTACGGACAACGCAGGGAAACAAAAAGGAACTATCGGTTTTTATCGGTAGGCTCCATACTTTCAACCAGTTTATTTATAGTAGGAGGCTTAACCATTAAAATGTATTTCGAGAACTTCTCAAACTACAACGTACTTTATGGCTCTCTTGGGACACTTATTATTTTAATGGTATGGATTTATTATAACGCTATTATCCTCCTTATCGGATTTGAATTAAACACAAGTATCCGAAGATCGAAAGAAATTTTCGATCACAAGGAACAATATGATTACATTGGGAGAACTTGAGGGAATTAGCTACTCTTTGCCCTTCAAATTGGAAGACACAAGACTAAAAGAGTGCATTTCTCCTTCAATATTGGCCGTTCGTTTAACAAGACCATAATTTTTAGCAATCCAATAGTTGTACTCAGCATTCATATTAACAGATACTACACGTCTGGTATGCCACACATCGGTATATGTATTGCCATTAATCTCCATTGAACTTTCAACAGAAACGTTAGTGTAAACACCTATGTCATCACCAAGAATAATCTCTTCACCAATAGAATATTGCGGTGTAAAAACATGTTCATATGAGCCATCACTAAAGTACATACGCATTAGTGAATTCATTACCCCCGAATCAGCTTCATAATTTCCGGCTGTTAATTCAAATTCCGTGATTTGAAAAGCGGATGAATTCAAAAACTGTTCAACAGCTTCGTAATTATAACTATGGTCATCAGTATCAAACCTTTGACTGTTATTAACCTCCAATATTCTTACCGTATCAGCACTAAGAGTGGAGTCATTCTGAAAGTACCACCAGCTGTTTGTTTCAAACCAACAAAATTCAGCAAATTCATCAGAAATCACATAATAAGGGATACTACTATTGGAGTTAAAACATCCTGACAAAGCAAGACTAACAAACAAAATAGCTGCAGACATTCGTAATTTCATAAAATTGATTCTCATATCACCTCCACTTTATTATTCTACACGGTAACAATTACAAGGATTTAATTATTTTTACAAAAATATATCAAACACTGAAATAATCAAGATATGGCTGGTAATGTTTTTGGCAAACTGTTAACACTAACATCCTTTGGCGAATCACACGGGAAAGCCATAGGTGGCATCATCGACGGGTTCCCTGCAGGATTAACAATTGATCTGCAAAAAGTTCAGGAAGATCTAAACAGAAGACGCCCAGGCAGTTCAATTTATGTCACCAGCAGGAAAGAAGAAGACAAAGCAGAATTCCTTTCCGGGATTATGGACAATGTTACGCTTGGCACACCAATAGCATTTATTATTGAGAACAAGGATCACAGATCAAGTGACTACACGCACATAAAGAACATCTACAGACCATCACATGCCGACTATACCTATGACAAAAAATACGGCATACGTGATCACCGTGGTGGCGGACGCTCATCAGCACGTGAAACAATAGCAAGAGTAGTAGCAGGAAGTCTGGCCCGTCAACTGCTTTCCCATTATAATATTTCAGTAAGAGCATATGTTAACCGAATAGGTGAAATCAGTCTGCCGAAAGAATACACTGAATACGACTTATCTACATCAGTAACCTCTCCCCTGGCCTGTCCTGATAAGGAAACAGAGAAAAAGATGCAAAAGCACATTATAGAGACATCAGAAGCCGGCGACACCCTTGGTGGTGAAATAACCTGCGTTATCAGCAATGTGCCCGCAGGGATCGGGGAACCTGTTTTTAACAAACTAAATGCTGCACTGGCCAACGCTATAATGGGAATAAATGCAGTAAAAGGCATTGAAATAGGATCAGGGATGAGTGCGTCAAAAATGAAAGGATCGGAACATAATGATATATTCAGATCACAAAATAAAGATATTTACACTGAAACGAATCACTCAGGAGGAATCCAGGGAGGCATCTCCAACGGGGAGGATATATATTTCAAAGCATTTTTCAAACCCGTAGCCACAATTATGAAAGCCCAGCAAACAGTTGACAACAAAGGGGAAGAAACAACACTGCAAAACAAAGGCCGGCATGACGTAACTGTAGTACCCAGAGCCGTACCAATAGTTGAAGCAATGGCTTGCCTGGTGATAGCGGATTATATACTTATAAACAGAAGTAGTAAAATATAAAGGGAATTACCACAATATTGCAAACCCCAACATTAAACTTTGAATCTCAAACCCTGAACTCTTTATTAGTTCAACATTCCTGATATATTATCCTTTTCTCCATCAGACTCAGGCACCTGAATACCCAAAACACTACCTGCCAGAGGATATAAATCAACATTATTAAAAGTTGGCTGCACATAGCCTTTTTTAAATGCGGGACCTGCTGCATAGAAAATAGCATGCATATCCTTACATCCGTTATCAAAGCCATGAGTACCCAATGACTTATCCTGATCCCATGACCACGACAAAGTCCATCCCGGTTCAGTGAAAACAGTAATATCCTGTGTTCTTTCATTTGTTCCGTAATTTAACTCAGGAGGAAGCTCACCATGTTTGTAAACATTAAGATGTTCATTGGCACCAGCCAGCTGATCATATACCATATCAGCTTTTCCGGGTTTAGCTTTTATGTTCATAGCCGGATTCCAGCCATCACAAAACTCAATATCAGCAGTATCAACATATTGATCGAGAAACACTACCCTATCAGGAGACAGCTGCGCCATACCATGATCAGAAGTGATGATAAAATTCAGCTTTGGAAACACAGGAAGTGTGCGCATAGCAGTAAAGAAATCACCTACGAACTTATCCAGTTCTTCAACCATGACAATGGCTTCAGGGCTATCAGGGCCATAAACATGGCCAGTATGATCCGGTTCATAATAATACCACATAATAAAATGCGGACGATCTTCTATAGGCATAGACAACCATCTTTCCAGACTGTCAATACGGGCTTCGGTGGGAAGCTTCTTATCATATTGATACCAATAGGAAGCCTGTTTACCATCAACCGGAGCTTCTGAGCCTACCCAAAAAAGAGTAACAGTTTTGATTCCATTATCTTCAGCTACATTCCAAATCGGTTGTCCATCATAAAAATCACCATTGGTAACAGCATCCCTGTCGGGGATAGAATACTCCAGTCCTAAATCAGGAGCATGAAAACTATTTAATACAATCCCATGATGATCGGGATATAGCCCTGTAGCCATCGAGTAATGGTTAGGAAACGTTTTAGTTGGAAAAGAAGGCTTTAAAGATTCAGCTTTAACACCAACCTTTGCCAGCGAATCAAAAACAGGAGTATTAGCTTTATCACAATAATCCCACCGGAAGCCATCAAGCGAAAGCATGACAAGATAAGGCTGATTATCTGTATCCTGGTTAATATTATTTTGATAGTTACAGGAGCTGATAACAACTACAACACTGATTACCAACAATGTATTAAATAATGATTTCATTCGTACGGAGATAAATATTTTGAGCTAAAGATATAAAAAAAGCCCCCAAAAAGGAGGCTTTTTTTATGATTATATTAAATATTAGTGGAAAAGAACTTTCACACCAACATTGAATGTAAAAGGAGTCCCAAGGTATACTTCGGCAGCTGATCCTGTATGAGGATTAGCAATAGTATTGCGTTCTCTACCAGTTTCTTCAGCTAACATTCTATCAAGATCAACTCTTTGAAAAGAGTTATAAGAGCTATTATCAACAGCATCTTGTATATAATAGGTATCGAAAACATTGAAAACATGTCCAAATACAGTTACACCAACTCTACCTTTAATAGGTAATTCGTAATTAACATTTAAGTCAAATACTGAGTAAGAAGGAGTTTTCCAAACCTGTTCAGTATCAGTTTCATCATCACGGCTTGTTGGATTAAATTCAGCATAATGGTTACCATTAAATCTCCATATAAACTGAAAATTCAAACCTTGAAAAGGATAAATATTAGTCCATAAAGCAAACTGAGTCTGAGGAGCATCACCTACATAAAGGTCTTTAATATATAAGTTAACAGTATCAGAAGTAATACCACCATCATAAGTTTTAATTGTAGCATTTACATTGTTAAGGTACTTCCAGTTAGCAATAGATGCAATACCACCGAAACCAATAAATTTAATTGGGCGATAATTAGCTTCAAGTTCAAGACCCATATGACGTTGATCAACACCACTAATAAAAGCAATACCAAATTCATTATCACTTACCTGTACACTTTGAGTAATGATTCTGTTACTCCAAATAGTATAGTACAGATTACCCTTAATGTTTAATTTATGGTCAGTTGAATTAAAAATCACACCACCTTCAGCAGAAGTAAAAGTTTCATTTTTAGGATCTTCAGCAACAGTACCATCACCATCATCAATAACATTATCAAAGATTGGCACTTTACTAACATAACCTAAGTTAGCAAAAGCGCTAAAAGTTTCGGAAAAATTGTAGTTAACCCCACCTTTAACCTGACCACCAATAATCCAGTCAGTATTTGACTTTAGTTCAGTCCATTGATCTTTTGCAATATTTGTATCAGCAGCAATAAAGTGATTTAAGTATGAATATTTAATCATAGAAATACCAGCAGTAGCATAAGCAGAGAAGTTTCCCTTTTTGTATTCACCCTGAACATAAGCACCGCCCCAGTCAACAGTATTAGTATTCCAATAAGCGATTTTATCACCTAATCTTCTTGTACTCATATCTTCAAAATCATTTCTTGTATCAGAATCATCATATGCTGTTAAACCTAAGAGATCCCTTACTTCACGGAAGTGATCAATTTCAGCTTTTCTCCAGTCAACACCAACCTGTCCTTTAAAATGCTCTGAGAAATTAATTTTTAACTTACTAATTGCACCGATAGTCCACTGGTTATTTGTTGAGTTACGAAGGATCCCCCCCTCACTTGCACCAGATTTATTATCAGCAATAGTCTGATTCCAATCAACAATACGAGTAGGTTCTGAACTATAATCATAAGCAATATCTCCATAAGTACCTGAACCACCACCAGAACCACCTGAATAATAAACAGTAGTAAACAAAGAAAGCTTCTTACTCCAGATTGCATACCAATTGAGGTTTACAACAGGTTTATGATAATAATTCTCTCTTTCATTGATAAAATCACTATTATATCTGCTATGAGAACTACCGTTCCAGTATTGGTCACCACTATATGAACTATTTACATTATTCCAATTTTCATTATATAACCTTCCGTTTGGTGATTGAAAAAAAGACTCAAAAGCATTTACAGTTCCTAAATCACCAACACCCCATGCGTTCAAAGAATCCATCTGTGTTTGTGTATATTTACTGTAATCATAGGTGTAATAGTTGTCATCACCGTTTATATCTGCTGAATAAGTACTATCGTAAGCAGCAACATTTTGTTTGTAAAGATTTTGACCATGTCTCTGTGGGGCACCCATAGCATAAAGCTCTAAACGATGTTTTGAGCTAATGTTATAAGACATACCTAAGTAATAAGCCCATGCGTCAGTCCATGTTTTGTCAATAACACCCTCGCCTACTTTGCGAACAACACTTACACTGGCAGCAAATTTCTCATTAATAAGGCCAGTATGAGCTGTAAGTGTAGTTTTCATAAAGTTACCTGAACCATACTCAAATTTACCAGAAGCACCAGCTTCCATTTCAGCAGGACTGGTAATAATATTCATAGTACCACCAACAGAAGGAGTAGCCAGATTAATAGCACTTAAACCACGCTGCATCTGAATATTGGAGGTAGCATCAGCAAGACCATCCCAATTTGACCAGTATACCCAGCCGTTCTCCATATCATTGATAGGCACACCGTTGATCATAATAGCCACGTTATTTTGGTTAAAACCACGAACGTTAATACGTGAATCACCAGCACCACCACCCTGCTGTGTAGCATATACAGAAGGTGTATTGTTCATAATCATTGGGAGGTCACGACCACCAAGCTGTTGTTCAATCTCAGCTGCCGGCACGTTAGAAATAGCAACAGGAGTTTCCCTTTCCACAGCCCTATCAGCAATAATGTCAACACCTTCCAGAGCCATTGAAGTAGGCTCAAGCTTAACTCTTCCTAAATTTGATCTCTGACCATCAGTAATAGTAATAGTAACATCTTTTACTGTATAACCTACATAAGAAATTGTTACTGTTTGTTCACCTGCAGGTAATTTGAGCAGGAATAAACCATCAACATCAGTTACTGTACCATTAGTTGTACCTTTTTGTACAATTGTTGCACCTATAAGAGGATCATTGTAAGTTCCGTCAAGAACCTTACCTATCAACGTTCCCTGTGCAAATGATGAAAAGGTAAAGAATACCATTACCATCATTGTTAAAAGTAAATTTTTTTGATTCATAAGCGTAAATTTATTGGTTTTTTAATTAAAAACTTCTTTGTTAAAACTAGATGTAAAAATATCGATTACAATATTTTATGGCATTAAATTAACATTAATAATTATTAACAATTATTAACAAATATTGTTAAATATCACACCATTAACGACGCACAAGTCTGACATTCAACAATATTCAAAAATCAAATTGTTAAAAAGTTTTTGCAATAATTGAAGCAACCATTCAAATATGTTATTTAGATACTAATCTCAATTAAAACATAAGAGTCAGGCTACAAGACAAATTAGTACCAAATGACCAAAAGCCCTTAAAAGTATCTAAGCTATGATCAGCGCCATCTTCACCCATCACAATATAAGTATCATTAAGAACATTGTATCCATTTAACTGGAATTGCGCAAAAGTATTCCTTAAATTAAAAGGTATGTTTAAGTAAACGTTAAGAAATCCATAATCGGGGATTCTGTATGGTTGAGCCATATCAGCCGGATCATTTCTTGTGGTAGGATCAAAGTCAGCATACATCCCCCCAAGATATATATATTCAGCTTTTAGCTTCACTCCTTCAAAAACTTCCAACTCTCCAAATATACCATACTGTTGCTGAGCAGTACCTCCGGTATAAATACCTTTTACATATACATTAACAGTATCCACAACAACATTGTTATCATTCAGGAGCTTTGCTTCAACATTATTTGTCCATTTAAAATCACCCAGTGAAAGCATCCCTCCAAGGCTAACAAAATCAGTAACCTTTGCAGATATCTCAGCTTCAAAGCCAGTGTTTACGGAATTTAACCCATTAATCATTGCCCTTGTCTGAGTATTGTCTTCAAGCTGAATATGCTCATTGGTAAGCATTGAAACATTGTGACGCTCTGTATAGTAAACACTTGCTTTTGCATTAAACCTGCTTACCGAATAGTTATATCCTGCTTCAGCGGATGTTATCTGTTCGTTTTCTATATCTCTAACAACATTATTATTATAATTACCAAAAACAAATTTAAAATAAGGTGTACGTGATATATATGCTCCATTAATAAACACATTACTATATTCGGTAATTTTATACGACGCACCACTCCTTATATTATATCCCGCGAGAGAGACAACATCACTTTTTGTATTATCTATATAATTAAACCTATCGATGCGCTGATACCAATTGTTATTAACACCAGCTAAAAGCACGGCATTCAGTCTTGAATTATTATATATCAACCGGCTGTACAGACTCACATAATTAATTATCGAGCCATTGTCCGTCCGGATAATATCTCCAACAGTTTTTATCTCGTTTCTCCCGGCAACACCTGCCAGCGACCATGCATAATCTTCAATAAAAAACTCACCGCCAAGGAGATCATCTATCTTCTCTCTAACACAGCTATTGAAATACTTGTAATGCACGCCAGCTATAACCCTCAGATTGTCATTAAAATAATGTTCATAATCGGAGATAACACCTGCTTTAATATGACTTGCCAGATAATTAGTCTGGACATTAATCGAATATCCTGTTACTGTTTCACCATTTGCCAGAGTATACTCATCAGTGTTATTGGCATTATTTGAATATATGGCATCCCAATCTATTTGCCCTGCGTCATCTCTGTATGAGAACACAGAAGGAGCATAGTTAAAACTTTCCGACCATTGACCACCGCCATAGCCTCCCTGTACATATAATGATGTTGTTACAGAATTAGTCTTATTAATAAGGTAATCATGATTGATACTCAAGAATGGATTATGATAGAAATTAACGGAAGCATTTTTCTGCTGTCCTTCAAAGCCACCCCAGTCCTTATTATATTTAAGACCATGCTTTTCCACTTCTTCATTAGTAAGCTTAAGAGTTCTTTGTCCATGGCGCTGAGGCGCACCGATCAGATCAATAGTGATTGTTTGTTTATTATTTATTTTCTTAGTGGCAGAAAGGTAATAGGCCATTGACTTAACATCTGTTGCATCAACATAACCTGTCCCTGTTTCAAAACTAAACAATGCTGTGGTATTCCATCCATTATCCATCAGTCCGCTGTTAAGCAACAGGCTTGCTGTGTAGTTCCCGTAGCTTGTAACTCCTGTATTGATAATAGTACTTTTGTGATTATCCGGATTTTTAGTAATAAAATTCACACTACCGCCAACGCTGAATATAGATGAGTTCGACAATCCGGCACTTTTTTGTATCTGTATGTCAGAAGCAGCATAACTCAGTCCTATCCAGTTGCTCCAGTACACAAGACCGTTTTCCTCACTGCTAACAGGGATACCATTAAGCATCAGCATAAGGTCTTCCTGTTGAAACCCTCTTATTGTAAGGCGTGCATCACCACTACCACCACCACTTCTAACGCTATAAACACCGGGAGTAAACTGCATTACCAAAGGCAGAGGTCTCTCTCCAAGCTCTTTGGAGATTGTTTTTGAACTAATATTGGAGATACTAACAGGATTGTTTGATTTGGCAGTAACACCACCCCTAATTGTTATTTCACCCAGTGAATAAGGCTGCTGAGCTAATGCTATTTCAAATGGTTTTAGTTTGTCTTTAAGAGAGTCAATACTGATGGTTAGCGACTGATAGCCCAAAGCTGTAAACACAAGTGCTTTAGTCGATTCATCAATTGTCATGGTAAATTCACCAAAGCTATTGGTAATCGTTCCGGAAGAATTGAGAGGATTAAATACATTAACGCCATCTACAGGCAGGCTTGTACTGCTATCGATAACTTTTCCTGAAATAACTGATTGTGCGGCTGCTGAAAATGAAAGAACCAGTAGGAATAACAACACTCTAAATTGTCTGTTCATTGTTTTTGAATTTTATGTCCCTAAATATTCCGAGGCAGTAAATTCTCAAACAACAGATTCATACACACCACCAAGGCATGTTACACAGACTGTCATTATGATACAACTTTCTTCTACCATCCAGACTTTAACTGTCGGTAACGGAATTCCACCGTATCAGTCCCGATATTATCAGGAGTCGCGGACTTTCACCGCCGGTAGGGAATTACACCCTGCCCCGAAGAATTTTGTCGTTGCAAATGTATTTCTTATTTTAAATTGATAATCATTCCGAAAGGGAAAAGTGCGAGGAATGGCGTATTTTAGAAGGAATTTAAATAAGGTGTTTGTTATTATTATGATGAGAATAGTGTCTGTCATCAAAAAAAAAGCCATCAGCGGGTAACTGACGGCTTTGATAATAATGCTAAAAATTAAATAAATAATGAGAGTAAATCTCTAAATTACTTTGTGTTGATATATTCCAAAGCATTTAATGCGGCGATTGTGCCATCAGCAACAGCAGTAGTAATCTGACGAAAACGCACTGCGCGATTATCACCTGCGGCATAAACACCTGATATATTTGTTTCGAGCTTTTCATTGGTGAGTACCTCACCCCGCTCATTCAACTCCACAGAAGTATCTTTTATCATCGATGTGTTCGCTTCATAACCAATAAAGATAAAAACCCCATCGATTGCCATTTTAGTTAACTCACCTGATTCCAGGTTCTTATATTCTATCTCCTTTAGTTTATCATCACCACAAAATTCAGTAATATGTGATGACATGATAAAGTCGATCTTTTCATTGTTCTTAGCTTCTGCCACAGCGTGCTCAAAAGCCTGAAAATGTTCAAACTCATGCAATATTGTCACTTTTGTGGCATATTTTGTCAGACTAACGGCCTCTTCAAGGGCAGAATTACCGCCACCAACAACCACAATCTCCTTATCCTGGAAAAAGTCGCCATCACAAGTTGCACAATATGAAATTCCTTTGCCCTTAAACTCCACTTCACCCGGAACATTAAGCATTCGCGAACGTCCACCTGTTGCCAGAATAACAACATCTGATGTGTAAACCTGGCTATCATTAACAACGACCTTTTTCGTGGCTCCCTCAATATCCAGACTTGTAATACTGATGTTTGATTTGATATCGCAACCAAAGGATTTAGCCTGCTTACGCATAACAGAGCTCAACTGATATCCTGATGTTTTCTCAACACCCGGATAATTGGCTACCTCATAGGTCAAAACTGTCTGGCCTCCTATGGTACCTGTATCAAGTATCAAAGTTGAAGCCTTCGACCTCGACAGGTAAATGCCTGCCGTTAAGCCGGCAGGACCTCCACCTAATACTATAGCGTTATAATGTTGGCTTTCCATGTATTACTATTATTTGCCAAATTTATTGTCGAGAATATTTGTTATCTGATCTCTTGATTGTATGCTTGATGTAGCTTCCACTAATTCACCGTTTTTGTAATATACAGTAAACGGAAGTCCCATAAAACTTGAACATGCAGGATGATTACGGATAACGGCAGCTTCAGGACTATCAAATGCCATATCTCTAAATTCCACATTTGTGTACTCGTCCTGTAACTCTTCCATAATATCATAAACAGGAAGACACATAGGCCCCATACGTCCGCAACATACCATTACGTTTTCATTGTTGTTTATTATCTCTGCGTGCTCAGCTGCTGAAGCCACATGTTTTAATGTTGTTGGTAATACCATAATTTTATTTTTAAATATTTATGTTTTTCCAGATCATAAATCATGCCAAATAGTGTCTCTTAAGCGATATATTTAATAAGGAATTAACTACAATTGCTTGCGAACATTTCTTACATTTGCAAAAAAAATTATCGTGAGTAAAAGCACAGTAACACATCCGGGAATAATTAAAAGCATCAGTGGAAACACTTTAGACATAAAAATCATTGTTTCATCTGCCTGTGCATCATGCAAAATAAAAGGTGTTTGCACTGTTAGCGATGTTGAAGAAAAAGGAGTACTTGTAAAAGTCAAAGACTCATCTCAATATAAGCCAGGACAAAATGTCACCATTGAAATGAAGCAATCGATGGGAACATGGGCTGTTATGCTTGGCTATATTTTTCCCTTTTTGGTATTGCTTGTATCCATGATCATCTTCACAGCACTTAAAATTGATGAAGGGCTGGCTGGCATATTATCCATAAGCCTTTTAGTTCCATATTACCTTATATTATATATCACGCGTAACAAACTGGGAGATAAATTTGATTACACAATAAAATAAAAACGATTTTAAATAAGGCAAACAAGCTAATTTAGAGCGTTTCTAATCAAGTTTTGTAACATATTGTAATAGTGTTTATTACACAATGTCTCAAATCAATACAACAAGCCTCTCTTAAGTTATATCACTGACACACTGAATATTACACAATACATTCAATTACCTTAATTATTTCACAACCTGTGCATTTTGTTATATTTTTGTGTTTCTCTAAAACACTCCCATAAAGGGAGAAAGGTTTTAGGAAACAAATTAAATAAATCATAAAAACAGATTTGCGGTGGATAATATTATTGTAATTGCACTTATTGCACTTGGCGGGCTCGGTTTAATTGCAGCTGTAGTCCTTTATCTTATTGCTAATAAATTTAAAGTTTTCGAGGATCCTAAAATCGACGAAGTAGAAGAAGCATTACCTTCTGCAAACTGTGGAGGATGTGGATTCCCTGGTTGTCGTGCATTTGCAGAAGCATGTGTAAAGAGCGCCAAAGAAGACGGAACACTGGAAGGTTTGAAATGTCCGGTTGGTGGTAACGATACGGCCATGGCAGTAGGAAGCATATTAGGTCTTGAAGTAGAAGAGTCAGAACCAACCATAGCTGTTGTACGTTGTAACGGATCAATGGCAAACTCCCCTGGCAAGGTAAACTACGAAGGAGCAACATCATGTGCTTTTGCCCATGCTCTTTATGCCGGTGAAGGCGGATGCCAGTTTGGCTGTCTGGGTTTAGGTGATTGTGTTGATGCGTGTGACTTTGACGCCATTCATATGAATCCAGAAACAGGCCTTCCTGAAGTAAACGACAAATGTACATCTTGTGGTGCTTGTGTGGATGCTTGCCCTCGTAACATTATCGAGTTACGTAAAAGAGGTCCTAAAGACAGGCGCATATTTGTTTCCTGTGTTAATCAGGAAAAAGGAGCTCCGGCGAAGAAAAACTGTGATGTAGCATGTATTGGGTGCAGTAAATGTGTGAAAGTATGTAAATTCGATGCTATAACCATAACAAGCTTCCTTGCTTACATCGACTTTGAGAAATGTACTCTTTGCAGGAAATGCGTTGAAGTATGTCCTACCAATGCCATTCATGAGATAAATTTCAAGCCTCGCAAACCAAGACCACCGAAACCTCCTGTTGAGAAAAAACCAGCAACAGAAGAGAAAAAGCCTGCTGAAAAAGAATCAGTAGCAGTAACAGAGAAAACAGAAACAGCTAAGCCTGTTGATAACAAAGATAACAAAGAATAAATCCGAAAGCATGGGAACATTACGAACATTTGCATTAGGTGGAGTTCACCCCGAAGAAAACAAACTATCTTCAAACGCTCCTATTGAAACCCTGCCAGTTCCTAAACAGGCAATCGTTCCATTAGGACAAAATCTTGGGGCTCCGTCAAAACCGGTTGTAAAAAGAGGCGATGCTGTTAAAGTTGGTCAGCTTATCGCAGAAGCCGGCGGTTTTATTTCAACAAATATTCACTCACCTGTTTCAGGTAAAGTCCTTAAAATTGATAATGCCATTGATGGCTCAGGATACAAACGCCCATGTATTATCATTAACGTTGAAGGTGATGAATGGGATGAGAATATTGACAGTTCATCTGACATTGTTTCTGAAATAAAAGCCGATTCAAAAGAGATAATAGAGAAAATAAAGCAGGCTGGTATTGTCGGACTTGGAGGAGCAACATTCCCTACTTATGTTAAGCTGATGCCACCTCCTGGCAAAACCGCTGAATTCCTTATCATCAATGGTGTTGAATGTGAGCCTTATCTCACATCCGACCATCGTTTAATGCTTGAAAAGGGTCAGGAGATTATCATTGGGATTAAAATTCTGATGAAAGCTCTTAACGTAAAGAAGGCTTTTATTGGGATAGAAAACAATAAGCCTGACGCTATAAATCATATGCGAGAACTACTTAAAGACAGTGAAGATATCAATGTTCAGCCTTTAAAGGTACAATACCCACAGGGTGGTGAAAAACAGCTTATTAAAGCGTCTGTTAACAGAGAAGTGCCTTCAGGTAAACTTCCTATTGAAGTTGGCTGTGTGGTACAAAACGTTGGTACTGCCTTTGCCGTTTATGAAGCTGTTCAAAAGAACAAACCTCTTTTCGAGAGAGTTGTTACCGTTACCGGGAAGGGTGTAAAAAAACCATCTAACTTCCTGGCTCGTATAGGAACTCCTGTATCAGAGCTTATTGAAGCCGCTGAGGGGCTACCTGAAAACACGGGCAAGATAATTGGAGGTGGTCCAATGATGGGTAAGGCAATTTCATCACTGGAAGTGCCTGTGGTAAAAGGATCATCGGGCATATTGCTGATGATGAACGAGGAAGCTCACCGTCATATTCCTTCACCTTGTATCCGCTGTTCCAAATGTACTTATGTATGTCCAATGGGTCTCGAACCTTATCTTATATCTAAAGCTGCCAAACTTGGCAGGTTTGATATGGCTGAAGATAACATGATTATGGACTGTATAGAATGTGGTTCATGTCAGTATACATGTCCTGCTTCCATTCCTTTGCTCGACTTCTTACGACTGGGTAAAAACAAAGTCGGACAAATAATCAGAAGCAGAAAGGCCAACTAACTCAATAATTTGCAAATAATAAAAACAGATAGATGAATAAGTTCACAATTTCAGGCTCTCCCCATGTTCATGGTGATGATTCGACTAAAAAGATAATGTATGGTGTTATTATTGCCATGGTACCGGCAGTGCTTACATCGATCTATTTCTTCGGAATTGATGCAATTCGTATACTGCTGCTGTCGGCAGTAGCATGTTTATTCTTCGAATGGGCTATTCAAAAATATTTAATAAAGGGTCCTGTCACTATAAACGACGGATCGGCACTGGTAACAGCAATTCTGCTTGCGCTGAACCTGCCTTCTAACCTGCCTTCATGGATGGTTATAATAGGTGCTCTGGTAGCCATTGGAATGGCTAAGATGTCATTCGGCGGACTGGGTAAGAATGTGTTTAACCCGGCACTTGTTGCCAGAGTTTTTCTACTGGTTTCTTTTCCTGTACAGATGACTTCATGGCCTAAGCCTGCACCTATTTCCAAAGGACTGACTGATGTTGTTACAGGCCCTACTGCCCTTGGCACTTTAAAAGAAGGCCTTGGCGCTGGTAAAACAGTACAACAGATGCAGGCTGAACTGCCATCGTATTCCCAGCAATTTCTGGGCGATGTGGGTGGCTCTCTCGGTGAGGTATCAGCTATAGCTATAATAATTGGCGGTCTATATATGCTGTGGAAAAAGATTATCTCATGGCATATCCCTGTTGCTATGCTTGGCACTGTAGCCATATTCTCAGGGATATTCTGGGGTATTGATCCACAACATTATGCTGACCCACTATTCCATCTTCTGACAGGTGGTATGCTGCTGGGTGCTATCTTTATGGCAACAGATATGGTGACATCACCAATGACAAAAGGAGGACAACTAATATTTGGGTTTGGAGTAGGCTTGCTTACAATCCTTATCCGTTTATGGGGTGCTTATCCTGAAGGGGTTTCGTTCGCAATACTTATCATGAACGCTACTGTACCTCTTATTAACAGAGGCTTTAAACCACGTAGATTCGGTAAAATAAAATAATGTATTTAACCATCTTATGATGGATCAAACATATAAGTAATTAGAAAATGGCTAGTAAAAGAGAATCTAATTTCGTAAACATGGTTGTAACGCTGTTTATTGTAGCAGCTGTTTCTGCCCTTGCCCTCGGTAGTGTTTATTCTGTAACAAAAAAACCTATCGAAATGGCACAAAAGAAAAAACTTGAGAATGCTATCAAGGTTGTGCTCCCTGATTTCGATGATCTCAAAACAGAGAAGGTACCTGATGGTGACGGTCCGGATTCACTAATATTTTATATCGGAAAAAAAGACGGTAAGATTGTTGGTACTGCTGTAAAGACTTATACAATGAAAGGGTTTAGCGGTTTGGTTGAACTAATGGTGGGCTTTAAGCCTGACGGAACCATTAACAATACTTCTGTTTTAAGCATGAAAGAAACGCCCGGACTGGGTGATAAAATGGAAGCCTCTAAATCTGATTTCTCTCAACAGTTTAAAGGGAAGAATCCTGCTACTTTCAAACTGAAAGTGAAAAAAGATGGTGGCGATGTTGATGCTATTACTGCTGCAACAATTAGCTCAAGGGCTTTCTGTGATGCTGTGAAAAGAGCATATGATACATTTAAAGATGAAAAAAATAAATAATATCTGATAAGAAATTATCCTTGTTAAAAATATAAGCTATATGAATCAAGTTAAAAATTTTACTAAAGGATTTATAAAAGAAAATCCCGTATTTGTGCTCCTTTTGGGTATGTGTCCTACATTGGGGGTTACAACATCAGCCATTAACGGACTGGGCATGGGATTAGCTACTACATTCGTGCTGGTAATGTCGAATCTGGTGGTGTCATTAGTGAAGAATTTCATTCCCGACAAGGTAAGAATTCCTTCCTTTATTCTTATTATAGCTTCATTTGTTACTATAGTGGAGCTGGTAATGCAGGCCTATCTACCATCATTGTTTGATGCTCTGGGTCTCTTTATTCCTCTTATAGTAGTTAACTGTATTGTTCTTGGACGTGCCGAGGCTTTTGCATCTAAAAACACTACATGGTCGTCTATAATTGACGGACTGGGAATGGGTTTGGGTTTTGCCTTTGCGCTTACTATACTTGGTGGCGTAAGAGAATTACTTGGATCTGGTGCTATTTTCGGATTCAACCTTATGGAAGGTGACTTGATGCTTGTATTCATTCTTGCTCCCGGTGCATTTATTGCTCTTGGTTACCTGATAGCTCTTATTAATAAACTTAACAAAGCCTAAATAATACTGATATGGAATATTTTGTAATAATAATCGGATCGATATTTGTAAGTAATATTGTACTTGCTCAGTTTCTTGGAATTTGTCCATTTTTAGGTGTATCCAGTAAAGTATCCACGTCGATGGGTATGGGTGGTGCTGTTGCTTTTGTAATTACTCTGGCAACTATGGTTACCTGGATTCTTCAGTATTATGTGCTTAATCCTTTTGGACTTGGCTTTATGCAGACTATAGTCTTTATTCTGGTAATTGCTTCGCTGGTTCAAATGGTTGAAATTATCCTTAAAAAGGTGAGTCCGTCGCTGTACTCAGCATTGGGTGTTTTCCTACCTCTTATTACAACAAACTGTGCTGTGCTTGGTGTTGCCATTCTTACTGTACAAAAAGAGTTCAACCTGATGGAAGGTATTGTTTTTGCATTGTCAAACGCAATTGGTTTTACTCTGGCTATTGTAATTTTTGCCGGAATAAGAGAGCATCTCGACCTTATGGAAGTACCTAAGGGAATGCGCGGTGTCCCTATTGCACTGGTGGTAGCTGGTATCCTTGCACTTTCTTTCTTTGGGTTTACAGGACTAGTTTAGATGAGTGATGAGTGGAATTTGAGAATTAATTTCTCTGTTATTTTTATCGCTAAACGAAATAAAAAACAAAAAAGCACAAGATCTTCTTGTGCTTTTTCTTTTAAATACGGGCATTAATAAGGTGTCCACATATCTTCAGCACACTGTAAACAATTCCAGTTTTTTTCATAAGTATCAGGGAAAAAGAAGTAGTCTGATTCTACTTATGCCATTGTTCATTTCCTTTTGTGTTGTTAATCTTTTCATACGTATGAAAATACTGATCAGTGAGCAGTCGCCAAGCAACATGTAAAGTCACAATCAGTTATCAAAGCTCTATCAATGCCTTATGGATTCGCATTCCCAAAGTAACACTTCAAACAAAAATTAATGTAACTTTGACATCAAATTCTTACCTATGAGCAATGAGGCAATAATAACACTTGAAAATCTGAAAGTATTTCAGAAAAACAAACTGGTTCTTACCGATGTAAACGTTGATATTAAGCAAGGTGAGTTTATTTACCTTATCGGAAAAACAGGGAGCGGGAAATCAAGTCTCCTGAAAATAATATACGGAGAATTGCCTGTTGAAGAAGGATTAGCCATTGCCTGCGGATATAATCTGAGTAACATAAAAAGAAAGGAGCTACCAACTTTACGGCGCAAACTGGGAATTGTATTTCAGGATTTTCAGCTACTTGATGAAAGAAATGTCAGGAAAAATCTGGAGTTTGTACTGCGTGCTACAGGATGGACCGACAAAGCTGCTATCGATTCGAGAATATTAAATGTTCTTGAACAAGTTAATCTGGTCGACAAACTGAATGTTATGCCACATCAGCTATCAGGTGGTGAACAACAACGAATTGCCATTGCACGTGCTCTTCTTAATGAGCCTGAATTAATCCTAGCCGATGAGCCTACAGGGAACCTCGACCCTCAAACATCTAATGGGATTATGAAACTGCTGTTTAAAATCAGTCAGGAAGGGAAAACCGTTATTATGGCTACTCATAATTACAACCTTATTAATAAATTCCCCGGAAGGGTTATTGCCTGCGAAGAAGGAACAGTTAAATAAGATCAGACTATTTTTAGTACACAACTCACGAAATATCAGTCGAGCAACCTTATTATCCTATCTACATTAACTTTATTGCAATAGGTTTTACTCAGGAACGCCTGTCTTAATTCAATTTCCTTTTCGGAGAACGACTTTTTGAAGAGAATTTTTATTCTGCGTTTCAAAGTTATGTGGTTGTTGGCAATAACACATAGCTTGTCAAGGTTTGTTCCTGAAATCATTTTTTCGTTAACAAGACTAAATCTGCCATTATACAAGTTGTTAAGCAATTTCAGCTTTAATCCTGTTTTTTGTGCCGTAATAGAGATATTAATATGAGCATTCTCTATCAAAGCCTGCAAGACATCATCCTTAAGATTAGGTAACAGCTCAATGTTAGGCAAATCTTTCAATTTATTTTTCAAATGCACAGGAGGATTTAATCCTGCAATCTTCAAAGGAACATCAATATCATTAAAAACCTTGTCCACAAGATAATTCACAACATTTTCATTTTCAGGTACACTCAAGTTTCCATGATAAAGAGCATATTCGCCTTTGCCTGTTTTAGACTTCACTTCAGAGAAGGGATGAAATGCAGGAACATGATCTACCCTGCTGAATTCATTACTAAAATACTCTTTGTCATTTTCTGATATGGCCAGAATACGGTCGGCCTTTTCAAGTATTTTCTCATACCTTTTAAGCTTCGCACCCTCATTATAAAAATAGTATTTCTTAAAAAGGCCTGTTTCAGCTTTCGCCAGATTCTGATAGTATTCATGCTCAATATTATGAGCCCTTACCAAACGCTGGCGGGTTTTCAAACGAGGTTCCTCAAGCAATGCAGAAGTATGCAGCCCTTCCATCAGAATAGGATAATTATCCTTTAGAAGGTTTTCCACTAACTGCTCCGACATGCGCGTACTTACTATATAAGGTATGCTCTTAAAAAGATGCTTACGAGAGATATCACGTTTATAGAAGTGAACTTCATAAAACAAACTCTCCAGATACTTTTTGCTGTCGCGTCCATACTGAAAACAATGCAAATGAACCTTAATCCCCTGATCACTTAGTGCCTTTGCTTTATAAAAAACATCTATAACACCACCATAATTAGCAGGAAATGGTATGTCAAACGAAATTATGTGAATATGCTTTTCAGCCATACTTTGAATATATCCTTTTTAATACTAACTCCTCGTTCTCCCATGTTAGCCGGGAAGCCGCAAAGTTACAGTTTTTTTTCCATTTTAGCCTTAACTCCTGATTACTAATAATATAATTAATCTTCTCGGCAAGGGCTTGTGGGTCATGACTTTTAACATAATCTCCAACATCATATGCATCAATAATCTTCATTATTTCAGGTAAAGGAGACGAAAGAACAGGCACTCCCATCTGTATATAATCGAACAGTTTGTTGGGCAAACTAAACTTATAATTTAAGTTATTGGGTTTGTCCAGAGTAAGTCCCAAATCAGCAACAGCTGTATACTGAATCAACACATGATAAGGCATTCTGTCTTTAAAAATCACTCTATCCCCCATATTATCCCTGGCAACCATTTCCTTTAGCGTGCTAATAACATCACCACCACCTGCTATCAGAAGAAACGCATTGTCAACAAATTTCATTGATTCAACAAGCTCCTCAGCCCCACGGTCAACATTAATACCTGAACCCTGCATGATTAGCATAAACTGTCCGGAAGGTAATCCCAGATCCTGTCGTGTCTTTTCAGACTTAATCTCCTGTCTGAAAGGTATATTCCTAACAACTTCAGGGCGCTTACCATAGACCTTCTCAAACAAATCGGCAATAGAATCATTTACAGTAATAACATCCGTTAATTTCGGAAAGATACTCCTCTCAATCATCTTCCATACCTTCTGAACCCCAGGGCGGTTTACCAGTTCAGGCACTTCCGTAAAATACTCATGACTATCATAAACCAATGGTATTCCTTTTAACTTATGAACTATAAAATTAGGTAAAAGAGTATCAAGGTCGTTCGATACTAACAAATTTGCTCTCCTGAAAAAGAGCAAGAAAAATAATCTGATATTGTACTCAGCATAAAACAACGGGCCTTTTTCAAAGATTAACCTCATACGATGTGTCATATAATTACGTTTATCCATTTCAGGGCTCTTACGCTGCACTCTTCCAACCAGCATCACATTAAAGCCCATCCGCGTAAGCGACTTACACACCTTACCTACCCTTTGGTCGGTAACTAAATCATTGATTACAGAAACGATAACCTTTTTTCCCAATTTACTGTTTTATCTTGTAAAAATAATGACTTTTGAGCAATAACTAAGGTATTCAAATATTATTGCCCTTTTTCATATCTTTGAAAAGTATGATAATAAAAGATGATTTCAATTTATCAAAGCTTAACACATTTGGTGTTAATGCTTTAGCACGAAAGGTTGCTTTTGTAACCAGCGTAAATGACCTTACATACTTATACAGGAATGGTTATTTCGCGCAAAAGCCGGTTATTATCAGCAAAGCAAGCAATATACTTTTAACAGGTAATATGGACAAGCTGGTACTGATGAATATGATATGGGGAAAAGAGATTATACAAGAAACAGATAGAGAAATAATCCTGCGCGTATCGTCAGGAGAGTTTTGGCCTGATGTTGTTTCATATAGCGTAAGAAACAGTCTGGGAGGCATTGAAAACATGGCAGATATACCGGGGAAAGCAGGGGCAGCTCCGGTACAGAATATTGGCGCTTACGGCAGAGAGTTGAAAGATGTTCTTGTTAGTCTGCAAGCTTTTGATCTTACAAACGGTAAAGTAGTTAATTTCAGTAATGCAGATTGTGAGTTCGGGTACAGGAACAGTATTTTCAAAAGCAAAGAAAAAGGCAGGTATTTTATAACGGGTATTGATATTAAGCTGGTGAGGAACCCTGAACCTGAACTTAGTTACAGGCCACTTACTGAAAGCATGGCTGGAAAAAACAAAGAAGAGATTACCATAACGGAGGTGTATGATAAGGTTTGTGAGATAAGAGCCGGCAAACTACCCGATCCTAAGGTTACAGGTAATGCAGGTAGCTTTTTCAAGAACCCTGTTGTTAATCGCGATAAGCTCAGCAAAATACTGGAGACATATCCTGATGCCCCTTATTACACGCAGCCCGGCGACTTATATAAGGTACCTGCAGGATGGCTCATCGATAAATGTAATCTTAAAGGCACTAAACTTGGTCCGGCAGGGGTGCATAACAAACAGGCTCTGGTTATTGTAAACCATGGAGGATCAACAGGGAAAGATATAATTGCTCTTGCTGAGCTGGTGAAGAAAAATGTTTTTGAAAAATTCGGTATCACTCTCGAATTTGAAGTAAACATTTGGTGAGTAACAGAGCATTACCCCACCATAAGACACTCAGATACAAAACTTTGAAAAAACCTTTTTATTTGCATCGGCATGTAATAGAAATTATCCATACTTTTACATTAATAATTAAATAATCCTGTTATGAAACATCTTATATATATTCTGTTTGCAGCTGTTCTCCTTAGTTCATGTAATGAGAATACAGATATAAGTGCAACAAAAATCCATCAGCCCGACTGGAAATCAAGGCAAGTATCATCTGACAAACTAACAAGCATGACAACAGGAACGACATATCTGCCTGTATATTCACATGTTTATCAAAAAAATGAAAACCGCACCTTTAACCTGACTATAACAGTGAGCATCAGGAATATTTCCACAGAAGACACTATTTATCTTGCAACAGCAGATTATTTTAACACCAGTGGCGACCCAATACGAAAGTACTTGAAAAGTCCGGTTTATGTAGCCCCACTGGAAACTATTGAGCTAATAATAGCTGAGAATGATAATGAAGGAGGCTCAGGAGCAAACTTTATATTCGACTGGGCAACAAAACAAGGCACTCCACCCCCGTTACTGGAAGCTATAATGATATCTACCTACCATCAACAGGGGCTGTCGTTTTCAACGCGGGGTGTTGTAGTTGAATAATTACTGGAGAGACTGGAGAGACTTAAGGGAACGAAGGGACTGAAAGAGAAAACCTTCTCCAAATTATCATCATTATTCATAAATTAATAAACAGGAAATAATACCTTTGTACTCAAACTTTACATTGTACAATTATGCTTAAATTCTCCAAAAGGACCATTATAGCAATATTGCTTCTGCTGATTTCTGTTTACCTTCTTATGGATCAACCCGGGATTCTAATCACCGATATCTTCGAAGGATTTCCCGCCGGTACTCTCATATCATGGACAGGTATTTTCTGCCTGACAGTAGTAATAAATGATATAACTGTATTAGGTGTGGAAAAAGCAAAGATGCTGTATGCTATTTATCGTCGGCTGCTTGGCATAAACCTGATACTGGCTATGTTTTGGGGACTACTGGGTTTCTATTTATCAGGCAACTGGAGTATGATTTTCTTTGACAAACCTGAAGAATCAGTGATATTCTGGTATTATACCATTGTAATAACTTCGATGCCATTGCTTATCCTTATTATATATATTATCCATAAATTTATTGATATAACTCAACAAAAAAAGTCTAAACCATGAACCTGACAGCAATAATACGACTGATTATCTTCCTGACATTAAATTTCTCTGCTCTGGCAATTGGAAGGATATTTACTGCCAGCGGAGTAACATCAGATTGGTATATGACGCTGGATAAAGCCCCATGGACACCACCAGGATGGACTTTTGGTGTGGCATGGTCATTAATCATGTTCCTCTTCACAGTTTACATGACTTATGCATGGGAAAAAATCAACAATCGAAAAATCCTGATTGTGCTGTTTACAGTTCAATGGATACTCAATGTTATATGGAACCCAGCATTTTTTTATTATCAAAATGTGGCAGCAGGGGTTGTAATAATTATTGCTCTTTTAATTGTAGTAGCTACATTCCAGTTTAGCTATCATAAAAAATTAAGCATAAAAAGCTATCTGATAACACCTTATTTATTATGGCTTATTATTGCATCTTCATTGAATATATACATTATAATCGCTAACTAACATACAACTATGGTAAACATTTTCTGGTTTAGAAGAGACCTCAGACTACATGATAATCATGCTCTGTCACTTGCTTTATCAGAAAACATACCTGTTTTGCCAGTTTTTATTTTCGACACAAATATTACAAGCACTCTTCCAGAAGATGACTCAAGAATAAGCTTTATTTACAATACACTAAAAACATTAAACAACACAATTACCAAAACAGGATCATCATTATTAGTTTTAAGAGGAAGTCCGGAAGATATATTGAAGAACCTTATCAACTCTGTTTCTGTAAAAAAGGTTTTCATTAACAATGATTATGAGCCTTACGCACTTGAAAGGGATAAAAACATCGGGACACTGCTCCATGAAAAAGGTATTGAACTGATATCTGTTAAAGATCAGGTTATCTATGAAAAAAGTGAAGTAGTTAAAGAAAACAACGACCCATATATTGTTTTTACACCATATAGCAAAAAGTGGAAAAAGCAGCTTAAAGAAGATCATATACAACATTACAACGTCAATACTGATAATTTTGTCAAAGAAACACATAAGTTCCCATCACTGTCAGACTTTGAGTTCACAGAATCAACTATCATTATTCCACATTTCAATCTGGGCAAAATACAGGATTATGATAAATACCGTGATTTCCCGGCAATGAACCACACAACCGATCTTGGTCCCCATCTCCGTTTTGGAACAATAAGTATCCGTGAAATCGTTAAAACAGCATTAAATCAAAACCACACCTTTCTCAACGAACTCATATGGAGAGAATTCTTTATGCAGATACTATTCCACTTCCCGGATGTTATAACAAACAACTTTAAACCACAGTACAATAACATAAGATGGATTAACAACCCTGATGATTTTAAAAAGTGGAAAGCAGGAGAAACAGGGTATCCATTTGTAGATGCAGGGATGCGCCAGCTCAGTACAACCGGAACAATGCACAACCGTGCAAGAATGATAGCAGCAGGCTTTTTATGCAAGCATTTGCTCACCGACTGGAGGTTAGGAGAAGCATGGTTTGCTCATATGCTACTGGATTATGAACAATCATCGAACAATGGCAACTGGCAGTGGGCTGCAGGAACAGGCTGTGACGCTGCACCTTATTTCAGAATTTTCAATCCTGTGATGCAACAAAAAAAGTTCGACGGGAGTCTGGAATATATAAGAAAATGGATTCCTGAATATGGCACTTCAGCCTATCCTGATCCGATAATAGAACATAACTTTGCCCGCAACAGAGCTATTGAAGCATATAAAGCGGCAATAAATTCAAGATAAATGTACAGACACCTATTTCTATTAATTCTATCGATAAGCATATTATCATGTGCAAAACATAAAACAACAGAACGTCCTGTAAAAGAACTAACAAGTTATGTTAATCCCCTTATCGGGACAAAAAACATGGGACATACGTTTCCCGGCGCTACAGCTCCTTTTGGCATGGTTCAGCTAAGTCCGGAAACAAATTTAGTACTCATGTACAATAACGATGGCAGTTACAACAAAGAAACATACAGATACTGCTCAGGTTATCAGTACGAAGACAGCACTATTTTTGGGTTTACACATACACATTTCAGTGGCACAGGGCATTCCGATCTTGGCGACATACTTATTATGCCAACCACAGGAAAGCTAATTACCGAACCAGGCAAAATATCAGAATCAGGTAGCGGATGGTACTCATATTTCTCACACAACAATGAACAAGCCAGTCCGGGTTACTATTCCGTAAAACTCAGCAGCTACAACATCAACGCACGACTAACAGCAAGCGAAAGAACAGGATTTCACCAGTACAGCTTTCCACACACCGACAGCGCACATATTATCCTGGATCTCACATCCAATATTTATAACTATGATGGAAAAAACGTATGGACATTCCTGAGAGTTGAGAACGACACCCTCGTAACCGGATACCGTATAACATCAGGATGGGCTCGCACAAGAACTGTTTACTTCGCCATCACTTTCTCTCAACCCATTGAAAACTATGGCATTCTCAACCTTAAAAAACTACCTTATAACGGCTTTTACAGAAAATTTGATGAAGACCATAACTTCCCCGAAAGGGCAGGTAAAGAAATTCGTGCCTATTTCGATTTTTCAACCATGGAAGACACCCTGATTATGCTGAAAGTAGCATTATCACCCGTTTCCACCAATGGAGCCATTAATAATCTGAAAGCAGAGATACCAGGTTGGGATTTTGAGAAAACCTATGCCAACACACAAAGTAAATGGAACAAAGAACTGTCGAAGATAGATGTTGAAATGCAGGATCGTAACCATATGGAGGCATTCTATACAGCCTTATATCATACAATGTTATCACCAATTATATATGAAGACACCGACGGATCCTATCGTGGTCTGGATCAGAATATATACACCTCTGATGGCTTTACCAACTACACAATATTCTCACTGTGGGACACGTACAGAGCACTGCACCCACTGTTAAACCTGATTGAGCCATCGCGCAACAGCGATATGATGCATAGCATGATGGCACATCAAAACCAAAGTGTGCACAAGGCCCTTCCCGTATGGAGCCATTATGCCAACGAAAACTGGTGCATGGTAGGCTATCACTCTGTTTCAGCATTAGCAGATGCTATAGTTAACGGCACAACCGACATCAATCCTGCCGAAGCGCTTAAGGCAGCAGTAAGCAGCTCCAATGTTACATATTACGATGGTATTGGCGACTATGTAAAAATGGGTTATGTTCCGGAAGACCATAGCGGCAGCTCAGTATCAAAAACCCTTGAATACGCCTATGACGACTGGTGCATTGCACAGATTGCACTTGCTGCCGGTGACAGCAATACATACAATACCTATAAAAAGAGATCAGAGAGCTACAGAAATGTTTACAACAAACAAAGTGGCTACATGCAGCCAAAGCTAAGTGATGGAAGTTGGCGCAGTAATTTCGACCCACTGGACACACACGGACAAGGTTTTATAGAAGGTAACGCATGGAATTATGGCCTTTATGTACCACATAGCATTGATACTATGATTACAATGATGGGAGGTAAAAATACCTTTTCCGCTCATCTCGACAAGATATTCACCACTGAAATTGATGATAAATACATCGAGAAAAATGAAGATATTACCCGTGACGGGATAATAGGCAACTATGTCCATGGCAATGAACCAGGTCATCATATCCCCTATCTGTATAACTTCACAAACGACCCTCATAAAACACAGGAGCGTGTACGAATGATAATGGAAACAATGTACACCAATGATATCGACGGGCTATGCGGCAACGATGATGCCGGGCAAATGAGCGCGTGGTATATTTTCAGTTCACTGGGATTTTATCCCGTTTTACCAGGATCAGGTGAATATGCATTGGGAAGCCCTCTTGTTAAGAAAGCAACCATTTATCTGGAAAATGGCAAAACCTTTACTGTTAATACCAAAAACCAATCGCCGGAAAATATTTACGTAAAAAACATTACCCTAAACGGCACAGAACACAATAGCCTTACTCTATCATATAAAGATATTATGAAAGGCGGAAATATTGTGTTTACAATGAGCAAAGGACAATAATATGGCAAGATATAATGCTCAAAATCATGCCCCTACCTTAAACCCAAAGCAATGAACTTTGAAAAAATCAACAATCATGTTAACACAGATCGTTAATCAGAAAAGCTTCATCTGGATATTGCTATTAAACGTTTTTCGGTGGTGCAAGGTAAGTCCGTGCTTCTGAATAGCCAGCTTATGCTCCATAGTAGGATAGCCCTTGTTATTATTCCATGAGTACACAGGAAATTCATTATGGATATTTTGCATATATTCATCACGATGCGTTTTTGCCAGAATAGAAGCAGCAGCAATAGACATATACTTTCCATCACCTTTAATAAAACATTTATGAGGTATATCCTTATAAGAGATAAACCTGTTACCATCTATCAGCAGCAATTCAGGTTTAACAATAAGCTTGTCGATAGCCCTGTGCATAGACAGAAATGAAGCGTTAAGAATATTAACCTCATCAATCTCCTGAGGTGAATATGAAGCTACAGCCCAGGCGACAGCCTCTTTCTCAATTATCTTACGCAGGGCATTTCTTGCCTTCTCACCCAGTTTTTTAGAATCATTAAGTATATCATTTTCAAAACCAGCAGGAAGAATTACAGCAGCAGCAAATACCGGCCCTGCAAGACACCCTCTGCCAGCTTCATCACAACCAGCCTCAATCTGCGATTCATTATAATTTGCCAATAACATATTATATACTCATCAGTAAATTATTAAAAACAGGAATATAGCTATTAATAACAATCAGCACCAGCAATATTGACATCAACAAATTCCACCACTTTTGCCTGATTATTGAACCAAGCCAGCTACCCATTAATATTGATGCCGGTATAGCCAGTACAGTAACCAAAATCAATGATTCAGCAAAAAGTATCTGTATTACTAATAAAACAACAATTAAATTAGTGATAAGGATCATGTTTCTCCTGAGATTAATATTCTTTTCATTTAGCTTACTGATTACCCTGAAAACGGAAACAATAATCAATAAAGCTACTATCCCAAAAATCAGCATTTCAACAAACTTCTCAGGATATATCAGATTAAATCCGGGAGAAAATGCTTCTTTATAAGAATCCATCATCATAAGAAGAACACCAGTATAAAAGTACCATGTTGCCAAAAAGGCATACGGAAGTGAAATTCCAATCAAAGGAATTACAAAAGTCCTCCATGTAGCCACTCTATGAATCAATACAACATTCCATACAAAAACTACCAAAAAAATCAATGGTGAATAAAACAAAGATGCAAGTCCGATTAAAAAAGAAGCATTAAAAACCGCAGGTATAGAATTATTTTTGTTTGGGATATTAAGCAATGAAATAATCGCTAAAATCAGAATAAAGTTACATATAATAATCGGGTTGTTAATCATATTATCAGTAAATACTGACATAAGAAGAATATAAAACAACATTATAAGAGTACTCAGTTTGGAAACAAAACCACTTTCAGCAGCAGCCTTGTTCACCACGAAAGCCGTTAATAGCAATAACAGGAATGCTGTAACCCATAAAAGCCCAGAAAATTCGTTAAGCAATATTGCAATATTCAAAGAAGAAGGCACAGCTGGCCGAATATATTCTGCAGAAATGAACAGACCGGGCACCCAAATCACCAAAGCAATCACCAATACAAGGATGTATCTGTCAAAGTAACCGGTACTAAAAAACTTAATCATTGTCGTAAGCTACAGGTCGAAACCAATATCACTACGAACATAACTATCTTCAAAATCAATTAGCTTAACATTAGCATAAGCTTGTTCAAGGGCAGTCTTCATATCAGGACCAAGAGAAGTAACAGCAAGCACTCTGCCACCATTTGATTTAACGCTGTCGGATTCTATATCCCTTGCAGTACCAGCGTGAAACACTATACAATTGTTAACATTATCAAGCCCCCGAATTGTTTTACCCTTCTCATAACTTCCCGGATAACCACCGGAAACCATCATAACAGATGCTGCAATTCTTGGATCAAACTCAATAGTGCAGTCAGCCAGCTTTCCTTTGGCAGTAGCCTCAAAAAGCTCAACCAAATCAGAGCTAATGCGAGGCATTACTGATTCTGTCTCCGGATCACCCATTCTGCAATTATACTCAATCACATAAGGATTATCATCAACTTTAATCAGCCCAAAAAAGATAAACCCCTTATAATCAATACCATCCTCCTTAAGTCCGTTAACTGTTGGTTTAATGATCTGGTTATCTATTGTATTAAGAAAATCAGGTGTAGCAAAGCTTACAGGAGAAACAGAACCCATACCCCCGGTATTGAGGCCCGTATCAGCTTCACCAATACGTTTATAATCTTTTGCTTCAGGCAGAATTACATAATCAGTTCCATCGGTAAGGATAAATACCGACAGCTCGATACCATCCAAAAACTCTTCGATAACCACATTTGCAGATGCAGCCCCAAACTTACTATGAGAAATCATCGATTCCAATTCCTTTTTGGCTTCCTCCAGATCGTTTAAAATCAACACACCTTTGCCAGCAGCAAGACCGTCAGCTTTAAGAACATAAGGAGGCTTCAGGCTTTCAAGAAATGCCATGCCCTCTTCCAGGTTACTCTCATTAAAAGACTTATAGGCAGCAGTTGGAATTTTATGGCGCGCCATAAAATCTTTGGCAAAAGCCTTACTACCTTCCAGCATAGCACCTTTTTTTGAAGGACCTATTAAAGGCACATCAGCTAATATCTTATCATTTTTAAAGAAATCATAAATACCTTCAACCAAAGGGGCCTCCGGTCCTACTATTACCATATCAATTTCATTTTCCACCACAAGCATCTTAATGCTATTGAAATCATTAAGATCAACAGGCAGGTTCAACCCGATATTTCTGGTACCTGCATTGCCAGGAGCTACAAACAGTTTTCCTGCTCTTTTACTCTGAACAACCTTCCAGGCAATAGCATGCTCGCGACCGCCGCTTCCAAGAATTAGTATATTTTTTTTATTCATATTCGTCTTAGTTTTTTTCTTTGAATTAGTTAATATTAGTTATTTAAGTGTTCTGAGAACTGACTCCCATAATCCTGATGCAGTGTTATCCCATGAAAAAACACTACGTCGTATCCTACCCTTTTCAACAAGACTTTCGCATAACGACTTATCACTTTCAACAGAAGCCATTGCCTCTGAAATTTCATACACATCAGTTGGATCAACCAAAAGAGCAGCATCACCAGCTATCTCAGGCATCGCTGACACATTAGATGTTATTACAGGCACTTCAGCATTAAAAGCCTCAACAATAGGAATGCCAAACCCTTCAAATAATGAAGCGAAAACCAATGCTTTGGCAGACCCAAGCACTTTACAAAGCTCATCCTGATTAAGACGTCCGGTAAAAACAACATCAGATTTATGTTTCATATTTTCATATGTATTCCTTATATCATCAGACCAATACATCTTTTCTCCAACAACAACAAATTTAATAAAGGATTTTGAATTTGTCTTGTAAATATCAAAAGCTTTAAAAATATTTGTAAGATTCTTTCTCGGGTTCAAAGCTCCGATAAACAAAAAGAAATCCCTTTCGTCAGTATATTTCTTCTTAACAGAAATCGTATCAACATCACTAACAGGCTTATACATCAAGCCGGCACCATTGTAAACCACATCAATCTTTTCTTCAGGTACCAGATAATGCTGAGAAATATCCTTTCTGGAAAAGTCTGATACAGTAACAATTCTTGATGACTTTCGGGCAAATTTCGGTGAAAAGTGCTTATAATACCATCTGTAAACCCGTGGCATAATCTCAGGATAATGCTCAAAATTAAGATCGTGCATTACAATAAGATCAGGCACTGGTGAGCGCAAAGATGTCATAGCATCAGGAGAAATAAAAATATCAGGTTTTAACTTGTTCAGCACCTTTGGCAATGAAAATTCATACCAGATATAATATAAAATCGGATGACGCGCAGGAGGACCAGTAACAACAGGTATTACATTGTCGCCAAACATAAACTCATCAGAATATGGCCTATCGAAAATAAAATAAAACTCGTGCTGCGGATTTGACTTAACAATCCTGATCAGCGACTCGTAAGTAAACCATCCGATACCTTCAAGCTTATTCTTAAGCAACAATCTTGTATTTACAGCTATTTTCAATCCTCTTCCTATAACAGGACGCAAATATCCAAAAAAAATATCAGATGCGTGTATTTATTATCCTAAAAAGCGAAAAAGTAAACCATCCTATAAGCACACCAAATACAGCACCTGCCATAATATCAGTAGGATAATGAACACCAAGGTAAACACGACTAATACTAACAAATATAGCATATACAACCATTACAGGAGTAATCCAGGGATAATTATCACGTAAAAGTGCAATCAATAAAAATGATATGGCGAAGCTATTGGCTGCATGTGCTGAAAGAAAACCATACAAACCACCACATCCAAGGGGTGTATATAATATAGGAGTAAGTTCGGGGTTATGACAAGGCCTGAGTCGCTGGAAGACATTCTTGAAAAGATGAGTAGATCCCTGATCGGCAATAGTAATAGTAAGAGCAATTATTAACAATGGGAGCCAAACTTTTTTTCCAAATTTTTTAACAGTAAGAAATAACAGGAAAAGATAAAAGGGTATCCATCCAAACTTAGAACTGGCAAAAGTCATTACAACATCCAGTGAAGAAGTGTGAATACCATTTAAAGCCAGTAATATGCTTTGATCCAAAGAAATAATTGTTTCCATTATTAAAAATCTTCACCAGATAAAATCTTACTCCTAAGGTCTGAATATTCATTATTATAAGGATCCCTTTGCATCATTATACTAAGATAATGCAGTAGCTTCTTCTTATTGCCTTTCTTTTTATATTTTTCAATTCGCTTAATATAATACTCATCATCGTTACAACTAACACCTTCTTTACTTTCCTCACATATAAGCAAAGCATCTGTAGTATTTGTTTCAGTACCTTTGAGCACAAACTGAATAGGAATAACCATTGTAGTATACTTATCATCTTTACAAGTATTCCATTGTCCTTCAGTTGAATTAAAGAACATAGAAATTGCATCTTCTATACCATAGCCTAAAGGATTCTGAACTTTTAGCTCAGATATAACTCCTTTACAATCAACAACAACTTTCACAATAGCAATACCAACAATACAATTGTACTTTGCAGCTTCAGGATAAATAGCATTCTTTGCAAAGGCTTTCTCAAATGAGTAGTAACCACCTTTAAATCTGTAATTCAATATCTCAATCACACTATTTTTACGCGCTTCTGATATTGTTATATTCTCCTGACTGTTAACAACCTGAGATAATAATGTTAATAATAAGAGTGCTATTATTCTAATATTCATGATTTTGTTATTTTTCATCAACTTTTGTTTGAAGAGTAGACTTTATTTCTTCCAGAAAAGACTTTGTTTTGTTAAGAGTTGAAATAACTTCAATCTTCTCAAATGACTTTTCTTCCTTTTTTTTATTTATATACTCAAGCGCACCTTTAATGGTCATCCCCTTTTCCTTAACAAGGTGATAGATAATTCCAAAATTATCAATATCCTTGTTAGTATAATAACGAGTACCTTTATGATTTTTATGAGGTTTTATCAAAGGAAATTGTTGCTCCCAGTATCTGATCAATGAAGTGCTAACATTAAATTTAGCAGCTACATCCCCGATTTTATAATAAACCTGTTTGCTCATAAAAAAACTGTTTACAGATTAGTCGAGAGACTGATTTGGAATTTTTGACAATGTAAGTATTGTTTCAAACTCATCAGGAGTAAGGTCATTAAAGAAATAATAAATAGGATTAACTTTCCTGTTATTTTTACGCACTTCATAATGTAAGTGGGGAGCAGTTGATTTACCTGTATTACCAACAGTTGCAATAATCTGCCCTCGTGTTACCTTATCCCCTTTTTTCACTTTAAATTCATTAATATGAGCATAAAATGTTTCATACCCAAAACCATGATCGATGGTTACTGTATTACCGTAACCTCGTCGTGATTTCCTGATTTTCGTAACCACACCAGAACCACTTGAATAGATTGGAGTTCCCTGAGGAGCACTGAAGTCAACACCAGAGTGAAATTTTCTGATTTTGTATATAGGATCAATGCGATAACCATAATATGATGACAGTCTTTTAAGCTCCTTATTGCTCACAGGTTGAATAGCAGGAATACACGACAGCATCATTTCCTTATTGCGAGCCATTTCAAAAACTTCATCAAATGATTTAGACTGCACATATAACTCACTGGCTATATTATCAAGCTTTTTGGCAGTCTCTATTAAAAGCTCTGAATTATTATATCCTTCGAGTTTTGCATATCTGTCAACACCACCATAACCAGCCACTCGCACTGATCTGGGAATAGGTTCAGCTTCAAAAATCACTCTATAAATATCATCATCCCTTTCAGCCATTTCATCCACAAGCAATTGAAGATTATCCAAACGATCGTTCATTATCTGATATTGTAGTTCATAGTGCGATAATTCACTTTTAAGAATCCTTTCTTTTGGAGTTTCCAAAAAGGTATATGCTAAAGCAACAACTACAACTGCCATTGCCATTGTAATAATAGTAAACAGTAACACTCTGAAAATATGATGCCATGAAGACAATTTCACCTCTTCATAAGACAACGAATTTTCGTTAAAATGATATTTTGTTTTAGCCATATTAAAGTATTCAGATGCGAAATTAATTATTTAGTCTAAATTTGCAATCCTAAAATTGTTAAATGTTTTAACAACATAATGTTAACTTATTGAATATGAAATCTATTGAGATCAGAGAAGCTTTTCTGGACTTTTTTAAAAGCAAACAACACGTTATTGTTCCATCTGCACCTATGGTTGTAAAGAACGATCCGACACTTATGTTTACAAATGCGGGCATGAATCAGTTCAAAGATTTATTCCTCGGAAACTCCCCTGTAATAAATCCACGTATAGCTGACACACAGAAATGTCTTCGCGTTAGTGGTAAACATAACGATCTGGACGAAGTAGGTCACGACACTTATCATCACACAATGTTTGAAATGCTTGGGAACTGGTCTTTTGGAGACCCATCGGGCAAAACCAAAGGCTATTTTAAAGATGAGGCAATCGCCTGGGCATGGGAATTATTCACTGATATCTATCATATTAACAAGGAAGATCTTTATGTAACTGTATTTGAAGGCGATAAAACTGATGGCCTCATGCCTGATGAGGAGTCAAAGCAGTTATGGCAAAGATTTCTACCAGATGATAAGATTCTTTATGGTTCAAAAAAAGACAATTTTTGGGAAATGGGAGACACAGGTCCGTGTGGCCCTTGCTCTGAAATTCATATTGATATAAGACCACAGGAAGAAAAAGACAAAATCTCAGGAAGAGAACTTGTTAACAAGGATCATCCCGAAGTGATTGAAATATGGAACCTGGTGTTTATCGAGTTTAACCGACAGTCTGATGGCAAGTTAGTTCCGCTCGCTGCCAAACATGTTGACACAGGCATGGGCTTTGAACGTTTAGCAATGGTACTTCAGGGCGTACGTTCCAACTACGACACAGATATCTTCACACCTCTTATAAATAAAATATCCAGCATGTCAGGAATAGCATATGGTAAAAATGGCGATAACGACATAGCCATGCGTGTAATTGCTGACCACCTGAGAGCTGTTACCTTTGCCGTTGCCGACGGTCAGCTACCTTCAAACACAGGGGCCGGATATGTAATAAGAAGAATACTACGCCGTGCTGTGCGTTACGGGTTTACATTCCTCGGATTTAACGAACCAACGATCTTCAAATTATTGCCAGTTCTCCAGAAACAAATGGGTGATGCTTTTCCTGAATTGATTGCTCAGGGTGAATTTATCAGCCAGGTGATTAAAGAAGAGGAAATTGCATTCCTACGTACTCTTGATCATGGAATACGTATGTTTGAGAAATATATCCAGAACAAGCCTGATGAAAAGACTATCGACGGTGAATTCGCTTTTGAACTATTCGATACCTTTGGTTTCCCTATTGATCTTACTCAACTGATTGCCCGTGAAAAAGGCCTGGATGTGGACATGAAAGGGTTCAAAGAAGGCCTTGATAAACAAAAAGCACGTTCAAGGAAGGATGCTTCTGTTGACACAGGAGACTGGATAGTGATTAATGATAATAATAATCAAGAATTTGTAGGCTATCATACTCTTGAATCACAAACTAATATCATTAAATACAGAAAAGTAGTAAAAAGCAAGAAGACTCTGTATGAGATTATTCTTGATCGTACTCCTTTCTATGCTGAGTCGGGGGGGCAAATTGGTGACAGAGGTACCCTTTCTTCCGCAAAGGAAACCATCAAAATTATTGATACAAAAAAAGAAAATAACCAGTTTGTGCATATCTCTGCATCAGCACCTGAATTTCCTGAAGAACCTATGGTAGCAAAAGTAGATGCTAACAAGCGTAAACTGGTTACTGCCAATCATAGTGCTACTCACCTTATGCATGCATCATTAAGGAAAGTACTTGGCACTCATGTTGAACAAAAGGGCTCACTTGTAACAGACGAAAGACTTCGCTTTGACTTTTCACACTTTGGCAAGATGAGTGAAGATGAGATTAAAGAGGTTGAAAAAACTGTTAACAATCAAATAAGAAGAAATATCCCGATAGATATCCAAAACGACATAAGCATGGATAAAGCTGTAGAAATGGGAGCTATGGCATTGTTTGGCGAGAAATATGGGGATAAAGTCCGTGTTGTAACTTTCGACAGGGATTATTCCATTGAGCTTTGTGGAGGCACACACGTTGATGCCACTGGTGATATTGGTTACTTTAAAATTGTTAGCGAAAGCGGAATTGCAGCCGGTGTAAGGCGTATTGAAGCCTTTACAGGAGAGAAAGCAGAAGATTACGTTTATGATAACATTGACGCACTTAATGAGATTAAAGGAATGTTCAAGAACCAGCCTAACACTATAATGGCTGTCTCCAACATTATTGAACAACATAATAAGCTGCAGAAAGAAATTGATAAAATGAACAAGGAACAAGCTCTACAGCTTGCAGAAAACCTGTTTACATCTGCTGAAACAATTAACGATATAAGATTTATTGCCAACGAAACAAAACTTGACGTCAATCAGGCTAAAACTCTTGCAGGAGAATTGCGAAATAAAGCTGCGAATGTTTTCTGTGTTCTCTCAGTTAAAAACGGAGATAAGGTAAACTTGATAGTCAGTATCTCCGACAACCTTATATCAGATAAAGGATTAAATGCAGGTAAAATAATAAAAGAAATTTCTAAGCATATAAAAGGAGGTGGCGGTGGTCAGCCTTTCCTGGCAACAGCAGGAGGAAAAGATGCTTCAGGAGTTAAAGCAGCCTTTGAAGCAGCAAAAGAACATATTCCGGGTTGATTGATAGATAATCTAAAAGGATCAAACCAATTTCCCGGGGAGAAAGTGCTACTTTGCTGAGTTGTATGTATTACATTGGATTGAACCCGGTATAAAAGCAATAACTTATGCGAGATAAAGCATTGAGGTAAATTTCTCTCCTTTCAAAGATTCCATTTCCTTTTCACATAATATAATTCTAACCATGGATAGAATACAATCTAACCATGGATAGAATTTATTTTAACCATGGTTAGAATTTAATTTAACCATGGATAGATTTTGATTTGCTAAAAAACAAATTAAAAATGAATCAAATCTGAAATAGAGTTTAGCCAAGGCAAAAACAAAACAGTTACATGATTATTTACTGCCCCGGCGTTATAGTCAGCTATCTCCTATTGATATCCAAATATACTTATGTAGTCATAAAAAGATTTCTCAATCTCTTTGGATTTATCTTTTCTACCATTTTGGTTTGTCACCTGCATAAGTCGTTGTAATGTTGCCAGACCTTCCTGTATCTGGTCCTGATATTCACCGACAAAGTTATCATTCAGACTACTATAATAGTCCAGATCTTCCTCATAGCGATTAACAATAGTATCCACAACAGCATCGCCTTTATCATCAGCCCCAGCTTTATAGTAGAAGTCGGCCCATGATATCATACCATAGTCAAACGGAAATTTCTCATTGGGGAATAACTCAATTACCTTGTCAAGAACAATAATAGCAGAGTCGTATTTTTTCTCATCCATTAATCCCTGAGCAAGTCTTATATATGACTGCCGTGCCATGCCGGCATTTCTGTCGCTTTCACGATCAACAACCACATCATCTTCATTAAGTCGCCCCCAGCGTATGGTATCACTCATTAGTATTTCATAAGATTTATCAGTGTCAACGCCACCAAATCTAGGATAATAGCTTGAGGCAAGAACAGGCTTAAATCTGTAAACAACACCTTCCTGATGACAGTATTTATCCACATTCAATACTTTACTATGGCTGCTTGGATTAGCAAAGTAGATAGGTCTTTTCCAATTATTTGTAGCAATAAGGTCAAGCAGCATAAGGTCATTTCTATACAAACCGCCCTGAGATATTTTCCAGCTAATAGTATCAGCAATCTTATCAGCATCTTCAGTTGGCACTGTACCACTTTCCAGGGCAGCCTCTTTATCAACAACCAGTCTCAAACTCTTCGTAGGTAAATAATCAATCCAGGTACCATCCGTCAAAGCCACTTCAGTTTGTTTGCTGTCATTCTTAATAAAATCGATTGCATCCTTAATATCAGCCTCGCCTTTATACCTCTCAAAAACAGGGACATAATTAGCTTTGGTCTTATAGTATTCCTGATCTATCGATAATGGCAATTTATCAGAGTTATAAACTTTTCTTCCCATCTGGTCAACATACCAGTCTCCACTGGAAAGCATATAATTAACTACACGCACATCAGTACGATAATTCTCTACTTCCTGAACATACCACAGAGGGAATGTATCATTATCACCATTAGTAAACAAAATAGCATTAGGCTCACATGAGTCCAGATAACGCTTAGCAAAATCTGATGCAGAATATTTTCCTGATCTATCATGACCTTCCCAACCTTGCTGTGCCATTATACCCGGAACAATTACCAAAGCAACAACAGTAACGACACCTGCTGCCAAAGTTTGATTTTTTACATATTTATTTAATAATGAGTATAAACTCAGAACACCAAGACCAATCCAGATAGCAAAAGCATAAAACGAACCAGCATAAGCATAGTCACGTTCACGGGGTTGCAATGGTGTTTGATTAAGATAAACAATAATAGCCAGTCCTGTCATAATAAAAAGCAACGACACAACCCAGGTATCTTTCTTACTTCTTGATAACTGAAAAGCAAATCCCAGTAATCCAAGGATAAGCGGCAGGAAGTAGAACCTAGTAGTCCCAGGATTATCCATACTGGCAGGCAGATTACTTTGATCTCCCAACCTTGCAGAATCAAGGAAATTAATCCCACTAATCCAATTTCCATGATTTATCTCACCCTGACTTTCCAAATTATTTTGCCTTCCGGCGAAATTCCACATAAAGTAACGCCAATACATAAAGTTAACCTGATATTTGAAAAAGAATCTCAGATTCTCACCAAATGTAGGCTTATAGAGTGTTTTTGTACCACCTTGTCCATCAGACACTTTGATAGGCACACCTTGTATGTCTCCATATTGCTTATAAAGCGTAATATGCGCTGGTTTTGTATTACTCCACATTCGTGGGAAGATGGTAGTAAACCTCTCATCATAAACAGGCACTGTACCTTTTCTGTCATCCTTAACGATATACTTTCCTGTTTTAGAGTCTTTCATATAAAGAGGATTACCATCAGCATGATCAACAATTGGAGCGTTATAATATTGACCACTGAATAAAGGCCATGTACCATATTGTTCTCTATTTAAATAAGCTAACAGACTAAGAGCATCCTTAGGGTCATTTTCATTGATAGGAGTATTCGTGTTTGCCCGTATTACAAGCATTAAAAAAGAAGAGTATCCAATCAATATAAATGTAAATGCCAGAATAGCAGTATTAAGTACAACTTTCTTTCTTTTTGATGAATAGATCAAGCCAAAAGCAATAAGACCGATAAGCAAGAGAAAATATATTATTGTACCCGAATTAAATGGCATTCCGAGTGAATTAACAAAGAACAATTCAAAGTTTCCGGCCAGCTGCACTATCCATGGGATTATCATATACATAACAACCACAAGCAGGAGTATCGAAATTAATCCGGCAACAATAAACCCTTTATGCGAATATTTATACCTTTTATAATAATAAACGTACACAATAGCAGGTATAGCCAATAAATTAAGAAGATGCACCCCAATTGACAATCCAATAACATAAGCAATTAGCAACAGCCACCTAAACCCGGAGCGGGTATCAGCTACCTGTTCCCATTTCAATATTGCCCAAAACACTACTGCCGTGGATAACGATGACATAGCATACACCTCCCCTTCTACAGCCGAGAACCAGAATGATTCGCTGAATGTATACGCAAGAGCACCAACAATACCAGCACCAAGGATAGCCCATCCCTGACCTTTAGTAGGCATTCTATCTTCTGATGTCACCATAATTTTCTGAGCAAGCATTGTTATTGTCCAGAAAAGAAAAAGAATAGTGAAACTACTTGAAAGCGCTGACATAACATTAATCATCAACGCTACTTTCGAAACATCACCAAAAGCAAAGAGAGAGAAAAACCTTCCCAGGAGCTGAAAAAATGGAGCCCCTGGTGGATGCCCTACCTGTAATTTATATGCCGTAGCAATATATTCACCACAATCCCACCAACTTGCAGTAGGCTCAAGTGTTAAAAAATAAACGGTTGTAGCAATGGCAAAAACGATCCAGCCAAGCATACTATTTAGCTTCTTAAAATTTCCCATGGAATTAATTTTATCCAGTTTAATAACTGTGCGAAAATATACAATTTAATTAAATTGCATTTTTTCATTTAAAAGTTTTTAACACATTTTAATAATAATACTGATATTCAATATCTAAAATATATGCATAACCTTATTTTTCATACAATAACAGGGAACTTATTGGAAAAAAGTTACCAAGATTACCACAAAAAAATGTCGACAGATAGATATAAAGCATTTTTAAAGTAAAAAGTTTGTAATCCAAAAAAATGATGTATCTTTGCACCCCGAATGTCCGATGGTGTAATGGCAGCACTGCAGATTTTGATTCTGCCTGTCTAGGTTCGAATCCTAGTCGGACAACGGTAAAGATGAATTGTGAAGGGGACTTGAGTCCCCTCTTTTTTTATTTTATGACAGATAAAAACTACATACTCGATTTAATTGACGAATGTCTGGAAGACAGTGACAGGTTTCTTGTTAACCTCAGTATTAGTAAAGATAACAAGATAAATGTTGTTATCGACAGTGATACAGGCGTTACAATTGACAACTGCGTTGAGCTAAGCAGATTTATTGAAGGCAACCTTGACAGAGAAAAAGAAGATTTTGAGCTTAAGGTTTCTTCAGCTGGCGTTGACAGTCCGTTTAAGTTAAATCGTCAGTATGTTAAAAATATCGGTAGATCTGTTAAAGTAGTAACACTGGACAATAAGGTTGTTAAAGGAATTCTTGTTAACACTTCAATAGATAGTATTGAAATCAAACAAGAGTTAGATTCTAAAAACAAGAAAAGCAAAAAGCCAGTGTATGGTGACACACTTACTATACCGATGAGTAATATTAAAGAAACAAAAGGTGTTATAACATTTTAAACTAATACTGTAAATACTGTGTAGCATGGATAATATGAATCTTGTAGAAACTTTTTCAGAGTTTAAAGAGTTCAAGAATATTGACAGAGAAACTATGATGCGTATCCTGGAGGATGTGTTTCACAGCATGCTGACAAAAAAGTTTGGAGAAGACAGTAACTTCGATATTATTGTTAATATTGATAAAGGTGACCTTGAGATTTGGCATTACAGGGAAATTGTAGAAGATGATGAAGTCGAAAATGAAAATCTCCAGATTGCCTTTTCAGAAGCTATAAAAGTTGAGCCTGACTTCGAAGTTGGAGAGGAATTCTCAAAACAAATCAGACTAAGTGACTTTGGAAGAAGAGAAGTGCTGTCTATCAGACAAAATCTCGTGTCAAGAATTCTTGACTATGAGAAAGATAATGTTTTTAAGAAATACAAAGAACGCGTTGGTGATATAGTCACTGGTGAAGTTTATCAGGTATGGAAAAAAGAAGTTCTTATAATTGATGATGAAGGCATTGAGTTGATTCTGCCTAAATCTGAACAAATTCCATCAGACTATTTCCGTAAAGGAGACACAACCAGAGCTGTTGTTCTTAAAGTTGATATGCGTAACGGAACTCCTGTTATAATTCTTTCACGTACAGCTACTACTTTTTTACAGAGATTGTTTGAAGCAGAGGTCCCTGAAGTATATGACGGACTTATTACTATCAAAAATATTATTCGTGTTCCAGGAGAAAGAGCGAAAATAGCTGTTGAATCTTATGATGATCGGATCGATCCTGTAGGAGCATGTGTAGGAATGAAGGGTTCACGTATACATGGCATTGTTCGCGAACTTAAAAATGAAAATATTGATGTAATAAACTACACCAATAACATCTCTTTATATATCCAAAGAGCTTTGTCACCAGCAAAGATTACATCAATTAAAATCGATGAGGATAATAAACGTGCTGAAGTGTATATGAAACCTGATCAGGTGTCTCTGGCTATTGGTAAAGGCGGGTATAATATTAAACTGGCAGGGAAACTTACCGGATATGAGATTGATGTATATCGCGACAGTGATCAGGAAATCGATGATGTTGACCTTGATGAATTTAGCGATGAAATAGAAGAATGGATCATTGACGAACTCAAAGCTATTGGTTGTGACACAGCAAAAAGTGTTCTGGAACTTGACTCTGATGAGCTAATTAACAGAACAGACCTTGAAGAGGAAACAATTCTTGAAGTATTGAAAATTCTAAAATCTGAATTCGAATAAAATAATACTATTTAAAACAGATTACTGAATAAAAATCAACAAAGAAAGTATATGGCAGGTATAGGAAAGGTTGTAAGATTAAGCAAAGCTGCAAGAGAATTCAATATTAGTCTGGATTCAATTGTTGGCTTCCTTACTAACAAGGGATATAGCGTTGAAAGAAATCCCAACGCAAAGTTATCCCCTGAAATGTATGATATTCTTTCACAGGAATTTCATGACGAAAAAGAAGTTAAGGAAAATGCTAAGCACAGAGGACTTGAATACGTAGGTAAAGAAAGTATTAGTATCGATAATAATGTTCCTGAGGAAGTAAAGGAAAATGATGAGTTACAAGACTACAAGCCTGATGACGAGCTAATTATAAAAAATATTGGGGTTACTCCGAATAATGCAGATAACAACACTGAAAATAAAGTTGATACACCTGCCACAACTGAGGATGTGAATGCAACTGCAGAAGAGGATGTAAAAAAAGAAGAAATACCTGAAGTTAAAGAAGTACCTGAAGAAAAAGATGTATCTGAAGTAACAAAAGTACCTGAAGTTAACGTTACTCCTGATAGTGAGGTTGTTAGTGAAGAAAAGGTAATTGAAAAAGAACCTGCTCCTTCTACTGAAACACTTAATACTGAAGTATCTGAACCTAAAGATGATACTCAGGAAACTGAACTTCATAACGAAGAAACCATTACTGAAGAGACTCATACAAAAGAGAGTGACGATGTAAAGAAAACTGTTGTTGAACAAGAGGAGAAAACACCTGAACCTGATACTTCAGAGGATCAGAAAAGTGATAAAACAGAAACTGATGACAGTGTTCATGAAGAAGAGGAATCCGGAGAGATTAAAGTCTTAGGTAAAATTAATCTTGACGAAATTAATCAGGCTACAAGACCAAAGAAAAAATCACGTGCTGAACGTCGTAAAGAACGAGAAGATAAAAAGAAGACACCTGTAAAAACTCAGAAAACTACTAATAAAGAGAAAACTGAAACAAAAACTACTGAGAAATCTGATGTAGAAATAAAAAAACCTAAAACTAAACAGCCGTTGGTAACAAAAGAGGAGCCAGTTGTTAAAAAAGAAGATGTGAAGCCTGAAAATGAGAAATCAGATGATAATAATCAAAACTTCATCAAAACAAAGGTTGAAAAACTTACAGGACCAAAGATTCTTGATAAAATAGAGCTTCCTGTTGAACATAAGCGCACAAAGGGCAAAAAACCTGTTGCTTCCTCAACAGATAAAAAGGTAGGTCAAAACAAGAAAAAACGTAAGAGAATTAAAACACAGCCTCAATCCGGAGTTGATAATGCTGCTGCGACTAACAAACATCAACGTTCAAAACACAAGAAGAAACCTACTAAAAAGAAGATTACTAAAGTTGAACCTACAGAAGAGGAAATCCAACAGAAAATTAAGGATACTCTTGCACGCCTTGCTCCTTCCGGCAAGTCCAAAGCATCAAAGCACAGGAGAAAGAAACGTGATACTGTGTCTCAGGCAATGCAGGAAGAACTCATTAAACAGGAAGAAGAAAAGAAAATCCTGAAGGTAACTGAATTTGTTACTGCAAATGAACTTGCCAATATGATGAATGTTAATGTTACTGATATTATTACATCATGTATGCAGCTTGGTCTTTTCGTATCTATAAATCAAAGACTTGATGCTGAAACACTGGTGCTTGTTGCTGAAGAATTTGGTTATCAGGTAAACTTTGTTAGTGTTGACGATAATGAGAGTCTTGAAGTAATAGAAGAAGAAGACGATCCGGAAAAACTGATCGAACGCTCTCCTATTGTTACTGTTATGGGTCATGTTGACCATGGTAAAACAAAACTCCTTGACTATATAAGAAACGCTAACGTTGTTGCTGGTGAAGCCGGAGGTATTACACAGCATATCGGTGCTTATGAAGTTAAAACAGAATCAGGGAAGAAGATAACATTCCTGGATACACCTGGTCACGAAGCATTTACTGCAATGCGTGCCAGAGGTGCTAAAATAACCGATGTTGCAATTATTGTAATTGCTGCTGATGACAGCGTTATGCCGCAAACAAAAGAGGCTATTAACCATGCTCAGGCAGCTGGTGTGCCTATTGTGTTTGCTATCAATAAAATGGATAAACCTGGTGCCAATGCTGAGAAAGTAAAAGAACAGCTGGCTAATATGAATATTCTGGTTGAAGATTGGGGTGGTAAATATCAGTCACAGGAAATATCAGCGATCACAGGTATGGGTATTAATGAGCTGCTTGAGAAAGTATTGCTTGAGTCTGAGATTCTGGATCTTAAAGCTAATCCTGACAAACATTCTAAAGGTACTGTTATTGAAGCTTCTCTGGATAAAGGACGTGGTTATGTTACTACAATCCTTGTTCAGGATGGTACTCTTAAAAAAGGAGACATTATTCTTGCCGGACCTGTTTCAGGTAAGGTAAAGGCTATGTTCAACGAACGTAATGAGCCTGTTGAGGAGGTTGGTCCTTCACAACCTGTGCTGCTTTTGGGGTTGATCGCAGCACCGCAAGCAGGTGATGTATTTAACACTATGAAAGATGAAAAAGAAGCCAAGTCTCTGGCTTCTAAACGTCAACAGCTGATTCGTGAGCAAAGTCTCAGAACTCAAAAACATATTACGCTGGATGAAATTGGTCGTCGTATTGCTATCGGTGACTTTAAAGAAATAAATATTATTGTTAAAGGTGATGTTGACGGTTCAATTGAAGCTCTTACTGATGCTCTTATTAAACAGTCAACTACTGAAGTACAGGTTAACGTAATTCATAAAGCCGTTGGTGCTATTAGTGAATCTGATGTTATGCTTGCTTCTGCTTCTGATGCGATTATTATTGGATTCCAGGTGCGTCCTTCACTGCAGGCCAGAAGACTGGCTGAGAAAGAACAGATAGACATACGTCTGTATTCTATTATCTATCAAGCCACTGAAGAGCTTCAGACTGCTATTGAGGGTATGCTTGCTCCTAAAACAGAAGAAAAGATTACATGTAATATCGAGGTTCGTGAAACATTCAAAATCACTAAAGTTGGTACTATTGCTGGTTGTTATGTACTTGATGGTAAGGTTAACAGAAATACCAAGGTTAGAATAATTCGTGATGGCATTGTAATATACACTGGTACACTTGGTTCACTCAAACGCTTTAAAGACGATGCTAAAGAAGTTGCTGCCGGTTACGAATGTGGACTTAACATCGAAAACTTTAACGATATTAAAGTTGGTGATATTATCGAAGGTTATGAGATTGTTGAAGTAAAAAGATAATAACTATTGATTAATTAACTAGTAACGATTAATCAATAATTTATTATTCTCAGTGTGTTTTTGTCATACTTTCGCTAACAGCAATAGTATAATCTGCTTTACCTGAATTATCTTCATTAAGGTGCTTTACACTATCCTGTTCCACTGTTGATATTGTTAATATTTTTAATCCTGGTTTATATTTATTAAGGTACCAGATAATCCCCTGGAAATTATCAGAATGATATGCCCCATTGTAATGAATAATTATGTTATCATCACAATAACCTGCAATATTAAAAGCCATGGTTGCATCCTTAATAGCCTGAGCCATTGGCAAAGTAGCCGATGAATGTCCGCCCATGGCCGGCATTCCTTCTGTCATCTTCTTATAACATTCAACCTCAGGATCATATTCAATAGGTAATGGAGCAATATAAGATTTCGCCTGCGCTGATATGGAATCAAGGCCTTCCCATCCATTTTTAAAGACAACAGATGCATACCTTCTTGGAATATTAGAAGCTATGAATTCCAGATTATTATCTTTGGCAAACTCAACCAATGGTTTGTAATCTGTTTCATAATTAGGCCATAAACGAGCTTCGTTCTCAAAGCTCTTGCCACTGATGCTTCCCGTCAGGTATTCATTAAGAATCAACTGATTATCCGCTTCAAACATTTCAGCACCAAGCACAAGATTATCTTTTTTAAGATCATATAAATCTTTTGTCAGCTCAAGCTGCAACCAGTGTGATATTGGGTTATTATGTAATTCCCCAAAGAAGATCACATCGGCATCAGATGCCTCTTTAACAAGTTTTTCATACTTCACTGCCTTACCTTTTGAATCAAAAATACGGTAGGCAGGTTTATCGTTTTTGAATGCCATCAATGCGAGTGACACCATCAATATAGTAATGAGTTTATTCATCTTTCTTAAATTTCTGTAGTTTTTCTTCGTAATACATCATTGGCAGAAGGCTGTCAATGCTTTCTACAATTCTTACTCTGCCATCACCAGCGCCCATGATAATCCTTACAGGCGATTTCTGCCTCATTTCCGTTTCAGCAATTACCTGACGACATGAGCCGCAGGGAGTAACAATATCACTATAATCAAAGTTATTACTTTTGGCGACAACAGCGAGTGTTTTAACAGAAACATCAGGATATTTTGAATTTGCATAGAACAGCGCAACTCTTTCAGCACAAAGGCCTGAAGGATAAGCCGCATTCTCTTGATTACTGCCAGGAATCACTTCATCATTTTCTAGTAATACAGCTGCACCAACACGAAAGCCGGAATACGGTGCATATGAACCATTTATTGCTTCCCAGGCTCTGGCTAATATGTAGCGATCTTCTTCTAATAACTCTGCTTCTGAATTATAATCAATATATTCTATCTCGATTTTACCGGATTTCATAATTATTATTTTTTGCTAAAATAACTAATTACCCGATTTCGTCACAAAATTAATATTTAGAAAAGAAAATAAATTGTATCTATTACCACATCAGGTTAGTTGAGAGTACTAATCTTCGACACCTGCAGGCATTTTATCACCAAGCTTTCTACCGAAAAGAAGGAAAGAATAAAAGAAAGCAAAAAGCGTTGCACCTGCCTGTGTTTCAAGTGTATCATCACTAAAGAAAGATATAAACATTATCACGAAAAACAACCTAAAGAAGTAATCTTTAAACCCATGAAGTGCTAATGGGGGATAAAATAGGCCAACAACAAAAACAATGAATCCTAATAACCCTAAAGCAACAAATATCCCCATAAACTGGTTATGTGCATGATATTTATACTGATCTTCAAGAGATGAATTCATAGCTTCAAACTTCTCATTAAAAGCATCTTCTAAATCGCCTGTTCCAACACCATACAGAAAATTATCTCTAATTATTCTTAAAGAAGCTTTCATATATTCAAGACGTTGCATAACCGAACTTCCACTCGGATTACCAGTCATTTGATAAACTTCATATCCCTTGATAATTTTTAAGATACGTGTTTTAAGTCCGGGATTATGCACATAATTATAATTTGCCAGTCCGCTTTCAATTAAAGATATATCCTCATCACTCAAAGCATCTATACCATCAGCATCCTTTCTCAAATTTCTTGATGTAAGATACCTTATAAGAGTTTCATTTAGCAGTTGTCCATCTTGTGTTTTACCATGATAATCTATCTTACTTCGCTTATTCCATTCTTCCACCAGTTCCTTATAGCAGATATACATATTAACATACTTACCATCCTCAACTTTCATATCTTTATAGTCGTGATTATAAGGATTTCCTCTTGATGTAAACTCATCAACTTCTTCAAAATCAATAGAAGGTGGTGTTGTCGCTTCAACAACAATAGTATTAATAAATAATCCGAAAAATAATGGGATAAGTACTCCTATAACAGTTAATACAATCTTCTGCCAGGTTACCATAGTATTGAATATTCTCCATAAAAAATATCCAACTATAATAATAAGAGTAATAAATATTCCTGTTAAAGCTTCCAGTATAAAAAGAAAGAAAATAAACCACAGAACTATCAGTATCAATACTAACTTATGCCATAGTTTATACTTTTTATCATGAAAAATTGAATAGAAGAGTATGACTATTGCAATACAAACATTTAACCCAAGACGAATAGGAGAGATAAATCTGGAAATTTCCCGGATATCAACATATTGATCTGTAAAGTAATAATATCCACTGATTAGTGTACTTACTAGAACACTAAAGGTATACATAAAGAGAATAGATCTTGTTCGCCTGTGATCCTGCTTTTCCATTGTTGAAATAACAACAGGCAATAAAAGTAATGGCAATTTAACCCTTAGATCCTTTAAAGCATAGCTATAATCTGATGTATAGATAAGTCCAACAATATGTACAATATAAATAGCCAAAAATACCAATACAGGAACATTCTTAAAAAGCTCTCTGAACTTTTCAATTATATTATTGTAAGCCAAAGTAATAACATAATTAAGAAAGTGAATAATGCCGTAAAACACTCCTCCTATCTTGAAAAATCTGTAGCTAACAGTAAAAGAAAATCCAGACCACAGCCATAATCCCAATAATGAGAATTCGGTTACACTCATTGTAAATTTCGACAATGGAAGGCTGGCAGCAAGCAGCATAAGAAATACTGTATATGCCCACGAATGTATGTTTGTTGAAGAATTCAATTGCTTATTCAGTTTTTATAAAAATTATTCACTCTTAAGAAAGGAATCATATTCAGCTTTATTACTTAGAATATCCACAGCATCCTTTACTTCAGGATCATTATTCAGCGAGGCTTCAATTTTCCCTCTTTGATAATAATAACGTGAAATAATCTCCATTTTCAACATTTCTTCTATTTCATCCTTGTTTTTATCAATATCCTTCTTTTTCTCTTCTGCAATCTGGTCTTCGGCAAGTGCCAGAGTTTCTTCAATGGCCTGTTTATAATCTTCCCTGTCAGCACTGTTATAAAGCCTGTCAAGGAGTATCTCAGTTTCTGTTTTATAGCTAAAATCCTGTTTCTCCACAAAGGTCTTAAAGCAGTTAAATATGCTGTCTGTGATTTCAAAATCAGATGGCGGGCTTATTGAATCATGTTTAATCATAAAGTCATTGGCAAACTTAAACATATAATTCTGAGCATACAGATCACCGCTTATCTGGCTGAATAATCGTCCCTCTGTTTTAACATCAGGTTCAATCCCTCCTTTATCATATACGGTCCGTCCGCCTGCCGTTTTATACTTATGCAGGAGTGAATCATCAACAGTATATGTGCTGTCATGACTAAAATAGTCAATAGCCTGAATACATCTCCCACTTGGAATATAATACTTGGCAACAGTTATCTTCATCTTTGAATTATATGGTAAATCGATAATATTCTGAACAAGTCCTTTACCAAAGGTCTTTTCTCCTATTATTATTCCTCTATCGAGATCTTGTATTGAGCCTGCAACAATTTCAGAAGCTGAAGCACTATTCCCATTAACTAAAACTGCAAGTGGTATTTTTGTGTCAACAGCCTTATTTCTGGTTCTGTGCATATGGGTATTTGCTGAAAGTTTACCCTTTGTGGTAACAATAAGCTCATTTTTTGGCACGAACAGATTTACTATATCAACAGCTTCAAGCAACAGTCCACCACCATTATTACGAAGGTCGAGTATTATCCCTTTAAGCTCATTGTTATTATTAAGATCAGCAAAAGCATTTTTAACTTCAAGAGCACATCCGGGGTTAAACTGAGTGAGACTAATATATCCAATACCCTTATCAAGCATTCCGTAATAGGGTAAGTTTGGGAACTTTATTTTCTCTCTAACAACTTCAATATCACGAACTGTCGTGTCACCATATGATGAAATAGACAATGTAATAGACGTGCCCGGTGTTCCTTTGAGCTTTTCACTGATATCAGCACTTGTCTTATCAAGAGCTGTTTCACCATCAATAGCATGTATCATATCACCAGCTCTTAATCCTGCCTTCTGTGCAGGGAATCCTTCATAAGGTTCAGAAATAATAACCCCATCTTCCTCTTGTTGTATAAGGGCGCCTATTCCGCCATACTCCCCACGTGTCATAAGCTCAAAATCTTCTCGACGTGATTCCGGAACATAAACAGTATATGGATCAAGCTTTGACAGCATAGCATCAATGGCTATTGTATTCAGTTCTCCTGGTTTAATATCATCGGCATAATTAAGATTAAGCTGACGGAGTATGTCAGCATAAATCTCCATATTTTTACTAAGCTCAAAATTATTTTGATCCTGAGCTTGTAAACTGCTCGTAAAAATAACTATGATTAACGATATTATAAATAAATAGTTCCTTTTCATATTTTAAGTTTTTATGGTACAGGATCATAACCACTACCTCCCCATGGATTACATGATGCAATCCGCTTTATTGAAAGCCACCCACCTCTGAAAGGCCCGTGCTTCTTAATAGCTTCAATGCTGTAATTCGAGCATGTTGGGGTATATCGACATGATCTGCCTAAAAAAGGTGATAATGTATATTGGTATATTCTGATCAGAAAAACAAAAATGCTACCTATAATTTTTTTCATATTCCTTCCTTAAGCGTCGCAAAATTAGGATTATTTTCTTTTCTACCTCTGAATAATCAGGAATTGTTTTCCCTACATATGAAATTCCTAACAATAACTGCTTATTTCTTACGGATAATGTTCGTTCCTCTTTTGCACTATTATTTATCTCATCAGATATCAAATCTGTGTCATGAAACCAATTTAATTCAATTCCTTTATTTATCCGGTATGCTTCACGTATCAATCGTTTTATACAGTTCCTGTCAACAGCTTTTTTAAAATTCCTCTTTGAAACAGCTGTCAATACCTGAATTTCAGCTCCTGTTGTTTTATCAACTTGTATCCAGTTTACTTTAAAAGGATATTTAAAAAACTTATTGCCATCAGCAAACAACTTGCTTATTAGCACCTTACTGCATAATTTCTCCTCTTTTCCGAATGTATGTCTCAATACTTAATGCTTTTAAAAAAGATAAATCTTCTGATTATAACAAGACTACCGCAAACGATTTATATAGTAACTTACTAGTATAAATCTGTTTATTTCAAACTTATCACAATAATATTTAACAAAGTACAAAAGTAATATGAATATTAATGTTAATTTCGAAATTTTAAATTTAATGGTAATGAGAAAAAAACCACGACTAAGTTTCTGGCAAATCTGGAACATGAGTTTCGGATTTTTAGGTATCCAATTTGGATTTGCATTGCAGAATGCCAATGTGAGCAGAATTTTTGAAACCCTTGGTGCAAACATTGACGCAATACCCATTCTGTGGATTGCAGCACCAATCACGGGCTTAATTATTCAACCCATTATTGGTCACATGAGTGACCGCACATGGTGCCGCCTCGGACGACGTCGGCCGTTTTTCCTTATTGGTGCTATTATCGCTTCCATCGCCCTTATTATCATGCCAAACTCACCCGTACTATGGGTGGCTGCTGGTATGCTGTGGATAATGGATGCTTCCATAAACATTAGTATGGAGCCATTCAGGGCCTTTGTTGGTGATATGCTTCCATCAAGTCAGCGTACAGCTGGCTTTGCCATGCAGAGCTTCTTTATTGGCACTGGAGCTGTTATCGCCTCCCTCCTGCCTTATATGATGACTAACTGGTTTGGGATAGAAAATACAGCACCTATGGGTGAAATTCCTGACTCTGTTAAGTTTTCTTTTTATATAGGGGGTATTGTTTTTATTGCTGCCGTCACATGGACAGTTATCCGCACTAAAGAGTATTCTCCTGAAGAGCTTAAAGAATTTGAAGATAATTCTGAAAATAACGACACAACTGACGAAGCTGATGTTATTACCCCTTCCGGGATACGCAGGACTACCATCCTTGGCGTCTCTTTTTTGTTAATAGGTATAATTTCTGCCGTCCTTTTCTATTTTATCAATATTGAGAAAGAAGTATTTATCCTGTCTGGTGTTCTATCGCTGTTTGGCATTCTGGAGATAATCTCCGCCCTGATGCAAAAGAATAACTCTACAAACGGATTAACTTCCATTTTAAACGACCTTAACACCATGCCCAAAACAATGGGACAGCTGGCTATTGTTCAGTTCTTCTCTTGGTTTGCTCTGTTTGCAATGTGGATATATACTACTGCTGGTGTTACTTCCGACAAATTCGATATGGGTATCGACAATGATATGATCAGTTTCCTAAAAACTGAACTTGCCGAATCCAACAATATTGAAGAGAAGAACGCGATTACTGAAGAACTGGCTACTTACGAACAGAAGCTACAAAATGAAAACACTGTTAGCGCCAATGTCAATCTGGCTAAATTCTTCCTAAACAATGAAATCTTTAAGGAAAAGGATTTAGTAGGCATTTTCTCAACGAGTCTGGAAGGTTACAACGCCAAAGATAAACAATACAAAAAGGCTACAACAAGACTAAAAAAACTATCTGAAAATGATAATCCTGATATCAGTTACACAACAGTTAACTACATATACGGCCTCTCTATGGAAGGTAAAATAAATCTTCCTCTCGATAACTACAAACTGGAAAAATATGTACGACTGAAAAAGATAAGAGATGAATATAACACAGGTGCCAACTGGGTTGGCGTTGGCTTTGGAGTGTACAACGGCTTCGCTGCTGTATTTGCATTCCTGCTTATATTACTGGCAAAATTAACCAGCCGCAAAGTAACTCATATGATATCATTAGTAGTTGGTGGTGCCAGCTATCTTGCTCTATTCTATATCAACAGCACCGGATATCTGTTATTACTTCCATTTGTAGGTATTGGACTGGCATGGGCAAGTATATTGGCTATGCCTTACGCCATTCTTACGGGGTCTCTCCCTGCTAACAAAATGGGTGTATATATGGGTATTTTCAATTTCTTTATTGTAATACCTCAGATTCTGGCAGCCAGTATTCTTGGCTTTATGGTTAAAAGCATTTTTGCCGGTGAGGCAATTTATGCTATGGTACTGGGCGGCATTTCTCTTGTAATAGCTGCTTTACTGGTACTTATCGTGAAAGATGATAATTAAATTCACATAACTAAAATAAATTATAATGTCATTTACAACTGTTGTTTTCGACCTGGATGGCGTAATAACTAAAACTGCTGCCACACACAGCAGAGCATGGAAAAAAATGTTTGATGAATATCTCAAACAAAGAGAAGAAATCCATAATGAACCTTTTAAAGAATTTACTTCTGGTGATTACCTGACATTTGTTGATGGTAAACCCAGATACGAAGGTGTTAAATCATTTCTTGAATCAAGAAACATTGAACTGCCTTTCGGAACGCCTGAAGACGGTATTGAAAATGAAACCGTTTGTGGTTTGGGAAACCGAAAGAACAAAGCTTTTAACGAAGTTCTGGAGACTGAAGGTGTTGAAGTATATCCATCAACTGTTGAGCTGCTTAACAAACTTAAAAAGAACAACATCAGAATAGGTGTCGCCTCTTCAAGCAAGAATTGCAAAAGCGTTCTGGAAGCTGCCGGTCTTATGGATTTCATTGAAACCAGAGTCGATGGTGTTGTGTCTGCTGAAATGGGACTAACAGGTAAACCCGCTCCTGATATTTTTATTACTGCTGCTAAGAACCTTGGTGCTAAACCATCGGAGACTATCGTTGTTGAAGATGCTGTATCTGGTGTGCAGGCTGGCAGAAATGGTAATTTCGGACTGGTTCTGGGTCTTGCCCGTGAAGATAACAATCAGGCGCTGCTTGATAATGGTGCCGATATAGTTGTGAATGATCTGGAAGAGATATCTTATGATGAGATGCTGACATGGTTCTCTAAAGGTATTGACAACGATAACTGGATTCTTGAATATACTAACTATATCCCTGAAAAAGAAAAATCACGTGAAGCTTTACTGACTGTGGGTAACGGGTATATGGGCACTCGTGGTGCAATGGAAGAAATATCAGCAGGTAAATTTAACTATCCGGCTACTTATATCGCCGGGCTGTATAACCGTTTGATTACGGAAGTTTCCGGCAGAGATATCGAAAACGAAGACTTCGTAGCCGCCCCAAACTGGCTTAAGATTTCATTTAAAATCGATGATAACGAATGGCTTAATCCTAATGATGTTAATATCGAATCTATAATACGTCGTCTGGATTTCAGAACCGGCGAGCTAATACGTGAAATGATTGTTTGTGATGATGAAGATCGCAAAACTCTCATTACTTCTAAGCGTGTTGTTAGCATGAAAAGTGTTCATCATGCAGCAATGACTTATGATGTTACTCCTCTGAATTATTCAGGACGTATCACCTTATGCAGTCAACTCGATGGTGCAATTATCAACGAAGGTGTTGAAAGGTACAAAGCTCTTAATTCCAAACATCTTGAACCTGTTGAACAGGGAAACCTTAATAATAAAACATGGATTGTTGTACAAACAAATCAATCCAAAATAAATGTTGCTCTGGCTTCTAAAGTTATTGCAGGTGAAAAATGTAATGTTGCTACTACTACTGAAGATGGCGTTGCTTATACTTACGTAGACAGATTCATTAACGAAGGTGAGACAGCATCTGTTGAGAAACTTGTTGCTGTTTACGATTCTAACAACTGTAATGGTAGTGCTCTGAGTGGGGCTCTTGCCGAACTGGATGCTGAACATTCTTATGATGAGATTCTTGCAGGCAGCGCTGAAGCATGGAAGAAAATCTGGGATGAAGTTGATATCAAAGTTACAGGCGACAGAATCGGCCAAAAGATGCTGCGTCTGCATATCTATCATTTGATGGTTAGTGCTTCCCCTCATAATAAATCTATCGATGCAGGCATTACTGCACGTGGTCTTCATGGTGAGGCTTATCGCGGACATATCTTCTGGGATGAACTGTTTATCCTGCCTTTCTATGATATTCACTTCCCGGAAACGGCTAAGTCTATGTTAATGTACCGCTTCCGCAGATTGGATAAAGCTCGTGAATATGCTAAAGAATATGGCTATAAGGGTGCAATGTTCCCATGGCAGAGTGGTAGTGACGGCAGAGAAGAAACTCAGATTATTCACCTTAATCCTGTTTCCGGTGAATGGGGTGATGACTATAGCTCTCTTCAACGCCATGTGTCATTGTCAATTGCTTATAATATCTGGCAGTATTTCCATATCACTCAGGATGTTGAGTTTATGAAGAAGTACGGTGCTGAGATGTTTCTGGAGATTTGCCGCTTCTGGGATAGCAAAGCCTTTAAAGATGATAATACCGGAAGATATAGCATTGATAAAGTAATGGGACCTGATGAATTCCATGAAGCTTACCCTGATAGCGACGAAGGTGGATTAAAAGATAATGCCTACACAAATATTATGGCTGCATGGATGTTCAATACTGCTGAGAAAGTACTGGATGTTGTTTCTGAAAACGGATCTGCTGCTGCTGCTGATAAGATATCGCTTTCAAAAGAAGAGACAGACCGCTGGAAGGATATTGCATCAAATATCAGGATTGTTATTAATGAGGATGGTATTATATCCCAATATGATGGTTATTTTGATCTGAAAGAACTGGACTGGGATTATTTCAGGAAAAACTATTCTGATATTCATCGGATGGATCGTCTGCTTAAAGCTGAAGGCAAATCGGCTGATGATTACAAAGTTGCTAAACAGGCTGACACGCTGATGACTTTCTATAACCTTGATGAAGATGAAGTAAACTCTATATTCACCAGACTTGGTTATGATATGCCGGAAGGTTATCTTACTAAAAACCTCAACTACTATCTGGAGAGAACATCCCACGGCTCAACATTAAGCAGAATTGTTCATGCTCAACTGGCTAATATCATTGATGATAAAGAGCTTGGCTGGAAACTGTACATGGATGCTCTTACTTCTGATTATAATGATATCCAGGGTGGTACTACTGCCGAAGGTATTCATGCAGGTGTTATGGCTGGTACTGTAATTCTTGCTGTTTCAACATTTGCTGGTGTTGATTTAAGGAGTGATAATCTCAAGATAAATCCTGAGTTACCTGAACACTGGAATAACATTAGCTTTAAGCTGAACTTTAAGAATGTTGATTACAATCTTACAATTAGTAATAAAGAAGTAGAGATTTATGTCAGTGAAGATTGTGAAGTAATTGTTTTTGGTAAGCTTCAGAATATTAGTAAAGAAAGATCTATTAAATTCACACGATAAATATTAGTACTATGTTAGAAGATGTATTGTTAATTGCAGATAAGCATCGTGCTGCAGCAGAAATTATTACAAATGAAATCCTGAAAAACAGGAAAGATAAGTATATCATTGCTATTTCAGGAGAGTCAGGATCGGGAAAGTCTGAGCTTACTCACGTGATAGCCAAAAACCTGAGAAAACACGGTATCTTTGCCAAACCAATTCACATCGACAATTTCTATAATACTCACCCTCTTGAGCGTCCGAAATGGAGACAGGAAAATGGTGTTGAAAATGTTGTGGGTCTTGGTGAATATCGTTGGGACAAAATTAATGAGGTTATCGATGATTTCAAAAATAACCGCAAATCTACCATGCCTTGTGTTGACCTTGTTACAGAACAGCTTGATGAGCTTACCACCGACTTCAACGGCATTGAGATGCTGGTAATAGACGGACTATATGCTATTAATACTGAAGGCGTTGACATGCGTGTGCTTATCGAGCTTACTTATCACGAGACTAAAAAGGCACAATCATCGCGTGGTAAAGAACCTGATAATCCTTTGCGCTGGGCTGTTCTTGAACAAGAACATAAAGCTGTGCAATCTATAAAAGATAAGGCTAACATCAGAATTAACAAAGAATATCAGGTTGTGCTTTAATTTAAGCTTTAATCTAAAAATACTACTTATGCCCGCTGATAGCAATATCAACGGGCATTTGTTGTAAAAAATGTTACAAAAGCTGCCAAATATTTTACTTTATTTCTTTAAAATAGCTATTTTAGCCAATCTAAACCATTGAAAAAAGTTTGTATATGTACCGCATCCTTGGATTAATAGTAAGCTTAATAGTTATTGGGGGTAACGCAATGTCTGAAAATTATAGTTTTGCCGAATCCCATCGCGCATCAATAAATACAGGCGCAAACCCTTCTACACAAACTGTTGACCCTCCGTGCCCTACAGCAGATTTCTCTTATACATATCAATACTGCTTTTATGTTTATTTTACTGATCAAAGCACTGTATCAGGAGGAGCTACTCTGGTAGACTGGAACTGGGATTTTGGTGATGGTAATACCAGCACCTTAATGAATCCGTTTAACGAATATTCCTCTGCAGGAACTTATACAGTAAGGCTTGTAGTAGTAGCTGACAGTATGGGCTATATCTGCAGAGACACAGCATACCAATCAGTAATTGTTGGTAGTTTACCTGATGTAAGCTTCACCTTAAGCCCTGATCCTGCTCCTGTGGGTGAACCAATATTGTTCACAGGAAATTCAACAGATTCAATTGTAAGCTGGGAATGGGATTTTGGTGATGGTTACACCGATATTGTACAAAACCCTTCTCATACATATGATAACACTGGTGTTTACACTGTTACACTTACCGTAACAGGTGTTAACAGCTGTGAAAACACAACAGTGCAAAATATAACAGTTGTAAACGTACCCGGACTAGACTTTACATGGAGTCCGGCGTGCTTTGGCGAACCAATACAATTCACTTTGCTCGACCCGCCAACTGATATCCCTGCCATTGAAAGCATTTACTGGGACTTTGGAGATGGCAACACCAGTACCCTCCTTAACCCAGCCCATTATTATGCCGACACAGGAACATACTTTGTATACTGCTCAATAACAGACACTCTTGGCGATAGTAATAGTCTTACGAAACGACTGGTGGTAAGTCCACCTCCGGAGGCAGATTTTGATGTTACAGGCCAAGCCTGCTATAATAACCCTGTACAATTCACCGACCTTAGCACTACGCTTAATGGCGAAATTGTGGAATGGTACTGGGACTTTGGTGATGGTACTGATACCATAATATTTGCTGGTCAAAATCCGGATGTGTCTCATATATACACCAGTGTTGACACATTCAATGTGGTGCTTAGCGTTACTGACAGCGCAGGGTGTACAGATACAAGCGAACAAATTGTTACTACAATCTATTCCCCTGATGCCGATTTCATGTACGAGTATAATTGTTACGATGACACGGTTTATTTTACTAGTCTAAGCTACTCCAGTGGAGGTTATGTATCAAGCTGGCTTTGGAATTTTGGTGATACCCTTTCGGGAGCTAATGATACATCAACACTTCAACACCCAGCGCATCTTTTTACACTTCCGGGGGATTATAATGTTGAGCTTACAGCTACCGACAACAATGGCTGCTACTCAATAGCCACTACTACTATCAGTCTCTTTCCCGAACCTGTTGAGTTTTCATGGGAGAATACATGCTTTGGTGATGAAACACAATTTATAGTTAATGATACCATAACCAATATTGGTGATATTATTACCTGGGAATGGAGCTTCGGTGACGGCTCTTCGTCAACGTCTCAAAACCCTGTGCATACCTATGATTCAACAGGAGCTTTCGTTGTTACCCTGTCTGTAGAAACAACCAATGGCTGTACTGGCAATAAAAGTCATATCGTAAATATTTATGATAATCCTGATGTTGAAATAATCACGCCGGCACAAGGCCCGATTATTAACATACCTTATCAGTTTAATAGTAACACATCAACGGATGTTATTACCTGGATGTGGGATTTTGGCGATGGCAATACTTCATCAACACAAAACCCTGTAAATACATACAACACTATACAATCATTTAATGTTTCTCTTGATGTAGCTAACAATCACAATTGCCATAGTACAGATTCAACAATTGTAGAAGTTATTTATCCTCCGTTCTTCCCTGATAGCAATGCTGTTTGGAATATAATCGGTAACAACATCTTCACGATGGATACATACAGAAAAAGGCTGGCCCTAATAGGTGATACAACCATAGACAATGGTAAAAATACCTTTAACTATTCAAAAGTATATAGTCTTTATGATTCAGTAATATCCATGGACAGGGCTGAATACATGGGTGCTGTAAGAAAAACAGAAGACTCAAAAGTGTACCTTAAGCTTCCTGATTTGCCCGAGACAATCCTTTACGATTTCAACGCTGAGCTTAATGATACTATATGGTACACCGTTGGAGGAGTTGTCGCCAATAATACTTATGGTTTCGAGCAACAGGAACACTATAAAGTGGTTACTATTATTGATTCAATCCTCCTGCTCGACAATAATTATCATAAACGAATGAGACTAGCTGGCAACACTATTGACGACATTTGGGCTGAAGGCATGGGAAGTATCCTGTGGGCAGGATTGTTTAACCCTATTATTACAGATATTGCCACTAATGGCGATGAATATAATGTCGCTTGCATGAAAGATAATGACATTCCGCTGTACATTGATAATCCGACTTGTAATAAGTGCTTCTGTTACCTTATTTCTGATATTGAAAAAAGTCCGGATAATAATAATATATTCACACTTTACCCCAATCCGGCTAATGACCATATTATTATCCAGCTTGATAACATTTCTGATGTAACAGGAATTACTATCTGTAACTCTGTCGGAACTCAGATTTACAGCAATTCTATTACTGATAATACAGATATCAATATCACCAACTGGCCTTCCGGAATTTACTTCGTTATCGCCAGCTCAAACAATCAGGTAATGGATGCAAAAAAATTCATTATCGTAAAGTAATCCTTCAATCACTAAAGCTCTTCCTTTTAATTGTTTACAATTAGTAAGCAGGCACCACTTATTCTATGCTGTCATATCATCATCCTGATGCGCATCAGGATCGTTTCTGATGCGCATCAGGATTATTTTTGATGCGCATCAGACATTTATTTACTCAAGTGAAAACATGCATTTACACAAGAGAGAACAAGCCTTTACACAAGTGAAAACATGCATTTACTCAAGTGAGAACATGCATTTACTCAAGTGAGAACATGCGTTTACTCAAATGAAATTATCAATATTAAGCCATGAGATTTTGGTTAGCTGGATTCCCGGTACTACGTTTCCACGGATGCATCATCTTATTTAAGCTCACACATTTTTCATTTCTGCCTTTCACTCCCGACACGTACTATCACAACTCTGCCAAATTGACCGATATTAACTTATGGCAAAGGTTTTGCTACCTCAGCATAACATATAAATAAGGTAAATTCAGAGAACATGAGTGAAGAAAATATAGATGATGTAACTTTTGAAAACAATGACGACAACATTGATGCAAAAAGTGATAACAAAGAAAGCAAGGATAAGGGCAAGAAAGAGGAAGTAAAAAACAAAAAAGGAGAAAAGGCTCAGAAAAAGAGTAGAAAGCCTAAAGCAGAAAAGAAGCTTGAGGAGATGGAAGAAAAATATAACGACTTAAATGATAAATATTTAAGGCTCTACTCTGAGTTCGATAATTACAGAAAACGCACCAATAAGGAAAAGATTGACACCTTAAAAAGCGCATCACAGGAAGTAATTATCGATTTACTTCCCGTGCTTGACGACTTCGATCGTGCCCGTCAGTCGATGGAAGAACATGGTGCAGATGAAGAATCACTGAAAGGTGTTGAGTTAATACACACCAAACTTTTCAGCATCCTGTCACAGAAAGGTCTTGAGCCTATGGATTCAACAGGTAAAGACTTTGACACCGACTATCACGAGGCTGTTACAAACATACCGGCACCAACACCGGAAATGGCAGGCAAGGTTGTTGATGTAATTCAAAAAGGTTATTTATTAAACGGAAAAATTATTCGATTTGCAAAAGTTGTAGTGGGCAGCGAGCAATAACTCACACAACATATTGAAAGGTAATATATGAGTAAGAGAGATTATTACGATGTGCTGGGCGTTAGCAAGAGTGCTTCCGCGGATGAGATAAAAAAAGCTTACCGCAAGATGGCTATCAAATATCACCCTGACAAGAATCCTGATAACAAAGAAGCTGAAGAGAAGTTCAAAGAAGCTGCTGAAGCTTATGAAGTATTAAGTAATGCTGACAAAAAATCACGTTACGATCAGTTTGGGCATGCAGGAATGGGAGGCGCATCAGGTTTTGGTGGCAGTCATATGTCAATGGATGATATTTTCAGTCACTTTGGCGATATTTTCGGGGGTGCCTTTGGAGGCGGCTTCGGAGGCTTCGGAGGTGGAGGACGTTCACAGGGACGTCGTGTAAACCGTGGTTCGAACCTTCGTGTTAAAGTTAAGCTTACCCTTAAAGATATTGCACATGGTGTTGAAAAGAAAATAAAACTCAATAAATATATCGAATGTGACGTATGTCATGGTAGCGGTTCAGAGCCTGGAAGCTCACCGTCTACATGTCCTACATGTCATGGCCAGGGTCAGGTAACCAGGGTTACCAATACCATCCTCGGACAAATGCAAACAGCATCAACATGTCCGCAATGTGGTGGCACTGGTGAGATTATCACAAAAAAATGTACTACCTGTCATGGCAATGGCATTGTTAAAGGTGAAGATGTTGTTTCAATCAACATACCTGCAGGCGTTAGCGAAGGCATGCAGCTCTCAGTAAGCGGTCAGGGTAATGCAGCAGCACGTGGTGGTATCCCGGGCGATCTTATTGTGCTTATTGAAGAAATAGAAGATGCTGTATTAATGCGCGATGGTAACAACCTGCTGCATGATTTATACATCAGCTTTGTTGATGCCGCACTGGGAACAACATCTGAAGTTCCAACTGTTGACGGAAAAGCCCGGATAAAAATAGCACCAGGAACACAAGGCGGTAAAGTACTAAGACTTAAAGGAAAAGGGTTGCCGGATATTAATGGTTATGGCAAAGGTGATATCCTCATTAATGTTAATGTTTGGACACCAAAGGAATTAAGCAAAGAAGAAAGAAATATTCTGGAAAAACTGAAGAACTCCAAAAACTTTGCTCCTAACCCTTCTGCCAAAGATAAAAGCTACTTTGATAGAATGCGCGAGTTTTTCTCCTGATAGCTTTTCAGGGGAACTTTAACATTTATTTCAACTTACTTGTTGGAATTCATGTTAGATTTGTAAAAACAAACTAAGGCTTATGAGTATGTATCCTGCACTTGAAGCAATTAATGTAACCAAGAGCTATTCTAATCACAAAGCTCTTGATAAAGTAAGCATTTCCGTTCCTGAACAGAGTATCTTCGGACTGCTGGGGCCTAATGGTGCCGGCAAAACAACATTGATAAGGATTATAAACCAAATATCAATGATGGACGAAGGTCAGGTATTGCTTAATGGAAATCCTATCAAACAGAAAGATGTTATCAATATAGGTTATCTGCCCGAAGAACGAGGACTCTATAAAAAGATGAAAGTTGGTGAGCAGGCCATCTATCTGGCTCAGCTTAAAGGCTTATCAAAGCGCCATGCCATAAAAGAACTGAAGTATTGGTTTGAGAAGTTTGAAATAGGCCAATGGTGGAACAAAAAAGTTGAAGAGCTATCCAAAGGTATGCAACAGAAAGTACAGTTTATCGTCACTATCATGCACAAACCTGATCTGCTTATTTTTGATGAACCATTCAGTGGTTTTGACCCTGTTAATGTAAACCTCCTCAAAGATGAAATTCTTAAATTAAGAGAAAACGGTGCTACAATTATTTTCTCCACTCATAATATGGCATCTGTTGAAGAACTGTGTGATAATATTGCACTTATCAACAACAGTAAAACAGTATTAAAAGGTGAAATACATGATATTAAACAAAAATTCAAAGCAAATATTTTTGAAATATCATACAAAGGAAAAGAACCTGTAAGCCTGCCTCAAGATGAGTTTATCGTTAAATCAACAGAGAAAATACGAGACAATATTTGCTCGGTTATCAAACTCCATAACGGATCATCGCCAAATGATCTTCTTTCATCAGTACTACCACATGCAGATATAGTATCCTTTAAAGAAGTACTACCCTCCATTAATGATATTTTCATTCAGGAAGTCAGTTCCAAATCATAACCCCAAAACTAAAAGCCATGAACAAAATATTATTAATAATCCAACGTGAATACTTAAGCAGGGTTAAAAAGAAGTCTTTTATATTAATGACATTTATCGGACCTGTTCTGATGGCAGCAATGATTATTCTTCCTGCTTACCTGTCCTCACTAGGAAGCGACACAGAAAAAAACATTGCGGTATTAGATGAAACAGGATGGTTCTATGAGAAGTTTCATGACAATGACAACCTGAAATTTTACTATGTGGATGGAAGTCTTGATGATGAAAAAAACATTGTCTTGCATAAGAACGGCGACATGCTGCTGTACATTCCGGCAACTGAACTAAATATCCCTGTTAACTCCGAAATGTATTCACTCAAACAACCAGGATTTGACGCTATTTCATATATCAAATCTGTAATGAAGCAGGTTGTAGAAAACAAAAAGCTGTTGGCTTCAGGTATTGACCCGGAAGTAATAAAATCATCAAAAGTCAATATCAATATTTCAACAATCAGAGTAGAAGAAAACGGAACAGAAAAAGAAAGCCACACTGAAGTGGAATTAGGGTTGGCAATATTTGCGGGCATTCTCATATATTTCTTCATATTCATGTTTGGGGTTCAGGTTCTTAAAGGTGTAATGGAAGAAAAAACAAACCGCATTGTGGAAGTAATAATATCTTCCGTAAAACCATTCCAGTTAATGGCAGGAAAGATAATTGGTGTTGCACTGGTAGGACTCACACAGTTTTTACTATGGATAATACTCACATTAATTATTGTTGGTGCATTTCAGTCGGGATTCTTTAACGACTCATCATCAATTGACATGATAGGCAGCAGCAACGATATGCTTCAGAACATGAAGGCAGAAGCTGGTGATATAAACCCCACAGCTCTTGTAACAAACCTACTTGGAGGCATTAATATTAAGGTAATGGTATTAAGCTTCCTGTTCTATTTTCTGGCAGGATATCTTATGTATGCATCCATGTTTGCAGCAATAGGAAGTGCCATCGATAACGACAGCGACAGCCAGCAGTTTATGATGCCTGTTTCAGCACCATTAATCTTATCAATTGCCTTATCGGGAGTTATTATAAACAATCCGGATGGATCACTGGCATTGTGGATGTCGATGATACCATTCACATCACCCATAACCATGATGATGAGGATACCATTTGGTGTTCCTTACTGGCAGCTATGGACATCCATGGGATTATTAATACTGGGATTTATAATTTCAACATGGATCGCAGGCAGAATCTATCGCACAGGAATACTTATGTACGGACAGAAAGTATCATACAAGATATTATGGAAGTGGTTCACCAGAAAAAATTAATCACTTACCATTTCACAGAATACTATCCAAACAATCCTTTTACAATTCCTCCATCGTGAGTAATTGTCTGTCCGGTAACATATCTTGACAAAGGAGAAAGTAACCAAAGAGCCATAGTGGCTAATTCTTCCGGTTTACCCATTTCACCAACAGGTATCTCCTTTTCAAATATCTTTCTTGCCTCATCAACAGAAAGCTTATCTGTTTCCGCTTTCTTTACAAATAGACGTTTCATAGCATTTGTTGCATGATAACCGGGAGCAAGAATATTTGCAGTAATACCATATTCAGCTATCTCCTTAGCCAGAGTGCTTACATATCCAACAACAGCAGGACGTAATGCATTACTTAACACCAGATTCTCCACAGGCTGCTTAACAGAAACACTCTCAATAAACAGCATTCTGCCATACTTTGCCTCCATAAGTAATGGAATAATTTTAGAAGCCAGATCGATCTTCCATTTAACAACAGAGTTCCAGGCGTTCTCCCAATCGTTAATACTAACATCAAAAACACCGCCAGCCGGAGGACCTCCCCCATTAAATACTATTCCACTTACACCATCATTCTTAACTCTGTCGGCAATAATATCATGAGTTTCGCTGCTAAAAATATCACCACAATAGATCTCAATCTTGTCTTCAGCAAAACTTTTCAATTCAATAAGAGGCTGCTCACTCCTGCTAATGGCAAATACCTCACCACCCTCTCTCACAATAGCTTCAGCAATAGCCCTGCCAAATCCTTTACCAGCACCACCTACAATAAATCTTTGATTCTTTATGCCCAGATCCATAATTATTATTTTTAAACAAAATTACCATTATTTGTTATAATTGAAAATATTAATAATAATTGATTCATTATTGATTGTTAATATATTATTGCAGGAAAGTATGATTGCCATTGATTCGAAGAAAAATAAACACCATATCTCTACTGAATAGACACTTATGATAAAAACAATATAATTGGCATTTATTATCATATTTTTGTTATTTTTATGGACAGTAAAAAATACTCAGATGATACTAAATAAGAAACTAAACATTATATTACTTGAGAATCTGCAAACAGATGCAGAATTAGCTATCAAAGAGTTAAAAACGTTTATTAAAGAATTCAATTATAAAGTTACCGACAACAAAAAGGAATATATAAAAGCCTTAAAAGAGTTTAAACCACATCTTGTTATCTCCAATATCAAATTGCCTGAATTTACCGGGATGGAAGCTTTTGAGATGAAAAATATGACATTACCTGATATACCTTTTATTATTCTTACTCACACAGCCGATGAAGAAACAGCGATTGCATATTTGCAAAAAGGTGTTGATAGTTATATCCTAAAGAATCACATAAAGCAACTAGGGCCAGCGGCAATAGGCTCCATTACAAAAAAAGATAATGAAGTAAAACACAGAAAAACAGTTAATGAGTTAAAGATTAGTGAAGGAATAAACAGATCCATCACTGAGTCAGCTCCAGATGCAATTATTCTGGTGAATTCGAAGGGAGAAGTTGTTACATGGAATAAGAGTTCTGAAAAAATGTTCGGTTACAGTAGTAAAGAAATGACCGGACGGTCTATTTTAAAAGTAATCCCTGAAAGTCTGGCATCTGATCACAAATCACACTTTTCCAAATTTTCCAAAGGAGAAACTCTGCCAATTATAGGAAAAACTACTGAAGTAAGAGCTATTAAAAAAGATAAAACAGAAATACCTGTTGAACTTTCAATGGCTAAATGGAGAAAAGACGATGAATTATTTATAACAGCAATTGTGCGTGAAATTTCTGAAAGGAAGAAAGCAGAAAATATACAATCTATAAGTTTCAATCTGGCTAACAAAGCAAATACTACAAATGATATTGTTGAATTTTTTAGTTTTATTAGAAATGAATTAAGCAAGATAATTGACACAACAAATTTCTTTATCGCACTCTATAACAAAGAAGATAATTCTCTTCATCTTCCTTTTATTGCAGATTCATTACAGAACGGTAATTATTTCCCGGCAGAAAATACACTTTCAAAATATGTAATCGATAAAAAGATATCACTGCTTGCTGATAAGAATACCATTGAAAATCTTGTAAAAAAAGGATTTATTAAAATAATAGGAGCAAAAGCAGTGTCATGGCTTGGTGTTCCATTAATTGTTGATAATGAAGCGATTGGTGTAATAGCCGTTCAAAGCTACGACAATAACATTATTTATACAAAAGAGAACCAAAACTTCCTTGAATTTGTTTCAAGTCAGATAAGCCTTACTGTAAACAGAAAGAAAAAAGAAGAAGATTTAAAGATTGCCCTTGAAAAGGCACAGGAAGCAGACAAGCTCAAAAGTGCTTTTTTACAAAATATAAGTCATGAAATAAGAACACCAATGAATGGTATTCTTGGATTTACTTCACTGTTAAATGATCCAAATCTTTCAAAAAAAGAAATAGAATCATATATAAATATCATTAATATCAGTGGAAAGCGTATGCTGAACACGTTAAGTGATTTAATGGAGATTTCAAGACTTGATGCCGGTGTAATAAGTGTCAATAAAAATAACGTTAATATCAATTGGGAACTTGATGAGCTCTTTGAGTTTTACCAAAATGAAGTTAATAAAAAAGAGCTGAAGTTTGAACTGCAAAAAGGACTGCCTGATGACTCGTGCATAATAGAGACAGATAAATCAAAAATCCTGGCGATATTGCGTAACCTACTGAAAAATGCCATAAAATACACTTCAGAAGGAAACATAAAGTTTGGATATATTTCAGGTAAATCAGAGATAAAATTCTTTGTTATAGATACTGGAATAGGAATTCACAAAGACAAACAAAAGTCAATTTTCGAACGTTTTGTACAAGCAGACCTGAAAGACATAAAAGTACATGAAGGGACTGGTCTTGGCTTATCAATAGCAAAAGCATATATCGAACTTATGGGTGGGCATATATGGCTTATATCACAACAGAACAAGGGTTCAGAATTCTATTTCACCATTCCGCATAAAGCGACTAAAACACCTGTGGTAAAAGAATTGAGCGATGCTCCTAAGAAAAAATTCACTGTACTCATTGCTGAAGATGAAGAGGTAACAGACAACCTGTTAACCATTATTCTTAACGACTACTGCGATGTAATTCTGCATGCCAAAAATGGTGAAGAAGCCGTTAACATGGCTAAAAGTAATAAGAATATTGACGTTATTCTTATGGATATGAAGATGCCACGTTTAAATGGTTACAAGGCTACTAAAATAATAAGAGAATTTGACAAGGATACATATATAATTGCACAAACAGCATATGCTTTGAGTGGCGACAGGGAGAAGGCGATTAATGCAGGTTGTAATGATTATATTACCAAGCCTATAAACAATGAGCTGCTTGTTGAAAAGATTAAAGCAATTAAGAACTCATGATAAAAGATGATATTTCGTTTCCTGAAGAGAAAATAACCACCATACTGGCTATTGATGATCAAAGAGAAAACTTGTTAACTTACGAAGGAATACTTAATGATAAATTGCCGGATTGCGCAATAATAACTACTACATCACCTAAGGAAGGTATTAAAATAGCAAAAGAGAAACTTCCTGATGTTATTTTACTTGATATACAAATGCCGGAAATCGATGGCTATGAAGTATGTAATACATTAAAAGATTCATTAGCAACAAGATCTATCCCAATTATTATGATCTCAGCTGTAGAAATAAGTTCCAAAAGTAAAGTAAAAGCACTGGAAACAGGCGCCGATGCTTTTATACCAAAACCTCTGGAACCTGTTGAGTTAATAGCCCAGATTAAAGTGATGCTCAGAATTAAAAGAGCTGAAGATAAAATACGTCAGGAAAAACAGAAATTCGAAGAAAAATATACATCTGCTTCAACAACTCTTAAAAAGGAACGTGAATCATTCGACTTGCTTCATCATATTTCCAGTGATGGTATTATATATGCTGACAGAAAACTTGTTGTAACAGGTATTAATAAATCATTCACTGACATAACAGGACTTACTCCTGATGACGTTATTGGAAAACGTACAATCTCCCTGGCAACTAAATTTCTTAAAGGCAAGTCGCTTAAAGCAGTATTAAATATTATTGAAAGTATATTTACATCAAAGTCTAAGGGATCATTTGAATTAAATTACAATAATAAAATACTATTAATACCCGTTGTGCATTTGAAAAAAAAATAAAAAAAGTTGTTCATTGAATTAAAATAATTCGTATATTTAAATGACTATCAAACAATTAAATTATGAACAACTTTATTCAAAATTACGAAATTATTCTGAACAATATCAAAAAATTTGAACCTTCATTTGATGAATTTATTCAAATACGTAAACCAAAACTTTCAAATATTGAACTTATTGCCATGAACTTAACTTCAGAGTATATGAGTATAGATAGTGAATGTCAGTTGTTTAGAGTGATAAAAGATACCTATTTGGAAGATTTGATTGAGCGAAGTGTTTATAACAGAAGGAAAAGAAAGTTATTTCCATATTTAGAATGTATAAGGGATAAGATTGCAAATTTTTTCAATGAATTTGAAGATCACTTTATTGTTGATTCAATGCCTTTAGAAGTTTGTAAAATGTCTCGATCTTTAAGAAGTACAATTTGTAAAGATCAAGATTACTGTTCTCCAGATAAAGGTTATTGTGCTTCTCAAAAATTGTATTATTACGGATATAAATTACATGGAATTTGTTCTGTTTCCGGTGTTTTTCAAAGTATAGATATTACCCCTGCTTCAGTTCATGATATTAAATACTTACAAGATATAGACACTCAATTATCTGACTGTATTTTACTTGGTGATATGGGTTATTTATCTGCAAGTGTTCAACTTAACCTTTTTGAATCAGCTCAAATAAATTTAAAAACTCCTATGAGGAAAAATCAACTTAATTATTTTGAAATACCGTATATTTATAGAAAATCCAGAAAAAGAATAGAAACTTTGTTTTCTCAATTAACTGACCAATTTATGATAAGAAGAAATTATGCTAAATCATTCCTGGGATTCAAAACTAGAATACTTTCTAAAATTGCTGCTCTTACTTTGATTCAATATCTAAATAAGTTTGTTTTTGATAGAAATATTAACAACATTAAATTAAATTTGTCCTAAATGCACAACGGGTTATTAATCACATATAGTAACACATCAAACAATGAGATAATAGGTACAATCAGGGATATAACTGAGCTCAAAATGTCTCTTGATGCTCTTAAGAAAAGTGAAATGCACTACAAATCCCTTATTGAGAACAGTACTGATGTAATTTCAATACTGGACAAAGACGGGATGGTTCAATGGGTAAGCAAATCTCACTACAAAGTTTTAGGATTCGATGAAAATGATTTAATAGGAAAAACAGGATTCCAGATAATTCACCCTGATTATATAGATAATATTCGCAAATTATATAAGATACTGATTTCTGAACCAGGAAAAACCATCAATATTATATTCAAGATAAGAGATGCCAATAACAATTGGCTTGATGTTGAAGGTACTGCACAAAATCTGCTTAATTCAGAATATATAAATGGAGTTGTTGTTAATTATCGTAATGTAACAGAGAGAATAAATGCTCAGAAAGAACTACAAAGAAATGAGCAATTGTTGAATACAATTTCCGTTAACTTCCCTAATTCATTTCTCACAATTGTTAACAGAGATATGGTATTTGAGTTTAATTCAGGACAAGAATTTAAAAACCGAAATGAAAATCCTGATGACTATAATGGCCAAAATATCAGAGACATCTTTGGTGATAAAAGTGAGATACTGATTAACCATTATGAGAAAACTTTTGATGGTGAGGAACAATCATTTGAGGTTTTTTTTAATGATCGTTTTTATGCTCTTAGAACCGTCCCTTTGCATGATAATAATGGTGTAATAAATAAAATCCTTTCTGTAGCTGAGAATATTACAAACAAAAAAAAGACAGAACTGGCTCTAAGAGAAAGTGAAGACAGATTCAAACAGCTTTTTCAGCAGTTTACTGATGCAGTTTTTGTTACTAAAGTTAGTGGTAAAGAAAAGGGTCGGATTTTTGAAGTTAATCCAGCTGCCGTTAAACAAACAGGATACTCGGCTGAAGAACTGCTAAAAATGAACCTCATTGAAGACATAAGTGACTTAACAACAACTGTTATTCATGATGATGATTGGGAAGACAAACTGGAAACAGGTCAGCCATTCACTCTTACTGAGAAAAAAACTAAAGCCGACGGAAGTCAGTACTGGACCGAAGTTATCGTTTCTACAATTAACTACAATGGGATTAAAGCAGGCTTATCTGTAAACAGAGATATTTCTGCACGTAAGAATATTGAGATTAAGCTAATTGAAAATCAAACTATCCTAAACGCTATTCTTGAATCCACAGGTGAAGGAATAATTGTTCTTGATAACAATGATAAAATTAGTCATTGTAATAAAGAGTTTTTGAGAATGGTGGGATATTCAAAAGATGAACCAAATACTGATATTATACCTTTGATTGGATTATTAGAAAAGATACGGGAACCCGAATTATTTCTTCAAAAGAATAAAGAACTATCACAAAGCCCGGAATCTGAAAAAGATATAATTCACTTTACTGATGGTAAAATATTTGAGCGAAAAAATTATCCTCTCATTATTGAAAACAAAATAGAAGGACGAGTATGGAGCTTTAATGATATTACAGAAAACAAAAAAACAGAACTCATTAAAAACGTTATATATAACATTTCCAACACTTCGAACTTCTCAGAAGATTTACACAGCCATATTTCCATTATTCAAAAAGAACTCGGAAAGATTGTCGACACGCAGAACATGTATATCGCTCTTTATGACCACAATACAAACAACTACTCATTACCTTTCTTTAGCGATAAAAAGAACAGTCCTGACACAATTAAACAAGATAGTACACTCCTTAATATTGTAACCTCGCGTAAGTCACCTTTACTTGTTAATTCGGAAACGCGCAGTAGATTTGTCCCAACTGAGAAACCCACAAATTCTAAAGAGCATGCAAAAGTATGGCTAGGAGTACCTCTTAAAGAGGAAAATAGATCATTTGGCGTTTTGGTACTGCAAAATTATTCAGATCAATATGCCTTTGATGAGTACGATATGAACCTCCTTGAATTTGTGTCAGAACAAATAAGTGCATCAATTCACAGAAAGTCAACCGAAGAAAAACTAAAAGAAGCCCTTTTACATGCCGAAGAATCTGATATGCTTAAATCAGCTTTTCTGGCTAATATGAGTCACGAAATACGAACTCCAATGAATGGCATCCTTGGTTTTGCCGGGCTTTTAAAAAACAAAGCGCTCACAAAAGATCAAATTCATAAATATGTCAATATTATTGAGAAAAGCGGTGCCAGAATGTTAAATATCATCAATAATCTAATTGATATATCAAAAATTGAAGCAGGTCAAATGGAGATTCTTATTTCTGAGTGCAATATAAATGAACAACTTAACGACCTATTTAATTTCTTCTCCGTTGAAGCTAAAAAGAAAGGACTGAAACTGAAACTAAATAATGAGAACAAAATAGATAATCTTATTATTAATACAGATTGCGAGAAACTATATGCTATACTTACTAATCTTCTTAAAAATTCAGTAAAATACACTAACACCGGACATATTGAATTTGGATATATAATTAGTAAACAAAACATTGAATTTTTTATTAAAGATACAGGTATTGGAATACCGGAAGAACGACAAGAAGCTGTATTTGAAAGATTTATTCAGGCTGATATAGAAGATAAAAAAGCTTTTGAAGGTGCAGGACTGGGTCTGGCAATATCAAAAGCTTACACAGATATGCTTAATGGCAATATCACTCTCATTTCAAAAGAAAACACGGGATCTGTATTTAATGTTTCTATACCGCATAACACTGACATTGATAAATTGAGTGGGCATAACTTTGATATTAAAGACAGTAACGCTTTACATTGTAATAAATGCAATAAGTTAAAGATTCTTATTCTGGAGGAAGATGAGTTTTCAATTGAGTTTCTAAAAATCATTCTTAAAAATATAAAATGTAAAGTTTTCGAAGCTAATAATGATATTGATGCATTTAAAATATTAAAAGAAAACCCTGACACAGGTCTTATTTTAATGGATGTTATTATGCCTCCTGAAAAGAGTAAGGAAACTGTGGCTCAAATAAGAAAAATTATCAGCAACGTTAAAATTATTGGTCAGACATACTATATTCTTAGTGATGAGGAAAATAATCAGTTGAATAATTATTTCAATAAAATCATTTCTAAACCTGTGGACAGGAACCTTTTAATTAACTCTATAAATAGTTTTCTTAAAACAGATAAAGATATTGGTGATAGGTGACCTTGAGTTTAATTTCATTCTAATACATAACTAAAAGACTATAAATGGCTATGAATAATAATAATTTACTGTTAAATATTTTATTAACTTAGCACTGCTAATTCTGAGAAATTTAAATTATTAATAACGTATGGATTGTTTTTAATTAATATCTCCGTTTATGATCAAAGAATCAAATAATAATAATAATAACTTCCGGTTACTGTCCACAGTTACTATTTTAAGAAGCCTGAACAAATTAATTGGCAAACTATCAAACCCACAAAAAATTGCTAAAGAAATAAACAATATTCTTATTCATTCAAAGCTTTACGAAAGCATCTGGATAATACTTATTGATAGTAACGAAGACTATCATTTTTCATCAGGAACAGATAATTCAAACAATGAAATAAATGATCTGTTAAATACTACACAACTACCTTCCTGTTGTACTATCGACAACAAAAACATCTATACCAAATCATTAAAAACCTGTAAAACATGTCCACTTAATAAGTATCATAAAAGTGATAAAATATTAATATCCCAAATAAAAACCAACGACAAAATAAGAGGTTATATAACTGTAACAACTAAAGATAATGTATATAATGATGAGGATATTACACACTTTAAAGATCTCACAAATGACATAGGCCATACACTTGACCTTATTGAAGAAAGGTCACATCACAACTACTTGTTGGAACAAATTTCTGAAAACACTGAGGAGATAGCTGTTATGAATGAGGAGCTTCAAACACAAAATGAAGAACTCAGTATAGCTATTCAAAATACAAGAGAAAGCGAAGAAAAGTTTAGAATAGTTGCTGACAGCGCACCAGTGGCTGTTATGATTTATCAAGACGATTACTGGGTTTATGTAAATCAGAACGCAGAAAAGATATCTGGTTATTCTCAACAAGAACTACTGGCCATGAGATTCTGGGACTTTGTTCACCCTGATGATATTGACAAGGTTAAAAGAATAGGAGAATCACGCCAAAATGGTGAAAGCACCATTTTCAGATATGAAATCAGAATAATTCATAAAAAAGGAAGTAACAGATGGGTTGATATTTCAGGCGATTCAATGAACTACAACAAGAAGCCTGCTGTAATAATAACTGTTATTGACATTACAGATAAGAAACAGGCTGAGCAGAAACTGGTAAAAAGCCTTGAAAGGGAAAGCTTTTTAGCCGACATTGTAAGGTATGCCAGTGTAGGTATTGCTATTGGTTATCCTAACGGAAAATTAGGACTAAGCAATACAGCATTTCAAAAGATTACTGGTTATACACAGGGAGAGCTAACTTCATTAAGCTGGAAAGACACTTTAACTCCGGAAAAATGGATTAAAAAAGAAGAAGAAAAGATAAAAACTCTCACTAAAACTAAAAAAGCTGTTACTTACGAAAAAGAATATATAAGAAAGGATGGCACAATTATACCAGTTGAGCTTATTGTTCATCCAAAATTAAATGTTAATGGCGAAGTTGAATCATATTTTTCATTTGTTACCGATATCTCAGAAAGAAAGAAAACTGAAAACGCTATTCGTGAAAGCGAAAGCAAATTAAATCAAATTGTTCATGGTTCCGGTATTGCTACTATTGTTATAGACAAAAATCACATTGTAACCCACTGGAACAAAGCCTGTGAAAATCTGACTGGTATAAAAGATAAAGAAATAATCGATACAAATAAACAGTGGAAAGCGTTTTATAATAAAAAAAGGCCAATACTTGCTGACGTTATAATTCATAAAAGACCTGAACAATTAATTGAAACCCACTATAAAAACAAATACCAGAATTCAGAAATACTGGAAGGTTGTTTCGAAGCAACTGATTTCTTTCCTGATTTAGGTAATAATGGGAAATGGTTGTATTTCACTGCAGCTCCATTATATAGCAGTAATGGTGAAATTAAAGGAGCTATTGAAACTCTACAGGATGTAACAAAACAAAAAACTGCAGAAACCCAACTTATTAACCGTGAACAACTACTAACTAAGGTTGGTAATATTGCCAAAATTGGTGGCTGGGAGATGGATCTGTTGAACAATGGTAAATTCACCTATACAAAAACTGCATATGATATACTTTGCCTTGATTACAATGCTGAAACACCAGACATTCAGGAACATATTACATGGTATCTTCCTGAATACCAAGAGATGATAAGAAATAAGATACAAGATCTGATTGATCATAATATCCCATTGGAATACGAAGCACGCTTTAAAGCTTTAGATGGTACAATAAAATGGGGGAAAGCACACGGGCAGTCTGTGTACAAAAACGGCAAATGTGTTAAAATTCTTGGTACATTCCAGGATATTTCAGAACAAAAAATTGCAGAATTAAGATTAAAAGATAGCGAGAACAAGCTAAGGAGCTTTATTGATCAGTCGCTGGATGCCATTGCAATATCTGATTCCGATGGAACAATCCTTAACTGGAATAACTCACAGGAAAAATTAACAGGCTATTCTTTCAATGAGGTCTCAAAACTTAAAATCTGGGATATTCGAAGTAAGATTTCAGTACTTAAAAGTCCTCCTAACAATACAGAAAATAAGTTTAACACTTTTATCAAGGATGTTAATGAAAAGGGCTTTAAGGGAAATGAGAAACCTATTTCAGTTGACATAAGAAAGAAAGACGGCAGCATTATAACAATACAGCAGATCGCGTTCCCCATTGAAACTCAGGAAAAACTTATGATTGGCTTTATAACACGTGATATCACTGAAATAAAAGCCTACGAGAAAAAATTACTTAACGTTAATAAACAACTGTCGCTTGCCAAAGACACTGCTGAAAAAAGCAGTAAAAACCTTAGTCTTTCTCTTAAAGCTACTAATGCAACGGTTTTTAATTATAATATCTCTTCAAGCGATATGAGCTGTACTCCTGAAATGTTCTATCATTTTGGCTACAATGACAATGAAGTCCCAACCGACTTTGGTGGTTTTTTCGGACTTGTCCACCCTGATGATATTCCATCTGTTTATGAAACACTAGGTGCTCATCTTGAAGGAAAAACTGATGAGTTTTTCCATGAATTCAGAGTAAGAACAAAACAAGGGGATTACACCTGGATTGATACCAGAGGTAAAATTGTTGAGTATACTAGTGATGGTAAACCGAAGAGCATTATAGGTGTATCACGTGATATCAGTTATATTGTTAATTCAAAGCAGGAGCTTATTGCTGCTAAAGAAAAAGCTGAAGAAAGTGACAGACTTAAATCTGCTTTCCTTGCCAATATGAGTCATGAAATAAGAACCCCAATGAATGGTATACTTGGGTTTACAGGCTTGTTAAAAAATAAAAACCTTAGTAATCTGGAACAACAGAAGTACATTGATATTATTCAAAAGAGTGGCGACAGAATGCTTTCTACTGTTAATGATATTATTGAAGTATCTAAAATTGAAACAGGTCAGATTACACCACAACTTGGAAAACTTAACATAAATGAGCAACTTCAATATCATCTTAACTTTTTCACTCCTGAAGCGAGAAGTAAGGGATTAGAACTTAATTTTTCCCCCACCCTCCCTGATAATAAGGCATGTTTGGAAACTGACTGTACGATGTTTAACTCCATAATTACAAACTTGCTTAAAAATGCTATCAAATATACACATGAAGGTAAGATTGACTTCGGGTATATTCCCGGCAATAATCAAATTGAGTTCTTTGTTAAGGATACTGGAATAGGTATAGAAAGTGACCGTTTGGAAGCTATCTTCGACAGATTTATTCAAGCTGACATCGAAGACCGCAGCGCTTACGAAGGCTCAGGCCTGGGGCTGTCTATTTCAAAAGCTTATGTTGAAATGCTCGGTGGTAAAATTTGGGCAGAATCTGAAATTTCTGAAAGCAATTCAGGATCTGTGTTTCATTTTATCATCCCTGTGAATAAAAACAACAACGACAATTGCGATTGCCTTGATAATAAAAAGAATAAAGGAAAACTTGTAAAAAACAAATATAAGATTCTGATTGTTGAAGATGATAGCGATGCCCTTACTTATCTGGCTATTATTTTAAAAGACATTTCAGATGAAATCCTTTTCGCAAATTCTGGAAAGGAGGCAGTTAAATTAACTCGTAATCATAATGATATTGACCTTATTCTTATGGATATAAAGATGCCTTTTATGAATGGCTTCGAGGCAACCCGACAAATAAGAGAATTCAATAGTACTATCCCGATTATTGCACAAACTGCTTACGCCCTTAAAGGCGATAAAGAATTGGCGTTGGAAGCTGGTTGTAATGAATATATTTCTAAACCCATTGATGCTGACGAGCTTAAGGCTATTATTTCAAGATATACTAAATAGACACACCACCTTATTGTGAAGCACTGCAAATTAAGGTTGTTGGGCTTACTTAATGAACAAATTATCCTCTATATAAACAAATTACGATGGGGAGCATTTGTTGCATAAACCTCTATGTACTTCCTGCTAACATATATTTAGAAATAAAATATTTCATTCTTCTGTTTATTGGTTACTTTTGCAGCTTATTTTATCAGATAGTTATTAATTTTTTCAAATGACAATCAAAAATAACAGAATAATAGCAGGAACAATAGCCATCAGTATAGCTGCTATTATGTGGGGCTTTGATGGTGTAGTGCTTACACCCCGCCTTGGCAATCTTAGTGTTAGCTGGGTGGTTTTTGTTTTACATGCCTTCCCTTTTCTGTTGATGAATATCTTTCTGTTTAAGCAGTATTCAAATCTTAAGACATTCGTTAAACAGGATTATCTTCTGTTCTTCCTTGTCTCTTTATTTGGTGGTGCCCTTGGAACAATATCCATTGTAAAAGCGTTGTTCCTAGTAAACTTTCACCATCTCACTGTTGTAGTACTGCTTCAAAAGCTGCAACCTATATTTGCTATTATTCTTGCGGCAGCTTTCCTTAAGGAGAAGATAAAGAGGCACTTTGCCATTTGGGCTTCCATTGCTATACTTGCCAGCTATTTCCTCACTTTCGGATTTTCAGCTCCAAATATAAACATGGATAAAACTACGATACATGCTGCTATGTATGCCTTACTAGCTGCTTTCTCATTTGGCAGCTCTACTGTATTCTCAAAAAAAATCCTGCAAAATCACAATTTCGTAACTGCTACATTTTTCAGATACGGAACAACAACTCTCATTACACTTGTTATAATGCTTGTTGCTGGGAGCTACACCCAGTTTTATGTTACAACTCCTGAGAATTGGTTCTATATCCTGCTTATTGGCATTACAACGGGCTCAGGGGCTATCTTTATTTATTATTACGGATTAAGAAGAGTTAAAGCCATTTTTGCTACCATTAGCGAACTTCTTTTCCCTATTTCTGCCATTCTGTTTGATTACTTCATCAACCATAGTATCCTCTCTCCTATTCAGATAGTAAGCGCTGCTATTATGGTATTTGCGCTTATTATGATTAATAGGTAAAAGTTCAAAGTTTAAAGTTCAAAGTTCAAAGTTGGGGACTGGAGGGACTGGAGGGACTGAAGGGACTGGAGGGACTAGAGGGATGAGTATGTTTTAATATGACCATTTTGTTGGTTGTGAAGACATAATTACTAATTTACCAATAATCTTCTCGTATTTATCATTTAGCAAGTGATACGAATCCTTGTTAATATACTCAAATTTATAAGCAAATTCCAACCATACTTGTGTTTCTGAAGCTTCTCCTTCACAATCTGACAATTTTGAAATAAAGTGTTTAGGGTATTTCCGTTTACGAAAGGCTTCAGCCAGATTTGCACAAACTGAGCGGCTCGATCGTCTTATTTGATCAGTTAATGAATACCTTTCTTCCTTTGGAAAATCCTTTGAAACTTCAAAAATCTCCAAAGCAACTTCAAATGCCAGTTTATACGTATCCAGATCTTTATGTGACCTTATTCTCATTAGTTATTATTTTATTTGGGTCTGTTCAAATTTACTCATATTTTCTTACATATCACAATATCCCTCCAATCCTTCCAATCCCTCCAGTCCCTCCAGTCCCTAAAGTCCCTTCAGTCCCTTAAAAGTCTCTCCTCAATTATACACTCCCGAGTCAGGCCGATAAATAACCCACTTCTTATTAAACCTCAGCTCATGGGATTTATAATTCCTGCCGGTTGTGTCGGTTACTAAAAATCTGAATGTTTTAAAGGGGTGGTCACCTTCCATTAACAATGTTTTAAAACCAGTGAAAGGAATGGTAATATCAGTTAACATACCTTTTGTCAGGGTAACAGGGAAAGATGCCTCTGATACGTCCTGCACAGAGTAATAATTGAAATCTCTGCTTTTTGAAATAAGCTCAATTTGGGCAGACTTAATCTCGCAATTTGTCCTGCCTTTGACATTGATGATAATATTCTCAAGAGCACCTTTGCTTTTCTTGATTTTTATGGTAAGTATAATTGTTGGATACTGCTGAACTGATAGGTTAAATGTGCTTATTCTGTTCTTACGAAGATTGTAAACATACACCGAAACAATTATCAGCGCAGCGATTATAATATAACTTATAGTACTTTCCATATATTAATTTTTTAAGATCCAGGCTTCACGATACTTTGATGGCAGACTGTCTTTAGCGAACATAGCCTCTCGTAAAGAGCTAAAAGAGTCGATATATGTTCTGAACTTTCCGTTTTTTTCAAGGATATTACAATTCTCATAACCATCTTTTTTAATGCTTTTAAGAGAAACTTTTGCATCATGCATAGAGTTATAGCTGCCAAAAATCAGATAGTATTTTGAGTTGCCTGTTGCTTTCGCTGAAATAGTTATGCTGTCGTTTTTATGACTGTTCTGACATACTTCAGGCGAGCTTGCAGGATCCTTTCTCTGGGCAAACCATAAACAAACATAATTATCACTTATACCTATGCCTGCACAAATCCACTTTTTTTTCTCATAGTCGCCGTCAGTGAGTATCATATCCAGAGCCTCTTTGGTATCTGACCACAGATGATAAACAGAATCAGGATTGAACTTGTTCTCAAAAAAAGTTGCCAGCTCATATCCCCGGTATCGAAATGATGTTAGTTCTTTGGGCTTGTCCCACATACAATCAGGATCAAACACATATTTATTGTAGCAACAAGGTTCCCAGTCGCCCTTATCCGACCAGCTTGATAAAGTACATACCGATGTGTCAGGATGATTTGTCTGAAGGTCTTGTACATGTAGTTTGGCAACATAACAAAGAGATGCAGATAACTGTAATTCGGGCTTGCCATAGTCGGATCTGATAAGGTTGATCAGGTCATACAATTGCTTTTCCTCTCCTGATATACAGAAATCAGCCGGCACTCCTTTTTGCGCCATAGATGTTGAGAAAATGTTTATTATCAGAAAAATAAGTGATAATCGTAAATAATGCATGATAACAAGATTGTAGATTTTGTACAAATTTACAAAATGAAATGATTACCAGTGATTAATTACTGGGAATTTGCCCATGTGAAGTTCTTTATGTAATCATGGATAATGTTATTATATATATTAATAAGGTGTTGAGTAATTTTGTTTTCCGGATTATATCCCACTCTGTTAATAACAGAAACAGGAAGTATTTTCGGTGATGTCCCCGTAATAAAAGCACCATTAAAATCCTTTAAGTCATTAATATGCACCTGTTTCTCTTCAATAATAATATCGTTATCCCGACAAAGTCCGATTACTTTTTGACGTGTTATTCCCGGAAGGATTTTATCATTTGGAGGAGTTATTACACTATTGTTATTTATAAAAAACACATTTGATTTACTGCCTTCAGTAATCATGCCATTATTAGTAGTAAGCAAAGCTTCATAACAACTGTTATTAGCAATAAACTTGTCGACAGTACTCTTGTAATCAGCATTAAACATCTTCATATTAGGTTCACTACGTTCAATATTCATTGTCAGAAGAGTAATGCCACTATTGTAGAGTTCCTTTCCGGGATAGAAAAATGGGGCTACCCATGCGCTGAATGTTTCTTTCCCGGAGAAGCTACACTGGAACCTGATATTACCTTCAGAGAGATTATTTGTTTCAATAAGAGCTTTGATTCTAAGAGAAATAGTTTTTTTGGTCAGGACTGTAGTATTACCTGAAATGTTTACAGAGTTAAAGAAACGTGACAAATGATCTTCAAAAAACAAAGGTTTGCCATCAATAACGCGCATTACTTCATAATAAATATTACCTGCAGAAACCTTTGGTGAAGGCAAATTACAAGTACTTATTATATCATTGTTAACGATATAATATGACAAAAGACGATTGTTCATATGCTACAAAACAGCTACTTTTTGCCGTTTCTGCTTTTAAAATACTCTTCCAGTATTTTTTTTGCATTCTCGTACTCTTCTGTCTGAACGAACAGTCTGATAGTGTCTTCAGGTGAGCCGTCTACCCAACCTGCCTGTACTGAAGAAGAAAGAGTATCACGACTAATTGGAATGATATCGTTTTCTTCAAGGATCTCCTTAAGGAATAAACCTTCGACTCTTGATCCGGTGTAAACTAATTTAATATCTTCTGACATATGCTTATTTTTTATAATTTCATGGATAAAGATACGAAAAAACCATTACAATGTCCATAATGAATAAGAAATTTGTTGTTACCTGTCTCTCATATCTCATATCTCATCTCTCATCTCTCTTGTCAAAAACAAAACTACCAAAATCCAATCCATAAACATCGTGTAACATTAAACAATTTTCCTACTTTTGTTTTTGCTGTTAAAAACAGATAGAAATGTTAAAAAGCCTGACTATAAGCAATTATGCTTTAATTGAAAAACTGGATGTTGATTTCAACAGCGGCTTTTCGGTTATTACCGGGGAGACCGGTGCAGGTAAGTCCATAATCCTCGGTGCTTTGTCGTTATTGCTTGGAAAACGTGCCGACCCCACTGTATTGCGTGATAACAATGTAAAGTGTGTTATCGAGGGCTTTTTTACAGATACAGATAAGGCGTTGCTACCTTTCTTTCAGGATAATGACATTGATTATGAAAGTGATACCATTATAAGACGTGAGATACTACCCTCGGGTAAGTCCAGAGCTTTTGTAAACGATACGCCTGTTAATCTCACTGTTTTGTCTTTTCTTGGCAACAGGTTTGTTAACATCCATTCACAACATGAAACTCTTGAACTTGCCAGTTCTGGTTTCCAGATGGAGGTGCTTGATGATATCTCCGGTAATGGAGGATTACTATCTGATTATTTATCCGTTTACACAGAATATAAGTCGCTTAATAATGAGCTTAGTAAGCTTAAAGCTTTCGCTGAGCAATCAAAACGCGATGAAGAATATCTGAAGTTTCAGCATAATGAACTAAGTATTGCAAAGCTCGACGGTGTTGACTTCAATGAACTCGAAAATCAGGTTAAAGTCCTTGAAAATAGCAGTGATATTGTTGAAATACTCGGACAGGCCTACAATGTACTCAATGATAGTGATGAGGCTGTTATTGACAGGTTAAGTCAGGAGATTAAGTCCTTGGGCAGGATTTCATCATATCATAAGGAGAGTGCGGATTTCGCATCCCGACTGGAGTCTGTATTGATTGAATTAAATGATATACAAAGTGAGATGCTTTCTTCATTGGAAAATGTTGATGTAAACCCCGAAGCATTTGATGAGCTCACTGGCCGTTTGGATACTATTAACTCTCTGCTAAAGAAACATAATCTTCGCGAGATTAGTGACCTTATTACTCTGCGCAATGAGTATGAGGAGAAGCTAAACCGGATAGAATCTGTTGATGATGATATTAATGAGCTTAAGAAAACCCTGTTAAAAACGGAGAAAGCTCTAAAAGAGAAAGCTAAAAAAGTTAGTTTGTCGCGACAACAAGGAGCTCAGAAGCTGGAAACAGAGGTCCTTAGGGTGATTAAACAATTGGGCATGAAAGATGCCGGATTTATTGTTGAGGTTGAGGATTCAGGTGCATATACTGATAAAGGCATCGACAAAGCAGGATTTCTTTTCAATGCAAATCCCGGATCAAAGCCAGGGGAAATAAGCAAGATTGCTTCGGGAGGTGAGTTAAGCCGGTTAATGCTGGCCATTAAGTCATTGACAACGCAAAACAGAATGTTACCGACAGTTATATTTGATGAGATTGATTCCGGAGTATCGGGTGAGATTGCCGGAAAAGTTGGGAAAATATTGAAAGATATGTCTGCCGCACATCAGGTTATCGCTATTACACATCTTCCACAGATTGCCACCAAAGCCGCTACTCATTATAAAGTCACAAAATTTGTTGATAACGGCCAAACGCATACACAGTTAAATATTCTGGATAACGCAGGCCGGGTAGAAGAGATAGCTTCAATGATCAGCGATGGCAAAGTCCCGGAATCAGCAGTTAAGGTTGCGAGGGAGATGTTGGAAAGAGGTTAGGGACTGAAGGGACTTGATGGACTGAAGGGACTTTAGAGACTTTAGAGACTGAAGGGACTTGAGGGATGTTTTAATATGACCATTTTGATGGTTGTGAAGACATAATTACTAATTTACCAATAATCTTCTCGTATTTATCATTTAACAAGTGATACGCATCCTTGTTAATATACGCAAATTTATAAGCAAATTCCAACCATACTTGTGTTTCTGAAGCTTCTCCTTCACAATCTGACAATTTTGATATAAAGTGTTTAGGGTATTTCCGTTTACGAAAGGCTTCAGCCAGATTTGCACAAACTGAGCGGCTCGATCTTCTTATTTGATCAGTTAATGAATACCTTTCTTCCTTTGGGAATCCCTTTGAAACTTCAAAAATCTCCAAAGCAACTTCAAATGCCAGTTTATACGTATCCAGATCTTTATGTGACCTTATCCTCATTATTTATTATCTTGTTCGGGTCTGTTCAAATTTACTCATATTTTCTTACATATCACAATATTTCTCCAGTCCCTCAAGTCTCTTCAGTCCCTCAAGTCCCTTCAGTCTCTCAAGTCCCTTCAGTCTCTAAAGTCCCTTCAGTCTCTAAACTCGCAAACCATCCCCCTAAACATATCACCCCTATGTTCAAAGTTATGGAACTGGTCATAGCTGGCGGCGGCTGGTGACAAGAGGCAGATCTTTCCTTTGGCAGTCCTGGATTGAGCAATATTCACAGCGTTCTCAAGATTATTTGCAAAGAACAGCCGGTCACTAATATCATCAGAAAACAAACCCATCATACGCTTACCTGCATCACCCATAAAGATAAAATTCCTGACCTCCGAAGCAGCAAGAAAATCCGTCAGCTCCTTATAATCAATACCTCTGTCGTAACCCCCAAGGATTATCGTGTCAACATTTTCAAGAGCCCTTACAGCAGCAATGGCCGATTGAGGGATAGTGGAAATGCTATCATTATAGTAAATAACACCATCATTCTCACCCACTAACTCCAAACGATGAGGCAGTCCGGGAAACCTTGAAACAATATCCTTAGCATTTTCAGTATCAACACCAAAAGCCTGTACAGCAGCAATAGCAATCATGGCATTTATTCTATTATGCTCACCTTTTAAAAGCATATCATCAAACTCAAAAGCATCGTTCAATACTCTCTCTATCCTTTGAGGTCCATTATACACGATAGCTTCACTAATAATCAATAAATCCGAAGAATTCTGAAACCTGCCGATATTAAGCTTCGCTGTTCTGTACTTGTCCAGACTATCAAAATAGTCGAGATGCTCAGGAAAAACATTCAAAAGAATGCCAATATGCGGACTATGTTTCGAATATTCCAGCTGGTGCGCTGATAACTCGTACACGACAATAGTATCTGAATCAATCATATCCAGCATATCAAAAGCAGGAATACCAATATTACCAAGCAAAACCGACTTCAGTCCGCTTTCTTTAATAATAAAATGCGTAAGAGTAGATGTGGTGCTTTTGCCTTTTGTTCCTGTAATACCAATGGTTTGAGAACCAAAAATCCTTAAAAAGATATCAGTTTGTGATGTAATCCTGTCTTCCGGCAATTGAGAGTTCTGCAACTTAACCCCAGGCGACTTAATAATTAGTTCATAATCCTGTAAAGTACTCTGGTAATCGTCACCAGTTACAAGACTAACATTCTTATCATCGGCAACAACATCGCTTTCGCTGATAAGTGTCGAAACATCACATATGGTTAACAGCATATCCGGAAAAATACTTCTCAACAACTTGTAAGTCGATTTACCTTCACGGCCAAACCCAACAATAGCAATCTTTTTGCCACCAAATATACCCTTAAGCATTTTTTTCATTGATAGCATATTTTAAGACGTTCTCAAATTCATCAGGAAGCATATTATCACTATTCCAATCATTTAAAAGATCAGTAAAATTCCCTGAATAATTATTTTTATAATTTTTAAGAACAAGACTATTATTCAACACAGGAGATTTCATATTACCAAGCGAAGCATTCACTTCATCAGGAGTACCAACACATTCAAAAGGCTTAACCTCTATCCTGCCGGTGAGCTCAAGGAAATAATTTTCAATTTCCATATCATCAAGCATATTCTTTCCAAAAATGCTAAGTAGCTTTTCTTTTTCAATAAAAGGACTTAAAATAATATATGTAAACAAGCATTTAGGACACTTGCCACACCATGAATCAGATTTACTGCCAACATTACAGCTTCTGAAGCCATCAAAATGCTTATCAAAGCCCGAGAACAACGATGCTATCTGCAACTCGTTAAGAGGTCTCAAAAAGCTGAAGTAGTGAATATCATCAGTAATATAATTTGACAGATAATTATTAAAATCCACTTCAAACTCAAAAGATTTAGAATACTGGTGATTAATATTTGTACCAGGCACAGTACTCTCATTGGCACTGCTTTCATTGGAAAGAGCGATGTATTTTATCCCGCCAAGGGCAGCAACAAGTACGTTAACAAAAGCCAGCAAAGCAGAAAAAGGAGTATGACCGTTAAGGAAACCCCGGTCATTGAGCTCCAGCAGATGCTTATCAAGATACCTGTTAACAACAGCGCTACCGTTTAAATCAAATCCACTTGTTTCAATTGTACGTACAGAAGCTTCACGTGGATTAACAACCATAGGAACAACATCAAAACCCGATTCCTTAAGAATTTCAAGGCTGACAACAGAATCCTTACCACCACCAACAGGCACAAGAACTTTGTCAGACAGAGTACTCACTCCTGCCTTAATATGTTTCTTGCCTTCCGGTTTAATATCCATAAATGATTCAATATCCGTTTCAATCCCGTTAAGGTAAAAAAACTCACCAAGACCATTAAAATAAAGCTTCTTCCACCACAGCACCTGTTCATCAGATAACAGGCCGCACCTGATAATCACCTTAGGCGCACAAGATGCCTTCCAATAGCTAACAAGCTCAACCATTCCTATATTAAAGATAATATTGTCAATAAGAGGTGAATCAATAAAATGCATAAAATCCTTTGACGTGATTTCCATCTTCGGATAAAAAATATGGTTTTCTCCTATGATAAAACAATAATTTATACTAATTTTATCGTTATCAATTGTGTAAGAATAGCTTTTGTACTCAAAAACAGGGTATTTGTTACGCAGTTCGAGGAACTTGATATGATTATTATTGTTGGCCAAAATATTGGTATATTTTTTGATAAATAGATTGTAAAAATAGCATTTATAAAAAACACTACGAAAACGGAATGGATAAATACTTTAAAATAGTTACCAACAATATCACTCCTGCCAGGGGAAGGCTTTTAATATCAGAGCCTCTGATGGGTGATTTTTATTTTGGTCGTTCCGTAGTATTACTAGCCGAGCATAATGAAGAGGGGTCGTTTGGTATAGTCGTCAACAAGCCTGTTGCACAAAAGTTCAACGACATAGTAAAAGGTTTCCCTGATTTTGATGGCAACCTGTTTATAGGTGGACCCGTTGAAACAGATAGTCTGTTCTACATACATTCACTGGGCGACTTAATAGAAGGTTCACTGGAGATTGGAGGCGGTTTATACTGGGGAGGGGATATTGAAATAGTAAGAGAGTTAATGCTGTTAAAGAAAGCCACATCCAAAAACATACGGTTTTCTGTTGGTTATTCCGGATGGTCGCCCAATCAGCTTGAAGCGGAATTAAAAAGAAACTCATGGGTAGTATCACCCGAAGCAACAACCGACATATTTAAGATAAACCCACAAAACCTGTGGAAAAGAGTATTACAACCACTTGGAGATGAATACAGCCAGTGGCCTAAGTTCCCGGTTAACCCGGAGATGAACTGAGAGAGGGAATTGAGGGAATTGAGGGACTGAAGGGACTGGAGGGACTGGAGACAAGAGACAAGAGACAAGGGACAAAGGGACAAGGGGGATGACTAGTCCTGAAATAGGTTGACAAAAAAAGTAAACAAATCTCAGGACGAGTCAAGCCTGTTTAATCAATGATTTAGATGATTTGCAGGAAGATATAACAAAGTATCATCCAATTGGATAAAACTTGGTATCATAATTTGTGACCTCAAAGATTTTAATAGTTAATTTTGAAATCACTAAAAAGAACAAAAATGCCTGACAACAAAAAACATAATCAACTCATATTACCTGATGAAATACTAATGAGTAAAATATATTTTATCAGGGGACACAAAGTTATGATAGACCGTGATTTAGCTGAATAATATGATGTTAAAGCTATTCGTTTGCGTGAACAAGTAAAAAGAAATCCAGAAAAGTTCCCTGTACATTTTATGTTTCAATTAACAAAAGAAGAAGTTGAAGTCATGGTATCGCAAAATGCGATACCTTCAAAACAACATCTTGGTGGCGCTTTACCATATGTGTTCACCGAACACGGTGTGTTGCAATTATCAAATGTTTTGAATAGTGGGAGGGCAACACAAATGAGCATAAGAATTATTGAGGTTTTTGTAAAGATGCGGGAAATACTTACAGATAATTTAAGTGTAAAACTTGAAATAGAAGAAATCAAAAAGAAGCTCATAAACCATGACAAAAACATAGAACTCGTGTTTAACTACCTTGATGAGCTCATTGAAAAACAAGAAAACCCACAACCCAGAAAGCGAATAGGATACAGAAGAAAAGGAGAAGAATAACCAGTCCTAAGTCCCCGTAAGGCGTAGAATAAAAAATAAGCAGTGAGCAGTAAGCAGAGCGTTTTTCTATAGGCACTAAGTGACCCGTCGCATTTTACTGTCTGAACAGGATCTCAGGATTAACAGGATTCTTTGTGGTATAGGTGGTTGAATTCTAAGCTAAGCTTTGTGCTCCCTTGCTTTGTGGCAAATTCACATGGACCCCTTTCCGAAATCCTGTCTTCTTGTAAATCTGTTTAATCTTATTCAAGACAGTAAGTAAGCAGTTAGCAGAGCGTTTTTCTGTAGGAACTCAGGTGCCTCCAGTCGCTATTTATTGTCTGAACAGGATTTAAGGATTTTAGGATTAACAGGATTCTTTGTGGTATAGGCGACCTGTTCAATTAACTGTGTCATCATGAAATTCTTCCGAACATTTCAACATTTCAACCTTTCAACCTTTCAACTTCAAAGCCCTGAAAGGGCGTCCTGTAATAGCATAGGGCAGAAGCCCTATGACCATGTCGAAGTACGTATTAAGGCTGAAAGCCTGGCCTGTTTTTGTGGGTTTTGCATTGCGAATAATTAAAAAAAACCATCGCTGAAAGTAGATTAAATGAGAAAGATTGAATGTAAAGCACATTAGCTGCAGTGAGATAAACCCCACTGAGCGTAGTTTCATCCGCCGTGGAGGCGGACACATGAAACTACGCTCGCCTATCAAAAAAACAATAAGAACAGTTATTGTACAGGATTATATGTACAATATTTGGGGGTTGTTGCAAACTACACCCAGATGAGGGTAAACAGGTTTATTATTGATTAATTATTTGATAAGTATCTTCTTCGTAATTAGTTGATCCTTAGTCTGGATTGTTAGGATATATATTCCAGGTTTTATTCCGTTAATATCAATAACATTTGACCTAGTGGCAGTTATTAATTGATATAATTCTTTCCCTTTTAGATCCGTTATCTTCATGGTTGAGGAATTATATTCTGTGCCAGCTTTAAAATCGACTCTTATTTGGGTGCTTGAAGGATTTGGGTATACATTAACATAGTCCCTAATGCTTTCAAATTCATTGACACTTACAGTTGTGTCTGATATCCCTAATACCCAGTAATTAGTCCTTGAACCAAGTATAAAATTTGAGCAGTTCACATCTCCCGAAGGACTATAAAACATCTCACCTGCAAGTGTATAATTATTATCACTGTGCTGTAAAACACCATTGACTCGTTCAGTAGCTCCTCCTCCAATACATTGCTCCCACAGCAGCTGTCCCTGACCATTGACTTTGAAAACCCAAATTGACTTGCTATTCCCGTTTGCAGGGTTAAAGCTAATGTCACCATCATGTGAATCAGTTGTTCCAAAAACAATAAAACCTCCATCAGATGTTGAGAACACTCTAGAGGGGAATTCTGTCTGAGAACCTCCAAAACAATTATCCCAGACTATTTCTCCATTAAGATCTAATTTAACAAGCCATATGTCAACTGTTCTATCACCAGTATGATGATATCCCTGATGCCAGCCTGATCCCTCAAGGTACCCATCATCAGAACAAGTGCCGCCAACAATTAAATAACCATCAGATAAACTTACGGCTCTATCTGCAAAGTCATGATCACTACCCCCAAACGTTTTGTCCCATTCCATATTTCCAAGAGAATCCAGTTTTATTATTAAAGCATCTGATGCAGAAATTGTATAACTTGGAGTTGAAATATTTCCAGTAATCCCATCAGGTCTGCCATAACCAGTTATTATGTATCCAGTATCCATAGTTTGCTCTACACCAACAACAGCCTCGTTGTTCTGAGTCCCAAAAGTAAAATCCCAGTTTGTATTCCCTAGGCTGTCTAGCTTTATTACCCAACCATCAAAACCACCATAATAGTTTGATATATCACCTCCTTGTGAGTAAATAAGTACAGAACTAATAAATCCACCATCATCCGTGCTACTCCCGTAAAAATGATAATCATTTACTCCGATATCGTTACCCAAGGCTCTTTCCCAGATAAAAAATCCCGTTGAGTCCATCTTACCTACAAACATATTATAGGCATCTGGGTAGGGTTCTGCGATGGTAGCACCCATAACATAATAGAAGTCAGAGCCAATTGCATTTTGCATCCTGAAGCTACCAAAATTGAAGTAGCATTTTTGCCAAATTATTTCACCTGCATTGTCAATTCTAAGTAGCCACGTAGCTGCATCATTTGTACAAGTAACCTGCCCCCCATCAGGCGCAGCATCAATTCTTCCAATTATGAGAAAATCATTGTTGACTGTCGCAATATCATCACAATCATCTAATTCCATTCCACAATAGCATTGTTGCCAATTAACCTGCAATTGACTATATGAATAGTTAAACAGGCAAAGCAAAAACCAAATTGTGCAAAATATTCGAATCATAACTCAATGTTACGTTCTTGTGCCAATTATACAGGCACAAAACGTATGGTTGTAAAATTAGTAATTCTAGTTTTATTTGCTGATTATTAATTTCCCACTTTTACTAAAGCTGTTACATCTAATAGTATATATATAAAGTCCTTGTTTTATATTTCTAATGTCCCAAAGCTTTTGACCTTTGTTTGACCCTACATTCAAAATGTCAATTACAATTCCAGAAGCATTTCTTATTTCGATTGTTCCCTCGGTAATTTCGTTTATCAAGGTATACTCAAAAGATGCCCAATCTCTAGCAGGATTCGGCTTAACAGTTATGTTAAGCCCCAAGTATTCACCTAAACGATTTGGGTTTGTAGTCTCAATATTCTTATAACCATTTGTACTATCAACATTTGGACATGTGTGACAGTATTCATTGTAGACAGCTTCTAAAATATTTTTAGCTTGATTTCCTGCTGTTCCATAACTTAGGGATGCAATATTTGAAACAATTGCTTTTTCTGTACTATCAAGCTGGAAGGTGTTTCGTCCTTGCTGATATAATCCATGATACAAATTTAACATATCGATATAGAAACTGTGTTCTATTGAATCATTGCCTTTAAGGGAGTATAACCCAGGTAACATATTTGCTAATGCTAAAGCATCTGTGAAATTACCCTGTGCTATATATGAGGAAATAATCTGTTCGTCTGAGGAAATACCACCAATATTATCAAGCCAGTTTCGTAGTTCAGTATAGTCTATGATAGTGTCATTCAGGATGCTTCTTATGATATCATTTGCTGCTTGATTATAGGCATGTTTATAATCAGCCATTTGTATTTGCAATGCGGTTTTGTAAGTACTGCCACTTGCTACCTGCTGTAATAAACTAATCATATAGTCGGGTAATGGGTCCTCCTTATTTTCAAGATAACTTATAAGCGTGTCTTTCTTTAGTTCATCAGGATTAGCAGCAAGTATATCAAACAATGCCGATTCGGTTAAAACATCAGTTTTGTCAGCTGCCTCTTTCAAAACCTCAAAGGACAAATGTGGGGAGTCACCTAGAAGCTGAGTTCTTAGCGCCCACATATCTTCTGGTTGAGCGTTTTGGATATCAGAAATTTCGGAATCAGTGTCACCACCATCTACATAACTATCATAGAGGGTTTTTGTGCTATTGTAGTCTATAAGGTTGTTGTAGTAGGTTTGTTCAGCATCTGCTTTTTCTGAAGGTGTCATTGATAGTATTGTTCCAGATCCGCCACTGTAGTGAGGAGGACATTGGTTCTCTGTTTCACTTACCTGTAAATCAACATCATGTCTGAGTTCTGGTGTTTGAGGAGTGTTGGTTACGTCGGTAAAATAATTAACTCTATAATCTGCACCATTATAAAAGTGCCATGTTGCATCGGTAAGGCTAAAAGAGTTTCCTGTCATTAGTTCGGCGCTACCCTGACTTTGCTGAATACCTGTTGGATTTTCAAGAGTGTAGTCTTCTACAAAAAAATCAGAATAATTATTTGTGTTTGTGTTACACTGATATTCTAAGCCAAATTCATAATCTTCCTCCCAATTAACACCACCGGCAAAGTTTGCATAACTTAACCCATTAAAATCATTTTTGTAAATGTCATTCACTGCCCTTGAGTTATTTATACTTATACCAAAATAATTTGCATGAGAAGCGGCAGAATATTTTGTAAAGTAGTTTTCTTCAATTGCAAAACCTGTAACGTTTTCAGTATAGATACCATGCCCACAGTTCTCAAATGCACTAATGTAGAACTCTGATAATAGTATGCTCGCGTTATTTATATCATTCACTTTTACACCATAGGAGTTATTATTGAAATCTGCTCTATTAACACTTATCGTCGCAACGCTTTCTGTTGTTTTTGTTCCATGTATAGCGCTGTAAAAGCCAGTGAATGTGCTTCTGTCATAATCTGATTCAGGACATGGAGATTGTTGCGAGTTACATGTTGCATATACCCTGAATCCTGCATTGTACCCAGCTATTGCATGATTGTAATTAGAAACGTTGTCGGCATTTTCATCTAATGAGAAATCACAACTTATAAAATCTAGTCCCCTTATGTAAGCTAGATCAACATGTTTGTGAAAGATTTCACTATCCAAATATTCTTCAGTTATCTCAAATGTGCAATTCTTGAAATTACTATTATTATCAGATTCTTGTCCAGAAACTGGATGATAGTTTGTGTATGATAATGCATGTATTGACTTATGGTTGTTTCTAAATGTTGCACCATTGGCATGAGCAATGCCTCCAGTTGACGCATAGTTATCTGGCTCCCAAAGGTCAATTGCAATCAGGGCGTTTTCAATTATTGTGCCTGGATTTAATTCAACTATTCCTTGTTGGTAGTCTCCGTTGCTATCTGGAAATTGATGTGCAGACTTGTCCCCCCATACCTGTATACCTGGCCAAAGCTTATTATCGAGGCTTGTTAGGATACCATTGTTGTTTACTATTAGTTTGCCTCCAGGCTTGATAATAATTGGACTATGTTTTGATAGTTTAATCTCTGAAGATATTGTTAAGGTTGCTCCATTTTGAACTTCAACTCCGCAAACTACTATCATATCATTATTCCATGGAGTATCTACATCGATAATAATTGGGCTGCAATTATTTGCCTTTTCAACAGCTTTATATGCATTAATACGACCTGTTCCAATAATACCTGGATAGCTGCTAGCGTCAGTAACAGGATCAGCAGTGGATTTTATAAAATATTGAATCTCCCCTGGGGTGAAGTCTTGATTAATAGACTTAAGCAAACTACAGACTCCCGCAACAATTGGAGTGGCAAATGAAGTTCCTGATAGTCCGCCATTATAGGGCCATGAAACTACACCACATTCTGTTGGTTTCGCTCCAAACACATCATAACCCGGACAACATATGTCTACAGATTCAAAGTGGGAGTGTGTATAATCCGTGCCTCCTACAAATACTCCGTGTTTATCGTCAATATCGGTACTAGTAACAATTATAATCCTATCATCATAAATTGGATGTAGAGGAAACCATGGGTCAAGAATCCCATCATTTCCTTTGTCACAATGAGTTCCATTAAACCCATTTCCAGCAGGCATAACAATAACCGTTCCATTATCCAAGATCTCTTTTACTAAAGCTTTTTCAATATCATCTGGATCTTTATTGCAATCCCATCCTCCAGCAGAACTAGTTAAAACGTCGGCACCCATATCTAATGATGCATGATGAGCCTTTTGTAAATATTCCGCATCACTAACAAACGCATGATAAAATATAAATTTTGTATTAAATCCTACAGAGGCTAGTTGTCCGTTAGGTGTTGAACCTTGTTCCGTGGTTTCCCCAGTTGCAAAACTTGATACAGCTGTTCCATGATAATGAAAGGGGTCACAATCAAAATTATCCAATGTTTTTGGATCGTATGGTAATAGTAACTCAGTTGTTAAATCTGGATGATCAACGTCAATATCTGTATCAAGTATTGCAATAACAACATCAGGATCGCCTCTTGTTATATCCCATGCATCATCCGCTTGTATTTTCTTTAAATGCCATAGCCAATCATCTGCATAATAAGTCCACATCACATCAACAGGATCGTAAACAGCGATACTGTCTGTTTCAAAATGCATCTTAACAAAAGAAAAGACGTCAGTATAATTTGTGGTTAATAATGCATAAAAACTTTGAGTATTTCCAGAAAAACTAAGCTCAAATGTGTTCTGTAATAATTCGTTTTTTGAACTTGGAAATGCTGGCAAATAGCTGCTTACGTTAAAACTGCTGAATAATTGGTTTACATTACTGTTTAATGTAAGATTGGTTGAGTCAGTTGGTTTAGCTGAATCGTTTTTTACAACTACTCAGAGTTTCCCTTCAACCGGTATTTGAGCATTTATAATTAAGGAAATCCCAAAAAAAGTGAAAGCAATGTCAATTTTAAGTGTTTCATAATTAGGTTATTTAATTAAGATTTTATAATATAGTATTGATTTATTGTCGTTTACTGTTAGGAAATATATACCGGCGTCTATTCCTGATACATCAATGACAATATTGTTTGAAAATGAATGATCAGAATATACAATATTACCTCTAACTCCAGTTAATATGAACTCCTTTTCAATTTCCTTTCTTGTATCAAGATATTTTAGATTAATAAAATTAGAAGCCGGGTTTGGATATATTATCACAACTGTTTCATTGCTTTTGTTTTCATATTGATTAGTTTGTGCGAAATCACATCCGTTGAAATAGTTGTTATGTGTAACATACATAAGGGAGTCTCCATTATGTTTGCATACAGAATATGGACTGAGTACGCCACAATTAATACATCCCCAAAGAAGGCTAATGTTTGGGCCGACTCCTTCAATAAACTCTATTTTTTCACCCCAAGCATTTTGTTCAGAGAATCTAATTACCTTTCTCCCATTTTGAATAAGCACGGTATCCACGTGAAGATAATTTCCTGTATCTTTCCAGTCAGTGATTGAATCGTTTTGTTGTAGATTCATATCATATATTAATTTCTCATCATCATTGTCAAACTCTTTAAACCACAATTTACTATCTTGTTGAGCTTCTCGTATCATTCCCATGAAGATACTATCTATTTCTAAAAGATATTTAAAATAAAGTTGTGTATATAAACTGTCTTCGTGTGAAACTAATGAAATCTGTCCTAAAAGATTTCCAGCTAATTGTTTATGAGCAATTACCCATGTGGCTGAATCTGAAGTCAATACAGGTCGGTGCTGAGCTAAAGAAACCTGAGCTACCATTAATAGCAAAATGTTTATAATTGATGCAATAATCCATTTTCTACAATTAATTATTTTTCTGTTTATTGAATTATTCATTTATAAATTCCTATGTTTTTAAAAGTATTGAAAATGCCTGAATAATGCATTTCTACATATATTATAATTTGGTTTTCGTTTAAGAAAATAGCCTACCTAATAAGGTAGGCTGCAAACCATATATGCCTGATATACTGGCGCTAATGCTCTTTGTTTGAAAACATTATAAATTATCAACTAAATTGATTGAATTACCATTACTTTAAGGTGGGTTCTAAAAATTAGTTTTTATTCATTTGATTCGTCAAAACCTATAGAACCCATTAATAGATTTTCTGAATCCGTTCAAATGTACAATATTTTGTAATACTAAATCACTCCATATTCCGATTTTTTTTAAATTATTTAGCAACTAACTATCTATCTAACTATGTTATACATTCAGTATTTTTAATCATATCACCTGCTCGTATCTAAAAATACTGTATGTCAAGTTAATAAGTCCAATTATCCCGTTTGCCGCCACCGAGCTTAGTTTCATCCTTAGGCAGACACGTGAAACTACGCTCGCCTATCAAAAAAAAGTTAAAGCCCTGCGGCTTTGAGCAAAATGAGCGTAAGCGAATTTATCGATTTCCTATACATAAAAAAACGTTAAAACGTTTTTGCTCAAAGCCGCCTTGCAATAACCCAGCCCCTATCTCCTGCTCAGCCTAAGGCTGATACGGCGATTAAAAAAAGGACTGGGTTACTGGTGTATTGCTGATATTCTAGGTTTCTTCTAGCATCAACAAACCCTTAAGGGTTGTTTTGTGGGTGATGATTGAAATTGTGACTGATTCCTGAATATTTAAAATCCCATCGCTACCCCCCTTGCAAAGTCACATTTTTATTTTCTGAACAGGATTTAAGGATTATAGGATTAACAGGATTCTTTGTGGTATAAGTAAATGATGTTTAAGGTTGTACCCCATCGCATAGTCGCTCCCTCGCATAGTCGCTTTTTTTGTCTGAATCTTGATTTACCTGATTAATATGATTTCTTGATTTTGTGGGGAGGTGGTTTTTGATCGTGCTGAATATCTCAAACAACCCACAATGTTCTTATTCCCACCCGATCGTATCAATATTAATACTCTGAACTGCATGGTAGTGGACGGGCCTTTTTTGGTTAAGTGGATTTTTAGAAGTGTAGCGTTAGAGAAATGGAGAAGTTCCGAGGAACGAGGAGATCACTCCATTGAACTTACGCTACATCCGCCTCAGGCGGACTTAAGCAGAAGAAGCCCTTGATTTTTTGCCTTGCCCGCCATTGAGCGCCGTAGCCTTGGCAAAGGAGGTCGTAGCCTTGGCGTTGTGTCCGCTGCAAGCTAATAGGAGGGTTGTTTACTTTTTTATCAAGATCTGCGAAGCAATCATGAACTCCAATAAATATAAACAATATGTGAGTAAAAAAGTTAGAGCCCTGCGGCTTTGAGCAAAATAAGCGTAAGCGAATTTATCGATTTCCTATAAATACAATTTGCGCGAGTCTCGCGACTCTTGTTATAACAATTTCTGAACAGGATTCTTTGTCTGAAAGAGATGAGAGATGAGAAATGAGCGGTGAGAGAAAACAGTCACCCAAACACAACCATTCACAATCACCTCTCCCACCAACCTTTATCACAGGTGTAATTGATCATTATCACTTGTGTAATTGGTCATTTCCTTTTGTGATAACGATTGCTCCCACAAGTGATAATTTTTGTATTACAAGTGGTTTTAATGACTGGTTAATTACCAACCTGAGCTATTGCTCACCATGCAACAAAATCCCAATTACGGACAGAGTATAATTATTCAGACTACACCTCTCTCATCTACACATCAGGTGTATGATGCATCATCGAAAGAATAACGAATTTAATAAAAGTAAGACTGTATTTCTATTTACAAATGTTTGGTTTCGAATTTTGAAATATCACAAACAATATTTATAGATTACTGTGAGTTTCTTCGCGTTACAAAATAGTATATCATTATATCACAAATACTTACGGAGGTTTTAATTTCATGTATTCCAGAAATTCATCCGGATTTGTAACATTAATCTTATTTATATGACGTAGAACAATAGAAGCTGAATATAGTCTCTGCACCAGGAAACACTTATAAGCTATCCCCGGAAAACATAACACAACATAGGCTACAAAAATGTGCTTATGTAACCTGTTTATGATCCGGTCTGCCAATGCAGACCACCTGTATTCATTCATTTGAAATAATTATAGTCAATATTTTAGCTTCAGGAATAATCGGACTGCCTTTAGCATAAGCACTAAGAAGTGGCATACCAAAGAGTTATGCTGCTATCAGAATCAGTTTTCTGCTACTAAAAAGCTTGTCCGGACTTAACAAAAACTTAGTGAGTTTATGGTTAATCTTCCTGGATTTTAAGCTGTAAATATACGAAAAAGTTCCAAAGTAATGGTACTGTTTTTACAATTTCTTTTGATAAAAATTATTTGAAATTTTTCCTAACAGATAGTCTCATTCGGAATTTTTGTATTCATTAATTTTGAGTAATAATGATTAATATCAAAATTTACAAAAAGACTTAATATTTCTTTGAAACTCCTGAATTAAAGGGTATTTTGAGAAGGCTTAGACAATCGATTCATGCATCCCGAACCTTCAGCTTAACAAACACATATTAAATCTTTTATTAAATTAGATGTAACCATCTAATTCACTATATCCAAAGCCGGGAAACAATCAGAAATATTCAATATTTATCAAATAAGCAAATTTCAAAGGGTGTAAGGTAAATTGATCATCTTACACCCTTCTTTGTCGCTCCAGTCGGGAGTTTCAGAGAAAAGGGTGTAAGGTGTAAGGTAATTCCCATTCTTTTTCAGCAAAATTTTGTTATAATATATATATATATATTATAAACTTGCAACGCGGGCGCAAAAGGAAAGAAAATAAAATGCAAAATAAACTCAAAAAGAATGGGAAACACCTTACATCCTTACATCTTTTGGTATATAATGCTGTATATCAAACCATTTAGGGGTGTAAGATAAAATTATAATCTTACACCTTTTTGCAAAAAATGCATTTTCACAAAAAACAGTGATGCAAGGTTATTTTTTTATTCTTCTTAAGAAGATGCAAAATCACTTTAGTAAACCAGATATATTTCCAGAGGGCCTAAATAACAATTTGTTTCAAATCATAACAATTCATGACAATACATTAAAACCACCAGATAATATTTTATTAAGGCATTAAATTACTGGGATACTAACATTTTCATTATCATTATGATATCAATCCTGTATTGAGTAGTTGTACTTGAATTTATTGTTTACTGAGCATTACATTTTGACAAAATTTAACTAAGATTGCCATTTTAAGCGATGTAAGATGAGAGATTTATCTTTCACCCCTCTTTCCTGCTTCAGTCAATAGTTTCAGCAAAAAGATGAAAGGATGAATCATGTTTCTTATTAAACTTTTTCTTTTTCGGGGTTATAATATATAAATATATATTATAAAGCTATTCAACGCGCGCCCGAAGGAAAAAATTAAAAAGTATAAAATATATAACTTTAATGGAATTATCCTTCATCCTTTCATCTTTTGTTATAACATGCATGGAGACAAATCATTATCGGATGAAAGATAAAATTTTATCTTTCACCTTTTTTTGAAAAAATAGCTAAACCATTAAACATATCGATGAATTATAGATGTATATTATTGATATATAATTCATCAATTTGCTATGACAATTCGTGACAAATCGTGACAATTTGTGACAATTCGTGACAATCAGTGACAATCGCCCGATGGTAGGTTTTTTAAGGCAATAAATTACTTATATTTGCAGTGCAATTTAAGCATTAACCTATTATGACAAACGAACAATACTCAATTATGCAACCAGTACTTTTTTTGATAATCACAGTATTCACTGCAGGCTCTTTCGTTGCTAAAGTATTAACAAACAGTCTGAAATCTTCTGTAAGCTCTACAGTTGGTTCTGAGTCTGCTTTGATTGGGCACTACTATCCCGGAGAAGATCCGATGGGATCAGCAATGATTCCATCGAACTTACGCAATAAGATTACAAGATGCTTAAGAAAGAGAATTCGCTGTTTATTTACTATGCCTTGCTACCTGAGGGATTATGAGTCCTGTGCACACTTAACGCTCCTGGATGATTAAATCGTACTTTAAGTCTTGTTTGTATGGATTTGTATTTGAATGGAGGCTGTAGTAGCGGGAGAAGTTCGCAAATCCACAGGATTTAAAATTGTTCTTTGACGTATTGAAAAAAAGTTTAGCTATGTCTGAAAACAGAGATTATTTGGCTATGCATAGCGCTGGACTCACAATAATATTTGTGCACAATTACAGCATCTTAGATGGTACCTTTGTCGTATTAAGGATACAACTTATCTATGCCTGAAAGCATAGATTTCATGTCTATAAATCGACTTGAATTACAAACTTTATATTTTTTTGAAATTGTGACTGAAAAGCATTTCAAAATGTATCACTGACGCATTGAGCATCAATTTATCATGCCTGAAAGCATAGATAAATTTGCTGTAAATTGGATTGACTCACATCTTGTATATTATTTTAGGAGTTCGCGAATGCACAGCATTTGACTCACATCTTGTTTATTGTTAAGGAGTTCACGAATGAATAGCATCTCAGATTGCATCTTTGACGTATTAAGTACAGCATTTTTAGTTTAACACCTCCGACGAATAAAAATCAAGCCACCACCAACACAAAGTCCATCCCTCTCCCCTGCCATGTTGTGTGGTGAGTGGTGAATGGTGGCCGTGTCAGACTCAGTCGGATGAATAGTGAGCCGTGTCCGCCCACCGGCGGATGGTGAGCTGCGCATATTTTTCACCTTGTCACTGCCTGACCGCCTCAGGCGGTTCCCTTTGTCACCTTGTCTCTTTGTCACCTTGTCCCCTTGTCCCTTTGTCCCTTGTATCTTGTCCCTTGTCCCTCCATTCACCATTCATATAAATTTTTTTTTATATTTGAGGCTTGTTAATTATTGAAACTAAAAAAACTGGACTTGCTAAGATGCTATCACACATATTTTGAGTAGTAATTGAGGTAATTTATTGCTTTTTTTTGGTTTTGGTATAGGACTGTGTAGCAGAATGTTGTACGAGTTGCGTGTGACTGAGGGGGCGGAGCTGTGGATGGATTGGATGGTAAGAATAAGAGGCAGGTGTCAGATAGTTAAATATTACTGACATAATTCATTAAAAACAACGGGAATTTTTACTTGTGTAAGCAGAAAATTCTTGAGACAAATAATTAATCCTTTAGAAGAATAGTAACAAATGGTGTTTATATTCACCCAAAATAATGGGAATATAAACACTACTTTTATACATACGTTGTAGGGCATTTAAAGAAACGATAGTGCAAATATGAAACTATTGAAAAGATTATTTAGAAAAAAAGCAGATAACGAAATAACTCAACCTTTACCAATAATAGATTTACCCATGAAATATATTTATGACGCTATTAGCAATCATCTTAAAATGAAGACAACTGGTGCGTTGTTGCTTACAGGAAATTGGGGAAGTGGAAAAACTTATCATATAAAAAATCATGTTTTTCCTCGTCTTGAAAATGAGACCGAGTTTGTTCCATTAATTGTTTCATTATATGGTGTTGCTGATAAAAATGACATAGCAAGAAAAGTTCTGTTTGAATATTTTGACAGAAAAGGAAAGGATTCTAATATTTCAACAAGTTCAATAGCAAAAAATATTCAAAAATTTTCTGAGGCTGTTCCCTTTGTTAAGAAATACATTGATGTAGAAAAGTTCATCACAGGAACGGGAGATAATCTTTTTAGATTTCTGCCTCATGATAAACTGCTTATTTGTTTTGATGATTTGGAACGAGTTTCAGACCAACTTGATACAAATGATATTCTTGGGGTAATTAACGAGTTAGTTGAGAATAAAGGAAGTAAGGTTTTAATAATAGCTAATTACGATGAAATTAAAGGAGGGTTGACATTTAAAGAAAAAACAATTGAAAAGACAATTCACTTTACTCCTAACATTTCGGCAATTATAGATTCGATAATTGACAGTTATTCAGATAATTCATTCAAGGATTATTTAAAAGACAACAAAGATTACCTCCTTAAAACTCTTGACCCTAAAACAGAAAATGAAGCTGATGCAAAAGAGCTAGAAAAGCTTTTTTCAAATATTCGAACAATCAAATTTGCAATTGAGCATTTCAAGTATCCGTTTGAAATAATAAAAAACAAAAAAGACATAGCAGATGAATTAACTAAAACTCAATTAAAAAGTATTTGGTTATTTATACTATCGGTTTCAACTGAATTTAGAAAACCTGACTGTATTACATTTGATGATAGAAAAGATTTGGATAAACAAGCTTCCTCGTTTGCTGATTTTGACTTCGGTAATCTTAATTTTGGAAGTAACCAAGATGAAGAAATTGAAGTGAAACCTTCATATTCAGAAAAGTTTAAGGAAAAGTATTATGGTCGACTTTCTGAGCAATATGTTTATCTCCCTGAAATATACGATTTAATTACATCGAGTAAGGTTATACTGGAAGACTCCTTTCTTGACAACTTGGAAAAAAGCTTTAATGTAAAGGAAGGTAAAATTCATCCAGCTCATGAATTGCTAAATAGTTTTATGCATGGATTTTGGAGGTTTACAAATGAAGAATTCAAATCTAACCTTCAAAAATTACTTAAATACGCAGAAAACGGTGAATTTCTTGATATAGTTTCATATCTAAATGCAGGCGTTTATTTATTGGGTTTCTCAGATATGTTTAATTCCGATAAAGAATCAATTATGGATAAATTAGAGAATGGTTTAAATACTTTTTTAAGTAACATAAAGCTTAATTACATGATGATTAATCAGCTTGATATAGTATCAGGTAGTTTTAAAGAAGCAAATCATCAAAAGTTAATACAGTTTATTCGAGAAAAAATAAAAGAAGTTGAGAAAAAAGAAAATACTGAAGAGGCAGAGAGATTAAGTGATTTAATAAAGGAGGACGCTTCCAAATTTGTAAAAGAATTTATCCCTGGAGATTCAACTGTTAGAACTCCTGATAAACCTATATTTCATGAGCTTGATGAGACAAAAGTTAAAGAATCTGTTGCTTCATGGAATGGAGAAGCAATCATGGATGTTTCTTCATTACTCAAGTTAAGATATTTAGATACTGGATTTGGTGATAGGTTAACTGATGAATTAAAGTTTTTGGAGAACATAGAGGAAGGCATAAATTCAATAAATCTGGAAGAGAAGACTCTTTCAAATCATTTGATTGAGACTGAATTGAAGCCACGAATAATTAGTTGCAAAACGAGATTGGAAGGATATAAAAACGCCCTACAATAATAAATATACGTAATGCGGGGCGATTTGCTAAATTTGAACATTAAAGCAATTAATAAACAAAGTAGCGGTTTGATAGTGAAGCACCTTGAAATCCCGCACAACGCATATTCGAGCCGTTATGCGTCAGCTCAGAAACGGATACAACAATGCAGATTTAAAAAAAATAGATTTATAAAATGATTAATTTTCCTATGAAAAAACTACTATTTCTTTTGTTAATTTCAATATCTGGAATTGCATTAGGACAAAATAAATACGATTATGTTAGCTTTGATAAATTAACAGAGGTTGGAGAAACAGAATATGTAATTGCTTCGATTGAAAATAGAGGCAAAATTGAAACAAAAAATAAATATCTTCTCTTCATTAATACAGAAAACGGAAGTACTAAACAGATTAACTTGCCGAAAGATTCGTATATAATGACAATTAAACAAATATTAATTAAAGAGCTAAATATTAACAAAATAATATTGGTTGCAAAAACTGTAAATCTTGACGGAGATAAAGAAATTGATTGGAGTGACCCACAACAAATTTTTATTCTTTCGACAGATGGAGAAACTAAAACTCAATTAACAGTAGATGGATTTTTTGTTAATTCTTGGGTTATTAACAAAGAGACTGGAACAATAACTGTAACTGGACATTTTGATTCAAATTCAAATGGTAAATATGACAAGACAGATATAAATGAAATTCTTATTTACGATTTAAAGACATTGAAATTAAAAACGAAAATATAAAGCCGAACGCATAACAATGGCTCATAGGCAATGGCGGGTGAAGCTCGTGGTTCGAGCGACGGATTCCCGCACTGACTTTAGTGTCGTACCGACAGAAAGTCGCACGCAATCCGCCACTGCCCATAGCCGAGACCGTTATGCACTATGCGGTCCCACAAAATCTCTTTTATTATGAAACGACTATTCCTAGTATTATTTCTTAGCCCAGCAATCCTATTCTGTCAAAATTGGGAAAAAACCTATGGTGGGGAAGATACAGATAAAGGACGGTCAGTTCAACAAACAATGGATGAAGGTTATATTATTACAGGTTACACAAATTCATATGGAATGGGTTGGTTTGATGTCTATTTGATTAAAACAGACAATTATGGGGATACTGTTTGGACCAGAACATATGGTGGTGAGAAACAAGATTATGGATATGACGTTCAACAAACGACTGATGGTGGGTATGTCATCGTAGGTTCAACCGTATCTTTTGGGAATGGAAGTACTGATATATATTTAATAAAAACAGACAATTATGGGGATACTCTATGGACTAAGACATTTGGGCAAGAATACATTGATATGGGATCTTCAGTTCAACAAACCTCTGACGAAGGATTCATTATCACGGGAGATTATTATTTTTATGGTTTAAGCATCTTGCTTTTAATTAAAACAGATAATAATGGTGATGAATTATGGACAAAGTATTATACAGTCGGAGATATTAGTCAAGGATATTCTGTTCAACAAACGTCGGATGGTGGATTTATAGTCACAGGAGCTATCAAATCATTTGGAAATGAATATTCTGATGTATACTTAATGAAAACAGATAATAACGGGGATACTCTTTGGACAAGAACTTACGGAGGCGATATTGATGACAATGGAAGTTCAGTTCAACAAACTTCGGATGGCGGATACATAATTGCAGGAATGACAGAATCATTTGGTAATTTTTATTCAATGGATGTTTACTTAATCAAAACAGACATAAACGGTGATACATTATGGACTAAAACTTATGGTGGTGATTATGATGATCGAGGGTTTTCAGTTCAACAGACTGCAGATGGAGGATATATTATTACAGGATATACAGAATCATTTGGAAACGGTTTAAATGATGTTTACTTAATAAAAACAAATAATATTGGTGATACTTTGTGGACCAAAACATTTGGTGGCAATGCAGATGATCAGGGAATTTCAGTTCAACAGACAACTGATTTTGGATATATTATTACAGGATATACAGAATCATTTGGAACAAGTAGTGAGATATACTTAATTAAAACAGATCAAAATGGAATTGTAACCTTTTCAACTGAGATTCCCGCTCTCAATCCAATTCGAAAACTTATCAAAATAGTTGATTTATCTGGGAGAGAAATATCAAAGCCTGAAAAGAATAAACCATACATAGAAATATACGATGATGGAACAATACAAAAGAAAATGAAATTAAAATAAGCACAGTGCATAACACAAAATATAATGCATACCGCAGTTAAGTGCTTCAAAGAAAATGAATTATAAATTTGACAATATAGTAATTATAGAAATTTTATTGAATAAAATACGGTACGCATCTTATTCAAAACGTTAGGTTGCATTGGGTCAGCGACACAGCAAATAGCAAAACATGGATAGACTGATTAAGAAAAAAATAAAAATTGTACTGATTGGATTTTTCATTGCTTTGATTCCAATCGGATATTGGATTTATTCTTCATTGTTGTTTGAAAAAGCCAATAAAGCTTTTAATGAGGGAAATTTCTCGGAAAATAATACGGAGATTGAGAATTGTATTAAAGAAATTGATAATGCTCTCAGAATTATGCCGTGGAGCAAGAATCTAAACAGTTGGAAAAGCTCCTTAAATCTCAAGATTGGAAACTATCGACAAGCCTTAGATTATGCATTGAAAGTAGATGCTTATCTATATGCAGGAATGATATATGAGTATATGGAAAAACCTGATTCTGCAAGAATATTCTATGAAAAAGCTATAAATCTCCAGATAAAGCAAATGAAAAGACTGGATGATGAAGAGGCTAAGACTCTAGCAGAAAGACAAATCGCTCTGATTTACAATTTCATTGGTGATTCTGATAAAGTAGATGAATATTTAAAAGAAATTCCAGCTGAAACGAATTACCAAATGAGAAAAATGATTTTACAATATGATTACTACATTGAGAATTATCAGTCAGGTGGATACAAAGACTTTCTTTATGGCAAAAGGATTTGCATGAAAAATGATAGTTTGACTGATAAAAATATCATTGATAGCTTGATAGATGCACAAAGGTTTTATTATGACAATTACTCATCTCGCCAAATAAAAGATAAACCAGAGAAAGCTATTTATGAATTTAAAGAGATATTTAAGGATAAAGCATTCGCAATTGGATTTAAAGAAATTGATTGCGATGATAAAGAATTGAAGATGAAGTTTAATTAGCAACGCAACCTGACACGCAATATACGTAAGCCGGGGGATGTGGGTAATTCAAACTTTTGTACATTTATTAAAAATTGTAACGGTTTGATAAGTTGGAGCTTCGAAATCCCGGCCTCCGCATATTGCCACCGTTATCTGTAACCGAATGACGCATCCGAACAAATGACAAAACTGATTACAATATATAGTTCAAATATCCCGATAGATTGTCATATCTTGAAAGGTAGGCTGGAAACCGAGGGGATTTCCAGTTATATCTATGATGAAAATTTGATATGGGTTCATCCATTTACAGCAGTAGCAATTGGAGGAGTAAAACTTAAAGTATCCTCAGATAAATTTTCACATTGCCAAAAGATTATTGACCTGACATCGCAAGGCAAACTATTTGATGATACTGGAGAATATGATATTGCGGAAATTCTAAACAATGAGATAAACAGACAAAATGAAATAATTTCGATTAAAAGTAAAATAAGAAATGATTCATCATTGATAGATAAAACGACTTTTAATGACAACAAATTAATTGATCAAATTGATACTCAGGAATTATTAAAAAACGAAAGAGATTTTCTGCAACTTTCAAAGAAGAAGTTTGAATTTACATGGGAACAATTCTTTTATGAACTGTTTGATTTCGAGAGGAATATATTTAAATACTTCAGGACAAAGCCAACAGAATACTACATTGAGAAAGAGATTATTGAAAATTATATAAATCAAAAGGAATCAAAACGGATTACAAATTGTCCAAATTGCAGTTCTGATAATACTTCATTTGGACATGCAATTGACTTTAAATGGGATATTCTATATTTGATACTTTCTTTATTGATAGCACCATTATTTCCGATTAGGAAAAAATATCATTGTTTTGATTGTGGAAATGATTTTAAGAGAAATAAAAAACGGCAACAGCTAGCACGCAATAAAAAACATAGGGCGGTTGGTGCTATACCTGAGCAACAAAACACTAAATAAACGGCTTGGCACCTTGACAGATAGTTGCATAGAATTGCCCTACGTTTCTTATTGCCACTGTTGTAACCAATTGTAAAAAACTATCTGCATAACTGAAATGATGAATAAAATAAAGAATAAATACAGTGCGATATTAATGTTTCTGGCCTTGATTTTTAATTGTAATATTTATTGTCAGAAAGGTACAGATAATATTACAAAGTGTGATTTGGAAACAATTAAAAATCTTAGGATACACAAAGATAGCTTGACAGATAAATTAATGACTGATTTTTTGTTCTCGATTGATAAATCATGTCAAAATAATGTGGAATGGTCAGAAGCATCTAACTGGACACTTTTCTGGATAGCCGATATTGAAACAGAAAAATTTATTGATTTATTAAAAACTAACCAAAATGAGTTAGACATACCGCTGATTATTAATGAATTTAAACAACCTGTTAATGATGGAATTGATTTAATAGGTATATATAAAAAGATTGAGAAATTGAACGATAACTCTGAATTAGTAATAAAGATCTTAGATTCTATTAAATCCGCTGCAAAAGGATTAGGATTAGAAATTAAATGATGATTTAAATAAATATGGCTATTCCAATAGTATATTTTATAATCTGCGGTATTACAGGATTAATATTGTGGATTAATATGCTACAAATAATTGAAAATAAAGGCAATCAGGTTAATTACTTTTTCGTATGCCCAAGACAATATGTTAAGTTTTGGAAGATTATGAAAAATGAATCAGATAATAAACTGAGAAAAAAATATAAAAGAATATTTTGGTGGCAAATTGCACTTATGCCGATTTATTTAATTGGAATGTTTATATTAATTGGATATTTTGGATAAACAACTGGTTACAACAATTAAGGATTCGGACTGGGCGCAGCCCAAAGTCTGAATCAGGTGTTGACGAAACCGGATCCTGGAATATGTGTTATGGGGATTGATAGGTTTTATTTGCTTTTGTTTTGTTTTTTAAAGGGTATTATTATCTGAAAACACTCCTCTTTTTATCAATATTTATTCCTTTTCTCTAGCATTTTATACGGTTTTAAATTACAATTTCTATTATTTAAAACAATTGGGCATAATTCTCCCATTTACCCTTGGGCACTAATTTGGGTTTGTTATTTTAAGTGTTTGCAAAAGGGTCTGGACATACTGCGGAGGGCCTCTGTTACTAAAACAATAAATGGTTTGCATTGGGTACGACATATTGGGCATGCCCCCATCTGGATGTGATTTGAAACTACACCCAAATATTGTAAATATAATCCTGCATAATAACTATTCTGATAGGGGAGCGTAGTTGCAAACTACGCTCAGTGGGGTAATTAAAATGAACGATACTACAATCATAAATAGATAATTAGATGGAAAAAACAAAAAAGCTTTTTTCTCAAAAAGCGATTGCGATTACAACTTATTTTGGAGGACCTGCTGCAGCGGGTTATTTAGTTAAAAAAAACTATGAATCATATGACCAATCTGAGAAAGGTAAGAAAGCCTTTATAATTGGAATCATTTCGACACTTTTGATATTTGCAGGAATATTTTCGATACCTGAACATATAATTGATAAAATTCCCAATGCAGTGATACCTGCAATTTATACAGGGATAATTTATTTGATAGTTGAGAAAATTCAAGGACAATGGTTAAAGGAGCATAAGGAATCGGGTGGCGAATTTTACAGCGGAAGGAAAGCGACTGGAATCGGAGCGATTTTTATGGTAATACTGCTTGCCTTGATTATGGGGACAGCTTTTATTGCTGGAGATTTATCTAAACCTGATTTTGACACTGTAACTTACGATAAAGAAGTTGCAAAATTTATCCAAAATGAAAATACATCACTTGCAGTATTTAATGTGATTAACACTGCTGAACCTCAATATTTGATAAAGGAATTTAGTAAAGGGATTGTTTTATGGAAGGAAAATAAGGAAATCATAAACGGACTTAATTCGATAGAGAACTTACCGACTGAATTATTAGAGCAGAATAAAAAACTATTGAAATATTGTGATTTAAGAATACAACACAACGAAATTATAGTTAAAGCGATAAGTGAAGACACCGACAAATATGTTTCGGAGATTGACAGAATCGGAATGGAGATAAACAATATTTTAGAGGAACTCAAATAATAACTATATCCAATAAATAGGCTTCTAAGCGGTTTGCAAACCCAGCGTGAAGTCCATGTCGAACTACATGCCGGTATTCTATGCACTTATTAAGGGGTTTGCTTGTTTTATTGAGTGATTATCCCCCTCCAGGTGTAATTTGAAACTACCCCCAAATATTGTAAATATAATTCTGAATAATAACTGTTCTGATAGGCAAGCATAGTTGCAAACTACGCTCAGTGGGGGTGTAACGGCTTGCCCGTTTTGTGCCTTGAAATACCGCACTACGCATATTCGAGCCGTTATGGGCAATACAAAGAATCAAAAAACTAGTATTATTATGAATAAGATACTATTTGTATTTATACAATTATTAGCAGTTCTTACCTATGGACAAAATCCAAACTGGGTTGTTTATGACACTTCTAATTCTGACATGCCAAGTAATAGAGTTAGAACTATTACGATTGACATTGACCAGAACAAATGGATTGGAACTTATTTCGGTGGTGTGGCTCTTTTTAATGGTAATAGTTGGATTGTCTATAATAAAGAAAACTCTGGACTACCTAATAATCACGTACTTTGTATAGCTATTGATAGTGCTGAAAATAAGTGGTTTGGAACAATGGGCGGTGTGGCAAAATTTGATGGAATAAATTGGACAGTATATAATAAGGAAAACTCTGGCTTACCTGATAACTATGTTTATGATATAGTATTTGATGAATTTCAAAATAAATGGATTGGAACATTTAACGGTCTGGCAAAATTTGATGACATAAATTGGACTGTTTATACAACATTTAATTCGGGGTTACCATCAAACGACATAAAGGAATTAGCTGTTGACAGATTCAATAATGTATGGATTGGAACATATGGTGGTGGATTAGCAAAGTACAATGGTGATACTTGTATTATTTACAATTCTTCAAATTCGGGACTTCCTTCAAACGGGGTCGGTCATATTGAAATTGATGAAAACAATATAAAGTGGATAGGAACTTCATGGTTTAATGGAGGGATGGCTATTTATGATGATACTAACTGGACAGTTTATGACACAAGCAATTCAGGGATTCCAGCTAATGATATTTTTCAAATATCAATTGATAGCAATCAAAATAAATGGATAGGGACATTTGAGGGTGGATTAGCTAAATTTGATGACTACTCATGGATAATTTTTGACACAGTGAACTCAGAATTACCCTCGAACATTGTCTATACAGTTGCTATTGATAATTTTCAAAATAAATGGATCGGTACAAAGGATGGACTTGCAGTGTTTAATGAAATCGGTATTGTAAGTACGACCCAAATTTTTCAAAAGAATCGTTATAATATCACGATTTTTCCAAATCCAGCCAATCATTTTTTAAGGATAGAAATGAATGGGAATAATGTTGGTAATGTTGACATTTATTTCATTGATCTTCGTGGCCAAGTTTCAAAACATTTAAAACTATCAAATAAAAATGATTTTGAGGTCGACATCCAAGATTTACGAAAAGGAATGTATTTAGTGAAAGTAATTACAGAAAAAGAAACCTGTGTTAAAAAAATATTGATAAACTAACATTAAATCAAACAAAGTACTGCCCATAACAAAAAATATAATGCATACCGCAGTTAAGTCATTCAAAGAAAATGAATTGTAAATTTGACGATAGAGAAAATGAAGAAAGTTTATCGAATAAAATGCGGTACGCACCATATTCAAAACGTTATGCGCAATTTTGACAAACGGCATCGGACTAAAATAGACTGATAATATGAAAAAGAAACAGATAAAACGAATACTCAGAATCGTATTTATTATTGCCAGCATAAGCTCATTATATTTCGTGCCATGGATTTTGGTAAGAGCATGGATAATGCCACTGCCTGATACGGTTCAAGAACAACTCAACGAAGGAATTAATTATGGATTTGATGGAATGATTGTTTATGTGGACGAAGTAGGAGAGCCACCGGAGTTTTATGCTGCAGGTTGGCATGACCGAAAAAGGGAAATACCTGCCTACCCGCAAGCATTATTCAAAATCGCAAGTATTACAAAATTATATATCGCTGTTGCTACTACAAAATTAGTTATTGAAGGGCGTTTGTCTTTGGATAAAACACTTGCGGAATACTTTCCGGAACTTGCGGAAAGAATAGAATATTCAGACAAGATAACTTTGAAAATGATGGTGCAGCATCGGAGTGGCATTCCAAATTTTGTTGACCATCCTGATTATTGGACAAAGCCTCCAAAAAACAGACAAGAAACACTTGAGTACGCCTTGGATTTGCCAGCCGACTTTGAACCAGGTGAAGATTATGGCTATTCAAATACCAATTATATGTTGATTGAGGACCTTATTGATAAGACTTTGGGCTATCCCCACCAAGAATATATTAAGGAGAGAATATTAATTCCACTTGGACTGAAACACACTTTTGGTTCGCTTAATGAAGTAAACATGGACGATGTAATGAGCGGCTATTATGTTGGTGTTGAGACAGATTTTAAGTATGAAAATACTGGCTTAATGCTTGCTACAGCAGAAGACGTGGGCATATTTTTACGTGCATTAAATGATGGCTCGGTGTTTAATGAAGGTGAACAGGAAATTTATTCTTCAATTTACGTTTATGAACATACAGGGCTACTTCCCGGCTATCAGAGCATTGCAAAATACTACAAAGATTTGGACATGGTTGTTATTCAATTCAATAATACAACTAATTTTAATGGATATGACTGGAATTTAGCTGAAATCATTTATAAAAGAATTATCAAAATATTAAAGAAAAAAAGCGCATAACATTTTATATATTGCATAGCGGTTTCTGTGGTATGCGTAGCCCGGATTCCCGCCTGATTGTCTTAGTCGTGCCGGACAGACAATCACCCGCAATCCGCTACGACAACATATAATTTACCGTTAGCCACATATTTGAATAAAGAAAACGAATTAATCAAATAAAAGAACCACGTCAAAAAATCAATGAAAGAATTAATTATCCTATTCACACTAACAATAAGTTTAACTCTTTGGGGTTGTCAAAATAAGTCAGGAAGCAACTATTCGAATGAATTTGGTAGCTGTTTAAGTAAAGCAGATAAAGAAGCTATTAACAAACTGACTGGGCATTTTGAACAATTGCTACACGAGCGTTACCCAGACCTAGAAACTTCATTAGCCTATCAAAAATACTTGGAAACTACATCAATAATGGAAATTGAGCCAGACTTTCTACTCAATGATGAAAGTTTGACTCTAATTAAATCAATAAAAGAGACTAATACATTCAGTAAAATTTGGACTACTTTAGAAATTGAACCATTTGAAAATTCAGATTCTGAGCAAATAGTGATAATAGCCAAAGACAAATCAGAAAATGAGCCAAAATTCGAACCATTATGTATTAACTCAAATGGAGACTTTTTGATTTGCCTGATAAATAAAGCTGAAAACAAAGATTTCAAAGAAATACTGGAAACAAAGAAAAAAATGCCTGATATCAACAATGGTTTAGTTGCGTCAGCTATGCACCATTCGCTTAAAAAAGACGATTACGAAAATGGCTTAATTAGGACATTTATCGCAATAAGCCTGTACTATGAGTATACATTGAATCTTAAAAACTAAAAATCAATGGCTAACAATGTATATACAAAATAGGCGAGATAGTAGTGAGTAGTTGCAAACTACTCTCAGTGGGGTTAATGAAAAAATTGTCTGAATCAGGATTTACAGGATGACAGGATGAACAGGATTTGAAAAAATAATAGTGTACAGGATAGTAAGATGTACAAGATTTTATATTAACAGGATGAAAAAAAATAATTGTTTTTGACCTTAGATGAACTGACATACAAAATAAATGGTTGTGCAATGAAAGTACATAATACTCTGGGCAATGGATTTCAGGAAGTCATTTACCAGAGATGTTTGGCTATTGAATTGGAGCATGCAGGTATTTCTTTTGCCAGAGAACAAGAACATGCCATTTACTATGAAGATATTGAAGTAGGCACAAGACGCGCTGATTTTGTGGTGGAAGATTTGGTAATTGTCGAACTAAATGCACTCAACAACTTAGAAGATGTGCACCTGGCGCAAGCTAAAAACTATGTTGTGGCCTACGATAAGCCTATTGGCTTGCTAATCAATTTTGATGGCAAAAGTTTACAGTTTAAAAAAATATACAACCCCAAATACACCAAACAAAGTAATCAGGAAATCCTTAAATCAGGAAAATCCTGATTCAGACAAAAAAGAATACAGGATGACAGGATGAACAGGATTTGAAAAAATAATAGTGTACAGGATAGTAAGATGTACAATATTTTATATTAACAGGATGGAAAAAAATAATTGTTTATAACCTTCGATGAACTGACATACAAAATAAATGGTTGTGCAATGAAAGTACATAATACTCTGGGCAATGGATTTCAGGAAGTTATTTACCAGAGATGTTTGGCTATTGAATTGGAGCATGCAGGTATTTCTTTTGCCAGAGAACAAGAACATGCCATTTACTATGAAGATATTGAAGTAGGCACAAGACGCGCTGATTTTGTGGTGGAAGATTTGATAATTGTCGAACTAAAAGCACTCATCAACTTAGAAGATGTGCACCTGGCGCAAGCTAAAAACTATGTTGTGGCCTACGATAAGCCTATTGGCTTGCTAATCAATTTTGATGGCAAAAGTTTACAGTTTAAAAAAATATACAACCCCAAATACACCAAACAAAGTAATCAGGAAATCCTTAAATCAGGAAAATCCTGATTCAGACAAAAAAAAATACAGTATGACACAAATAGAACAACATAAATTAAGTAAAACCCTTTGGGCAATAGCAGACCAGCTTCGTGGGGCAATGAATGCTGATGGTTTTCGTGATTATATGCTTTCGTTTCTTTTTTTAAGGTATTTATCTGCCAATTATGAGGAATCGGCCAAGAAGGAATTAGGTAGAGATTAACCGGATGATGTTGTTGAATTTGAGAAACAAATGCGCCGAAAGGTACATTATGTAATCAAACCGGAATTCTTGTGGAACAACATCGCCGAGCTTGCCCGTACCCAGGACGGCGAATTGCTGGAAACTTTGGTGAAGAATTTTAAATACATCGAAACCGAATCCTTTGATAATTCCTTTCATGGTTTGTTTTCAGAAATTAACTTAAACTCTGAGAAACTTGGAAAAACACCAACCGACCGAAACAAAAAGCTTTGCACCATCATTCAAAAAATTGCCGAAGGAATTGCTGATTTTTCCACTGACACCGATACCCTTGGAGATACGTATGAATATTTGATTGGTCAGTTTGCCTCAGGTTCGGAAAAAAAAGCAGGAGTCCATGTTGAGCTACATCACAGTTTTCAATGCACTTATTAAGCTGTTTGCTTGTTTTATTGAATGATTATCCCCCTCCAGGTGTAATTTGAAACTACCCCCAAATACTGTAAATATACTTCTGAATAATAACTATTCTGATAGGCGAGCGTAGTTACAAACTACGCTCAGTGGGGTTTATCTCATTTTAGCTATCGTACCTTACATTCAATCTTTCTCTATCAATCTACACTCAGATGGGGAGATAAACAATATTTTGGAGGAACTTAAATAATAACTATGTCCAATAAATAGAACTCTAAGCGGTTTGCAAACCCAGCATGAATACCCCAAAAATCCCACAATATTCCAATCCCCACCCAGCCGTATCTACATTAATAGTCTGAACTACCGGAGCTAGGAACGGTGGGCATATTTCGCTTGGGTGCTTTTTTAGATGTGAAGGCTTAGGGAAAGGGAGAAGCTCCGAGGAACGAGGAGATCACTCCCTTCCCTAAGCCTTCACGATAAAAAAGTGACCAAGCGAAATGAGCCCATGATTTTTTGTTTCGTTTTTTATCAAGAAAAAATGAAAAGCCATGCGGCTTGAGCAAAATAAGCGTAAGCGAATTTATCGATTCTCTATAAATAAATTAACAAGCAATAAACTGCTTTTGCACAAAGCTGCCTTGCAATCTGCTACTTCATCTTTTGTTGGATTGATGTATTATGAGTATGTATACAAGGCGTGAATCAGGGCTACTACACCCAAATACTGTAAATATACTTCTGCATAATAACTGTTTTAATTGCATTTTTGATAGGCGAGAGTAGTTGCACGTGTCTGCCTCCACGGCGGATGAAACTACGCTCAGTGGGTTTATCTCATTTTAGTTCTCGTACCTTACATTCAATCTTTCTCTATCAATCTACACTCAGATGGGGGTATTCTACAGGACTATAAAATGGCTATTAAAATATCAGAAAAACTACTAAAGGATTACATCTAAAAGACTAAATATCATGGGAAGTTTAATAAACGCAAAAGACATACTAGACGAAAAATTTGGAAAAAAAGGAAGTGAAACAAGAGAGAAATTCAAGGAAGAATCATTTTCATATTATTTTGGGGAAATAATTAAAAACAGAAGAAAAGAATTAAAGTTAAGTCAACAAGATCTGGCAGAACTGATTGGGAAGAAAAGACCATATATTTCAAGAATTGAAAATGGAGAAGATATAAGAATTTCAAATTTTGCTCTAATTGCAAACGCATTGAATTTAAATATTCTACTTACAGCGAAATAAATAAGTAAAATCACAACTAGCGCATGACCCCCGACTCGCGTTATTTATTTCTCCGTTTCACATCTCTCACCTCTCTCCTCTCATCTCTCTCCAGTCCCTAGAGTTCCTCCAGTCGCCCCATTGTACCAACAGCAACACTCATCTCAAAAACCTTTGAAGCAGCCTTATCAGCTTCCCACGGACGGCGGTACTCCATTACAAGCTTTGTGCTGCCATCACCAATTGCCTTAAATTTATAGGTGACAACAGTTGAAGATCCAATACGATCATCCTTGGGAGCATATTCGGGCTCACCAACTTGTTTGATAACATCTGAATCAAACGGTAATACCTGCCACTGATAGCCTGTGGATGCATTTGTAATAAGCTGTACATCAAACTCAGAGTCATTACTAAGTGTTATGCTTTTACCGCTATCCTCTATTGTGTATGGCTTTTGATTAGTACATGAAACTACCATAAGTATTGTGATAGCAAAAGTTAATAATAAAGATATTCTTTTCATTTTAGTATCATTAATTACAGTAACATTCTATTAGTTATTCACTTAACCTTCCAGTCACCTCATTTCCCCACTCCAAACATCTTACCCAATAATACCATCATCGGGATAAAAATCAAAGCGAAAGTAAAGATAATCAGATAAATTGTTGTCATCGCATCGCCTCCCGTATTGCCTGATATAACAATAAAAAGAAATATCATAGCAAACCTGAGATAGCTTATCAGGCGTACAGCCAGAATATACTGTTTACCAGCATTTTCATCAGTAACTTTTACAGGATAGTTAAACGACCACGGGAACTTCATCAGCATAGTCATTCCAATAAAAAACACAGTCCCGGTTAAAGTCAGCACAAGCAAACTCCTGGAAGAGAACATAACATAAAACAATTGCAGTATTTCGTTATCAAAATATTTTCCCAGGTAGTTCAATACCAAAAACAACCAGATAAATCCCAGCATAATCCATCCGGCATAAGCCAGCACCTTATCAATAGTTTTTGGCACAATCTTTATTTCAGGTCTGTCATTCATCTTTAATCAATTAAAAAACAGCATAATAAAAGCTCCTCAGCACACCAGGGACAAGCACAATTGTAAGCACAAGTCCGTAAATGGCGCCCCAGAAATGAGCGGAATGGCCAATATTATCACCACCACGTTTTCCCATATACGCTGAATAAATCAGGTAAACAATACCAAACAACCACGAAGGTAATGGAAACGGGATTGGAAACAAAATTATACTTCCGGTGGGATAAATTAATATACTTGAAAACACCACTGCCGATACAGCACCTGATGCACCCACAGCATTGTAATAAACATCATCCTTATACTTCCCGAAATCCCATAAGGTAGAAAACAAAATCCCGCCTATATACAGCAATGCATAGTACAAGTAGCCCACAGTGCTAAACATCAGATGAAACGAATCTTCAACAATTGTTCCGAAAGAGTATAGTACAAACATATTAATAAGAAGGTGGAACCACCCTGAATGCACCAGGGCATAACTGCCAAATCTGTACATCTCACCGGAGTGTTTTATCTGGTAAGCATTAAATTTAAGCTTGTTAAATAATTCGGGATTAGTAAATGCCGAAATAGAAATTACTACCGTAACGGCTATTATCAGATATGTAATTATCATCATTCCAATTCTGCGTTTTCTGTTTTTGTATGATCTATCTCCGATCCCAGCGTACTATGCGGGATTGCATAAACAGCCAGCATAATAATCACTGCGATGGCAGGCCACAGTTTATTCTGAGGTTTTTTTCTCAACACAAACCAAGCTATCAGCCAAAAGATAAATACAAATATAGTTTTATTATCCGTAAGATCATGTCCGAAGGGCCATCCTGTCCAGAAAGCACCAAAAGCATATTTCTGTACCAATGGTCCCAGTATCAATCCACCCACAAACATAGTTACAATCACCACAGTAGTGAATAACTTTGCTTTGTTACCACGGAATATCAACTCAAAAGCCACACGCACAGAGAACAATAATGCGGTGAACATAAATAATATATGTGGTATTAACACACCTTTGGGAACCTCTCCTTTAAAGCGAATAATGGCTGGCTCTTCATTAAGCACGTAATCAGTATTATTATGATGAAGAGTAACAACATACTCCACCTTGCCTGCCGGCGGTTGGTTTGGGATAGCACCAATAAGCCGGCCTTCCTCCATTTTCATGGGATAAGATGACCAGTTATCATGACTAAGATACCGCTTAAGAGTAATAGTACCGCTGATTTCATTATCAGGGATATCAATCTTCACGAGGGCATCTTCATCTCCTCCGAATGATCTTATTAGTTTGTAATCTATATGTTGTCCGTTAATTGTTACATCACCTTTAACAGGATAAGTAGGTCCTGTTGCCCGTTGATATATTACTGTTGCCAGAGTAAAAATCAGTGCTCCGATCCATAAAAGAATTGATTTTAATGTTTTGTTCATAATAGTAGTTTGTTAGTTTTAAGGCTTTAATGCCTCATAAAATAATTGATGTATATTAGTTCTTATATCCAGTTCCATTAGTTTTCCATTTGTCATATCAGGATAAACCCTGTTTGACAAAAATACATAAACAAGACCATTCTCAGGGTCTGCCCATGCATAAGTTCCAGTAAATCCTGAATGGCCAAAACCCGAAGGAGAAGCATCCCTGCAGTTTGTCATATGATCTTCATAAACGAGAAGCGGCTTATCAAAACCCAGCCCCCTCCTGTTACTATCAGCAGCAAAGTGATAATCAGTAAAAAAGTCTATCGATTCAGGGCTTAAACACTCAACATTACCATATCTGCCTCCGTTTAAAAACATCTGCATCATAACAGCAACATCATATGCATTACCAAACAACCCTGCATTGCCAGAAATCCCTCCTAACAAAGCAGCGCCCTGGTCATGAACATCACCATGCAGTAATTGTTTCCTGAATACTGTATCATTCTCAGTAGGAATAATTCTGTCAACATCAAAATACTTACGTGGATTATACTTCATATGCTCAAGCCCAAGCTTATTATAGAAATTATCATAAACAAAATCATCATAATCGCTATTGCTTAAATCTTCAACAATTTTCTTTATAAGATAAAAACCCAGTCCGGAATAATGATATGTACTATCCTGAAAAGGCGACTGAATAATACTATCCATAATCACTCTCTCGTAATTATCAACAACATACATATTTTCAGCAACTCTAACTGGATAATCCTCTGAAATAGTACTGCTATATACAGTTGAGTCCCAACCTTCATCACTAATAGTACTTTTGTAGTAAGGAATCCAGTTAAGCAACCCCGATTGATGAGCAAGCACCTTCATAAACCCAAGATTTTCCTTGTCAGTACCTTTCAGCATAAGCAGATAATCTGATAACTTACCATTAATATCAATTTTCCCTTCCTCCATCAGCTTCATAACAGAAGGAGTTGTTGCAAGTATTTTCGTTAAAGAAGCCAGATCATAAACATCATCATTAGCAACCGGAATTATACTGTCGTATGTATGAAAGCCAAAAGATTTATTATAGAACACAACGCCATCTTTAGCAGCCAGTATCTGGCATCCGGGATAAGCGCCAACCTCTATACCGTTAATTGCAATAGAGTCAATCTGCGCCAGCTTACTCATATCAGCACCTATATACTGAGGGGCACCATCAACAAGTTTGGTACCTGATAAAAAGATACCATCGCCGGTTTTAAACGGACCAGCATCAACTGGCAAAGTACCATAGTTGTTAAGTCCTTTAAGTATCGCTTTCGCAGATGCAGCTTGCGTTGCCGGCTTATCCTGATATGACACAACTATTGCTTTTGGCAGACTACAATCGAAGAAGTTCAAAGCATACGGACTTGCCAATATATTTAAAACAACATCTTTTTGAGCAGCGATTTTGTTAACAATCTGCACATCTTCGTCAGATATACCAAACTTCTTATAAGCAAGAATATTTGTATTGACAATAGCAATAACAACATTATTATAAGGAGTTAGTTTCTTCATCAGCTTTTTAACAAACCTCTTCTTTACGTTGTGCCCGAGATAATAAACATCAATACCAGCATCCGACAGGCTATCACCAAATACCTGATTATTCTCAGAACCCAGAATAACAACAGCAGTATTTGCTGTGCTTTTCAAAGGGAGAATATCATTGTCATTTTTCACAATAGTAATAGCACTTTTCAGAATACTTTCAATTGTATGTGAGTAAACAGGATTGTTAAGTTCGAATATCAGGTTATCAGTATCAATCTCTTCACCTTTGTAAGCTCCGGTAAGATATTTATAAGCAAGCACCTTCTTGCAGCTCTCCTCAATTCTTTCAGTGGAAACAATATTATCTTCAACAGCCTTTTGAATAGACAAAACCGAAGCTTCCACATCATCAGGAATCAGCAGTATATCATTTCCAGCCATAAGCGCCTTCAAAGCCACCTCCCCTTTTCCATAATATTTAGTAACGCCTCTCATATCCAGCGCATCAGTAATAACAAGACCATCGAAACCCATTTTATCTTTAAGAAGACCGGTAACAACATCATACGAAAGAGTTGTAGGCAGATTTGGAGTACTGTCGAGAGCCGGCACCGAAAGATGCGCCACCATTACAGAGTTAACACCTTTATCAATCATAAAATCAAAAGGATAAAGATCATTCTCCGCCAAAACTTCCTGAGAGCTGTTAACCTCCGGCAAATCCTTATGCGAATCTTTGTAAGTATTACCATGTCCGGGAAAATGCTTAGCACATGCAATTACACCCTTGTTTTGTAGTCCGGCCATATAATAGTAACCCTTGTTTGCAACCTGCTCAGGATTTTGCCCAAAAGACCTCATCCCAATAACCGGATTACGCGAATCACTGTTAACATCCACAACAGGCGCAAAGTTTATTTGAATTCCCATACGCTTGCACTGGTCACCAATTTGCTGACCCATTAGATAAATCATATTATTATCAGAGATAGCACCCAGAGTTGTTTGAAGAGGGTATTTTACAGTATTGCTAAGTCGCATACCCAGCCCCCACTCTCCATCAATGGAAATAAAAAGAGGAGTTTTGGCCAGTGAATTCCAGTAATTGGTTTGTTTAGCCTGAGAAACAGGATCAGAAGCAAAATAGACTATCCCTCCAACATTGTATTTAGAGATAAGAGTATCAACATTTTTAAAATAAGGTTGGTTCGGTTGATTAGCACGCACAAAAATAAGCTGGGCTATCCTTTCATCAGGTGAAAGAGATTTATACACAGAATCGACCCATTGCTCACCTTTAACACCAATATTCTGTGCTTTTATACTACCCGTTGAAAACATTATCAGCATCAACAAAACCACCAGTAAGTATATTCTTTTCATTATTGTTTACTATTTCTGAAAAATAACTACAAAACTAATATTTTGAAAGCAGTGTTGGAGATATTATTATAAAAAAACCCTAAATCACTTCATACGATTTTTAATATCTTTGCACCCCGAATAAACGAAATTTAAACATACTAAATACTACAACACTTAACTTATTGTGTTACTGTACTTTTATTTTATTTTACTATTACAATGAAGATATTAAAGTTTGGCGGGACTTCAGTAGGAACTGCAGAGAGAATTAAATCAGTAGGCAAATTAATAGCTGATAATGACAGAAAAATAGTTGTACTATCAGCCATGTCAGGTACAACAAATAGTTTGGTTGAATACACTGAACTGCTCTATAAGAACCAAAAGGAGCCAGCCAGAATACTCCTTAACGAATTAAAATCAAACTATATAACAGTAGTTAATGAACTTTTCGAATCAGATCAGTCAAGGGAAAAGGGTATTGGATTAATAAATCATCATTTCGATTACATTGACTCTTTTAACAGAGACTTATTCACACTATATGAAGAGAAAGCTGTTCTGGCACAGGGAGAAATGATATCAACAAGTCTTATGCACTACCATCTGGAAGAAATTGGTGTTAATTCAGTATTACTCCCGGCGCTAAACTTCATGCGAATTGACAAAGATCTGGAACCCGACAACTTTTACATACGTGAGAACCTTCATCGTGAAATAAAACAGCACCCTGACACCAGCTTATTTATTACACAGGGATTTATTTGCAGGGATGCTTTTGGAGAAATTGACAATTTAAAAAGAGGAGGGTCTGATTATACAGCTTCCATTATCGGTGCTGCCATTGATGCATCAGAGATACAAATATGGACAGATATTGACGGGTTCCATAATAATGATCCCAGAGTGGTAGACAACACACGCAGGCTTGATGAGCTTTCCTTTGATGAAGCAGCTGAGCTTGCATACTTCGGAGCTAAAATATTACATCCTACCAGTGTTAAGCCGGCACAGGAAAAAAGTATACCTGTAAGATTAAAGAACACACTACAACCCGAATCTCCGGGAACGATAATCACAGAAAAGGTATCCGGAAAGGGTAAGATTAAAGCAGTTGCTGCTAAAGACAATATTGTTTCTATCAGAATCAAATCAGGGCGAATGCTGCTGGCTTATGGTTTTCTGAGAAAGGTTTTCGAAATATTCGAAAGTTACCAGACTCCTATTGACATGATTACCACATCTGAAGTTTCTGTTTCTGTAACAATCGATAAAAGTGATAAACTCTATCAAATTGTTGCTGATCTGGAAAAATTTGGTACTGTTTCTATAATAAAAGACCAGACAATTGTGTGTGTTGTTGGTGATTTGATTGCCGAAAGAAGTGGAGTAGCACGACGGGTTCTGAATGCTTTGTCAGAGGTGCCTCTGAGAATGATATCATACGGCAGCTCAAGTAATAATATCAGTCTGCTTATTAATACATCTGACAAAGAAAATGCACTCAACCAACTAAGTAAAAATCTTTTTTAACTGTGACTACAAGATATCCTCTTTCCATATTCAAGAAATTACAAACACCCTTTTATTACTATGATACTGAGGTGTTAGAAGAAGTTTTATCCTCTGCAAAAAAGGCTGTCGACAAGTATGGCTTTCATTTGCATTATGCCATAAAAGCAAATGCCAACGACAAGATATTAAAATATATGGTCAGCCATGACATGGGTGCTGACTGCGTAAGTGGCAATGAGGTACTGAAAGCTATTACCACAGGATTCGAGCCTGACAAAATTGCGTTCGCCGGAGTAGGGAAAAGTGACTTGGAAATTGAAACAGGAATCAACAACAATATATTCTCTTTTAATGTTGAATCCATTCAGGAAATTGAGGTTATTAATGAGATTGCATCAAAACTTGGGAAAACAGCCAATATTGCTCTCAGGATTAATCCCAATGTTGATGCAAAGACACACCATTACATCACCACCGGGATAGAAGAAAATAAATTTGGTATAAATTTCTGGGAACTGGAAAATGTAATCCAGCTGATGAAACAACTGCCGAATGTAAAACTCAAGGGACTGCATTTCCATATTGGCTCACAAATAACAGACATGTCAGTCTTTAAAGGATTATGCATCCGTGTAAACGAGATACAACGATGGTTTTGGGATCACAGAATAATACCCGAGCATATTAATCTTGGTGGCGGACTTGGGATTAGTTACCTAAAACCAGATATACTTCCTGATTTTGAAACATTCTTTAGCATATTCCATAATAATCTTGACTTACGTCCAAAGCAAACAGTACATTTCGAACTAGGACGAGCACTTGTGGCTCACTGCGGAACACTGATTAGTAAAGTGCTGTATATTAAAAAAGGTATTAAAACCAATTTTGCTATACTTGACGCAGGCATGACTGAGCTCATACGTCCGGCACTCTACCAGTCAGTTCACAAAATCGAGAATATAACTTCCCAAAAGGAGATTATTAAATACGATGTTGTTGGTCCCATTTGCGAATCATCCGACTGTTTTGGAAAAGCCGTTGACCTGAACGCAACATCACGCGGTGACCTTATAGCCATCAGAGCAACAGGTGCCTACGGAGAAGTAATGAGTTCTCAATATAATCTTCGGACACCAGCTCCCTCATATTATTCAGATGACTTATAATAAGTTGTCTGCTTACGCTGTAACACAATCGATTTAATCAGTACTTACCAGTCGCCACATACACCTTATATTATATAGGGCTTCTGCGTTAATAATTTGTTAATAACCCTAACAGAGTGGTAAATAATAAATTGTACTTTTGCATAGTGCTAATCATAGCTAATAATTAAATAAAACTAACTGTAACACAGTAATTTATTATGACTGAAATTCAGGATCTAGAAAAAACCGCGTCTCAGGTAAGAAGAGATATCGTAAGAATGGTTCACGGAGTTGCTTCAGGGCATCCGGGTGGATCTTTGGGCTGTGCTGACTTTCTCACAGCGATGTACCACAGAGTAATGGACTTTAACGCAGAAGTATTTGACATGGAAGGAAAGAACGAAGATGTTTTCATTCTTTCAAACGGACATATTAGTCCTGCCATTTACAGCGTAATGGCTCGCAGAGGAATTTTTCCTGTTGATGAACTCGGTTCATTCAGGCTTCTGGGCAGCAGACTGCAGGGACACCCTACAAACAAAACCCATCTTCCGGGAATCAGAATTGCATCAGGATCACTGGGACAGGGATTATCTGTTTCAATAGGGCTTGCTCAGGGAAAAAAACTCAATAACGACGATAAGCTGGTATTCTGCCTTATGGGTGACGGAGAACTGGATGAAGGACAAATTTGGGAAGCTGCCATGTATATTGGCGGTAACAAATTAAACAATGTTGTTGGTATTGTTGATTACAATAAAAAACAAATTGACGGAGCTACCGACGATGTTCTCCCACAGGGTGATCTCAAAGCTAAATTCGAAGCTTTTGGATTTAAAGTAATCGAAATGAATGGTAATGACATGAACGATGTTGTTAGCACTATGGAGAATGTTAAAGCTACTGCTAAGCAAGGTAAACCTGTTATGGTTCTTATGCATACTGAAATGGGAATGGGAGTAGATTTCATGATGGGAACTCACAAATGGCATGGTGCAGCACCAAGCGATGAGCAATTGGAGAATGCCCTTGGCCAACTGGAAGAAACTCTGGGTGATTACCCTCCGTTTAAATAGCATTGCAACAGCTTATCAGGTTAAGTGCAGTCTGTTGCATGTGAGATAACCATAATAAGTCATTTGTAATTCATTTATAAATTCAACCGGTTTAACAAGAGATAGTTAATTTGAAACTTTGTATTAAATATTCATTCTTTCTTCTTACCCTGTTAGTTGGGTTTGGAGCGTTCGGACAGTCAAACACTGACTCAGATCAAACAACAACACGTATCCTGTTTCTTATGGATGGTTCCAAAAGTATGACAGGAAAATGGAATAATGAAGAGAAGTTTGATATAGCACGTAAGGTACTTGGACAGTTGCTCGATAGCTTAAAGCAGTTCGATAACATTGAAGTAGCCCTGCGTGTTTACGGGCATACAAAAAACTATCCCCCGCAAAATTGTAATGACACAAGACTTGAGGTTCCATTCTCAAAAAACAATCACGATAAAATCACCTACAGGCTTAAAAGAATTACACCACGTGGCACTTCGCCCATTGCTGCTTCTCTGGAAAAAACATCCGGCGATTTCCCTGCATGTGATAACTGTCGCAATGTCGTAATTCTTATAACAGATGGCATTGAAGAATGTAATGGCGATATCTGTGAAGTAAGTAACAGATTACAGCAAAAAGGAATAATCCTGAAACCATTTATCATAGGCATCGGACGCGATACTCACGAAGTTTATGACTGTGCCGGCGATTATTATAATGCTGCCGATAAGGAGCAATTCATGCACTCACTCAAGGTTATCATTACTAGAATAATGAGTACCACAAGCCTTCAGGTTAACCTTCTTGACCAGTATAATAAACCTACTGAGTCAAATGTTAACATGACATTTATTGACAAAAGTAATAACCTGGTAGCGTATAACTTCGTGCACAGTCTCAATAGCAAAGGCTTACCCGATACAATATATGTTGACCATCTTAAAACATACAAGATAATTGTAAACACAATTCCTGCCAAAGTGATTGATAACGTACATATTACTGAGGGCAAACATAATATTGTATCAACTGAATGTCCGAGAGGAACATTGATGATAAGCCTGTTGAGTAATGCGTCGGCAGACTTCAATCCTTCCATAAGAATTACAAAAAATAATAAGCGAATTAACAATCAATATCTGGATCAGGATATTGAATATTTGTCAGGGAAATATGATTTGGAGATACAAACACTTCCTCCAATAACACTTAAAGATATTGAGGTCATTCCTGACAATCAAACAAAAGTAGAGATAGAAAGTCCGGGCATACTGGCAATCCAAAAATCTATTCTTGGATACGGCAGCATTTACCTGCTGGATGGCAAAGAGCAGAAATGGGTAGTTGATTTTGGCAAAGACAATAACTACCCTGAATCAGTTTATCTGCAACCTGGTAATTACAGACTGGTTTTCAGGTCTAAATATTCTATCCAATCTGCAACAACACAAATAAAAGAATTTAATATTACATCAGAAAAAACTACAAGAGTTAAATTATAGGACTATGACAGAATACAAAATCATCGACAACCAAAAAAAAGACACCAGATCAGGATTTGGTGAAGCTTTACTGGAGCTTGGACGCAAAAACCCTAAAGTAGTAGCACTTTGCGCTGACTTAATTGGATCACTTAAAATGGGTGACTTTAAAGCAGAGTTCCCTGAAAGATTCTTCCAAATGGGAATTGCTGAAGCAAATATGATAGGAACAGCTGCAGGATTAGCCACATCAGGAATGATTCCTTATACCGGTACTTTTGCTAACTTCTCTACTGCCCGTGTTTTTGACCAGATACGTCAGGCTGTTTCTTATTCTGACAAAAATGTGAAAATTTGTGCATCACATGCAGGTATTACTCTTGGAGAAGATGGTGCAACCCACCAAACCCTTGAAGATATTGGCATGATGAAGATGCTCCCTGGCATGACTGTTATTAATCCTTGTGACTTTAACCAGACCAAACAAGCTACTCATGCTATAGCTGATTATGTAGGACCTGTTTACCTTCGTTTTGGCAGACCAAAGCTTCCTGTGTTTATCCCTGAAGATCATGAGTTCATTATTGGTAAAGGTATAATGATGAAAGAAGGTAGTGATGTTACTATTATAGCTACCGGACATTTGGTATGGGAAGCTCTGCAGGCTGCTGACAAACTTGCTGAACAAGGTATCAATGCAGAGATTATCAACATTCATACTATCAAGCCTCTTGATGATGAAATGATTCTCAAGTCTGTTGCAAAAACAGGTTGCGTTGTTACTGCTGAAGAACATTCTGTTATTGGCGGCCTTGGCGATAGTGTGGCTCAACTTCTCATTCGTAACAATCCAACTCCTCTTGAGTATGTTGCTGTAATGGATATATTCGGACAGAGTGGAAGGCCTGATCTTCTTATGAAAGAATACGGACTGGAGTCTGATGATATCGTTAAATCTGCAAAAAAAGCTATCAGCAGAAAATAATTTAGCTTACTTTTGGGTTTCAAATACAATTGGTCTTCTTTTCAGGAAGATTAACATATATATTTACGTATTATGAAACATACAAATCTTAAACCAGTAGCTCTGTTAATTATACTGCTTGCTATTGGGTACAGTTTAAGTGCACAATATCAAAATCTCGGTGATGTTAACAGAGCCCCTGCAAAAACAAAAGGCCCCAGTCCATGGTTTCTGGGCGGAATGATCGGAGGAGGTTTCTCCTCCTATGGCGGTACTTTTACAATCTCACCTCTTGTTGGGTATCAAGTTTCTGAGAAATTCCAGGTTGGATCCAGACTCACATACATTTATAGTAATTATGATTATGGCACTCCCATAGGCAGACAATCGTTCAACGACTACGGAGCCAGCATTCTAGGCAGGTACGATTTATTCAGAGGGGTATTCGGACAAGTTGAGTATGAAATCCTTAATGTTCAATATCCATCATATTACGGAACAAGTATGGAAGTTACAAACCATACTGTCAGCAGCCTTTTTCTTGGTGGAGGATTTATGCAGTCAGTAGGCGGACGCGGATTTACTACTATTGCCGTTCTTTTTAACGTCCTGGAATCAGAATATTCACCATATAGCAATCCACTGATTCGTATTGGTTTTGGTGTAGGCTTATAGTTCAGATTATGACAAGAAAAGAACGCTTTAGTAAAACAATATCATACTTTCAGAAGAATATGCCGGTTGCTGAAACAGAACTTGTATATCGCTCACCTTATGAACTTTTAGTAGCCGTTATTCTATCAGCACAATGTACTGATAAACGTGTAAATATTATCACACAGGAATTCTTCAAATCATTTCCCACTGCCGACATACTGGCTGAAGCAGATGTAGATAGTATTTTTGAGCATATAAAAAGCTGCTCATATCCAAATAACAAGTCAAAGCATCTCAGCGGAATGGCAAAAATGCTAGTAAATGATTTTGATGGAATTGTACCCGATGACATTAAAGAGTTACAAAAACTTCCCGGCGTAGGAAGAAAAACAGCCAATGTTATTGCTTCTGTTGTTTTTGATAAACCAGCAATGGCTGTAGATACGCATGTTTTCCGTGTTGCAGAAAGAATTGGATTAACAACAAATTCCAAAACACCACTTGAAACAGAGAAAAGGCTTGTTGCAAATATCCCTGAAGAACTTATACCTTTGGCACATCATTGGCTGATTCTTCATGGCAGATATGTGTGTAAAGCACGAAAGCCAATGTGTAGTGAGTGTGGTCTCACAAGCTTTTGCAGATATTTTGAAAAGAATCCACAATAGAAAACAATGGGTGTTATAGATATTATTCAGATTATACTTGTAGTTGTACTCGTTATCTTTGGAGTGTATTACTTTTATACATCATTCTTTGGTAATGAATACCAGCCAAAGCTATGGAAAGCATTGGCAAAAAAAGGATATATAAATAAGGAGTTGCAAAAAGCTGAAAGTTCTTATAAGGACCATGACAGGTTTTTTAACTTCTGGTTTCAAACAGAGAGGATTAAACGTAGTAATATTGAGGGTGCAATAGCAGAACTTGGGGTATACAAGGGTGATACTGCCTATATCCTGCACCAAATGGATCCTCAAAGAGATATTCATTTGTTTGATACATTTGAAGGATTTCAGCAAAAAGACCTTGATACAGAAACTGGTAAAGCTGCTACATATACAACACATAACTTCGCTGATACTTCAATTGAAAGAGTAATGCAAAGGCTATCCTCTGAGAAGTTTATCTTTCATAAAGGCTACTTTCCTGACACTACAGAAGGACTAAACGACATAAAGTATGCACTTGTTAGCATGGATGCAGATTTGTATAACCCCACCAAAGCCGGACTTGAATACTTCTACCCAAGGCTCTCCCCTGGTGGCGTTATCCTTGTGCATGACTACAATCCTGATTGGCCGGGCATTATGAAAGCAGTTAATGAATATTGCGAACGAAATAACATAATTCTGGTCCCACTAACAGATAAAGATAACACAGTGATGATCTTCAAACCCGTTAGCTAAAACCTTTAAATATTTTATTAATTAATTCCTGCTCCTATAACTAAATTAAGTACTTTTGGTGTCACCAATTTTACTTTAGTAACACATAATGAAAAAATTATTCTTATTACTGATTGTATTTATAATCCCTTTTTCAGGATTTACACACTCCGGTAAGGCAAAGTATCATGTAATTATTGATACAGACTGTGCTCCGGATGATTTGCGTGCAATTACTTACATGCTTGCTTCACATGATTTTGAAGTAATTGCCATTACCACATCCGACGGATTACTCCATCCGGATGAAGGATATATAAAAATCAAATCACTGCTGGCAGAATATAATCATGAAGGTATTCCTGTTGCTTTTGGTAAAACAATAAATAAAACAGATTCGCAATGTCATGGACTGTGCAAAAGCGTGGTCTGGGGAGACACATCAGACATAGTCCTGCCTGAAAAACCAGGAGCAGAAGAGTTACTCAAAAAGTCACTTATTCATGAAGACGAACCTGTTTACATTGTATGCATGGGCCCTTTAACAAACATTCAGACTATTACAGATGGTCAGGTAGTGAATAAAGATGATAAGATTGTTTGGTATTGCTCTGACTATAAAAATAAACAAGGAACAAATTATCTGATGGATAAACAGTCCGCTGATAAAGTAACACAAAGCGGTGTAAACATGTTCATTGTAAGCAATAACAACGAAGATGGTTTTAATTTTGACATGGAATTTCTGGATAAAGTTACAGGATTTGACAACAAGTACTCAAAAGGCATAAAATCATCATATAATAATAAAGGAGTACAGAACAGAATCAATTCAGGATTTTACAGCCTTTGGGATGATTTGCTTCCCGTTTATATGCAGAACCCTGATTTATTTGTTAAAAACAACGTGGGTGGTAATATCACCACCATAGTACCATCCAAAGACTCAGGAGAGTCAGTAAAAAGAAGAATAGCAGAAGTAATGAACCTGAAAGACAATAATGAGAATAAGGTTTTCAGTTCATTTCCGGAAAATCCTAAGCTTTATAAAGACGATGTAAGTCCATATGTACAGGAAACAATAAGCAAATACGGAATCTCAGAGTGGAGAGCAGTAACAATTACCAATGAACTTCACGGGCATCTTGGTATATACTCAGTAGTTGGTGCGAAAATGGGAATTCGCGTTAGAGAATATTTCGCCATAGGGCTGGATGATCTTATTGTTGTGTCATACACTGGCAAAACACCACCATTAAGCTGCATGAATGACGGACTACAGGTAAGCACAGGAGCTACAATTGGTCATGGGTTAATTGAAATTTCAGATACCGGAGACAAGGGGCCATATGCCGACTTCACTTTTAAAAACAACAAAATAAGAGTATATCTGAAGGAATCATACAGAAAACAAGTTGTTTCAGATATCCGGAAGGGTATTGCTGATTATGGGAATCTTACACCAGAATACTGGGAATTTGTGAGAAAACTGGCAATCCAATATTGGATAGAGTGGAGTCGGGATGAGATGTTTATTATTGAGGTTATGTAAACAGGCATCCATACCATAAGCATTATTAATTAAAAGAGGACAGCAATTTTTAACGTCCTTCTTTTAATCCCATTTGCTCAGCCTTTCTTATCCACTTCTTTCGCTTATTTTCATCAGATACCACTACTGAGCCAAAATATGTACGCCGTACTCTCCTAAACCCACAAAATTTCAGGTTATAACGCATCATTTTAAACACAGGCTCTTTAACGAAATATTTGTAATACCATGGAGGAGAATCCATTGTTACAAACAACCGCGATGTCTTATCTGTTAAATACTTATCCCATTTAACATTATATTTGCTCTCTTTGTATTTGAAGGCAAAACCCGACACAAACACATTTTCAAAAAAAGCCTTTAGCCTGGCAGGTACATCAGCCCACCATAATGGGAAAAACCAGACAATATGATCTGCCCATAAAACATACTTTTGACAGATATTTATCTGATCACTTATCTCAGGATTTCCAAAATCAAATGGTGCACCAGTATTAAACTCATATTCAGAAATGTCAATGATTCTAACCTCCGATCCTGATGTTTCTGTTCCCTTTTTATAGGCATTGGCAAGCACTTTCACATAACTTTCCTTCTCAGGATGGCCAATCACAATTAATATTTTCATAATAAGCAAGTAACAAATTGGAATAACAAATATATATCAATTTACTATTCACAATATATATCTGGATAAATTTTTTGTTAACTCTTTATTAATTCATAGATCAATAGAATAGGCTTCTGCTAACTAATCCCTAACTCTTCAGACTTCTTAAACACCTCAGCCAATGCAATCTTAAACCAAACAGTATAATCCTGTGGGTTTTCATCAACATCCTTCTTCAGGTCATTAATACTGATATATTTCCACTCTCCTACTTCTTCAGGATTTGGAACAGGCTTTTTATCTGAAGTACCAATAAACACATGATCGAACTCATGTTCAATAAGTCCCTGGCCAACATCAGAATTGTAAACAAAGCTAAATGCTTCATCGAAATCACAATCAAAACCCATTTCTTCTACAATCCTGCGATGCGCTGCCTTTTCAGTTGTTTCTCCTTCACGGGGATGACTACAAACTGTATTTGTCCATAACTTTGGTGAATGATACTTATGTGATGCACGTCTTTGCAGAAGCAGTTCGCCAGCTGAGTTAAAGATAAATACAGAAAAAGCTCTGTGCAACTCTCCGGCCACATGGGCTTCCATCTTTTCCATTGTTCCGCGTGTATTATCATTCTCATCAACTAATATTACAAACTCAGCAGCCATTCTTATCCTTTTGTTTGCAAACCTACGAAATTTCATCTCTGAATTTGTTTTTATTAAGATAATTTAAAGTATCCGTTACATCTGTTGACAAATGGTCATACATAATATATTCAGGCTAATCATATCATATTCATCTCCTTAAAACTCACTCTAAATAATGTTTCTAAAAATAATTGACATTTTTACTTGACAATTTTTAAAAATATCTTATTTTTGACCGACCGTTCAGTCATAAATAAAAATAATATGCCACGTACAAGTGAACAATTGGAACAATTAAGAGAAGAGCGAAAAATGCTTATTGTAGAATCAGCAATGGAGCTTTTCGCTGAGAAAGGTTTTTCTGCCACATCTGTTTCCATGATTGCAAAGCATGCTGAGATATCAAAAGGACTGCTTTACAACTACTTTAACAGTAAAGATGAGTTAATATCCTATATACTTAACAGTGGGATAGAAAAACTTTTTGAAGGATTTGATAAGAATAGAGACGGCTTACTTTCAAAAGAGGAATTCATATATTTCATTAATGATTCTGTTGAAATAATTAAAAAAGACATAAAATTCTGGAGACTTTATTTTATGGTTATCATCAAACCTGAAACACAAAAGCTTCTTGAACCCAGAATTATTGAAAAAGTAGTACCATTTCTTAATATATTATCTGATTATTTTAAAAGGCAGGGGCATAAACAACCTATGGCAATGGCAAGATTACTTGGAGCCGTACTCGATGGAGTGGGTTTAAACTACATGGTAGACCCTGACAATTTCCCAATAGATGAAATAAAAGACATTATAATCTCAAAATTTATATAAAATGAAACCGATAGTAACAAGTTTAATAACACTTTTGATCTTACTTTCACCTTTCATGAATGTGTTTTCACAGGATATGACTGCCAAACAAATTGTAGAAAAGGCAGATAAGAAGACACGCGGACTTTCCATGAAAGCTGATATGGATATGACAATTGTTCGCCCTGGCTGGGAACGTACTGTATCAATGAAGAGTTGGTCGAAAGATACCGACAGATTCTTAATCTACATTACAGCCCCTGCAAAAGAAAAGGGACAGGTATTTCTTAAAGTAGGTAAAGAAATGTGGAATTATGTGCCTACTATTTCCAGAATGATTAAAATTCCGCCTTCAATGATGATGCAGTCATGGATGGGATCTGACTTCACAAACGACGACCTCGTTAAACAGTCTTCAATTGTAGTTGACTATACTCATAAGCTCAACGGTGAAGAAACAGTACGTGATCAGAACTGCTATGTTATTGAGCTTACTCCTAAAGAAGATGCAGCTGTTGTATGGGGGAAGATTATCTGTTGGATTACAAAAGATGGTTTTTATCAATGGAAGAATGAATACTATGATGAAGATGGTGTTCTTATTAACATTGAAAATGGTTATGACATTAAGGATTTTGGCGACAGAAAACTTCCTGCCAAATTTGAAATGATTCCTGTAGATGAAGAGGGCAGAAAGACTATAATGGTAGTGAACTCCGCTGAATACAATTTAGATATTCAGGATAGCTTTTTCAGCAAACAAAATATGAAAAGAGTACGATAATACTATAACTCATAAGATATGTTTAAGAATATAACAATTGCATGGAGAAACCTATGGAGAAAACCGTGGCGTACAATTATCACCAGCGGCTCTATCTTCTTTGGTGTTTTCTTCTCAGCAGCTATGACTTCAATGCAGTACGGCTCTTATGAAGTAATGATCGATAATGTGGTTAAGTTTTATTCCGGTTATGCCCAGATATTTACTGAAAAATATCATGAGAATAAAACTATCAACAACACTTTTGTTATCACAGACACTATCCGGACAGCCATTGAGAATGAAAAAAGCATCACAGCCACAGCACCGCGACTAGAATACTACTCGCTTGTATCATCCAAAGATATCACCAAAGGATCTGTGATTATTGGTGTGGACCCTAAGAAAGAAGATGCTATTACTAACCTGGAAAACTGGGTTAACAAAGGCAGCTATCTCACAGAGAATGATAACGGGGTTCTTGTAGCCATTGACCTGGCTACATATCTTAATGTTGACATTGGCGATACTATTGTTTTGTACGGACAAGGATACCACGGTGTTATGGCAGCAGGTGTTTATCCCGTTAAAGGAATTCTTAAGTTTCCTTCACCAGAGCTTAACAAACAATTTATATATATGAGTCTGCCTGAGGCGCAGTATTTATTCTCTGCTCCTAACAGACTGACTTCTCTGGTTATTATGGTACATGATAATTATGATTTACCACCTGTAATGCGTTACCTCAAAAAGAAGATTGTAGCTCCTTATATGGTTATGTCATGGTCGGAAATGCAGCCTGAACTTGTACAAATGATTGAATCAGACAAAGCTGGTGGCATTTTCATGAAAGCTCTTCTATATATTATCATCACATTCGGAATACTTGGAACCATATTAATGATGATTAGTGAGCGTAAAAGAGAACTTGGGGTGATGGTTGCTATAGGCATGCAACGAACTAAGCTGGCAGCAATCCTGGCATTTGAGACAATATTCATTGGTATTCTGGGTATTATATCCGGACTTATGGTCAGTATTCCCATAGCATTTTACTTCTATAAGAACCCTGTACCACTTACAGGTGATGCAGCAAAAACTATGATAGAAATGGGCATTGAGCCTTATATGTTTTTTTCAATTCAACCCAATGTGTTTTACGGACAAGCATTAACGGTGTTTATTATCACACTGATTATTGCTATTTACCCTGTGATTAAGTCATTTACTCTTAATCTCACAACATCATTAAGGGCTTAATATTAACAATAAAAGAATCAGATATGTTATTTTCAATATCATGGCGAAACATCTGGAGAAATAAAACACGTAGTATTATAATTATTTTCTCTGTGGCTCTCGGCATTTTTGCCGGAGTACTAAGTGGCGCATTCTTCAAAGGTATGACAGAGAGTCGTGTGCAGAAAGTGATAAACACAGAACTGTCGTACATTCAGATTCATAATCCCGGATTTGAAGAGTCATACGACTTTAGTGACTTTATCACTAATGCCAAAGCCATTGACCAAAATCTGGATACGGTTTCCAATATCACAGGCGTCAGTCGCAGAATATGTGCCCAGGCAATGGCAGCTTCTGCTGAAACAGCATCCGGAATACAAGTGATTGGAATATTCCCGGAAAAGGAGAGTAAAGTTACTACTATCCACAATCGTATTATCGATGGCAGTTATTTTGGAACTGACAAAAGAAACCCTGTTGTTATTGGCAAGAAACTCGCTGAAAAGCTAAATGTGAAAGTGAATTCAAAGATTGTTATTACAATGACAGATCTTGACAACAACATTACTTCAGGAGCTTTCAGAGTAACAGGGATCTTTTCAACCGATAATAATATGTTTGACGGAGCTAATCTGTTTGTCAGACATAACGACATAATTAAACTAACAGGGTTTCCCAAAGATGCAGCTCATGAGATAGCAATCAATATTAACAATAATGATAATCTGGCTACTGTTAAAGCTTATGTGCTAAAAATTACAGACAACAAACTGGATGTAAGAACATGGAAAGAACTGAGCCCTGAGATGAACTACCTTACAGAAGCAATGGATTTATACATGTACATCTTTATTATTATCATTTTACTTGCCCTTCTTTTTGGTATTATAAACACCATGTTGATGGTTGTTATGGAACGTACTAAGGAAATAGGAATGCTTATGGCAATTGGAATGGAAAAACATAAAGTGTTTGCTATGATATTGTTAGAGTCTGTAATGCTATCATTAACAGGAGGTATTGTTGGTGTTTTTATTGGTTATTTTATCTCTAAAAGAGGTGAAACACACCCTATAGATCTTAGCATTTGGTCGAAAGGCCTTGAAGCACTGGGCTATGACACACTTGTTTACACTTATACTGATACTTCACTTTTTATAACAACAGTAATACTGGTTATTGTAACTGGCATTATTGCTGCACTCTATCCTGCATATAAGGCGTTAAAGAATGATCCTGCCGATGCGTTGCGTATTGAATAATACAAATCAAATAATATCAATCATTAAAGAAAAATTACGATGAACGTTATTGAAATTAAATCCTTAACAAAAATATATAATAGCAGCGAAGTTAAAGTTACTGCTGTAAATGGTATCGATATCAATTTCAAGCAGGGAGAATTTACTGCGATTGTCGGACCATCAGGATCAGGGAAAACAACTTTTCTGAATATGCTTGGTGGACTTGACAAGCCTACTTCAGGAAGTGTACAAATTGGAGGTGTCAACATCTGGGATTTAAGCCCAAGAGACCTTATCCGATTTAGAATGAACAATATAGGCTTTGTATTTCAATCCTACAACCTGATTCCTGTTCTTACTGCCGGTGAGAATGTTGAGTTTATAATGCAGCTTCAGGGCCGACCAAAAAAAGAACGACTGAAAAGAACTCATGAACTGCTGGAAGCTGTGGGCATTGAAGACAGAATAAACTCCAGACCTTCCAGACTTTCTGGTGGGCAACAACAGCGTGTGGCTGTTGCGCGGGCTCTGGCATCAAACCCTGAATTTATTCTTGCTGATGAACCCACAGCAAATCTAGATTCACATTCAACAACCAGTTTGCTTGAGCTGATGGCTACCATGAATCGTAAGTTCAATACAACATTTATATTTGCAACTCATGACCAACGTGTAATGGATCAGGCAAGAAGAATTGTAACAATCGAAGATGGTAAAATACTGAAAGATGAATATTTTAAGGACAGATAAATATGATGGTTTATTGTTCTTAGTAGTAATATTATGAAAATAGTAGCAATGAAAAGACTGACATTTCTTATAATACTGGCATTTACCGTGTATTGCGGGGAAGCAAATGCGCAAAAGAAAGTCCGTGCCACAGGATTCTTTGAGTACTTAAGTAATAACTGGATACCTTCTTCTGCTTATGCACAGTATGGTTTTACAGACTGGCAGAATCAAAGTACACTATATAATAGGATAAATCTATGGTATAATCCCACAAATAATCTGGAGTTTCATACTGGCATACGAACAAACTTCACATTCGGTCCGTTGGTAGCAAATTATAACAAGTATCTGGATTACGACAAGCTCATTACGTATGATGACGGGTTTATGGACCTCACATGGAAGATATCAGGAGATAATTCCAATGTTTTGTATCAGAATATCGACAGACTGTTTATAAAATGGACACAAGATAAGCTGGAGCTCACTGTTGGACGACAACGTATCAACTGGGGGACAAATCTGGTTTGGAATCCAAATGATATCTTTAATGCTTTTAATTACTTTGATTTCAACTACGTGGAAAGGCCGGGAAGTGACGCTGTACTCCTTCAGTATTATACTGGCGATTTTAGCTCAATCCAATTAGCAGGCAAGCTAAACTATCAACAAGTGCTTATAGACTCTGTCTATTTTGAGAAAAAACTAAGACTTACAGCAGCAGCATTGTATAAGTTCAACCAGTGGGGTTATGACTTTCAGTTCTTTGGAGGTGTTATGCAAACAGATGTAACCGCAGGTGCAGGATGGTCAGGAAATATAGGAGGCGCCGGATTTACCGGTGAAGTATCATGGTTCAGAAATCAGGAAAACTTTGCTGATACCACAGGGATTGTTGTTGCATCTGTAAGCGGGAATTATGTTTTCAAAAACCAATTGATGGTCAGTGCTTCTTTTATTTATAACAGTAACGGATCAACCGGTAAAGCTTATGCCAATGCAGGAAGCATTTTTGGCTCTATTAATACCTTATTCTCAAGCAACCTGAATGTTAAAAACCTTACACCATCAAGGTTTGATTTGTTTGCCCAACTCTCCTACCCCGCTACACCTCTTATTAATGTCAGCTTATCAGGGATATTGAATGCTTACGACTTATCATCCTATGTTGGACCACAAGTAACATTCAGCCTCACCGACAATATTAGTTTAATGCTTGTGGGCCAGTTGTTCTTTGGAGAATATCAAACAGAATTTGGTGACTACGGTCAAATGTACTTCCTTGATCTTAAATGGAGTTTTTAAAAAAGAAACATTTTTTAGCATGAAATTATTGCTTATGACAATTTTAAAGGTTTTATTACGTTCATTTATCATCAAATAAATAAATAAAATTATCGTTCATTATATATACCTCTGAATATCTTTATATTAACAAAAGTAAAATAATATCAAAAAAGGTTGTGAGATATAAAAAATGTTTCTATTTTTGCAGCCCGAATTTTGAGTAAAAGAAACGACGTATGTATTTAAGTACTGAAGAGAAAAAAGAGATTTTTGAAAAATATGGTAAAAACAGTGCCGACACAGGTTCTGCTGAAGGACAAATTGCATTGTTTACATACAGAATTAAACATCTCACAGGTCATTTGAAAAGTAATAAAAAAGACCTTTTCACACAAAGATCATTAATAAGACTTGTTGGTAAAAGAAGAAAACTTCTTGATTATCTAAAAGAAAAGGATATCGAAAGGTATCGTGCGATAATCAAACAATTAGGTCTAAGAAAATAAGACGTTCAAATAGCTTATACAAAAAAAGGCAATTATATGATTGCCTTTTTTTGTGTTTTTATAAGTTTTTAAAAAGTTGATTTTAAACATACCCCATAACAATATGTCTATCAAGCCTATAACAAAATCGTTCCAACTGAAAGATGGAAGAACAGTAACTATCGAAACAGGCAAACTTGCCAAACAAGCCGACGGCTCTGTTGTGGTAAAAATGGGTAATACTATGTTGCTGGCTACTGTTGTAGCAGAGCAGGATGCCAGAGACGATGTGGATTTTATGCCACTTTCTGTTGAATACAGAGAAAAATATGCTGCCTCGGGTAAATTCCCTGGTGGGTTTTTCAAAAGAGAAGCAAGACCTTCTGAATACGAGATTCTTATATCACGTCTTATCGACCGTGCCTTACGACCTCTCTTTCCTGAAGATTTTCATGCTGAAACACAAATGCTGGTTAGCCTTATTTCTGTTGAGGAAGATGTAGCACCTGATGCACTGGCTGCACTGGCTGCTTCTGCTGCGCTTAGCGTTTCTGATATCCCGTTTAACGGGCCTATTTCTGAAGTGCGTGTAGCAAGAATCAATGGCGAATATGTTATCAACCCTTCACTTTCAGATATGGAAGAAGCTGACATCGAGCTTATCGTTGCTGCTTCTATGGAGAATATTATGATGGTTGAAGGTGAAATGAAAGAAGTGAGTGAAGCTGAAATGCTGAAAGCTATTCAGGTTGCTCATGATGCCATCAAAATTCAATGCCAGGCTCAGATTGAGCTAATGGAAATGGTTGAAAAAGCAAAGGTAAAACGCGAATACTGTCATGAAGAGAATGATGAAGATCTTCGTGATAAAGTAAAGGAAGCTACTTATCAGAAATGTTATGATATTGCTTTATCAGCAAATCCTAACAAACACGAACGTTCTGATGCTTTTAAAGCTGTTCGTGATGAATATATTGAAACATTCAGTGAAGAAGAACAGGAAACTGTTACTCCTTTAATTAAAAGATATTTTCACGATGTAGAAAAAGAAGCTGTGCGTAATGCTATGCTTACAGAAAATGTTCGCCTTGACGGTAGAAAAATGAACGAAATCAGACCTATATGGACTGAAGTTGATTATCTGCCATCTGCACATGGTTCTGCTATTTTTACTCGTGGCGAAACACAGTCTCTTGTAACTGTAACATTAGGTAGCAAACTTGATGAGCAGAAAATTGACGGCGTTGTAATCCAGGGTAACAAAAGCTTTTTGCTCCATTACAACTTCCCTCCTTTCTCAACTGGTGAGGTTAAACGCTTTGGTAGCGTAAGCCGTCGTGAGGTTGGTCATGGTAACCTCGCTGAGCGTGCTCTTAAATTTGTTGTTCCTGCTGGTGAAGAAAATCCTTACACCATAAGAATTGTATCTGACATCCTCGAATCTAATGGTTCATCTTCCATGGCTTCTGTTTGTGGTGGTACTCTTGCTCTTATGGATGCAGGTGTGAAAATCTCAAAACCTGTTGCTGGTATTGCAATGGGACTAATTACTGACACAGATACTAAAAAGTATGTTGTGCTTTCTGATATCCTTGGTGATGAAGACCACCTTGGTGATATGGACTTCAAGGTAACAGGTACTAAAGATGGTATTACTGCTTGTCAGATGGATATTAAAGTCGACGGACTTTCTTACGATGTTCTGGAAGAGGCTCTTGAGCAGGCAAGATTAGGTCGTATTCATATTCTTGGCGAGATGGCTAAAACCATTACTGAACCAAGAGCTGACTACAAAGAAAATGTGCCAAGAATAGAAAAAATGTTAATCGATAAGGAATTTATCGGTGCTGTTATCGGTCCTGGTGGTAAAGTTATTCAGGAAATTCAGAAAGAAACCGGTGCTACTATCGTTATTGAAGAAGTTGACGATAAGGGTGCTATCGATATTATGGCTGACAACAAAACTTCTATTGATGCAGCTATTAACTGGATTAAAGGTATTGTTGCTGTTCCTGAACTGAACGAGGTTTATAACGGAACTGTTAAAAGTATAATGCCTTTTGGTGCTTTTGTTGAAATCCTTCCTGGTAAAGACGGATTACTTCACATAAGTGAAATCGACCACAAACGTATTGAAAATGTGGAAGATGTTCTTAAGCAAGGTGATAAAGTTGATGTTAAACTGATTGGAATCGATAGCAAGTCAGGAAAACTCAAACTTTCGCGCAAAGCTCTTATTGAAAGACCTCCTAGAAATAATAACAACAAGGACAGAAATAATAAGTAACCTTTAATTTATAGAAACGTATAATAGTAGTTTGAGTAAAAAATAAGAGAATATGAGGCAACTTAAAATTACAAAGCAGGTAACAAATCGTGAAACCGCTTCCCTCGACAAATATTTGCAGGAAATTGGTAAAGTTGATTTGATTACCGCTGAAGAAGAAGTTGAACTTGCCCGCAGAATAAAACAAGGCGACCCTATTGCACTCGAAAAACTCACTAAAGCAAATCTTCGTTTTGTTGTTTCTGTATCAAAACAGTACCAAAACCAAGGACTAAGTCTGCCTGACCTTATTAACGAAGGTAACCTGGGGCTTATTAAGGCTGCTCAAAGATTTGATGAAACCCGTGGTTTTAAGTTTATTTCTTATGCGGTGTGGTGGATTCGTCAGTCTATCCTTCAGGCTCTTGCTGAACAATCTCGTATTGTTAGGCTTCCTCTTAATAAGATTGGTTCAATCAATAAGATTAATAAGGCTGCGGCCAGATTGGAACAGTCGTTTGAACGTGAGCCAAATCCAAAGGAGATTGCCGGCGAACTGGAAATGACTGAAAACGAAGTTAAAGAATCACAACGTAATGCAGGCCGTCATGTAAGTATGGATGCTCCTCTTATTCAGGATGAGGATAATACTATGTATGATGTGTTACGTAGTGAAGAAAGCTCAACACCTGAAACCGGACTTCTTTACGAATCTCTTCGTAAAGAAATTGACAGAGCTGTTCAAACTCTTACACAACGTGAGGCTGATGTGGTTAAACTTTATTTTGGCCTTGGTGAAAACCACCCGATGACACTGGAAGAAATTGGTGAAAAATTTGACCTTACACGCGAACGTGTCCGTCAGATCAAAGAGAAAGCCATAAGAAGGCTAAAACATACTTCCCGAAGTAAGATACTTAAATCTTATCTCGGTTAAAGATACAAAGCGTCGATCATATGGTTGACGCTTTTTTTTTACTTTTGTGTAAAATTAAAAACCATGAGTCAATTAGTCGCACCTTCGTTGCTTACAGCAGATTTTACAAACCTGGCCTCTGATATTGAAATGCTTAATAGCAGCAAGGCCGACTGGATTCACCTTGATGTTATGGATGGTGTTTTTGTTCCTAACATTAGTTTTGGAATGCCTGTTATTAGTTCCATCAAAAAAATAGCTAAAAAGCCTCTTGATGTGCACCTGATGATTGTTAAGCCGGAAAGATATATTGCTGACTTTAAAAAAGCCGGCGCCGATATACTTACTATTCATTACGAAGCATGCACTCACCTTAACAGAAGCATCCATCAGATTAAAGAACATGGCATGAAAGCCGGAGTTGTTCTAAATCCACATACTCCTGTGGCTGTGCTTGAAGATATAATAACAGTTCTTGATCTGGTGTTAATAATGTCGGTTAATCCCGGATTTGGTGGTCAGAAATTTATTGACAATACTTATAAGAAAGTAAAAAGCCTCAGAAAGATGATTAACAGCTCCGGTAGTAAAGCCCTTATTGAAGTTGATGGCGGAGTATCAATCGATAATGCTCCAAAGCTTGTTGATGCTGGTGTTGATGTTTTAGTTGTTGGTAATACTGTATTTAGCTCTGATGACCCGATAAGAACAATCGAAATTCTGAAAGGAAGATAATAGTCTTTGTTCTGTATCAATTATTCTTTCCTAAATCTTAATATCAGATATATTACAATAATAAGTCTTATTCATTCAGATTAATCAAATCTTTGTTCCCGGTTTCAAACCTTATTCTTAACTTTGCTTTTTAAATAAAAGCATATGAACACTGACATATTAAAACTTGAACCAGCCATTGTTTGGGAATATTTCAAACAAATCCTTGAAATTCCAAGGCCTTCAAAAAAAGAAGAGAAAATAATAGAGTACCTTGTAAAATTCGGTAACGAGAATAACCTTGAGACAATACAGGATGAAACGGGTAATGTGCTGATACGCAAGCCCGCTACCAAAGGTATGGAAAACCGTAAGTGGGTTGTTATGCAAAGCCATATTGATATGGTATGCGAGAAAAACAGCGATAAGGATTTCGACTTCGACAACGATCCTATTGAGTCGGTACTCGATGGTAAAGGATGGGTTACAGCAAATGGTACTACTCTGGGTGCTGACGACGGTATTGGGGTTGCTGCACAACTGGCAATTCTTGCTTCTGATGATATTAAACACGGTCCCATTGAATGTTTATTTACTGTTGATGAAGAAACAGGACTTACCGGCGCTTTTGGTCTTAAACCAGGGTTCCTTAAAAGTAATATCCTTCTTAACCTTGATTCAGAAGATGAAGGACAACTTTTTATTGGATGCGCCGGCGGTCAGGACACACAAGCATGGCTTCCTTTCGACTACGAAGAAACTCCGTTGGAAGGTCACAAAGCTTTTAAGATTATGGTTTCCGGACTCAAAGGCGGGCATTCTGGTGATGAAATCAATAACGGGCATGCAAATGCCAATAAAATCCTTAACAGATTACTGTGGTGTAAAAAGGATGAGCTTAAAATGAAACTCAATATATTCGATGGCGGTAATCTGCGTAACGCTATTGCACGTGAAGCTTTTGCCATTGTTGTAATCCCTGAAGATAATGAACAGGCATTAAAAGATGTTGTTGAAAAAGTAAAGGGAATAAGCCGTAATGAGTTTAACGTAACAGAACCAGATATGAATCTCACAATAGAAGAGGTTAAAATGCCTGAAGTTGTTATTGATGATGACTCATTTACAGAACTGGTAAATTCTGTTTACGGATGTCCGCACGGTGTTATTGCCATGTCACAAACAATAGATGACTTTGTTGAAACATCCACAAATCTGGCATCTGTTAAATTCCTTGAAGATGAAATCCTTATCACTACTAGTCAGCGTAGCTCTGTAGAATCAGAAAAACAGGATATCACAAATATGGTTACCAGCGTATTCAAACTTGCCGGTGCACGCACAAAAACATCTGACGGTTATCCGGGATGGACTCCCAACCCTAATTCTGAAATAATGAACATCACTGTTGATTCTTACAAGAAGCTATTCAACACTGATCCTGAAGTACTCGCTATTCATGCAGGTCTTGAATGTGGCCTTATCGGAGACAAATACCCTGAAATGGATATGATATCTTATGGACCTACCATTAAAAGAGCACACTCACCGGAAGAAAAAATTGAAATTGAAACAGTTCAGAAGTTCTGGGATCTGACCCTTGATATTCTGGCAAATATTCCGGAAGAATAATTATAATATTACATAAAAAAGAGTTCTGTATATAGCACTGTATACAGAACTCTCTTTATTCCCCACCTCAAATTCAATCTTCTCTTTATTACCTGTCTGCCATACCCCTTCATTGCAGAGGCAATCGCTTATACTCCATCACTTTTTAGAACATACCACAGAAATCCCCATTTCATTGTTGCACTTATCTGTAAAAGTCCCGGCACTTTGTTAGCTGTAGATTCATATAAAAGCTTTTGTGAAATCACCCTCTTCCTGCTCTTCAAACAACATTCTGATGCGCATCAGAAATGTTTCTGATGCGCATCAGAAATCTCTTTGATGCGCATCAGGATTACTTTTGATGCGCATCAGAATAGTATTTAGAGTTCAGAAAAGATGCATTCTAACAAGTAAGAACAACTGTTTCATGCAAACAAAATTACGAACTCCCTTTTTTCCATTTTAAAACAGAAAAGATACGCCGTTTAATATTAAATCAATAACCCAAATAAAACACAAAACAACGTAAATATCAGATGAAATATTAATGATAAATACATATAATACCTAACATCATAAAATTTCAGGCAATAAAATTTGGTATAGTACAGATTAATCCCTAACTTTGGATACATAAATCAAAACTACAATGACAAAAAAAATCCTGATACTCGGTGGCGGGTTTGCAGGGGTGGAAGCTGCCATAAAACTAAGTAAGTACGACTACGACATAACACTTGTCAGTAACCGCAACTACCTGTTTGTATACCCGCTTTCAATATGGGTACCCGTTCATAAAAAAAGCTTTGAGAACGTTAAAATATCACTTTCTTCATTGCAAAAGAAATACAAATTCAATCTGATTATCGATGAAGTGATTGACATCTCACCACGCCATAATCAGGTTGTGCTTAAAAATTCAAAGCTCCAATACGATTACCTTGTCATTGCCATGGGCATGGAGAAATCACATATACCCGGCATTGAACATACACATTCAATTTGTGGCAAACCAGATGAAGCCATAATCATTAAAAATAAACTTGATGAACTGATTGCCAAAGGTAGCGGAACCATTACAGTAGGATTTGGATCCAATCCAAAAGACCCCTCTGCCACAGCTGTAAGAGGAGGCCCGGCATTTGAACTGGTATTTAATATCAGTAATTACCTCAGAAAAAAGAAAGTACGTGATAATTTCAAACTGATATTTTTTGCACCAATGAATGAGCCCGGTAAAAAAATGGGAGATAACGTACTGAAAAAACTAAAGATATTCTTTAAGCATTATAACATAGCTGGTTATACAGGCAGAAAGATAGAGCAGTTTAAAGAAGACAGTATATTATTTGAGGATGGTTCAGAAATAAATAGCGACTTAACAATATTTGTTCCATCGGGAACAGGCCACAAAGTTCTTAAAACGGCAAACCTCCGTCTGAATGAAGCCGGGTTTGTTAAAATCAACAAACATTGCCGTGCCGACAGAACAGAAAACGTTTTTGTTGCAGGAGATTCTGCCGCATTAATGGGGCCAAAATGGGTAGCAAAACAAGGTCACCTTGCTGATATAATGGGAAATGTTGCTGCATATAATATCCATCACACAATACTTGGTAGCTCTCACAGGAAAAAGTTCACTAAACATCTAAGCATTACATGCCTAATGGATTCAGGGAACGGCGCTGCATTTGTTTACAGAAACAGTAAAGTTAACAGAATAATCCCTATGCCTGTTTTTGGGCACTGGTTAAAAAAAGCATGGGGGTATTACTACCTTAACTCAAAACTTGGCAGAATACCAAAATTACCTTTTATGTAATTATCTGTAAATCTACATTTTCTAAAGCACATGCGGATTTTACACTACTAAGCTATTCTATTTCCTTTAATTTACGCCAGAATTAATTAATTTTGGCCATAATTTTGACATATGGAAAATCTTGATTTTGATTTAATAAGACCTTATAATAGTCAGGAAGTTGCTGAGGCTGTCCCAAGAATAATAAAAGATAAAGCATTTCATTTAATGATGGACTACCTCTTCAGCAACAGCGAAAAACAAGAGATAATCAAAAACACACTGGCATCAAAGGATATTAATGAGTTTCAGATTGCTCTAACACTACCATCTGTAGTCCGGATTTTAGAGAGAACATCAGATGGCGTCTCAAGTTCTGGTTTTGAAAACCTGAATAACGATACCGGCTATGCTTTCGTTGCTAACCACAGAGATATTGTACTGGATTCTTCAATACTGGGTTTAGTAAACCATCAACATGGTTACATGACCCCACAAATAACATGGGGGAACAACCTGATGGTATCACCTCTGATTGTAGATCTGGGCAAATCAAACCAAATGATTACTGTTTTCAGGGAAGGCAGCCCCAAAGAGATGCTGCTTAACTCAACAAAACTTTCAGCCTATATAAAAGATTCCATCATCAATAAACACCAGTCGGTGTGGATTGCCCACCGAAAAGGAAGAGCAAAAAACGGTTGTGACTGTACTGATGTCAGTATCCTTAAAATGTTGTCTCTTTACGGTAAGGAAAAAATAACAGAAAAACTGGCTTCACTAAATATTACCCCTACTACAATCTCCTATGAATGGGAACCTTGTGATGCAATGAAAACAAGGGAAATATATATGTCGAAAGACCATAATTATATTAAAGCTGAGGATGAGGATTTTATGAGTATTATAGGTGGCCTTACCGGATATAAAGGCAGAATTAATATTACAATGGGGACCCCTATAGACAGTGAAATTCTCGACATTGAAACTGACAATCTGAACAATAATGGCCTACTCGATAAAATATCAGCACTCATCGACAAACAGATGTATCTGAATTACAAACTATGGCCATCAAATTATCTGGCCTGGGATATTCTGAACGATAGCAACACATATTCTGACATGTACAGTGATGATACAAAGATGATGCTTGAGAAAAGATTAAAAGCTGCTTATGAACATATCGGACTGGAAACACAGGAAATCAAGGATATTTTCTTACATATATATGCCAACCCTTTAATTAATAAGACAAAGATAGAAGAGAATTAAATACGAACAATAATGATTACCATTTCAAAAGGACAAATTACCCCGGAGGATTACTCAAGGGTACTGTTTGAAGATGAGAATATCAATATTAGCCCTGAAGTAATTGAGAATGTTAACAACTGCTATAACTTTCTTAAAGAATTCAGTGTTAACAAAATAATTTACGGCGTAAACACAGGATTAGGGCCAATGGCACAGTACCGCATCGACGATGACAAGCTCGTTGAGCTGCAATACAATCTTATTCGAAGCCATAGCTCAGGAGCAGGTGAAGGACTGGAGCCAGTTTACGTAAAAGCAGCTATGATATCAAGGCTTAAAAGCCTGTCACTTGGCTATTCAGGTATTCATCCTGATGTTATAAAACAGATAGCACTGTTGATAAACAAAAATATTATTCCATTTATTCCAAAACATGGAGGTGTTGGAGCCAGCGGCGATCTTGTTCAGCTATCACATCTTGCACTTGTCCTCATTGGCGAAGGTGAAGCATGGTATAATAATGAACTAAAGCCTGTTAAAGATATTTACAATGAGCTTGGAATTGAACCATTAAAAGTGCGACTTCGCGAAGGTCTGGGACTTATAAACGGAACATCCGTAATGTCGGGAATTGGTATTGTTGTCACAGAAATGGCAAAAAAACTCATCAACTGGTCGGCACTCGCTTCAGCAATGATCAATGAGCTGGTTGAATCATTTGATGATCATTTCTCACAAGTCCTTAACGAAGTAAAGCTACATAAAGGACAGCAGATTATTGCAAAAGCAATGCGCAATGCACTTAACGACAGCAAGCTGATTAAAAAGCGTGAAGATCATCTGTTTAACGGAAAAGTAAGTGAGAAAGTGTTTAAACAGAAGATACAGGAATACTACTCATTGAGATGTGTACCTCAGATTCTTGGGCCTATACTTGACACTATTACAAATACAGAGGAAGTTCTTGTTAATGAGATTAACTCCGTAAACGACAATCCTGTTATCGATGCAGATAAACAGAAAGTATATCACGGAGGAAATTTTCACGGTGATTATATCTCATTTGAGATGGATAAACTTAAAACAGCAATCACAAAACTGTCAATGCTATCCGAGCGCCAGCTTAACTTCCTGCTTAATAACAAGATAAACGACATACTCCCTCCTTTTGTAAACCTAGGCACACTTGGATTAAACCTTGGAATGCAGGGAGCCCAGTTCACTGCAACTTCAACAACTGCTGAGAACCAGGCATTGTCAAATCCAATGTATATACACAGTATTCCAAACAACAACGACAATCAGGACATTGTAAGCATGGGAACTAACTCAGCCTTAATGGCAGAAAAGGTAATTGAAAATACATTCGAAGTGTTGGCAATTGAATATATTACTCTCATTCAGGCAGTGGATTATCTTAAATTTAGTGACAGTCTGAGCAGTAAGACGCGCGAAATTTATGATCGCATGAGAAAAATAGTACCCGTATTCATTGATGACACGCCTAAATATCAAGAGATTAAAAAAATCAAAGGTTTCTTGAAAAAGGCAAGTCCTGAAATTATTAATTAGTAGCCAAGTTTTTATATCTTTACAATTAGTATAATATCTGAGTATGAAAAAAAATGCATTGGTAACAGGAGGATCAGGCGGAATAGGAGGCGCAATATGTAAAAAGTTTGCCTCTGAAGGTTTTCATGTAATCATACATTATAATTCAAATACTGCAAAGGCAAATGACATCCTCAATGAAATTTTATCTGATGGAGGGTCTGCTGAAATAATGCAATTTGACGTAACAAGCAAGAAAGCTGTTGTTGAAGCTCTTGATTTATGGAAGAATGCCAATCCTGAAAAAGTAATATCAACATTGGTAAATAATGCCGGAATATCCAACGATGTACTTCTTGTTTGGATGGAAGACAACGATTGGACGAAAGTAATCAACACAAATCTGAATAGCTTTTATAATGTTACAGCACCGCTTATTAAAGACATGATACTAAACAAATGGGGACGTATTATTAATATCGTTTCACTATCAGGTATAAAAGGACTTCCGGGACAAACCAATTATGCAGCTGCCAAAGCCGGTGTTATTGGAGCTACAAAGTCTCTGGCGCAGGAAGTAGGCCGCAAGAAAATAACTGTAAATGCAGTAGCTCCGGGTTACGTAACAACAGAAATGACAACAAGTCTTGATGAAAAACAACTTAAGAAACTGATTCCCGTCAACAGATTTGGGAAAGCTGAAGAAGTAGCAGCTTTAGTAAATTTCCTTGCCAGCGACGATGCAGCATACATAACAGGCGAAGTTATCAATATTAACGGAGGACTATATACTTAAACTATGAACAGAGTTGTTATAACAGGAATGGGAGTTTACTCCACTATTGGGTCTAATCTTGAAGAAGTAACACAATCATTATATAAAGGAACATCAGGGATAGTATTTGAACAAGGCCGAAAAGACCTTGGATTCAGGTCTGCTTTAACGGGAAAGATAGAACGTCCGTCTCTTAAAGGAATCCTTTCAAGGAGAGAAAGAATAGGCATCCCTGAACAAGGTGAATATGCATACATATCCACAATGGAAGCCCTCACCAATGCAGGAATCGATAAAGACTTTCTTAACAAAAATGAAGTAGGTATTTTCTTTGGCAATGACAGTTCAGCGACTCCAGTTATTGAAGCCGCTGACACTTTAAGAGAAAAGAAAAACACAATGCTGCTTGGTTCCGGGTCTATATTCCAGTCAATGAATTCAACTGTATCCATGAACCTTAGTGTAATCTTAAAGCTTAAGGGGATAAACCTTACAGTAAGCGGGGCATGTGCCAGCGGCTCACATGCCATCGGGTTAGGATACTTATTTATTAAACAAGGACTTCAGGACACTATTGTTTGTGGTGGAGCACAAGAGATCAACGCCCTTTCCATGGGGAGCTTCGATGCTCTGAATGCTTTCTCAATACGTGAAGACGCACCACAAAAAGCATCAAGACCCTTCGACCGCAATCGTGATGGCCTTGTACCAAGTGGTGGTGCTGCCACTGTTATCCTTGAAAACTATGAATCTGCTGTTAAAAGAGGTGCACCCATACTTGGTGAGATACTGGGATACGGATTTTCATCCAACGGAGAACATATTTCAGTACCTAACGTAGATGGACCTGTCAAATCGCTTGTTAATGCACTTAAGGATGCAAATTTAAAACCATCTGAAGTCGATTACCTTAACGCACATGCAACATCAACACCCGTTGGTGATCAAAATGAAGCTAAAGCAATTGATTTGGTTTTCAAAGGAACAAATATCCCTATAAGTTCAACAAAAGGAATGACAGGCCATGAAATGTGGATGGGCGGTGCCAGTGAAGTTATATATTCTATGTTAATGGCCCAAAACTCCTTTATAGCACCAAATTTGAATTTTGAAAACCCTGATGAATTCTCAGCTCCTCTTAATATTATAAGCAAAACCTCGGAGAAAAAGATTGATACCTTTATTTCAAATTCATTTGGCTTTGGAGGCACAAACTCAACACTTGTTGTCAGAAAACTTTAAATTAAGTTATTTATAACAATATTGGTTCGTATTAGATTTATAAAATCTCTACTTATTTCAACTTATTAAAAATAATTTTTAATTTTGCAACCTTGTATTTGACAACAAAAACCTCAATGAATAAAGAAGAAATAAAGACTATTGTTGATAATTTTCTTATCGAAGAGTTTGAACTGGAAGAGGAACAATTAGTTCCTGATGCTATGATGAAGGATGATCTGGATATAGAAAGTCTTGACTTTGTTGATATTGCTGTTATTATTGAAAAAGAATTCGGCATTAAAGTCACTAGTGAAGCTATGACAAAGATAATCACACTTGATGATCTTTACAATTTCATTGAGGATCACAAACAAAACTAATGTCCACCTGGAAGGGTAAAACCAGAGGCGGACTAACGGGATACCGTATTTTCCTGTTTTTACTTCAGAACTTTGGAATTAAACCAGCGTACGGGCTGCTATACTTTGTAGCAGGCTATTACGTTTTATTTGCCAGAAAAGCCACAGCACCTATACGACAGTACTTTAGAACAATTCAGAGATTTAAGCGTCTAAAATCCTTCAGATATTTGTACAAAAACAACCTGACTTTTGGCAAAGTACTTATCGATAAAGTTGTTATGATGTCCGGCATTAAAAACAATTTTACATTTGATTTTGAAGGAGAACATTTTCTGCATAATATGGCTGCAGGCAAAGGAGGCATGATTATCGGAGCACATATTGGAAACTGGGAAATAGCAGGACACCTCCTCAAAAGAATTGAGTGCCCTGTTCATATTGTAATGCTTGATGACGAACATCGGCGAATCAAGAACCTTCTGGATAATGCTATGACAGAGAAAAAGATGAATATCATACCCATAAAAGATGATATGTCACATCTTTTCAAGATAAAAGAAGCATTACAAAACAACGAAATAATTGCCATTCATGGCGACAGATTCCTTCCGGGATCAAAAACCATTGAATGTGATTTTATGGGATATCCTGCAAAATTCCCAACCGGACCATTCTATATTGCAATGAAATATGGCAAGCCAATTTCCTTTGTTTCATCAATAAAAGAAACTAACAAGCATTATCACCTGTACGCAACTCTACCCAAACTATATCCAAACTCCGGGAAACCGGCAATCAGAGAAAATACAATAAAAGAAATAATAACAGATTATATTACAGAACTTGAGAAAATGTTAAAGAAACATCCCGAACAGTGGTTCAATTATTACTACTTTTGGGATATTTAATAACCAACATTAACAGAATAAACAAAGAGTTTATGAAGGATTACGGAACAGATAGTAAATCGGCATTGAAAGCCAAGTTTGATGCCCAAAAGATAGCATTTGCACCCATTATGTTTCAGGCAGCCAGAGCAATGCGCAACCTTGGTATTCTCGAATATTTGCTAAAAACAAAGCGCAAAGGAGCCACTATTGAAGAAGTAGCTGAAAAACTAGGGCTAAGTATTTATGGCGTAAAAGTATTACTGGAAGCCGGAATAAGTCTTGAAATGGTAATGGTAAAAGATAATAGATTCTACATAACAAAAACAGGATACTTCATACTGAGTGATGAGCTTACCCGTGTTAATATGGATTTCACACAAGATGTCAATTACGAAGGCATATTATTCCTCGAAGACTCCATTAAGAACGGAAAACCAGAAGGATTAAAGACAATGGGTAACTGGAGCACAGTTTATGAAGCACTTGCAGAACTACCTGAATATGTACGTAAAAGCTGGTTTGCATTCGATCATTATTATTCTGATTATGCATTTCCGGAGGTACTACAACATATATTCAAAAATAATCCGGCAAATATTCTTGATGTTGGAGGTAACACAGGCAAATTTTCAATATTCTGTGTAGAAAACAACCCTGATGTACACATGACAATACTGGACCTTCCAGGACAGATTGCAGATGCTAACAAGAACATTACCGCTAGTAATCTGGAAAAGAGAATTTCAACACATGCATTAAACCTGTTGGACAATTCAATCCCATTTCCTAAAGGGTACAATGCAATATGGATGAGCCAGTTTCTCGACTGCTTCTCTCAGGAAGAAATAACAGGTCTACTTGAAAGATCATATAACGCGCTTGATGAAAATGGCGAGTTATTTATACTTGAAACCTATTGGGATATGCAGGAGTTTGAAGCTTCGACATACAGTCTGCATGCAACCTCTCTGTACTTTACAGCAATAGCAAACGGAAACAGCCAGATGTATCACTCAGATGACATGAAAGCCTTATTAAACAAAACAGGTTTCATGATTGAAGAAATTATCGAAGATGTAGGAGTTAGTCACACACTGTTTAGATGTAAAAAGAAATAATTCTTAAGATCAATAAAAAGTTAAAAAAGAAACAGGCTGCATATCCATAATATACAGCCTGTCTTTTTATCTGGTAAAGTCTTTATTTAATACTCATCTTCATTAAAGAAGAAGTCTTCCTTAGTAGGATAATCCGGCCATAAATCCTCAATACGATCGTATACTTCGCCTTCATCTTCAATCTCTTTCAGGTTCTCAATTACCTCAGGGGCGGTACCGGTACGTATTGCCCATTCAATTAACTCGTCCTTGGTAGCAGGCCATGGAGCATCCTCCAATTTTGATGCAAGTTCTAATGTCCAATACATGTTCTTAATTTTTTTTGCAAAAATAATTTTTTTTTAGACTAATCCAAACAAATACAGAAAAACTTACGATCACCTACAGCCTTGGTTTCCAAAGCGTTTCAGCGATATTAAGATCAAATGATATTTTCCTTGACAAGACAAACAGATAATCAGACAGTCTGTTAAGATATGTAACAATTATTGGTGGTAAAGATTGCTTTTCCGCGAGTTCGATTACTCTTCTTTCAGCCCTTCTGCAAATTGTTCTTGCTATATGACAATATGATATAGTAGTATGTCCTCCAGAAAGCAAAAAAGATTTTAATTGCGGGATAATATCTGTGTAATTATCAATTAATTTTTCCAAAAAAACGACATCACTATCAATCACCTGAGGCAGATCATTAATATCAACATTAGAATCGCATGCCAATAATGAAGCAATAGTAAACAGTCTATCCTGTATTTCAACCAGTTCATCTTTATAAGCACCAGCAGCTTCCTGATCACGTATCAAACCAATCCATGCAGAAATCTCATCAACAGTACCATAACACTCAATGCGTAGGTCATATTTTTTCACTCTACTCCCTCCTATAAGTGCAGTTGATCCTTTATCTCCGGTTTTAGTATATACTTTCATTAGAATTAATTAACTTACTGTATTATAATCACCAACAGTAACGATATTCTCATTTTTCTCATCAGAAGCGATTCTGCCGTCAAGCATTCTAATAATGCGATGAGCATGTTCTGCTATATCCTCTTCATGAGTCACAACAATAATAGTATTTCCTAACTTATGAATCTTCTCCAGCAGTCCCATTATTTCCACAGAAGTTTTAGAATCAAGGTTACCAGTAGGCTCATCAGCAAGCACAATAGAAGGCTCATTAATAAGAGCCCTTGCTACTGCTACTCTTTGACGCTGACCACCAGAAAGCTCATTAGGTCGGTGATTCATTCTATCAGATAACTGCACACTTTTCAGAGCTTTTTTCGCCTTTTCAATTCTCTCGCTTTTACTAACACCAGCATAAACAAGAGGTAGAGTTACATTATCAAGAGCTGTTGACCTTTGAAGTAAATTAAAAGTCTGGAAAATAAATCCAATCTCTCTGTTCCTCACATCAGCCAGCTCATTGTCAGTCATTTTGCTAACATCCTGTCCATTCAAAAAATAACTACCATCAGTAGGAGTGTCAAGACATCCAAGGATATTCATCATAGTTGATTTACCTGAACCAGATGGTCCCATAATAGCAACAAACTCATTTTCTCCGATTGAAAGGCTAACCTCACGCAAAGCCTTAACCGTTTCAGTTCCAACCTGGAAAAATCTGGAGATATTTTTAAACTCTATTACATTCTTTTGCATTCCTGACTAGTTTTTCAATAACGAATAATAAAATCTTGTTTCTCTATGCCTTTTCTGAAAAAGCAAATTCCAAACCAAAATATATCAATAGTAACACTCACCCGGCTATCATTCTTAATAGTTTCCCAGGCCACTTCCATGCCTTTCGACCAGTGAATATCATCAAAAACAAAAATAGTATTTTCATCTGACAATTCAACACATTGGTTAAAATACCTGATAGTAGGTTCTTTACGATGATTACCATCAAAAAACACCAAATTAAGCTTACTTTCTTTATCAAGTATTCCTTGTAAGATATTATCAAAGTTCCCTGTGTGCATCTCAGTATTATCTATGCCGTATTTTTTAAGAGAAGTTTCAGCTTCAGCAACAAGAGCGGCACATCCCTCCACAGTTATTAGTCTGGAATCAGGAGAAGCCTTTGAAAGATATGCTGTACTAATAGCTGCTGATGTTCCCAGTTCCAGTATTACTAAAGGATGGTAAAAATGTACTAGTCTGTAAAGAAGCTCCAGTTCTTTTTTACTATGACTTCTTTTTGCAGCTAGTTTACCATAGTTAAGATGTTTAGTTTTATAAACTGATTTACCAGCACCGCTACCAAAATCTACTGTTTCAATTACGTCACTTCGCGAAGCCTGAGAATTTCTGAACTCCCAAAGAGAATTGTAATCATCATATTTTTTTTTGTCGCGCAAAACATTATTGATAAAGTCATAGACAAATGGTGAATGTATTCTGTATCTGTTTCTCGAAAGAAAATAGTACTTAATATACCTTATTATTAATAATATCTTTTTCACTCTGCTTACTTTAATTGTTATTCACATCTACTTATAGGCAATCTTATTAATGTAAAACACATTCCTTGTGGGCTTATTATCCAAAGATCTGTTACGTATCTTCTGATAACCATAAATAAGATAATAGTCTCCATACCAAGGTACAATTCTGTTAAAATTGTCTTCAATTATAAAATCCCTTGGATAATCAGTACTTATAATTGTTTTAGACCTGTCGATATCATGATTAGCATCAACAATCTGGGAAAAAATAGCACCATTATTAACATAAGCCATTGTTACATAATTATCACTAGCAAACACAATAGAATTTCTCTTTCTAGAATAGGTAAGTATGTCCTCAATTGAAAAATCATTATTCCACAGCATATTACCAGAGTCATCAAACGCAACTACTACAACATCAAAAAAGTCATATCCACTGAATACATTATAAGTATACGGGTATGCTCGACCATAGAAATCATAATCCATACGTGTTTCTGTTTTATAGTATGGTCTGAAAGCCTCAACAGAAAATAAGAATTTATCAGTATCGATTTTTTCAAGCAAAGGATCAGTAACATTAAATGAAGCAGACATAACTTCCCTGTTTTTCCTATTTGTTGTATCAGAAACCTTTCGTTTTTTCAAATCAGACGGTTTAAATGCACCAGAAATACTCTTAAACTTAAAGAAATCATAATATTTCAAAGCTTTCTGTTTCCCTTTATCAATCTTCAGGAAATACACACCTTCACTTTGATCGTCGCCATTTTCATCATCAATATCTTTAAAAGAAAGATTGCGACCAGTCACAATCCCATAAGTTCCAAAAACAAGTAACTCATTTCTATCATTATTATAAAAAGAAAAATCCCGGAAATAATTTAATGCATCATTATCTTCAGTCTTCATTTCCCATCTCATTTTCCCATCCACTGAGTAACTTTGAAAGTATTGCTGGATATATCTGTTATCCCGACTTTGCTTAACTGCAATAACAAAAGTATTAACAGAGGCATAAACAGATTGAATTAAACCAGGCACATTTTTATTTACATTAACTGGGTTAACATCTCCACTTTCAAGGTTAACAAAAACTAAATCACAGGCATTCTTTTTAAGATTTAGTGCTATGCATGCTGTCTGTCCAATTATGTCAAATCCGGCAACATCTGCTTTTAATGGGACAGATCCTGAAATCACATAAAATTTCTCTGTAAAGACATTGTATTTCAAAATTTCATAGAATCCATAATCAGATTTTTCACTATTAATATTCTTAAAAAGGAAATAGAAGGTATTACCCTTCAGAATACCATCTATGTATTCAATCTTATCTGAAAGATCAACATATTTCAACCATTTCTGTTTTAATCCTGAATCAAACAACCCAAAATACCACTTTCGTTTTGATGTTTCACGGTTCAACTCTCTGCTTTCATAAAATATCATCATTCCTCTCTCACCCATAGTGCTAACATGAAACTGCTCTGCATCAATATCAGAATTCACCTCAAGCCTCACAGCTTGCAATGATTGGGAGTTCATCTGAGTGACAAGTAAAACATATATTATAAGGAGTAGTATACGATGCATTTTCTTTGTTTTACACTTAACGCAATATTTTGTATAAAATTACAAAAAACAGATTTACTACAGCAACAATCACACCATTTAAAACAAAAACCCGGCAATAAAATTACAGCCGGGTTTTTGAGAGACTTATATTATTAATTTCTGCTATCTAACAGTAAGTTTAGACATATATTTTTGTCCATTTGCTATAACAGAAACAAAATAAACACCAGATTGCAAATCATTTACACTCACCTGATTATTTCCGGAAACACCAGATACTTCAATAACTTTCTGACCAGTTAATGAATAAACTGAAATTTCAGCATCATTCTCAAGAGTCACATTAAAGTAATCAGCTGCAGGATTAGGGTATACTGTCAATTCATTTATAGTATTATTTGAGATACCAGTACCCAAAACACCAAGAACGATAGTATTATCAACTTCCCATGTTGCAGCATCATCAACACTACTATTATATACAAAAGCCAGGTAAACCTGTCCTGCTGCATACTCTGTAATATCAGCACTACCTGAAGAATTAAAGTCCCAGGTACCAGTTTCAGGGAAAATAAAGCCTGCTGTAATATCTGACCAGTCAGCAGCAGTTGGGTCACCTGATCCTGAGTAATCTGTTGAAATCATTACAAACAGATTATCATTAGTAGCATAGTTACGTGCATGATCGAATGAGAATGTAATATTGGTCATGTTTGTCATATCCATTGCAGGAGAAATAAGCCAGTCCTCATTTACAACAGGTCCACCAGAATAACCATTCATTTTAGCACATCCCGGAGGATTTCCATAACTATCCCACTCCCAAATCTGTTCACCAGTTACACTATACTGTGTCCAAACACCAAGGTCACTATCAAAGGTTTCACTTAAAAGCTGAGAAACATTTGAAGTCTGACCAGTAGCTGTAGGCGCAGTCCCATCAGTTTTAAAGTCAATATCTGAACCAGTATTTGTATAAGGGTAGATAGCAAAAGTATAATCTGTACTGGAAGCTAACTCATTAAAGGTATAAGACATCTGTCCATAAGAAACATTCACTGCAGCAGTACCATCTGTCCAGTCAAGGTCATCTTCAACAGGAACACCATCAACAGGCGCTTCTATTGATTGTGTACCATCCACTCCAAGGATAACATAACCAGAAGGAAGCTGACTACCTGTAGCATCAACCCATGATAAATCTATTGCTAAACCACTAACAACAGAAGCGAAATCAGTTGGGTAATTTGAAGGTTCAGGATAAACAGTCTGGTCACTTTCAAGACTAAATGCATCATAATAAACAAAACCACCTTCAGCAGCTTCTTTATACACACGTACTTCAAGGTAGAACTGTGTTGCGCCAACTGGTGCAATTAAAGATTCATTATAATGTTGCCAATCTGCATTATCAGTAGAATAATCTGATTCAATAGCATCACCGATTTGTGTTCCGCTAGCATCCTGCCATTTGGACCAGATACGAGTTTTAGCATTCACATCATTATCATAATAATAATAACTCAAAACATAAGTACCACCTGCAACAATACCTGTTATTGTTTCATGTCCAAAATCCTTTGTACCAGAAGCAGATTCATGACGGGCACTATATGTTCCTTCATAAACAATGGTAGCATCCTGAGTAATATTTTCAACATGAGACCAGTTATCAGGGTCCTCTCCGGTCCATGACTCAAGGTCACCATTAGTTACCATGTTTTGTGCATTTAATGAGAAAGTCATCAATAATGCAGCAAACAATGAGATAATTGTAAATTTTTTCATTCTATACATTTTTAATTAGTTGAGACAACAAACCAGACATCCGGGAAACCGGACATCTGGTTCGTAATAAAAATATTATTAATATAAATTATCTGATAATAAGCTTATGAGCAGAAACATTACCAGTTGTTTTATCAAGTATTCTAACAAAGTAAACACCTGAATTATATGAAGAAACGTCAAATTGTGTTGATTCCTTAATATTATCAGTGTATACAATTTTACCAGTTAGGTCCATAACAGCGATATCAATGTCCAGACCATCTGTTATCTGAACAGTCAACATATCACTGGCAGGGTTTGGATAAATATCAACAACACCAGCTTCATTTTCGTTAATGTCAGTAATAACAACAGTAACAGTATTAGAAGGAGCAGACTCACCACCATCATAAACAGCAGTTACATAATAATCATGAGTTCCAATTTCAGGATGATGATCATTATACTGAGTTTCTTCAACAATTGTTGTATTAATCATAACCTCATCGCGATAAACATTATATCCAAGAGGATCTTCAGTTCTTACACTTTGAATCTGTTGTGCAACAGTTATTGGATTAGGAACAGCTGTGTAGCTAACGTTTCTATCTGCACGACCTACAACAGCAGTATTAGAGTTGTAAGAGGCTGTTGCTTTCGAAGCAGCAACACTAAAGTCATCAACAAGCAGAATGAAAGCATCATTTGATACACATTGTATACCAACATAAACACTCTGTCCTACGTAATCTTCAAGACTAAATGAGAACTCTGTCCAGTCATCTACAGGAGCTTCAACATAATCACCATCGCTAATAATTGTAAAATCTTCAGGATTGAGTCCAGTTGTAGAAACACCTACTCTAAATCTTTCCAGACCATAAGTATCAGTATATGATTTAGCAAAGAATGAAGCATTAAATCCACTCTGAATATTAATCATAGGAGTGATCATCCAGTCATTATTCGGAGGTGAAGTAGCAGCAAAACAAGCAGCAAGCTTATCACCTGAATGAGGTACAATATCTTCAACTGCAGGAGTTGTTTGCGAAGGATTAAAAATAATAAACGACTGTGCTTCATAAGCGTGGAGCCATGTAATATCAGTCATCCCATAAGTAGTACTTCCATCCACATCCAGATTTACCCATGGAGTAAAATCAATAGAAAAATCTTCATATGATTCAAAGTCATCAGTAAAATCAGAAGGACCTGGTGCAGTCCATGTTAACTGAACATCATCAAGTGATCCAACTTCAGCCTGCAGATTTGTAGGTGCCGGGAAGTCAACAACTTCGATATAATCAAGATAAACAAGTTCGTCAATATTTGTACCATCAGTAACTTCAAGAGAAACATCGTAAGTACCTACTTCATTATAGAAGATTTCCGGAGGATTCTGTCCTGAATAAGTAGCAGGATCTCCACCTTCGAAAGTCCAATTCCATTCAATAATATCACCAATTGAGTTATCTGTAAACATTACGCTTTCACCAGCCTGAACAGTAGTTGGCTCACCAACAAAGTCAGCTAAAAGGCTTACCATACAACTTGTTCCAGGTGTTGCAAATATAGTATCACCAGAAGCATTAAATGCAGCGATGTGTTCTGAGTGTGTCCAGTTTTCAGCAACTGAGTTATCTACATCAGGATTACAAAGTGTTAGTGAAGGTCCATAACCATCACAAAGAGTATCCCAAGGTAAGTCATCGCTATATGTTAATGAATCAACAACATTTCCGCCATTGTCATTAAGCTGAATTTTTTCACCACCATTACTAAGTGCACCACCTGTCCATTGGTACGCAGTAACGCCAAAAGTGCTAAACATAGCATCAGAATTAACAGCTACAAGAATGTATTCTTCAGGTGCCATATCAACATTAGGGAAAGTATATTCAATACCATCAGTAAATGTAAATCCTTCAAGATTAACAGTTTCAGCACCATTATTATAAAGTTCCAGGAACTCAAGTGAATCTGTATCTGTTTCAGGTGGGTTATACATAATTTCAGTTATAACAATATCATAAGAGATTATTCCTTGAGTAATAGAGAATACATTATCACTTTCATCAAAAATATCATCATCACTCATATCAGTAATACGAATTCTATAATCGCTAGCAGGAGTAGTCCCTTCAAGAACAGTCCATGCAAAAGTACCATTATCAGATGGCAAATTTGATACAATTAACTGAGGATCCTGATCTTCCTGAACTAATTCAATTCTGATATCACCAGAATACTGGTCAGTTGTCCAAGTAATATCAAATACTGAACCTGTTTCTATTACTTCACCACCATTCGGTGCAGTAACAACAATTGGGAAGTTCCATGCACCTGGTGTGCCACCTTCCTGGTTACTTGCTTTCCAACTTTCTGCAAGTGAATTATCCAGATCAGGAGAAATTAATGATAATGAAGGACCATCTCCATCAGGTTCTGTTGGCCATGGGCTGCTATCAGAATAATCAACGATATCATTAAGAATATTATCAGCATTCCAGATCCTTACGGCATCACCTCCATTATTCAGACCAAAGTTCCCAGTACCATCATAATCTGGTGTAAATGGGAAAGCACCATCTGTTGAGATAGAAACAGTAAAGAAACCATCAGCTGGAATTGAATAACCTGCTGGAATTACAATATTTGTATGTGACTCATCATTGTCACAGATTCGGAATCCTTCCAGATTAATTTCTGTATCTGTATTGTTATAAAGCTCAATCCATTCTTCATCAGCTCCAATTGAATTGTACATAATTTCATTGATTACCAAATCAACAACATCAGGAACAACCCATACTAAAGTCTGTGGACTATCATCAGGAAGGGTAAACTGCCAGTTACCAGTAATCCAGAAGTTTTCGCTATCATTAACTCCCCATTCCCATGTATTAGATCCTTCATCAACAACAAGATTCTGTAGACATGTCCATATATGATCACCAGCAATAGCATCGCCGTTTGTACCATCATCATAAAATTGACCATGATCCATTCCGTTGCCCCAAGAAGGGTCATACTGTCCGTTTGCATCCCAACTTCCTTTCAAATAGAAGCCATCATACATCATATTAACAGTATCTTTTACAAGAAATGTAACAACAGCTGTATCAGGTGGAGGACCTGAAATAGTTGTTGTATTAGTTGGGAAATCATATGTAAATATAGTTGCATTTACACCATCAGCTTCGAAAAGCACATTACCACCAGTACTTTGATCCCAGTTATGATTAAGGGTTACTTTTGCTTCATAGTTACCAGCAGGAATTACAAGTTCCAAAGTATAAACATCGTCACCTTCAGGGTCACTCATCTCACCCATCAACTCAGTAGGTTCCCAATTAGTACCACCAATAGCAGATAAAAAGTCACCTGCAACAACAGGAATAGTATGAGTTACTAATTCAGCATCAGTATTTACTTTCCATGTCACATCTTCTGTAGCAGCAAGTGTAAAAACCTGATTGACACCAGGATAATTTGGTGCAGACCAGTTATCACCTTCAACTGCTTTGTATTCCCAGGTACCGGCACCAAGAGATTTTGTTAGTTCATATAGTCCATTTGCATTTAATGCCATAGCATAGTCAGGATCAGAAGGATCCCATCCTTGGAATGAACCTGCAATATGTGGAATATTAGAAGGATCTAATTCAGCTTCTACTGTTATATTATCAACTTCCCATTGAGGGGCATCAGCTGATGTAGTGCTTTCATATTTAAACGCCACATAAGTTGAAGAACCGACATATGCATTTATATCTACAGTACCGGCTTCAATAAATGACCAACTACCTGATGCAGGAAAGGTGAATGAACTTGTAAGGTCTGTCCATGAAAAACTATTAGGATCACCTGATCCATCATAGTCAGTTGAAATAAGAACAGAAAGACCAGTATTATCAGCGTAATTTCTTGCGTGATCAAATGAAAGAGTAACATTAATATACCCTGAACAATCAAAACTATTTGTTATCAGCCAATCTTCATTATCCTGAGGACCACCACTATAACCACTCATCACAGCACATCCCGGAGGACTACCATAACTATCCCAATACCATTCTTCTGCACCAAAAGCATCATACTGAGTTGTTGCACCTAAATCTGTGTCAAAAGGTTCATAATACAACTCCACTGTTGAAGGAGGAGGTGGTGTTCCTGTTGCTATTACTGAGAAATCATCATAATAAACAATGCCTCCACCAGCATTATCGTTATATGTACGCACTTCAAACCTAAAACCATCAGCACTGGCGGGTGCATCAATTGAAACAGTATACTCCTGCCATGCAGGATCATCTGATGAATATGTTGAGACTCTTAACTCAGTGGCATTTTCACTCAAAGTGGATCCTCCGCTTGTCCAGTATGACCATATTCTGGATCTTGCATTAGCATCATTATCAAGGTAGTGATAAGTTATTGTATAAGAATCACCCCCAACAATCCCTGTAACGTTCTGTTGTAAGTCACTTGTACCAGCCTGTTGTTCTGCTGAATAAGTTCCAGCATACACAACGGTACTATTTTGTGTTACATTTTCGGCTTTATCCCAATCTGATGGGGTATTAGGATCCGACCATGTTTCAAGATCACCATTCAGCATAAGATTTTGTGCTACAACAGAATTTGTTGCAAATAGCACAAAAGCCAGACTAAAGGTAATTAATAAGGAAACTTTTTTCATAAGTATTAAAATTAAATTAAACATCAATAATAAAAAAGAGCATCTAAAGTAATATTTTCGACTCTAACTCCAACACAATTGTTAATATTTATTGATTAATGTTGAATAAATATTAATTAAACGCCATAATTAAATTTTAAAACCATTTCGCTATCGTTTGCATTAACTTCAATATAAACTAAAGCTTAGTCATGCACTCGACATTCCTGGCTATTTCACATTTAATATTTTATCAATAATTTATACTAATACAAAGTAAATAAGTTAAAATGAAACTAACAACATTATGATATTAAATTTAAGTAAAAAAAAAGGGATTCTGCTAACAGAATCCCCTTTATTATTTATATAGGAGTGATGTTTTATTTATCATCAACTTCTTCAAAGTCAACATCAGTTACTTCATCATCACCACCTTTACCCTGATCAGGATTGCTTCCCGGCTGATCAGCACCAGGCTGTCCTGCACCAGGTTGTCCTTGTGCTCCCTGATACATAGACTCACTGGCTGATTGCCAAATGCTATTAAGTTTATTCATGGCAGTATCAATACCATCAATATTCTGTGATTTATGAGCAGTTCTAAGTTCCTCTAAAGCACTTTCAATTTCAGCTTTCTTATCAGCAGGTATTTTATCACCATACTCTTTTAGCTGTTTCTCTGTTTGGAAGATCAACGCATCAGCAGAATTAAGCTTATCAACTTTTTCACGTTCTGCTTTATCAGCATCTGCATTAGCTTCAGCTTCAGCTTTCATCTTTTGAATTTCTTCATCAGAAAGACCAGAAGAAGCTTCTATACGAATACTCTGAGATTTACCTGTAGCCTTATCCTTAGCACTTACGTTGAGAATACCATTGGAGTCAATATCAAAAGTAACTTCAATTTGTGGCACTCCACGTGGGGCAGGCGGAATTCCATCAAGGTGGAATTTACCAATACTTTTATTCTGATTAGCCATAGGACGTTCACCCTGAAGAATATGAATTTCAACAGATGGCTGATTATCTGTGGCCGTTGAGAATGTTTCTGCTTTCTTAGTAGGAATAGTTGTATTAGCTTCAATAAGCTTTGTCATAACACCGCCCATTGTTTCAATACCAAGAGTAAGAGGTGTAACATCAAGAAGAAGAACATCTTTTACTTCTCCCGTGAGAACACCACCCTGAATAGCAGCACCAAGAGCTACAACTTCATCAGGATTAACACCTTTAGAAGGTTCTTTTCCAAAAAGTTCTTTTACAATTTCCTGAACCTTAGGTATACGAGTTGAGCCTCCTACTAGGATAACCTCATCTATATCAGATGCGTTAAGACCTGCATCTTTAAGAGCTTCTGTACATGGCCTTTTTGTATCCACGAAAAGCTGATCGGCAAGCATTTCAAATTTAGCACGTGTTAGTTTTTTAACAAGATGCTTAGGCACTCCGTCAACTGGCATAATATACGGCAGATTTATTTCTGTTTCAGTAGCACTGGAAAGTTCAATCTTTGCCTTTTCCGCAGCTTCTTTCAACCGCTGCAATGCCATTGGATCCTTTTTAAGGTTGAGGCCTTCATCATTCTGAAATTCAGAAGCAAGCCAGTCAATAATAACCTGATCAAAGTCATCACCACCAAGGTGTGTATTTCCGTTAGTTGATTTTACTTCAAAAACACCATCGCCTAATTCAAGAATAGAGATATCAAAAGTACCACCACCAAGGTCAAAAACAGCAACCTTTGCATCATCCTTTTTCTTATCAAGTCCATATGCAAGTGCAGCAGCTGTAGGTTCATTTATAATCCTTTTAACGGTTAATCCAGCAATCTCACCAGCTTCTTTAGTAGCCTGACGTTCGCTATCATCAAAATAAGCTGGTACTGTAATAACAGCTTCAGTTACTGATTGTCCCAAGTAATCTTCAGCAGTTTTCTTCATTTTCTGAAGAACCATTGCTGAGATTTCCTGTGGTGAATACATTCTATCATCAATCTTAACACGTGGTGTGTCATTTTCTCCTTTTACAACATCATAAGGTACACGTTCAATCTCTTTTGACATGGAACTATAGCGGTTACCCATAAAACGTTTAATGGAGTTTATAGTTTTTTTTGGGTTAGTAATTGCCTGACGTTTTGCAGGATCACCAACCTTACGTTCTCCGTTTTCAGTAAAAGCGACTATAGAAGGTGTTGTACGACGACCTTCACTATTAGGAATAACTACCGGTTCGTTACCTTCCATTACAGCAACACATGAGTTAGTTGTTCCTAAGTCTATTCCAATTATTTTTCCCATAATATTATTATTTTTTATTTTCAACTTTATCTAACTGTTATGGGATTGTCAATGATTATGCCAAAAGCAACATCATATGAATAAATGACAAAACGGCAGATAAGGATTAAAAGGGCTTTATTACTACAATTCTAACCTGCCGAATCTGAACATTGTGCAGGTGTGGAAACTGTACATTAATCTACTATTTCAATTTAAAACCAAGATCATAGTCTTCCACCAGATCAAGTTCTGTAGTAACAGATAGTTCAATTGGTTTAACAATAGTATGTCTTGAGGCAAAAATACCAGTACCTCCATCAACATTAGAATATACAGGGACTTCTTCAAGAAGGCTTTCAGACCCCGTATTAATATCAAGGTATGTCGCAAGAACGGGAGAACCACATGCTAATATCATATCAACATCAACAGCCCAACGCTCAACATTTGGAATTGGTTCAAGTTCAGATTGCAGTAAATTAAAGAAATTTGTACCAGAAAATGACTTTTCCATATCTTCTCCACCATCAGTTGTTTTTGACTCAACATATCCAAGATTCCAGGTCACAGATTTCATTAGCGTATCAGTATAGTCAGGAGAATTAGGTACATACTCCTGATAATTAAACACCAGAGTTACCTCATATCTTTTTCCATTATCTGCTGAAATCCATTCAATCTGACTCTCAGTGACGGTTGAAAACGCAATTCTATTCATTGGTTTTACAATATAAAAATTATTTACTATGCCTGTTGATGCACTCAACTCACCGTCTCTCTTTTTTATATTAAGCGTATAATCTGCTTCCTGATCAAGATTACCAACAGCATAATACATTAGCTGATCCGGAGCATAAAAAGGGTTAATTATTGTAGTATCTCCATTTTCATCAATATAAATCTGAGTCAAATCTTTATTATGAATTACTATTGTGTCAAGCGTTATGGGATCCAGATCAATACCGTTTTTCCTACCATTCAACGTAACATCAAGCTTATATGGATAATTACTTGAGTCAGGGTTCTGAGCAATAAGCATTGCGTTTCCAGGGCCCGTATATGCTTTGGTTATTCTCACCCATGTTGTATCACTCCCAAAATCTGCCAATGCATAAACTATAGTTATATCTTCATATTCACCATACATATCAAAATCTGTACTACATCCATAAAGTAATACAGCAAAAAGTGATAACACTATAGAGACCTTTCTCATATTTCTACTTGTTAAATGTTACGTTTCTGATTTAACGGTCAAAAGTAGTATTTATTATCAAATAAAAAAAATACTTATAAAAAAAGCTGCCTGCAAAAAAACAGACAGCTTTGTTGTTATTACTATTTACGGATTAGTCAATAGTCCAGGTGTTTCCACTTTTAAGGAGATCATCAACACACTTATAAGGAGACACTTTCTTTTCATCTTCTACAGACTGCCATACTTTTTCTTCAAGTCTGTCAGCCTTTACTGCGCGAATAACACCTATTGCAGCAGGAAATTCAGGTGGTGCCATAGATGCAAGCATCATATGTATACCTGTATCCGGAGTTGATGCATCATGAATAAGGATATCATCGGTAGTAATACCGTCCTTACCCAATTCAACAACTTTAAGATTAGTACCTTCAAGGATAATACCTTTTTCATTGTCTTTACCAAACAACATTGGTTTACCATGTTCAAGTATTATCTGATTATCATCCTTAGTTTCTTTGCTAGTAATCATTGAATGCACCTTATTCTGGAAGATAACACAGTTTGCAAGTATCTCTATAATAGAAGCCCCTTTAAATTCAGCAGCTTTTTTGAAAACTTCTGACATAAGTTTCAGGTTTGTATCAGTAACCCTGGCAAAGAATTTACCCTGTGCACCAATAACAAGTTCACCAGGATTAAACGGATGCTCAAATGTTCCCTGTGGTGATGTTTTTGTTTTGGAACCAAACGGCGTTGTAGGTGAGTACTGACCTTTTGTCAACCCATAAATTTTATTATTAAACATCAGATAATTGATATCAGGGTTACGGCGTGCAATATGAATAAAGTGATTACCACCAATAGCCATTGAGTCACCATCACCTGAAATCATCCATACACTCAATTTAGGATTCGTAAGTTTAATACCTGTTGCCAAAGCAGCTGCACGTCCATGAATACCATGAATACCATAAGTGTTCATATAATAAGGGAAACGTGATGAACAGCCAATACCTGAAACAACCACAAAATCTTCTTTTGGTACACCCAGCTCAGGAAAAACATTTTCCAAAGCACGGAGAATAGCGTGGTCACCACACCCGGGGCACCATTTTACCATCTGATCACTTTCAAAATCCTTTTTAGTGAGCTCTATTTCTTTTGTTTCAATTTTACTATTCATCGCTTAGTCGTTTAGCAGTTCTTTTACTTTATCAACAATCTCCTGTACCATAAATGGCAATCCTTGTACTTTGTTATACTGATGATAATCAAATTCCGTAAATTGCGTTTTCAGGTAACTAACAAATTGTCCCATATTTATTTCACACACAAGAATTTTCTTATATCTGGAGAACAATTCTTTTGTATTTTTTGGTAGTGGCATAATATGCTTAAAGTGTGCAAGAGCCACTGACTTTTTATCAGCCAGCAATTCTTCAATAGCTGTTAACATAACGCCATGAGTACCACCCCAGCTTACAATAAGAACCTCGCCTTCTTCTTCACCAACAACTTCCTGTTCAGGAATAAAGTTAGCAACACGCTGTACTTTCTCTTCACGTAAGTCTGTCATTAACTGGTGATTTAAAGGGTCATGACTCACATTACCTGTGATGTTTTCTTTCTCAAGACCACCAATTCTATGTCTCAGACCTTCTGTTCCTGGTAATGCCCATCTTCTGCGAAGCTTTTCATCATCTCTGGCATATGGCATATAGTCAGGATCATTGGCTTCAACAACAGGAGGCACAATCTCTGGTAAATCAGCCACTTCAGGCACTTTGAATACTTCCGAACCATTGGCAATTGAACCATCTGTTAATAGAATTACAGGAGTCATATGCTCAAGAGCAAGCTTAGAAGCTTCATATGCTGAATAAAAACAATCAGCAGCACTGGAAGCTGCCAGAATTATAACAGGAGCCTCTCCGTTTCTTCCATAAAGAGCCTGCATAAGGTCACTTTGTTCAGACTTGGTAGGCAATCCTGTAGAAGGGCCTCCACGCTGTACATCAACTATAACAATAGGTAATTCTGTCATAACAGCTAAACCTATAGCTTCACTTTTCAATGACAATCCGGGACCTGATGTAGTAGTTAACGCTAGAGCACCGGCAAAACTTGCACCTATAGTGGAAACAATACCTGCTATCTCATCTTCAGCCTGGAATGAAATAGCACTAAACTGTTTATGACGTGAAATTTCCTGTAATATCTCAGATGCAGGTGTAATTGGATATGAACCAAGGAATAAATTACGACCAGAACGCTCAGAGGCAGCAATAAATCCCCAGGCAGTTGCAAGGTTTCCTGTTACATTACGATAGAGACCTTTATCTAATGGTGCAGGTGATACCTTATATGTATTAGCAAATGCTTCTATAGTATCACCATAATTAAACCCAGCTGTAAGAACTTTTTTATTAGCTTCAACAATTAACGGATTCTTCTTGAACTTTGTTTCGAAAAACGAAAATGCTTGTGTGTAATCTCTGTTAAACATATAGAATACAATACCAAGAGCAAACATGTTTTTCGACTTTTGGGCAGTCTTGTTATCAAGGTTTAACTCCTTAACTGACTCTTTTGTAAGAGTTGTTAAAGGTGCCTTAATAATAATATGGCCCTTAAGTGAATCATCTTCAAGAGGATTTTCCTTATAACCTGCTTTAACTATATTTTTCTCAATGAAAGCATCAGTGTCGACTATTATTATAGCATCTTTTGTAATCCATCTTTTATTAGCCTTTAGAGAAGCCGGATTCATTGCAATAAGCACATCAGCTAAATCACCTGATGTGTAAATGTCTGTACGTCCAAAATGAATCTGAAACCCTGATACGCCTGCAACTGTTCCTTGCGGAGCCCTGATCTCAGCAGGGTAATCCGGGAATGTAGCAAAATCATTTCCGGCAAATGCAGTCGAATCAGAGAAAAGACTTCCCGTAAGCTGCATGCCGTCACCAGAGTCTCCGGCAAAACGAATTACAGCATGTTCCAACTCAACAACTTTATTTTTCTTTGATGTCATGTGATCATTATATTTTTTGTGATCATTATGTTTATTATATCTGACAAAATTAAAGTTATTTATATACTTAAACCCACAACTCTGTCATTTTTTTTACAATTAATTCTAATTTGTACAGCCACTAAATAACTACTGCTCATTACTGATTTACTGCACCTTACAACATCTTGCAGTTAGACAGAAATGCTAATAACCCACAATTCATATTTAGAAAAGATTCTAAATGTTAACAATCATTATAAAATAACTGTCAGATTTTATCAATTGTCGGTGCAATCGTTTGTTAAATTATAATTATAAATGCTATTTAAAAATTCTATTTTTTCATTGTATAAATGAACAAAACCGTATATTTGCAAAATAATTACTTAAAATTATTGCATTATGGCTTACAAAATTAATGATGATTGTACTGCTTGTGGTACTTGTATCGATGAATGTCCGGTAGAAGCAATTTCTGAAGGAGATATTTATGTAATTGACCCGGATTTATGTACCGATTGTGGTGCTTGCGCTGATGTTTGTCCGGTGGAAGCAATTCACCCAGAATAATCAGTTTTATAAAGATAAAGCCCGACAACCTTTGTGGCGTCGGGTTTTTTTTGGCATGAAATCTTATTTTGAATCATTCTAAATTATAAAAGTAAGTCATCATTAGTAGTAACAGCAAAGGCCATATGCACTAATTTTATAGTCGATAACTTTGTGAACAATGGACAGCTATAATTTTCTAAACAACTCTGACCCCTCAGCAATAGAGGATATCTATAAAAAATTCAGAGAAAATCCGGATAACGTTGATCCCGGATGGCGCGACTTTTTCAAGGGAATGGACTTTGCTATCTCAAATTACAAATCTGATATGCCGGGAAGCGGAAGTGATGATGAATTCAAAGTCATTAACCTTATTAATGATTATCGCAGACGCGGACATCTGTTTACAGATACCAATCCTGTAAGAAAACGCAGAACATACACTCCTACTCTTGACATTACTAATTATGGACTTTCTGATGCTGACTTAGATAAGGAATTCAATGCAGGCAGTAATATTGGACTGGGTAAAGCTAAACTTAAGGATATCATTGCTTTTATGCAACAGACTTACTGTCGCTCAATTGGCGTTGAATACCTCTTCATCAGAGATTTAAAGATTGTTAACTGGTTGCAGGATCGCTTTGAAACTACAAAAAACACTCCTCAATACAATACTGATGAGAAAAAGTACATACTTGAGAAGCTAAGACGTTCTGTTCTGTTTGAGTCATTCTTGCAGAAGAAATTCCCTGGACAGAAACGTTTTTCTCTCGAAGGTGCGGAAGCTCTTATACCAGCAATGGATGCTATTATGGAGAAAGGTAGCGAGCTGGGCATTAAGGAGTTTATCATTGGTATGCCTCACCGCGGTCGTCTTAATGTTCTGGTAAATATCCTGCGCAAACCATATAAGGATGTGCTTTCCGAATTTGAAGGTGTGGAGTATGCTGATGAGGGGTTACTGGGTGATGTGAAATATCATCTGGGATATTCTGTTAACAGGAAAACAAGTCAGGGTAAAGATATTAAATTCACCCTCGCTCCTAACCCATCACATCTGGAAGCTGTTGATCCTGTTGTGGAAGGCATCACAAGAGCAAAAATTGATCATGTATATAACAGTGATCAGTCAAAAATTGCCCCTATACTCCTTCACGGCGATGCATCAATTGCTGGACAGGGTGTTGTTTATGAAGTTATACAGATGCAGGAGCTTAAAGGCTATACTACGGGCGGCACTATACACCTTGTTATTAATAACCAGATAGGTTTCACTACTGATTACCTGGATGCACGGTCAAGCACTTATTGCACTGATGTGGCAAAAACAACTCTTTCTCCTGTATTTCATGTAAATGGTGATGATCCTGAAGCACTGGTGTTTAGCATTCAGACTGCCATGGAGTTCAGAAATATTTTCAAGAAAGATGTTTTTATTGATATCCTGTGTTACAGAAAATACGGACATAATGAAGGTGATGAGCCCAGGTTTACTCAGCCGGTTCTTTACAAAGCTATTGCAAAACACCCTAATCCATATGATATTTATAAAGAAAAACTGGAATCAGAGAATATTGTAAGTAAGGAGGAATGCAAGGCCGCCGAAGACAATTTCTTCAATAAATTAGAAGAAAGCTATTCAGTAGCCAAAGAAAAGACAAAGACTACAATCGACAGCTTTTTAGGTGAAACATGGAAAGATATACGTAAAGCGGTACCTGCCGATTTTGATCTTAGTCCTGACACTTCTATCAGCAAAGATGATCTTACTACCATTGTCAATCAACTTTCATACCTTCCTAAGGGTAAGAACTTTTTCAGAAAAACCATAAGATTACAGGAACAAAGGAAAAAGATGCTCGAAGGTGATGGACATTTTGACTGGGCCATGGGTGAACTTATGGCATATGCTAGTCTTGTTAATGAAAACATAAGCGTAAGAATTAGTGGTCAGGATGTTGAAAGGGGCACTTTCTCACACAGGCATGCTGTTATGAGTATTGAAGATTCTGAAGAAAAGTATATCCCACTTCAGCATATTAATAATGAGCAGGCAGCATTTGAAATCTACAACTCCAGCTTATCTGAATACGGTATTCTTGGCTTTGAGTATGGTTATTCATTAACATCACCAAATGCACTTACTATCTGGGAAGCTCAATTTGGTGACTTCGCTAATACAGCACAGGTAATTTTTGATCAGTTTATTAGTAGTGCAGAAGATAAATGGAATGTTATGAACGATCTGGTTGTTCTTCTTCCTCATGGCTTTGAAGGTCAGGGGCCTGAACATAGCAGTGCCAGAATTGAGAGATATCTGCTGCTGTCTGCTGACAATAATATGCAGGTTGCCAATTGCTCAACACCTGCAAGCTTCTTTCATCTGTTAAGACGTCAGCTTTACAGAGAATTCAGAAAACCCTTAATTGTTTTCACTCCGAAAAGCCTTTTGCGTCACAGCGAATGTGTTTCTTCAACTAATGAATTTACTAATGGGGGCTTTAAGGAAGTGATTGATGACTCCTATATTAATAAGGAGTATGTAACAAAAGTTACTCTTTGCTCAGGAAAGCTGTACTACGACCTTATCAGTGAAAGAAAGAAGCTGGAAAACAATAATACTGCCATTGTCAGAATTGAGCAGCTTTACCCTTTCCCACTTAAACAGCTGCTAAATGTTCTGAACAATTACCCTAATGCATCGAAATTCATATGGGCACAGGAAGAACCGGCAAACATGGGTGCATGGGAATTTGTATCAAATATTCTCTCATCGCAGATTGATATAAAGGTAATCTCTCGTCCGGCAAGTGGGAGTCCAGCAACAGGCTCCAATAAGTTTCATGCTATCCAGCAACAAAAAATTGTTGACAAGGTATTTGACCAGTGCGACTGTCCGTTCATTGACAAAGAATGTAAGATGGTTTGTATTGGTAACAAATGGAGATCGTTTGAAAAAGAGTTGAAAGAACTTAACATTAAAGAAATGGACAGCAAGTTCCATAGTGGTGTTAAACCATTGCGTTAAATATATTATAACAGTAAGGCATAAATTATCCAGAAAATGAAATACGAATTAAAGGTACCCAGTCCGGGAGAATCAATAACAGAAGTTCAAATAGCAGGATGGCTTATTGCAAATGGCGATTATGTTGAAGAAAATGATGATGTGGCAGAGATTGACTCCGATAAGGCTACGCTTAGCATTGCAGCTGGTGCATCAGGAACTATAAATATCTTGGTTGAAGAAGGAGAAACTGTTGAAGTTAATTCGGTTATTGCCGAGATTGACACCAGCGCTGAAGCTCCTGCCGGTGGCACATCCGACAAGTCATCTCCCAAAGAAGAAACAAAAGTAGAGAAAACAGAAAGCAAAACTGATGCGCCTGCTACTAAAGAAATTGCAGAACCTGATAAACAGGAGTCTTCCAGGGAGGAAAAACAATTGAATATATCTCCCCTGGCACGAAAACTAATGTCGGAAAAGAACCTTACTGAAAATGATATTGTTGAATTTATCAAACACCACAGATTTAACAAAGGCGATATTAAAGAAGTAGCTGAAAGCAAACCATCAGCCACATCACTCTCAACAGAAATCCCGGTCAAACGTGAAGTAACACGTAACAGCGAGACTAAAAAAATGTCTATGCTTAGGAAAAAGCTGTCGCAACGACTCGTTTCTGTTAAAAACGAGACTGCCATGTTAACTACATTTAATGAAGTTAATATGACCCCAATTATGTCAATAAGAAAGAAATACAAAGAGCAGTTTATAAAACAGCACGATATTAATCTTGGCTTTATGTCATTTTTCACAAAGGCTGTTACAGAAGCTCTTGTTCACTATCCGCATGTTAATTCACAGATAAATGGTGATGAAGTTATCAGTTTTGACTACGCTGATATCAGCATAGCTATCAGTGCACCTAAAGGTTTGGTTGTTCCGGTGCTACGAAATGCAGAGAGTATGACGCTTGCTCAGATTGAACAGGAAATCAAACGACTTGCTATAAAAGCACGTGAAAACAAACTCACCTTACAGGAGATGGAAGGTGGTACTTTTACCATCACCAACGGAGGCGTATTCGGATCTATGATGTCAACACCTATTATTAATCCACCACAAAGTGCAATACTTGGTATGCACAATATTGTTGAAAGACCCATTGCCGTAAATGGCAAAGTTGAGATACACCCAATGATGTACATTGCAATGAGCTATGATCATAGGATAATTGATGGCAGAGAATCTGTAGGTTTTCTTGTAAAGGTAAAAGAAATGCTTGAAAATCCTGAAAAAATGTTATTCGGCTCAAAGGATCCTGTTGAAGTACTTCTGGGATTATAAAACAATATTCTTTTGAAAAACAGTAAGTTCAGTAATTCAAAGGTTGCTACAATATCATCAGCACATTTGCTGCATGATGTATACTCATCATTCTTAGCTCCTTTATTGCCATTACTAATTGCAAAATATGGCATTACTTTATCAGGAGCAAGCATACTGACTCTTGTTCAGAGAATACCATCATTTCTAAGCATTTTTATCGGAGCAATAGCACATCGGTTAGCATGGCGTTGGATATTAATACTGGCACCGGTTATTACCGGTATAAGCGGAAGTCTTATCGGACTAGCTCCCAACACTATAATACTTGGCATCCTGCTATTTACCATAGGAATATGTTCTGCATCTTTTCACGTTGTTGCTCCTGTTATGATAAAATATTTTTCAGGCAAGCAGACAGGAAAAGGGATGAGTTGGTTTATGCTTGGCGGTGAAGGGGCACGTACATTAGGACCTTTGCTTATTGTAAGTGCAGTATCATGGTGGCAACTGGAAGGCACGTGGAAACTTATATTTCCTGCAATAGTAGCAGGTTTTACTCTGTACTTTGTTATAGATAAACAGCCATATGAGAAACTTGCCAATACAAGTAAAAAGCCTGTAAACTGGTTATTAACTATTAAAGAATATTATCCTTTTTTCATATCACTGGCATTATATATGGTATTCAGGTCACTAATGAAAGGCTCACTGGCAACATTTCTTCCCACCTATATGGGAATAAAGGGTAGCAGTCTGTTCACAGGCGCTCTGGCTCTTTCTGTAATGCAGTTAGCAGCAGCAGGTGGAAGCTTTATAATGGGAGGAATAAGCGACAGGATTGGCAGGTTCACATCATTACTCATTCTTGCAATTTTATCACCTGTTTTAATGCTTGCCTTTGTATTTTCACCAGTAGCATTACAATTTGTTGCTTTATTGTTGTTGGGTGTAGTGCTTTATGCCACAAGTCCGGTACTATTGGCACTTGTACTTGAACAAGGATCGGAACAACCGGCTATGATGAATGCCGTATTTACAACCATTAACTTTGCCACAGGTGCCATTGCTGTATTATTTACCGGAATAATTGGTGATATTGCAGGACTTGAGTTCACTTTAAAAATATCAGCATTTCTGGGAATAGGTGCCATCCCCACTGTTCTGATTCTAAGAAACCACAGCAAAAGAAAAAAATCATAGTGCTTACTATTTTCTTACATCTGTAATGATATTTGTTTAGAAACAATTGACATCCCCAATCCATCAACCAAATACCCCATTATCCTTTCATATGATTAAAGTATTGTGCTACTTTCATTTTTTTTCTTCTCTGAAATAAGCAAACCCATAATTATTAAGTTTCTGCCCAAAAAGCATCAAACATAACTCTGATGCGCATTAAAAACATTTCTGATGCGCATCACAATCCATCCTGATGCGCATCAAAACTAATCCTGATGCGCATCAGAGTACTATTTTATGAAGTGAGAATAACTGTTTTGTGAAGTAAAAACAAGTGATTAAAGCTCAATAAAACACTGAAACCATCCACTAAGTCTTTATAATTAAATATCAGTAATTTACGTACATAATAAATTACAGCAATTTCTAAAAAAGAAAAAAACAAAATAAGAACAGTAGCAAACAAAAAATTCATCACAGAATATTCTCATCCTCATAAGCAATTATTATTTTTGCAAAAAATTTCAAAATGACACGCAAGGTTGATTTTTTAGTAATAGGCAGTGGAATGGCAGGGCTTATTTATGCACTTAAAGTTGCAAGTCGTGGCAGCGTTGCAATGCTATCGAAAGTTGAGATGGATGAAACGGCAACAAGTTACGCACAAGGAGGAATAGCTGCTGTTATGTATTCACCTGATAATTACGAAAAACACATAGAAGACACTATTATAGCAGGTGCGGGCTTAAACAAAAGAGAGATTGTAGAAATAACAATCAGAGAATCAACAGAAAGAATAAAAGAGCTGGCCGAGTGGGGCACCCATTTCGACAAGGAGTCAACAGGAAAATTCAGTCTGGCAAAAGAAGGCGGACACTCTGAATACCGAATTCTTCATCACAAGGATAATACCGGGTATGAGATTCAACGTGCTTTAAGTGAAAAGGTTAAAAACCATCCTAATATCACAGTTTTTGAAAACCATCTGGCAATTGATATAATAACACAGCATCACAAAGGGAAACTAGTAAAGAGGAAAAACAAAGACACCACATGCTATGGTGCATATGTGCTCAATAAACAATCGGGAGAGATACTGACTATTCTCGCAAAAACAACAATGCTGGCAACCGGTGGCATAGGCAATGTATATCAAACAACAACAAATCCTGAAGTATCAACAGGCGATGGTATTGCTATGGCATACAGAGCAAAAGCCCACATAGGTAATCTGGAATTCGTACAATTTCACCCTACTTCTCTATATAATCCCGGAGAAAAACCCTCTTTTCTTATAACCGAAGCAATGAGAGGCGCGGGAGCTGAATTGATAACACGTGAGGAGATTCCTTTTATGAAAAAATATGATCCTCGCGGATCACTTGCCCCTAGGGATATTGTTGCAAGAGCTATTGATAATGAATTAAAGATCAGCGGTGACGACTATGTTTATCTGGATGCAAGAAAAATCGATAAAAAAGAAATAATCAATCATTTCCCAACAATATATGCCAAATGCCTTAGTATAGGTATTGATATAACCAAAGACCCAATACCTGTAGTACCTGCTGCTCATTACTCATGCGGAGGCATTATAACAGATTCCGACGGACAAACATCAATTCACAATCTTTATGCATCAGGAGAAGTGGCGAGCACAGGCCTTCACGGGGCAAATCGTTTGGCCTCCAACTCTTTACTGGAATCGGCTGTATTCTCACACAGAGCTGCTCTTAAAGCAGCATCTATGATAAATGATATTGATTTTGAAAAAGATATACCAGACTGGAACGATGAAGGTACCGTACTTAATGAAGAAATGATCCTGATCACACAGTCGAAAAAAGAGCTACAATCAATAATGAGCAACTATGTTGGGATAGTCCGTTCAAATCTCCGGTTAAAAAGAGCACAGGACAGACTAAATATAATATATAAAGAGACCGAAGAGCTTTTCGACAAATCAATTGTCAGCGAACCAATTTGTGAGTTAAGGAATATGATAAATGTTGCATACCTTATTATTAAACTTGCAATGCAAAGAAAAGAAAGCATTGGTCTGCATTATAACATAGATTACAAAACAAATAAATAAATTAGAATTATGGCACTTATAAAATCTGTAAAAGGAATAAGCCCCCAGTGGGGAGAAAACTGTTTTATTGCTGATAACGCAACAATCACAGGCGATGTAATAATTGGCAATGATTGCAGCATATGGTTTAATGCAGTAGTAAGAGGCGATGTTCACTCAATCAGAATAGGCAATAATGTCAACATCCAGGATAATGCTGTAATTCACTGTACATATCAAAAAGCACCCGTTTCAATAGGTGATAATGTTTCCATAGCACATTCAGCAATAGTACATGGATGCACCATACAAGACAATGTACTTGTGGGAATGGGAGCCATTTTAATGGATGATGTTGTAGTAGAAAGCAACTCGGTAATAGCAGCAGGAGCAGTTGTACCAAAAGGCACAGTTGTGAAATCGGGAAGCGTTTATGCAGGTGTACCAGCCAAGCTCATTAAACAAGTTGACACAAGCCTGTTGGAAGGCGAAATACATCGCATATCAAACAATTACAACATGTATGCCAGTTGGTATGATAAATAATAAACTATAGGGATTAGCTTAGAGCATACCTATGCACAGGTAAGGAAACACAAATCAACTTTAGTCAAGATACAACTTAAGAGTTGCCACGTAAGATCCGGTTTTTATTGTTTGTACAGTAGGATTTGTTTGAATAGTACCATAGTCATCAGAATAAGAATACAGATAATAATCTTCATCCTGCACAGAATAAACATAAGCAAAATCAAGCGACATCAATCTGTTACGATATCCAATACCACCAGAGTACTGCTGACGTTTACCATTATTCAAATCACTAGAATACGGGCTTCCATAATATGCATATCCGGCACGGAAGCTAAAGCTGTCATAACGCCATTCAGTTCCAAACCTAAAATTATGAGTTCGTGCATATGAGCTACGGATATCAGAATTAACATCCATTATATATTCACTACCAACGCCACCACTTCTTTCAGAGAACCTTGAAGTAGAATAATCAGCATACTCATACTCACCAGTAAATAAACCATATTGTCCAAAAATCACAGACGCACTACCAATAGCCCTCAAAGGAGTAGATAATGTATAATCATATGTACCGGTTACGGAGGGGTAACTTTCAGATATCCATTCAAGATTAGAAGTAGTATAAGTATCCCATGTATCATTCATACTCCAATAATAAGTAGGTGTATGAAACGCGGCACCTATCCTAAGCCATTCGATAGGTTTAACAATCACCCCGAGCTTAAGGTTAATCCCCCACCCTGTAGTAGACAAATTTTCAGTGTAGCTCCAGTTATCGAAATAAGGAATAGTATCCATAAAATCTCTTTCGCGATAAGTTGACTCTCTAAAAAACCTTATATAAGGAAGACCTAATGTTGCACCAACATATACTTTATCATTATAATTCCCTGAGAAAGAGAACAGCCACTCATTGGTTGAGCCTCGGGAATAAATACTTTGCGATTGCCATGTGCCAGCAAACGGAGTTGGAGTAAAGTACTGATCATACGTCCCGGGTATTGTGTCCAAAAGATAAGTATACCATGCAGGCCCCAGATCATAAGGATCACCACCATCTTCAAAATACAGGTAATCTGTACCATCGGCCATAGCCTGATAAACATCAAGCTTTGAGCTTACAGCATTAGGTCCTTCGATATATACTGAAGAATTATAGTTGTTTGTCCTGTTCATTCCGAAGCCAAACTGAAAGAACTTCCATGCAGACCCATTATTGATAGGAGTAACAAGAACATACCCAAGATTGCTCAGATCAAATACTGCTCTCATATCCTCTGCCACAACACCATTATAAACGGAGTTTGTATTTCTTGAGAAGACTTCAGGCGATATAGTAAATTCACCTGTTCTAAACAAACCCATCCCTGCGGGATTAATACTGGCATCAGTAAAATCAGCACCAACAGCACCTATAGCATTACCCATTGCCATGCTCCTTGCCGTTCCCTGCCAGAAAGCCTGCGAATACCTAAGAGCATCATCAGCAGTTTGTGAAAATACTGCTACAGATAGCAACAGTGAAAATATTATTAAGCTTGTTTTTTTCATGATTATTTATTCAAAGTTTCATTGATTTTAAGAACATCAGATAAGATTAACAGTTTAATCAATACAAAAAGAAAAACTGATAAAAAATATTATCTGCGTCCACCGCCACTACTGCTACGTGAGCTTGATGATGATGAACGGGAGCTACTGCCTGAGCTGCTACTCCTTGAAGGCGAGCTAAAGCTCCTTGATGAAGAGCTACTACCACTACTTCTTGAAGGTGAGCTATAACTCCTTGAAGAACTTCTGCTAGGAGTACTACTTGAACTTCTGTTATAAGATCTGCTACTACTTCTAGAAGGAGAGCTATAGCTTTTTGGCTTACTGGATGAACTCCTGGTAACAGTAGAACTATTGTTCGTTCCAGTGCTGGTTCTTGAAGGCTGTGAAGTACCTCTCACATTAGATGAAGTTCTTGTAGTACTTTGTCGGACATTAGAAGAAGAACTTCTTGATGAAGTTGTAGGTCTCACATACTCCTTACTGGAGCGAGGCTGACGTGAAGGCAGACTTTCATAAGATTTCGGCTTCTGATATCTTTGATTATGAGCCGAACCAGTTCTTGAAATCTCTGTAGAATTTCGATATCTTTCATTAGCTGTAGTCCTTGCCTGTTCAGTAACAGCAGGCTTATTAAAGCTCTTGGAGGATTCTGTCCTTGCTTTCTGGTCTTCAGTAACCCTAACGGAAGCTTCAGGTCTGGCACTTTTTGAATTAGCACCCTGACTTGCACTACCGTTCTGAGCAGTAGTACGCATTCTTCCGGAAGTACTGGCAGTAGCATTTGCTGCTCCGCTCCTGGCTACTCTGTCGCGATCAATATCGCTCTTAACTTTTGATCCATCAACATTTGCAGACCTGCTACCAGTTCTCGGTATATTTGTTCCACCTGTTCTGCTGCCCCTTGGCCCGTATCTCACACCATTATATGCATAATCATTATAATAACCACCAGGATAATAACCTCCACCGTAATAGCCATCCCAGTAGCCATTCCAGTAACCGTTGTTATAACCAGCCCAGTAACCACCACCGTAGTAAGGTCTATAATAAGGCCATCCCCAGTCATAATAAGGCCATCCCCATGAGAAGCTATAAGAAGGATAGCTATAGTAAGGATAGTTATAATAAGGCCAACCATAACTATAACCTACATTCCAGCCATATCCCATACCCATGCCTACACCAAAGTTAAATGACACATTTGATGATCCACACGAGCCACATGATGTATAAGAATCATCATAATAATCGTTGCTTGTTCCTTCACCATTGAATCTTTTAATTCTGGCTTCATAATCAGAATCATAATATTCATCGATAAATTCGTAGTCGTCATTATCTGTTTCCATATCTGAGCCCGTAGCTTCGCTCACTTCAGAAGTATACTTATAGTTGTCTGTTGTTGCATCACTTGTTTTTGTTTCCACTCCCTGCTGTGCTGCAGTGGTGTTAACAGCATATGTATTAGCACCATGAGAAGATGTCGGAGTGTAATAAACATCATCCTGAGGGAGATTCCCTGTAGATGAACAAGAATAAATGAAAGCCATCAGTGCTGAGGCTATCGTGATCTGAATAATTTTTTTTACCGTTTCCATGTCTCCAAATTGTTGCGCAATAATAAACATTGTTTAATTTTGCCGTTCGATGTAAAAAAATACAAAGACTGTACCAAACTTTAAAGATGGCTAAACAATTAACACCAAGAAAAGAAAATTATTCACAATGGTATAACGACCTTGTGATTAAAGCTGACCTGGCTGAGAACTCAGCCGTAAGAGGCTCAATGGTAGTAAAACCCCATGGTTATGCGATATGGGAGAAAATGCAATCAATTCTTGACTCCATGTTCAAAGAAACAGGACATCAGAACGCATATTTTCCATTATTCATTCCCAAATCATTTTTCAGTAAGGAAGCATCACACGTTGAAGGTTTTGCCAAAGAATGTGCTGTTGTTACGCATTACAGATTGAAAAATGGTGAAAACGGCGAAATTGTTGTTGATGAGGATGCCAAGCTGGAAGAAGAACTTATTGTAAGACCAACATCTGAAACAATTATTTGGGATACTTACCGTAAATGGGTGCAGTCGTACCGCGATTTGCCAATTCTTGTTAATCAGTGGGCAAATGTAGTAAGATGGGAGATGCGAACAAGACTATTCCTTCGTACTGCTGAATTTTTATGGCAGGAAGGCCACACCGCACATGAAACAGAAGCTGAAGCTATTGAAGAAGCTGAAAGAATGATTGGTGTATATGGTGAATTCGCCGAAAAGTGGCTTGCACTTCCTGTAATGACTGGGTTAAAGTCGCCCAACGAAAGATTTGCAGGTGCTATTGAAACATATTGTATCGAAGCTATGATGCAAGACGGGAAAGCTCTTCAGGCAGGTACATCTCATTTTCTGGGTCAAAACTTTGCTAAGGCATTTGATGTTAAATTTGTTTCCAAAGAGAACACACAGGAATATGTTTGGGCTACATCATGGGGTGTATCAACCAGACTTGTTGGTGCGCTTATAATGGCTCACTCCGATGATAATGGCTTGGTATTACCTCCAAAGATTGCTCCTATTCAGGTTGTTATTGTTCCTATCTTCAAAAACCAAGAACAGCTTAATGCTATTTCAGAAGTAGCAGAAAAGATTGTGAACGATCTTAAAGCCAAAGGTATCAGTGTTAAATTCGATGATCGTGACACACAAAAGCCTGGGTTTAAGTTTGCCGAATGGGAAATGAAAGGTGTACCTGTAAGACTGGCAATTGGACCACGCGATATTGAAAACGGTACAGTTGAAGTTGCCAGACGTGACACTCTGGAGAAGGAAAGTCTGCAATTAACTGGATTATCTGATAAAATCGAACATCTGTTAGATCAGATTCAGGATAACATATACCAGAAAGCATTATCATTCAGAGATGAACACACATACAATGCTGACACATGGGATGAATTCTGTAAATATATTGAAAATGGTGGCTTTGTATACGCTCACTGGGATGGTACAGCAGAAACAGAGCAGAAAATAAAAGAAAAAACTAAAGCTACTATACGCTTAATTCCTATGGGAGATAAGTTTGAAGACGGAAAATGTATCCTTACAGGAAATCCAAGCAAACAAAGAGTTGTATTTGCTAAATCATATTAAGGTTAAAAATTCAAGGTTCAGGTTAAGGTTCAAGTTTGATCAGTTCGCCTGAACCTTGTTTATCCAGACTAATATCAGGGTTTCCTTTGTAATACACATCGCCAATACCATTGATTTCTACTCCAAGTACTTTTGTTGAATATACAAATAAATTATTAGAACTTTTGTTTCTGACATATGCAAAAGTACTCACCAAATCTCTTGCATCAAGTATACCAAAACCTGCTGAATACAAGAATTGCAATCCGGTTTGCCCTGTAAAGTAAACATCTGCAGTACCATTATGGATACTACAATATAATCTGGTCGAACTAATATCAATATTTATTTCACCTGCCCCCTCGAAAACTTCAAGCCATAGAGTATCAGTTGTCATCATATTCTGTGTATATACATCACCAATGGACCTATAAATAATAGAATCCAGATCCTGATAATGAAGATATACATTAAGAGGTTTGCTGTAGCTCCTTATCCAGTTACACGTATTCGTATTACGGATAACCATTTGTCCTGCATCATTTACATCGGTTCTAATTCCTGAAATAATATTCTCACCAGCCTCAACAACAGCATAATTACTATCACTTTGAACAAGGATAACACTTACATTATCATGCAATTCAAGCTTATTGAAAGACGAAACCATCCGGGTCTCTTCAATAATCTCCCCAGTTGAAGAAAAGCATCCGGCACCATCATCTTTAGCACATGATGTTAAAATCAGGACAAACCCTGCTAATATGTATATTAATTTTTTCAATTATGTTTAATATCACGTTTATAAATAAAATCAGTACTCCACCCTAAGCCAAAACCAACATATTCAGCCTTTCCCAAATGGGCACTTAGAACCATGTTAGCAAATACTTTCTTAGTAATAAGATAACGTAGAGTCAGCCTCTGATACACATCACCCTCGCTGTTATCGAGAGCCTTCAAATACCATCCCAAGTTAAAAAGAAAAGACATTCTGTCCATATACAACTCATAAGCAATATTACCTCCGATTTTGTTAATCTGGCTGTTACTCGTTACCTCAACATTACGATCAGCAAGAACCTTAAAGTCAGATTGATCATGAGTCAGATCAACCCCAATACCAAATTTACTCTTATAAGAAACACGAGCAAGCAGATTAGCATAAAAAGCATATACATAATAACTCTCACCGTACTGAGCACTCATATCCTTAAAAGCAGCAGACGCAGAAACATCAAAGCAAAGATATTTCCTACCATCGAACTCCCATGGGTATAATTCAGGTAATATCTTTTTATTAAGAGATGCATTCGGTTTACTCAGATACGAAGAAAGTCCAACAGCACCTGTAATAATATTCAACCCATAATTAGGAGTCTTCATTGAGCCATTAGAAAAATGTGTCAAACCAAAGCCTGCTGTCAGCGTAACCATTTTTGACAAACTTCTGCGGTACTGAAAATACAGACTAGCACATATATTAATATGAGAACCTATGGCAAAGTTTTTATAATTATCCAATCTGTCAAACTTATTAGTAAGATAACCCACACCAACTCCAAGCTTAAAATTCAAGGATTGAAAATCATCATGGACAATCGGAAAGTTTATTGAAGGATACGCAGCAATAGCATAGCCAAGTTCCTTAAACCCGCCTAATCCGGAATACCATAAGTTAACACCCAGCAAAGGATAACCATATTCAGCTTCCCACCTTTTCTTTCCATAAGTATGTTTCTCCAAACTAAATTCAATAGCAGGGAAATGAGCCTGAAAGATGTCCAGCTCTAAGTGATGACTCATCAATTGACCATATTGCAGATTCACTCCGGCAACAAAATTGTTTAATGTTGCTGGTTTTGATGGTTGTCCGACAAAACAATCCGGAACCATTAAAAAAAATATGAATATAAATATGTTAAAAATATGCCTCAACCGATAACTTGTTTTATCACCGCAAAGGTAAAAATTAAACTTTCCGCAAATTATAAATATTACAATAGTAAATTACTTTGCTATAAAATAAATAACCACAACTAACCCCATTTATTTATACCTAAAGTACAAAGCTAACAGCATGTTAATTACATAAACAGAGATACATATGCTACAATAAATTAGATTTTAATGGTAATATTAACATTATTAACAATTAATTTTTGTAAAATCCAGTTTTATTGCACACGCATTTAATTTTTTTTGTTAATTTGCAAGTTTTAACAAGGATAATATCCTTTACTGAAATATCATAACTGGATGAAGGCTAAAGAAAAATCAAAACATGTGCTTCTTGTTGAAGACAATCTTTTGAATCAAAAGTTTGCTATGGCTGTTCTGAAAATGAAAGGCTACACTTGGGATTTGGCCGAAAACGGCAAGATTGCTGTTGAACTTTTTGAAGAAAATGAGTATGAAGCAATACTGATGGATATTCAGATGCCTATTATGAATGGTATTGAAGCTACTCTGGCTATCAGAAAGATGGAAGACGAAAAAGGGTGGCCCAGAGTAAAAATTATTGCCGTTACTGCCTTTGCTATGCCCGGTGATGAAGAAAAATTTAAAGAAGCAGGAATCGACTTATACATTTCCAAACCTTATACCAGTAAACAACTAATTTCATTCATAGAGCTTTAACCACATGCAGGAAAAACTTAAAGCTTTTAAAAGACTTTTAGAGATAATGGATGAATTGCGTGTTGGCTGCCCGTGGGACAGAAAACAAACGCTCGACAGTCTGCGTCATCTTACTATTGAAGAAGTTTACGAACTTTCAGATGCTATTCTTGAAAGAAACATGGGCGATATTGCCGGAGAATTAGGTGATCTTATGCTGCATATTGTCTTCTATTCTAAGATAGGATCAGAAACAAATGATTTTGATATAAAAGATGTTCTTGATAAAATCTCTGAAAAACTTATTTATCGTCATCCTCATATCTTTGGAGATGATGAAGTAAAAGATTCAGAAGAAGTATTACAGAACTGGGAAAAACTAAAGCTAAAAGAAGGAAGAAAATCCGTACTGGAAGGTGTTCCCAAATCATTACCACCCCTTGTTAAAGCATATCGCATTCAGGAAAAAGCCAAAGGTGTTGGTTTTGAATGGGAGAAAAAAGAAGATGTATGGGACAAGGTTAAAGAAGAACTTGAGGAGCTTAAGCAAGAAGTAGATAATAATTCTGAGAAAGAAAAAATGGAGGATGAGTTAGGTGATCTTCTTTTTGCAATAACAAACTATGCACGGTATATTGGTGTAAATCCAGAAGATGCTTTAGAAAGAACCAATAAGAAATTCATCAGAAGATTTCAGTTTATGGAAAAACACACTGAAGATGAAGGCAAAAAGCTCGCTGACATGTCTCTAATGGAGATGGAAGAGTATTGGATTCGTGCTAAACAGTCTGAATAAAATAATCAGCTATTAAATAAAAGTGTATCGCTTTCTATATAAATCCAGAGTATTGTTTATTATGACCTGCTTGTATTTACCAGTATTAGCAACAGGACAGATTAGTAATGACTATCCCATTAAGCCAAACAAACAGTACTTCAAATCTTATCTGACTCTGTCAAAAAATGTTGTTACAGGCCCTTTAAGATGGCATAAAAAGGAATGGATAATTGCCGGATCAACAATAGCAGCTGGAACTGTTTGTTATATCTATGATGATGAGATAAGAAGTTTTTTTCAGAAAAGCCAAAGCGAAGGAGCTGATTTCACATCTGAATATATACTGGGACCATGGGGAGGAATAACGTACCCTGCAATATTGCTTGGGGGATACTATTTACATGGAATAACTACTAAAAATAACAAATCAAGACAAATTGCACTGGCAGGCACACAAGCTTTTATTATGAGTGCTGTTTCTACGGAAGTATTAAAAAATGTATTTCATCGCCACAGGCCAACAGATATCCCTCCTGATCCAAGAGCATGGGAAGGTCCATTAAAAGGCTGGGGTGAATATAACTCTTTTCCTTCCCGTCATGCTGCAATAGCTTTTTCTCTGGCAACAGTTATTTCAGACTCATATCCCGAAAAGGCCTGGGTTAGCATACTTTCTTATTCACTTGCTACAGGAGTTGCCATATCCAGAGTATATGATGATGAACACTGGGCATCTGACGCTATTATTGGAGCAGCATTAGGTTATGCTATTGGAAAGTCGGTTACCTTTTTAATGAAAAATGATAAACAGATTTCAATGGGGATCACAGGATATGGAGGACTCTCTGTAGTTTGTCATTTATAAAAAAGGCCGTGTTTCAAAAGAACAAACACAGCCTGAGGGTTAAAGTCATAAATTTTTATCACAAATGAAATTTCTTTGTTATTGAAGAATCTTTTGATACTATCTGCATGTAATATGTTCCTTTTTGTTTTTTACTGAGATCAATCACAGCTGAATACACGCCGTTATTTAACTCAGGTTTGCCAGAGTAAATTTTATCACCATAGAAATTATAAACAGTGATTTTGGGATATATCTTGCCTTTGGCACTAAAATCAATTTTAACAATGCCATCACTTATGTTAAGATCAATATTGTCAAGAATAAGACGGTCTGGTTTGTTTTTTATTCCAGCATCACGTAATTCATTTTCAGAAGCCTGATCAGAAAATTCGAACCTATACTGGTAATGGTCAGGCATTTCAGGAACTCTTATCTCAATGTTTTTCATTTCTCTCAAAGCATCAAACTCTTTAAGTACTTCCAGTTCTTTCAGCGCTTCAAAATCCTCTATATTATTGAGCAACATTATCCTTTCACTTTCAAGACCTTCCAAAGATTTACCAAGTTTCTCCATTTCAATCTCAATTTCCTTAGACTTATTCTCGTCTATTTTCAACATTATTTCATTAATATCTACTACCTTTTCAGTTCCATCATCAGTGATAAATTTAATGATATTTCCATCATCAGCCCAATGAATAACACTTGAATTATCACCATCCTGTAATAGGAATATCTTACTATCACCATCCTCTCCATCTGTTTCTACTTCAACATTAACAATAACTTTAGCAGCACTATCCGGTTCAAGTTCTCTGGTAAACCTCTTAAAACTTACTCTTTCTGATGAATCGCCTGTTATTACAAATGTTGTATCTTTTGTAATAGTTTTACCATCAACCTGTGATATGGTTTTAACTGTCACTTTCTTCTCTTTTTTGTCCTGACTTATTCCTGCAAAAGGGATAATAAATATCATGACTAAAAGAATTACCTGAATATTCAATGATTTTCGTTTCATAGCATTTGTTATTTAAATTATTGACACAAAAGTATTTTCACAATCCCATTGTAATGGTTAAGGGCAGTTAAAAAAGGTTAACAAAAGGTTAAAGTATCTATTAATTAACACATTAAAGCATATTTTTGAACATTATAAACTACTTATATAAAGTTTGTAAATTTGAAACATTATAGGCAACTATGAAAAAAAGATTTACATTAGTCATAAGCCTTATGGTTATTAGTCTCTTTGGGATTATTATTGTACAGGGATTATGGATTAGTTACGCAATACACACCGAAGAAAACAGATTTAACCAACAAGTCTTCAGTGCGATGAGCTCTGCATTAGAAAAAGCTGAGAAGAAAAATGCTTTCGAATTTATTGATCACAAACTAGCACTTCCAAATCCTGTATCACCAATTGATGTTGAATCTAAGATTGAAATCATAGAAGATTTAGAGGAACTTGAAGAACTTCGATCACTAAATAAGATACGTGATTTGAAATTTTTCAACAGTTCATTATATGATAGCATTATCAATTCAAATACCCAGAAAGTAATTATTAATGACTCCTTATATATATATAGCAACAACACACCCGAAAGAAGACCTGATTATTATTTGCATAAACATGACAACAGTGAAAGCAGAATACTATTTTTAAACGTCGATAGTGCACATAAGGTTTTAAGTTCCAGCTTTAGCGACAGTAGTACACAATTTACAGAAAATTTCAGTTTCAATTATGATTTTAATATTGACTCAATAGAAGCTGTTATTGCAATAGAAAATGAAAAGCTAGTAAAAGAAAAAGAAAAGATTGTAGAACGAACTATAAAAATATTCAATGATAATATGGAAGAATGGGTAGTGGAATTTAATTCTATCAATAATGAAAAGCGCCTAAAATATGAACTTCCAAAATATTATAAACCAATAAAATCTGCCTTAAGCAACAAAGGTATTGATCTTGATTTTCGTTATCAGGTACACAGCAAACAAGATAATAAGAACGTTATTCTTTATTCATCCGATGAGTCAGAATCATCATATCCTGAAATATATACTACTGAGTTCTATCCTGACAATATCTTTTCTCAGAACCTGTTTCTCACAATTGACTTTCCGGGAAAACAGAAACATATTTATAGCAAAGTCGTTGTTCTAATTACAGGATCTGTTTTATTTACTCTTATCATTCTCATAACTTTTGCAATGACAATATACTATATGCAAAAGCAGAAAAAGCTTAGTGAGGTTAAATCTGATTTCATCAACAATATGACACATGAGTTCAAAACACCCATAGCTACAATACGACTTGCTACTGATGCTATAAAATCCCCAAAGATACTTAACAAACAAACTGAAATAATTCATTTTACAGATATAATAAGGCAGGAAAACAAGAGAATGAACAATCAGGTTGAGAGAGTGCTGCAGATGGCATTAATTGATCAAGGGCAATTGCACATCGAATTGCACAACTCAGATATTCATAATATTATTAACAATTGCGTTGATGTAATAAAATTACAGTTTAAACAAAACGAAGGAAATATCAGTGAATCATTACGTGCAAATTGCAGTAAAATAGACATTGATGAAGATCATATGGCAAATGTGATTAATAACATTCTTGAAAATGCCATAAAATATTGCGACAAAGCACCTAACATATTAGTTGAATCATTTAATAACAATAATACTTTTTTCCTGAGAATAACAGACAATGGCATTGGGATGACAAAGGATATTCAAAAGCATATATTTGATAAATTTTACAGAAAGCCAACCGGGAATGTGCATAATATTAAAGGTTTTGGACTTGGGTTAAGTTATGTCAAGGCAGTTATTGATAATCACAACGGAAATATTACAGTTGACAGCGAGCCAGGTAATGGCAGTATATTTACAATTGGTTTACCATGCAAAAATCAATAAAATGGAAAATAGAGGATACAGATTACTACTTGTTGAAGATGATATAAATTTCGGGTCAGTCCTGAAATCATACCTAGAACTAAATGACTTTTATGTTGACTGGGTTGACAATGGCAGTGATGCACTTCCCAAATTTGAATCAGGAAACTATCACATGGTACTACTTGATGTAATGCTTCCAAATATCGATGGATTTACTATTGCAAGACAAATAAAAGCATTAGGTGCTGATACTCCTTTTATATTTATAACAGCAAAGACATTGCGAAAAGACATATTAGAAGGATACAAATCAGGCGCCGATGATTATATTACCAAACCTTTTGACTCAGAAATCCTGCTATACAAAATCAAAGCAGTATTAAGTCGTGGTAATAACCAAAATCTACCAAATAAAGATGTATTTACGATAGGAAAATACAGCTTTGATTACAGAACACGCATAATTGAGTTTATCACCACAGGTAAGAAACAAACACTCTCACCAAAGGAAAGCGAGCTATTAAAGATGCTAATACTTCAAGGTAATGAAGTGCTTCCAAAAACTTTAGCATTAAATACAATATGGGGCGATGCTAATTACTTTACAAGCCGCAGCATGGATGTTTATATTACAAAACTACGTAAACTACTGTCTTCTGATCCAGACATTAAAATAATTACCCACCATGGTTCAGGATACAGAATATTAACAAACAATTAAAACTAATTGCAAATGAGTCCTTTCACTAAATACACGACCAAGCGATTAACATAATAATAACACCTTCATATCTTTTTTATTTATACCTTTGACCTTAGAACAATTCGCTAATAATTAAATATCTAACGATAATGAGAAGATTTAAAATAATTACTCTGGTTATTCTGGTCTTTACCGGAGTTCAACTCACAGGACAAGAAAAAGGCACAGAAGAATTAAAGATAGGCTATGGTCTGGCCACATCAACACAATTAGTATATGACATCTCGGATATTTTTGCTACAGTATTCACAGATGGATATGCTACTTACACTGACGAAAGCAGTTATGGGGCTTTGAACATCGATTATGACTACTCTGTTAGTAATGTTATTTCAATTGGAATGTCTGTCACATATGAACAGATTCGAAATAACGTAAATTCCAACAATAAATTAATAGGCAAAAATATTGTTGGCTTTTACACATTTGCCGCTGAAGTAAGTTTCCATTACGTAAGAAAGCAAAACTTTCAAATGTATTCCGGGGTTGGTCTGGCATATACATACGGCACACTGAAATTTAATTCCAGTGATCCGGATATAGATTCGAGCGATGACAAAGTAAGTCTTGGAAATTTCAATCTAACCGGAGTTGGAGTAAGGTTTGGTAACAAATTTGGTGGATTTGCAGAATTCGGCTTTGGCTACAAAGGCATTGCCAGTGCAGGATTTTCTATAATGCTTTAACAAATCACATCACTTAGCCCTTACTACTTTTTCAACACCTTTTACTTTTGTTAGCTTTGCAATTAGCTGAAGCAAGTGATCATGATTTTTTATGCTGACACTAACTCTTCCTATAAACTTCTTTCCTGATGTCTGAAAACTAACAGATCGCATATTTACACGCAAGTCATCAGTAATTACCTTTGTAATAGCACCTACAATACCCAGTTCATCTCTACCTGTTATCCTTAGGTTAGCATTTGAAAATACACCTTCTCCTTCCGTGGTCCACTTGACCTCCATTACCCGATATGGATATTTCGTTTTTAATCTTGATGCATTAGGACATTTGATTCTATGAACAGTAATTCCACCAGCAGTTGTAATAAACCCAAAAACCTTATCACCTGGAATAGGGTTACAACATTTTGCCATACGGTATTCAATATTTTTAAGACTATTACCAATGTACAATGTATCGCCTTGTTCTTGATTAGTAATAGTTTCAGAAAAGACCTCAGGTTTTGTTTCGGGCTCTTTAGTCTTAGCACCTATTTCATTATCCACAAAATCTTGTAGAAGCTTCTTTATTTCCTGTAGCTCTATCTTTTCTGTAGCTATCATATAATACAAATCGATAGCAGCTTCAGTCTTATAGTGTTTTACAAGAAAATTAATAAGATCCTCATTACTTTTAATCTTCCAATTTTTAAGCTTACGTAAAAGCAATGACTTTCCTGAATCAGCTTCTTTATATTTATCTTCTTTTATCTGCTTCTTTATCCTTGTTTTAGCCTTATCAGTTGCAACAAATGAAAGCCAATCGGTTTTCGGCTTTTGTTTTTTGGATGTTATTATATCAACTTTATCACCATTTTGCAGCACATATCTTATTGGCACTACTTTATCATTTATCATAGCTCCCTGGCATGCTGCACCTACATCTGTGTGTATACCAAAAGCAAAATCCAAAACAGTACTTCCTGCCGGCAGCTGTTTTAAATCACCCTTTGGAGTAAACACGAACACATTCTTATTTTGATCTTCCTTTCTGGTTTTATAAGACTCATCAATATTTATCTGATCCGGATTCTCAAGGATATCACGAACCTGTGAAAGCCAGTCTTCGGTATCCTTTTTCTTCATTACTCCTTTGTACTGCCAGTGTGCTGCCCTTCCTTTTTCAGCTTCATCATCCATTCGAGCAGTACGAATCTGCACTTCTATACATTTTTTATCAGGACCACTTACTGTAGTATGCAACGACTCATAACCACTGGCTTTTGGTGTGGATATCCAATCGCGTAATCGCTTTGGATTAGGACTGTATATATTTGTAACATAAGAGTATACTCTCCAGCAATCTTCCTTTTCCTTTTTAAGTTTTGTATCAATAATTATCCTAACAGCCAATAAATCATACACCTCTTCAAAGGGTACGTTTTGCCTTTGCATCTTTGCCCAAATTGAAGGTACAGATTTAGTTCTCCACTTAATATCGAACTTAATACCATTTTGATGGAGTTCCTTTTCAACAGGCTTAATAAAATCTTTGATATAAACTTCTCTCTTAGTTTGTGTTTCCTTTATTTTATTCGTGATACTATAATAAATATCAGGCTGTTCAAACTTCATCACCCTTTCTTCCAATTCTGCTTTAACTCTGTAAAGCCCCAAACGATGAGCAATTGGAATATATAGATGTTTCACCTCACCAACAAACTGATCACGTCTATCTCCAAGTTCGATAATTCGTCTCATATCATGAAGCCTGTGTGCTAATCTGATAAGTATTACACGAATATCATCTACCATGGACAAAAACATAGTCCTGAATTTTTCAGACTGAAAAGAAACCCGCTCAGTACTCATTTCAGAAATACTCTTGAATCCCTTAAGTATATCAACAACATGTTCTCCAAACTTGCTGCTTATATTTTCAAAAGTGTATTTTTCGTCATCAACTATATTGTGTAGCAAAGCACAAATAGCAGAAACAGGTCCAAGGCCAATCTCCTTCATGGAAATGATTCCAATTTCAATATTGCAAATAACATTGCTGTAGTCGGGGTTACCATTCTTATCCTGCGACGCTTCTTTTGCTATTTCAAGAGCCGCTTCCAGGCTTTCTATATCTTTTTCAGTAAGATTGTAGTTACCACTTTTCAGAAGCTCATCAAATTTCAACCTCACATCATTCAATGTACAAACCATAAAACTTCCGTACAATTAACAAAACTTGTAACCATTATTAGCTACACCTTTCAATATCGCCAAAAATATAAAAAAATCAAATCTGACAAACTATCATTATAATAACTATTGGTTGCTACAATTATTGTACTATTTTTGCGTTGGCACTATACAAATCATGGAAAATGAAACATATTTGGATATGCATAATGATATTTGCTGTGTTTTTTGTGAAATCATATGATTCACATGCACAGATAATAATTGGTGAAGCAATGCTTGGCCTTAATATGACTCAGGTTGAAGGCGATGAAGTTTCCGGTTTTAAAAAACCAGGGCTCAATATTGGGGTTGGCGCAATCATCCCATTTGCCAAAAAATGGGATATTAATCTGGAAGTGACTTATACTCAAAAAGGTGCTAGACAAAAAGATCAATATTACGATGTTGATACTCTTGGCAATATAACAACAGGTTCATATAAACTAAGACTTAATTATGTTGAGGTTCCTTTACTTGTACATTTTACTGATAAAGATTTTCTAACCTTCGGGGCTGGTGTTTCATGGGGGCGCCTTGTAGGTGTCCAGGAATGGGAACATGGAAACCTTCAAGAAAACACAACTCTTAACAGTGATGTTTACGACAAGAATGATTTTAGCTACATTATTGATCTGAGAGTGAAACTTAAAGGACCTCTTAAACTGGGATTCAGATATCAGAATAGCATGAAAAAAATCAGAACAAGGACATTTGAAAATACATTAGGAGAAACATGGAAAAGGGACCAGTTTAACAAAGTACTGACAGTAAGACTAGTTTATTTATTTAATGAAACTCAGAGTAAAATTAACCGTAACCAACCTGCAAACTGATGAAGGATTCTAAGTTCTGGGTAAAGAAGATTTCACTTATACCCCACCCTGAGGGCGGTTTCTATAAAGAAGTCTATCGATCCGCAGAAGCAGCCAGCGCTGAATCTTTACCTGAACGTTTTTCAACAGAAAGAAATTACTCCACTGCCATTTATTACCTGCTGGAGTCAGGTGATTTCTCAGCATTTCATAGAATAAAATCAGATGAGATATGGCATTTCTATGATGGAGAACCTTTAAATATCTACATCATTGATAATAATGGTGCACTTACGATCAAAACTCTTGGTTTATCAGAAAAAGATAATGTCTATCCCCAGGTTATTGTACCTGCTACAACATGGTTTGCAGCCAAGCCTGTTGGCAGCTTTACTCTTGCAGGATGTACAGTATCGCCAGGATTTGATTTTCATGATTTTGAAATGGCTGACAATAAATCTTTAAAAGAAAAATATCCGGAACATTCTGAAATAATCGACAAACTAACACATTAATGGTTTATACTCTGGGAGAATCACTGCTGGATATTATAATTGACAGCAATAATAACATAAAATCTGTTCCGGGAGGATCTATGCTGAATGCATCTGTTTCTTTATCAAGATCAGCGGTTGATGTAGAACTGATTTCCGAATTAGGTGATGATGTACCTTCAGATATTATTCTGAATTTTCTTAATAAAAACGCTGTAGGATCATATTATATAAAAAGGTATAAAGAAACAAAAACCTGTATTGCTCTTGCTTACCTTGACAATAACAAAAAGCCATCATACACTTTTGTGAAAAACTATCCCGATAAAAGATCATTTGAAAATATCCCGCAGTTCTTCTCAAATGATATTCTTCTTTTTGGATCGTTTTACTCTCTTGATCCTGCTATCAGATCTTTCATTACAGATATTGTTACTCTAGCTAAAGAAGCAGGAGCAATTGTAATGTATGACCCTAATATCAGGCATGCTTCTCATCTTAAAGATAATGTTATCAAGCAATCTGTTCTTGAGAATATCAAACTTGCTGATATTGTTAAAGGATCAGACGAAGATTTTAGCAACATCTTTGGAACATCAGATACTGAAAAGCAACTTGAGCAACTTCGTACTCTAAATGATACAGCCTTAATTATTGTCACTCTTGGTCCTAATGGTGTAAAATGCTCACTCGGAGACCAACAATTAAAAATGCCGGCTATTAAAACTGATATTATTAGCACTATAGGCGCTGGCGATGCATTTAACGCCGGAATAATCTATGCTCTGTCTTTTCTAAAAATCAATAAACATAGATTTGGCTCTTATATAAAAGCTATCCTAAATAGCGGACTCAAATTTTCATCTCAGGTATGCAACTCGATGGACAATTATGTTAAAGAAAGGTAAATGACTTTTTAGATTGATTCTTTCTTCTTTTCTCCGGAAAACTGCTGTAGAATAATTCCACCTATTATGGCTATCAGGCCTGCAATTGTGGTAATATGTATTTCTTCACCAACGAAGAAGTAGATAAAAAACAGTCCAATAAAAGGACTCAAAAATATCAAATTACTGACTTTGGCAGTGTTTTCAGAGTTATTCAAAGCCATCAGCCAGATCACAAAAGTAAAACTCATCTCAAAAGCACCTATATAAAGTATTCCCATAAAAGCTTCAGTAGAAGGAAGGCATATTGGTCTTGATGTTATAATTAGGTACAGCAATATATAAAGACACCCAAAAAATAAGTTTAGTACTATCTTCCCCGATTCCTCCCTTTTGTCTTTCATATTAAGGATCCAGTAATATGCCCAAATAAATGCGCTGAAAACAGCAAGAAAAACTCCAAACAAGCTTATGTCACCATAACCAGAGAACCTGCCTTTGGTTGAGATTAATACAATCCCGGCAAAGCTCACAAAAACAGCAACAATGCTTAATAGTCCAATCTTTTGTTTAAGGAAAACAATAGACATCAGCACAAGAGCAATTGGCCATATATAATTTAAAGTACCAGCAATTTGTGCTTCAAGAAGTTCATAAGCTTTAAACAAAACAAAGTAATATAAGAAAGGATTAAAGAATCCCATTAAGGCTGATGATAAAACCTCTTTCCCCTTCAAAGAAGAGAACACAATACGCTTTGAGCTTACCTGATTAATTATCATAAGAATAAAAAATCCTGACAAAGATGACCACAGCAAAAGCTCATCAAAAGCGATAAATCTAAGAGTTATCTTAAATACAGAGCTCATTGTTGACCAGAAAAGCACTGCTATTAGTGCAAAAATATAAGCTTTTGTTTGATTAGTAGTGCTCTTCATACTAATGTCTGTTTATTTAGTACTTGCCCATACAGGCATTGAGCCAAAAGAGATGTCAAAGATATATGCCCCCCAGAAATATGTAATAAGTGTTATAATTACTGCACCTATAAGATTCAAGATAATTCCTGTTCGTGCCATCTGCATAACAGTAATTCTGTTTGAGCCAAACACAATAGCATTTGGAGGTGTTGCTACCGGAAGCATGAAGGCCATTGAAGCACTAATGGTTGCAGGTAACATCAATAATAATGGGTTTATTTCTATTGAAACTGAAATTCCGGCAAGCACAGGCAGTAACATTTCGGTAGTTGCAGTGTTTGATGTTAGCTCTGTAAGAAATGTCATTGTAAGTGAAACCATCAAAATTATTATTATAGGATGAAGCATATCAATACCCACTAACTGCTGGCCAACCCACAATGAAAGTCCGGATACTTTAAATGCACCAGCAAGTGCAAAACCACCTCCAAAGAGTAATACAATATTCCATGGAACGAAAGTTGCTGTTTCCCAATCCATAATATTTGTTCCTTTTACAGACTTTGATGGTATTAAAAATAGCACAACAGACAGTGCAATGGCAACTGTACCATCATTTATATACTCCGGCACCGCAAGCAGACTGCTCCATCCGAGCAAATTAAATGTACCTATTTTTATTCCTACACGAGTAAGCCACAACACTGCCAACGCAACGAAAACAATTCCAACAGCTTTTTGCTCATATGAAGTCGGACCAAGATAACTGTACTGCCTTTTAAAATTTACACTTTTCAACGATTTAACAGTGTTTCGTGGTTTATACATATAATATAGGTATAGCCATACCATCACAAAGAACACTACCGTTACCGGAAGTGCAAACAGAAACCAGGATGAGAAACTGATTTCAGGTGCTGAAGGAAACATGATTTGAAATATTCGCGCAAAGCTTAAGTTAGGAGGTGTTCCCACCAATGTAGCCACTCCCCCTATGGATGCACTGTATGCAACACCAAGCAATAACCCTACAGTATATCTGTTATTTTCCTTTTCAGGTATAAACTCTTCTAATTTCTTTGTTATAGACAGCAATATAGGAACCATCATCATTGCTGTGGCTGTGTTTGATATCCACATTGACAAAAATGCTGTGGCAAGCATAAACCCCAGAAGTATTCTTGCAGGACTAGTTCCTGTTATCATTAGTATTCTTATGGCAATTCGTTTATGAAGATCCCACTTCTGCATTGCAAGAGCAACCATAAAACCGCCTATAAAAAGAAAAATCACATGATTAAAATATGCAGAACTTACCGCTTTGCCATCCATTACTCCCATTATAGGAAATAACACTACAGGTAATAATGCTGTTACAGCTAGAGGTATAATCTCCGTTATCCACCATATAGCCATAAGCATTGCAATAGCAAAGGTATATGTTATTTCAGGCTTGCCGGGCTCAAGGTTAACAAAAAATATAATATATAGAAACAATACCGGAGCAACTACCAAACCTGTTATTTTTGAAAAGTTTAATCCTGCAGGTAAAATAGCATTTCTTAGTGTCATAACTATTAATCGAAAAGGCTAAGTTAGTTAATTTTTCGTACTCTCATTAAAGCAAAATAAATTTTTCCGCAAACGTTTTAATATTAGGTGTCAGAATTAAGAAAATATATTACCTTTGTCGTCTTTTTCTAAAATTTGATTTGAATATGAGAAGGTTAGCTGTTGTAGCGTTTGGTGGAAACGCCTTATTAAAAGCCGGTCAGAAAGGGACCATTCAGGAACAGGAAACTAATGCTTATGAAGCTGGTAAAAACCTGATAAAACTTATTAAACATAAATACAATCTGGTACTGACTCACGGCAACGGACCTCAGGTAGGTAATATTCTGATGGCCAATACTGCAGGTAATAAAATATATGGAATTCCGGATATGCCCCTTGACATAAGTGTTGCTTATTCACAAGGGTTCATCGCTTATATGCTTGAACAACAACTTCGTAATGTGTTAAGAGAAAATGATATTGACAGAGATGTTATTTCAATTATCACACAGGTTCTTGTTAATAAAGATGACAAAGCATTTCTGCATCCATCAAAACCTGTAGGGCCATATTTTACTAAAGAAGAAGCGGAAGTGCTTATGTCTGAGTCCGGGTCGAAATATGTTGAAGATAAAGCCAGAGGTGGATGGCGCAAAGTTGTTGCATCACCAAAGCCTTTGGTAATTTTCAATATGAGATCGATTGAGAAGATTGCAAACGAGGGGCATATTGCTATCGCTGTTGGTGGTGGTGGTATTCCGTGTTATTACAAAAAGGAGAATGTACTGGAAGGTATTGATGCTGTAATTGATAAGGATCTTGCTTCTTCTTTGCTTGCGTCGCAAATACATGCCCATAAATTGTTTATCCTTACAGATGTGCCAAAAGTTTGTCTTAACTTTAACACACCACAGGAAAAATCTCTTGACAGGATGAGTATCGCTGAAGCGAAAAAATACATGAAAGAAGGACAATTTGGTAGTGGTAGCATGGGTCCAAAAATACAAGCTGCTATTAACTTTGTTGTTCGTAGTGGCAAAGATGCGATCATTACTACACCAGAAAGACTTGGTATCGATAATGGTGGTACCAGAATTACTATTGTTTAATAACCTCAAAAAGGAGTAAGGTTTGTGTTGTATCACAAACCTTATTCTTTGAATTACTCACCTGGCAGCCTGCCCTCTCACTCTTTCATCTGATTCTTCTTTACCCAGCTTTACATAAAAAGCCACTTTCTCAAGAGTTGTTATCATATCATACTCTTCGAGATATACATTATCTGGCACATTTATTGGCTTGGGCGTATAATTAAGTATCCCCTTAATACCTGATTCTACAAGTTTTTCTGCTGTTGACATGGCATACTTTGACGGCACTGTAATGATACCTATTTCTATATCTTCTTCAGAAATAATTCTGCCCATTTCTTCGTAATTATAACAAATAACGCCATTCATTGTTTTGCCTATCTTGTCAGGATTGGTATCAAAACCGGCTGCAATTACAAGCTTGTGCCTGCGCCCTTTAAAATAATTGATCAGAGCTCTGCCCAGATTACCCATTCCAACTATTGCCACCTTGATACCCTTATCACTATCAATAATCTCGCCAATAAGATCGATTAACTCCCTTATATTATATCCTTTTCTTAGGGTTCCTGAATATCCAATCAGCATCAGATCACGACGAACCTGAACTGGTGTAATATGCTGTATCTTTGCTATCTCATGAGAGAAAATATGTGTCTTCTCATTCTCAAGACAAATAAGTAATGCCCTGCGATACTGACTTAATCGCTCAATTGTCTTATGTGGTAGTTGTCTGAAAGTATCAAGTGCCTTCATTAAATTCTATCTGTTAATTAAATAACAATGCAAATATAAATTGATGATAGTTAAAATCCAAGCTATTGTTAAAAAAATAACAAATCAATTACATGTGATTAGTATATAATTATAAAAGAGATCATTTAAAATTTTTAAATCCCCATCTAAATTATTGTCCATACAAAGAAAGCAATATACAATGCCGTTAACAATGCTCCTTCTGTTTTAGTTATTGTTTGTGAGGTTTTACCCAATTTCATCACTGCTATCACAAAAAGTGATGCTAATATTAATATTGCAAGTTCAAAATTAAGATTTACATCAAAATGAATTGGTGTTATTACCGCACTGGTACCGAGTACCAAAAAAATATTAAAAATATTCGATCCAAGGGCATTTCCAATGGCAATATCCGTGTTCTTTTTCATGGCTGCTATTATTGATGTTACTAATTCTGGTAATGAAGTTGCCATCGCAATAAGTGTAAGTCCTATAGTAGACTCAGACACACCCATATTATTAGCAATAGTAATAGCCCCTTCAACAATCCACTTTCCACCAAAATATAATCCCGTAACACCTCCTGCTATCATTAATAATGAAAGACCCAATCCGTGGTTCATAACATTTTCGCTCTTATCATCTTCTCTTTTCTTAGATGATTTTGAAAACAGTATATATAGAAATGCTATAAACAGAGTCAATAAAATAATTCCATCAATTCTGGAAACAGTGTTATTTCCCCTTCCAAAAGCAACATCATTTGCTAATGCCAGTAATATTAAAATAGCAATAAGATTTACAATAGAATCACGTTCAAACGCTTCGCGGCTCACCTTAATGGGATAAATTAAAGCTGCAACACCAATAATTAACAATGTATTCATAATATTACTACCCAACACATTTCCTATTGCCAGCCCTGTACTTCCTTGAACACTTGCAAACACATTTATTATTAGTTCAGGTAGTGAGGTACCCAAAGCAACAATAGTTAGCCCTACTAAAATCTGTGACAAACCTGCTTTAATCCCAATAGAAGAAGCACCATCAACTAGATATCTGGCTCCAAGTGTTAATATAACGAAGCCAGCAGCGAATAAAAGATAAGTAAGCATGATTCAATAACTAATAGTTTCTTTCACCAAATATTAACGATCCCACTCTTACTAATGTACTACCCTCTTGAATTGCTATCTGATAGTCACCTGACATTCCCATAGAAACTTCTTTAAAATAGTCTGTTTTTTCAAAGAAGCTTTCTTTAAGAGTATTTTTATATTCAACAAGACTGGCAAATTCTCTCCTTATTTGTTCTGTATCTGAAGTATATGTAGCCATACCCATTACTCCGACAATTCGTATATTTTTCAACTCAACAAAAACATCATTGCTTAATATTTCGATAGCTTCTTTAAGGTTAAGTCCGAATTTTGTTGATTCTTCTGCAATATGGAACTGTAACAAACAATCAATTACCCTGTCATTCTTCAATGCTTGCTTGTTTATCTCTTTAAGCAACTTCAGACTGTCTACAGCATGAATCAAATTAACCACAGGAGCAATATATTTTACCTTATTAGTCTGTAAATGACCAATAAAATGCCATTCAATATCTGAAGGAAGCTCTTCTGCCTTTATTAATAATTCCTGAGCTTTATTCTCTCCAAAGGCAAACTGACCTGAAGAATAGGCTTCTTTGATATCACTTACTGGTTTGGTCTTGGATACTGCTACTAATTTAACATTTCCGGGGATATGTTTTTTTAGTTCCTGAAGATTATGTTTGATATCCATATTGCTTATTTTTTGCAAATTTATGATATTAAAAGCATGATTTAAAATCTTAACTACATTTTAATTCAATAATGAATTGGCTAAATGTATGCTAATATTAGTTCTTTCATCTTTATTGAACTTTTCAAATGTTATTAGAGGACAATTTTTTAAAGACTATTAAGTTTTACATCATATCGTATACTAATCCGGATAATCAACTTTCCTGCTTATTCTTAATTAATAGTAATAATAAGGAGATATTCTTTGTCGTAATAAATATTATTGCAACTTTGCAAAACAGAATAAAAACGGCCACTGGTTAAACTACGCCCTTGTTAATACAATTCACATGAATGGACTATTAAGTATTGCCATTGAAGCCTCAATAGAAGCTGGACAGGAAATCCTTAAAGTATATAATACTGATTTTGAAGTAGAATACAAAGAAGACAAGTCACCATTAACTCTTGCTGATAAAAAAGCTAATGATATTATCATGTCATATCTCAAAGATACTGGTATTCCTGTCCTTAGTGAGGAAGGCAAAAGTGTCCCTTACGTAGAAAGAAAGCACTGGAAAGAGCTTTGGATTGTTGATCCTCTGGACGGCACAAAGGAATTTGTAAAAAAGAATGGTGAGTTCACTGTAAACATAGCTCTTGTAAGAGATGGTATACCTGTTATGGGTGTTGTTTATGCTCCAGTATTGGATCAGATTTATTATGGTGATGTAACAAACGGAGCATTCAAATCGGAAGGTGTTTCATCTGAGACAGAAGACTTCAAACCGATCTCTATTCCTGTTTCCGGTAATAATGATTTCTTCTCTGTTGTTGCAAGTCGCTCTCATCTATCGCCCGAAACAAAAGAGTTTATCGATAATATCAAAAAGAATTATGGCAACGTACAGATTGTCTCCAAAGGTAGTTCTCTCAAGATTTGTATGGTAGCAGAAGGTACAGCAAACATTTATCCGCGCTTTGCTCCAACCATGGAATGGGACACCGCCGCCGGTCATGCTGTTATCCGTTCTGCTGGTAAAAGAATTGTATGTGCTGAAGATGAGAATAAAGAACTGGAGTACAATAAAGAGAACCTGGTTAATCCATGGTTTATTGTAAAATAATTATTACTGTCGTATTTAAATGATAAGCTATTTTCCTTATCATTTTTATTAAATGGAATACTTAATAAACAGCCTCTCTAATTAAGATGCAGCCCAAACTGTAGTGACAGTACAGTTACTGTGACAATCATAAATAATAGCGCCAGAGGAGCACCTATTTTAAGAAAATCCTTAAACTTGTATCCACCAGGACCATATACCATCAGGTTTGTCTGATAGCCAATGGGTGTTATAAAACTGGCTGCTGCTGCATAGGCTACCAGCAGAACAAACGGTCGCGGATCAGCACCTATTTGTTGCGCCAAACTTAATGATATTGGAAAGATTATCGCAACAGCACCAATATTTGTTATTATAGATGCCAGCAGATTAGTAATAAGGAAAATACCAGCAAGGAGTGTTATCACTCCAAATGGCTTAATAGCTTGCAATATAAGTACTGACACCCCTTCGGCAATGCCTGTCTTCATCATAGCCTCACCTAATGCAAGTGAAAGAGCAATAATAAAAACCAGATTATAATTCACTCCTCTGTGGAACTCTTTTGGAGAAGCAGTCCGTGTTAACAGAAGTAAAATTATAAACACAAGCAAAGAAGTAAACAAAGGCACTATTTTAGCAGCACTAAGCACCACAGAAGTCACAAGTCCAGCGACAATCAGAATGCTTTGTAGGGTTGACATTTTATCAATAGTCCGAACCTTATCAATGAGGAAGAAGTCAATTGAGCTATTAATCTTTTTCATAAAATCATCACCAGTAACAAGTAACAACAAATCACCGGCAGCAAGAGTCACCTCCCCAATCTTTCCACCTATACGCTCCCCATTTCGGTGAATGGCAATAATAGCCGAATCGAATTTAGCCCTGAAGTTACTCTGCTTAACCGTCTTGCCTATTAATCCGGAATTAGGAGCCACCACAACCTCAACAACTTCTTTACGTTTACGCCTTGAAAACATCCCAAGTTGTGTAGGCTCAATATTTGAGTTTTTTTCAACCATATCGGCAATGGTTTCTGTATTACCTGCAAACACAAGGTAATCCTCCTCATAAATAATTGTACTTGGTGAAACAGGCGTTATTACATCCTGTCCTCTGACTATTTCTGCAAGGAAAAGACCTTTAAGATTACGTAATCTTGCACCTTCAATAGTTCGGTTATGATAACCTGATCCTTTCTTTACTTTTACTTCCACCAGATATTCACGTACACCCGCATCCACTTTAAGTTTTATATTCTCATTATCAGGAAGCAGCATATCTCCAAAAAGGATAAGATAAAGACCTCCCAGAATGATCATACTTATTCCCACTGGAGCAAAATCAAATATCTCAAGGGAGCTAAAACCCGGAATGATACTCTGATCTGCAACCATACCGTTCACAACCAAATTAGTTGAAGTACCAATAAGTGTTGCAGTGCCGCCCAGTATAGATGCATATGACAATGGAATAAGCAGTTTTGAAGGATTAATATTATTACGTATTCCCCAATTATTTACATAGGGCATTAATATTGCTACAAGGGGTGTATTGTTGATAAATGCAGATAGACCAGCAATCGGAAACAGCAACTTAAGGAGAAATCCTTTATATGTGTACGTTTTCTTAAAGAACTGAGCAAAAAGGCTGTCAATTAACGGCGATTTACGTATAACTTCACCAATTAACAACAAAAGTATTATAACAGCAATTTGTTGGTTAGCAAAACCATTTAACATCTCAGCAGGTGTAAGTACGCCAGTGAATCCAAGAATAGCAATCCCTATAACAAATGTAAATCCGGGGCCAAACCAGTTCTTGTACAACGATACAAGCATAAAAAGGATTACAAGAATTACTATTATTTGGTCGTTCATTAGTCTTTATTATTCTTTTGTCATTCAGATATTTAATAATCGTAATGTATAATATATTTCTATTGATATTCCATCCGCTGAGAACTGTTTTATAGTTAATTATTAACAGATATCGCCTGTCAGTATCAAATATTAATAATGTTTATATTCTATCTGAGGGAGAATAATCTGAAGAGACCTCTCAACAGACTGCTCAATGGATAGCGCATCAGTATCAAGTTCGAGGGAGGGGTCTTCAGGCGTTTCAAACGGAGCATCAACTCCTGTAAAGTTCTTTATTTCTCCTTTTCGCGCTTTTTCGTAAAGACCTTTTACATCTCTTTTTTCGCATACTTCTACAGGTGCATTAATGTACACCTCAATGAAATTCTCTCTACCGATAATGTCCTTGGCCATATCCCGTATTTTTTTTGTTGGTGAGATGAAGCTGTTAATACATATGATTCCACAATTCATAAAAAGCTTTGACACTTCAGCTATTCTACGGATATTTTCAAAGCGGTCTTCTCCACTAAACCCAAGATTATTGTTAATCCCTGTTCTAACATTATCACCATCTAGTACTTGTGTCAGATATCCTCTTTTATTGAGTTCCATTTCAAGATTTCTTGCAATAGTTGTTTTGCCTGATCCTGAAAGGCCTGTCATCCAGATTACTTTTGCATGCTGGTTAAGAAGCTTTTCTTTATCACTCCTATTTAATATCTGGTTAAATACCGGATGTATATTTCTGTTTAGTGCTGTCATTGGGCAAATATAGATAATGTTCGGTTTCAACCTAATTGTTTAAAGTCTAAAGTTCAAATTTAATTTATTGCTTACCGATGGTTATAATGAGTTGTTTTAGGGAATGAAGTACTTTTTTTTATAGTTGCAAAGACATCTGTTTATCCGCAACCCCTTATCTTCTATTTGTAATACTTATCTGAAATACTCCTCAACACCTCCACATTTTCTCTATATTTGCTGCTTAACAATCCAGAGAATGACTGATACAAATATCACAATAATTGGTGCCGGTGTTGTAGGGCTGGCAGTTGCGGCAGAATTAAGTAAATTTCACAAGGGTGTAATGGTACTGGAAAAGCATAAGAGTTTCGGACAGGAAACATCAAGCCGAAACAGTGAAGTAGTGCATTCAGGCATTTATTATCCGGAAGGGTCTCTTAAGGCAAAGCTTTGTGTTGAAGGCAGAGAACTTCTCTATAATTATTGCATTAAACATAATATTCTTTTTAATAAGTGTGGGAAACTTATTGTTGCAACAGATAAAAAAGAAGCCGAGCAGCTTCCTGCAATATTAAAGCAATCGCAAAAGAATGGAGTAAGTGACGGTCATTTTATTGATAAGCAACAAGCTTACGATATGGAACCGAATGTATTGGCTGTATCAGCCTTATATTTCCCTTCAACAGGAATCGTTGATAGTCACGGACTTATGAAACAACTGGAAACGGAAGCTGTTATCAATGGTGCTGAAATGGCATATAATAACAGTGTTGTATCAGTAACAAAAGAAGATAATTATTACAGAATCTGTGTAAAGGAAGATGAGGGTGATTTTTCATTTACTACTAACTATGTCATTAACGCAGCCGGCCTGAATTCCGATATTATCTCAAACAGTACAGGGTTTATCAATCCTGATTACAAACTACATTACTGGAAAGGAGAGTATTTTGCAATTGGCAACGGCAAGCATAAAATGGTATCAAGATTAGTTTATCCTGTCCCTCAGCTTAACATAACAGGATTGGGTGTTCACGCAACAATTGATTTAAACGGGGGGCTTAAACTAGGACCTAATACTGTATATTTACCCGACAAAATACCTGAGTACAGTGTAGATTCATCACATCTTAAAGACTTTATGGCTTCGGCTGGACGTTTCCTGCCATTTCTTGAGGAGAATGATCTTCACCCCGATCAGTCTGGTATACGCCCCAAACTTCAAAAGCCAGGTGACCCTGTAAGAGATTTTATCATAAAAGATGAGGGCGATAATGGCTTACCGGGATTTATTAACCTTTTGGGAATTGAATCACCCGGTCTAACAGCCAGTTTAGCTATCGGCAAGATGGTATCTGGAATAATATCAAATTAATCAAGCAATAGTAAATACGTCCCTGCTAAGGAGTATTTAAAGCAGGTGTAATATCTTTATTTGTTTCTTCTCAGAGTTTATATACTCACAATATATATACATTGGTAATCCCACATTTTTACAATTCTCACACTCTTGTTAATATGAAATTCTTATATTTGACAAAAAATATAACAAACTTAACCATGAAAATATTACGCCTTCTTTCCTTGGCATTACTGCTTCTGCCTTTATCAGTTTTATCTCAGATTCAAATAGCTCCTACTGCTGGATATATGTTTGGCGGTAGATTGAATTATTATCAGGGCGAACTGAAAATATATGACAATGCCGACTACGGCGTTTCGGTTATAGTACCGGATGTCAGCTTCCAAACTGACCTTGAGATTTATTATAACCGCATGGATACCAGAGCATGGTTTCGTGCCAATCCGGGTTTCGACTACAATGATAAAGAATTTGATATGTCTGTGAATTACATTCAGGTTGGAGCGCTTAAGTCGTTTGATCCCGGTAGTACAGACTTCCAGCCTTACGGATCGTTCTCCCTGGGAGCTACTATTTTTAGTCCTAAAACAGATATCGATGATGTATGGCAGTTCAGCATAACCCTTGGACTTGGTGCTAAATACTGGTTTTCAAACAGAGTGGGACTTATTGTTCGCGGCAGACTAATGATGCCAATGGTATTTGGCGGTGTTGGTGGTTATTATGGTATTGGCACAGGAGGTTCAGGCGGCGGACTGTATGTTGATAGCTATACTACTATCGTTCAGGGTGATTTTTCCGGCGGACTGATATTCTCACTGGGAAACTAATTGTTAATGTTTAAGGAGGATATTTCTAGTCTTCAACAGAAGCTGGCATCCGGTAATCTTCCGGGATTTAAATCACATGTTAAACTTTCGCCGGCATCCCGTCGCTTCTTTCCTGGAAAGGATAAAGAAAAACCTCATGATAGTGCTGTGCTTATTCTTTTCTATCCTAAAAACAATATATCACACATTGCCTTTATTGTGCGTCCGGTGGATAATTCAGTACACAGCGGTCAGGTAGCCTTGCCGGGAGGACGTACTGAACCTTATGATGAATCTATAATAGATACTGCCCTCCGTGAAGCATGGGAAGAAATAGGTGTACACAAGCAGGATGTTAAAGTAATCGGCAAGCTTTCACAAATATATATTCCTCCAAGTAACTTTATGGTTTATCCAGTAGTTGGTGCTATCAACTATAACCCTGAATTTGTTTGTAACGAAGATGAAGTAGAACATCTTCTTGAGATAGAATGGAATAAGCTTAAAGCCCCATCCACAAGAACTCATACGATTGTTACCACCAGAAATGGCGACATCAGTGTACCCTGTTACTGTATTGATAAAAACATCATTTGGGGAGCAACCTCAATGATAATATCAGAACTTATTGACACAGCGCAATAGTTATAAATTATGAGTTATAAGTTTTACGTTAACTAATAACTCGAAACTTATAACTCAAAAAACTACGCTTCTGCTGTAGGTCCACCCATTGTAAAAGGAGGTAAACCTCCATCTTTTGTTTCTTTGATAGGACCATGCATTGACTCAAACTTCCTTATATTATCATTTAATGCTTTAGTTAACCTCTTTGCATGCTCAGGTGTAAGAATAAGTCTTGATTTCACCTTTGCCTTTGGAGCTCCCGGCATCATCTTAATAAAATCAACAATAAACTCAGCATGTGAATGAGTAATTATTGCCAGATTTGAATAAACACCTTCAGCAATTTCTTCCGGTAGTTCTATGTTGATTTTTTTGTTGTTTTTATTTTCTTCCATCTTAATAGTATTTTCCTACAAAGATATAATTTTTATGCTCTTTAACGATTGATTCCTTGCTTGAAAACAAATACCGGAATCATGGACAATAACATATATAAAATAAGAAGGAAAGCGCAATAATTTTAAAGAGCAGTAAGCGGTCATTATCACTTCACATATTGCTACATGGCAAGTGACAAATTAGTACTTTCATAGGTATAATAACCTTTTTTCATACGTATGAAAAGTAATTATGATACGTATGAAACGATCAACTGATAGCTATTAGTCAGACAACTGATAGCTATTAGTCAGACAACTGATAGCTATTAGTTGGACTACTGATAGCTATTAGTTGGACTACTGATAGCTATTAGTTGGACTACTGATAGCTATTAGTTGGACTACTGATAGCTATTAGTTGGACTACTGATAGCTATTAAACCAATTAAACTAAAGCTCTGATAAAAGAAATCATAAAGAACAGTTTGCGTTTTTTTACTGTTAAAGATAGCAGCCACAAAGCACGCAATTACATTACGATCTGGCAAATAAGTGTTTATGCACTCATCGCAATCTCAAAATATTTGGCAAAAAAAAAGCATCTCAAATTTGAGATGCTTTTCTATTTAGTATTAACACTAAGGTTATTCCATTGTTTCAGCTTCTGCTACAGGATTTTCCGATTGATCCATAACAGTTTCAAATTCTTCCTTCGAACCCACAATGATATCATCATATTCACGTAAACCTGAACCAGCAGGGATTTTATGACCAACAATAACATTCTCTTTAAGTCCTAGTAAATCATCTGATTTAGCCTGAATAGAAGCAAGAGTAAGCACTTTAGTTGTTTCCTGGAAGGAAGCAGCACTCATAAAGCTGTTAGTCTGCAATGATGCTCTTGTAATACCCTGCAACACCTGACGAGCAGTTGCAGGCTGAGCATCCCTGGACTGAACGAGAGACTGATCTCTTCGCTTCAGGCTTGAGTTTTCATCACGTAACTTACGAGCTGTTATAATCTGACCAGCTTTAAGAGATTCTGAGTCACCCGGATCAACAACCACCTTCATACCGAAGATATCATCATTAACTTCCTGAAAATCTACCCTATTAACGAGTTCACCTTCAAGGAATCTGGTATCACCAGAATCATCAACCTGTACTTTACGCATCATCTGACGAACGATCGTTTCAAAATGCTTATCATTAATCTTCACACCCTGCAGACGATAAACCTCCTGAATTTCATTAACAATATACTCCTGTACTTTAACAGGACCTTTAATTGCAAGTATATCAGCAGGAGTCATTATACCATCAGACAAACTTGTACCTGCCTTAACGAAGTCATTTTTCTGTGCAAGAATCTGTTTTGATGTAGATATAAGATATTTCTTTTCCTCCCCGGTTCTGGAAGTAATAATCACTTCACGATTACCACGTTTCAGTTTAGGGCCGAAGCTCACAACACCATCAATTTCACTAACAACAGCAGGTTCGCTAGGGTTACGAGCCTCAAACAACTCAGTAACACGAGGCAAACCACCGGTGATATCACCTGCTTTACCAAAGGCACGCGGAATCTTAACAAGAACAGAACCAGCCTTTATAGTGTCATTCTCATCCACAAGGATGTGAGCACCAACAGGAAGGTCATATGACATAAGAATAGAACCATCTTTAGCGATAATCTTAATGATAGGGTTCTGATTCTTAATTCTGGAGTCAATAATTACTTTCTCGAAATAACCAGTCTGCTCATCAGATTCAACGCGATAGCTAACACCTTCCACAATATTTTCGAAAGATGTTTTACCAGCAAATTCAGATAAGATTACAGCGTTATAAGGATCCCAGTCGGCAATAACCTCACCTTTTTTCACCTTACCACCGTTATCAACATAAAGATTAGAAGCATAAGGCACGTGAGAAGAAGAAAGAACTACACCCGTAGCAGGGTCTGTCAGTTTCATTTCAGCTGAACGGCCAATAACAATCTTATATTTTTTACCTTCATCATTTTCATAATCCACAAAGCGAAGGTCATCAATTTCCACAACACCATCATAACCAGCTTCAATTTTCGAAGTAGCAGCGATGTTAGAAGCAGTACCCCCTTGGTGGAAAGTACGAAGAGTAAGCTGAGTACCAGGTTCACCAATCGACTGAGCGGCGATAACACCCACAGCCTCACCTTTCTGAACAAGTCGTCCTGAAGCCAGGTTACGGCCATAACACAACGCACATACACCACGTTTTGATTCACAAGTAAGTACCGAACGGATTTCTACACTCTCAATAGGAGAATCTTCAATAACACGAGCAATCTCTTCATTTATTTCTTCACCAGCAGCAATAATAATCTCATTTGTCAGCGGATGATAAACATCATGGAGAGTAACACGTCCCAATATACGGTCATACAGAGTTTCAACAACCTCTTCGTTCTTTTTCAGAGCTCTAATAGTAAGACCACGTAAAGTACCACAGTCGCGTTCGTTAATAACCACATCCTGTGCAACATCAACAAGTCGACGTGTAAGGTAACCAGCATCAGCAGTTTTAAGAGCTGTATCCGCAAGACCCTTACGAGCACCATGAGTAGAGATAAAGTACTCAAGAACTGACAGACCCTCTTTAAAGTTCGAGAGAATTGGGTTTTCAATAATTTCACCACCTTTTGCACCTGATTTCTGAGGCTTAGCCATCAGGCCCCTCATACCACTAAGCTGACGAATCTGCTCTTTGGAACCACGAGCACCAGAATCGAGCATCATATAAACAGGATTAAAACCCTGATCGTCGCTCGACAACTCTTTCATAAGAGTATTTGTAAGGCGTGAGTTTGCATGTGTCCAGATATCAATAATCTGGTTATAACGCTCGTTATTGGTGATAAATCCCATGTTATAGTTATTGAGAACCTCTTCAACTTCCAAATTTGCATTAGAGATAAGTTCTTTTTTAACATCTGGGATTTTAACATTACCAAGATTAAAGGACAGTCCACCTCTGAACGCCATAGTAAACCCAAGATGTTTAATATCATCAAGGAACTTAGCAGTCACATCGGTACTTGTCTCTTTAAGAATCTCACCAATAATATCCCTTAGTGATTTCTTGGTAAGAAGCTTATTAATATATCCATATTCTTTTGGCACAAACTGATTAAACATCACACGACCAACAGTGGTTTCAATAAGTTTATTTACAATCTTACCATCTTCCTTAACGTCAACCTTAACATTAATAACGGCATGGAGATCAACACTACCTTCGCTATAAGCAATGTTTACTTCTTCAGGAGAGTAAAACCTCATTCCTTCACCTTTAACAGGCTGTTCAGGAGTGCTCTTCTTAGCTTTAGTAATATAATACAGTCCCAATACCATATCCTGAGAAGGTACAGTAATAGGTGCACCGTTTGCAGGATTAAGAATATTATGAGAAGCGAGCATAAGAATCTGTGCTTCAAGAACTGCAGCATTACCAAGAGGCACATGCACAGCCATCTGGTCACCGTCGAAGTCGGCATTAAACGCAGTACATACAAGCGGGTGAAGCTGAATTGCCTTACCTTCAATAAGTTTAGGCTGGAAAGCTTGAATACCAAGGCGGTGCAATGTAGGAGCACGGTTGAGCAATACAGGATGTCCTTTAAGAATATTTTCCAAAATATCCCAAACTACAGCATCCTTACGTTCAACAATCTTCTTAGCAGACTTAACAGTTTTAACGATACCACGTTCAAGTAGTTTCCTAATAACGAAAGGTTTAAATAGCTCAGCAGCCATTTCTTTCGGGAAACCACACTCATTAAGTTTAAGAGTAGGTCCAACCACAATAACAGAACGACCTGAGTAGTCAACACGTTTACCAAGAAGGTTCTGACGAAAACGACCTCTTTTACCTTTAAGGCTGTCGCTAAGAGATTTCAACGGGCGATTAGAGTCCGTTTTAACAGCACTGGACTTTCTCGAGTTATCGATAAGAGAGTCAACAGCTTCCTGAAGCATACGTTTTTCATTACGCATGATAACATCCGGAGCTTTGATTTCGATAAGACGTTTTAGTCGATTGTTACGTATAATAACCCTGCGATACAAATCGTTAAGATCGGAAGTAGCGAACCTCCCACCATCGAGGGGCACAAGCGGCCTCAGTTCAGGAGGTATCACAGGAACAATTTTAATAATCATCCATTCAGGACGGTTTTCAGCACGCTTACGTGCATCTCTGAATGCTTCAAAAACCTGCAGACGCTTAAGAGCCTCAGCCTTACGCTGCTGCGATGTTTCTGTATTAGCCTTATGACGTAATTCATAAGACATCTGATCAAGATCAAGACGTGCGAGAAGGTCATGAACAGCCTCAGCACCCATCTTGGCAATAAATTTATCAGGATCATCGTCATCAAGATATTGATTTTCCGGAGGTATTGTCTCCATCATATCGAAGTATTCCTCTTCAGTAAGAAAATCAAGATACTTAACACCGTCGGCTTCTTTCACACCTGGGTTTATAACCACGTAACGCTCGTAATAAATAATCATTTCGAGCTTCTTGGTTTGCAGACCCAGAAGAGCGCCAATTTTGTTAGGCAATGAGCGGAAGAACCAGATATGCACAACAGGAACAACTAGTTGAATATGTCCCATACGTTCACGGCGTACCTTTTTCTCTGTAACTTCCACACCACAACGGTCACAAACAATCCCTTTATACCTTATTCTTTTGTATTTTCCACAGTGACATTCATAATCCTTTACCGGGCCGAAAATACGTTCACAAAACAAACCGTCACGCTCAGGTTTATATGTTCTGTAATTGATAGTTTCAGGTTTCAGCACTTCACCATGCGAGCGGTCTAAAATAGACTCGGGCGATGCAAGACTGATGGTAATTTTATTAAAATTACTGGGTATTTTGCTGTCTATTCTGAAAGCCATGTATCTCTAGTTATATGTTATCAAAAATTTAAAAGTTAAAGTTTAATGCTCAATGTTTAATATTAATCAAACTGAAGTTCCAGGCCAAGGCCTCGAAGTTCATGAACAAGAACGTTAAATGATTCAGGCACACTCGGGCTAGGCATTACCTCACCTTTAACAATAGTTTCATAGGCTTTGGCACGTCCGGCAACATCATCAGATTTAACAGTTTGTATTTCCTGAAGAATATTGGAAGCACCAAAAGCTTCGAGTGCCCAAACCTCCATCTCACCAAAACGCTGACCACCAAACTGTGCTTTACCACCGAGAGGCTGTTGTGTAATAAGAGAATAAGGTCCTATAGATCTGGCATGCATCTTATCATCAACCATATGATGAAGCTTAAGCATGTAAATATATCCTACAGTAGCAGGCTGATGGAATCTCTCACCGGTACCACCATCATAGAGGTAAGTACTACCATTCTCAGGCAATCCGGCTTTTGAAAGATAACTGTTGATTTCATCAAGTGAAGCACCGTCAAAAATAGGAGTACCGAACTTCATACCAAGTTTTTTACCAGCCCATCCAAGAACAGTTTCATATATCTGCCCCAGGTTCATACGAGAAGGTACACCCAGCGGGTTAAGTACAATATCAACAGGAGTACCATCTTCCAAGAAAGGCATATCTTCTTCACGTACGATACGTGCTACAATACCTTTGTTACCATGGCGTCCGGCCATTTTATCACCAACTTTAAGCTTACGTTTCTTAGCAACATAAACCTTAGCCATCTGAACAATACCATTAGGAAGCTCATCTCCCACAGTAGCCACAAATTTCTTACGATTAAAAACCCCCAGATATTCTTTGTACTTGATATGGTAATTATTGATAAGCTTTTTAACAAGCTCGTTTTTATTCTTATCAGTAGTCCATTTATCAGGATTAACATTAATAAAATCAATACCTGAGAGAACCTTTTGTGTAAACTTTGTCTTCTGTGGAACAACAACTTCACCGAAGTTATTAGTAACACCCTGAGAACTTCTGTTACTTACAAGAACAAAAAGTTTGTCAACAAGTTTAACTTTCAGGTCAGCAAAGAGTTTATTGTATTCTTTTTCAAGTTCTTCTATAACACCCTTTTCCTGATTCTTCAGACGCTTGTCCTTAAGAGCTCTTTTGAAAAGACTATTTCCAATTACAACACCTTTCATAGATGGTGGAGCTTTAAGCGAAGCATTTTTTACATCACCGGCTTTATCACCAAATATAGCCCTAAGTAGCTTCTCTTCAGGAGTAGGATCACTCTCACCTTTTGGAGTAATTTTTCCTATAAGAATATCTCCTTCTCTTACTTCAGCACCAATACGAATAAGGCCATCTTCATTAAGATTTTTCGTTGTCTCAGCGCTAACATTAGGAATATCGTTAGTAAGCTCTTCAATACCTCTTTTTGTATCACGAACTTCAAGAGAAAACTCCTCAATATGAACAGATGTAAAGATATCTTCTTTTACAATCTTTTCAGAAATAACAATAGCATCCTCAAAGTTATAACCTTTCCATGGCATAAATGCCACTTGAAGATTACGTCCTAGAGCCAACTCACCATCCTGTGTTGCATAACCTTCACAGAGCACCTGACCTTTATTTACACGATCACCTTTTCTTACAATAGGACGCAGGTTAATGGAAGTGTTCTGGTTAGTACGCTGGAATTTAGTAAGTGTATAAGTTTTTGTATCTTCCGCAAAACTCACAAGCTTATCCAGCTCATCACGCTCATAACGAATAGTAATAGTATCAGCATCAACATATTCCACAACACCATTACCTTCAGCGTTGATAAGCACACGAGAATCCCGAGCCACATTACCTTCAATGCCAGTACCTACAATTGGAGCTTCAGCATTAAGTAATGGCACAGCCTGACGCATCATATTAGATCCCATAAGAGCACGGTTAGCATCGTCATGCTCAAGGAAAGGAATAAGAGAAGCAGCAATAGAAGCAATCTGATTGGGAGCGATATCCATGAGGTGTACCTCTTCACGTGGAGTGATTGGGTAATCAGCCTGATAACGCACCTTCACCTTTTGATTCACAAACTGGCCGACTTCGTCAACAACAGTGTTTGCCTGTGCAATAATTTTATCTTCTTCTTCTTCTGCGCTAAGGTAAACAGGATCTAGATTATAATCGATCTTTCCTTCAACAACATTTCTATAAGGAGTTTCGATAAAACCAAGATTATTTATCTGAGCATACACACATAATGAAGAAATAAGACCAATGTTAGGTCCCTCAGGTGTTTCAATAGTACATAGACGGCCATAGTGAGTATAGTGAACGTCACGAACCTCAAATCCGGCTCTTTCACGGGAAAGACCACCAGGTCCCAAAGCAGATATACGACGTTTATGTGTAATCTCACTAAGAGGGTTAGTCTGATCCATAAACTGGCTCAGCTGGTTAGTACCAAAGAATGAGTTAATTACAGAAGAAAGAGTTTTAGCATTTATAAGATCTGTTGGGGTGAACACTTCGTTATCACGAACATTCATTCTTTCGCGGATAGTACGAGCCATACGGGCAAGACCAACTCCAAACTGTGCAGACAACTGTTCACCAACTGTACGTACTCTACGATTACTAAGGTGGTCAATATCATCGACAATAGTCTTGTTATTTACAAGCTTAATAAGATACTTGATAATAAGAATGATATCTTCTTTAGTAAGAACCTTAACATCAGCAGCAGTATTAAGGTTAAGCTTTTTATTAATTCTAAAACGGCCAACTTCACCCAGATCATATCTTTTATCAGAGAAAAACAGCTTATCAAAAATACCTCGAGCTGTTTCTTCATCAGGAGGAAGGGCATTACGAAGTTGGAAATAAATATATTCTACAGCTTCCTTACCGGAATTTGTAGTATCTTTTTGAAGACTATTAAAAATAATTGAATAGTCAGCCAGCGATTGATCATCACGATGTAGCAGTATTGTTTTAACACCAGCATCAATAATTTTCTCAATATGGTCACTTTCCAGAACAGTTTCACGTTCGATAATAACATCGTTACGTTCAATGGAAACAACTTCGCCAGTATCTTCATCCACGAAATCTTCAAACCATGATCTCACCACTCTGGCAGCGAGTTTCCGACCTAATACCCGTTTAAGGCCAGCTTTGGAAACTTTAATTTCTTCAGCGAGATTAAAGATTTCCAGAATATCTTTATCGGTTTCATACCCAATTGCCCTAAGCAGAGTTGTTACGGGCATTTTTTTCTTACGATCGATATAAGCATACATAATGTTGTTTATATCAGTAGAGAACTCCATCCAAGATCCCTTAAACGGGATAATACGCGCTGAGTACAGCTGAGTACCATTAGCATGACGATGCTGACCGAAGAAAACTCCTGGTGAGCGGTGCAACTGGGAAACCACAACACGCTCCGCACCATTAACAATAAAGGTACCTTTAGGTGTCATATAAGGAATCATTCCCAGATATACATCCTGAACAATAGTTTCAAAATCTTCATGATCAGGATCTGTACAATACAGCTTAAGTTTAGCTTTGAGTGGTACACTGTAGGTCAGGCCTCGTTCTATCGTTTCCTCAATTGAGTAGCGTGGAGGATCGATAAAATAATCCAGAAACTCAAGAACGAAGTTATTTCGGGCATCAGTAATAGGGAAATTCTCAGCGAACACCTTAAAGAGTCCTTCGTTTTTGCGGTTTTCCGGATTTGTTTCCAATTGGAAAAAGTCCTGAAACGATTTCAACTGAATATCGAGGAAATCAGGATAGTCTAATTGATTTTTCGTTGAGGCGAAATTTATTCGTCCGGTTTTAATTTCAGTCAAGACTTACAAGTTTTAAATTTAACAACTGTCTGGTATTCAACCAAATAAATTAAAAGAATGATGTAAAGGAACATATAAGCAAACCTCTACGCCCAAAACCGGGTGTAGAGGTTTGTATAAAAAGACTAAAAAGGAAATTACTTAACTTCCACTTCAGCACCAGCTTCTTCGAGCTGTGATTTAAGTGCTTCAGCTTCGTCTTTAGAAATACCTTCTTTGATTGCCTTAGGAGCTGAGTCAACTAATTCTTTTGCTTCTTTAAGACCTAAGCTTGTAAGTTCTTTTACAAGTTTAACAACAGCAAGTTTAGATTGACCGGCAGCAGTAAGAACTACGTCGAATTCAGTCTGTTCATCTTTAGTTTCTTCGCCGCCACCTACAGGACCTGCAACAGCAACTGCAGCAGCTGCTGGTTCAATACCGTATTCTTCTTTTAATATATCGGCTAATTCGTTAACTTCTTTAACAGTTAAGTTTACTAATTGTTCTGCAAATGCTTTTAAATCTGCCATTTTTTATCGCTTTAAATTGTGTTATTTACTTTATTATTTTCAAAATACTCTATCCTTCTTTTTCAGATAAAGTTTTAAGAATTCCGCTAAGTGTACCACCAGCAGATTGTAATCCTGATACCACGTTCTTCACAGGTGACTGTAGTAACGCAACGATATCAGCAATGAGTTCATCTTTAGACTTGATTGAAACAAGGAAGTCAAGCTGATCATCACCAAGGTAAACAGTTTCTTCGATATAAGCACCTTTAATAATGGGTTTATCGCTGTTTTTTCTAAATTCCTTGATCATTTTTGCAGGTGCATTACCTGCTGTGCTAAACATAACCGCTGTGTTTCCAACCAAAGTAGGGTATAACTCACTATAATCAGTCTCAACATTCTCCATTGCCTTCTTAAGAAGGGTGTTTTTTACCACAACAACTTTAATATCATTTTTAAAGCTCTGACGACGAAGTTTGCTTGTGCTTTCCGCATCAAGTGCTTCGATGTCAGTAATATAAAAGTTACTGCATTCATCTAACTGCTGAGTCAGATTATCAATAAGTATTTTCTTATCTTCTTTTCGCATAAGTAATAAATATTTTAACCTGCCGAGGCGACTGATTTTTCATCAACTTTTATACCAGGGCTCATTGTACTTGACAAGTAAACACTTGTTACATAAGTACCTTTTGAGGCTGACGGTTTAAGTCTGATGATTGTATTAATAAGTTCTGAGGCATTTTCCTCCAGTTGCTGATCGGTAAAACTAATTTTACCAACAGTAGAATGGATAATACCATACTTATCAACTTTAAAGTCGATTTTACCAGCTTTAGCAGCTTTAACTGCATCACCTATTTCCATTGTAACAGTACCAGTCTTTGGATTAGGCATAAGACCACGAGGTCCTAATATTCTACCCAAGGCACCTACTTTACCCATAACACTGGGCATAGTAATAACAACATCAATATCGGTCCAGCCATCCTTGATCTTTTGAACGTAGTCATCAAGACCAACATGGTCTGCACCTGCAGCTTTAGCTTCTTCTTCCTTGTCAGGTGTACATAGTACTAAAACCCTTATTTCCTTACCAGTACCATGAGGCAATGTAACAGAGCCTCTGACCATCTGGTTAGCTTTCCTAGGGTCAACATTTAGTCGCATGTTCAGATCTACAGAAGCGTTAAACTTTGTATAAGTTATATCTTTTACAAGTTTAATAGCCTCTGACAAGGAGTACTCATTATTGCTTTCGAATTTGGCTAAAGCTTCTTTGTGTTTCTTTGATAATTTTGCCATCTTCTTCTCCTTAACGATTATTACTAAATTTCAGAAGGAAATTCACCTTTAACTCTAACGCCCATACTTCTAGCAGTACCAGCGACCATTCTCATGGCAGACTCAACAGTAAACGCATTCAGGTCTTTCATTTTACCTTCAGCAATTACTTTTACCTGATCCCAGGTAATAGAGCCAACTTTATCACGGTTAGGTTCAGAAGAGCCTTTTTTTAACTTAATGGCTTCCATTATCTGAACAGCAACCGGAGGTGTTTTGATGATAAAATCAAAGGATTTATCTTTATAAACAGTAATGATCGCTGGAATAACCTTACCGGCTTGATCCTGTGTACGAGCATTAAACTGCTTACAAAATTCCATGATATTAACACCTTTAGCACCAAGAGCAGGTCCTACCGGTGGCGAAGGGTTTGCAGCGCCTCCTTTAATTTGTAATTTTATTAATCCACTAATTTCTTTTGCCATTTTAAACCAGGGTTTAAAATTTTAGAATTTTGTTTTAACTATTCCTTCTCAACCTGCATAAATCCAAGTTCCAGAGGTGTTTTTCTTCCAAAGATCTTAACCATTACTTTGAGTTTTTTCTTTTCATGATTAATATCTTCAATTATACCGCTAAAACTGTTAAACGGACCATCAATGACAGTAACCGTTTCACCAACGATATAAGGAATATTGACTTCCTCACCCATTTCGGCAAGTTCGTCAACCTTACCCAAAATACGTTTCACTTCAGATTCACGTATAGGTTCAGGTGTACCACGGGTTCCCAGAAAATTAAGCACGTCAGGGACATTCTTAATGATATGAGGTATTTCTCCGGAGAGATCAGCTTCGATCAATACATAACCGGGAAAATAGTTGCGTTCTTTGCTAATCTTTTTTCCTTTACGTATTTGAAAGACTTTCTCAGTGGGAATAAGAACCTGCGAAATATAATCCTGTAAGCTCATCCTTTTGATTTCACTCTCAAGATATTCTTTCACTTTCTTCTCTTTACCGCTGACAGCTCTTACTACGTACCATCTTTTTCCTGATTGCTCGCTCATACAGGGTTGGTTGTGAATAATTTAAAACAGTTAATTATTATATATTTATCTAGTAGAACAGTACAGACTGTTATTAAAACAGACCATAAAAACTCTTCAGTACACTGGAGAATGACACGTCCATCAAATAAACGACAACTGCGATTATAAGGGAAGCGACGGACACGACGATTGCACTGTTCTGCAGCTCACTCCATGTTGGCCAGGACACTTTATGCATCCATTCGTCATAGCTTGACTTAAAATAGTTAACAATACCTAATTTTGCCATAACATTTCAATTTTAGCACGGGTGGTAGGAGTCGAACCCACAGCCTACGGTTTTGGAGACCGCCACTCTACCAATTGAGCTACACCCGTATCCTTAAAGAGTATAATTTCCCATTAATATGGAAATTACTACTCAAATAAAATATTCTGAACGCCGATTTAACGGCATTCAGAATACATCTTATATATTAAAGAATCTCTGTTACCTGACCAGCACCAACGGTACGACCACCTTCGCGAATAGCAAAACGGAGACCTTTATTCATTGCGATTTCAGTTATCAACTGAACTTCAACTGTAAGGTTATCACCAGGCATTACCATTTCAACGCCGTCAGGAAGAATAACTTCACCAGTTACATCAGTTGTTCTGAAGTAGAACTGAGGACGGTATTTATTATGGAATGGTGTGTGACGACCACCTTCTTCTTTTTTAAGGATATAAACCTCTGCTTTGAAATGAGAATGAGGAGTAACACTACCAGGAGCAGCAATTACCATACCTCTTGCTATTTCTTTTTTGTCGATACCTCTCAGAAGAAGACCAGCGTTATCACCAGCCTGACCTTCGTCAAGAATTTTACGGAACATCTCAACACCAGTTACAACTGATTTAAGTTTTTCAGCTCCCATACCAATAATATCAACAGCATCACCAGTGTGAATAACACCAGTTTCAATTCTACCAGTAGCAACAGTACCACGGCCAGTGATTGAGAACACATCCTCAACAGGCATCAGGAATGGTTTATCCTGATCACGAGTTGGTAGTGGAATCCAATCATCACAAGCAGCCATAAGTTCTTTAACTTTTTCTACCCATTTAGGTTCCTGGTTAAGTCCACCAAGAGCAGAACCCTGAATAACAGGAGTATTATCTCCATCATATTCATAGAATGCGAGAAGGTCTCTGATTTCCATTTCTACAAGCTCAAGAAGCTCTTCATCATCAACCATGTCAACTTTGTTCATAAATACAACAAGACGTGGTACACCTACCTGACGAGCGAGAAGGATATGTTCGCGTGTCTGAGGCATAGGACCATCAGTTGCAGCAACAACGAGAATAGCACCGTCCATCTGAGCAGCACCAGTTACCATGTTCTTAACATAGTCGGCGTGACCAGGACAGTCAACGTGTGCGTAGTGACGATTAGCTGTCTGATACTCAACGTGAGCAGTGTTAATAGTAATACCTCTTTCTTTTTCTTCAGGAGCATTGTCAATTGAGTCAAAAGATGCAAATTCTGCCAAACCATCGTCTTGCAAGCAAAGTGTGATAGCAGCAGTCAATGTTGTCTTTCCGTGGTCAACATGCCCTATGGTTCCAATATTAACGTGTGGTTTGGAACGATCGAATTTTTCTTTAGCCATATCAAAAACTTATTTTAATTAAAGTAATTTCTAATTTATTATGAGCCGAGGACGAGAATTGAACTCGTGACCTCTTCCTTACCAAGGAAGCGCTCTACCCCTGAGCTACCCCGGCAAAAGCGAGCGGGAAACCGGGCTCGAACCGGCCACCTACAGCTTGGAAGGCTGTCGCTCTACCAGATGAGCTACTCCCGCTTGTTTTAAGTTTCTTTTCTGTACCCTGGTAGCAAAAAAGTGTTTTTAACAACAAATATAAGCAACATTCTTACTATTTTTCAAGATAAAACAGTAACTATTGCTACTCATATCCTTTTCTGGATAATCGTAAAAGACTGCAACTCCTTATAATATATACAGGCGTAACAATACTTTTTAAACTACATCCAATATTAAGAGACAAAAAAAATTCCCACAGCAACACTGCAGGAAGAATTTCTGCAACTGATAAATATTGGTGGGGAGAGGAGGATTCGAACCTCCGAAGGCTAAGCCAACAGATTTACAGTCTGCCCCGTTTGACCGCTTCGGTATCTCCCCAAAAAGAATTCACGATATTAATGAACTTAAAGAGCCAATAGAGGGATTCGAACCCCCGACCGGCTGATTACAAATCAGCTGCTCTGGCCAACTGAGCTATATTGGCTATTTCTCTCAAAGTGCCTGTTAACACTAATCTTTCAGTTATTTCAACACTCTCAGAACGCTTGTCGCTTAAATAAAAGCAGACCCCCCGTTTAAAAAGGTCTGCAAAAATATATACTTTATAATTAACTACCAAGAAAAATCTAAAAAAATTTCAATTATTTTTTAAATTTTCCTTTATGTCGCTCTAACTGCTTCTTTAAGGCGTCAATAGCATTATCAGCAGCTTCCTCAAATGAGTTACATTGTTTCTTAGCATACAAGTCATTGCCTGGAATAAGCAACCTTATCTCAGCAATTTTATTATCATTAGTTTCTGCTTTGGAAACCTTTAACGTAACTTCAGAACCAATTACTCCTTCGTAATTACCAGCAAGTTTTCCAACTTTCTTCTCAATAAACTGCTCCAGTTTAGAGTCGGCTTTAAAATGTACTGAATTGATTTTTACTTTCATATCAACCTCCTTTATTTAGTTTCGCCCTCGGATGGGCTTTATTATAAACACTTTTTAATTTCCCTATTGAATTATGAGTATAAACCTGAGTAGCCGATAAATTCGAATGACCAAGGATTTCTTTTATTATATTAAGATCAGCACCATTATTAAGCATATGCGTTGCAAATGTATGTCTTAAAACATGCGGACTTTTTTTTGACCCCGACAAAGAAACCAACTCCTTATTCACAATACTGTATATCAATCTTGGATATGCTTGTTTGCCCTTGTTTGTTAAAATAACAAAATCGTCCTTTTTGTCAAAATGATTTTCTGTTTCCTCAATAAACCTAACTATAACATTTGTCATCTCTTGTGATAACGGAATAATACGCTGCTTATTTCTCTTTCCTGTTACTTTTATAGTTTTTTGATTTTTATCAAAATCATCTATCCTTATATTAATAAGTTCACTTCTTCGTATTCCTGTATTATAGAGTAATTCTATAATGAATCTGGCGCGTTTTGATGAATAATCGCTTCCTGTTTCGGTATTAAGCAAATTTATTAACTCACCCTCCTTTAAATATACGGGCAACTCCGTTGGCACTTTCAATGGACTTATATTAACAACTGGGTTATCCTTTATTCTATTATTACGTTTCAGATAATTAAAAAATGAACTTAAACAACTTATCTTTCGGTTTACCGAACGCGCTGACATACCCTTATCAATTAGCATCACTATCCATGACCTGATCATGTTAAAGTCAGTCAGAGTAATATCATCCAGCTCATAATAAGACATAAGAAAACTTTCAAATCCTTTCAGATCATTTTTATAGGCTGTAAGGGTATGTTGTGAATACCTTTTTTGTTTTCCTGTATATTCAATAAACCTGTTAATCATTCACAAGTATAAATATAAAAAAAGAAGAAACTCCGTTTTCAAAAATAATAAAAAATCACCTGAAAACAAAATTTCTTCTTAAGAATTTCCCTTTAACAGAAAGGTTAACCCATTTCTGCCTGACGGAGCTGCTGAACGTAAATAGCTTTAAGCTTTTGTTCTCTTTTAACAACCGACGGCTTGTCAAATTTCTGACGAGCACGCAATTCTCTCATTGCACCGGTTTTTTCAAACTTACGCTTAAACCTTTTTAAAGCCCTGTCTATATTCTCACCTTCTTTTACTGGAATGATGATCATATTATACCTACTTTCTTGTTAATTAATAAATTATTTAAAAGGGACTGCAAAAGTAATAGTATTTTATTAATTTCAAAGCCCTTAATCAAATTTATATTTTAATCTATTAATCATCAACATCTTTATCTAACAAATGTTCATAAAGAAACTCTGTCATCTTGTCAAAAAGATGATACCTTGTATTCCCTCCATAAATACCATGGTTCTTGTTAGGGTAAAGCATAAAGTCAAACTCTTTATCAGCTGCAACAAGCGCACTCACCAGATCCATAGTATTTTGCGGATGCACGTTATCGTCAGCACCACCATGAACAAGCAGGTAGTTACCTTTTAGTTTATCCACATGGTTTATGGGTGAATTATTGTCATAACCTTCAGGATTATCCTGAGGTTTTCTCATAAAACGCTCAGTGTAAATATTATCATAATATCTCCAGTTTGTAACAGGTGCTACTGCTATTGCTGTATTATAATAATCAGCTCCCTGGAACAAAGTATTACTGGCCATAAAACCACCATAGCTCCATCCAAAGATTGCAATCTTATCCTTATTAACGTAAGGCAGACTTCCCAAATACTTAGCTGTTTCTATATAATCAAGTGTTTCATACTTGCCCAGCTGCTGATATGTCATTTTTTTAAACACCTCTCCCCTGGCGCCTGTTCCCCGATTATCAACCGATACAATCATAATACCATTCTCCGCCAGCATCTCATACCACATATGATTAAAACCTCCCCAGGCATTACGAACTTCCTGTGATCCTGGGCCACCGTATATAGTAACCAATACAGGATACTTCTTTTCAGGATCAAAACCATAAGGTAATATCTTCCATGCGTTTAACTCAACCTGGCTACTATCAGGAAGTGTAATCTCAGGTGTAGTAAATGTAAAAAATTCTGGTTGTGAAATTTTATATCCTTTTAGCTTTTCGCGTAAAGCAGCATTATCTTCGAGAACTCTTACAACATCGCCATTATTTTTATTCACTGAATAAACCGGAGGCTCACTTATATTTGAATAGTTGTTTATGTAATACCTGAAATTGTTACTGAACGAAGCACTATTCGTCCCTTCCTTTTCAGATATTTTTATTTTCTTCCCCTTGAGGCTGACCTTATATATGTCTCTGTTCAATGGTGATGATTCGGCAGACTGATAATATATAAGTCCTTTATCACTATCAAATCCATAAATTGAAGTTACATCCCATTTACCTGTTGTAAGCTGTTTGCTCATTGTACCATCTATATTATATAGGTATATATGGTTATAGCCATCAGACTCAGATGTAATTAAAAACTTGCTATCACCAGGAATAAAGGTTAGATTATCAGTTATATCAATATAATACTCATTTGTTTCATCATAAATTATCTCAAAGTCGCCAGTATTTGCATCAGACAATAGTATTTCCAGATGATTCTGAAGTCTGTTAAGTCTTTGTATAGCCAGCTTCTGTGGATCCAGTGACCACTTTATCCTTGGTATATACTGATCTGTTTGCTCTCCAGTATTCATCTTTGTGGTTTTTTTAGTATTTACATCATACACATAAATATTAACCACAGAGTTGTCTTCACCGGCCTTTGGATACTTGTATGTTTCATGGTCAGGATAAAGATCGCCATAATATGTCAGAGAATATTCCTTAACATTGCTTTCATCAAATTTATAATAAGCAATTTTTGTCCCGTCAGGCGACCAATAAAAACCTTTATCAAACCCGAATTCTTCCTCATAAACCCAGTCGCACGTACCGTTAATAATTTGGTTCTTCAGGCCATCAGTGGTTATCTGCTCCTCCTTACCATTTTCAAGAATTTTAATAAAGATGTTATTATCTCTTACAAAAGCAATCATATCCCCTGCCGGTGAAAAGTCAGCGAGCGATTGCTTACCGCCAGATGACAATTCATCAAGCTTTTTATTCACAGCATCCCAAATAAAGTAGTTGGATTTTGAAGAATGACGGTAAATAGCCTCAGTTTCTGTGGGAATCAGAAACATTGTTTCGTCATTATTCATAGAAAATGAATTCAGACGTATTGGTTCTGAATCATCATTAATTTTAAGATCGCTTCCATTCACTAAAGTAGTTATCGAGTCCCCTGTTTTATAATCATATACAATTACTGATCCTTTTTTAATCATCGTATATTCCTTGCCATTTTTAAGTGAGTTAATTCCTCTCACTGATCTGGGATAAAAAGAATATGTTCTCCATATCTCACTCAACCTGATGTTTTTAAGCGTATCCTGTGCAAGGACACTATTAACAAACAAAAACAGAAGCATCCAAATTGCAATTGCGTTTTTTCTCATAAGTATTTAATTTAATATTTCTTATTATCATGCTATATATTGATTATTCTTCAAAGATAACCTACAATACGACATATATAAGACAACCTGTTTTTAAAAAGGTGTAAAATTAATAAATAATATTTTGTTGACACAAGACATTCTCTGTCTGTAATGGTATAAACAACAACTATCTCACCAACATAATCGTACCACTGGTACCTGTGTTACCATCACCATTATCAGTACCTCTCCAGATAGTACCATCTACAAATACTGCACTGATACGCCAAATGTAACTTCCGGTAGGCAGTGGTTTATCATTATAAGTACCATCCCATCCTTCGGAAGGTACTCCTTCGATTAGCTCTGTGGTTTCAAACACAAGGTTGCCCCATGCGCTGTAAACTTCCAGCTTGTAGCTACTGAGATTAATTCCCACTGGCTTGAATGTCTGCAAGTCTGTAATCGGTGATGAAGGTACAAAGGTATTTGGCACAAACAGGTTGGTGAACAACAGATCATAAACCTGGTATGTAGTATCCGGACAACCTTGCTGGTTCCAGCTTACAAGCATTACTGTATAATTACCATCTTCTTCGTATTGGAAGATAGGGTTGATATCGTTGGATGTCCATATACCCTGGTTGTAATCGAAGTCCCATTCGTAGTCAACCGGATTATTAGTACTTAAGTTATCAAAGTAAACCTGTCCCTGGCGATTAGTGTCGATCATCACAAATTCAGAGATTGGTTTAGGCATTATCTCAACAGTTGTGGTAGCTGTATCCATACACAGATGTTCATCGGTGATAATCATCTCTACTGTGTACATCCCTGCACTGTCGTAAATATACTGTGGTGCCTGGATAATGGCTGTGTCTGCCGGTGCTTTGAGTGTGTCGCCAAAGTTCCAGAACCAGCCAGCTATTACAGCACTGTCGGCTATGGATGTTTCTTCAAACTGTGTATAGTAGCTCATACATGTGTTCTGGTATGTGAACTGTGCTTCTGGCAGCTTGTAGATGGTTATGGTGTCTTTTGTTGAATCGGCGCACATAAACCTGTTTTGTACAAACAGACTAACAGGATAGTCCTCAAATGTCGGATATACATACTTTGGTGCCTGGATAATGGCTGTGTCTGCCTCTGTTGTTGGATCACCAAAGTTCCATAGCCTGTATGTGGTAGGTTCATCAAAGATAGTGCTGTTATCGCTGAAGTATGTTGTATCTCTCTGGCAGTTGTTTTCAAGACCAATCATTGGCAATGGAGTAGGATGTACTTCGAACTCTACCATGGTTGTTGTTGTGTAGCTGTTGGTGTCAATACCGGCTGTAATGGTCAGACTTAGTTCATATGTGCCTGCGTCAGCATAGGTATGCCATACAGTGTCTGTGAACACATCGTATGTTTCTGTGGTGCCATCACCGAAGTCCCACAGCCATGTACCTATCATACCGTTATTGCTTGCAAGGAATGATGTGTCAACAAAGAACAACTCATTTCTTGCACAAACAGGTTCATCAGGTACTTTGAACCCTGCTGTTATACATGGAGCTACATATACTTCCTGAACAACTGTGTCAATACACCCATTGTAGTTGGTTACAATAAGCTGCACAAGGTAGGTTGAATCATTTGGTCCGTATAAGTGGTTAGGGTTCCAAACAGAATCGTAATTACTGGTTGAAGTAGTATCACCAAAGTCCCAGTACCAGCTTTCAATAAACTCACCACCGCTGTATGTCACACCTTCGAAGTAAGTAGGTATCTCACAGCCACCGATGGTATTGGTAAAGCTTGCCACAGGCAGTGAATCGATTGTTATCTCTGAGGTGTATACTGCCTGGCAGTCGTTGGTGTCTGTTGCTATTAATTCAACAACATAGATACCCGGTGCAGGGAATATATGACTGATAGTATCATGGTATGTAAGCTCAGTCTGGCTGCCATCATGGAAGTTCCACAGGTAGCTGGCTACTGAATCATTTTCCGGACCGTAGAATGCCTGGAACTCTGTTGGCTGTCCTAAGCATACATCTGTTGCTTCGAAGGATGTCTCTATTGCTCCGAATACACATACTTCCATTGTATCGGTGGCACTACAGCCATTGTTGTTAAAGGCTGTAAGTGTTACCTGGTAGCAGGTGTCTGTTATCTCGTAGATATAACTTGGATCTACTTCGTCGGAGTAGTAGCCATCATCAAGATGCCATTCGTAACCTGTAATCGGACTATTATCACTTCCCATAACACTTTCGTTAAAGAAGTTCACTTGTCCCGGTGGGTCACATGCCTGTGCGAAGTTAAAGGCTGGCACTGGTACGTCGAATACCTGTACCGGCAATGTTATTGAGTCACTACAGCCTGAGTTATCCCAGACTATCAGGGTTACGTAATAAGTATCATTGGTAGTGTATGTGTGAACAGGATCAGGGTCGGTTGATGTGTTACCGTCGCCAAAGTCCCAGCTCCAGTTGTTGATATATCCAATGTTGGTATAGCTAAGATCAGTGAATGATGTGCTGTCGCCCAAACATGCATTATCATAGCTGAATAGCGCCTCAGGTGCGTAGTTAACATGTACCTCCTGAGAGGTTGAGTTTTCACAGCCACTTACATCTGTTACTGTAAGCGTAACGGTGTATGTCCCTGCCTGCTGGTAGCCATAGCCTGGGTTTTGTTCGATGGATGTGCCTCCATCGCCAAACTGCCAGTACCATGTGGCTATCTCTGAGTTGGAGATTCCTGTGAACTGTGCCAAACTACCCAGACAAATAGTATCACTTTCAATGGTGAAGTCCACATCCGGTAGTGCGGTAATGACTATCTCATGCTCTACTGTATCTGTACAGCCCATAGTATTATGTATTATCAGTGTGACAGTAAATGTGCTGTCGGTGCTGAACACATGTGTTGGATTTGGCAGGTTGGATGTATTGTTGGTACCTGAAGCAGGATCACCAAAATACCATTCCCACTGGCCTATATCCGGACCACCATTGGTTGAACTGATATCTGTAAACTGTACGGGCTCGTTTAAGCATCCGGCATTCCAGTTGAAATCAGCTATAGGTGATGATACTATCACTACCTGTTTTGTGACATCATTCTCACAACCTTCTGCGTCTGTTACTGTAAGCACTACATCAAAGGTGCCTTCATTGGCATACATATGTTCAACATTAGGATTGTCGGGAGCATTGATGGTTATTTCATTACCATCGCCGAAGTCCCATACCCATGTCTCGATAAGACCATTTGTTGAACTGCTTAGATTAGAGAAATAAACTGTATCATTAAGACATGATGGTCCTGTATGCGCAAAGTTAGCCGTAGGCAATGGATTAATATTCACGCTGTGTGTAACTGATGCAAAACATCCGTCGGTTGTTTCAATGCTAAGTATCACATCGAATGTACCTGCTACCTCGTATGTATGTGTTGGGTTCTGCAGGTTAGATGTACCTCCGTCGCCAAAGCTCCATGACCATGTAGCTACTTCGCCAACATTGGTAACAGACTCATCAACGGTAAACTGTGTCTCTTCTGTTAAGCAGTTGGCTTCCCATGTGAAGTCTACTTCCGGCTCTTCAGATATCGTTACGGTATGTGATACAGTATCCTCGCAGCCGTTGATATTTGCTACCATAAGCAGTACTGTATAGTCGCCCGGTGCTGAGAACAAGTGTACAGGGTTTTGCAATGTTGATGTATTAGAAGCTCCTGATCCGGGATCACCAAAGTCCCACAGCCATGTTACTATCTCACCACCGCCGTTAACAGTACTCTCGTCGGTAAAGCTAACCGGACCACTGGCGCAGCCTGAGTTATAATCAAAGAGAGCTATTGGTCCCGGCTCTGTAGTTACCGTATGTGTTGAACTATTGGAGCAGCTATCGGAATTGGTTACAGTAAGCGTTACTGTATAGGTGCTGGTGCCTGAATATATATGTGTTACATCAGGATCACCACCGAAATAGACAGTAGTATCAGATCCATCGCCAAACTCCCAGAACCATTCTGTTATATATCCAGTTTGTGTTGTACTATGATCGAAGAATTCAACAGGGTTGTTCGCGCACACCTGCGTGCCTATATTAAATAAGGAGTTAGGCAGTGGGTTAACAGTAAGTTGTTTTATCACTGTATTTGTTGCTCCCATTGTATCCACTATGCTACAGCTTACATTATAGGTACCAGAAGCAGCATAGGTGTGGATAGGTTCCATATCATCGCTGGTGCTACCATCACCGAAATCCCAGTCCCAGGAGGTTACTGCTCCTATATCTGTTGGAGGATCAAGGATAGTAAACTGTATTTGTTCACCCAAACAAGCATAGCTCCATTCGTAATCGAGATCAGGAATGTTCACAACCGTTACCAGGTGAGTAACTGTATTCTCACAGCCTTCAATATCTGTAACAGTCAGCTCAACGTTGAATGTTCCTACAGTTGGGAATACATGAGCAGGATTCTGATCTGTTGACGTAGTACCATCATGGAAATCCCAGTTCCAGTTAGTAATGGTATTACCAGAAGTGCCATAGAAGTTGGTTGTATTGCCAAGCATAGTAGGCTCTGGATTCCATGAGAAGAACACTGATGGTAATCCTGGTGTGTATATTGTCTGGTATGTTGTATCAGAGCAGCTGTACCCTGAGCTGTCGGCTGTCACCACAAACATCACATCGTAAGTGCTAATGCCTGTTGTATAACTATGAACAGGGTTTTGTAAATCTGATGTGAATCCATCGCCGAAGTCCCAGAAGAACTCAGTAGCAAAGTATCCTGTTGGTATCTCACTGTCATCGAAGAATGCTACAGCAGTACAGCTTTGGTTTGCATAGCTGAAGTCTGCTGTTGGCCCGGGTAGTACCATAATAACATCAGACGCTGTTGAAGAACAGCTTGTGGAGTCAGTTACTGTTAAGGTTACGGTGTATGTGTTTCCGGAAGGATAATAGTGGACAGGGTTCTGCAGGTAGCTTATACCACCATCGCCAAACTCCCAGTACCACTCATCCACATTGGCAGAGCCTGTGGCAGTGAAGTACACAGGACCTCCTTTGCATATTACGCTATCGCTCATGGTAAAGTTTACAGCAGGAGCGGGCTTAACAATAAGCACTTCTGTAGCGCTGTTGGTACACTGGTTTGTATCTATAATGTTAAGAGTAACATTGAAAGTATCTGCGGTTGCATATAAATGCGAAGTAACAGAGTCATTACTAAAATTACCATCGCCGAAGTCCCAGTGCCATGTTTCTATTGGGAATCCTGAATGCCCGGAGAAGTAAGTAGTATCTCCGAAGCATGTAGGGCTTGGATCGATATACTGGAATATATCAGGCAGTGAAGGTACTGTTACCGGCAGTGTGATAGAGTCTGTACAGATAAATCCAAGACTATCTGCTGATACTATTAGGTTAACCATAAATACTTCACCACCGGGAAGGTTATTGGAAGGATACCTGTGTGATGGGTTTTGCAGTGTATCAGTAGTACCATCGCCAAAGTCCCATGACCATTCAACAAGATTATATCCCGGTGAGCAAGTACTCAGATCAGTAAACTGGATGCTGTCGCATATGGCAGGGGTGTAAGTAAAGTCAGCCACAGGCGGCTCTGCTATTACTATCAGCTCTGTGTACGTATTTGTACAGCCATGATCATCGGTAACAGTAAGAGTGGCGTACATATTACCCCATGTTGTGTATGTATGAGCAACAGTTTGTCCGGAACCTGTGGCGCCATCGCCGAAGTCCCATTCCCATGAGAGAATGTTGGAGTTGGAGGCTCCAACAAAGCTTACCTCTGTGTTAACACAGGCGTTGGCCATACTCAGAGAATATGTTACATCGGGACTCTCAAAGACTCTTATCTGGTGTGTGGCAGAGTCAGAGCATCCGTTAATATCTGTATAATGATAAATTATTGTAAAATAACCAGAAGTGTCATACTGATGTACAGGGTTCATATCTGTTGATGTATACCCGTCACCAAATTCCCACAGCCAGTTGTTTAGCGTTGCTGTACCTGTTGATGTGAATTCAATGCTTTCTCCATAGCACAATGAGTCGCTGGTATTTATGGTAAAGTCACGATCTATCTTAGGACGAACTGTCAGGTTTGTTACAATCACACTATCGCAGCCGTACTGGGCTGTATATAATGTATCATAAAAAGTACCTGAATTATATCTCCATGCACCCTGTGCAAATATGCTATCATAATGGCATAAAGTGATATCATGATGCATCTCATAAATAGGGCGTATGGTAAGCACCATCTCATCGATACTATCACAATTAATAACATTGGAAGCTACCATGGTAAGTGTAACGGGGCCTATCTCATTAGGGCCAGGTACGTATACAGGCCTTTCAACATTAGGGTTAACAAAATACCCGGTACCGCTGGTAGTCCAGTATAGATTCAGGTAGTGCTTTGCAAATGAAGAATCTGGTGAACTATTAAAATCGAAAGGATAACCAAAGCATGAGTTCTTATCAGGGCCAGCATGAGCTGAAGCACCAGGTATTACAATAAGGTCTACCCTTGATGTATCGTTATCACAAGGAGGAATACCATAACCTACCATCATCATGGTAATAGTGTCATTCTGTATAGCACCTTCTGTGGCATCAGGGAAATATGTCGGTGTCAGAAGAGTAGGATCGTCAAAGTATCCCAGCCCGTCTGTGTACCAATAAATAGAAGCAAAATCATCAGCAGTAGGAGGATCTGTGCTTTCAGAATAGTCATAATAAACATCCTGGCATGTATAGCCTGTTGATCCTGCATACACTTCACATGTTGCGTTGATAATCAGCTGTTGTATCATCTGTTCAGAGCACACATCAAGAATAACATCAACAGTATCAGGAATTGTATAAATATGATTAACATCAAAGCCTATAGATGTAGCACCATCACCAAACTGCCAGTCCCAGGGAGTGAATGTAACTCTGTCGCCGGTTCCTGTGAAATCCACATTGAAATTCTGGCAAGAAGGACTCTGGAAGATATTAAAGCCAATATTCACATCCATGGCGTAGCGGGTTACTGTTGTTGTGTCGATACAACCATTGCCATCAGTGTAAATTGATAATACTGTCATATCACCTTCCTGGGAGTAAGAGTGGGTCGTTGTTTGTCCAGCACCTGTGCCACCATCACCAAACAGCCATTGCCAGCCGACAATATTACCTGTTATATCTGTTGCATTGAAAGTCACCAACTCACCAACGCACGATGTATCATTGGGAGAAACTGTGAATGATGATTCCGGCAAGGTGTTAACAGTTACCATATGTCGTGTGGTATCAGTACAGGTATTCATAGTTACCTCATAAACACCGGTGGCTGAATAAATATGATCTACGTTTTTACCGATGGCCGTTTGACCGTCACCAAAGTCCCATTCCCAGTCGGAGTGAGCTATATCATCACCAATACCATAGAAAAAGGCTGTATCACCATAGCAAAATGCAAAAGAAAGCATTGTAAAATCAGTATCAACGGAATCCACATAGATAGAATCTGACAATAACAAAGAGCAACCATAATTATTTGTTAATGTAAGATTGATATAGTATTTTACATCACCCACAACGTATGTGTGACCTACATTATCACCTACTCCGGTATTACCATCACCAAAGTCCCAGCTCCAATCTGCTATATCCATATTACTTGTAGCGTTAAAAATAACTTCCTGGTTAACGCAACTTGTATCAACGGGGGAATAAATAAAACTACCCTGAGGAACAGAATCAACAGTCAGAATCATAGTTGATGTATCGTTACCACAGATTGGGTCGCAATATGCTACAAGCGAAAGTTCTATATTTCCTGATTCATTAGCCAATGTATTATACACTGGTTGAACAGCATACACATCATCAAAATACCCTATTCCACTTGTAAACCATCTGATACTATCATAATCTTGTGCCACAGGCGGAGAAGGCGCTAAAGCAAAATCATAGGAATTACCCTGACAAATATTATCATCTACTCCTGCATAGGCATAGCTGTATGTTACTGTTTTAACGCTATAATAAGTAGTATCCTTACATCCATGGTTTGATTCAGCAATAAGCCTTACCAGATAATCACCATCAGCATTAGCATAAGTATGATATACCGTTTGCCCTACACCAGTATTTCCATCGCCAAAGTCCCAATCCCATGAAGATATTGTTGCTCCAGTAGCATCAATACCAGAAAACTGAACCTGCTCACTAGCACAAATAGTATCAGGAGTGTTTATAACTATAGTGATATCAGGGTTCTCATAAATATTGACAAGCGTTGAATCCGGATCACTGGTCTGTCCACCTTCAGTTATCTCAAGATAATAATATCCGGCATTTGCCAAAGTAACATTAGGTATTACAGGATTTTGTTGTGTTGAAGTAAAACCATCAGGACCCCACCAGCTGTAGGTAGCTCCAACAACAGGATCCGCACTAAGCACAAGAGTCTCTCCAATGCACAATGGACCATTGTTACTAACAGGTGGTGTTACAATGCCACAATCTGTTTCACCCGTACCGGATGTCTTCTGAAAAGTAATATCACAAGGATCATTCGAATAATTAGTCAGCAAAAGAATATAATATTCGTCCTCCTGCCCGTTGGGAATATAACAATACTCGGGGTCAGTACCACCGGCATAACTACAGTCAGTAATCATTAAATTTGTTAATTGTCCATCGCATGGTGTATACGGGTTTGAAAAAGGTCCCCAGCATATAAAGTCAATATCCTTTGGAGGATCAGACTCGATGGTAATCTCAATATCACCTGCTGTTGCAATTTTCATATGATACCATGCAGGATTAGGCTGTGTAGTCAAACATCCATAATCAGGACCTGATTGTGCACTACCAGTATTTACTCCCGCAGGAAATGTATATACATCACTTGTACAAAAAGGATCAGAATCTTCACAGAAGCCAGCCTGGCTGTACAACTTAAATGATAATGACAATAAAACTAATAATACAAATAAAGGAGTTAATGAAATCTTTATACAAGCTTTTTTTTGTAATATTTGCTGACTTTCCATATTAATAATGATGTTACTTATACTAAACATCGAGTTAATTAGAAACTGCTTTTGAACGTAATTTTCAGGCGTAAAGTTAAAAAAAGTTAAGCTAATTTCGTAAGTTTAACTTAATATGATTAAAAGCCAATAGATTAAATTATCTTCAGAGTGCCTAACTCACTGTTATACTAATTCATATCAACTGTTTGCAATAGAAACTAAAGACTTATTTAGATTCATTCCAAAAACAATAAGGAGTGAGCCAAACAAAAAGGCGTATATTTCACATATGTATTTGTACTATGTCATGCATATCCAGAATAATAGTTCAAAATATTTTTCAACAAATAATTATCTTAAACTTTGATTGTTTTGATTTTATGAGGGACCTTGATTTTTTTGATTAAACTCATCTCAACCTTCAACTTTTTAACCTTTCAACTCTTCAACTTTCCCCTACCTAACCAACATAATCGTTCCACTAGTGCCTGTATTACCATCACCATTGTCAGTACCTCTCCAGTGACTACCATCTTCGAATACTGCTTCGATTCTCCAGATATAGCTACCTGTTGGTAATGGCTCTCCTTCGTAGGTGCCATCCCAACCTTCGGAAGGTACTCCGTCGATTAGCTCTGTAGTTTCAAACACAAGGTTGCCCCATGCGCTGTAAACTTCCAGCTTGTAGCTACTGAGATTAATACCCACTGGCTTGAATGTCTGCAAGTCGGTTATCGGTGATGAAGGTACAAAGGTATTTGGTACAAACAGATTGGTGAACAACAGATCATAAACCTGGTATGTTGTATCCGGACAACCCTGCTGGTTCCAGCTTACAAGCATTACAGTGTAATTACCATCTTCTTCGTACTGGAAGATAGGGTTGATATCGTTGGATGTCCATATACCCTGGTTGTAATCGAAGTCCCATTCGTAGTCCACCGGATTATTAGTACTTAAGTTATCAAAATAAACCTGTCCCTGCCTGTTGGTGTCTATCATCACAAACTCAGATATAGGCTTAGGCATTATCTCTATTTCCGCAGATGCTGTGTCCATACACAGATGTTCATCGGTGATAATCATCTCAACTGTGTACATCCCTGCACTGTCGTAAATATACTGTGGTGCCTGGATAATGGCTGTGTCAGCCGGTGCTTTGAGTGTGTCACCAAAGTTCCAGAACCAGCTTGCTATTACAGCACTGTCGGCTATGGATGTTTCTTCAAACTGTGTATAGTAGCTCATACATGTATTCTGGTATGTGAACTGTGCTTCTGGCAGCTTGTAGATGGTTATGGTGTCTTTTGTTGAATCGGCGCACATAAACCTGTTTTGTACAAACAGACTAACAGGATAGTCCTCAAATGTCGGATATACATACTTTGGATCCTGAACATTGGATGTGTCTGCCTCTGTTGTTGGATCACCAAAGTTCCATAGCCTGTATGTGGTAGGTTCATCAAAGATAGTGCTGTTATCGCTGAAGTATGTTGTATCTCTCTGGCAGTTGTTTTCAAGACCAATCATTGGCAATGGAGTAGGATGTACTTCGAACTCTACCATGGTTGTTGTGGTGTAGCTGTTGGTGTCAATACCTGCTGTAATGGTCAGACTTAATTCATATGTGCCTGCGTCAGCATAGGTATGCCATACAGTGTCTGTGAACACATCGTATGTTTCTGTATTGCCATCACCGAAGTCCCACAGCCATGTGCCTATCGTGCCATTATTGCTGGCAAGGAATGATGTGTCAACAAAGAACAACTCATTTCTTGCACAAACAGGCTCATCAGGTACTTTGAACCCTGCTGTTATACATGGTGCCACATATACTTCCTGAACAACAGTGTCAATACATCCATTGTAGTTGGTTACAATAAGCTGCACAAGGTAGGTTGAATCATTAGGACCATATAGGTGTGTAGGATTCCAGATACTATCCGTATTGTTTGTGGAAGTAGTATCGCCAAAGTCCCAGTACCAGCTTTCAATAAACTCACCACCGCTGTATGTCACACCTTCGAAGTAAGTAGGTATCTCACAGCCACCGATAGTATTGGTAAAGCTTGCCACAGGCAGTGAATCGATTGTTATCTCTGATGTATATATAGCCTGGCAGTCGTTGGTATCTGTAGCTATTAATTCAACAACATAGATACCTGGTGCAGGGAATATATGACTAATTGTATCATGGTAAGTAAGCTCAGTCTGGCTGCCATCATGGAAGTTCCACAGGTAGTTGGCCACTGAATCATTTTCCGGACCATAGAAAGCCTGGAACTCTGTAGGCTGTCCTAAGCATACATCTGTTGCTTCGAAGGATGTCTCTATTGCTCCGAATACACATACTTCCATTGTATCGGTGGCACTACAGCCGTTGTTGTTAAAGGCTGTAAGTGTTACCTGGTAGCAGGTGTCTGTTATCTCATAGATATAACTTGGATCTACTTCGTCAGAGTAGTAACCATCGTCCAGATGCCATTCGTAGCCGGTAATCGGACTATTATCACTTCCCATTACACTTTCATTAAAGAAGTTCACTTGTCCCGGTGGGTCACATGCCTGTGCGAAGTTAAAGGCTGGTACTGGTACGTCGAATACCTGTACCGGCAATGTTATTGAGTCACTACAGCCTGAGTTATCCCAGACAATAAGTGTTACGTAATAAGTATCATTTGTTGTATAAGTATGTACAGGATCGGTTTCATCGGATGTGTTACCATCGCCGAAGTCCCAGCTCCAGTTGTTGATATATCCATTATTGGTATAGCTAAAATCAGTGAATGATGTGCTGTCGCCCAAACATGCATTATCATAGCTGAATAGCGCTTCTGGTGCGTAGTTAACATGTACCTCCTGAGAGGTTGAGTTCTCACAGCCACTTACATCTGTTACTGTAAGCGTAACGGTGTATGTCCCTGCCTGCTGATATCCATAGCCTGGGTTTTGTTCGATGGATGTACCTCCGTCGCCAAACTGCCAATACCATGTGGCTATCTCTGAGTTTGAGATACCTGTGAACTGTGCTAAACTACCCAGACAAATAGTATCACTTTCAATGGTAAAGTCCACATCCGGTAGTGGGGTAATGACTATCTCATGCTCTACTGTATCTGTACAGCCCATAGTATTATGTATTATCAGTGTGACAGTAAATGTGCTGTCGGTGCTGAATACATGTGTTGGATTTGGCAGGTTGGATGTATTGTTGGTACCCGATGCCGGATCACCAAAATACCATTCCCACTGGCCTATATCCGGACCACCATTGGTTGAACTGATATCTGTAAACTGTACGGGCTCGTTTAAGCATCCGGCATTCCAGTTGAAATCAGCTATAGGTGACGATACTATCACTACCTGTTTTGTGACATCATTCTCACAACCTTCTGCGTCTGTTACTGTAAGCACTACATCAAAGGTGCCTTCATTGGTATACATATGTTCAACATTAGGATTGTCGGGAGCGTTGATGGTTATTTCATTACCATCGCCGAAGTCCCATACCCATGTCTCGATAAGACCATTTGGTGAACTGCTTAGATTAGAGAAATAAACTGTATCGTTAAGACATGATGGTCCTGTATGTGCGAAGTTAGCCGTAGGCAATGGATTAATATCCACGCTGTGGGTAACTGATGCAAAACAGCCGTCGGTTGTTTCAATGCTAAGTATCACATCGAATGTGCCTGCTACCTCGTAAGTATGTGTTGGGTTTTGCAGGTTGGATGTACCTCCGTCGCCAAAGCTCCATGACCATGTGGCTACTTCGCCAACATTGGTAACAGACTCATCAACGGTAAACTGTGTCTCTTCTGTTAAGCAGTTGGCTTCCCATGTAAAGTCTACTTCAGGCTCTTCAGACACGGTTACCGTATGTGATACAGTATCCTCGCAGCCGTTGATATTTGCTACCATAAGCAGTACTGTATAGTCGCCCGGTGCTGAGAACAGGTGTACAGGGTTTTGCAATGTTGAAGTATTAGAAGCTCCTGATCCGGGATCACCAAAGTCCCACAGCCATGTTACTATCTCACCACCGCCGTTAACAGTACTCTCGTCGGTAAAGCTAACCGGACCACTGGCGCAGCCTGAGTTATAATCAAAGAGAGCTATTGGTCCCGGTTCTGTGGTTACCGTGTGCATTGAACTGTTGGAACAGCTGTCGGAATTGGTTACAGTAAGTGTTACTGTATAGGTGCTGGCATTGGAGTAAACATGCGTTACATCAGGATCACCACCGAAATAGACAGTAGTATCAGATCCATCGCCAAACTCCCAGAACCATTCTGTTATATATCCTGTTTGTGTTGTACTATGATCGAAGAACTCAACAGGGTTGTTTGCGCACACCTGCGTGCCTATATTAAATAAGGAGTTAGGCAGTGGGTTAACAGTAAGTTGTTTTATCACTGTATTTGTTGCTCCCATTGTATCCACTATGCTACAGCTTACATTATAGGTACCAGAAGCAGCATAGGTGTGGATAGGTTCCATATCATCGCTGGTGCTACCATCACCGAAATCCCAGTCCCAGGAGGTTACTGCTCCAATATCTGTTGGAGGATCAAGGATAGTAAACTGTATTTGTTCACCCAAACAAGCATAGCTCCATTCGTAATCGAGATCAGGTATGTTTACAACCGTTACAAGGTGAGTAACTGTATTCTCACAGCCTTCAATATCTGTAACAGTCAGCTCTACATTGAATGTTCCTACTGTTGGGAATACGTGAGCAGGATTTTGATCTGTTGATGTAGTACCATCATGGAAATCCCAGTTCCAGTCGGTAATAGTATTACCAGAATTGCCATAGAAGTTGGTTGTATTGCCAAGCATAGTAGGCTCAGGATCCCATGTGAAGAACACTGATGGTAATCCTGGTGTGTATATTGTCTGGTATGTTGTATCAGAGCAACTGTACCCTGAGCTGTCGGCTGTCACCACAAACATCACATCGTAAGTGCTAATGCCTGTTGTATAGCTATGAACAGGGTTTTGTAAATCTGATGTGAATCCATCGCCGAAGTCCCAGAAGAACTCAGTAGCAAAGTATCCTGTTGGTATATCACTGTCATCGAAGAATGCTACGGCAGTACAGCTTTGGTTTGCATAGCTGAAGTCTGCTGTTGGTCCGGGTAGCACCATAATAACATCAGACGCTGTTGAAGAACAGCCTGTGGAGTCAGTTACTGTTAAGGTTACAGTGTATGTGTTTCCGGAAGGATAATAATGTATCGGGTTTTGCTGATAGGATATTCCACCATCGCCAAACTCCCAGTACCACTCATCCACATTGGCAGAGCCAGTGGCAGTGAAGTACACAGGACCTCCTTTGCATATTACGCTATCGCTCATAGTAAAGTTTACAGCAGGAGCTGGCTTAACAATAAGCACTTCTGTAGCGCTGTTAGTACACTGGTTGGTATCTATAATATTAAGAGTAACATTGAAAGTATCTGCGGTTGCATATAAATGCGAAGTAACAGAGTCATTACTAAAGTTACCATCGCCGAAGTCCCAGTGCCATGTTTCGATTGGGAATCCTGAATGCCCGGAGAAGTAAGTAGTATCTCCGAAGCATGTAGGGCTTGGATCGATATACTGGAATATATCAGGCAGTGAAGGTACTGTTACCGGCAGTGTGATAGAGTCGGTACAGATAAATCCAAGACTATCTGCTGATACTATTAGGTTAACCATAAATACTTCACCACCGGGAAGGTTATTGGAAGGATACCTGTGTGATGGGTTTTGCAGTGTATCAGTAGTACCATCGCCAAAGTCCCATGACCATTCAACAAGATTATATCCCGGTGAGCAAGTACTCAGATCAGTAAACTGGATGCTGTCGCATATGGCAGGAGTGTAAGTAAAGTCGGCCACAGGCGGCTCTGCTATTACTATCAGCTCTGTGTACGTATTTGTACAGCCATGATCGTCGGTAACAGTAAGAGTGGCGTACATATTACCCCATGTTGTGTATGTATGGGCAACAGTTTGTCCGGAACCTGTGTCACCATCGCCGAAGTCCCATTCCCATGAGAGAATGTTGGAGTTGGAGGCTCCAACAAAGCTTACCTCTGTGTTAACGCAGGCGTTGGCCATACTTAGAGAATATGTTACATCGGGACCCTCAAAGACTCTTATCTGGTGTGTGGCAGAGTCAGAGCATCCGTTAATATCTGTATAATGATATATAATATTGAAGAAACCTGATGTGTCATATTGATGAACAGGGTTCATATCTGTGGATGTATACCCGTCACCAAATTCCCACAGCCAGTTGTTTAGCGTTGCTGTACCTGTTGATGTGAATTCAATGCTTTCTCCATAGCACAATGAGTCGCTGGTATTTATGGTAAAGTCACGATCTATCTTAGGACGAACTGTCAGGTTGGTTACTATCACACTATCGCAGCCATACTGGGCTGTGTAGAGAGTATCATAAAAAGTACCTGAATTATATCTCCATGCACCCTGTGCAAATACGCTATCATAATGACATATGGTAATATCATGAGGCATCTCATAAGTAGGGCGTATGGTAAGCACCATCTCATCGATACTATCACAATTGATAACATTGGAAGCTATCATGGTAAGAGTAACAGGACCTATCTCGTTAGTGCCGGGCACATATACTGGTCTTTCAACAGTAGGATCAACGAAATAACCTGTTCCACTGGTAGACCAGTTAATATTAATATAATTAGTTGCAAACGCAGAGTCTGTAGAGTTATTGAAATCATAAGGATAACCAAAACAGGAGTTCTCATCAGAGCCGGCAAAAGCGTATGCCCCGGGTATTACAATAAGGTCAACCCATGAAGTATCGTTATCACAAGGAGGAATACCATAACCTACCATCATCATGGTAATAGTGTCATTTTGTATAGCACCTTCTGTGGCATCAGGGAAATATGTCGGTGTCAGAAGCGTAGGATCGTCAAAGTATCCCAGCCCGTCTGTGTACCAGTAAATGGAAGCAAAGTCATCAGCAGTAGGAGGATCTGTGCTTTCAGAATAATCATAATACACATCCTGGCATGTATAACCTGTTGATCCTGCATACACTTCACATGTTGCGTTTATAATCAGCTGTTGGATCATCTGCTCAGAGCAGACATCAAGAGTGATATCAACAGTATCCGGTGTAGTGTATGTATGATTAACGTCTATACCCGTAGATGTGGCACCATCACCAAACTGCCAGTCCCATGGAGTGAATGTCACCCTGTCGCCTGTTCCTGTGAAATCCACATTGAAATTCTGGCAACTCGGACTCTGGAAGATATTAAAGCCAATATTCACATCCATAGCATAGCGGGTTACTGTTGTTGTGTCGATACAGCCATTGCCGTTGGTGTATATTGATTGTACTATCATATCACCCTCCTGGGTGTATGTATGAGTAGGTGTTTGCCCTGTGCCTGTATTGCCATCACCAAACTGCCATTGCCAGTCGACAATATCGCCGGTTAAATCTGTTGCATCGAAGGTCACCAGTTCACCAACACAAGATGTATCATTAGGCGACACAGTGAATGATGATTCCGGCAAGGTGTTAACAGTTACTATATGACGTGTTGTATCCGTACAAATGTTCAGTGTTACCTCATAAACACCGGGAGCAGAATATGTATGCTCTGTATTTCTTCCTATGGCTGTTTGTCCGTCACCGAAATCCCATTCCCAGTCGGAGTGGGTTACATTATCGCCGATGCCATTGAATACTGCTGTATCGCCGAGGCACATCACAAATGAAGGCATGGTAAAATCAGTATCTACTGAATCTACATAGATGGATTGTGTTAAGGTTGTTTCACATCCATACATATTAGACATTGTCAAACTAACATCATAACTCATTTCACCTACAGTGTAATAATGGGTAGTATTTTGACCATTAGCTGATTGTCCGTCACCAAAGTCCCAAGCCCAGTCGGTGATAACACACGAACTTATTCCCTGGAAGTCCACTAATTCCAGAACACAGCATGTGTCAACCGGGGAATATGTAAAGTTTCCGCTGGGAATAGAATCTACTTTTAATATCATTGTAGAAGTATCATTGCCACATGGCGGGACACCGTATGCAACAAGAGTCAATTCCACATTACCCACTTCTGTAACGTCGGTATAATAAATTGGATGAATAAAATGATCATCATTAAACGTACCAACACCAGATGTAAACCACCTGATACTATCGCAGCTACTAGAATCGGGCAATGAAGGAGCATAAGCAAAATCGTAGGGATCGCCCTGGCACATTGTATCATTTTCACCAGCATATGCAAAGGCAGCTTCCCAGACATATGTTTCCATCATAAGCTGACTGGTACATACAGTATCAACTGGAAAAACCGTTGAGTCCACAAAATATTTAGTGAAAAATATCTGGTTAAGACCAATATTGGCAAGTGAAGGATAGAACAGACTATCTATCATGCCCGGACCGGAGAACACACCATCAGGAGGATAAGCGTGCAAAGTATCAGTACCATTAGTACCACAGAACAAAGTATCCAGACCACTAAACTCAACAGAGTTATCCAGAATATTAAAACGTAAAGTATCTTCTTCAGAGGCACAAGCAGATTCATAATTAAGGCCCAGAGTAATTGTTTCAGCGGGTTCAATTGAAGAATCCTGATATGCAATAATTGTTATTGAGTCTAACAGGCTACCTGCCGGAATAGTAACAGTATCAGGAACAGTAGAGTAATCCACACCATTAACAGCAGTACCACCTACATCAATAGCAATATCATAATCATATGTCAATGGGTTTAACAATTCAAAATAAACAGTTGCATCATTACAGCCCTCTATTATAGAGCCATAGCTACTTGCTGAAGAAGTAAATTCAGTGTTAATATTCAGTCCGGCTGCTGAGAAACTGTTGGCTTCGAGAAAGACTCCCGAATCTATACTATGGTCTCCAGCATCTCCAATTGAAAGCTTAATATGATAAGTCTGACATGGTTGTACAACAACAAAAGCAGTTAACACAACTGTAAATCCATAATATTCTATTGTTGTACCAAAGCTTCCACTCCCACAATTATCCACATATAAATATGAATATTCCAATGATTCACAACCAGATGCCGGATAACTACCACTTGGAGACCCACTATTAATTGTATTAATTGCAACTCCAAGAGGAGGATCAGATTCTGGTATAATGGCAATATTCTCTGCGTTATTTGAATAGGGACCATTTATTCCAGGACCTGATATAAAAAACCCAAAAGCATCATTCCAGTTACTACAGACGTACTGTTCATATTCCTCAGAACCAAATATATAACTAAATGTCAATGTGTCACTCTGCGGTACAAAATCAAACTCAAGTTTTGATATATCATGCATTGTAAATCCACTAATCATTTCAAGATCCGGATCTGTATAAGTAGTAGAGTAACTCTTTGTTACAGCACCACTGCAATCGCCGGGAATATCATAAATATCACCAGAAGTTAATATAATTCCTTCTGAAACACCAATATTTGTTGTTTCACCATTTGTAAATGACCCCCTTTGTAATATATCTCCTTCATAAGTAACATTGGATACAGTAACTCCATTTCCAACTAATATTTCCTGAACAAGCTGCTCAGGAGTTAATGCATTTTCAACCACTAACTGACCTACCGCACTTATACTAAATATGAAAAATAAAAAAGCCAGAAATAAAGAAACTCTTATTTTGAATCGAAACATCTTGAATGTTTTACAAAAATTGTGAATACTTAATTATTTAGACAAATATATTATAAAAACGTTGTATCCAGATCACTATATTTAATTTTATTCGTTTGATAATTATTGTATTTTGTGCCTGTCAATTATATCAATCTTTTAACATACCACATAATCTTAAGACTTACTAAAAAAATCAAATTGTCTCACACAATCCTTTTCATTATACGCAACTTATGTGTATACCTTTTCTCTTCATTATTATAAATTCCTTCATGGTCGATGGAATCAATTCTCACTTTCCCGGAGGCATGAATGATTTGTTTGCTGTTAAGAAGCATACCCACATGTGTAATTATTCCTTCAGCATTATCGAAAAAAGCCAAATCACCGGCTTGTCCTTCTTCAATAAAGTCGATAGAGATGCCATTCTCAGCCTGCTGGCTGGCATCACGGGGAATAGCAACACCACAACAGCGATAAATAATCTGTGTATATCCAGAACAATCGATACCCATCACTGACTTACCGCCCCACAGGTAAGGTACTCCCAGCAATATCCGGGCTTTATCTGTGATCATCTTGCCATCTGCTTTTACGGAATGCAAAACAGGCTCACTATTGATAACATATTTATTACGGCCAATGAAAAATGTACCATTCTCATATCCATGGATAGTGCTTCCCATTGAAAGCATCAAAAGCCTGTTATTATTCCATACTTCTGTAACAGCTTCGTCAGTTATCCTGTGAGGAGAATTATAAATTCTGTCGTACTCATTACTTTCCAAAACTGTTATCTGCTTTTTATCAACCCATCCCTCATAATTATCTGAAACAGAAATAATCCTTATCCATTTCTCTTGTTTTTCAATAATTATAACAAGATCGCCAAACAGCAATTGATTTACCATTTCACTACGATCGGAGGGTGTTTCACGAACAGGAATAACAGATAATTCACAAATACCAAAGTCAGACATAATTTTATTTTTTATAATATTCAATGAATTGATTAATTTTGCTTTGTTAAAATGACTCTAATGAATTCACTTTTTTCAAAAATACAACATAATTACTACGAAATACTGAAACTCTTAATTTTTGCTTCAGTTGCTGTTCTTGTATTATTTGCAAGTCCGAAGGAAAGCATTTTCAAATATGAGTTTCAGGTAGGTAAACCATGGACACACAGTGACCTGATTGCGCCATTCGACTTCTCAATATTAAAAACATCAGATCAGATTGAGCAGGAGAAGAAACAAATTCTCAGTAATTTCATTCCCTATTTTAGCTATAACAATACGCTGGCTGAAGAGGGAGAACAAAACCTTATACAGAATTTTGGTCATGCCTGGGAACTTATTAAGAATGACACCATTGAAAAAGATTCTGCTCTTTATCGCAAAATTCTTATCAAACTCTACAAAAACATTGAGAGCAAAGGTATTATAAGATACAACAAAGCTATTGATGGTCGCGATCAGTATTTTCAGTTGAGACTTATTCAGGGTAATGTGGTAGCTGAAGCAATGCTTGGACAGCTATTTGATATCCGCTCAGCAACAGAATACGCACGACAACACATAAATAAACTGGATATTCCGGACAGTGTTGTTCTTAGAAATGTTATTTCGCAGTCACTGGTTCAGAATGTTATTTATGATGATAAGAAGAACGCTGCTGAAACACAAGAATTAATCAGCAGGGTATCACCAACGCGCGGTCTAGTTCAAAAAGGAGAGTTAATAATTTCGACTGGTGAATTGGTAACACCTGAAAAATACCAGATTCTAAGCTCTTTCAAACTGGATTACGAGAAAGACCTCAACACTTCCGAATCAGCATATTCTATAATCTCAGGCATGATGGGTATTATTCTCATCGTCTTTATAATAGAATACCTGTACATTAGGTTCTATCGCAAAAGTTTCTACGATCAGCTTAAGTATATTGTAATGATTCTGGTAACGCAAGTAATATTTATCGCTATAGCTGATTTTATATTTATTAATTTTTCAGAGTGGGTTAACATTATACCTTTTGCACTATTACCTATTATTATAGTAGCATTCATGGATGCAGGCATTGCCATATTCATCTATATAGTTACGCTACTTTTGCTGGGTTTTCATGCTCCAAACAGTTTTGAGTTTTTCTATACACAGTTTATTGCCGGCGCTGTAGCAGTATATTCAGTACAGAAGCTTAATAAGCGTTCAGACTTGTTCAGAGCTTCATTGCTGGTATTTATTACATATATGGTTATTTATGCTGGCATGATGCTTATACAGGAAGGTAGTTTAAGCAGTTACAGTCCGTTTATCATAGGAAATTATGTAGGAAGTTCCATTTTGATATTGCTTGCATTTCCATTGGTTTTCCTTTTCGAGAAAACTTTTGGTGTAATAACACAATTAACACTTCTTGAGTTATCAAATACCAACAATACTCTTTTACGCGACTTAAGCATTAAGGCACCCGGCACTTTCCAGCATTCGCTACAGGTAGCTAATCTGGCGTCGGAGGTATTATACGAAATTGGAGGCGATGCTCTTCTTGCACGTACAGGCGCTCTGTATCATGACATTGGCAAGATGAAGAACCCTCTGTATTTCGTCGAGAATCAGGTATCAGGATATAATCCTCATGATGAGATCTCTTACGAGGAAAGCGCGAAAATTATTATCGGACATGTGCTGGGTGGTATAGAAATGGCACGAAAAGCACGCCTGCCTGAACAAATTATAGACTTTATCAGGACACACCACGGCACCAGACGCGTTGAGTATTTCTATCGCCTTGAGCGGAAACTTAACCCCGGAATGGAAATAGACCAGAGCGAATTTACATATCATGGTCCTGCACCGTTCTCAAAAGAAACAGCTGTTGTAATGATGGCCGATTCTGTTGAAGCTGCTTCAAGAAGTATCAGTGAACCTGATGAGCAAAAGATTAATGACCTTGTTGATAACATCTTCCAGTCGCTGATGGATAACGGACAATTCCTCAATGCTGATATTACTATGAAAGAAATTAATACAGCAAAAAAGGTATTGAAGAAGAAGTTGTTGAATATTCATCATGTAAGGATTAAGTACCCTGACTAGGGAGTTGATAGTTTGCAAAGAAGCGATGGAGCGATAATGTAACCGATAGACAAAAAAAACTGCTGGCTCACACTCTATCTCACACTGTCTCTGGGGATTGTTCTAAATTTCTATGTTGTCATCCCGAACGACGAAGGAGGAGGGCCCCCCTTTACTGACAACGACTTTGCGAAAACATCAAAGCGGACATCCACACGGGGGGTGATGTTCAACGTTCAATGTTGGGGTAGTTCAGGAAAGGTTGCATTTCATTTACGTTGTACTTATAGCAGTAGCGTTTTCCCTTTTTCCGCTTGTCACATTCTCAGCATTAATCTCTCAAGGTAATTAAGAGACTCAGGACCAAGATTAAAAAGAAGATCGATAATACTCAGATCTTTGGCAAAACCATAACGATCAGAGAATACCTGGGTGTAGGGCGGAAAGTATATGTTGTCGGGTTTTATATCTTTACCGGTGTACCTCATGTCAACAATATTTTTGTCAGACAACTCACCTGGCTTAATAAATGTTTCTGATTCTTTCACAACAGTTGATAAACCAATTATTCTCATTACATGCTTCATCAATTTTAAATTGAAATCAAGCAGATTTTCATAATTGCCTTTATAGTAGTCTTCAAATTCATCTTTGTAATATAAGAAGTAAGGAGAAGCACTATATGCCGATTCGATGGCACGCCAGTGCATCAGATACCATTTTTCGTTATTAAAAATCTCAATATCTTCTGTTCTGCTATGATTTCCGTTGGGTTTACTTACGGGTACGGTTAAATTAAGAGTACCGTTTGCAGTCATAATACAGCATCTGTTTCGTATTGTCTGTTTAAGATATGTCTCCTTCTTTTCTATTATAACATCATTACAATTTATAAGAGAAGCATAATAACTTACAGGTGCCAGATAGGCAACAGGCAACAATATAACTTTGGAATCACTCATACGACTGGCAAAAATAAAAAAAACAGGCCTGCAAAACAGGCCTGTCTTTATGAGAAAACACCTTTTTATTTTCTTTTATTTATTTTAACAGCACATCATTGATTGCCTGAATCAATGTTTCCTTAGGGAGTGCACCCTGTGCCATTTGAGGTTGTCCTTCTTTAGGACAGAAAAGTAATGAAGGAATGCTTCTGATGCCAAAAGCAGCAGCAAGCTCTGTTTCTTCTTCCGTGTTAATTTTAAACACATTGATTTTACCTTTATATTCTTCAGAAAGCTCCTCTAAAATAGGAGATACAATCTTACAAGGCTGACACCAATCAGCGTAAAAATCTATAATACATGGAAGATCACCTTCAAAATTCCAGTCCTTATTTTTTTCGTAGTTAAATACTTTATTTAAAAATGTTTCTTTAGTTAAATGCTCCATTATTATTTATTTATTGTTGTTATTTAATAGATTCTGTTCAATTATCTTTACAAATTCTTCCTTAGGTAATGCACCCTGTGACATCGTAGGTCTACCATCCATAGGTGAAAACAGTATTGAAGGAATACTTCTTATACCAAAAGCACCAGCCAGTTCTCTTTCGTTTTCTGTGTCTACCTTATAAAACTTAACCTTACCATCATATTCTTTTGCGAGTTCATCCATTATAGGGGCAACCATCTTACATGGTTTACACCAGTCGGCATAAAAATCAATCACACAAGGAACATCACCTTTAAACACCCACTCTGTAGGATTTTCTTCAAAATTCCATACTTTCTCTTTGAAAGCTTCCAAAGTAAGTTGTTCAGGTTCTACCTGGGCAACTGCTTCAGTCTTTTCATCACCGGGAACAGTCACAGTATCATCCGACTGGTTACCTTTAATATTGCCACAGCTTATGAGCCCTAGCATAATAATCATCGTAAATATAACACTTAATTTCTTCATATGTAGAATATTATTTCAATTTTCAAAAAATCGCGACAAAGATAGTATTTTTTTATATCACTTATCTATCACTTTTATTATCTTTGCTGTCAAAGATTATTCCGTTTTTTAAAATGACATACGCTTGTAAAAATTATATGTAGAGTTATGAAGAAGAAGCATTGTTCAGATGAAGATATCAGTAAGTTTTTATCAGTCATTCCAGATGAAAAAACTGCACTTAATGTTATAGCCGATGTAAAATGGCAAAACGGTTATACATGTACAAACTGCGGGAACACAAACTATTGCAAGGGAAAGAGCGAATACTCACGGAGATGTACAAGATGTAAAAAAGATGAATCAGCAACAGCAAACACTCTGTTTCATAAATGTAAAATCCCAATAAATAAAGCTTTGGAAATGGCATTTATGGTATGCGTAGCGTCTGACATTTCGTCATATGAGTTAAGCAGACAATTAGGCATAAGACATATGACATGCTATGGATTACAGAAAAAAGTAAAGAATTGCCTTGCTGATGAAACTGAAAACAGCTTTCTGAGTAATTTACTTTCTGAGATTAATAACAGAATGCAGAAAGTTTGATACTCTTTATTCTTTCAACACCCGAAAGGAAGTGAAAGCTATGATTCCATTACATTCTTAAACACCAATCAGAAAAGTCCTGTAACTGAATTTATAAATTAGTCAGGACTAAATTATGTTTTAATCATGGTTAAATTAATTTCTAATCATGGATAGAATATATTCTGATCATGGTTAGAATACATTTTAATCATGGATAGAATATATTCTGATCAAGACCTGTTTATTCTCCAGACCTTATGAAATGATAAATATAAAAGGAATGAGTAATAGCTTTATGAAGTAAAAAGAAGAAAAAAGAGGAGTGGTTTCAAAAGTATAAAGCCAAAAAAAGAGGTGCTGCTAACAACACCTCTTTATATAATAAAGGAATATCCTGTTTATTTAAGAACAATCTTTTTGTCAATCTTTTCATTATCAGAAGTAATACTAAGTAGATAAACACCTTTAGCATAATTACTGATATTATAGCTATTGCTATAGCTAGTCATCTGAGGTTTAATATTATCATCGATAATCACCTGACCATTAACACTCATAAGCTTAACATTTACCTCACCTGAATTTTCAGAATCGAAATTAATATTAAGAATACCAGTTGTAGGGTTAGGATAGATATTCAGATTTTCAAATGAAGTTTCATCAACACCAACACCATCAACAGTATAGTCAAATGACCATCCTTCGTCTCTTACAGTTGAGTTTGTAGTCCATCTGATAAGCAACGCACTTGTTTCAATTTCGTAAGGTGCAGGAATTGTATAACCCGAAAGCTCATCAATAAGAGTACCTGTTTCAGCATTATAAATAGTAACTTTATCAACACCATCTTCTGTAGCAAATTGAGAGAAAGTAAGGTTATACTTAACAGCTTCAGGATGCGCAAGATTAAACACACAGTTAGTAGAGTTATTATAGTAAAAAGAACCACTACCATCGCTTAGTGTACCATAGGGATCCTCAATTACAGACGAAGTACAATAAGTTGGCAGCATAGATTCAAATTCAGCTTTAAACCCTGTACCTGTACCTGTTGAAGAGAAAGTAATAAATAATGTGTTACCAGTAGATGCAATTTGATCAGGAATATCAGATCCTGAATATTCACCAAGAAGAGGTGCTGACTCATCAGAACCATCATAAACTCTGAGAACATCGCTTGATGCAGTATTAAACTCAATAAAATCAAGTCTGAGACTTGTTACTGAATCAATATCGGTTTGCGGATTAATAAGCCATTCAGCATTCATACCTGAAGGATAATCTTCAGCAGGGCCACTACCATCTGTAAATGAACCTACTAAAGTTGTCAATTCGGTCATACCACTTGCTATATAAGGATAATTTACATCACCAGGGTAAATATTTCTTACAATTGCCTGCCATGAATTAAATCCGTTTACATCCTGCAATGTGTACCAACCATTTCCTGAACCACTCCATCCAAAGTTAAAATGGTAGTTATTTGATCCCTGATAGCCATCACAAACAAAAGCATGTCCACCTGTAGTAGACTGTCCACTGTAGTAAAGAGGTTTTGACTCATCCAGTGAGGCTTGCAGAAAGCCTTCCCATTGTGTAGTATTATAATTGTTCTTTGAAAGATACTGCACTGTAGGCGACATACCGAAATAATTTCTATATGCATCAGGCACATCAGGGCTATAAGCACCTGAACCGTCCCAACCAAATCCCATATCAACGCTTACAGCAGCATGGTAACCGATTTTTGCGATTTCCCAAATATATTTTGAGTTAATTACATCTGTCATAGCATCCCAGTTGTATGTTTGCTCAGAATAATCAACAGACTGTGTTCCATAAGGATAAATATAATAGCTGTGTGATCCTTCACCAACTAGAGGATATCTCCAATAATGCATGATCATTGACATGGCTGTAGCAACACAACCAACATAAACATGACCACCAGGGCCTGCTTCATCCTCAGGGCACATTGCATTATATGGATCATCCTGATTCCATAAGTTTGTCAACAGTGGATCAATATCACGATCACCTCTTACATTTAATAAGGTGTAGTCATCAGTAAGATACTTGTTCCATTCACTTGTTGTTTCATCATTAGCTTGAATATCATTGTCATGGATATACGCAACTTCATCATTCACAACCTGCATAAAGCTACCAAAATTATACGAATACTTTTCCACTTCAGGGAATCTTCCTTCGTAGTTATACCCGATTACAGGAGTCATCACATCATCAGCACTTACAATAACCCATCCTTCATCAAAGTTAACAACATAATATGCATTATCAACTTTGTAAGAATCAGTAATATTAAGATCATGATAATTTATAGCGTCACCGTACTGGTTCGATTTCTGGAACATAAAATTTACGGCAACCTTCTCTGCCTGCGATAGATTGATATCTTTAGCAAATACATTTACTGTAATCGCAAACATTAATAAAATACCTAGTAAAACTCTTGATTTCATAAATAAACAGTGTTTAAATTTCTAATTGACGGCAAATATACCTAAAAATTAATTAAATAGACCTTTTTATTTAATTGACATAAAAAATTATTCTGTGGTTGTATTGTGTTGATGAGTATCTTTGCAAACATGAACATACAGTAACTGCAACCTGTCGATAATCAAGCACAATAGGATTATAGACCGACAAAATAAAGCATGTTAAAAAAAAGTTAAAATATTATGAATATAATTATAAAGAACATAAAGGAGTTAATTCAAACCGAAAAACAACCCGTTAAAATGGTAGCCGGCCATAATATGGCGAGGTTAAATACTATTAAGAATGCCTATCTTAGTATCAGTAATGGAATCATTACAGGATTCGGACCTGTTGCAGAGATGCCTGACATTGACAAAAACCAGGAAACAAAGGTAATAGATGCTACAGGCAGAATGGTTTTCCCTTCATTCGTTGACTCACATACTCATCTTGTTTACCCGGCATCACGGGAAATTGAATATATTGACAAGATCAAAGGGCTGTCATATGAAGAAATAGCAGCACGTGGCGGTGGCATTCTTAACAGTGCAAAAAAAATGCAGGAGATATCAGAGGACGAACTGGTGGAAAGTTCATTGAAACGCCTTGATGAGATTATCTCCTATGGAACAGGTGCAGTGGAGATTAAAAGCGGTTACGGACTTAGTTACGACTCGGAGATCAAGATGCTAAGAGTTATAAAAAGGCTAAAAGAATTATCACCATTAACCATTAAGTCGACTTTCCTGGGTGCACATTCAATACCTATAGAATATAGAGGGCAACAAGAAAAATTTGTTGACCTCATCATTAATGAGATGCTTCCTCAAGTTGCTGAAGAAGACCTGGCAGATTACATTGATGTTTTCTGCGATAAAGGTTTCTTCACTGTAAAAGATACCGAACGTATTCTTGAAGCAGGACAAAACTATGGCATAAGAGGAAAGATTCATGCCAATGAACTGGACTATTCAGGGGGTATACAGGCAGGTGTTAAATACGATGCTCTCTCTGTTGACCATCTTGAGTTTACGGGTAAAGCAGAGATTGAGGCCCTTTTAAAGTCCAACACAATGCCGACTGTATTACCAGGAGCAGCTTTCTTCCTCGGAATGAAATATGCTCCGGTTCGCGAAATGATGGATGCTGGTCTTCCTGTGGCTCTCGCCAGCGACTTCAATCCCGGCTCTTCACCATCAGGGAATATGCAGCTTATCCTTTCAATGGCAAGCATTCTCTATAAGATGCTGCCTGAAGAAGCTATAAACGCTACTACCATAAATACTGCCTATGCAATGGGAATTAATGATATTCTTGGAAGCATTGCTATTGGCAAGAAAGCTAATGTATTTATAACTACTGAGATACCTTCTTACGAATACATGCCCTACTACTATGGCACTAATAAAGTAGATACGGTTATCCTTAACGGAGAAATAGCATGATTGCTTAATGGGTTATCGCCATACATACCTTTGCTGGTTAATGTATAACAAGCTCATCAGACAGTCTTTTGTTATAAATTAATCGTAAAATCAGGTTAACCGTTATCATCAGATAAAAGAACTGAGGGAATCGTGTTTTAACATTCTCAACAGCTTTAATCTGTTTAAAGGTGTCGGTAGCGAGATAAAAGGAATATCCGGCTTGTAGCTTCACATCTTTAACAATATTTGCCTTGAAAGTAAAATCAAATTCCTGTCCCAGGTCTTTTGACGCTTTTGTGGTTGTACCTGTCTGGTAAAGATTACCTGCAAGAGTGAAATAATGATAATCTGCGCCCAGTTGTAGTCCTTTACCAAATGAATAGTAATATTTGATAAAGTAATCGACTAATCCCTGTTGCGGAGTGGTTGAGAAGTAATCCATATAACCATAAGCGCCATGCCGTTTACCATAGAGGATATCGAAACGATGGTTTGTATTTTGATAAGATCCTGTTTTTGTGGCATCCTGTCCCGACAGCCAATCGATGCCGGCTGAGACATCAGAATTCAGACCAGGAAGCTTTCTGTTCAGCAAAAGCGAAAGACAAAATGCACTGGTTTCTTTTCCGTTATCATTCAGATTATTCTGAAAATATCCTGAAAGAACTGCTTTGTTATTACCACTACTATATCTCAGATAAGCACCATAAGTCCCCCTGTAAAACAAATCGGTAGTGGTGTCAGTCAATGTATTTGCCGTTATCACTGAGATAGCAGACACATTAAAGTCACCCATTTGCCTCTCATATCTCAGGAAACTGAAAAGCTTAAACTTAGCAGGATTGATATCAGCGTTAGCTGTACTGTTAACATTCCATGACACAGCCAAATCCAGTTTGTTCATTGCAGTCGACCAGTTAAACAACACAGCATCATAAGTTACCTGATAATCGTTCCATGCCCGTGCTGAAATAATTCTCTGATCATCGTAACTCAGCAGCTGTCGGCCTGTTTTCAAATACAGACTCTCAGTAAACTTATATTTAAACCATCCCGTAAAAAGGGAAACACTATTGGTGTTACCAAACACACCAGAGGAAGTGTAAAGATTATCATTACCCCAGGCTCTCACATCCTGAAAAGCAACATTAGCACTCAAATTATCCCTCTGAAAAGTAGAGAACAACCTGGTGCGCTGTGTAACATATCCAAAAGGTTTCTCATCTTCACTAAGGAGTTTTTTGTAACCATCATTAAGGATGAAACGGGGTCTTAACTCCGCTCCAAGTACAACGCTGTTATCCTGTGCAACAGCAATGTGTGCAAAAAGAAGCGGAATAAATAGTAGTAATAGTTTTCTCATAATACTATAGATAAATTAATCCGTTAATATCAGCCAGCCAAATTAATAGTAAAGATATAGAAAAAGCAATACATGGAGAAATTATCCACATCACAAAGAACTCATTAACTTCTGTTCTGCGAAAGATATTTTTAAACCCAAATTTCGCAACTCCAACACCAAGAATAGCAGCCACATTCAATTGCACAAGTGAAGTAGGAATACCTTTCACCAGAGATGCTGTAAGCAGAAGGCTTGCGCTGATAAACGCAATAATAACAGCTTCAATCTTGCCAAACAGCACAATTTCTTTGCCTGTTCTTCTTACTACTTTGTTGCCGAAGAATGAACTACCAATACCAAAACTAGGTGCAATGATAAGAGTTGCCAGAATCATTACATGAGTATTCTGTTCAGGAGATGTTCCCAGTTCGTTGACAGCCATTATTGCCAAAGGACCAACGGCATTGGCAACATTATTAGTACCTATGGAAAAGGCAACATAAAGAGACATAATTATAATAAGCCATGATATTAATGAGTCATTCTTAGACTTTTTCAAGGCTGAGATTCTTCGCCTGCGAAGAGGCCTGTATATATATTTACCAACAAACAACGCCAGTATAAAGCTTGCAACAGGCATAATAAACCATGTGGGAAGAATTTCGTAAAACAGTTTCTCAGTGTTTAAAGTACTGAAATAAATGGCAGGAGCAACAACAGCCAGAACTGTAGACTGACTGGTAGATTGCGGGATACCAAAGAGGTTAGCGATAAGGAGTGATATTGCCACTGCAAATAAAATAATTGACACAACAGTAAATGTCATACAATCGGGTTCCAAAAGTCCTTTACCAATGGTTTTTGCTGTTTCCTTGCCTCCGATAATTGCACCAACAAATACGGCAATCCCGAATAATCCGGGGATTAGGTTCTTCTTAATAATATTTGCACCATAGGCTGCTGAAAATGATGGTGCTGTGCCGCTTCCTCCCATATTAATGGCCAGAAAGATGGCAATAATAAAGGGAATTAAAAAAGGTATTAACATACTTGAATAATTTTATTTTTTATGGCAAAATTATCCGGTATGCATAATAAATCCCTCAGTTAAAAATCGTATTTATCTGCGTAGGTGAAAAGACAAACGTTGTAAGTATAAATACGTATGGAGGTAAATGAAATGAAAGATTCTTTAAAGTTCAAAAATATTGTGCTTAATAGCATAGATAACTAATCCGGCTGTGTTTTTAGAACTGGTTTTCAACATTATATTCTCCCTGTGCTTGTCTACAGTACGCTTACTGATATTGAGCAAATCAGAGATTTCATTGTTTGAAAGACCTCTGCAGATATTGTATAATATTTCTGTTTCTCTGTCAGTAAGATCAGTTTGAGCAACTATCTTGCGTTTTTTACACATGCTACCAACAATAGATTCAAGTATTTCAGGAGAGAAGTAATTTCTGCCATCTGCAACAGCTTTGACAGCCTTTTCTACTTCAGCGAACTTAGAGTTTTTTAGAAGGAATCCTACTGCTCCGGCTTCAATCATTTCCGAATAATAGCACTCATCACCATACATAGAAAGAGCAATAACTTTGATGTCAGGATACTTTGTGGCAATTTTACGAGTTGCTTCAATTCCGTTCATCACAGGCATGTCAATATCCATCAGAATAATGTCAGGCAATATTTCAGGAATAGCCGAAAGTGCTTCAACGCCGTTAACAGACTCATAGATGACAGCTTTAAATTCCGCTGATCCCAATAAAAACTTTAACCCTTCCCTAAACAGGTCATGATCATCAACTAACAACAATTTTATTTCATTATTCATTTTACCGGAATCTTAATTTTAACAATAACACCACCTGATGTGGGAGAATCGAACTCAATGTACCCCTCTACAGACTTTACACGAGAACGTATATTAAGGATGCCCATCCCCTTCCCTTCCGAACTTTCCATATCAAAACCACTTCCATCATCAATATAAAACACTTCAAGCATGTTGTTGAATACCGAGAGAGTCAACTCAACACTGGCTGCCCCAGAATGTTTGATTGTATTTGTGATAAGCTCACACATAACCCTATACGCAACAAGCTCCACAGGATATGAAAAACGCTGTGATTCTATCTGTGATTCAATATTGAATGTGGTACTTATATCGATAAGCCCTGAGATAAAAGAATTAATGGCCTTGGTAAGTCCGTAACGCTCCAGCAAAACCGGACTGATATTGTTGGAGATTTCTTTTACTGAAGCTATGGCTCTGTCTGTAGATATATCAACTTTCTGCAAAATCTCATTATTAAATAACTCCCCCTTGCCGAGAGAAATTGCAGATAATGCCATTTTAATTGAAGAAAGCACAGGACCCAGTCCGTCGTGCAACTCACGAGCCAGGAATTTACGCTCTTTTTCCTGTGCCTCTATTACAGCACTTACAATACGCTTCTCATTGTCGCTTTTGATATCATCAATCTTCTTCTGATAAATGAATATTTTCCTGATAAAAAAAGAGGAAACAAAAACTGTTACCGAGATCAATACTGCTATCCAGCTTCCAACATAATCAGCATAGTCGAAGTTGTTACCGGCCTTGAAATCAATGAGCTCCAAAAGCCGACGTATTGCCATCAGGAAGAATGCCAAAGAAATTAATATCCAGGAAATATTAAATCGCGTCTTTCTGATAAGGGAAATGGTAATAAAAAATGCCCCAAACTGAAATATTACCGATAATATTAACGCTATCTCCAAATACATGCCGCAAATTAGTGATAATGTTATTTCACATCTAATACATATTAATATATTTATAAACAAAAAGCACTGCCTTTTGACTTAGCTTTCGGTATGTTCTTTCAAACAATGATATTACCCAACTTAAATCAATAACTAACTTTTTAGTTAAAAAACATGCTTCATATTAAAAAATTACTTTTATTTGCAATAATTAACTAAAGTTTTAGTTATACTATAAAAACAAAGAGATGAAACAACTTACGAAAGCCGAGGAGCAGATAATGCATGTGTTGTGGGAGCTAAAGAATGCTTACGTACGTGATATTCTTGATAAATTACCAGAACCAAAACCCGCATACAACACAGTTTCAACAATTGTAAGAATATTAGAGAAAAAGAAGTTTGTAGACTACAAAGCATACGGCAAATCACATGAATATTATCCTTTGATATCAAAAAAGGAATACCGCACTAAATATCTTAAAGGGTTTGTTTCGAGTTATTTTGATAATTCCTATCATGCAATATCATCTTTTTTTTCAGGAAGTGAGGAATTAAGTATCACAGAAATGGAAAAATTACGTCTTCTACTTGACAAAGAGATTGAAAAGAAAAAACATACAAAGTAAAACTTAGGTCCAATGAGCCAAATGTTAATATATATACTTCAGTCGGCGCTTAGTATCGCCATCTTCTATATGTTTTACGTACTTGTGTTCCGCAAGGAAGGTTATTTCAGGTTTAACCGATATTATCTGCTTTTGGCTGTTTCTGTTTCATTGCTCCTACCTTTTTTCCAGTTTAAACCCGGCGGATTAATTCCGGTTGTTGCTGAAAGCGGCTTTACTCTGAATCCTGTTCACGATCTAATGCGGTTCACACTTGATGAAGTTGTTATTACGGCTAATGGTGTGTCCAATGAAACATCGAACATTGTTACTCCGGGCTTTTCATTTTTATCCATAACATTATACATATATATAATAGGAGTAGTAATAGCATCACTGATTTTTCTTATCAGATTAATAAGAATGTGGTCTCTTGTGAGGTCAAACCCAAAAGTAAAGAGAGGCAATCTGGTATGTGTAATCACCAAAGAAGACACACCTGCGTTCTCTTTCCTGAATTACATTTTTATTGACAAAAGACTTATGTCTGACAAAACAGAATTAGAGAAAATAATAGGACATGAGCTTTCACATATCAGAAACTGGCACAGCTACGATTTGCTATTTGTTGAACTGATGCAAATCATTCAATGGTTCAACCCTGTATTTCATCTTTTAAAAAAGGCTATTAAAGAAAATCACGAGTTTATGGCAGACAATGATGTTGTTAGCGGATATACTGATCCTATGGAATATGGAAGACTTCTTATGGAACATTCAACACAGATAAAATCATTTAGTATAGCACATAATTTTAGTTATTCACTTTTAAAAAGGAGGTTAATGATGATTAACAAAGTAAAAAATCCCGTAAGGTTTTCATTTAAACTACTATGGGTTCTTGTTGCATTGAATCTTGTTTTCTTTGCCTGCTCAGGGCCGGATACAGAAACATTTGTTGAACAAAATGATATTCAACAAGACAAACAAGCTATGGACAATAATACTGAGACAACCGAATTTGATGTTTTCACTGTTGTTGAAGATATGCCGGAATACCATGGCGGTATGCAAGCACTAATGGAATACCTTGGAAGCAATATCGTCTATCCTGAGAGCGCCAAAGAAAAAGGCATTGAAGGAAGAGTCTTAATCAATTTCATAGTTGATACTGATGGTAGTATTAAAAGTGTAAATGTAATTAGAGGAATTTATGAAGACTGCGACAATGAAGCAGTAAGAGTTGTTTCAAGCATGCCAAAGTGGAAGCCCGGCAAACAGAAAGGCGTACCTGTTAAAGTAAGTTACAATCTGCCAATAAAGTTTACTCTCCAGGATTCAGCCAAAGACACCATTTATGATGTTGTGGATGTAATGCCGGAGTATTCTGGTGGAAAGAAAGAAATGTTTTCTTATCTGTCAAACAATATTAAATACCCGGAAGCTGCTATAAGGAAAGGTGTTACAGGCAGAGTTTTTGTAAGCTTTGTAGTAGAGAAAGACGGTAGAATTAACAATGCAAAAATAATTCGGGGAATTGGAAGTGGCTGCGACGAGGAAGCATTAAGAGTTGTTAATGCTATGCCTAACTGGACTCCGGGAAAAAACAAAAATGGTGAACCTGTAAGGGTTAAGTTTAATCTGCCAATAAAATTTGCTCTTAATTGATCAAAGAACAACATTTTTTTTGCCTTAATCAACTAAAGATTTAGTTACCAAAGGTAATAAACAAACACAGAGGAGCAATACCCTGCTCCTCTGTGTTATTCATATAATACAAGTCTATTTTTCTTAAGGAACTTTAAGACTTGACCTTTCTAATGGAGTCAATGATAGTACCATCAACCCACTTAACAACTCCCACCAGCTCATCACTAAGCTCGACCGTATCAGGCACACCACAAATGGCATCAGCCTCAGCTTTTAATTCATGAATAGTTTTTAATGGCAGGCCAGCTTTTTCCGCCTTATCAATAAGATCAGTACGTTTAGGATTAATAGCGATTCCCCTTTCGGTAATAATAACGTCAACAAGTTCACCAGGGCCTGTAATAGTAGTAACTTCCTCTTTTATAATCGGCATTCGATCACGGAAAAGCGGAATTGGAAGGATAACATTCTTAGCATGCAAACAATTTTGCCATCCACCAATACCATGTAGCATATAGCCATCAGAATGAGTAATAACATTTCCATTGAAGTTAACATCAACTTCAGTAGCACCAAGAATCATAATATCCATCATTGTTGTTAGATTACCCTTTGAGTGGTAATTATAAGCATTAAAAACCGAATAATCATGATGTGTAATATTATCTCTTAGCGAACATACAGCATCAAGGTCGAATACTTGAGCATCAAGAATATGTTCCATTGTACCCTCTTCGATCATCTGAACCATATATTTAGTAGTACCACCAAAACCCAGACGCGCTTTCCAGTTATTATTTTTCAGTATTTGGTGCATATAAACACCAATAGCCAGTGAAGTACCTCCAGCACCAGCCTGCATAAAACAGCCATCATGAAGGATTCCTGTTTCATAGCAAAATTTCGCAGTAAGCTCCGCAATCAGAAGCCTATCAGGACTTTTTGTTATCTGTGTCGTTCCCGACACAATTCTTTCAGGTATACCTATTTTATCCACTACCACAACATAATCAACATAATTACCTTCAATCTGCATAGGCATGCAAGGAAAATCAACGAGGTTATCAGTAACAACAATAACCTTATCAGCATACATAACATCCGCTTTAGCATAAGCAAGCACACCACATGCAGAATCACCATTCAAAGCATTAGCATTACCAAACATATCAGCAGAAGGAGCAGCCATAACAGCAATATCGATATGAACTTCACCATCCTGAATAGCCTGCACACGGCCACCATGAGAACGAAGAACAGCCATACCTTTCATATGCCCTTCACTGGCAAACTTACCCAGAGGTCCATTCATACTACCTTCAATATGATGAATAACACCATTTTTAAGATGTTCGATAACAGGTTCATTACATGGAAATGATGCTGATGGAAACCACATAAGGTCTTTAACATTCATTTCAGCAGCTGCGTCAAAAATTGTATTACTTACGAGGTCACCATTACGAAGATGATGGTGGGTTGATATAGTCATACCATCTTTAAGTCCACACATTTTAAGAGCTTCCTTTAAAGAACCTACAATTTTATTGCCATCAGGATCATAATCTAGAGATGTTGGTATAGGCACAGAGGCTTTCATACCAGAGGGTCTATGTTTACCCACTCCCTTAAAAGGAATTTCTTTTTTACCATTAACAACAGTCGGCACCTTTCGGCCAACAGCATTTTCTACTATATTTTCGTATTTAGCCATGTTTTCTGAATTAATTGTTTTGTTCTTCCATCATTTGTTCATACCAGTTTTCACCTATAATACCAAGTGAAACGGCAAGCTCAATAGTTCTTTCTGCACGTTTAACAACAGGTGGGTCAATCATTTTTGTCCCCAGAGAAACAACACCAAGTCCTTTTGCAGTAGCATCCTTAAAAGCAGCTACTATCTTCTTAGCCTTTTCAACCTGTTTTTCTTCAGGGGCAAAATTATCGTGGATTACTTTTATTTGACGAGGGTGAATACATCCCATACCATCAAAGCCAATGGATTTGGATCTCTTAACATTTTCAGCAAGAGCTTCCATATCAGAAACATCGCTAAACACAGAGTCAATAGCCTGAACGCCGGCAGCTTTACATGCAATAACAACAAGATTACGTGCAACATAAGATTCATCACCGCCATCAGTTCTCATAACGCCAAGATCGGCAGTATAATCCTCCAAACCTATAGCAACAGCCACAACACTTTTTACAGCTGAAGCTATCTCATATGCATTAATCACACCTTTAGCGCTTTCAATAATTGGCATCAGCCAGATGTCATTTGCAATTGAATACTTAGCTTTCAGTTCATTTATTTTATTTTCAACTTTAACAAGATCATCTGCATTCTCGCTTTTTGGGACAAGTACAAGGTTTACATTATGCTTTACAAGAAACTCAAGATCATCTAGGCCATCGGGTATCTGGTTAATTCTTACCATACGTTCTGCGCCATAGAAATTCAAATTACGCAGGGCATTACGTACAATAAACCGGGCTTCATATTTTTTATCAGGAGCAACTGCATCTTCCAGGTCGAGAATAAGTCCGTTAGGCTTATGCAAACCTGCATTGAGCATAAGTTTTGGGGTATTTCCCGGAAGATATAACCTTGAGAACCTAAAGGTATCTCGGGGCGTTGAGTTCACATTACCTTCAAGTATTGGAAGAAGGTACTCCTTATCAGTATCAATTACCTTTCGGATAGCAGCTTCGATCCTTGCTGCCAGCACAAAGTCAAGAGCACCTGTATCCTCAATCGAAAGATTACAATTATCAATACTATAAAAATCCAGAATATCGTTGACGAGTTTAAGGATCTTGTTGCCAAACAAAGCTTTTACTTTGCTTTTCAATTCAATATTCCTGCCACCTGAATCCGTTTGTTCAAAACGGACAAAGCAATCTGACTTAGTTCCTGTTCCATGATTGCCTGCTGTACCTATTTTTTCCATTCTTTCTATTTTGCTTTTAAAACCCACAAAATTAATCAGAATGGAATATGAAATGTAGGATTCTTGTGAAATTTTTCACATAAAAGATAACATGGTCGTTAAGAGGTATGAAATAGCAGGATATTGAGAAAGGATGAGAATAAGAAAATGCCAAGAGCAAGAATGCTGCATGGCAATTTTTAACCTAATAGGATATAGCTGCACAGGCAAAGAAAAAGGGCCATTTACTTAATGCAAATAGCCCCAAATATATAAACTCTACTTCCGCTCTAAATTATTCCTGTTCGTACAGGTAGTCATTATCTCTGTAACCAGGATTATTTTCATACCAGTCTGTGTACTCTGTTCCTGATGACTCAGCCCATTGCTGAAATTTAAGATAACCTGTCAGTATATCAGCACTCTCAATTGGCCATACAAAAGTTTCAGGAATCTCTATAACCCATGGGAGGTTTGTTTCACTAACATAATACCTTCCTATTGCAGGATCTGAATCATCCTGTCCTTCACCAAAGTATTCAACATTCACTAAGGCAGTAGGAGCATTATCTATCTTATGAATTTCTTTACCCCTTATCTGATCAATAAACATAAACGGGTTATAAGGAGCCACTCCGATGGATGCCTGTGGTGAGTTAAACAGCATATGTACTTCAATGGTGTCAATCTCCATTGTATTCCCACCGACCACAGTATTTACCATAGAAGTTCCCAGATAATCATTAACAGCGCTATAAACAATCATTACTGCATTGCTGCCTGAGCCGTCTTCTATACCACTGGAGGTGAGAGTAACAGCACTTCCATCAATTTCACAACCAGTTACAGACTGCACAGCACTTGCTGGAACGTCGAATTCCACACCAAAGCCATTATTAAGGGTAGCACCAACGGCAGCAATATGGAATTTACCAAATACTTCAACTACTTCGTTCTGTGCATTTTTAACAATCTTATAGTTTGTCATTACAACAAGGTCGTTGAAATCATAGTCGCCGTAGCCTGTCCAGAGGTCTTCACAAGCCAGACTTGTAAAGTCATCTTCATTAGGGTAATAGTCGTTAGTAGCCCTGTCGGGATCATTAGGATAATCATCCTGATCATCAGGAACACCATCGCCGTCAGTATCAGGATCAGAAGGTGCGCCTGAACCCGGATTACAGCCTGTTGTAGGAATAAATGTTGAACAGTCGAATGTTACATTAGGGCCAACAGTACCTGTATTACTTTCCATACCATCAGCATCACATATATCAATATAACCTGTAACATTACCACTACCATTTATTCTTGTCTCATCAGCAACATCAACTTTTGCTCCAAGCACATCAGGACCTTCCAAATCTTGATTTACAATAAAATCTTCTGTTGATATTAAACTTTGTACTCCCATTTCAGTTGTTGAACCACCATTAAGTGTAGTACGTTGTCCAACCTCAACATAAGAGTTATCAGTATTAGTAAACTCACTGTTCTGATTGAAGTTTCCGGTTATAATCAGTGCACATTCATTTGTAAACTCAGAACCACCATTATTATTAAAATGACCTGAAACAGTAAGAGTTCCGGTGTTAAGTCCTTCTTCATTATTATTAAGACTTCCGGCAATATTCATTTCACCAACATTAGTAAAATCATCTGTTGAGATATTAACATTACCACTAATATTCATAATTCCATGATTTTCTAAATTCAAGTACTGAAATGTAGTCGTCCCCGAAATATTAGCAACCCCATAGTTTATAAAATTATCAAGATCATGATCAATAGAAGAGGCACCATAGCTTAATGTTCCACCAGCACTGATAACAAAATCACCACCATCATGGTTTGCAGTAATATTGCTACATATCAAGTTACCACAGACAATAAGAGTACCACCTTTAAAGTCAATCTTATTTGAGACAATCACACTACTTCCTGCTTCAATACAATATGTAGTATTATTATTAATGGTAAGCTTGTTATAATTTCCTGTTTCAAAAGTCTCATCACATGAACCGCAACCTGGATCCTGGTATAATGTTGAAACAGATTTAAATCCGGAAGAGTACTTAAGATTTGAGCTAAATTCATAATTTATATAACCATTTGCATCCAGTTCAACAGTCTGAACATGGTTATTTGCATCCTGATCACTAACAAATAAAGAACTCACATAAGAAGGAATTTTCACTGTTGTTTCAAACTCATTGTAAGGAGTGGTAACACCAGATGCAATAAGCTTACCACCATCCACAGGATCGCCCTGATAAATTAAAAACTTATGTGATGGTTCATCAACATTACTTGTTATAACTTTTAGTCTGATATCCACTTCTTTAGTGGTATTAAACTTAAAATCAGAATTTATAACGAGGTCAACAAAGTCGCCTTTGGAGTCTGGCTCAACAGGATCATTATATGTTTTACATCCTGCAAAGGATAAAATTAATGCAGTTATAAGCATCAGCGGAATAAGTTTACCAAGTTTCATAATTTTTTAATTTTAATTTTAATTTAACCCTATTTATTGTTTTGTTTGTATGAAACCATGTAGCAACATTCATGCAACAAACCATATAATGCTACTTATCAACCCCTTAACAAAGTAACAATATAAATACGATAGTCTCATATCGGGAAAAATATCTCAAATTAGTAATTCTTCTATTCTTTTCAATGTAAAACTAACTAATGTGTAAAATTAACAAACTATTATAAACAAACTACAAAATAATCCTTATTTTTGCTTACCGGCTTTGGAACTATACTTTCTCTCTACTTGCACTTGAAACAAAATTTCAAAGCCGGTTTTTATGAAAATTTCAAAATTATATCCATATATACTGGTAACTGTACAGATGACATGTCTGTTTTTTATAGCAGTCAGCGCCCCTGTTGTATCAAATAATTATGGCGGAATGTTTATAGAAGCTTCCGGAATATTTCTAGCTGTACTTGCTATTTACCAAATCGGTATAAGAAACATAAACATAGCACCAATTGTAAAACCCGGGTCAGAGCTTTTCACATCAGGGATTTACAGAATTATCCGCCATCCAATGTATATTGCCCAGGTAATTGCCGTAATCCCACTTGTTTATGATTACTTCAGCTATTCACGACTGGTAGCTGTTGTCATTCTTCTTATCAACCTAATTATCAAGCTCAATTACGAAGAAACGCAATTGACAAAAGCCTTTCCGGATTACAACAATTACAAGAAAAAAACCTGGAGGCTTATACCTTATTTATATTAATCAATGGCATTATGTCATAAAAAAACCGTTGTCATGACTGACAGCAAATGACATTCTGATCAAGCATGGCTTATGGCATACACTTTGATCTGCCTATGCAAAAACAACTATAATGACACTTAAAACTGTAAACTCGCACGACCATATGCTTTCACTGATGAATGAAGGCGAGAAAAACTATGTGCTACTATACAAAAAAGGATCAGAAACCAGTGAATGCTCTCTTAAAAGCATTGAAAACGTTGTTTCAGGTGGAACAAAAGCTAATGTTGTTGCAGCTGATGTCAGCAGCGTAAGAGATATCCATGAAAAGTATGGTATAACCTCTGCCCCTACTCTGCTGGTGTTTCAGGGAAAAGATTTTGAAAAAACAGTTAAAGGTTGTAACGACGACGGATATTACAAATCTCTTTTTGAAAGTGCTTTGTTCAATGCTTCTGCAGATAATGACAAACCACAGAAAAGGGTTACTGTATATACAACTCCAACATGCTCGTGGTGCAATACTCTAAAAACTCACCTTAATAAAAACGGTGTACGATATACAGAAGTTGATGTAAGCAAAGATCTTAAAGCAGCAACTGAAATGACACGCAAAAGCGGACAACAAGGTGTGCCCCAGACTGACATTAACGGACAGATGATAATAGGATTTGATAAAGTAAAAATAAATAACCTACTTGGAATTAAATAACATAATTATATTAATATGAAAGAATTACAACCACTCAACGAAAATGTTCTTCTTGATATCACAGATGATAAAGCAGAACAGAAAACAGCTTCAGGAATTATCATACCCGACTCAGCAAAAGAAAAACCACAATTCGCAAAGGTTGCTGCTATTGGTAACATTGAGAACCCTGGTATTACTGTTGGTGATCTTGTTGTTTACAAGAAATTTGCAGGTACAGAGTTTGACTTTGATGGTAGCAAATTCTTAATGATCCCTTATGGTGATTTACTGGCAAAAATTGTTGAAACTGAAGCAATCTAATCAGATTTCAATTACAGAAACCCGGTTGAATTCAACCGGGTTTTTTTATGCCCTTTTTGTTGTTATTTAATTACAAAGCTTCCACCTTCAGTTAACACATCACGAAATAGTCGGTTCCTCTTCACGTTTTACTATTCTGATGCGCATCAAAAGCGTTTCTGATGCGCATCAGGATCATTTCTGATGCGCATCAGGATTGTTTTTGATGCGCATCAGAACTCTGTTTTCTCAAGTAAGAATGACTAATTCCTCAAGTGAAAATGACTATTTCCTCAAGTGAGAATATATGTTTTAATTTCAATGTTGGAGCATTTCACAAATAGCCCTGATTACCAGAGCTTCTACAAAGTTACAATATCACACTTCACCCTCGTTAATCCTTTGAGTCAGCCGGAAGTGGAGATGCAAAATAGTCGTCTACTGCATCTTCTTGAAAGCTTTCCCTAAATAATCAATAATATCACCGGCAATAAGTGCTTCATATCCTTTTTTACGAGCAGCTAAATCTCCGGCAAGGCCATGCAAATAAACACCTGCTAATGCTGCCACACCTGAAGAGTAACCGGAAGCCATCAATCCTGTTATTATACCAGTAAGCACATCACCACTGCCGGCAGTAGCCATTCCCGGATTACCGGTTGAATTGAAGTAAACTTTTCCATCGGGAAAACTAATACTTGTGTTAGCGCCTTTAAGAACGACAATAATATTATGCTTTTGAGATAGTCGTCTTTGTTTATCCAGACGTTCAAAGTCGTCATTCCAGCTACCAGCAAGGCGTCGGAATTCGCCAGGATGCGGTGTTAGCACACAACCTGCAGGAAGAAACGCAAGCCACGTTGGATTTTCTGCCAGAATATTCAGCGCATCTGCATCAAAAACCATTGGCATTCGAGCCTCCTGAATAAGCATCTTCAACGCCATCTGCGACTGATGTTCAGTACCCAGTCCCGGCCCCACTCCTAAAGCATTAAACAATGACAAATCAGGTAACTGTGAAAAATAATTGTCATATCTGTCGATACTAATCATTGTTTCAGAAGTTGCGGTCTGCATTATTTCAACACCACAGCGAGGAACATGAGTATGCAGCAATCCCACACCAGACCTAAGACAAGCTTTGGAAGCCAAAACAGCAGCTCCAATTTTCCCATAACTACCTGCAATTAACAAAGCATGACCGAAAGTTCCTTTATGAGAAAACCTGTGCCGTTTTTTCATTGAAGCTATAATATCTTCTCTGAGAACAAAATAGTTTTTCGTCTCCTCCGCATTTATATACTCATGGCTCAGCCCTATATTAAGCACTTCCCATGCACCGGTATAGTACTCATTTTCAGGAAGCATAAAGGCAAGCTTTGGAAACTGAAATGAAAGAGTATAATCGGCAAGCACTATTTCACCTTTAACACCAGCAGATGGTGAATCAGCAAACAATCCGCTCGGAATGTCCACAGCTACCACCACTGCACCGCTATTATTTATTTTACGGATAACACCCGCAGCAATACCAGAAACAGGACGTGTTAATCCGGATCCAAATATTGCATCAACAACAACATCTTCTTTGTCAATTTCAGGGATATCTGATATTTCGCTTATTTCAGCAATATCAACACCGTCACAGTTTTGTAACCTTTCATAATTCACTCCAAAGTCAACAGAAGTATTATCAGTAAACCTTACAATATTCACAACACAGTTGTATTGCTTCTCCCATAACATCCTTGCAAGAGCAAGTCCATCGCCTCCATTATTACCAGGACCAGCAAAAACAACAATACGGTGTTTATTATCCACATACTTAACAAACCAGGTATATAACTGATGAGCAGCCCTCTCCATCAGGTCGATTGAAGCAATTGGTTCATTTTCGATTGTATACTTATCAGCTTCGCGTATTTTTTCTACAGGAAATATTTTCATGGCTTATAAGTTTAGTAACAGTCAAAGATACTAAATTATTACTCCAGCCATGGGTCCATATTAGTATTAGTGTTGGCGTATATATCTGTATTAACGTAACGGGTTATTGTACGTAGCATTTCAAGCTTAACTTTGGCCTTTTGATTATTATTATCAATTTCCAGTATTCTCAGATAGTCATTGATAGCATCAGTATTTCTTTGCAGCTTAGTGAACAATTCAGCCCTTTCACAAAGCAAGTCCACATCACACTGGTTACGCTCTAGTTTTTCACTTAAAACCCGGAGACTGTCTTTAATATCTTTATCTGTATTGTTATTCATAAAAATCTAATTTCCACTGGATATTCTCAAAAGCGATATCTCTACATCACCGTTTTCCGGATAGATAGTCATCCAATTGTTATCCTCTGAGAACCATTTGTATTGATTACCAACACGTGAGATATAGTCTCTTAACTCATCACCATCAGTCACCTGAATTACAAAGCCACCGTTTTTACCAGTATCGCTACCATAGCTCACGATAAGCTTACAAGCAGAACCATCCACACTACGAGCACGCATAAAGATATAGTTACTCTTTCTCACACTAATCTTAACAGGCTCAAAATCATACCTATCGGATGTCTTCATAACAATAGTATCACTGGATTTAATAATATCCACAATAGCATTTTCTTCGATAAATTTAGTGATTTTGCGCACCATATCAGCAGGATAAGCCTCATCAGGCAGTAATGCAGCAGCCTCATTATACTTATCAATAGCTTTATCATAAATCCTTGAGTTGTAATACTTATCAGCATCAGCAATAACAACTTCATAGCGAGCCATCATACGCTGCCTTCTTTCTTCAATCAGTTTCTCAACTTCAACAATCTTTTGTTTTGGATAAGCCTCAGTATTCTTAATACTCTCTGCTGTTTTATAGCTTGCCAGAGCCATTTTATAATTACCTGCTTCAAGCAGACTATCGCCAGAGGCAACAGACTTAATATATCTCTCTTCTCTTTCAGCAGCCAGTCGTTCAAGTTCAACCTCAACCTCTTTAATACGTTCCTTAGGATAAGACTCATCAGGCTTATAAGTAAGAGACTTCTCATATTCAGCTTTAGCAAGCTCAAAGCTCTCATTATCGAACAACTCATCAGCACCAGCAATGGCATTATTATAATTCCTCTGCAGTTCTTCCTGACGTTTTATCTCAGCAATAGCTGCTTCGGTTTCAGACTTCTTACCAGTAGCAACACCCTCATCAGGCAGCAGCTCAACAGCCTGGCTATAAAAAGCGAGAGCCTCATTATAATTCTCTGCAGTATAGGCTACATCACCCTGTGCTACAAGATCATTATACTGTCTTTCCAGCTCTTCACGTTGTTGTTTCTGAACAACCAAACTATCAATTAATGCCATTTGCTGCTTAGGGTACGATTCATATGGCTTAAGAGCAAGAGCCGAAGAATAAGTCTCTTTAGCTTCAGCGAAGTTATCAGTGCCAAACAAAGCTAATGCTGTTTCCATCAAACTGTCATACTCAGCATTTATCTGCTTTTGTTTCTCAACATCAGCAATAGCTTTATTAACCAAAGCAACCTGATCAACAGGATAAGCTTCATCAGGTTTCAGGGCATGAGCCTCATTATATTTTTCAATGGCAGTTTCATAGTCTAGCGAAGAGAACATAAGATCAGCCTGCTTAACCAACTCATTATATTTATTATCGACCTTTTTCTGAATAGCTATCTCAGCGAGAGCTGTATTCAGTTCAGCAATCTTTTTCTGTGGATAGGTGTCATCAGGCTTCATATCGAGAGCCTTATTATACCTTACTTTAGCAAGATCATAAGAACCAGCATTAAAGGCACTATCAGCGGAAGCTATAACAGCCTGGTATTCCTTTTCAGCTTCTTTAGCCCGATCAGCGAATACAGCCTCAATTGCTCTAAGCTTTTGCTTTGGATATGATTCCCCGGGTTTCAGATTAAGAGCCAGATTATATTCGCCTTTAGCAAGATCATACTGCTGTGAGTTGAAAAGGCTGTCGCCTGATGCAATGTACTTATTGTAATTGTTTTCAAGATCTTTTTTACTCTCTTCCAGCTTACTGTCAATTTTCGCAATCATATCAGCAGGATAGCTTTTTTCGCTCCATATTTCAGAAGCCTTTACATATCCGACCTTAGCCGAAACAAAGTCCTTATTAACATAATAGTCATCAGCTTTTTCAAGAGCACGGTTATAGCGACGCTGTTTATCGGCCAATAACTCAGTCTCTTTAATTTTGGCACTGGCAGTTTTGTTCTCAGGAAAAACAGAGTCGGCTTTGTTAAATATCTTTAATGCTTCGATATAATTCTGAACAAGAACATATCTCTCTGCCTGAGTAAAAAGCTCATTAAAATCCGATTCCCTTTTCAGATATGCGGCCTTTTTTTCTTTAGCTTCAGAGATAAGCTTTAACGGCGTTTCATTATCAGGGAATATACCTGCCGCTTCGGTAAAGCTTAGCACAGCCTGCTCATACTTACCATCAGCCATATACACTTTACCTGTTTCTACTGCTTTATTAAAACTGTCTATCTTACCTTTTTCTCTTTGTTGAAATTCAGTTATCTCTTTTATCTTATTCTTCGCATATTCATCATCAGGCACAATCTCCAGAGCCTTATTAAACTGTTGGAGCGCCTCATCGATTTTATTTTGTTCATAAAGCACATCGGCATGATCGATGATATCATAATAAATATCTTCAGCTTCCATCTGAGCCTGCATTTTATCGATAATCAGATTAATCTGCGATTCAGCATAACTATCACCTGGCTTAATCTTAAGCGCCTGTTGATAATAGGCTTTAGCATCAAGCCATTGAGATTCCTTAAAATGACGATCACCATAAATAATAGCCTCATCATAAGTTTTTACACTCTGAGCCACAACCCCTGTGGTTAGAGCCAAAAGGAAACAAAGAAAAAGTGCTTTAAAAAGAAATGGTGCTTTTATTATTATTGTGCGATAATGCATTGCAAGTTAATTCTTTATAGTGCTTTATATTCTACTAAAATTTCTACCCCAATTAAAAGTATCATGATAACGCATTAATACTAATATTATTTTTTACCAGCTATAATACCATCTACTATCACCAGTTTCCTGTCGGCCATATCAGCAAGTTCTTTGTTATGAGTTACTATCACAAAAGTCTGCCCAAATTCCTGACGCAGATTTAAAATAAGCTTATGAAACTCATTGGAAGCAGCAGAATCCAGATTTCCTGATGGCTCATCAGCAAGTATCACAGACGGATTATTAATCAACGCACGTGCAATTGCAACCCTTTGCTGCTCACCACCTGACATTGCATCGGGTTTATGATCAGCACGATCAGACAAGCTAAGGAAATCCAGTAGTTCCCCTGCCCTTTTTACAGCTGTTTTTCTGTTAGCACCAGCAATAAAAGCGGGAATACAAATATTCTCCATAGCAGTGAACTCAGGCAACAAATGGTGAAACTGAAACACAAAACCAATATGTGAGTTTCTGAAATCAGCAAGAGCATTGCGGCCAAGGTCTGAAATTGTAGTATTGTTTATTACCACATTACCTTTGTCGGGTTTATCAATCGTACCAAGTATTTGCAGCAATGTTGATTTACCTGCGCCCGACTTACCAACGATGGAAACAATCTCACCCTTGTCTATCTCAAGGTTAATGCCCTTAAGCACCTCCACATTACCAAATGACTTAAATATGTTTTCAGCTAGTATCATGAGAAACTATTAGCTGGCAAAGATAAGAGATTTGCTGTTATGAATTATGTGAATGTTGTTTGATTGTCGACCTGACACCAAACAAAACACTGATAATGGGTATTCTTAAAATAATAAACTCATAAAAAGCTAATGAAGCTGAAAAAGTAATCATCATCACAATAGCAAACTTAACTACAGCCGTCATTGCAACAGGGAAAATTAAACTGGAAGCGAGATATAAAAAAACCATGTGCATTATGTATACAGGATAAGCAGCCTTGCTAAGATATGCCAGTGCCTTACTCTTTTTGTTTAGATACTGATAAAAGATACCAAATATTCCAAATATCCAGCATACACTTTCTAAGCTCATGAGCACATATGGTGAATTCAAATCATAGTAACATACTCTTATAACATACAAAACAGCAGCAGCAAAGAGATAAGACCATTTCCATATACGTAGCCCTTTCCAGAATATATCACCCAAACCTATTATTAAGTAACCTGACAGAAATGCCAGCAAGCCCATAAAATAACCATGCCATGATATCGCATAGAAAGTATAAATTTCAGGTTGTGTAATATATGCCAAAGCAATAAATCCGGTTGTTACATATAAAAATATCCATGGTTGTTTAAAATAAGTTATCATCTTATCACTTAACCGGAGCTTTATTACATTCCTTAATATATATATAATAGGTATTAGCAAAAGCACATAAGAATAAATGTTTAAAAGGAACCATAAATGACCTTTCTCAAGTATGTATGTCATATCCTGGTTATAATACTTTTGCCAGATAAACACATGAAGCGGCACAATAGCCACAACCCCAAACAAGAAAGGTATTAATATACGTTTTGTACGCTCCAGAAATAATTGCAGCAGGTTTCTTTTACGTATGGCAAAATGTACTCCCATTCCTGAAACAAAGAATAATATTGGAATTCTCCATATACTCAGTAAAGACATTGGATACCATAGCCACACTAAGGAATCGTTATTTTGGATAAACCCTATTAAAACACCCCAGGGCTGGAATCCAATTGCAGTATGATAAACTATAAGTAAACCAATAGCTACTACTCTGAGCCAGTCGATGTCATACCTTCTTTCCATTGCTTTTGGATCTATGTTGTTAATACTAATAAATTGTCATACTTGAAATACAGACAGATATTAAAAGACTATTTTTTCTCTGACAACATTTCAACAATTACCGGCCGGGTCAACTCTATCCTTTCCAGATCCAGTCTTAATCCCAGTGGACCTAAGTCTTTTGCAATTTGCTTGTAAATAGGCTTGATATCATTAAAATTTGCAGAAACAGATTCCAATGCTGTAGATCCGTACTTATTCTTCAATGTTATATCAGCATTATTGTTAAGAAGTTCACCCACAATTTCTGACCTGCAGAAGAAAGCAGCAGTATGTAACGGTGTTGAGCCATCAGCATTAGTGGCATTAATATCAGCACCACCTTCTATTAATAACACAGCAATGTCAGTCTTGCCAAATGTAATAGCTACATTAAGAGGAGTTGATCCATAAGCATCTCGTTTATTCAAATCACTTCCTGCTTTTATATGCTGCATAACAGCATTGATATTACCCATAAACACTGCAGTGTGAATATCAGTTGCAGGCTTTACTACTTCAGTATAATTTTCTACTGCATTTGTTTTCTGATTTGAATTAGCACATGAATACTGACTGAACAATAACACAACGAGAAGAGCAGTTTGTGCTACTACGGAAATTAAGTTTTTTGTCTTCATTTTTATGATATTTAAATTGTTGGTACAAATATCCGGAAAGGCAGCAAAGCAGACTAAACAACGCACAATCAAACATTGTAACATATCAACCAATTAATACAAACTATGACTCAATGATAAAAAATATGATTCATCAAGAGATAAATAAGTTCATTAATAAAGGCAATATGCTTACCTTTGAATAATAATACAGACTCACTGGTAATGTCAAATCAGGAACTAATAAACAAATTAGAAAGTATAATTAAGGATAATATCTCCAACGAACAATTTGGTGTAAGCCAATTGGCAGATATAGCAGGAATGAGTCGTTCAACACTTCTTAGAAAAATACAAAATAATACCGGAAAAACAGCCAGCAAGTTTATCAGATCAGTACGACTACAAGAATCAAAGAAACTTATTAAAGAGACACAAATGACGGTCTCAGAAATAAGCTATAAAACCGGATTTAACAGCACTTCATATTTCATAAAATGCTTTAAAGACGAATATGGAATATCACCAGGAGAGTATAATCAAAAAACAGATACAGAAGAAAACAACACTAATTCAATAATAAGCACACCCAGACGCAATAAATCTCTTATATACAAAATCACAGGCTTGATTTTATTAGTAATACTGTCGGCTTTAATAATATGGAAATCATTGCTGGAGCCGGACAAAGTATCAGAAAAGTCAATAGCCGTATTGCCATTTACGAACAACAGTAACGACTCAAAGAACATCTATTTGGTAAACGGACTAATGGATGCCATATTGAACAATTTGCAGAAGATAAAAGACCTGAAGGTCGTTTCGCGAACAACAGTTGAAAGATACAGAGATTCCAGAATGACAATACCACAGATAGCTGAGGAACTGGATGTATCATATTTTGTGGAAGGCAGTGCTCAAAAGGCAGGAGACCAGATAATGCTTGATGTAAGACTTATTGACGGCAAAAATGACAGACAAATATGGTCAGGACAATACAATAGACAATTAAAAGATATTTTCGACATACAAAGTGAAGTAGCATCTAAAATTGCTGTGCAGGTTGAAGCAAAAATAACTCCACTTGAGCAAAGAAGAATTGATGAAATACCCACTACTGATATGGTAGCTTATGATTTCTTCCTTCAAGGGCTCGATTTATTACATAACGCCAATGAAAAGAACTTATCAAATGCTATTCCTCTTTTTACAAAAGCAATTGAAAGAGACACAAATTTCGCAAGAGCATACGCTGCAATAGCTTTTTCTTATTATTATCTGGATTTATTTCAGGTAAACAAAAAACATATTGATCAGGTAAACTATTACGCTGAAAAAGCATACCTGATCAACCCTCAGCTACCTCAATCACTTGTGGCAAAAGCTTTTTCGTATATCATCAAAGGCGACTACAGTACAGCTGCCAGCTATTTTGAGAAAGCATTGGAATATCATCCTAACTCAGCATTTGTTTTAAATTACTTATCTGATTTTTATACTAATTACATTCCAAACACGCAGAAGTACCTCAAATTTGCATTAAAAGGGCTTCAACTCGACAAATCATTAAACGATAGCTCAGAAAACTCATACTTATACCTACACATTGCAAATGCGTTCCTGCAAACAGGCTTTTTAAATGAAGCAGAGAAGTACATTAATAAGTCCTTACAATTTAATCCTAAGAATATTTATTCCAAGTATGTTAAGGCATATATACATTATGCACAGACAGATGACTTAATTAAAACAAGAGATGAGCTACTTGAAATATATCAATTAGACACAACCAGAATGGATGTATTACAAGAAGTAGCAAAAACATATTACACTTTGGAAAACTATCCAGAAGCCTGTTACTATTACGACAAATTGCTTAATATCAGGAAAAGTCAGAATATTTATCTTTTCATATATGAAGATATAAAAATAGCATGGACATATAAACAAATGGGATTCACAGACAAAGCTGATAGTCTGATAAAAGAGTTTAAGGTATATGCAGAAAATGATAAATCCATTTACCACTCTTTATTGATGGCTGAGTATTATGCATACAAGGGAAACAATAGCAAAGCCTTATTAGAATTGAAGGACTTTTCAAAAAGAGAAGGATTTCATATTTGGACACTCTATTTACCCAGAGAGCCATTTATGAAAGAATTGTCGGATGATGAAGAATTTCAAAGAATAATGGAAGAGCTTAATTCAAAGTTCTATTCACGTCATGATGAGATCAAAACACAATTACTAGAGGAAAACCTGATAATTAATTGATAATTCCTTCTCTTTTTGTATTTTTATAGCCTTTTAAAAGAAGCATCATTTCCGGAAGATGAAACAACTTGTCATTAAAATATTTAAATCAAAATATCTGTTAATACCAGTACTAACAGCTTCTATAATTTTTATGGGAATTGTTATTTATTATTGCAGAGTTAATGATTTAATTATTTTTCCCGACAAAGGGAATTACACCTTTTTCTTTTATAATGACGAGCCAAACGGAGGCAATTCAAATATCTTAAATCAAAGCGTATCTGATTCCTTATTAATTATGAAATATCAACTTGGAGATAAATTCCAGAGTCCTTACGTGGGATTAAGTATTACCCCGGTTGATGAGACTGCCATAGATGCCAGAAGATTTAATGAGCTAACCCTTACAATAAAGGGCCAAAATACAGACAGAATTGGGATCTCTTTATATACTACACCTACAGGATTCCATAAGAAACAAACTCTGGAAGAGACTCTTTTTCACTCATTTCTTAATATAAGCAATGAACTAAAAACATACAGCATTAACATTAAACATTTAAAACATCCCGATTGGTGGGAAGACTACAATCAGCTGCCCGAAAATGATAAAGGAACACTTGATTTAAGTAAAATACTTCATATCAATATTGGATCTGCTTATTCATCCAATACCGAAAAAGATAAAACTCTGGAAATAACATATATTGCCTTTACCAGAGATAACACCAAATTATTTGTCATCGCCGGATTAATATATCTGGGATTTCTCATTTTAATTTTCACCATTGTTTACTTTTACCTTTCCGGAAAGAACAGAAACTCCAAAATAGTAGTGGAATATAAACCTGTTGATAAAATAACAGAAGTCCCCAAAGAAGAAGAATGCATAAAATACATAAACTCCAATTACAGTATAAGTGATTTAACGCTGGAGAAGATATCTGAAGAAACAGGCATATCCCAACGAAACATAACCAAGGTTATAAAAGAAAGATATGATTGCAATTTCAAAACATATCTAAACCGTATAAGAATTAATGAATCTAAAAGGTTCTTAATACAATCAGACTTAAACATTGGAGAGATTGCATTTAAAATAGGGTTCAACAGCCAGAGTCATTTCAACCGTGTTTTTAAAAATGAAATACAGGTAAGTCCGAGCGAATACAGAGAAGCACATAAGTACTGAACAGTTTATTCAAAGAACAGGCTGCTTTTGTAAACACAACAATCCACTAGCTACATTAATGTAAAAAGAATACGCAATTATGTCAAAAGATTGCTATTCGAATTAATTAATATTGCAGCATTATGTTTATTTCTGTATTTCAAGCAGACTAATAATAAATTAAAATTATGAGAACCTTTATTCAAATATTCATGTTTATCCTTGTTTTGTCATCACTGGGATGCAAAAAGGAAGAAACAATTAACGCGCTAAGTGTATCAACAGACAATATTGCAATTGATGCCGATGGAGGAAGCACTACGTTCACTCTGGAAACAGATGCAAGTGAATGGAATCTTACTAATCCGGGTTCAGACTGGATTTACATTCCCATAACATCCGGAAATAAAAACACAGCGCTTATTTCCCTTGACGTAGACACAAAAACACTTGAACCACGTATGGACACTCTTACCATAACAGCAGGTAATGCAAATCCTGTTTATGTAATAGTTTCACAGCAATCGTCAGAATATTTATATAACCTTACTACAAACAGAACCTATGCAGATTTCAACTTCCCGTCGGCTTCTTTAAGCATGGAGATTGTATCTACAACACAGGAATGGACACTTGAGTGCGATGCAGAATGGGTTGAACTCAGCCAGTCTACCGGCGGAGAAGGTACATTTAATGTCGACATACATGCATCAAACAATGAAGAGACAGCACAGCGTTCATCAATGCTATACCTCTCAGGTGAGGGTGCCCCATCGTATGAGATTCCTATAACACAAAATGGTATCTATCCTAATTACAATACAGACCCTCTGGATCCTGACATGACAGGAATGAGCAGCAATGCCGTTGAACTGGCAGCGAAGCTTAAAGTCGGCTGGAATATCGGGAACACAATGGAATCATCAGGCGGAGAAACAGCATGGGGAAACCCAATGATTACAGAATCATTAATCCAGCTTGTAAAAGAAAACGGATTCAATGCAATACGTATTCCATGTTCATGGGAACAATATGTTGATGATGCCGGCACAGCACATATAAGCACAGACTGGCTCGACAGAGTCAGGGAAGTTGTTGGATATTGCGTTGATAATGACATGTATGTTATTCTGAATATTCATTGGGATTTAGGATGGCTTGAAGAACATTGTACAACTGGAAGCCAGTTTCAGGTAAATGCTAAACAAAAGGCATTCTGGCAACAAATAGCTACCTACTTGCGTGATTTCGATGAACATTTGCTATTTGCCAGTGCCAATGAACCAAATGTTAACGATGCTACACAGATGAATGTACTGTTAAGCTATCATCAGACATTTATTGATGCTGTACGTTCCACTGGAGGAAAAAACACATATCGAGTATTGGTCGTCCAGGGACCATCAACCGATATTGAAAAAACAGATAACCTTATGAACACAATGCCTAATGATAATATTCCCAACAGATTAATGGCTGAAGTACATTTCTACACACCTTACCAGTTTTGTTTGATGACAGAAGATGCAAGCTGGGGTAACATGTTTTATTACTGGGGAGAAGGCTATCACAGCACAACAGACCCCGATCATAATGCTACATGGGGAGAAGAAGAATTAGTAGACCAGCTTTTAGAAAGCATGTATTCAAAATTTGTAAGTCATGGAATACCTGTCATTTTAGGCGAATATGGCGCTGCTCGTCGCACATCGCTTACTGGTGATGACCTTGAACTACATCTGGCATCAAGAGCTCATTATCTTAATTATTTTACAAAACAATGCAAAGCTAATGGATTAATACCATTTTACTGGGATACAGGGTTTATGGGTGAAAACACATTTACTCTTTTTAACAGAGAAAACAATTCGGTCTTTGATCAACAGGCTCTTGATGCAATTATCGACGGTGCAAATGAATAACCTATAATAATGAAATCTACATTAACACTCTTAAGTCTGTTAGCAATACTTTCCTTGGGTATCGTTAACGCTCAAAACAAAACTACAGGCCGTATATTGTCTGTGGATGTTGGTAATGAAAATGGGCCAATGAATATGATGTTCAAAGAATGCATTGGCGCTGGCAGAGCAAATGAAGGCTTACGTTCAGACTGGCAGGAACAACTTAAAATTGCTAAGCAAGACTGCGATTTTAAATACATCCGCATGCATGGCCTTCTTACAGATGATATGGCTATCTATAAAGAAGACCGTCAGGGCAATCCAATATACAACTACCAGTATGTTGACGAACTTTACGATTTTCTTCTGGAGACAGACATCAAACCTTTTGTAGAGCTGAGCTTTATGCCATTTGCTTTGGCAAGCGGTGAAGAAACCATCTTTTGGTGGAAAGGGAATGTCACTCCCCCAAAAGACTATAACAAATGGGCAAATCTGATAAGCAACCTGGTTAGTCACTGGACACAAAGATATGGTGCAGATGAAGTAAAAACATGGTACTTTGAAGTATGGAACGAACCAAACCTGTCACCCGGATTCTGGACTGGCACACAGGATGAGTACTTCAAACTATACAAGTATGCCGCCAATGCAGTGAAAAGTGTTAACAAAGATTATCGTGTAGGAGGTCCGGCAACAGCAGGCGCTGCCTGGGAACCTGAAATGATTGAATTCTGTGAAACAAACAACGTACCTCTTGACTTTATCAGCACTCACTCTTATGGTGTTGATGTTGGCTTTTTAGATGAATTTGGGGCTAATGGTACACGACTAAGCAAAAATAATATGAGTGTCAGTAAGGATGTTATCCAATCACGTAAAGAGATTTCAGAGTCAACAATGCCAGAACTGGAACTACATTATACTGAATGGAGTTCATCATATACTCCTGCTGATCCTTTGCACGACAGTTATCATGAAGCTGCATATATCCTTAACAAAATAAAACAAATAGGAACAGCAGCTAATTCGATGTCGTATTGGGTTTTTACTGACATATTTGAGGAAGCAGGACCACGGTTTACACCTTTTCATGGAGGCTTTGGGCTGATGAACACTCAGGGAATTAAAAAGCCGGCATATCATGCTTATGCTTTTATGAACAAACTGGGAGAAACAGAACTCACAAATGAAGATAGTTGCTCATGGGCTTGTAAGAACGATGATGGTGATATCCAGATATTGCTATGGGATTACACACATACCCTTCCCGACTCAATTAACAACCAGGATTACTACAATAGTGATCTGCCAGCAAAGCCAAAAGGAGAAATAACAATCGATTTATCAGGCTTAACAGAAGGGAACTATCAACTCAGCGTATATCAAACAGGATATATGCACAATGATCCTTATACATTATATTATAAATTTGGTAAGCCCTCGCAACTAACAAAGCCACAGGTAGAGTTCCTTAAGTATAAGAGCAGTGGCAAGCCTGATTATTCAGAGCTTGTTAAAATAAACTCATCAGGCAAGTTTAACCGTGATCTTTCCCTAAAAGAAAATGACGTATATTTAATCTGTTTAAAAAAACTATAACCATGAATAAGGCCACATTATCCTTTCTGTTTATAATATTATCCTTTTTTTCAGTAGCACAGTCTCAAAAAGAAGGAGTACAACCAAACACATATTTAAATCCGGTATTTTCCGGTGATTACCCCGATCCAAGTATTCTGGTTGACGGGAAAGATTATTATATGGTACATTCTTCTTTCGAGTACTATCCGGGATTATTAATATGGCATTCAAATGACCTCATTAACTGGACCCCGGTAACAAGTGCGCTACAAAAATATGTGGGATCAGTATGGGCTCCTGATATGGTTAAATACAATGATAAATATTATATCTATTTCCCTGCCAGTGGGACAAATTATGTTATCTCTGCTGATAAAATAACCGGACCATGGAGTGATCCTGTAGAGCTGAATGTAACTATGATAGACCCCGGACATGTTACAGATGATAAAGGAAATCGTTACCTCTATTTCAGTAGTGGCAGTTACGTACCCTTATCAAAAGATGGTATGTCTATTACAGGCGATATTGTTCACAGCTATGACGGATGGGAAATACCTAATGAATGGTCAATTGAGTGCTTCTGCATGGAAGGACCTAAACTCTTCAAACATGGCGATTACTACTATTTAACCGTAGCTGAAGGTGGAACAGCCGGACCACCAACAGGTCATATGGTTGTTTCTGCACGTTCAAAATCACCACTGGGGCCATGGGAAAATTCACCATTCAATCCTATTATCAGGACAAAAACAAAAGATGAAAAATGGTGCTCTGTGGGACACGGTACTATATTTGAAGATGCGGAAGGTAAATGGTGGATGATGTTCCATGGCTATGAGAAAGACCATTATAACATGGGTCGCCAAACGCTTCTCCTGCCTGTTGAATGGACAAAAGACGGATGGTACAAGATTGCTGACGATGCAGACCTCAACAATCCTGTTAACAAAAAGATTATTTATCCTACCCAAAAACCATTTACACTAAACGACAATTTCGAAGGATCAACACTTTCTCCACACTGGAGGTTTTTTGGAGGTGCAGATTCGGCAAGGTATAAGATTCATAACAACAGTATTACCATTACAAGCAAAGGCAATTCAATACCTGAGAGCTCCCCTCTGTTGTGTATGCCCTCTGACCATTCTTATTCAGCACAAGTTGAAGTTACAACTAATGGAGAAGCGTATGGCGGTCTGATTCTGTTTTATAATAAAGTTGCATATTCCGGAATATTGGCTGACAACTTAAACATCCTGTGTAATATAAGAGGATGGCAGTTTGAAACAGAGAAAGATGTTATTGATGGCCATGTATTCCTGAAAATTGAAAATATTGATAACATAGTAAATATGTACTATAGTCTTAATGGAACAGACTGGATCAAAATTGAAAACTCCCTGGAAGTATCAGGATATCATCATAATATCCTCAGCGGATTTATGAGTCTTAGAATAGGACTTGTATCTTTTGGCGATGGTGGTGTAACATTCAGCAATTTCAGATATTCGAAATTATAGGGCACTATCGGTGTCAAACTACTATATTGTTCTTTAAGAACTTATCGCGCACTACTGCAGAAAAAGTTTATTAAATTATTTTTATCTTTACAGAAGCTTTAAAAAGGAATGTTTTAAGCCTCTGAATAATGAAACATATTCATTTATTTATTACTATTATGGTGCTTCTGCAAAGCTGTACCATAAATAATAACAGCCATTACATTGCAGGTTTTTGGGAAGGTCCTCATCCCACAAATACCAATAAAAAATTCTATATTTACATAAAATTGAACCAGGACTCAATCAAAGCATCAGGATTCTGGACAAAAAACAACTTCTTTGAATCTGGATTTGAGATCGACAGTGCTTCTATAACCAATAACAGCATCAGTTTTTTTGTACCTAACTGGAATTGTTATTTTTCAGGGAAGATTTGTGACAGCAATTATATTAAAGGAGGATTCATGTGCGATAATGAACCTTACGACACAGTTACTCTTACAAAAAATGATAATATTAAATACTATCTGACAGAAGCAAAGCCAAATTGTAATAATAATGGATATGAATACCACTACAGCACACCTTATTATTTTGATTCTGCCATTATAGCCTCACGATATCAGTCGCCAAATGATTCGGCTTTTATTTACTCATTAATACCTGAAATAATCAACAACCTTTACGGTAGAATTAATTCCTTTCTTTTAATTAAAAACAGTAAATTAATATGTGAAGAATATTTCTACGGTTATACCAATGATGATCTCCATCAAATTGAATCAGTAACGAAAAGCATTACATCTTTATTAATCGGTATTGCCAAAGACCATGGGATGATATCAAACATTCATCAGCCATTATATCAAATTTTTCCATCATATACAAACCTTATGTCAGGCGATTACCATCAAATAACACTTAGTAATGTACTTTCAATGACATCCGGCTTTTCAAATGAATACGAGCCTTACAAAGATTATGACAGGATTGAATTCTCATTAAATAGGCAACTTACAGACTATCCGGGCACAAAGTTCTGTTATGACGGAGGAAATACTGAGATACTTGGGGCAGTAATAAAAGAAAAAACCAAAATGTATGCTGATGAATTTGCAATGGAGTTCCTTTTTAAACCTTTAGATATCACCAAGTTTGACTGGAGCATATTCAAACAAGGAAGCTTTCCTTGCATGGGAGGGTCCTTACAAATGCTTCCAAGAGATATGTCTAAAATTGGTTTTTTGATCCTAAATAAGGGCTCCTATAAAAACAGACAAATAGTATCTTCAGAATGGATAAATGAATCTACATCAGTAAAAACTAAAACACATATGCAAGGCGACAATTATGCCTACCAGTGGTGGAACATTACCCTAAAGTCGAACGGTAAGGAGTTCAATACCATATGGGCCAACGGATTTGGAAGCCAATTCATATATATTATTCCTCAATTAGACGTAGTTATTGTGACAACTGGATATAACTACGAAAACGACTCCTGGGCAATAACCAAAGGCATTAGCAAATACCTGTATTTACTGGACAACTAAAATTCAGCAAACTACAAGCTATCAAGACTCCTGTATAAATTAAAATGATTTTCAACAAATTCCCAAATTGTACACCTAATTTCCTTATTTTTGAAATCTTGTAAAATAATAACTAAAAACATATGAACTTACACGAATATCAGGGAAAGTCAATTTTAAGGAAATATGGCGTTGCTGTACCTATGGGAATTGTTGCTGACAATCCGGAAGATGCCGTAAAAGCTGCTGCTGAAATACAAGAAAAAACCGGATCTGACAAATGGGCTGTTAAAGCACAGATTCACGCCGGTGGTCGCGGTAAAGGTGGTGGCGTTAAGATTGCCAAATCACTGGAAGAGGTAAAACAATACGCTGACCAGATACTGGGTATGATGCTCGTTACTCCACAGACTAAGAAAGAAGGCAAACTTGTAAGTAAGATATTAATTGAACAGAACATCTATTATGAGGGCCCTGAACCTGTTGAAGAATACTACATGAGTATCCTACTTAACAGGGCAGAAGGCAAGAATATGGTTATGTACTCACCGCGTGGCGGTATGAATATTGAACAGGTTGCCGAAGAAACACCTGAAGAAATATTCCATGAAATAATTGATCCTAACGTGGGGTTAACCGGATTTCAAGCCAGAAGAATTGCCTTTAATTTTAACCTTAGCGGCGTAGCTTTTAAACAAATGGTTAAATTTGTTTCAGCTCTTTATAAAGCATATGTTGAAGCAGACAGCAGTATGTTTGAGATAAATCCGGTTATTAAAGCTGCCGATGGAAAAATATTTGCTGCAGATTCCAAAGTTACTATTGACAACAACTCTCTTTATCGTCATCCTGATATTGCTGAAATGCGAGACCTGACAGAAGAAGATCCTGCAGAAGTTGAAGCTTCTCAGTTCGGACTTAACTTTATCAAGCTTGATGGTAATGTTGCATGTATGGTTAATGGTGCTGGACTTGCTATGGCTACTATGGATATGATTAAAATGTCGGGTGGTAATCCAGCCAACTTCCTGGATGTAGGTGGCACCGCTGATGCAAAACGTGTTGAAGAGGCATTCCGTATTATTCTTAAAGATCCTGCTGTGGAAGCTATTCTTGTTAATATTTTTGGCGGTATTGTAAGATGTGACAGAGTGGCTCAGGGAATTGTGGATGCATATAAGAACATTGGCAACATAGAGGTTCCTATTATTGTTCGTCTGCAGGGTACAAATGCAGACGAAGGTAAAGAGCTAATCGATTCTTCAGGACTTAAAGTTCACTCCGCTATTCAACTGGAAGAGGCTGCTCAACTTGTTAATACGCTTGTGAAATAAAATACACAAATACAAATGCAACCGGAGCTGCTTTTGTAGTTCCGGTTTTTTTATGTCCGAAAATAATCTTGCACTCCAGATCATTACCAGACGCACTCGTAATAGCTATTTCAGTACCAAAATTATATAAGTCTTTTCCAAAATACTATAACACGTTTCATTGCTGAATGTTGTTATTTTGACAACAAACAATGATGTCATGAAAGCAATAGATTACCTTTTCAGTTTTGCAACAGATTTTTTACAGATTCTCGGCGAAATGTCTCCATATCTGCTATTGGGATTCTTTTTTGCAGGGTTACTATATGCTTTTATTCCAAAAAAAGGGATAGAGAAATATCTTGGATCAGGGAAGATAAAGCCTTCTGTTCTTGCTTCATTGTTTGGGATTCCCCTTCCACTTTGTTCCTGTGGTGTTATTCCAACTGGCACTGCGCTCTATAAAAACGGAGCATCAAAAGGCAGCACTGTTTCTTTTCTTATTTCTACTCCACAAACAGGCGTTGATTCTATTCTGGCAACATTTTCATTAATGGGTCTGCCTTTTGCAATAATAAGACCTGTGGCTGCACTGATAACAGGTATCAGCGGAGGCGTAATAACAAGCTACATCACCTCAGATGAAGCACACCTTCAAATACCAACAACAAAATCAAATAAAAAAAAGAGTCTTTGGCAGAAAAGCATAGATGTATTCAAATACGGATTTATTGAATTCATTCAGGATATTTCAAAATGGTTAGTAGTAGGACTTATTTTAGCAGCAGCAATATCGGCACTAATCCCACATGACTTCATCCAACTATTAAACCTCCCTCCTATCCTACAAATGTTAATGATACTTACTGTTTCAATCCCTTTTTATATATGTGCGACAGGATCAATACCCCTTGCAGCAGTACTGATAAGTCTGGGAATTAGCCCGGGAGCTGCATTTGTGCTCCTTATGGCAGGACCTGCAACAAATGCTGCTACAATTACAATGATAGGAAAAGTGCTGGGACGTAAAAGTCTATTTACTTACTTAATTATTATTATTGCTGGAGCCCTCGGCTTTGGAGTACTTATTGACTATGCACTGCCACTGGAGTGGTTCTCAAGCATAATAGTACTACAAACACATAATCATGGAAACATACTTAACTGGTGGCAACTGACCTCTGCTATAGTACTTATGACACTTATTATCAATGGGTTTGTACTTAAATACATAAAAAACAGAAAAGAAAACAAAATAATAAATACTGATACAATGAATATCAAAATATTAAAAGTTAATGGAATGACCTGCAATCATTGCAAAACAAATATTGAGAATAATCTTAGTACACTTCCTTCCGTAAATGAAGCAAAAGTAAACCTCAGTGATAACACAGTAACAATAACAGGGGATAACATTGATGTTAAAACAGCCCGAAGCACCATTGAGTCGTTAGGCTATGAAGTAGTTCCATAGCTGGCTCATACATTCAATTAAATATTAATAACAGCGGGCTCAATTTTTATTAATTTTACAAAACAGGAAAAAACTGAGTATGGATTACCGTGATACTGTTTTCTTAGCTGTTTCAGAGAACCTTAGCTTCTCAATTGCTGCACATGAATTATTTATTAGTCAGCCAGCTGTTACTAATCATATAAAGGAGTTAGAAAACAAACTAAATGTTACTCTTTTCGAACGAAAGGGTAACAATATTTCACTAACCAAGGCAGGCAGACTTACATATAACAGGTTAAAATCAATAAGACAACTTTACCGTGAACTGGAATTCGACATAGCACGCCTTAATGATTCTTTTAAAGGTATATTTAGAATAGGTGCCAGCTCTACTATATCACAATATCTCATTCCGGAAGTAATTGCGTCGTTTCATAAAAGATATCCTAAAATAGAGTTGTTTATGCTTAACGGTAATTCATTTGAAATGGAACACAAACTGTTAAACAATGAGATTGACATGGCTCTTGTGGAGAATGAATCTTCACACAAAAACATCAAATACACAGGCTTTCTGGAAGATGAAATTGTGGCTGTTACAAGCGTAAACAGCGTCTATTCAAAACGTAAGCATATTTCTATTCCCGATTTTAAAGAAATGCCCATTGTATTGAGAGAGCAAGGATCAGGAACATTACAGGTTATTCATAACGCTTTATTAAGAAACAGTATCATACTTGAAGAACTTAACACTGTGATACATCTGGGAAGCACAGAAGCCATCAAAAATTTTCTCCGTGATTTCGAAGGGATCGCACTCATTTCTGAAAAAGCAATTGAAAAAGAGCTGCAATTAAAAGAAATTGTAAGAATTAAAGTCAAAAACATCTCTCTTACCAGAAAATTCAGAATCGCTCTGCGCCATGGACAACCATCGGCATCAACAAAATTATTTATTGATTTCCTCTCTCATTATAACTTATAATTATATTTAATAATATATTAGTATTTGATTTAATTATGCACAAGGTGTAATTTTGTACTGAAAAGACAAACATGGAATACATCTTGATCATACTAATTGTACTAATAGCAAGTTTCCTCAAAGGAATAACAGGCTTTGGATTTGCACTTGTTTCCTTTCCACCATTATTAATATGGTACTCACCTGTTGAGTTAATACCAGTTCTAATTATTTGTAATCTGGCAGCATCAATAATTATCGTACTTCAAAAAAAGGAACAGAATCTTGTAAACAAAAAGTTTACAACACTAATATTATATGGCGCAGCTTTTACTTTTACAGGAGTGCTGGCTTTAAAATATGTACCTGATCATATAATTATAAAAATATTAGGCGCTTTCTTCGTTTTACTATCAATATTCTCGCTAGTGGGCAAAAACCGGACAATAAACTATCCTTTAATCTCCTATAAGATCGCTGGTGCAATTCTTGGCTTCCTTACGGGAAGTATATCAATAAGCGGACCACCTTTGGCATTATTTCTTAACACCGCCAAAGTCAATAATCAGGAATTTCGTGAAATATTTGCATGGTTCAGTATTGTAACATCTGTAATAGCTCTTACAGGATATGGTATAATGGGCCTACTTAATTCCCAACACCTTGAAAAAGCAGCTATATTTTTACCTATTCTGTTTTTAGGCTCTTTTTGTGGCAAAAGAATTAACAAGTTTATTCCTGTTACATTCTTTAAAAAGTCAGTTATATTTATCACCCTTGTTGCCAGTATATTATTGCTATTCAAATAAAATTGCCAAATTAAAAGAACAGAAAAGATAATTTTATCTTATATTTGACAAAAATGGATAAACCCTGTCTGGGATAAAAAGGCCATATACCTTATATTATATATACGCGTAATTAAAACAAAAAAAATCGTATAGTACAAACTGCACAAAAACAATATTTGAAAAGCGAAAATCTGTAAAAACGGTAAACTAAATGGCAAACACTCTCAAAAATATTGTGCAATTACCACTGATTTTATGGAAGATAACCAGTAGCCTGTCGTTTCAAAAAAAATATCTTCATAACAACATTGATTGTATCATTAATAAAGCTTTCGCAGAAAATGATGGTACAATTAAAACCAAAGACTCAACAAAAATATACCAATATTATGGATTGGCAGTACCAGCTATTCTTGGAGAAGCGTTCTGTGAATTACGAGGTGTTAAACTAACTGATGATGAAAGATGGGTTCTTACCTGTCTGGGCGCCATAACAGGTCTTTTTGATGATTTTATTGACGAGATGAAAATGTCGGAAGAACAAATTGAAAAACTAGTGCTTTACCCTGAAAAGGTTGTTCCCGATAACTCTTCGGAAAAACTCTTTCTTAAGTTTTATACAAGTGCACTTAAAACTTCAAACAAGCCGCAAAATATCAAAAGCCAACTTATAGAGGTACATCATGCCCAGTTAGCAAGCACTGAACAGGAAAACCCGGATACATCTTACAATCGTATTCTTGAAATAACACAACAAAAAGGTGGTGAGTCTGTTGTCTTTTACAGAACAGCACTCAACAATATTCCTGATAATTCAGAAACAAAGGCTTTATTTCAACTGGGAGCTACAATGCAACTTGAAAATGACATTTTTGATATTTACAAAGACCACCAAGCAAGAATTAATACCATTCCTGCAAGAACCAAAGATATAAAACACCTGAAGGAACTCTATGAATCAGAAATAACTAAATTCAAAGACCTAACATTTGCAATTAAAACCCCCGATAAAAACATAAAAAAGTTTCTTAACATGGTTATGCCTGTCTTAAACCGTGGTTTTGTCTGTCTTAAAAATTTACAAAAGCTGCAAACAATACATCAGGTCTTCAATATTCAGAATTTTACAAGAAAACAACTTATATGCGATATGGAAAATCCTATAAACTTTCTGCTAACTGCTTATTATCAAGTAAAGCAAGACTATAAGACTGAGAATAACAAATAAAAGAAAAACTTCAACTATTAGGATACATAATCACTATTTCTAATATAGACAATCCATAATATTTCACGCATTATAAGCTATATACAACTTATACAGCAATACTTGCGTCTACTAAATATATTGACATTTATTAAGTTTTAGATTAACTTTGCACGTTAAACAAGTATAAAAATGAAACGATTAGCTATCACTTTTGTAACGCTGTTATTATTGATTCCTGCTTTTTGTATTAGTCAGGATATAACAGCCTATCTGTCATACTCAGTTTTCAATACACCTGAAAACAAACCATATGTAGAAACTTACCTTACTATCAAAGGCTCCAGTGTTAAATACAAACTTAATGATAATGGTATGTATCAGGCAGTTGTTGGAGTTCAATACATATTTACTGATAACGATTCCACAGCCAATGACAGTGTTGTAAACTATGCTAAATACAAACTAAATGGGCCTGAAGTAAAAGACACAACTTCAAAACTTGTAAATATGCTTGATGTTCAAAGATATTACCTGGATGAAGGAGAGTATAATTTTAATATTAGACTGAGGGACCTAAACAGCACAGACTCTGCAATTACGACAGTAGATAATTTCACTATTTCATTTCCAAAGGATAAAATTTGTTTTTCAGATATTGAACTGCTAAACTCATATAAAAAAAGTGATTCAGCAAGCATTCTTAATAAAAATGGCTATAAACTAGATCCTAATATATTGAATTATTACGATAATAAAACTGATGTATTGTCATATTATGCTGAAATATATAACACAAAAGAAGTCCTTGGTGAGAACCCTTTCCTAATAAAAGTGTATATACGGCCTTTTGAAACAAATATTGAACTTTCTGATTACATCATCTTCAAGAGAATGACCCCTCAAAATGTCATTGTCCTTTTAAGTTCTTTTGACATTAAGGATCTAGCAACTGGTAACTATATTCTGGTTGCTGAAGTCTACGATAGAAATAACAAAAAGCTTGCAGGAAATGAGAAATACTTCCAAAGATACAATCCTGATGTTAAGATTGATGTTAATAAGCTAATGAATATAAACACAAAAAATACATTTGTTGGCAACTTTAACAGCAAGGATACATTACTTGGGTACATAGATTATCTTTATCCCATATCATCCAATATGGAAAAAATCTATATTAAGAATCAGGCAGCAATTGCAGATATTGACGAACTAAAGAGTTATTTCTACAGTTTTTGGCTTGAACGTGATAAAGCAAATCCTCAAGAAGCATGGGAAGAATATCTTCGCAGAGTAATGGAAGTTAACAAAGACTTTAAAAGCATGCTTATTCCTGGCTATAAAACAGACCGCGGTCGTGTTTACTTACAGTACGGACGTCCTAATGTGATTTCAGAACAATATCATGAGCCAGCGGCATACCCTTATGAGATATGGCATTACTACCAGCTCAATGATCAAAGGGATAGAAAATTTGTTTTTTATTCTCATGATCTGGTTACAAATGACTTTTTGCTAATTCACTCTAATGCAATAGGAGAAGTTAACAATTATAGATGGCAGACTATCATTTACCGTCGCACATGGGATCCTACAGGTATTGATGAGGATGTTATTCCATCAACATGGGGTAGTAAGGCAACAGAAACTTATAGACAACCTTGGTAATTTTTTAAATATTAGCACTTCTTTACTTGATTTATGCGAGTAAATAAGTAATTTCGTAGCCAGTTACATTCTTTAATCACGAACACTTTTTACTCGGTTGAAAAAGACAGCAATTGTAATACTTAATTATAACGGAAAGCAGTTTCTGGAGAAGTTCTTACCAGATGTAGTACTTTATAGCTCCGATGATGCTGATATCTGGGTAGCCGATAATTGCTCTACTGACAGCTCTGTGGAATTACTTAACACTAAATTCCCCGATACTGTTAATATTATTGAGAATAAACATAATGGTGGCTTTGCAACAGGTTATAATGAAGCTCTTGCTAAAATAGAAGCAGACTATTACATTCTTCTAAATTCAGATATTGAAGTTACAAAAGGCTGGGTTAAGCCTCTGGTAGATATGATGGAATCTAATAGTAGCATTGGAGCTTGTCAGCCTAAAATCAGATCATATTTTGAGAAATCTAAGTTTGAATATGCAGGTGCCAGTGGAGGTTATATTGACAAACTGGGCTATCCTTTTTGCCGGGGCCGAATATTTCAGTCGCTGGAAGTTGATTACGGTCAGTATGATGATCCTATTGAAGTCTTCTGGGCTACAGGTGCTTGTATGATAACACGTGCTGGGTTATTCCACAAGCTGAGATTTGATGACGATTTCTTCGCTCACATGGAGGAAATTGACTATTGCTGGAGAATGAAAAGTATTGGATATAAAGTAATGGTTTGTCCGTCTTCTGTCGTTTATCATGTGGGTGGAGGAACACTTCCAACTGGATCAGCAAGAAAAACATACCTTAATTTTAGGAATAATTTTGTGCTCATGTATAAAAATCTCCCTAAAAAGAGACTTAAACGTGTTATGATTGTCAGACTATTTCTGGATGGTATTGCGGCTATTAAGTTTCTTTCACAAGGAGGTGTTGCTGACTTCTATGCAGTTATACGTGCCCATTTTTATTTTTACAGAAACCACAAATCAATCAGACAAAAGAGAAGAGAAACAATAAAGAAAAGTGTTTCAAATATATATCTTGGAAATATTGTTACGGAGCATTATCTATCAAGAAAAAAGGAATTCCCTGAACTGACAAAAGGATACAGTAAATAACAGATATAGATGGGTTACTATGGAATAATTACTACTTCCTCATCTCAAAGGCTACTTATCACACCGGGCAAAAACTAACTAACTTACCCTATTTACTAAAATACTCAAGTGCTAGTCTGTATGACCCCAATCCAAAACCACAGATACTTCCTATACAATAAGGTGCAATGTAACTAATATGACGGAAGCTTTCGCGAGAGAAAATATTCGACATATGAACTTCAACAACAGGAATTTCAATAGCTTTCACAGTATCACCAATTGCAACAGAAGTGTGTGTATATCCACCAGGATTTAAAATAATGGCATCAAATTCAAAATTTGCATCCTGCATTTTATTGATCATCTCACCTTCAACATTAGTCTGATCATATGTTATATCAAGACTAGGAAATCTCCTTTTAAGCTCCTCAATATAATCTTCAAAAGCCAGTGTGCCATATAGCTTGGTCTCTCTCTCTCCCGTAAGGTTTAAATTCGGACCGTTAAGTATAAGTACTTTCATTATAAACTAAATTCTAATGCAAATATACTACAAAGGTGCCAAGGATTTACACAATTCAAACATTGTAATACTAATCATACAGTATTAGTCATGTACAAATCCTGAAAATAATAGTCAATTACTCTAAAGAAATCTAACAAAATTATTATTCCTTTGTCTCAGGATGAATTCCAACTAGCTGTTCAAGCATATCAGTAGTAATTGATTTCGGACGCTCAATAGGATAACCAAGAGCTCTATCCCATATAATATTTGAAATAACACCAAGTGCCCTGCCTATTGAAAACAGTACAGTATAAAAATCATATTGTGTTACGCCATAATACCATTGAATTACACCTGACTGTGCATCAAGGTTTGGCCATGGATTTTTTGCCTTACCTTGTGCCTGAAGTATTGGAGGAACAACTTTGTAAAGCATATCAACATATTTAAACAACTCATCATCTGGAATATGTTTAAGACAAAACTCTCTTTGAATAGTATATCTGGGATCTGTCTTACGCAGAACAGCATGCCCGTAACCAGGAATAACGTGTCCCTTATCTAGAGTGTCTTTAACAAAAACCTTCATTTGATCTTCAGTTGGTAACTTATCTCCCATCTTACCGCGTAATTCCTGTATCCATCTCAGCACTTCCTGATTAGCAAGTCCGTGTAATGGTCCTGCCAGTCCGTTTATCATCCCTGAGATAGAATAGTACACATCTGACAATGAGCTTGAAATTAGGTGTCCGGTATGTGCACTCACATTACCACTTTCATGATCTGCATGCACTATAAAATACATACGTGAAACTTCATCATATGGAGGAGCAATATTCAGCATTTTCGCATAGTTACCACCAAAATCAAGAGTAGGATCCTGATAAACATTCTGCTTATTGGTGTACAACTTATTATATATATACGCGCCTATGACGGGAAGTTTTGACACAAGATTGAAGGCATCCTCGTATGTAGGATCCCAATAATCCTTTTTATCCATTCCCCTTTGGTACTTAAGATTAAATAACGACTCTCTCTGCATTGACATCACTGCTGCAGAAAGAATTACCATAGGATGGCTGTTGTTTGGGAAAGCATCAATTACTTCATAAACATATTTTGGTAACTGTCGGCGGTTTACAGAATCATAGATAACATCGGCCACCTGACTCTCTGTAGGTATCTCACCAGTAAGAAGCAAATAAAAAAGACCTTCCACATAAGGCATCTCTTTGCCTTGTGGCTTAGGCAGCTTCTCAAAAACTTCAGGCAAAGTGTACCCACGATATCTTATTCCTTCATAGGGATCAAGATATGAGATATCAGTAACAAGAGCCTTTATACCTCTCATTCCACCTATTACCTGCTGCACTGTTACTTCATTTATAACTTTCTCACCATGCTCAGTCAATAATCTCTTAATACGAGGACGGTGAGCATCTATTTTCTCATGTAATTTATCTTTCAGTGTACTCATTTTGATTTTAGTTTATTTAGTAAGTTTGGCTTTAAGGTTCTCATCCAATGCATCCAAAAACTGTTCAGTAGTAAGGTAATGTTCTGTTTTTAGATCTTTACCATGTATAATAAGAGCAAGGTCTTTTGTCATCTTGCCTGACTCAACAGTATCAATACATACACGTTCAAGCGCATGAGCAAAATCTACAAGCGGCTGGGTATTATCAAGCTCTCCTCTGTGCGCCAGTCCTCTTGTCCATGCAAAAATAGAAGCAATAGGATTAGTAGATGTAGGATTACCCTTTTGATGCTGACGATAATGACGTGTCACTGTACCATGGGCAGCTTCTGCTTCAATAGTCTTTCCATCAGGAGCCATAAGCACAGAAGTCATAAGCCCCAACGAACCAAATCCTTGTGCCAGCGTATCCGACTGTACATCCCCATCATAGTTTTTACATGCCCAGATAAATCCGCCTTCCCATTTAAGAGCAGCAGCAACCATATCATCGATTAAACGATGTTCATAAGTAATACCTTTCTCTTTAAATTTATCAACAAACTCATTTTGATATATTTCTTCAAAAATATCTTTAAATCTGCCATCATACTTCTTTAATATCGTATTCTTAGTACTTAAATATAAAGGCCATTCTTTTTCCAGTGCCATATTGAAGCATGAATGAGCAAATCCTCTTATGGATTCATCTGTATTATACATAGCCATTGCAACACCATCTCCATCAAAATCATGAACATTGTAAGTCTGAGGTTCAGAACCGTCATCTGGTGTAAATGTAATGGTTAACTTTCCTTTTCCCTTTGTAACAAAGTCGGTAGCACGATACTGGTCACCAAACGCATGACGTCCTATCACAATAGGTTTTGTCCATCCTGGTACAAGCCTGGGTATGTTTTGCATAATTATTGGCTCACGAAATACCGTACCTCCGATTATATTACGAATTGTACCATTGGGAGACCGCCACATACTTTTTAATCCGAACTCCTCCACTCTTTTTTCATCAGGTGTAATGGTTGCACACTTGATACCAACATTATACTTCTTTATTGCATTAGCAGCATCTACTGTAATCTGATCATTTGTATTGTCGCGTGATTCAATACCAAGGTCATAATATTTCAGGTCAATATCAAGGTAAGGTAATATCAGCTTATCCTTTATCATTGTCCATATAATTCTGGTCATTTCATCACCATCCAGCTCAACAACAGGATTCAGTACTTTTATTTTATCCATAGTAATTATAAGTGTTTGTCTAGTATTTGTTTATTATGAACTCTATTTTTGATATATGTAAACCCGGACATATATAGCGATCGCAAATGTACAAAAATTATTCAGAATAATTCTAATTAATGCAGTCAAAAAAAACGTTTGCGAAACAGCCGAGTGAGTACATCTAGTTTTTGTACATTTGTCGCGTTATGCAGTAACGTCATATCGAAAAAATTTAAATATATGAAGCCACCTAGGAGTTCTAAAAACGATGTTTTCTTAAGATACAAACTTTGGCTTTCCGCTGTATCCGGTGAAGGTATACTTGATGAGGATCAGTATTTGATATTAAAGCTGATTGATGAGCTGGGTTCTCTAAGAGCTGCAGCAGCTAAAGCAGGAATAAGCTACCGAAAGGCATGGGGGGATTTAAAAACTGCTGAAGAAATGCTTGGGTATGAACTAACTTCAAAGCAGAGAGGTGGCTCTGGCGGGGGTAAATCAGAACTTACTGACAGAGCTAATAAACTACTTGAAGCTTATGATGCATTGCATAAAAAGATGGATAGTGCCATTGAGGATGCATATGATGAGTTCAAAAGCAAAATAAAATAATACTAGATATATTTCAGGATTTATTATACTTACAATATGAGAAACAGTTTGTCGGCAATACTTCAAAACATCTGACACATCCTGTAACGTAAAAACAAATATTAATTATGATATCTCACGACGAGGCACTTACTATAATTCTGGATTCCGTTAAGAATACACTTCCAATAGAAAAGATAAAATTTACAGAATCTCTTAACAGAATTCTTACCTGTGATGTATTTTCTGATATGAATATGCCGCCATTTGACAAATCAGCAATGGATGGCTATGCATGCCGAATGAGCGATATCCACAATGAGCTTAAAGTTATTGAGATTCTCCCTGCCGGGAAAATACCAGAAAATATAATCAGTGAAAATCAATGTATAAAGATAATGACCGGAGCTATTATTCCGGAAGGTGCTGATTGTGTTCTTATGGTTGAATATACAGAAGAGTCTAAACCGGGATTTATAAAATTTACTAAGGATAGTACAAAGTCCAATATTTGCACTCTTGGTGAAGATATAACAACTGGCGACAAAGTACTTAGCAAAGGGATTAAGATATTACCTCAACATATTGCTGTTATGGCTTCTGTGGGTTACACAAAAGCTGAAGTGGCAATGAAACCTAAAGTTGGTATTATATCAACAGGTAGTGAAATTGTTGAACCGGATAGTATTCCGGAGAAATCGCAGATACGCAACAGTAATGGATATCAGCTTATCGCTCAGGTTGAGCGCGCTGGTGGAATCCCAAATTATGTGGGGATTGCCGAAGATTCAAGGGAGGCTACTTACAATGCAATATCAACTGCGCTTGAAAATAATGACATCATTCTTCTTACTGGTGGTGTTTCTATGGGTGATTTTGATATGGTTCCTGACATCATGAAGGAAATTGGTATTGATATCAAATTTCGTAAAATAGCTGTCCAGCCCGGAAAACCAACAACTTTCGGCACTTACAATGGCAATAAATATGTTTTCGGACTGCCTGGCAATCCTGTTTCTTCTTATACGCAGTTTGAGCTACTCACACGCCCTCTGATGAATAAACTAATGGGGTCAGAAGAAATCTTTACGGAACTCAAATTGCCTATGGGTGCTGAATACAGAAGAAGAAAATCTGAACGAAAATCATTTATACCGGTTATTATAAAAGAGGATGGGAAAGTTTATCCTGTTGAGTACCACGGCTCAGCACATATACACTCTTATGTGTTTGCAAATGGTATCACTTATGTGGAAATTGGAAAGGACAGACTTGAAATAGGAGAAATGGTGAATGTACGACAAGTTTAACAGAAAAATAAACTACCTCAGAATATCTGTTACTGACAGATGTAATCTTAGATGTGTTTACTGCATGCCTGAATCAGGAATTAAACTGATGAGCCACAAGGATATTGTTCGCTTTGAAGAGATTCTGGAGGTTGTGAAGATTAGTGTGGATATGGGTATCAACAAAATCAGAATTACCGGCGGTGAGCCTTTGGTGCGCAAAGGAATTACTGATCTTGTTGGCATGATTGCTGAAGTTGATGGCGTTAAGGATTTTGGTATGACTACTAACGGCATTCTTTTAAAGAAATATGCTGCTGATCTTAAAAAGAATGGCCTTCACAGGGTTAATGTTAGCCTTGATACTCTAAATACTGATAAATTCAAACAGATTACCAGACTCGGCGACATCAATGATGTGTTGGAAGGAATAGATGAGGCTCAAAAAGTAGGGCTGACTCCGGTAAAGATCAACTGTGTTATAAAGAAATCACACAATGAACCTGATGCTGTTGATGTTGCTGAGTACTGCCGTAAGAAAGATCTGCAAATAAGATACATCCATCAAATGGAGCTGAAGTCTGGTCACTTTTCTGCTGTTGAAGGCGGAGAAGGTGGAGATTGTAAGATTTGTAACAGACTACGATTAACAGCTAACGGCAAAATCAAACCCTGTCTTTTTAATAATCTGGAATATGATATCCGTGAACTTGGTATTAAAGAAGCTATTCAACAAGCTCTTATACACAAACCATGCTGCGGATCAGTGAATACAAGTGGTGACTTTTTTAATATAGGAGGATAACAATGGAGAAACTAAGTCATACCGACAGCAAGGGAAAAGCCAATATGGTTGATGTGGGCCATAAAGGCAATCAGGAAAGAAAAGCTATTGCAGAGGGTATCATTTATCTTACTGATAACACAATAGCACTTATCCGCGACAATGAGATGAAAAAGGGAGATGTTCTTACTATTGCTGAGATAGCAGGAATACAAGGCGCTAAACGTACAAGCGAGTTGATACCTCTGTGTCATCCTCTCCAACTAACTAAGGTAGAAGTAAAAACAGAGATCGTTGAAAAAGGGGTTAAAGCAACATCAATGGTCAAATGTATTGGTAAGACAGGTGTTGAGATGGAAGCTCTAAACGGTGTTAGTGTTGCTTTACTCACAATTTATGATATGTGCAAGGCTGTCGACAAAGAAATGGTTATAGGTGATATCACTCTTATTGAAAAAACAAAAAAAGACATTTAAGATGAAAACAATAAAAGTATTAAGCACAAATATATCTGTAAAGAAAGGTACTATAAAAAAACCTGTTGATAAGATTGTATTAAGTGATATTGGAATTGAAAATGATGCGCATTCAGGCAAATGGCACCGCCAGGTAAGTATGCTTGGTAATGAAAGTTTCAGTCGTTTTTCTGAAATGGCAGGCAGAAAAATTGAATTTGGTGAGTTCGCTGAAAATATCACTACCGAAGGCATGGAGCTTTTTCACACCTCCCCTCTCGACAAGTTTCTGAACAATGATATAGAGCTGGAAGTAACACAGATTGGTAAAAAATGTCATGGAGATTCATGTGCTATTTACAGGGAAGTGGGTAACTGTGTGATGCCAAAGGAAGGTATCTTTGTTCGTGTTATACGTGGCGGTGAATTAAAGGCAGGTGATACTCTTGAATATCATCCTAAAATCTTTAAAGTGCTTGTAATAACTCTTAGTGATCGCGCCAGTAATGGTGAATATGAAGATCGTAGCGGCCCTAAGGTTAAAGAGGCTTTCGAAACATTTGCTGAACTTAAAAGGTGGAATTACCAAGTGGAGAATGTAATAATACCTGACGATGAGCAGCAGCTTAAAAGCTATCTCGATAAAGCGTCAGATTATGACTTTATCTTCACCACAGGCGGCACAGGCATTGGCGAACGCGATATAACTGTGGACGTTGTAAAAACATATCTGCATAAGGAAATACCTGGAATAATGGATATGATAAGAATGAAGTATGGCATGGAAAAACCCAATGCTTTAATAAGCAGAAGCATCGCAGGCATTAATGGAAAGACGATGATATTCGCACTGCCGGGAAGCGTAAGAGCTGTAAACGAATATATGGCTGAAATCACGAAAGTACTGCAACATCTGGTGCTAATGCTTTATGGCATTGATGCGCATTAACAATCAGGTAAGCAAATTATTGTGAAGTTATTCAGATAACAGCTTTTTAATCTCTTCAGCAATTTTATCGACACTACCTTCTGAATTGCCTGTTGAGATATACCTTATTACTCCTTCCTTATCAATAACAAAGTTTTTAGGGATACTGTGTTTGGCATATTCGTTCCATATTTTCTTTTCCGGATCAATGCCAACATTAAAAGAAATACCCTTTGTTTTAAACTGCTGCATTTTAGCAACCACTTTTTCTTTGTTTTCACCTCTGGAAACAGGAATAAAAACAAAGTCTGACTTACCAAAAGGCTCAATAATTTTATCAGGCATTTCATAGAATTCCATCAAGCAAGGCCCACACCATGTAGCCCAAAAATTCAGCAAAACAACCTTACCTTTTAATTCAGACAACGTTATTTTGGTACCATCGATCATTTCAACAGTAAAATCTGCTGCACGGTCTCCAACTTGCAATATCAAACCATCGTCTTTATTCTCAGTAACCGCATGCGTTGTTACTTCAGGCTTTTTCTCCTTCTTTGAGAACAATTCAACAATAATAACAAATTCTTTTTCACCTATCTTGTTACCATGCTCCTTAACCAATTCTTCAAATACATCCTGAGAAACGCCCTTGTTCATCGACTTAACAAGGCCTTCTTGCATTAACGATTCCAGTTTCTGTTGATTAATTATTTCATTGTTGGCAACAATAACATATTCAGGCTTCTTAACTTCCTGGGCAACTATTGCAATTCCATATACTAGAAATAATACAACTAATATATACTTCATGTTTTGTATTTTATAGCGGGTCATTAATTTTTGTTTATTCATATATTTTAAATGATTAAGTGAAAGCAGAAAAGTACAAACTCTATACTTGGTCTTACTTAATAATACATTTCTGATTTTCTTAATACATACAATTACCTTACCAATTTTATAAATTCACAATAATTACTTGTATTTTATATTTTTGAGACCTCAAAATAATAAAATATAATGTTTACAATTAAGACATACACCTTCTTCCTATTATCTATTATAGCGATTTCCTTTTCGTCCTGTTCTTTCCAAAAACCTAACAACAAAAACAATAATAGTAGTTCAAATAAGAAAACACAGGCATACCTCGGTGTAAAACAGGGAGGCGAGTGGAAGCTGGTTTCTCATGCTAATGGTAACGACTTCCGGGAATATCAGGGAGGTGAATTCAAACCTGTGTCGCAGTTTAGAGTCCCTGATGAACATACTATCAACTCATTGTATCTGCAATTTGAAGGCCCCGGCTGGGAGTCTGATAAAATTGCCTATCGCATTTATCTCGACAGCCGCAATGCTATTGATATCTTTGGCAAGAAAACAGATACAACAGTGCTTCACAACGTTGGCTCTGATGGCTTTGGATCATATCATGACATTAGTGAATGGGGTGTTGATGTGCTTAAAGTTGGATCGTCAATGGGTATGGGCTCTGTGGGGTTCTGGACTGGCAACAAGGCTGTTCATGTTGAAAAGACTGACAGTATCTTATGTAAATTGGAAAATAACAGCGACAATTCGTCTGTTACTATCGACTACTTTGGATGGGATGTTAACAACATGAAAGTAAATCTGCAGTCGGTGATGCAAATAGAAGCAGGTAGCTATCTGACAAAATACACACAAAACCTAAGCACATCATTGCCTAATCTGGTAACAGGAATTGTAAAACAAGATAACACAGCGGTTAAAGTCTTCACTGATATAAAAGAAGGCTGGACATGCCTCGCAACCTTTGGCACGCAAACCTTGCAAAACGACAAACTTGGAATGTGTGTGTTTGTGAAAACCGATCAACTAACAAAGATTACTTCAGATGAAAACAGCGAGTTATTGGTAATGAAGCCCATCAACAATACACTTACTTACTACTTTGGTGCTGCATGGGAACAAGACTCATCGAAAGTAACTTCCATTGAAGAGTTTAAGAAACTATTACTGACCCAGGCTAAGTATATTCATTAATCCCTTAATATAAAGTTATTACCATCCTTTTCAATCTTCCATCCATCGTTTAAAATAAGCTTCCATCCATTTCCTGAGATAGTATCAGTAAATTTAAGAGGTTCGGTAACAACTACTTTATTCCAGTTTTTACTTACCAATGCGCCTTTTTCAACCGACAACACACCCCAGTTATCAGTAACACGGAGAGTTGGATACACAGTACCTATATCTCTATATGGAATTAATGTCCCCGGATTGTAACTGATATTCATGTTTTGCAAAGGAATTACCAAAACAGGGTTATCTCTGAACCTGCTATCAAGCAATGCCAGCAATGCTTTTTTCTTCTCTTCCCTTTTTGTCTCTGTCTGCTCAATGTATGCGTAATTATAATTATTCCTGATAGAATCAACAATGCCTTCCAGATTATCGGGTACAGTAAAAGAATATGAATCAGCAATAAAATCTGTAAGATTAGTTTCTGATGATACTCGCAAATTCCATTTATTATCCTTCTTCTTTAGAAAATATCCATAAACAGGAATAGTCCTGTAGGCAAACGAACTTACAAAAGTAGGCTGCTCCATTAGTGCGTCAATATTCCGGATATAATGTTGTCTGAGCAACGAATCGCTTCTCCCGCTAAGTATTGAACCTGTATATTCAGCAAGGCCTTCATTTAATTCCAGCATGTTTTCTTTAACTTTAGCATCCGGGTACAACTCATAACGGAAGCTTCTAAACAACAGAGCATCACGAAGATGTGCACCCTGCTGACTACTATCCTCTGATTCAAGGGCTTTTTTTAATGCATTCAACTCCAATATAAGATATATCCTGCCATTCCTGCTGTCCAGATGATCACATGTTTCCATCTTTAAGTTAGCAAAGCCAACTTCGGGCTGAATTCTATGAAACAGCTCATGTGTAAGCAGGTTAATCTGTTCGTACTTATCCTGTGGTAACGGTAATGCTACAATCGTCCATCGCTTGCCATTCCACTCAAAAGCAGTATTCGCTATATTAAGCTCATCAGGTAAAACGCCGGTAAACAGATCATCATTTTTCTCAAGAAATCCGGCATTATCCCCTTCATTGGCAATTATTGCCCTCGTTTCCCTGTCTGCCAGCATTAAAGGACCATACAATTGATGATTCCATAATTCACCATTTTCTTCTTCAAGACCGATTCTCAAATCATTAAAAACATTGGCATACTTCTCTTTGTCGCTTTCGCTGAAGTATTGTGACCGTTTAGCATCGGTTTGACATCCTGATAAAGTAAATAATACACCAAGTATTATCACATTAATAACGCTTTTCATAATCTATATTCATTTAATATTAAACAACTTATTAAATCCGGGGATATCACTATTATAAAAGAATCGCTGTGAGTCCAGAATTGATTTCACCTTGTTTTCAAAATCCGGACTATCGTATTCCGATTGTATTTTAACCATAGTATGCTCCCTGAGAAATCCGGCATGTAACATACACGACATATAAACATTATTGCTCCAGGTTGCCTGAATTACATTAGATAAAGAATTGTCAAGAAGCGCTATTAAGTGCTCCTCTCCATCAATAATAATATTCAGCTGCTGGCTGTTCCAATGTTTAATATTCTTCTCACCAACGTTAGTACAAGCTGTTTCAACATTTTTAATATTGATGGGCTTATATGTTTCAATAAAAATATTTATTCCATGTTGAGCTGCATCTTCTATGTCATTAATCAAAACCTCCAGCACATCAGGAAAAGCATCAATAACAGCAATCTTTTTGCATCGTTTCAACATACTCCTGAATCTTTCAAACACAAGGGGTACTGAATTAATCTGATAAGTATTTTGATCGCTGGTATTATTGAACAAACCTGCCAGGTTGGTTTCAGCCTGTGAAGCTTTCTTGAAAATATCATTTTTGAAAGAAGAAATAAACTCACTAATTGCAACAGCCTTGCATAGCTTTTTGTTATTGTCTTCAATTATAACTGCGCCTTTTTTCGACAAAGATTCGATTGCTTTGTAAACATTAGCCGTTGGTTTATTAATATCCTTACCAATCTTATATGCCGTTGCCGGGAGATGAGAGAGCAAGTATACATACACCTCAGCCTCAAGATTATTAAGACCAATTTCAATAAGAGAATCGATTTGTTTTTTCATAGTAGAAATATTATTTCAGCAAAGATATAATATTTTACTACTACTATTATAAATCAGAAAATATTTTATGAATCACTCACTCAAAACTCACCATGTTTCTTATACTCTTTCATCTTCTTTGTTGGAGCGATAACAGGGTAACCAGCCCAAAGATTATCATCAAACTGATCAACATAAATAACCTTCATACGTTCCTTTTGCTCAAAATCATCAAACTCATTTGGTTCAAAATCACGTTTATTAGTTACAAGGTATTCGTATGACATTTCCGAGCTAACATACATATCAATACCTATTTTAATTTCATTCACCTTTTTATCAAAGAGCCAGCGTTTTCTTTTTTTCAGAAGAGAAACACTCCTGTCGAAGCTAACCTCTGAAGCAGACTTAGTAGTAAAATATTTCAGAGCATAAACAGAATCTACTTTTTCAAAATAAATAGATCCGGCAAACTGACTTTCGGTATACCCAATACCAAACATATGAAAGTCTCTACCGTTTTTACCAGCTGCATACTGGTAATCGGCGCGAATCAATGCATATGTGTTTCTCGACACGAACATTTTCCCGGTAAACATTCCACTTCCCGAAGGTTCAAAATCAATAATATACACTTCCTCACCATTCACACTCGTCCCTCCTGCTATTGTATATTTATACTTTCCTGTTTTATGTAAAAACTCCCATTGATCTTTGTTATCAAGATTAGCATACTTCATTCTGTAATATAAACTTCCGCTATAATACTTTGATAATCTGGTATTCTCCGGCACTGAATCCTTCTTTTTTACGTTAGTTGTATCCCCCTCATCCATATCAATTTTCTGACTCAGTATACCTGTTTTAACCTTCCAGTATTCGTCGTCTTTTGTCTCCTTAATTACTTTCTCAAACACTTCCTCAATTCTTTCAAGTTCAGCAATATCCTTTTCCTTAAGAGAAATCATACGTATGGGGTCAATTTTAATTTTTGCTGAATCACCTTCCTCGCCATTAGAATACACCCACCCTAAAAAATCGGTGTAAGAAACAGATTCCTTTGGGACACTCTTTTGAATAATACCGATAAAATTCTCATCCAATCCTTCGATAGAACTTTTCTTACAATTAAGATCAACTTTATTAAGATCTGAATTATATCTCTCTCTAACAAACACCTGGTTTGCATACTCCCGCACAGGGTAATTACGCTCCTTATTCTCAATAATCTTCTTTACAATGTCCTTTGCTTTTGGTGGGGTGCCATAGACAACTGTTTCGCTAAGATTGTAAATTTCCTCACTCAGTTCAACGTCAGAATTAACATAGTCAGATATACATATTTGCTGAGGTTTATAACCAATATATTGGAATCTGATAGTATCCGTTTCCGGGAAACCGGTGATATCAATTTCAAAATACCCCTTTTCATTACTCACAACACCATTAGTACTTCCTACAATAAGAATAGTAGCATAAGTCAATGGTTCCGATGTTTTCGCATCAATCAGATTTCCTGAAATAACCTTCCGTTCTTTAATTGTATCAGATTCTGACTGCGCCCATGCAGCAACACACAAAAAAGAGAGAAAAAAAGTAATTAATATTCTATTCATATTTTCATTTGATTTTACGTCCAATGTAAAGCGTAATTATTTGTAAAGATAAACCACAATTTTAACACAGAACTTATGTTTAACAAAACTTATGATCTTTTGGCCTATGACGGCTGTTTGGCTGTTTTGTTACACACATACAGAAGAAAAGTTAACCCTTTTTTCCAGATAAAGCAGATTATTAATTTTGAGATGCTCAGACATATCATTTTAACAAAGGTTAGTTGGACATGTAATTCAGGTCAATTCAAGAGGTGCTTTTACTCAATACCTCAGCTGGGGTGGATTGTTTCATACGTATCAAACTGGATTTTCATACGTATCAAACTGAATTTTCATACGTATGAAACCCAACTTTCACACGTATGAAACGAGAACTTTGTAAGCATGAATTAAGTAACCTATGCTTATCAATTGGGCATTTAATAACTATCAGTTGGGCATCTAATAGCTATCAGTTGGGAATCTAATAGCTATCAGTTGGGCATCTAATAGCTATCAGTTGGGCGTTTAATAGCTATCAGTTAAACAAATTATAACTATTACATTCATAAAGCATGCTTATAAAATCAATACTACAAGAGCAGGCAACAGGCACCAGTACCTTAATAAAAAATAATTTCTTGCAATAGCACTAATCCTTCGCACACATTTCATACTTTTGCTGCTTTAAAAAAAGACTAATTGATTTGTTATGAGACAACTTATTGAATGTGTTCCCAATTTTAGTGAGGGTCGTGATATGGCTGTAATCAAGCAGATTACAGACGAAATAGAAAAGATAGAAGGCGTAAAGCTTCTGGATGTGGATCCGGGAGCAGCCACAAACCGTACGGTAGTAACATTTGTAGGCACTCCCGACGAAGTTATAGAAGCAGCATTTGTAGCTGTAAAAAAAGCTGCTGAGGTGATAGACATGCGTCATCATAAAGGAGAGCACCCACGTTTTGGTGCTACCGACGTATGCCCCCTTGTACCAGTTTCAAACATCACAATGGAAGAAACAGTAGAGTACGCCCACAAGCTTGCAGAAAGAATAGGCAAAGAGCTTGGCATTCCAATATATTGCTATGAGAATGCAGCAACACAACCTGTAAGACGCAACCTCGCAAACTGTCGCTCGGGCGAATACGAGGGCCTCAAAGAAAAGCTTGCTAATCCGGAATGGAAGCCCGATTTTGGTCCTGCCGAATTCAACGAAAGAGTAGCAGGAAGCGGCGTTACCGCAGTTGGAGCGCGCGATTTTCTCGTTGCATTTAACGTCAATCTCAACACCACATCAACACGTCGTGCCAACGCAATAGCATTTGACGTACGCGAACGTGGACGTACCAAACGTGAAGGCAACCCAATTACAGGTAAAATTGTAAAAGACGAAAACGGTAAACCAGTTATGATTCCGGGCTCGTTAAAAGAAGTAAAAGCAATAGGATGGTTTATTGAAGAATATGGCGTTGCCCAGATATCCATGAACCTGACAAATATAAGTGTAACACCTGTTCATATCGCTTATGATGAAGTATGGAAAAAAGCCAATGAAAGAGGTGTACGAGTAACCGGCAGTGAGCTGGTGGGCCTTATCCCACTGGAAGCCATGCTGGAAGCCGGAAGATATTTCCTCCGCAAACAGAAACGTTCTGTTGGCGTAGATAACAACGAATTGCTGAAAATTGCCATCAAATCAATGGGGCTCGATGACCTTAAACCCTTTAATCCCAAGCACAGGATCATTGAGTACCTACTTGATGAAGATGGCAAAAAATTGGTTGACATGACTTTAACAGGTTTCGCCAATGAAACAGCATCTGAGTCACCAGCTCCTGGCGGAGGTTCTATCTCCGCCTATGCAGGTGCTCTTGGAGCCTCACTTGGAACAATGGTAGCCAACCTTAGTTCACATAAACGTGGCTGGGACGACCGTTGGGAAGAATTCTCCGATTGGGCACAGAAAGGACAAAAATACAAAGATGACCTTCTGAGACTTGTGGATGAAGACACCAACGCTTTCAATAAGATAATGAATGCCTTTGGTCTTCCTAAGAAAACAGAACAAGAAAAGATTGAACGCAAAGAAGCAATAGAGAATGCATCAAAATATGCTATGGAAATACCTTTCAAAGTAATGGAAACATGCTTTAACTCAATGGAAGTTATGAAAGCCATGGCTGAAACGGGTAATCCAAACTCAGTATCTGATGCAGGTGTTGGTGCATTGTGTGCACTCGCTGGTGTTGAAGGCGCATTTTTAAATGTAAAAATCAATGCCTCAGGCATAGAAGACAAAACCTTCACACAAGATCTGGTTGCTAAAGGAACTGAAATAGCAAAACTTGCTAAACAAACACGCGATGATATTATCGAAATAGTGGATAACAAAATCAGCGAATTATAATAACAATGGATACAGTCACCACCATATTACTATATTTCACATCATTCCTGACATTGATGAACCCTATGGGCATAATGCCTGTTTTTCTGACAATGACATCAGAACTCACAAAACAGGAAAGAAGAAAAACTGCACTTAAGGCTACTGTAACAGCAACTCTAGTATTAATTGGTTTTGCCATACTTGGTGAATACCTCTTCAAATTCTTTGGAATATCAGTTGCCGGACTACAGGTAGTTGGCGGAATCATTTTCTTTTTTATGGGATATGATATGCTTAACGCTCGCCTTAGCCCTATAAAAATCAGTCAGGAAGATGTAAATAAATATGTTGATGATATATCCATTACTCCCCTTGGCATCCCAATGATGGCAGGCCCGGGAGCGATAACCAATGCAATAGTACTTATGGGCGATAACCAGGGAATAAGTAACTCTTTAATGGTTATCGCTTCCATTGTTCTCGTTGCCATAGTATTGACTATCGTATTGTTTGGAGCCGTGGGAATTACTAAGTTTCTGGGGGATAAAGGGAACAAAGTAATGATGAAATTAATGGGTCTGATTGTAATGGTAATTGCAGTAGAATTCTTTTTCTCAGGTATAACACCTTATATTCAGACAATTATGAAAATGTAAAAATATTTACATTAACTATTGCATAATAACAATAAAGTTGGTATTTTTGCCGACCAAAATTTAAAGCGAAGGTAGAAATGGCTAAAAAGAGCAAAGACGCAAGGATACAGGTGATTTTAGAATGCACTGAGCATAAGAATAGCGGAATGCCAGGCACATCAAGGTATATCACTACAAAGAATAAGAAAAATACACCAGAGAGACTCGAGTTGAAAAAATACAACCCGATTCTTAAGAAAATGACTGTTCACAGAGAAATTAAATAAATAGAACTATGGCTAAGAAAGTTGTTGCATCGTTACAATCATCAGGAAAAGATTTTGCAAAGGTTATTAAAATGAGACGCACTGGTAAAGGTGGTGCTTATACCTTTCAGGAAGAAATTATACCTACCGATCAGGTAAAAGACTATTTTGCAAAAAATTAGTTTATAGTTAGATATAATTAGAAGATTTAATAAAAGCTTTTCCTGTCTTTTAGGGAAAGCTTTTTTGCGTTATATCTCACTCAAACTCTAAATAAGACACAATAATGGGATTATTTTCATTTTTCTCAGGGAAACAACAAAAGGAAGACCTCAATAAAGGTCTTGAAAAAACACGTCAGAATGTTTTTAACAAACTGTCGAAAGCCGTAATTGGCAAATCCAAAGTTGATGACGAAGTACTTGACAATCTTGAAGAAGCTCTTGTTATGTCGGATGTTGGAGTAAGTACAACCTTAAAGATTATTGAAAGAATAGAAGAACGAGTTGCCCGTGATAAATATCTGGGCACTGACGAACTTAATAATATATTAAAGGAAGAAATAGCCTCCCTGCTTCAGGAAAACAACACGCAGGATGGTGAAAGCTTCGAACTGCCTCAGAACTCTAAACCATATGTAATTATGGTTGTTGGTGTTAATGGTGTTGGTAAAACAACCACCATTGGGAAGCTCGCTCATAATTTCAAATCTGCCGGCAAAAGTGTTGTTCTGGGTGCAGCTGATACTTTCCGTGCTGCTGCTGTCGACCAGATTAAAATATGGTCAGAACGTGTGGGAGTACCTATCGTTAGCCAGGGTATGAATGCCGACCCTGCTTCTGTGGCTTATGACACCCTCAAATCTGCTATCTCACAAAATGCCGATGTTGTAATAATCGACACAGCAGGTCGCCTTCACAACAAGGTCAACCTGATGAACGAGCTCGGTAAAATAAAACGTGTAATGCAAAAGCTAATCCCGGATGCTCCACATGAGATACTATTAGTACTGGACGCATCAACAGGACAAAATGCTATCGAGCAGGCACGACAATTTATTGCAGCTACAGAAGTTAATGCTCTTGCTCTCACTAAGCTCGATGGAACAGCAAAAGGCGGTGTTGTAATCGGCGTTTCCGACCAATTTAAGATCCCTGTTAAGTATATCGGAGTTGGAGAGAAAATGGAAGACCTGCAAATTTTTAACCGTACTTCTTTCGTGGATAGCCTCTTCTCCCTTTAGCAATTTCTGCTGATTTTTACTTTGGCCACTGCTCTCAGCTATTTATCTCATTAGTTGTAGCATCCAGCCCATAAAGAATAAGATATCATGAAAAAAACAATAAATGTAATAACACTCGGATGCTCAAAAAATGTTGTTGACTCAGAAAAGTTAATGGCACAGCTCGAAAGTAATTACTATATTGTATTTGATTCTGATGAAAAAACAGACATTGCAGTTATCAACACATGCGGATTTATTGCTGATGCCAAAGAAGAATCTATCGACACCATAATAAATGCCATTGAAGCAAAAAACAGTGGAAACATTGAAAAAGTGTTTATTATGGGATGTCTCTCGCAAAGGTATGGCGAAGAGCTATCCGATGAATTCCCTGAAGCTGACGGTATCTTCGGAGTAAATAACACACAAGAGATTATCGAGGCTCTTAACTCTGACATGAAAAAAGAACTTTATGGAGAGCGTCATCTCACAACTCCGTCTCATTATGCATATTTAAAAATATCCGAAGGATGCGACAGAAGCTGCTCATTTTGTGCTATCCCTCTAATCCGTGGAAAGCACATCTCCACTCCTAAAGAAGATCTGGTAAAAGAGGCACAACTTCTTGCAGATAAAGGCGTAAAAGAACTGATTCTTATTGCCCAGGATCTCACCTATTACGGAATAGACCTCTACGGCAAAAGAGAACTACCAGATTTGATAAACAGACTTTCCGAAACAGAAGGCATTGAATGGATTAGGCTTCACTATACATATCCTGCAGGCTTTCCCACAGAGCTACTGGATGTTATTAAAAACAATCCGAAGGTTTGTAAATATATTGACATCCCTCTTCAACACATTAGCAGTACCCTGCTTAAATCAATGAAGCGTGGACTGGATGGTGATAAAACAAAACAACTGATAAGCAAATTCAGAGAGGAAATACCGGAAGCAGCGCTTCGCACAACAATTATTGTAGGATATCCCGGTGAAACCGAAGAAGATTTTCAAGAGTTATATGAATTTGTTGAGCAGGCACGTTTTGACAGACTAGGAGTATTTACTTACTCTCACGAGGAAGATACACCTGCCATTAATCTTACCGACAATATACCGGAAGAGATAAAGTCGCAACGTCAGGAACGTATTATGATGCTTCAGCAACAAATCTCTTACGAAAGAAATAAGGAGAAAACAGGCTCACATCTAAAAGTTATTATCGACAGAAAAGAAAAGGATTTCTACATTGGACGCACCGAATATGACTCACCAGAAGTTGACAACGAAGTTATCGTGTATTCAGAAAAAGAATTAAAAACAGGTGAGTTCTATAACACAAGAATAACCGATGCAGATTTTTTCGAGCTTATTGCTGAAGTAATCTAAAATAATTACTATCCAATAATTTCATTACTGTACGAAAGCGGAGAACTATCCGGTATAATATCCATTATAAACCAAAAGCGTAGAAAAAAAATCGCCTCCAATTAATTATATAAAAGTATCAATCTTGCTATCAAAAGGTTATATTTTATGGCACATCGTTTGATTTTAAGAGCACTATTACAGTTTTGATTTTTTTTTATTTATTTAAAATTTAATTGTAATTGAAAATTTGGTTTTGGTTGAATCAGGCCGTGCACTTCCCAGCATCGGCCTGTTTTTTTTTACAATTCCAATATTAACAAATATCATTAATATACAGACTATCCTTCGTTATTTAACCCAATACCGAAACTCAAGTTCATTCCTTCACATAACAAAACAACAATACTCACAAAGACTAATGTTTTTTTCCAAAAAATGGCATTTAATATAAAAAAGATTTATTTTTAGCCCGAAATTTTCACCTTGTAATATTTCAAAAGAATTGAAACACTTCCTTAGGGGATTGTTTGATGTAACAGTATTATTATTAATTTTTTGTTGGTTTAGCATCTGGTAAAAAATGAAAGTTGCGATAATTTATAACAAGGATATTCAGGGCGTGATAAACACGTTCGGAATACAAAACAAAGAATTTTACAACGAAGCAACAATTCAAAGAGTTGCTGTTTCGCTTGAAAAATCAGGTCATAATGTAACAATACTTGACGGAAACAAACAAGTTATTGAAAGGCTGGAAAGCTTTATGCCACGTGTTTTAGAAGGAGAACAAATGGGAATGGTTTTTAATATGGCATATGGCATTCAAGGTGAAAGCCGTTATACTCATATCCCATCCATGCTTGAAATGCTTGGCATACCGTATGTTGGCTCATCTCCTTCAGGGCACACCCTTGCGCTTGACAAGGTGCTAACAAAAATTATTTGGAAGAATAATGGCTTACCAACACCTGAGTTCTGGGTTATAAGTTCATCTGATGATGATATCAGCAATGTAAAATATCCGGTTATTGTAAAGCCAAAGATGGAAAGTGTATCTTTCGGATTACGCGTTGTTGACAGCCCCGAAGATCTGCGTGAAGCTATATCATATATTATAAATGAGTTTCAACAACCCGCATTAATTGAACAATTTATTAGCGGACGTGAATTTTGCGTTGGATTGCTGGGCAACTCACCAGTCGAAGCCTTTCCTGTACTGGAAATTGACCTCGGTGGGAATCCGGATGCCATCCAAACTGTAACAGATAAAAAGAAGAATCCCAAAGGTAAGATTTGTCCTGCAGATATTGATCCTGAATTAGCTGAGAAGATGCAAAAGCTAAGTATTGAAGCCTTCAGAACACTTGATCTCAGAGACTTTTCAAGAGTTGATATCAGACTTGATCAGAATAACAACATATACCTTTTGGAAATTAACTCCATGGCTAGTCTTGGTAAAACAGGATCATACGTAAGAGCAGCCAATGCTGCCGGATATGACTTTGAAGCACTGGCAAATAAAATGCTTGACGTAGCAACCATACGCTATTTTATCGATCAGGTATCATATAAAGATAACGTAAAAAAAGAGACATCTAAAACAAGTAAGCAAGCGCGGATGCGAATTTTTATCAAATCGCGACAAGAAGAAACACAAAAGCTTCTTAAGAAGATCGTTGATATTAATACATATGTCAGAAACGTTGAAGGCGTAAACCTTTGCTCAAACATTATTGCTGCTTCTCTTGGCTCATTGGGTTTTATGCATGAAGTATTTCCACAACAAGAAGTTGGTAATATAATCTATTTCACCAATGCGATTGACAAAAAGGTTGATACGCTAATTCTTGCTTCAGTGGATAATAATGTAAAGCTCTCACATCACGAAAATTACAACGGGCACAATCAATATCTTGAAGGAACTGGAATATGGGAAAATAAAAGTGGAATAGCAATATTAGTAACAGCCCTCAGAACTCTGAGGTTTATGAGAATATTGCGCAAAACCAGCATTGGTATACTAATCATTACAGATTCAAGTATAAATAACAAATATTCCAGAAACATTATACAACAGAAAGCTAAAAACTCCAAACGCGTATTCGGACTTAGCGGATCAACAAAAGACGGAGGTATTATCCTTTCCAGATCAGGTGCAGCTCAATATAAGTTCGAAGTTAAGTTATTGAAGAAAAATACACCGGAGAATGTTGCCAACACTGCCTTTAGTTTCAACAACACCATTGCTTCTATATCGGGTATTTCAAAAAATGACAATGAGAATGTAATCGCCCCCTACGATATTGAATTTAAAAGCAATATTTTCAGAAACTACGCATATGGATCAGCAGGAATCAGTGTCCGCTTCAATAACAAGGAAGCTCTTAAGCAAATAGAAAAAAAGATATTAAAGATTGTCAACAACGTAAAACGCGATAAAAGTCTGAATGTACACTTTGAAGGTAATGAGAACAGACCACCTATGATTAGTACTGATCTAAATAAAGAACTTTATAAGAACTTGTACGAGATAACAAAGAAAATAGATGTAAGAATCACTCAGGAACATAGATGGAGTTCATCTGATATATGCCATATATCTCCGGATACTCCTCAAATTGACGGTCTGGGTGGGGTTGGTAACTATTTACCATCAGGAAATGAGCAAGTAGTCAGACACAGTATAAATGAACGTGCATTGCTCTTAGCATTAGCACTAACTTAAATAATTGATTTTTTCACTTTTATCCATAACAGATGAAAAATACATATTTTGATTTAATTGAACAGAGTTACTACTTTCCGCAGGAAGGTTTTGATCTGAGAAATGGTTATCTAACTTTTCATGGGGTATCCCTTAAATACCTTATTGAGAAGTATGAGACACCTTTCCGGTTTATCTATCTGCCAAAGATAGGTGACCAGATAAAAAAAGCCAGAAACCTTTTTAACAGAGCTATTAAAAATAATTCATATCAAGGAAAGTATTACAACTGTTACTGTACAAAATGTAATCACTTTTATCATGTTATTCAGGAAGCATTGAAGCATAATGTTAATATCGAAACATCATCAGAATTCGATATCGACCTGATTATGAAACTATATAAAGATAAAAAAATCACAAAGAAACGTGTGATTCTCCATAATGGATACAAAACTGATGAGTATCTGAAGAAAATCCTTTTAATGCAAAAAGAAGGGTTTACAAATTCAATAGTAATACTTGACAGCGTACAAGAACTCTCACGAATAGTGAAGTTTGCAGGTAGTGCTAAAGTTAAAATCGGATTACGAATGTCAATCAATGAACAGGCACAATCAGCCTATTACACATCAAGATTAGGCATTCCTCACACAGAAATGATCCAATTTTTCAATAAAGAAATAAAAGACAATAATAATGTTGAGCTTAAGATGCTTCACTTTTTTGTTGATACAGGAATAAAAGACACATTGTACTATTGGGGAGAGTTTCAAAAAGCGCTTAATCTATATACTGAATTAAAAAAAGTGTGCTCTAGTCTTGATTCTTTTAATCTTGGCGGAGGTTTTCCCATTCGCAACCATCTTGGTTTTGAATACAACTATGAATACATGATCAACGAGATCATTAAAAACATAAAAGAAGCCTGTGTTAAGGAAGACATCACTGAACCCGACATATACACAGAGTTTGGCAGATATACTGTTGGCGAGTCAGGAGCTATTATATTTCAAGTGCTGGAAGAAAAGAAACAAAACGACACAGAAATTTGGTATCTTATTAATAACAGTTTAATGAATACCATACCCGACGCATGGTCCATACACGAGAAATTCATCCTCCTACCAATAAACAAATGGGATAATGAATATCAAAGAGTAAACATTGGAGGTATTAGTTGTGATCATTCCGATTACTATAATTCAGAAGACCTGAATCAGGAAATATTACTTCCGAAATACACCAACAACGACAAAGAGCCTCTGTATCTGGGATTCTTCCACACTGGTGCTTATCAAGATGCAATTAGTGGTTACGGGGGTATTAAACATTGTTTGATACCAGCACCAAAACATGTTATCATCGATCGTGATGACAAAGGTAACTTTGTTGATTATGTATACAGAGAACAACAATCAGCAGAAGAAATGTTTCGTATTCTTGGTTATAATGAATGATTATGAAAACTTTTGCAGGAATAGAAGATAAGTATGCAGACTTCAACAATGCTGCTATTCTTTTGCAGCCCATCTCCTATGATGGCACAAGCACATGGGGAAAAGGTGCAGACAAAGGGCCTGATGCATTTTTAGAAGCTGCTGAAAACATGGAACTTTATGATATTGAAACTGATTATGAAGTTTACAAAAATGGCATACATCTGCTACCAGCTATTACAGCAAACAGCACACCTGATCAAATGGCAGCAGCAGTATATGATAAAACACGCGATCTAATACAAACCGGCAAGTTCCCAACATTTTTCGGAGGAGAGCACTCAGTAAGTATTGGAATAATAGAAGCTTTCCTGGAAAAGTACACAAAGTTATCAGTACTACAGCTTGATGCACATGCCGATTTACGAAGCAGTTACATGGGATCAGAGTTTAATCATGCATGTGCGATGCACAAGGCTTCACAAACCACAAACCTTATTCAGGCTGGAATCAGAAGCATGGATATCTGCGAAAAGCAATACCTTGATTACAACAAATGTTATTTTGCATCACATATTGCAGAAAACAAAAATTGGGAAGAAGAATCAATCTCACAACTAACAGAAGATGTATACATTACAATCGACCTTGATGTATTCGACCCTTCTGTTATGCCATCAACAGGCACACCAGAGCCAGGAGGACTTGATTGGTATACAGTAGTAAATTACCTTAAAAAAGTAATATTAGCGAAAAACGTTGTTGGATTCGACATTGTAGAACTAGCACCCGTTGACCACAATCGCGCACCTGACTTTCTGGCTGCCAAGCTATATTATAAATTGTTATCGTTTAAATTTTTTAAAAATGGAAAATAAAGGAAAGGTATCAGAATTCATACTTCATCACTACAGACATTTCAACTCAGCCACTGTAATTGATGCAGCAAAAGCATATGAAGAACAGCTTAATCAGGGCAACAAAATGATGATTACACTTGCCGGAGCTATGAGTACAGCTGAGCTGGGTATTTCCCTTGCTGAAATGATTCGTCAGGATAAAGTACAGATTATTTCATGTACAGGAGCCAATCTTGAGGAAGACCTCATGAATCTTGTTGCCCACAATCACTATAAGAGAGTACCAGGCTATCGCAACCTCAGCGCAGAAGAAGAGTATCAGTTGCTCGAATCAGGATTAAACAGAGTTACCGACACATGTATTCCTGAAGAAGAAGCATTCAGAAGACTTCAGAAACATATTTTCGATATCTGGCATAATGCAGAAGAAAACGGCGAGCGCCATTTCCCACATGAATATATGTACAAACTCCTTCTTTCCGGTGTACTTGAGCAATATTACCAGATCGATCCTGCCAACAGCTGGATGCTGGCTGCTGCAGAAAAGAATCTGCCAATTATTGTTCCAGGATGGGAAGACTCAACAATGGGAAATATATTTGCCTCCTATTGTTTGAAAGGAGAGCTAAAACCATCAACTGTTAAATCAGGAATTGAATATATGATGTGGCTGGCAGACTGGTACACTGACAATAGTAAAGACAATGGAATAGGATTCTTCCAGATAGGAGGGGGTATTGCAGGAGACTTCCCCATTTGTGTTGTACCTATGCTATATCAGGATCTAGAGAGAACAGACACCCCATTCTGGAGTTATTTCTGTCAGATATCTGATTCCACAACAAGTTATGGATCATACTCAGGAGCTGTTCCAAATGAAAAGATAACCTGGGGCAAGCTGGATATACATACTCCTAAGTATATTATTGAATCAGATGCAACAATTGTCGCGCCTTTGATTTTTGCGTATCTACTGGGTTGGTAGTACTTATCTGCATTCACTTAAAAATAAATATTAAATCTAATCCTGTATTGAATTTTTATTTTCCTGATAAAGCAATACATTTGCAAAAAAACAGGAAACATGAAGTACAGATTAACACTTAGTATTACTGCCATATTTATTTTCGGTCAGCTTTTCTCACAGAATGACGAAATACATCCTGATGGTCCTTACAAAACCCAACAGGGAGGAATGTATGTTACAGGCTTCTATAAGAACAACCTTAAAACAGGTAACTGGGTTACATATTTTAGCTCAGGACAAATACACACAGTTGAAAATTATAAAGAAGGAAAGCTAGACGGTGTTTTTGTTAAAATTACAAACAGAGGGTATATTTCTGAGCAGGCAGAATATAAAAATGACAGCCTCAACGGAGAAAAAGTACTATTTAGCATAGGAGGCAGAAAGGATATTGTTGAAAACTACAAAAACGGAATGCTTGATGGCGAGCGAACAGTATTTTATGATCGCGGCGGAATTCAGGAAAGAAGTTATTACAAATATGGTGTAAAAGACAGTACCGCCAGATGGTATAACTCTAATGGAAAACTCATTGCCGAATATAATTATTCAAATGGCAGCTTTGAAGGCGTACAAAAAACTTTCTATACTAACGACTCACTCAGAAGCGAACAGCACTATGATAACGGTGTTCAAATAGATACATACAACGAATATTATGAAAACGGACAATTAAAACTGACCGGCTCTTATAAAGACGGCTTAAAATCAGGCAACTGGTATAGCTATAATGAAGATGGCAGTTTAATAGAAAAGCTTAAATACAAAAAAGGAGAGCTAAAAAGCAAGTAGAATATGCAGAGAAAGATACTTAACCCCTATACAAAACTGGAGGGGTATAACTGTTTTGGTTGTTCACCTGATAACCATCATGGTTTACAAATGAAATTTATTGAAGAAGGTGATTATATTGTCAGCCATTGGTCTCCAAAAAATCATCTGCAAGGTTTTCATAACATCCTTCACGGAGGAGTACAAGCAACTCTTATTGATGAGATATCCTCATGGTTTGTTCAGATAAAATATAAAACAAGTGGCGTAACATCAAATCTTAAAGTCAGGTACTTGAAGCCTGTAGCCACTAACAAAGGAGATATCAGCTTGCGCGCAGAGTTAATATCAAAGCGCAGAAATCTTATAGATATCAAAGTTGAGCTCCGTGATGCAGACAACCAGCTATGTGCAGTAGGAGAAACAACATTTTTTTCCTTACCAGTGGAAAAAGCAAAACATGATTTGTTTTTCCCGGATTATGATGAATTCTTTGAAGAAAAGAAGTAGCTATATCTCTTCATAATTGGTAAGCTTCTCAGTAATCTTAAAGTCATATTCCGGATAACGATAAACAGGAACACGACCTTCTGTATCACTTGAAGAATAGCCCCAGATAGACAAATAGTCGTTTATATCTTCACCCATACTTTCCATCTGCTTTAAGTATTCACCGATGGTTTTAGACTCAACAATCACAACTTTTTCCATCTTGTTAATAACAGGACTATGGGTTCTTTTATGATCATGGTCAAACTGAAGCACACGACGGCCATCACTGGTTATTCCAATAGTATTAAATCTCATACTCTTACCAACACCCGGCATATTGAGAACATTTCGGTCTGTAGCAATAAAAGGAATGTTATTCTCCTTTCTGATGTCTGACAATATCTTTTGCGTTTTCTCAATATTATTGTGCAAACCAGCCAGTTCATCATACATTTCAGGAGTTAATTTACCAATGATCTTTTCTTCAGTCTTTTCCTGCACAGAACGTTCATTGGTAGCAAAGTTCTGATAATTCTCATTAAAACCTTTTACAGAAAAAGTATAATAAGAAACAACACCGATATCATTAAGAACTTTTCTCATTTTAATAGTATGCCCCCTTCTTGATGCAGCAGCAGTAAACACCAACTGGTTAGTGACCATCCATCCAGCTGCCAGTAATTTTGACACAGCATCTTTTAACTTAGGTGTTACCTCCATAGGTGATTCAACATGAATCTGAATAATAAACTGTTTAAAACCGATCTCTTTGGCACGCTTTTTAAACTCAGCCAGAACAGTAACAAATTCTTTTGTAATACGATGCGGTAAATATGCAGGTAATCTTGTACCAATTCTAACACGAACCATTTCAGCATACTTCTCACCATCAGGTCGTTTTTTATTAGCTTCTATCTTCCTTACAGCCATATTATATACACCATCAAGAATCTGCTCCATCTGCTTGGTTGTATTCATAAATGCATCACCACCAGTAATTAGAATCTCACGTAGTTGAGTATCATTCTCCCAGTATTCGAGTAACTTCTTCATTTTCTTATCCCAGCTCATCCTTGGAGCCAGCTTATCCAGATTAAAATTCAGATGTCCACTCTGAAAATCATACATTCTCTGGCATGACACACATAACCCAGCACATGCACGTCCTCTGGTGTCAGGAATAAATATAGCAACCTCTGGATAACGACGATGAATGTTGTTATGAGCAGGAAGCAGCCATCCCGCAGCGTTTGGCTTACCAGGCTCAACAATATCCTCTTTTTCCCATGCAACAATGTGTCCAAATTCCTCAACCAACTCACGACTGTGGAATACATAATCACGCAAAGTGCGGTCAATACCAATCTTGCCAGGAGTTATAGTAACATCAATAAGTGACAAATAATAAGGGTTAACAAAAAATGGTATACCCCTTTTATAAGCTGCACGTAACACTTTCATACGTGTTGGGCGTAAGGAATAATCAAGCATCTCATTTAACAACTCAGGATCTCTTACAGCAAACCGAAGATGAAACCTGTAGTCTTCCCACCATTTCAATGCGATCTTGTATCTTTCTTCATCCGATAAACCCTCTTCAAAATAAAAACGCCTGCTTACTTCTTTACCTGAACTAATTCTCTCGACAATAATCTTTAGTATTCTCTCCTTATTCTTTTTTCTCTTTTCAATTACTTTCTCAGATAGCCCGGAAGGGTATTTGGACATCCATGAACGCACCTTATGTTCAGAAGGCTCTTTCTGCTTCAGCTTACCATTTATCTGGCGAAATAAATACAACATATCAAGAAAGAAATCCTTTTTTGAGTATCCTTTCCCTAAAACAATTGCATTATACAAATGTCTGATAGGTTGATTTACAAATATTTTATTATTTCTGTTTGGATCTGAAAATGATGATCCCTCATACTTAATATAATTTAGTAGGCGTATAATACCAGCCTCTTTCCATCCTGTTTTGTTTACGTTTTCTGCCTTTTCACTAAGATAAGCCTGCATAGCGGTTTCATTTCCTCTCAGCTCATTTAGCAGTTTATCTTTTAATTTACTTATTACTTCCTCAAATGACTCGGCATTTGTGAATATTTTTGCATACTCTGGGTTCTCATCCGTTATCTTCTTTACAATTGTTAATGACCTAACTGTCAAATCCTGTTTTTCCGGTATGTTAAAAGTATTCATTTAATATGTTTGTCTTATCTAATTATTACAATGAACTCAGAAACTTTCATAAATTCCTCATTCGATAACAAATACACTATTTTGTAGCATTATGCAAATTACTTTGCGATTCAAAATGAATCAACACAAGAAAAGCACACTACAAAAAAAAATACGAATTGAGTCTTATGCAGTATCTCCTTATTTTGCAAAAGTACTTGAAAAATAACAAATAATCAAGACTTCATATGTAATTACAATACATACATGATAAAATAGCATTAAACATAGCACTACACATCTGGTAACCAAACTTCTTCAAATACACAATCCAAAAAGATAAAGAAAATGACCAATAAATTTAAGATTAATTAACACTGAGTAAAATATGTAATTCACGATCAGATGTAAATAAGTAGATATTTTACATATTTTTGCATAAAAGAAAATTAAAACTATGAGTACAAAAACTAATGTAACCTGGACCGGTGATATGGCATTTGAAGCCGAGATAAACGACTTTAAAATAAAACTTGACGCAGATGAGCATGTAGGTGGCAAGAACACAGGCCCAAGGCCAAAACCTCTATTACTTGTATCCTTAGCCGGATGTACAGGCATGGATGTTATTTCAATACTAAAGAAGATGAGAGTTGAACCAGAGTACTTCAATGTTGAAGTTGATGGTGAATTAACTGATGAGCATCCAAAGTATTTCAATAAGATACATATTAAATATATATTCAGAGGAGACAACTTACCACTTGCTAAGTTAGAGAAAGCAGTATCTCTATCTCAAGACAGATATTGCGGTGTTAGTGAGATGCTGAAAAAATCAGCTGCTATAACACATGATATTATTATTGAAGAATAGAATGTAGCAGAGCAGGAAGAGATATTTATTGTAAATACATCTCACGAAAAAAGTCAGGGAAATATTTTTAAATTCTTTACAAAAAAAGTTTGTGATAAAGAAAATTTTTCTACTTTTGCACTCCCGTAAGAAAATTATAAGGCAATGACAAAAAGAACATTTCAACCATCGGTAAGAAAGAGAAAAAATAAGCACGGATTCCGTGAGAGAATGTCATCGGTAAATGGTCGTAAAGTGCTAAAAAGAAGAAGATCAAAAGGCAGAAAAAAACTTACTGTATCTGACGAACGTCGTTAGTAAGCAAGCCTTTGCTAAAAACATAATTGTGGGAGGTATATGTTATATGCCTCCCTTTTTAGTTTGTTCTTCTTTCCTTATTAACCTTCATTTCTCCATTTTACTTAACACACCTGCGTTAATGAAATTTAACATCTTTTATAGTATTTCTACCCTTCATTCCTCAAAAAATAATAAATTCGCACTGCATAAATAATGTGCTAAATGGAATCTTTTCTGACATTTATATTAATATTACTTATTGTTTTTTACCTGTTAAGACTGGCTTTACGATATATTGTACCATGGATGATAACCAGATTTGTAAAGAAGCAACAAGACAAATTCAACAATCAGTCGGGATTTTCAGGTAACAATTACGATGAAAGCAAAAAAGGTAAAGTTAAAATTAAAAAAAACAAAACAAAAAACACCAAAGACGATGGCGACTTTGGAGAATACGTTGATTTTGAAGAAATAGAATAAAACGCTGACATGATGGAAAATCAAAAAAAATCCACTATCTGGAGCAATAACATAACAGCTTATATTATTGCCGTATTAGTATTTTTAGCGATAACAATCGCCTATTTTTCTCCTGTCCTCGAAGGCAAGAAGCTTGACCAGCATGATATTAGCATGCACAAGGGCATGTCAAAAGAAATTGTTGATCATCGTGAATCAACCGGAGAAGAGGCTCTGTGGACAAACTCCATGTTTGGCGGCATGCCAGCCTGGCAAATATCAGTTGTTTACAAAGGTAACTTAATGACATATGTTGACAAGGTCATCACATTAGGACTCCCCACTCCTCTTAATTTCGTATTTCTTTACTTTTTAGGGTTCTTTATATTGTTACTGGTTCTAAAAACTGATAAATGGGTAGCTCTAATCGGAGCTATTGCATTTGCATTGTCATCATACTTTTTTATTATTCTGGGAGCAGGACACACATCAAAAGCACATGCCATTGGTTATATGGCACTTGTTCTTGCAGGGATAATACTTACATTCAGGGGAAAATACTGGCAGGGTGGATTACTTACTGCTGTAGCATTGTCGTTGGAAATTAAATCGGGTCATCTTCAGATAACTTATTACCTCCTTATTATTGTAGTTATTTATGGCATTTATCAACTAATTGAAACAATAAAAAACAACAACTACGCTCATTTCCTTAAAGCATCAGGGTTACTAATTGTAGCGGCTTTACTTGCGATTTTAACACACTCAACAAATCTGTGGGCTACTTACGACTATGGCAAAGATTCCATGAGAGGAAAGCCAGAACTCACAAATGAAGCAGAGAATAAATCAGGAGGTTTGGATCGTAGTTATATAACCGACTGGAGTTATGGTATAGGCGAAACATGGTCATTAATGATTCCTTATGTAAAAGGTAAAGCATCAGGAGTGCTTGGTAATGTTGATGAGCTTAAGCATGCCGATCCTGCATATAGAAAAGTATTAGCACAACAAACAAATGCATACTGGGGTGATCAACCCGGCACATCAGGTTCAGTATACGTGGGTATTATTGTAGTATTTCTGTTTATTTTAGGATTATTCATTGTCGATAACCGGTTGAAGTGGGCACTTCTGGCTGCAACAGTATTATCTATATTGTTAGCATGGGGGAAAAACTTTATGCCTTTCACAGATTTTTTTATCGACTATATTCCAGGATATAATAAATTCAGAGCTGTTTCAATGACCCTGGCTATTGCAGAACTTACAATACCTGTTCTTGCATTTATGGCTCTTAACAAAGTTCTTACGGAGCGGAAAACTCTTAATTCAAAAATTAAAGCATTCTATTATGCCTCTGGTATAACCGTTGGCGTACTTATTTTGTTTTATATAACACCAAATACTTTTTTTAACTTTTTAAACGCTGGTGAAAAACTTCAGTTTTCACAACTACGTCAAAGTAATGATCCCTCTCAAGTAGATGTCTATGTGAGTAGTCTTGAAAATGTACGTATTGCAATATTTAAAACTGATACATTAAGAAGTTTATTTTTTTTAATAGCTTCTATTGTCTTGATTTACTTCTTTATTAAAGGAAAACTTAAAGCTGCATGGTTTCTGACAGGAATTGGGTTATTAATTTTAGTTGATATGTTTTCAGTTGACAAGAGATACATAAACAATGACAACTTTGTAAGATCATCAAAATTTGAGCAACCATTTACAGCAAGTACTGCCGATAATTACATTCTTAAAGATCATGATCCGGATTTCAGAGTACTGGACATCTCTAAAAGCACTTTTAATGATGCTAGCTGCTCTTATTTTCATAAAAGTATTGGAGGTTATCATGGTGCAAAACTTCAAAGGTATCAGGATATAATTGAACATCAAATACAACCGGAAATACAGGAAATGGTCAGCGGACTGCAATCGGGTGTAACCATGGATAAGATTAACTCAATATTTAAAAATCTGCAGGTTTTAAACATGCTAAACACAAAATATGTTATTTATAGTCCGGATGCAATGCCGATTATCAATCCAATGGCATATGGGAATGCATGGTTTGTTAATAATTATGAACTTGTAAAATCAGCGGATGAAGAAATAGATGCTATTAATGACTATGATCTTAATAGCACAGCTATAATAGACAACAAATTTGCAGATCAATTGAAAGATTTTCATCCTGATAAAGATTCAACAGCCACAATATCTCTCATAAGCTATGAACCTAATAATCTAATTTATAAATACAATTCAACCATTCCACAGCTTGTAGTATTCTCAGAGATTTATTATAATAAAGGATGGGAGGCTACAATCGATGGTAAGCCCACTGAACATCTGAGAGCGGATTATATATTAAGAAGCATGAAAGTGCCGGCAGGAAACCATACAATTGAATTTTCATTTGAGCCGAAGATATTTATCATTGGTGAACGTATTTCTTTCATTGCATCCCTGCTGCTGATTATTCTTATAATAGGCACGCTAATTTATGGAATAAAACAATGCAGATTATCAGGTAAACAGGAAGAAAAAAAATCATAAAATTGAAAAAGGTACTGATAATTACATATTACTGGCCTCCAAGTGGTGGTGGTGGTGTACAAAGATGGGTGAAATTCGTAAAGCACCTCAGAAGCTTCGGATGGGAGCCTGTAGTGTTTACACCGGAAAACCCAGAAAGACCATCATATGATGAATCATTGGCTAAAGACATACCTGAGAATATTGAAGTTATTAAAAACAAAATCTGGGAACCATATTCGTTCTACAAGAAATTTACAGGCAGAAAACAATCTGATAAAATACAAACAGCATTCCTTAATGAAAACAAAACATCATCCGGAAAGCTTGAAAAACTGTCAACCTGGATTAGGGGTAATTTATTTATTCCGGATGCAAGGAGATTCTGGATTAAGCCATCTGAAAAAATTCTATCAGATTATATAAAGAAAAATAATATTAAGCTCATTGTTACGACAGGCCCACCACACTCTGCACATATGATAGGATTAAATCTTAAAAAAAGAATGAATATAAAATGGGTAGCTGATTTCAGAGATCCATGGACAAATATTGATTACTATCATGATCTTATGCTTACAAGATGTGCAGATAAAAAACATCACAAACTGGAAAAAGAAGTGCTCACAAATGCAGACAAAATAACAGTTATCAGCCCAGGCATGCAAAGAGAATTCAATCAAATAGTTAAAAGAGACTACCATGTTATTCCCAATGGATTTGACATTGATGACTATGTTGATAATCATCCAAAAAAATCAAATAATTCAAAATTCAGCCTGGCGCATATAGGCTCTTTAACAAAAACTCGAAATCCGGTTAATCTATGGAAAGCTATAAGCGAATTGATAAATGAAAATACACAATTTGCTGAAGATGTTGAAATTCACAACATCGGCAAATTGGATGCTACCGTTAATGAATCTATTACTTCTTTCGGTCTAAATACAAACCTCCTACAAACAGGATATCTCCAACACAATGAAGTAGTAGGGGAACAACAAAACGCGTCAGTCCTTCTATTACTTATTAATGACACTCCCAATTCAAAATTGATTTTAACAGGAAAGTTGTTTGAGTATATGATTTCGGGAACACCTATTATATGTATTGGTCCAAAAGATGGAGATGCTGCTAGAGTAATAGCTGAAACAAAAACTGGAAAAACATTTGATTTCAATGAAACAAAAGCGATCAAATCGCATTTAACAGAACTTTACAATAATTTCGAACAAGGCACTTTATCAATTTCACGTGGTAACGTAATGAAATACGAAAGGAAAAACCTAACAGCCCGAATGGCTGAAGTTTTTAACAGTATTTCATAAAAACAATTAAAGAAATTACAATTTAGATATATACAATGTTTGAGACAAAGTTATTAATATCATAAGTCTCCTCATTAAAAACCCTATATAATTCTTTAAGCATCAGGTTTTTTGTTTTTATACCTCTTTTCTTAGCTATTTCATCAACAAAAACATTTACAGCAACCTTACCTTCAAGAACGACTTTCTCACTAATATAATCAGTAAAAAAACCTTTACCGATAAGGAGGCCGAGTGTACGGTTTCGGCTTAGGTCGTTAAGAGCAGTGAGGGAGAAATCACCAATCCCACAATAGTTAAACATAGTATTCTCATCACCGCCAAATTTAGATATTATAAACCTCATTTCATTTATAGCCTTAGTAAGAATCAAAGATCTCAGGTTTGGAGAATCAAAGTGAGCATCCACAATACCAACGATAATAGCATAAATATTCTTAAGAATACTAGCCAATTCAACGCCTGTAACATCTTGGGAATAATCGAGATAAATAGAGGTATCTCTGAAAATACTTTCAAATAATTTAAATTGTTTATCACGTTTTGATGCTACAGTGAAAGCAGTAGGCATATTATTTATTATTTCCCTTGCGAAAGATGGCCCCTTCATACTAAATATCTGGTTCGGAACAATCCTGTAAATAGATTGTGGTATTGTTTTTTGTGCTCTGCCAAAACCTTTTGCCAGATTCACTAACAAAGCTTCAGGGTTAATAAACTCCTTATTTTCTTCAACATAATCAACAACAATACTCGATGGTATTCCCAGGAAAATAACATCAGCTTCCTTTAATACAGACTTATCAAAAGTAGCCTTTAGAGCTAAGTCAAGATCAATATTCGGGAAATACTTTCTGTTCACATGATCATTACTGATTGAATCCACAACATCCTGCTCAATTGAAAGTAAAATAACATCATGCTTACGTTTCTGCGCGATAACATTCCCCATAGAAGTGCTGATAGCACCACTCCCAACAAAACAAATCTTCAATTTATCATCCATCTAAAATAAATTTAAACAAGCCCAAAAACAAAACATAATTATTTAAGAAGCTTCAACTTACGCATAACAGCATCAATTCTATCATTCACATCCTCTGAAATCTTCAAATAATAAACAGGCACAATAAACATCACTGTTACCAATGCACTTCTCAAAATAATATCAACAATAAAATTACTTTGCTGAGGTAATAGCAACGACAATAAGTACACTGCAATACCTATTAAATATAATAATACGGATTTCATAGAAAATGGTTGCAATTTAAACTTACCATAAAGAAATACCATTTTTGTAGCATTAAACACAACTTTTGAAATAAGTGATGCAAGTGCTGCACCAATAATCCCAAAAACAGGGATTAATAACATATTTGATACAATCAATAAAATTGCAAAGCCTAATAAAAAGTAAGATTGAAACTTATAATATTTTGAATTAACAAGAATCTGATGACTAATCCCCAATGCATTATCAGTGAGGTTTGCAAGTCCTATTAATAAAATCACATACTTGCCATCAATAAATTTTTGAGAAACAATATGAAATACATTATCAATATTAGCCCAGATTCCAACGAGAAGAAAAAGCCCTACAATACTTAAGCTTATACTACTTTTCTTGTAGACAGAATTAATTGTATTTATATCGCCCTTTTTCCATGAATCAGCAATAACAATTGCACCAATCTTACCCATTGTACGCATTGGGATAAGAATCAACGTTCCAAAGAAAAACATAATTGTGTAAGTACCCACAGCTTCCAGGTTAACAAATCTCTCAATCATAATTGTGTCAATATTAATGACCAGAACACCGGAGAAGCTTGCTATAATACCATAAAAAGCAACACTGGTCATATGTTGACCTAACTGCTTATCAATAAATTTAAAATCAGGTTTTATATAAAACTGTTTATTATATATGAGGGAAAGAAAAAGTAATACTGATGGCAAGATTATAGCAATACAATAAAACAACACTGTTTGGTGAAAGTCAAATACACCAAAATAGAATAAAAAAATAACTATTAGTATAGCCACCCTCTGGACCACCTCTTTATAAATAATACCCTTAACGGCATTATATAACACTCTGTAATAAGTATCACAAGCATTAAATATTACAGTAAAAAATATTAATGGAATTACATAATAAAAATATTGTGAAAATAAATTACTGTTTCCAGTTGAGTCCTGAAGAATAAAAGATTTAAGTAAAAGATATGTAATAATTGACAACAATGTACCAATAGCAATTACTATAAAAACAATACCAAGATATCCATGATGTTTCTTTTCCAAATCTCTGAAATAAGGAAAAAGCTTAATAGTAACAGTGTTAATGCCTAATCCGGAGAATTGAGCAAACAATACAGAATAGGATACCAATATTCTTAACAATCCAATTTCTTCTTTAGTAAAGAAATGCGTAAACAGAATAGCAGTGGTAAGAAAGCCTAAAGCTACACCTAAATAGGAATAAATAGTCCCTGATATTGATTGCTTTTGTATTATGCCCAAAATTTGAGTCTTTTAAACATGCAAATATCATAAATTGTTCTTTAAGCGAAGCATTGTTTAAAAGTAATTTATTAACTAATCTAAAATATTGACTTACCTTTGCTTGAAAATTGTAATAATGGTAAACAACAATAAAGGTATAGTTATTCAAGCCCGAACAGGATCAACAAGATTACCTAGAAAGATGACTTTACCTTTTTATAAAAATCTTTCAGTACTTGATATTTTACTCAACAGATTAAAAAAAATTAATAACGCACCAAAAGTTGTTGTTGCAACAACGATAAATAAGTCTGACGATGAGATTGAGAACATTTGTAAAAAAAATAAAATAGATGTTTACAGGGGTGATGAAAAAAATGTTCTTAATAGATTTATTAAATGCTCTGAACAATATGAATTTGATTACATTGTCAGGGTTTGTGGCGATAACCCTTTCTTTGATATCGAAAAAACATTGCAGTTATTTGACTTCTTTAATGACAAAATTGATTATTTATCTTATAAAATGTCTGATGGTACACCAACAATAAAAACACACCTTGGATTTTGGGGAGAAATTGTGAAATTAGAAGCATTAAAAAAAATAAGCAATTTGACATCTGAGAAGATTTATCAGGAACATGTTACAAATTTCATTTACTCAAATCAGAAACTATTCTATTGCAGCTTCATTAATTTACCAGAAAATATAAGAAGTAGAAAAGATATTCGATTGACAATGGACACAGATATTGATTTTCAATTATATAAAAAAATATTTAATAAAATTGTTGGTGACTCGAACGAAACAAATATTAACAAACTTATTAACTATATTGACAACACTCCTGAGATTAAAAAAATAATGAAAAAACAAATAGTTAAAAACAGTAAATAGGTGATGCAAAGAACACAAACATATATTATTGGTGAAATTGGTCAAAATCATAATGGATCTGTTGAAATTGCAAAAAAAATAATTGACAGAATTACAGAGCCAGTGATCGATGACCTTTTCGGAGATTCTCTCGCAAAAATGGATGCTGTTAAACTTACCAAAAGAGATCTGAATCAGGAATTATCAAAGTCAGCAATGATGAAGCCTTATACAGGTCCAAACTCTTTTGGCAAGACTTATGGTGAACATAGAAAATATCTTGAGCTTACAGATGAAGAGCACTTTGAGATTTATAAACATGCAAAAGAAAAAGGTCTGGATTTTGTTGAAACATTATGTGCAACTGGTTGCCTTAGTATAACAAAACACTTCACTCCTGACAAACTTAAAGTTGCGAGCAGAGATCTAACAAACCTTCCTTTAATTGAAGCACTAGCTGAAACTAAAATACCTATTATTCTATCAACAGGCATGGGAGGGCCTAAAGAACTTGATAAGGCTCTTGATATTATAACAAAATACCATAATAACATATCTATTCTTCATTGCCTATCGCAATATCCTTCTGAGTACAAAAATATAAACTTAATGACCATCACGTTTTTACAAGAAACATATCCCGAGTTCACTATTGGATATTCCGACCACTCAATAGGAATAATGGTGCCAATAGCAGCAGTAGCATTAGGTGCAAAAGTGATTGAAAAGCACATTACTTTGGACAGGAATATGAGAGGAACAGATCATAAAGGAAGTTTAGGAGTTGATGGAATTTTCCGAATGGTTAGGGATATAAGAAATCTCGAATCATCATTAGGTGAAAAAAAGATGTTTATTGACAACTCTGTTAAAGACAATATTGTAAAATTAGAAAGATCTATCGCTTCAAAGAACTTAATTAAAAAGGGTACAATTATTACAAGAAATAACATTCAATTACTTAGCCCTGGTGACGGTGTTAAATGGGTTGATAAAGAACAAATTATTGGCAAAACAGCATCTGAAGATATTTCTAAGAATGAAATCATTTACTTAAACATGATAGAATAATGGACATAAAACTTGTTATTACAGATATTGATGGTGTATGGACTGATGGAGGGATGTATTATGACAATACAGGTAATGAACTAAAGAAATTTAACACAAGTGATAGCGCTGGAGTGTTGCTTCTAAGAGCACTTAACATCCCTGTTGCGATAATTAGCGGAGAGAACACAAAGATAGTAAGCAGAAGAGCAAAGAAATTACATATTAAACATACATTTTTAGGAAAAAAAAACAAACTAGATGTAGCAAAAAGCCTATGTTTAAGTTTAAAAATCAATCTCGATCAAGTTGCGTTTATTGGTGATGATTTAAACGACCTTCCATTATTAAAAGAAGTAAAAATATCTGCATGCCCCAATAACTCACCTGAATACATTAAAGACAAGGTCAAAATAATTCTAAGTAAAAAAGGAGGCGAGGGTGTTTTTCGAGAATTTGTAGAAAAGATACTTAAAGATAACAACCTTTTAGAACATGCAATTGAAAAAATAATTAACGATCATTCTTAAAGCGAATGATAAAATTCAAGACACCTGTCAACAACATGCCCATCAATTCTAAATGCATTATACTCAATAAATTTTTTATATTTTTCCTTATCAATTAAAAGTGAGCCTTCTTTATATCCAATAATATATTTTCTAACATCATCAGAATTTACGGCCTTTAAAGCAACTCCTTCTTTAATATAGTTTTGCACATCCTGGTGAAGCGGATCGTATATAATTAAAGGCTTATTAAAATATATGGCTTCAGTACCGACAGTTGAAAAACTTGTAATAACAATATCACTCTGTGCTAAAGTAATATAAAGTTCAGATTGCTTTAGTATTATAATGTTATCAATCCCAACTTTTTCAGCCAGTCGATTGTAATAATTCTCATCATTTATTTCTTTTGGATGCAATTTAATTACCAGTTTACAATCTGGTAACTCTTTTATTGCATTCATAATATCCATAGCAGTTTTTTCACGAAGAATGCTATCACGTTGTGGCTGACTTGCATATACAACATTATATAAATCAGATTTATTATTACGTGCTAAATATGGAATTATATCTGTCCTGATTTGGCCTGTTATTATTAGCGACTCTATTTTATAATGGCCAAAATCTACTAGCAACTCGGCCCACTTTTTTCCCCATACAAAAGTGTAATCCGGAACACATCCCTGCTCCTTTTTAGAAAATATATAATTGGGATGTAGCTTATGAATAGCACCATGCTGAATGCCAACAACTTTAATTGATAACGACTTTGCTGCATCTAAAATAGACCTAGAAACAGGCCCATTTTCATCTGTTGCTGTAACGCTTAAATAATTATGCTTATAAAAAAAACTTTGAAAAGATAAGTACCTTAGTAAAAACATCTTATTAGAAGGAAAAAAAGTAAAAATGCTTTCAATGACAAGATTATCAACGCTAGAATTCATAGAAGAATTCAATAACCGAAGCTTGGCTAAAATTTCCTTGCTTATTTCTTTGTACTTTTTACGTATACTAGATGACAATAATCCTTTAAAAATAATTGAGTCTGTATTTATTGTTTTAATATCCCTCTTTTTCCTCTTCAAAGATTCATTGATACTGAATCTTTCTGTTAATTTAGGTGGAATCAACTCATCTAAGATTGCAAAATCCTTGTTTAACCTATCAAACAAATAAACAAGTGAATAATTATCATAGTCGATTTTACCATCATGTCTTACACATGGCTGTAATATGGAGCTATCAACAATAAGATGCTTTATATTGTCTCCCAACTTAAAAAAATCTGACATTGCCCTGTACATAAAAACAAATAAGTACTTAGCTAACGTGATGTATTTATTTAGTTTTTTAGGCTTTTTAAAATATCCTCTCTTAACATTGATCCCATTAACAAGATGTTGAATTTCATATTGATAATCAGAATATAAAATCACTGATTTATATCCCTTGGCTTTCAGGTTTTTAATCAACTCAATCTCATAAAGTATATTTCTAACATGAAAGTAGATTCTAAATTTATTGTATTGCCAAAAATTAAAACCTTCTATTGACAATATTTCATTAACTGATTGATTATTTACCTCCTTTTCTCCCCAATAAATTACTTTATTAAATGCATCAAAATTTATCTCTTTCTTTACCTTTTCATCTAATTCAATCAAACTACTATTTCTAAGATTATCAAATCTCCCATTCGTATAATAAACATGGGCTTCCCAACTATCAAATACTTTTTCATTTATCAATGATGATGAATTTATAAGAATACACTCCATAATTCAATTAAATAGATTACAAATTACTCCAAGCAAAATAAAACAGTTATAAGAAGCACAAGATCACTGTTTATATTTCATTGATAATTAGTGCTATTAAAACTTCCGCCTTAAAACTTCACTTTTGATAAAAATACAAAAAACATTTACACTCCAAACTTTAATTTATTATATAATCACATGCCGAATCACTAAAACTGTTTTAAATAATACATGTCAATATTGAGTATGTCAATTAAGTTAAGATACTTCTATTTTGTGTCACACAATAAATATAAAAATTTATCTTCTGATTAAAGTAAATTTTGTAATATTGCTAATACTTGCAATAGTGATATTTAATTTATACAAACAAACTAATTTTGATGAATTTTAAAACCAAACAATTAATTTTATTTGTAACTTTTATCATTTCAAATACATTACTTTATAGTCAAAATCTTTTTCAAAAACTTCAAGGCACCAATGGAGATCAGCTTTATCCAAAAATTTTCCATACTGCCTCTAATGAACATATTCTCTTCACAAGAACCAACTACTCAACTTATGGTAATGTTGATTATCTATTATACAAAATCAATTCTGACGGAAATATTCTTTGGAGTAAGAAGCTGGGAGCTAATAATAGAGATCTCTCAAAATTTATTCTTTCTAATAATGGATCAATATTTACTTTTGGATGGAGAGGTCAATCATCTAGTATTGATGATATGCACTTTATGGAGATTGATGAAAATGGTAATGTTTTAAACCAAAAAACATGGGGAGAATCAGATGATGATGAACTACATGCAGTTTGTGCCCTAAATACCGGAGAATTTGCTATTTTTGGAGGGAGTCGGTCTTATATAATAGAAGGTCAATCAGAATTGTTTTATACAGTAATGGATCAAAACCTTGATATTGGAACCATTTATATTTATTCAACTACTGCCAGCGATATTCCGAGATCCGCTACTCAAGGAGATGGGAATTCAGTTTATACTGTTGGTTACACATTAAGTGGAAGCACTACTGTAGCTTTTATTGCAAAAATAAATCTTGATGGAACACTACAATGGTCAAAAAAAATTGGAAATACTACAAATAGCAAATACTGGGACATTATTGAATCTTCGGATTCCAAATATATCTGTGTTGGTGAATTAATAAATCCCTCCACTTCTGATAAAGAAATGATTATAGTAAAATATAACGATGATGGAACAATTGCATGGTCAAAATCATTTACTCTTGGCACTGAAGGAGATTGTCTGGGATATAAAATCAAAGAATCACATAATGGGAATTATATTGTTTCAGGTACTAAGGGTGATTCTGGAAATGAAGATGTTTTCCTTATGGAATTTGATAATTCGGGGAACTTTCTGTTTGGTAATTTTTATGGTGGAGATAACAGCGAAATTAATCCGGATTTCGATTACTTCCAGTCGGACTACGGATATTTACTTGTAAATGAATCTACAAGCTATGATGGTTCTGGGATTAACATAAACTTGATTAAAACTGATAATAGCGGTAATTCATGCTGCAATGTACCAATACAAAACAGTGGAGAACAAACCATAAACATAATATCAGAGGACCTGAATTTCCAAACTGGTTCTACAACATTTACAAATCAGGGAATAACCTTTAGCGAAGCTACTTACCCTATCGATGAAACAAATATTTGCTTCTCTCCCGTAACTATTTCTGGAAACGATACTGTCGGCTGCGGGCAATCATCATATGTAAAATATACAGTCAATATTAATGAAATAGCTAACTTTGATTGGTATGTAACACCACCTGCTACAATTGTAAATAATGTTAATGATACAACTATTTATGTTAATTTTAACGGACAATCAGCAACAATATATCTAACATCGGGTAATTGTAATGACACTCTTGATTCATTAAATGTTACTGTTTATGGAGATATCAGTGTCAACCTCGGCCCCGACTCCCTCTACTGTAATATTCCCTCCGTTACTCTTCATGCCGGCAACTCTTTTGATTCATACCTTTGGCAGAATGGCAGTACTGATTCAACTATTACGGTTTACGAGAATGGCACTTACTGGGTATATGTTACTGATGCTGCTGGCTGCTCTGGAGGCGATACTGTTAATATCTCCTTTTTCAGGAATACCGTTTATCTGGGTAATGACACAACTCTCTGTTCCGGTGACCCCTTAACACTTGATGCAGGTACCGGATTTAATTTCTATGCGTGGAACACCGGGCAAACATCACAGTCTATCACTGTTTCATCTTCCGGAACTTACGATGTGCTGGCATCATACGAACATTGTAACTCCTATGATGATATTGTCGTCGATTTTATTCCGGCAGCCTTCGCATATGCAGGTTCAAATGAAGCAATTTGCGAAGATGAAAGTTTTGATTTTAACGATTGTTCACAACAACCAAATGCAAGTAACAACAATGGTGTTCACTGGATTGGTGGTAGCGGGTATTTTAGCGACCCCAACATTTTAAAACCCATTTATTATCCGGCAGAAGATGAAACAGGTAATATAACCCTTTCTTTAATAGCTTACAGCACAGGTGGCTGTCCCAATGACACAGCATCAATGACTCTTACTATCAACGAACGACCTGTCGCTGATTTTAACACACCTGGTTCAACTCTTTGCCAGGAAAATACAATAGTATTCAATGATAACAGTACTACTACAATCAACTCCTGGCTTTGGGACTTCGGTGATGGGAATACCTCCTCAACCGGACCGTCAACTAGTAATATTTACCTGAATGCCGGGACTTATCCCGTTAATCTTACAGTTGTCAATTCCAATGGATGTAGTGATGATACTACTATCAACATTACTATTAATGAACTTCCTTTGGTAGACTTTACTTATTCTCCTGATAACTCCATCTGTGTAAGCGAGATAATTAGCTTCAGCAATCTTACTACTGGAACAATCTCTGGTTATAACTGGAATTTTGGTGATGGTGCAACATCAACAACCCAAAATCCAACACATAGCTATTCTTCATCAGGATATTTTAATACAAAATTAACAGCAACAAACACCTCCGGATGCATCGACTCTCTGTCGCAAGTAATTGAGATAAATCCCTTACCGGAACCTGTTATTAATATTACACCCGGCAATATAATTTGCGCTGAAACAACGGTTACCTTTTCGGGAAGTGATATAGCAGGAACGACAATCACATCGTGGGACTGGGAATTTGGCGACGGACAGACAGGTACAGGGCAAAGTCTTGATCATTATTATGATACCCCGGGCGATTACATCGTGACTATGTCTGCCTTAAACAATAACAACTGTGAATCATCAACCCAGGTAACCATCCATGTAAATTCTCTTCCCCAAAGTACATTCACAATCTCGCCCAACGATACATCCTGCATGGGAGAATCTGTTGCTTTCAATGCAATAGATATTACAGGAGATATTGATAACTGGCAATGGCAGTTTGGTGACGGACAGACAGGGTCAGGGCAAAATACATCTCATACTTATTCACAACAGGGCGATATGTCTGTACTATCCATTTACACTAACAACAACGGATGTGTTGACACAACCATTAACACCCGCTATGTAATGGATGTAAATATTGGCTTTGACATAACACAATCTCCAACATGCCAGAATTACAATGTTGATTTTACCGGGACAGGTGACAGGATTACATTCACTCCGTGGGACTGGCAGTTTGGCGATGGTGCAACAGCTACAGGTATTGACGTGAGTCATACATATACTACCGCAGACACCATAAATGTAATCCTCAACGTATGTTCAGAGCAATCTGTTCAACAACTGATTATTAATGCTACTTGTAATGTTTATGCAGGTCAGGATACAGCTACTTGTCAGGATGTTTATTACGATTTCTCGGAAAGTTATGATACACCCACAGCTTCAAACTATACATCTGTTTATTGGTTTACTGATGGGGTCGGTTACTTTGATAATCCTGCTCAGGTTGCTCCAACATACTTCCCTGATCCATCAGAAGGGGTAACTCAAAACGATACACTAACAATGATGATGGTTGGTTATGGACTTCTGCCTTGTGAAAATGATACATCATACACGCATTTAGTTGTTATTCCCGGTGCTTATGCACAGGCGGGGTCTGACGAATATATCTGCGAAGGTGAATATTTTGATTTCAACACTTCGCAGGATTCAGCCTTTGCAACACATTACGCATATATTAATTGGTCAACAAGCGGTACTGGTTATTTCAATGACCCCACGATAATGCGGCCAATCTATTTTCCCGGTCCGGGAGAGTTAGGAGACGTAACCTTAACAATGGTTGCAGCAAATATCATTAACTGCGACTCCATTGATGATATGATTCTTACAATCCACCCAACCTATGAAATGCCTGTTGACATTACCGTTTGCCATTATGATTCTGCATATTTAGAAGGAGCATGGAGATATAACTCAGGTGTATTTTATGATACACTACACACAGCATATTATGGATGTGATAGTGTTATAGTCACTAATTTTACTGTACGCCCGAAAATAGATATGGCATATAGTATTTCAACAGGTGATTCAATATGCTTTGGAGAAACATGTATATTTGATACAATCGGCTCAGCTGACTTATCAGGTTGGCAGTGGGATTTTGGCGACGGTAATACATCATCACAAATATTGCCTCAACATACTTATTCTTCACCGGGCATATATGAAATCATATTTTCATACACTGATATCAATGGTTGCTATGACTCAACTGTGCACAACGTCAGGGTTTTCGCTTTACCAGATGTCTCATATATAACATCATTTACTAATGCATGTGTTGGAAGCGCAATTTCATTTACAGGAGCCTCCAACTCCAATATCCTCTCATGGGAATGGGACTTCGGCGATGGTGACACAGGTTCCGGACAAACTGTTGCTCATACATACACAACATGGGGTAATATGTACGCCACTCTTACTGTTACCGATGATCATGGCTGTACAAATACGTACACAGAGCTGATAGTAATAGCAGAGCCGCCTGTGGCTGACTTTACTTACACCCCTGCCATATGCGACAGCATCCAGTTTACTGATTTGAGTACTTGCTCACCGGGATATAATCTTGTTGAATGGTACTGGGACTTTGGCGATGGTACTACCGACACACTGCAAAACCCATCACACAGGTATCCTTCCAATACTATTCCTGGTGGTGAGGTATTTATGGTTAACCTGGTGGTAGCAGCAGATAGTCTTGGATTTATCTGTACAGACTCTATCACACTGCCGGTAACAGTGCCTTCATTGCCTGATATATTCCCGTATATTGATCCCAGTCCTACTTGCTTCGGTGATACTACTTATTTCTCCGGGCATTCAGGATTCCCAATCGAAACATGGCACTGGGACTTCGGCGATGGTAACTTTAGTAACGACTCTATTACTTCGCATTTATATGCAACCGCAGATACTTTTAATGTTACTCTTAACATTATAGATACAAACCAGTGTACTAACAGCGCTACAGAAGTGCTTATTGTCAAACCTGCTCCTGCAGTCAGCTTTACCATGAGCGATAGCGTAATATGTAAAGGAGGTCCTGTGTACTTCAATGCCACTGGCTCTGCCAATGTGGATGAGTGGTACTGGGAGTTTGGCGATGGTGGTATATCGTATTTACAAAACCCTGTTCACTACTATCCTTCTGGCAACACATACACTGTAACCTTAACAGTAACTGATTCCACAGGCTGTTCTTCAACAGCGTCTGATGTTATTATGGTACTACCCGGACCAACAGCAGACTTCAGCTATGCAAACCAAAGCTGTACTGCCGTGGCATTCTTCGATGACAGTGATATACCAACAGGATACTTTGCCACTGAGTTCTTCTGGGACTTCGGCGATGGATTCACATCAGACTTACAAAACCCTGTTCACAGCTATACAACTGGCATTAGCACTTACGATGTGATGTTTGTGGTGACAGCCGACAGCTCAGGGTACAGTTGCTCTGATACAACATACCAGACAATATACACACCAGGATTACCATCAGTGTTCTTCACATGGGATCCTGAGCCTACTATGCTTGGCAATACAACCAACTTCTATGGCAATTCTGGTAATACTATTACCGACTGGAACTGGGATTTCCATGATGGTACTACATCAACAGATCAAAATCCTGCTCACGTATTCCCAACAGTAGGAACATTCAATGTAGAGCTGACTGTTACAGATATTGAAGGCTGTGAGAATACAGTTACTCACCTTGTAACGGTAGTGAACATCCCTGATCTCGATTACGAATGGAGCTATGCTTGTTTGGGTGAACAAATACAGTTTACTATCCTTGATCCGCCAACAGATATTGGAGCAGTAACCTCCTGGGACTGGGATTTCGGTGATGGTAGCACAAGTTCTGATATGGAACCTATCCACACCTATGCTGCTTCTGGCACTTATAATGTAAGCTGTAGCATTGTGGATACAATGGGGGCAACAAATACAGTGATAAAACAACTTACTGTTAACCCACTGCCTAACTCCTTATTTAATATAGGCACGCAGGTGTGCGCAAACAACCCTGTTGAATTCTTCGATCATAGTACAACACAAACTGGATATATAACAGAATGGTTCTGGGAGTTTGGCGATGGATCTGATACTACTGTCTATTTCGGTGGTGATCCAAATGTAACACATATATATTCAGGCACCAGCACCTATACGGTAACGCTTACTGTAACTAATTCCGATAGCTGCTCCAACAGTTCAACACACACGGTAACCACAGAGCCGGGACCAATAGCTCTCTTTGATTATAACTCAGGCTGTGCCAGTGGTCCGGTTAGCTTTACCGACGAGAGTACTGTTAACGGCGGTGGTGAGATAGTAACATGGCTGTGGGACTTTGGTGATCCCGGATCAGGAGCTTCTAATACTTCAACATTGCAGAACCCTGTACACCTGTTCTCAGCACCGGGCGACTATACAGTACTGCTTATGGTAGCAAATATCAACGGCTGCGAGGATACTGTATCACATACCGTAACGGTATCTGAAGAGCCGGAAGTAGACTTCACATGGGAAGCCAACTGCTTAACAGAAGAGACACAGTTTACCGTTGATGAGTCTGTTACTAATGTTGGCGAAGTAGCTACATGGTCATGGAGCTTTGGCGACGGAGGTACATCCAACCTGCAAAACCCAACACATACTTACGAGGTAGCAGGTACATTCGATGTGATACTTAGCATTGAAACAACCGACGGATGTTTTGCATCAGTTACACACAGCGTGAATATTAATCCATTGCCTACGGCTAACTTTGCGCATACAGGACCATCATGTCTTAATGATACAGTTTATTTCTCTAATCTAAGCAGTTCACCAAATGGTCTTATCGAGACATGGGTATGGGACTTCGGCGATGGTAATGAAATAACCATCAACGCTCCCGACAATCCTAATGTTGAACATATGTATGCCAATGAAGGCACCTTTGATGTAGTGCTTACAGTAACAGACGCAGAAGGTTGTGAGAATGATGTCACAAAACAGGTAGTGATAGTATCATCACCTATAGCTGATTTCAACTGGAATGCCGGATGCTTAAACGAGCCCGTACAGTTTACAGATATCAGTTCAACCAATGGTGGTCCGGATATAGGCCAGTGGGAATGGTATTTTGGTGATCCTGCTTCAGGTACCAACAATACATCCAACCTGCCAAATCCAACACATGTGTTCAGCACCGACAGCACATTTACTGTCACACTGATAATACATAATACTATGGGCTGTACAGATACAGTAGAGCATGAGATAGTAATCACAGCACTACCGGATGTGGACTTCACCATTGAAAGTGACACCATTTGTTTGGGTAGTCTTGCACAGTTCACAGGGATCTCCAACTCAGAGATAGCCACATGGTATTGGCAGTTTGGCGATGGAGGCACATCCATCGAACAAAACCCAGGCTATGGATATCAGCAGGCAGGGACATACACCGTTACGCTTACAGTAACAGATGTAAGTGGCTGTGAGAACTCAACCTCTCAGGAGGTACATGTTAACTACGCACCAGAAGCGCTATTCAGCTATGATAATGCATGTTTGGGAGACAGCACATCATTCACTGATTTTAGCTATACCAATAATGGATATATCAACAACTGGAGCTGGGACTTCGGCGATGGTAACACATCCGATGAAACCGATCCTGTACATACTTATACAACAAATGATACTTATTACGTAACACTTATTGTCTGGGATAACTCAGGCTGTAGTGACTCAATAACATTGCCGGTACAGGTATTCGACGTACCAGTACCAGCATTTAACTTCGCACAGGCATGTGACCCACCGGGACAAGTGAACTTCTTTAACGAAAGTGTAATGGGAAGTGATAATAGTCCGATTACCGGCTACGAATGGCATCTGGATGATGGTTACTACTCTGACGAAGTTGATCCAAGTTATATCTACGAGATAACAGACACCTGCTATCAGGTAACACTTACAGCCTTTAATAACAACGGCTGTAGTGCCACCGATACAATGGAAGTATGTGTATTCGGAGCAATAGAGACATCCTTTGAAGCAACAGATGTATGCTTGGGACAGCCAACAGAGTTCCAGGCATTCTATGGTCCGGAAAATGATTCAGTAGCAAGCTACCTGTGGAACTTCCATGATGGCAGCCAGACTGAGCTCACATACCATGATACTATTAGTCATACATTCCCAGCACCGGGTATCTATCTCGTTGAATTGATAGCAACAGATACCAACGACTGCCAGGCTATATATACATCAGAGATAACAATCGATTCACTGCCTGTGGCAAGCTTTACCAATACCATCGGTGGCTGTGAGATACCTACTTACTTTGAAGGAGTGACATACAGTGGTGGTGAGTTTATTGAAAGCTGGTACTGGGACTTTGGTGATACTACTTCCACAAACAATACGGATAGTATTTGGAACCCTACACACCTGTATGGTCCTAATGACTCAACCTACCTTGTGCAGCTTATTGTAACCAACTACAATGGGTGTATTGACACAGTTGTTCAGGAAGTATATGTAGCACCATGTATAACAGCAGGGTTCAAAGTACCTGATGAACCGGTATGTGCAAGAAATGAATTGTTCTTTGTTGACACATCATTCCTTGTTAGCAATAACGGTATGATAGGTACATGGCTGTGGGACTTCGGTGATGGCACTACAGAAACATATGATGTGTTCACCGATACTGTATGGCATACCTATGCTGACGCAGGCACATATGAACTAAGTCTGACCATTACAGCTGGTATTGACACCAACAGCTACACCACAACAACCATGGTAGAGTTCGAGGTACATCCTACCCCGCTACCAATGATTGGTCTTGAAAACAACTGTCAAAGAGATACAACATACGTTAGTGATAACAGCACTATCTTTGGTGAACCTACCACATACCGACTGTGGAACTTTGGTGATCCAACAACAGAGGCAGACACATCCAATGTTCAGGATCCAAAGTATGTATATCCGACATTTGAGAGTTACCCTGTTAGTCTGTTTGTGCAAAACAAGTTTATATGCGCCGATTCAACAAAAGACACCATAACCATCTACAAGCTGCCAGAGGCACAGTTCACATACCAGAACACATGTATGAGCTACTATACACAGTTTGAAGAAACATCCATAGCCGACAGTGCTGTAATAGCAAGCTGGTTCTGGAACTTTGGCGACACACTCAAAGCACCAGCTGACACAGCCATTATCCAGGCACCACAATATATTTACGACAGTGCAGGGATGTACACAGTAGAGATGATTATCACCGATGAACATCTGTGTATGGATACAGCTACCACAACTGTTGAGATAATGCCTAAACCAATCTCTGAATTTGTGATGATCGACACTAATCGCCAGGGACAGGTTTACTTTGATAACTTAAGTACTAATAATCCGGTTGACTACGAATGGGACTTCGATTACAACCAGGGTATATGGACATCCAACGATATCAACCCTATCTTCCAATACGAAGAAGATGGTAATTATACAGTAATGCTTGTAAGCTGGAACCAGCAAGGTTGTCCGGATACTACATACCAGGTTTATGATCTGTTGTTCACCAACCTGTTTGTGCCAAATACCTTTGTACCTTCATCACCGATTACCGACTTGCAGACATTCAAGCCAGTGGGTATTAATCTCAGTAGCTACAAGCTGGAAGTTTACAGCGCATGGGGCAACCTTGTATTCGAGACAACAGAGCTTATCGACGGAGTACCTTCCGAAGGATGGGATGGCACCTACGAAGGAGAGCCACTGCCAACGGGTAGCTATGTCTGGAGAATTGAGGCAGTATTTGAAGATGGTAGTCACTGGAGAGGTACCGACAATGGTGATGGTAATACCGGGACTAGCGGGACTATTATGTTGGTTAGGTAGAGGAAAGTTGAAAAGTTGAAGGTTTGAGATGAATTTAATCAAAAAAATCAAGACTTCACAAATAACACATTTCACGGGCCCCACGACTCGTGATATAATAAGAATAGCATGCTGTAAGTGCTTAAAAAAGTGTTGATATCATTTCCCACCAACACAACATTAAAATCTTTGTATCAATTCGTTTAAGTCATTTTGTACTGCATTTTTTATTTTACAGCACTAAGTAGCATAATTAACACATCACCCTTTTCATGCTGTACCATCACCCATTCCCTGCTGTGTCGTCACCCATTCCCTGCTGTGCCGTCAACATTCTGATGCGCATCAGGATCGTTTCTCATGCGCATCAGGATTGTTTTTGATGCGCATCAGGATTGTAATTAATCAAGTGTAAAGAGGTGTTTTCTCAAGTGAAAAGAAGTGTTTTCTCAAGTGAAAAGAAGTGTTTTCTCAAGTGTAACCAACCAATCACCAAAACGTCAATTTCGCATACTGTTTACTATATAATTAAGACATTAATACTTCAGGAAGAAGGATAAGTAGTTTTGGGTGCTAATTCAAAAAACAAAACTTATACTGCTAGTGCATGATAAGCAGAGTAAAACAAACCACTTACACAACTTTACAAATCATCACAACAGCTTCAGCGGCGATCCCCTCTTCACGACCGGCAAATCCCAGTTTGTCGGTAGTAGTGGCTTTAACAGAAACATTAGCAATATCGGTATTGAGTACATCACTAATATTATTCCTCATTTCAGTGATATATTCACTAATCTTTGGCAACTGCATTATAACAGTTGAGTCAACATTTTGTATTTGATAGCCTTTTTCATTAAGAATGTTATACACGTGAGAAAGCAATTCCTTTCCGGGCATATCCTTATATTTAGGATTACCCGTTGGGAAGTGTTTACCAATATCACCTTCAGCCAAAGCTCCGAGAATAGCATCAGCAACAGCATGAATCAGAACATCAGCATCGGAATAACCGGATAAACCAAAGGGGTGTTGAAATTCAACACCCCCGATAATAAGTTTTTGATCTTTTACTAATTGATGTACGTCGTAACCAATTCCGATTCTAAAATCAGGAAACGACATTATTCTGTAGGAACAGTTTCTTTATTTTCTTTACCAATATCGAACAGAAGTGTAAACCTCAATGTATTTTGAAGAGGGTTTTGTTCAGAAGTAACCGGGATAAGATATGAAAAGTCCAGCCCGAATACATTATATCTTAGTCCAACACCGAGAGTAGCATATTTACGATCTCCTTTTGTAAGATCTTCATAAAAGAATCCACCACGAAGAGCAAGCACATCAGTATACCAATACTCTGCACCAAGGGCAAAGCTAAACTCACGCAGTTCTTCAGAGAAGCCACCGGGAGCATCATACCACGACTGTATCATACCTTGAATCACACCAACATCAGGATCCATTCCTTTTTCAATCACATAAGATCCGTCAGGATTTATTGAATCAGGATAGTATATAGGAGGTGTAGGAACAAGCAGTTTGTTAACATCAAGCTGGAAAGTCAATGTATTATAATCATCAAGGTCAAGAGTCAATCTTGGTCCAAAACGCAGATTTGTGGGAATAAATTCTTTCTCAATATTTGTACCTGAATAAGAAATTTTGCTACCGATGTTAGAGATATCCAATCCCCATGCAAACTGAGCATCAGTACTTTGAAACCAATCAACATCATCTTCCCAATAAAGAGCTATATCAGCAGCTACTGATGTACCAGGTTTTGTTTCAACACCAGATACAAACTGTCCCTGGGTAAGGTCAGAATAAATAAAACGGCCAGCAACAGCTAAAGACAGCTTATCTGTAAGAATACGGGAATAAGTAGCATCAATTGCAAACTCATTAGGTTTATATGTACCTATATCTTGTCCGTTAATATCTGTAAAGGTAATTTCTCCCAGAGAGAAATATCTTAAAGTCGCTGCAAAAGTTGACATTTTATTAATCCTCTTATAAAACGACACATAAGCCAGGTTAATATCATTAACAAGATTTCTCAACCAAGGGGTATACGAGAAAGCAAATCCCATATCATTATCAATTCTGGCATATTTAGCCGGGTTCCAATGCATTGAGTTAGCATCAGGACTTGAAGCAACACCTCCGTCACCCATACCACCTGCACGAGCATCCGGTCCTATATTAAGCAAAGGAACGGCAGTAGTAATTGTATTGATTTCCTGTCCATTCTTGGTAATTGTCTGTGCCATTGAACCAAATCCAAGTAAAATGGCTATAGCAAGTAATACAATTTTCTGTTTCATCTATAAACTATGATTTATAAAAAAATGTCTGCAAACCTAACGAAATTATTTAACATATATTATAAAGTTCATTCAAATTGGCTTACACACAAAGATATTTATTGCAAGTTAAATTCAAACGTAAAAAAACAATATTTGTTATCTGTTTATTTTAAATATTTTTTGTTGTTGAACAGAAGTATTGCCAAAGTTATCTGTTACCTCAATAGTATACACATATAACCCCGGCGCAACAACACTACCATTGGCATTCATTCCATCCCAGAAAACAGAGCCTGAGTCAACGTACTCCTCCCCTGTAGATATCTCTGTAATATAGTTTCCTTCGGAATCAAAAATACGAATGGTAGTCTGGAAATGAGACCCGCCCTTATTATGTCTAAAAGTAAAAACAGTATTATCGATAAACGGATTAGGTTTTGCTTTAACGTCAAACATCTTAATACTTGCGTCATCATCAACAACAAACTCAATAGTTTTCTCACTCGAGTTATTCTGAATATCCCATGCCTTCAATGTAAGAGTGTGGTATCCTTCTTTAAGATTGGAAACAGGGTATATTATCTTTCCGGATTGATAAGAATCAATATCAGATTCATAATAACCATTAAGAATATATGGATTTGCTGAATTCTTATCCATTATCATTACTATATCCCTTCCTATTCCTGCCCCTGTATGATTAACACCACTTTCGTCAGATATCATAGCAAACATTACGCTATTGCTGATTACAACATCTCCTGAAACAAAGTTGTTATCATTAAGATACAAATCTATATCAGGGCCATTTTCATCAACAACAGCATCACTGTTTAGTCCACCTACAAACAGTTCCCCGTAAGCTCCCCAGGCATCAATATAATTAATAGTATCAAGGGCATAGTACCCAATTTTACCAAATCCATAGCTATAGGCAATTTCCTTTGGCACCATAAACTCAAATGAAAAAGCTCCATCATTAACCGAAACTTTACCATCAAACAAAGATTTATCAAACAATTTGAAGTCTACCGGATAACTTTCAGGATCATTACCAAGAGTAGTATATGTACTGGCTTTGTCAAGAACCTCTGGGTAAAGAATACCATTGAAATCCTCAGCAATATCACCATTTTGATCTACTATATTACCATTTACTTTAACCAGAGTCAAAGCCTGCACAGTATCATTAACATTTGTTGATGTATCAATACGTGTGATAACATTATACTTAGGATAAGCCAAAGTCATTGCAGGATCACCCAGCAATACAAAATTCAGGTAATTCTCATTGGATGGAATTTTAGATAATCTGACAAGATCCCCCAAACGAGGAACTTCACCATCCTCACATTCCAGAAGATTACTATAGATACGCCTGTTAACAATATAATTGGCATGAGCATAAGCCAGTCTTGTTGTAGTAAGCAATGCAATAGCACCACCATTTTCATTAAGGAAAAAATACTCACCGGCAGATGTAAGCTCAGGATCATCAAAACGGCTAAACTCACATGTCGCTGTAATTATCAGAGGCATATTATCAATATTCTTATAGGAATCAATCATAGGAACATCCAGAATATGTTCATCAGCCCAACCTATCAATCCTCCATGCCCGGTATAGTTAAGTATCAAGAGCCCATCATCAATTGTTTCATCAATCTTTGTATTCACTTCAGGATAACGATAGCCTCCCGGGACTTTAACCTTCTTATACGCATCGATATATATTTTATTAATTGCAATTCCCGGAGACAATGTATCAGCTATAGACACCAATCCCTCTGCCTGATCAATATGCAAATTATTATTCATATCATCAGCAACGAAACATATACTACGTCTCCATTCACGCATAACACTCTGGCTTTTTGCAACATATTGCATAACCTTATCAACAGATGTAGTAGCCTGCTCAACAGTTGAAACAGGGAAACGTCCGATACCTATATCAACATCACCTTCAGCATTATAACCTTCATTATCCTCCAGCAGTCCGAAATAATCATCAGTCACGAAAGAACTTGTTTCCCATAAAGACTCAATAGACTCAAATGTTGGTACAAGATTAGTATTTTCATGTATTCTGTGCTTATAATCAAATGATGCATCTCCAAACATCATCAGATATGCTCTTTGGCCATTAAACGCATTTTCGTCATACAGCATTTTCATGAAATCGCGTATAGCACTTACATCCTGTGAGCCAGAGCTAAACTCATTGTAAATTTGTTCAGGACTTACAGTAACCACTGAAAGGTCATCATATTCACGATGAAGATCAGCCAGACGTTCAGCCTGTTCAGCAAAAATCTCAGGTCGCACTATTACCAAATTAACATCAGTAACAGCATGCAAATTCTGATTGGCAACAGATTCATAGCTAACAGGAGTCATGTAATCACCATCATTATGCATAATAAAAGTCAGCAAAGAATCAGTAGGCAGACTAAAAGATGTTACGTTGTTGTTAAAGGAAGTTTTTACAATTCTGGGATTATGAATATCAGTAATCTCCCACACCATGTCATTCGAACTAGTTTCATTAACAGAAAATTCTGTAATATTTCCTGAAGCAGCATAATGCGGATTACAGAATATCATTTGCTCACCATTGAAAGTAAGATTACAAAGCGCATTTAGTTCTATATAATCGAGCCAGGCAACTGCACTCTCATCACTAGAGTAGTATTCAATTCTTACCACAACCTTATCATTATCAGGATAACAAGTAATCTGTGAACTTGATTCCCTGGCATAAATACCCATACTGGCAGTTATCAACCTGATTTTTGTTGAGTCTGTAATTAGCTGATCATTTACATATATATTATAATAGGAGTCCTGAAAGGATCGTCCGGCAAGATCAACATTTAAATAAACAGGTTCCTTATCACTCAATGAAGGAATATCAAAAGTAAACTCCCTTGTTAATGAATCACCAGAAAACTTTTCGCCATACCATGATTTCCCTGATGACATTAAATTAACAAGCTCTCTGTCGTGAACATCAAATTTAGTGTAGTCAGAGCAGAATTGCGTAGGGCTGTAGCTTGTTCCATCAACATAAGCTAACTGCTTGGCTGTTCCCTGATCGGGAGTGAAGAAATAGTAAACAGTATCACTATAAATATTGGTTGTATGGTAAAACCTTGATGTAAAAGGACTATAATTCCAAATTGTAGGATCCTGAGCATAAAACAGAATATAATCACCATTATTAAACTTTCCATCCTCACCATCATTAATCAAGACAGAATTCTCCTGTAAGTCATCAAAGCGAAAAGTAGTATTTCGCTCAGGCAATAGCCCACTATAATTACCAAAAACCCCAATATTAGCTGTATTTATAGAAGAAGGGTCAATGCCCATATCCTGGATATCATCATAAGTAATTTTATAAACACCACCATTAACAACACCCATTTTCACCCAAGTTCCATTATGCAAAACAGACTCATCAGCATAATAACGCTTAGAGATATCCTGTTCTTTATCGACCTTAACAGGAACAAAATCTATCTGCAAAGTAAATTCTGTTAAAGCAACAATATCACCTGATTCTGTCATCCTTTTAATTGGAAGGATATAGATATCAGCATAGCTACCATCATATGATATTTCAGTCTCAAATTGACTGGTAACAAGATCATTATTAATAATTGACTGAAAACTATCAAAAGATATAGTATCAGCTTTTTTCGCTATTATTTCAACGTCAGCACCAAAATATATGTTTGGCAGTTCAACTTTCGTAAGATAAACTGGCAGAGCGCCAAAAGGAGCACGACGCAATGCATCATCAAATGTAAAGAATACAAGATTTTCACCATTTCCTTTACTTACATTTTCGTAACGGTAGTTAATATTGATTTCCTTATGCACCTGGGCAGTAATGCCAATTGACAAAAAGAATAGAGATATAATTAGTAAAATTTTATTCATATTGTTACGACAATTTACAGATAACAAAAGTTGGCAGGTTATCTGACATAAATTAGTTTTGAGCTATCAGTGCCTGTTGCACCTTGTTCGTTTTTAACAATAGCTCTAAAGATATAAAAGCCCGGAGCTATTTTACCACCATCATCAGTATCACCATTCCATACAACGGGCTCTGACTGAGAAGCATCAGGCGTTACAACTGTTTTCATGGATTTAACCTTACGACCGTCAGTACTAAATATTTCAAATATAACCTCAACCTCTCTTCCTTTCTGATTATGAGTAAACACAAAATTTGTCTCATTCATAAAAGGATTAGGATAGTTCATCAGCTTACTGATAATAACCTTATCAGATTCCACTACTTCAAAATCAATATATGCTGTAGAGGAGTTATTATACACATCCCATACTTTAAGACTCAACGTATGCTTTCCTGCAGGAAGACTACTAAACGGATAAACTACTTTACCCTGATTATATTTATTCTCGCTGGCCTCATAGTAATCATTCAGGACATAAGTCATTTCTTTATCTTCATTAATAACTGAAACAATATCATGTCCTATCCCGATACCAGTTGTGTTTATACCACTTGAATCGCTGATAAAAGCCAATAGATTAGGATTCTGGTTAACAATTTCACCACTAATAAAAGAAGTGTCATTCATAAAGAGTCTGATTTCCGGACCTTGATCATCAACAATTGCCGTAGTATCAAACCCACCTACAATAATATTATCATAATATCCATTACCATCATAGTGAACATCCTCAATTTCCTGATCATCGAAGTAATAGCTTATTTTACCAAAACCATACTTGTAGGCAATATCACGGGGCACCATAAATTCAAATTCAAATTCCCCGTTAATTATTGAAGCACGACCATTAAACAGAATATTGTTTCTCACATAAAAAGAATATGAAGAACTTTCATCGCCATAAGTTTCAATCTTGGACTTTTTATCATATACAGATATATATAGCTGACCGTTATAATTATCAAGCTTTGCACCTTGCCTGTCCGTGGTTATACCCTCAATACTTACAAGCTGAAGAGCTTTAATAGTATCGCTCATGTTGGGCATAACAACATTAGAATTAATCTTTACCGTTTCTGCATTATAATCAGGATAAACCATTTGGCAAGCGGGGTCACCTACAAGGATAAACTTCTTGTCATTATCGGTACCATACTTCTTGGATCTTCTTATAATATCACCAAATGCAGGATATTTACCATCTATTTTTAAGAACATATTATTAACATAGATAGATCTGTTTAAAGCCAGGTTTGCTGATGCATAAGTAGCTCTGGTTGTTGTAAAGAGAGCAATACCCCCGCCATTCTGATTCAGGAAAACATATTCACCAGCGCTAACACGTGTAGGATCATCATATCTTGTAAATTCACATGTAGCCGTAATAAAAACAGACAACATATCATAATTTGTCCATGAATTAATATCCTGTATTTGTACAATTTGTTCATGTCCCAGCCCTATCTCACCACCATGTCCTGAATAATTAAAGATCAGGGTTCCTTTTTCAATTCTGTCATTAATCGCTTTGTTTACTGATGGAGCACGTTGTCCGCTGGGTGTACTAATCTGTTCATAAGCATCAGTATATATTTTGCTAACATTATAAACCAAATTGGAAGTATCAAAGATTTCAGCCAAATACTCTGCATCAGAAATATGCCTGTTGTTATCACCATCATCAGCAATAAATGTGACAATATTACGCCAGGGACCCATATTCTTCATTGTGTTAACCTTGTAATCTTTTGTTTTGTTCACTGCCGATTGAGCCTCATCAACAGTAGAAACAACAAATCTTCCTATTCCAATATCGACTAAGTCAAAAACTTCACTGCCATCAACACCCTCACCATCATCAAGAAACCCATAATAATCATCCGTAGCAATTGATAAAACAATATTAAGTGAGTTTACCGACTCCCAACAAGGAACAAAATTTGTATTATCAGAAAGTATATCTTTATAATCATAAGAGGCATCACCAAATAACAACAAGTATCTTAACTCACTACCAGAATCGCTATCATCATAAAGCATCTTAGCAAAGTCGCGAATAGCAGTAATATCCTGCCCTCCAGATGAGAACTCATTATAAATCTGATCAGTAGTAGCAACAAGAACACTGAGATCGCTGTTAGTTCTATGGAAGTCAGCAAGCTCATTTGCCTGATCAATAAAATCAGGGTAAGTTACAATAAGATAGTCGATATTCCGGTATCCATGCAGATCCTGATTAGCAACTTCACCAACATATTCAACAGATAAAAAGTCACCATTATTATTATATGCAATATACTCACGATGTTTATTATTATCAGCCTTAAAACTCAAACTACTTCCTGATTGTTGAGTAACAACTTTTTCTGGAGCAACCGGAGTTGTAATATCCCATACAATGGTATTGTCATTAACATTTGACAGATCATACTTAATTATAGCATTATTATCATCAATATACTTCCTGAACATCATCTGATCACCATCGAAGATAAGCTCACGCTGAGCATTAATCTCGAAATAATCAAGATACCCTACAGAAGTACTTGATGATCTCACGTATTCAATATGTACAACAAGCTGATCATCATCAGGAGTAAAATCATCAGATCTGGAAGCAGACTTACCATACTCATACCTTCCCGTCGGAGAAAGCACAGGCACGCTCAATGAAGCAAGCAGGTTATCATTAGCTGAAAAACGAAAAGCGTTATACGCATATGACTTTGCAGCAACAACAAGATTAAATGAAGCGCTTCCCTCCTGCTTGATAATATTAGGAAAGTCAAAATCATAGTAATAATCAAGATCATAATCAAATGTTTCCCCATACCAGGTACGCCCTACACCAGCAATATTAACCTCTGTTAATTCATGTACTATGTAATCAGTAAAATCAGAGACTTCCATATTAGCAGGAGATGAAGGTGCTGTCTGATTAGAGATCCTTTTACCAGCAGTACTTTTAACAGTGATAAGGTAGTAGGTGTAATCACGGTAGTAATTAGTATGATGGTAATATCTGTTTTCAATTGCATTATAACTCCAGGTTACAGGTCCTTCACCATAAAAAAGGACATAATCGCCATTATTCCATGAGCCATCATCGCCTCCAACAATAACAACCGGATTTTCCTCCAGATCATCATAACGGAAGTCATCATTCTTTTCAGGAAGTAAAGCTCCTCCATTGCCATAAAGAGCAAAGTTAGCAGGTGAGGTTCCAAGATCAAAACCCATAACCTCCAAATCTGCATATGTTATCTTATAAATACCGCTTTCATTCAATTTTATCTTATGCCAATTACCGGAAGCAAGCACACTTGTGCTAGCATAGCCTTTACTTCCCGATTCAACAACTTTATCTGTAACATAACTAACAATAGTACCCTCAACAAGTTTCTCATAGATTCCTGTTTCTTTATTAAGCCTTATTGGTAATATTTCTGATACAACAACCGGCTGCTTTCGGAGACTGCTCACCCGTGAAGTAACAATAAATTCCTCATTGGCAAATGCCATATTAATTAATAATTCCGCTTCCTCTGCTGATGCTTCTACAATTCTGACATCAATCAAATCACCGGACACAGAAACATCTGATGAATGAATATTACTTGTATAGTAGAAATATGGCAGACCATTAAAACTATGATAAATAGCATCATCAAAACTCAACACACTATAAGATTGTCCATCAACAGAATTTGTCTGAATATCATTCCAGTTCAATGTAACTTCTTGTCTGTAATCTATGGCTTTTACGTTTAACGTTAGTAGCAAGGCTACTATTATTAGAAAAAAAATGCTTTTGTAATGCAACATAATTTGAATTTTAATGGTCAAAAATAATAAAACTGTTATGAAACAGTTATTATTTCAACAAATAACGAATGCTTTCGATTTTTATTTTGCTTTAAGAAACAGATAATGTTAGAATATATTCAAAAAAAACGTCGTACTGATAATTACAAACCAAAAAAAGGTTGTATAATTGTGCTCTCAAATCCAAAACTGAATAAAATAAGAATATGAAGACTGGTTTTCGTCTGAACATATTAGTATTAGTGGTTATCATGGCATTAGGGTTTAAAGCCATGGCACAGGATCCTGAGTTTTCTCAGTTTTATGCCAACCCTCTTTACCTTAATCCTGCATATGCAGGGGCTACTGAATGTGGACGTCTTGGTTTAAATTACAGAAATCAATATCCATCGCTTTCAAATGCCTACGTTACTTATAATGTTAGTTACGATCAAAATCTGGCAAGCGTTAATAGTGGTTTTGGTGTTTTAGTGATGAATGACGCTCAAGGCGATGGTGGCTTGATTCGTACCACGGCATCTGTATATTATTCATATAATTTACAGATTACAAACGATATGTTTTTAAGGTTTGGGTTACGTGGTGGTTATTATCAGGAAAAGCTTAACTGGGATAAGTTTGTTTTTGCCAGTCAGATTGATCCTACTACAGGTAATGTTAACCCAAATTCTGGTGAGTCACCGCCTGAAAAGGACAATATTTCTACAGTAGACTTCTCTGCTGGGCTTATTCTTAATAATCTTGACAAATACTTTGTTGGTGTTGCTGTTGATCACCTTACACAACCAAACCTGTCGTTTTACAATGATGATGACAGCAAATTACCAATGAAATTTACCGTAAATGGTGGTATGGTTATTAATGCCACACGTGGTGGTCTGGGTTATGCCGGAGTAGATGATATTTTAATACAACCTAATATATTATATATGCAACAGGAAAACTTCCATCAGTTAAATGCAGGGCTGTATGTCAACAAGTATCCATTTGTTGTTGGCGCATGGTTCAGACATAACTTTGAAAATCCTGATGCAGTTGTTGCTCTAATAGGTCTTACATTTAATAATATAAAAGTAGGTTATAGTTACGATTTCACCGTTTCGCAAGTTGGTGGAAACGCTGGTGGTGCTCATGAAATTTCATTTAGTTGGACCTTCTGTGTATACAAAGAATCATCGAGAAGGCATATCAGGGCAATAAAATCACCATCATTTTAGTTATTACTAAGATTAACTATATATAAACAGAAAGTAAATTAAACAAAATATAGTCGAAATGTTCAAAAACAGAAAGTGGTTTATCGTATTAACAGGTATTACAATGGTTGCTCTAATGGCCACCTCATGTAAAAGCCACGAAAAATCCAATACTACAGGATGGGATTATAACAACCCGGAAAATGGTGGTTTTGAAGTAGCATCATCTGTTAACCAAATTACTGGCCCCGGACTAGTACTAATCGAAGGAGGTACGTTTACTATGGGTGCCACAACAGAAACTCCGTTTTATGAATGGGATAATACTCCCAGAAAAGTTACAGTAAGTAGTTTCTATATGGACCAAACAGAGGTTAGTAACCTTGCATACCGTGAATATGTCTACTGGCTTAACCGCGTTTATGGTGAAAGCTATCCAATGGTTATTCAAAATGCACTTCCTGACACTCTGGTATGGCGCGACAGACTGGCATACAACGAGCCACTGGTTCAAACTTATTTCCGACATCCGGCATATCAGCAATATCCTGTTGTTGGTGTAAGCTGGCTACAAGCTAATGACTACGCCTCATGGAGAAGCGACCGCGTTAATGAGATGTTACTCATTGAAGCCGGTATCCTTGATTTTGACCCTGACCAGAAAGACGAAGATAACTTCAATACTGATGCTTATCTGGCTGGCCAATATGAGGGATTAGTTAAAGAAGGTATGGAAGACCTTGACCCAAATGGAACAGGCGTACGTAATGTAAGATTTGAAGATGGTATCCTTCTTCCAAATTACCGCCTTCCTACTGAAGCTGAATGGGAATATGCTGCACTTGGCCTTATTGGAAACACTTTATATAACAGAGTTGTTGAAAGAAGAACATATCCATGGAATGGTGATGGTGTAAGAACTGATGAAACAAAATATTACGGAAGCTTTGTTGCTAACTTTAAACGCGGCGAAGGTGACTATATGGGTGTTGCAGGTAATCTGAATGATGGTGCCAGCATCCCTGCTCCTATTGGCTCATACTGGCCAAATGATTACGGCTTGTATAATATGGCTGGAAACGTAAGCGAATGGGTACTCGATGTTTATCGTCCGATGACTCCTGAGTTTGTTGCAGATTTCAATCCTTATCGTGGTAATATCTTTAAAAATAAACTGAAAGATATGGATGGTAGCATTGCTGAAAAAGACAGCCTCGGACGTATTCCTATGATTGAAATTACACCAGAGGAAGCTGCTGCTCGTAAAAATTACAGAAAAGCTGACAACGTTAACTATCGTGATGGTGATTACCAATCAACAATCAGAGCTAACTGGCTTGACGGTGAAGAAAATGTTGAACAAGGATCTGATAATATGTATGATTACGGTGTTACCACCCTTATAAGTGATAAAGCCAGAGTTTACAAAGGTGGTTCCTGGGATGATGGTGTTTACTACATGAGCCCCGGAACAAGAAGATTCCTTAATGAAGATGAATCTGCTTCTACAATTGGATTCAGATGTGCGATGATCAGAACAGGAAGCCCTGCTCCTGGTGATCCGTATTAAGATATTTTGAGTATATTTGAAACCCCGTTCATTTTGAGCGGGGTTTTTTGTTAACACTATGGAAATAAAAGAGCTTCATAATGCATTCCTCAAATCTGATGGCATTGCAACCGACAGTCGTATGGATATTAGAAATAAAATTTTCTTTGCCCTGTCGGGAGAAAATTTTGATGGTAATAAGTTTGCTGCTGATGCATTTGACAAAGGTGCAATGTATGCCGTAATTGATAACCCGGAATTCAACATCAACAACAGATGTGTTCTGGTGAAAGATACTCTGAAGACATTGCAGAGTCTGGCAGCTTTCCACCGTAAGCATTTCAAGGCGCAGGTCATCGGTATAACAGGATCTAATGGCAAAACCACTACAAAAGAACTGATATCAAGAGTTTTGAAAACTGAGAAGAGCATCATATCCACTCAGGGTAACCTGAATAATCACATCGGTGTTCCGCTAACATTACTTAACATCAAAGAAAACACTGATATCGCTGTGGTTGAAATGGGTGCTAACCATATTGGCGAAATATCTCATCTTTGTGATATTGCTGACCCTGATTATGGTATCATTACTAATATTGGGGCTGCACATCTCGAAGGCTTTGGCTCTTTTGAGGGTGTGATAACTGCAAAAAATGAACTCTATCAATTCTTAAAGAAAAAGCGTGCTAAAGTAATTGTTAATACTGATGATGAACTGCTTACTAAGCTATCATCAGACATTGACAAGGTATCTTATGGCAGGAACAATGCTGATGTGGAAGGCGAAATAATCAGCTCCTTACCTTTTATTAAGGTTAAGATTGGAGCTAAGAATACTGTCATGGATATTGACACTAAGATATATGGTAACTATAATCTTTATAATATTATGGCTGCTGTTGCCGCAGGTGTAATGTTTGATATAAGCAGTAGCAATATCATTAACGCCATTGAGGCGTATGTGCCTGATAATAACAGATCGCAAATAATTACTACAAGCAACAATAATAAGATAATCCTTGATGCCTATAATGCCAACCCTTTCAGTATGAAAGAAGCCATAAACAGCTTCTTTTCAGGAGGTTTTACAAACAAAGTTGTTATTCTTGGGGATATGTTTGAATTGGGTAAGTACTCTGGTCAGGAACATCAGAAGATTATCTGGCTCATTAATTCTGCTGCTGATGTCATCAAAATATTGGTGGGTAATGAATTCTGCAACACTAAAGGACATGGCTGTGTATGTTTAAATACCACTGATGAAGCCTACAAATTTCTGGAGAATCACCCAATAAAGGACAGCACAATTCTTATCAAAGGTTCACGGGGCATGAAAATGGAATCACTACTTAGTGTTCTTTAAGATGGGAGAAAATGCATATATAATAATAGGTGTAATGTCGGGCAGTTCTCTCGATGGTCTGGATATTGCCTGCTGCCAGTTCATTAAAGACGACAAATGGAGCTTCAGGATACTTAATGCTGAAACAGTTCCATATCCTGAAGACTGGCTTCTTCGTTTAAAAAATGCTGTTAACCTATCTGCCGAAGAGCTTGTGAGGCTTGATGTTGATTACGGTAAGTATATCGGAGATTGTGTCAAAATTTTCATCGAGAGTATAAATATCAATCCTTCAATGATTGCCTCTCATGGTCATACTGTTTTTCATAATCCTGATAAAGGCTATACGTTGCAGATTGGCAACGGGCAGGCTATTGCTCATGTTTCGGGGGTAAGAACTATTAATGACTTCCGCACGGGCGATGTAGTACTTGGCGGACAGGGGGCTCCTTTGGTACCCATTGGCGATAATCTTCTCTTCCATGATTACAATTACTGTATCAACCTTGGCGGGATTGCTAATATATCATACCCTTTTAAGGATAGAATAATTGCTTTTGACATATGCCCGGCCAACCAAATGCTGAACTATCTGAGCAACCAGTTTGGTGAGCCTATGGATAAAGACGGGCGTACTGCTGCCCTGGGCAAGCTTGATAAAGATCTGTTTGATAAACTGAATAGTCACACATATTATAAGATGTCACCGCCTAAATCGATGAGTAATCAGGATGTTTCTGAAACTTTTTTGCCTGTGCTTGAACAAAGTCTCTCTTCTGTTGAGGATAAGCTTTACACTGTTTGTAAGCATATTGCTTTTCAAATAAATCAATGTATCAACGTAAATCGTGATGGTGAGATACTGATTACAGGAGGAGGCGCTCACAACTCATTTCTTGTGAATGCTATCAAAATGGAGACCGGCAAACAGATTATTATCCCCGACAAACAGATAATTGATTACAAGGAAGCTTTAATCTTTGCTTTTATGGGGTTACTACGGTCATTGGATAAAATCAATGTTTATTCATCAGTAACCGGAGCATCTGAAGATTCATCACAGGGTCTTATTCATAACCCCTGAGCTAAAATAAAGGCACAAAAAAACCCGCACACAAAAGCGTACGGGTAAAAAAGACTTATGAGTATGTTATAAATTGAATAAGTCAATTAAATCTACAACGCGGCATGAATAACCCCATTCGTTGTCATACCATGAAAGTACCTTAACAGTTTTTCCCTGAACCATAAGGCTTTCTTTATCATAGATAGAAGAATGTGTGTTGTGTATAATATCAACACTTACGATAGGATCTTCCTGATATTCAAGAATACCTTTCATAGGACCTTCAGCAGCTTCTTTCATTGCAGCATTAATCTCATCTTTAGAAGCTTCTGTTTTAAGATTTACTACCAGATCAACCAATGATCCTGTTGGTGTAGGAACTCTTACTGCCATACCGTCAAGTTTGCCGGCAAGGTCTGGAATAATTTTACCAACAGCTTTTGCAGCTCCTGTAGTTGTAGGAATCTGGCTGACAGCTGCTGAACGTGCTCTTCTCAGGTCTGAGTGAGGAGCATCAAGAATACGCTGGTCATTGGTATATGCATGGATGGTTGTCATCAATCCGTTTTCTATACCAAACCTGTCGTTAAGTACTTTTGCGATAGGTGCCAGACAGTTTGTTGTACATGAAGCATTTGAAACACATTCGTCATCATCCTGAAGCTCGTTGTCATTAACGCCACAAACAATCATACGATCGATAGCATCTTTTGCAGGAACTGTAAGAACAACTTTCTTAGCTCCGTTTTTAAGGTGATCACCATAGCCACCTTTGTTGCTTTCTTTTGACCTGAAAATACCTGTTGCTTCTACAACAACGTCTGGTGTCTCAGCCCAGTTAATTTCAATTGGTGATCTTTCAGCAGTTACTCTGATTTCTCTGCCATCAACAATTAAACAATTTTCGTTAAAGCTAACCTGGCCATTGAATTTACCCTGTGTTGAGTCGTATTTTAACAGATGAGCAAGTGTTTTTGTGTCGGTTAAATCATTGATACCAACAACTTCCATGTTGTCTCTCTCTTCAACGAGTTTAAATACATTACGTCCTATTCGTCCAAACCCGTTAATACCAATTTTAATTTTAGTCATAGCACTAGTTTTAAGTTAAACACTCTTGTTATTTTTGTTTCCATTATTGTAAAAAGACTGTTAAAGATTCCCTATCTTTACACACGTGAAATAATTTCACTTGCTTTTGTTACAAAATTAAGCTAAATATTCTTTAATAAAATGCTATTATTTCTATTATGACAGAAAAATTTAAATCAAAAGCTCTCGAAGCTAATCTGGCAGAAACAAGATATAAAGATATAAAAATTGAATCTGATTATCAAGTCTTTATAGATTTATCAAAAAGCTACTTTGGAATTCATAAACGCGCAAACGATTGCATTATCGAATTTCAGCATCCTTTTTCCAACAGAAAATTTGTAGCTGAAGAGCTTAGAAGCATATTATTAACTGATTATTGGTATTATATCGGACTAAAAAACATCGATAATCCGTTCGAAGTTCCGGTTAAACTACTTGCAATTCTTCTTGCCGAAGAACGTAGTACCCCCTATCATGTAATGATTATCAGAACGATACTTGAGTTTGTTCAAAAAATATCTAAAGAAAAAGGTGACTTTTCTGCTACTTTAAAACAATGCTGCAATGCTATAGAATCAAGTATTGATAAGGATTCTCTTAGTTATATTAAGGCTTTAAAATTCTTTAAAAGATATATTAATTCTAACATTAATTCTATCTCCTGCAATAATCAGATTCTGGATATTAACATAAATATCTATAGAAAAAATATTAGCTATTGGGAGGATATTTCTCAGATTGAGGAGTGGTTACGCAAACGTAGTAGTATTATTAAAACCAACCACTCTGATATTATTGATCACATCGGAAAGCCTTGGTTTAACAGCCTTAAAGAGAAACTTACGGATATAAACAGCTGGGATCAGCTTATTGATAATATTCCTGATTATAATATGATTTCCGACCGCTTTGCGGCTTCTACTTCTTTGTTCAATTCGTTTATTGAAAAATTCTATTTCAGCTTCTTTCTTCTCAAACTCGATGGGATGGAAGATCATAAGGAGCGTATTATATGGAATTTAAACAGTATGCTTGTTAAAACTATTGATGAAGTCGATCCCAGGGAAATCCCTGAGTTTATCGATCAGATATTTGAATTCTGTCAGGGTCTTAGAAAAGATCATACTTCTTCTGTGCTTGATATTCTCTTTACTCTTGGTAAGAAAATTATTGATATTGATGATACTCCTAATTACAAACTGATTCATTATTTTGAAGAAAGTATTATTGAATTTGGTTTCGAAACACCGGGTATTGTGTATGTTAACGAAGACTGGCAGTTGTCGGTTAACGAAAATCATATAAAAAATATTAATATCTGGCTGGAGCTGATTGAGTACTCTCAGATGGAAATGGAGAAACTGCTTTCTGTACTTATTGTTAACCTTCAGCTTGGTGGTATCTTTATAAGTGATACGGACTTGTTCCAACGCGAAATTACTAAAGTACTGAACTCTAATATTGCTCCTTTCTATAAAAAGGTTAAACAGCTTACGCGGATATTCCCTGTGTATTTCAACGAGATAGGTGCTGAGGGTGAAATCAGGAAAGTTACGACTTCCATGGATGAGATATCTCACAGAAAAGACCAGCTGATTCACTTTCTGCGCAAGCAGGTGCATACTGAAAGTAATAACACCTTGATTGAACTTACACGCCAGATATTCAATTTCTGGTATCATGGTAATCTCGATGTTGTGAAACACTTGCTTCCGGCTAATGTTTTTAATTCTATCGATAAAAAGAGTGAGTACTATGCCCCTGTTCATCACATGGTTGTGCAAATGTGTGATAGTAACAACCTTAAGCCCGATGAACTGTTGACAAAGGATGAGGAAAGCTTTGAGAAGATACTAGCCAATTGTTCTAATAGTAACAAAAGGGATATTGAACGCTTGCGCGATATGAGGCTTCTGTATGCTCATCTTAAGGAAAAATACTCTTTCGAGACTGTCGATATTTCTAATATTCTTAAACGTTTCTCTTATATCAACGACAAGGATATAGAAAAGTTCAAAAAGGCTCTTGAAAAAGATGATTATGGTACTTCGCTGAAGATGATCTATCATTTTATGAGTGTGCTCAGAAAAATTATCTCTGATCCTAAGCCTAGCGAAGGATGGGAGAATATCTATCATAAACGTCATATTGCTATTGGTATTCCTTCTATGTATGGCACTTATCGTGAAGCTAAATTTGAAGCCCTCGGTCTTACATTCAGGCTCGAAAATGTTGCTACCAGACTGATGGAGAAGGTTGTTAACCAAATTAACCTTAACTATATCAGTGCTAAAACCCTTAAAGAGATATATGTTATTCTGGATTACTTCCGTGAGGGTCTTGACCTCGACGGTATTACAAACCAGAGTTTTAACTCTAACCTACTCATGCTTAAGTACAGCCTCAGATCTCAAAGTTTGTCGTTTGAGCAGTATATAAATATCTTCCAGTTTCTGGCTCAGGATGTAAAAAGAACTATCATTAAGTACTTCCTTAAATCGTACGAAATTCCATTAAGGATTGTGATACCACAACTCTTCGATAAGGAGCATAAGCTTAGCGAAGACGATGAGGTTACTCTTGTTAACAGTACTTCCGAAAAATTTTACCGCGATGTTATTGCAGAAGCTTTCCTTGTGCAGCCTCTTGATAATTTCATCACAAAAATACTGGATTCACTACGTAATATGGCCGATAATATACAGCCATCGATGATTAAAGAGGTGATGTCGTATAACTCAGATCTTGTTATAGCGCGATTGGGAAACGAGAATCCACAGGTTGATAACCAGGTGTTCCTGGGATCCAAAGCCTATCATCTTAAAAACTTACGACTTGCCAAGTTTCCTATTCCTCCGGGATTTGTTCTTACAACGGAGGTCTTTAGAAAACACAAAGCTATTTTCGAACATCCGGAACTACGTGAAGAGATCTATGAGCTCATCCGTAAGCACTTATGGAGAATAGAGAAAGCTTCGGGCAAAGAATTTGGTAATCCAAAGAACCCTCTATTACTATCGGTGCGCTCCGGAACTGCAATTTCAATGCCCGGGGCAATGGATACTTTGCTAAATGTTGGCATGAATGATGAAATAACAGAAAGTTTGAGTCATATGCCCGGACTTGAATGGTCGGCTTGGGATTCGTACCGGCGACTACTGCAAAGCTGGGGAATGGAATATGGTCTTGAAAGAGATGACTTTGATGATATCATTGAAAGCTACAAAGTAAAGTTCAACGCTGAGCAGAAAACAAAACTTAGTGCCACAGCCATGAAAGAAGTGGCCATGGCTTATAAGAATCTTCTGGAACAAAACAATATCATATTTGAACAGAATGTGTTCGACCAGCTTATTATAACAACAAATCTGGTTTTTGAATCATGGTCTTCAGAACGAGCCAGAGTATATCGTGAACATTTGGAAATTGCCGACGACTGGGGAACAGCCGTTGTTGTGCAACAGATGATTTTTGGAAATATTCATGACAAATCCGGGACAGGTGTTGTATTTACTCAAAACCCCACATCCGACGACCGTGGTGTAAACCTCTATGGCGACTTCACCTTTAAAAGTCAGGGTGAAGATATTGTTGCCGGACTGGTAAAGCCACAGCCGGTAAGCAAGTACCAAAAGTCGCGCAGCGGACAGAAATCACTACAGGAGCTTTGTCCGAAAATCTACAACCGTCTTCATGAGATGGCAGTGGAACTCACCGAAGATCTGGGATATAGCCCACAGGAGATCGAGTTTACTTTTGAATCCGATAATCCCGACGACCTCTACATACTACAGATACGCGATCAGGACTTAGCCCAGCGCCAGGCTCTGGAAGTATTCAGCGAAAGCGTTGAAGATATGCAACTGCTAGGTCGTGGTATAGGCATCGGCGGTGGTGCCATGAATGGACGTGTTGCCTTCGATGAAGAGGATATTGAGATGCTGAGAGAGCAACATCCTGAAGAAAAGATTATACTTATCAGACCAGATACCGTTCCTGATGATATCGGCATGATTTTTAAAACCGACGGACTACTAACTGGAAAAGGCGGAGCTACTTCTCATGCTGCTGTTACAGCAGTGCGCCTTGGGAAAACATCTGTTGTTAACTGCCTTACACTGGTTGTGGATGAAGACAATAAGAAATGTACCATTAATGGCAACAGTTTCTCCACAGCCGATAAAATTGCCATCGACGGACATCTGGGTAATATCTACAAAGGCAATTATACAATCGAAAAACGCACGGAATACGCTGAATTCAGGTTTTAATTGAAGCCCGAAAACGGAGTTTACTCATTTACACAGCAAGAGTTGCTTATTCATTGCTCTCCATTAAGTTGTTGTCACTTCTTAATTGACTTTCTTGTTACTTACAATAGATACTATTAATAGCTATCAGTTACGAATCTAATAGCTATCAGTTGAGCATCTAATAGCTATCAGTTGAGCATTTAATAGCTATCAGTTGAGCATCTAATAGCTATCAGTTGGGCATCTAATAGCTATCAGTTGAGCATTTAATAGCTATCAGTTGAGCATTTAATAGCTATTAGATAACAATATGATAGCTATTACATTAACAAATAATAACCAACAAAATATTTGGCAAAGCTGAGAAATAAGGTTAGATTTGCTTATTAATATCAGGATAAATAATTTGGTTCAAATCAAGACAAGCAGACTGAGCTATATTCTTGATAAATAGTAAGTATCAATATCAATCCCAAAATCGGGAATTATGAAAATAAAATACAAAACAGTTAGACAAGCTCAACCAGGAGTTGAAGGTGGTGGTAATTATAAATACTACGCCAGAATATGTAAACGACAAAAAGTAAGTTTTGAACAGGTTTGTGATATGATATCGGACGCATCTACTTTTAGTCCGGCCGATATAAAAGGAGCTGTTACGGCATTCCTGGAGATTATCCCTGATTACCTCAAGCAAGGCTACATAGTGGACCTTGGGGAATTTGGCACATTCAGTCAGAGCATATCTTCTGATCCTGTTGAAATGGAAGAAAATATGACCAGCAAAAGAATAACCAGTTTAAAACCACATTTCCGTCCCTCTGATAATTTCAAGAAGAGATTAAAAGGAGCATCCTTTAAAAAGGTAAATGATTAACAATACCTCAATAGCGTACGCTTCAAAATTGTGTTGTTATTATTCATAAAAAAAACCACAGACAATAACTGCCTGTGGTTTTTTATAATAGAATAAACTACTAACTACTTCTTAGGAGCATTAGCCAGTGTTTCCACGAGGAAGTCCCAGAATAGTTTAACAGTTTTAATATTTACCATTTCGTCTGGTGAATGAGGATTACGGATAGTAGGCCCGAAAGAAATCATATCCCAGTTTGTGTAAGTAGCACCGAGGATACCACATTCCAAACCAGCATGGATAACTTTTACTTCCGGCACTCTACCGAATTTCTTATTGTAAACCTCTTTCATTTCAGCCAGAATAGCTGAGTCAGGATTAGGTTTCCAGCCAGGATAAGATCCGGAGCTTTCTGCTTTTGCACCAGCTGCTTCAAGTACTTCTCTGATTTCAGCAGCAAGGCTGTCTTTATCATCATCAACAAGACTACGTTGCAGAGCAGCCATACTTATAACACCCTTTTCAGATTTAACAACAGCAAGGTTTGTAGAAGTTTCAGGTACACCTTTAACATTCTCACTCATCTTAATTACGCCATTAGGGAATGCTGCCACAGCATTGTAAAGCTTAGCCTGAGCATCTTCGTCCATAATCTTAGCGGGCATATCAGCATTTTCAACTAATACAACAGCGTTAGGATCAGCTTCTTTAAATTCATCTTTAACGATTTCATCAAATTCAGCTACATATTTCTCAAAATCAGCTTTTTTATCTTCAGGAACAACCACAGTTGCGAAAGACTCACGAGGAATAGCATTTCTCAGGCTACCGCCTTCGATATCCGCCAGACGGAGACCATATTTACTGGAAGCCGTCATAAGGAAAGCATTCATAATTTTGTTAGCATTACCTCTGCCAAGGGCAATATCCATACCAGAGTGACCACCCTTTAGTCCCTTAACGACAGCCTTATAAGCAACCATACCTTCAGGAACATCAACTTCTTTATACTCCAGATCACCAGTAGTATCAATACCGCCGGCACAGCCAATATAAAGCTCACCTTCGTCTTCTGAATCAAGATTCATAAGGATATCACCATCAAGCAAACCAGCTTTAAGATTCTCAGCGCCAGTCATACCAGTTTCTTCATCCATAGTGATAAGAGCTTCAACAGGACCATGCACAAGATCTTTAGATTCAAGCACAGCCATAGCAGCAGCTACACCCATACCATTATCAGCACCAAGAGTAGTACCACGGGCAGTAACCCATTCACCATCGATATATGCATCAATAGGATCCTTTTCAAAGTCATGATCAGTATCAGAATTTTTCTGAGGAACCATATCAATATGACCCTGAAGGATAATACCCTTTCTATCTTCCATACCCTCAGTAGCAGGCTTTTTAATAATAACATTACCTACTTCATCAACAATAGTTTCGAGGCCAAGATCTTCCCCGAATTTCTTCATGTATTCAATTGCTTTACCTTCTTTTTTAGAAGGACGTGGAATCTGTGTCAAAGCATAAAAGTTCTTCCAAACAGCTTCCGGTTTAAGATTTAATATATCTTTACTCATATTCAATTTATATTTTAAAATTTAATTCTGAATATTAGGGAGTTCAAGACCATAACCTTTTTTCTTATCTTCTGCTTTAAGCATGATTGCGATAAAAATAGCAAGCAACCCAGTAGTAGCAAAAATCATCATAGGTACAGTATAGTCATAATATAAGAACTCTCCATTAGCATCCAGTACACGACAATATTTATCAAGTACAACACCTATTAATAAAGGCATACCCATAAGACCCCAGTTCTGAACCCAGAAAATCAATGCGTACGCAGTACCCAATTGTTTTTCAGGAATAATCTTTGGAACAGAAGGCCACATAGCTGAAGGCACAAGAGAAAAAGTAATTCCCAGGAAGATAATTAAAGCAATAGCAACAATATAATTATCAATAAATGGGATTGAGAAAATAGAGTGAGCAACCAATAACATTACTGATCCAATAAGCATAATCGTAGCACCTTTACCTTTTCTATCATAAATATTACCAAAGAAAGGTGTAAGAATAATAGTACCGAAAGGTAGCAAACCAGGAATAGTACCAGCAAAGTCAGGATTAACACCATATTTATTAATCATAAGATCTGTTGCATAAAAAAGGAAGGGGAAAACGCCTGAATAAAATAAAACACAAAGAAGGGCAATCAACCAGAAACCTTTATTCTTAATGATAAATACAACATCTTTAATTTTAAATTCATCTTCTTCACTTGCATCATCAGAAACACCTTCAGATTTTTCCAACTTTCTATCCATAAAAGTGTACCACAAGAAAGCAACAAAACCAGCAACCAGCAATCCCAAACCAAGCATAACAGGAGCTGAGATAGAAGGCATATCAGGAGTACCAAACCAACGTGTAGCCATAGGATAAGGAAGCGCAAGTGCAAGAGCAGTTCCTAAACGGGCAGTAGCCATTTCAAGCCCCATTGCCAGAGCCATCTCCTTACCTTTAAACCATTTAACTATAATTTTCGAGACAGTAATCCCGGCAATTTCGACACCAACACCGAACACAGCAAAACCGATTGATCCAATAGCTATTTGAGCTTTAAGGCCGAAAATCATTCCATCCATAGGAATAAGCTCCGCAACCGCAACATACTGAAGTGCGGTACCAACGATCATGGTTAAACTTGCTCCAATACCAGTGAACCTTACTCCCATCTTATCGAGGATAAGTCCACCAAAAATCAGCATTAAGAAAAATACATTAAACCATCCATAAGCACTGTTCCATGTACCAAAATCAGAGCTGTTCCAACTCATATATTCCTCGAGCAGAGGCTTTAGTGGAGATATTACATAGTTGATATAATATCCTGTCATCATCGTAAAAGAAACAACAGCCAAAGCTCCCCACCTGGCACCCTTTGAATCTCTTAAGGATTTTTTAATCACTTCAGTCATATTTCATGTTTTTTGTTTGAAAGGGCGAATTTACCATAAATAATTTATGTTGCCATTAAATTAAACAACAATTATTTAACGTATCCCTGATCCATTCTTCTAACACGTTGTCTGTTACGCATCTGCACTCTGAATACTCCATAAATAATTACCAGTAATAATGGCAACAGAAAGTTAAGCCATTTCAGGAATGCTTTCCTGCCATCACTCATCTGATCAATGGGCCTTGAAGTGATAGTTTTTGTCCGTAAATCGATAAGACCAGTATCATCAGACAGCCAATCTACTGAGTTAACAAGCAAATTAACATGATCAGGCTGCAAACGACGTGGTCTCTGCCCTGTTCCGTTAACAGCAAAGTCACCTGATGTAAAGAGGACAATCTTCGACTGCACTCCTCTTTTCTCAGTCTCCAGCAATGCAGCAACAACCTGACTACCATCAACAAAGTCGGCATTAGTCCACTGTTTGTTAATATCAAACTGAACAGGCAGCCCAATAACCCCCGACTTCTCAGACGTCATTGCCAATGGCACATAATTGTTAGAAGTATCTCCAACATACTGAATAGGTGAAGGGAAACCCAGTAACACCTGCTCCAACCCTTTGCTAATAGGCGTATCACTAAATGTTGTTATATTAGGCAGGAAAGGGAAGCTAACAGGTCGGGTCATATTAAATCCGCCAGTCCTCTGACTTACATTAACACTTCCGCAATTAGCGTCAACAATAAATTTATTATCAACCTTCAAACCCTTTTCCTCAAGCCATTGCTCAAGACCAGTTATATTTTCCTCACCCATTAAAGTCTGCAGATTACCATTCATCCTGTTAAAGGAAACAACAACATTGCCACCATTATCCAGATAAGTATCCAGAACATTACGCGACTGAATATCAAAAGTATCCTTAGGATTAATAATCACCAGAGTTTTATAATTGTACAGATCCCGTACAGTATCAGAAAGGTAAACCTGGCGAACATTATAAAGCACATCCAGATCAGCCTTTACTTGCTGTAAAGCAGCCAATGGAGGCTCACCATGTCCCTGCACAAAGCCCACAAGCGGTTTATTCTTAACGCTAAGCTTTTTAATAGCAGTGGTTAAAGCATACTCAATACTTTCGCCCGTTGCCAGGAAAGGCAGCACATCCTTCTTATCATCCATAGACAAAACAGCACCCATAAACACCTTCTGTTGTTTCACCTGATCTTTCTCACGCACGCTAACCAGCACAGGACGTACACCCGCAGCAGTAGCCTCAGTTTCAATCTCGCTGTTACCATTAGGATTAACAAACTCAAACACAATTTTGCCATGCGAGAGACTACTGTATTCGGTAAGCATATCATTAAAATCCCCCTTTATTTTTGCAAGATCAGGAGGCAAGTCAGCAGTAAAATACGCTTTAACAGTTATTGTATTATCCAGATTATCCAGAATATCCTCAGTAGCATTGCTCAATGAGTACTGGCCACCTTCAGTTAGGTCAATTCTGGAAAAATAGTATTCAGAAATTACTGCCACAACAATAAAAGCAGCAATTAATAAAATTACACTCGACAGATATGATTTTCTTTTCATTGTTCTCATTTTTAAAGTTAAGCAATACGTCTTTTAATAACCATCATCTCCGAAAGTACAAGAGTAATAAATGTTATACCCAGAAAGAATATCACATCTCTGGTGTCGATAACCCCGCGGATCATCGATTCAAAATGTGAAGAAGAGCTAAGATAATCCAGCAGATACCCAAAGAACCCGAACATATTCTGCCCCAGCATCTGGAATATTATCTGGAAAAAGATACCAATAAAAAGAGCAAGCAGATAGCTTACAATTTGGTTATTACCAATACTGCTTGTGAACATGCCAATACCAATCATCATACTACTGAAAAGCACCAGAGCAAGATAACCGGCAAAAATCTGACCACCGTCGATATTACCAATTGAATTAAGAGTAATCACATACGGCAGAGTCAGTACAAGAGCCACAATAATTAGAATGAGCGACGACAAATATTTCCCCACAATTACCTGCCATGTGGTAACCGGCTTGGTAAGTAAAAGTTCAATGGTACCCATGCGATTCTCTTCAGAGATAAGCCTCATGGTAATAGCCGGGATAAAGAAAAACAGCGTCCAGTAAGCCACGCTGAAGAAAGGCAGCAGTGTTGCCTGTTTAATAAAAAAGATATCAGAGCCATAGATCCATGTAAAAAAGCCACTAAAGCCAAGGAATAATATCAGTAGTATATATGCCATAAGCGAGTCGAAATACGCCTGCAGCTCGCGTTTAGTTATAATCCATATTTTATTCATAGCTATCATTTTTTGGTTAATTGGTAGTTAATTCTTTGAAAATATCCTCCAGTTTAGTTTCCACAGGAGTAAGCTCGGTAAGTATCCAACCTTTGTCAACGCAAAGTTTAAACACTCTGGCAGCAAGACCACTTTCCGTTTCACCAGCGATCTCAAAGCGACCCTTTTCCGGATCTGTAAGGTCAGTCATGTTAACGCCATCCAATTCAGCAAGAGCCTTATATATAACATTAACATCACCATTTTCAATTTTCATTTTAAGAATATTATGACCTTGCGACTGTTTACGAAGCTCATCGGTAGTACCATCAGCAACAATCTTTCCTTTGTTGATAATAAGAATCCTGTCGCATGTAGCCTCCACTTCAGCAAGAATATGAGAGCTAAGGATAACAGTTTTCTCACGACCTATTTTCCTTATAAGGTCACGAATCTCACTTATCTGGTTAGGGTCGAGACCCGTAGTAGGCTCATCAAGAATAAGCACTTCAGGCTCATGAATAAGAGCCTGCGCAAGTCCCACACGCTGCTTATACCCCTTGGAGAGTTCACTAATCTTTTTATGCTTCTCAGCTTCCAGACCACAGATATCAATTACAGAGAGCAGGCTATCATAAATCCTGTCTTTGGTAATACCCTGTATTTCACCAACAAAACGAAGATAATCGATAACAGGCATATCTTCATAAAGAGGGTTATTCTCAGGTAGATATCCAATGTTATGCTTAATAGACTCCGGGTTATTCCTAATGGAGTCCTTACCCACTCTTACATTACCACTATCAGGGACAAGAAAAGTAGTAATTGCCTTCATAGTAGTAGTTTTTCCGGCACCATTAGGGCCGAGAAAACCCAATACCTCACCGGTATTAACCTTGAAAGAAACATTATCTACTGCTTTTTGAGTACCATATGACTTTACAAGATTCTCAACAATAATGTCCATAAATCAAAAAATTTTAGATGAATTATCACATTTAAAAAAAACACCGCAAATTAGGAGTTTTAAAAAAAACTATGAAATCAAATAGGGATAGATTAACAATTCTTAACACAAAGTTAGAGGTTCAATGTTCAAAGTCTCAAGACCTATAAATATGGACTACATTTTTTGTATCAAAGAAATCCTCTTCAAAGTAATCAGGGATCTTATAAACTTTCTTCTTCAGTTTTTTAATTTGCTTAAGCTCCTGCCACACATCCCCACCTTTTATATATAGTATCCCATTAGGGACAATATTAAAAGATTTGTTATGGAATTTGTAAAGAGTCCATTTAAGGAAGTCAGGGAGAGTAGTCACAGCACGGCTAATAATAAAATCAAAAGTACGATCAACCTGCTCCATCCTTAATTGTACAGCTTCCACATTCTTTAAACCCAGCGACTGAGAAACTTCATTAACAACTTTAATCTTCTTGCCAATAGAATCCACAAGGAAAAACTTAACCTTCGGGAATATAATCGCCAAAGGAATGCCAGGGAAGCCTCCGCCAGTACCGGCATCCATAACTTCAGTAAAAGCTTTAAACTTCACCACTTTTGCTATAGAAAGAGAATGCAGCACATGATGCAAATAGAAATTATCCATATCCTTACGAGAGATAACATTAATGCGGGCATTCCAGTATTCATACAGCTCCTTCAATTTTGAAAACTGATTAATCTGTTCTTCACTAAGATCAGGGAAGTATTTAAGAATAAGGTTATGATCCATAACAGTTGTTTTGCGCAAAAATAAGAAAGTTTAATGTTAAAAGGCTCCTTTAAAATTCCAATTATCAAGAACCAAATAACAAACAAATCCCAATAACCAAAATCCAAATGCTCAAAACCCCCACACTCCGGAATTGTCATCTGATGTTTGATTTTTGATAATTGATTATTCTTTGTAATTTGATATTTGTCTGTTGATTATTCTTTATTATTTGCTATTTGTGTTTGTAATTTGATTACCCTTATCCCTTTTTTTGGTGAATAGTGGCCGTGTCCGACTTAGTCGGATGAATAGTGAACTGTGTCCGCCTACCGGCGGATGGTGAGCAGAGCGTTTTTCTCACTTTGTCCCCTTGTCCCTTTTTCACATTGTCCCTTGTCTCTCGTCCCTTTAAAATTCCAATTATCAATATCCAAATAACAAACAAATCCCAATAACCAAAATTCAAATGCTCAACCCCACACTCCGGAATTGTCAACTGGTTTCTCTTTGTCACCTTGTCACCTTGTCACTCCTAGTCCCTTGTCTCCTTGTCCCTTTTCATTCTTCATTTTTCATTCTTCAAGCCCCTTTAAAATTCCCACATCTAACCCTTTTAAATCCGAAAACTATTATAATTTTGTAGCAGAAAAATTACAGTAGCAATATGAACAATACAGAATTTAAGAACGCAATATTATCAGGCATTACTGATGAATTACCATCAAAGAAGCCATATGACACAACCGTAAACCATGCCCCAAAGCGCAAGGAAATTCTCAGTAAAGAAGAAAAGAAACTTGCTCTGCGTAATGCCCTCAGGTACTTCCCTGAGAAGCATCATGCTACTTTAGCACCTGAGTTTATGGAAGAACTGGAAACATATGGCAGAATATACATGTACCGCTTTCGACCGGATTACAATATGTATGCACGTCCTGTTGAAGAATACCCGGCCAAAAGCAAACAGGCAGCTGCCATTATGCTAATGATCCAAAATAATCTTGATCCCGCAGTGGCACAGCACCCACATGAACTTATTACTTACGGCGGCAATGGTGCTGTTTTCCAGAACTGGGCACAATACCTGCTCACCATGCAATATCTGGCAACAATGAGCGAAGAGCAAACACTGGCAATGTACTCAGGCCACCCTATGGGACTATTCCCATCACACAAGGACGCACCAAGGGTTGTTGTTACCAATGGTATGGTAATCCCTAATTACTCAAAACCCGACGACTGGGAAAAGTTTAACGCACTGGGTGTTTCGCAGTACGGACAAATGACTGCTGGATCATACATGTATATCGGACCACAGGGCATCGTTCATGGCACTACCATTACAGTAATGAATGCAGCCCGTAAGGTTTCTAAAAGCGATGACGACCCATTTGCAGGCAAGCTGTTTGTAACATCAGGCCTTGGCGGCATGTCAGGAGCACAGCCAAAAGCGGGTAATATATCAGGAGTAATATCGGTCGTTGCCGAGATAAACCCCCTGGCATCACGCAAACGTCATGAACAGGGTTGGGTTGACGAGCTTATCAGTGATCCTGACGAACTGGTGACAAGAGTTAAGGCTGCCAAAGAAAATAAGGAAGTAGTATCCATAGCCTATGAAGGCAATATTGTTGATGTATGGGAGAAATTCGATGAAGCAGGTCTGTATGTAGATCTTGGCTCCGACCAAACATCACTACATAATCCATGGGCAGGAGGTTATTACCCTGTTGGGCTTACATATGAAGAGTCTAACAAAATGATGGCAGAAGATCCTGACCAGTTCAAAATCAAAGTACAAGAGTCGCTACGTAGGCAGGCTGCTGCCATCAACAAGCACACAGCCCGTGGCACTTACTTCTTCGATTATGGCAATGCTTTCCTTCTGGAAGCTTCACGTGCCGGTGCAGATGTTATGGCTGCTGACGGAATCCGCTTTAAATATCCTTCTTATGTTCAGGATATAATGGGGCCTATGTTCTTCGATTACGGATTTGGTCCATTCAGATGGGTTTGTACTTCCGGACTTTCAGAAGATCTTGACATTACAGATAACATTGCCAAAGATGTGTTGCATAAGCTAATGACAGAATCACCGGAAGACATCCAAAGCCAGATGGCTGATAATATCAAATGGATTGAAGGAGCCAAAGAGAACAAGCTTGTTGTGGGATCACAGGCAAGGATTTTATATGCAGATGCCATTGGCAGAATAACCATAGCCTCTGAATTCAACAAAGCTATCAAAGAAGGTAAGATTAAAGGAACCGTGGTACTTGGCCGCGATCACCATGATGTAAGTGGTACAGACTCACCTTTCCGTGAAACATCCAATATCTATGATGGCTCAAGCTTTACAGCTGATATGGCTATTCAGAATGTTATCGGCGACTCATTCCGTGGTGCCACATGGGTAAGCATCCATAACGGCGGTGGTGTTGGATGGGGTGAAGTTATCAACGGAGGCTTTGGCATGGTGCTGGATGGCTCTGATGATGCAGGACGACGACTGGAAAGTATGTTATACTGGGATGTTAATAATGGTATATCCAGACGATCATGGGCACGTAATAAAGGTGCTGTTACTTCTATTAAAAGAGCTATGGATGCTAATCCTAATCTTAAGGTTACAGTACCTAATATAGCAGATGACGAACTTATTGATAAAATAACTGATTGATTTATCAGTTATGAGTTTTAAGTTATGAGTTACCCCAAACTTATAACTTAAAACTCATAACTTATAACTTATAATTACTCCGCAATAGCTCCTTCCTGGTAAGCGAGCGTCCAGTTGCGGGTCCAGTTATCATAAAGAAATGCTCCCTTAAACTGAGCATCTTCAAACCATGTATCAGGAACTGGTGCCAGGTTATCACTTACATTTTCTGTAGGCAGGACATTATATACTCCATCACTCACAACAATACCGGGATTACTGATTGTATTTTGCTGAATTTCAAAGTCAGCACTAAATACAGCATTCTCTGCGGTGACATCAATACCAGCCTCAGCATAAACAGCAAAAATATCCATAGCTGTATTATCAGCAATATTCCAGCATATATTATTAAGTACATTAATATTACCATATTCAAGCTGTTCATAGCAGCTGGGATAACCTTCTTTATACTGAATTCTCACACCATGGTTCTGATCAAGGAAAATTGAATTACCGAATGTACCACCGGCAAAACGATCAAGCTGAATGATGGAGTTAGTGATATTCTCTCCCCTTCCGATAAAGGTACAATTAAAAAATACCGGCAATGACCATGGCTCCCCTATCTCAGGGTCTTCACCACCACTACCCTCTACCAGTAAATCACCTTCAGAAGGATCTTGTATGCCAAGCAAAAACTGTGCGTTACCACTATATCCCAGATCATAATCAAAAGCATCATCACCATTAAATATTGAGACAATATGACTGATGTTCACCGTACCTCCAAATAACTCCACCCCATCATCAAAGTTCGATATAACCTCTATATATTGTATTGTGGTTTTGCTGCCTACTCCTCCGAGGGTTAATCCGTTGATTTCATTACCGCTGCCAATATTTGTGCCACCATGACGGATAGACACATATTGCAGACTACCCGAATTATCATCAGTAATATTACCACCATAAATACCTCTGGGTTCAACAATTGATATACCTTCAATATGCGCTTCCCCAGTCTCTGTGTTAAGAGGAGCTCTTCCCAGGATAATCACACCACCCCATAGTCCTTTAGACTTAAGAGGCACAGATCCTTCCAGATCATCACCCTCACAAGTAAAGATAATTGGCTCAACAGATGTCCCTTCGGCAATTATCTTACCACCACGGGCAACAATCAGGGCACTGGCATTTTCACCCTGACCGGTATTAGCTCTTATAACAGTACCAGGCTCAATAGTAAGCACTTGTCCGTCATTAACAAAAACCATCCCATCAAGGAGATAACTTTTGTCTTTTGTCCATGTTACAGTACCAGTACCAGAACCATTATCAGTAATAACTTCATATCCATCAGGAACAAAATAGCTGCTTTTTCTGTTACATGACATCGCAGTAATAACAGCCAGTAATACAAATAGTATATTTTTAATCATTCTCATTTCTCCACCCTCCTGATTAAAATTTGATAAGTAAATTCAAATAAACATATTGTTCATTAGCTTCATTTTCAGCCAATGGATACCAATCCTGGTAGTCAAGGGCAATCTTGACATATTTTATAGGAGCATATTGCACACCGGCAATAACAGAACTGCCATCACTGGATAAATCCCATGGAATATACTCATCAGTAAGGATATTAGATTCAACATTATCATAGCGTGCAAAAATCTGAAATTTCTTAAACGGGTTATATGACATATACACAGAATAACCATAACGGTTATGATCACTGTTATAATTATCATTAAACAACCAGTTATATTCAAAGCCTCCAATTAACTTATCAGTAAGCTTATATCCGATAAATGTTGACAAAGTAGTCTGTATTTCTTCCTTTTCGGAGAGATCACCATAGACTCTCAGAATAAAATTTTTATAAGGAACAAAAGTCATACCCATACCACTCTTAAGCGTATTATCACTCTGCAGTTTAGTATAACCCTCGCCATTCATAACCGTGAAATCAGCAGAGAACCAATCAGTAAATTTATAAATTACCTGAGCCCCCAGATCGGCGCTGGACCCGAACTTATATTCATCACAAAACGACTTTTGAATATAACGGTGAGCCCAATATTCTTCCTGATATTTAAACTGAAGCAAGTCGATAAGACCAAAATATACCTTCAGCTTATTGCGTGTATAATTTACGTATGCATTCTTAAAATAGGCATACCTTCTGATAATCGAGTAATCTGACAAATCATCAGGGGAACCGATATCAAGTTTAACATTAGCATTAAAATACTTACTCAAACTGGCTTTATATCCGAAGTACGCACGTTTGATTTCAAAAGCAGTAACGTCTGTTTCATTAAGTCCCATATGGTAATTGGCAAATATTTTACCATAAACACTACCTCTGACTTTAGTAAATGTAGAGTCCTGAGCTTTTGATTCAAGAAAGGCAAGCAATGTAAAGACTATAATAGCAGGGTAAATAAATTTCCTCATAACATACCATTAGTTAATAACTCATCTTTATTATCCGCGGTAAAAATATATAAGGGAATTCATTTAATTAATGTCAGCATAATATTTTATCAACATTATGCTAACACATCTCAAATTATGAATCTTGAAAAAGTTGTTATGAGCTACCCCATAACTTACAACTTAAAACTTAAAACTTAAAACTTATAACTTAAAACTTATAACTTAAAAAACGGAGGTCGGCTAACCACAGCTTTGGCAAGTTTGTTCCTCACCTTAATATATATTTCTGATCCGTCTTTCCAGTAAGGTTTTGTAATATAAGCCATACCAATACCTTTTTTAAGCATAGGTGACATAGTACCGGAAGTTACTTCGCCAATCACCTCACCATCTGCATCAGTTACTTCATAATGCTGGCGCGGAATAGCACGTTCTTCCATAATAAAACCTTTAAGACGTTGAGGCACACCATTTGCTTTCTGAGACTCAAACAGTGGTCTGTCGATAAAGTCATTATCATCAGTAAATTTTGTTATCCAGCCAAGACCGGCAGCGATAGGAGAAGTAGTGTCGTTAATATCATTTCCATAGAGGCAGAATCCTGATTCCAGTCGCAAAGTATCACGGGCACCAAGGCCAATAGGTTTAATTCCGTACTCTTCACCAGCTTCAAGAACAGCCATGTAAATCTTAACAGCATCAGCATTTTTCATATATATCTCACAGCCACCAGAGCCAGTATATCCGGTAGTAGAGAAAATAATATCTTTAACACCTGCAAATTCAATTACCTTGAATGTGTAATACTCCATATCCTCAACAGATGCGCTTGTAAGCTTTTGCATAGCTTTTAGAGCTAAAGGGCCCTGAACAGCAAGCTGGCTGATATCGTCAGAGGCGTTAGTAAGTTTAGCGTCAACATCATTGTTCGACACAACATGATTCCAGTCTTTGTCGATATTAGAAGCATTCACTACCAACAGATATTTCTCTTCATTAAATCTGTACACCAACAAATCGTCAACAATACCACCCTTACCATTAGGATAGCAGCTATACTGCACCTTACCATCCACAAGGGCATTAACATCGTTAGTAGTTAATTTCTGAACAAGAGCCTTAGCATTTGGTCCTTCTACCCAGAATTCTCCCATATGACTCACGTCAAAAACACCAAGTTTTGTACGTACTGTTTCATGTTCTGCGTTGATTCCCTCAAACTGAACAGGCATATCAAAGCCTACAAAGTCAACCATTTTAGCACCCATTTCACGGTGCATATCATTAAAAGCTGTTTTCTTCATCGATATTCTATTTATAGCACAAAATTAGAAAATCGAGTCACATCTTACACCATAAAACAAAAAAAGTATGACAAAAGATTTTCAACGGGTTATTAACAATGATCACATCCTGGCTATTATGGTATCAAATTCTTTTCTTCGATTTTAAATTGGAATGATGTGATAGCAATGAACAGTCCACAAAAAACAACGTCGTAGTTTCGAGTACCTACGCAAGAGGTACACGGCAATTCGTTAGGATTATTAAATTTGTAATTCGTGGTTTAGAATAAAATTGATCAATACTTATATGATTGGACACCTGTAATATATATAATTCTATTCAATTTAATGAACAATTTTTATCTTATTTATAAATGTACAACGGGTTTCTTAGAATCAATTTTTTATTTTTGAAGCCTCATAGAAAGTAAGGCATGATGACAGATATTTTAACTATTGCAGGAAAAGTATTAACCCTTATAGGATCACTGGGATTATTCCTTTACGGCATGAAGCTAATGAGTGAAGCTCTTCAAAAAGTTGCCGGTGATAAAATGCGACAGATACTTGCTGCCATGACAAACTCCAGAATCAAAGGAGTACTCACAGGCATACTGGTAACAACAACGATACAGTCATCATCAGCAACAACAGTAATGATTGTCAGTTTTGTTAATGCCGGATTATTATCCCTTATTGCATCTGTGGGTGTGATAATGGGAGCAAATATTGGCACAACAATCACTGCATGGATTATTGCTCTTCTGGGCTTTAAAATAAGTCTTAGCTATTTGTCATTGCCGCTTATTGGATTGAGTTTACCCTTATTTTTTTCCAAAAGGAGTAACCTTAGATCATGGGGGGAGTTTGTAATAGGATTTGCTATTCTGTTTATGGGTCTTCAATTTCTTAAAGATGCTGTTCCTGATATCAGAAGCAATCCTGAGGCACTAAACTTCTTATCATCCTTTACAGATTTAGGAAATATTTCGGTATTCATCTTTGTTATTGTAGGGACAATACTTACAATATTAATCCAATCGTCGAGTGCTACTATGGCACTAACACTTGTTATGTGTTATAACGGATTAATTTCTTTTGAACTGGCTGCTGCTATGGTTCTTGGAGAAAACATCGGCACAACTATCACAGCAAATATCGCAGCAATAGTAGCAAATATATCTGCAAAACGAACTGCTCGTGCACACTTGATTTTTAATATTTTCGGTGTTGTGTGGATGCTTTCCATCTTTCATCTTTTTCTTAGAGGCATAAATTTCTTTATGCAATCACAACATGGAGTATCATTACTTAACACAAACCTCTCTGACGAACAGTTTGAAAGTGTAAAGAATGCTTATCCGGTGGGATTAGCAATATTCCACACAAGTTTTAACATCATTAATACATTAATGCTTATTGGTTTTGCACCTGTGATAGCAAGAATTGCAACTAAAATGGTTCCCGACAAAGGTGAGGACGATGAAGAGTTCAGATTGAAATATATCAATTCGGGACTATTCTCAACCAGCGAACTTGCTATTACACAGGCACAAAAAGAGATATTGAGCTTCGGATTACGAATACAGAAGATGTACACTATTTCAGAGGATTTGTTTAAAGAAAAGAAACCAAAAAAATATTATAAGCTGCTTAAGAAAATTGAAAGGTATGAACAGATAACTGATAATATGGAATATGAAATAGCTGTGTTCCTTACTAAGGTTTCTGAAGGAGATATCAGTGCAAGCAGTTCAAAGAACATCAGGGCGATGCTGAAAATAATCGATGATATGGAAAGTATTGCAGATTCAATATATCAACTCTCAAAAGTAGCTGACAGCCTCAATAATTCGGGCCATAAGCTTAACAAACACCAAAGAACTGCTCTTGCAGGACTTAATTCGCTAGTTATAAAAGCATTCGAAGAAATGAATGCTAACCTGAGAAAGGATTTCATTACTGTTGACATATCATTTGCTAAAAAACTTGAAGACAATATTAATAAAAGTAGAAATGAGCTACGCCAACAACATGTAGAAGATCTGAAACAAGTGAAATATTCACCAAAAATCGGAGCATACTATTCTGACCTTTTCTCTATTTGTGAGAAAATTGGCGATTATATCATAAACGTCAGCGAAGCGATTGAGGAATATCAAACAACAAAGATTTAATAAGGAGAAGGTGATGAATGACGAGGGATGAGTGCTATCGTTTAAAATAATCATTTTCATAAAATTTTTACAAACGCTCGTATATGTAGCAATCATTTACACATATTTAATGATATCAATGATGATTCTTCATTATAGAATATTATTTTAGCAAAAAATTAATCATGAAGAAAAAAAGAATAGCTCTCGTAGCACACGACAATCGCAAAGCAGACCTTATAGAATGGGTAAACTACAATGAAGCAAAACTAATCGACCATGATTTATTCTGTACAGGTACAACCGGTAAGCTGGTTGAAAAAGCCCTGGGTAGTAAAGCAATGGTAACAAAGCTCAAATCCGGGCCTCTGGGTGGCGACCAACAATTGGGTGCGCTTATCTCCAATGAGGAAATCGATCTACTTATCTTCTTCTGGGATCCAATGACTTCACAGCCCCATGATGTGGATGTGAAAGCCTTATTAAGATTGTCAGTACTTTACAACATACCAACAGCATGTAACAGATCTACTGCTGATTATATTATTACTTCCGAGCTTTACAACAGCACAAAATATGTGAGAGCTATTAAGGATTACTCTATGTATATCCATAGGGAGGTTGAGTAGAGACTTGAGGGACGAAGGGAAAGAAGAGACAAGGAGACAAGGGGACAAAGGGACAAGGGGACAAAGTGAGAAAAACGCTCTGCTCACTATTCACCATCCGCCGGTAGGCGGACACAGTTCACCATTCATCCGACTGAGTCGGACACGGCCACTATTCACCAAAAAAAGGGACAAGGGTAATCTAATTACAAACACAAATACCAAATAATAAAGAATAATCAATAGACAAATATCAAATTACAAACAATAATCAATTATCAAAAATCAAGCAACCAGATGACAATTCAGGAGTGTGGGGTTTTGAGATTTGGATTTTGATGATTGAGATTTGTTTGTTGTTTGGTGCTTGATAATTGGAATTTTAAGGGACAAGGGACGAGAGACAAGGGACAAGGGGACAAAGGGACAAGGGGACAAGGTGACAAAGTGACAAGGGGACAAGGTGACAAAGGGACAAGGGGACAAAGTGAGAAAAACGCTCTGCTCACTATTCACCATCCGCCGGTAGGCAGACACAGTTCACCATTCACTATTCACCATTCACCATTCACCATAAAACTCATAACCGACTGTTTGTTTATAAATCATTCCAAATGTTTATTGGAAATTTGCTTTTTATAAATAACCTCGTTATTTTTACTGACAATTTTTTTCGCAACCATAAAAAAGATAATGAGTATGAAAACAAGAAATTTATTACTATTAACAATTGGCATTATGATTATGACACAACAATGTCAGCCACCCAAAGAGAAAATCAAATATCCACAAGCAAGAAAAACAGATACTGTTGATGTGTACTTCGGACACCAGGTTGCTGATCCGTATCGCTGGCTTGAAGATGACAACTCAGAAGAAACTGCCCAATGGGTAGATGCTGAAAACAAGATAACCAATGCTTATCTTGACAAAATACCGTTCAGACCTGCTCTTAAGGAACGTCTGACTGAAATATGGAACTATCCTAAATATGGTGTGCCTTTCAAAAAAGGTGACAATTATTTCTTTTTCAAGAATAATGGAATACAAAACCAAAGTGTGATGTATATTCAAAAGGATCTCGACTCTGAGGCTAAAGTCCTGCTTGACCCTAACAAGCTTTCTGATGATGGTACTGTAGCTCTGGCTTCCATTGGTATATCCAAAAACGGTAAATACATGGGATATGGTATCGCACGTGGGGGTAGCGACTGGAACGAGATTTACGTAATGGATATCGAAACCGGTGAAACTCTCAAAGATCATATCAAGTGGGTTAAATTCTCAGGAATCAGCTGGAAGGGCGATGGATTCTTCTACTCTGCTTATGATGAACCTAAAGAAGGTGATGAACTTAAAGGTCAGAACCGATTCCATAAGGTGTATTACCACAAACTGGGTAACGACCAGAGTAGCGATATGCTTATCTATGAAAATAAAGATTTCCCTTTACGCAACTACTATGTATATACTACTGATGATGAAAAGTTCCTTATGCTTTCAGAAACAGAAAGTACCAGCGGCAATGCTCTCTCTGCTGCAAAACTGGATAATCTGAAGAAAATAAAATTCAACAAGATTGCTGAAGGCTTTGACAACGACTACCGCATTATTGACAATATTGGAGATGACCTGCTTATGGTGACTAACTTTGAAGCACCAAATCAAAAGCTTGTCATTACTAAATACAACAACAGTGATTCAGGCAAATGGAAAACTATAATTCCTGAAAAAGAAAATGTGCTACAGGGGGCTTCGCTGGTAGGTGATATGCTGCTTGCCAGATATATCCAGGATGCCAGCAGCAAAGCGTTCTTCTATAAACCTGATGGTACTTTTGTACGTGAATTCGAAATGCCTGCCATTGGTACTTTATCAGGATTCAGTGGCGAAAAAGGAGAAAATACTGCCTTCTACGGCTTTACTTCTTTTACATTCCCTAGCAGTGTGTATAGATACAATATCAAAGACAACACATCGGAGATAATGCATTCATCGGAGGTTGATTTCAATCCTGATGAGTACGTAACAGATCAGGTATTCTACGAAAGTAAAGACGGCACAAAAGTGCCTATGTTTATTGTACATAAGAAAGGTATCCAAATGGATGGCAATAACCCAACTATATTATATGGTTATGGTGGGTTTAATATCAGTCTTACTCCAAGCTTCAGCGTGGCACGACTTCCTTTCCTTGAACAGGGAGGCATCTACGTAATGGCTAACCTGCGCGGTGGCGGTGAATACGGAGAGAAATGGCATGAGGCGGGTACGCTTATGCAGAAACAGAATGTATTCGATGATTTTATCTATGCAGCCAAATACCTTATTAATAACAAATATACATCATCAGATAAGCTGGCTATTATCGGAGGCTCCAATGGCGGGCTGCTTGTGGGAGCATGTTTAGTACAACAGCCACAACTCTTTAAAGTTGCCATACCTATCGTTGGTGTTCTTGACATGCTTCGCTATCATAATTTTACCATTGGATGGGCATGGGCTACAGACTACGGCCGTAGCGACGACAGCGAAGAGATGTTCAACTACCTTTATGCATACTCACCACTACACAATATTAAAAAAGGTGTTAACTATCCGGCTACAATGGCTATAACAGCAGATCATGACGACCGTGTTGTGCCTGCTCATACATTCAAGTTTATGGCTACACTACAGGAAAATGATGGTGGCGAGAATCCGGTTCTGGTAAGAATAGAAACAAAAGCTGGTCATGGTGCCGGTAAACCTACCGATAAACAAATCAGTGAATCGGCAGACATGTATAGCTTTATTATGTACAATCTGGGTATGAAACCTGTATTTAACTAAAGCCAAACAAAGTAAACAATTTGATGAGCTACAACCATTTACAAGCAGAAGTTGATATAAACTTAACAATTTCTTAATATTAACTTGGCCGCAAAGCTTCTATTTTTTAGTAGCCTTGCAGCCATTTTTTAACGTGAGTGATATGGAAATAGTTTATCTAGTAATTGTAATTCTGCTGTTCTTTCTGGCAGCATCCGATCTTATTGTAGGCGTTAGTAATGACGCCGTTAACTTCCTTAATTCAGCAGTAGGGTCAAAAGTATCATCATTCAGAGTAATCATGCTTGTAGCAGCGGTTGGTATACTCGTTGGTGCAGTATTTTCAAGTGGTATGATGGAAGTAGCCCGAAAAGGGATATTCAATCCGGGTGAATTTTATTTCAGTGAGATTATGTTAATCTTTCTGGCCGTAATGGTTACTGATGTAATCCTACTTGATGCTTACAACACATGGGGATTGCCAACATCAACAACAGTGTCAATTGTTTTCGAGTTACTGGGAGCTGCAGTGGGTATAGCATCCATAAAGGTAATGATGAGTGATGGTGGCATGAACGTAAGCCAGTTTATAAACTCATCAAAGTCGCTGGCAATTATCTCTGGTATACTTGTTTCTGTTGCCATTGCTTTTACTGTAGGAGCAATAATACAATACCTGGTGCGCATCGCTTTTTCGTTCAATTTTAAGAAAAGGATGAAGTACATAGGTGCCATTTGGGGAGGTATCGCATTCACTGCGCTAACTTATTTTATCCTCATAAAAGGAGCCAAAGGCGCATCATTTATGTCGGACGATGTAAAAGAATGGATCAATCTAAACAGTGTTATAATAATGATATACAGCTTCCTTGGCTGGACTGTCCTACTACAATTTCTGTATTGGTTATTTAAGATAAATATCCTCAAGATTATCGTACTTGTAGGTACATTCTCACTGGCTATGGCATTTGCCGGCAACGACCTTGTAAACTTTATCGGTGTGCCTATAGCAGGATTCAACTCATGGGAGATATACAGTAATGCCCAGGGAGCATCAGCCGATTCATTTTTAATGTCGGCAATGGCGGGCAAGGTAAAAACACCTGTACTGTTTCTTGTGGGGGCTGGTATTATAATGGTTATAACTCTTTATACTTCAAGAAAAGCCAAAAGCGTACTTAAAACTTCCATCGACTTAAGCCGTCAGGATGAAGGTGAAGAAAGATTCAATCCTACCCGTTTCTCAAAAATACTGGTAAGGGGTTCCATTCAACTCTCCAAAGGTCTTAGTACTATCACACCAAGACCGTTAGCCGCTGCAATTGAAAGACAGTTTGAGCCGTATGAAGATGATAAAAAAGATCCTAATCCTCCTGCTTTCGACCTTATCCGCGCTTCTGTTAACCTTACTGTAGCATCAGTGCTCATCGCGTTTGGTACTTCATTAAAGCTGCCTCTTTCTACTACATATGTTACTTTTATGGTAGCTATGGGTACTGCTCTTGCTGATAATGCATGGGGACGTGAAAGTGCTGTATATAGAATAACCGGTGTAATTTCAGTTATCGGTGGATGGTTCCTTACGGCCTTCAGTGCTTTTGTAATGGCTTTTATTATGTCATACGTGTTTTACTTCGGCGGTATTTATACCATTGGTATTATGACTTTAGTAGTTATTTATATTGTTTACCGCTCACATCGTATTCATAAAAAACATTCTGATGATGCCAACAAGGAAATCGATAGTATAAACTCTATTAATAAGACTAATATTGGTACCAAAACCGTTGTTACTATCACTGAAAATCTGAAGAAAGTAATAAATGCTTACACCAGAACTATTGACAGTATCGAGAAAGAAGATGTTAAGAAGCTGAAAAAGATTAATAAGGAGATTGAAACTATCACCTCTAAAACAAAGTATCTTAAGGATCATATTAACGTTATTGTTGAAAAGCTGCGTGAGGATTCAGAGGATACATCATATTACTTTGTTCAGGTTCTCGACTTTATGCGTGAAATTATGCACTCTATCAATTATATCTCAGGCCCTGCTTATGAGCATGTGGATAATAACCACAAACCTCTTATTCCTGTACAGATAGAAGAGCTTAAGGTAGTCAACAAAGATCTCAAGGCTATTTTTGACATGATCACCAATGGTATTGAAACCAACAACTTTAGTAAGCAGGATGAAATTAAAGATAAGCTTAATAATTTCACACATCTTATTGAAAAGTGTAATAAAAATCAGATTAAGAGAATTAAAAATGGTGAGGTTGGCACTAAAAACAGTATGCTGTTCCTTAATATTCTCAATGAATCAAAACATCTGGGATTACATGCTAACAATCTTTATAAATCGCAACGCGACTTTGCAAATGACGATCCGGTAATCTGATGTTTAATAACATAACCATAATAAGTGGAGGGCAGTCGGGCGTTGACCGGGCTGCCCTTGACTTTGCCATGGAAAATAATATCCCCTGCAGTGGATGGTGCCCTGCCGGACGTATAGCAGAAGATGGTATTATACATGATAAATACCCTTTGCGGGAAACAAGTTCCTCTGATTATTCGGTAAGAACTCAAAAGAATATCGATGATAGTGATGGGACTGTGGTTATTATTAACAATACCATTGATACCGGAACACAACTCACAATCGATTATGCAAAAAGCAACAACAAACCTTTACTAATTATTGATCTTGCAAAACCAAAACCTAATACTTCCCTGCAAAACTGGCTCTTTCAAAATAACATCCTTACTCTAAATATTGCAGGACCACGTGAAAGTTCTTCATCCGGGATTTATAAACTGGCTTTTGAATTTCTATTATTACTCTCAGGTACCTGATACATTGTATTACCACAGACTAAAGTTCAGATTTAGTATAAGCAAAAACAAACCTATCCTTACCAAAGATATCCTCCATCACTTCAACCTTCTCAAACAATCCTGATTTCTGGTACATATCCCTCACTTCATCACCTTTGTTTTCATTAATTTCCAGATATATACGTCCACCGGGCTTAAGGGCTCCTTTCGAAAAGTCCAGTATTGCACTATAATACTTCAGAGCTTCCTTATCGCTTACAAATAAAGCAATATGAGGCTCATAGTCAATAACATTTGAATGCATCCTGAGCTTATCAGCAAACGTTACATAGGGAGGATTGCTTACAATAATATCAAACTTATCCTGAAAATCAATCTGCTGTTCAGTATTAAGAATATCATACTCAACAAAAGTCACTCTCTGATTGTTGCCAGCTGCATTTTTACCAGCAATCTTAATAGCATCAGTGCTCACATCCAAAGCTGTTACATCAGCATTATCAAGGCCAGCAGCCAAAGCAATGGCAATACACCCGCTTCCCGTGCCTATATCAAGCACCTTCATTCGGGCAGCCTTTTCTCTTCTTATTATCATATCCACCATGTACTCCGTCTCTGGTCGTGGTATTAAAACATCAGGATTTACTTCCAGTATCACATCCATAAACTCAACCCTTCCGGTGATGTATTGTACGGGCTCATTTTTATGCAAACGCTTTACTGCCATATGCAGACTGAGTATCTCCGATTCCGATAATCTTGCTTCCGGATTTAAAGCCAGACCGTTTCGGTCGTAGCCAAAATAATGCTCTATCAATATCGTAAGCAGCTGGTCAGCCTCCTTATGGCCGTATTTCTCTGTAAGATCATCGGTATATTTTCTTTTCAGATACCTGAGATTGTTATTCCGGATATTCATGGGGCAAAGATAGGAAAATGAGTGACGGAGTGACGAAGTGACGAAGTGACGGAGTGACGGAGTGACGGAGTGACTTTGTGACTTTTTACAAATTCAAATAACAGACTATATTTGCAGAAACTTATATATGTCGAACAAGGTAATTATTATTTCGGGGGATAAAGGTACGGGCAAGACTACCACGCTGGATAATATTGCCAAAGAGCTGATATCAAAAGGCACAGACGCTTCGGGATTTACAGCCCCTGCTATTATTACCAACGGCAATCGCGATTCATACAACATCAAAAATATTAAAACCGGCACTACCATAATGCTGTGCACAAGCCGTGAGATACCAGGTTATCAAAAAATAAAATCCTTCTGGTTTAACCCTGAAGCAATAAAATACGGCAGCAATATCCTCCTCAATTCAACCAACAATATCATTATTATCGATGAAATTGGCCCTATGGAGCTCCAAAAACAGGTATGGCACTCCGCTTTCGCTGAATTGTTACAAAAAAAGTACATACAGCTGATTATTTCAGTAAGAACCTCATTAATAAGTACTATCATCAGCAATTACTCAATAAAAAATTATTCAGTATTTACAGCAGGCGATAGAATTTCAACTATTTTGGATGAATTATCATCAATCTGATAGTTATTAAAGTACATTTTCTTATTTTTGATACAATTAACATCATCTTAATTTACGATTTATAAAATCGACTAACTTATATTTAAAATGAGAATTAAAGCAGGAAGTAAGTTACGCTCTTCGATAAAATCCAAACTGTTATTTTATATTTTATCTACAACTTTTATAGTCTTTGGTTTAACTTTAACATATATCGTTGTTAAGTCGAATAAAAATGCCAATGAAGATGGCAGCAAGTTTGTAACAGCAACTGCAATTGAATACGCCAATCTTGTAAAAGCAGACCTTGAGAATGATGCATCAACCTGCCGCACTCTGGCACAAACCCTCGGCAGTTTTAATGATATTTCCATTGCAGAACGTGACAAAATATCACTACAGTTTTTAAAAGAAATTCTCAGAAACAATCCTCATTTTGTATCCATCTGGGTCAGCTGGGAATTAAACGCCATTGATCCTGATTTCAAGGAGGTGAACGGTCGCATCCGCCATAACTACTATCGTCAGAATGGAAAAGAACACCATATCAGAGAAGTGATGGATGTTGGCAAATTTGATATCGGAGGTGTATATTATAATATCAAGAACAACCCACGCGAAGTGCTTACCGACCCTTATTTCTATTCCTATACCAATGATGCAAGCAACCAAATTCTGGAAGCAAGTATTGCCATACCAATTATGAAAAATGGTGAGTTTATCGGTTTGGCCGGAGCCGATATTGACATGGAGAGGTTTCACAATATTATAGAAAATATCAAGCCTTTTAAAGACAGCTATTCTGTTATGGTCAGCCACACAGGTAAGATTGTTTCTCATCCCGATAAAAACATGGTCGACAAATCTGTTTTTGATACAAAAGAGGGATTGACTACTGCCATTGACCTGAAAGAAGCAGTTGCTGGAGGCGATAGTTTTGTTTTTACCGAAACCTCTTCAGATAACAGAGAATTATTTATAAGCTCTGCTTCATTTAAAATCGGGAATACAAACGATTCATGGTATATTGCCATAATAGTACCCACCGACACTATTCTTGAAAAAGCCAACCAAAATATTCTTTTTTCAATTATTGCTGGCATTACCGGACTATTGTTACTAGGTATTATTATATGGATTGTTGCCAGAACAATAACACGCCCGCTTACAAAAACTACAGCCATCCTCAACCAATTGTCTACTGGCGATCTTGAGAATATCAACTCTTTTACTGTTAACACTCATGATGAGCTTTCCGAGATGGCTGGTGCCCTTCAAACACTTGCCAGTTCCATGAAAAAAAGTGCGGAGTTTGCCACAGACATAGGCAAAGGAAATATGAGCTTCAAATATAAACCTCTGGGAAAAAATGATGTACTAGGCAACTCTTTAATTCAAATGAGGGAGAATCTTATCAAACTTCAGAATGTCAATAATAAAAACCAGTGGATGCAAAGCTCTCTCGTAAAAATTAGTGAGCTGCTACAGGGGGAGAAATCTGTTGGTGAGCTGGGTGACCAGATTCTAAGTGCCCTTGCGGAGATACTCAATATCCAGATTGCTGCTATTTTCTTTAATAATGAAGACAAACTCGAGCTTACCAGCTCTTACTCATACAACATTAGAAAAGGTAACTCCAACCAGTTTAAATATGGTGAAGGCCTTGTAGGGCAAGCTGCCCGTGAGCAAAAAACATTGTTATTTACTGATATTCCCGACGATTATATTTCTATTAAATCCGGACTGGGTGAGGTTACTCCGAAGTCTATTGTTGTGCTTCCTCTTGTGTATAACAGGCAGGTGATTGCTGTTATTGAAATGGGGTCTGTTAATGAGTTCTCTGAAGAAAAGATGAAGTTTATCAAAAGTATCTCCGAAAATATTGCATTGGCTTTCAGTACTATTGAAGCCCGCAGTGAGATGGAAGTACTGCTTAGCAAAACACAAGAGCAGGCTGAAGAGCTGCGTGCCCAGCATGAGGAGCTTGTCAGATCCAACAAGGAACTGGAGGAACAGACTAATGCCCTTAAGGTGTCGGAAGAGGAACTTCAGCAGCAGCAGGAAGAGCTAAGGGTAACCAACGAAGAGCTGGAGGAAAAAACAAAATCTCTGGAAAACCAGAAAGTAGATATCAGCAATAAAAATCTTGAACTGGAAAATATACGCAAGAATCTTGAACAGAAAGCCAAAGAGCTGGAAACAGCCTCTAAATATAAGTCGGAGTTCCTTGCTAATATGTCGCATGAGCTACGTACCCCACTCAATAGTCTGCTTATCCTCAGTGGCAGCCTTATGGAAAATGATGAGGGTAATCTTAACGAAGAGCAGATTGAATCAGCTGGTATCATCTATAAAAGCGGTAACGACCTGCTAAATATGATAAATGATATTCTGGATCTGTCGAAAATAGAATCCGGTAAGATGAGTGTCAACATTGAAGATGTAAGCATTCAGGATATTGCCGATAATATGATGGCTTATTTCAAACAAGGAGCAGCACAAAAAAAGCTGCAGCTCAAACTTAATGTAAGTCCGAAACTGCCACAGACTATATCAACAGACCAGCAAAAGATTGAGCAGATTATCAAAAACTTTATGTCGAACGCCCTTAAGTTCACTGAAAATGGTAGTATTACGATCGATTTTAGCGAGGAAAACGATAATAATAACAATCTTATTAATATCAGCGTTATAGATACAGGCATCGGCATTGCCGAAGACAAACAGTTAGCGATATTCGAAGCCTTCCAGCAAGCCGACGGCAGTATCTCCCGTAAGTTTGGTGGTACCGGACTAGGTCTCTCTATCTCCAGGGAACTTTCTAAGCTTCTGGGTGGTAAAATATCACTAAAAAGTGAACCCGGCGAAGGGTCTGTATTCTCAATTACTTTACCTATCAGCAACTCCGGTAGCAGTAACAGCAACTCTGGCAACACTAACAGCAAAAAGGCAAAACCCACTAAAGCAAATCCCGTAAAGGATGATAAAATCAGTAATCATAAAATTACAGAGCAACCCATAAGTGCAATCGAGAAAATTAGTTTTATTGATGATGATCTCGATAATATTAAAAAAGGCGACCAGGTGATACTTATCATAGAAGATGACGCCTCTTTTGCAAAAATTCTGTACAAACAATGTAATTCGCGGGGCTTTAAATGCGTGGCATCACCCACTGGAGAACATGGCTTTAAGCTGGCTGTAAGCCTTGTACCTAACGCCATTATTCTCGATATTAAGCTACCCGGTATAGATGGATGGAGGGTGCTGGATCTCCTTAAAGAGAATCCATCAACACGCCATATCCCTGTACATATAATGTCGGGCGATGAAGAAACAATAACGGCATCCACAAAAGGAGCTATCGGTTATCTCACTAAGCCTATCAATAAAAAACAACTTGAAGGTGCTTTTGGCAAAATTGAAACTTTTATTAACAAAGACAGCGGCCGGCTGCTTCTTGTTGAAGATGATGAAAATCTGCGCAAATCAATTAAAATTCTTGTTGGTGATAAAAATGTTGACATCATCGATGCTGCTACCGGTAAGGATGCAATAAAGCTACTTAACGAAGATAAATTCGATTGTATGATTCTTGATCTGGGGCTCTCAGACATGACTGGTTTTGAGCTTATTGAAAAAATCAATAAATTGAATATTCACAAACCGCCTATTATCGTTTACACGGGAAAAGACCTTACCAAAGAAGAAAATGATACACTTCAGAAATATGCAGAGTCTATTATAATAAAAGGTGTAAAATCGGAAGAAAGACTACTGGATGAAACATCGCTGTTTATGCATAGTGTAATATCTGAAATGCCCGATAAACAACAGTCGCTTATAAAAAAAATGCATAGCACTGATGATGTCTTTAAAGATAAACGCGTGCTTATTGTGGATGATGATATGAGAAATATATTCGCTCTCACGAAAGTGCTTAAAACTAATAAGCTTAAAGTTGAAAGGGCCGAAAATGGCAAGACTGCCGTTGATATCGTGAAAAACAGTAAGCCATTCGATGTTATCCTTATGGATATTATGATGCCGGAAATGGACGGATATACTGCTATTAAAGAGATCAGAAAAATACAGGGGCAAAAGAAAGTGCCTATTATTGCGCTCACTGCCAAAGCAATGAAAGAAGACCGACAGAAATGTATTGATGCAGGCGCAAACGATTATATGGCAAAGCCTATTGTTGTTGAAAAACTTTTATCTTTGTTAAGAGTTTGGTTATATAAATAAGGCATGCTATCAAAACCAAAAATATTAATAGTTGATGACAAGATAGAGAACCTTATATCACTGGAGGTTGTCTTGAAAAACCTTAATGTTGAGTTTATAAGAGCTCTTTCTGGTAATGAGGCTCTTACACTTACCCTTAAGCATGAGTTTGCTCTGGGTATTATTGATGTGCAGATGCCTGATATGGATGGTTTTGAAACTGTTGAACTTATCCACGGTGACCCCGATATTAATTACTTTCCTGTTATTTTTGTTTCTGCTATCTATAAAAAAGAACATTATGTAGTAAAAGGAATAGAAACGGGTGCTGTTGATTTTATTTCCAAGCCCATAGTACCTCCCATATTACAGGGTAAAGTACGGGTTTTCCTCGATTTATATAAGCAAAAGAGGCTACTTGAGCACTCAAATGTTGAACTTAAAATTGCCAAGGAAAAGGCCGAGAAGAAAGATCTTCTTAAATCCCTGTTCCTTGCTACCATGTCGCATGAGATACGAACACCCATGAATGGGATAATAGGAGTTGCCGAGCTGCTAAAACAAACCCCTCTTAATGATGATCAGTTGGATTTGGTTAATATCATGTCGGTATCTGGTAATAATCTGCTAATGATTATCAACGATATTCTTGATATTTCAAAGATAGAGGCCGGCCAAATAAAGCTTGAGCAGCGTTGCTTTAACTTATACGATATAACGCACGAGATTACCGATCTGCTGGAGGTAAGAGCTAAGGAACAGGAAAATGAAATTAGTCTGCATATCGACAAAAACGTCCCTGAAATAATCGTAGGCGACTCCATGCGTCTCAAACAAATTATCCTTAATCTGGCTACAAATGCTGTTAAATTCACTAAAAAAGGGAAAATTGAAATATTTTTATCCTACGAGGGTGAGAAGAAAGACAGGCACCGGATTAAGTTTAAAGTTACTGATAATGGTATCGGTATTCCGGAGGAGGATAAGGACAAACTCTTTAAGTTATTCTCACAGGTTAACCAGTCTACACAACGTGAACACGGAGGCACCGGACTGGGTCTGGCCATTTCTAAAAACCTGGTTGAGCTGATGGACGGAGAAATTGGCGTTGATAGCAAGCCCGGTGTAGGATCTGTTTTCTGGTTTAATGTACTGGTGGGTAAATGTGATAATACGCTGCTGGAAAGAACAAAACAGAACACATCAAAGCACACAACAAACAACAGAAATATCAGTGTCTTGCTTGTGGAAGATAATCTTATAAACCAAAAGGTAGCCACTGGTATTATAAAGCAGCTGGGGCTTGATATTGAAATTGCTGATAATGGTAAGATAGGTCTGGAAAAGTACAAGGAAAAGACATACGATGTTATCCTGATGGATATCCAGATGCCTGTAATGGATGGTTATACTGCTACCAAAGAAATCAGAAAATGGGAAAAGGAGAATAACATCACCCCGGCAAAGATTATAGCCCTCACTGCCAATGCCTTAAAAGGCGACAAAGAAAAATGCTTCGAAATTGGTATGGATGATTTCCTCACCAAACCTTTTAAAATTGATGATATTAGAGAAAGTTTGAAGGGTTGAAGGGTTGAAAGGTTGAAGGGTTGAAAGGTTGAAAAGTTGAAGGGTTGAAAAGTTCAAAGTTGGGGTGATTCATGAGAACCCGGGGGTATTTTTCATTCTTTTGGTGAATGGTGAATAGTGAATGGTGAATAGTGAATGGTGAATAGTGAGCAGAGCGGAGTCTGTTCAAAAAAGTGTGTCAAAAAAACAATTATAAATAGTTTAATAAATTTGACACATGGTAAATAAAAAGAAAAAGAGGGAGTCACAACTTGAAAAACTTATCCCTGACAAAGAAAAGCGTGACGAAGTAGTATTTAGGCTATATAATGGCGATCCAATTTTAGGAGATGGAGGTATTTTTACAGATATGCTTCAAACTATTGTTAATGCTGCATTAGAAGGAGAAATTGATCATAGCCTCCAAAATAAATTGCCTGGAGTCACAAATCGAAGGAATGGACATACAAGAAAAGTTGTACGAAGTGTTGCAGGTCCTCTAGAAGTCCAAACTCCAAGAGATCGCACTGGTGATCATGAGCCAATCTTAATCAAGAAATGGGAAAGAGAATTAGGTAAAGGGTTAGATGAGATCATCCTAAGCTTATATGCTCGTGGACAATCAGTTGAAGATGTTCGACATCAATTGCGTCACCTTTATGGTATTGAGGTTAGTGCAGGAGTTATAAGTTCGGTTACAGAGCGCGTATGGTCCGAGATTATTGAATGGCAACAAAGGCCTTTATATACTTGCTATCCTATAGTCTATTTAGATGCTATTCATTATAAAATAAGGGAAGCAGGTCATGTAACCAGCAAAGCTGTTTATACCTGTTATGGAGTAAACACTGAAGGTAAAAGGGATATATTAGGGTTGTACCTAAACGAATCAGAAAGTGCACGTAACTGGGGCTTAATTTTAGAAGACTTAAAACGAAGAGGTGTGGAAGATATCTTTTTCATTAGTGTTGATGGTCTTGCTGGATTTACAGAAGTAATAGAAGATATTTATCCCAAAGCCATTGTACAGCGTTGTATTGTGCATATGATCCGAACATCCACTCGTTTTGTTAGCGACAAAGATCGTAAAAAGGTATGTTCAGACTTACGAAAGATTTACACTGCAGCAACTGTTCAACAAGCCGAAATCGCCTTAGAAAGCTTTGGCCAAACCTGGGATAAGAAATACCGGGAGATCCGTCCAAAATGGGAAAAGAACTGGACTGAATTAATGGCCTTCATGGATTATGGTGAACATATCAGAAGAATGATCTATACAACGAACCCTGTTGAATCTCTTCATCGAGTCATGCGGAAAGTAACTAAGTCAAAAGGGGCATGGAGCAATGATAAAGGATTAATTAAACAGTTGTACTTAGCACTTAAATACAATCAAAAAAGTTGGAATCGAAAAGCCTTCCACTGGAGCGCAATCCAACGAGAGCTACTGGATAAATATGGAGACAGATATGAAAAATACTTATAAAAAATTAACTTTGCATAGCACATCCTTTCCGCCTACGGCTCCAAGGATGTGCTATGCAAAAAAGAGAGTGACACACTTTTTTGAACACTCCCTTTTTCTCACTTTGTCCCCTTGTCACTTTGTCCCCTTGTCACTTTGTCCCCTTGTCACTTTGTCCCCTTGTCACTTTGTCCCCTTGTCACTTTGTCCCCTTGTCACTTTGTCCCCTTGTCACTTTGTCCCCTTGTCACTTTGTCACCTTGTCCCCTTGTCACCTTGTCACTCTTAGTCCCCTGTCTCTAGTCCCTTGTCCCTTTTCATTTTTCATTCTTCAACTCCCCAAAGTCCACCACATCACCAAACTCCTTCCAAGCAATGTCCTCATCTCTTCTAAACCACGTCATCTGGCGTTTTGCATACCTTCGGGTATTTGTTTTAATCTTCTCAACAGCCTGCTCAAAAGTCATCTTACCATCCATCCATGCAAACAGTTCCTTATACCCCACTGTATTCAATGAGTTAAGATGCTTGTTAGGATACATTCTCTCAGCTTCAGCAACAAGACCATCATCAATCATCTGGTCAACACGCTTATTAATCCTATCCACAAGCACATCTCTGTCTACCTGCATTCCAATCCTAACAATTTTAAAATCCCGTTTCCTGGCAGTATTTTTCCTCAGCCCGCTATAAGTAGTGCCCGTCTGCATACACACTTCCACAGCACGCATCAATCGCTTAGGGTTATTAAGGTCTACCTCACCATAATAATCAGGATCCAGCTCCTTAAGGCGCTTACGCAGATATTCGATTCCAAACCTGTTATAGGCGTCAACAACAAAATTTCGCAGGTCTGTGTCGATATCAGGCAGCTCATCGATACCATTACAAAGAGCGTTAATATACATACCCGAACCGCCGGCCATAATAACATACTCCTTATTATATAGTATATTATTCAGGATATACAGAACATCCTGCTCAAACTTATAAGCATTATAATCCTGGTCGATATCCAGGAAACCTACCAGATGATGCTTAACATCTTTTTGTTCTTCCTTTGTAGGAGCGGCAGTGCCTATGGGGATATCTCTATACACTTGTCGTGAGTCGGCCGAGATAACATCGGTATTTAACTGTTTAGCCAGACTAACAGCAGCAGCGGTTTTGCCCGAAGCGGTAGGTCCTGCTATTACTATAAGGGTACCATTAAACTTTTTTTTCATTAACAGATTATTGTTGGTTATTATTGGGTTTATCAATTATTTTAGCAATCCTGAGTTTCTTTTCCTTTCCAATACCGAGCATAAAATTATATGCTTCGGTGAAGTTATTACCGATAACACCGTCGAGGATAGCCTCGCGGATAGCGTTTTTAATATCTCCTACATTCTTACCCGGACTAATTCCAAATGTTTCCATTATCATATCACCGGTAACGGGAGGCTGCCAGTTACGCAAATGGTCTTTGGCTTCTACTTCTTTCAGTTTCTCTCTGACAAGAAGGAAGTTATTATGATACTTCTTAACTCTCTCTTCATTTTTCGAGGTCACATCGGCATCACACAGCAGCATCAAATCGTCGATATCATCACCGGCATCAAACAGTAGTCGCCTTATGGCGGAGTCGGTAACGATATCCTGTGCCAGTACAATAGGACGCAGGTGCAGCTGTACCATTTTCTGTACATACCTCATTTTATCGTTGAGAGGCAGCTTAAGCTTTTTAAAGATACCGGGTACCATTTTAGCACCTATAAACTCATGACCATGGAAGGTCCATCCGGTATCCGGACTATATCTCTTGGTAACGGGCTTAGCGATATCGTGCAGTATGGCGCTCCATCGCAGCCACAGGTCGTCAGACTTCTCTGCTACGTTGTCGAGAACCTGCAATGTATGGTAGAAGTTATCTTTATGGCCCTGCTTATTAATAACCTCCACACCTTTCAGCTCATCAAGTTTAGGGAAAATAATCTTCAGCAGTCCGCATTTCTCCATAAGCTTAAATCCTTTGGAGGGCTTATGCGACATCACTATTTTATTTATTTCATCGATAATACGCTCGGGCGATACAATAGTAATACGGGCTTTATTTCTTTCAATGGCTTTAAATGTTTTCTCTTCAATAAAAAAGTCGAGCTGAGTAGCAAATCGTATTGCTCTCATCATCCTGAGGGGGTCATCGCTGAAGGTGATATCAGGATCGAGGGGAGTACGTATTATCTTGTTTTTAATATCATCCAGACCGTTAAATGGGTCCAGCAGATTACCGAATGAATCATTTTGCAGACTAAGCGACATGGCGTTGATGGTAAAATCGCGCCGGTTTTGGTCGTCAGTAAGGGATCCGTTTTCCACAACAGGTTTACGAGAGTTGCGGTTGTACGACTCACGGCGAGCGCCTACAAATTCTATTACCCAGTCGTTTTGGCGTATCATAGCTGTGCCGAAATTTTTGAAGTATTTTACCTGGGTATTGTGGCCGAGTTCAGCGGCTACATTTTTTGCTGCTTTTATTCCGCTTCCAACAACAACGATATCTACGTCTTTTGATGGTCGTTCTATTATCAGGTCGCGCACAAATCCTCCTATTACAAATGCTTTCATGTTCATTTTTGAGCATGCCCGGGCTATTGTTTTGAAGATATTGTCGTTTATTTTGTCAGCGAAATTTTGCATTTGGCAAAAGTACGAAATTATTGATTTGGTATTTGTGATGATTTTTGATGATGGTGATAAACCCTCAAATAAAAAAGCATCGAAGTGTTTTTTATTTATTTATAGGGAATCGATAAAATCGCCAAGGCAATTTTTGCTCAAGCCGCAAGGCTTTTACGTTTTTTACTCACAGCTTTTTTTATTTTTATTGGAGTTCATGATTGCTTCGCAGTTCTTGATAAAAAAGTAAACAACCCTCCTACTCAGCCTCACACTGTACTGACACCCCCTAGCCCCCTGAAGGGGGAAACGTGTCCCAACTTTAGTTATGTTAATAATTTAATGTTGATGGTTAGAATCGATAAAATTGCATAAGCAATTTTTGCTCAAGCCGCAAGGCTTTTACGTTTTTTACTCACAGCTTGTATATTTTTATTGGAGTTCATGATTGCTTCGCAGTTCTTGATAAAAAAGTAAACAAAAAATCATGGGCTTCTTCTGCTTAAGCGTATTTTTATCGTGTAGCGTAAGTTCAATGGAGTGATCTCCTCGTTCCTCGGAGCTTCTCCATTTCTCTAACGCTACACTTCTAAAAATCCACTTAACCAAAAGAGGCCCGCCGTTCCCAACTCCGGTAGTTCTGACTAATTATGTAGTTACGGCTGTGCGGGAAAAGGAACATTGTGGGTCGTTTAGGATATTCACAATGCCGAATCTTAATTCGGAGAATAGTATTCATGATTAACACCGTACTGCGCGGTGGCCACGTCAAAAACGGCGAGCAGCGATGGGGGTGAATGGCTCCTTTTTAGAAGTGCATTAACGGCGCTTGTCGTTTGTATCCAGAGGATACACTACGTTAATAGCACTTCTTAAAAGGAGACAGAGCGGGTGGCCGCTTTGTTTTTGACTAGGGTTTTTGTTGACTTTTTTGCCGATGCAAAAAGTTAAAGCCTTGCGGCTTTGAGCAAAAGCACCTGGGTGCTTTTTTAATTTATTTATAGAGAATCGATAAAATCGCCAAGGCAATTTTTGCTAAAGCCGCAAGGCTTTTACGTTACGATTGTGTTAATATGAAACAACCCTCCTATCAGCTTGCAGCGGACACAGCGCCAAGGCAGCGACCTCCTTCGCCAAGGCTACGGCGGTCAATGGCGGGCGAAGCAAAAAATCATGGGCTTCTTCTGCTTAAGCGTATTTTTATCGTGTAGCGTAAGTTCAATGGAGTGATCTCCTCGTTCCTCGGAGCTTCTCCATTTCTCTAACGCTACATCCGCCTGAGGCGGACCACTTAACCAAAAGAGGCCCGCCGTTACGCATGTAGTTCAGTGTTCTAATGTTGATACGGCCGGGTGGCTATTGGAACATTGTGGGTTTTATAGGAAATTCACCATATTGGATCTTAATTCGGAGAATTGTATTCATGATTAACACGGTACTGCACGTTGACCATGTCAAAAACGGCGAGCAGCATTGGCCCTCTTACTCACTAAATAACATTAAACATTAAACTTTGAACATTGAACATTAAACTTCTTATATTTGTTCCCAATTTAAATGAAATAAAATATAGCAATGTCAAAAAGAACAATAATCACACTACCCGGTGATGGTATAGGCAAAGCCGTATTGGACGAAACAATACGAGTATTAGAAGCAGCAGGATTCGATGCTGAATATATTGAAGGCGATATAGGATGGGAATTCTGGAAAACAGAAGGCAATCCATTACCAGAAAGAACAATCAAGCTACTTGAAGAACACAAAGTAGCATTATTTGGCGCCATTACATCAAAGCCAAAAGATGCAGCAGCAGAAGAGCTGGCGCCTGAGTTAAAAGACAAAGGACTGGTATACTCATCCCCAATAGTTGGCCTGCGCCAGCACTTTGGTTTGGATATATGCATGCGCCCTTGTCACACCTACAAAGGCAACCCATTGAATTTCATCCGTCGCGGACAGGGTGATTCAATCGAAGAACCGGAAGTAGATGTTGTTATCTTCCGTCAGAATACTGAAGGTCTGTATGGCGGAGTAGAGTGGAGCAACCCTCCCGAAAAGGTATATGATGCGCTAATGACACATCCTAAGTTTGTAAAGAACTTTGGCAAAGTGCCTGTGGAAGAAATTTCTGTATCAACACGTATATTCTCCAAAGAGGCTACTGAGCGCATACTACGTGCTGCTTTCGAGCATGCTAAAAAATATGGTTATAAGTCTGTTACTGTTTGTGAGAAGCCTAACGTTATCCGTGAAACATCGGGTATGATGTTCAAAATGGCGCAGCAGATACAAAAGGCCGATTATCCCGACATCCAGTTATGGAATACCAACATCGATGCACAGATGATGTGGCTCACAAAAAATCCGGAAGATTACGGAGTAATTGTGGCAGGAAATATGTTTGGCGACATTGTATCAGATGGTTTCGCCGGACTAATAGGCGGATTAGGATTTGCATGTTCAGCGCAGTTCAATCCCGACAGCGGCATTGGTGTTTTCGAGCCCACTCATGGTTCAGCGCCAAAGTATGCCGACTATGCAACATCCATTGTTAATCCCATTGCCATGATAGAGTCGGCATGTATGATGCTGGATTTCATCAATGAAAATGATATGAGTACACGCATCCGTAAAGCTGTTGCAGAAGTAATAGCAGAGGGGAAGGTACGCACATATGATATGATGAAGATGCGCGGCAAGGCTGATGTTGTGGAAAAGGGAGCGGCATCGACCAAAGAGATGGCAGATGCTGTAATTGCGAAACTATAAATCATATTATTATGAACAAGACAGTAAAAAGGCTATGGCCGGAGCTTGAGTGGATCCAGGACGAGGACCTAAGGAACAAAACAGCCCGCACCTGGGAGCTGGCGTTGGAGCGCAGTGTACTCACAGCAGAGGATCTCAACCGCATTCCGTTTACATTATTATGCGGGCCCGATTTAAAGGTTACGTTTATGGATCACAAGCGATCGGTGGTACATATAGCTCGTGATGCGGGCGACAAGATCAACGAGATGTATCACGGGGAGCTGCCAGTAGATACCGATATACTTATAGCTGGAGCCATATTAGCCGATGTAGGCAAGTTGTTGGAGTATGTATTAGACGAGAACGGCAAAGCCATACAAGGCAGTTACGGCAAGTATTTACGACATCCATTCAGCGGAGTAAGTTTAGCAGAGGAGGCAGGCGTACCAGCCGCAGTATGTCATATAATCGCCACCCATGCCGGCGAGGGCAATATGGTAAAGCGCACCACGGAGGCATATTTGGTACATCACGCAGACTTTATGACGTTTTTGCCGTTTAAGGAGAGGTTGGTTGTTTGAAATTTACTTAAAATAAAAAAAACCGGACTTGAATGAGTCCGGTTTTTTTTTAATTGGTTGATGTTTCATCATTAAAAACCAAAGTAAAAAAGCCATTTTTTAGATCAATGTATCCATATTCATATACAAAATAACATTGCTCAGATTCTTTCTTTGATTGAGTATGTGTAAAATACCTGAATATAAAGCCCTTAACTAAAAGATCACCACTTCTAACCTTCAATTTACCATTCACATATAATTCCTTTAATATACTCCTGTTTTTTTTAAGTATGGAGTTAATACTTCGCATGACTTTACAGTCCTTACGATTTTCTCTGTTGTGATAACTTGTACGACATTGAACATCACAAAATTTCTTATCAATACGACCATAAAGAGGACTACCACATTCAAGACAACAATGCTCATTTTGTTCTATTTTTCTCATTTATTTGAATTGTTATTTTATTATTATGTTAATAGTTTATTTACAATCCAAAAGTAATAATTTTTACTTATTTCAGAATCAAAATTACTGAAAAAGCAAGCCAGTAAAGGGAAATAGAAAATAAAAGTAAAAATACAAACCCGCATATCGAATACTTTAGGTTTACTTTCTACAAATAAATGAATGCACAATAGGATGACTACTTTAAGAATTTTAATAATAACGCACAGATTATGACCTAAATAGGAAGATTACAAGTTTGCTCCTTGCATCGCTTAATTTAATATATCTTTCAATGGATTTACAGTAATTTTTGCTCATCCATTAAAGTGAATCTAAAATTTAAAAAAAACTTATTTTTCTTCATTCCTCGATAAATAAATTAATATGCTTATTCGTTATCATACCAATAACTATTTGCCATAGCCACAGCAAGACGTTCAAACATCTTGTACTCAAAGTTTCTACGATTCAGTTTGTAACAAAATTTATTTAAATATTATGCTATGCTTTTGGACTGAAATTCTGGTATACTTTTAGAGTGAAATTTACAATACTGAACTTCTTTGATAATATAAATACCAATACTTCCGCAGAATCTTTTAATGCTAAAATTAAAGCTTTTAGAAGGCAATTTAGAGCTTTGAGAAATATCCCTTATTTACGATATAGACTATCAAAGATCTATGCTTAATATTTAAAATCCCCAGAAAACTGGCTTGATCCATAATAACCACAATCAATAACCAATCAATCCCCCCAAAAAAACACCTCCGGCGGAAACCGGAGGCAAGATAAAATAAAACATGAAAAAGTTATGAAAATATTCGCTAATAGTATTTACTTTCTTTAATAAAATAGGGGCTCTCAGCGGCGATACTTCAGCGTCAGTACTGGTAGTCCTGAAGTAGTAGTGATATTAGTCGAGTTAGATATGCGGTTGTGCATTGATATGGATATCGCTGTCGTAGGCGCCTATCTGAAAACCCCTCAATAAATCTGCTCAATTTACAATTACAAGTAGCTAATTTTATTTAGACTAATTATAAATTACACAGCAAAGATATGCCATTTTTATCTCCTGTCAAGTGTTATTTTACGTTTAACGAAAAATTAACAGGGGGGGTTGGGGACTGGTGAGAATGGCGGGACTGGACCCTCCTTCTCAGCCTCAGGCTGATTCGGCGGGCAAGGAGAGACTGAAGGGACTGGAGAGACTGAAGGGACTGGAGAGACTGAAGGGACTGACCCTCCTTCTCAGCCTCAGGTTGATTCGGTGGGCGAAGGGGAAGAATGAAAAATGAAGAATATGTACGTTTCATTCTGTTGAAAACAAATTGGGAGTATCAATATTCTTCTTATTCAGTTCATATTATTATTTGTTACTTTGAATTATGAAATTATTTTTAATTTACATTAACATTTTAGCGTATTTCACATTCTCTTTATGTGCTTCTTCTCAGAATTGGCCAATAATAATTGGTGATAACACAGATATTAATAATGCTACCCTGATTGAGGATTATGATAAAGGGTATTTATTGAGCAACTGGATACTTGATAATAATGGTTATTCCAAATATGGTTCAATCTTAAAAACTGATATTAATGGATCGGTTTTATGGGAAAAAACATTCGGAAATGGTAACTATACTGTTTATTTTTCATCAGCAAGACGCACAAAAGATAACTCTATTATAATCAGTGGAAGTATAGGTAAATATGATAATGAGGTATACCTACATGACCCACTGTTCTTAAAATTAAATGTTTGTGGAGAAGTTGAGTGGTGTACTGTTTTACATAAGGAGGGATCAAATGGCAATGATTATGGCATTCGAATAATACAATTAGATTCAAATAATTATATTGGTATGATTAAATACTATGGATCTCAAGTTCAAACAGTTAGAATTAGTCTTGTTAAGCTGGATGGATTCGGAAATCCTGTTTGGATACAAAACCTGGCTCAGGAAGATTCAACGGTTTCTAATGAAGAGGGTTATGATTTATTATTAACAACAAATTCAAACTTATTGGTAGCTGGTCAAGGTATGCGGTCAGCATTGAGACCTTATTTTATACTCTGCAATGATGAGGGAGATGAGTTATGGAACTTTGCATGGGAGAATGAACTTTGGTCAGGGGCATCTGACAGGGTTGTAGAGAAAGACAGTGGCATTTTCTATGCATCCGGAGCAGGTAAGTTTAATAATAACTATTTCCACCCTGCTTTGTTTAAGTTTAATTCAAATGGACAAGGAGAATATTATAAACTTCTTTTAGGTGATAGTATAAGAGGAGGAGGAGCTTGCCCTCTTGCGATAATTAATGATACCAGTTTTGCAATAGGATATAATTGGGGGACAGACCCAAATCCAAATTACGGAAACTCAGAAATATCTGTTATTGATACACTTGGAAATATCATATATTCCAGATTACTCATAGAACAAGTATTGGTTCCAGATAATATTATCAAAACTTATGATGGAAAAATTGTAGTTACAGGAGATTATTATATAAATGGTAATAACTGGGATATTCATTTTTGGAAAATGAATGATCAATTAGTTGATGATAGTCTTTATAGTAGAATATTTACATATGACAGTTTGTGTCCCTACAGTATTGAATCTGACACAATTGATCTTAACTGTGGAATTTTTGTAGATATAAATGATATACCCATTAATGGCAACCAATTTCAGCAATTAAGCATTTTTCCCAATCCTTCATCAGATTATATTAGTATTGAAGCCATACCAGGAACTAATTGTGAAATAAAAATATTGAACTTTTTAGGCAAAACTGTCCATAAAGTCGAGCTTCCTGACACTGGAAAAGTGTTATGCAATACAATGGGTTGGAATAAAGGAATCTATATAGTTAGTTTGTTTTGCCAACATAAATATATCTGTTCCAAAAAATTGATAGTAAATTGACAATTATTTGTTTAGTTTAGTATCAAATAAGAATAATGGAATATATTTAGCCATTGCTATATGTTAGGGCAGGTATTGATGTCTCGTCCTGAACCACCCCAACTTTGAACCTTAAACATTGACCCTTAAACTTAAAAAACCTGCCAGGCAATGCCTGACAGGTTTTAGTAGCGAGACCGAGAATTGAACTCGGGACCTCCGGGTTATGAATCCGACGCTCTAACCAACTGAGCTACCTCGCCAGATATTCTCTTTAATTTTGAGGGTGCAAAAATAAAAAAATATGATTGCAATATGATATTTTTTTAAAAGTTTTTTTGGTGAATGGTGATTTGTGGCCGTGTCCGCCCACCGGCGGATGAATAGTGAGCTGCGCATATTTTTCCCATTGTCACCTTGTCCCCTTGTCACCTTGTCACTTTCTTTTGGTGAATAGTGGCCGTGTCCGACTCAGTCGGATGAATAGTGAACTGTGTCCGCCTACCGGCGGATGGTGAGCTGCGCATATTTTTCCCATTGTCACCTTGTCACCTTGTCACCTTGTCACCTTGTCCCTCGTCTCTCGTCCCTTCAGTCCCTAAAGTCTCCACAATCACCAACTCCCGCCAGCGCCGCCGCCGCCGAAGCTCCCGCCGCCGAAGCCGCCAAAGCCACCACCACCGCCGAAGCCTGAGCCTCCACCGCTAAAGCTGTTCCAGCTGCCCGATCGTGAGCTGTTACTCATAGCACTGCCAAGCCACAAAGCCGTCCAAAACGAACCCGACCCTCTCGTGCCTATGGAATGTGAACGTGAACCACTGATACGGATAAGAATAAAAACCAAAATTATTATTATAAAAGGAATAACAGCAAAAATGCTATTACCACCCACCTGTTTATTATACTCATCAGAATTAATCTCGCCAGCAGCAAGCTTCATAAGCACATCAACAGCATTATCAATACCACCATAATAATCCCCACGCTTAAAATCAGGGATCATTTCATTATCAACAATACGTTTGGTAGTAGCATCCGGAATAGCCGGCTCCAGTCCGTAGCCCACAGCAATATACACCTCACCACGATCACGGTCGCCATACTTAGGCTTCACAAGCACCACCACACCATTGTCGAACTTCTTACGACCTACCTTCCACTTCTCCCCTATCTCATAGGCAAACATCGCCTTATCATTGCCTTTCAGCGACTTCACAATCACAACGGTAATCTGGTTGGAAGTACTGTCGTTAAAAGCCACCAGCTTATGCTCCAGCTGATTAGCCTGCTTCCCCGAAAGGATACCAGCAAAATCGTTAACAAGCCTTGGCGGCGATGGACGTGCCGGTATTTGCGCCTGCACCATAACAGTAACAAACGCAAACAACAATAAAAGAGAAAGTTTACGGAAAAGTAGTTGTAATGTATTCATAATATTATTATCCAAATGACACTTCGTCAGAAAGCTCATTTATATCATCGATATGATAAGGGAAATGCTTTTTAAGAGATTTACCCGCCTCCTCGATACCATAAATCAGGCCTTCTGTAAATTTATCCTCAGCAAAATACTCTGCCATATTACCTTTTATCACTTCCCAGAAATTTTCAGGCACCTCTTTATTGATACCGGAATCACCGATAATGGCAAACTTTTTACTTTTAAGGGCCAGATAAAACAGCACACCATTACGCTGTTCGGTATTATCCATACCCAGTTTGTTAAACATATGAGCAGCACAATCAAGCACATCCACAGTACAATTATTTTCAATATGCACCCTTATTTCTCCTGATGTATCCAACTCTGCATTAAGAATAGCCCTCTTAATATCGGCAGTCTGCTCCTTTGTAAAAAAATCTTTGGCACTGGTTTTCATCTTCTTAAGATATTTTATTAAGTTCCGTAATTATCAATTTGCTGCATTGATCACTATCATTAGAACTCCACTTTTGGAGCCGTTTCCGTCCCCTCCTGAGCCTTAAAATACGGTTTAGGCTCAAAACCAAACATATTTGCAAACAGATTTTTAGGAAATTTTTTAATCAGTGTATTATATCTACGCGCTGCTTCATTGAACTTCCTGCGTTCCACAGCAATCCTGTTTTCTGTTCCTTCCAGTTGTGCCTGCAGCTCCATAAAGTTTGTATTTGCCTTCAGATCAGGATAGCGTTCTACTACCACCATCAATTTCGACAAAGCGCTGCTTAGCCCATCCTGTGCCTGCTGGAATGCTGCTATCTTCTCAGGAGTAAGGTTTCCCGCATCTATAGTGGTACTGGTTGCTTTCGACCTTGCGGTGATAACACCTTCGAGGGTTTCCTTCTCATGAGTAGCATACCCTTTTACTGTTGCCACCAGGTTTGGTATCAAATCTGCTCTGCGCTGATATACATTTTCCACATCAGCCCAATGCTTATCAACATTCTCCGATTCAACAACCATACTGTTGTATGATCCCTTAAACCAGCTGTATAATATAACAGCCACAACAGCAATTACTATAATTATAATCCAGGTTTTCTTCATATTCAATCAGTTTTTATTTGCGCTCGCTAAGTTAATAGTTTTTCTAATAAGTTTTATATTCAAGGAGTAATTGGTGAATGGTGAGTGGTGAGTGGTGAATGGTGAATGGTGAATAGTGAATAGTGAGCTGCGCATATTTTTCACCTTGTCACCTTGTCACCTTGTCACCTTGTCACCTTGTCACTTGTCTCTCGTCACTTTAAAATTTCAATCATCAAAAAAACAAATAACAAACAAATTTCAATAACCAAAATCCAAATAACCAAAACCCCACACTCCGGAATTGTCATCTGATTTCCCCTTGTCCCTGCCTGACCGCCTCAGGCGGTTCCCTTTTCTTCCCGAGCCTCACAATATCGCGTTTTCAATATAGGGGATTCCTCACCGCTACGCTTTCTTCGGAATGACAGCTAATTAATAAAAACAGACTAAAAAGAGAGATTGATTTTTTCATTCTTCATTTTTCATTTTTCATTTTTCATTTCCCCTGCCTGACCGCCTCAGGCGGTTCCCTTTTCTTCCCGAGCCTCACATTATCGCGTTTTCAATATAGGGGATTCCTCACCGCTACGCTTTCTTCGGAATGACAGCTAATTAATAAAAACAGACTAAAAAGAGAGATTGATTTTTTCATTCTTCATTTTTCATTTTTCATTTTTCATGTCCCCTGCCTGACCGCCTCAGGCGGTTCCCCTTGTCACCTTGTCACTCCTTGTCACCTCGTCACCTTGTCACCTTGTCACCTCGTCACTCCATTCCCTACATCCCCATCATCAGTCCAGCTCCGCCAACAACAAGTCCCACAGCAATATTTATTCCCTTTATAAGAAGAAATCCTTTGCGGGATTCGGCTAACAGCGGCAGACTACCATGGCCGTCCTGTACTATAGAGCTGGCCAGTAATATGCTGAGAGGAAGGTTGCCTGATGCAAAAAGCACCACAAACATAAGGTGGGGGCCCGACTGTGGGATTATCCCGATAAGGACAGCCACCAATAGCACCACATAAAGATTATTACCGATAAGACTTTCCAGATCGAAGTAATGATCGGCAAAATGCAAAACCAGCAATGTACCGAATGTCCATAGAAATATCCGCAACAAATGCTTTTTGATAACATGGTCGATTATATGATGATGGATAAAATGATCGTTTACAGTTATTATGATAAACAAAGCCGCCAACAGTACTATTATAAAGGTAGTGCGGATCCATTCGGGATGCTGGTGGCCATGATCACCCTGAGTGACAATCTCCAGTGTTTCGCTATGATCATGACCTGTAAAGAACACAACAAAAACAAGGATAGCAATTATAACAGCCATAAAAACACCACGATACAGAGAGAAATTACGGAAGTTAGCAATAATATCCTTACCCTTATAACAAAAACAATCGGATTCCTCCTGATGTATAACCATATGCTTTTCAGGATAGTTAACAACACCGGCTTTACGCTTTGTAAAGAAATTAATAACAAATCCGGCGGCAATGGCGATAACAAACAAGGCAATGTTAATCATCAATGCCTGCTCAGGTATTATAGAAAACATAAAGAAAGCCTCATCGCCCGAAGTAGCTATCATAGCTGTTGCCAGGGCTGCTGTTCCGATAAGGTTATGCACATACAGCGATACTGCAGTATAAGCACCCAGGCACCCGGGTATTATGCCCAGAACGGCAGATAGTAATATTTGCTTCCACGGACTACTGCTTAAGCCTTTGCTCCACAATCCTTTGGAAAAAACATTAAGATACTCAATAATAAGCATCATTATTACCACAAACAAAGTTATGGTAACACTCTGGCGCAATACAAATATCAGGTCGTGCATAGTTTTTACAAATAAGTGCTAAAAAAACCGGGATTCTATTAAAACCCCGGTAATATATTTTTAATAGTTTTTCTCTTTAATTTCGAAGTATGATTTAGGATGCAGACATGCCGGACATTTTTCCGGAGCTTTTTTCCCCTCATGCAGATAACCACAGTTACGGCATTTCCATACTATCTTATCTTCGCGCTCAAACACCCTGCCATCATTAAGATTATTGTATAGAGTACGATAACGCTCTTCGTGTGCCTTTTCCACTTTTGCAATCATTTTAAAGGCCACAGCTACTTCTTTAAAACCTTCCTCTTCAGCAACTTTAGCAAACTCAGGATATAGCTCTACCCATTCCTCATTCTCGCCATCAGCGGCAGCTTTAAGGTTTTCCATGGTATCGCCAATAACTCCTGCAGGATAAGCAGCTGTTATTTCCACCATTCCACCTTCCAGAAATTTGAAGAATCTTTTGGCATGTTCCTTTTCGTTTAACGCTGTCTCTTCAAAGATGGCTGATATTTGCTCAAGTCCCTCTTTTTTAGCCTGTTTAGCAAAATAGTCGTAACGCATGCGGGCTTGTGATTCCCCGGCAAATGCCTTTAGAAGATTCTGTTCTGTTTTAGTTCCTTTTAACGAATTCATGATTTTCTGTTTTAATAAGTTTTCGCCAAATTTAATAATTATTGATCAATTTTTCTGTCATCATATTAATAATTAGCCGAACATATGTAATTTTACAATCAAAATTCATCAACAAGTTATGAAACACCTGGTAAATACATTACTGTTAATAATTTTATCCTTATGGGGATACGGACAAAGCTCATTGCTTACAGTGGCTGAGAAATCTGATTTCAAGGCAACATCAAAATATGAGGATGTGATAAATTTTGTGAACACCCTCAGCATGCAGTCAGACATAATAAATGTTGAGATCATTGCGAAAACCACAGAAGGAAGGGATATACCGGCAATGATTATTGCCAACCCTGCTGTTAGCACCCCTGATGATGTAGGTAACAGGATTACCGTTTACCTGCAGGCTAACATCCATGCCGGCGAAGTGGAAGGTAAGGAAGCTACTTTGATGCTGGCACGTGAGCTGGCTGGCAATCCCGATAACCAGATTCTGAAAAATGCCGTTGTGATTATTGTACCTAACCTCAATGCCGACGGTAATGAGAAGATAAGCACAAAGCACCGCACTAACCAGGTTGGCCCCGATGATGGTGTTGGTATTAGATATAACGGACAAAATCTGGATCTTAACAGAGATGCTATGAAAGTGGAAAGCCCTGAGATAAAAGGGGTAATAGAACAGATACTAAACCCGTGGGACCCTGCTGTAACTGTCGACTGCCACACTACAAACGGCTCATACCACGAAGAGCCTGTTACATTTACTTGGATGATGAACCCCAATGGTAACCGCACGCTTATAAACTACATGCGTGATAAGATGATGCCGGCGGTACATGATACGCTATGGAATAAATATGATGTAGAGAATGTTTTCTATGGTGAGTTTATCGACAGGCTGGATATCAACAAAGGATGGATATCATATGCCAGCGAGCCAAGGTATGTGGTGAACTATATAGGATTGAGAAACAGACTTGCTATTTTAAATGAGAACTATGTTTATGCCGATTACAAAACGAGAGTATATGGCTGCCTGTCGCTGCTGAAATCTATACTGGAGTATGCTTCTGATAATAGCAGTTCAATACAAAAGATGCTGAATGATGTAGACAAACAAACAATCGCCAGAGGCGACAATCCCACTGTAGCTGATTCCTTTTCCATTAAATACAAAGGCTACCCTACCCCGGAGCCCATCACCATAAAAGCCTTTGAAGCTGATACTATCCCCGGTGTTAAAGGCTATTGGAGGTTTAAAAAAAGCGACAGAAAGCGCACAGTTACTGTGCCGTATATAGCAGATTACTATTCTGTTGAAGGATTACGTTTCCCTTACGCATATATCATTAATGTGGCTGATCCTGATGTTTTGGAATTGCTGAAAACCCATGGCATCGAAATAAAACAGCTGCCACACGACACCACGCTAATGACAGAGGAGTTCAATTTTGATAACCTAACACCAGCAGGGCGCCTCAACCAGGGACACTATACCAACACCGCCAGTGGCACCTTCACACAGAAAGAGAAAACCTTTGCCGCCGGCACCTATATTATATATACAGCACAGCCACTGGGCAGTCTTGTTGCTGCCCTTCTGGAACCACAATCAGACGATGGCATGCTTAAATGGAATTATTTCGACAGATACCTGGCCCCACAATGGGGAGGAGGGTATTATGCATATCCGGTTTATCGGGTATTGGAGATGTGAGGGAGTTTTGAGGACTGAAGGGAACGAAGGGAACCTCCTGAGGCGGTCAGGCAGGGACGAGGGACGAGAGACAAGAGACGAGAGACAAGAGACAAGGGGACAAGGTGAACCGCCTGAGGCGGTCAGGCAGGGGAAATGAAGAATGAATAATGAAGAATGAATAATGAAGAATGAATAATCAACAGACAAATATCAAATTACAAATAATAATCAATTATCAAAAATCAAACATCAGATGACAATTCCGGAGTGTGGGGGTTTTGAGCATTTGGATTTTGGTTATTGGAAATTTAAAGTGACAAGGTGACAAAGCGAGAAAAACGCTCTGCTCACCATCCGCCGGTAGGCGGACACAGTTCACTATTCACTATTCACCATTCACTATTCACCATTCACCATTCACCATTCACCATTCACTACTCACCATTCACCATTCACCACTCACCAAGTCGATTACTACAGCATTAATTGCTTATTTTGTGAAGACATATTAGTGTTTTGATGCGCATCAGAAACAATCCTGATGCGCATCAGAAACCATCCTGATGCGCATCAGGATATTAATAAGACAAGAGAAAATAAGTGTTTTCACAAGAGGAATTAGGTGTTTTCACCTGTACCAGCAAGTGTTTTTATTACCTTTTCGCAAAGTCGCATTTTCGCCCAGTCGCCCCATAGCACGCTACTTCTTCTTCACAATAACATCCTTCATTTCTCTGTACTTCTTTGGTTTAAATACCGCTAGAAAAACACGGGCCATAAACAAAGGACCCTTATTCAGGATAGCCATTCTGGTTTTATAAGGGAAACGATCGACAACCCAGGTAGCTGCCGTCAGCATTCCGGCCATAAACCTTCCCGGAAAGGCAAGAAACAACAGCCAATAACTCTTACCACGATACTCCCTCAAATACCCGGCCATCTCTGCCGTAAAACCAACAGTAACATCCATTAGTTTTATCTGGTGAGGTGTTAACTCCCACTTATAGACACCCACTTTTTTGCTGTTAATCCTGTTCAAAAGACTTTCGTGATAGCTATGGATATAACCGGGAGGGTAGGTATTAAGAATAACATCTTTCTTCTTGTAAAAGTCAAAAATATCATACGTAAACCTGATACCAGCAAACTCACATATCTTTATCATCTCATTCTCATAATTACGTACGAGAGCCTCATATCTTAAAGTACGATACTTTTCAGGAGCAGACCTGCTATCCTTTTCAAATTTCTTATAAAAATACTTCCACTTCTGAACCACAAGCGTAGGAACAGGCAGTTCAAAATCCACATTCCTTATTGACACAAAGTTATCGCGGTAATCGCGCAAAATATGAATAAACCTGGCATCAGGGAATATCTTTTGCAAAAGACGTGTATAAATAGCATAACCCGGATTTTTATCACCCAACAGAAGCACCTCTTCCTTTTCAAACAGCGAAACATACTGCATATACACCACCTTACATATGGTTGAATAAGTTGTTTCTCCCACATAATCAAGCAAAGCAGCCTTTAGCTTATCTTCATCAATATTCCATGTATCAAAAAGCCACTGATCAATAAGATCATTATGGAAGTCGAGAATATCCTGCTCTTTCCATAATTTCTTCTTACCATATCTGGGATAGAGGTTTACAATAAACTGACACTCCGGAGGTATTATCACATTGGGGTGAGCGTCGAATAACGTTCTCAGTAAGGTAGTCCCCGAGCGGGGCCTTCCAACAATAAACACAAATGGAATTTCAGCTATATTCTTCATTATTTTCTAATTTTGTTCACAATCCGGCCAACGACAGAGAAATCACTCTTTCTGTACCTGAAAATTTCTAATGGATTTACTTTTACTACTCTGGAATATATCAGCCAATAGCCAATAGTACCGACTGCATAACTTACGTCAGAAGCCCAGGCAGCACCCATAGCACCATGTTCCGGAATCCAAAGTATATTTAAGATTATATTTATTATAAGCGCAGGAAGGAAAACCATAAAGCCATACTGTGGCTTTCCCATACCGGCAAGTTGCCCGCTAAGCACTCTGAATACAACGAGTATTATCACTCCGGGCAGTATCATATTAATAATATTTACTGATGCTGCAAACTCTCTTCCAAATACCAAGGGTATAAGTAATGGTGCAAGTATTATTACCAGAAGCGACAGAACAGCAATTATTATAACGCTCTGACGTGCCAGGGTAATAGTTTGGGAGGTCATAAGACTATGGTCTTTTTCGTTAGCAGTTCTGCTGAAAAGCACAATACTTATGGCAAAAGGCACCTGCCACAATTGCTCGGTAATATGCACACCCAGCGAATATAAACCCACCTGCTCCATTGTGGATAATTTCTCCAGAATTAGTATGTCTGTACGGTAATTCAACTGCACAATAAAAAACGTAAACGCGTACATAATCCCCAGGCGCAACAGGTTTTTCGTTATTTCCCGGTCAATACCTATATTTATATGGAATGTTCTGTACATACTAACAATAGCCATCGTCCCCACAACAATATTAGCAACAGTCATGCTCACAACAGCACCAAGCAGTCCCATTCGCAGCCACCATACCAGCACCACAGCCAATATCAGGTTAATAAGATTAATGGACCATTGCAAGTGATTGGCTTTCTGTATCTCATCTTTGCCAAAATAAATACCACCTATGTACACAACACCCAAGCGGAAAGGGATTATGATTACCACCAGGGCAATCAGTGTAATGGTGTATTTAGGCTCATACAGAAAATAATAGGCAACAATACTTAACAGCACACCTGCTATACTTGTGAATATCAATATGGTTAATACATTGGATACAATTTTATCGTCGCTGTATTTTTTCTTTCCCAGAAGAAATATAGAAGCACCACGCACACCCATTTGCGTTAAGCTTACTACAATTAGAGGGATAACAAGAAGCGCATAGTATATACCGAATCCTTCAGCACCCAGAATGTTTGTTAAAATCACTACAACAAAAACTCCACATATAATGGAGACAATATTACTGTTGAGCACGCCTATGGTATCACGAAGAAATCCTCTTTTGGCCATTAGTTTAAAATTCATCACAAATATCGTAATTTTTATCATAATAATAGTATGAAATGACTTAGATTTGTGCTTATGGAAGATTTATCACAACAGCTTGAAGGTCTTATCCTTAACGAACACTCACGTGCCAACGCAGATTTTATTGCTAATATTATTATCAGCAAGACTGATTTTATTCCGGCTTTAATAGAAATTGTGTTTGCTGACCATAAGACTATTTCCGGAAGAGCTGCCTGGCCGTTACTACTGGCGCATAAAAAAAACCGCAGGCTTCTTAATGATTACATTCCTGTGATAATCGACAAGCTACCATCAGTTAGCTCTGTGTCTGTTCAAAGATGCCTTCTCTCAATATTAACAACAGCAAATATTCCGGAAGAATATGATGTGGTGTTACTTAACTACACAACACAAGTACTTACTGATACCAATTCATCAGTAGCATCAATTATCTATTCAATAGACATTTATTACAACATAGCCAAAAAGCAGCCTGAGTTATTGAATGAACTGGCTGTAATGCTCGAATTCCTCCAACCAAACGCAACCCCGGGGATTAGATCTAAAATTAGAAAGATTTTGAAGAGACAAGGGGAAATGAATAATGAAAAATGAAAAGGGACAAGGGACGAGGGACAAGGGGACAAGGGGACAAGGGGACAAGGTGAGAAAAACGCTCTGCTCACTATTCACTATTCACCATTCACCATTCACCATTAAACTTTATACTTATCTTTGCAAAAATTCTAACAATGAAACAGGGGATATTTAATAATCTGATTGCAAGCAGAAGAACTCAACAGGGTTTCTACCTTCTGGATACTGATAATAATGAAGTACTGCTTCCTAATAAATATATCCCTCAAGGCTTAAAAGAAGGAGATAATATTTCGGTATTTGTTTATAAAGACTCAGAAGACAGGATTATCGCCACTACCCTTACACCGAAGATTTTACTTAATGAGTTTGCCGTACTTGAAGTTGCTGACATGAATAATACAGGGGCTTTTATGGATTGGGGACTGGAAAAGGATTTGATGGTACCTTACTCAGAGCAATCGCAACGAATGAAAACCGGCAGACGTTATCCTGTGTATCTTTATCTTGATAATAAAACTGACAGACTGGTGGCTACGGGTAAAATCGACAGATATCTTGAAAAAGATGATATCACCGTTTCTACTAATGAAAAAGTTGAACTGCTTATATGTAATGAAACTGAAATCGGACTTAAAGTTATTATCAATGGAAAGCATCACGGACTGCTATATGATAATGAGCTGTTTCAGGCTGTTTCGCCGGGTGAAAGAGTTACCGGGTATGTTAAGAATATTCGTCCGGATAAGAAAATTGATGTTATGCTGCAAATGCCAGGCTATGGTAATGTAGAACCTAACGCCCAAAAGATTCTTGACAAAATCAAAGACAACAACGGCTTTTTGAATCTTACCGATAAAAGCGACCCTATTGTTATTCTGGCAAAGCTGGAAATGAGTAAGAAAACTTTTAAAAAAGCTGTGGGATTACTGTATAAACAACGTCTGATACGCATTGAAGATGATGGGCTGTACCTTATTGACAATCAGGAAAGCACAGAAGAGTAAATCTGGTAATTCTCGTCATCAAAGCATACAAAGATTACCCTTTGGGGAGTAGTATTTTCATCCATAAATTTCTTCACTTCAGATATGGCTATACGTGCAGCTTCTTCTTTAGGATAACCGTAAATACCTGTGCTTATATTAGGGAATGCTATGGTGCTTACATTGTTTTGCGCTGCCAGCAACATACTGTTACGATAGCAGTTGGCCAGCAGTTCGGGCTCATTACGATGCCCTCCTCTGTACACAGGCCCTACTGTATGGATAATATGTTTGGCAGGAAGTAAAAACCCGGCAGTGATTACTGCTTCCCCGGTAGGGCAGCCACCAATATCACGACAGGCAACAGGCAGTTCAGGACCCGCTGCCCTGTGTATAGCACCGTCAACTCCTCCTCCACCTGCCAGTCTGCTATTGGCGGCATTTACAATAGCATCAACATCAAGCCTGGTAATATCGTCTTTTATTACATCAATTATCGCCATATCCTTATACTTTATCAACAATAAGCTGTGCGCTTCGATAACCCTTTACAATTACCTCGCTGCCTTGTTCAATTACACCCGACCTTGCTGTGGCGTCGTATAGCTCTTCATTAATAATAACCTTTCCGGATGGCCGGAGAATAGTATAGGCTGTTCCTTTTAATCCAACCACACTACTGTAGCTTACTGACGCTGAAGTGTATCCTTCGCTTTTATCCTGTACCTTGTCAAGAGCAAGATGGAATGACCTTGTGGAGAACAGCTTCTTGCTCAGCAACAGCGAACCAATGATTGCTACAAAGAATGATATAAGCACCACCAGGAATGCGCTAACAATATTGGTAGTGTCTATTTCAAAGAAACCAGGGCCTACATTGCCCACCATGCTAAGCGTTAAGCCTGTAATAATAAGGAATACACCCGATAAGCCAAAGACACCAAAGCCGGGAATGGCAAATATTTCCACGGCAAGCAGTATAAGTCCGAGCACAAAAATAAGTATCTCCCAGTTGTTGGCAAGCCCTTCGAGATACAAAGGAGCAAAGTATAATAGTGCTGCCAGTACGGCTGCTGCCAGAGGGAAGCCAATGCCCGGCGACTGCAGTTCGAAATATATACCACCTATAATAATCATTATCAGTATGCCACTTATTACGGGATTTATTAACCAGCCAATTACTTTATCAGTAGCGGATATCTCATGTTCAACAAATTCATATTCGTCGATGCCTGCATGAGCCAGAACAGCATCCAGATTATCTACTTCAGCATTACAGTAGCCATTCTTAATAGCCTCGGAAACAGTAAAAGTAAGCACCTGTCCTGAATCGCTAATTCCTGCCACATATATTTTAGGATCAACCATAGCCTGTGCTATTTCCGGATCACGACCCTTTGCTTCTGCCGTAGAGCGCATCATTGAACGCATATACGACTGGTACTTATCAGGCAGCACCTCCCCCTTTTGATCCACAACAGTGGCAGCACCAATATTGGCACCGGGAGCCATGTATATGCTGTCGCATGCTATTGATATCAATGCGCCGGCAGATGCTGCATTCTTATCTATAAATACATAAACAGGGATTTTCGAGTTAAGTATCTTAGTCCTGATGGAGTCTGCATCATTCAATGTACCTCCGTAGGTGTTCATATGTATCAATATAAGATCTGCATCCAGATGATGAGCGTTCTCAATAGCTCTTTTTGTTGTCCGCCATACAGGAGGAGCAATCATCTCATCAATATTAAAAGTATACACTCTTGTGCTTTGAACATTGAGGGAATCCGACTCTGAGAATGACAGTAATGATATACTCAGAAATAATATCAACAGTTTTATTTTCATTGGTCTTGATTTAATGCGTTCTCTTTTTGCCTGCGTTTTAGTTGCCTTTTTAGTGCCTGTCGTTTCCAGTATTTACCCCAAACGATATTTGTCCATAACCGCTCATGAAGATAATAAAGAATCAGCTTGGCAACCATCTCTATTGTGGTTATTAGAGTAGCCGTTTCCAGTACTTCTCCGTACGTCTTTTCAGTCATCTGCCTGAAAATAACAAAGCTGATTATAAAAGTAGCCCCCGAAGCTACTAAACGCCAGCTAATTGCTTTGAATATACTTCTGGTCGGGCTATCTTTTTCTATTCCTTTATTATTTGTCTTACTCATAATTTGATCGTATTGAAGTTACAATAATACAAAATAACCATTTCAGATTTTCACATTATCACCAAAATGATTTCTCACTTCACTATTAAACTCCTCATGCAGAGTACCATTTGAAGCAATGAGATGCTTCCCGAAGATATAATCATCACTTCCGTTGAAATCGCTGACTTTCCCCCCTGCATTTTTCACCAGCAGTACTCCTGCCGCCACATCCCAGGGCTGCAGTCCGTATTCATAAAAGACCTCAAAACGGCCACATGCCACATACGCCAGGTCTGCTGCTGCTGATCCCAATCGGCGCAGACCGCGTGTTTTCTCCATAAGATCTTTAAAAAGACCCAGATATGGCTCCAGTAGTGAATAATTATAGTATGGAAATCCAGTGGCCAGCAGCGAGGCATCCAGCTTATCAGTAGCTGATACACTCACTGGCTTGCCGTTAAGAAATGTGGGAGCTCCTTTCCATGTATAAAAACACTCATCAAGGTTCACTTCCATTACCACACCCAACACTACTTCATTTCTTTCCATCAAAGCAATTGATATACTGTATACCGGAAGTCCGTGTATGTAGTTTGTTGTGCCATCAAGCGGATCAATTACCCAGTTATATATATCTGACCTTTCCAGAGAATCATCTTCTTCAGCAATAAACCCGGCTTCAGGCAATATCTTACGCAGCTCATCAACGATACGGCGCTCCGACTCCTTATCTACATAAGTAACCAGATTATGTACACCTTTTTCAAGAATATCTGAAGATTTAAGTCTGGCAGACTCTTCCTTAAGGAATTTCGCTATATCTTTTGTCAGGTCAACTACCTGATTTGTTATCAACTCCGGATTCATATATTTTTTTCTTTTTATTATTACTGTAAAAGACAATAATCATCACCAGCCCTGTGATAAAAATAAGAGTAGAGATTAGTTCGGCTTGTGTAATCTTCATCCCAAGGAAATCCATAATATTGTTAACTCTGATTTTCTCGATAAAGAACCTTTCGATACCGTTAAGCATAAGATAGATAGCGAATAACACTCCGGGCACGGATATCCGTTTTCTCATAAACCACAGGAAAGCAAATATTAGCAGTGCCATAGTAGTTTCGTATATGGGAGTGGGGAATACAGGCTGAGCAAGCTCAAAGCAATGCGGGCCTGTGCATCCTTCAATATGAACACCACGGTTAAGGATATTATGAGGATAATTGTACGACCATGTCCAGTCGGGCAAAAACGAAAGCCAGTCGGGCTGAGGAGCAGTATTCACTATCCCCCAGTCGCCATCACCCGATACCTGACAGCCTATACGGCCTATGCCATATGATATAATCAGCGACGGCGCAATACTGTCGGCCATATGCCTCCATTTTATACCTACCCTTTCGCCGTATATCCCAACAGCAAAAGCAGCTACAATAAGGCCTCCATAGAATGTAAGACCGCTGAACGACAGCATCGAGCCAACAGGATCTCTTAGAAACTCATCGAAATTCTCAAGCTGATGGAATATCTTAGCGCCTACAATACCAAATACAACAGCTATAAACACAATAGCCCATACCTGGTCCTGCGCCGGTATTGTTTTCTTCTCCCATTTGGGCTCATCAAGCTTTTTCTTGTTTTTGGAATAATACTGATAGTATGTCAGGGCTACGGCAGCTATTATTCCGCCCACAAGCGACCCTGTTCCTGAAAAAATGAATGCTTGCGGATCGGCCAGCAGCTGGTCGTAATACACAAAGATACCTACTACCTTATAGCCTACAGCCAGACTTATCAGAAATGTTACAACAAGCTCCATTACTGAAGCTGGTTTACCAATCTGTACTTTCTTTACATAGTTACTGATAACACCTTCTTTGGCTTTTCTTCCAAGCTCATGGCGTAACAGCCAGGCGCCCACAAAAAAAGCAGTAGCGAGAAAGAATCCATAACTTTGTATAGGCAGGTTGATGTTTGTTCCAAAAACATCATTTATAAAATCACTTAATCTGGGATACATATTAAATTTTTTGAAGGTTAAAATTATAGAAAATTGGGGAAGTAGAAGGTAGTTGAGGGGGATTATTTTTTAGATTGTGGTATGGGGTGGCTGAACGACTGAACGAATGGGCGAAAATGCAAAAAAGCGACTTGACTTAAGGATAAAGAGACGAGGAGAAATCCCAACTTTGATCAATAATCATTAAACACAAAACCTATATCAATCTATTGATTATTATTAAGTATATTTGAAACCGTTTATGTTTAATCATAATGTTAGTGAAATGTATATCAAAACACAGCGATTACCAGTACATTTTATAATGCTTGGGGTTGTGCTGCTGCTAACCGGTATATGGCGGTGCACAGTAAGCGACTGGAGGGGTTTGATTTGGCTGAGTATATCAGTTATAATACTTCTCACATCAGAAGGTATTGTTATAAACAGTAAATCAAAAACTATAAAAAAGTACATATCCATACTGTTTATAAAGATAGTACTTAAAGAGGAAATTGGCCCTGTTGATAAAATCAGGCTTTGTAAGTCTAATAGTAAACAGAATATATCAATGGCATCAATAACCCGGTCTTACAACACATTCAATTATAAAGTTGTTGCCCTTTGCGGTGATAATGAAGTTGAAATAATGGAGGGTAAAGAAAAGATTGCACGAAAAACAGCAGAATTTGTTTCATTGCAATTGGACATAAAGATGACTGAATATGAATGAAAATATTTTTTATAATCGGGTTAAAATCATATTCTATTTTCTCATCCCCTACTCGTGCTTTGCATAAAAGTAGCAAAATACAAACCATCAGGATTTCGGAATTTATATTTACGACTCACTGTTTGTGATTTACTCATCTTCTGGCTCTCCCAATTTATTTATTAATTTGTCAAAGTCAGATTGATAAAGTTGGTCTTGTATTATTCGGTATTTTTCATATTCACTTTCTGCATGTGATTTTGCAATTGATGCACTTATTGTTCCTGCATTCTGAAGTATTTTTCTATCGTCAAACTGCAAAAACAAATCAAGCCTTTTTGCCCAATCCTCCATTGTCATTGGAATTTTACGGTTTGCTCTTTCTTCTGCTAAATCCAAATATGCGTTGACAATTCGACCTAATGACTCTAATTCTTCCTGATTTAGGTAGTTTTTAGCAATTGAAACATCACTTTTCAAAATCTTTCCTTTCGGACTATTTTTCCATGCGGTTAAACCCATATGTTCTTTCTCTCTGTCTGCTCTCTTAACAATCAATTCGGCTGCTGTATGGTTGTGAATTGCATAATGTAATTTATTTTGAACCTTTGCAAAAAAATCTTTTGTAGTAGGAGCATCTGTGTTATAGTCAACGCTTGTGGAATATATGTCTGTGATTTTTTGATAGAAACGACGTTCACTTAATCGAATTTCTCTGATTTCTTCGAGTAAATTCTCAAAGTAATCTTCATCAAGGAATGCTCCATTTTCCATTCGTTTTTTATCAAGAACATATCCTTTTATGGCATATTCTCTTAAAACTTGTGTTGCCCATTGTCTAAATTGCGTTGCTCGAACAGAATTAACCCGATATCCTACTGAAATAATTGCGTCAAGATTAAAAAAATCGATATCACGATTAACTTGTCGTTTTCCTTCTTGTTGAACTATTCGAAATTTTCGAACAGTTCCATCTTCTTGAATTTCAGAACTTTTGTAAATCTCCTTTAAATGATAATTTATTGTATTTACTTCAACATCAAATAACTCTGCCATCAACTTTTGACTTAACCAAATTGATTCATCCTCATATCGGACTTCTATTGTAGAGGTCCTGTTTTGATTCGTAAACACCAAAAATTCAGCGGTACTATTTCTTATTTGTAAATTTTTATTTTCAGACTTCTTATCTGTCATTGAATTTCATTTTCAACAGATACAAATATACAATTTTCTGGTTTGCACAATTATCATTGCCCCTAAATAGCTCAAGTCAGGAGACTCACTCTATTTGTGTTGCATTCTTCTTTTTTCAAGTCCCTTTCAAATTCCAATTATCAAGCACCAAATAACAAACAAATCTCAATCATCAAAATCCAAATAACCAAAACCCCCACACTCCGAAATTGTCATTTGATTTCACCCCTTTGCCCGCCATTGTCCGCCGTAGCCTTGGCTAAGGAAGTCGTAGCCTCAGGCGGCGTAGGAGGGTCCAGTCTCTCCAGTCTATCCAGTTCCTCCAATCCCCACCTTCCGCATCCTGTGCATAAAGCTCTTTGTGCCTTTGCCCGCAGCAATTATTTCCAGCAGCTCTTCATCATTATCCTGAAAAACAGAGCCAAAAAGGACTTCAATATTGCGGTATCTGAACATATCAGGATGAAGTATTGTGGATGGTCCTAACATCATTACTTTAGTTTGAGATCCTGTATTGTCCAGAATATCTGCGAAAGTATTATTAAAGACTGATGTTGATGTAAGCACCACCACATCAGCAACAGCGAGATAATCATTTATCTTGGTAATATCCTCTGTGCCTTCATAATCATTGAGATCGAAGATATTCAGATTAATACTATCATTCTTGAATTTCTTTACAAGAGAAGCAAAATATCCAATCATCACAATATTGCTGAATACGCTGAAATCAATCTGGTCAAAAATATCCTTTTGAGAATCAATTACAGCATCAGCATTGAACATTGCATTGTAGTAAGCAGTTAGCAGAACACGGTGAGGAACAAAGTTAAGGTCAATATCAATAGGATCACTTAAAGATATTTGCACCTTATTTAATAACGTTGAGCACACCCCTGTTCTTCCGTTTTCAAGCACAACAGCGATGTACTTCTCACCACATACAAGTTGGGATATACGACCTTTGTCAAAGCCGTAGTTAGAAAAAAAATACTCAAGGGGTTCTTTCATTGTACTATGATAAAATAAGAACGACTTCCCTCCTACTCAGCATAAGGCTGATAAAGAAGGAAGTCGTCACTTCGCTATAGCTACATCAATTCTCCTGATGAGGCTCAACCATCTCAATCAATTCAGGAAGATCCATTCCCAAATCTTTAAGATGTGATATTTTAGGTACTCCGTTTTTAGTCCACCCACGGCGCAGATACACAGCGTCAAGTAATTTCTCATACTGATCTTCACGATATTTCCGTAGCATATCACGTTTCTCTTCAGTAGATTTGCCTTCGATATCAACACCTACAGTCTCAACCAGTTGCTTATCATAACGTTCCGCTCTTGATTCATATTCTTCAATAGTAACCGGACCGGCAGCGCGGTATGGCTGGGCATCAAATTCCCTAACACCATAACCCCTTCTTAGGTTAAATATACGCTGGTAGTTATAAACACGTTCCGACTGGCGGATCATTTCATGTTTATCAATATTAGCGCCTGTTACAGCGTTATAGATTGTGATATAATTATCAACATGCTCAGGCACTTTTGCCGGTTCATCAGTTTCTGCATTATTGGCAGGTTCAACATCATTCCATGGGAGCTTACACAATCCCATTAATCCGAACCATGTACGGAACATAGGGAAATAATGGAGAGCTTCAGCTTTATCTTCAAAAGTAGGTATCTGGTTATTAACCATATCCATAAAGATAAGCCATGCTTCATCATGTTGCGGACCTTTATTGGTCATTGCAAAACCACCCTGCTGTGCCAGCGACTCCTTAGATATATATTCAGAATATTCAAGACCTTTGTTTTCCATACCTATATCCTGTAGGAAATCAGGATCACCCCAGCCTTTCTCTATGAACATCTCCTTCATTTTACGAACACCCATACCAGCAACCAGTCCGAAACCTTCGCCACGAGCCAGTTGGTGCATAAGCTCCATAGCTGAGTCAGCATTACCGAAATTCAGCTTCAGTCCACCTGTACGCTCTTCATTAAGGATACCATTTTCGTAGCATTCCATAATAAACGCTGTTAATGTACCCCATGAGATAGTACATATTCCGTAAGTATCGCAATAGAAGTTAGCTTCGATTATATAATCAGGATTAAAGATACCACAGTTAGAACCAAGTCCGCCTGCATTTTCATATTCAGGACCATCAACAATAACCTTCTGGCCGGCATAAGGACCAGTACGCAGCTCATAATTGTCAACACCCTTGGCGCACGACATATTACAGCCAATCCAGCAGCCATCAGGAATACCCTGGGTAAAGCGACGCTTCCACTCTTCAGAATCTATCTTACCGGCATCCGGGTGACTACCATATTTATAATTATGAGTAGGCAGCAAATCATAGTCGTTCATAATCTCCACAAGGTGAGCTGTTCCTTTTGATCTCATTTCACACTGCTCATCGTCGAGCTCACGCATCTCCTTGTTGAAATTTTTACCTCTTTCCATAATAGCTTTGAGGTCGACAACATTGTTAAGATTACCTTTAATACCAGGCACCTTACATACAACAGCCTTTATTTTCTTATCGCGGAAAACAGTACCAATACCACCACGGCCGGCCTGTTTCAGTCGCACAAGCTTACGTTTACTATCGTAGAAGCTAAAGTTAAGCATCCCGATAAGGGAATTGTCGGCAGCCTTACCGGCAGAAACAACAGCAACATTTTTCTTATCTCTGTCGTCGTTGGCATACATATCCGTAAGCTGTTCAGCAAGCACATGACTATCGATAGCTTCAGCAGGAGCCTCAAATATCTCCACCTTACCATTCACACCATCGATAAAGATAATAACCTCCTTATCAGCCTTACCCTGAAGCTCAATAGCATCAAAGCCTGAAAATTTCAGGAAAGGTCCGAAGTAACCACCAACATTACTATCCATAACAGAGTTCGTCTGTGGTGAGATACTTACAACCAACGACTTACCAGTACCTGAATACTGAGTAATACCACAAATAGGACCACCAGATATAACGATTTCGTTTTCCGGGTCGTTCCATTTTGTATCGGACTTAGTAGCATCCCAAAGATATTTCAGTCCATAACCCTTACCACCGATAAACTTCTCCTTCATTAATGCAGGCACATCCTTTGCTTTAACTGTATTATCGCCGACATTGATATATAATGTCTTATCGGAATAGCCCTTATCAAGAGGTGTGATCTCGTAATCCCACACTTTCAATAACTTGTGCTGGTTTTTTATTTCCTCAACGTTCATAACTGATAATTTAACTGTTCATTTTTTAATAATACTTGTGCAAAAGTATAAAATTATCCTCCATAATGAACGAAAGTATCTAATTATCAGTTATGCAAAGATTGACATAACGAGAGAAGTCAGATACGGGAGAGACTTTACGAATAGGCGAAAAGGCGAAGAGGTGATGGGAGGGGCTAAGGGGCTTTGAGAATGAATCGAAATCCAGGATTAACGCTCACTCAAAACTTATAACTAATAATTCAAAACTCCTCAATAAGTTCGTTTAGATTGCAGTTAATTATCCGGGAGACTTCACTGGTTTGTCTTTGTATGCTTTCATACCATTATTTTCATACGTATGAAAATACCAGCGACACAAGAGAAAACAACCAATTACACAAGAGAAAACAACCAATTACACAAGAGAAAACAACCAATTACACAAGAGAGAATCACTAGTCCCTCTTTGTCCGCTGAAGTCATGGCATAAGAGGGTTGTCTCTTTAAAATTACAAATATCAATAGTCAAATAACAAACAAATTCCAATCACCAAAATTCAAATAACCAAAACCCCACTTTCCGAAATTATCATCTGGTTTCCCCCTTGTCTCTTGTCTCTTGTCCCTTGTCTCTTGTCCCTTGTCTCTTGTCCCTTGTCTCTTGTCCCTTGTCTCTTGTCCCTTGTCCCTTGTCCCTTGTCCCTTGTCTCTTGTCCCTTGTCCCTTGTCCCTCCAGTCATTTTTCATTATTCATTTTCTCCTTGTCCCCTCCTTTCTCCAGTCTCTCCAGTCCTAAAATTCAAATAACAATCATGATCAAATCACGTTAAATAAAAAACAACTAATTTTGCAATAAATAAATATACTATGGGATTTTTTGTTTTTAGAACACCGAAGCCAAAGGAATTCAAATATACACCACGATATTACGATCCTAAGAAAGAGGAGCTGGAACGCAGGAAAGCTGAACTGGGTCTCAAAAACGAGTTATCGCATAACGAAGAACTAAGGCTAAGGATGTCACGACGATGGAGGAAAGGCTCCGATGAGGGTAAAAGTACATTATCCAAAACTATTACATATCTGATTTACGGTACTTTCATTATATTGAGCATCTATTTCATTCTATTTACCGATGTAATCGAAAATGTGCTCCGCAGCTTTGGAGTAACACATTAACAAGCATCACTCAGCTAAAACAACAAACTATGTCAAACATCATTAAGTTATTACCTGATTCTGTAGCAAATCAGATAGCAGCCGGAGAAGTTATACAACGTCCGGCCTCAGCTGTTAAAGAGCTATTGGAGAATGCCGTTGATGCAGGGGCCACAAAAGTAACCCTGATTATCAAAGATGCAGGTAAAACCTTAATTCAGGTAACTGACAATGGCACAGGAATGTCGGACATGGATGCACGCATGTGCCTTGAGCGTCATGCTACTTCCAAGATTAGCAAAGCCGACGATCTGTTCGCCATTAACACAATGGGATTCAGAGGAGAAGCTATTGCTTCCATTGCTGCCATTGCGCATATGGAGATAAAATCATGCACCAGAGATGAGGAAATAGGTACTCAGCTGATTGTTGAAGGCTCAGAGGTTAAAAGTCAGGAACCATGTCAGTGCCCTGTGGGTACATCAATTCTGGTTAAAAACCTGTTCTTCAATGTTCCGGCAAGAAGAAACTTCCTTAAGTCCAACACAGTAGAGCTGCGCCACATTCTTGAAGAATTTACAAGAGTAGCCCTGGTTAACAACGATATTTCATTTGTGTACTATAGTAACGACAAGCTGGTATTCAGTCTGTCTCCGGCAAGCTTAAAAGCCAGAATAGCAGGAATATTTGGCAGTTCCTACGACAAGAAACTACTATCTGTTGAACAGGAAACAGAAGTATTGAAAATAACCGGATTTATAGGCAAACCGGAATATGCGAAAAAAACCAGGGGAGAGCAATACTTCTTTGTTAACAACAGATATATCAGGCATGCGTATCTAAATCATGCAGTAAACAATGCCTATTCGGAGCTAATTCCGGAAGACTCCTACCCTACTTACTTTATCAATATTTCCATTGATCCCAAAGAAATAGACATCAACATACACCCTACCAAAACGGAGGTAAACTTCCAGGATGCGCGTTATGTTTATGCTATTCTGCAGGCAGCAGTAAAACAGAGTATCGGCAAGCATTCGCTTACACCTCAGATCGATTTCAATGTTATTCCCGATATTGAGATCGCGTTACAGACAAAGCCCGATGGTCCTATTAAGCAACCAGAAATTGAAGTTGATCCATCATATAATCCGTTCAAACGGGAGAAAAGTGATATCAAACAGGGGTTTAATATCCCTCCCAAACCCAGCACAGAAAACTGGGAAGCACTTTTCTCTGAACAAAAAAACAGAGATGAAGAAACTGAACAACAGCCGGTTGCTGAATCGCTTCATGATGAAAGCAAAGCTTTTGAAGTAATAAACTTCCTGCAGGTTCACAACAGATTCATCACATGCAATGTAAGTAAAGGACTGCTTGTTATCGATCAGCAGAAAGCACATGAACGTATCTTATATGAAGATGTTCTTAAAAGGTTAAAAGGTAAGCCACAACCATCACAACAGCAGCTGTTTCCTCAGAACATAAATTTGAGTCCGGGTGATGCTGATATAATGACCAGCCTTCTGGGCAACCTTAAAAAGCTGGGGTTTGTTATTGAAGAGCTAAATCAAACAAATTTTGTGATTGTAGGTATTCCTGTTGACGTGGGCGAGAGTGATTCGGTGGCTATCATTGAAAAGATAATTGAGAATCATAAAAAACATGTTACTGACCTGAATTACGATCGCAATATATCACTGGCCAAATCAATGGCAGTAAAACTTTCAATAAAAACTGGCACAAAACTTGAGGATGAAGAAATGCAGGAAATTTATGACAGTTTGTTCAAATGTGATGTTCCTGCTGTTGCCCCCGATGGCAAAAAGGTTTTTACTGTTATCAAGCTCGATGAGCTTACAGGAATGATTGAAAGAACAAACTCATAACAGTGTTTAAAAAAGAATAGAATTATGCAACAATATCGTCCCGGCGGATTTTCAATGTTACCAATGGTAGTTAAGAATCTGCTTATTATTAATGGATTGTTTTTCCTGGGAACAATGGCCTTTGAAACAGCATTCAAAATAGACCTTGTTCAATACCTTGGATTACATTATCCGTTGTCAAAAAACTTTGGAGTATGGCAGTTAGTTACCTATATGTTTATGCATGGCGGCTTTGGGCATGTGTTCTTCAATATGTTCGCCTTATGGATGTTTGGTAATGTTCTGGAAAATGTGTGGGGACCTAAACGATTTCTTAATTATTATCTTATTACAGGTATTGGTGCCGGTATTGTGCAACTAATTGTAGCATACATTCATATATCATCAATAACGTCAGGGATGCTGCCCGAACAGATTTCTTTGGTGGTTAATGAAGGTGCTGATATTCTCCATAACGGAATGAACTACCAGAATAGCGCTATGCGACAGCTGAACCTTGCTATAAATACACCTACAGTGGGAGCCTCTGGTGCCGTGTACGGAATACTGCTGGCATTTGGTATGATGTTCCCTAACTCTATGATCTATTTATATTTTCTCGTTCCAATAAAAGCTAAGTATTTTGTTATTATATTCGGTGCGCTTGAACTTTTCATGGGACTGTCAAACAATCCGGCTGACAATGTGGCTCATTTTGCTCACCTTGGCGGGATGATTTTTGGATTTCTGCTTATCACCTACTGGAAAAAGAAAGGAACACTTAATACAGGAGGCAGAGGGTTTTAGTATTTTGAATGTTGAGTTTTAAGCTTTAAACAACTCACATATAATAAATGATAAATTAGTCAGAATGTACTCATATAACAGACCTCAAAATAATAATACAGGAGAAATGCTGAGAAAGATATTTCTTGGTAAGAATGTCCTTTCCAGATTAATACTGATTAATACTGTTGTATTTATTCTGGCTAATATTACAGGAGTTGTTGCATGGCTAATAAAATCAGAACCAGTAGCTGGGGCAACGCCTCTGGGAAGTATATTGGCTCTTCCAGCCGACTTAACAACTCTTGCCATAATGCCATGGACTGTATTTACTTATATGTTCCTTCAGATAGGCTTCTTCCATATTCTGTTTAACATGATTATGTTGTATTTCGGTGGATTAATCTTCCAGGAATACCTGAGTCAGAAAAAGTTATTACTGACGTACATAATGGGCGGACTAACAGGAGCGTTGTTCTTTGTGGCTGCTTTTAATATGTTTCCTGTGTTTAATGATGTGCTTCCTGTTGCGGTTGCTATGGGAGCTTCTGCGTCTGTTTTGGCAATTATTATTGCTATTTCAACATATGTGCCTGACTATACTGTTCATCTGTTTTTTTTCGGCAGACTTAAACTGAAATACCTGGCTATAGCCTTTATTGTCATTGATTTGCTGAGCATTCAAAGAGGTAATCCGGGTGGACATATAGCTCACCTTGGTGGTGCCTTGTGGGGATTTCTTTATGCCTTCACTCTTAGAAATGGTACTGATATCTATGGCATATTCAAAAACATTAAATTTTCAGGGTTTTCCAAACGCCGGCAACCTAAGTTTACAACACATAAATCAGGCCGACCACTTTCCGATGATCAGTACAATAAACGCAAAGTAGCTACTCAAAAGGAAATAGACCATATTCTTGATAAAATATCCAAATCAGGTTATAGTAGTCTGACAAAGAGTGAGAAGGAATTATTGTTTAAAACAAGTAAGAAAGACTAACATTCGATTAGAAAAAACTCAACAAGATAATAAGAAATATGTTCGGGATTAAACAATACTTTAGTAAAATAATTGCATTTCTGAATGTAATTGTTGGTATTGGCATTGTTCTATCTGTTATTGCTCACAACATATCACCTGGCAAAATAGCCTTCCTTCAAATAACAGGACTCGTATTTCCTTCTCTGGCGATGCTATCACTGGCATTCTTGCTGTATTTCATCCTGACCAAAAGAAAATTTGTTGTAATCTCATTGCTGATTGTCCTTATATCGCTCTCCAGTTATCCGCGTAACTTTCAGATTACAATCTTTAATAAGTCTGTCCCTGAGAAAAACGATATCAAGCTGTTAACATACAATGTTCAGCGATTTGGCATTAGCAACAATAATGAAGGATCACAGGCAACACGTGATACAATTCTGAATTTTCTGATTAAAGAAAATGCCGGTATTTACTGCCTGCAGGAATACCATTCAACATCGGGTAGCCTTTATGGGCCACTTAAAAAGATCAGAGATACCCTGGGAGCAGCAACATACTACTATGAAAGCTATTACAATCCGAGATACAATCAGCTATCCGGACTGGCAATTTTCTCCGACTACAAAGCCATCGATAAAGGCAAACTAAAATTTCAGGGGTCACGCACTTTCGGTATTTACCTTGATTTACTTATAAATTCAGATACAGTACGGCTGTTCAATATTCATCTGGCAAGCATCAAATTACAACCTGCCGATCTGGATTACGTAACAAACACACATCCTGATAAAGATAATAAAAGCAGCTCTATTGAAATCTATCACAAGCTTGCTGATGCTTACAAACTTCGCGAGAAACAAATCAATCTCATCAGAAAAGAAATTAATAAATCACCATATCCTGTTATACTTTGTGGAGATTTCAATGACAGTCCTAACAGCTGGGCATACAACAACATAAGCTCTGAGCTTAATGATGCATTCAGAGAAAAAGGCAACGGACTTAGCAAAACATACAATGGGCCCATCCCTATGTTAAGAATAGATTATATCTTTACGGATGATTTTTATAAGGCAAAAGGCTATCATAGGTATAGACACCATTGGTCTGACCATTTCCCTATTTCATCAATAATTACAAAAGACTAACAATCAAATAACTAAAAATATGAAAAAAAACACAATTTTATTAATAACAGCCATTCTGTTTGCATTTACAATGAATGCACAGAGTTTCTATGATTACACCGTTAAAGACATTGATGGTAACGACTACCCGCTATCTCAGCTTGAAGGCAAAAAGGTTATGGTAGTGAATGTAGCATCAGAATGCGGCTTAACACCACAATACGAACAACTACAGGAAGTATATAATAAGTACCGTGACCAGAATTTCATAATAATAGCATTTCCTGCCAACGACTTTAAAAATCAGGAACCAGGGAGTAATTCGGATATTAAACAATTCTGCACAGAGAATTTTGGAGTCACATTCCCAATGATGGCCAAGATAACAGTAACAGGAGAAGATACAGCACCTGTTTACCAATGGCTTACAAAAAAGCACCTAAACGGCGTTGAAGACTCCAAAGTAAAATGGAACTTCCAGAAATATCTTATCGGAGAAGAAGGACAACTAGAGATGGTTGTAAGTCCGCTTAAGAAACCAGACAGCGATAAAATTATTAAGTGGATAGAGGAATAACCACAGAACATTTTTCAACATACAACTTCATAATCCTGATTTTAAGACAAATTTAGCGGCTTTATAAACCACTGGTATTTAAAGCGGAATGTCTGTGAGGAATGTGAAGTCTGAAAAATGTGAGTTAGCTAAGGCTAATGACCATTTTGAAGACAAACATAACGAAGTTAGCGGACTTTCTAAACAGACTTTACTTACATTCCTCAATATACTCGGGAGCAATAAAATACGAATCATATTTCGTAAGATCATTGGTTCTTATAACACTCGTTACCTCTTCCACATATTTCTCACGGCGCTCCGAATAATCGATAAGATGCTCCACCAACTTGTAAGGGTCCTGTGTTTCCAGCTTTGCTTGTCTGAAATCACGAAAAGGGCCTGTTGCCAATGTGGTAAAATAAGCATCAATAGACTGCTCCAGATCGTTAAACTTCCTAAGATACACCTTCGTTCCATTTCGTGTTGACGAAGCAGCAATACGCTCCTCATCAGTGTTAAACGACCATAGTCCGAATGGATTCTCAGCTTCCACAAAAAATCTGGAAGTCCCCCAGGCACTCTCAATAGCAGCCTGAGCAAGCACTATACTAACCGGGAAAGTAGTAAGTCGGCTTGTGAGCATTTCATTGTTATTGGCTTTATATTTAGTCATAAGCTTTTTTATAAACAATGAATCATCATGACTTATTTCTTTCTTTTTAAGAATATCCTCAAATTTCTTTTTATTGATATCTATCTCTTTTTTGGCTACCATGATTGCGGGAAGCATCATATCAAAAAACTTCTGCTTTTTTGTTGTTACAGGAAGAGACTTCAATGATACTGCAGTAGTATAAACATAAGGTATAACCTGTGGCCCCTTTATCGGTTTAATGTCAGCAGGTGTCTTTAACTTTTCATTGACAACCGTAATATATTCAACACAATTGGCATCATCTTCACCATGGTTTACATTACACGAAACCGAAAGAAAAATAACATTAAACAAAACCAAAAAATACACAGCCCTTATTTTCATACCTTTTTTGTTTCAAAAATAAAATAATAAGTTAAACATCCAAAGGTTGAATAATCTGATAATTTCGTAATTTTGATGTTTTATAGTATACAATCATTAACAAAACATTATCAATGAAAGACTTCTCAGGTTTTTTACTCAGGATACTTGGCTGGAAAATGGTTAATAAAGTGCCGGAAATTAAAAAGGCAGTGATTATAGTAGCTCCACACACAAGTCTGTGGGATTTCTTCTTAGGTCGGTTTGGTTTCTGGTATCTGGGTGTAAATGCCAAAATGCTTATTAAAAAAGAAGCATTCAAATGGCCATGGGGTAAGTTACTTCGGAAAGTTGGCGGAATCCCTGTTAACAGAGGCAAATCCACTAAGCTTACGGAAGTAGTAGCTAAGATGTTTCAGGAAAACGATTCTCTTTTTATTACTATAACTCCTGAAGGCACGCGCCATCTTGTTAAATCATGGAAAAGAGGCTTTTATTATATTGCCAATGAGGCTAAGGTACCCATACTACTGGGCACTCTCGATTATAAAAATAAAATAGGCGGAATGCTGGACGTATTCTATCCTACAGGAGATTTCAATAAAGACTTACCTGAAATTCAATCATTTTATAAAGATATAGCGGGCCGACATCCGGAAAAAAGTCATATATTTGAGTTGCATAACAATGAAGTCCATTAGATTAAGCATAAGGAGGAGCTCTTTTCTGTTAATAATATCAACAATATTGTTAACGATACTGGTGTATTCTTCTTTCTGGCTATACTATGAACTTAAAGAATCGAACAAAAAAATTGCAGACTTTTACAAGAAAAGTGAAGAAAAACAAAAAGACATTATCAAGCGCGAAGTCAATAATGTAATACAACTTATTGAGTACAATCTTCGCTATGTCGCTTATGATTCCATTGAAGAATTACAGGATGATATTCTGGATTATGTGAGCTCCCACAGAATTGGTTACGGAGGTTATGTGTTTATCAACACCTACAATGGACAAGCACTCGTGTTTGATGGAGTAAGGATTATTGGCTATAAGGATATGACCAACCTAACAGACCCCAATGGCATACGACTCTATGATACAGAAATGAATTGTGTTAAGAAGCCTGACGGGGATTTCTTTAGATACAAATTCAAGAAGCTGGATACTTTTAGCCCTGTGGAAAAGATATCTTATGTAAAAGGTTATAACGATTGGAGATGGATAATTGGAGCAGGTATTTATCTTGATGATTTTGAAAAAGATATTGCAAATCAAAAAGAATCAAACAGAGCAGATTTACTGAATAAGCTGTTTTACTTTGTTCTTATTCTAATCATTCAAAGTATTCTGATTTTTATCATTGTTTCATATTATTCTAAAACTCTTAGAAAAGAACTATCAGTGTTTATTTCCACCTTCCGTAAAAAACGCCCTAAAGAATTATTTATTGATAAGTCAAATCTAAAAATACAGGAATTTGTTGAGCTGGCAGATACAACTAATAATACAATCAAATTGTTTCGTAAAAAACAAGAACTACTGGAGCATGATAAAAACGCTATACAAGATTACTTTAATAAGGCTGAAATAATATTAATTGCTCTCAATAAAGAAGGACATGTTTCCATGATTAATGATAAAGGCTGTAAAACTCTTGAATATGATAGAGAATATATTATTGGAAAACAGTGGTTCCAGAATTTTATTGCTCCAGCAGATGTAAAACAACTCTCCAACAAATTTGCTATTAATATAAACGGTGGCATATCTGACAATAATATGGATTTCCATGTAATAACCAAAAGCGGCCGGCAAAAAATTATTTCATGGGAAACATCTCTTATCTTTGATAATGAAGGAAATATTGACAGCATGTTGTTTTCTGGTATAGATAAAACAGGTATCAGGTCTGTTGAAAATTCGCTACTGGAGAGTGAATTGAAATACAAGTTGCTTTTCGATAAAAACAGTGATGCTACTTTATTATTAGATAGCAGTAATACTTTTGCTGATTGTAACCAGTCGGCGATAGAATTATTTGAGGTAAGTGAAAAAAGTAAACTTATTGGTAAACACCCTGCAGAATTCAGTCCTATTAAACAACAAAATGGTGAGCTGTCTCTCCTTAAAGCTGCTGAATATATTGAATCAGCACACAGAAACGGCCATTGCAGATTTGAATGGGTTCATACGTCCAGCAAAAAGAATGAATTCTATGCTGATGTTTCAATTACATCAATCCCTATCAATGGTATTGACTATTTATTTGTCCTTATCAGGGATATTACTGAGAAAAAACAACAAGCAAAAGATCTTCTAATTGCAAAAGAAAAAGCTGAACAGAGTGACAAGATAAAAGGCTCTTTTCTGCATAATATGCAACATGAAATCAGAACTCCTTTAAACGCGATTATTGGATTTTCTCAATTACTCAGACTTCAGGATGTTTCTGATGATGAAGAAACAAACAGCTATTATGATGCTATTATGAGTTCGGGTAATCAGTTAACAAAAACTATTGACGATATTATCAGCTTTTCTCAACTAAGTGCAGGAGATATTACTGTTAAAGAAAGGACTATCGATGTCAGTAAGGTTATCTGTGATATTTTCAGAGAAGAATACAAAAACCATCAGAAAAATGATATTTCCTTTATTATAAATCCTGATAAAGATATAATAAGCACTTACCTTTCACTAGACAGTGAAAAAATGTCTCTTATTCTTGGTCACCTTACCGATAATGCCTTTAAATTTACTGATTCGGGTAAGATAGAAATTGGTTATTCTATATATAACGACCGAATTCAATTGAGTGTTACTGATACTGGCATTGGCATCGACCCCAAACATCATGATACTATTTTTGAGATGTTTAATAGAATATCTCTTGAAAACAGTTACAAATTATATAGTGGTACAGGATTGGGGCTTAGCATCTCTAAAGAAATACTCTTACATATTGGGGGTGATATAAAGGTAGAATCAAAAAAAGGAAAAGGAACGAAGTTCACTTTTAATATGCCTGCCAGAATTGAAACAGCGGACAACCTTAATCTTTCAGAATCGTTATCAGACAAAACAATAACTTTGGTTACAAACAAGAAAAATACAACTATTAAACTGAAAGAGATATTTAAAAAATATAACCTACGTATACAACAGATATTTTCTGGTGAAGAAGCAGTATCTTATTGCCAGAACAACTTACCCTCTGATTTAATGATTATCGATACAGATCTTACTGGCATGAATGCCATTACTCTTACTAAAGCCATTAAATCATTTAATAACAATCTTCCGATTATGGTTGTTATTCCGGGAAACAAAGAAGATAAAATAATTAAGGAAGAAGTATTAATAGCCGGTTGTGATAACTTTTTCTATCTCTCTGAGAACCCTGACTCCATTATTATCAAGTCATGGAATCTTATTAAGGCTGCCAATAATAACACAGATTAATGAATTGAAGGATAATAATGGTTAATTGTTATTTACATGAAGTAAATGCTCCCTTCTCAAAATAGCATTCCTAAACAAATGTGATTAAAAATATATCCAGTGAAAAACAAAATTCTTCTCTCTGTTATATTCCAGAGTTGGAAAAGGTAACTTAACAAAGTTCAATGCCTTAAATACAAACCTGAGAAAATGTGAATTGGTCTTAATTCGTGTCCAGTCGACATCCATAGATACATAATACTGGCGGTAGCGATCATAATACGGCATAGGGTTGCCATTCCATTCAACCGGATTTGTATCCGCACCCAACATGCCTGTAGCTCCATAGCCTAATGACACATTAAGCCATGGAGGAATATTATCAGCCTCCTTAAAGAATGACCTTATATTTGCCGACAGCCAATAAGTTTGCCCGTTATAGTCCTTTAATATGCTCTGCAGCCCGTTTTCTCCAAGTAAGTCGGGACGATAATCCGGGAAGTTTGTAGGATGATAAGAAAACTTCATCCTGATGCGCTGCTCTTTCCACAACAGCTGCTGGCCTGTAAACAGCACCACTCCTGATGTATTTGCCAGCAAATCACCCGGTGATGCACCCCAATCTGATGAAAAACCGTCCAGAACCTCTATTACTGTCATTGCTCCCCAGCCCATCAATCCCGAATATATAGCAGCCTTGTTGTTATCAACTCCTGCCCATTCAAGCGACCAAAAAGCGTAGTTACTCATTATATAGGCTGTAGTCCCATGCCCTACTTTATCCACCTGAAGCCATGCCTTATTATCATTAAACCAATGAAAGCCTGTTAGATCACTATCTTTATACCATGCAAAGTACAACAAGCCCATGGTAGTGGTATACAATCCGGCGCTGGTATATATAATGGTGTTTAATCTTTTATGATTTATACTGTCATTTTTTATGTTGTTCTGAGAATAAGCATTTTCAGGATTAGCAAGCAATAAAACAAGGACTATAATCAGGGAAACATGTAGTGAGCATCTCATCTCAGGTATATTTTTCGAGTATTGAATAAATAATCTGTGTTTTTTCCTTTAGCAGATGTTTGGATCTTGCCTCGGCAAGAAACCGTAGATAAGGCTCAGTGTTTGAAGGACGTATATTAAACCACCAATTACTGAACTCTAGCCTGTAGCCATCAAAATCAAAGATACTATCAGGTGGTTCATTATCCAGAAAATATTGTACTACCGCATTTATAGCTTCTTTCTTATCATTAATAACAAAGTTTACTTCTCCGGTATTTGCATAATCGGAGATATCTGCTATCAACCGGGATATACTCTGTCCTTTTTTTCTGAACTCCTCAACAATATTAAGCACAAGAATAGCCGCCAGCAATCCACTGTCTGAATAATAGAAATCTCTAAAGTAGTAATGACCAGCAAGCTCACCACCATAGATACCATCTACTTCCTTAAGTTTAGAAGCTCCAAATGCACGACCTACTTTCCATATATCCACAGTTGTGTTATACTTTCGCAGAAACTCCCCTACAGCCTTTGAGGTTCTTATATCCTGAACTACCTTTCCTGTTTCTTTTCTCTCGCCAAAAAAGTAATAGCCTAACAACGCTATTATTAAGTCGGGGGAGATAAACTCACCATTTTCATCAAGAAACATAACCCTGTCGGCATCGCCATCGAAGATCACTCCTATATTATATATACCTTTTTTAACCATTTGGGCTATCTGCTCTCTGTTTTCTGCCTCCAAAGGATTTGGTTCGTGAGCAGGGAAACTACCATCAGGGATTTCATTAATATATTCAGGGGCTGTGCCTAATATATCCTTTACAAACAGTCCTGACATGCCATTTGAACAGTCTACAGCAATTTTCAGATTATTATAATCAGTTACATATTTCTTCAAAAAGGCCAGGTAATCATCGTTGAAAGGAAATGAAACAACACTGCCTTTTTTTTCAACAGGGACTATTTCAGCTCCTGATTCAATCATCTTTTCTATTTCACCAAGACCGTTATCATACGCAATTGGCAGCACATCCTTACCGGAGACTTTAATGCCATTGTAATTACCCGGATTATGTGATGCTGTAATCATTACCGACCCATTGAAGTCAAATTTCCCTGTGCCCCAATAAATCATCGGGGTTGTTGTTAATCCGGCGTCATAAACAGTAGCACCTGCATCATTAAGCCCTTCTGTTAGATTTTTAAAGATTTCATCAGAAGATAAACGCACATCACGCCCTACTAAAATCTTATCTGCTTTGAGTACTTCGGGAAGAAAGAACCCGATTTTATATATTATTTCAGGAGTCAGGTCTGTTCCCCACACACCCCTGATATCATATGCTTTAAAAGATTTCACTATTTATATATTTTCATTTTATCCAGTGCCTTTTGATATTCCCTGGCATTTTTATTATGCTGGCGTGCTGTCCGGGCAAAAACATGAGAACCGCTCATATCTGAATTAGCGCAAAAGTACAGATAGCCATCATTCCTGTAATCCAGAACCGCATCAATTGATGAGATAGATGGTATGCATATAGGACCCGGAGGCAGTCCACCATATTTGTATGTATTATAAGGTGAATCGATATCCTTATGAATATTAAGTACTCTCTTAACTGAGTAGTCGTTTAAAGCAAAAACCAATGTAGGATCAGCCTGTAACCGCCATCCTTTATCAAGTCTGTTAATGTACACACCAGCAATAAGGGGTTTTTCTGTATTATCATTGGTTTCTTTTTCCACGATACTTGCAAGGGTTACAATCTCAGGGATTGTCATTTCAAGATTTCTGGCTTTTTCAAGTCTGTCTCTGTTCCAAAAATTCTGATACTCCTGGTACATCCTATCGATAAAGCCATCAGCAGAGATGCTCCAGTATATCTCATAAGTATTGGGAATAAAGATAGTGCTTACAGTGTTTGGAGTAAGTCCGTATTTATTTAATCGTACAGTATCTAGTATAACATCCACAAGCATTGCCGAATCGGGCTCAATCTGCTTTCCAACTTTTGAGGCAAGCTGGTAGATATCTCTGTTGTTATTAAAAATTACATTTACAGGCGACTGATTACCAGAGCGCAACAGGTCAACCAGCTCCTTGTTATTCATCCCGTCTTTAATAATGTACCTACCGGGTTTTATCAGTTCGGGATATTTCCTTTTCTCAGCCCACCATTTGTAATTATTACGATGAATGATAAGTCCATTTTCAAAAAGAATAGTATTTACATTGTTAAAATCAGAACCTGTAGGGATATATATACTTACATCTTTACCATCCGGAGTCCACACATTCTTTTTGTATACAGCCTGGTAGAACATATAAGCAACAGCAGATCCTGCAACAAGCAACAGAACTATCAGCCATACAAATATTTTTGTTTTAGTACTATTCTTTTTCTTCCTTACTCCATATTTTGAATGATAATATGCCATTTATGTCTTAAATTTTATTTGCTGTTTATTAATTGATAAAAATTAACATCAATCCACTTCCCTTCCCGGATATTCCAATCTTTTTTAACACCTGACAACTTAAATCCGGTTTTGGTAAACAGATTTATACTTGCAAAGTTATCAAAATCGATGTTACAAAAAAGCTGATGTATGTTAAGATGGTTAAATAAATAATTAATTATAATCTCAAGAGTTAACTTTGCATACCCTGACTTCCTGTAATTTTCAAGGATAGTAATACCAATACCGCACCTTCTGTTATGTGCATCGAAATCAAAAACATCAACAATTCCAACTTTTTTTGGATTTTCATCCATCAACTCAATTACCAGTCGTAATTGTTTAGCCTGATAAATATCCTTTTCTGCCGAAAGCACATATTGTTCAATGTCGAACATTGAAAAAGGATTATGTGTATTGCTAACATTCCAGAGGCCTGTATCATTCTCCAGTGAGAAGATAAACTCAATGTCGTCAGGTTCCGGGGCCCGTAGTTTTATGTTTTCCTTTGTCAGCATAATTCATATTTTAAGGCGTTAAAGTTAATGATTTTTCAATGTCCCTTTCATTATTCATTCTTCATTCTTCATTCTTTTCATCTCATTATTAACAAATATGCAGTTATTTACATGCAATAAAGTGTTAATTCTAATAAAATTAGTAAGTTTGGCTCGCAAATAGCAACGCTTTTCAGATTAACATTGTCTGTATTTCTATATGCTTTATTTTGAAAAGCAAATAAATTAATTGACTTCATCAAAACACAATTACACATGAGAAAAATTTATACGTTTCGATTAGTCCTGGCGCTGATTACAATCCTTATTTCATCCGGATTATCAGCACAGAACAAGGTTACCTATGACAATTCCTGGGGAAAGCAGGGTTTAACTGTGAAACAGGAAGATAAATCAGGATTGGTGTTAACCAGTTCTGTAAGGTCATATACCCTTACTGACCAAACGATAAACAAAACAGCTATGAAAACACTCACAACTCCGGGTGTTTTGCTTCAGAATAACGAAGGTGCTCCAAACCTTCCTGTTTTCAGTCATTACATTGCAGTACCACAGGGGGCAAAAGTAAAAGCTGTTATCAGTAAAATGAAAACAGAGTCGGTGAATGATATAGCTATCAGTCCTTCGCCTGTTATCCCTAAGGATGATGACAATACTCCTCTTGTGTATTACAAAGATCAAAAGATATATAACAGTAATAAACTGTATCCTGAAAATATTGTAACTATCTCCGGTCAGCAACAAATAAGAGGAATGGATGTTGTTATGATAGGTGTATCACCTTTTCAATATAACCCTGTTACCAAAGAATTGATTGTAAATCATGATATTGAAATAGAGATTGTATTTGAAGGTGGTAATGGCACTTTTGGTGATAACAGACTCAGAAGTCGCTGGTGGGATCCTATTATTAAAGATGCTGTTCTGAACAGTAATGAAATTCCTGAGATTACAACACAAAATCGCAGCTCCAGAAGTACAGGCTGTGAGTATCTGATTGTTGTGCCTGATGATGATGTTTATATACAATGGGCTGACTCACTTAAAGCGTTCAGAAATCAACAGGGTATTCTTACTGATGTTGTTACAACAACTGAAATTGGTGGCAACACTGTTACTGCCATCGAAAATTATATTGATGTTGCTTATTACACATGGGATATTCCACCTGCTGCAATTCTGTTAATGGCCGACTACGGAGAATCTGGAAGCAGAATTATCTCACCTATCTATGACAATTATTGCGCTTCTGATAATATGTTTGCTGATGTTGACGGCGATTATCTTCCGGATATTATCCTTGCCAGGATGACTGCCCAGAATGAAGAACATCTTGAAACTTTTGTTACTAAAGTTCTGAATTATGAAAGAAACCCTCCTGTTAACTCTGATTTTTACGATCATCCAATAACAGCTCTGGGCTGGCAAACTGAAAGATGGTTCCAGATATGTTCAGAAACTGTTGGTGGCTATTTCAAAAATGTTCAGGATAAAAATCCTGTTCGTATTAATGAAGTATATGATGGTAACCCTACTGTAGATCCATGGTCTACTGCCCAGAATACTAATGAAGTAATGGAGTATTTTGGTCCTGATGGCCTTGGATACATTCCTGCAACTCCTTCTGAACTCGGTAACTGGGAAGGTGGCTCAGCTTCTGATATTAACAATGCTATTAACAACGGTGCGTTTATCCTACAGCATCGCGACCACGGTTCAACGGCAGGCTGGGGCGAGCCAAGCTATAGTACAGGAAGCATAAACTCTCTTACTAACGATCAGCTTATTTTTGTATTCTCTATTAATTGTCTTACTGGTAAGTTTAATTCTCCAGAAGAGTGCTTTGCTGAGAAATTCCATCGCTATACATACGATGGGCACAATTCAGGTGCGCTTGGGTTAACTGCTGCTTCTGAGGTTAGCTATTCGTTTGTTAATGATGCTTATGTTTGGGGATTGTATGACAATATGTGGACAGACTTCATGCCCGATTATGGCACTACTCCTGAGTCAAGAGATGTCCTTCCTGCATTTGGTAATGCCGCTGGTAAATACTTTCTTGAACAATCATCATGGCCGTATAATACATCCAACAAGGAAGTAACATACAACCTGTTTCATCATCATGGCGATGCATTCACTACTGTTTATTCTGAGGTGCCACAATACCTCACTGTTGTGCATGAACAGGGAATTCTGGCTGGAGAAACAACTTTTACAGTTTCAGCTGATGAAGGATCACTCATTGCGCTAACAGTAAATAATGTTATCATAGGAACTGCTGAAGGTACGGGATCTCCTGTGGATATTACAATCGATCCTCAATATCCTCCTGATAATATTCTGGTTACTGTTACTAAACAAAATTATTTCAGATATAGCTCACAAGTAAATGTTGTGCCTCCTGAGGGTCCTTATGTAATTTACAATGATGTTGTTATTAACAACACTACTGGAATGCTTACAACCGGTGAAACAGAAGATGCTACAATTATTGTTAAAAATATTGGTGTTGAAGATGGTGACAATATTAATGTAACCATAAGCACTGAGGATGAATATATAACTCTTGTAAACAATACTGCTGATTATGGCACAATCCCTGCCGGAGAAACTGCTCCGGGTGAAGGATACACATGGGAAGTTTCTAACATCCTGCCCGATATGCATAATGTTGTTTTCAATGTAACAGCTACTGACGGTAATGATGTATGGGAATCAAGCATGATGATAATGGGCCATGCTCCTCTGTTGTCAGTGGGGTCTCTTACTATCGACGATAGCGAATCGGGTAATGGTAACGGACGTATTGATCCGGGTGAAACTCTCGACTTGATTGTCTCCACAAATAATGAGGGCTCATCTGTTGCTTCTGATGCACTGGCTGTAATAACCTCAGGCAGCGCATTTGTTGAGATAATTAACAGCTCATATGATATTGGTGATATTAATGCCGGTGGTACGCTTGATGCAGTGTTTACTATTCATGTTGCTGAAGAAACACCACTGGGTTTCTTCCTGGATTTTGAATTTGCTGTTAGCTCTGGTGAATATAGTGCTGAAGCTGTATTCTCAAGGAAAGCAGGAATTATTGTAGAAGACTGGGAAACTGGCACTATGACAAAGTTCAACTGGCAAACTGGAGGAAATACAACATGGGGTGTTTCTACCACAGAGCCTTATGAAGGTGTTTATTGCAATGCTTCAGGCGAGATGGACGACCAGAACTCTACATGGATGTCTATCGTTTATGAAGCTGCTTCTGATGATAGTCTGTCATACTGGGTTTATGTTAGTTCAGAGGAAAATTATGATTTGTTTACTTTCTATCTTGATGGGGTTCCTAAAACTATCCTTTCGGGAGAAATTGGATGGACTTATATGTCATATCCTGTTTCCGCAGGACCACACCTGTTTAAATGGCAATACAGTAAGGATGTAAGCCAATCTTCTGGCGAAGACTGTGCACGTGTGGACTTTATTAATCTGCCTACTCCTTTAATAACAACTGTTTTTGCTGGCAGCGATGCAGATAAGTGTGAATCTGCCCCAATTGAATGTAATGGCACCGTAACTAATTGTACATCTGTTGAATGGAATGCAATTGGTGATGGCTCATTCGATAGTCCGGAAAACTTAAATGCTGTGTATACTCCCGGAAATATTGATCTTGCTTCAGGCAATGTAAGCCTTGTCCTCACTGGTTATGGCACAGGAACTAATATGTCTGATACTGTTACTTATACTTTAATATCCTCCCCTGTTGTAAATGCAGGTGGCCCTCTGTCGGTTTGCGGTAGCAATGACATTGTACTCGATCAGGCCAGTGCTGAAAACTATAACACTCTGTACTGGACTACTGATGGTGATGGTATGTTTGATGATGATCAGCTGGTTAATCCTGTTTACACTCCTGGTGAAAATGATATCACAAACGGAGGCGTTGTGCTTTCTATGATTGCCAGAGGATCTGAAATATGTGGTGATATCGTTGACGAAGCGCAAATAACCATTATGCAAACAGCCACCGTTGATGCGGGAGCTGATGCTGATATCTGCCCTATGCTTACTTACACCATTGAAGATGCTCACGCAGCTGATTATAATACAGTAATGTGGACAACATCCGGTGACGGTAACTTCGACGACGCTACTAACATCAACGCTACATATATACCTGGTGATAATGATAAAGAGATTAAAGAAGTTACTCTTACCCTTACTGCTACTAACATGACTGAGTGTCCGGAAGTAACAGATGAGATGGTTCTTACTCTTAACTGCACGGATATTGCTGAAGCATCTGAAAACACAAAACTGCTGATCTTCCCTAATCCGAATAACGGAGAATTCTTCCTGAGTCTGGAAAGTTCTGTTAAAGATCAGGTTGATATAGCAATCTATAATGCACAAGGTATGATTGTATACTTAACCAAAGACATTGATATAAATTCTGAGTACTCATCCAAATTAAAAATGGATGTGGAACCTGGAATTTATACTGTTAAAGCTACAGGCAGCAAATTTATTGCATTAAGCAAGTTTGTTGTAAGATAGTATTATTTCAATCTCCTCCTGCTATGCCTGAGGTATAGCAGGAGGAATTTTATTACATCACACACCAAAAACCTATTAATATTTAAGCAAACCTTATCCAAGCAATTATCCACTTTCATAAATTATCACCTGTGCCGTCACTCGTTATCACCTGTGTAATCACCCATTTTCTCTTGTGTAATCACCCATTTTCTCTTGTGTTATCACTCATTTTCTCTTGTGTTATCAGTATTCTGATGCGCATCAGGATTGATTCTGATGCGCATCAGGATTGTTTTTGATGCGCATCAGAATATTAATACGTCAGCACATAATACCTAATTACTGAAAAGGAAATTTAACATCAGAGCTCACCTCTATTGCATTTTTACTAAGGCACAAAGTAACATCCTTGCAATCTCTGATCTCTCCTTCATCATTTACTTTTTTTTCTACTTTTGCAGCACAAAAAATACTAGTAGAGATGATAGAGAAATTAATCATACAAAATCTTCAGAAAGCCATAAAAGAGCTTTATAATCACGACGTTGCTAACAATTTGCTTCAGGTACAAAAAACCAGGACAGAGTTCGTAGGTGACATAACAATTGTTGTTTTCCCACTGCTTAAGATTTCAAGGAGTAATCCTGAACAAACAGCAACTGCCATTGGAGATTATATGATTAAACATGTGGATGATATTGAAGATTACAATATTATAAAAGGATTCCTTAACTTATCAATCTCAGATAATTACTGGAAAGATTTCTTTGTTAATAATAAATCCAACAAATATTTTGGCAGTAAAGAAGTAGATGACAACAATCCGGTTGTAATCGAATACTCATCGCCAAACACAAATAAACCACTGCATCTAGGGCACATACGTAATAATCTGCTTGGATGGAGTGTTGCTGAAATATTAAAAAACAACGGAACAAACGTAAAAAAGGTAAACCTTGTTAACGACCGCGGCATTCATATCTGTAAGTCTATGCTGGCCTGGAAATTATGGGGCAACAACACAACTCCTGAGTCGGAAAATATAAAAGGAGACAAATTTGTGGGCGACTATTATGTGCTTTTTGACAAGAACAACAAGGAACAAATAGCAAAATTGGTTTCTAACGGAGTTGATAAAGACGAAGCGTCGAAAAATACAGATCTTTTAAAAGAAGCTAAGTCAATGCTTGTTAAATGGGAAAGGGACGACAGTGAAATCAGAGACTTATGGACAAAAATGAATTCATGGGTTTATTCAGGAATGAATGCCACTTATGAAAGAATGGGCGTTGACTTCAACAAAATATACTATGAATCAGACACCTATTTACTGGGCAAGTCGCTGGTTGAAGAGGGGCTTACAAAAGGTATCTTTTTCAAGAAAGAAGATGGCTCTGTATGGTGCGACTTAACAGATGAAGGTCTGGATGAGAAACTTCTGTTAAGAGCTGACGGCACATCAGTATATATGACACAAGATCTGGGAACAGCCCAATTGCGCTACGATGATTACACACCTTCTGAGCTGGTGTATGTAGTAGGCAACGAACAGAATTACCATTTCGATGTGCTAAAGATCATCCTTAAAAAACTTGGCAAGTCATGGGCTGAACATATAACACACCTGAGCTACGGCATGGTTGAGCTGCCTCATGGAAAGATGAAATCCCGCGAAGGCACAGTAGTTGATGCTGATGATCTTATGGATGAAATGTACAACACAGCCAAAAGCACCTCAGAGGAACTGGGAAAATTTAATGATATAAGTAAGGAGGAAGCTCATAATCTGTATAATATGCTTAGTCTGGGCGCACTCAAATACTTCATTCTTAAAGTGGACCCACGTAAAACCATGACTTTCAACCCCGAAGAATCCATTGACTTTAACGGCAACACAGGACCATTTATCCAGTACACACATGCAAGAATACGGTCAGTATTGAGGAAAGCTGAAGAACAAGGCCTTTCAATGGACATCACCAAAGAAATAATACCACAGCTTGATCCTAAGGAGAAAGACCTTCTTAAGCTATTATATGAATATCCGGTTATTACAGAGCAAGCTGCCAATGCCATGAGTCCGGCTACTATTGCCGGTTTTGCGTACGATCTGGCAAAAGAATACAACCAGTTCTATCATGACCTTACAATTCTTAAAGAAGAAGATCCTAATCATCGATCATTCAGAATTGCACTGTCTGCATTTGTTGCAACAACATTAAAATCAGCAATGGGATTGCTGGGAATCAGCGTACCTGAGAGAATGTAACCTAAAACACAACTATTATGGGAAGAAAGAAAAGGCCACTGCCAAAGTTCGAAAACGTAACAATACAAAGCGTTGCCGCTGAAGGGAAAGCCATAGCAAAAATAGATGACAAAGTAATTTTTGTCCCGTTCACAGCCCCGGGCGATGTGGTAGATATTAAAGTTGTTAAGAAAAAACGTTCATATCTTGAGGGCAAAGTAACACGCTTTCATCATTACTCAGACAAACGAATTGAGCCTAAATGTTCACATTTCGGACTCTGCGGAGGATGCAAATGGCAGCACATCAGCTACGAAGACCAGCTAATCAACAAAAACCAACAGGTAATAGATAGTCTGGAACGAATAGCCAAAGTTCCTGTTAAAGAATACCTGCCAATAATGGGCAGCGACAATCAATTCTATTACAGAAACAAGCTTGAGTACACCTTCTCAAACCGCAGATGGCTTACTTCCAATGATGGAGAAAACCTACCACATACAAATGGAGTTGGATTCCATTTACCCGGACTATTCGATAAAATTCTGGACATAGATCATTGTTATCTTCAAAAAGACCCTTCCAACGATATCAGGCTTTTTATTAAAGATTTTGCTAACACCAACGGTCTTAGCTACTATGATGTAAGGAATCATGAAGGATTGTTAAGAAACCTCATTATACGCACATCATCGACTAACCAGTTAATGGTAATCGTGATATTTGCATACGACGACACCGGAGTCAACAATCTACTAACTGCCTTATCAGAGAAGTTTCCTGAAATTACATCGTTAATGTATGTAATTAATGGCAAAAAGAATGAAACCATCTGGGACCAGGATATAAAACTGTTTAAAGGACAGCCATATATTATAGAAAAGATGACACGGCCTGTTAAAGATGTGCCCGATTTAGAATTTAAAGTAGGACCCATTTCATTTTATCAGACAAACCCGGATCAGGCACGAAAGCTATACCAAACAGCTTTTGACTTTGCAGAACTCACCGGCGATGAACTGGTTTATGATCTGTATACAGGAACAGGTACAATAGCAGCTTTTATCTCACAATCAGCAAAAAAAGTAGTAGGCATTGAGTCAGTAGAGCAGGCCATTGAAGACGCCAAAGAAAACTCAAAACTCAATAATATCAACAATACCGTATTCTATGCCGGAGATATGTTGAAGATCCTCACACAGGAATTCATAGAAGAAAACGGAACACCTGATGTAATCTTCACTGATCCGCCAAGGGCAGGAATGCATGAGAAAGTAGTAAAACAGATATTGAGAAGTAATCCTGAGAAGATTGTTTATGTTAGCTGTAATCCGGCAACACAGGCACGTGATATCGCTCTTCTTTCAGAACAATATACTGTTGAGAAAATACAGCCTGTAGACATGTTCCCACACACACATCATGTTGAGAATGTAGCTCTTCTGAAAAGGAAAAGCTAATGCGCAATAATTTCTTTAATTGTTGATGCCAGATTAGCCACATCGGCTGACAAAGCCTCAAACTCTATCTGAGCCTTCTGATAATACGGCTCCCTCATATCGAGCTCCTGATAGATATATCTCTTCAACTCATCATCAGATCTGGTCATTACCAAAGGCCGCTTCTGTTTGCTGTTGTGCAAACGCTGGTATATGGCAGCTTTATTCATTCTTAGATATACACTAATTCCATGATCATTGATTACATCCATGGCATCTGAGTAGCAAGGCAATCCACCGCCAGTAGAAACAACAATATTATCCATTTCAAGGGTTTCGTACAATATACTGTTCTCCAGTTTCCTGAAAAGGATCTCATCATACTTATCAAAAAATGAACTAATCTTAATCTTATACTTCTCTTCAAAGTAGATATCAGTGTCAATAAAATCCATATCAAGACTTCGGGAAAGCTTCTTCCCAACAGTGCTTTTTCCAACACCCATAAATCCGATAAGATAAATTCTACTCATATATTACACAAAGAAAGGTATAATTTGTTACATATCATATGTTAAACAACTAATGACAACAAAGCCTTAAGCATTAAATAGTTTATGTATTGCCAATACCTGTGGGATAATGAAAGTATTACCATCATTATTGATGACAAAATCAGCCAGCTTCACTTTTTGCTGTTCATCCATCTGATTACCTATACGCTTCTTTATACTAGGTACATCAGACAAATCCCTGTTGAGAACCCTGTTAATCCTTATATCTTCAGGAGCAGTAACAACAATAACCTTATCAAACCTGTGTTGAATGTTATTCTCAAAAATAACGGCAGCCTCATGAATTGTATAATTACTATCCTCATTCTGCTTACACCACAGCTTATAAGCATCATACACACGGGGATGAATGATCTCGTTTATAATATCAAGATACTTTTTACTACTAAAAATAACATCAGCCAGCCGCTTCTTGTCGACCTGATTATCAACAATAACATCAGAAGATATTTTATCAGAGACCTCATTTATAACAACCACATCATTGTAGAGATCTTTAGCCACTAAATCAGCATAGAAAACAGGGACATCAAGCACCTCAAAAATCCTGGCAACAGTAGTCTTGCCACTACCAATATTACCGGTAAGCGCAACTTTTATCATTATTTAATAATAAGGAATTCAACTTCAGCGGGAACAATTCTAACGTTACGCACAAAGTCAGGCTGCTGAATAAGTTTCAGAGGCAATTCTTCAGCATGAACAATATCAAGGTCACCAATAACAGGCTGCACAATAAACTGATGAGAACGCACATTATTAAAATCCATTTGAGCCACAGTATAGTAAACCTCCACCTGAGAAGGGAAAGTCTGCACTTTATATTTAAGATTACTAACATTAACCTTCACAGTAATGTGAGAGTCAGTAAACTTAGCAACCTGGAAATAAATAGTAACATCATCATCACCAATACTATAAATTGAAGGATTAGGATTCTTAACACTTACACGTTCAACAATATCACCACTCACATTATTGAGAATCAACTTTTCAGTAGAAACACTATGAATGGTATCCAATGCAGATTGCGGTCCGTAAATTTTAATCTTCTCAGGACTAATATTTACCTGAGAATATAAATCGTACTGAGAAGCAAAATTCATTTGAAAGTCAGGAATAAGAGGCACTTCCTTCACACCGGTTTTCTCCATTTTAAATGAAAGAACAGCCTTTGAAAACTTGATTTTATTCTCATCAATTCCGGTTAGCTGACCCAAATTCATAGTTAGCTCTGAAGTATAAATAGAATATTTGTCGCCACCATCCTCTTCAATAGAATAATTATCAAGATTAATATCAAGTTTATCCATATCCTCAAAAAGGTTCATTTTAAGAATAGAGAAGCCTCTGGCAGTGACATTCAAGGAGAGAGTAGTATCAGTAACTTCAGTAAGCCTAAGACCGGCAGGAGGATTCTTATAACTTACATTTAACTCATAATTAACATTATATACCTGAGAAAGCTTAATAAGGAGCCAAAATGAAGTAGCAATAAAGATACACATGATAAATACAAAACGTTCACTTCTATATCGTGAAACTGATTCAGTACTATCATTTCTGCTCCGGAATTTCTTCTTTCTGGTCATAAAAATGAATTACAAATAAGTTAAGCACAGCAAAACCAGTAACAAAGATGGGAAAAAAAACAGAATGCGCAATAATTAAATAGTAACGTTTCCGTCACATCCGGTAAAAAAGCAATAAATTAAAGTCTGTCTACAAAGTCCTTGCAACTAATCAGACACTAATTATTGTTTCTTCAGATCAGCAGAAGAAGTATCCATAACAATAGAACCCTTTTCTATTGTAAGTTTCACCTGATTTCCAGTATCAACAACAACAGTTGTTTCTTTAATTTCAGCAACTTTACCATGGATTCCGCCAACAGTAACTACTTTATCACCCTTTTTCAGAGATTCCCTGAACTTGCGTTGTTCTTTATTCTTTTTAGTCTGGGGTCTGATAAAAAAGAAATAGAAAACAACAAGAATAAGAAACAAGGGAGCCATCTGCATCCATCCGGAACCTTTTGCTGATTCTTCAGCCTGCAATAGTAACAGTAATAAATTCATTTGTAATATTTTTTAAGTTTAATTTCTTTCAGGTAATATTACCTTAGCTTTTACACGAAGCACTGTGTTGTTAGGCTCGGTATTAGCCGTAATAGTAACCTTTTTATTTTGATAACCCTTTTTATGATCGCTGTCAAAAGTAACTTCAATTTCACCACTTTTGCCAGGTCTGATAGGATATTCAGGGTATTTCCCCACAGTGCATCCACAAGATGTACCCACATGAGAAATAACAAGATTTGATCCACCAGTATTAGTAAAGTAAAAATTATAAACTACTTTTTCGCCTTGAATCATATCTCCAAAGTCATGCACTTTTTCCTCAAAAGTAATAACCGGAGCAGTACCTTCCTTAGCTGTCCCAACGGCTGATTTGGTATTATGCACAACATCTGTTGATATACTTTTATCAGGGTTATTACATGCTTGAAGGCTAAATATCAGAACAATTGTAAATACTAAATATCTCATAATATAATTATTTATTTCTGACGTATCAGGGTAACTGCTCCCCTGTAAACATCAGTACTTTTCACTCCGTTACATTCCAGAATATAATAATAAACACCATCTTCAAGATTCCCTCCATCCCATGAATTATCATAATTATCCTTGGTATAAACCGTACGGCCAGCTCTGTTAAAAACAACAAGACGAGAATTAACATAATAATCCACCAGAGTTTTATCCTTACTACTACTTTCAGGAGGATCTTCGGTAATAACAAAGAAATCATTTTTACCATCACCACCAGGAGTAAATACATTAGGTATGTAAAGATCTACAGGCTTGACATTTATTGTTGTATAAAATGAAGTATCACAGCCAAAGTTATTATAGACAGTTAACATCACCTCCCACTCTCCAATATATTCATATTCATAGGTAGGGTTTTCCAAATCGCTAGTGTTTTCATAGTAAGGATCGGGGATGCTATCCTGAAACCACCAAAAATGATTAGTAACCGGAATACTATCCTCAGAAAGATTTACAAAAGAAAAAGTAATGTATGGGTTCTGCAGAAAAGCAGTATCCGGGTCGGCATCAATCTCTACTTCAGGATTTGAATATGTTTTAGTCCAGTATCTGGCAGTCTCCGGGCAGCCATAATCATCCTTAACAGTAATTTCATAATATTGATGGCCTTTAAGATCAATGGCCATAGTTGAATCACCTGGAGCCAAATGAATAGGAGGAACATTCCAAAAATAATGATACTCATCAGGTTCAAATTCTCCCGATGCTGTTGCCCTTACTCTGGCAGTATTACCATTCTGATTATCACCATTTGTACATGTAAGCTGTAACTGATTAAACTCAATATTGATTTGCTCATGCACGCCAATGCCAAAATAGGGAGAATCAGTGCTACATGTTTCTTCAGTAATAGTGTCTGTAACAGTAACCCTGAACACTGTTGAATCTTCAATAAATGTTCCCAATACAGATTCATCTCCAACACTAATCCATGTACTGCCATCTTTCATCTCCCAGTTATATTTATACTGAGGCTGATCAAAAACACTTAGCTCAAAATAGATGCCCCTGCAAACAGGCTGTGGAGTATCAAGCGAAATAGTACAATCGGGTTGAGATATACCAAGCGTCGCTGATATCAGAATCAAAGCTGTTATTAATAATACTCTGTTTATTTTATTTTTTATCATTTTAGCTGTTACCGGCTTTTAATGAACCGCAAAATTAATAATTAATCCTTTACTTACCTTATTAATATACGCCGGCATCAAGCATTATTAAGGTACATCTCGTTACTACCTCAATACCATGCTGTTGCGCAATGCCTATTAACTCTTCATTTTCTGTACCAGGATTGAATATAATCCGTTCAGGTTTTAATCCTGCAATGTAATCATAATATCTTTTCTGATTATCTCTACTAAGATAAACAGTTACTGTATTAATATCTTTGAACCCGGGCATACCTGTCTGAATCTTAACTCCGGACACATCCCCTTCTCTTAACCCTATTGACACTACATCATGCCCGTAATCCACAAGCTTTCTAATTGCTTTATTTGAATACCTCGACGGGTTAACACTTCCACCTAATACCAGTGTTTTTTTACTCATATTATTTACTAAGATAAATATTCAACTACTGAAACGAAACTATGTGATAATTATTTCATTCTAATTAAAAAGCTTTTAATCAAATTAAATCAACTTATAGATACTATCTAATTCAAAAAACAAGTCATTATGTCAGTTTATCTTTATCACAACTGCCAAATTTTCCTATTTATATAAATAATCGCATTTGGTTCTTAATTTGAGAAACAAAAGGTATAAAACAGAAATAAAAAAAACAATATATAATATGAACTTAAATCAATTCACAATCAAATCACAGGAAGCTATTCAGAAATCGCAAGAGATGGCTGCTTCCAACAGTAATCAGGCAATTGAATGCATTCACATTCTAAAAGCTATCCTTACTGTTGACGAGAATGTCATCCCATTCCTTCTGAAGAAGCTGAATGTTAATACAGTAGTATTCACGCAAGCTGTAGACAAGATAATTGAATCCTTACCAAAAGTAAGTGGAGGCGATCAATATCTGTCGTCAGAAGCAAGAAGCGTTCTTCAGAAAGCCACTTCATACCTTAAAGAATTTGGTGATGATTATGTATCTATCGAACATCTTCTTCTGGCACTACAGGAGGTTAAATCAACGGCATCAAACTTATTAAAAGATAATGGCATAACAAAGAAAGACCTCAAAGAAGCCATAAAAGAGCTACGTAAAGGATCGACAGCAACAAACCAGAGTGCTGAGGACCAATACAATGCTTTAAGCAGATATGCACGCAATCTCAACGAACTTGCCTCATCAGGCAAGCTTGATCCGGTAATTGGTCGTGATGATGAGATTCGTCGTGTACTCCAGATTCTTTCCAGAAGAACAAAGAATAACCCTATTCTTATTGGCGAACCGGGAGTTGGCAAAACCGCCATAGCTGAAGGGCTGGCTCACAGAATCGTAAATGGTGATGTTCCAGAGAACCTCAAATCCAATCTGATATATTCACTTGACATGGGAGCACTGATTGCTGGTGCAAAATACAAAGGAGAATTTGAAGAACGATTAAAAGGTGTTGTTAAAGAAGTAGTGGCATCAGACGGTGAGATAATTCTTTTCATCGATGAGATCCATACACTTGTTGGAGCAGGTAAAGGTGATGGCGCTATGGATGCAGCCAACATTCTTAAACCGGCTCTTGCCCGTGGTGAATTAAAAGCCATTGGCGCTACAACTCTTAAGGAATATCAGAAATACTTTGAAAAAGATAAAGCTCTTGAAAGACGTTTCCAGCAGGTGTTAATAGATGAACCTGATACAATGTCAGCCATATCCATTCTTCGTGGTCTTAAAGAACGTTATGAGAATCACCATAAAGTTAGAATAAAAGATGAAGCTATTATTGCTTCTGTGGAGCTTTCACAGAGATATATCTCCGACAGGTTCCTTCCCGATAAGGCAATCGACCTTGTGGATGAGGCTGCTTCCAAGCTAAAACTTGAAATCAACTCACTACCTGAAGAACTGGAGATTGTTGAAAGAAAAATTCGTCAGCTTGAAATAGAAAGGGAAGCCATTAAGCGTGAGAAAGACAAGCAGAAACTTGATGCCATCAAAGAGAAACTTGCCAATCTTTCTGAAGAACGGACAAGTCTTAAAGCTGCATGGCAGGCTGAGAAAGATCTTGTGGATAAAATTCAGCAGAAGAAACAGGAGAAAGAAGATCTTACTATCCTTGCCGGAAAGGCTGAGCGCGATGGCGATTTCGGCAAAGTTGCTGAGATACGCTATGGTAAGTTACAGTCGGTTGAAGCTGACATCGAAGCATCAAAAGCACAGCTTCAGGAGCTTCAGGGTGACTCACCAATGATAAACGAAGAAGTTGGGGCTGAAGATATTGCAGACGTTGTATCACGGTGGACCGGAATTCCTGTCAGCCGCATGCTACAGAGCGAAAGAGAAAAACTGCTTAGTCTGGAAGATGAGCTTCACAAACGCGTTATTGGTCAGGAAGATGCTATTGCTGCTATTTCTGATGCCATCAGACGTAGCCGTGCCGGACTACAAGATGAAAAAAGGCCCATAGGTTCGTTTATCTTTATTGGCACAACCGGCGTTGGAAAAACAGAACTGGCGAAAGCATTAGCTGATTTTCTGTTCAACAATGAAAATGCTATGGTACGTATCGACATGTCGGAATATCAGGAAAGACATTCTGTATCAAGGCTTATCGGAGCACCTCCGGGATATGTTGGCTATGATGAAAGCGGACAGCTGACTGAGGCAGTAAGGAGAAAACCATATTCAGTAGTGCTGCTTGACGAGATCGAGAAAGCACATCCGGATGTGTTTAACATACTGTTGCAGGTTCTTGACGATGGCCGTTTGACGGACAACAAAGGAAGGGTAGTAGATTTTAAGAACACAATTATTATCATGACTTCCAATATCGGGTCGCATATCATTCAGGAAAACCTTGCAGGGCTTACTGAGCTTAATCGCGATGAAAAGATCGGGAAGACTAAGACAGAGGTAATGGAGCTTCTTAAGAAAAGTATTCGTCCGGAGTTTCTGAACCGTGTGGATGAGATCATTATGTTCAACCCTCTTACACGTAACGAGACCAACGATATAGTAAGATTGCAGTTCAATGGTGTAATGAAAATGCTTGCTAAAAACAACATTGAAATCGACATTACTGATGGTGCTATCGACAAGCTGGCTGATATTGGTTACGATCCTTTGTTCGGAGCAAGGCCACTGAAGCGTGTTATCCAGCGTGAAGTTCTTAATCAGCTATCAAAGATGATACTTGCCGGGAAATTACTTCCTAATGAAAGAATCATTGTAGATGTTCGTGATGGAGAATTTGTTTTCCGCAATAATGCATAATTCTTATGAGGCAGGGCACATAGCCCTGTCTCTATTTATTACACTCTTTTAGAACCAATCCCCATTTTCTTCCAACAACAATATCCACTCCTTTATATATATTACCACTTATAAGGTCGGTTACACAAATATCTTTAAGCTCAGGGATATCAACAACGTAGTCATCATCACCATTATTAATAACAACAAACACCTCTTCTCCTTCATATTGACGCTTAAAGATTAAAACCCCGTTGTCATCATCAGTCAGCAAGGCATTATAAGTACCCATCTGAAGTGCAGGGTTGTTGTTTCTTATGGCAATCATATTCTTATAATGATCAAAAAGCTCATGGTTAACTTCCACCTTATCCGGATCATGTTTTGTACCATCAGGGTTATATACTTCATCATCATAAGTAATGTCATCCCAAACCATTGGCTTTCTGCAATCAGGGTCATTGCCTCCCCACATTCCAACTTCATCTCCGTAGTAAACCATCGGTGCACCAACATAAGTCATCTGCATAATAACAAATAGCTTCTGAAGTTCAATATCATCCTGTTGTGGCTTCCTTGGTGAGTAATTCGGATTACCCTGAGCAGATGAAGCATTAAAATAATGCCCCCAGTCTCTGAAGTTTCCAATACCGTTATCACGATTAACAATATGAGAGCCTATTCTGTTGGCATCATGACTACCAAACAAGTTCTGCGAAACATAAGCCACACCCTGTGGATACAACTCCTGCAATTCCTTTAATTTTTTATCATATTCACTTGCTGTTATCTTTGTGGAGTCTGTATTGAAAAAGAATTCAGCAGAAGCGAACGCAAAGTTGTAGTTCATCTCGCCATCAAATTCATCACCCTGCATGTAAGGCTGTACTTGAGAAGGAGGAGCTACAATCTCTGCTGTCATATATGCTTCAGGATTAATAGACCTCACATGACTGCGCCATTTTTTCCAGAAAGGATGACCAATACAATATGCTACATCCAGCCGCCATCCATCAATACCATACTCTGTACCTTTACCCTCAGGATTCATCCATCTTTCTGTTGCATTGAAAATATAATCCTTAGGACCCTCAACAATGCCAGTACTATCTTCTCTGAGTTCAGGAAGTGACTTAACACCAAACCATCCTTCATAATCAAACTTAGTACCTTTCTCTTCATTATCCCATGATTTAATAATAAACCAATCTTTGTATGGAGAATCCTGTTGATTCTTTACCACATCCTGAAAAGCAAAGCTATTGTATCCAAGATGATTGAATACACCATCAAAAATAATCTTCATACCATGATTATGAGCCTCATTGATGAGCTCAAGTGCTAATGAATCAGCACTTGTCCATACCCATGTTGAAGGATCCAATGGATCTTCTGTAGCAATAAGCTCTCTGTCGCCTTGCGGGTCAGGACCAAAATTCGGGTCGATATGATGATAGCTTTCGCCATCATATTTATGAAGTGATGGCGACTGAAAGACAGGATTCATATAAATAGCAGTAATTCCAAGACTGTCAAGGTAGTCAAGCTCATTAATTACACCCTGCAAATCACCCCCGTATCTTCTACGTAACAAATGCTTCCACATTTCAGGTTCACCATTTGCTTTCTCGTAACCCTGCAGCTCGTACCAATCACTTTCCCAAGGATGAATCTCCCATTCCTTAGCAGTTTCTTTAGGATCAGCACCAGCAATGTCAGTAACAGTTGGGTCGTTAGTTATATCCCCATTACGAAAGCGTTCAGGAAATATCTGATACCAGACTACAGTTTTAGCCCACTCAGGCACAAATTCATTATCAGCAGTTTTCTGTTCTGCATTATCATTCTGTTGACAACAAGCAGTGATAAGAAAGAAAAAAGCAATAAAACTCAGGATCGAGACAATGTATTTTAAGTATTTCATAGCATAAATAATTGATAATATGTTTTACAACCACCGAACTTAAGATATTTAACAATTAAAAATACCATAAATTCACAGGCAAGCAAAGATAGGCAATTACTCCTTTAAAAGGCCAAGAACAATAATAAACACCAGAAACATTAAAACCTGAAATCTTCACAACCATCAGCATATTTGGCAAACCTACCCCATTCACGAGGATGAACATTATCATACCGTTGCCAAGGCCAACCACCAAAGTGCGTCTTTCTATAATCAGACAAAGCCTGATATATTTCTTCATCGCTATTCATCACAAAAGGGCCATGTTGTACAACATTTTCATTAATTGGTTTACCCTGAAGCAACAAACAGTATGCATCTGCCCCACCATTACTTAATGCTATTGGCTTTTCGGGTATTAGTCCAACTAAATTATATGGTTGAACATTAACACCAGCAATATTAATTTCAGAACCACGATAAAAATAAAGAGATCGATTAACGCCAGATGAAGCGGAAGGAATTGTCCAGGCACCATTAGCTTCAATCTTTATCAGCCAAATGCCAACTTCATTATCAACATTAGCTGCCCAAGAGTCGGGAGCAGGAGAAAGCATATTAACATCTCCCAGACTTCCTGAAATAATTTTAACTTCGGTTTCTATACCATTAATATCATTTTGCCTGTAAACAGGAATATCTTCAGCCCAGAGCATATTATAATAAGACTTACAGAACTTTCTGGCTTTAGGTAAATTTAGCCATATCTGAAAAAGTTCCAGATGATTTTCTTTATCAGTATTTAATAAAGGAAACATCTCTGAATGCTGTAGCCCTGAACCGGCTGTCATCCATTGAACGTCTCCTTTTCCATACCTCCCCGATGCCCCATAAGAATCGGAATGATCAACAAAACCATCTAACACTATGGTAATTGTTTCAAATCCTCGGTGAGGATGCCCTGGAAAGCCCGGGACAGTATTACCATGGTACATCCTCCAATCATCCTTTATTGTAAAATCCTGTCCGAGATTTCTTCCTTTCAATGATACATCAGGTCCTAACTGTGCATTACCCTTTGGATATTTATCATGATGATGTGCACAAAATAAAAAAGGATCGTTTGTTTCCCAAGTAGTACCTAATGTTGTTATATCTGTAATTAATTTATCATTCATACAATTGTTTATTTGTTGTTTAAAAAGGCTTAACGCCAAATCATTTAACATTACTCAGTGATAAAACGTATTTATCAATGGGATATTGGATTTTAACAAAGCTCTAACAAATTATAACCCACTACTTTTTATCAGAGACCGCTTTAAAGAGACCATGCATTTTAATATACATTACTTATTCCAGCTGGTACCAAAGACAATATAGAAAGCGAACTCATCACCATTACCCCATGCAAAGTCCAGACCCGTCTGTATACCAAACTGCCTTGCAATCTCATACCTGAAACCTGTACCATAATCATACACCCACTCTGCTTCATTGAATTCATTAAAATCCTCAAAAGCTTTACCAGCACCTGTAAATGCCAATACAGACCAGCGTCCGTATAACTGATAACGCCATTGCATTGCCGACATTACAGTATTATTGCTTTGATATTGCATTGCAGGAATACCTCTTAACTGTACAAAAGGCAGAGCATAATCAGGAGCGTCACCAATTATTGAATTTTCCTCCAGACGAAAAGAAAAATACAATTTATTAACAACCGGAGTATAAACCAACAAGAAAGGATTTAACTTATAATAGTCATCATCAGCACCTAGCCATGTAGCATTATATGAGAAGATTATGCCCGTATTAAATCCTTTTGTAGGAGAAAAAATATTATCTCGATTATCATAAACAACCATTGGCTGAACCATGCTTATAGTCGACACACCACTCACTCTGTCAAGAAGTTTATTAATTAATGGTTTATTTGGAATAGTATCAATAGAATTGCTCGTTTGAAAAAACATATACTGTCCACCAACAAACCATCTTGACTCCCCTAGCCTTAATTGTGCACGCTGTACAGCAAGGAAAGCATTAAGATTTAAGGTAACCGGATGATTACTCAAAAATTCATTATTCTGACCATAATACTTAATAAAAACGTCAGGTTTAGCCAATATTGTAAGAGTACGCACTTTATCATCGCCAAAAACATGGAAGTGCATAGCACCGGCAGCCCATGTCTTATTTTCTGTAGCCAAACCCATAACTCCTGTAATATTAGGTATCTTCGTTTTGTTTTTTGGATTATTGTTTGGATGAAAAAACAACAAAGCACCACCACCACCATAGCCAACAGCAGGTTCAGTAACAATTACAGGAACAAACATAAATCCTTTTCTGGTCTTTAAAAACTCGCTAATATCAAATGCACCATCCAAAGAATCCTTGAAACTGACCTTCTTTTGTACAGAATGAATTGTTGTGTCAGACTGGCCATAAACATTACTACTTAACATCAAAATGCCAATTGCTAAGATGCTTAATTTTCTGCTATTCACAACCCAAGACTTCGTCCTCATTAAATACCCCCATTTCATTTTCAATTTGCTGCTTTTTATTATTAATCAAATCAATCTATTTAGTTGTTTCTCCGCCTATTTCTGTGAGACCAGTATCAATGGGCTCCCAAAGCTCAATCTTATTACCTTCAGGATCCATAATATGAATAAATTTGCCATAATCATATGTTTCAATACTATCAACAATCGTAACACCGCTTTGCTTTAGGTTATCAACAAGTTTCTCAATATTCTGTACACGATAGTTAATCATAAAATCTTTCTGTGATGGTGAGAAATATTCACTTCCCTTTTCAAAAGGACTCCATTGTAAATAATTTACCTCATCGGGATTAGTGGCATTACGTGATTCAAAACTTGCACCCCATTCATTTGTATTTATTCCCAGGTTCTCTCTATACCATTCTTTTGCCTTTTCGGGATTATCAGAGAAGAAGAATATCCCGCCAATTCCTGTTACTTTTGGCTCTTTATCACACATTATCGATTTCTTTTTTGTTAAAATATTAGTTCCGAAACAAGTGTACGCCCTGCCAGGAAATGAAACATCAAATGTTGTTTTTATTTTATTTACAGATAGCTTCTCTATTATCCAGCGTGCTTTTCCCCCAGGGACAAAATTAACTATTGACACAGTTTCAAAAACTAACACTGAATCATTTGACAAGGAATCATTAAAGACATACTGATTAACATATCCCTCGTTATTAAACTGATTAAATGTCAATACCCTCTTAGTATTATCATAATAGATTATTCCCTTATCAACATGATGTTCTCCTTCAGGATTTTTCTCAGTTGGATCAAACCATGACTCATTCTCTATTTCCAAATACTCACCATCCATTATCAGGTTAAAAGAAGAAACAATCTTAGAGCTGTCGTTACCAAAGCCACTACCCTTACCTATCCATTCACCCATAAGAAAATCTAACCTATCAAAATGACCGGTTTGGCTAAAAGTAGTGCTTGTAATCAATATAAAAACAAAAACAATAATTCCTTTATTACTCATTTTCAAATATCTTTACATACAAAACTAACAATATATCCTAATTATTAGTAATAATATGATAATAAAAAGAGTAAACAGAACTCTGAGTGGGTAAGTTAAGAATATCACACGTTAAATCTGATGTGCATCACATCACCATCCTGCACAACATAGTTTTTGCCTTCCACATGAAACTTACCCGCTTCTTTAACAGCTGCTTCAGAACCATATTGGATATAATCATCATATTTAATCACCTCAGCACGAATAAACCCACGTTCGAGGTCGCTATGAATAACGCCAGAAGCTTCGGGAGCCAACATACCTTTACGGATTGTCCATGCTTTTACTTCCATTTTCCCGGCTGTAAAGAACGACTGCAGATTCAGTGCATCATAAGCACCACGTACCAAACGGTTAACACCAGGTTCTTCAAGTCCGGCATCTGATAAAAATTCATTACGATCTTCTTCATCATCCAGTTCAGTTATTTCAGCCTCAAGCTTACCAGCCACAACCAGCACAGGAACATCCTCACCAAGAGTTGCCTTTACTTTTTCAACATAATCATTTCCCTTCACAGCCGACTCATCATCAACATTACAAACATAGATAACAGTCTTTTCTGTAAGCAACTGCATATCTCTGATGTATTTCTCATCACCATCATTAACAGGAGCAGTGCGTGCATTGCCAAAATTCTCAAGATGCTCTTTGTATTTAGTAAGCACCTCAATAGCCTTTTTAGCCTCCTTATCACCCGACTTAGTCATCTTCTCCATGCGTTCAATCTTCCTGTTTACCAGATCAAGGTCACGCACCTGAAGCTCAAAATCAACTATCTCGAGATCCCTGACTGGGTCAACCGACCCTTCAATATGTGGAAGATTTTCATCATCAAAACAACGCAATACATGAATAAGGGCATCTGTCTTCTGTATATCAGCCAGAAACTTATTACCAACGCCTTCGCCTTCACTAGCCCCTTTGGTTAGTCCCGGCACATCAACTATCTCTACTGTAGCAGGCACAACCCTGTCAGAATGAACAAGCTCATCCAACTTATATAATCTTGGGTCAGGAACATCTACAACACCAATATTTGATTTTGTAGCACTAAAAGCATAATTAGAGCTTTCTGCCTTTGTGTTGGACATACAATTAAAGATGGTTGTTTTCCCTGTATTTGCCAGGCCTATAATTCCACAATTCAACGCCATACTAACTATTATTTATCTGATATAATGATACTTAAGAATATAACAATTATTACAATTGCACAGACAAAGATACGACAAAAATATTCCTGAAAAACGGAAGAAATAATTTTTTGATTTTCAAAGAAATAATATTATTTTTGCAGCCCGATTTTAGGAGGTTCGGATTATGGCTAGCTAACTGTTAGCCAAATTCTTAAAATCACGAACATATGTTTAATCCGTTTTTTTAATCACGTAAACCGGACTGTTGATTAGGAAACACAATTATTTTTTAATGTCAGAATTAGAAAAAAACACAACTGAGCCTGTTGAAAATAAAGAGACTACACCACAGGCGGAGGAAGTGAAAGCAACTCCTGAAGAAGTTGTTGAGGAAGTAAAAGTAGAAGCTAACGTAACTGAACCTGAAGAAAAAAAGGCAGAAACAGAAGTTGCTTTTAAAGAAGAGGAAGAAGAAGTTAAAGCTGAAGCTCAAATTCCAGCTGAATTCGATTGGGATGCTCTTGAGAAAAAACAGGATAACTACTCAAATGATGAAAGAGCAAAGTTAGAAGATATTTATTCTAACTCATTAAGTCAGATTGTTGAGCATGAAGTTATCGAAGGTACAGTTGTTGGTATAAGCAGCCGCGAGGTTGTTATCAATATTGGTTACAAATCTGACGGTATCGTTCCTTTTAACGAATTTAGGTATAACACTGATTTAAAAGTGGGCGATAAAGTGGATATTTATGTAGAGAATCAGGAAGACTCAAACGGTCAGATGATACTCTCTCATAAAAAAGCCCGTACATTAAAATCATGGGAAAGAGTTAATCAGGCTCATGATAACGACGAAATTATCAACGGTTATGTTAAATGTCGTACTAAAGGTGGTCTTATTGTTGATGTATTTGGCATCGAGGCCTTCCTTCCTGGTTCACAGATTGATGTGAAACCTATCAGAGATTACGATATTTATGTTGACAAAACAATGGAATTCAAGGTTGTTAAAATCAATCACGAATATAAAAACGTTGTTGTTTCTCATAAAGCACTTATCGAGGACGAACTTGAACAGCAAAGAGCTGAAATCATTGCTAAACTTGAAAAAGGACAGGTACTTGAAGGTATCGCCAAAAACATCACTACCTACGGTGTATTTATCGACCTTGGTGGCGTTGATGGTTTGATTCATATTACTGACCTTTCATGGGGACGTATCAAACATCCTGAAGAAGTTGTTGAACTTGATCAGAAACTCAAAGTTGTTATCCTCGACTTCGACGAAAACAAAAAACGTATTGCTCTTGGCCTTAAACAGCTTACACCTCATCCTTGGGATTCTCTTGATCCTGAACTTAAAGTTGGTGACAAAGTGAAAGGTAAAGTTGTTGTTCTTGCCGACTACGGTGCATTTATCGAAATTGCTCCTGGCGTGGAAGGTTTAACACATGTTAGTGAAATGTCATGGTCACAGCACCTGCGTACTGCTCAGGATTTCCTTAAGGTAGGAGAAGAAGTGGAAGCTGTTGTTCTTACACTTGACCGTGAAGAAAGAAGAATGTCTCTTGGTCTTAAACAACTTGTTCCAGATCCATGGACTTCTATTCGTGATAAATATCCTGTTAACTCTAAACACAAAGCTACTGTTAGAAACTTTACTAACTTCGGTATTTTTGTGGAAATTGAAGAAGGTGTTGACGGTCTTATTCATATCAGCGACCTTAGCTGGTCAAAGAAAATCAAACATCCTGCTGAATTTACTAAAGTAGGTGATGATATTGAAGTTGTTGTTCTTGATGTTGATGAAGAAAACCGCAGACTTAGTCTCGGACACAAACAGCTGGAAGAAAATCCATGGGATGTATTCGAAACAGTATTTACTATTGATTCAGTACACCAGGGTACAGTTGTTAACCTTCATGATAAAGGTGCTCTTGTTTCTCTTCCTTACGGTGTTGAAGGATTCGCTCCTATGCGCCACCTGAAGAAAGAAGACGGTACTACTATCAAACAGGAAGAAACTATCGACTTTAAAGTTATTGAATTCTCTAAAGAAAACAAAAAGATCATCTTATCTCATACTCGTATGTTTGAAGAAGATCCTAAGTTTACTAAAGCTAAACATGCTGAAAGAGAAAACGCTGATAACAAAAAAACAAAACGTAATATCAATAAAGTCAATGAAAAAGTTGAAAAAACAACTTTTGGTGACTTAGACGTACTTGCTAATCTGAAATCTGAAATAGAAAAAGAAGAAGGCAAGAAGAAATAATTAATGTTTCGTATATTATTTAATCCCTCTGGGTTTCCCGGAGGGATTTTTTTATCCCCTGACGCATCAGGCGACTGTGTTTAAACTATAAGGAAATATTTTAAATTAACCATACTCAAAATCATCTAACTCCATCTGCATGACTACAAACTTGAAATAAAGTAATCTTCTCGTCATCCAACAAGTTATGCTAAAAAGTGTAAATTTGGTGAATGATTCAAAACCAAAATTTTTATATTAAAATAATTGGAAACTCTTCGGCTATTCCAACAAGCGGGTTCCACTTATCAGGCCAACTTATTAATATACATCAAAACTTTTTCCTTATTGATTGTGGCGAAGGAACTCAGATTGAGCTTATCAGAAATAAAACAAAATATCACAAGATTGATAATATTCTTATAAGCCATCTACATGGTGATCATTTTTTTGGTCTACCCGGACTTCTCTCAACTTACAATCTGATGGATCGTACTCGCGATTTGAACATCTACTGCCCTGAAAATATTCAGGATTATATTGAATATTCTCTTCAAACATCTCACACAACATTAAAGTATAAGGTTCATTACCATATTCTTAGCACCTCTGGTAAAAACCTAATCATCGACAGTGAAAGATTTAGGCTGTATTCATTCCCTCTGGATCACCGTATTCCTACATGCGGGTTCTTATTTGAAGAAAAAGAAAGAGAACTTAATATCCTAAAGAGCTTTGTCGACAAATACAAACCGGAAATTGAGGATATAATAAATATTAAACAAGGTAAAGACTACAACCACAAGGGGTTGATAATAAAAAATGCTGATATAACAACAAAACCTAAAGCTCCTCAGTCGTATGCCTATTGCTCTGACACTAAAATTAACGACCAAATACCGCAATATATAAAAGGAGTAACGCTTTTGTATCACGAAGCTACTTTTAACAACTCATTGCATGAATTTGCCATTGAGAAATATCACTCCACAGCTGCTGATGCTGCTACTGTTGCTAAAAAAGCAAATGCTTGTCAGCTTTTGCTGGGACACTTCTCCGCCCGACTGGATGATATGAAGCAATTGAAAGAAGAAGCATGTGAAGTTTTCCCTAATAGCGAAATTAGCAAAGAAGGATACCTTTATTATCCAAAACGGGCTGATTAAAGATAATGATCTCTGTTTCATGACTTGCAATTTTACATTATTGCAATGCTGACCACTGTTTTGCCCAACAATATTGTTTCATAAAGTATAGCAATTAATATTTTTTCATAGCCCCCAATTATCACATGTCCCATCACTTGTTTATAGCTGTGTGCATTCCTGTTTTCTCTTGTGTTAATACTTACTTTCACTTGTGTTGTTACCTACTCCCACTTGTGTCGTTATTATCTTCATAGGTATCATATTGGATTTTCATACGTATCAAACTGAGTTTTCATACGTATGAAAATACTGATTTGTCTTTACAAAACAACTAACGTGTCAAGTGGAAATAGTCTTTAACAATCTGCCCCATGATTCACCCTTTTATCAAAATAAATGATGAAAAAAGACTAAATTTAAGAAATAACATCTTAAATACTCAGGCAAAAACAATGATTCGATATTTTATAACAACTGATAAGCCTATAAACAAACAACTCTAAATTATAAAATCTCTTCTATTTGAAGTTTGTAAAAAACACCATCTTAATAACAATAAAAATTTATTAGAAACGTTAGAACTGGCACAAAAAGAAGGGCAATAAAAAAACCCACCCCAGATCGAGCGATCGTTTGGGTGGGCCCAATTATGAAAAACAAACAAAACAAGCACTGCAAATATAATATATAATTTTTATTTGTCAATATTTTAACAATTTTTTTTGCTTAAAATTTTAGTTTTAATAAATGAAAGGCCTTTTTTAATGAAAAATATCAAAATGTTTTAAAAGGTCTGTAGACTATAATTAAGATATGTTACATTAAGTTTAAACTTAGGCACACTGGTTAATCAATAAATCTTGGGGAGTTATAAAAGGAAGGCTTTTTGCCAAATCGTGCAGAAATTACTATTTCATGAACTCCGGAGTTATAATTAGCAAAACTTCCTGCACCCATATCATAAGAATACTGGACATTTAACACTTGTGTAAGCTGAGCTCCTGCTCTGAAAATAAAAGAGGTTTGAGTGCGATAAGCAATACCAGCGTTAAATTTATCTTTAAGAAGCATATCTGCTGATATTCCATAACAATCTATTGTGCCGCTTCTGAAATAATCAAGTCCACCAACAATATTAAGGTTCTCATACACATCGAACTCATAATCTGCATAAGCATGATTTTGAATAGGAATCTTGAAAATGGTTGAGTTACTATTAGATACAGTAATATGGTTGGATGCAAATCCAACACAAAAGCCTCTGAAAATATATTCTGCACCAAAATCAAAATCCGGTTGCAGCTTAGATTCATCAGATACAGGCATTTGCATTTCTGCTTCCTCAAAGCGCAGCTTCGAATAGTCGAACTTTCTCAAGTACAAGCCTGCACCCACTCCCAAAGATATGCTATGTCCGCCGCGAATATATATTCTATAAGCATAATCTATTTTCAGATTTTGTGTCAGGGTAGCACCCACCGACTGGTTAATAATATTCACTGCAAGTCCCATGTTTTGCTTATTAATAAAGCCTGAAACATAAGCCCATTGCATATTGGGAGCATCATCAAAACCAATCCATTGCTGGTGGGCTCCAAGATAGGCATTAATCATCCCGTTATTTTCAATGGCTGCAGGATTATGAGCCAGACGATTAATCTGATAATTATTGAATAGCAAGTCCGACTGCCCCATCATCAAACAAGGTATCGACAATACAAATAACAGAATAAGCATCAATAATTTCTTCATATCACCTACCTCCTTCTATTTTAAGTGCCATAGACACAGGTATTTTCTCATTATCATAATAACAAACAATAAAACAATCAGAATAGCCCATTAGCCTGAGTTTCTTCAACAATTTGCGTGCATCAGAGAAATTATAACGTGCGCCCACTTCATATTTAAACAAGCCAGCATCCTGAACTTCATAAACCTCAACATCCGGGATTTTCCTTTTTATATCACTGAAATCCTCATCTTTATCTCGTTTTCTTGAAGAAGACAAAAGCTGCAAATGGTATTCCAGATTACCTGATTCTGAAGAGACAGACCAAATACTAAAATCACTACCAGTTACCTGGAAAGTAGTTCTGCGGTTTGCCTGATGTTCATCTTCTGTACTTGCATTAGCAATCAGCAATCTGGATTCACCATAGCCAACAGCATTCAACCTGTTTCTATCAATACCCTTATTAACAAGATAGTTAACAACAGCCGTTGCTCTTCTGGCAGATAGCTTCATGTTATACTCTGTATCACCCCTGGCATCAGTATGTGAACTAATTTGCACCACAACATTCGGGGTTTCATTTAACATAGAAGCAAGTTTATCCAGCTCCTTCATTGAAGTCACACGTAAGGTAGCTTTGTTAAAATCATAGTAAATATCAGACAAAACAAATTCTTTCTCCTTTTGTATCCTCAGAAGCTGAAAATCCATATCAAATCCTGAAGATTTCGAGAACACTTTTTCCTTCTTAACAACAGGAATCCTGCACTCTCTTGATTCAGAGAAATATCCCTCTTTACCTGTTTTAACAGAATAAACAGCATCAGGCTTGAGCTCCTTAAAAATATACATACCAGAGTTATCTGTATAGCAGAATGATGAATAGCCACCATCACTTTCAATTTCAACAAGGATATTATCCATAGGCAGTCCGGTCTCTTTGTCTGTAACAATCCCGCTTATAGCACAAGGGTACAGCTTTTTCACGAGGGCAAAATTCGCATAAACATTACTAAGCCCTGAAAGAACGTATATTTCATCATCAGTATTTATAACCTTCTCATCCTGATAATAGCCAGGCTTACCAGCCACAATACGATATTTATCGAAGATGCTAAGCAAGTAGGAATAATACCCGCTGCTGTCTGTCATAACCGTATCACACTCACCATAACTATCAATAACCACAATAGCGGCTCCTGCTACAGGCTTTTTATCCAGATGATGGACAACAACCCCTGACAAATTTATTTTAACAGGGAAGCCCTTAAAAGAGTATATATCATCACTGGTTTCAATGTCTCTGTTGGAACAGAAATAACCTCCACTGCCGTTTTTCTTAAGAAGAAGATTAAAGTCATCAGCAGCACTGTTAACAGGAAGTCCTACATTTACGGCTTCTATAAATTCTGTACCATTCTTAATACTGTAATACAAATCAAGGCCTCCAAAAGAAGATATATTGTTTGAGGCGAAGAACAACACTGTATCATTGTAAACAGACGGGAACATTTCATTGGCAGGAGTGTTAATATTCTCACCAAGATTAACAGGCACACCCCATGATCCATCACCCTTTCTTTTAATCTTCCATATATCATTACCACCCATACCGCCCGGCATGTTCGAGGTAAAATACACTACAGTGCCATCATTACTAACAAAGGGATGTCCATAGCTATAATGCTGGTTCATAAACTCTGCCTTAACAGGTTTCGACCAGCCTTTAGATTCTGAATAATCTGAATAGTAGATGCCGCAACTACCGGGTTTACCGGAGCAGACAGTCCAATAGCCGATTTTATTGACAGAATCATAGGAGAAAGTCCCGTCATTCTGTGGTGAGTTAATCTTGCTACTGAACAATTTCAAAGAAGAGAACCCATCATCATCAGGATTAGCAAGAAATAAGTCAGAATACCCCTGCCCTGTTCTTCCATCAATACGGGAGCTACCAGATAACTGAGTTGATGTAATTACCATGGAATTCCCGAAATATCCTATTCCATAATCACTGTAATCACTTGAAAGAGAATTAACTTTATGAATATTATTATTCTGTTCTTCAATATTACTATTCAATATCTTTTTAACAGCATCAGTACGGAAGGCAATCTCGTAATCATCAGGCCATAACTCAGCTGCTTTCTTTAACACATCAAGGGCTTCCTTATAACGTTTTTCAACAAGCAACGACTGAGACCAGAAAATGTAACTCTCACTATCAGTATTATTATTACTTAAAGCATCCTCAAACCATCCTGAAGCATTAGAATAATCATTCATATTATAATATGCCAATGCTACTTTCAACGCAATCTCCTGCTTTAACTCCAACTCATCAGTCTTTCTCAAAGCCTTTTTATAAAGCTTTACAGCACCGTAATAATCCCTCGACTCAAACAAATTATCTGCATCAGTAAGGTGTTTAGTCTGAGCACTAACTCCCTGTAACAATACAATTACAATAAACAATATTAAAGTTACTCTACTCATATTTAATTTATTACTACAGTTACAGATCCTTTTATTGTATTAATTAAGCTACCATCCTGTCCGTAAACATGATGCACATAATAGTAAGTACCAGGAGTTACCAGCTTACCATTGTACTTACCATCCCATCCGTCACTACCATTATAAATCTCACTACCCCAGCTTGAGAACACCATTATTTCATAACCTTTCATAAATACATCATTAACACCATCACCATCAGGTGTAAAGGCATTGGGGCTATTTCCGGTAGATACAAATTCTGATTTTGTATCCTTACATCCATTATAATCTGTTCCTGTTACAGTAACAGAGTCTGACAGCACACCTGCATTCCCGTAATACCACGATCCTGAACTCCCTTCCTGTAACACGTTACCATCTATCTCAAATGTATAATCATATAAATTATCAGGATCACACACTATCATATCAGAGAAATCATCATTATACAAACTAATGACAGGAGGATCATTAACAACAACCTCATGTTGCGATACACTCACGCAGTTATGAGAGTTATAGCCTGTAACCATAAAAACATCTGTTGATTCAGGACTAACATTAATTGAAGGTGTAGTAACAGCAGGCTCTGTATTCCATTGATAGTTCATCGCACCACTTGCTGTAAGAGATATTGTATCTCCTTTGCATAGCTCTCCGGGACCCGTTATCACTATATCAGGTTCATCAAAAAGTAAAAGAGAAGCCACGCCATCCATAGTATTGGAACATCCGGTTGCTTCATAACCAGCTATAACAGAATAATATCCCGTACCGTCAAACCCGTCGAAACTCAATGGCATTCCAGTGCCTTGTTTAACAAATCCTGTTGATTCAGCATCTTTAAGGAGCTCATATTGCACACCCGGTTGCGACGACTCAAGCAGTATTCCAAGTCTGGGATCATTCTCACAATATGTACCACCACCTAACAATGTAAACTTTTCCGGTAACGGATAAGCTTCAACATTAACAACACTGTCCATCATGCTTACACATCCATCATTATTAATTCCTGCAACCGAATAGTAACCTTCCGTAAGAAAGCTACCAAAGTTTATTTCAGCACCTGTTCCAGAGGTAAAATAACCCGTTGCCTGTGCATTTCTGTATAATGAATAAATAACTGATGGCTCTGAATCATCAAGAAGTATCTCTTTACCTGTGCCTCCAACACAATAACCGCCACCGCCAGTTAGTGCAAACTTCTGCGGTGCAGATCTCAACTCAATAATTGCAGTATCGATGGCAACATAATCACCATCAGCAACAGTAACAATATATTTCGTTGTCACTGAAGGACTGACATAAATAAACTGATCAGAGGAGACAATACCTTCAGGTTCAGATCTCCATGAATAACTATAATTACCATCGCCACCTGAAGGCATAGCATAAATACTTATAAACTCACCCGGACAAATAACACTCTTGCTATATACAATCTCAACCCCCAAATCACCTCCGGTTACAAATACAATCATATTATCACTCTCGCCAACACATGATGTTTGATTATCAGTTACCTGAAGGCTGAACATAGTTGTTGTATGTAATGGAATCGTTGTTGCATCAGCATCATTAGGATTTATCAACATATCAGGAGGGCTCCATAAATAATCCACATCTCCGGGTGAACCTGAAGCACTACCATGTAAAGTTACGTTGCTACCAACATCAGTATATATATCAGAACCAGCATCTGCTATTGGCAACTGATTCTCTACAACAGTCACACTCCCGTCCATTTGTTGTGAACAACCCCCTTCCTGATTAACAGCCAATACTGAATAATCACCACCTGTGCTAATTATTCCAAAATCAACATCCGATCCGGTGCCTGCTACTATTGCCACAGTTTCATTGTCAGAATTAATTAAATAATAATCCACACCAGTTTGCGAACCATCCAAAGAAATATTTACTCCCTGCTCACCAGAACAAAACTGTCCACCCCCCTGAACACTATATATAATAGGTACTGGCACAACCACTACTTTAACTGTGTCAGTGATAACCTCATTACCATCACTAACACTCACAATATATAATGTATTGCTTTCCGGATAAACAACCGGAAACTGTTCACCGGAATAAAAACCTTCGGGAACGGATGTCCATGAATATGTATAGAAACCACTACCACCAGTAGGAATAGCACTTAGAGTAACAGCAGAACCATAACAAACAGGATTAGGGCTGCCATTAACAATCACTGAAAAGGTTGTATCCTTAATATATACAATAACCGTGTCTTCAAGACTAACACATCCTGTATTCAGATCACTTACATACAATCTGAACATCTCCGTTTGCTCCAGGTCATAGGTTGAAGTATTCTGTTCCATGGGATTCTCCAATAAATACTCCGGAAACCAGAAGAAATCATATGCCCCGCTGCCATTAGAAGCTGCCCCGTACATAAGTGCAGAACTTCCTGCAGGAATAATCTGATCATCCCCGGCATCAGCAACAGGCCTTTCAATAATCCGGATCTCCACTTCCCCTGACATGTCAACTGTACAACCAGTTTCAATATTTGAAGCAGCAACTGTATAAACACCAGCCTGCTGCTGCATGCCAAAGCTGATTTCATAACCTGTTCCTGACATTACCTGGCCAGTTGCCATTGAATTGCAGTACAGAGAATATTCAACGCCGGATTCACTTCCGCTAATCATAACATCAGGCATCACATCACCATCACACACATCACCTCCACCAATAACCTCATATTGTTGTGGTAGTGGGTTTCTTATAATCTGAGCATAGCCAGCCATATCACTAATGCATGAAGTAAACTGATTATATCCTGTAATTGTATATACTCCCTCATCAATTTGTAACCCAAAGCTTAGCGCTGATCCAGTACCATTAAGAACTTGTCCTGTTTGTATGTCATCACGAATAAGGTTATAAGATATACCTGACTGAGAACCATCCAGACCAACAACAAGGCCATCATCGCCTTCACAATATTCACCACCGCCGGTAATAGTATATATAATAGGAGTAGGATCGACTACCAATGTTGCAGAAAGAGTAGTATCAGGACAACTAACATTACGGATTACGCACCTGTATGACAAACCATTCATACCAAGGACAGTATAGATACTCAAATCAGGACTATCAGTACCTGAATAAAAGGCATCATCTACAAGATTAAGCCATCCTGTACCATTAAACTCCTGCCATTGATACACAGTTCCGTTAACAGCTTCAGCTGAGAAATAAGCAATTTCATTTTTACAAACCCTTTCATTCTCCGGATCAGCAGTAATAAAAGGAGGCTCATAAACACCCAGGGTTGCAGGGTGTGAAGTATCGCGAGCAGCTGATAAGTCTGATACAATGCATCTGTACTGACTTCCATTCAAAGCCAGATTAGCATCAACGATTGTCAGATCAGGACTGTCCTCACCCTGCGCATAGGTAACAGATTCTGTAATATTATACCATCCTACACCATCAAACTCCTGCCATTGATAGGTAGAAGTATTAACAGCAATTATACTAAACCCAGCTGATGATTCAACACAAACTGAAGTGTCCTGTGGTTGCGTAACAACAACGGGCTGTGCAAACACGTCAGGTATAATAACAAATATAAAGACAAGTATAACAATGCTGCTTATTCCCTTTTTTACAATCATAACTTTACCAGGTTATTAACAGTATTAATAAAATTTAGCGGTTTTGATAATTGGGTAAAATTATATCGAATGAACTGTTTTAAGATCATTTTTATTAAAAGAAATAAACAACTTTATGTTAAAAAGAAACAAGGCAAAAACTATGAAGCAATTTGATTATCAATATTATAAAAGTTCGCTGTAGATATCCGGTCTTCGGTCGTTAAGCACATGATTAAGGTCTGTTATCATTTTATTTCTTGTCATTTCAGGATCAATATCAGAAAATAATATTCCTGTTTCATGATCATTAAGCGATGCGACTATTTCACCGGAAGGATTATACAAAGTAGTATTTCCGTTAAACACCAGTCCGTTATCCTTGCCTGTCCGGTTTGTTGTTGCAATAAATATTCTGTTGATTACTGCCTGAGCAGGCACAACTTTCCTTGCGTTCAGCGTAACAAGATTAGAAGGATGAGCAATAATATCAGCACCCTTCAAAGCTAAAATTCTCCATGCTTCAGGAAAAAGATAATCAAAACAAATAAGCATGCCTATTTTCACCCCCATATATTCCATTATAGGAAAGCCCACATTGCCAGGCTGGAATATATTCCTTTCATTCATAAAAAGATGTGCTTTCCGATAATTACACATATTCCCTTTTGGATCAATAAATATGGAAGAGTTATAATAATTATCGCCATCAATTTCAAAATAACCACTTATAATAGCAGCATTAAGTTTTACAGAGTACTCTTTAAGAAAGCTAATAAAATTATCATGATGATGATGGACTGCAAATAATTCTGCTCTTTCTTTGGTAAGAAAATTATATCCTGAATTAGCCAGCTCTGGCAAAACAATAATATCAGCGTCAGAACAATTATTCAGCAAACCTGATATCTGCTTTATATTATCTTCTTCTTTTCCAAGAACAGGATTTATCTGTAACTGGGCAACTTTCATCTAATCACGTATTATTAAGAATGTACCATCAGCTTCAATCTTGATAATTGTTGAAGCCTTTACGGTATTAACATTATCACGCATTACCTCAACAACATGGTCCACACCATCTTTAATACCATCATCAATCTCGTCAAATGTTCTTGCAACGGGCTGATTTGAAAAATTAGCCGATGTAGAGACAATAGGCTTCCCAAACCTTTTTATCACTTCCGAGCAATAAGGCCCGCTCACAACACGAACAGCAATTGTACCATCAGCAGCAATAATATTTTTAGAAAGATTACGCGCATCCGTATAAACAATTGTCAAAGGCGATTTAGAATTAGCAATCAGGTCATAAGCTATTGGAGGCACAACCTTAACATACTTCTCAATCATTTCAATTGAGTCGACTAAAACAATCATAGCCTTATTCTCACTACGGCCTTTAAGTTTATAAATCTTTTGTATTGCTTTTGAATTTGTAGCATCACAACCAATCCCCCAAATTGTATCAGTGGGATAAAGTAGTACTTTTCCTTTTTTTAATAATTGTACCGATTTGTTAATTTCCGATTCAATACTCATAAAATACTATCTGATTAATTCCTGTAATTGTTCTTTTTTTATATTCTTCGCACAATTAAAATGATTTTCAGGACATTTCTTCCATCCGTGCAAGCCACATGGACGACAATCAAGCTCCTCCTCCACCTCTATTACATGAGATTCATCTGACAATGGACCAAACCCAAACTCCGGAATCGTAGAGCAATAAACTGCTGCCACGGGAGCATTCACAGATGAAGCCATATGCATAGGCGCCGAATCATTCACATAATTCATCACGGCTTTCTCCATCAAAGCCGTTGATTCCAGAAAACTCAACTTCCCGGCAAGGTTTAAACACTGCTTATTACCTGAGGTCTCAATAATCCTGTTACACAAATCTTTTTCCTTGTCTGATCCAAGGAGGTAAACAGTTATGTCATCATCGATACCTGAAATGAACTCTATCCACTTTTCCTCAGGATATTGCTTTGTAAACCACAATGACCCCGGAGAAACAGTTATATACTTTCGGGTTGTATACTGAGATACTTTAGCATAATCCTGCTGTAAAGGATATAGCTTTGGCAGATACTTTGCCTTATCATCAGTAATATGTTCAATAAGCTTCAAATTTCTGCCGACCTCATGGCAATGAGAGGAGTTTCTGCTTCCTATCTTATGCTTTACACGATGATTAAAAAACAAAGAGAACGGGTTTTTACTAAAACCGGCTTTCATTTTTGATCCTGATAAAGCAGTTATCAATCCGGAAGAAACAAACCTTTGTACATTGATGACAGCATCATATTTATTTTCACGGATAATGCGGATAAGCTCAACGAGGTGATGATACTTACGTTCTGTTTTATCCCAAACAATAACATGATGCAACTTTGGATGTCGTCTCAGCAATCCTTCATAGCCATATTTTAACAGAAAGTCGATTTTCGCATCAGGATAAGAATTGCTCAGCTTCTCTATTATTGGTGTAGAAAGAATAACATCGCCCAAAGAGGCTGTTTGTATTATCAGTATTTTTTTCAATCGCTGTGACATAGTTTGCTTTAATGTGCAAATATAGTCATATTGATATTCCTGTTATCAATCATTAATTAAGAATATTCATTGTTGAATTCATATATTTTTCATTCATATTCATTAACATTCAACATAAGTTATTATTTTTACACTCAATAATAAAAATACAAAAAATTAATTCATGGCAAATCTGGAAACATCTTATATGGGTCTGAAGTTAAAGAACCCGGTAATCGTTGGTAGTTCGGGTCTTACTAACTCTGTTGACAACATTATTGAAATTGAGAAAGCAGGAGCAAGTGCTGTTGTTTTAAAATCTCTGTTTGAGGAACAGATAAACATGGCAGCCTCCATAACATATGAAATGGGGGAAATGAGCAATTATTATCCGGAAGCTAAGGATTATATTCACAATTATTCCAGTGAAAACGATGTTGCTAAATACCTTAAGCTTATAAATGACTGTAAGGCAAATGTTAAGATTCCTGTTATCGCATCGATAAACTGTATGTCAGACAATCTCTGGGAGGAGTTTGCCAAAAAGATTGAAGATGCAGGAGCAGACGCCCTTGAGCTAAATATATTTGTTTTACCTTCTGATCCCAATAAATCAGCAAAAGAAAATGAGAAAGTTTATTTTGATATTGCAGAAAAGATTACTGGCATGGTAAACATTCCGATAGCACTTAAACTCAGTCCTTATTTTTCAGCATTAGCAAAAACAATGGAAATGCTATCTTGGACAAAAATCAAAGGTCTTGTGCTGTTTAACAGATTTTTCTCTCCTGATATTGATATTGAAAGATTCGAAATAAAGTCATCAAATATATTCAGTTCTCCGGCAGAGCTGGCAACATCATTGCGTTGGGTTGCTATGCTTAGTGATATCGTTAAATGTGATATTGCTGCATCAACAGGCGTTCACGATGGCAAAGCTGTCATTAAACAACTACTTGCAGGGGCAAAAGCTGTTGAGGTTGCATCTGTGCTTTACAAAAAAGGATTTGCAGAGATCACAAATATGATTGAAGAAATCGAAAGCTGGATGGATTCAAAAGGATTTAAATCTGTTGACGATTTTATTGGTAAAATGAATGTCAAAAACACTGAAAATCCTGCTGCATATGAAAGAGTGCAGTTTATGAAATATTTCTCCGGGATAGAATAAAAGCTTATATTTGATTCACAAAACTAATTGCAAACATTGAATCAAAGGATACTAAGACTAATTCTTATCATTGCAGGACTTACACTAAGTGTATCATCCAATGCCCAGTTAATGAATCATTACTGGTCACAAAATTTTAACTCTGAATCTTCTCTGCTTTCTGGTGCAGTAGTTGCAGGCGACGGTGGCAATACCTCTATTTATTATAATCCGGCTACGATTTCTGAGATAAAAATGGGGTCAAACTTGTCTTTTGCTGCAACCTTATTCACCTGGGGAGCTTATTATTTTAGCAATGCACTGGGAAACGGTCGCGACGTTTACAATATTAGTTTTAACGTGCAGCCGCAGTTTATGTCATACAGTTACAGACCAAAAGGTTCAAAATTCTCCTTTGCTTTTTCTATTATCACAAGGATGAAAGAAAAATTTGATATTAACTATTATGACTCAAGAATGATAGACATTATCAGCAGCACTCCCGGAGAAGAAAACTATAATGTAGAGTATAAGTACTTTCTCGAATACAGCGATAACTGGTTTGGAATAGCTGCTGCTTATGATATAAATGAGAAATTTAAAGTTGGCGGGAGTCTTTTCTTATCCGCAAACTACACATCGTACAGATATACACTCTCTGCATCTGCTTTCTCACCCAATGACACAATATGGGTTCAGGGAACTCCAAGGCCTACTCCTGTAACAGAAAGCTATTACACCGAAAATCTCCGATTTATTGATTACCGCTTTATCGGGAAGCTGGGATTCTCTTATGTGCTCGACAGATGGCGTTTCGGACTGAATATAACAACCGGATCATTTCATATCTTTTCAACAAAAAAAGAAGCACACAGAGAGTATTCAATTTCTAATGTTACAAATCCTGATAATGATAAGTTCATGCCTGGTTATGAAATTGATCAGGGTTTATTAAGAGGAGACCTGAAAGCAACTGCCAAATACCCGTTTTCAATTGCTTTCGGATTTATCTATGGGTCGAAGAAGAAGAGTGACAACCAGTTCTATTTTACTGCAGAATATTTTGCAGGTATTAAACCATACAAATTTGTGGATGCTCCTATTGATACAGAAATTACATCGGGCATAATATATAATGAAATGGATAACAAAGACTGGTTATCATTTGTTGATGTAGCCAAGCCTGTGCTTAATGTTGCTGTCGGTTATCGTTGGAAAATTCGCGACCAACTGATGTTTATGAGTGGCTTCCGCACAGACTTCAACAACATTCACAATGCTGATTATAAAGAATATTCCGACTACAATAAGATTAACAGCGCAGATATAAATATCTATCATTACACAGGAGGCTTTCAATTTAAAATGTTACAAAAATATCTGTTAGTTGCAGGAGGTGAGATTTCTTTTGGCCAGGAAAGAAACCGTGAGCAAATAGCAAACTTCTCAGACCCTGTGGAATATAACAGCAACACAGGAACTGTGTTACAGGGCCCACTTGATGACAAAATGGATATCTTCTATTTTGGATTTAATGTTTACCTGTCTGCAACCTTTAAATTTGGTAACAAATAACATGCATCAATGCGAAATTGACCTTACTTTTATTGTGTTAATTGATAAAACAATACAAACTTTTTTTCTGAATCCCGCTTGTTATCTATAAAAAAACTATATTTGTATTACCGAAAAAAATTATTGCAATCATTATTTAAATTTATAAAGATGAAATTATCACTAGTAAAAACAACTATGATGGTGCTCGCAACTTTCGCTATTTTGCTAATAGCATCATGTTATCCGGATGATGATCTGACTTATGATCAAACAGATGTCGTCATAACAAATTACGATGACACCATTAATTTTACAACTTTTAAGACATATTTCATGTCAGATACAGTGTATCCTGTTAGAAGCGATACATCAGACCACTCTCTTATCGCCAATAATGCGCAGATTATAGACCTTATTGCTCAAAATATGCAACAAAAGGGTTACACACGAATCACTGAAATTGCCAACGACACTCCTGATGTAAGAGTTTCCGCTGCTGCAATTATGGTTACTACAGTGCAAATGGACTACTGGTACCCTTATTATCCTGGCTGGGGCTGGGGATGGGACTGGGGATGGGGATGGAAATCCTCCGGACGCGGCAACAACGATTACTATGATCCGGGATATCCGGGATATTATTATCCGGGATGGTGGGGAGGTTATCCTTACTACTCCTCATATACAACAGGAACATTGTTGGTAGAAATGGCTAATCCTAATGATGTGAGAGTTATTAACTCTGATTCTGTTGTGCCTATCTACTGGGCTTCTGCTGTTAGCGGTATCCTTAGTAGCGGCTCTAACCTTGACAGAATTGAGAAAGGGATAAATAAAGCATTTGAAATGTCTCCTGAAATCAAAACTAATTAATCACCTTTAAATCTTTTTGAAATGAAAAAAAATAGAATATTACTTACAGGATTATTTGCAATATTATTCAGCATTTCAACCTTTGGACAAGGAGGTGGTGTCTGGAATTTTGACTGGAATATGGGTTTCCCTATGGGTGAACTTAAAGACTTTACTGATCAGCCTTCCTTCAGAGGATTCTCAATTGAAGGACAAGGATATGTTACCGATAATGTTACTATAGGAGGTTTTCTTGGTTGGAACGTCTTCTATGAAAATCTTGGCTATGTTACTATTGACTACGGTAATACAACGAAAATTTATGGCTATGAGAGAAGATATCTAAATGCAATGCCACTTCTGGCTACTGCTCATTACTATTTTACTCAAAGTGGTATTCAACCGTATATTGGTGTTGGTGTTGGTACTTACTACATTGAATCAAGAGACTTTATGGGTGTTTATTATGAACAGGGTAAAGACTGGCATTTTGGTTTTGCTCCGGAAGCCGGACTCGTACTACCTTTTGGATCTGGTAATGCTGGTATGCATGTTGGATTTAAATACAATGTAGCAGCCAAAACAAAAGACGAACAGGCTTATTCATGGCTTGGTGTTAATATAGGTATATCATATTTGTTCTAAAGTATGAACTTGAATGCCAGGGTTTGTTAAAAACCCATCGATATAAAGCTAAAAAGGGAAACTCATTACGAGTTTCCCTTTTGCTTTTCTGCTGAAATAATTAATGTAAACATGCCATTAAACTAACTTTACTGTGATATTAACCAACAATTATTATCTGATAACACTATATTAGATTAATCTCTCTGGAACTTTCATGCCATATGGTGATAAATATTTTTGCACTCATCGAATCCTAAATCTCACCTTAATTTATTTAGTATAAATTCTCTTTTGTGAAAACACCTTTTCTCACTTGTGCTATCTGTATTTTCCTTTTGTCTGATTAATGTTCTGATGCGCATCAGAATGATTTCTGATGCGCATCAGGATTGTTTTTGATGCGCATCAGGATCCTAATATGTTAGCTTATAATAGGTAATTGTTCAAGTAATAATTAGTAATTGTTCAAGTAATAATTCCTGATACAATACTTTATCCAAATAATCAAAACAATAATAAGCTGAATCCATAAAACCAATAAATATTTTCCGGATTTTAATGTCCGAAAACGGATTACTATTACCTCCATATCAACTTTAAGCATAAAACTTTATACTTTAAGCTAAAAAATATATCTTTGCCCTTATTTATATTAAATCTAAATAAACATGCCATACTATCAAAAAAATGGACAAATTCCTTCGAAAAGGCACACAACCTTTCGTAAACCAGACGGCAGCCTCTATACAGAAGAGTTAGTCTCGGCCGAAGGATTCTCTGATATTTACTCGCTTATCTACCATAATCATCCGCCTACTCAGGTTATAAGCATCGATGACCCCATTGATACAGAACCAGTTGCTGCTATTAAGAGCAATATGCAAAGCCGATCATTATCAGGATTCAATATCAAGCCCTGTGATGACTATCTGAAAAGCAGAATAACTGTTCTTTTTAACAACGACCTGAGTATTTCACTGGCAGCTCCACAAAAATCAATGACTGATTACTATTATAAAAATGCTCAGTCGGATGAAATGATCTTTGTTCACAAAGGCAAAGGCACCATGAAATCTGTTTACGGCGTTCTGGATTTTAAACCCGGTGATCATATTATTATCCCCAGAGGAACAATCTATCAACTTGATTTCAATAATCAGAATAACAGACTTTTTATTGTTGAATCTAACCAGCCGTTGCGGTTTCCTAAAAGATATCTGAATAAAAGCGGACAGCTGCTGGAACATTCACCTTTCTACGAACGTGATATCCATGCGCCAGTATTTAAAAACGGTAAAGACAAAACAGGCGACTTTCTCGTAAAGATAAAACGCGACAATATGCTCTTTGGTTATCATTATCAAACACATCCCTTTGATGCCATTGGCTGGGATGGCTACCTGTTCCCGTTTATATTCTCTATCTATGACTTTGAGCCAATAACAGGCAGACTTCATCAGCCACCACCAGTGCACCAAACATTTGAAACCTCTGCGATGGTAACATGTGCTTTTGTCCCAAGGCTTTACGATTACCACCCTGAAGCAATACCAGCTCCTTATAATCACAGCAATATTGATTCAGATGAAGTCCTTTATTATGTAGAAGGTGATTTCATGAGCCGTAATAATATCGGCGAAGGCCAAATAACTCTACACCCAATGGGAATACCCCATGGACCACATCCCGGTGCCACCGAAAGAAGCATCGGCAAAAAAGAAACAAATGAATATGCAGTTATGGTTGACACTTTCAGGCCTCTCTTTATAACTAAAGAAGCCCTTGAAATTGAAGATAAACAATACTACCTTAGCTGGTTAAAATAAACACAAACTAATCAAAATAACTAAAAAATGACTAACAATACTTCACTACCAATCAATGGTACAGACTATATTGAGTTCTATGTGGGCAATGCAAAACAAGCAGCTCATTTCTACCAATCTGCTTTCGGATTTCAACCTGTTGCTTATGCAGGACTGGAAACAGGATTAAAAGACCGCACATCATACGTCCTTCGTCAGGATAAGATAACATTTGTGCTTACTGCCTCACTCACTCCCCACACAGAAGTCGCTGAACATAACAAACTCCATGGCGACGGAGTAAAAGTAATAGCGCTTTGGGTTGATGATGCGCGCAGTGCCTTCGAAACAACTGTAGCACGCGGAGCCGAGGCTTATCTTGAACCTGAAGTAATTAAAGATAATGATGGCGAAGTAGTTAAATCAGGCATTAAAACATACGGCGATACTGTTCACATTTTCATTGAAAGAAAGAACTACAATGGTGTGTTCCTTCCGGGATTTGTTAAATGGGAACCTGAATATCAACCGAAAGACACTGGATTACTTTTCGTAGATCATATTGTGGGCAATGTAGGATGGAATGAAATGGATAAAGTTGCAGGATATTACCGTGATATTATGGGATTCAAACAACTGATATCTTTCGATGATAAAGACATCTCAACAGAATACACAGCTCTTAAAAGCAAAGTGATGGCCAGCGACAACCTCAGAATTAAATTCCCAATAAACGAGCCTGCTAAAGGAAAGAAAAAATCGCAGATAGAGGAATATCTTGATTTTTATATGGGAAGTGGCCCGCAACATGTAGCTATGGCTACCGATGATATCGTTGCCACTGTTAATGCTTTACGCGAAAGAGGCGTAGACTTTCTGCATGTCCCCGACAATTATTACGACAATATTATTGATCGCGTTGGTGAAATCGAAGAAGATATCGACACACTCAAAGAACACCGCATTCTAATTGACAGAGACGACAAAGGTTATCTGCTACAGCTTTTCACAAAGCCGGTAGAAGACCGTCCCACATTCTTCTTTGAAATAATCCAGAGAAAGAAAGCCGAATCATTTGGAAAAGGAAACTTCAAAGCGCTTTTCGAAGCCATTGAACTTGAACAACAAAACAGAGGAACATTATAAGTAATAAATATGACTACAGCAAATAACAAAGAATACAGATCATGGATTGAAGTTCCGGCTAACAGTGACTTTCCCATCCAAAACATACCCTTCGGCATAGCATCGCCGCAAGGGAAATCTCCAAGGCCTGTTACAAGAATCGGTGATAAAGTCATTGACCTTTCTGTACTTGCAGATTTTGGATTCTTCGATGATCTTGAAATAGACGACCTCAGCGTGTTTTACAATTCAAACCTTAACGGATTTATCGAGCTGGGCAACAAAACAACCAGCAAAGTACGCAACAGACTATCAGAAATATTCCGCAAAGAAAACACACAGGTTCAAAACCTGAATAGTCAGGAGTTTCAGGATACTCTATTATATAACATTGATGAAGTTAAGATGGAGATGCCAGTATTTGTTGGTGATTACACTGACTTTTACTCAAGCATCGAACATGCCACCAATGTAGGTAAAATGTTTCGTGGCAACGATAATGCCCTAATGCCCAACTGGAAGCACATACCTGTAGGTTATCATGGCAGAAGCTCATCGATTGTTGTATCAGGAACAGATATACATCGTCCAAAAGGGCAAACACTGCCTGCTGGTGCTGTGAAGCCACTATTCGGGCCATCAGAAAGAATGGACTACGAACTTGAAATGGCTTTTATCACAAGCAAAAACACAAAACTTGGAGAGACTGTAACCATTGAAAACGCCAGAGATGCAATCTTCGGACTGGTACTCTTTAATGATTTATCAGCACGTGATATCCAAAAATGGGAGTATGTACCACTGGGACCTTTCCTGGGAAAGAATTTCGGATCAGTAATATCTCCATGGATTGTTACACTGGATGCCCTGGAACCATTCTTTGTGGAAGGTCCTGAACAGTTTCCGGAAGTACTCCCATATCTGAAACAATCAGGAAAAAACAATATAGATATAAAACTTCAGGTATCTTTGCAAGCAGAAAACAGCAAAGAAGATGTGATTTGCAATTCCAATTTTAAATATATGTACTGGAGTAATTACCAACAACTGGCCCACCAAACTGTTAATGGCTGTAATATTAACGTTGGCGACATGTACGGATCAGGGACAATATCAGGGCCCACACCCGATTCTTTTGGTTCACTCCTTGAATTAAGCTGGAATGGCACAAAACCTGTTAAGCTCAGCGATGGCAACACAAGGACTTTTCTAAACGACAATGATACAATCATTATGCGGGGCTGGGCTGAGAATGAGGACTATCGCATCGGATTTGGTGAATGTGTAACAAAATTACTACCAGCAAAAAATGATGACAGAAATTAATCCCGATGAATTCGGCAATCAAAATTTATTCAAACTGATAGGCGGAGTAGTGGCACCACGTCCCATTGCTTTCGCCTCCACAGTTGATGCAAAAGGCAATAACAATCTGTCGCCTTTCAGTTTCTATAATGCTTTTGGAGTAAATCCCAGTACATTAATTTTCTCACCTTCGCGGCGAGGACGTGATAACACTACCAAGCACACATTTGAGAATTTAAAAGAAGTACCCGAAGTAGTGCTCAACGCAGTAACTTATAACATGGTTCACCAGATGAGCCTATCAAGCACTGAGTATGAAAAAGGTGTTGATGAGTTTCTAAAATCAGGGTTTACTCCTGTTGAGTCAGTTAAAGTAAAGCCAATGCGTGTTGCTGAATCTCCGGTACAATTCGAATGTAAAGTACGTGATATTGTGGAAGTAAGCGGTTTGCCCGGATCAGGAAACCTTGTAATATGTGAGATAGTACATATTCATATGGACGAAAGTATACTTGATAATAGTGACAACATTGATCCAGATAAAATTGACCTTGTGGGACGACTGGGCGGCAATTACTATGTTCGTACATCAGGTAATGCCAAATTTGAAATACCAAAGCCTTTAACAGAAATGGGCATCGGTGTTGACGCTCTTCCTGAAAAGGTTAGGCTTAGCCATTGGCTGACAGGTAATGAGTTAGGTCAATTAGGCGGACTTAATAAACTTCCTGACAAGGAAGAAATAGAAAAAGTAAAAAATAGTGAATCCTATAAGCTGATACGAAATAATACCCGACTTATTCACCAAAAAGCTTCATTGCTCATCTCACAGGGAAAAGTATATGAAGCATTAACATTACTGGAGGTGTAAAGGAAATGCTCAAGGTTCAAAGTATGAGTACTTTGAACCTTGAACGTTAAACCCAAAACTTACTTTTCCTCAACTTTTGTAGTAGTTGTACCCATAACAGTTGCAGGTATTTTCATACCCTGCTGTTCGAGATCCATTTTCATATCAATATCACTAGTGGAGCTTATGAGCATTCCGGTTTTTGCATTAACCTTCATTTCACCAGTGCTCTCACCATCCATTTTCAAACCTTCACCTTTAATATTGGTACCTGATATTTTTCCGGTAAAGCTTATAACAGCCTCTTTTCTATTCGCTTTTTCCAATGTATAAGTAGTAACCACTTTCATATCACCATCATCAAATGGTTTTATTTCAACATCCCAGCTATCACCTACTTTAACAGGATGCTGCGGATAGTTTGCATAAAAGCTACCAGTTTTAAAGCTCTGCGAAAGATCATCATTATCAACCAATTCACCCAGATCAACATTTTTAACAGAACCATACTCAGTAATGGTCATATTTACAGTTGAGCCAATAATCTTATTAAACTGCTGAGCAATTTGAGCTCCGGCACCAGAAGAAAATGTAGATGAATCATCACTATCATATTTCATTTCCATTCCAAAAATCTTCTGATCTAGTTTAATACGATCCATAACAAAGCTGTTATCAATCAAACTATCATAAACTTTATCAACTTTTCCTGTCATGAAAACATCAATAACCATATCCATAACAACACTCTGTCCATTAGCTTCAAAGCTTATTTCCTGAGCTGTGTTGGTTTCAAACTTATACGAATTGCCTTCATTCAGGTTATATTTCAGAGTTACCTGTTTTTGAGAAAAAGACAATAATGTGGTAACGCTAAGAACCATCACCAACGCGACTTTCAAAAAGACATTTTTTTTCATTTTATTAGATTTATGTTAAATATAAACTGTTTTATAATTCCCTAAAGTACTATATAATAAAAGGAGTCAGAAAGGCATCCCTTCATTATCATCATCGGTAAGATTATTCATCTTCGAAGGTATTTTTCTAATACCAGCTCCCGGGTCATCATCACCACCCATAATACTACCGCCATGAGCATAATCTTCAAATCTGGCAAAATCAGCAATAAAGTTAAGCTTCACATCGCCAACAGCACCATTACGATGCTTAGCAATAATAATTTCCGAGACCCCTGCTGTTGGAGTGCCATCTTCAAACTCATCAATTTTGTAATATTCCGCACGATAAATAAACATTACAATATCGGCATCCTGCTCAATAGCACCCGACTCACGCAAGTCAGAAAGAATAGGACGCTTGGCCTGTCCGGGACGTGTTTCAACAGCACGGCTTAACTGAGAGAGAGCAAGAACAGGGACATTCAACTCTTTTGCAAGAGCCTTCAATGATCTGGATATAGTACTAATCTCCTGCTCCCTGTTTCCCTTATTATCACCACCACCACTCATAAGCTGGAGGTAGTCAATAAAAATCATTTGAATATCATGTTGCTGTTTAAGCCGGCGACATTTTGCTCTAAGTTCAAAAATTGTAAGAGCCGGAGTATCATCAATAAATATCTTTGCATTAACAAGATTAGACACCTTATCAGTAAGCTGCTGCCACTCATATCCTGCCAGATCACCACGTTTAAGCTTATCAGACTTCAATTCTGTTTCACTGGATATAAGCCTTGTTACGAGCTGCACAGCCGACATCTCCAATGAAAAAAATGCAATAGGCTTATCAAAATCCACAGCAATGTTACGTGCCATGTTAAGGGCAAAAGCTGTTTTACCCATCGACGGACGTGCAGCGAGAATAATCAGGTCACTACGTTGCCACCCGGAGGTAATCCTGTCGATATCAACATAACCAGAAGGAACACCACGTAAATGCTCGTCTGCATCTCTGGCACTCTCAATATCCTGGATTGCCTGCTTAACAAGAGAAGGCATATCTTCAAAACTTCTGCGCAGATTCGACTCAGAAACAGAAAACAGACTACTTTCTGCTCTGTCGAGAAGGTCAAACACATCAGTAGTGTCCTCAAAAGCATCCTTAATTATAACAGATGAAATCCTGATTAACTCCCTTTGAATGTGCTTTTGCAGGATGATACGAGCATGATACTCAACGTTTGCCGTTGAAGCAATGCGACTAGTTAACATTGTAATATAATACGGACCGCCAACCATCTCCAGAAAGCCAGTGCTTTTCAACTCATTTGTCACTGTCAGAATATCAATTGGCTCCGACTTGGCAAATAAGTTCTTTATGGCTTCCATAATCTTTTTGTTCGCCTCTTTATAAAACACATCTGGCGAAAGAATATCAATAACTGCAGAAACAGCATCCTTCTCGAGCATCATTGCCCCCAAAACAGCTTCTTCTAAATCAATAGCCTGAGGCTGTACTCTTCCATGTTCAACTAACTGTTGATTAGTAAAATCAGAACCGGGGGTCCTCTTCTTTCTTGAGGTTTCCTTTTTTGCACTTTCCATAATTCAAAATTACAAATAAGTTTCCATGGTTAATAAAGTGTTAATAACTATTTTTTATGATTTGTTATCACAAATAAAGCAAAATTGTATCACTTTGTTTATAAAGACTTTATCATTTCTACCGTTAATAATTTCACAATTAATTATCATTAAATAAAAAACAAATAGAAAATATATTACATTTGTCCGCTAATAGTGTCACGTAATAAATTTTAGTAACACATGAGTGTAGTCAGATTCGGAGTATCATTGGAAAAAGAGTTAATGGATATACTTGACAAGTATGTCGCAGATAACAAATTTTCTAATCGTTCACAGGCAATACGACATTTGATAAACAACAATGCTGTTACAAAAAAATGGGAAAGCAATGATTTTGTTGCAGGTTCCATAACACTGGTTTACGATCATCACAAACGCGATCTGTTAAACAATCTTACAGACGTACAGCATAACTACCATAATATAATCCTGTCTTCCTTACATTTTCATCTGGATCATGATACTTGTATGGAGATAATTGCTGTAAAAGGACAAGCTAACATCCTAAATGAACTGGCCGACAAGCTAATTGCCATTAAAGGCATACACCATGGACAACTTACAATGAGTCGGGCCGACTAAAATTTTTTTGAAATAATAGTAACACGTTATTAATATTGATAACACTTTGCAAATATTTAAAGATTAAAAAGAATTTAATCAACATCCTGATTCTGTTCGCAATAACCGTTAGTACACAAGCGCAGAGCAATATCAGTGGTTTGGTTATTAATAAATATGGCTCACCAGTTGAAGGAGCGAATATCATTTCAACAGAAAGCCATAATGGTACTATATCCAATAAAGAAGGGCAATTCAGTCTTGGTAATATAATCCCGGGAGAAAGCATCATAAAGGTTTCAGCTATTGGCTACAATACAATATTTGATACTATAACACATAACGACACATTAATAACAATTCACCTTCAAAAGTCACCCATTACCCTTGAAGAAGTTAATGTTGAGAACAACAGGCAAAAAGCAATAAAACTTAATACGAGCCTTCAGGCTGAGATTATCAGCCAAGGCTATATAGAGCAAAACAATGCAGGAAGCCTCATGCAGTCACTAAGCAAAATACCGGGCATTAATTCCATTTCTATCGGTAGTGGGTTTTCAAAGCCTGTTATCAGAGGGTTAAGCTATTATCGGGTTGTTTTTGCAGAATACGGGATAAAACGCGAAGAACAACAATGGAGTAACCACAATGGATTATCTGTTGATCAGAACAATATAGAGAACCTTGAGATAATATTCGGGCCAGGAGCTCTTGAGTATGGTTCAGATGCTATAGGTGGGATAATAAACATCCTACCCGACAATATTCCTGAATCTGGTAAAATATCAGGTGAGATAACCCTAAACGGTCAAACAAATACTCAATGGTATGGTGTTTCTGGGAAGCTTGGCGCAAGAAAGAACAAGCTTTTTACTATAGCTTCTTTTACTTACAACAACTTTGGTGACTTTACAATTCCCGGCACACACTATTATCTTTTACCAACTCCTGCAACATCAGTTGAAGGTTCTCACAAAATTGAAATAGGTAATCGCGTTTACAATACTGCTGGTAGAGAGCAAGCATTTAAATTAGAAACAGGATATGTGGGAAAAACTGTCAATAACAGACTGATATTTGAATACCACTCAAATAAAAATGGGTTCTTCGATTACAGCGGCATTCAGTATGATTCCATAAAAGAGATACAGGACAATAGTTACAGAGATATACTATTGCCTTTTCAGGAGATAGATGATTACAGTATATCAAACCTCCTGCGAATGGATCATCACAATAACCAGATAACAGTTAATGCAGGATGGCAACTAAATATATCTGATGAGTTTTCTAATCTCACTGACAGAACAGGCAACAGGTACGCTGACCTGATATATTTCCGCAATATGGATAACTTATCTGTTAGTTTAAATCTGCAGACTTTAACCCTTTCAGGTAAATATTGCATCAATAATATAGCAAACCACCAGATTTCATTTGGATTATCAGGACAATACCAAACTCAGAGTATCAACGGTTACGATCATATTCTTCCACCCTACAACAGGCTGGATGCAGGAATCTTTATAACAGACAGATGGAAATTAAATAAGAAGCTTCATTTTCATTACGGACTAAGATTTGATAATTATTCTATTAACATTGAAGAATCATTAAATCCTGACCCTTCATATGGAGATTCAATTTTCAATGAGGCTCAATCTAAAGTTTATCAAGGAGAAGTAATATCTGCAGGGCTCATTTATGAAAACAAACAAACAACGCTAAAACTTAATTTTGGCAACAGCTATCGTATTCCATCTATTTATGAGCTTAGTGCTTATGGTCTTCACCGACACGACATTAAATTTGAAATAGGAGATATTAACCTTGATCCTGAACAAGCGTGGCAAATGGATATCAGTGCTTCCAGACAATATAAAAGTCTGTTTTTATCCATTAGCCCGTTTGTTTACTATTTCACAAACTACATCTATCTTTACCCAACCTCCGAGCTAAGACCTGAAGGACAGGTTTGGCAATACCGACAGGATAAAGCATTACTCACAGGAGGTGAATTTACTGTTAATTACCAGTATAAAAATACAACGGTTAATCTGGGGGCTGAATATGTTTATGCTGTCAATCTTAATCTCATAACAGCTTTGCCTTCTACACCACCGGCATCAGCAACAATCGAAATATCTCAAAGCTTCATGGATAATAAGCTTTTCACAAACAATATTATTTCTGTAAACACAACACTGGCAGCAGCACAGAAATATACAGTAATTAACGAACTTCAAACACCTGATTATGTTGTTTTCGGATTAAAAGCTCAAACAACATTAAACATATCAGGCTATAAACTCAAAACTCTGATTATAGTCGACAATTTATTAAACAATAAATATTTTAATCATTTAAGTATTTACCGCCGGTTACGTATTCCGGAACCCGGCAGAAACATTCAAATATTATTAACAATTCCAATTTAAATTATTATGAACAGATTTTTCCAATTAGCAAGCGTAATTTTAATCGCGGCAGTAGTATTAGTATCTTGTAAAAAAGATGAGGATGATCCTATTGTAACTCCTTCAATTAGTGACGTTACAGCAGTAAATCATGACGATGACAGCAGTGAAGTTCCTTTGGGAGGTACCATTAGTGTCGACTTTGAAGCGGTAACTCAAAGTGATGCAAAACTAGACTTCTATCACATCGAAATCCATGATCATCCTGCATCAGGGCTTGTACAGGATGAGTACAAAATTATTGATGAAGACTTTAAAGACTTAAGTACTTTCAAAGGATTAATTAACGCTCATGTGCATCAGCATATTCAGGTTCCTGACACAGCAAATCTCGGTAGCTACCATGTTGTTGTTATTGTTGTGGATGAGGATGGAAATTCAGCCGATACTGAAGAGCTTGAGACTCACATAACGGTTGTAAATCCATAATCTAAGTCTGAATAGATAGTCACCCGTTGTATCGGGATTATTATTAAAAATTCAATTTTATGAAGAGAAATAATGTACTAATAATAGCTATTCTTATGCTATTGTCATTTGCGGGATGTATAAAAGAAACAGATACAATTGTTGAACAACCGACAGTTGAATTAGTCTTGCCTTTTCCATGTGATACTTTATATTACGGGGAAACATTCACTTTCGAATTATTCATCACCGACAATACAGGCTTAGGGAATATAAGTATGGATATGCATCATAACTTTGGTCATCATGATCATGGAAGTCATGAGTCGTGTTCAATGGACCCGGTAAAAGATGCTATAAATCCATACACAGACTCCTGGATATTCAGTCTGCCTACAGAGAAAAAAGAATACACATTCAGCACTGAAATTGAATTACCTGAATTTGATTCTGATTCCGGCTATTTCGATACCGGCGACTACCACTTCCATTTGTATGTAACTGATGACGAGGGTTATCAGACTTTTACCACATTGGACGTGAAGGTTCTGCAGAAATAATTATCTAATATCCGGATAATTTGAATTCAAGTATAGTAGTTATTCGTTAATACCTCAGCATAATAAATACAACAACTGTATATTAGCGAATAACTACTTAATTACTAAACAATGTTCATCAGCTAACAACAATATACTCATCACGGATAAGCCCCAAACCAAGATATTTCCTGAACAACTGAGCAATTGTAACCACATCTTTCTGACAGTATTCAACAATCCTGTCCAGATCTTTCTCCACCCAATAAACATGCCCTACCATCGAACCATCGATATCATCTTTTGGAGTGGGGATATCAAAAAGAGCAGCAAGCAACTCAAGAGATGTATAATGTTTATAATCCCCAAACTTCCACAACTCCATTGTATCAATATGTTTTACTTCCCATGGCTTTTTTCCTGCAAGATTAAGTATATCAGGAATCTTAATACCATTAATCAGCATACGACGGGCTATGTAAGGAAAATCAAACTCCTTCCCATTATGTGCACACAGCAAATTTGATGCACTATTAAAGTGGTTATTCAAAGTATCTGCAAACTCTTCAAGTAATATCTTCTCATCGTCACCATAAAATGACTTTAGTCTAAACTCCTTACCATTCATAAAGCCACATGAAATACACACAATCTTACCAAACTCAGCATATATACCAGCACTTGTGTACAATTGATCGGCAGTAGCATCCGGATTATTTCGTTTAAGGTGTTCCGCCTTCTTCTCCCACAAATAACGGAACTTATCATTCAGTTCATCAAATGATGCATAAGCCGGAACTGTTTCAATATCAAGAAACAAAATCTTATCTAAAATATAATTATCAAGCATAAACTTTAGGTTATATTGAATGATAAATATACAAATATTTTTTATTTTCGAAGTTTATAATATGAATACAAAAAGTCTGATAACATATCTGTGTATTATGGTTTTGATTCTTACATTCAATACATGTAAGAAAAATGATAGCTACAATGAACCACAAGTAACTGTTTATAGTCCTGAAGAAGGAAGCAGTATTCTTGTTCCTGATACTATGATGATAAGTTTCGCGATTGAAGAATGTGATAACATAAACAATATAAGAGTTAGCATCGACAACAAGGAGCTAATCCCCATGTCGCAAAAGGAGTATATTTACCCTGAAGCCGATGAAAACAGTTTTTCTGTTAATCTCTTTGTTGATGCTGTTACTGAAAGCAAATTCAAACCACCATATTATATACATATTGTTATTGATTCTGATGAAGAGTATCATTACTATACAGAACTGAAACCGTCAATCCGCGAACAATTATTCAATGGTTTGGTTGTTGCGGGTAAATACAGCGTACAACAAACTCAAATAAGATTCTTAGATAAAGATTTTGCCTTTGACACTTCAATTATTGTTAATGGCAATATGTCAGATTTTTGTATCAATAACTACTCCTCCACATTGTTTCTGGCTACTGCCCTACCATACAAACTGTTAAATTTCTCGTTAACCGACAAGCAATTAATGTGGGAAAAGGAATCCGGCATTCCATACCCCGGATTTAATCACCTTGCAAACATGGACAATATTGTTTATGTATCTACCAATGATTGCAGAATACTTGGCATCAAGCCTGATGGAACTCAATCATTTGCCACACAACAGCTTACTGACAGTATACCCGAATATTTTGGCATCACTGATAACTATATCCTGTCTAATATAAATCTGAGAAACTCAGTTGACAAAGGATACCAAAGCTATTACCAGGGAACAGGCATCAGGCATATGACTACAGAGATCACAGGGGATGTTATAGGAATTGAAGGGATTTCAGATAATGAAGCTGTTATTTTCAGCAATGAAGTTTATGGGGGAAAGGTTACATCTTTCGCAATTGAATACAATAACGTAGTTTTTGAATACACAACCGATTCAATTAACGCTACTTGCAGAAAATCAGATAATGAGATAATATTTATCACAAATTTGGGAGAAGTGATGCTATTTGAAACAGAATATCACACTATAAGCAGAAAAGGGATAATTCCCGGGACAATAAAACAAGTAACTTATGTGAATAATGAAAATTTCCTGATTATAACATCAGATAATAGCATTATTATTTATTCATTTCCTTCACTTGAAGCCATAAAAAGCCTTGATGAAGCACTTACAAACTGCTCTACAGATGTGATTTATTCATATTAATCATTATATTCGATGGCCTCACTTACCAATAGTATTTAATCTTTTTTAATTTTGTGCATTACTGAAAACGATTTCGGAATGCATTCGAATGGCAACTCAGGTTGTCTGAATAATAACTAATCACGGTTAAATAAAGTTGGGATGAACAAATTGGAAAAACATTTCTCGCAATTCAGAAAAGACATTATTGGAGATGATTTGGAGTTTGACACTCCTTATGGACGACAGAAAATGATATATGCTGACTGGATTGCCAGCGGGCGCTTATATAAGCCCATTGAAGAGAAAATGACTAATATTATAGGTCCGAATATCGGGAATACACATACTGAGACAACAGAAACCGGAACTTTAATGACAAACGCATATCATTATGCACATAAAAAAATCAAAAAGCATGTTGGTGCAAGCGACAATGATGTGATAATCACTGCCGGATTTGGAATGACTGCAGTGATAAACAAACTGCAAAGAATTCTGGGACTAAGAAGTTGCGTAAAGATCTTCCAGGAGAAGAACTGCATTACAATGGAAGACCGTCCTGTTGTGTTTATCACACACATGGAGCATCATTCAAATCACACCTCCTGGCTGGAAACAATTGCAAAAGTTGTTGTGCTCGAACCTGATGAGCAAAACAAGGTATCAGTTAAAGAGCTGGAAAAACAACTCGAATTACATAAAGATCATAAATTAAAGATAGGATCATTTACCGGAGGATCAAACGTAACAGGTGTTGTACCTCCTTATTATGAGATGGCTGAGATAATGCATAAGCACAGCGGCATTGCTATGGTCGACTTTGCAGGCTCAGCTCCTTATATAGATATTAATATGCATCCGGAAAATCCATTGCAGCAACTGGATGTTATTTTCTTCTCACCACATAAATTTCTTGGCGGACCGGGAAGTTCAGGTGTACTTATCTTTAACAGAAATCTCTATAAAAAAGAAGTCCCTGATAACCCTGGTGGAGGAACTGTTGAATGGACTGACCCCTGGGGAGGACATAAATATTTCGATGATATTGAGCTAAGAGAAGACGGAGGAACTCCAGGCTTCTTACAGGCAATACGTATTGCTTATGCCATTGAAGTGAAAAACAAAATGGATACAAAGCTTATTGCCCAACGCGAGAAAGAACTTGTAGATCGTGCTTTTGAGAAATTCTCTCATATTAACGGTATACATATTCTGGCTGATAATATCAAAGAACGTCTGGGTATCTTTTCATTTTGGTTTGAGAATATTCACTTTAACCTTATCGTGAAGTTACTGAATGATAAATTTGGAATCCAGGTAAGAGGAGGCTGCGCCTGTGCCGGAACATACGGACACTTTCTTTTGAATGTGTCTCCCGAACAATCACAAACAATAACAAAAAGAATTAACAGCGGCGACCTTTCTATAAAACCCGGCTTTGTAAGAGTTTCTTTGCATCCTACAATGACTGATAGTGAACTTGACTTTATTGCAGAGGCTTTAACACAGATTGTTGAAAACCATAAGGAATGGGCTAAAGATTATGAGTATAGCAATAAAACCAATGAATTCACTCATAAATCGTATATGCCGGATATAAAATCCAAGCTTGAGAATTGGTTTAGCTTATAAAAAAAGAGGCTGTCTTTACGAACAGCCTCTTTTCTTATTTATTATCAAAGTTCTCTTAATGTTCACTAAGATACTTCGCGATTCCATCTGAATCAGCAACAATAGTATCTTCGCCCGGTTTCCAGTTTGCAGGACAAACTTCACCATGTTCTTCAAAAAACTGTAGAGCGTCAACCATTCTGATTGCCTCATCAATACTTCTTCCCAAAGGCAGATCATTTACAATCTGATGGCGTACAACACCCTGTTTGTCGATAAGGAACAACCCACGATAAGCAACAGGCTCACCATCAAAATCACTCTCACCGTCTTCATTAATTTCATAGGTACCTGCAAGTACATCGAAATTTTCTGAGATAGTCTTTGAGAAATCAGATACCAACGGGTATTTCACTCCTTTAATACCACCGTCGTTCTTTTCGGTGTTAAGCCATGCCCAATGCGAAAACTGGCTGTCAACTGAACAACCAACAACTGCAACATTACGCTTCTCAAAATCTTCCATTCTTTCCTGAAAAGCCAATATCTCAGTGGGACATACAAAGGTAAAGTCCATGGGATAAAAGAAGAAAATTACATGCTTCTTCCCGATATATTGCTCGAGAGAGAACTTCTCTACAAATTCGCCACCGTTTACAACTGCATTTGCTTCAAACAACGGGGCTTTCTTTCCTACTAAAACTGACATAAATATAATTTTTTGTTATTCTTTTTAATCTTTTATAATACAATCACTTGTATTTTCAGCAAAAATAGAAAATATCTTTTAATAAGAATGATTATAAATAAGAATTTTGTATTAACTATTGATATTTATCAGATTAACCAACTGAACACGGTTCTTAACGCCGGTCTTTTTAAATATCCTGTAAACATGATCCTTCACAGTCTGCAAAGAAACAAATAATTCGTCGCTTATTTCATTATTAGTTTTTCCAACACATATCTTCTCAATAACCTCCCACTCTCTCTTTGTCAGTTGATAGTCTGCCATAATCTTTTCAGCACTATTTTCCTTGCAATCACTTTTCTTAAAAGAATCAGCATTTCTATTGAAGAAGAAATACAGATACCATGCAGGCAACAGCATGCTAACAAAAAACAGAAACAGATAAGCACGTTCTGTAACAAAATTATAATCGGCAAAATAAAAAGAACTTTGAGAAAGGATTCCGGAGATTAGATTAGCGATTAAAAATCCTCCGATAAGCTTTTTGTTAATACGTGACTTAACACGTACCCACCCTGCAAACAATATTGATAACGCAACAATAATCACTATTATATTAACAGATAAGAGGAATATTTTATTAAAGAGTAATATTGTATTCCTGTCGTAGTTACCATCTTTTACAAGGAACAAAAAAGTTATAACATACGCCGTCAATACCACAAAAACCGAAGCGAAATATGCAATACCAAAGTACTTCCTAACACTTTTTACTTTGAACTCCATGCACGATTTAAGGAACATAAACCAGGCAATAAAAAGCACAGGCACTCCCAGGTACGGTATTGTATGTATAATTACATCAATTATTTTGCGTGAGATGTCAATATCTCCCACAAGGTTTCGAACCAGAATATTCCCAAACAGTCCGTATAATCCGAAAACAAAAAGAAGCATCTCATAGTACATAAAAGAGTTTATGAAACCTGATTTAAAATTCTTTTGCAGATACAAAGGCAACAGAACGGCAGCAATACCTGCTCCCAATGCAATGAATATTATTACCGAATCAATGATGAATAAATACATATTTTAATTAGTTCAGGCCAAAGATACAATGAATGTGTATATCTTTTGTGATCAGGCTTCCAACTAAAGTAGTGTTTTATAAAATAGCTACTTTAGTTATATTGTCAACGGATTAATATCACCTATTTTTGAATAAAATTAAAAACAAAAACTATGGAAACGAATAGTATCAGAATTGAAAACAATCAGCCTGGCGTTGGCACAAGTTATAACATCAGCTGGGATAATTTAAGAAAAAACTTTGTTGAATTACTTCTTGTAATGGTAATTTCATTTGCCATCAGTATTCCTCTCATTGTTTTAAGAGCAGGCATTGAAGCAACTGGTCTTCCCGGTGGCATCATTTTTGGCCTTATGAGTTTTGTTTATGCAGTATTTGTTACCGCACCTATATCATATGGAGTAGCTTATGTTTTTCTAAAGCTTATCAGAGGCGAGAAATTCGACATCGCTGATATCTTTGAAGGATTTAAATCGAACTACATCCATGTTGTGTTATCTTATCTGTTAACAGGAGCAATTGTAGCAGCCGGGATTATTTTCTTTATTGTACCTGGTATTATATTCGCATGTAAGCTTGCTTTTGTTCCATACCTTATTATAGATAAAAAAATGGACACTGTTGAAGCTGTAAAAAAAAGCTGGGAGATGACTAAAGGGTATACTGGCACTATTTTCCTTATCGGATTATTAGCCATTCCTATTGCTATTGCCGGAATGTTATTACTTGTTATTGGTATTATCCCTGCCAGCATATGGATTGAGGGTGCTTTTGCTGCTATTTACTTTACTGTCGACCAGAAGTTATCGCTGCAAAAAGAAGACTCTGAAATAGTTGAAGCAGAATAAATCTGTAAGCGCTTTAGGTTCAAGGTTAGGATAATTCAGAAAACCAGACCTTGAACTTTGCACTATAGACTATTCCAAAAGACTCTCATAATCAACACTAATAGGCCTGTCTCTCAAAAAATCATAAAGGGTCAGGCGGCGTATATCATAGTAGCTTTGCCAATACACTAACAAAGCATTATAGTATCCAACTTTAGCATTATCATTATCTACTTGTGCATTTTTTAGTTCAAGTACATCGTTGATTTTACCTATCATATACCTTTTTTGCGTTACTTCATAACGTTTTTGAGCAACTGTATCAGATTTAGCCGCGATAAGAAGCTGGTTCTTTTGCATATTGAACTCCATAACATTGATAAAAACATTCTGGTTAAAGTCAATCATGTCCTGCTCAACGTCAGTAACCACAAGATCCTGCTCCGATTCAGCCATTTTAATTCTTCCTCTTGCTTTGCCCCAGTCGAGCAACGGAACAGTAATTCCCAATGTTACTCTTTCCTCGTCCAAAGGATTCATATAAGCATCCTGAAAATCTGCTGATGTTTGTGTAAGACCTAATACAGCATACAGGTCAGCATCAAATCTCCCCTCTTTCTTTGCCTGGTCAACAGCACTTTCTGCCTCAAGCAATCTTCTCTTAAACTCCAGTCCGGATGATGTATTATTAAGTGCATTGTCAATGGCTAATTCAGGTGAAATACTTATCTCAGGTGTACCAACCGGAGGTACTAACTCTATTGAAACATCATCTTTAATTCGTAAGTAAGACTTAAAAATAAACGACCTGTTTTCATAATTAAGCTCTGAATCTTCCACATCAGATGTCGCTCTTAACAGATTCAGCTCTAACTGAAGTAACTCATTCTCTGCAATCTTACCAAGCTCAAAGCGCCCCCTTGCTATTTTATAAAGAGTGTCATAGTTGTAATAATTCTTTAGTGCTATATCTTTTTGCAACTGGGCAATTAGTAGTGAAAAGAAATATGTTACTGCTGTAGCAGCTACTTGCTCATTTTCTTCTATAAGCACTCTCTTGGCTGCTTCATACTTCATTGGCTCGATCTTCTTATCCCACTTATATGGATTATAATTAAACAATGGCTGTGAGATACCTATATTTATCATATTAGCTAGATACTGTGTTGAAGTTGTATCTGCCCGGAAATTATCCATACGGGAAAGCCCTGTACTTATAAAAACTGTACCGCCTGTAAATCCTATCTCCTGACTCAGGCTCAGGTCTACAGAATATGATGTAAGGCTCTGTGGTGTATAATTAATACTTCCATCCTGGGCAGCTACAGCATTAATACTTCTGTTAACATCTGGTATTTCAGCTCCTAAGGTAAGATTTGGCAGGTACGATGCTTTGAAAAACCTGTAGCTCCAATAGCTTGATCTGAAACTATGTCGTGCTTTCATTGCATCCGGTGATTGCTCCTGTGCTATTTCTATAACCTGTTTAAGTGTATACTTCACTGTTTGATCATCCTGTGCATAAACATGCGAACCTGTTATCCCCCAAATGATTAAAACAATATAAATTATGTCATTTAACACATTATTTCTGTTGCTATTCATAATAATAATATTTAGTACAAAACTAATATTTTGAGTTATTTATTATACATTATATAAAATGAATTTCATAAAAAACGAAATCCAGACATAAATCCGGATTTCGTACTAACACCAAATTAATTTTAATAGAAAAAATTAACTATTTAACAATAACCTGCTTTGTAATAACTCCTGCTACTGTATTAACCCTAATAAGGTATAATCCAGGGACACAACCACTTAACTGCAATTTATAGTCATGACTTAATACAGAAGTTGAAGAAACAAGCACACCATGAATATTATAAACCGACACTTCATTCATTAATAGAGATGAATTAATATTCAATATGCCACTTGTTGGGTTCGGGAAAATATCAAGCAGGTTACTGACTTGGTTTTCATGAACTTCAACAGTTTCTTTATATAAATTGATATAGCTGAAATGGTCAAGGCCTGCAGGATATGTATTACCAATGTAAGCACTTTCATTGATGTCAATCATTTCAAAATCTACAATATATTCTTTGTTTTCAGAGGCATCCCAGCCTGATAATTCAATTAGGGAATTTATCTCATAACCTCCATTTACTGCTTTAACAAACATATTCAGGTCGTTCTCCCAGGCAATATCTGAATCAATTACCATCGAACCTACCATTATTCCGTTGCTATATGCTGCTATCTCATCACCAATATCAAATTCATCGGTATTTATATATATGGTATATGTCCAGTCAGCTGCATTACCTCCTGAATAAACAAAATGCACAGGCTCAAGCATAATGCGTCCGCTTTTTGTTCCCTTTCCGGATGACACAGGATATGTTAGCGTTGTCGGTCCGTTCATCTTTACCTTATAGCCTTCAGCAGGCGAAAGTGTACCTATGTTATCAATCCATTCGCCATTGTCATGATGCAGCCTGTTACCACGACTATCCATTACCCAATCCAGATTATCAAATATGCTTTCAAAGGCCACTATTGCTTCATCCCATGATGATTCATCAGCACTGTAGGGATAATATGGTATATAGTAGATACCTGCTGAAGGGAAGTCAATGGCAGACATGGAAGGAGCCACAAGATATCCCTGCATGCTAAACTCATAAGGCTGCTCAGTGTACACCAGGTAGCCTTCATCAATATCCCACTGATAATCGTCTGGCTCCCAAACAAAAGCTCCTGTATTGTATGTCAGCGCTTGTTGCTCATCATTCTCAACCCAACTGTTTAAGTATGATGCTGAAAACATATCATTACCCGGGTCAACATTATCCAGTAGTCCAAGCATTTCACTGTTATACTGAACAATGGCTCTTCCAATAAAATAAAATCCCTGATCTTCCAATGAGTATGTGATATTCAGTTCATCCTGACTATCCATATGAACGTCAAGCTCTGTAATCTCATCCTGTATAATAGTTACCTCGTACCGTGTGAGCATATTCAACCCGGGCTTGCTATACCTTATATTATATAGCCCCTGATCGGCAAATATTTTATATTTTCCTTCGTCATCGGTTAAACCGGAATATATTACTTCATTGGAATAATAGTCGAGCACTTCAACTGTTGCATCAGCCACAGGAGTTCCGGGGGCTGTAAGATTATCAACGGTGCCTGTTAAGATTCCTGTAACTGACTCCCAGTAGATAATCAAAAAGCTTTCATAACCACCCTGCGGATCAGGGAAGGTGTTGCCGCTATAGTTTCCATTACCGGTATTAAACCAGCATTGTGTGGGATTTGAATATACGGCATCATGACTAACATCATAACCCCATATCTCCATATTGTTACTTTCTATAAATCCCTGTGAGCCATCTTCAAACTGGCCATATGTTTTGAGAACATTTGTGGAAGCGTACTGATAATGGCCTATCTCGGTAAAATGCAGAACACCTACTCTTTTACCCGGTTCATCAGGATAAGCAGGATCAGGATCCTGATCTACATCAAATATTACCAGCTCATCAAAGGGTACTGTGAAGTTAATGCCAAACTTAGCCATCTCCACTTTTATGTTCCATACATAATCCTCATCGCCAAAAATTGTATCAAAGTGTGGGATATAGGGATCAGGTACCAAATAAAAATCCATCTCATCATCTGTTTCCGGATACATTACATGGTTCTCACTGGTAAAAGGCTGATAATCGGGTGATGTACCGGTATTTTCATCAGAGACAACTATATTATATACTCCCGGATAATGCGACAGTTCATATTCCCCATTTGCATCGGTAAGTACAAAATCCTGCTCAACACCCAGTGTGTCATGCAATGCTACTCTGATAACTTCATCTTCCACAGCCATCATTGTTGTGGCATTGTATATTCTGCCATGGATTGTACCCTGGTGGGGCTCCAGACTTGCATCATATACTAATGTGTCAAACAGCGGGATAACAGCCGTAGACTGGTCATCATCATATCCCGCAAAGGAGATGGTCATTGGCCATATGCCATCAGGAATTCCGTCAACAATATAATACCCTGTTGTGTCTACTGTCCCTGTATATGTAACTCCCATAACATCCACTATCACATCAGCGCCAACCGGTATTGAGTCGTACATTCCGGTGCTTATACTATAGCAGTCAACCATCCCTTCAACAACTCCAAAGGTGTTAAGGTACACAGTTTCCTGATAGCCATTGCCATTATTATTATCGGCATGAACACAGATATCGAACTTTTCATTGTCAAAGCCGTCAGCATTTATATATACCCTGTAGTTGTAATCAACAGCTGGTACTATATCATAGCCGGCATATAGTTCAAGAGTATATGTACCATCAGGGCCTTCCACCGCAGTGTTCCCATCTGCAGAAATAGTTGCACCGGTAACGGGTTGAGGCACTTCGCTGTTGTCGAGAAGTGATACCACAAGGGTAGCGTATTCTGCTGCATCTTCAGAAGAAGTGATATTTACATAACAATAAGAATTGCTTTGTAAAGGAAAGTAAGCTCCGTAAGTAGCTGCAGTTGCCTGGATGTCGCTGGTGGGGGCATACCACTGATTGTGAAAATCAATTTGCTTACCGTCGCCCCATGTGAAAGCATCAGTAATTTTATTTTCAGATGCATCCCAGCATTTTATTGTCAAAGGATTGCCGGGAGTGTACAGCTGCTCTCCTGATGTATTCTTATTATAAGCCAACAGCCGGGTACTATTCCAGTTCATAATATCAGGAGTAACAGTTAAGGTGATAAGCCCAACGAGTTTAGTGCCATCAAAAGCAGCTATCTGATCACCGGCTTCCAGCGTGCCATCAGGTGTGGTGGCTCCGTATACCCATATCTCGAGAAACGGCTGTCCTGCATCACCTGAAGGGTTTGTCCACCCCGACTGCGGTAATGCCGGATAACCTAATGTGATCATTAACACTAAAAGGCCTATCTTCCTGCAAATGTCTTTCATACAATATTTGGAATAATTGTTATACAGATGTAATTAATTATCAGTAATACCCGGCTAAAGTGACAAATGCCGGGCATTACTGATTATTAAGTCCCCTGCGGGCATTAATAAACTACTTTACCAATACACGTTTTGTAATAATACCGGTATCAGTGTGTAGCTGAATCAGGTATGTACCAGATGAATAATTTTCTACATTCAGTGAACCTAATTTAGAATTTAATTGAATAACGTCTGTAAGTGCACCATAAATATTGTAAACTTTAACAATACTTATTTCACTCACAGAACTAACATTCAGCATAGTGCTTGTAGGATTAGGATAAACCTTTACGTCGTTGTTTACCTGATTCTCATCAACTCTTACAGTACCTCTGTATACATTAACAAAGCTGAACTGGTCGAGGCCAGCAGGATATTTTGTACCCATATAAGCATCGCCAACTTCCTGTTCCATTTCAAATATAACGCTATATTCATTATTTTCAGAAGCATCCCAGCCGATAAGCTCAATATCAGAACCAATTTCATAGCCACCATCAACAGCTTCCAGGAAAGTAGGGAGGTCATCTTCCCATGCATTGTCTGAGTCAATCACCATTGAGCCCACAAGGATATTATTTGAGTATGCAGCAATTTCATCGCCTGTTTCAAAATCATTAGTGTTGATATACATTGTGTATGTCCATTCGGCTGCATTACCCCCATTATAAACAAAATGAACAGGGTCAAGCATCACCCTTGCATCTCTGTGTGCCTTTGAAGCAGCAGCAGGATATGTAAGAGTTGTTGCGGCAGTAACTTTTACTTTATAACCCTGAGTAGGATCCATAGTACCGATATTGTCAATCCAGCTACCATTATCCTTATGCAGCCTGTTACCATCCTGATCCATTACCCAGTCGATATCTTCAAGTATTGAAGCAAAAGCAGTAATGGCATCATCCGGACTTGCATAGTCATAAGGGAAATAAGGAACATAGTAGAATCCTGCTGCATCCATTTCTATTGGGTTGTCTTCGGGCTCAGCCAGATACTGATCTGCTTCCAGGTCAAAAGCATAAGTTCCATCATCACTATGAATAAAAATCTGATATCCTTCCAGCAAATCCCATGTATAAGTAATATTTACACCATCAGTGGGGATCCAATGGTCATCATCATCATCATATTCCATCATTTCAGAAGCATCATTTGCAACCCAACTATGAGTAAAATCATCTTCAAATGAAGTGCCATCATCATTAAGTAAGGTCATCATATTATCTTCACTCAATTCTACAGCACGTCCGAAGAAATGGAATCCCGGAGCAAAACTATATGATTGTGTAGCCTGTCCTCTTTCAGCAAGAACAACTTCACCCATATCATAGGTTTCACCAGCATCTACAGTTATGTCTGTCATAGTTAAGGTTGCATAGCCATCCTTACTAAACTTAACATTGTAAGTACCCTGGTCGGTTCCTATTACAAAAGAGCCATCAGCAATTGTATTATCTGTTCCTACTACTTCATCAGTAAATACATTTGTTACTTCAACAGCAACATCTTCTATAGCAACTGCTCCATCGGTAACAGTACCAATTATTGATCCCTGGGGATAATCCCAGTTTATTGTAAGGTAACTAACTTCATTTTCGTTTGGATCAGGGAATGTTGTACCACTGTAGGTTCCCATATTTGCGTTAAGCGACCAACTGAGAGGCTCACCTGTTGGGTCACCATCACCATGACTAACATCATAACCTCTGAAATCTATGGCATCACCTTCTGTAAATCCTGTTGACCCATCATTCAGTTGTCCGTATGCTTTAAGAACATTGTATCCTGAGTTTTGCCAGATGGCTGATTTATCAAGAGTGAGCGTACCAACCTGAACTTCTAATCCACTTCCAACAACACCTGCTTCAACGTCAAATATTGCTATCTGATCGTATGGAATCAAACTGCTTGCTCCAAACTTAGCTGATTCGATATGAATGGACCACAGTGTGTTTGGGTTTCCTGTAATTTCATCATATGGATAATCAACAAACGGATCAGGCAGTAAGTTAAAATTCTCTGTTATGGTTGTTGAAGGTGTGATTACAAAGTTTTCAAGTGTGTATGTTTCATAATCAACGGAGTAATCTATAACAAGATCATAAGTACCGGCATTATAAGTTAATGAGTAGCCACCGGAACCGTCAACAGTAAAATCGCCACCACCAGGAACATCAAACACCTCTTCACCGTCCAATGTAACAGATAATGGATCACCTGTTAACAACTGAAGTGTGGTAGCATCAAACAGTTCACCTGCTACAGTACCCTGCACAGGAATAAGTGCAAAATCCTGATCTTGAAGGGTTGAACCATCTCCATCTATTGTTGCTTCTAATGTTCCATTATCGCAACCAGTGTAAGAAGCAACAACGTCATATGTACCATCGGGGATATTTGCAATTATATAATCACCATCGGCATCGGCGTAATCAGAATATAGCGAATCATAAACCTGAACAGACACCAAAGCACCTTCTGCAAAAAGACCGGCATTACCATCCAGATCAGTATAAGTAACATTACCACTTATGGAGCCATATGAGTCGAGATTTACTGTAACACCTGTTGAACCCACGGCTGACACAGAAACAGTAACATATTCTGTTTCGTAGTCGTTATGAGTAACAGAAAATACGTAATTAACAGTTCCTGATATCCATGGCACATCAATGGAAGCCACTCCGGCTACCGTTGTTGTACCTGTATAACCTGCAGATGCGATAACTGCACCCTCTACATCACCATCCCCATTAACAGTAAAATTTATTGTATGATTATTTGTAACATCAGTATCTACAAAACCCAGACTAACATAGCAATATCCATACCCACCTTCTTCGGGATAAAATGCCCCGATATTAGCAAAGCCGCTGGTATCACCTATGGGTGCGTACCATGTGTTATGAAAATTAATATGACCGGTATTAGCATTTCCGGGTGTTTCCTCATTCCAGGTATAAGCCCACCAGTCTTCAGATTCACCATCCCATGCTTTAAAAACAATAGGATGCCCCGGCTCATACAGGTCATTGCCGTCTTCGTCCTTGCTGTAAACAACAAGCTTATTGTTTATCCAGTTAAATTCGTCAACTTGTGTTCCGGGCGAAGGAATATCGATTGTCATCACACCAACAATCTTATCACCGTCATATGCGGCTATCTCGTCTCCGTCCGCTAAGGCTGTACCATCAACTGTGGCGCCATAAATCCAGACTTCCAACAGAGGGGCACCTGGATCGCCGTTAGGGTCAGTAAAGTGTTGTGCATATATATTGCTACTTCCAAACAATATCAATGCAATTAGTAATGAAAATATTTTAGTAAATGTTCTCATGGTTTTAAGGTGTTTATTAGTATTTTAATTTTTAATTATTTTATTCAATTAATAAGCTATATTAAAATCACTGGTATTTCACTGGTTATCTGCAATATACGAACGAATGAACTACCACTGATAATTCATAATCAAAATTAGATACTATTAAACCGAAGTATTGGAAATATTTTACCTCACGAAGCTTACAAAAAGGGCACAACTACTATCAACCTTAAGCACCGGAAAGTCATTGGGCGGGCATCATTAAAAAATATTGGTTAATTTGTTGCTGTTGCTTGATAATTAATGCACAGCCAAAACATTAGTGCCCTTTGCATTTTCATTGTCGAGATACATTTGCGGCGATATTCCGCTAAACTTTTTAAATTCATTAATTAGGTGTGCCTGATCATAGTACCCACAGTCGAGAGCAATTTGAGGCCATCCGGGTACTTTTTTGGCATTAATCATTTCAATAACTTTAAGAAATTTATTGATTCTAAGCACAAGCCCCGGCGACAATCCGGTTCGGTACGAAAAAAGAGAAATCAGGTGCTTATTACTGCAGTTACATTTATCGCAAACCTGCTTAATATTTTTTACATCGCAATTAGTCATTAAATCGCAGGCTTTCCTAAAAATACCGGAAGCACCCTGTATCATATCTACATTCACCAGCAAGTAATAGTCCAGTAGCTTTTTAAAATCAATAATTTTGTCAGTATCCTTCAATCCTGATACAAGAGATGCTAATTCAGCCACGGGAGTCTCAACCAGAGGAACAACATTATTTTTATAATCAATCAACGATTCTTTAATGAAATTAGCGGCACCTTTTTGCTGAAATTTCACCCCGAATATTTTTGAATTTTTAAAATTAATTGTGGAGTATTGCGACTGCGGTCCGAGTAAGAAATGCCCATCAATTACTTTTGAATCAACATCTTTTGTTGATACTACAACAGGATCGCCAAAATTAAAGACAATACATAAGCTGGCATCAGGAAGTTTTCTACATACGGTATCCATCATCTTATCAGACCAGTAATAATGTACGGTATTCCTTAAAATTGGATTAGGATTTAAATACTCCGGCATAACAAAACATTGATAATCGCCTTATTCAAATCACATACCAAACGCACACAACTACCTATTTATCTACAATTTACACAGCTCACACGATTAACATCTATTTAATTCACACAGATTTCAGTCGGTAACATATCCGTTATTGTAAAAAATTAACTTGCAATTATCCGAAAATGGAAGTTTGATTTCCCATGAATAAATACTGGATGAGGAATCAAAACACAACTAGTGCGAGTCCCCCAACTAGTGCTATAACAATTTCTGAACAGGATTTAAGGATTATAGGATTAACAGGATTTTTTGTGGTATAGGTAACCTGTTCAATTAACTGTGTCATCATGAAATTCTTCCGAACTTTTCAACCTTTCAACTTTTCAACCTTTCAACTTCGTAGCCCTGAAAGGGCGTCCTGTAATAGCATAGGGCGGAAGCCCTATGACCATGGCGAAGTACGTATTAAGGCTGAAAGCCTGGCCTGTTTTTGTGGATTTTGCGTTGCGAATAATTTAAGAAAAACCCACCATAAACCAACCCCAACGTCGTCATTGCGAGCGGCTTAACTTATACTTATATTTCAACGACGTGATTTTATGCCGCGTGGCAATCTGTTGGGAGAAAGGCAGTTCCGGTTTTGTCTAACAGATTGCTTCGGCAACTTAACTTTTGTGATAAGTTTTAACAATGCAATCGCCTCGCAATGACGGCATTTTTTTTGCTTTTTGTGGGTTTTACATTGCGAATAATTAAGAAAAACCATCGCTGAACGTAGATTAAATGAGAAAGATTGAATGTAAAGTACATTAGCTGCAGTGAGATAAACCCCACTGAGCGTAGTTTGAAACTACGCTCGCATATCAAAAAAAAGTTAAAGCCGCCTTGCAATCACCCACCCCTAAAGGACTGGGTTACTGGTGTATTGCTGATATTTTGGGTTTCTTCTGGCATCAACAAACCCTTAAGGGTTGTTTTGTGGGTGATGATTTAAAATCTGACAGGTTCCTGAAATTCAAAAACCCTAATGAGTGATTCTGTCACATAAAATAAAAAAAAGGCCGTCATGCCGAACGACGAAGGAGGAGGGATCTCCTGAGGATCAGGTAGCGATAAGAAACCCCAAATATAAAAGCACCCAGGTGCTTTTGCTCAAAGCCGCCTTACAATCACCCAGCCCTAAAGAGCAGGGTTACTGGTGTATTGCGGATATTCTGGGTTTCTTCTGGCATCAACAAACCCTTAAGGGTTGTTTTGTGGGTGATAATTGAAATTGTGACTGATTCCTGAATATTTAAAATCCCATCGCCATCCCCCTTTGCAAAGTCGCATTTTTATTGTCTGAATCAGGATTTTTAGGATTATAGGATTGACAGGATTTTTTTTGTTTTTTGTGGGCTTTGCATTGCAACTAATTTTAGAAAAACCATCGCTGAATGTAGATTAAAAGAAAAAGATTGAATGTAAAGTACATTAGCTAAAGTGAGATAAACCCCACTGAGCGTAGTTTCATCCTTAGGCAGACACGTGAAACTACGCTCGTCTATCAAAAAAAAGTTAAAGCCACCTTGCAATCACCCACCCCTAAAGGACTGGGTTACTGGTGTATTGCTGATATTCTGGGTTTCTTCTGGCATTAACAAACCCTTAAGGGTTGTTTTGTGGGTGATGATTGAAATTGTGACTGGTTCCTGAATATTTAAAATCCCTAATGAGTGGTTCTGTCAAATAAAATAAAAAAAAAGGCTGTCATCCTATGTTTGCAAATAAAATATTTTTAGTATTATTTTTAAGTTGATAAATTAATATTAACAATCAGAAGGAATGGAGAAAGAATAAGACTATTACCTGTCATTCGGTATTAAAACCAGTTCGGCATGCTAGCCCCTTTCTCCTTCTACTAAAACTTGGACAGTTCATTAGGCAAAAAGCCTGTATTTAGGATTGATAAGTTCCAGTAGTTTTTCCTTCCGATCAAAAAATTGTGTTATGAGCAAAGTTATAGGAATTGACATATCAAAATCAAGTTTTGATGTAAGTTTTCAAGAAAAAGATGACGTTTTCACTCATTGTAAGTTTAAAAACAGCATGAAAGGATTTAAATCTTTTCTGTCAATCATTAATCAACAGGATCATTGCGTGATGGAAGCTACTGGACCCTATTATCTCCAACTTGCCACATATTTGCATAGTAAAAGAATTGATGTGTCTGTGGTTAATCCTCTACAGATAAAGCACTTTGTGAGGATGAGAATGGTTAAGGCAAAGACTGATAAAAAGGATGCAAAAATGATAGCTCTTTATGGACAGTCTGAAAGGCCTGATATATGGGAACCTAATGAAGATAATATTAATGCTTTAGTCCAGGCTAATACTGCCATAGAGTTATTGCTTAAGCAAAGAACAATGATAAGTAATCAATTAGAAGCATTTTCTGTTGTTCCCAATATTGACAAACTGATCGCAAAAGAACTAAGAGCTTTAATTAAAATTATTGAAAGAAAGATCAAAAAGCTTGAAGATCATATGCTGGAAATTGTTGAACAACATTACAAACAAACATATGATGCATTAAGGTCAATACCAGGCATTGGGCCAAAAACTGCATTGATGTTTATTGCAATTACCAATAACTTTAACAAGTTTGATGATGTTAAAAAGTTCGCATCATATGTCGGATTAGCTCCCAGAATATTTGAGTCAGGCTCTAGCATCAAGGGTAAAGGCCATATCACCAAAATGGGTAACAGGCACCTTAGGAAACTACTATATATATGCTCCTGGACAGCCAAGACAAGGAATTTACAATGCAAACAAATGTATGATAGACTCAAGTTAAAAGGTAAACCTGAAAGAGTAATAAAAATTGCAATTGCTAACAAATTACTTAGGCAAGCTTTTGCGATTGGATCTAATTTATCAAGTTATGAAAAAAATTATCAAAAAAATCTTGCTTTTTAGCACAGTTCATGCCGAACGACGAAGGAGGAGGGATCTCCTGAGGATCAGGTAGCGATAAGAAACCCCAAATATAAAAGCACCCAGCTGCTTTTGCTCAAAGCCGCATTACAATCACCCAGCCCTAAAGAGCAGGGTTACTGGTGTATTGCTGATATTTTGGGTTTCTTCTGGCATCAACAAACCCTTAAGGGTTGTTTTGTGGGTGATAATTGAAATTGTGACTGATTCCTGAATATTTAAAATCCCATTGCTACTCTCCCTTGCAAAGTCACATTTTTATTGTCTGAATCAGGATTTTTAGGATTATAGGATTGACAGGATTTTTTTTGTTTTTTGTGGGCTTTGCATTGCAACTAATTTTAGAAAAACCATCGCTGAATGTAGATTAAAAGAAAAAGATTGAATGTAAAGTACATTAGCTAAAGTGAGATAAACCCCACTGAGCGTAGTTTGAAACTACGCTCGTCTATCAAAAAAAAGTTAAAGCCACCTTGCAATCACCCACCCCTATCTCCTGCTCAGCCTAAGGCTGATACGACCTCCTTCGCCAAGGCTATGGCGGTCAATGGCGGTTAAAAAAAGGACTGGGTTACTGGTGTATTTCTGATATTCTGGGTTTCTTCTGGCATTAACAAACCCTTAAGGGTTGTTTTGTGGGTGATGATTTAAAATCTGACAGGTTCCTGAAATTCAAAAACCCTAATGAGTGATTCTGTCACATAAAATAAAAAAAAAGGCCGTCATGCCGAACGACGAAGGAGGAGGGATCTCCTGAGGATCAGGTAGCGATAAGAAACCCCAAATATAAAAGCACCCAGCTGCTTTTGCTCAAAGCCGCCTTACAATCACCCAGCCCTAAAGAGCAGGGTTACTGGTGTATTTCTGATATTCTGGGTTTCTTCTGGCATCAACAAACCCTTAAGGGTTGTTTTGTGGGTGATAATTGAAATTGTGACTGATTCCTGAATATTTAAATCCCATCGCCATCCCCCTTTGCAAAGTCGCATTTTTATTGTCTGAATCAGGATTTAAGGATTATAGGATTAACAGGATTCTTTATGGTATAGGTGACCTGTTCAATTAACTGTGTCATCATGAAATTCTTCCGAACTTTTCAACCTTTCAACTTTTCAACCTTTCAACTTCGTAGCCCTGAAAGGGCGTCCTGTAATAGCATAGGGCGGAAGCCCTATGACCATGTCGAAGTACGTATTAAGGCTGAAAGCCTGGCCTGTTTTTGTGGGCTTTGCGTTGCGAATAATTTAAGAAAAACCCACCATAAACGAACCCCAACGTCGTCATTGCGAGCGGCTTAAGGTATATTTATATTTCAACGACGTGATTTTATGCCGCGTGGCAATCTGTTGGGAGAATGGCAGTTCCGGTTTTGTCTAACAGATTGCTTCGGCAACTAAACTTTTGTGATAAGTTTTAACAATGCAATCGCCTCGCAATGACGACATTTTTTTCTGTTTTTGTGGGTTTTGCGTTGTGAATAATTTAAGAAAAACCCACCATAAACCAAACCCAGGGTCGTCATTGCGAGCGGCTTAACGTATACTTATAATTCAACGACATGATTTTATGCCGCGTGGCAATATGTTGGGAGAAAGGCAGTCCCGGTTTTGTCTAACAGATTACTTCGGCAACTTGACTTTTGTGATAAGTTTTAACAATGCAATCGCCTCGCAATGACGGCATTTTCTTTTGTTTTTTGTGGGTTTTGCATTGCGAATAATTTATGAAAAACCATCGCTGAACGTAGATTAAAAGAGAAAGATTGAATGTAAAGTACATTAGCTGCAGTGAGATAAACCCCACAACTCTGCTCGCCGTTTTTGACATGGCCACCGCGCAGTACCGTGTTAATCATGAAGATCGTTCTTCGTAAGAATATTCGGCAGGGTGGGTTGTTTGAAATTCAGGAACCTGGCAGGTTTTAAAATATTACCCACAAAACCATCCTTAAGGTTGGTTGATGCCAGAAAAATACCAGAACATCAGCAATCCACCAGTATCCCAGTCCTTTTTTTAATCGCCGTAGCCTTGGCGCAGGAGATAGGGGTGGGTGATTACCTTGCGGCTTTGAGCAAAAAAAGCATAAGCGAATTTATCGATTCCCCATAAATAAATTAAAAAATCATCAAGATACCTCCAAATCTCAAAGTCTCTTCAGTCCTCAAATCCACATGTCGCAAAGTCTCCATGGCTCCCAGTCGCATTTTCATTCCCTTGCAAAATCCTGTCTTCTTGTAAATCCTTACTCCCAATTACCACAAGTGTCACCAACACTTACCACAAGTGATATTACTCCTTTTCACTTGTGATAACAGTTGGTATCACCTGTGATAAGGGGTGCCAGAACAAGTGATAATTTTTGTATCACAAGTGCTTTCGGCGACAGGGTAATTACCAACCTGAACTATTGCTCACCATGCAACAAAATTACAATTACAGACTGAGTATAATCATTCAGACTACACCTCTCTCATCTACACATCAGGTGTATGATGCATCATCGAAAGAGTAACGAATTTAATAAAAGTAAGACTGTATTTCTATGTACAAATGTCTGGTTTCGAATTTTGAAATATCACAAACAATATTTATAGATTACTGCGTTTCTTCGCGTTATAAGATAGAATATCATTGCATTACACACACTTACGGAGGTTTTAATTTCATGTATTCCAGATATTTATCTGGATTTGTAACATTAATCTTATTTAAATGACATAGAACAATAGAAGCTGAATATAGTCTCTGCATCAGGAAACACTTATAAGCTATCCCCAGAAAACATAACACAACATATGCCTCAAAAATGCGCTTATGTAACCTGTTTATGATCCGGTCTGCCAATGCAAACCATCTGTATTCATTCATTTGTAATAATTATAGTCAATATTTTAGCTTCCGGAATAATCGGACTACCTTTAGCATAAGTACTAAAAAGTAGCATACCAAAGAGTTATGCTGCTATCAGAATCAGTCTTCTGCTACTAAAAAGCTTGTCCGGACTTAACAAAAACTTAGTGAGTTTATGGTTAATCTTCCTGGATTTTAAGCTGTAAATATACGAAAAAGTTTCAAAGTAATGGTGCTGTTTTTACAATTACTTTTTATAATGATGATATTTTTTGAGTAAAACAATTTCTCAATAAACAAGCTTATCGACTAAGAATACAAGCTCATCGGACAAGTCGTGCGTGCTCATGAATTGGGTTACGGATGAGCATAAAACGACTAACCAAAGCGCTTCCAATGATTGCTCCATGCGCTTGTGATTTTATGGCATTTTTTAACAAATTAGGGCACTCAAAATATTGGTGAAAATACTGCTGAAATGACTAGTAAAATGACTGCTAAAATGAAGTGAAAAAGTCTGCACTTTCTTTGCTCTTTCTTTTCACTTTTTGACCAAAAGTCTGCATTTTTTAACGTTATTGTACTGTTTTCCGTTTAAACTCTCTTAATTTTTGACCCTGAAATGAAAAATTTCAAATCTATCAAAAAAAAAAGTGCTTTTTGACCTGCTTTACGGGCTTATAACTTTGTTTTCTTCACTGTATGCATTCATTATAATATCATATATATACGCTATGTATATATCAAAAAGTGCAGACTTTTTAGAAAAAGTGCAAAGAAAGTGCAGACTTTTTTGACAGGTTTACACCATTATTTCGCTATGACTGTGATACTTGTGCAAAGAGTGCAGACTTTATACCTCTACTATGTTTATTATTTTTCAAATAATAAAAAAATATATAAATATATATAGTATAGGAAGAAAAAGTCTGCACTTTCTGCACTTTTGACCAAAAATTACCGGATTTTATGCCGGAATTTATCACCAATTTTCACCACGTACTAAAGTCGGATTTTCGACCCTAAAAACCCATTGTCTCCTCTAGATCTTCAGCGACCTTTTTTATATCAGCAGCCAACAATCTCAAAGCATCATCTGTTTGCTTGTTATATTCAGTCTTGATAGTACTCAAAGCTATCTCATTCCCATCCTTATCCAGAAAATACCTGCTAAACATAAGGAAAAGTTTGGGTTTATCTTTTTGGTCAAACGACTCTAAACATCTGTTCAGCCCCCCTAACGTCCTGAAAAAGCGCGTAACTATTAATTAATCTGTTCAACGTCAGGCTTTCTCTGCAGTTTTCTCCTGGTCTCCTGGTCTCCAAGTCCCTCCTTGCCCGCCGAAGCCTTGGCGGAGGAGGGGCCAGTCCCTCAAGTCCCTTCAGTCCCTTAAGTCTCTCCAGTCTGCTAACTGCATAAAATACCTGTCTATCTTAAATCAAATGGTATACTTTTGAATTGAAGTACTGGTATACTTTTAAGTTGAAATAGACAATCACTTGTCCCACCAATCATTATCACTAATGTCGTTACTCATTTTCACCTGTGTAGTTGATCATTATCACTTGCGGTAATGATTGCTCTCATTTGTGATATTTATTAATTGATTTTTTCTAATTGGTGTTTACATAACCCTACATAAATAGATTAACTTAAGATAGATGATAATTGACGTAAGTTATTTGATGAGTAATCGCTTTCTCACAATGATTTATAAAACGATGGATAACGTTGGACTATGTTGAATAATCCTATTAGATTATGTATTTTTAATCAAAAAATTACGTATATTTGCATGCTTAATCTTAGCATTAACCTAATAAAACAAACAATACTCAATTATGCAACCAGTACTTTTTTTGATAATCACAGTATTCACTGCAGGCTCTTTCGTTGCTAAAGTATTAACAAACAGCATGAAATCTTCTGTAAGCTCTACAGTTGGTTCTGAGTCTGCTTTGATTGGGCACTACTATCCCGGAGAAGATCCGATGGGATCAGCAATGATTCCATCGAACTTACGCAATAAGATTACAAGATGCTTAAGAAAGAGAATTCGCTGTTTATTTACTATGCCTTGCTACCTGAGGGATTATGAGTCCTGTGGCATAGACGAGCACACTTAACGCTCCTAGATGATTAAATCGTACTTTAAGTCTTGTTTGTATGGATTTGTATAAGAATGGAGGCTGTAGTAGAGGGAGAAGTCCGCAAATCCACAGGATTTAAAATTGTTCTTTGACGTATTGAAAAAAAAGTTAAGCTATGTCTGAAAACAGAGATTATTTGGCTATGAATAGCATTGGACTCACAATAATATTTGTGCACGATTACAGCATCTTAGATGGTACCTTTGTCGTATTAAGTACAGCATTTTTGGTTTAACACCTCCGACGAATAAAAATCAAGTCACCACCAACACAAACTCCATCCCTCTCCCCTGCCCTGTTATGTGGTGAGTAGTGAATGGTGGCCGTGTCCGACTCAGTCGGATGAATAGTGAGCCGTGTCCGCCCACCGGCGGATGGTGAGCTGCGCATATTTTTCACCTTGTCACCTTGTCCCTGCCTGACCGCCTCAGGCGGTTCCCTTGTCCCTCCATACACCATTCATATAAATATTATTTATATATTTGAAACTCATTAATTATTGAAACTAAAAAAACTGGACTTGCTAAGATACTATCACACATATTTTGAGTAGTAATTGAGGTAATTTATTGCTTTTTTTTGTTTTGGTATAGGGCTTATTAGCAGGGTGTTGTACGAATTGCATGTGACTGAGGGGGCGGAGCTGTGGATGAAGTGAAACAGAAGTGAGTGCAGGTTGCTACTATACCCAGATATTGTAAATATTATTCTGCATAATAACTGTTCTAATTGTATTTTTGATAGGCGAACGTAGTTGCACGTGTCTTCCGCCACGGCGGATGAGACTACGCTCAGTGGGGGTTAATGAAAAAATTGTCTGAATCAGGATTTACAGGATGACAGGATGAACAGGATTTGAAAAAATAATAGTGTACAGGATAGTAAGATGTACAAGATTTTATATTAACAGGATGGAAAAAAATAATTGTTTATGACCTTAGATGAACTGACTTACAAAATAAATGGTTGTGCAATGAAAGTACATAATACCCTGGGCAATGGATTTCAGTAAGTCATTTACCAGAGATGTTTGGCTATTGAATTGGAGCATGCAGGTATTTCTTTTGCCAGAGAACAAGAACATGCCATTTACTATGAAGATATTGAAGTAGGCACAAGACGCGTTGATTTTGTGGTGGAAGATTTGGTAATTGTCGAACTAAAAGCACTCATCAACTTAGAAGATGTGCACCTGACGCAAGCTAAAAACTATGTTGTGGCCTACGATAAGCCTATTGGCTTGCTAATCAATTTTGGTGGCAAAAGTTTACAGTTTAAAAAAATATACAACCCCAAATACATCAAACAAAGTAATCAGGAAATCCTTAAATCAGGAAAATCCTGATTCAGACAAAAAAGAATACAGGATGACAGGATGAACAGGATTTGAAAAAATAATAGTGTACAGGATAGTAAGATGTACAAGATTTTATATTAACAGGATGGAAAAAAAATAATTGTTTATGACCTTAGATGAACTGACATACAAAATAAATGGTTGTGCAATGAAAGTACATAATACCCTGGGCAATGGATTTCAGGAAGTCATTTACCAGAGATGTTTGGCTATTGAATTGGAGCATGCAGGTATTTCTTTTGCCAGAGAACAAGAACATGCCATTTACTATGAAGATATTGAAGTAGGCACAAGACGCGCTGATTTTGTGGTGGAAGATTTGGTAATTGTCGAACTAAAAGCACTCATCAACTTAGAAGATGTGCACCTGGCGCAAGCTAAAAACTATGTTGTAGCCTACGATAAGCCTATTGGCTAGCTAATCAATTTTGGTGGCAAAAGTTTACAGTTTAAAAAAATATACAACCCCAAATACACCAAACAAAGTAATCAGGAAATCCTTAAATCAGGAAAATCCTGATTCAGACAAAAAAGAATACAGGATGACAGGATGAACAGGATTTGAAAAAATAATAGTGTACAGGATAGTAAGATGTACAAGATTTTATATTAACAGGATGAAAAAAAATAATTGTTTTTGACCTTAGATGAACTGACATACAAAATAAATGGTTGTGCAATGAAAGTACATAATACCCTGGGCAATGGATTTCAGGAAGTCATTTACCAGAGATGTTTGGCTATTGAATTGGAGCATGCAGTTATTTCTTTTGCCAGAGAACAAGAACATGCCATTTACTATGAAGATATTGAAGTAGGCACAAGACGCGCTGATTTTGTGGTGGAAGATTTGGTAATTATCGAACTAAAAGCACTCATCAACTTAGAAGATGTGCACCTGGCGCAAGCTAAAAACTATGCTGTGGCCTACGATAAGCCTATTGGCTTGCTAATCAATTTTGGTGGCAAAAGTTTACAGTTTAAAAAAATATACAACCCCAAATACACCAAACAAAGTAATCAGGAAATCCTTAAATCAGGAAAATCCTGATTCAGACAAAAAAGAATACAGAATAGTAAGATGTACAAGATTTTATATTAACAGGATGAAAAAAAATAATTGTTTATAACCTTCGATGAACTGACATACAAAATAAATGGTTGTGCAATGAAAGTACATAATACCCTGGGCAATGGATTTCAGGAAGTCATTTACCAGAGATGTTTGGCTATTGAATTGGAGCATGCAGGTATTTCTTTTGCCAGAGAACAAGAACATGCCATTTACTATGAAGATATTGAAGTAGGCACAAGACGCGCTGATTTTGTGGTGGAAGATTTGGTAATTGTCGAACTAAAAGCACTCATCAACTTAGAAGATGTGCACCTGGCGCAAGCTAAAAACTATGTTGTGGCCTACGATAAGCCTATTGGCTTGCTAATCAATTTTGGTGGCAAAAGTTTACAGTTTAAAAAAATATACAACCCCAAATACATCAAACAAAGTAATCAGGAAATCCTTAAATCAGGAAAATCCTGATTCAGACAAAAAAGAATACAGGATGACACAAATAGAACAACATAAATTAAGTAAAACTCCCCTCTGGGTGTAATTTGAAACTACACCCAAATACTGCAAATAAAATTCTGCATAATAACTTTTCTAATTGTTTTTTTGATAGGCGAGCGTAGTTGCACGTGTCTTCCGCCAAGGCGGATGAAATTACACTCAGTGGGGAGTAACTTTGAGACTTTGCGACAGAGCGAAAAATCACAAAGATTAGCTTACACTTCAACCACCTATACAACAATGAACCCTGTCAATCCTAAAATCCTTAAATCCTGTTCAGAAATTGTTATAACACAAGCCAGGAGACTCGCGCTATTCATAAAAATCCAATATTATTTCACCTATCCCTCAAGTCCCATTTCCAAAATCTTCTTAATTTTCTAAAAGTATAACTTACATTTTGTATTTTCGCCGTCGTACTTTTCAAACTACATTACAGAATGATTAAAGTTTCAATTATCGAAGAAAATCCGGTGCTTTGTGATGCATTTACTGCTTTACTGGCCGATATTGATGATATTGAAATAGAATGCACTTGTAATTCATTCGATGAGTTTGTGAATAGCGACAGAAGTTTTGTGCCAAATGTGCTTATTGCTGTTTTTCACACAGCAAACGATAAGCATGTGGAGGATATTAAAAGGGTTACTAATGCTTTTCCAAAGGTAAAAGTGTTGGTACTTTCATTGTATCATGATGAAAAACAAGTGCTTAAAATGATCAAAGCCGGCGCCAAAGGCCATTTGGGTAACGACACTAACAGATCTGAAATTATTGAAGCAATTTACACTCTTAGAAATGGTTATGAGTTTTATGCCAAAACAATTACTAATATACTGTTAAGCAGTTATCTTGCCGACAAGGATATTGACACAAGCGCTAAGGAAGACAGACAACGTGATCTGTCGGCCAGGGAAATGGAGGTGTTTAAACTATTCGCTGAGGGTTATTCCAACAGAACTATAGCCTCGAAACTGTTTATCAGCGTACGTACTGTGGAGACTCATAAAAACAATATTATGAAAAAGATAGGTTTGAAAACTACTGTGGATCTTGTTAAGTTTGCTATTAAAAACAACATTATTGAACTCGACTAAACCAAAAAAACTTCAACCTTAAACCTTAAACTTAAGACATAGCCCTCCAAATAAGGTCTTTAAGCTTAGTAATACCAATATTCGCCACCGAGGAAATAAAAACATGAACTATCCCTGCAGGAAGCGTCTCTTCTATTTCACTAATAAGCTCCTCATCCAGCATATCGGATTTTGATATTGCCAAAATCCTTTCTTTATCCAGCAACTCGGGATTATACTTCTCAAGCTCATTTAACAGCACATGGTATTCCCCGGATATATCATCGCTGTCAGCGGGAACCATAAACAACAGTATAGAGTTCCTTTCAATATGCCGTAGGAATCGCAGTCCTAATCCTTTTCCCTCATGAGCACCCTCGATAATCCCCGGAATATCAGCCATTACAAACGACTGGTTATCGCGGTAAGCAACAATACCCAGGTTAGGACGCAGAGTTGTAAAAGGATAATCTGCTATCTCAGGCTTTGCAGCCGACACAACACTCAGAAGCGTTGATTTGCCCGCATTAGGAAAACCAACCAGCCCCACATCTGCTAAAATCTTTAACTCAAAAACAATAGCCTTCTCAACACCCTCCTCACCAGGCTGAGCATATTTAGGTGCCTGGTTAGTAGCCGTCTTAAAATGATCATTTCCCAGACCTCCCCTGCCTCCTTTAAGCATAATTTTCTGTTCTCCATGCTCAGTAATTTCCCCAATCACAAAACCCGTTTCAGCATCTTTGGCAATAGTACCCAGTGGCACTTCAATAATAATATCCTTTCCGGATGCACCCGTACTCCTCTGGCGGCCTCCTCCTTCACCATTCTCTGCATACAGATGTCGCGTATAACGAAGATGAAGTAATGTCCACATATTTGAATTCCCCATCATAATAATATCACCACCTTTACCACCATCACCACCATCAGGGCCACCTTTTGGCAAATATTTCTCCTTACGGAAGTGTGCTGAGCCCGGACCTCCATTACCCGAACGACAAAAAATTCTTACGTGATCAACAAAATTTGAATTAGCCATAGCCTGTTAATGAAATATTCTGCAAAAGTGTTAATTATTTTGATAACTAAAAACTCTACACTTAAAATTCATAACTTATTACCTCCCTTTCCTTCCATAACAATGAATTTAATATGTTGCTTATTTTGCTTTGGGCTACAAACTATTAAATGTATTTTCTTATAATAATCCCTTTATTTCTGTGATAACATTATTGATAACTGTATATTTGCTGCATTGAGCAACTTGTAATATTCGGTTAATGGGAACTAATAAACACAGCGATAGTAAAAAACCGCTGGAAATTATAAATACGATAAGCAGCATTGTTGAGAAAAACAATACACTGAAACTTAGTTTGCAAGAGATTACTGACACAGTATCAATATATACAGATGACTGGGGAATAGGTATCAGGATAGTATATAACAGTGATGATTTTATCTCAGCAGGATTTATGAATAAAGATCTGTGTTACGACAGCACTGTTAACACTATTTATGGAAACAAAGCAATTATCCAGATATCATCAAGGAACCACTGTGCTAAATTTATCAATTATAGTCTTGAAAATAATGAAAATGTAATAAACAAGATTGGCTCAATAATCATTGACCACCTCAACAAATCCGACAGACAAAAGAAAACCGAATCAAAAAAAGACAATAATTTAAACAGGCCTGTAAGCAGACGGTTATTACAACGTTTCTTAAATAAATACACATACAATCGTGACATCTATCACGATCTTATGCCCTTTAAAGTTAAAGAAATACTACTGATTTCCAGTCTGTACGACGCCTATTCCATTGAAAGCGAAGGACGATTCTCAGAGCACATGCTAGGGCAGTACGGTCAGTTAAACCTCACAAGCTTTCCGCGTATTACAGGGGCATCAAATGTAAACCAGGCACTGGATCTGTTGAAAAACAAACATTTTGAACTCATTATATATATGGTGGGAGTCGACAAGCAAGGGCCTTTAAAAGTGCTAAAGCAAATTAAGCATAAGTTTCCATACATCCCTGTTTACCTCCTGCTTAACAACAGCGCCGACAGTCAGTATTTTATTGAAAACAAAACAGACATAAGCTACATCGACAATATGTTTACATGGAACGGAGACTCAAACATATTCTTCTCCATGATTAAACTTCTGGAAGATAAAATAAATGCAGAGAACGACACACAGCTGGGAAACGTAAGGGTTATATTACTTGTTGAAGACTCACCTGTATATTATAGCAGGTATTTAACCTTCCTGTATAAGGTATTAATGGAGCAAACAAAACGAATAATTGACGATGTTAGCACCGATGAGCTTTACAAGGTACTACGAATGAGAGCCCGCCCTAAGATAATACATGCTGTTAATTATGAACAGGCTGTTGAAGTAATAAAAAAATATAAGGATTACCTGACATGTTTGATTACAGACATTAAATTTGAAAAAGACGGTGTATTCAATGAAAATGCAGGCATTGAACTACTTGAATACACAAGATCCATATCAGAAAATATACCATCAATACTACAGTCGTCAGACAGCTCCTACTACGCTATTGCAGAAGAATACGACTCACTGTTTATACACAAGCACAGCGACACATTATATCATGATTTTGAAGACTTCATAACCAATTATCTGGGCTTTGGCGATTTCACCTTCAAAGATGAAAATGAGAATATAATAGCAGTAGCCTCAAATATGAGAGATTTTGAGTCGCTGTTAAAAAAAATCCCCGAATCATCACTCCTCTTCCATGCCAGTCGCGATCATTTCTCCATGTGGCTGATGGCCCGGGGAGAGATAAAAGCAGCGAATATAATCAATGCAAAGAAAGTTGATGATTACACAAATTCCGATCAGTTAAGGCGTGAGCTACTGAAAATGCTAAAGGCCAACAGAAATGAAAGCGAAGCCGGCAGCGTTATCCCGTATAAACGCGACAAAGAAATAAGTGAAGAAAACATATACACCCTTGCGGGAGGATCGCTGGGAGGAAAAGGGAGAGGATTAGCATTTATCGATGCTCTTATTCACAATTTCAAATTTTCCAAATACATACCCGATGTAAAGATAAGAACACCAAAAACACTTATTATCGGCACACAAGAGTTTGAAACATTTTTAAAGACCAACAAACTAGTTGCTGCCAATCTGGTAAATATGGATTATGACACCATCAGGAAGAAATTCCTTAAGGCACGACTGTCAAACGACCTGCGTCATGATCTATACAGTGTCCTGAGAGCAATTAAGAAGCCAATAGCAGTGCGGTCATCAGGTATTTTTGAAGACTCCCTGTCACAACCATTTGCAGGAATATTCGATACCTATCTTCTACCAAACAACAACAGAAATATACATACCCGCATGAAGCAGGCCGAGAATGCTATCAAGCTGGTGATGGCTTCAGTATTTTCCAATACCGCTAAAGGATATGTAAGAGCCATTGACTTTAAGATAGAAGAAGAAAAAATGGCCGTTATTATCCAGGAAGTAGTAGGAAACAAATATGATAAATTATTCTATCCACATATCAGCGGCGTTGCACAATCATATAATTTCTATCCCTTCTCACATATGAAACCCGAAGAAGGGTTTGCCATTGCAGGAGTAGGCCTGGGTATGTATGTTGTAGAAGGTAACAAAGCATACAGGTTTTCACCCCGCTATCCTTCCACAGAGATAAGCTCGACCAAAGACCAGTTTAAAAACTCACAAGTAAAGTTTTATGCTGTGGATCTTGCCAAAGAAGAACTTAATATGATGGATGGAGAGCTGGCAGGGTTAACGGAATGCGACATAAGTGTTGCCGAAAAACAGGGCACCCTAAAGCATCTGGTTTCTGTTTACAATCCTGACAGCAATACTATCTATCCCGGATTATCAAAGCCAGGACCAAGGATAGTAAACTTTGCCAATATTCTTAAATACAACTATATATCCTTTGCCAGGACAATCGACCTGGTGCTTAAATTAGGGAAAGATGCCATGGGCTCTCCCATTGAAATAGAATATGCCGTTGACCTTAACAAGGATGAAGACGGTAAAGCATCATTCTACATTCTGCAGATAAAACCCCTTATCAGCTCAGGAAACAGCTGTAGTATTAATCTGGATGAAATTGACCATGGTTCAGTAGTACTGTATTCAGAGAAAGGAATGGGCAATGGATTAATTGACGACATAACCGATGTTATCTATATTGACAAAGACCGGTTTAATAAATCCGAGACAGAAGAGATGGCCCGCGAAATAGAGCTGATTAACAACAAGATGATAGAAGAAGGCAGGAAGTACGTACTTATTGGTCCGGGCCGATGGGGCACACGCGACAGATGGATTGGTATTCCGGTGAAGTGGCACATGATATCCAATGCAAGGGTTATTGTTGAAACCAGCTATGATGAGTTCCCATTGGATGCATCATCGGGATCACACTTCTTCCATAATGTTACCAGTATGAACGTTGGATATTTTACCGTACAGCCGGAATTGCTCGACAGTTATATTAAATATGATATACTACAAAAACAACACCTTGTTGATAAAGGAAAATATTTTAATCATATAAGATTTAAAAAGCCCCTTTACATAAAGATGGATGGTAAAAAGAGGATATATCTGATACATGAGTAGGGAGCTCAATGTTCATACTTTAAGGTTCAAAGATGGTGTGGTCCATAATTTTTGTATGTAGCCTGATGTTGCTCCTTGAAGTGATAAAATTTTTAGTAATTTCGTGACCTATATCAAGACTGAATAAATATGTATTCTATAGTAATCCCTGTATATAATAGTGATCAAACACTCGTTGAGCTGACGGAAAGAATTAGCTCATTGTTTGATAAGCTCGATCAGAAGTTTGAGATTGTATTTGTTGAAGACAGAGGCAATGATAACAGTTGGGGAGTGATAAAATTATTGAAGGAAAAGTATACTGATAACATACAGGCTGTCAGACTTAACAGAAATTATGGACAACATAATGCTTTGCTCTGTGGTTTTACATATGCCAAAGGAGATATAATTATTACAATCGATGATGATCTTCAGAATCCACCCGAGGAAATAGAAAAGCTTATTGAAAGATACAAAGAAACCAATAGTGACATTATTTATGGTATTTACACTAAAAAGCAGCACAATTTTGCCAGAAATGCACTTAGCAGCGGGGTAAAAAAAACATCACAGGTACTAATGAAAAGATCAGGTAACGGATCTTCGTTCAGGTTGGTGAAAAAGTGTATTGTTAAAAAGATAATTGATCACAATATTAGCTTTATATTTATTGATGAAGTGATGCAGTGGTATACCGACAGTATTGATTTTGTGACGGTTGAGCATCATAAGCGTAAGTACAATTCATCCGGATATTCAGCATTTAAGCTTCTGTCACTTGGTGCAAATCTTGCCTACCATTACACTAATATCCCTTTAAAGATAATGGTATATGGAGGCATGGTCATATCATTTTTAACCTTTTTACTGGGATTAAAATTTGTTATTCAAAAGATATATTATGATGTCCCTCTGGGATATACATCAATGATTGTGACCATTTTATTCTCAACAAGTATAATAGTGTTCAGTCTGGGCGTTATCGGTGGTTACCTTAGCAGGATACAAACTGTTCAGAATAAAAAGCCACCCTATTTTGTTGACGAAGTGCTGGAATAATAAACAAAGAGACAACAGTCCAATATCCCACACAACCCCAACTTATAACTTATAACTTAAAACTTATAACTTAAAACTATTGCAACACTCCTCCCATTAAAAGATTTGAGCCGGATATCCATCTTGACTCATCCGAAAGAAAGAAAACAATAGCATTAGCAACATCAGCAGGATTACCCACTCCCATAGGGTACTTTTTCAGATATCTTCCAAGAGATTCATCAATAAGTTCCATCTGCCCATCGCTAACTGGTTCATTAATTAGAGGAGTGTTAACCAATCCGGGAGACAAACAGTTTGATCTTATACCTCTTTTAACAAGCTCCAAAGCCAGAGTTTTAGAATAAGCTTCAAGCGCAGCTTTTGAACTATTATAAAGAGCACCTCCAAAATAAGGATATTGCGTGGCAATAGTAGACATAAACACAATTGACGAATTATCACATATTTTCTTTTGCAACAAAATTCTGCCTGTCAGCAAAACCGGAACTTCAAAATTAATCTTCATAATTTTATCCACATTCTCTTTGCGGATAAATTTAACAGGAGTAGGACCAACAATACCAGCACTATTAACCAAACCATTAATGCGAGGGATATTATTAACCAGCTTTACAACATCATCATCCACAAGCAAGTCAGCAACAAACATTTGATGATTATCGCCATCCAGCATAGAAAAAGTTTCATAAAGTCTGTCTTCATTCCTGCCGGTTATAATAACATCAGCCCCCAGCTTTGCAGCATGAACAGCCGTTACTCTTCCAATACCCGATGATGCCCCGGTAATCAAAATCTTTTTCCCCGTTAAATCACAAAAAGCCATAAGAAATAAAATTTAAAACAATAAAACTCATTCCGAATCGTCGTACTCCAGTACAGGCGGGCAAACAATATTATTCAGCTCTGCAACAACACTACCCCATGAAAGTCCAACACCAAATCCGGACATCACAACAAGTTTCTTATCATTAGTAACCTTTCCTGACAAACTGTGAATAATTGTAAGAGGAATTGAAGCAGAGCTTGTATTCCCATAATCCCACAATGAATAAGGCACTTTGCTTTCGTGTAACTTAAGCTGCTTTCTTATGGTTTCATTCATAAGTCTATTAGCCTGATGAAAAACAAAGTAGTCAATATCCTCAGTAGCTAAATCATTATCTTTAAGAAGCTTAAGAATATTAGGCCTCACTTCTCTCAATGAGAAATTAAATATCTTGATACCATCCAGAGAGATATTAAATCTGTTCCTTAAAATACCATCATCAACATTCTCATATTCAAAAGATGTTTCCTTTTCAGCCATATGACGTATACCACCATCAGGAATAATAATAGCATCAAAACCGCTACCATCCGTTTGCAGATTAAACAACAATGGAGGAGCCATATTATCAAACTCCAGAGCAGTAGCAGTACCCGCATCACCAAACAAGGGAAACGCACTTTTATCTCTGAAAGAAGTATTTAAGGTACTGATATCACCCGTCAACAATAAAGCCTTTTTCGCGGCACCGGAAGCCATCAGGCTAGCGGCAATAGATAAACCATAAATATAACCAGAGCAACCAAGGCTAACATCAAAAGCAATACAAGATTTAGGCACATTTAACTTATCCTGTAATATCCCTGCTGTTGCCGGCAGCAGATAGTCGCGCGACTGAGAAACAAAAATAATCAGATCAATCTCTGACGGATCCCACTTCAGTTCATCCATCAAATTAACCGCAGCCTTCTGACATAAATCTGATGTAGTAGTACCTTTTCTGGCATGCCGCTTTCTTTCAACACCAATGGTCTTTATTAAAGTAGCTCTCTCTTTTTCGTTCAGCCAGTCATAGTCATTATTATTATATTCAGACTTTGGCACACAACCACTTATGCCGGATATCCTTATATGTGGAACCTTAAAAAGGGACATATTATGATTTACTATTATATTTCGATTCTACCAGAGTATACAAATCACGAACAGTTTCTGTTTTAATTAATTCATCAGCAGTAATTTCAACATCATATTCAACATTAACATGAGCTAAAAAAATCAATGCGTTAATTGAATCCCACACAAATTTCTCTCTTAACAGATCATCCGGTGCTAGTGTATTAGGTTGAAGATCTTCAAATTCATCTTCAACTTTTCTCATAAATTCGTTAATTTCCATTCTTAATCTTAAATTTCCGCAAAAATAACTAATTCATGCAAATATTACTTTATTTAACAGTTGAATTAATACATTAAATAAATAAACAAAGAAACGATAATTAGAGTATATACCTACAACAAACACCTAAACTAACAGTATTATCAAAAAAACTAATGATTAACATACAAGAACACAAAATCAATATATATGTTTACATATAGCTGTATAATAATCAGTTAAAGACATTCTTCAAAGGAATTCATCAGGATTTTAAATATTTTTATAATAACTTTTTCTATTTCCTGACACCAATATCAACACAATATATTATATTTGTTGCTGTAAACGAAAATTAAAAGCAATTTGTTAAATTAAAATTATCATTATGAAAAAATTATTACTATTAGTTTTAGCTATTGGTATTGGTTTTTCTGCTGTATCACAGGCTACTCATGTTTTAAAAAGCACCAGAGCCCCACAGCATGAATTATTAATGGAACCAGCACCACAGGGAGCTAATACTGTTATGAACGACGATCAACCTGAGTCAAAGACTGTTACTACCAAAGACGGCGCCATTGTAAGCTTTGTTGCTATGGGACAATCAGGTAATGCTTATGGTTTTTACAGTAACCCACGTACATACGTATGGGCAGACCCAAATCTGAACAGCGTTACATTCATTCACAGAATGACAGGTGGTACAGAGATTGAAGGTAACAGTCGTCTTGCATATGACGTATCAATTGACGGTGGTGCAACTTTTACAAATAACGTATTAGTTTATACTCCACTAGGCGCAGGTCCTACATATCCTGACGCTGCAGCACGTTACCCACAAGGTGGTATTATCAATCCTGAAGGCAACACAGATCCTGCAAATGCATATTATGCATATTTTGCTCCTACTCTGGACCAGTCTAACGGTGGTAGCTGGGGTGGTTATGGTTATGGTGTTAACGCACTTACAGAAACTGACCCATCTGCTCCAACACAGACTAACCTCACAACAGGCGACGGTTATTACCGTTTAATTCCTGATGCATTTACAATAACACAACAAGGTATTGCATGGTATATTGAACCATCTACTGACATGTCAACTGAAGAATACACCGGTGAAATTATTGTTGGTAAAGGTGAAGTAGTTGATGGTGACATTGTATACGAAGAAAGCCTACTTGGTTTCCTTGAAGAAGGAGAAACAATCAACGATACAAAAATAGCTTTTGCTCCTAATGGACAAACTGGTTATATGCTTATTATGACTGATTCACCAAGTGATCCTATTCCTTACACAAGTTATCACCCGGTATTACTTAAAACTACTGACGGTGGTGAATCCTGGAGCGATCCTATTCACGTTCAGTTAGGTGGTGTTGATGGTCTTGAACCAGTTAAATATTACTGGTCAGACGAAATTCTTGAATCTATTGACGTTTATGGCCCTGGTTTTAATCGTGACGAAGTATATTATAACTTAGGCTTCCAGGCTGACCTCATTGTAGACGCTCAAGGTAACCCTCACATTACAGGTATTATTGCTATCGGTACTGAAGACGGATGGTATCCTGGCGAAGGTACTATGGCTACATGGCACATTTTCTCAAGAGATGGTGCAGAAACATTTGATGCTGTAGCTCTTTATGACAATATATACTTGGAAGGAACAATTGGTGAAATTACACAACAAAACCGTCCTTACGCTGCTTCTACATATGACGGACATTATCTTTTCTTCTCATGGATCGATACTGATCTTGAAGGTTCTGAAGATAACACTAATCCAAATATCTTTGTTGTTGGTTACGATTCAGAAGATGAATTCTATACTGATGTAAACAATGTTACAAACCTATCAACATACTGGTACAGCGCATTCTACGGATCTATGTCACAATATGTATTTGCTGAACTTAATGGTGATGAAACAGTCTGGGATTGTGAAATTCCTTTCGTATTCACAGAATTTACAGTACCTGGCGATGATGCTTCAGAAATGAACTTCTACTATGTAAAAGACTTCACATTACAGATGCCTGTAGGTGTTGAAGAAAGTGCAGAAATGGTTGACTTTTCAGTTAATCAGAACAATCCAAACCCAGCTGTTGATTACACAAGAATTCTTGTAACTGCTGACGGACAGAATCCTGTTAACTTAACAGTTTCTAATATCCTTGGTCAGATTGTTTATACAGAATCTGCTACAACATCAGCTATTGGACATACTTTTAACCTTAACGTAAGCAATTACGAATCTGGTATTTATTTCTACACTGTTGAAGTTGGAAACAAATCTGTAACAAAAAAGATGCTTGTTAAATAAGCAACTTTGAAAATACATACTGCTTTATGCAGAAGAAAAGCCACCTCTAACAGGGTGGCTTTTTTGTTTGTATTGATTTACCTTAAAAACAAATACTCAAGATATTTAATAATAATAAGGAAAGGTTTGTAATATAGCTTTTCTATTGTTGTTAAAATTATATCCCATTAATAAAAAACAATAACAGTCCAAAATCATAATTCCAAATATCAGCATTACCAATGCTTTACAGAATAAAACAAAGAACCATTATAAATTAAAAAAAATACCTCAAAAACAGGTAAAATAACAATACTGTCCTAAATAATTTTCGTTAAGAATATTTCTTCTTTAAAAGTAATAGTTTCAACCAGAAAAATCTATAATTTCAAAATAAAACCCCCTGTATGCAATTTTGTGATGATTCTGGAGGTTCTTCGAAGGGTTTATCCAACCACTTTTGTAATTCAATTTTAACAAAAAGATTTAACCTAATAAACGCAACCAAATTTGACAACCTCCACCCATATTGGGCTAGTGCTTTTAAATATTTTAGGACAAGTATAGTTATCAAAGCAGTCCATATTTGTATCATTACAGCATTCTCACTAGTTCCGATGAAAGATTTAATGTGAAGGAGTTGCTTTATTTCCCTGAAGAATATTTCTATCTGCCATCTACTACGATAAAGTTCACTAATAGTGTTTGCTGCCCAAGAAAATTGATTGGTAATAAGCTCTATTACTTGTTGGTTTTCATCATCCCATATAGCGACTCTTCTAAGTCTTTTAGGGTACTTTTTTTTAGCTTGCAATCCTGTAAATTCAATAATTTCGTCTTTAAGTACGTGTTGGTGCCTGTTCTCGGGTAATTCATTTTCTTTTATTGTTGTAAATTTCAGGTTTTCTTTGTGTCTTACCACAAAATATATTGAGTTGCTGTCCCAAACATTTAACAGGGAAAAATCGTTATAATACCTGTCTGCAACTATTACACTATTAGCAAGCAGAGGAATGTCATATGCTCCTTTATTGTCAGCTGTTTTTCCATCTGTAATGTTCACATATGCAGGTAGATTGCCATCGTAATCAAGCAATGTGTGCATTTTTACTGCACCTTTTGCTGTTTTATATTTCGCCCAGTCAAACAAACTCAAACAAAGACTTATCGTTGATGAATCCAATAAGAATATCTTAGATTTTATACGGAACTTTGTCTGCTTGACATTCATCTGCTGTCCTAATTGTGAGAGTAACTTGTAGTAATAATCCTTAAACAAACGCCAATCACGTTTCTTGTTTTGATAACTTATTGTTGATTTTGAAGGTGCTTTTTGAATTCCTAGATGGTTCAGGTTTCCTGTGGCTGATCTTAATCCATTGCTGATGTCGCGAACTGATTGGCTTTTTGCAAACTGGCAAAAGAGCATAGAAACCAAATGCGTCCAACTATTATAGCCTTTTTGATGTTTATCGGTTTGCTTTTCTTTTACAAGAGACTTAAAAGAACTACGGTCTAACTTTGAAATTATTTGAGCAAATAAATTTACCTTTGACATGTGAGAAGTATTTTTTGTTGTACACCTCAAAGATAATTTGAGATACTTAAAGTTCTTCTCACTTTTTTTTAGTTGTTTAGGACGCTATTGGTAAAATAACTATATTTGTCCAGTTTTAATCACAAATTTTTATCTAAATTATGAAAAAATTATTTTTCGTAGTTTTGATGCTATGCGTTGGCTATTCATCAATAGCACAAGATATCAGTGCTTTGAAGAGTACACATGCATCAAAACAGGAGCTAGTGATGGAAAAAGCTCCTCAAAATGCAAAACCCATCACAACAAGCAATCAACCAGAAACTGTAACAGAGACGCTGAAAGATGGCAGAATGGTTACTTTTACTCCAATGGGACAGTCAGGAAATGGCTATGGCCTTTATGGCAATCCACGTACTTACTTATGGGCAGACCCTAACCTTAACAGTGTAGTATTTATTCACCGTATGACAGGTGGCACTGAAATAGAAGGCAACAGTCGTCTTGCATATGATGTATCAACAGATGGTGGTACTACCTTTACCAACAATGTAAAAGTATACACTCCACTGGGAACAGGCCCAACATATCCAGAAGCTGCTGGACGTTACCCACAATGTGCTATTATCAATCCAGAAGGTAACACTGATCCTGCAAATGCTACTTTAACTTATTTTGCACCAACCCTCGACCAGTCTAATGGTGGTAGCTGGGGTGGTTATACCTATGGGGTTAACGGGTTAACAGAAACGGATCCTCCAGCACCAATACAAACAAACATTGGTTCAGATGATGGTTTTTATCGATTAATTCCTAATGCCTTTACATTAACACAGCAAAATGTTGCGTGGTACATGGAACCAAGTAGTGATTATTCATCAGGTTCTTCTGTATACACTGGTGAGCTTATCGTTGGTAAAGGTGTAATGGAAGATGGAGATATCATTTATGAAGAAACCCTGGTTGAATTCCTTGAGGCAGAAGAAACAATCAATGATTCTAAGATCGCTTTTGCTCCTGATGGACAAACAGGTTACATCCTTGTAATGACAGACTCACCAAGTGATCCACAGCCTTACACAAGCTACCATCCAGTATTAACAAAAACTACTGACGGTGGCGAAACATGGAGCGATCCTATTCACGTTAGATTAGGTGGAGTTGATGGTATGGAAGCTGTTAAATACTACTGGTCAGATGAAATTCTTGAACAGATTGATATTTACAGCGGTGGTTTCGACCGTGATGAAGTATATTACAATATGGGATTTACTGCAGACCTCATCGTTGACGGTCAGGGTAATCCACACATCACTGGTATTATTGCTATCGGATCAGAAGATGGCTGGTACCCAAACCAGGGTGCAATGGCTACATGGCATCTGTATTCAAATGATGGTGGTGAAAACTGGAATGGTAACGCTCTATATGATAATATCTGGCTGGAAGGTGACATAGGAGATATTACTATGCAAAACCGCCCTTACGCTGCATCAACATATGATGGACATTACCTTTTCTTCTCATGGCTGGATACTGATCTGGAAGGTGCTGAAGCAAATACAAATCCAAATATTTTTGTTGTTGGTTATGATTCACAAGATGGTGTTTATACAGATGTTGTTAACGTAACAAGCCTTAGCACATACTGGTATAGTGCATTCTACGGATCTATGTCACAATATGTATTCGCACAAGAAGGTGCTGATGCATGGACATGCGAAATCCCATTTATGTTTACTGAATTTATCACTCCATCTACTCCTGAGGAAGAGGTGAACTTCTACTATACAAAAGGATTCACTATGTCAATGCCTGTTGGTATTGGTGAAAATGATCAGGTTGCTGACTTCACAGTTAATCAGAATACTCCAAACCCTGCAGCAGATTACACAAAGATTCTTGTTACAGCTGATGGTCAGAGTGATATTAACTTAACAGTAAATAATATACTTGGTCAGGTTGTTTACACTGAAACAGCTACTACTTCAGCGTTAGGACATACTTTTAATCTTAATGTGAGTGATTATGAATCAGGTATTTATTTCTACACAGTACAGATCGGAAACAAATCTGTAACAAAGAAAATGCTGGTGAAATAAGAATACATACTATTATTAATAAAAAAAGCTGTTCCTAATGGAGCAGCTTTTTTTTTCTATTTATGATCTATTAAAAAACATATGCCTTTAATCCTTAAAACGGATCAAGCCAGTTTTCTTGGGAAAATGAATAAATATTAATAGCCTAACCTAATACATCTATTGACTTTTTTGATGTATTACAGACCGAACTCACAACTCATTTTTGCTTTTATTGACTTTGTTCTTATTTGCTCAATGTTTGAATCTTTTTCCTTCGATAATTTGTAAAATAGTCTTGACTTGATTTAATTATGGTCTTGACCTGATTTAATTCTAGTCTTGACCTGATTTAATTCTGGTCTTGATTAAAATAGAAACCAAACAATATATAAGTAGTATTTACAAAAATGAGAGCACATCTTTACACAAGATAGAATCAAACGAACTAAAATATCATCTTTTAACTTACTAGTAAAACGATCCTCGTTGGTGCCAGCTTGCAACTTAAATAAAAAAGCAGCTTGAGCAAAATCTGTTTAACTGAGTTTGTCTATTTCATTAATAAAATACTTGATATATAGTTTTATACTTTTCTTCCCAGATTTTGTGCATGCTCCGTTAAAACTCAGAAGTAAAGAAAAACTTGATATCTGTATATTTTGTTTGTGCCATTTCAAGAGCAAAGCGACTATCGGCAAGGAATACTTCACGTCCTTCTTTATCAAGAGCAATCTGGTTAGACTTCCTTGCTCTGAAATCGTCAAGCTGTTCTGTGTTATCACTGGTAAACCATGCTGTTTTATATAAGGTAATAGGTTCATAGCGACACTTTGCACCATACTCATGTTCAAGACGGTATTGGATTACTTCAAACTGCAAAGCTCCTACAGTGCCAATAATCTTTCTACCGGTATGCTTGCCGGTAAATAGCTGAGCAACCCCCTCATCCATTAGTTGGTCAATTCCCTTTGCCAGCTGTTTGGATTTCATTGGATTGGCATTCTCCACATATTGGAACAATTCCGGTGAGAAGCTTGGAATACCTTTATAGTTAAGGTTTTCACCTTCAGTAAGAGTATCACCTATCTTAAAATTACCAGTATCATGCAAGCCAACAATATCACCAGGATACATTTCATCAACAACAGATTTCTTCTGTGCCATAAACGCAGTAGGACTTGAGAATTTAAGACTCCTGTCGAGTCGTACATGATAATAGTTGGTATTTCTTTTAAAGGTACCTGACACAATCCTAACAAAGGCAATTCTGTCACGATGATTAGGATCCATATTTGCATGAATCTTAAACACAAAACCCGTAAACAGGTCTTCTTCAGGCTCAATATGTCTAAGGTCACTATCCCGGCCTATAGGTGTCGGCGCTATTTCAATAAAGTTGTCAAGCAATTCTTTAACACCAAAATTATTAAGCGCACTACCAAAAAATACAGGAGACAGTTTCCCATTAAGATAATCATCTCTGTTAAAATCAGGATAAACGCCCTGAGCAAGCTCCACATCTTCCCTTAGCTTGTCAGCGTCGTCACCAATATAACCATCCAGCTCTTCAGCATCCAGATCATTTATCTCAATGCCTTCTTCAACAACCTGCTTTCCGGGAGTAAAGAGATTTAATGAATTACTAAATATATTATAAACACCTTTAAAAGCAGGGCCCATATTAATTGGCCAGCTCAAAGGAGTAACAGTAAGACCAAGTTTCTGTTCAATTTCATCGAGAAGCTCGAAAGCATCTTTACCAGGCCTGTCGAGCTTATTAATAAAGACTATAATAGGAGTATTGCGCATCCGGCAAACTTCCACAAGCTTTTCAGTTTGTGGCTCAACGCCTTTAGCAACATCAATAACAACAACAACACTATCAGCAGCAGTTAAAGTACGGAAGGTATCTTCCTGAAAGTCCTGATGCCCGGGAGTATCAAGAATATTAATCTTAATATCCTTATATTCAAACCCCATTACAGAAGTAGCCACGCTAATACCACGCTGGCGTTCAATCTCCATCCAATCAGATGTCGCAGTCTTCTTAATCTTATTGGATTTAACAGCACCAGCAACTTGTATAGCTCCACCAAATAGTAACAGCTTCTCAGTTAAGGTAGTTTTTCCCGCATCCGGATGGCTGATAATAGCAAATGTTCTTCGTCGTTGTATCTCTTTCTTGTTACTCATAGTCTAAAAATTCGGCGCAAAAGTAAAAAATGTTTTTGTATGATTCTGATAAGCATAATTTAAGACACATAAATATTTCAGCGATGTTAAAATAACGCCTCATATTATTAAAAAAGATGATATATATATATAAGGAGTATTATTCAAATGTTTTCAATAGCATTTTCCCATTCTTAAAAACACCATAAGAAAAATGAGTCAACCAATCTCCAAGGATAACTATTTCAGCTTTATCACTTACTTTTTCAATAACAGGCTCATGGCGGTGTCCAAATATAAAATACCTGATATCAGGCAATTCCTTTGATTTTTCTTTGGAATATTCAAACAGCATCTCCTCCTGAATATCAAATTTCAGATTATATTTTTTCTCTTTAGCAACATGAGCCAACCTACTGCGTTGAGAAAAATAGAGCCCCATTCTCGTTCCCCAATCGGGGTGCAACCATCTGAAAAGCCATTGATTAGGTTTGAATTCAAAAACCTTTTTTAGAAATTTATAGCCATTATCACCCGGACCAAGGCCATCACCATGAGCCAGATAAAAACTGACGCCATCAAAATCTCTTATCTCAGGTTCGCGATGTAACTTAACACCAGCTTCTTTTTCCAGATAGTCAAAAGCCCAAATATCATGATTACCTCTAAAAACATGAACAGGTATTCCACTATCAGTTATCTCTGCAATTTTACCAAGTAACCTTACAAAACCTTTTGGGATAACAGTACGGTATTCAAACCAGAAATCGAATATATCGCCCATCAGAAATATTTCATCAGCATCTTCCTTTGCCATATTGAGCCATTGCACAAATTTCCGTTCACGAATCAGACTACTGTTATGATCAGGAATCCCAAAATGAAAATCAGATGCGAAATATATTGTTTTACTATCCAAAAGCCTTATTATTTTAACAACGTAGGTTTATTACAGGAGGACTTCCAAAATAGTCCATCAAAACAGAATTCCAATTATCAAAGAATCCTTAATTATTTTAAATTTCTTTTACCAGATCTTTAACAAAGTTCACCATTTTAGGAGCTACTCTGCCAACAGCCTCTATTACTTCCTGATGAGATATTTCTATAATCTTACCAGTAACACCAAGATCAGAGATTACCGAAACTGCAAATACTTTCATTCCCATATGCCTTGCAACAATAACTTCGGGAACAGTCGACATCCCAACAGCATCAGCACCAAGGGTATGGATATACTTATATTCAGCAGGGGTTTCATAAGTAGGACCTGAAACTCCGGCGTATACACCAGTTCTGTATATCAAACCTGAATGACGGGCAATTTTTTTAGCAGTACGCAACATATTTTCATCATATGCTTCACTCATATCAACAAATCTGGGACCGAACTCATCTATATTTTCACCTATTAAAGGGTTTGGTAAAAGATTAATATGATCTGTAATAAACATAATATCTCCAACCTCAAATTCCGGATTCACACCACCACTGGCATTTGAAACAATTAAATTTTCAACACCAATAAGTTTCAGAACCCTGATAGGAAATGTTACCACTTCCATGGGATAACCTTCATAAAAATGAAACCGTCCTTGCATGGCAACTACATCAACACCATTTAATTTACCAAAGATAAGCTGACCTTTATGACCATGTACTGTTGAAACTGGAAAATTAGGAATACTATCATATGGTAGCTTAAATTCAGCCACTATTTCATCAGCAAGATCTCCAAGCCCACTACCCAGAATTATACCTACTTTGGGCTTTACATCAATTGTACTAAGAATGTAATTTACTGTTTCTCTTATTTTCTTTAACATATTTTGTTACTTGATTTGCAAAATTATTTGTATCCAATCCATGAAGCTTTACTTTAATTGGTATATAAAATACCGGTAAGTCTTTCAGCTCGCTAATATATTCAGATTTTATCAATCTCATAGCGTCTTTTTCAGTAGTTACTATTATTTTCTTTCTGGTAAAGCAGTCATTATATGCACTAGCAACAATATTAAGGTCTTTCTGAGTATAATTATGATGGTCCGGAAAATCAACAACAACCAGATCGCTACAAATTTCCCTTAAATATTCCTGTAACGGATATGAATTGGCTATACCACAAAACAAAATTATTGTATTTATATTACCAGGAAGCTTAGTTTTAGTTAGTCCTGGAAGAGGTAACAATTTATCATAACTCAAATAAGAAAAGTATAAGCTTTGATATGGTTTGGGTTTAATAATATTCTTTATCCTACGACGCGTTATAGGACTAAGTACTTTATATGTTTTCGTAACTATTATTATATCTGCTCTTTTTGCTTCTGACACCGTATCTCTCAATGTACCGGCAGGCAACAAATAGTCTTCTTTATATAAATTATGAAAATCTGTTAGAAGAATATTCAACCCTGGTTTTACATATCTGTGCTGATAACTGTCATCAAGAAGGATTAAATCAAGGTTCGCATCATCCTGCATAAGATTTTCAATACCTAAACGCCTGTCTTCGCTAACAGCAACTTTAATATTCTTGAATTTATTATGATATTGTGCTGGCTCATCACCAATCTGTTTATGGCTTGAATACTGGTCTGCAATAAGGTAGCCTTTTGTTTTCCTACCGTATCCCCTACTTAAAACAGCTGTTTTATAGTTTTCTGATAATAACCGAATCAAGTATTCAACCATAGGTGTTTTACCGGTACCCCCCAATGACAAATTACCTACACCAATAACAGGAATATCATATTCTCTCGACTTAAGAATATTAATATTGAACAACCAGTGACGTAACCTAATAATTAAACCGTACAGTACGGCAAACGGAATTAATAACAACTTCCAAAAATCCATTTAGCAACCCCTATCCAGATTAACAAACATTTTTCAATTTCTACTTTTTTAAAGTAATTTTGTACCAGTAACTTTAAAAAGTTGTCTAAAGTACAAATTTTTACTAACATTGTTACTTTAAAGATAGATTAATATGGTACTTAATGAAATAATAACATTACTGGAAAAAAAAGCTCCCTTAAAATTGCAGGAAACATATGACAATTCAGGACTTCTGATTGGTTCTCCAAATAAAGAAACAGAAAAGGCACTTATAAGTCTTGATGTTACTGAAGAAGTTATTAACGAAGCCATTACAAACAAGTGCAACCTTATAATATCTCATCATCCGGTAATTTTTAAAGGTCTTAAAAAACTAACCGGCAGCAATACTATCGAACGAATTGTTGAAAAAGCCATAAAAAACGATATTGCTTTATATGCCATACACACAAATCTGGATAATGTATCAGGAGGAGTTAATTCAGTACTTGCTAAGAGACTAGGAGTAACAAACTGTAAAATTCTACAACCGGGAATAGAAAAAATGTACAAAATAGTAACATTTTGTCCCCACGATAGCACACAAAAGGTTATGGAATCATTGTTTAGCAGCGGCGCAGGAAATATTGGTAATTACGACAGTTGCTCATATCTTACTGAGGGAAAAGGTACTTTTAGGGCACTTGAAGGATCTGACCCATATATTGGAGAACTTAACAAACTTCATTATGAATCTGAAACTAAAATTGAATGTATTATTGCAGAACACAAGTTAAGTAACGCTGTAAAAGCAATGTTGAAATCACACCCTTACGAAGAAGTTGCCTATGATATTATCCCACTTCAAATAAATAATCCGGATGTTGGGGCTGGAATGATTGGAGAACTACCAATGCCGGTATCAATAAACGAGTTTCTTAAAACAATAAAAGATGCACTTGGATGCCAACACCTAAAACACAACAAACTAATTAATCATCCAGTCAGGAAAGTAGCTTTCTGTGGTGGTAGTGGAAGCTTTCTTATAAATACAGCAGCAAAAAATAATGCAGATATTTTTATAACCGGCGACATTAAATATCACGACTATTTCGAGCATACAGGACGAATGACATTGGTAGATGCAGGACATTTTGAGACAGAACATCCTGTAAAAGAATTATTATATGCGTTTTTGAAAGAAAATTTTCCTAATTTTGCACTCCAAATTTCAAAAAGTGACGTTAATCCCGTTTCTTTTTTGTAATAAATTGAAAATAACGTTGATATGACGAAAGAAAATATTCAGAAGGAAGAAGAAGTAAGCATTGAGCAGAAGCTGATTGCTCTTTATACCTTACAGCAAATCGATTCTCAGATAACTAGAATCAGAATCATCCGTGGTGAATTGCCTCTTGAAGTTGAAGACCTCGAAGATGAAATTGCCGGACTTGAAACCAGAATCACTAACTTCCATAAGGAGGAAGAACAGAATGAGAACTTAATAGAAGAACAGAAAAATCTTATTAAAGAAAGTGATGTTCTTATTGCGAGGTACAAAGAACAACAGAATAATGTTAGAAACAACCGTGAATATGATTCTCTTACAAAGGAATTAGAATTTCAATCACTGGAAATTGAACTGGCAAACAAAAAAATAAAGGAATTACGTTACAAGAATGACCTTCTAAAGGAAGAAGTTGAAAGCGCAGAAGGCAAACTTAAAGACAAAAATCTTGACCTCAATGCTAAAAAAGATGAACTCGACAGTATAGTTGAAGAAACAAAAATTGAGGAAGAAAAACTTACCAGGAAGTCTGAAGAAAATGAGAAGTTTATTGAAGACAGACTCCTGACTGCTTATAAACGTATAAGAAACAATGCTCGTAACGGCTTGGCTGTTGTTCAGATTGAACGCGATGCTTGTGGTGGTTGCTTTAATAAGATTCCTCCTCAACATCAGTTGGATATCCGCGTTCACAAGAAAATTATTGTATGTGATTACTGTGGCCGTATTCTTGTCGACCAGGATGTTGCTGATATTGTTACTCAAAAAATGGAAGAAGATTAAAATAATATTATCTTAAACATCATTTCGATGTATAAAAAAGGGAGTATGTTTGTCATGCTCCCTTTTTTTGTAGTTTTACATACAATGATAATGAAACTGAAATTAATACTGCTTTTTGTTGTGACGCCTTTGCTTGCTATCTCACAATTTGTTTCCGTCAATGCGGAAAGCATAAGAGCATATAATTATATACTTTCACTACGAATAAATGAAGCTACAGAAATTATTATTGCCCAAAAAGAAAACAACACTGAGAATGTTTATATAGACTATCTGGAAAGTTTTAACAATTTTATAAAAATTACAGTCAGTAATGACGAGCGACTATTTAATGATCTCAAGCCCCAAATAGAAGATTGCATTGACAAATTATACTCTATTCCTGATACAACTCCGTGGAAAAGATATCTGATTGGAAACTTAAAACTTCAAATAGCTACTTTAGATTTTAACTTTGGTAACTATGTATCCGGAGCACTTAACATGAATAAAGCATACAGGTTACTTACTTCAAACAACGATGCTTTTCCAGACTTTATACCTAATTATATAAGTCTTGGCGTGTTGCATGTTATGATTGGACTTGTGCCCGATTCATACAAATGGATACTTGATTTCATTGATATGAACGGAGACATAACAATGGGAATTAACGAGTTAAATAAAGCCTACAACCATTCTTTGAATAATAGTTCTCTGGCCTGGACTAAAAATGAAATTTTGTTTTATTCCGGAATGATTGGCATTAATATAATACCTGATAAATCATTTGCCGACACACTACTTGCCAGATTGGATACCAACAATAGTTCAAATCTCCTTAACTCATATCTGAAAATCAATATTCTGATGAAATCCGGAAAAAACAATGAAGCTCTTAATGTTTTCAAAGATATTTCCGACACTATAGATTTCTATCCATTCTACTATATGAACCTGTTGAAAGGTGAATGCTACCTTAGAAAATTGTTGCCTGCTAAATCAAGAACTGAACTATTAATATTTACTTCAAATTATAAAGGAGATAATTACATTAAAGATGCCTGGCTTAAAATTGGATGGAGCTATTTTCTGGAAGGTGACACAACAGCTTATCTTGATAACAGGAAGAACATTTTAGAAGATGGCAACAATAAAACCGGTAATGATCAGGAAGCACAAAACAAAGCAATGTCGAATGAACTACCTTGTATGCCTCTTCTAAAAGCAAGATTATTATTTGACGGAGGTTATTATGAGCAAGCTATTAATATCTTATTGAAAGCTGATACCAGTCACTTTTCAAAAATCGAATTGGTTGAATTATATTACAGACTTGGCCGCATTTACCACCAAATGGGAAATACGATAAATTCTCTTGAAAATTATAAAATCACAATAAAAACCGGGAGTAACCTACCACAATATTATGCAGCAAATGCAGCACTTAAATCTGCATATATATATGAGAACATGCATGATACTGTTTCAGCCGTATATTATTACAACATTTGTCTTGATCTTGACTTTAAAGAATACCGTACCTCAATAAGAACAAAAGCAAAACAAGGTATTAAAAGATTAAATAAAGACAATTAGAATATTTTACTCCTTTGATTAATAACATCTTATTCCACTTAATCAATATACAAACCCGGAAAAAATTAAGTAATAAAAGTTATTAACAGGCATATTGATAAAACAATTGTTAATAACCCTGCGCGGATATTAATTTTCACCATTATATAGCTGATTGTCTGAATATTTACAAAGAATATTAAAAAAATAAATTGTTAATAACGTAACCTTTTATTAACAAAGTGGTAAAAGGTGTTAAATCATGTCTAATTGTGGTAAATAGTTACTATATTTGAACCATAATTCTGTCAGCATAATGATCAACATACTAGGAACATACGAATGCAAAGTGGACGTAAAGGGACGATTTATGTTTCCTGCTCCATATAAACTGCAGATGGGGGAAGCCCAGAAGCAGGGTATGGTGATCAAAAGGAGCATATTCAAAAAATGCCTTGAGCTGTTTCCAATGGATAACTGGAAAGATGAATCAGCAATGGTAAATAAGCTGAATATGTTCAAGAAGAAAAATGCTGAGTTTGCTACTAAGTTCATGGCCGGTGTAAAAATCGTGGAGCTTGACAATGCAGGAAGAATTCTCATTCCGAAAGACCTTATTAAATACAGTGGTATTTCGAAAGAGATAGTCCTTACATCAGTAGCAAACAGGATGGAAATCTGGGATAAAACAGCATATGAGTCTGCTGTTGATTACGATCCTGATGATTTCGCAGACCTTGCAGAAGAAGTTATGGGCGAATTAGAAACTGAATAATATGTATCACAATCCTGTATTATTAAATGAAAGTATAGAAGGTCTTAACATAAATCCTGACGGTGTTTATGTTGATGTGACTTTCGGAGGTGGTGGTCATTCACGTGCCATTCTTAAGGCACTGGAAAATGGTCACCTTTTCGCATTTGACCAGGATAATGATGCCTTAAAGAACGATCTTAACGATTCACGCTTTACACTTATCAATCACAACTTCAGGTATATTAAAAACTTTTTAAAGCTGCACGGTTGCACTTCTGTTAATGGCATACTTGCTGACCTTGGCGTATCATCACATCAATTTGACATTGCAGAAAGAGGGTTTTCAACAAGATTTGATGCCCCTCTGGATATGCGAATGAATCAAGAAGCGGAAACTACTGCAGCTGACATTATTAATACTTACTCTGAAGAGGATCTCAGAGATTTATTTTATAAGTATGGCGAGCTTAAAAACAGCAACTGCTTTGCCCGCAACATAATAGCAAAACGGCAGGAAGCTCAAATTAAAACAACTACTGATCTTATTGACAGTATCTCCAGATGCTACCCCAAAAACAAAAGAAACAAAATCCTTGCTCAGGTATTTCAGGCTTTGCGCATAGAAGTCAACAATGAAATGAATGCATTAAAAGAAATGCTTGAGCAATCTGCAGAAATTCTAATTCCGGGAGGGCGTATGGTTGTTATTTCTTATCACTCGCTGGAAGACAGGCTTGTAAAGAATTTTATTAAGTCGGGGAACTTTGAAGGAAAAATAGAAAAGGACTTCTTTGGCAATGTTGTTAATAATATAAAGTCGGTCACAAGAAAGCCTCTTGTGCCTTCTGAAGAAGAAATTGAAACAAACAGCAGAGCCCGCAGTGCTAAGCTTCGAATTGCAGAAAAGATTTAAACGAAATGGTGCAGAAATCAAATAAGATAAAAGAACCTGAAAAGACCAGACAGGAAGTCCCTGAAAGATCTGTTAAAGCTGAGATAGGAAGCTTTAGTCGGGTTTTGAGATATATCCTGGGAGGCCATTTCTTTAGAAAAAGTTCACTACGATTTTTCCGATACTTACTGTTTCTCACCTTCCTGGCATTTATTTATATAGCAAATAATTATTACGCCGAAGCCAGAGTTCGCAGAATCAACAAATTACGTAAAGAAGTCAAAGAGTTGAGATATGAGTACATCAATATCAAAACCGAATTAATGGATATAGAGAAACAGTCACAGTTAGAAAAGAAACTAGCTAAAAAAGGTATTAAAAAGAATTCTGAACCTGTACTAACAATTGATGTAAAATGACAGATACAAGAAAAGACATATTATGGAGGGTGTACCTTGTATATTTCTTAATGCTTGTGTTTGGTATTAGCATTATAGCCAAAATAGTATATATACAGATAAAAGAGGGTGATGACCTTGTGGAGAAAGCAGAAACACAAGAGTTAAAAGTATTTGAACTGGAAGCAAATCGTGGTAATATCATGGATATAAGCCATAACCTGCTTGCAACTTCTGTTCCTGTGTTTGAAGTCAGATTCGATGTTAGTTCCCCTCTCATCAGCACTGAACTTCTCAACAGTAAAATAGACTCTGTTTCCAACGGGCTTTCTAAAATCCTTGATATGCCTTCTGGTACCATTAAAAGAAATATTCAAAAAGCCCGTAAGCGGGGAAACCGTTATATGCTTATTGGCAGACATATTACATATTCACAGCTTAAAAAGATTAAACAACTTCCCATCTTCCGTCAGGGTAAATATAAAGGAGGGCTAATAGCGATACAAAAAACACACCGGGCTTTACCTTATAAAAACCTTGCTGCACGGACTATAGGCTATACAATTGAACAGGAAGACCTGTATGTAGGACTAGAAGGAGCTTACGCCGATGTGCTTAAGGGAACAAACGGCAGCATGATGATGCGAAGGATTAACCATGGTGATTGGATTCCCGTTCATGACGACAACGAAATCGAGCCTTGTGACGGACGTGATCTGGTAACAACTATTGACGTTGACATTCAGGATATAGCTGAAACAGCTCTTCTGCACCAGCTAAAAACTAATAAAGCATTTCAAGGTTGTGCTGTTGTTATGGAAGTGGAAACAGGCCACATTACTGCAATAGCAAACCTGCGTTATGACAGCTCAGAAGATGAATATAAAGAATCATACAATTACGCACTGGGCGAAAGTATTGAACCCGGATCAACATTTAAACTGGCTTCAATTATCACAGCCCTTGATGATGGCAAGGTAAAACTTACCGACAGTCTTTATACTGGTGAGGGGTATACAAGATATTACAATCGTGCCATGAGAGATGTCCACAAGATTAAAAATGGCAGGATTACAGTCAGAGATGCCTTTGAACACTCATCAAATGTTGGTATCTCACGTATGATTGTTGACTCTTACAAAGATAACCCTTCTCAGTTTATTGAAGGCTTGTATGATCTTAACCTCAACAAACCACTTGATACTAAAATTGCCGGAGAAGGGATTCCTTATATTAAGAATCCTTCTGACAAAAAAACATGGTACGGCACATCACTGCCCTGGATGTCTATTGGCTACGAACTTACTGTAACACCACTTCAAACCCTTACACTTTACAACTCTATCGCTAACAACGGCAAAATGGTTAAACCAATGTTTGTCAAAGAAATAAGAGAAGGTAATGCTGTAATTGAAAGTTTTGACACAGAGATAATAGATGACCAAATTGCTTCACAAAGCACTGTTGACTCATGTAAATCACTACTTGAGGGTGTTGTACTGAGGGGCACTGGTAGGTTAACTTTCAGAAACAGTAAGTTTAAAATAGCAGGTAAAACAGGAACTGCACAAATAGCCAAAAACGGGTCCTATAATAAAAGTGATTACAATGGGTCTTTTGTTGGCTATTTCCCTGCTGATGATCCTAAATATTCAATGATAGTTGTTATTAACAACCCAACAGCTGGTAAATATTATGGAGGAAGTGTTGCAGCACCTGCTTTTAAAGAAATTGCTGACAATATCTACGCAACAAAACTGGCTCTTCAGGAAGAATCACTTGATGACAGCACTTCTTTCCCGGTTTCACACTCCACATGCTACTCTGAAAATCTTAAATCCATTCTTGATATTGCAGGACTGGATTACGAGAGCTACATCCCAGCAGGATCTGAATGGGTAAAATCCAATGGAAGCCGTGATGAAACATCATACCGTGAGATTAACTTCAGCGAAAAAACAGTGCCCGATGTGCGGGGTATGAAAGCAAAAGATGCTGTTTATATTCTGGAAAAATCAGGACTTAAAACGAATATCTCCGGACGTGGCAGAGTAATTAAGCAATCAATACGCCCCGGTAGCACAGCATCAAAATATAATCATATCAATTTACAACTTTCAACATATTAAAGGTGAAGAAACTTCAGGACATATTATACAAATCAGGAGCAACTGAAATATCAGGTTCGCTTAAAAAGGAAATCAATAAAATAACTCCCGATTCCCGTGATGTTACTGAAAACACTTTATTTATTGCTGTTAAAGGCACAATTACCGATGGTCACAACTATATTGAAATGGCTGTTGATAAAGGAGCAACGGCTGTTGTGTGTAATAGTATGCCTGATTTCATAAACCCCGACGTTACTTACATTGTTGTGGATGACACTTCCAAATCAATGGGGCATATTGCAGCGAACTTTTATAATAATCCTACTGAAGATCTTATAATAACAGGTGTTACTGGCACAAATGGTAAAACTACTATCGTCACCTTATTATATAATCTTTTCAGAGATATGGGTTTTAGTACAGGTCTTATCTCTACAATCCAAAACAAAATAAATGATCAGATTATTCCATCAACACATACTACTCCTGATGCTATCACACTAAATCGTTTGTTCCGTCAGATGGCTGATGCCGGATGTGAATATGTCTTTATGGAAGTAAGCTCGCATGCTGTTGTGCAGAACAGAATCAGCGGTATAGAATTTAATGTAGGTGTGTTCACAAATATCACTCACGATCATCTTGACTATCACGGAACTTTTAAAGAATACATTGCTGCAAAGCAAGCCTTTTTCAGCCTTCTTCCTCCAAATGCCTATGCAATTACAAATGCAGATGATAAGAATGGAATGATAATGCTTCAAAACTCAGATGCAAAAAAATTAAAATACGGGATAAATAGCATGGCTGACTTCAAGGGGAAAATTATTGAGAACACTATTGAAGGCATGCAGTTAAAGATTGACGATAAAGATGTTTTCTCTCTCCTTTGCGGAAAGTTCAACGCATATAACATACTGGCAGTGTATGCAGTGGCATCAGTGCTGTACGATAATAAAGATGAGATACTTGTAGGCATTTCCAGTCTTTCAGGAGCTGAAGGACGTTTCGACACTATCAAATCATCATCAGGAATCACTGCAATAGTAGACTATGCACATACACCGGATGCCCTGAATAATGTATTGGAAACAATCAATACACTGAGAACACACAATGAGCAACTTATTACGGTTGTTGGGACAGGTGGTAACCGCGATAAAACCAAAAGGCCTGTAATGGCAAAAATTGCCTCATTGCAAAGCACAAAAGTAATTCTCACTTCTGATAATCCAAGAAATGAGGATCCCGCATCAATCATTGAGGATATGGTAGCAGGCGTGGATCCTGCAAAAAAAGCAAACACAATGGTAATACCTGACAGAAAGCAGGCCATTATCACTGCATACAACCTTGCTGCAAAAGGTGATATTATTCTGATTGCAGGTAAGGGGCACGAGAAATATCAGGAGATAAAGGGTATAAAATATCCTTTCGACGACAAGAAGATTATAAATGATTTAATGAATCCAAACCAATAATATGCTTTACTATCTTTTTAAATATCTTCATTTAACATTTGATCTGCCAGGAGCAGGGGCCTTTGAATACTTATCATTCAGAGCAGCACTTGCTATTATTACATCACTGATAATAAGTCTTGTTTTTGGTGGACGATGGATAGCTTTTCTTAACAGAAAGCAAGTTGGAGAAACTGTACGCGATCTGGGCCTTGAAGGACAACTGGAAAAACAGGGAACACCTACAATGGGTGGTCTTATAATCCTCACTTCCATCGTTGTGCCTGTACTCCTGTTTGCCAAGCTTGAGAATATTTATATAATTCTTATGCTCTTTACAACAGTATGGCTCGGTGGCATTGGCTTTCTTGACGACTACATAAAAGTATTCCGTAAGAATAAAAAAGGGCTCAGTGGTAAATATAAAATATTAGGACAAGTAGTTCTCGGGCTGATTGTAGGTCTGGTTATGTATTTTAATAACGATGTTGTTGTTCGTGAGAAAACATTTACAAACACAGCCATACACACTACTGTTTCAGAAACAGGCCCCTCATCGAAGTTTGCTTATGAAGATCATCGCTCCACAAAAACAACCATTCCTTTTGTTAAGAACAACGAGCTTGACTATGCAGAGCTTATAAATTGGATTGGCGATGACTATCGAAATTGGGCATTCCTTATTTTCATCCCTATAGTGATATTTATCATTGTGGCTGTATCAAACGGAGCAAACCTTACTGATGGCATGGACGGACTGGCAACAGGAACCTCAGCCGTTATCGGTCTTACATTGGGAATTCTAGCCTGGGTATCTGGTAACATTATTTTTGCAGACTACCTTAATATAATGTACTTACCTAATGCCGGTGAGCTGGTTATTTTTATCAGTGCATTCGTAGGCGCTACGGTTGGGTTTCTTTGGTATAACACCTACCCTGCTCAGGTCTTTATGGGTGATACAGGCAGCCTTGCTTTGGGTGGCATTATCGCTGTTTTCGCAATTATTATTCGTAAGGAATTGCTAATTCCTATCCTTTGCGGGATTTTTCTCGCTGAAAGCCTTTCTGTTATTATGCAGGTAAGTTATTTCAAGCATACAAAGAAGAAATATGGTGAGGGAAGAAGGATATTTAAAATGTCGCCTCTGCATCACCATTTCCAAAAGCTGGGATATCCTGAACCTAAAATAGTACAACGCTTTTTAATAGTGGGAATATTCCTTGCTGTATCAACAATAATAACTCTCAAACTCAGATAGCAGACAATGAACAAAAGTTATCAAATAGTAGTAATAGGTGGCGGCGAAAGCGGCACAGGAGCAGCATTTCTTGCGAAAAAGAAAGGCTACTCTGTTCTACTTAGCGATAACGGTACTATTAAAGACAAATACAAAAACATACTTACTGAGGCTGATATTGACTTTGAAGAAAATGGTCACAGCATGAGCCTCATCCTTTCTGCTGATGAAGTTATTAAAAGTCCGGGGATACCTGAAAACATCCCCGTTATTAAAGATATTGAAGCACATAAAATCCCTGTAATATCAGAGATTGAGTTTGCATCAAGATATACATCAGCAAAAATAATTGCTGTTACTGGAAGCAATGGCAAAACAACCACTGCGCTTTTAACCCATCATATCCTGAAATCAGCAGGATTAAATGCGGGACTTGCAGGTAATGTGGGAGTAAGCTTTGCAATGAGCGTTGCTACCACTAACTTCGATATCTATGTTCTCGAACTAAGCAGCTTCCAGTTGGATGGTATTAAGAGCTTCAAAGCAGATATTGCTATTCTGCTTAACATTACTCCTGATCATCTGGACAGATATAATTTCTCTTTTGAGGAATATGCTGAATCAAAGTTCCGTATTACTGAAAATCAAACAAAAGAGGATGCATTAATTTTTTGTGCTGATGATCCGGTAATCACAGATCTTATTAAAAAGCACAACCCTGTAGCCCGACTTTTTCCTTTTAGCCAGGAAAAGAGCAACATACAACAGGGTGCATTTATCACTGAAAACAATATTGAAATAAAAGTTAATAAAATACAGGTACATATGACTTTAGAAAAATTAGCACTACAGGGTAAGCACAATGCTTACAACTCAATGGCAGCAGGAATTGCAGCCCGCCTGATGGATATCAGACGTGATTCATTAAAACAGGCTTTTTCCGATTACCAGAATATTGCCCATCGTCTTGAATATGTGTCAAGCGTTCATGGAATAGAATTTATCAATGATTCAAAAGCCACAAACGTAAACTCAGCTTGGTATGCAATTGAGTTTTATAACAAACCTATTGTATGGATCGCAGGTGGGGTCGACAAAGGAAACGATTACTCTCAGCTTAAAGAGCTTGCAAAAGAGAAAGTCAAAGCTATTGTTTGCCTTGGCAAAGACAATAAAAAGATTCATTCTGAATTTGCTGATTACGTTGAGACTATCAAAGATGCCGGCAGCGCTGAAGAAGCTGTAACAACTGCCTATAAACTGGCTCAAAAAGGCGATATTGTTCTTTTATCACCTGCATGTGCCAGCTTCGATCTTTTTGAAAACTTCGAAGAACGTGGTAACAAATTTAAAGAAGCAGTAAAATCGTTGTAATCAATGTCATCAATATTAAAAAATATTAAAGGAGACAAAGTAATCTGGGTAATAGTATTCCTGCTCACATTATTCTCATTTCTTGCTGTTTACAGCTCCACTGGCACTCTGGCTTATAAGTATCAGGGGGGAAATACAGAATATTATATGCTCAAACACGGAATAATACTTTTCTTTGGTCTGGTTCTTATGTACCTGGCTCACCTGATCAAATATAACTACTATTCACGTATATTCCAGATTGCCCTTTATATTGCTGTTCCTTTACTTGTTCTTACACTGCTATTCGGACTAAATCTTAATGATGCAAAAAGAGTACTTCCCCTGCCGTTTGGATTAACATTCCAAACATCCGACCTTGCAAAAATCACGCTTATTGTTTATCTGGCTCGAATGTTAACGAAGAAACAGGCTGAGATGGGTAATTTCAAAACTGTATTCAATTCACTTATTTTGCCTGTGCTCATCGTTACCGGTCTTATTTTCTGGGATAACTTCTCCACTGCTGCTCTGCTGTTTACAACATCTATGGTGCTTATCTTTATTGGAAGGATTAAACTTAAATATCTGGCTGGTATGTTTGCAGTTGGGGTTGTTTTTCTGGTTATTGGCTTATCAGTTCTATATCTTCTGCCTGAAGGACAACAGGGTCGTTTGGGAACATGGAAAAACCGTATTGAAGGTTTTACTAACCATGAAGACGGTGATAACTACCAGATTGAACAAGCTAAAATTGCCATTGCAACGGGAGGTATTATTGGGAAAATGCCCGGCAACAGTACTCAAAGGAACTTCTTGCCTCACCCCTATTCCGATTTTATCTTCGCTATTATTATCGAAGAATACGGACTGGTTGGAGGTGTAATAATTGTTCTCCTTTACCTGATACTGTTTTACAGAGCTGTTAGTATTGTATCAAAAGCTCCGGGCACCTTCGGCTCGTTTTTAGTTATAGGTGTGGCTTTCAGTCTTGTCTTTCAGGCAATGACAAACATGGGGGTCGCTGTGGGTCTGCTTCCTGTTACAGGACAACCTCTTCCTCTTATAAGTATGGGGGGGACATCCATTTGGTTTACAAGTCTTGCCATTGGCATTATACTTAGTGTAAGTAAGGAAATGGATAAGAAAGAAGAAAATAATGAAGAACTAAATATATCTGCTGCTCATGTCTGATAAATTAAAAATACTGATTAGCGGTGGAGGGACAGGAGGACATATCTTCCCCGCCATTGCCATTGCCGATGCTATTAAAGAAAAACGTCCTGATAGTGAAATAGAATTTGTTGGAGCTATAGGACGAATGGAAATGGATAAAGTTCCTTTGGCAGGATATAAAATAACAGGCCTTAATATCAGCGGACTGCAAAGAAGACTAACAACTAAGAATCTGTCGTTCCCCGCAAAACTAATATCCAGCCTGTTACGCTCATCACGTATAGTAAGAAAATTCAAACCTGATATTGCAATCGGTACCGGAGGTTATGCCAGTGGTCCGTTACTTTACACTGCTTCACGTAAGCATGTCCCAACTCTTATCCATGAACAAAATGCCTTTCCGGGTATTACCAATAAAATACTGGCGAAAAGAGTTAATACGATCTGTGTTTCATATCCGCACATGGAAAGTTACTTCCCTGAAGAAAAAATTATAATAACAGGCAATCCTATCCGCAAAGCAATACGAGAGCTTACTCCCTCTAAAGATGAAAGTCTTGAATACTTCGGACTAAAAAAAGGTAAAAAAACCTTATTAATAATAGGTGGTAGTCAGGGTGCAGCAAAAATAAATATTGCTATCGCCAATAATATCAAGAAACTACTTGATTTAAACTTACAAATATTATGGCAAAGTGGTAGCTATTCAAAAGCTATGGCAGATGAAGCTTCTTCAAACTATGAAGATGTTGTTGTCAGGGATTTTATACAGGAGATGGATAAAGCTTATGTTGCTTCAGACTTTATCATTTCAAGGGCAGGGGCAATAGCTATTGCTGAGATTATCGCTGCCGGCAAACCTGCTGTCTTCATTCCTCTCCCTTCAGCAGCTGAGGATCATCAGACTAAAAACGCTATGTCTCTTGTTGATGGTGATGCTGGTCTTATTTTAAAAGAAACTGACGCAAACAGACATATTCATGGCATTGTTTCAAAACTTGTAAAAGATACTGCTTTACAGGATAAAATATGTGCCAATCTGAAAAAATTCAGACATGATGATGCTGCAGATAAAATAGCTGATGAAGCTTTAAAACTGATAAAGAAAAAATGAAAATAAAAGGGGCTAAAATATATTTTCTGGGCATCGGAGGTATTGGCATGAGTGCTCTTGCACGTTGGTTCAAAGCTAACGGGGCTTCTGTTCTTGGCTATGACCTCGTCCAAACAAGTCTCACAAATGAACTTACCAGTGAAGGTATTAATATTCATTATACTGATAACCCCAATCTTATCCCCTCTGATATTACAATGGTTATTTATACACCGGCTATTCCGGAAAGTAATTCAGAGTTTCAATATCTCAGAGATTCAGAAATACCTGTATACAAGAGGGCAGAAATAATAGGAAAGTTATCGGAAGACCTTTTCACCGTTGCCATTGGAGGTACTCATGGTAAAACAAGTATTACAGCTCTCACTGCACATATCCTTAAAAATGCCGGACTAAACATCACAGCACTTGTTGGTGGAATATGCAAAAACTATAATTCAAACCTTATCCTTTCAAATACTACTGATGTTTTTGTCGTTGAAGCGGATGAGTTCGACAGGTCTCTTTTAAAGATATCACCCGACATCGCGGTAATTACATCAGCTGATAATGATCATCTGGATATTTATAAAGATAATCAGGATATCAGGGATACTTTCATAAACTTTGCCCTTAAAATCCCTGAAAAGGGTAAGCTGATTTATAATTCAAACCTTGATTTCTTCTCACTCCCCGAAGACCGTTACAGCTATGGAACTGAGGATGCTGACTTCTGTGGAAAAGATATCAGAATCGAAAAGGGTTTCTTTGTTTTCGATTTTGTCTCTTCAAATAATGTAATTAAGAACATAAAAATAAACACTCCAGGCATTCATAATATTGAAAACAGTGTTGCCGCTGCTGCAGTTGCTTCTTTTCTTGGTGTTGACAATGAAGCTATTATCGCTGGCATTGAATCTTTCAAAGGTGTTGAACGTCGAATGGAGATCAAAATATCCAGTCGTGATTTTGTTTTCATCGACGATTATGCCCACCATCCGGCAGAAATTAAAACTACTATTGATGCTATAAGAAGACTGCATCCAAACAAAAAGCTCACTGTGATATTCCAGCCACATCTCTTCTCCAGAACACGTGATTTTGCAGATGAGTTTGCCCATGAACTTAGCAAAGCCGACAATGTGTTGCTTCTGGATATTTATCCGGCACGTGAGAAAAGTATTCCGGGTATAACATCGCATACAATATGTGATAAAATAAAAGATTCAAAAGCTGTTGTTACCGACAGAAAATCAATACTAAAGATGTTTCAAAAAGATAAACCTGAACTACTGCTTACAATTGGTGCCGGTGATATTGGTATTTTTGCAAAAAAATTGGAGAATGAATTTAAAATAGATGAAACGAATAATTAACATATCGCTTGTAATACTTGCAGTAGCTGGCATAATAACACTCGTTAGTGCCATTTCTGTTAAATCCGGCAATGCAGGATTTGAGAAAGCATGTGTTGAAATTTACCGAAACAATGTTAATGGCTTTCTGGATAAGGAAGAGCTTCTCAACAATCTGAATATATCAGATACGGTTATCACAAAACTGATACAAAACGACATAAACACAGAAGCTCTTGAAGATTCCATTATGAAAAACCCTTTTGTTAAAGATGCGGATGTGTTTCTGTCCATCGACAACAAGTTGATAATAAACATACGAGAAAGAGAACCTGTTATAAGAATCTTTACTGATGATGACAGTTTCTATCTTGACAAAGATGGTGACATTTTCCCTGTTTCCGATAATTACTCACCAAGAGTAACTGTAGCAAATGGATATGTTGGCAAATGGACAGACATTTACAAAACAAACATCTTTGATTCTGTTTACGATAACTCGAAACTAAAGGATCTATATATACTAAACTCTATGATAAACGATTATCCATTACTCGGCTCACAAATTGAACAGTTGTACATAAACAGTAAAAACGACTATGATCTTGTGCCTGAGTTAGGTAATCATATAATACAATTAGGCAATCTTAGCGACATTGAAACAAAGCTTCGCAACCTGAATGCCTTTTATTTAAAAATATTGTTAACAGAAAAGTGGGATTCTTACAAATCCATAAATATGACTTATAAAAATCAAATTGTTTGCACTAAAAAATAATCTTATGGAACCAGAAATCATCGTTGGACTAGACATAGGAACAACAAAAATAGCATGCGTAGTAGGGAGTAAAAATGAATACGGGAAGATTGAAATACTGGGATACGGCAAAACGGAATCCATCGGTGTTAAGCGTGGTGTTGTAGCAAACATCGAAAACACTGTTCAGTCGATAAAAAAAGCTGTTGAGCTTGCTGAAGAGAAATCAGGTGTGGCAATCAAATATGTAAATGTTGGAATTGCAGGCCAGCACATTAAAAGCCAACAACATCGTGGGAATATAATGCGTGAAGATCCCGACAAAGAAATTACTGTTCAGGAAATTAACGCTCTCACTCAGAACATGTTTAAGTTAAGCATGAATCCCGGCGAGGAGATTATTGATGTAATACCTCAGGATTATATCATCGATGGAGAGAGCGGAATACGTGAACCCGTTGGCATGCTTGGAAACAACCTTGAAGCCAACTTCCATATTATCATAGGACAAACAGCTTCAGCTAAGAACATTTACAAATGTATTAAGAAAGCAGGTCTGGAAATGGTAAATCTTATTCTGGAACCAATCGCTTCCGCGGAAGCAGTACTAGGCGATGATGAAAAAGAAGCCGGTGTTGTACTTGTTGACATAGGTGGTGGAACAACTGACATTGCAATATTCCAGGATAATATTATAAGGCATTCAGCAGTAATACCATTTGGCGGAGACATTGTAACAGAAGATGTTAAAGAAGGATGCACTATTATAAAGAAACATGCTGAAGAACTAAAGGTTAAGTTTGGAAGTTCTCTTGCAAATGAAAACCGTGATGATGAAGTGGTAGCAATCCCTGGCTTAAGAGGAAGACCACCAAAGGAAATCACTCTTAAAAATCTGGCTTCTATTATACAGGCACGTATGGAAGAGATAATCGAGCAGGTGCATTTTGAGATAAAGAATTCAGGATTTGAGAAGAAGCTAATTGCAGGGATTGTTCTGACAGGAGGAGGCTCTATGCTAAAACATCTGGATCAACTTACAGAGTTCACCACTGGCATGGCCACCAGAATAGGTTACCCTAACGAGCATCTTGCCAAAGAAGTAGCTAATGAAATGGCCAGCCCTATGTTTGCAACAGGTGTTGGTCTTGTTATCGAAGGTATATCCCGATTTAACGAAGAAAAGAGTCGTGAAGATAAAACCGAAACTGTTGAAGATATTCAAAAGGGAAGCTTCTTGGTCAGAAGTGGCAAAGGCAGAACTAAGAAAACCAGAGACGAAAACGGAGAATCAGGAACGTCGCGTTTTCTCAGAGGTTTGCGCGAATGGTTTGAAAACGACACAACAGAATAATTATCAATTGGAAAGAATTAACTTTTAATTGTTAACAAATAGAATTAGAATCAATCTGAATAACGAATCTATAATGTATTTTTATATTGTCAAATAATAACTATGACTAACATGATTACATTTCAGCCAAAGCAACACCCCTCTATTATTAAGGTACTGGGTGTTGGAGGAGGCGGCTCCAATGCTGTCAACCATATGTTTAAGCAAGGTATAACAGGTGTTGAATTTGCAGTTTGTAATACTGACTTACAAGCTCTTGAATCAAGTCCTGTGCCGGTAAAAATAGAAATAGGTAATAAAAATGGTCTGGGTGCAGGTGCAAACCCTGATGTTGGGAAAGCTGCTGCCAATGACTCCATTGAAAAAGTAAAAGAATTACTTGATGATGAAGTTACCCAAATGCTGTTTATTACTGCCGGAATGGGCGGCGGAACAGGTACAGGTGCTGCTCCTGTAATCGCTCAGCTTGCCAGAGAACTGAACCTGCTTACCGTGGGTATCGTTACTCTCCCTTTTGGATTTGAAGGACGCCGAAGAAAACAACAGGCAGAAAAAGGTATCGCTGAACTTAAACAACATGTCGATGCTCTTCTTGTTATTAGTAATGATAAACTTCGTGAGCAATTTGGCAATCTTATCCTCTCTGATGCTTTTGCTCAGGCTGATAATGTATTGTCATCGGCAGCTCGTGGTATCGCTGAATTAATAACAGTTACCGGGTATGTTAATGTTGATTTTGAAGATGTAAGGACAGTTATTAAAAATAGTGGTAAGGCTATTATGGGTTCTGCTAAGGCTGAAGGCGAGAACCGTGCTGAAAGAGCCATTGAAGAGGCTATGAACTCACCACTGCTTAACGACAATGATATTAAAGGTGCAACTGATATTCTCCTTTATATTACTACTGGTGACGAAGATATCACTATGGACGAAATTACTGAGATTACTGATTATGTTCAGAAAGAAAGTGGTGATCAGGCTGAAACAATCTGGGGGGTTGGTAAGGATGAATCTCTCGGTAATAATATTGGTATTACTATTATTGCAACCGGATTTGAGAATGTAAAGAAAGAACCTGAAAAGGAGAATACTGTTGTGGGAACTATTGGTAAAGAGAATAAAAATACTGATTTCCGTACTCCTTATAATACTCCGGCTGCCGAAACAAAAGAACCTGCCATTGAAATTAAGGCTCCAACAAAACCGGCAGAAAATAAAACAATAATACATAAGCTTGAGGAAGACACTAAAGTATCAGATAGTAGTAGTAGCTTCCACATCGAGAATAATGAGGTTAAAACTAAACCTTATATCAAAAAAACAGAAAATGTTTACAGCGAGGGAAGTCCTTCTTATAGTACAAGTACTGAAGAATTAAAAAAAGTTAGTGCTCCCCTTCCTAATGAGGATAATGATGAGATCGCAAAGAATGCCAGTGAACGTATCAATAAGCTTCGTGACCTGAGTATTAACCTGCGATCAAAAGAAAACATCGAAGATCTTGAGAATCAACCAGCTTATGTTAGAAAAAACATTGTGTTGGATAACTCTAAACCTTCTGAAGAAACAAAAATATCAAGGTTTACTCTTGGTGAAGACTCTAAGAAAGAAGCTGTAATTAAATCTGACAACTCATTCTTACATGATAATGTAGATTAATAACAAATTTATTTTTATACTAAATACCAGTCATCTGCATCCTGATAATCAGGTCCGATGTCTGGTATTTTGTTTTATACCCCCTGCTAATTATAATAATCACCGGAATGCATTATGTGTTCCCCTGTATTACCTTTAATAATAACCATATTATACTTGAATAACTCAGATTCTTACCAAAGTAATCTTTCATTACCTTTTGGCTAAAAACCATTTTTATCCTGACACATTTTAGCTTTAGTCTTGACCTGTTTTCATTCTATCCATGATCAGTTTCTATTCTTACCATGATCAGATTCCATTCTATCCATGATTAGATTCCATTCTATCCATGATCAGATTTCTATTTAAAGAGCAATAAATCTTCAATTGATGAAGTAAAAACAGGTGCATATTCAAGTAATACCAAATGATTAGTGAGCAGTAAATTTGCATTATAAATACACATACAAGCACATAACTTATCATCTGTTAATCAACACAAAAGTGTTACAAACAATATTCGAAATCAAGATTACTGACAAAGCCCCGACTTAACCACAGAAAATATAATTACAACAATGATTTTCATTAATAATGTATATAATCAACCATTTGTTATATTTGCATCTCAATCTTTATATTATGGGTCTTGAAGTAACAATTAACAACGACATTAAGCAGGCTATGCTTAATCGTGACACACGTAAATTAAACGCCCTCAGGGCAATTAAAGCAGCATTATTGCTAGAGAAAACAGGTGCCGGAGTTGGTGGCGCTGAAATCCCGGAAACAGTAGAACTAAAACTTCTGCAAAAACTGGTTAAACAACGTAAAGAATCAGCAGAATTGTACAAAGAGCAAAACCGCGACGACTTATACGAAGAAGAGGTTTATCAGGCTACAATAATTGAGGCATACCTTCCCGAACAAATGTCTGAAGAAGAAGTTGAATCAATTGTAAAAAGTATAGTTGAAGAAACCGGTGCTTCAACAATGAAAGACATGGGAAAAGTTATGGGTATGGCTAGCAAAAAGCTTGCTGGCAAAGCTGACAACAAAACAGTATCCGGAATAGTAAGAAAACTTCTTGCAAATTAATCCTGTAAAATTACAATAATGACTGAAAGAAAAAATTATACCAGTGCATTTATTAACCTCACATTCCTGTTCTTCATGTGGGGTTTTATGACCGTTCTTAACGATATTCTTATTCCCTATCTAAAGGGCGCATTCGATCTGAATCATACAAAAGCAATGCTTGTTCAGTTTGCTTTTTTTATGTCGTATTTTATCGGATCCTTAATCTATTTCCTTATTTCGGTTGTACATGGTGATCCCATAAACAAGATTGGATATAAAAAAGGTATAATAACAGGCTTGATAATATCAGGCATTGGAGCACTTCTATTTTATCCTGCAGCACAATTCCATATGTTTGGTTTCTTCCTTTCAGCATTATTTGTAATGGGCTTAGGTTTTACTCTTCTTCAAATTGCTGCCAATCCGTATGTTGCCATTCTGGGCTCACCGGAAACAGCATCATCACGACTAAATCTGGCACAGGGATTCAACTCTCTGGGCACAACCATTGGTCCTGTTATTGGAGGATATCTGATATTCACATTCTTTAAAGACTCAACAGGTGCTGACGCAGTTAAAATACCTTATCTGGTTTTTGCAGCTGTATTTATCTTTATGGCGCTGGCTATCAAAATGACAAAACTGCCACGCTTCACTAATCCTGATGAAGTTGAAGCAGGCTTTGGTGCACTGAAATACCGTCAGCTTGTGTTTGGTATGTTTGCCATATTCATGTATGTTGGTGGCGAAGTTAGTATTGGCAGTATGTTGATAAGCTATCTAGGCCTACCGGAAATAGGAGGATTATCGGAAACCAAAGCCAGTTACTTTGTCGCTATTTACTGGGGCGGACAAATGATTGGACGTTTCCTGGGTGCTCTATCACTTTCCAATACCAGAAAATCAGTAAAATATCTGCTTATGCCTGCCATATCTCTTGTGGCTTTTGTAATTCTTGGATTAAGTGTTGGCTTTGAGAGTGCTGTTATCTATCTCATATTCCTTGGATTAAATCTGGTAGCATTCTATATTGGTAACTCTTTACCAAACAGAACACTTTATATATTCGCAATAATAAATCTGGCGTTAATTGTCACTACTCTTACAAATACAGGACAAATCGCATTATGGTCTATAATCGGAGTTGGACTGTTTAATTCAATTATGTGGTCTAATATATTTACATTGTCAATTAACGGCTTGGGTAAATACACAAGCCAGGGTTCATCACTATTAGTAATGATGATACTTGGTGGCGCATTACTGCCATTATTAATGGGCTGGGCTGCTGACCACTATGGTGTACATATGTCATTTGCCATACCACTTCTAAGCTACTTATATATTGGCTGGTATGGGATATCAGGATATAAACCATTCAAAAAACACCGTGCATGATAGACAGGAGAAAGTTTTTAGGCAGAGTTGCAGCAGCTGGAGCTCTTTCCATGGTACCCCGTGTATTTAGTGGTAGTAACAGTATAATGAGTAAAGGAGAGCAAAAAAGCATCCCTGTTGTTATATCTACATGGAACCACGGTCTTGCTGCCAATGATGTAACTATGGATATTCTTCTGAACAATGGCTATGTTGTTGATGCAGTAGAAAAAGGTGTGATGATACCGGAAGCCGACCCAAAAGTACAAAGTGTTGGATTGGGAGGTTATCCCGACCGTGAAGGTATTGTTACGCTGGACGCTTCTATTATGGGACCTGACGGTAATGCAGGCTCTGTATGCTTCCTTGAGGACATTATGCATCCAATTTCCGTTGCGCGAATGGTAATGGATAGCACTCCACATGTTATGCTTTCTGGTGAAGGCGCTCTGCAGTTTGCTCTGGAAAATGGGTTCGAGAAGCAAAACCTTCTTACTCCAGGATCGAAAAAATTCTATGACAAACAGTTAAAGAAATCAGGTTATGAGCCACACCCAAACTGGGAAAACGAACCTAATATTTACCATGACACAATAGGTCTGCTGGCTGTTGATAAAAATGGCGACATTGCCGGTGCATGCACAACCAGTGGCATGGGATTTAAAATAAGAGGCAGAGTTGGTGATTCCCCGATTATTGGTGCTGGTCTTTATGTTGATAACGAAGTAGGTGCTGCTACAGCCACAGGCATGGGTGAACTAGTTATAAAAACCGTTGGATCATTTCTGGTTGTTGAGCTTATGAGAAACGGCCGTTCACCTCAACAGGCTGTTGAAGAAGCTGTTCATAGGATTATAGATAAAGTGCCTGATCATATGAAATATCAGGTTGGATTTATTGCTGTTAACAAGAACGGAGAAACTGGTGCTTACTGCCTTAAACCGGGATTTAATTATGCTCTTTTCCAGGACGGTGAGAACAGGATGATCGATAGTAGCTCTTTCTATAACAAATAAATGACCAGCATTAGGGAAACAGCTAAAAACCTTGGGATCTGTGTAGTTATCCCGACCTATAACAATGCTGCTACTATTGTAAAAGTAATTGAAAGCATAAAGGAATACATAGCTGATATATTCATTGTTATTGACGGATCTACTGACAATACTGCTGAATTATTGAGTAATATCCCTAATATCAATATCATTAGCTATGTAACCAATAAAGGGAAAGGCTATGCCATACAGCAGGGGTTTAAAAAAGCAATTGATGCCGGCTTTGATTATGTGATTACTATTGACAGCGACGGTCAGCATTTTGCCAGTGATATTCCTTCTTTTATTAGTACGATTGATAAAAATCCCGGTTCTGTAATCATTGGCTCAAGAAATATCAGTGCCGATGGAATGCCATCAAAAAACACCTTTGCTAATAAGTTCTCTAATTTCTGGTTTTGGGCAGAAACAAATATGCGTCTTCCTGATACACAATCAGGTTTTCGCTTATATCCTGTTTACCTTTACAGGAATATGAAGTACTTTACAAAGAAGTATGAATTTGAAATAGAAATACTTGTGCGTTCAGCATGGAAAAATATCAAAATAATTCCAATTCCTGTGAAAGTCTATTACCCACCGGAAGAAGAACGTGTTTCGCATTTCAGGCCTCTCCCCGATTTTACACGCATCAGCATTCTTAACACAATACTTGTGTTGATTACATTTTTTTGGATACTGCCAAAGAAAGCATTCAACTACCTTCGGCTTAACAAGTTTACCACTGTTGTTAAAGAGCAGTTGTCGGCTCATAATGAAAAACCCTGGAAGATATCAGCAGCAATGGGCTTCGGTGTTATGATGGGAATAGTACCGATTTGGGGCTTTCAAATGCTGGTGGCTGTTTTTTTGGCTCATCTGTTCAGACTCAACAAAGTTATTGTGCTGGCATTCTCAAATATAAGCCTGCCTCCTGTAATACCTTTTATTATATACTTTAGCTACAAAGCCGGCGGTCTTGTAATGCATAATCCTGTTGAAATTACTACAGATACTATATACAGACTTAAAGATGATGTGATGCACGGTGGATTTTACAAGGCTCTTAATGAATTAGGTTATAGCATATTACAATATATAACAGGTAGCTTTATGCTTGCAGTGGCAATGGGTATTTTGATAGCACTCTCTTCATATATAATTATTATTATTGCCAGAAAGAACAAAGGTATAGCTGATAATAATCTGAATAACTGATGTACAACAATGAGTAATTTCTTTTTAAATATCTACAGGTTCATTAAACCAAACAGACAAATTGCACTGTTTGTTATGATGTGCGGATTGCTTGTTTTTGCTTACCTCGCAACAAGGATTTCATTCTCTGAAGATATCTCAAAAATACTTCCGGACACGGAAAATGTTAATAATATGAACTTTGTTTATTCAAACTCAAAGTTTCTTGACAAAGTTATATTTAACATTTCACTTAATGACACAAATGAGACTGACCCTACTCTTTTGGCAGATTTTGCAAATCAATTTTCTGATACTCTTGAAAATAAATTTGTCCCTGATTATATAGAAAGTATAGAATACGCACCCGACCAGCAGCAGGTAATGGATGTTTATTCAACCGTTTATCAAAACTTACCTGTTTTCCTGACAAAAGAAGATTACTACCATATTGATACAATTCTGACTTCTGATAATATTAGTAACACTATCCAATCAGATTACAAAACCCTTATATCCCCTGCTTCTATGTTTTCAAAAAACATGATTGCAAAGGATCCTTTGTTTCTCACTCCTATTGTTCTTGACAGACTCACAGGATTTAACAGTGATACTAATTTTGAAATGTACGACAGGTTTCTGGTTTCCGGTGATAAGAAAAACCTGATAATAATTGTAACTCCTGTTTCTACCAATAACACATCAAAAAACACAACTCTCTTTGAGGGCATTGATGAATTAATTGAAGAATTAAGTTCAGGAGAATACCATAATATTGAAGTAACCTATTTTGGCAACCCAGTTGTTGCACTGGGAAATGCAACACAAATAAAGAATGACATAATAACAACAGTAACACTGGCAATGATTGTGTTAATTGTTGTAATTACATTGTTCTTCAAAAGAAAAAGCACCTTCTTTATCATCTTTCTTCCTGTAGGTTTTGGAGCAATAATCTCACTTGCTGTTATATATCTTGTAAAAGGAGAGATATCAGCTATTTCTTTAGGAATAGGCTCTGTATTATTAGGAATATCTGTTGATTATGCATTGCATATATATTCTCACTTTCGTGATAACAAAAGCTATAAGTCTGTTTTTAAGAACCTAACGACACCAATATTACTTAGCAGTCTAACTACAGCATCTGCATTCCTTTCGCTGTATTTTATTAACTCCGAAGCCTTAAACGATCTTGGACTCTTTGCTGGTATTGCAATAGTCAGCGCTGCTCTCTTTTCATTAATAGTGCTACCGCATTTTATCAGGAAAAGATCAAATGACAAAAGTGAGCACAACAATGTGATTGACAAAATAGCATCGTATAAGTTTCACAAAAACAAATATCTTAAGATTTTTATTGTTGTAGCTACAATTATACTGTATTTCACATCTAAGTATGTTGGCTTTAACGCCGATATGATGGAAAACAACTACATGAGTGAAAAAACCAGAATGGCTGAGAATAAGCTCAATGAAGTTACAAACCTTAGTAAGAAAACTATTTACATAGTATCACCGGGTAAGAATCCTGATAATGCAATTCTTAATAACAAAGCTACATCAATGATTATAGACAGTCTTGAACGGGCTGGTATAATCCAAAGTGCTTCTGTAATTAACAGCGTTTTCCCTGACACAGAAACTCAGAAAGAAGCTATAACCAGATGGGACAATTACTGGAAAGATAAAAGAGCAAGGGTTATAACTGAAATCAATCAGGCAGCTGAAGAAAATGGCTTTCGAAAGAGTGCTTTTAATGAGTTCTCTAATCTTCTGAATAAAAAGTTTCAGCCCATATCTGTCAAAGATGCAGGAGTACTTAATCATAAAATATTTAACAACTTTATTATTGAAACAGATTCGATGTCTGGTGTTATTAATGTTGTGAAAGTTAATAATACTACCGATGACATTGAGGGCGTTTACACAGCATTTGAAGGTGTAGAAGAGGTCTGGGTTATCGATAAAAGGCTTATCACCAGTGAGTTTATGAGCATCCTCAATGATAATTTCAATAAATTGATTATCATTTCTCTGATTTTTGTTTTTGTGATCTTGCTGGTAGCTTACGGACGCATTGAGCTGACAGTAATAACCATGATACCTATAATTATAAGCTGGATCTGGACTGTAGGGATTATGGGCATTGCAGGTATTGAATTCAATATCTTCAATGTTATCATCATGACGTTTATCTTCGGACTGGGTATCGATTACAGCATTTTCGTAATGCGGGGATTACTAATGCAATACAAATACGGCGACAGTAATATCAAGTCATATAAAGTATCTGTACTTCTTTCAGGAATAACCACTTTGCTCGGGATAGGAGTTCTGATCTTCGCAAGCCATCCGGCACTGAAATCAATCGCGATAATGTCGATAATCGGCATTCTGTCTGTAATCTTTATTACGCTCACATTACTGCCTGCTATATTTAACTGGCTTGTTAACTATAGCAAAGGTCCGAGAAACAGACCTGTAACATTGGTTGACTTCATATACTCTATGTGGGCTTTCTTTGTATTTGTTTCAGGATCATTCCTTTTGTCCATTATCTCAGGTTTGATGTTTTTCGTGCCCATTTCCAGAAAAAAGAAAAAGATTTTTGTCCACAAGCTTTTCAGATATCTTACATGGTTCATGATATATATGAACTTTACTTCTCCAAAGATTGTTATTAATCCCGACAATGAAGACTACAAAAAGCCTGCGATAATAATTGCAAACCATCAGTCGCATATCGACCTTATGCTAATGATGTTGCTTAACTGGCGCGTTGTTGTACTAACAAATTCCAGAAACTTTAGCAATATTATGTACGGACCGGCATTGCGCTACGCGGGATTTATTGAAGTTAACGGTAACTATGAGAATATCGTTGATCAGGTAAAAAGACAAACCGATGAAGGTTATTCAGTTGTTGTTTTTCCCGAAGGACACCGTTCTGAAAAGGGAAAACTAAAAAGATTCCATAAAGGAGCTTTCTACCTTGCTGGTGAATTAGGACTGGATATTCTACCTATAATTATATATGGACAAAAGGAAGCCATGAAAAAGAGTGAGTTCTTTCTGAAAAGAGCAACGGCTGTCACCAGATTTCTGCCAAGAATTAAACTATCAGATGGTAAATACGGAGATACACCAAGAGAACAGGCAAAGAATATTAAGAAGTACTTTGAAAAAGAATATCATCAGGTAGCAGAGATGCTTGAAACTCCTGACTACTTCAACGATTTTATCAGAAAGAACTACATATATAAGGGACCTATTCTGGAATGGTACACCCGCATTAAGCTCAATCTGGAAAAGAATTACAATGTTTTCAATGATCTAATACCTGAAGAGTGCACTATTACTGATCTTGGTTGTGGATATGGCTATCTCGACTATATGCTTAACCTGGTATCATCCAAGCGTAAGATAACAGGTATCGATTATGATGAGAGCAAAATACTTGTTGCTAAGAATGTAGCCATAAGAAATTCTGATGTAAAGTTCATTGCAGGAGACATCACCAATGCTATGATAAAGCAATCTGATGTTTTTATTATTAACGATGTACTGCACTATTTACCAGAGAAGATGCAGATTGAAGTTATTGAAAAATGTATCACTCTTCTTAATCCGCAAGGTATTATCATAATCCGTGACGCTGATAAAGATCTCGAAAAAAGGCACTGGGGAACTAAAGTGACAGAATTCTTCTCAACAAACATCGGATTTAACCAAACAAAATTTGATCTGGAATTTGTTTCAGGCTCCCTTATTCAAAGCATTGCTAAGAAGCACAATCTCAATATTGATGTAATCGATAATACCAAACGAACATCAAATCTGATTTATGTAATTAAAAGCTAAGAGCTATCATATGTTAAAGCTTTGTTGCAGGAAGATATATCATTGCTGCCAATCTCATCAGTGCAATCCATCTTTATAACCACCCATTTTCATATCTTTGCAATGCTAAACAAATAATGGTGACTAACAAATACGACTTTATAATAATAGGGTCCGGTCTTGGTGGCTTGCAAAGTGCTGTGTACCTTAGTGATTTCGGGTTTAAGGTACTAGTACTGGAAAAGAACCAACAAATTGGGGGTCTTACTCAGTCGTACCGATGGAAAGGATGTGACCTGAGCACAGGTCTTCACTACTTTGGAAGTTTTAATAATGGAGATACACTTCACACGATCTTCAATTACATGGGACTCACCAAAAACATTACATACAAAAAACTTGACAATACGGGTTTTGATGTATTTAATATTAACGGTAAAATTTTCAAATATGCAAGCGGCATAGATTGTTTCAGAAATCAGCTAATCAGCTATTTCCCTAATGAAGAAGCATCAATAGAAAAATATCTGTCAGAAATCATTTCTGTTGTTGAAGCACAAGAGCTATACAACCTGAAGCCTATCAGGGATCTTAGCAAAATTGATAATTATCTTCAATTAAATGCCTGGGAATTTATTTGTTCATTAACAAAGAATCAGGAACTCCGTCAGGTACTTTCAGCACTAAATTTTGTATATGCCGGAGAAAAAGACAAAACACCTTTTTACATGCATGCTCTGATATCTTATCACTTTATTTCCGGAGCATATCGTATATCAGGAGGCACATCACAAATTGCTAAAATACTGGAAGAAAGAATAATTAAAAACGGCGGACAAATCTTAACAGGAAAAGATGTTCAGAGTATAACAATTGAAAACAACAAAGCTGAAAGCGTAATCACAAAAGACGGTAATATTTATTCTGCAAAGAATGTTATTTCTAATGTTCATCCTGCCGTAACCATTGATTTGATAAACAGTTCGAAACTTAGTGGTCCTTACCGCAGACGAATGAAGAAAAGAAAGAATACGATTTCATCTTTCGCAATTCATTTTAAACTAAAGCCGAACACATTTCCATACAGAAACTACAACTATAACTATCACAAGAACAATGATGTGTGGTATGCTTCCAACTATGACAGTGATTTATGGCCGGAGCATTTTTTCATGCACTCCCATGTTCCTGAGAATGGCAATAAATATACAGACTGCATCTCCGTACTTACATATATGAAATACAGTGAAGTTCAGAAATGGGAAGAGCTGCCTCTTAAGCAAAGAGGCAATGACTATAAGCAATTCAAGGAAGAAAAGGCACAGAAAATGATAAAACTTCTGATATCTGTTTTTCCTGAGCTGGAAGATAGCATTAGCAACTACACCGTGTCCACACCTCTTACCTATCATGATTATATTAATACTCCCAACGGATCGATGTATGGGACTCTGCGCGATTATAAGAATCCTATTGGATCATATATCTCGCATAAAACAAAAATTGAGAACCTCTATTTTACAGGCCAGAATATGAATCTGCATGGTATGATTGGCGTTAGTCTTAGTGCCATTGTAACATGCAGCGAGTTTATTGGTCTTGAAAATTTATTAGATAAGATAAATGAAAAAAGATAAAAATAAAGAAACACACAGATTGAGGAATGGCTTGATTATAGCCGCAGCAATAATAGCAGGCCTTGTGTTTTCATTTAATTTTGCAACAAATATCAAACCGCCGGAGGTTACCGACCTCAGTGCACTTGATCTTGTTAGAGAGAATCCTGAACCTGATTTCTACAAAATAGGCAACAGCTGGTTACGCAAGAATAAATACGGCTTATGGGAGATGTATCTGGAAGGTAAACCTTTTGAGATTGGTGTAATAAATGGCATGTTAACTGAAGAGCTAATTCAGAAACAGGAGGATGCCTTTGTCGAACAGATCAACACTCTGATTCCTTCAAAAACATATCTGAGCTTCCTTAAATACTTCCTTCTTTGGTTTAACAGAGACATTGACAATTATATTCCCAATGAATACTTACAGGAGATTTACGGTGTTTCTTTCTCAGCAAGCGGCGATTATGATTACATTGGCAACAATTACGAACGCATGCTTAATTACCATGCTGCCCATGATATAGGCCATGCTCTTCAAAGTCTTATGCTTGTGGGTTGTACATCTTTTGCTGACAATATGCATAGTACCGACAGCTCCCTTATCATCGGCAGAAACTTCGATTTCTATATCAATCCTGAGTTTGCTGAGAACAAGATTGTAGCAATGGTTAATCCGGAAAAAGGCCACAAATTTGTTTACATCACCTGGGCCAGCATGATTGGTGTTGTATCAGGGATGAATGAAGAGGGGCTTACTGTAACGATAAACGCTGCCAAGAGTGATATCCCTACCAAGGCAGCAACACCTATCTCCATTCTTGCAAGAGAAATACTTCAATATGCTGGTAATATTGAAGAGGCAATAGCTATTGCAGAAAAACGGTCGACCTTTGTATCCGAATCGCTGTTAATTGGTTCTGCCAATGATAATAATGCTGTTATTATTGAAAAATCGCCTTCAAAGATTGATGTGTATCAAACTGACATGAGCTCACTTGTGTGTTCAAACCACTTTCAATGTGAGGCTTTCGCCGATGACGAAAACAATAACATTTACATGAAAGAGTCTGCTTCCGTTTACAGACAGGAGCGCTGTGAGCAGTTAATTGACAGTCTTGATCCCCTTAACTATTCTAATACAGCAGCAATACTAAGAGACCATCTGGGGATAAATGATAGAAACATTGGTATTGGTAATGAAAAAACAATGGCACAGATGATATCACATCACAGTGTTATTTTTGAGCCTTTAAGAAGAAATATGTGGGTTAGCACTACTGATTATCAACTTGGCCCTTACCTGATGTATAATCTCACTAAAGATTTCAATTTATGTCCTGATATAAGCGAAAACACCATACTCTATGACTCAGCATTTACAATCCCGGCTGATGATTTTGTTTATAGTATCGATTATAAGAGCTTCCTGAAATCAAGGGAGCTGATAAAGCTTATTAATAACAGTGATGAAGTAAATCTGAAAGAAAATATTAAAATATTTGATGAAGTAATTGCTCTCAATCCTGAGTATTATCATGGATATGTAATTGCTGGTGACTTCTACTATGATATTGAAGATTACCCACAAGCACTGGAATACTACAAAGAATCTCTTTCAAAGGAATTTGAGAATACTGTAGTACTGGAATCTGTTAAGAAGAAAATTAACAAAATTGAAAACAGCCATTAATATGTATATCCCCGAAATAGAAAAGAAAAGCCTTGCTGAGATTAAAAAGTACCAGGAAAGCAGGCTCCCTGAGATGTTGGAATATCTTTCAAAAAAGTCGGTATTCTATCAAAAGGTATTTCACGACAACAATATCGATATTCACAATATCAAGCATCTGGAGGACTTGCAGAACATTCCGGTTACTACAAAGGATGACCTTCAAAGGAATTCAAGGGATTTTCTTTGTGCTAACAAAAAAGATGTTGTGGACTATGTAACAACATCAGGTACTATGGGCGAACCTGTTACATTTGCAATGACTAACAATGACCTCGACAGGCTTGCTTATAATGAATATATTTCATTTTCATGTGCTGATACCACCAGTGATGATATCTTCCAGCTAATGGTTACTCTCGATAAAAGATTTATGGCTGGCATGGCCTACTTTCTTGGTTTACGTAAGCTTGGCACTGGCATTATACGCACTGGTCCGGGATTACAAAAGCTACAGTTTGAGTCTATCAATAGTTTTGATCCTACCGGATTGATAACTGTTCCTTCATTTATCCCCAAGCTGATAAACTATGCAGAGAAACACAATATCGACTATAAGAACACCAGTGTTAAGAAAGCTGTATGTATTGGAGAGCCTATCAGAAACACTGATTTCACACTTAACACGCTAGGTAAACGCATCAAAGATAAATGGGATATTAAACTCTACTCTACTTATGCATCAACTGAAATGGGGACAGCCTTCACTGAATGTTCGGCAGGAAGAGGAGGACACCATCATCCGGAGATGATTATTGTGGAGTTTCTTGATGAGAACAATAATCCTGTGAAAGAAGGGGAACCCGGTGAAGTTACAATTACAACACTTGGCGTGGAAGCTATGCCTCTGTTAAGATTCAAAACAGGCGATATTTGTCACCACTATACTGAACCTTGCTCTTGTGGCAGAAACACAATAAGACTGGGGCCTGTTATAGGGCGCAAACAACAAATGATCAAACTTAAAGGCACCACTCTCTATCCGCCTGCTGTTTATGATGTGCTTAATCAGATTAAATATATCGAAAACTTTATTGTAGAAGTAAAAACATCTGAACTTGGAACTGACGAGCTTATTGTTAATGTGGGTTGTGAGAATAAAGATGAGGTCACTGAAAAACGTATTAAAGACAATTTTAGAGCTAAACTTCGCGTTGCTCCTAATATAAACTTTTTCCATCCTGATGAGATTACTTCCTTGCAGTTCAAAGATGGCAACAGAAAACCAGTTATATTTATAGACCACAGATAGACTATGAGAACATTTATTATTTCCCTACTGATAGCAATTTCTACAATTGCTGCTGCACAGTCAGACGAAGCGCATTGTGCAAGAATTATTACATGGTATGGCATCGACTTCTCTCATACCTGGTTTGTTAATCAGAAAGCTTTTGACAATCCTGATGAATTGTCTAATGAATTAATCCCGGGCTGGAACAGTCAGGTTGTTGACAACAAAAGAAAATTCGATCTAAAGAAGTTTTTCAATAAGAGTAAGTTCTATTACCAAAAGGATCCCGTTTTTGATAAAAACATTGCTCTTAATGTTGAGACACGTATAACAAATTCAAAGGACCTTCCATTAATTACTGAAGACTCAATTCAGGGTATTATAAGTAACTATAATATCACAGAACCCGACAGCGACGTTGGTCTTGTTCTCATTTGTGTAAGTCTGAATAAAAAAACAAAAAAAGGAAGTTTCTTTGTCACATTCTTCAACACTAAAACAAACGAGGTTATTGTTACAAAACGTATGGAAGGTGCTCCACGTGGATTAGGCATGCTGGAATACTGGTCAACAAGCTTCTATGATGTACTCAGAAGGGCTCCCAAAGAAATGGGGTTTATTTACTAAAGAAAACATCATGAGAACAATATTGATAATCCTGTCATTTCTGGCTGTTACATCTGTCATCGCGCAGAAAACATCCAGATTAACTGTTGAGATAACAGATATTAAAATATTTAATCACAAGCTTTATATAGCTGTTTATAATAATGAGAAAAATTTCTCCAAAAACATCAATGCTGTTGATTCTGTTATAACCACTCCCAAAGATAGTATATTGGTAGTCACGTTTAAGGCTCTGCCTGATGGTGAATATGCTATTGCTTTTTTTCAGGACCTCAATGATAACGGCAAGCTGGATACAGGCCTGCTGGGTATTCCCACAGAGCCGATAGGTATCTCAAATTACGATCATAAAGCAAAAACCCCTCCAACATTTAAGAAAGCTATGTTCATAGTTAACAAGAATATGGAAATAAAAATCCCTCTTGTTACTCCGCCAAAGGACATCAAGAGGGATTGAGGTTTAAGGATTAAAGCTTAAAGTTAATCCCAGTTAAGTATTTTTCTAAAATCCAGCATCTCCGGATCTTCTATATATTTTTTAGCCTCTTCGTAATCGCCGGGCTCGATGTACTGTAATCCCTGATTGAAAATAAGCTGTGCCTTTTCCTGTTCAAGGTCAACCAGTCTGGGCTGCACCTTTCCATTCTCATCTGTAACATCATCAAGATACAGAGGCTCAACTTTTCCTGTTGAATCAGCAGTTACCATACATCCGGTACGACCTTCGTCAAACAACTTCTTAACACCAAATCCAAGGAGTACGCAATAGTTCAGGTCATAAGCAGTTGGTTGCACACATCTTAATTCATAACCTAACTCAACCGGGCGACTCTTAACATTAACATTAAGTTCTTTAAGCTTTTGCTGAAGGAGTATATTAAAAATGTGAGCTTTACTAACATTTCCTAACTCCGGATGACCGTGTTCATCATAAGTAAAATTAATTCCTGAGTTTTTTATTTCCTCATCACTCATAAAATGGAAGACACCTTCACTAACAAGAGCTACGCCATAACCCACACCGGTTATCTTTCTTTTAATAATTGCTGAGATTATCAGGTTGACAATCTTATCCAATGTCACTTCTGTTTTCTCAAACATTTCAGGGATAATAATCATTGGCAGATGTATGGATGAACCAATACCAAAAGCCAGATGTCCGGCTTCCCTGCCCATTGCTGAAAGCACAAACCAATTACCACTGGTTCTGGCATCCTCATATATGGTTTTTGTAATCTGAACACCTTCCTGTTTTGCCGACTCATAGCCAAATGTTGGAATACCAGCTGGCAATGGCAAGTCATTATCAATTGTTTTCGGAACATGTATATTCTGAATACTAACATTATTATCTCTCAGATATTTGTATATTCTGTTGGCTGTGGAGGCTGTATCATCGCCACCGATAGTTACCAATAGAACAACATTATTATCCACAAAGAATTTCTCAGAGAATTCACTATCCTTTGGTTTATATCTACTCATTTGCAATGCAGACCCCCCATGCTTATGGATTTCATCTGCCATAGCGAAATCAATCTCAACAGTTTTTGGAGTTTCAGACAATAGTCCTTTATAGCCTTCGTGTATTCCAATAACACGGTATCCTGATCTCAGAAATACCATTGCCACTGAACTAATAACAGAGTTAATTCCCGGAGCTGGTCCGCCTCCGCATAATATAGCAACCGATTCTTTCATGTTTACTTTGTTAAGTTAAGGTGCAAATATATGAATTGAAATTATACATTTCATTCTACACATCAGGTTAATATCACATTATTTTGCTATTAATGTAATAAGAGACGATTAACGACTGAAAAAGAATTAATTACTATTAAATAACTGTCTGATAGATTATCAGTAATATGAATTTCACTCTTCGTTATCGCTTAATATCAGTTAAATTTATTAACCCTTGATTAACGCCTGAAGAGTAACACGGCTTTTTTGTATCAGATATATCTTACTCTGTCCTATTATTCTGTTATAAAGTTCATCATCATAATGTCGAAGAGTAACAAGAGTAAGGTTTGTATTGTATTTAACTGTAAAAGCTTTATTAAGATCATCCAGAAGGTTCTCCAGTTTCACCAAATTATAGTTAAAAGAAACAGAAAAGCTGACTGCTGAATTCTGCATCATGTTCAAATGTATCTTATGCTTGCTGAAAGCGGCAAAAATCTGACGAAGATTTTCTTCTGCAATAAATGAAAGATTTAATGTACTAATGGAAAGCAACACCTGATCCTCCTTAATTATTATACTTGGATGTTGTCTGTCGAACGAATCATCATTTGTAATAGCTGTGGGTTCAATAACAGGATCATTATACGACCTTACATAAAGAGGAATACTTTTTTGCTTAAGTGGCTGTATTGTTTTTGGATGAATAACAGAAGCGCCATAATAAGCCAGCTCTATAGCTTCGTGATAAGAAAGACCCGAAAACTTCTTAGCGTCATCAAACTTATTGGGATCAGCGTTCATAATACCCGGAACATTCTTCCATATTGTAACATCATCAGCAGAAATAACATTACCAATAACAGCAGCTGTAAAATCACTGCCTTCCCTTCCAAGAGTTGTTGGGAAGCCTGTTTTATCAGCACCAACAAATCCTTGTGTCACAACAATATCACCACTATCAACAACAGGAATCAGTCGCGATTGAATCAATTTCGAAGTATATTGCCAGTCAATTCCGGCATCAGTATAATTACTATCTGTATAGATAATAGCGGCAGCATCAATCCTTCTGACTTTAAGTCCTTTATATCCAAGCCAATGTGTTACAATACAACTCGACAGTGTTTCGCCAAACCCAACAATACGATCATATTTCTTATAGTAAGAACAATATTCGGTATTAAGAGCATCCCAAAGTTGTGAGAACTGATTATCTATCAAAGAAGAAAGATCATCAGGTACTTTATCATCAAAAAGGTTATTGATAATATTAATATGATTAAGCTTTATATCCGAAAAAGCCTGTTCAAGTCCATTACCAGCTTTTAGAAGTAAGCATTTCTCAAGAGCGTTTGTCGTTTTCCCGAGGGCGCTAACAACTACCACCAACGGCTCACAACTAAACTCCTCAATTATTTTGCCGACTCTTACAATCCCTGAAGCATCTTTCATTAATGCCCCACCGAATTTCATTACTCTTCTCAAATCTACCTCCTTATTGCTAAATAGTTCTACATATAACAGGTTTTGGTTGCAGTCTGCAAAAATAAAAAAAGCATTGATGAATCATACACCTGTTTATTAAACGTCCAAAATTTAACAATTACCGTTTTTCTTTTATCAATCCCTTTCGATACGCGGCAAGAAGCATCTTCAAATCTGATATCTGCTCTTGTAACTCAATTCCAATATCAGTATCTTTCACGCGTTTTCTTTTAGCATTTGTTTCTATAAAAACTCTGTCGGAAATAATGTCCTTCTCATCCTTAATAGCCTTTGCTCTGGATTCAAACTCCTTATGCTCCACTAATACAAGACCATAGGAATTAAAGATTAATGTATATCCTGATACTCCTGTAACCTTCTGGTAAGGAATAGACATACCGCCATCAATAACAAACAATTTACCATTGGCTTTAATGGGGCTTTCACCTTTTTTTACTTTTACAGGAACATGTCCATTTATTATATGACTCTGCTTAGGATTAAGATCGAATTCCTCTAATATCTTATTGCAATATTCCTCGCTGTTAAAAGCAAGATTATAATAAGCATTTCTTTCTTCTGTGTGGGTTTCCTTTTCTTCAATATGATATCTCTCAAAAGTAGTCATCTTCATTTTACCATATAATGGAGATAGCTGACCGCACCACAGGTACCACATGTAATCCAGGCTAGTATTCTCTTCACATTTCATGGATCTCTGATAATATCCTTTCCTCGCAACTCGATCAAAATGATCGCATAACGCTTTACCTGAAGAAGTTTTCCCCTCAATAGTAAACGTCCCGAACGAGCCATCATCCGTCATTGGGATGCAACCGTGATAAAGCAAATTCGAATTATACCTTAAATACATGCTTCCGTTGGTAAACAGAAAATCAACATGTGCCTGTAACCTTTGGCTGTTTAAAAAGCTGGAACGTAGCTTATCCATTACTTCTTTTTCAGCTACAGTAAGCTCATAGGGGTTCTTTTCATCAACAGTCGGGAAATTTGTATCATGAAGTTTATATTCTTTACCATCCGACTTAAAAGTACCGTTTTTATAATCAATATTATCAAAAACCAAACGATGCCCCAGATCAAAATGAGGATTACGCTTAACTACCTGTCCTTCCAGCTTATATTGTATCACTGAAATAGCCTTCTGCATCTGCTTAAGCAACCTGATATCAGCATTCTTTGCATCACCTCTTATTGTGTATACATCGCAACTGTCATCTCTGTAATGCTCCATGGCAAAGCGAGCCAAAGGAAGCATGTTGATACCATAAGCATCTTCCAAAGTATCTATATTGTTATATCGCAATGAAATACGAATAACATTGGCGATTAACGGAAGACTTCCCGCAGCTGCTCCCATCCATATTATATCATGATTTCCCCATTGTATATCAACAGAATGATAATCCATTAATCTATCCATTACCTTTTCAGGATGAGGACCACGATCAAAAATATCACCGATTATATGTAAACGATCGATAAGTAATCGCTGGATAAAATTACAAATGGCGATTATAAAAGATTCTGCTCTGTCGATGTTAATAATAGAGTGAATAATAGAAACAAAGTACTCTTCCTTTTCCTCACCACTTTCATTAAGAAGCTCGTCGATGATATATGAAAAATCCTTCGACATAGCTTTTCTCACCTTCGAACGTGTGTATTTAGAAGCAGCAGCCCGTGCAACTTTGGTAAGCCTGGGCAATATAATCTCATACCACTCATCAATATCTTCTTCTGTTTTATGAATAAGTTCCAGCTTTTCCTTAGGATAAAATATCAATGTTGCCAGCATTGATTTGTCCTTCTTCCGAAGTGTGTTACCGAACACATCTTCTATCTTTCTGACAACAACACCTGATGCATTGGCAAGTACATGACTGAATGTTTCATATTCTCCGTGAATATCAGACAGGTAATGCTCTGTACCTTTTGGCAGATTTAATATTGCTTCAAGGTTAATTATCTCTGTACTCGCTGATTGAATATTTGGAAATTGATCTGCAAGGAGATCAAGGTATTTAATTTCTTTTTCAAGATTTTCAGTTGTGTAATCCTGCAAGTTAAATTTAACCATATTGTTCTTTTTTCTAAGAACCACAAAAATAACAAAATATGACAGAAATGATAACATGTAATTCCTTTTGAGTAACTGCTATTTTTGACTTGAGATAATTGTTAATTGCTAAGCTCATATCATCTTTTTCATACGTATCAAACGTAAGTTTCATACGTATGAAAATTGATTTTGATACGTATGAAACGATCAACTAATACGTATTAATTCATTAACTGATACGTATTAAATGTGCAACTGATACGTATTAATCTACCAACTGATACGTATTAAATAACCAACTGATACGTATTAAATAACCAACTGATACGTATTAAATGTGCAACTGATACGTATTAAATGTGCAACTGATAACTATCACTTAAGTCAAATCACAACATCAAAACACAGAAACATAATATCCCGTTAATTACCAGTTGCTGTGTCAGCAACTTACAATTCAAGGATAATAGTTCATTACTCAATATAGTTTTTCTACTTTTGCAAAAAAAAATAGAAGTCAGGTTTTGAAATCCCGCGAAATAATCAATAACAACAATAACAGCACTTCCCTTAACAACCTCAGGGAATTACTATATAACAACAAGCAACAGCTAACTCTAAACGGGCTTACCGGATCAGCGGCAGCAGTCAATATTTGTACACTGTTCAATGATAAAGGAAAACACCAACATGTGGTTGTGCTTCCCGACAAGGAGTCAGCGGCTTACTTTTACAATGATGCGGAGAACCTACTGGAAGAATCTGAAAAAGAGATTAAACAAAAGAGTGTACTTTTCTATCCTACTTCATATAAAAGAACTTACGAACCGGAAAACGTTGACCGGAATTATCAGCTATCACGAACAGAAGTTCTTAAGAGAACAGCCTCAGGAGATAAAAAGACAATAATTGTAACATACCCTGAAGCACTTACGGAAAAGGTGCTCACAAAAAGTTATCTTAATAGTAAAATACTGAAGCTTAAAAAAGGAGAGGAAAGTGATATTGACAAAATAAGTGACATACTGATTGCCATGAACTTTGACATGGTGGAATTTGTTGTTGAGCCCGGTCAGTTTGCACTGCGTGGTGGAATTATCGATGTTTTCTCCTTCTCCAATGAACATCCGTACAGAATCGAGTTTTTTGGCGATGAAATTGAGTCCATTCGTACATTTGACCCGTCAAATCAGCTGTCTGTTGCCAACCACAACCATATTACACTCTTACCCAATGTTCAAAGTCGGGATATAACTGAAAAAAGAGTGAACTTTTTTGAATATATACCAGGCACAACATCAGTATGGCTTAACAATTGCGATCTTATAATTGACAATATCAACAAAGAATACGACAATGCCCTTGCTGCTTTCGCAAAGCTAAGTGAAGAAAGAAAAGCTGAGTCGCCTGAAATACTATTTACTACGGGATACAAAATCAAAGAAAGTCTGAATGAGTTTCATATTATTGAATTCGGGAACAGCCAAACAAGTGCTAACGGTGTTGTTATCGACTTTGAAACATCACCACAACCATCATTCAATAAGAACTTCGATTTGCTTATCAATGATATCCGGACAAAAAGATCGGAAGGTTATGATTGTTATATATTCTCCAATAACACTAAGCAGATAGAACGACTGTTTACGATTTTTGAAGACCTTCAGACAAACATACCGGAAAACGACAAAGCCGGGTTTATACCTGTTTATCAAAGCCTCAGCAACGGCTTTGTCGATAAACAGAATAAAAGACTATACTACACAGACCATCAGGTGTTTGATCGTTATCACCGCTTTCGTCTGCGCGAAGGTGTTGCACGCAGTGAAGCTATCACCATTAAGGAGTTGTACGACCTTAAACCAGGTGATTTCATAACTCATATAGATCATGGAGTGGGACGCTTTGACGGCTTACAGATTATCGACAACAACGGTAAAAAGCAGGAAGCGATACGTCTGATATATAAAAACGATGACATACTATATATAAGTATCCATTCGCTGCACCGTATCTCAAAGTATGTTGGAAAAAATGGCACACCGCCTGTTTTAAACAAGCTGGGAAGCAAATCGTGGCAAACACTAAAGAATAAAACCAAGAAAAGAGTTAAGGATATTGCCCGTGACCTTATTAAGCTTTATGCTAAAAGAAAATCATCTACTGGCTTCAGATATTCACCCGATACATATCTGCAAAACGAACTTGAAGCATCATTTATTTACGAAGATACTCCGGATCAGCTTAAAGCTACAGTGGATACAAAAAGTGATATGGAAGCCGAATATCCTATGGACAGGCTTATTTGTGGTGATGTTGGCTTTGGTAAGACAGAAATCGCCATACGTGCTGCCTTTAAGGCTGTTGCCGACAGCAAGCAGGTTGCAATACTTGTACCTACAACCATTTTAGCTCTCCAGCATTTCACTACTTTTAAAAACAGACTTAATGATTTCCCGGTAAATATCGACTATCTTAATAGATTTAAGTCTGCAAAACAGCAAAAAGAAACCCTTTTAAAACTTAAAGAAGGCAAGGTAGACATAATAATAGGCACACATCGTCTGTTAAGCAAAGACATAGAGTTTAATAATCTTGGACTTTTTATCATCGACGAAGAACAGAAGTTTGGAGTTGCTGCCAAAGAAAAGCTCAAGAAATTCAGAGAAGAGGTTGACACACTTACACTAACAGCCACTCCTATTCCACGCACACTCCAATTTTCACTGATGGGAGCACGGGATCTGAGTATCATTAACACAGCACCACCAAACCGACATCCAATACAAACACAACTAAGGTCGTTCAGCTCAGAAGTTATCAGCGACGCAATCAATTACGAAATATCCCGCGGTGGGCAGGTGTTTTTTGTACATAACAGAGTACAGAATATTATGGATGTCCATGATATGTTAATGAAGTTTGTTCCCGGAATAAGAATAGGAATAGGGCACGGACAAATGGAAGGCCCAAAGCTGGAAAGAATAATGCTCGACTTTATGGATGGCGATTACGACGTTCTACTGGCCACAACAATTATTGAATCAGGACTGGATATCCCTAATGCAAACACAATAATCATCAACGATGCACAGAATTATGGCTTGAGCGACCTCCATCAGTTGAGAGGAAGAGTTGGACGATCCAACAAACAAGCTTTCTGCTACCTCCTTTCCCCTCCCCTTTCCACATTAACCAATGATGCACGTAAAAGGCTCAAAGCCATTGAAGAGCATGGTGATTTAGGCAGCGGCTTTAATATTGCCATGCGCGATCTGGACATACGCGGAGCAGGTAACATACTCGGAGCTGAACAAAGTGGTTTTATCAGTGATATTGGTTATGAGATGTATCACAAAATACTTGATGAAGCTATTCTGGAATTAAAAGAAAGCGAGTTTGCAGACCTCTATGACAATGATAACAAAGACATTCTGCCTTCCGGCGATTGTCAGGTTGAGACAGACCTTGAGATACGCATTCCTGATTACTACATATCTAATATCACCGAAAGATTAAGTCTTTACAAAGAACTTGACAATCTCAATACCGAAGAAGACCTTGAGAACTTTATTGAAAGACTAATTGACAGGTTCGGCCCCATACCACCACAAGCCGTAGCACTTGCCAACACACTAAGGCTACGCTGGGAAGCCAATAAATTGGGGTTTGTGAAGCTGATTCTCAAAAACAATTATATGACAGGGTACTTTATAGGTAATCAGGAATCACTGTTTTTCCAATCTGATCGCTTTGGCAAGATACTTAACTACATGCAAATGAATCCAAAAAAGGCTCTGATAAAAGAACTGAGAGGTAACCTTATTATGCGCTTCCCAAATATTAAGTCAGCAGCAAGAGGACTTGAAATAATAAGAGAAGTAACTGCAACTCTGGACTAAAATACACGTTTAATTTGCAAAGTGGACATCACAGCAAACTGAACACCATGCTAAATTAAAACTTCCACTCTTCTTCAATTTCCCAGTTAGCCCTTACTTTAACACTTTTTGGATAGTAAATAACCTTTTCAGGCTGCAATCGTTCGCCAAAATTTCCTGAATCCCATTCGCCATTACCATTATTATCGAAAATAATCTTAAAACGATAGGTTTCAGGTTTCATATAATCCATTGTAATTACAGTATCGTTAGAGAAACTATATTCACTTATCACCGCTTCCTTCTCAGTCATTAACTGAAATACATAATCCTGTTTCTTCTCCGGCAGCAACTCAAATGTTAAAGAACCATATTCACGTAACGAAGGTGTTTTGAACCTGATATCAATTTCGTCAGTGTAAATATTATTCCAGTTGCTAAACGATGAATCAGGAAAATAAATCCGGTATTTTGTCTCCTCCATCATATCAACAGGAATTACAATTGTTTTCCTCAGACTATCAATAAATTCAAATTCAGGCTTCCAGATGCTATCATTTCCAACGACAAGCAAAGCCGAATCAGGGTTTTCATATTTCACCATAGGCTGACTAAATACAAGCTTTGGCATTTTATTCAGATCCAGTATATTTCCATTAATGTTTGGTGTATACCGGAGATATTCCCGCGGTTCAACAGTATCACGTTTTCTAACCCTTGCACTCTTTTTGGAAGGATCAAGTTTAAGATACACTTCCCTTAATGTGTCAGAGAAACAAGTTAATACCAGCTGAAGTGAGTCAGTAGGCGGATTATTCAGATGCCATATAACAGTATCACGTGTTTTATTTGTTTCTGTTATATACATTGATGAATCAAAAGGATAAACAACAGGCTCAAAAACCACATTGTCAGCTGGCTGCGTGAATGAAAACACTATTCTGTTTTTCGCCTGCACTTCAGCTTTATCCAATGCTTGTGTAGTATCAGGAGTTAGGAACAAATAGAGCTCAGCGCTACTTTGCGGTTTTGCAAAAAGTGAATCAGGAAGTAATGAATCAGCGACAGTAACAATTGTATCAGGTAAAAGTTCAACAGAAATTAAACTATCTATTCTTACACTATCACGAACGGGCTTACCAATATAATAAGGAGTAATTAATGAATCAAGGAAAGCAATCTCCTCATTTGGCATATCAAAAAACAGACTGTTATTCTGGTCATTTAATGCAAAAAGTAAATACTTGTTACCATCTAAGCCATTAAACCTGAAGTTACCATATTCATCAGTACGCGTAAGGTAATAAGGGGGCACATAATAAGGCAGCGAGTCAAAGACAATAGTATCATTATTATCTTTATAAAGCATCACAAAAGCTTCTTCAACAGGAGTTAAATCAAAGGCATTAAATACCCTGCCCACAAAACTTAACGAATCAACGTAATCTCCCGTAGAAAAAATATAATTATAATTCTTTACAGGATTCTTCTCAGTGATATCCACAATAGCATTCCCAAAATATACCGAGTAAGTAGTGCTGTCTTTTAAGTCTTCTTTAAATCTTACAACAAGATTTTTGCCTTTTAATCTGAAATCAGGTAATTCATCAGTTGGAGGAGAAATAAGAGCCGCTTGATTTATATTATCAAGACTTATAAACTCATCAAATTCAACTTCAAACTTATACCCTTTAAAATTAGGGCTTCCATTAGGAGGAGTTGTATTTAACACCTTCGGAGGATCAACATCCTTAGGGCCTCCCGAAGGTGGTGATATTGAATTGGCACATCCGGCAACAATAGCCGCTATTAATACCAGAAAGCTATATAGTTTTATTTTTCTCAATTTTCTATTATTAGGCTACAAAGGTAATTAAATGCATGTTTGAAGTTAAAGGTTTAAGACTTAAAGTTTAAAGTTGTCATATTATAAGTTATTCAATTGCCTCAAAGCCATAACCAAGTGATTTAAAATGTTCCAGAAACAAAGGTAAAGTATACATCATATTATTCTCAGCTTTTTCACTGTCGTGGAAAACAACGATTGAGCCTGAAGATGTTTTCTTCACAGAATTTTCAAAACATTTCCTTCGCGACAAAGATGAGTCATAATCACGTGTTAGCACCGACCACATTATTATTTTGTATGTCTTTTTCAGGATTTTAATCTGCGATGGTGAAATCCTCCCATAAGGCGGCCTTAATAAATTACTGTTAATTAGCTTTGCCGCTTTTTCAATATTACTCAGATAAGTTTTATCATCCGTTTTCCATCCATTAAGATGATTAAAAGTATGTATTCCTGTTTTATGCCCTCTGTCAAGAATTTGATTGTAGGTTTCCGGATACTTACTAACATTATCACCAACACAAAAAAACACTGCCTTTGCATTGTAACTATCAAGAATATCCAAAACTTTAGGAGTAATAACAGGATGAGGACCATCATCGAAAGTGAGAAATATCTTCTTATCAATATCACTAATATCCCAGATAAGTGATGGATACAATTTCTTTAGTATTGCAGGAGGTTTATCAAACATCTGACAAAGGTAATATTATAATTATTGATTAATGGCAGATAAAAAGTGGAAAATGAAAGATTAAAAATGGTAAATGCAACATAAGTACATTACTATTTCCGTAAACGTTTGCAGGCTGTGTTATAACAACTTCAAAGCCATCAAAGGAAAGATATTTACTTTAAATTACAGTAAATTAATGTATCACAGCCAATAGCTACAAAGCTTTTATTAGTTTTGTGGCTAATTTGAATTCAAAATAAAAGGAAAATGAAGAGATTAGTGCTTGTTCGTCACGGACAGAGTGAATGGAATAAAGAAAACAAGTTTACTGGATGGAAAGATGTAAACCTGTCAGAACAGGGTATGGCTGAAGCAAAAAAAGCTGGTAAGATACTTACTGATGAAGGATTTGACTTCAGAGTAGCTTATACATCATATCTCACAAGAGCCATTAAAACATTATGGATTATCCTTGAAGAAATGGACCTGATGTGGATTGAAGAAAGAAAATCATGGCGTTTAAATGAAAAACACTACGGTATGCTACAGGGATTAAACAAAGTTGAGACCGCAGAAAAATACGGTGCTGAAATGGTACAGCTCTGGCGTCGTAGCTTTGACGTGCCACCACAACCACTGGAAGCTGATGATGAAAGAAATCCACGTTTTGACAAAAGATATGCAAACCTTACTCCAGAAGAGCTGCCAATGACAGAGTCACTTAAAGAAGTTATCGAAAGGTTACTTCCTTATTGGGAAACAGATCTTAAACCAGCTGTTATCGAAAACAATGACCTTTTGATAACTGCCCATGGTAACAGTCTGCGCGCCCTCGTAATGCACCTCAAAAACATGAGTCAGGAAGAGATACTTGCTTTCAATATCCCAACCGGCATTCCTTATGTATTTGAGTTTGATGACGACATGAACTTTATTAAGGACTATTTCCTTGGTGACCCTGAAGAAGTTAAGAAATTAATGGAACAGGTAGCTAATCAGGCTAAAGGAAAATAATACTACCTTTGTAGTAAATTATATCCTGCTCTTATGATTAAAAAATGGGTAATACCTGATATACATGGCTGTGTACGTACACTATCAACATTAATAGAGAAACAGATACAGCCAAATAAGAACGATCACATCTATTTTCTTGGTGATTATATTGACCGTGGTCCTGACAGCAAAGGTGTTATCGATTACATAAGAGACATGCAAAAGAATGAATATTCTATTTTCCCATTGCTGGGAAATCATGAAGAGTACTGCATTAAAGCATGGACTGCTGACAAAGAAAGGAAGAACTTTCTGGGATTAAGGCCACGCACAAAAGTGCAGAAAGAATGGGAGATACACGGGGGAACTCAAACGCTTGAAAGCTTCAATGCTGAATTCCCCCGTGATATTCCTGAAGAGTATATCAACTGGTTAAAAGACCTGCCTTATTACGCAGAAGTTGACAATTTTATTATTGTACATGCCGGTTTGAATTTTAATGAAAAAGATCCCTTTAGCGACAAGCACGCCATGCTTTGGGTAAGAGATTTTATTGTTGACGAAGAAAAGACAGGAGGACGAAAGATTATTCATGGTCATGTTCCTGTTAATCTGGAATTCATTGATCTGTCATTGAGCAACAGTGAGTATAATTTTATAGATCTCGACAACGGAGTTTACTTTAACGACCGTGTTGGCTATGGCAACCTTATTGCTCTTGAATTAAATACAATGAAATATCTTACCCAATCGCTTATGGATGATGTGAAATATCGTAGTCCTAAGTAATTTCATCCTATGATTAACAATAACATTACCGGGATTATTCTTTCCGGAGGGAAGAGCCGCCGCATGGGACAAGATAAAGGACTTTGTGATTTTATGGGAAAACCATTAATTGAACATGCTGTAGATCTGCTATCTAACTTTACCAATGATATAATTATCAGTAGTAATAATATAAAAGACTATACTTACTTTGGGTACCCTGTTGTATCAGATATATATAGTAACACAGGACCCATTGGTGGAATCCACAGCGGCCTCAGCCATTCAAAAACAGAGAAGAATATTATAATCTCATGTGACTCACCTTTTCTTGATATAAGGCTTTTTAATCTGCTATTGGAATATTCGGACAATTATCAGATTGCAGTGCCGTCACATAACAACGGACTATTAGAGCCATTGGCAGCATATTATTCAAAAAAAATACTACAAAAAATCGAAGAATCCATTTCTGAAAAAGACTTTAAAATTATCAATCTCTTCAATAAAGCCCCTTACATTACGGTAAGAGTAGATAATCAACCCTTTTATACAGAAAAACTATTCAGCAATTTAAACACACCAGGTGATTTGCAAATAAATGGATAGTCAGGCAAAAAATACAGAAATTTGGCTTAAGTCAGCTGTTGTTGGCGGGTTATGGGCATCTATGGAAATTATTCTTGGCAGCTTTTTGCACAACACACGCATTCCCATGGCAGGTACAACGCTTGCTTTTATGGCTACAATATTGCTAACAGGTTATTATACAATATGGCCCGTAAAAGGAATGATAATACGGGCAGGACTAATCGCTGCTCTTATGAAGTCCGTTTCGCCTTCGGCAATAATACTGGGACCAATGACAGGGATAATGCTTGAAGCCATTTTAGTTGAACTTGCATTATCAGTGTTTGGAAAGAACATAATCAGCTATATTATTGCAGGAGTGTTAAGCCTTTCCAGTGCTTTGTTTCATAAGCTCATAAGCCTTGTAATATTCTATGGATCAGATTTGATTAAAGTATATGTAAATATTGTCAACTTCGGGCTTAAGCAACTTAGAGTTAGTGAAGCACAACCCGAAAGTATTTTGCTTTTCCTTCTTATATTTTATATTGTTTCAGGCACACTGGCAGGTGTCGCAGGCTTTTTTCTGGGTAAAAAAGCAATAGAGGAATCAAAAGGCAAAAGTGGTAGTATTATTAACCTTAATAAATCACAAAGCACAGAATTCTTCATCATTGGAAAAGAACAAAAGACATCAGTAATACAACTAATTATAAATATCATTGGCATCATTTCAGGATTAGTATTAATAAATACCACATGGAAACCTATAGGATTTATATTTATTATTACACTTTCCATTGTATTAACAATTAAATACAGAAAACAACTAAGAAGACTAAGAAAGCCTGTTTTCTGGGTTCAATTAATATTTATTGTCATTTTATCAGCGTTCTTTTGGGGTGATGACGGCAATAAAATATTAGGCATGAACGAAGAAGGACTTATGGCAGGAGCTGAAATGATAGTAAGAGCTATCTTTATAGTAATATCTTTTACAGGAATTAGTGTTGAACTAAAGAATGAAAAAGTCAGAGACCTGCTTATGCGAATAGGACTTGGAAACTTTTACAAATCAATTTCCGTATCTTTTGCTTCCCTGCCTGCAATAATTTCGATGCTACCAGCATCAAAAGAAATTTTCTTACATCCTGTTAGCGCATTGATAAAGCCGGTATCAATGGCAAATCAATGGCTTAAGATATTCAGAACAAAGTTTGAAGAACAGATCAATAATGAATGATCTCTTACCAATTTAATGATAAAAGGTAATCTTTCACTTCCTCTTCATCAGGATTATAATCAAATACCTTCACAGGTTTAAGATAATGCAAACCATTATCATTCTTAAACCTATCCTCACCACCCCCGGTAATATTCAGCATAATAATATCATCAGCAGAAACAGTATTATTCTCCACAGCATCAATTAAAGTAGCCGTAGCAACAGCAGAAGCAGGATGAATATCAATACCTTCTTTTTCAAGGAAAAGCTTTCCGGCTTTTCTGGCACTTTCGTTGGTAGCAAGCAAAACATCACCACCAGCATCTTTCATAGCATCAAACAGGCCTCCGGCAAGTGAATAAGGAGGCTTTCTATTACTAAGCACTTTCGCATCAATTATTTCCACCTGCTTACGTGCTTCATATTCGTCAATAGGCAACAAAGATCTTGAGTCAACTTTCCAGGCATCATAAATCGGATGAAAAGGGAAATTCTGGCTAACCATAAGTTTCATCTTTCTGTTGCCAAAACGTCCGTCTTCAATAAGCCTAAGATTAGCCTCCCATGCAGCAATAGCACCAGTTCCACTTCCAATAGCCTGAAAATAATAATGAGGTATCTCACCAATATGTGTTGTTGCCGACAGCATAGTAGTACCCATACCATCCCGACGAGCAACATTTTTAGCACCACCTTCAGCAATAAACTTATCCAGCTTACACGCAATATTTGAAAGATGAATGGCATCAAAATAGTCACTACCTTTTTTACTGGCAATAAGCTTAACGCAATCATTAATAGGTGTATTAAACCAAAGAGCATTTAGACTATCTTCAGGCACGCTCAATAACAAAGGAATATTATTATCAGAACAAACTCTGGCAAAAGCCCGCGCTGTATTTCCGGCAGAAGCGACAACAAGAATGCGCTTTTCATTTTTGTCCATTCTTGCACAAACTGAATAAGCTTCTGTTTCTTTAAAAGAACATGTGCTCATACGAATACCTTTCTCAGGCCAGTAGCCACTAAAAGTAACATAAAGATTATTTAGTCCCAATTCTTTAGCAAGACCTTCACTTTTATATGTTACAGGTGCATATGACCCTTTAAGAGAATGGTGAATGGGCAGCCATGAAGCAAACTTGTACATTCCATGATCATCACCATTAAGATTAAGTTGTTTATTCTTATAAATGGCCCGAACAAGTCCGGGGATTGATTCTCCGGGTGCATCAAGAGTCCAGCCTTCATCATCAAAAATATTTCCGGTTGCAACCGAAGCAAGCTTATATTCAGTTTTGAACATACTATTACATTTAAATAACAGGCAAAAATATGAAAGTTTGCTGGTTTTGCAGGTATCCCGATTAGTAATTAATTTATTCTATTTTAATTATTATGTATCATTCACAATTAAGACTAATAACACAAAACAAACAAATATTTACCAATAACTAATTTATAAAATATCACTAAAACGGATTCTCCTTAAGCTCAATCTGATCATGTACATTCTCAAAAACCAAATTATGATAATGCAAATTTGAATTATAAGACCAAGTTGCAGCAACAGGATTTTTTGTAGTCTTTAATGCTCTGATAAACTTCCTTTTAAGCTTTTTACCATCATACAGACACTCCCAGGCTTTCATAACCTCATCAGTAAGCTGATCACGACTCATCATTTTTGGTTCATAAACAGCCTCCACAAAATCGTAACGCGACCAATCTTCCGGAAACTTATTATTAACAAGCCTTCCCTCCTTTTGCATCCTGTCGAATAAAGGCGTTCCGGGGAGTGGAGTAAGAATCGTAGCCTGCATGGCATCAATATCTGCGCTAAGCATATAGTCAACCCTGTGTTGTATTGTTTCAGGAGTATCACTGTCAAGTCCAAAAATAAAAGCACCTAATACAGCAATACCATACTTATGCAGCTTATCATACACCTTTTGAAAATTATCAATACCAATTTTCGCATTGAGTCTTTTATTAGTCATTTCCAGCTGGTCAATAAGGTCTGACTCAATACCAAGAAATATCATTCTACAACCAGCTTTAGCCATTACTTCAAGGGCTTCATCATATTCAGCCACATTCATTGATGCTGCACACAGCCAGTCCTTTTTAATACCCCTATCGATAATTCCCTCACAAATTTCAACAACCCTTTTAACTGACGATTTGGAATATCCAATAAAATTATCATCAACCACATAAATTCTTTGCTGAGGAGTACGCTCAAAATCGTCAATAACATCTTTTACAGGACGTGGCCTGTACTTATGTCCGTTAAAACGATGAACAGAACAAAAATCACAATTCATAGGACACCCTCTTGTTGTTTGAACACTGCCAAACTCATAACCCGGATGATAGAGGTCAATACGCGGAGCTGGTGAATTTACTAATGAACTTAATTGTCCCTTGTATTTTCTTTTCAGAATTCCTTTTTCAAAATCAGCAATAACATCCTGCCAAACGCTTTCAGCTTCTCCAATCACAAGACTATCAGCAAACTTCTGTGCTTCATCAGGCATCATTGACACATGAATACCGCCCATAACAGTAGGGATGTTTTTCTTTTTGTAAATTTCTGATATCTCATACGCCCTTGTTACCTGTGATGTAAGAGCAGTAATACCCACAAGATCAGCTTCTTTGAAAGAAAACCTCTCAAAATTTTCATCCAGGAGCTCAATTTCCCAGTTATCTGGAGTAAGAGCAGCAATTATTGCAAGGCTCATGGGAGGATATATAGAACTATGATCCCTTATAAGACCACTACGTTTTGTACTTAGTGGATTAATTAATAACAATCTTGGTTTCTTATTCATAGTGTATATTACAAAAACGGGCTTGGGTCAAATTTTTCAAGTCCAAATAATTTTATCAGATCAAGATATTCCCTTGTCTCGTCATGCTCAAAGACAAGATTATAATACTGAAGGTTTGATCCGTAAGCCCAGATACCTGCAACAGGGTTATGTGTTTCCTTAAGCGTTCTAATAAACTTCTTCTTAAGCACTTTCTGGTTATAGAGCTTGTCCCAGTTCTTCATAATCTCATCCTTAAAAAGATCATGATCCATAATATCATGATTAAATACAACCTCACTAAAATGATAGTGTTGCCAGTCTTCAGGATAGTTGTTTTTAGTGATTTTACCTTCTTCAGCCATTCGGTTATACAATCCTGTTCCCGGCAACGGAGTAAGAACTGTAGCCTGTACAGTATCAATGGATGCATCGTTTACGTAGTTAGTACGAGCTGCCATTGTTTCCGGTGTATCCGACTGTAGTCCGTAAATAAATGCCCCTAACACAGCAATGCCGTATTCATGAATCTTGCTAAACACCCTGTCATAGCTTTCTATGCCCATTTTAAGATTGAGCTTCTTATTCATATTCTGAAGCTGATCAATCCTTTCCGACTCAATGCCAAGCAATACCATACGGCATCCACTTTTGGCAGCAAGCTCCAAAACTTCATCATTATCAGCGAAGTTCATTGATGCTGAGCAGAACCATTCGATTTTTATATTCCTTTCAATAATGCCTTTAAACAACTCAATTGCTCTTTGCTGAGATTTCTTTCCATAGCCTATCAGGTTATCATCAACAAAATAAACAAGATTATGTTCAATCTCTTCCAGCTCATCAAGAACCTCCTCAACAGGTCTCAACCTATATGAATTCCCATTGAAAGTGTGAACAGAACAAAAATCGCAGGCCATTGGACAACCACGTGTTGTTTGTATGCTGGCAAATTTGTAGTCTTTATGAAACAATGATCGCATTGGCTTAACAGCATTCTCCATGGAAAGATGAACACCATTATATCTTCTTTTAATATTGTTATTTTCAAAGTCATCTATTAGTGATTGCCAAACGCTTTCCACTTCTCCAACAACAATTGTGTCAACATATTCCAAAGCTTCTTCAGGCACCATTGAGGCATGAATCCCACCAAGGACAGTATGAATACCCTTTTCTCTGTAAATACCAGCTATCTCATAAGCTCTTGTAACACTCGAAGTCAAGGATGTAATTGCAACAAGATCAGCATCACGATATGAAAACTCATCAAAGTTTTCATCCAGTAGTTCTATATCCCAGTTATCGGGTGTAAGAGTAGCTATGATTCCTAAGCCCAGCGGTGGATAAATAACAGTTTTATGTATGATAAGACCCTTTGTACTTGTATTTAAGGGATTAACAAGAAGTAACTTTTTCCTTTTTGACATAATTGTAATATTACCTTGGCAAAGATATCAATATTTTCAGGACATTAAGTCTGAATGCTACTCATAACACTTTTTTAACCTCCTCCGAATATAAGCTCCATTAGTAAAAAGATTATCTTTACGCATTTAATACTTATGAAAATAAGACTGCTAATCGTTTTGTTATTTATCTGGGTTAGTGCAGACTCACAGATACTAATCTCCTTGTTCTTTGGAGATAAACTAAACTCTCCGGGTGTTGAATTTGGTTTGGAAGGAGGGTTAAACCTTTCACATATGGCCGGACTGGAAGCACAATATAATATCCCTAACATAGGACTTGGATTCTACTTCGATATTCATCTTAAAAACAATTACTATCTGAACACAGGATTGATGGGGATAACTAAATATGGCGTCAGCAAGCTCACTGATAACGACCTAAACAAATTAAATATCCAAAAAGAACCAGGTAACGGTAATTACAACCTGGTGACTAATTATTTTATGATACCTATATTATTAAGGTATAAATTTCAAAACCATTTTTATGTTGAAGGAGGGACACAAGCAGGATTGCTTTACAAAGGAACCGTTAATTATGTGGAAAAAACAGATGACCAACAAATTAATATAAAAAATAAGGTCACAAGCGAAATGAATCGAATTGATGTGGGAGCTATGGCCGGTATGGGTTTTATTTTAAGAAAAGGGACCGGCATGACCCTTGGCATAAAGTATTATTACGGATTTACAAATGTTATAAAAGGTCTGTCGTGGAGCAACAACAGAACATTATTTATAAAAATGAATATACCCATCGGACGTCAAAAGAACAAGAGTAAAAAAGTTCAACCTGACAGCTAATGATTTCAAAATTAAATATTCTACTAGTTTCAGGCACAGGACGAAATTGCGGCAAAACAACCATAGCGTGTGAATTAATCAGCCATTTTTCTCACTTATTAAAAGTAGTAGGATTAAAAGTATCACCTCATTTTCATCAGACATCATCCGGACAAAGAAGAATATATTCCAATGCTGATTGTGCAATTTATGAAGAAACTGATAAGAACTCTGGTAAAGACAGTTCAAGAATGCTGGAAGCAGGTGCTTCAAAAGTTTATTATATCCAGTGCACCGATAGTAACCTTGATAATGTTATTGCAAAGCTTAATGAGATTATTCCTTCTGACACTCCTGTTATATGTGAATCGGGGTCTTTCGGGCTGTATTATAACCCGGGAATACATATAATGATACATGGTAATGGATACTCAGGAGACAAAAAATCAGCGAACATTAACATGGAAAAAGCAGATATGATAATAAATCAGGAAAGCATTATTGATACAAGCTGGATTGACAATATTATATTTGAAAAAGAAAGATGGATTTTCAAACATAATTATTAACACAAAAATATAGCATTGTACAACTACATTTAATAATTTTACAGGCTGTAAATTTTTAATTAATCAGAGTCCGAAAATCATATTACGGACATTATAAATGAATACTAATTAGTAAATTGATGATATTTAACAAGAACAAATCTGAGAAGAACTATAAATTAAAGGAATTAGGTGTTTATGCCTGGGACAGATCAGTTGGCACCAAGAAGAAATTCCGTAAGCTATTTGAGAAAGCTGAGTTAAACTATCTTAGCACAGAATTATGCATTTACAATAAACTGTTTGATGAAGAAAACTGGAGTATGGAGATCATGCTTGTAGCTCACAAACTTGAAAATGGTAAACATTCTAAGAAAATATGCGAGAAAAAAGAAACAGTAGAAGTTGAGAAAGAAGACAATATCTTCAGGTATTCATTTGGATGGGGAAGCGATAAAAGAGGCAGCTACTGGGACGCCGGTATATACGAATGGGAAGCATTTATTGATGGAGATTATATAGCATCAGCAAAGTTTTATATTGAAGATATTGGTCTTGTTACTTCGAAGAATAACCCATACTTATCAATTGTATCTTTAAAAACATATGAAGCACCAAATGGTGATTTGGATATTGATGACAGAGTATATCTTAAAACATTTAATGTTAATACCACTAGATATATTATGGGTGAATTAAAGTTCACCAATCAGGTTACACATGAGTGGCATTGTGAGATGTTTTTCAATATCTATGATGATACCGGGATGCAAGTAGGAAGCAGCGATTCCTTTTTTATAGTCACTCCTGAATCCGGATCTGGTGAAGATTTTACCATTACTGCAGGATGGGGTGCCACTAACAAAGGCACATGGATTGAAGACAGCTATACAATGGAAGTTATCTTTATGGACAAAGTTGTTGCTGTTATCCCGTTTACAATCGGCGATAAAGAAATTGAAAGATTGAGTGAGTATGAAGCACTTCTCAATGAAGATGTTGACAGTATATTTAATGATAATATAAAGATTTCCAAATCCAACGCTGAGCTTGAAAGCTCAAATAATGATAATAGCGTTAAGGAAAGTGATGAATCAAATGATAACACTGATAATGAAGAAGATGATGATTATGAAGTTTTGATTGATGACCGTCCTGTTGATGAAATACTTGAGGAGCTGGATTCACTTATCGGACTGGAAAATATAAAGAAAAAAATCAGAGAATACATTGATTACGTAAGCTTCCTGCAATACAGACAAGAACAGGGCATAGAAGAAGACGAGAAGCTTTCTCTCCACAGTGTTTTCACTGGTAATCCCGGAACAGGTAAAACAACTGTTGTTAAACTACTTGGTAGCATATTTAAGAGTATGGGATTACTTTCCAAAGGTCACGTTCATGCCGTTGAAGCTAATGACCTTATTTCAGGATATATCCGCCAAACAGGGAAAGACACCAAGAAGGCTATCAAGAAAGCAAGAGGCGGCATCCTGTTTATCGATGAGGCTTACATGTTATTCAGGGAAGGTGCCAGCAATGACTTCGGGCCTGAAGCTGTTGCTGCACTTATCACGGAAATGAGTGATGGACCAGGAGATATAGCTATAATGGTTGCTGGTTATCCTAAGGAAATGGATAGTTTCCTTGAATCGAATCCTGGACTGAGATCTCGATTTAAGAATCATTTTCATTTTGAAGACTATACTCCTGATGAATTATTAAGTATTGCGAACTTTGCTACCAAGAAAAAAGGGGTTGTGCTTTCAAAGAGTGCTGAGAAAAAGCTTAAAGAATTTATGACTGCTGCTTTCAGAAAAAGAGACAGAACTTTTGGGAATGCTCGCTATGCTCACGCAATGATTGATGAAGCTAAGATTAACATGGGTATTCGTATTATGAAAGACCCTGATCTTGAAAAGATGACTAAAACACAGCTTTCTACAATAGCTGAGTCTGACATTGAAGATGTTGAATCTGTAAATATTGAGAAAAGATTAACTCTGGATATCGATCAGGCATTGCTGAAAGAAGCTGTCCAGGAACTTAACAACCTGACAGGACTTTCAAATATTAAACAAGAAGTTCGTGAACTTGTTAAACTTGCTAAATATTATAAGGAGATCAATCGCGATATACTTAAAGCTTTCAGTATGCATAGTGTGTTTACAGGTAATCCGGGAACTGGCAAAACTACTGTTGCGCGTATAATTGCTAAAGTATATAAAGCCCTTGGATTACTTGAAAGAGGACATCTTATTGATGCCGATGGCAGTGATCTTGAAGCTGGTTATGTTGGTCAAACTTCCCTTAAAACAAAAGAACTGATAGCAAGTGCTATGGGTGGCGTGTTGTTTATTGATGAAGCATACTCCATAACTGATGGGAGAAATACAGATTTTGGCAAAAAAGCTGTCGCTGCCTTAATTAAAGAAATGGAAGACCACCGAGGGGAATTTGGGGTTATTGTAGCCGGGTATACTCAGAACATGGAAGACTTCATGGAGTCAAATCCCGGACTTAAATCAAGATTCGATCAGAAGTTTAAATTTGACGACTTCACTGAAAGCGAACTATGGGATATTACTTATAACATGTTTTCTGACAAAGGTCTTACACCTGATGACAAAGCCACTGTTCACATTAAGAAGTATATCAACTCTCTGTTTGTAAACCGGGATAAGTTCTTTGGTAATGCCAGATCAATGAGAAAAATTGTGGAGAAAGCCACAAGAAATCAGGAGCTGCGCATGGCCGATATGGAAAGAAGTGAGCGTGATGACAAAGCTATCTCAACGCTTATTCTCGAGGATGTTAAAGAATTTGAACTTGATCTTTCAAAAAATAGCAATAGTAACTCCTTAGGCTTTAAATTTGGAAAATAGTATCTTGTTAAAAAGAAAAAGTTAGTTTCTTTTTAAAATCAAATATACAAAACGCGAACATCTTCCATATAATATAAGGTGTTATTCAACATTTATATTCAATATGGTTTTTTGTAGTCATGTGTTAAGTTCCTATAAAATACATCAAAATTCAACATTGCTTAATCACCAGCTTTTGCAAAAATACTAGTACTAAAACCATAATAAACACAAGCTAAAATAAATCACAATAAAGCTTATTCCATATACTAATATCTGATTATTAAATATTAATATACATAAAATACTTGAATATTATTTCTTTTTGGTATAAATTTGTTACCCGTTAACATATAATTTATTTGCCATGAAGAATGTTTTATTCGTAATTATTACAAGTTTACTGTGTTTACTATCTCCAATTGCTTTTTCACAACTTGAATATGGAGCATTTAATGCAACAGGGGCATCTTACTCTGTTTCATCTTTAACGGACTATCAATCGCTAGGTATCAATCCGGCAAACCTTGGATGGAAAAGGAACATAAATGACTTTAACCTTGGGTTTCTTGAAATCGGAGCATCGCTTTATTCTGAACCTTTAAACAAAAAACAGATTTTTAACGATTTATTTAACAAATCTGATCAATTCCAAAATCAGGCTGAACGCAATGAAGCAATCAGCAACTTCACAGACGCCAGACTATGGGGTAGTCAATCCCTCACATTAATTGGGTTTTCATACCAGGATGACAAATTTGGCGGAATAGCATTTACGATACGTGAACAACTACGATGGAACAGTATGCTCAACGGCCAGGCATCGGAGTTTCTTTTTGAAGGATATAATGCACCATACTTTGACATAGATAGCATTGCACCTGATGGAGATACTATTGGTATTGCTTCAAATCCGGAACTTGCTTCTAAACTTTATCATCCAACAGATATGTCACATATCTTTTACACAGAATATGTTATTGGCTATGGCCGGAAACTTTTTGAAAAAGAAAATTTCACTTTCTATGCCGGCGTTGATATAAAGTATTTACAAGGTTATGGGATGATTCAATATTATAATCCAAATAATAATGAAGTTGTTGGATATCAGGCTCTATGCCCTGCATATGGCGTTGAATGGGATAAACCTACACCTTCAGCTATGTCAGGTAGTGGATTAAAGACAGCAGGCACAGGTTTTGGTTTTGATATTGGACTATCATTTCTCATATATAAGAAAGTAAAAGTAGCATTTGCTTTAAATGACATAGGATCAATAAAATGGGATGGTAATGTGTATGAAGGATCAAATGCTGATATTAGAATAATGGAGTCGAACGGATTAAATAGTTATGATATATTTAGAGAAAGTGGTGGTATTATTTCTGATAATTCCAATTTAGGAGAATGGGAAGGTTTAGCAGATAAGAAGGTTTCATTGCCAATGCATATGCGCTTCGGAGCACAATATTCAATAATCGACAAAGTAGAAGTTGGTGTTGAATGGTATCAGCCACTTAAAAAAGACGTTCCTGGATCTTATGAGAAATCAATTGTATCTGTTGGCGCAAAATATGATCCTGCTAACTGGGTACAGATTTCAGCCGGTGGGACATTTGGTGGTTATGCAGGATTTAACTTACCATTCGGACTACTTTTCAAACCAGTTAATAAAGAATCTTCCACATGGGAATTAGGTGTTGCCACAAGAGACTTTATATCATTGTTCAAAAATGATAACCCAACGGTATCAATAGCCTTTGGATTCTTAAGGTTTAGTTTCGGCGGAAGCCCAATTCCTAAAGTCGTGACTGACGCTGATGCTTACGCAAAACCAGAAAAATAGACACTTCTCCGGGAATCATCAATTGACGTCACCACCACAAATCATCCAGCAATTCTGAATCAGCATCGGCTTTTTCATCATCACCCATTGCTCTGTATACACGGCATCGGGTTGATAAGGCTAGTTCATAGCGCCAGTCTTTTTCAATAATGATATTGCAGTCTTCAAGAGCTTTGTCAAGCTTACCAAGCTTATAAAATACTTCTGCACGTGCTGATCTGAGAAGATTATCATCAGGTGAAAGTTTCACAGCAATATCAAGATCAATAAGAGCTTTTCTATTGCTACCATATTCAGATAAAAGATTTCCTCTATGGTAGTAAAAAAAGCCCTCCTTTGGGTTCATCTCAATTGCTTTATTTATATCATCAATAGCTGCCATCCTTTGTCCTGCCTTCAGAAGAGCAGAGGCTCTTTCATTATAATTCCAAGGATCATCAGGCTCAAGCTCGATAAGTGCATTGCAACGTGTTATGGCCTCATCTTCCGTTTCTTTTTCTCTTGCTTTACTTAATATCTCAAATTTTCTCAGAAAGTTGCTCTTTGCTCCTGGCTCATATATATCAGGGATAGGTGGTAGACCGTCCTTTTTTATATAGCTTTCCATAAAATCAGTAAAGCTGTTACCAAGATGTTTTACATCATCACTCTTGTGATTATTCAAAGACATTAAAACAGGTGAGTCAACATCCATAAGCTTCTCAGACACCAGAAATATATATTCCTGACATGGCGTTTTACCAATTGGTATAAACGGATAATTGTAATCAAAATCCTTTTCAACCAAATAATTGTCAAGATACAATGTCAATCTTTCTTCACACAACTCATCAAAATCAAAGAAATAAAAACTGGTCATCTTAGGACTGTCCGGCTCAAAGTCAGTCATATCAATATAGTAGTAGCTTTCAAATTCAGTTATCAAACCACCACCAAAAGTAGTTATGAATCTAACATAAGACTCGGGCAATTGTACTCCATAGGCAGTCTCAAACAACTTAATTCTCTCCAAATCAATACCGGGATAAAACCGACATTTATCGGGATCATTTTTAACCTTCTGCTTTATCTTCTCAATAAAATCCATGTTCTAAGTTAATCGGGATGTAATCGTGGAATATCATCATCATTATTTGACGGTCTCTTTCTTGTCCTTTTAACTGGCTTCCGACGTACAGTTATTTTAGGCTTCTTCCGTGATGTTTTAGTCTCCTTTTTACTAACTGAAGCTGTTTTTATATTTATTTCTGTTTTGTTATCAGCCTCCCACTCCTTAAGATCAACCTTAAACTCTCTGAATCCCCCACGAAGAATTTCACCTGCTGACTCTTCATCATCGTCATTATTATTTCTTCTTCTTTTACTCTTCTTATTAGATGAGAAAAACAGGAACTTAATAATTTTAAAGATTATGTAAATTGCCAAAACGAAAACAATAACCGAGAGAGTTATCACTGTAAGATTTGCCATTAACACACATAACAATGAATAATATGCAATTCTGATAAAAGCATAAATACCATGCATACGAAAGCTTTCAATGCAAATTAAAGCAAACAATGACACATACATTAATGTGATAATATTAAGAAACATAACGAAGCTACCGCTTGTAAACAATGCTGTAATTCCGTCTTGAGCAATAAACTCAAATGAGTAATAACCCATTACTGCCGAGCGACTTTTAAGAGTTGCTAAAAAAAGTAAGATTGATATATATGATGAAATGCGTAAGGCCCACCATCTTTTTGTATAATAAGTATCATAGCTAAGTATCATTGCATAATAATACTCAGGTATCATACCAACAACACCAGGGATTCTAAACCACCATTGAAATCCATCATATTCTGCTCCTGATTTCACAGAAAAATAATTGTCTAATCTTTCAGCACTACGCACACCATAACGAATGGATACGATTAGTAAAAAAACCGAAACAGCTGCTATAACTAATCCTATCAGAAAATTCATAACTATTATTTAATTGTAAGTTTCTTTTTCCAGAAAAAAATAAAATATATCACAATGGCTATTGCCAGAAGTGAGGCAAGTAAAAAGCCCATTAAAACACCAGCGACGCAATAACCTATGGATAAAATAAGCCAGATAAGAAACCGGATAAAAGCAAACTTCTTTCCAAAATGCTGCAAGCTTTCTATAAGCAGCCTTGTGATAATCACTCCACCAAGAATAGCAATAACTATCTCAGGCCATCTCCATTGTGCAGGATTTACGCTGAGGTCATCAGGAAGAAAAACCCCGAAAAGGAAAATTAATATACCTGTGAGCAATCCTGAAAGTAACGGCCATGGTTTGCCAGTCCATTTACCGTTTTTACTTTCCAACCTATTAATTTGTCTGTCGATAAGATAAGAGTATCTTTGAATTACAAACATTATTATAAAAACAATAAACGTTATCAGATAAATACTCCACCAGTTATCTGTCATTTGTTGATTTCCTGTAATTGTATCCATTGTTTTCTAATTAAGAACTTTGTAATACCTGACTAAATAAAGTAATAGTAAATATTGTCATTAAAAACCATCCAATAATACCTTCAATAATGGATAGATACATAGCTATTCCTTCTTCTTCTTCAGGCATAGCACCAAATCCTATAACAATAAAACTGTTCAAACTAAGTATCAGGGAATTAATTATCTTAACAAATAATATATATAGAATAAAGATTACAGAAATACCTATAATAATAATTACGGATTCTGTTTTTTGCCATAAGTTAAGATTGCTCCATGCCTTTGGCTGAAAGTTAAAATATCGAATAAGATTGGGCAATATACTAAACCTGATACGTCCTAAAAACAGTAAGGGGTTTGTAAAAAGGTGCAACATTCTGGGTATTTTCTTATTAGCTTCAATATATTTGTTAATAAGATCTTCTAAATCCCTCTCAACAAGATTAGTTTTTCTTTGAAAACATTCCTTTATTGGTTTATCATGAATTATATAGTCTGAGAAATGATCTATCTGCAGAGCAAGGTATTTCAGATTCATACCATCCCATCTGGAAAAAGTAAAAACATAAACAGCTGAGAAAATAAGTATTATCCAGATAGACATAATCAGAGACTTACCAGGATTTGTTGCATAATCTGAAAAGAAGCGCAGAAATCTATTGAGATTGTAATTAATATAATTATTGAAAGTCGGTTTAACAGTCTGGATATAGGCCTGTCTCCTTGTTTCAATATCCTTAATTTCAACATATGAACTGTTTGCAGAACTAATATCTCCTCTATCGTGATAAAGCGTATTGAATTTCGCATAAGCACTCATCAAATCGTTGTACATTAAATTATTAGAAAGCTGTTTGTCAGTCTTTGCCTGATATATATCAAGTTGATTAAATTCATCATAATTGAAAATAGCCAACTTCTCTCCTCCAAGATTATACCATGAAATATTAGTATTGCTTTCAGGAAAATCAAAATTCAGTATTCCAATATATTTTTCAACGTTAAGTGAATCTATTAAAAGAGACTTTTCAATGCTAGCACCTGTCAAATCAAGTGTCTGCAGATTATTAAAGTCAAGCTGAAGTTCATCAGCTTCTGTGGAAGACAGATCAATAGAAAAAATGTTTTCAAGTCCATTATTTAAGAATCTGTTATTTGAAAGTCGAATGCTCCCCAATGATGAATTGTCACTTAAGCATAGCTGATAATATATCTCTTCTTCATCACGGGTTTTGAAGATTGATGAATCAGCATTAAATGAATTATTAGTAATAAAGAGATTGTCAACAGAGCTTTTAATTGTAACTAATGCTGCAAAACTGTTCTTTCTTATGTTAAGCTTGTTAATACCTGATCCTGCTGCATTCTCTATTGAAAAATCATTTCTGAAGATACAGTTCTCAATAATGACAGGGTAATTGCTATTCTGACTGATATTTGAGATTGTAAAAGGACTGTTAAACGAACATCCAACTATATTCAACTTTTCCAGATTACCAGGGTTATCAATAATCAATGGTGTTTCTGATTCTGAACTAAAAGTACAATTATAAAAGTAAATTCTTTTGGTACTTACTTCAGATAGATCCAATAAATAAACATCAAAGAAGATTTTATTTATAAGAAAATCCCTATCGCTAATTTCTGGCTGTATAATATAATCACTAACAACAATTTCACCTTTCTGTTCACTAAGCAATTGAAAAAGTTGTTCAAGATTAATTGTAGTTAGTTCGATTTGCACATCTTCAACAATTTCTTCCTCAACAACTTCTTCTTCGTATTGCGCAAATATTATTGTGAAAGGTAATAAAAGAATAAGTAAAAATATCAGAAACAAGTATCTTCTGTACATTCTAATTTCGTTTTAGTAATTCTTTTCTCAGATTTATTTTCTTAACAGAATTATCAGTGTCGAAATTAAACAATAAATCGCCTGATTCCTTAAAAAGTTTAATTGAATTCATATCGAGCCAGTAATTACCACCACCAACGTATACACCAGAAAGCACTTCAACAAGAATATTCCCACTTTTATATTTAACAATTCTGATATGTGCATCGTTTGTTATTTTAATCTTGTCAAATAATATTGGTTTTTCATCAGCAGTTTTAATAGTAATGATACCTTTTTCGTTTTTCATAAAGCTCATCTTTGCCATATTGCTGTATATGTGTGAAGCATAAGAACTAAAGTTGCTATTATACTTATCGAACGTATGTGTAATATCCTTTCCTTCAATGGCTATACTGTTTGCCTTTATAAGGTTGAGTGCAGAAAACACACCTGAAATAGTAGCTTCATAAGCGTTTTGCTTAAGCTTGGCATCTGTCTCATGAAGTGCATCTGGAATATTCAGTTTAGTACCAAGATTGTATTCAGTAAAGTCTTTGCTATTCATTCCCCCTGTTGCAAAAAATGATCCTACCACAAGAGCATTTCCATTCTCATCAGAAGAAATACCATATCTATCGTAATCCTCTCTTTGACTATAAAGCTTTGCCATTATCTTCTCTCCATCCTGGTTAAATTTAACAGCATACATAAAATCAGAGTTATGATCCAGCTTATCAATTCCTGCCTTTTGCAACCATAGTATTTTACCGTTATCTGGATTAATACCTGCAACAAACACGTCAGGAGCACCCTCAGCTGTTAATCCAAATGTTCCCATATTCATTGTACCTTCAAATGAGCCATAAACATATAATGTATTATCTATAAACATAATACCCTGCGCCATATTATTACCACTACCTTCAGATCCAATAGACCACACTGGGTTCATTTCAGAGGAATATGCTGTAACAAATGCATCCCTTGAACCTTCATCTCCTGAAAAGTGAATGTCTCCAAAACTGGCACTCCCTGAGAAATACCCACAAACAAATGCATCGCCATTATCAGTAAAGACTATATCCTGCTGTCTGTCGGCTTTAAATCCTCCCGATTTATTGGTAACTTCCCATAATTCTGCAGCTTTATCATTATTTACATTATCACCTTCCAAAGGTATAAGTGTAGCTTCCTTTCCGGAAAAGATACCCATCAGCATTCCTGCCGGCGCTCCATAGTAAGTAGGATCAGCGATAACATATTTTTCGTTATTGTATGTAAGTGAGTTACCTTGTATTTCTTCATCCGACTGAACAACTGTAGCCATATGTCCCGGAAAACTAAGAGCTTCAACCTTATTTCCCATCAAAGTACGTACGAGATAAGCAAATAATACGGATCTGTCTTCACAATCGGAATAAGGATAGTGCAATACTTCATCAGGAAAGAAATACCTCTCTTCACCATAGGCATATGAATCTGTTTTATATGGGAATGCCTGCTGAACAAAACACAATAGTAAATTCAGTGATTCCTCCTCTGACAGCTTCTCAATAAGAGGTCCAAAATTCTCTTTTACTGATTCTTTTGTACGATTACTCACTACAGAATTAAAGTATACTCTGATATCTGATAAAGGAATGCATTGGTAAAACTTTATCATTTCTTCATCATATTTCAGGTTTACAGTATATTCTATTTTATTGTAAGTAAAGCTATAATCTCGACTTTTTTTAATTTCATTGGTGTTAAACGGCTTACTGATAAGCATATCCATTATTATATCAGCTTCCGGAAAATCTTTGTCATAGGTTTCAATCTGCTCACCGGGATTTCCCATTATATAATAAGGTGTATTATTCAACATCACATAATCTGTATTATAGATTGTGTAAATTCCCGGAAGCAGCAAAGTAACATAACTCCCATTGTATCCAATCCGGGTTTTATAACGACTTCTGGTAAGCATCACCCATTGAAACATTACCTGTGAATTCTTATCATCAGGATATATTTTTGTACTACACTCTTTTATGAGCTGGTAGTAAGCCCATTGATTCAGATTTAGTATTCCACTAACTTCGCCTATCTGATAAAGAAAATAGTTGTAATTCACATCACACATGGATGTCCAATAGTTGCTTATTCCTTGTGGTGAAACATCCTTAAGAACAATATTTGTTAATTCCTTGTCAACATCAAAATATAGTGGCCAACCGAGAAACTCAACATTTATACGTTGTTTTATGAAATTAGTATCCTCACTCTTCTGAACTCCCGGATATACAGGACCCTGATATACTGCAACCGACTCATCTGTTATATAATTAATATTGCTATCATCTGCAATTTCTTCTTCCACAACAGGGATAACTTCTGGTTTTGGAGCTTCTGGTTCAAAATCTGTAACTCTTGTAGTATGACTTCCAAAGTTACTAATAAGATAATCTCCAAATTCCTTGTCGATCTTAGTTACAAAATTGTCAAACTTTTCCTGGGTTTCTTTTTCAAATTCATTGTATTCACTTCTTATCTGCTTTTTAAAATCATCAAAAGTCTGTGAATGCACTCCTTGAGCATATCCAAAGAGACAACAAATTATTATTATATAAGGTAAATAGTTACGCATTTTCATTCGCTTTTATTTAGTAATTCCACCAGACTTATTACCAACTGGTAATTTAAAACAGGTGGCATCATCCTATTTAAAAGAATGATGCTACCTGATAAGATTCAAAATACAGTACAAATTTTAAAAATCAAGAATTTTATTAAGCTGATCCGTATGAATATCGGATTTTTTACTCATCTCTTCCCTGATCATTTCCTTTGCCATGTTTAAAGCTTCCTTGTAACTGTAACCTACAGTAACATAAACTTCTGTGTTCTTTCCAATCTGTTTGTCAGCCTCAAAAAGAGTATTTGTTCTACCCATTTTTGATCCAATAAGAGATTTAAACGTGGCTACAGTCTCGGTAATTGAAGCAGCATCTTCAGCATTAAGCTGTGCATTGGCGATATTTGTCTCTACCAAACCTGCAACTTCAGTGCCTATCTGACCTGCAATATTAACTTTGGCTACTTCATAAGCCTGTAGTTTTGCTGCAGTGTGCGATTCACCTACAGCGCGTGCATCAGCAATAAACCATAACTTCTGACCTTCATCGTTTGTTTCATAACGTTTTATCCATGTCTGCTCAATTTGCTTATCCATGGGTAACTGGCCCGGAGCTACTTTGAAACCATCTTTTTTTAGTTTCTTAGCTTCTTTACGAGCTTGTCTAATTGCTTTTTTCTTGATGTCTTTCTTAATACTTTTTTCGCTCTGCGACATCGATGGCATTACAAATAGCACTGCCATTACAATAGTTAAAATAGTTGTGATTTTTTTCATACAATCTGATTATTAATGTTATACATTCATTTTTTCATGTTATATTTTCACAAAGGTAAAAAAAATTCTTTTATTGTTATAAAATTAACAATAGAAATTGTATTTTTACACTTTATAATTATGACAACATTTAGTAGAAATATCATTATTTGCCCCCACTGTAACTACAAGATGTCTATTTTTCAACTGATGTCTTATACTACTTTTAATGCTGATTTTTTTTCAGATGGACAAAGTAGCGATATTAATACCAGTCTTAATGGTAGAATCATAAAGGTATGTTATAACTGCTCCAAAGAATTTTGGGAGGACACTGCTGAAATTATTGAACCAAATGATCATTCGGTGTTCGACGACTTGCATGAGGTACTGGATATATATGATCTTCCTTTGGCAAAAAGGCTAGATTGGGACAATGGTATTCTGAATTTTTTAATCGAATTACTGAACAAAGGATTTGCTGATTCAAAGCAGCATGAGTTATATATTCGCATATTGTTGTGGCAAAAGATTAACAACAGGTACAGGTATTCTTCTCCTTTTTGGAGATTTGTTTTTACCGGTAAGTTTCGCTTTGCCGTTAATATTATAAAAAGTAAATTTGAAAACCGAAAATACAGGTCTTTTTTTAAGGATAACCTGAAGAGACTTATTAATATATATGATATTATTGATGATGACAGCAAATTATATGTTGCTGAAATGCATCGCGAGATAGGTAATCACAGGAAATGTTCACAGTTATTAAAAGATATTAAAGTAAAAAATAGTAGTTATTACAAAATATTACGTGCAAATAAGTTAAGAAAGAAAAAAGTTATAAAATTAAATTAGTGTTATGTACCAAAAGTTAAAATACTTGATTGTTTTACTAATAGTAATCTCATCAACAACTACTTCATTTGCTCAAAAAGTAGATTGCTTTATACTAAAAGCCCCTGAGAAGCCTTTTTACTCTATAAAAAAAATAGGTGTTCTGGAATTCGAATGTACTAACAATCGCCGATTAAGTTCTTTCATGACTGATCAGCTTGTTGCTGATCTGCTGGATCAAGAGAGAGGTATTTTTGATACTGAAGGCGGCTGGTACGGTATTGTTAAAGACAAAGAAGGAAAGACATATATAAAAGGTGTAAAAACCGATTTTTATCAGGTTATTGAACGTGATCAGCTTGAAAAGGTGTTAAGAGAACAACGTCTATCGTTAAGTGGGGCTATTGATGAAAGCTCTGCTGCTGAAGTAGGGCGTTTGCTTGGATTAGATGCCATTATTATGGGTTCAGTTTCTTACAGTAGCGTTGATAAAAGAACGGGTAGCGAATATCCATGTCTTAAAAGAACTGTTACTGCTAAAGGTACAATGAAGATGGTTAGTGTTGAAACAGCTCAGGTTGTGGGAACTAAAAGCGCCGAGTCATCATTATATGTAAAAAAATGTACTGATGAACGCTCGGAAGTTCCTCGTGAAGATGTTATTGCACAATCCTGTATGAAAGTGCTGGCACGTCAGTTCACCGACTATTTCGCCCCTGGTTATCAACCTATTGAATATGAATTTGAGAAAGTAAAACTTAAAGAGTTCAAAAAGAAAGCTAAAGAAGCTGAGGATTTTCTTAAAAATGATGATCTGGACAGAGCATTCCCTATTGTTTATGCAATGTATGAAGCTGATTCGTACAATCCAAAGGCAGCTTATAATCTGGGTGTCCTTTATGAAATGGTTGGTGCTAATAGTGAAGCTCATGAATATTATTCTATTGCTTATGAGCTGGATTACTCCAATAGTAAGTTTGCTGAAGCTGAACAGAGATCAAAAGCCGGAATTGCAGTGAATGAATATCTTGAAGACATTGGACGACCTGTACAATCATACACTTTTACTGGTCCGAAAGGAATTGCAAGTGCTTTGGCTGAACGTGTTCAGGTTAAGGGTAACAGTGCTGACAGGATTGAGGTTTATGAGCTTCCTGATAAAAGTTCTCAAGTTATTGCTAAAGTACCAGGTGGTCTTGAGTTTAAAGTTGTCAGTGAAAATGGCGCTTTCTATAAAATTCAGTTACGCGGTACTAAAACCGGATTTATTCGTAAATCAGATGTCAAATAGTTTATACTACTAAAATATACATAATGAAGAAGATAACTTTACTATTAGTAACATTAATATTGTCAGCATCAGCCTTTTCTCAGATGCCGGCCTGGACTAACTACAACACGCGTCAGGAGATGTACCCGGAGGATGAATATCTTGTGGCTTTTGTCTCCGGAAGGAATACTAATGATGATGATCCCGGTAAGATTAAGTCTGTTTATGAGTCTCTTGCTAAAGATAAGATTATTCAGAATATAATGGTTGAGATTGAAAGCAATAATACTCTGAACATATCAAATGTTAACGGTAAATCGGGTGAGGAGTTTTTGAGCAAATCTGTTTCCATCTCCAGGGCTGATGTAGCTGGTTTAACTACAAAGAGTTATTATGACAGAAAGAAGAAAGAAATTTATGCTATTTCCTTTGTTAACCGTAAAGAACTTGCTTTCTATTATCGTAATCAGATTAAATCAGGCAGAGAGGCTATTGAACAAAAACTTAAAGAAGGAAGAGAATATGTTAAAAAGGACAACAAGGAAAATGCACTCCGGTCATTTTATGAAACAATGCCTTTGTTTCAAAAATGTGATGAAGCACGCGTTTTACTTATTGCCCTTAACAGAAAAATGTTTGCTGATATTGACTCTGACGAAATTAATCAGCTGCGCCTTGATGTTATAAATGAAATTGACAAGCTGGTGCAGCCTAATAACCTTACTCTTGAAGAGTCGGCATATTTTATCAGCTATGGTCTTTATTTGCAGCTCCAGAATAATGGAACCACTATTGAATCTGGTGATATTACATTTGAGAACAGTGGATTAACTTCCATGTTTTCACAAAAACTGGCAGATCAGATGAAAAGAGCATTGGTTGATGCTGGTAATTATACTATCTCAGATTCTAAAAGTAGTGAGGGTTATAAACTTAGCGGTAATTACTGGAAAGAAGGCAGCTTCATTAAAATAAGTGCCAAAATATTCCAGTGGAATAAACTTATTGCTGTTTCTAACGGCAGTTTGCCTTTGAAATGGCTTGAGAATAACAATGTAAAATATATCCCCGATGCTGTTGTAAAACTTGAAGCTCTTAAAGGTGCTTCTCTGGAGGTACTCAGCTATCCACCTATGGTTAAATCCGGAATGGAGACTACTGTTCCTGTAAATGTTAAGCTAGTAAGAAATAATCAGGGACAAACTACCGGTATCCCCATTGCTGTTTACGGTAAAAATTCGGGTAAGTTGCTTGGCTCAGATGTTACTTCCGTAGATGGAACAGCTGATATTTATATGTCTCCCTTTGAATCTGATTCGCGTATTTACCCGGTAAGAGCAGGTATTGATCTTGAAAAATACCTTAATATATCAAGCACTGATATTTTTTATTCAATTGCAGAACGTACTTGTCCGGTTCAGTCTGTTATTATTGACCTTGAACTTGCAAAACCAACAATTGCACTTCAAAGCAATGAACGTGCATCAGGAAGACATGTTGATGTACCAACACTGGCGCCTGTGGTTAAGCAAACTCTTTCAGAATTGGGATATAACTTTACTGACAACAAATCAGATGCTGACTATATTGTGAAAATCGATGCTAATACAACTACTTCTACTCAATACCAGGGTATTCATTTTGCTTATCTGGATATCAACTTTGTTGTAGAGGATACACGTGATGGTAAAGAAACTTACGCTACGCATATTGATCAGATAAAAGGTGGCGGCGCTAATGATAGTAAGGCATCAAAAAAGGCGTACGCTCTTGGTGCAGAGAAACTTAAAGAAGAGTTAAAAAAAGTAGAATGGTAATGATAGATAAATGAGTAGGACTGTTAATCTCTGGTTATTATTCGATTATTAAAATGGCGTCTGATTTCCAATGTAACAGTTAAAGCCTGAATTTGCAAACTTCTTTTGGAGCTCTAGCATGTCTTTTTTATCAGGTGTTGGAAGGTCTGATGCCGGATAATCTCTTCCTGTTAAAGGATACTTTTCTCTGCCCAGATGATGAAGTGGCAACAAATTAACTTCTCTAATATCATTTTCTTTAAAAAAGGTGATGTAACTATTTATCGCTTCGTCTGTATTGTTAATGTCAGGAATTACTGGTATTCTAACAACCAGTCTTCCTTTAAAATCAGCACCAAGTTTCTTAATATTATCACATATTTGCTGATTACTGCTTCCTGTTAACTGCTTATGAATTATATCATCAGGATGTTTAAAGTCGATAAATATCCAGTCGAGATATGCAATTGAACGTTCAAAATGTGACCATGGAATATTACCACATGTTTCCACTGCTATGTGAATATAGCTTTCATAACATCTCTTCAGGAGTGGCTCAATAAATTCTATTTGCAGCAGCGGCTCTCCTCCTGAGATAGTCAAGCCTCCCTCCTTTCCCCAGAAGTTTCTGTCGCGGTTTATAATCTTCATAACCTCATCAACAGAATAACTTTGTGAGCTAATAGTAAGGGCTTTTGTATAGCATCTTTTCACGCAATCAAACGAATCACATAGATGACACAGTTTTCTATTGATTTTAAATTGCTTGTTTACAATTGAGATAGCATTTTTCTTACAATCTTCCAAACAATTACCATCCAGTCGGCACTTATTAATATTATATAATACAGAATGTTTTTGATTTATTCCTTCGGGGTTTGAGCACCAGATACAATCCAGCGTACAACCCTGCATAAACAAAACAGTACGGCATCCCGGACCATCATGAACCGAGAGTCCTTGAATGTCAAATATATCACCTTTCGGGCTACTCATTAATTCCAGAGAAAATCATTACATGTACCAGCATTCATATCCGGATAGGCATCAAATTTCTTCATACACAGCCCCAGACTATCTTCCGTTGGTGAAAAGTTAGCACAAAACTTACATTTCTGTGCTTTTTCAAAATCCTCACAAGCTTCACCATCAGCGGTAATATTCGATTTGTCTCTTTTACACAATCCCTTAAAAGCATCAACAGGGAGATAATATTTACAGTCTATATGTTTCATTTTTACGAGCTAACGATTTAATAATTATATTTCTTCATATTCAGTCCTGGCGATAACTTCATCCTGAATCTGTTTACCTAATTCAACCCAGTACTGTGTAAAGCCTGCAACACGCACCATTAGTCCGCGGTATTTATCAGGATTTTTCTGAGCATCGCGCAGCATTCTTGAATCCACTACATTAAACTGTGCATGAAATGCCCCTTTGCGGAGATAAGCTCTGATCATTTCCAGAAATTTTCGCGCTCCTTCCCGTCCGGCAATAACAGAAGGATGAATTTTCATATTAAGCTGTGAGTTCTGCGATGATGAATGGTCATAACAACAGGCAGAATTAAATAAAGCATAAGGACCGTTTTGATCTGTTCCGGGATATGCAGAAACAGAACCGTCGGCAAAAGTAGTACCACTCAGTCTGCCATCAGGTGTTGCCATTGTAACAGCACCCATAGGAGCATGTGTGGAAACACTTATCTGACATGAATATAAAGGCTCATTATACAGCGATACATAATCTGAACACATTGTGCTGAACCAGTCTTGCCATTCACGGAAGATATCATCAACATAAGGATTATCATTACCATATTTAGGAGCATAAGTACAACTGCTGTGAATACCAAGCCATTTTTCGTATTCCTTGCCTTTTTTCTGATCAATAAGACTAAAGGACCCCGACTCATGCGCTGTGAGATAACCAAAGTTAGCTTCCATGGCTGTTTTCATCTCATCAAGAGTAAATTTGTTTTCGTCATAAACATTCAGTTTCATGGAAGCCAGCGAGTTTACAAGATTAACACCACCGCATATCTCCACATTGAATGTACGATTATAACGACAACCTTTATTACTAATATCCTTTCCATTTTTAAGACAGTCGGGCTTAAGCATACTGTTAATAATTGACGGACTTATTTTCCCCCACATATCATGCTGAATATTGTTAGTCAGAGTCAATACTTCAACTGTTATTCTAAAGTAATATTTGAAAGTCTCCCAAAGTTCCTGATATGATTCAAGTTTTTTTCCATGAGCAGGATATACTCTTCTCCCTGTTCTTTTATCAATACCGTTATAAAGAACAGCTTCCAACACTTTAGGCAATGAAATAAAATGCACACCAACACTGGTTGCAGGTGCTGAACCACCAGGGATATAATAAGTCTGACCATTGAACTCAAGAGGCATCCAGCTTCCGGCTGATGTTTCAAGACAACCACCAATAGACCATGCACGAGCTTCCTCCAGCTCCATACCTTCATTTTTAAAATTCTGCAATAAGAACTCCATAGCCACTCTGTTATTAACCCAGGCAGGATAACCCGTTCCTATTTTTGTGGTTTCAATTCCTTTTAACAGAAATTCTTCAGGCAGCTTTTCATCATAAAGCATACTCAGTGTAGGCTGTGGCGTATCACAAGTAATTGAAGATTCCAGAATAAGCATCTCCAGTTCATTGGCAGCACTGTCTCCCTCTTTAGTAAGACCACCAATACAAAGATTGTTAAAAGTATTACCACTCAAAACGCCACCAACTACCCCCATCGACGCGAAGCAGTCAATCTCGGTAAATTTCATCCTCATACATTCCAGTAACTCAACCGTTTCATCTCTGGTTATCTTACCTTCATCCATATCCTTTTTCCAGAATGGATACAAAACCTGACCAAGTCTACCAGGTGATAATCCAGATATCGCATCTTCATTAAGAACAGCAACATGGAAAATCCATACAAGTTGCATTGCATCACGGAAATCACGAGGAGGATTATTTGCCAGCCAGTTAAGCCTTTCGGCAATATCAATGTATTCGTTTATTTGATTATTGTTATCTTCCAATGAAGCCATAAAGTTTGCTTCATCAGCATGGTTTTTTATCCACTTCTGAACACCCTTAAGAGTTGTGGCAACAGACTTGTAAAAATACAATCTGTCCATTTCAGGATAACCAGCAGAATTGTTTGCCTCAACATCGCATATATCAATAATCCCTTGTACACCATATTGTAAAGGGTAGTAATAGTTCATTACTTCTCTACCCTGCGGCAGAGTATATCCTGAATCAAACATACATATTACCGCCCGCATAATCTCTTCTTTGGTATCATAACCAGGAACCATCTGCTCATATTTATGGCCAAGATCATCAACAGATTTATTGTGCCATTTTTTAGCAACTTTCATAAGCATTGGCATTTCCTCTTTACGCATACCAAACTTACCGGCAATTGACATAACATTACCAACACTTTTAGTAACATTACCACCACCCTGGCCCATTGTAGTAACTTCATCAGAGCTCACTTTGCCAGCTTCAAGTGCTTCTTTATACATCTCATCTTCTTTGGCAAGAAAGAAAGCTTCACTAAGCCAAGGCATTGGATAAGATCCCCTCATGTATCCTGCTTTACCCATCACAAGCAACTCTCCAGGATAAATAACAGGAGTAAGATGTTCAAATCCAGCTTTTAATGACTCAGCCCTTCTTATTATAGTAACCTCACCATCAAGCTCTTCCCATTTCCTTGTATACCAGTAGGGGAATTCCATTGAAGCAGAAGACTTGGCTTCAAAATACTGTTCTCTTATTTTTTCAACCCTGGGCGTAGGATTGCGTTTGATTTCCCGTGATATAACTTCTCCTGAAGGAGCAGATCCATAATAATTGGTGGAATTACCAATTTCTGGTTCCTGATTTGAAGACATAACCTAAGTATTTGTATATTAACAATATTGTTTATTCTGAAACTAACTGCTAAAGTAAGAAAACTAAGGCTATTTGTCCAGCAGATTCTTTAATTTATAATGAATCCGGATACTTTTATCCAAAGCAGTTGCAGAAAAGGTAAATCATAGATGATAAACAACAAATTACACCTAGTGCAAAAGTTCCAAGCAGAATTACCATCCCATAAGAACCGATGCTTTTAATGGCATTTTCTTTGGCCTTTGTCATGATATTATAGTTTAATAGTGAGTAAATTAAGCCTGTATTATTTTAAATATCAGGCTTTGTTATTTATTAACAAATATACGTACATATCAGATGTATTTATCCAGAATCAATGACCACTTATCATCATTACAATGGGGTAAGTAATAAATCAAAATGTAATCTGCTTCACATAATAATGGGAAATAAAATAAACTTCAAATTTAATTCAGATGCATATTTTTTATAATTTAGCACCAGTCAACAATTTACCTCATGAGCGAGCAAGTTAAGAAAAATTCGTGCCCTGATTGTCCTGTTAAATCATCAACTGTGTATAATCTTAACGAGGATGAAATAGACATACTATGTAACAATAGTACGGAGATTCATTTCAAAAAGGGAGAGATAATAATTAAGCAAGGCACTTTTACACATAATATTGTTTTTATTAAACAGGGTATTTTCAAACTGCACATTAGCGGGCCTGTTAATAAAGATGAAATACTGCACCTTAACAAAGGACCTGAATTTATAGGTGTTCCTGATGTTTTTGCTAATAAAGTACATAGTTGTTCTGTTACAGCCCTTAGTGACTGTGTGGCCTGCTTTATTGAGTATCAGGGCTATGAGTATCTGATAAAGAACAACGGATTGTTTGCACTGGAAATAATTAAAAAGCTGAGTAATGGTATTATTTCACACTATCGATATTGTGTAAACAAAATGCAAAAGCAACTTACCGCGATTTTTGCTGACACTCTACTTTACTTCTCAGATAACATCTTTAATGCTGATGAATTTGATTTACCATTAACAAGAGTTGAACTTGGTGAATATATTGGTACTACGCGTGAAACCGTGACGAAGATTATCCATGATTTTACTATTGATAAAATTATTGAAGTAAAAGGAAAGAAAATTCTTATCCTTAATAAAAAGCTTTTACAGACTATCAGCAAAGCGGGATAAAATATAATTGATTTACGGTCGTCAGCAAATGTCCCTATTCCTGTTTTAACCTTAATTTTACTGTCATTCCTTTTCACATATTAATAAATTGATGCGATCATTTGGTTTATTTAATAGCTATCAGTTGAACATTTAATAGCTATCAGTTGATAATTTAATAGCTATCAGTTGATAATTTAATAGCTATCAGTTGATAATTTAATAGCTATCAGTTGAGCATTTAATAGCTATCAGTTGAGCATCTAATAGCTATCACTGGAGGTTTTGATAGGTATTAGTGGAGGCTTTCATACGTATCAGTTAAATTTTTGATACGTATGAAAATCATGTTTCACACGTATGAAAATCCAGTTTGATACGTATGAAAATAATAATAACACATGAGGAAATGAGCAACCACACAGCAGAAAACAAGCACCAACACAGGAGGAAATTAGTAACAACACAAGTCATATCAGATGATGCTTCAAAAGAGTTTAACCAGAACATTCTACCACTTTTAAAATTATGTGAAGCAAGCGGATTAGTATTACATAAAAAATGCCTGATGTTTTTAACACCAGGCATAAAAAGAATTTTTATGTATCTTTAATATTCGTTACAACGGTTTACGCAATCAATTATTTCAGTGAGTATTGTACTACGCAATGCATAGTAAATCTTTTTACCCTCTCGTTTTGAAACCAGTACACCTTTACTCTTTAATATACTCAGGTGATGAGATGCTGTTGCCTGCTCTATCATTAGTTTCAGATAAATCTCAGTAACACTCATTTTTTTCCCATCAGCTAATAAGTCAATAATAGCTATTCGCATTGGGTGTGATATAGCCCGCAGCTTACTGGCGGCCATTTCCAACTTATTAATGTCTATTTCTATCTTCTTACTATCCATCTTAATATTTTTTTACAAAAGTATAAATAAAAACACATGAAACACACACAAATATATACATATATCAGTAAGTATCACATTTAGAATGAATATAAATAATATTTTCTATGAAAAAAGCTCTGTAAAAGAGAAACTATTACCGTCAAAAAGCCCTTTATCACTGAGCTTTAATTGAGGAATTACCAATAGTGCCATGAACGATAGTGTCATATATGGGGCACGCAATTTTGTTCCCAGATCATGTGCTTTGGCATCAATTTTCTTGTACATATCAGATACTTTATATCCATTGGCATCTGACATTAGTCCGGCAACAGGCAGTGGAAGTATCATATCACCATCATCACATGAAAGAGAAACCCCTCCTTTTTGTTCAATTACCAGATTTATTGCTTTTGCAATAGATTCATCAGAAACACCCACAGCAACAATATTATGACTATCATGGGCAACACTACTTGCAATTGCTCCTTCTTTGAGACCAAAATTTCTGATAAAGGCAACTGCTGGTCTGGCAGGCACATAACGATTAACAACCACTATTTTAAGGATATCCTTATGGGGATTGCTAACGGCCATTCCGTTTTCCAAAGCAATTTCTTCGATTTTACAATTTGTAATCAGCTGGCCCTCCAATGCTTCAATAACTTTTACTTTCTGTGATTCGGCCTTTACTGCAATATCAGCAACGTCAATACTCTTTGCATTAAAATTATTAACAGGAGTTTCTGTAACAGGTTCCATCAGAGGCTGTCCGTTTTCAGCCACCAACTCACCATCGATAAAAGTATTAAGCACATTAAACTCATCAAAATTATCCACTACTATAAAATCAGCCGGATCACCAACAGAAAGAAGTCCGACATTCATATTATAATGCTTCACTGGGTTAATAATTACACTATGCAGCACATCCAAAGGATCATATCCTTTATTAATTGCCCTTACAACCATCTGATTTATATGCCCTTTAACAAGATCATCAGGATGTTTATCATCAGAACAGAAGAGCACTTTGTCGCTATGATCTTTCATCAGTCCAATCAATGCTTCGAAGTTTTTAGCAGCACTACCTTCCCGGATCTGGATTTTCATTCCATATTTAATTTTGTCAAGAGCCTCCTCCATAGTAAAGCATTCATGATCGGTAGTCACTCCTGCAGAAGCATACTTTTCGGCATCATTACCATTAACACCCGGAGCATGACCGTCAACAGGCTTTTTGTACTTACGTGCAAGGTCAATCTTTTTCATTTCTCCGGCATCTCTGTTTATTACCCCGGGGAAGTTCATCATTTCACTAAGGTAATGTATGTCAGGATCCGACAACAACTCATCAAGCTCTTTCTCACCAAACCTGAAACCTGCAGTCTCAAAAGGTGTAGCAGGCACACACGACGGGGCTCCGAAATAAAACTTAAATGGTACTTTGTTACCATTCTCTATCATAAAATGCACTCCCGGAATCCCAAGAACATTTGCTATTTCATGAGGATCAGATACCGTAGCCACTGTACCATGAACAGAAGCCAGTCTTGCAAATTCTGAAGGTATCAGCATCGAACTCTCTATATGAATATGAGAATCAATAAGTCCAGGCATTATTAATTCATCTTCTTTAACATCTTCAAAGATAATATCGCTTATAATACCATTTTTAACAATAACAGTACCTTTATTAATTTCTTTATTATTTATATCTACTATATTTCCGGATATTTTGAACGTTTTTTCTTTTGCCATGATAGTATATTTGATAGTTTTTCAAAGGTAATAAAATGATAAATACGCTTTTTATATTGCTAAACTAATAATTAAGGACTACCTCATCAAATCTAAAATAAACATCCATATTCTTTGTCTTTAGATATCTTTTAAGACTTTCTCTTGAATCATTCCAGGTAATCATCACAAAATCACCACCCCATGCACCAAGCGACTTGGCACTTCCCGGAAGATCTTTAAATAGTCTTTGTTTTAAGGCAGGACGTTTTAGAATACTTGATAACACGCTTTCATGTTCATCAATTAACTTATCAAATATCTTAAGATCGGTTGCGTTAATTATTTCATTAGTAATATGATTTATAAGTTTCACATCATCATTACTAAAAAACGAATTCTTTCTAAAATCCTTAATACTGCTGGAAGAACTCTGCTTATTGCCAAGATAAACGAAGTAAATATTGTCGCGAAAAGTAGGATTAAAGTCAGTTCTTTCAATATTAACAGCTTTATTACTTCTTGAAAATAAAATTGGTGAATCAGTCCTTGCACATGCAATATCATAACCTGACCCTCCAAAAGTAAGGTCCAGCAACTCATAAGGATCAGTTCTTGTCCACCATGCAATATTTGAGATTAATGTTGAACTTGACCCCATTCCGTAATTTACATCGAAATTCAGCTCAGTTAGTATTTCAGCTCCACTACTTATTCTGCTAATAAATTCAGGGGATAAATCAGATACTACTTTCAGAATCTCCTGCAATTTATCGGTTAACGCCTGATTATCAAATCTGATTATAAAAAGATCAGGCAAACTGAATTCACAACTAAACCACTCACCATCCGGAGTATAGGCTTTCCAAACTAAAGAATTAGCATTTGTAGACTTAACATGCAGAGTTTGCCCGAACTTTAAAGGAAGAGCAAGAGCTTTTGCCCCGTACATTACAAGATACTCTCCTGTAATAAGGAATTTACTGTTTGAATACCAGCTATTTTTCAAAGTCATCATTATTACGAAGACTTTCTACGAACTGTGTAACAGCCCCGAATGACACCTTATTAGTAACAAAATGCTCAACCGCTTTAGCCTTTTCCTCTTTATTTGCATCAATATGATTAAGAATATTAAAAAGATGCATTTTCATGTGGCCAGCCTGAATACCTTTTGTAATAAGAGACTTCACGGCGGCGAAGTTATTTGCCAGTCCCACAGCAGCAACAATCATCATCAGTTCTTCAGCAGAAGGATTACCAAGCATATCCAATGAATTTTTAGCCAAAGGATGCAGAGAAGTAAGCCCACCAACTGTTCCTAATGCCAAAGGAATTTCAAGAATATATTTGAAATGCGTCTCAGTAAGCTCAACATGGGTCAGACTGCTATAAGCACCATTTCTGGAAGCATAAGCATGGCCAGCTGCTTCAATAGCACGAAAATCGTTACCAGTGGCGATGGCAACAGCATCAATACCATTAAAAATACCTTTATTATGAGTTGTTGCCCTGTAAACATCATGCTCAGCAATTTTAACAGCAGTGTCGAACTTATGAGCAAACTGCTCGCCAGTCATTGATTTGTAAACACCATCAAGGTCCTTATAATCACATTCAACCCACGCTCTCACCAAACATTTTGGAGTATAATTCGACAGAATAGCCATTACTATCTCACAAACACGCTCCTCATTTTCAAAAGCAGCATTTGTTTTAAAATAGGCCTCAAGTGCAGAAGCAAATTCTTCAAGACAAGAATTAATAAAATTCGCTCCCATAGAATCAGCCGTATTAAAAGTAACCAACAGCTGATAATAATTATCAATTTTATCAGTAAAGTCGCGAATTTCAAAATCAATAATTCCTCCTCCGCGCTGTTCCATGTTTCTGGTAATATCACTTGCTGCTCCTCTTAAATAAGGCTTAAGCTCTGGCAAAACAGACATTAATTTCTCCTTTGGGCCATTCCAAAGAAAATGTACTTGTCCTATCTTTTCAACATCCACAACTTCAACTCTGAAACCACCCCTCTCCGACCAAAACTTAGAACTTGAAGAAGCAGCGGCAACAACAGAACTTTCCTCAATGGCAACCGGCACATGATAAGTTTGGCCGTTTACAACAACATTAGGAGCAATCCCGTAAGGAATATAAAAATTTGATATAGTATTTTCGCTAAACTCATCAAAGATCCTTTGTTTTGTGTTATCTGTATGCCAAAAGCTTTTCAAAAGCTCAACAGCTTCAGCCTGGTTATCCATAAGCTCTGAAACAATCTTCAACTTATCTTCTTTCAGCAGCTTGGAAAAGCCCTTAATTAAATAATCTCTTTTTCTTCTCCTTGGCATCTAACCAATTTATAATTACCAAACATCTTCAACCTTTTCAGGCTCAGGTTTCATCTTTTGTTCAAGATTAGCACTCCATTCATTTACAAACTCAGCAATCTGACGCAAATACTCCTCCCAACGTGGATCATATGACGGATCATCTTTATCCAGCCACTTCTCGGCAGGAATATCCGTGGCAGAGCGAAGCTCAAGCTCATCAATTGTGTACCTGTATCTACCATCTTTAGTCTCGACAGTAAAAGTATATTTTATCATACCACCGATGTGCCTGATACTGTCATCATCCCAGTAATAAATCCGAAATCTATGATTACCAACCACTTTACCAGTCTCCTTATCACGAACGGAAGTTACTCGAACAGGATCCTTGTAGGTATCATTAAGCCAGTATATTACCCTCTTGAAAAGCTCATACTGATCACCTTCCTCTTCAATAACACCCTGAAACTTAATCATATTAGTCTCTTCATCAACAGGAATAAATAATTCTTTTTCCTCCTGTGCAAAGGCAGTAGTACTTAGTGCGATTAATATTAGAAAAACAAAATTTCTCATAGCTAATTACTTTTGTCGTTCATTATACGAAGCAAATTTAATGGATTTTATAAGAGTAAGAACAATAATATTCAATTTCATAAAGGACACACTTCAAACCAACTGGTAATTAAACACTTTCATTCAGATTGCACATATTAATAAATCTACATATTAGTTAAACACACAAATTATACATATCTACCTTTTTATATAGACAGAAGATATGCGATACTAAAAACAAGCTAATACTGAATTAAACACTTAAATTTGTAACTTTTACAAAACTAAAAACCCATATAATGCCCATAATTAAACATAATTGAAGAAAAAGCCTTTTAGTAAATACTATACAACAATAAATGTTGTTGATAACAATAAAATATTTAAGATTAGTTGGTTCAGACACTTTACCATACTGCAGTAATCAAATCTATCATATCAATAAATTACAAACACACAAAATTACATCAATCTGTAAGTATGTAAATTACAAACGTTATTTAGCACCATTCTAAATAAGCAATAAAAAAAGAGCAGGTAAATTGTTTTGCTATATTTGTGGGATTATAATGAACTTTTCGATTTTTAACATGTAAATCGCTACTATTATGAGCATTTCTTTATCTTCAATCACTAAAAAAATCTGGATGTCGCTATTCGGGTTATTCCTGATAGTATTTTTAGTGGTTCATTTGGGCATAAACATACTTCTCGTGTTTGATCCAACAAGAGAGTTATTTAACATTGCAGCCCATTTTATGGGGACTAACCCATTTATTCAGGCATTTCAGTGGGTACTATTTGCAATCTTTGCCATACACATGGTTTTAGGTATAGTACTCCAAATACAAAACTGGATGGCCAGGCCAATGCGTTATAAAGTTAAAGGCACATCTGAGCAATCATTCTTTTCCAAGTACATGATTCACACAGGGATAATTATCATGATTTTCCTTGTTATACACTTCGCAAACTTCTTTTTAAAAGCGAAATTGTTTCATGGAGCACCTGAGTTTTTCTTAAATGGTTCTCCTACAGGCATGGAGGATATGGGAATATTAGTTGTAGACTTATTTCACATTCCAGCATATGTAATTGGATACATAATCGCACTAATCTTTCTTGGCTTTCACTTAGATCACGCCTTTCAATCTGCCTTCCAGACACTGGGACTTAACCATCCAAAATACACTCCTATTATCAAATGGGTTGGTTATATTTATACACTGGTAGTTACACTAGGATACATCTCAATTCCTTTAATTATTTACTTTACAAAATAGAAGATATGACAAAGCTTGACTCAAAGATACCATCAGGTCCTGTTCAGGAAAAATGGAATAATTATAAAGCACATCAAAATCTTGTAAACCCTGCCAATAAGCGTAAGATTGACGTTATCGTTGTAGGAACCGGTTTAGCAGGAGGTGCAGCAGCAGCAAGCCTTTCAGAATTAGGTTTTAATGTAAAGGTTTTCTGTATTCAGGATAGCCCGAGGCGTGCGCATAGTATTGCAGCGCAGGGCGGCATAAATGCAGCTAAGAATTACCCTAACGACGGCGATAGTATTTACCGTCTGTTTTATGATACAGTAAAAGGTGGCGATTACCGTGCACGTGAAGCCAACGTTTATCGTCTGGCTGAAGTAAGTAACAATATTATAGATCAATGTGTTGCACAAGGTGTTCCTTTTGCTCGTGAATATGGTGGCTTGCTTGACAACAGGTCATTTGGAGGCGCCCTCGTTTCCAGAACTTTCTATGCACGAGGACAAACCGGACAGCAGTTGCTACTTGGTGCTTATAGCGCTTTGAGTAAAGAAATCAGCAAAGGCAGCGTTGAAATGTTTACACGTCGCGAGATGATGGATGTTGTAATGATTGACGGCAAAGCACGTGGTATAATTGTAAGAAATCTCGTTACAGGTGAACTTGAGAAACATGGTGCTCATGCTGTTCTGCTCGCTACAGGAGGATATGGCAATGTATTCTTCCTTTCAACAAATGCCATGACATCAAACGGTAGCGCAGCATGGAAAGCATATAAAAGAGGTGCTTATTTTGGTAATCCTTGCTTTGTGCAAATTCACCCAACTTGTATTCCAGTTCATGGTGATTATCAAAGTAAGCTTACCCTGATGAGTGAAAGTTTACGTAATGATGGCCGTATATGGGTGCCAAAGAAGAAAGAAGATGCTGAAAAAATTCAGAAAGGAAAACTTTCACCGGTAGATATTGCTGAAGAAGACAGAGATTATTATCTGGAAAGAAGATATCCTGCTTTTGGTAACCTTGTGCCACGTGATGTGGCTTCAAGAGCCGCAAAGGAAAGATGCGATGCAGGCTTTGGTGTTGGCAATACAGGACTGGCTGTTTATCTTGACTTTAAAGATGCCATTAACAGACTTGGCAAGAATGTTATAGAAGCCCGTTATGGCAACCTCTTCCAGATGTATGAGAAGATTGTTGATGAAGATCCTTATAAAACACCTATGATGATTTACCCTGCTATACACTACACAATGGGTGGTGTTTGGGTTGATTATGAACTTCAAAGCACAATACCAGGCTTATTTGTTGGCGGAGAAGCAAACTTCTCAGACCACGGTGCAAACCGTTTGGGAGCTTCTGCTCTTATGCAGGGACTTTCCGATGGCTATTTCGTACTACCTTATACTATGCAGAATTACCTAGCTGACCAGATAAATGTACCTCACTTCGATACTAATAGCAAGGAGTTTAACAAAACTACTGATGAAGTAGAGGCTACTATAAATAAGTTACTTTCCATAAAAGGAAAAAGGACTGTCGACTCAATTCACAAGCAGCTGGGACTGATTATGTGGGATAATGTAGGCATGGCACGTAATAAAGAAGGATTGGAAAAAGCCATAAAGGAAATTAAAGAACTCAGGAAAGAATTCTGGGAAAATGTAAATGTTCCCGGAGAAAAAACAGGTATGAATGTAGAGCTGGAAAAAGCCCTTCGTTTGGCCGACTTCCTTGAATTAGGTGAACTTATGGCACGTGATGCTCTTAACCGTAATGAGTCTTGCGGTGGTCACTTCCGTGAAGAATATCAAACTGAAGAAGGTGAAGCAATGCGTGATGATAAAAACTTCATGTATGTGTCAGCATGGGAATATAAAGGTGCTGACAAAGAGCCTGTACTACATAAAGAATCTCTGGAATATGAAAACATAGAGGTTAAACAACGTAATTACAAAACAGCTTAACTAATGTAAAAAAAACGGAACAATGGATTTTAAACTTAAAATATGGAGGCAGTCCGGACCGGATGCCGATGGAAAATTTGTAGAGTATCCCGTTCACAATATATCTAACGACTCATCATTCCTGGAAATGATGGACATTCTCAACGAGGAACTTGTTGCTAATGGCGAAGAGCCTGTTGCATTTGATCACGACTGCCGCGAAGGTATCTGCGGGATGTGCAGCCTGTTTATCAACGGAAGGCCACATGGTCCTGATGATTCAATAACAACATGCCAGCTGCATATGCGTAAATTTAAAGATGGGGAAACAATTGTTATTGAGCCATGGCGCGCAAAACCATTCCCTATCATTAAAGACCTTATGGTTGACAGGTCTGCCTTTGATAAAATTATTCAGGCAGGAGGATTTGTATCAGTAAATACAGGTGGTGTCCCTGATGCTAATGCTATTCCTATTAAAAAGGAACATGCTGACCTTGCAATGGATGCAGCTGCTTGTATTGGCTGTGGCGCCTGCGTAGCTTCTTGTAAAAATGCTTCTGCAATGCTTTTTGTTTCTGCTAAGGTAAGTCAGTTCGCTCTGTTACCTCAGGGCAAAATAGAAGCTAAAGAGCGTGTTGAAAAAATGGTTGCAAAAATGGACGAACTGGGATTTGGAAACTGTACAAATACTTATGCTTGTGAGGCTGAATGCCCTAAAGATATAAGCATTACAAATATAGCGAGGATGAATCGTGAATTCCTTGCTTCAAAACTTTCCTAATTATCACCCAAAATTGTGATTAAAACTTGTCTGTTTAAAGTTAATTCATTTAACTTTAACGAAATGAGCGGCTTCCCGGCCGCTCATTTTTTCAAGATATCAATATATTTAATGCTACTATATAATAAGGAGTATAATTCGATTATTAGAGTTAAAACTACTACTACATCTTAAAAAATATTTACTTTTGATTTCCAAAACTGAAAAGAATGCAGTTTAAATCGATTATTGGACAAAAACAGCTTATTAATAAGCTTATTACAGGTTATAGCGAAAACAGGCTGGCTCATACTATGATGTTTATTGGCAATGAAGGCTATGGCCCACTTCCTGTTGCAATTGCATTTGCTCAATACATAAACTGCACTAACAAACAGGATGGCGATAGTTGTGGAACCTGTCCGTCATGTGTGAAATTTCAGAAATATGCACATCCTGATCTGTATTTCTTCTTTCCAACTACAACAACGTCAACTATTACCAACAAACCCAGTTCATTACAGATGACTGATAAATGGCGTGAATATATTCTCAAATGCGGAGGCTATGCTACTCAAAATGGCTGGTACAAACATCTTAATGTTGGCAATAAACAAGGAATGATAAGAGTACTGGATGCATCGGATATAATCAGTTCCACAAACCTGAAAGCGTATGAATCAGGATATAAAATTGTAATTATCTGGATGGCTGATAAAATGAACCTTGACACATCCAATAAATTGCTCAAAACACTGGAAGAGCCACCTGACAGAACAATAATTATGCTTACCAGCGATAATTATGACGCACTACTGCCTACAGTAAGATCAAGAGCACAATTGTTTAAAGTACCTAAAATTAAAGATAGCGATATAAGTCATAAGCTTATCTCAGAAGGACAAGAAGAGAAACAAGCAGGATTACTGGCATTACAGGCCTCAGGAAATTGGAATCTTGCCCAGGAACTTGTTCAGGATTATGAATCAACTCAGGAAAACTTTATCAATTTCAGAAATTGGCTCAGATTATGTTTTCAACCTAAGGACTACAAAGAGCTTGTGGACTTTAATCAGCAGCTTTCAAAAATGGGACGGGAAAAACAGAAAAGCTTTCTGAACTACGGGCTGTCAGTTGTACACAATTCCATACTCAATAATAACACATCGGCATCCTTAATTAAGAAAGTGGATGAAGAACTTGATTTTACCGAAAAGTTCGCCCCATTTATTAACACTGCTAACAGAAACAATATCTATAAAGAACTGAATAATGCAGTTTATCATATTGAAAGAAATGTAAACGCCAATATTCTGTTTACTGATTTAAGTTTAAAAATTGTTGACCTCCTTTCATTAGGAAAAAAACAGCTAAAAAGTGTTAGATAGATTTAATAAATATATAAAAAAATATAGTCTTGTTGCTGACGGGCAAAAGGTTCTGCTTGCAGTTAGCGGAGGTATTGACTCCGTTGTTATGCTTGATTTGTTTTACAGATCAGGTTTGAAGTTTGATATAGCTCACTGTAATTTTAAGCTACGATTATTTGAATCAGACGATGATGAATTGTTCGTAAGGTCGCTAGCCCATAAGTACAATGTTGAAATATTTGTTAACTGGTGTAATACTAAAGAATTTGCCGGAGAACATAAGCTTTCAACACAGGAAGCAGCCCGTGAATTAAGATATTCATGGTTTAATCAGGTTTGTAAGATCAACAATTACTCTGTGGTGGCTGTTGCACATCATAAAGATGATCAGATAGAAACTTTTTTTATCAATCTTTTCCGTGGCGCCGGGATTAAAGGATTAAAGAGTATTCCTGTAACCAGGCAAAATATTATCAGACCATTAATGTTTGCAACAAGAGAAGAGATTGATAAATATGCCTCTGAAAACAATATTAAATATCGCGAGGATAGCTCAAACAAAACTGACCATTATCTGAGAAACAAAATAAGACACCATCTTATCCCTAAAATGGAGGAACTTTCACCTGGTGTAACAGAGTCTGTTAAAAGAAGCATCGATAATTTGCATGATTCAGATTTACTCCTTCAATCATGTATCAATCTGAGAAAAGATGAATTATTTCAAAATGCCGGTAATAACAGATATAAGATTGAAATAAAAGGCATCATGAAAATGAAGCCTCTAAAAACATGGATGTATTACCTGTTAAATGAGTATAACTTTTCAAGACAGGTTACTAATTCAGTTTGTAAGTCTTTATTAGAAGAATCAGATCCCGGAGCTGTTTTTATTTCCTCAACACATGAACTACTAATTGATCGGAAACATATAATTCTTCGTCAAATTCCTGATAAAATTGCAAATACTACTGCTATAATTAAAGAAGATACACCTTATATTATATCACCACTTCCTGTAAACTTTGATATTCTCCCTGCAAAAAAGGAATTTGTATTCTCAAAGGATAATAAAAATGCTTATTTCGATCTGGATAAACTAAAATTCCCTATTATAATCAGAAAATGGCGACAAGGTGATAAGATGAAGCCACTGGGAATGAATGGTAATAAACTTATAAGCGATATACTTATAGATAACAAAGTTGATTCATTTGAAAAGGAAAATGTATATGTAATGTTGTCAGGTGACAAGATCATCTGGCTGATAGGATATCGCACATCAGAATTTGCAAAAGTAACTCAAAACACTAAAAGAATCAAGGTAATGGAGATGCTAAGCAACACATCTGGTTATGAATTAACACTTTTTAATACATAGTGATAGTTACGCGATACATAAAGGCATTATTTTTGTTAAAGCAACATTTAACTAATTCAGGGTGTCAAAACAGAAAAGCATCTGAATTTAAATATGAACAATTATAAAATAAAAATATCACTATGAAGAAATACTTGGCAACACTTGCATTATTGCTAACATTTAGCATTGGAATTAATGCCCAGATTCTTGAACCGGTAAGCTGGGAATTCTCTTCAAAAAAAATATCTAACAAAGAGTATGAGCTAACGTTTAAGGCGTCAATTGACATGCACTGGCACTTATACTCACAGGATATACCAATGTCACCTCCTGCAACTGGTTTTACATTTAAAACCAGCGATGACTATAAACTAATTGGGAGTGTTACCGAAGAAAGTGACGTTATCGAGGAATATGATCCTAACTTTGAGATGGAATTGAAGTTTTTTGCCAGTGAAGCAGTCTTTAAACAAAAGGTTGAACTTACAGGACAAAGTGCCGATGTTAATGGATTTCTTGAATTTATGTGTTGTGACGACACTAAATGTCTTCCACCCACGGAAGTGGATTTTAACTTTTCACTTGGCAATAAGCCTTCACCAGCAAATGAATCCAAGATACTTGAACCTGTTGAATGGGACATCACATCATCAAAGAACAACGATGGAAATATTGAAATTGTCTTTGATGCTTCAATTGATCAAGGCTATCATCTGTATTCATTGGTAATCCCTGATGGTGGTCCACTGCCTACTGTTTTTTCTTTTGAAGATTCAGACAGCTATAAACTAAAAAGCGATGCTATTGAAGTATCTACTCCCATTGAAGAATATGATGATGTTTTCGAAATGAGCATAAACTTCTTTGAAGACAAAGCTTCCTTTAAACAGGTTATTGAACCTAAAAAGGACAATATTAATGTCGTGGGTGAAATAGCATATATGGTTTGTAATGAAACCGGATGCATAGCCCTATATGAAGATTTTGACATTGACATTGATGCATCATCAGGAGCAATAATCACAGAAGATATTGCTGAGACAGAAGATTCTGCTAGCGATGATATACAGGGAAAAAAGGCATCATACTGGGGATTTTTCATTCTTTCTTTCATTGGAGGACTGGCAGCAATTCTCACACCATGTGTTTTCCCAATGATACCAATGACAGTTTCATTCTTTATGAAAGAAGGTGATGAGAAGGCCAAAGGAAAAATGCAGGCTTTAGTTTATGGATTTAGCATTATTGCCATTTATGTATTTATAGGCTCCGTTCTCGCTGTTATTGCAGGTCCTGACATTGCCAACTGGCTAAGTACACACTGGCTGCCAAATATCCTGTTCTTTGTAATCTTTATAGTATTTGCAGCATCGTTCTTTGGAATGTTTGAAATAACTCTGCCCAGCTGGATGATAAACAAATCCGACAAAGGAGCAGATAAAGGCGGATTTTTAGGGCCTGTATTTATGGCACTTACTTTAGTACTTGTTTCTTTTAGCTGTACTGGTCCTATTGTAGGAACAATATTGGTTGAATCAGCAGGGGGAGAAGTTGTCAAGCCCATTATAGGTATGCTTGGATTCTCACTGGCATTTGCATTACCCTTTACCTTCTTTGCATTTTTCCCTTCATTACTTCAAGGATTACCAAAGTCGGGGGGCTGGCTGAACTCTGTGAAGGTAGTGCTGGGATTCCTGGAGCTTGCTCTTGGTCTTAAGTTCCTTAGCATTGCTGACCAAACATATCACTGGGGAATACTTGACCGCGAAGTTTATCTAGCCTTCTGGATAGTAATTTTCTTCCTTCTTGGTTTATACTTACTTGGAAAGATAAAATTTGCACATGATTCTGAAGTGCCATTTGTTTCTGTACCAAGATTAGTACTTGCTATCATAACCTTTACTTTCGTAGCTTATATGATACCAGGGATGATTGGTGCTCCGTTAAAAGCACTGTCAGGATATCTGCCTCCTCAAACAACACATGATTTTGATCTCAACTCAGTAGTAAGAGAAAATGTAAAAACATTCTCCGCCTCAACAGGCAACAATGAACAAAGTGATATATGTGAAACACCAAAATACAGCGAATTCCTTCATTTACCACACGGACTGGAAGGATATTTCGACTACGATCAGGCTCTGGCATGTGCCAAAGAGCAGAACAAACCTGTATTTATTGATTTCACAGGACATGGATGTGTTAACTGTCGTGAAATGGAATCAAATGTTTGGTCTGACCCAAAAGTGCTAAGCCTTCTTAACAATGATTATATTGTAGCTGCTCTGTACGTGGATGATAAAACATCACTACCGGAAGAAGACTGGTACAAGTCAGATTATGATGGCAAGATGAAGAAAACAATTGGTAAGAAATTCGCTGATCTGCAAAAAGCAAGGTTTGGTGTTAACGCACAGCCATTCTATGTTCTTCTCAGCCCAGACGGAGATGTGCTTACACCACCAAGAGCCTACGATCTTGACGTTAATGCATTTGAAAAATTCCTTAAAACAGGATTAGAAAACTATAAGAAGAAATAAAGTTAAAAATCAAAGTTTAAGGTTCAAGGTTAAATGTTTAACAACTGAACCTTAAACTCTCTCAATATTTGCACCAAGCATTCGAAGTCTGGTATCAATATTCTGATAACCACGATCAATTTGTTCAATATTCTCAATAACGCTTGTACCTTCAGCAGATAAAGCTGCAATTAGTAACGCCACCCCTGCCCTTATATCCGGAGAACTCATTTTAATTCCCCTTAACTGATATTTCCGATTAAGACCAATAACTGTTGCACGATGTGGGTCACACAAAATGATCTGGGCACCCATATCAATAAGTTTATCAACAAAGAACAACCGACTTTCAAACATTTTCTGATGTATAAGTACACTCCCATTAGCCTGAATTGCTGTAACAAGAATAATGCTTATCAAGTCAGGAGTAAAGCCAGGCCATGGTGCATCAGCAATATTCATAATTGACCCATCAATAAAAGTGTCAATGCTATAATTATCATACTTAGGAACAACAATGTCATTACCTAGTTGTTTGACTCTAACTCCTAGTCTGGCAAAAACATCAGGAATCAGTCCAAGGTCAGAAACATTAACATTTTTAATCTTAATTTCAGAAGCAGTCATGGCTGCCAATCCAATAAAGCTACCAACTTCAATCATATCAGCAAGCATAGTATGTGATGTACCATTAAGTCTATCAACACCCTCAATAGAAAGCAGATTTGAACCAATGCCCGTTATTTTTGCTCCCATCCTTACAAGCATCTTACTCAACTGAACAATATATGGCTCACATGCAGCATTAAAAATTGTAGTTTTACCTTTAGCCATCACAGCAGCCATAAGAATATTCGCAGTCCCTGTAACAGAAGCTTCTTCCAGCAACATATAATCTCCAACAAGCCCAATAGTATTTACCTTATAGCTTTTACGAAGAGAGTCGTATTCAAACTCAGCGCCCATTTTCTGTAGCCCAATAAAATGAGTATCCAGTCTGCGTCTTCCTATCTTATCCCCACCTGGTTGTGGCAGATATCCTTTACCAAATCTTGCAAGAAGAGGCCCCAGGATCATAACACTACCTCTGATACTTGTAGCCTGATTATAAAAATCATCAGTACAAAGAAAATCCAGATTAATATCAGAAGCTTTAAAAGAATAAGAATCGTCACTCAGCTGCAAGACTTCTGTTCCTAAACCTTTAAGAAGATCAATAAGTTTATTAACATCCCTTATATCGGGTACATTATTCAAGATAACTTCCTCATCAGTCAACAGAGTTGCACATAATATCTGTAACGCTTCATTTTTTGCACCCTGAGGCATTATTTCGCCAGACAACTCAATACCTCCTGAAATACGAAAAGCTCCCATAATTCCTTTTTTAGTTTTTAGTAAATAACGTAAAAAAACCAGAATTATAAAAGCTTTTCAACAAAACTTATTAAGAAAGTAGTGTTATCTATTTCTTTCTGTTAGAATTTTTATGATTATTATTCTTTTTCTTGCGCTTTTGCTGTCCTAAATTATCAAAGGAAGTATGAACAGTTTTCTGAATCGGTTTATTTGACTTCTTCGCAGTTGTTTTAGTAGTTTTCTGCACAACAGAGCTTGTTGACACCAAAATAACTTCTTCAGGGAGTAACAACTTACCATTTGATAATTCAGCCAGATGCTTACCAATTACAGCATCCTGAACAGATTCCCTGTTCCACATCAGATAAGATTTCTTCATTTGGTTGGCAAGAAGTATTGTTATGGCCATTTTTTCCTCACCAGGTTCAAAATCTGCCACCTTTTTGATCATATCAATAATATACTTACCATAATGACGCAGCTCAATATTATGCTTACCATAATCAAGTCGCTTAGGCTTAAAATTCATTTTCTCTTTAGGAGGTGGAGGATAAGGGCTGTCAACATCCAGTTTAAAATCAGATATAATATATAGGTGATCCCAAAGAATATGCTCATAATCAGATGAAGTTTTAATAACAGGATTCATCTGAGCCATCGAAGAAACCACTACTTTCGCTGATTCTGTCCTTTTTTCCCTGTCTTCTATGGTTAACAAATAGCTTACCATATTTTGAACATGACGACCATATTCTGCTATAGATAGCTTTTCCCTTGCAGTATTATATTTCATTATTAGAGATTTGTTTACTTAATACCAGATTGCAAAAATAATTTATTTTATAACATTATATCACAATAGGAGTAATTATCTGTCAGAAGCAAGGACATCTCTGACAAATATGATCATTTATAGAAAAATATTAACATTAAGTTGTTTACAAATTTGGTTAATCAGAAAATAGTTTCTATTTTTGCACCCCGATTTTTCAGGGTTAAATAGCAAATTGCTTAAAAACAATAAGATAGATGAATACAGTTAGTTATAAGACAGTAAGCGCAAATGCAAACACCGTACAAAAGGAATGGGTGTTGATTGATGCTGAGAACGAGATACTGGGAAGGATGGCATCTGTAGCTGCTAAACTTCTGCGTGGTAAGCACAAACCAAACTACACTCCACACGTTGACTGTGGTGATAATGTTATTATTATCAATGCTGAAAAGATAAAGCTTACAGGAAATAAATGGAATGCCAAGGAGTATATCCGTCATAGCGGTTATCCTGGAGGACAGACTTCCATTACAGCAAAAGAAGTAATAGCCAAAAAACCTGTTTTTATGGTTGAAAAGGCTATCAAAGGTATGCTTCCAAAGAATAAAATTGGTGCTGATCTATTCAGAAACCTTTATGTATATGAAGGATCAGAGCACAAGCAGGAAGCTCAGAAACCGAAAAAAATAAATATAAATTCAATCAGATAATACACCATGGAAGTAGTTAATGCACTAGGCAGAAGAAAAACTGCTGTTGCCAGGGTTTATGTTCAGGAAGGCGAAGGAAAAATAACTGTAAACAATCGTGATTACAAAGAATTCTTCCCAACTTCAATTTTACATTTTGTTGTTGAGCAACCTCTTCAGTTAACTGAAAACTTAGGCAAACTCGACATCAAAGCAAATCTCAAAGGTGGTGGCGTTGCAGGTCAGGCAGAAGCCTTACGTCTTGCTATCGCTCGCGCACTTGTTAAAATTGATCCTGAATATCGCCCTACATTGAAGGAAAAAGGATTAATGAGAAGAGATCCACGTATGGTTGAGCGTAAAAAACCTGGTCAACCAAAAGCACGTAAGAAATTCCAGTTCAGTAAACGTTAGTCTACTTATAACTGGAATGTGTTTAGTATCCAAACTGTCATAATCTTCGATTTGGAAGCTATCTGACAGTTTATCCTGCCAGGAGGCAGGTAACTTAGTGAATGTAAACATACCCGGTATTTCCGGAGTAAAAAGAAAAAAAGAAATGAAAAAAGTAAGTTTCGACGAATTACTTGATGCAGGTGTTCATTTTGGTCACTTGCGTAGAAAATGGAATCCAAACATGGCTCCTTATATTTTTATGGAGCGTAACGGAATCCACATTATCGACCTCTACAAAACCCAGGCTAAACTGGAAGAGGCTCAGAAAGCTCTTAAGCAAATGTCAAAGTCAGGCCGAAGAATTCTCTTTGTTGCTACAAAGAAACAGGCTAAGACAATGGTTGGCGACTTAGTAAAAAAAGTTAATATGCCTTACGTTACAGAACGCTGGCCTGGTGGTATGCTTACCAACTTTGCTACAATTCGTAAAGCTGTACGAAAAATGGCAAATATTGACAAACTTGCTTCAACCAGCTCATGGAACAATCTTAGTAAACGTGAAAAACTTCAGATTACACGCGAGAGAGCAAAACTGGATAAAACTCTTGGTAGTATTGCCGATATGAGCCGATTACCTGCTGCTCTTTTCATAATTGATATCAATAAAGAAAAGATTGCTGTTGCTGAAGCTAAAAAGCTCAACATTCCAATCTTTGCTATGGTTGACACAAACACTGATCCTACTCTTATTGATTTTCCTATTCCTGCTAACGATGATGCTTCAAAATCTATCTATCTTATTGTAAATTCTGCTGTAGAAGCCATTGCTGAAGGACTTAGCGAACGTAAATTAGCCAAAGAAAAGGCTGATGAAAATGATGAAGATGAAGATATGAAAAATGTTGATATTAAATCCAAATCAAAAGCTTTATCTGATGCAGAAGAAGAAGCTGATCAAACAGCTGAAAAAAGTGAATCAGGTGGAGAAAAACAAAAAAGAAAGAGGAAACCAGTTTCCAAAAAAAAATAATCGATCAAACTTCTTAATATCTTTATAAAATGAAAATAACTGCCCAACAAGTAAATGAACTCAGAAAGCGTACAGGCGCAGGTATGATGGACTGTAAAAAGGCCCTTACTGAAACTGAAGGCGACATGGAAAAAGCCATTGACGTTCTCAGAAAGAAAGGTCAGAAAGTAGCAGCTAAACGTGCCGACCGTGATGCTGCTGAAGGCGTAGTTCTTGCAAAAGTAAGTGAAGACCATAAATTTGCAGCCGCTGTTATGATTAACTGCGAAACAGATTTTGTTGCCAAAAACAATGACTTTATTGCTTTTGCGCAAAGTGTACTGGACGTAGCTATTGCTAACCATGCTAAAAATGCTGACGAACTTAATGGCATGGACCTTAACGGTAGAACTGTTGGTGACTCTGTTACTGATCAGACAGGCGTTATTGGTGAAAAAATACAGCTTGGCAAGTATGAAATGGTTGAGGCTGAAAGCACTTTTGCTTATATCCACCCTGGTAACCGTATTGCTACTATTGCTGGTTTAAATAAAGCTGGTGAAAACCTTGCTGATGCAGGTAAGGATGTTGTTATGCAAATAGCTGCTATGGATCCTGTCGCTATTGATAAAGATGATGTTTCTGAAGATATTATCAAACGTGAATTAGAAATTGGTATGGATCAGGCTCGTCAGGAAGGTAAACCTGAAGCTATGCTGGAAAAAATTGCTATGGGTAAGCTTAATAAGTTTTACAAAGAAAGTACTTTGCTTAACCAGGCTTTTATAAAAGATTCTAAATCGAATGTTAGTCAGTACTTAAATAGCGTTGAAAGTGGCCTTACAGTGGTTGATTTCAAACGCCTTGCACTGTTATAACAAATATTTAACACTTAAAAAAAAAGCCGGTTCGTTTTGATCCGGCTTTTTTTTTATACTTTAGCAGTTGGCTTTAGCTTGCTTAGTAAGAAAAAAGAAAAAGTTAAGGAGGTTTTTTGCAGGCTAAATGAAACAAATTAATTGAATATTTAAATCCTACTGCTATGCAAAAGATAACTACACTGTTACTGGCTCTATTTCTCTCTGCACAACTGTTTTCTCAGGAATTTGCAGAAAATCCTAATTACTACTCAGGAAACCAAAGCTACCAAAGTAACCTGAATAAAAGATTCTATTTCCGTATAGGTTTGTCTCTTCCATCCTGGAATTATTATGGCTTTGCAAATGCCAATGATCTTAAAAACACTCTTGATGTTAAATCACGTGTTGGCGGTAACCTTGAGCTGGGCAGCATATTTATGTTTCACGGTATCAATATTGGTGATGATTTCAGGCTTGGACTTATTGTCGACTGGCTCTCATTTAAGTCTCAAATATTAAGCAAAGAAGGTAGTGATAATATCTATAACTTTTTCCTGGGTTCTAAAATTGGGCCTTCATTTACGTATGCTCCTGCAAAGGCTATTGCATTTGATGCCTATTTTAAATTAAACCCTATATGGGCTGGCGCTGTTTTTGACAAAAAAACTAACTACGAAGCAGCAACAGACATTTACTATGGATACGTTCAATTTATGTATTCTGTTGGCCTTAATGTAAGAGTTTCTGTATTAATCCTTGGAATTGAATACGACTTCGGCAACCTGAAACTTAAAAACAGTGAAGATACTTACTGGCCTAATTTCGATGACCCGACAAGTAAAAAAACTCCAATGCATGGTATAAACTTTACAATTGGACTCAATTTCTAATTTTATTTTCTTTGAGTAATTAAATATTGAAAATTACTAACTCTTAAAATCTTATCCCCTTTGTCAGAAAAATAATCGATTTAACATATATCAATTAGTCCATATTTGTATTTTTGCACCTTTAATAATAATATGAAATAGATATGAGCTTATTTGATGATCTTAATTGCGTTATTACACAATCTGTACAGGTTTCTCCAATAATGAAAATTATTAAAGTTAAACCTGAGGGATGGAAATTTCCTGAGTTTGAAGCCGGTCAGTTTGTAGCTTTGGGATTACCTCCTGAATCACCCAGATGTGCTACATCTACTGATGAGTTTGAAGCTCCTAAACCTGACAAGCTTATCAGAAGAGCCTACTCAATTGCTTCTTCCTCAACCGATGATACAATTGAGTTTTATATTACTCTTGTTCACTCTGGTCAACTAACACCTCGTCTTTTTGAACTTAATATCGGTGATAAAGTCTGGATGGGGAAAAAAGCTGTTGGCATGTTTACTCTCGAAGAAATTGATAACAGCAGAAATGTTGTGCTTGTTGCAACAGGTACTGGTGTTGCTCCTTATATGAGTATGCTGAGATCAAATGCTTTAAAACGTCAGGGTAAGATTGTTGTTATTCACGGTGCTGCAAACAGCTGGGATCTGGGGTATTCTTCAGAACTTAAGCTTCTGGATACAATGTTTCCAAACTTCTCTTATCATCCTACAATTACTGAGCCCGATAGAGAGCCATCAGGATGGCAGGGCGATACCAGACTTATAGGAGATATCTGGGATGCGGGTCTTGTTAATGATATTATTGGCACAAAAGCTCTGCCGGATAATACTGAAATTTTCCTTTGCGGAAACCCACGTATGGTGGATGGCATGAAAGATCTTCTTTATAAAGATGGCTTTAAAGATCATAAGAAGAGGGAACCAGGAGAAATTCATGCTGAAGAATTCTAATTTGAATCGGTCTTTAAAATCTTGAGCTTACAGAAACAATCTTGTATACCTAAAATTAGTTTTGAGTTATTTGCTTGGACTTCTTAACAAGAAACTCATCATTAATAACTCAAAACTAACTCTGATAACTGCTTGGGAGTTTCAATAATCTTATCTGCACCATTTTCCCTGAGTTCCTTTTCTGATCTGAAACCCCATAAAACACCAACAGCAAGCATATCGGCTTTGTTGGCTGTTTTCATGTCAGTTCCTGTGTCACCTACATAAGCAACTTCTGTGGGATCTACTCCAAGTGATGTACTGATATGTAAAACATTCTCAGGGTTTGGCTTACGCTTTGAATCACTGCCCGGCCCCATTACAAAATCGAAATTCCATTTCTTTAATACTTTGTAAACGACCTTTTTAGTAAGATTATCAGCCTTATTGGATAAAACGGAAATACTTACTCCATTTTTCACAACACTATCCAGCATTTCTTCTATCCCGGGATATAATCTGGTTTTATTATTGATATTCTGTTCATATAACTGAGTCATTCTTTCAAAACATTCTTCAACAGTCTTTTCATCCCTGTGGAATACAGGAAGGGCATCTACAACCAGCTTTCTTATGCCCATTCCTACAAATGTATAATATGAACTTACCGGATGTTCTGGGAATTTCATTTCCCGAAGAACTGTATTCATCGAATCAGCAAGATCGTCAATTGAGTCAACCAAAGTGCCATCAAGATCAAATATTATTGCTTTTATTCCCATTTGTAGTTCTGTTTTGCAGGCAAAAATAACTAATTTTGTGGCATGTATTATCCGGAGAATTTTGAGCAGAAGATAGGATTTGATAAAATTCGTGACATACTAAAATCAAAATGTTTTAGTGTGCAGGGAAGGGAGTTCGTTGATAAGATCAGATTTTCTTCTAATATTAGAATTGTTAAAAAGCTCCATGATCAATCATCGGAATTTATCAACCTTGTTACAATACATGGATCATTCCCTTCCACTGAATTTTCAGACATGAGACCTGTTCTTGCTAATCTGAAAACTCCGGGAAGTTATATCCTTTCAGAAGATCTTCATGAATTAATGCACTCTCTGATTTCTTTAAACGAAATCAAATCTTACTTCAGAAATACAGACAACGACAAATATCCTGAGTTACTTTTTCTTGCCTCCAGGATTAATCTGGACCCTTCTCTGCTTTCCAATGCACAAAAGATTATTGATGAAAAAGGAGATATAAAAGATACAGCCTCCCCTGTTCTCAATAATATCCGAAAGAGTATCTCTTCAAAGCAATCCAAAGCTCTTAAAGAAACCAGAAAAGCTTATGAATTTGCTAAGAAATCGGGGTATATCCCGGAAAACTCTGAGATTACTATTAGAAACGGAAGATCTGTTATCCCACTTAAAGCAAGCAATAAAAGAGCAATTGGTGGTATTATCCACGATGAATCGTCAACAGGACAGACTGCTTTTGTGGAAGCGCCTGTTTCATTTGAAATTCATAATGAAATTATAGAACTTGAAAACGAAGAAAGACGTGAAGTAATAAAGATTCTTACCGAATTTACAGATTTCCTGCGTCCCTTTATACCTGATATTATTGTAGGACAGCGTACTCTCGGAATATTCGACTTTGTGAAAGCAAAAGCAAACACAGCCTTACTTTTTAAAGCATCTCAACCTGTACTTAATACTAAAAAGATTATTGAGATTAAAAACGCTGTGCACCCTCTTTTGTTTCTGTCTCATAAAGAACAAGGTAAAAAGGTTGTACCTCTCGATATTAATATTAATCCTGAGAACAGAATTATTATTATATCCGGACCTAACGCTGGTGGTAAGTCCGTTTGTTTAAAAACAGTGGGATTACTTCAGTACATGTTACAGTGTGGGCTACTAATACCGGCTTCACCAGATAGTCGTTTTCATATCTTTTCAAGATTATTCATTGATATTGGCGATGAACAGTCTATTGAAAATGATTTGAGTACATATAGTTCTCACCTTTTGAACATGAAGTATTTTTTAGCCAATTCCAACGGTAACACAATTTTTCTTATTGATGAATTTGGGACAGGAACTGAACCGCAGTTTGGTGGTGCAATTGCCGAAGCTACTTTGGAGCAACTAAACAATAATCAGTCGTTTGGTGTTATCACAACTCACTACAGTAATCTTAAACTTGCCGCTGAAAAACTACCAGGATTAGTAAATGCTGCCATGCTTTTCGATTCAAAAAAGTTGCAGCCGCTTTATAAACTACAGGTTGGCAAGCCCGGAAGTTCATTCACATTCGAGATAGCCGAAAAGATAGGATTCCCTTGCGATGTGCTTAACAGAGCCCGAAAAAAAAGCGGTAACAAATATGTGAGATTCGACAAACAGCTACAGCAACTGGAAATAGAAAAACTAAATCTGGAGAAACAAAAGCAGAAGATAGATTCAACAGATTCTAACCTTAACCTGCTAATGGATAAGTATAACAGCTTAATGAAAGATTTAGAGAAGTCGAAAAAACAGATAATAAAAGAAGCACGCGAGCAAGCGGCAGATATAATTAATGAATCAAATAAAGCTGTTGAGAAAACAATCAGAGAGATAAAAGAAGCCGGGGCAGATAAAGAGAAAACAAAGAATATCAGAGAAATACTAAACAAAAAAAAGGAAAAGCTTAAAAAAGTAAAACCAGAACCAATACGAAAGAAAGAAGTAATTGAAAGCATTAGCACATTTCCTGATGCACCTGTTAAAGTAGGTGACTTCGTTAAAATTAAAGATACAAACACTGTTGGCGAACTACTCTCTGTCAACAAAGATGAAGCTGTAATAAGCGTTAATGATCTTAAAGTAACAACTCCGGTAAAAAAACTGGTTAAATCTTCAGCACCTTCAATTAAGGCTCAACGCCGCACATCCTATCAAAGCATTGTACATGATATAAACCAAAAAGCAGCAAAATTCAGCCTTAGTCTTGATTTAAGAGGTAAAAGGGCTGATGAAGCAATGGCTCTTTTGCAGAAATATATCGATGAAGCACTCCTTTTAAATATAAGGGAAGTTAGTATCCTGCATGGAAAAGGATGGGGTATCTTAAGAGAAATTATCAGAGAATATCTTCAAAGTGTTGATGAAATAGAGAAATTCGGCGACGCTCCTGTGGATATGGGTGGTGCTGGAATTACAAAAGTTCACTTCCGCTTTTAATCAATTTTACACAAATACAGTGAATTATTATCAAATAACTTATGAATAATTGCACATTATAAATTTTTTATACTATCTTTGCTCTATATTTTATAGTTTGTATGAACATATGAACATAATCAAAATGAATTAAACGTAATTGCCATGAAAATTTCTACATTATTAAAGAACAATTTAAACAAGATTACTGTTGTTAAGGGAATGATAGCAGTAATACTCTTTTCGGTATTCTTTTTTGCCGGATGTTACGAATGGCGTCGTATTTTACAGCCTGAATCAGCCACAATCAACAGTTTCTTTGACGTATTCGTAAGCGCACAGGATGATGGTAATCCGGATAACGACTGGACAAACCCTGATCTGATCAATTATGGCCTTTTTGGTGTTATGGTTCCTGACGGATGGACTGTAAAAGACAGTATTCCTTTTACTATTGCATGTAGTGAACCTGGATATTCAAACTCTGGTATCCTTGTTTATAATACTGCTCATTCGCAAACTCTTGAAGACTCTATTGGTTCTCCTGACGGATATTACTGGTGGGGTGCTATAACTGAAACGGAGGCCAGCATGGTGTATTTCGACAGTCTTTCTTTTACTCCTAGAATCTATACCAATGAGGTTGAAGGTGAGTTTTACTTGCGGTATGCAATCGGTGATATGGATTATTGGGACAGAAATCCTGCCGATGATGTGAGTGATCCAATTGCTATTGTTATTGTTGATAATACTGGCGTTGATGAATTATTCTCACAGAACAACATCAGATTTTATCCTAACCCTGCCGTTGATTTCCTGAACATCAGTTTCGACAAGTACAACAACGAAATTGTGGATATGCAAATTATCGACTTAACAGGAAAGATTGTAGCTCACAGAACCATTACAGACAATCTCACGAAAGTGAATGTAAGTAACTTTAGTAATGGTATTTATTTTGTAAGACTACAAAATGGTAACTTTACAGAGTCATATAAGATTCTGATTAAGTAAATTTATTTAGTTATGTTATAATTAATTAGGTTGCCCGAAATGGGCAACCTTCTTACTTTTTATGAAGAAACAACTTATTTTCTTTCTGATATTATCAGGATTATTTCATGTTCACATTAACGGACAGAGTATGCCTGACGAAGAGTTTAATGCGTTAATTCGCACCGAAAATGGTGGATGGGTTGCCGGTGATGCAACTTTCTCTGTCTTTTTGCCTGACGGCAGAACCTTATGGCTGTTTGGCGATAGTTTTATTGGAACAGTAAACGCCGACAGTTCTCTTGCTCCTGGTGCTACTATGATAAGAAACTGTGGTGTTATCCAGAATGATGAAATAATGGAAGCCAGATATAATGGCACATTTAATAACCCAGATGACTTTGTATCAACTCTTACTCCTGATTCAACATGGTTTTGGCCTGAACATGGCCTGGTTGAAAATGATACACTGAAGATTTTCTTTTCGGAGTTCGGTACCAACGACGGCCCGCCGGGTTGGAACTTTGAGTTCCTTAATAGCTGGATAGTGTTTTTTACTTATCCTGATATTGAATATATCAAACAATCGATGCTGCCATATTATTCCAATAATGGTGTTGTATATGGCGATAGGGTACTTAACCATGATGGTTATAATTATATCTACGGGCGCAAAACCGAAAGTGGATTTCTTAAACCACATGTTGCACGTGTTGCTGAGGGTAATATTCTTGGACAGTGGGAGTTCTTTGATGGTGCTGAATGGTCGCAATACGACACTGCTTCACAAAGAATTTCTCTTTATGCAGTTTCTGATCAATATGGTGTTTTTGAATATCAGGATAAATTTGTAATGATTACACAGGCAACTTATCTGGGGCCACAGATATACTCTTTAACAAGCAACTTTCCTTCGGGTCCCTTTGCTGATCGTAAAGAACAATATTCTACTCCTTATCCGTTTGCAGATATTTTTACATATAATGCCTATTCACATCCGCAGTTTAACCATAATGATGAGCTATTGATTTCTTACAACTCCAACGGCGACTTCTGGTCTATTTTCAGCAACGTTGAAATATACCGCCCTAAGTTTATCAGAGTACCTTTCAGTAATATTGATACTTCATTTACTCCTGTTAACATTTCTTACACTCATCAATCTGAAGAAATTATTTGCTATCCAAATCCTGCTAAAGATGTATTGCATTTTCAATTCGGGAATAAAAATTGTAATAATATTAAGATATACACTCTTGATGGGAGATTATTGGTAATTAAAGCCCTCGACCGCAACAAAGTAATCAACATTTCAGAACTTACACCAGGAATTTATATTTATCAAATTGGTAATATAACGGGCAGATTTATTCACAATTGATTAAATTTGCAGCAAGAAGTATGTTAAATGAGATTTTCTATTGATCATAAGAGTCCGGTACCTTTGCATGCTCAAGTTGAGCAACTAGTGCGTGAAATGATAAAACTTCCTGAATACCAGAATAATGCTCTGTTACCTAACGAAACCAGTCTTGCAAAACAGTTGGGAATATCACGAAATACAGTACGACAGGCCTTAAACAAGCTTGTTTATGAGGGTCTTCTGGTAAGGAAAAAAGGCATTGGTACACGTGTGGCAGAAAATATTGTTAACACAAGAGCCAATAACTGGCTAAGCTTTTCACAGGAAATGCGTGCCAGTGGAATAGATATTATCAACTTCGACCTTAAGATTTCGCAAGTATTAGCATCAGAAGAGATTGCCGCTTTTTTTGACATTCCTGTTGGCAAGGAAATATTTAAGCTGGAACGATTACGTGGTCATAGTAAATACCCTTTTGTTTATTTTGTTTCCTATTTCCACCCCAGAATTGGGCTTACAGGGAATGAAGATTTTTCAAGACCTCTTTATGAAATTCTTGAAAAAGAATATTCCGTTGTTGTTAAAGTCTCAAGAGAAGATATCAGTGCCCGCCTTGCAGGTGATAAAATTGCAGGTATTCTGGGTATCAAACCTGCTGATCCTATTCTCGTGAGAAAACGTTTTGTTTTTGATCCGGGTGAGAGACCCGTTGAATATAATATGGGATATTACCGTTCTGATAGTTTCACATACACAATCGAAAGTATTAGAGACATCTGATAATAGTATCAATTGAAGTACAAGGCAGACTTCAGGACTTTGTGGCGTTTTTAGAAATTATTCCAGAAATGGCATTTCTTGATAAATGACAACAAGTCATACAAGATTACATTTCAGTATATTATATTAGTTGGCACATGCTTTGATCATTTATTTCATTACAAAAAAATATTATTGCTATGAAAAAAATACTAATTATCTTGCTTATTCCGGTGATAGCTATGCTAAGCTCTTGTAATAATAAGAGCAATGTTGAACCGGATAACGGCGGAACAATGAATGACCTGATTGTTCCTGCTGATTTTAACTGGAAAACTACACAAACACTTGATATCGTAGTAACGCTACCATCTACTGGTGAAATACAACCATTATTGATTACTGATCGTTCAGGTGCAGAAAGATATTTCAGAGGTTACCCTGATGATGGTTCAAGAACTGTAAGGACAAAGATTACAATTCCATCGCACATTATTGATTTAAGATTTATCTACAATGGCACAAACGGACCAAATATTGCATACATCAATGGCACAACAGTAAGCTATGATTTAAATGCCGTAACAAAATCAGCAAGCGTTGTTGGCTGTGACCTAACAGGGTTTATAACCTATTCAAAAGGCGGATGGTCGCAAAAAGCATCAGGTGATAATGTTGGCGCTTTACGCGATGCCCATTTTGATGATGTTTATTCTGATGATTTTGTTTTAGGCTGGTCTGATGGATTCACTATTACTTTTGAGGAAAGTGAGGATGTAGAAGATTATCTGCCCGGTGGTGGTGGTCCTGCTGTTCTAACAAAGAACTGGGTTAACCCTGATAAAAAAGATAAACTTGGTGCTATGGCCGACCAGCTTATTGCTGCTCGTCTTAACAGAGATTTTAACGATGCTGGCTACCTTGGCACAAACAGCGAATTCACATTAGGTGAGCTTGTATTTATTGCAGGACCTTTTGCAAACATTACTGTTAACGACTTCCTGGATATGGCCGAAACAGCGCTCGGCGGTGGCCCTATGAATGGCTATACTGCTGACGAATACAGCACTGCTGCTGAAAGTATTATTGACTCTTTCCATGAGGGCGTAAATGGGCATGTACTTACCTGCCCTCCTGATCCTGCACAGGATGATCCTTACATTGAAGTATCATCAATATGTTCTGATCCTGATGTTGTATTCACTATTAATAACTCAGGTGATGGCCCAATGACATCAGCATATGATTACACAGTAACAAAAAATGACAGTGAAATTGAAACAGGTACTTACCAGCTGGATGTTAACGAAACACTAGACATTACTGTTAGCGGTTTGGATACTGATAACTTTGAAATAACTGTTGAAACACCACGCGGAGTAACTCTTGAAGATGCTATTACAGGGTGTGGTTCAGGTGGCGGCGGAGATCAACTCTCTGGTACTCTCGCTTACGAAGATTTATGGCCTGGTAAAGGTGATTATGATTTTAACGACCTGGTAATCGACTATGATTTTAATATTACTAAAGATAATCAGGAGGTTGTTCAAAATATTGAAGTTACATTTACTATTCAGGCATATGGTGCCTCACTGCATAATGGTTTCGCTTTCACATTGCCTAATGTAGATCCTGAAGATATTGTTTCAGTATCAGGGTATAATGTAGAAAATACTACTGTTTTCAATATTAACAGCAATGGAGTTGAAGCAGATCAGAGTAAAGCCACTATTATAGTATTTGATGATGTACGCCGTGTTATGCCTCAAACATCAGGTGGTATTGGTGTTAATACTCAAGAAGAATATGCGTATGTTGATCCTGTGACAATGACACTAAATATTGTCTTTGCAGAAGATGCTATAACTTACGCTGATCTTGACATAGGTAACTTTAATCCCTTTATCATTGTAGCAACTACTGTTAATGGTGCTCCTGGTAGTCGCGGACTGGAGATACATCTTCCAAATTATGCACCATCTGACTTAATGGATGATTCATACTTCGATACAGAAGATGACGATTCACAACCTTCAATTGGAAAATATTTTGTTACTTCCAACAATCTGCCTTGGGCAATAAATATTGCCGCTGATTTTGATTGGGTAATTGAATTCCAGGATATAACAGGTGCTTACCTTAAATTCGGTGAATGGGCTGAAAGCGGTGGTATAAACTACCCCGACTGGTACCTTGACGAATCAGGATACAGAAACAGCAACCTTATTTACAGTATCCCAATCGGTAAATAAACACAACAAGTAACATAAGCAATAATATAAAGGCTGCCTTAATTGGCAGCTTTTTTTTTGTGCTATTACATATTTTGTGAGGTGGTATTAGTTTTCTGATGCGCATCAAGATTCATCCTGATGCGCATCAGGATTGTTTTTGATGCGCATCAGGATCTGTTCTGATGTGCATCAGAAGAGTAATTACACAAGAGGAAATGACTGATTACACAAGAGGAAATGACTGATTACACAAGAGGAAATGACTAACGGCACAAAAGAAAATAACCAGTTATACAAAAGGAAATAAATCACCGTAAAATCAGAATTCCGCTAACCTAAACTTAGAACCTTACATTAAACTTTGGGCCTATAAAAAGTTTTCTTTAACAAACTTCTGGAATTTCGCTTTATATTGATCACTAACAGGGATATAAGTATCACCAAAAACAATTCTACTTCTTTCAATGGTTTTGATTTTCTCCAGGTTCACAATAAAAGACCTGTGCACTCTCATAAATTTATCAGAGGGGAGCTTCTTTTCAACAGACTTAACAGTACTTATAGATAAAACAGGATCATCGCTGGATTCGAGATAAACTTTAATATAATCCTTTAATCCTTCAATATAAAGAATATCATCAAATTCAATTTTCCTGATTTTATACTCTGATTTAAGAAAAAGAAAGTCTCGGTTTTCAGCTACATCAGACAACTTTCTCTCCATATCAAAAAGCTTTCTGGCTTTCTGAACAGCAGTAAGAAATTCCTCATAGCCAAAAGGTTTCAAAAGATAGTCGACAGCATTAAGCTTATACCCCTCCAGAGCATACTTTTCATAAGCAGTAGTAAATATTACTTTAGGAGGATCGGGCAGGGACCTGAGAAATTCAATACCTGTAAGATCAGGCATTTGTATATCCAGAAATATAAGATCTACATCTTCATATGTAATAAAGTCAATTGCATCAACAGGATTATCAAATTGTCCTACAAGTTTTAAGAAACCTGTTTTCTCAACATACCCAGTTATAAGCGACAAGGCAAGAGGTTCATCATCAATAGCAATTGTCTTCATAGTTCAATCATTTTAGTTCCAAAAGTAAATCAACATCGAACTCATTGTCGATTTCATTTATTACAAGTCTGTGTTTATCAGGAAACAGTAAATTAAGACGTTTTTTTACATTCTCAAGCCCGATACCTGAATCCTGACTTCCAACAACAGACTTTTTCGCAATACTATTGCGAACACTAAAGCCTATATAATCCTCATCAGCAGCCAGCACAATTGAAATAAACGATTTATCCCTGTTACTTATACCATGTTTAAATGCATTTTCAATAAATGAAATAAACAACAAAGGAGGGATCGTAATATCTTTATATTTTTCCGGAAAATTAACTCGTATTTCCACCTTATCTGTCACACGGAGCTTCATTAAATCAATATAGTTCTTCAGGAAAGTAATTTCTTCACTAAGCTTTGTACTTCCTTTATCAGATTCATACAACAAGTATCTCATCAATTTTGAAAGTTTAAGAACAGACTCTCCTGCATTCTCTTTATCAATATAAATCAAAGAATAAATATTATTAAGAGTATTAAAAAAGAAGTGTGGACTTACCTGATTTTTCAAAAAAGCAAGTTCACTGTTAAGTTTTTCCTTTTCCAGTTCCTTTTTCTCCTTTTCATCCTTAGCCACTTTATCAATCAGGCGTAAGCCCAAAGAAAACCCCATAACAAACACAGCAGTAATAAAGTATTCCAGTCCTTTAAAAGGCATAGGAGGGCCTGGTCTGCGCTCTTCAAACTCTCTGTCATTAAAAGGCCTGCTATCAATATCAGGAACTCCCGGATCTATCCTTTCTTTGGGAAAACTCTCCGGTCTGCTATTATTAAACCCTTCATTATTTATAACCAGAAGAAGGCCACTAACCACAACAATTAACACCAGTGCTGAAACAGCATATTTAATCTTTTCAGATTTAAAAAGTAATCGAGGCACCAGCAATAAATAATTTACATAAAACAGAGCTCCGTATATCAACAAGTTACCATAAATATGCCATACAAACGCAGGATCACCGTTCCCATATTTATTATGCATATACATAGGAAACACAAGAATAATTATCCAAGCAATGATGTGCAAAGCAACAATAAGCTTCTCACCAGCAAAAAGATTTTTCATTTCACTCTAATTTAATTCAAAAATAGCTACAATTATTAAATAATTCACAATAATCACTCATATCTCAAAGCATCGATCGGATTTAATCCTGCTGCTTTCCTTGCCGGATACCATCCAAAGAAAACACCAATAAAAGTACATACCAGGAAAGCAAACAAAATAGAATAAGTAGTAACCACAACAGGCCAGCTCATTATTGATGAAACTAACTGCGAAGCCACAAGTCCAAGCAAGATACCTATCAGGCCTCCAACAACACTCATAAGAACAGACTCAACCAAAAACTGAGTCAGGATATCTGTTTCACGTCCACCCACTGACAAACGCAAACCAATTTCTCTTGTGCGCTCAGTTACTGAAACATACATAATATTCATAATACCAATTCCACCAACCAACAAAGAAATACCAGCAATTGCACCAAGTAAGGCAGTCATAATATCGCTTACAGCTGAGAAGGTCTCAACCATCTCCGTTTGAGAACGTACCGTAAAATCATCATCTTGACCGTCCTTTATTTTATGCATACGCCTTAACACACTAGTTACTTGCTCAATAGCCAGATCATTTACCTCTTCAGATGCAGCAGAAGCGAAGATGCTTTGGATATATGTTATAGCCATAACACGTTTTTGGATAGCCGTATAAGGAGCAAGAATAATATCATCCTGATCCTGCCCCATACCATTCTCACCTTTCTCATTGAGCACGCCAATAACTTTAAACAGGATATTCCCAAAACGCAGATTCTGACCAATAGGATTTTCATCTTCATCAAACAGATTCTCTACTATTGTCTGTCCGATAATACACACTTTAGAATACCTGTCTATTTCACTTTGAGAGAAATTTCTTCCCGACTTAATACTATATTTCTTTATCCCTATGTAGTCATTATTCACACCATAAATACTCGATGGCCAGTTTTTATTACCAACTACTATTTGTCCGGATGTACTCACAACTGGCGACACAGCACTAATGGCAGGACAAGCCTTACTAATAGCATCAACATCATCAAGCTCCAGCGACTGCAAATCATCTCTGCTCATCCTCACTCCCCCCGGAGGTCTGTCATCGCCAGGCATAATAAATATCATATTTGTTCCCATTTCTGACATCTCATCCCGTATACTTTGCTTAGATCCCTGCCCTATGGCCAACATAGAAATTACAGAAGCTACTCCTATTATAATACCCAACATAGTAAGAAATGCTCTGAACTTATTACGTCTGATGGCATTTACAGAAATTTTAAATGTGTTTGTATAATTCATAGCACCTAATTTTCAACGTAGTCGCTGGTTTTTAACTCTTCAATGTTTTCAGGTGTCACGATAATCCTGTCAGCAATATCTTCACTTTTATAAATAAGGCCATCTTTAAACAGCAGACTCCTTTTCATAAAGCGTGCTATATCAGGCTCATGAGTCACAAAGATTATTGTCTTACCCTGATTATTAAGACTCTGCATAAGCATCATTATTTCATAAGAAGTGCTTGTATCAAGATTACCTGTAGCTTCATCGGCAAGGATAACGCGAGGATTATTTACCAGAGCCCTTGCTATTGCAACCCTTTGCTGCTGCCCACCCGACATTTGATTAGGCATGTGATGAATTCTGTCAGAAAGACCGACAGACTCCAGTGCTTCCATTGCTCTTCTCCTGCGTTCTTTAGATTTAACCTTGTTATTATAATACAGGGGCAGCTCCACATTTTCAAGAGCTGTAGTACGAGGGAGCAGGTTATACGACTGGAAAACAAACCCCAGCTTTTCATTACGCAACCCTGCCAGCTCATTTTTTGAAAGCAATGCTACATCTACACCATCCAGTAAATAAGAACCTACAGTAGGCTTATCAAGACAGCCTAATATATTCAGCATCGTGGATTTACCAGAGCCACTTGCTCCCATAATTGCCAGAAAATCACCTTCCGCAACTTTCATATCTACGCCCTTAAGAGCATTAATACAAATTTCACCGACATGAAAGTCCTTTTGAATTCCTGAAATATTTATTACTTCTTGTGACATACTATTCGTTTGTTTTATTTTTTACCACCCGGAGGGCCTGGCATAAACGGGCTTTTCTCAACATCGTTACCCCCTTGTGCATTGTCATTATTGCCAGACATTTGTGCATTAACAATTCCAGTAATAACCTCTGTCCCCTGATCAATCCCTGAAATAACTTCATAATTTATTTCATCAGTCTCTCCTACCAAAACCTGCACAGGATAAATAGAGTCATCTTTAATCACCCAAACTAGCCTGTATTTAGATTCAACATTACTACTCTCAGGAGGATGCCCCAGTCTGGCAATAGTCACCTCAGGATGTGATCTCGCATAACTTTCCATCAACTGAGGATCCGGCATAAACTCAAGAGCCAGATTGGGAATTACGAGTATATCTTTTTTCTCAGTAACGAAGAAAGATACGCTGGCAGTCATGCCCGGCATTAGCAGTTTCTCCGGATTCTGAGCATCAATAATTACAGAATAAGTAACAACATTGTTACTGGTTTCAGGCATCAGTCTTAGTTCAACAACCTCCCCATTAAATATCTTACCCGGGTATGCATCCACCGAAAACTCAACACGCTGTCCGTTTTTTATATATCCTATATCAGCTTCATCAACATTTGCTACTATTCTCATCTGAGTAAGATCATTTGCGATAGAAAACAGCGTAGGTGTTTCAAAATTTGAAGCTACTGTCTCTCCTTCTTCTACATTCTTCTCCATTACAATTCCATCAATAGGAGAATAAATGTAGGCATAGTCAAGATTCGTTCTACTCTTAGTATAGGCAGCTTTCGCAGAAACAAGATTAGCTTTGGACTTTCTGTACTGATACTCAAGAGCATCAAAATCACTCTGAGCAATAAGTTCTTTTTTCAGAAGCTTCAAATACCTATTATACTCAGCCTGCTGATAATTATATTCAGCTTCAGCCTGATCAAGAGCAGCTTTTGCCGACTCCAAAGCTGAATTTAAAGCTTCTGTATCAAGTATTGCCAGTAGCTCACCTTTCTTAACAATAGAATTATAATCTACAAACAATTGTTCAATCCTTCCTGAAACCTGTGTTCCAACATTTACAGTCACAAGAGCTTCGAGAGTTCCTGTAGCCGTTACTATATTACTTATTGTTGATGATTTAGTAACATCTGTCTGCAAATAAACAAGCGATTTGTTATTGGCAAATTTACCGTAAAGCCATATTGCCAAAGCTGCGGCAACAACAGTAACTAGTATATAAATAATAACCTTTTTTTTCATAACATTATTTTGATAAACTGATTGGTATTCCTTTATAATAGTCCAGAATTTTTAAACTGAACAACAATGTATATTTCGACTGTAAAAGATCCGACTGAGCCGTAATCTGTTTAGTTTTCTCTGTAAGATAATCCGTTGAACTGATAAGTCCTGTGTCAAACTTTTCAGAAGCTACCAGGAAAGATTCAGTTACAGCATCATATTGCTCGGTACTTGCATCATACCGTGCTTGTGAAGTAGCAACATCCAATACAGCCTGCTCTACTTCCTTACGCAATTCATTCTTTGTTTCTTTAGCCTCACACTGTGTTGTCTGAGCAGAAATTTTAGCAATATGTATTGCACTTTTCACCTTATTCTTACTAAAGATAGGTATTGACAGACTAAGACCGATATATGGGTTCACCTTATTATATACCTGATCAAAATAAGCAATATCCTGGTTCTCAGCAGACCATGCAGTACTCACACCAGCGCCGAGAGTCAGCGATGGTAGTCTGTCTGCTTTCGCGATATTTTCATCCAGATTAGCACTCTCAACATTGAGGTTCATCTGTTTTATCTGAGGCATAAATGTCAATGCCTTTTGATAAATCCCCAAGGGCTCAATATCTGCATCAGCGGTTAAAAGACTATCAACATCCGGTACGATAACCTCAAAATTACCTGATACAGGCATCTCCATTAACTGCATAAGGTTCACCTTTGCAATTGATAAAGAACTTTGTGCATTAGCAAGGGTTAGTTTTTCTGTTGCCAGTTCCGATTTAATCTGCAGATAGTCTGCTTTAGAAATAAGCCCCAACTCTTTTCTCTCCGCAGCAAGTCTTAGTTGCTCGTTTGTTGCCACAAGCTGCTCCTCAGCGTTATTGACTTCATCAATAGAATACAATACCTGCATGTAAGCGTTGAGAATATTCAGTTCCAGAGATTCAACAACATACTGAAGATAGTATTTACCAGCTTCTACATTTAAACCCTGTTGCTCAATCTGGTTTTTCATTTTAAAACCATTAAAAAGAGTAACATCAGTATTCAAACCATATGATGTACTGCTGGTTCCAACCAGTGTACCATAAGAGGTACTGCTTATCAGGTCTCTGCTAAGACCTGAATTATGGCTCACAAAAGCCTGAAGTGAGGGCAAGCGCTCATCCTTCGACTGCTTATAGTTTTCCTCATTTGTCTGGATAGACAGCTGTGATTTCTGTATGCTAACACTTTTATCAAGAGCATATGTAATACAACTATCCAGCGACCAGTATTGTTTCTGAGCAAATGTAGCAAGAGCAAATGTTTGTAACACCATTATTAATATGCAAATCTTACATTTCATCATCAATAAAATTTTTGTCAAAAGTATTGTGATTCACAGCTCAATAAAAACAAAATAGATGATCTGGCAATTTTCATAGATGTATGAGGTTTTTTTACGAATTTGGTGTTTTTTGCATCTTACAGTAGCTATTTTGTCGAAAAAAAAGGGGATTACGTCTATGTAATAACACTATCTGTATAGATTATTTTACATAACCTTACTTCCGGCATACTTTTGTACCATAATAATCTGAATTGCTATGTCAAAGTTTATTTCAATTATGATGTTGGTTCCTTTTCTTATGGGAACATCTCTTTTGTTTGGAGGGAAGGATACCTATTTAGTTACCAAACAATCAAAGCCACTTGAAGTGGGTAGTTTTCACACAAACTGGAAAGCTGAGCTTACTGTCGACTATGGTAGTGGTCTTGAATACGGCCTTTCAGCTGATGAGCAAAATCTGTATGTACTAGTAAAGGTTAGTGATCAGCAGCAAGCTATGATGGTTGCCAGAGATGGCATCATGTTTACAGTAAAGACAAAAGGCAGAAAAGGAATGCAATGGGGTATGAAGTTTCCTTTCGCCTCTGAGGTAGCACGACTGTTAATGTCAAAAAATCAGCCAAAGAATAATCCTGACAATAATAATGGCGAAAACAAAGGAATGCCAAAGCCAAATACCAGAGATATCTCTGTCTTTAATAATCACTTCCTGACTGGAATGTCAATGATGGAAGTTTACTCAGCTGACACTCCTGACGCTCCTTATATTGTAAACAATTTACCTGAAAAAGGCCCACAGGCCATCCTAAGCATGGACACATCAGGAGTACTGTATTACGAATCAAAGATACCTTTTACAGAAATATTGGCACATCCGGAAGATTTCACAGAAGATACAGGCGACACATTCTCATTCGAGTTTCAGGTTGAACCAAAGAGACCACAAGCCCCTGGCAGAGATGGACAAGGTGGCGAAATGGGACCTCCTCCTGGAGGTGGTCGCGGCGGCAATGGCGGCGGCATGGGTTCAGGAGGTGGCATGGGACCTGGCGGCGGACAAGGCATGGGTGGCGGACGACCTGATGGTAATCCGCAAGGACAATCACAAAAGGCAATAAAAATCAATGTCAAGAAAGCAGCATTGCCAAATAATTAACATCAGATATTATCAGGATAATGATAAAAAAAGTTTTTTGCATTGTAATATTATTTGTCTTTTCTTCGGGCTTATTATATAGCCAGGAAGCACAGACGCTTATAGTTAATAAAAATTATTTTGCCACAACTCTCGGTGGAGCTTTAAAGGATCTTGAAAAGTCCTATAATTTAAAAATTGATTTCAAGATGAGTGATGTCAAGGGGAATATGGTGCCCTCAAAGCATTACAATATGCCCTTAGGTGAGTTTATGGCAGATATTCTTGAAAATACAAACCTGCATTTTAAAATTGTGGAAGATCAGATACAAATAAGAAAGAAGTCTGACCCGCTCACATTAAAAGATAAAGTATACAAAACAAAACAAGACTTCACCTTAACAGGACTTGTATGTGATAAAGAAACAGGAGAGATATTACCATTTGCACAAGTAATTGTTGAAGGCAGCACCAATGGAACTACAAGTAATGTAGATGGGTATTTCACCCTCTTTCACGTTCCTTCTGACACATCAACTTTGCTAATAGGATATGTAGGATACACAAAAAAAAGCTTGAAATTAACCCCACGACTGGTTAACAACAAGCTTGTTATTGAAATGGAGAAAGGTGCTGTTCAACTGGAAGATGTTAATATCACTGGTGAGAGAAAAGACCTTATGAAAGTTTCCGACAAAATCAGTGAAACAGCAATAACACCAAGAGAGATATCTGTACTACCAAGTCTTGGCGAGAAAGATATTTTCAGAACTTTCCAGCTTATGCCCGGTGTTAGCGGCAGCAACGAAGGATCTGCAGGACTTTATGTACGCGGCGGTACTCCTGATCAAAACCTTATTCTTTATGATGGATTTACTGTTTATCACGTAGATCACCTTTTTGGGATGTTTAGTACATTCAACTCTAATGCTGTTATGGATGTTAAGTTGTTTAAAGGTGGGTTTGAATCGAAATATGGTGGAAGGATTTCCAGTGTTATGGATATTGTAGGTAAAGATGGTAACGAACATAAATTTAATCTGGGTGCCGACTTAAGCTTCCTAAGTCTTAACGGTTTTGTAGAATTCCCTGTTGGCAAAAAAGCAACTGTTATGTTTGCTTTCCGGAGATCATTCCAATCGGCATTATATAATAAGTTTTTCGATAGCTACAGTGACGACAACACAACAACTTCATCATTTGGGGGAGGATCAGGTAATGCACCTCCTGGAAGACATATGGAGGAAGCACAGCCAACTTCATACTTTTATGATTTAAACGGTAAGGTATCATACAAACCCACAAACAAGGATATTGTAAGCTTCAGTGTGTTTAATGGTAAAGACGTACTGGACAACTCACGTGAAAATGAACATTCGTTTGGCGGTCAGGAAATGAATAATGGCGTTAACGATCTTACCGACTGGGGTAATCTGGGAGCAAGTCTAAAATGGTCAAGAAAGTGGAGTGAAAAAATTTATTCAAATGCTCTTGTTTCTTTCTCAAATTACTTCAGTGTACGCGACAGGCTGTCAGAGATGACACGTATCACCGAAGACGATGAATATGAAACAGAAACCCGTGGCACTTATGAGAATAATGATCTTACAGACTACGCTTTTAAGATTGATAACGAATGGCAGATCGACCTTAAGAACAAAGTGGAATTCGGTGTTCAGGGAAATTATTTTAATATAAAGTACGACTACCAGCGTGATGACACTATCACTATCCAGCAGCGTGATGAAACACAACAATTGATCTCGTTATATGCACAGGATACATGGACTCCTGCAACAAGACTAAGTATTATCCCCGGAATAAGACTATCATACTACACAGGAACAAGCAAGCCATACTTTGAGCCACGGTTGTCAGCATCTTATGCCCTTACTGAAAAGCTGAAGCTAAAAGCTGCAACTGGAATCTATTACCAGTTTGCTCAGCGTGTAATCCGTGAAGATATACAATCAGGATCAAAAGATTTCTGGGTGCTGGCTAACGGTACAGATATCAATGTATCTTCTTCAACACACTATATTGCTGGTGCCTCTTATGAAACACCTGAATTTCTTTTCGACGTAGAAGCATACTACAAAGAACTTAACGGACTAACAGAATACACATTGCGTTATATCCCTGAGTTCGGATCTGTTGACAATTTTGATGAGTTTTATTATTCAGGTGATGGCTTTGCGCAAGGTGTGGAATTCCTTATTCAAAAGAAATTCGGAGACCTTAGCGGATGGGTGAGCTATACTTTGGGTCAGGTTCTTTACAACTTCCCTGTTTACGGCGACGGATGGTTCCCTGCAAGTCATGATGTTACCAATGAAGTTAAATTCGTTGGTATTTACAAACTTAAGCGCTGGACATTCTCAGCTACATGGATATTTGCTACAGGGAAACCGTATACATGTCCAGATGGTGGTTATACATTAGAATTACCAGATGGTACAACACAAGACTACATCCTGGTTGGCAGTAAAAATGCCAGCCGTTATCCCAACTATCACAGATTAGACATAGCTGTTTCCAGAGAGATAAAATTCGGGGACATGGCTTTCGGAAATATCTCTTTCTCTCTGTTTAATGTATATAACCGACAAAATATTTGGTATAAAGAATTTGAAATGGTGGATGGCGAACTCATCGAAACAGATATCAATCTACTGGGAATAACACCTAATCTAACATTATCATTTAGCATACGATAAAATGAAGAAAATATATAAAATAGATTTTTTTGCGTTCATGTTACTTGCTTTCCTGATGGCCGGATGCCAGGAGCCGACAATAGACGAATTATCCGTTGAAAACATAGCTGTTATACAATCGTTTCTCACTCCCGGAACACCACCGGTTGTCAGGCTAAGCAAAGTAATTGAATTCACCAATGATACAACCATTGTACCTGACTCGGTAATAACCGGTCAGAGTGTACATATTATTTATGAAGATCAGGTTTTCTCTTTAGATGAAAGCACAACATCCCCCGGTACTTATTATGACTCTACCGGAGCTCTTACAATTATGGAAGAGAAAACCTATGATCTGGACTTTACCTATAACAATCAGGTAATTTCAAGTACTACAGAGGTGCCCTCAAAGCCACAGGACTATGAGATATCAGACACAACAATTTATGTGGCCAGAGTTACAGAAGACAGTGGCCCCGGTGGTATGCCTTCGATGGATGAAATAGAAATTACATGGGATAATGATAATTACGAATACTATCTTATCATTATTAAATACATGGAGGATGAATACGATACTATAAACACAACCAGAGATATTGATAACGCTGAAGAACTGGCAAATTTTACCTCTGAGCCTATGCAAACAAACATGTATATGCTTAGAAGTATGGAGTTTTCTTTCTTTGGAACATATCAAGTTATCCTTTCGCATATAACCTCAGACTATGCAAGTTTGTATGAATCAATGAGTCAAAGTTCACTGGAAGGACTTACTGAACCTGAATCAAATATTGAGAATGGTAAAGGGATTTTTACATCCTTTTGCAGTGATACTTTACAAATACATATAAAAGAGGAGTAATATTTATAACTAAATTTTTACAACATGAACAAAAACTTTTTTGGAATTTTAATGTTCCTAATGCTAACCGGAGGAATGATAGTTAACGCTCAGGGGGTTTATATTGAAACCCGTAACGGCGATGAGATATCACAACAAATGGAAAATATCACTAAAGGTACTTTTGATGGTATTAATCTCGTGTTCAATATGGAAAACAAAACAACCAAAACTTATAACCTACTGGAAGTTCAAAAGATGTACTTCTATGACAATACGGTTATTAATGATGAACTACAGGATGCAAGCACATTATTGGTTTATCCAAATCCAACTAACGGACAATTTCAGGTTGTAACTAACGACTCCGAAACTATTGTCTCTGTATGGTCACTTCAGGGAACTCTTGTACTACAGAAGACGATCTCAGAAGGGAACAATACTCTTGACTTATCCGGAAACTCAGCCGGTGTGTATATTGTTAAAACTAATAACTCACTCCAAAAACTGATACTGCAATGAAAAAATCTGCGATAATATTAATTATGCTCATTGCTGTATCAATGGCATTCGGACAAAATACAGTGCTGGTTCATAATTCCTCAGGTATTACCGATGAATATTATATCAGCGAGACTGACAGTATGTATTTCGATCAGGATAACCTGAAAGTATTTTTTGTAATTCAAGGAGTTACTGAGGAATACAACACCACAGACATCGACAGCATTACTTTTGACGTAAGTACTGACTCTACAGTTTATATTGATTATTATGACTCAGAAGTTGTGGTTACTAATCCGCTTGAGGCAGATGGTGTTGATGTTGAAGTCGATGGCGCTTATGTAGTTGTTACTTCAACCAGCGATATCAGCGATATCAATTATGTGCTTTCAGGCACAAGCAGTGAAGGGATGTTCAAGTTGTACTCTGACTATCCATCCACAATATTATTGAATAACGTAACACTGACAAATCCAGTAGGACCAGCAATTAATATTCAGTCGTCGGAGCATACAACAATTCATATAGTACCCGGCACATCCAATACCATGACAGATGGTGAGGTTTATGATGATCCTGTAGGTGATGAAGATCAGAAAGCTTGTGTGTTTAGTGAAGGGATACTTGGTTTCAACGGATCAGGAGCTTTGACAATTAACGGACTGGGTGATGACCAGCACGGTTTGTGCAGTGATGATTATATCATTATCGATGAAGGTACTATTACAATAGCAAGTGCTGTTAAAGATGGTATCCATGGTAAAGATGGCTTAATTGTTAATGGTGGATATATAAATATTCAGTCTGACAAAGACGGTATTGATGGTGATGAAGGCGAAGTGCTTATCACAAATGGATCAATAATTATTGTAAGCAATACAGATGACGTAAAAGGCTTAAAAGCCGATCTGGCCATTACAATCAGTGGAGGTAATGTTAATATTACTGTAAATGGTAATCAATCGAAGGGCATTAAAAGTGATGAAGACATTAGCTTAACAGGAGGTATAGTTACAATCCTTGCTGCAGGAGATGTTGTTCTTGAGTCATCAGGATCGGGCTATGACCCATCATATTGTACTGCAATAAAAGGCGATGCCGGTGTTATTGCAAACGGTGCAACAATCAATCTCACCGCAACAGGAGAAGCAGCACGTGGAATCTCCGCCAACGGAAATATTGAAATATTAAGCGGTACTGTTAATATTACATGTAGCGGTAACGGTGCCAGATACACCAATGAAGAAGGAGTACTCGACTCTTATGCTGGTAAATGTCTGAAATCGGATGTTGACATTAATATTACAGGTGGTACTACAACACTATCCAATTCAGGCTCTGGTGGTGATGGCATCTCAGCTGATGGCAACCTGACCATAGGAACAGAAACCAGCTCCCCAAATATCAATGTCACCACAACAGGTAGTAGCATTTATATCTCTGGTGGAGGAGAAGACGCTGATTATGATGAGTCCAAGACTATAACTATCGATTCTGATATTGTTATTGAAAACGGGGATATTCACATTGACTCAGCTGATGACGGTATTAAATCAGATACCTTTATTACCTTTAATGGAGGAACTATCTACATTGCTGACTCGTATGAAGGTATCGAGGCACCAAATATCTACATCTATGACGGTGACATCACAGTATATTCATCAGATGACGCAATAAACGCTACATATGGTAATGGTGGTGAGCAAAATGATGGTAGTATGTGCTCCATTAATGGTGGTAATATAGCACTATATGCTTCAGGAGGCGATGGCCTTGACAGCAACGGCGATATTGAGATTACAGGTGGTCTTACTATAGTCCATGGTCCTCAGTCTGCCCCTGAGGTTGGGTTAGATGCTAATGGTGAATGTGTTGTTGATGGTGGGTTTTTGGTTATTTCAGGGCCCAATTCAAACATGACAGAAGGACCAAGCAACTCATCATCACAGCTTTCAGCCCTTTTCACTACATTCAGCACCCTATCGGCAAACACAATCTTCCACATTGAAGACAATGATGGTAATGATATTGTAACATTTGCACCAATACGGTCATACAGCGCAATGATCCTGTCAACAGAAGATCTGGAAACAGGTGTAACCTACAATTTGTATACAGGTGGGTCATCTACAGGCAGTGTAAGTAATGGTCTTTATACAGGAGGTACTTATTCAGGTGGAACCTTCAAAAAGAGCTTTACATTAAGTGGCACAACCAATCAAATATCGTTTTAATACTAACTTCCATCCGGTGACAACTCCAAACTACTTCCAATGTTAAAATAAGTGTAATTGATAATAGGTTTTATATCCAAAATAAAACAAGAGTTGAACCGGATTTTTACTTAAAAGGGTTGTGAGCTATTCACAGCCCTTTTTGTTATTGCAGGCTTTGTGTTATTTCTTAATTTCTTTTGTGCTGTTACTCATTCTCTTCTGTGTATTCAGTATTCTGATGCGCATCAGGAATGATTCTGATGCGCATCAGGATTGTTTTTGATGCGCATCAGGATCAGTTCTGATGCGCATCAGAAAAGTAATTACACAAGAGGAAATGACTGATTACACAAGAGGAAATGACTAACGGCACAAAAGAGAATAACAATTCTATGAAAACGTATATAGTACTATTAGCTCTTTAAAGATAAATTGGCATTTATAAAAGGTGTAACATCGCTAATTGCGAAAATACTCTACTCAACAATCATCTCAACCGGTATTCTTATAAACACCGGACGATATTTCGATGCATCCTGAAATACATCCTGAAGATCAAAACTATTAACGCAATACGACACCAGCAACTCACCATTACTGGTAAAATAAGGATGAGCTACAGAGTTATAAGCAAACAGATCTTTATCATTCGACAATGGCTTTGGATGATACAGCAACTTTTTATTACCCCATCCGGTATAAGGTTTGTCGGAAGTCAGGCTAACAAGATCAGTACTCATAAAGTCACCAGTTTGTGTCATAAGCACATACTTATCACCAATTTTAATCACGCTAAACTGCTCAGAACCTTTCATATCGAGCATTGGCTTTGCCTTACGGGAATCATTCACCCAGCCTGTACCATCGAAGAACTCCCAGGGTGCAGTAATGTCACCTTTAGGGGCACGTGCAACAAACGGATATTTATCACCAGCCCCATAGATATAAGTAAAATCAGGATCATCATCGCAAACAGCATGACCCCAGTGAACCTGCATATCATTAGGATAATCCAGAGGTGTAATACTTTCTAAATTTATATCAGGCAAAGAGAATGTTGCTATATTAGCATCCACCCAACGAAAGCCCCAGTTACCTTCCTCAGCCTGATAGAAGCCAGTCATAAATACCTTAAGCTTACCATCTTCTACCAGTCCGTCGCCGGGCCAATACCACAGTGAGTCTTCTGAGAATACTGTACCTTTAACGGCATCAGGAGGGATAACAAAGGATGATTCCCAACCATCGATAACATTATACAAGGTTGTCAATGAATCACCATCCTGCACACCCATTGAGTTTCTTATAAAGACTGGAGAGCTTTTTTCACGACTACCATCAGGGTTAACAGTACCCAAAAATGTGTCGCCAAATATCCACACAACGCGGCCATCAGGTAACGGAACAGAGTAAAATCCATCAGAACCTGTACTACCACAGCAGTCGCGAGCAAAAAACTCAGTAAATTGCTTATCGATATATGGTTTTTCAGCTGTTTTCTTTTCATTTTTGCATGATATTGCCATCAGCAATATTGCGATCAAAGTAAGGGATTTGATAAATCTTAACATAACCTAATTATTTACAAACTTTTCAATAGCTTCTTTCCATATGAGATATCCTTTGCCATTAACATGAAGCCCATCAAAGCTATATTCAGGATTCAGTTTCACTTCAGGATCTGTAACAACAAATAATGGATAAAGATCAATAAATGTCACATCCTTTTTCTGCGCCAAATCAACCAATCCTTCATTTATCAATACCAGATCATCATTGTTTCTTGTCCAGTGTACCTTCTGATCAACAGGAAGAACACTCTCTATATAAATCTCCGTTTCCGGTGAATTTATCTGGATACTGTCAATAATCATATAATAATTTGAAAGTACGTGATCAACAGTCTTTCCATAAGCCAGATCATTTGTACCAATCATAATAAATACCTTCGAAGGCTTTCTGTTTGTAATCTCTGAAATACGTTCCAGGATACCATCTGTATCATCACCACCAATACCACGATTCAGAATATTTGGGTTTTGAAACATCTCAGCCCACTCGCAGTTATCAGTAATACTGTTACCCAGAAAAATTATCGAATTATCAATCTGAGGCATCAGCTCAAAATGTTCCTTTTTATGATAATAATAAGCGCGTACAGCCTTATTCCATGCCTCAAGATCTTCGGCAAGCTTATCATAAGCCATTATTTCACTTATCTCATCATCATTAAGACGACTACTTAGCGACGGCGGTGCATCTTCCGGAGCAGAGCCCCATTTCTTATTTGGTTCAGGTCCCATTTTCAGCACCAGCTTACCACCGTTAACCAACTGCGAATGATAAAACCATGGCTTATCGAGCTTCTTGCCATTAAGTTTAGCACTCTGCACATATCTGTTTTTGTCACTGGTATTTTTAGCTTCAATCACGAACTTGCTTCCCTTATAATAGCTCGTATCCAAATCAATAATCACTTTTTCAAAAACAGGGCTTCCTATTTCATAAACAGGATCAACTGAAGTACCTCCATCCATTTCAAAAAGCCCCATGGCACTCATAACATACCATGCCCCCATTTGTCCCTGATCTTCATCGCCAGGCCAGGCATCAATGCTATCACCATAAAAGCCATTCATAATCTCACGTACCCAATACTGCGTCAGCCAAGGAGCTCCGGCATAGTTAAACAAATAAGCCGCTTCCATATTAGGCTGGTTACCATGATTTATAGGTAATATCCCCACTCCTACCAGTCCGTTTTCATCCAGATTTTCCGAGTTAAAGCGATAAGGCAGAGATTTCTTAAAACCCTCTTCCAGTCGATTGATATATGTTTCTTTGCCAAGCATGTCAAGCAGTCCCTGTTGATCATGAGGGACAAACCACGTATACTGCCAGGCGTTACCTTCAACGAAACCTGGTCCGTAAAATACTGAATGCCCATAAGGGGAAAAGTCAGACACCCATGATCCATCAGCATTTTTCATCCACACATAACCCAGAGAATCGCAGAACACATTATTATAGTTAAAAGCACGCTTTGTAAATGTCTTATAGTCTGATTCATTACCAATAGCTTTGGCCATCTGCCCAACAGTATAATCATCATAAGCATATTCAAGAGTGTTACTAACAGGTCCTTCCTCATTAGGCACAAAACCCAGCTTCATATAGGAATCAAGATTTCTGTTACCTACAAGTCCACCACCAGGATGTGGCTTACCCTGTTCCATCTGGTTATGTCTGATAGCCTTATATGCTTTATCAACATCATAATTACGAATACCCTTCTGATAAGCGCTCACAATCAGCGGTATCTCATGCGAAGCAACCATTATACTGGAATACTCAATACCGGTAGGACCCTTTGGCAGCCACCCTCCTTTATCATAGATTTCCAGCAGGGAGCGCACCCAGCTATTGGCAATTTCCGGATGCTGCAGAGTCCACAACTGATTAACATTCCAGAAAGTATTCCAGAATGCATCGCCACCATAAACAACATCATCAGGATCAGCAAGCTGCTGCACTTTCTCATACATATCCATATACTTGCCATTAACATCACTCCATATGGTACGACTGGCATAAACACGATACATATTAGTATAGAATTTCTTAAGATCAACAGGAGTACCACCTTCAACCTGAATAGTCCCCAGCAGGTTATTCCATGTATCCTGGTTACTTTTAACCACAGCGTCAAAATCCCAGTTAAAAGGATTCATTTCTGTTTCCAGATTAATTCTTGCCTGCTCAACACTCACCAGAGATATACCTGATTGCATAAGGATTTGCTCACCTTCTTCTGTATTAAAAGTAACGAAAGCCCCTACATCATTATCCCCGAAGATATTGTATATCTCTTGAGCATTCTCAAAAATCTCTTCATTAATCCAGCCATTAAAAGATGTAAAAGGTTTATTAAAACGAATCACGAAATTCAGTCGGAACTCATTATAATTAGCACCACGCAGACTTTGTTGCACGGTGTATCCTTCAATCTCAGTGTCGCTCACCTTAGTAATCTTAGCTTCAAATATCTCGTAGCTGTATTCAGTAGGTATTTTAAGATCAATCAACACCCTGGAGCTTGATGATTCAGGAAAGGTATAGCGTTGAAATCCTGCCCTTGTGGTTGTAGTCAGCTCGGCGTTAATTCCATAATCCTCAAGCATAACCTGATAATAACCTGCTTTGGCTGTTTCATTGTCATGAGAGAACCCCGACCTATAACCCAGATCAGGATTTTGTTCCGTTCCCGGCATAATCTTCAAAGGACCATTTGCTGGCATTGTCAGCAAACCTCCCATTGTCCATGAATGGAGATGTGAGAATCCGGCGATGTTAGGTATCTTATATTCATAACCTGCCTTCCAGCCTTTTCTTTGGTTATCAGGACTCAGTTTAACCATCCCGAAAGGCATAGCAACACCCGGAAACATCATCCAACGCGCAAAGGTAGTCCCCATCAGAGGGTCCACATAATCAACAGGAGTAATACTATGACTGCTTTTCTGCGCAAGCGTAGTAAACAATAAAGATACTGATATTACAAGAAGAAATAATTTTTTCATTTTACTGATTATTAAGTTGATGTAACGCAAAGGCATAAGCCCCCAGTGATATGGATTTACTGGCACCGGGTTTAGACACACCCACGCCAGTACGAGGCATTGCATCATATTCCACCTTAACACTTCCTGCCTCAACAACTTCAATATTGCCGTTAGCGAAAGCATTAAAAGAAGCCTCATCCTCCAAATTAAACACACTAAATGAAAGCCTTTCGTTAGCGGCTCCTGTAAAGTGATAATATTTTCTGTTAATCTCATTAAACATAGCAGGAGCGAACAAGTCCCACGCAGCCGTAATACCACCACCAAGCACCACAAGGCCATCGATAAGAGTAAGTATATTTGCTATGGAGCTACCCAAAGCCTCACCAAACTGGCGGAAAGACTCCTTTGCAGCTTCAGAATTACCTGTTGCATTTCCCATAGCAATGGCAGCGATGTCAGCGGGCATCAGCTCAATGGAAAACGGAATACCACATGCTTCACAATAAACACGCTGAATGGCCCTTGTGCTTATGCTTTCCTCAGCATTCCAATCGGCATTAAACTTATTAAGAGTGTTATGCACTTCGGCACCACAAGAGCTGTCGCCAACAATAAGATTATTATCAAGGACAATCCCTCCACCAAAACCTGTTCCGAGAGTCAGTCCGATAAGATTTCTGAATTTTTTAATACCACCTGCTTCTTTAATACGGCTGTTGATATCCGGCAAAAGCCCTTCCAGTGCTTCGCCATAGGCAAACAGATTACCATCATTATTGATAAATACCGGCACATCAAACTCAGCTTCGAGCAATGGCCCCAGAGGTGTATTACCGTTAAAAGCTTCAAAGTTAGGAAGGTTTCCAAGAATGCCACGCTGATAGTCAGCGGGTCCGGGAAAGGCAAAGCTGATAGCAGCTATTTTGTTACCCACCAACTCTTTAACCTTATGAAAGCCCTTGAATATATTTGACAAACATTTATCAAAATCGTGGGCACTGGCAGGCAGCTTCACATCCTCAACAATGGCCTTGCCATCCTGAATAGCAGAAAAAACAAAGTTAGTTCCACCAGCGTCCAAAGTCAGTATTATTCTATCATCTTTCATACGGCTTCTATTTAGATTTAGTGACATAATAAGTTGAAAAGGCGATATACATCATACTAAATATCAGCACATAAATAGCGGCATAATATCCAAGCACATCGCTTAGCAGGCCAATTACCGGAGGAACAACAGCACCACCGCTAACAGCAAGTATAATAAGACCAGACAGCTCATTAGCATAGTCAGGCTTTTTATCCACAATAATAGCAAACATAATAGGGAATATATTTGAAAATCCCAGTCCGGTAACAAAGATCAATATCCGTGTAAACAGCAAACCATCCGACAAGATAATACCTATCAGTCCGGCCAGAGTAATAACCGAGCTCACCACCATAAATAATATAATATTCAGTCTCCTGAGAAGAACAGCACCAATAGCTCTGCCAACCATCAAAGAGGCAAAATAAATCATAATACCTGTGTTTGCTGCTTCCAGACTAATCCCAAATTTATTCACAAGATAAGTAGCAATATTCGTATTCATAGCTACATCAAAACCCACCATAAAGAATATAGACAGTACATTAATAAGAATAAAAGGATTTTTTAGAAGCGAGAAAGCACTTTTGAAAGTAGCTGGTGCTTTGTCAGGCTTTGACTCATCAATCTTAACCGATCTCAGCCACAATGCTGAAAGAATCGAAACAGCAGCAAACAGAGGGAATACCATCTTCCAGTTCCCCAGATACAGGGCAAGAGCAGTAGTGACAAATGGCCCCAGTAAACTTGCTATAGCTTTCACCAGCTGTGAAGCGCTAAGATTAGCAGCCTTCGTACCCGGTGAGCTTATGTCGATAAGCAGCGGGTTTGCCGACACCTGAATAATTGTGTTACCAATGCCAAGAATAGCAAATCCAAGCAAAGCAGTGGGCAGTGTATAATATATATAAGGTATAAGCAGTCCTATGCCGGTAAGTATCAAACCAACATTTACTGTGTACTTTTTCCCTTTTCTGTCTTGAAATATACCAGTTGGGATCGACAGTAGCAGGAACCACATAAAGACCATTGTAGGTATTAACTGAGCTACGCTGTCAGACAAATTGAAGTCTTGTTTAACGTATCCCGTACTTACTCCAACCAGATCAACAAATCCCATTACAAAAAACGAGAACAACACTGGTAAGAAAACGGCAATAGAATTTTTCTTTGTCATGATTTATCTTTTAATGTCTTACAAAAGCTTTTATCACACCACACTTCTCTCCAACAGATTCGCCATGTGGTGATATTATAATATCTCCTGCAGCAGCAGGCACAATAAATGTTTCAGCATAATGGAACACCATCGGGCTAAAGCTACCGTTAGCGCTTTCCACAATAATCTCACGGCCTTCAATCACATTAAAAACCTGAACACTATTGAGGGCATTTATTTCCACGCTTTTAGTAAACCAGTACCTGTGTGTTTCAATAAACTCTCTGTCGTGAAGACCAGTAAACTCACACTCCCAGCCATCTCCCTTATCAATAGTCTTTGTTCTGTTGACAAGATTTTCCTTTGTCCAGTTGGTTGTACGATTCCACTGAATAACACTGGCACCATGATCAATATTTATCGGACGAGGCTTTCCATCCATACCCAAACGACCCCAGTCCCACAATTTGAATGTAAAGATATAAGGAGTTGAGCTAATTTCCAACACCATACTGTTTTTCCCCGAGCAATGCACCGTTCCTCCCGGAATAAGGAAATGATCATGCTTTTTGGCAGGCCATTTCTGCACATGTTTGGTATCATCGAAGGGCTCACCAGTAGCTTCAGAATTCTTCAGTTCTCTAATCATCTGCTCACCGTCAACGCCTTCCTTTAGACCAAGGTACACACAAGCGTCATCTTCAGCATCAAGCAGATAATAACTCTCATCCTGAGTATAATGGATTCCAAACTTCTCCTGTATATATTCAGTAAGAGGGTGCACCTGAAGACTCAGGTTACCACCGCCCATTGTATCCAGAAAATCGAATCTAATGGGAAACTCATCGCCAAAGCGGGCATGCACAGGATCTCCAAGAAGAGCCACGGGCTCAAAAAAGACCACATCAATGGAGGGGAGCTCAAAATGCACATCACCAAAACCCAGATACATACTGTTCTCTTCAGGCACACAGTTAAAACACCAGGCAAAGTTCTCCTGATCCTTATCGAGGTCACACACTTCCTTCATCCACTGTCCGCCCCACGGTCCCGCATCAAAATAAGGCACCGGGCTAAAAGGCTGATGAGCGGCCTTTTTTAGCCCTTCTCTAACAATTTCACCGGCAACCAGCTTAGGAATATCGCTATTAGTATCCAACACGTAATCCCATCGATGCATAAGCTTTTTCTTATGCCTGTCGCAAGCACGCCAATCGACAAAATATCCACGCTTGTATTTCGACTCATAGGATTCATCATTATTATTAATTCCAAGGTTCTTAACCTCACTCCTTCTCATCCTTATCTGTATTTCCCAACGTGCCATATCAGCATAAACAAGGATATGATCCTCCAATGAAAGCATTGAAGCCCCAATACCAAAAATCAGCACCAGTCCATCGTTTACAGCGGCAATCTCATCCTGTAATTGTCGCACCTTCTGAGCATCAAAAAACTTATCAAGTGTTAACCTTGTTAGAAAACCAAATATACGATCGTCGGTAACATCATTTTGAGTAAGACTACGAATTTCATTTTCAGGAAGCAAGGCATCAGAAGATAAAAACAACTTATCAGGATTAAGACAACCTGATAATTCCTTAAGTACACTCTCTTCATAGCATCCCTGATAGCAGTCGACAACAATAATTGTCTTTGCAGTGCTCCTGTTATCAGCATCAGTTTTCAGTTTCCGGCATATTTCCTGCCATCCGGTAGTACAATCCTGTGAATTCTCTCTTACCTGAACAACAGGGTATTTATTAAAGTTCGGTTTCAATATTCTATATTTTTCTTATTTGTAAACATTTAGTATGATTAGCTGTTATACTCCGGGTTTTGTACCAAATTAGGATTATTCTCCATCTCATGCTGCGGAATAGGGAATACATAGTTATACGGTTGCGGATTACTTTTATCTCCTTTAGCACGCTTAACATATTCAATAAGATTACCCGTACGCACCAGGTCGTACCAACGTATTCCTTCATTAACAAATTCCACACGGCGTTCTCTCAGCACAGCCACACGAAACTCATCCTGATTAAGACCCTGTAAGTCAGGCAACACATCTTCATTACCATTGCGGGCCCTCGCTCTCACTTCATTGATAGCAGCATATGCTTCCGCAGAAGGACCATAAGCTTCATTCATAGCTTCAGCGTAGATAAGGAGTATCTCCGAATAACGCATAACATCAAAATTAGAACCACACTGTGATGTTTCAGAAGGGCTGTAAGTATCCTGATCCCAGTGTTTCCATATATGAGGGTCAAAAGAATCAAACCAGTAGTGATCAAAGAAAGTCACTTCCTTACGGTAGTCACCCTCTTCGAAGCTATTGAGCAAATCATCAGTAGGAAGCATTATCTCCACGCCAGCATCGAAAGTTCCTTTGAGGTAAGGCAACCCGCTGATGACAATCTGGTTATTCTGGCTTGTCATAACAGTGCTGAACTGAGCAGCAAATACCGACTCTTCACCATTACGATGAGCATCCTTAAAGTTGTCGGCATAATCGGTATACAGACTATAAACACCCAGATCCATGACTTCATTTGCTGTTGCTGAAGCCAACTGCCATTGTTCCAGCGTGAGATACACTTTTGACAACAATCCCAGTGCAGCACCTTTGGTAGCCCTTCCCTTATCCATTGATGAGGCATAGCTCAAAGGCAGATATTCAGAAGCATTGGTCAGGTCATCAATAATAAGATCATAGACAATATCTTTATCAGATCGCGACAAATAAATCTCTTCATCAGTAAGATCAGTAGATACCGGCTCAGTAGTGAGAGGCACATCACCAAATATCCTTACCAGATTAAAATAAAACATTGCTCTGAGGTACATAGCTTCACCCACAATACGATCGCGTTTAGTGGAATCCATATCTATGTCGGGTACTTTCTGAATAACAATATTAGCCCTTGAAATCCCCAGATAAGAACCCTGCCACAAACCAGTAATATAAGTATTGGAAGGATCAACTCTGTACTCATCAACATTATGAAGATTAGGGTCGTTTAGCGACTCACGTGCATTGCAATCGTCAGAGGCCACATCCTGAATAAGCCATAGATAGCTGTTATACTGATTAACATAAGTAAGCAGACTATAAGCCGCATTTATTGCATTTACTGCATCTTCCTCAGTTTGATAGAAGTTTTCATAGTTGATAGTATGAGGTTGTTGATCAAGCTGCTTTGAGCATGAAAACAAAAACAACCCGGCTAAAAGCAATAATATGTATTTAAATTTTTTCATGATTGCAGTTTTAGAAGGTTAAGTTAAATCCGAGAATATATGATTTGGCAGAAGGATAGCCACCATAGTCGTAACCCATTCGGGTATTATCAAAGCCGAATCGTCCTACTTCAGGATCAAAGCCTGTGTAGTCAGTAATGGTGAGCAGATTTTCACATGTAAAGTAAACTCTGAAGCTACTCACTTTTATTGACGACAACCACCTTGCTGGCAAGTCATATGACAGAGTAACTGTTTTAAGACGAATATAAGATCCATCTTCAATATATCTATCAGACATATGCAGATAATCAACGTTGCGATTAGCACGGGGATATACATTACTAGGATTATCAGGTGTCCAGCGATCGAGCATATCGATAGAGGAATTGGATAACCCGTTACCTGACTCCAGCTCAAACCTATTACTATTAAGAATTTCGTTACCATACTGTCCTTGGATAAACACATCCAGACTTATGTTACCATATGAGAAGTTATTATTCATACCCCAATAGAAATCAGGAAGAGCATGCCCGATAATTGTTCTGTCAGCGTCATCAATTTTGCCATCATTGTTAAGATCTACATATTTAAAATCACCGGGTTCAGCATTATATGCAGCAGCTTCAGAAGCTTCATCCAGCTGCCATATACCATCGGCTTCAAGACCAAAGAAGCTACCCATTTCTTCACCTTCCTGAATAACAGCCCAGCTTCCTATTTTAAGCTTATAGGTGTCATTGTCTATGTACAATGTTTCACCGCCAAGATCAACAACCTTATTTTTGTTAAAGGTTATATTAAAAGAGGTATTCCATTTGAATTCATTCACAAAATTGGCTGTCTGCAAAGCAAATTCAAATCCCTGATTACTCATTGTTCCAATATTATCCACTACGGTAGCAAAGCCACTGGAGTATGGAAGCGATCGATAGTACAACATATTATACGTATATTTATAATAGTAATCAGCCGTAATAGAGATGCGACTATCAAAGAACCCCATATCAAAGCCTGCATCAAACTGATCAGTAGTTTCCCATTTAACATTTTCATTACCCGGCTGATCAGGAGCAAAGCCAATAGCAGGATAACTTCCGTTAAAATAGTAATTAGTACCAGAGATAGTACGTATAAACTGGTAGTTGGCTATTCTGTCGTTACCCGACTTACCATAGCTAAGACGCAGTTTAAGATCAGAAAAGATATTTGCATCTTTAATAAAATCCTCCTGTATCATCCTCCAGGCGAAAGCCGCAGAAGGGAAGAAAGCATATTTATTATTCTTCCCAAATCTGGAAGAACCATCGGCCCGACCAGTAATTGTAAAAAGATATTTCTCAGCAAAATTGTAGTTAAGCCGTCCTAAGTATGACACCATTGTAGAAGTAGCATTTGACGAATAAATGCTGGGCATATCCTGTCCGTTTTCAATACCGTAATAGCCAAGCAGATCATTGGGGAAATTAGTTGCTATATCTATAAATGACCTGCTGTTATCCTCCTGATAAGTAAACCCTAAAAGAGCATCAATTGCATGTTTTTTACCAAACTTCTTTCTATAAGTAAGTGTGTTTTCAGTGAGATAAGTAAAAAATTCAGAGTTAGCATATCTGGCCTGACCATCGTTAAAAGATCCAGAGTAGACAGTGCGGGGTGTGTACATATCCTGCGTTTGGTGAAATATATCGGCAGATAGTACCGTGCGGAACTTTAAATCTTTAACAATCTCATAATCCAGATGCACGTTACCTACAAGTCTGCTAACGTTACTCACAGCTTCCACAATATTTGTAACAGCAACCGGATTATCAAGCCATGCATCAGCAATGGGATCTGTTAATGTATAGTTACCATCATCATCATACACAGGCAAAACCGGACTTATGGTAAGAGCAGTATTCACAACACCCGGAAAGAATCCACCGGGAGTATCAGTAGGCACGGTATTGCTTTTCGTTTTATTGTACCCAATGGAAGTACCAACACTAAGCTTGTCATTCATTTTCCTGTCCACGTTAGCCCTGAAGCTGTAACGTGTAAAATCAGACCCAACAATAATACCATCCTGAAGAAAATAATCAGCACTAATCAGATAAGTAGTTCTATCATCACCCCCGGAAAATGAAAGCTGATAGTTCATTATTGGAGCATCGCGATAAATCTCATCCTGCCAGTTGGTGCCAGCGCCCAGGCTATCTGGATTAGGATACATTGGCTTATAAGTTGAATCGGCATTATACCCGGCATCATCATATAGCTGAGCATACTGTGCAGCATTCATCACCTCAACAGTATTAGCAATCTTCTGTATCCCCATGTAAGCATTAAAGCTAATTTTATCATTACCCTTTGTCCCCTTTTTAGTAGAAATAATAACAACTCCGTTAGCACCCCTTGCACCATAAATCGCAGTAGCAGAAGCATCCTTCAGCACCTCTATTGATTCAATATCATTTGGATTGATACTACTAAGTCCATTCTCAGCCGGAGAACCAATCCAGGAGAAATCTTTCTGACTTTCAACAATCACCCCATCAATAACATAAAGAGGATCAGTACCAGCCATAATAGAATTATTACCACGGATTTTAACAGAAGTAGCACCGCCCGGTTGTCCCGACAAAGTAGACACCTGCACACCGGCCAATCGCCCCTGCAGCTTCTTATCAAAGGAATTGGCAGGCACTTCATCCAGCGTTTCCATATTAATTGACCCCACGGATCCCGTTAAATCACTCTTTTTTACAGCACCATAGCCAATCACCACAATTTCATCGAGACCCACATTATCAGGCTCCATATCAACATTAATTACAGACAGCGATCCTATCTCCCTGTGTTCTGTACGCATACCAATAAAACTAAACTGCAGAACTGAAGCATCCTCACTCACAGTGATAGAATACAAACCATTAATATCCGTAACTGTTCCCACAGTTGTACCAGGGACCTGAACTGTTACACCAGGCAAGGTTGTGCCATCGGTTGTTTGTGTAACCGTTCCTGTGATTGTTCGTTGCTGACCCATTACTCCCAACATCATAAACAATGCTATGAGAGTAATTGTCATTTGCTTTATTTTCATCTTACCAGGATTTATATTTAATTATTTATCATGAACTTAACAAACTTTCTTCTTACTTTGTTCATATGTATGAACATTTAAATAATAAGCAAAGATAGATAAAATTTTAAACACGAAAGAAAAATGCGATTTAATATTTAAATTATTGCAAATCGGTGAAGAGTTGAACAATAATCAAATGGTTAAAATGCAGTCTTTTATAAAAAGCCATATTTGTAAAAATAAATTTCGTTTATAATTTAAGAAACGATTTAATAAGAGGCTCTCCAATAAGCCTAACAAAATAACATATAATACCATTAATAAGTATCAGATACTCTGCCCAGCTAACTTCCAAATGCTCCTTCTCCTTTTTCCAGTCACTCTATACAAGATCTCTTTGCATACTCGCAAGTGACAAAGTCTCCAGTCAAAAACAATTTATATATTTGCTGCTAAAAAAATATGCTATACTGGATTATCCCTCTGGGTTTACTCGTAATACTTTTTATTCTCGCCTATGCTAAACGTGTTCAAATGCTCAAAAGCATTGAAAATACTGAACCGTCACCAAATATTATTAACCTTTCCGACAAAGATTTCAACCAACATATTAAGAAAGGAGTAACCGTTGTAGATTGTTACGCCGACTGGTGTATGCCATGTAAAGTACTATCGCCTGTAATAAATGAAATTGCTGATGAATTGGCCGGAAGCGTCAAGGTTTGTAAACTTGATGTTGACGCAAATAAGTCTACTGCAGCAAAACTGGGCATCAGAAGTATTCCCACAATACTAATCTACAAAGATGGAAAACCAGAACAGAAAATAAACGGAGTAAAAACAAAATCGGGATTACTGAAAGAAATCAAGAGATATCTTTAGCCTGTATCAGCATAAAATTATTGTTGCCTGTCATAAACTATCAAAAGAAACATAACTATTATACAAAGGCAACAAATCTATAATCAGAATATTACATATAAACCCTGTTTTGTTTTAACAAAATCTTCTCTAATGTGGTAGGGTAAACCTATTCCACAACGGTATATCTTCAGAAAACGATTACGGAAATATACTATGAGAAACTCAATATTGTTAATAACGATAATTCTGCTTTCGGCAACATCCATGGTGTTTGTATCGTGCAATAAAGATCAGGAAGTTGTAAATGATGAAACAACAGTATCATCAGCAGACGCAATAGCAGAAAGTCTTTTTGATGATGTTACCAAAGTCTCCGACGAAGCGTACTCCTCAGTTGTAACAAACACAAAATCGGCAAATACAACCATTTCAGAATGCGCAGTTATTACAATCAACCTCACATCTACGCCATATACAATGACCATAGACTTTGGCACATCAAACTGCATGTGTAATGACGGCCGTTACCGGAGAGGAATAATAAATGTTACTTTTACAGGTAACTACAGAGAAGAAGGAACAATAATTACATATACATTCAATGAATACTATGTTGACAACAATCAGGTTGAAGGAACAAAGATTGTTACCAATATGGGACAAAACGTAGAAGGTAATATCTACTATACAATAGAAGTAGGAGGATTTATAAACCTTGCCAACAACGGAGGCACTATAACCTGGAATGCATCAAAAGTAAGAGAATGGATTGAAGGTAGTGAAACAGTCCTTGATCTCTCTGACGATGTATATCTGATTACAGGGGTAGTAAATGGCATTCGCCCCGACGGACAAAGCTGGACAAGAGAAGTAACAACACCGCTTAGAGTAGAGATAGAATGTCGGTGGATTGTTTCAGGAACAATGGAAATTACTCCGGAGAACGAGCCTGTAGTCTTTATGGATTGGGGCGACGGAGAATGTGATAATATAGCAACAGTAATTGTATATGGTGTAACGTACACAATATTTTTGCCTTAAACTCAGTTTTTATTTCATTAAAAACAAGCTGTCCCGGAATGGTTAACCGGGGCAGCTGTTTCATTAAAAAGAAAGTTATTAAAATTAAAAATATGTAGTACTTTTACCCTAATCAAAAACACCAACTTTTGACACGGGAAAAATTTAAAAAACTATTTGATGATCACTTCGATAGGGTTCGGAACTATATTTATTTCAGGTGTGGCGATGAGGAGCTGGCAACTGATATCGCACAAGATGCATTTGTGAGAATATGGGAAAAACATAATCTGATCGATCTATCGTCAAATACAACAGGATTACTTTTTAAAATTGCAGGAGATATGTATGTAAGCTCATACAGAAAACAAAAAGCGGCTTTAAACTTTAAATTACAGTTTAAACCAGGCAGTTTGCCACTAACGCCGCATGATGAGATGCAATACAGAGAGTTGAAATCAAAGTACGAGCTCGCTCTTGTTAAGCTTCCTGAAAATCAAAGAATAGTTTTTTTGATGAACAGAATCGACAACATGAAGTATCATGAGATAGCCTCTTCGTTTGGAATCTCTGTCAAAGCTGTTGAAAAAAGGATGAGCAAAGCGCTATCCTTTCTTAAAAATGAATTGAAATATTAAAATGAATTCAGATAATAATTATACACCTTTGGATGCCGGTCTTGAGAACATAGTCTCAAAAACAGAACCGACATTCAAGAAAACAAAGAGCGAGGTGTGGGAGGAAATTTCCGGGTTTATTGACCAAACACCGGTAGAGAAAAAAGAAAGCAGCAAATCTGTAAATCTAAGAATTTATTCATCAGTTGCTGCTGCTGTAATAGTTCTATTTGGTACATATTTCTTCATGAAGAATTATTCCACCGCATATTACTGCAATGGAAAAAATAATATCAATATCACATTACCTGCAGGGTCGGTTGTATCGCTCGCTCCTGAGTCTGCAATTACTTACTATCCTCTTTGGTGGAGAATAAGCAGAAATGTTGAACTTTCTGGGGAAGCATTTTTTGAAGTGGCCCCCGGTAATTCTTTCATTGTTAACTCAACGCTAGGCAGCACTGAGGTTGTTGGTACAAGCTTTAACATTATCTCACATAGTGATGCCTATAATGTTAAATGTGTTACAGGAAAAGTAAAAGTTAAGTCGAAAACCGACAGAGAAACAATACTCACTCCCGAGTATCAAGCAAATATTGGTCCTGCAGGAACTATTACCGTAACAAAATTTAATAGTAATTCCGACTTACAAGATGATAACACTTTTCGGTTCACTTCAACACCACTAAATATTGTTATTTCAGAGCTTAAGAAGCATTACAACATAAATATTAACACCTCTAACGAGCTGGATTACCTGTATACAGGCGTCTTTTCGAAAAACAAAACCGCAGATGAAGCGTTAACAATAATATGTAAGCCTTTTGGCCTTACTTTTGTTAAAAATTCTGATAAAGGTTTTATTATTTTCGAAAAGTGAAGAAATCTAAGGTAAAAAATTTTTTTCTCATATCATTCTTACTCTTTTCTCTGTCATCATTTGCACAGAGTAGCTTTGTATTAAGCTGTGTCAACAAACCTTTAAACAAGGTATTGATCGATTTCTCTGATGATTATGATATCAACATATCATTTGACGATAAAATGTTATCTGATATTTACATTAGCATCGATAGTACCTTTGCAGATGTTGGGGGCATGCTTCACTATCTTATTTCAGAAACAAATCTCAGCTATGAGTTGGATAATGATGTGTGGCTTATTTATCCTTCCGGAGACGAGTTGCCGATCAGGAGGGTATTTTCAGGAAATATTACCGATGCCATTACAGGCGAACCACTACCCTATGCCGACATTTCTTGTGGCGGGATCTCTTCCATATCGGATATCTCAGGGAATTTCTCATGCATCAGAGAGTTATTGCCTGACTCTATGAAGGTAAGGGTGTCGTATCTGGGTTATTATATTCTTGATACTATGATGTATGAGAATTCATATAACAACTTAAACCTTATGCCATCAAGTATTGGGTTAACGGAGATTGTTATATCAGATCTAAAGGTTGAGAAGTCAACACAGTTTGGCTATAGCCCCGGGCTTATGAAAATCAATCATAAGATAGCACATTACCTTCCAGGATATGGTGATAACTCCGTATTTAACCTTATACGTCTTATGCCTGGTATACTGGCATCTGGTGAACAAACCAGCGAGCTAATTATATGGGGCAGCTATGCCGGGCAATGCAAGGTTGATTTTGACGGATACACTGTTTATGGGTTACGTAACTTTAATGATAACATAAGCTCTTTCAATCCGCTTCTTGCCAAGGATATTGAAATACACAAGGGTGGCTATAACGCTCTTTATGGCGGACGTGTTGGGGGTATTGTTAATATTGTTGGGAAAACCGGTGATGTGTCGAAACCCAGTTTTACATTCAATATCAACAATATGACTCTTAACGCTATGGCCGACATCCCTCTTTCAAAACGTAGCTCTCTTATTGTTGCCTTCAGGCATACCTATTATAATCTTTATAGCAGAGTTGAAATGACTGCCCTCGTGCAAAGCTCTGACAATGGTACAGAAAATGAGTTTACTATTAAACCATCATACAGCTTCAGAGATGCCAATATCAAATACTCTTTAACAACAAAAAAAAATAATCTATTTTATATTAGTTTGCATGGCGCTGATGATCTGTTCTCATATTATATTGATGAACCCGTTAGCGACAGAAATATCCAGAAAGATGCCAGTGAAGAAAACCAACAATTGGGCGGATCAGCATATTATGGATTAAACTGGAAAAACGGTAACGTCACAAATCTTAAGGTAGGATATTCTGGTATAGCTACACGACTTATCGATGTTACAAACTGGTACTTTCCTGATATCAACACTACGGAGTATAAGAATGATGAAAACGATAGAAACTTCTTGTCGGAAATAACAGCCTCGGTAAATAATACGCTAAATCTGAATAGTAGGCATATTCTTAATTTCGGATTTGAATACACAAACAACACGGTGCAATTAGAGGAATATTCATTTGATGTTGTAACATCCTTTTCAGATAAATCGGCAAGCCTTTACACCACATATCTTCAGGATAAAATATGGATCTCGCAACCACTTGAACTGGATATGGGACTAAGAGTAGCTTACTCAACAAGCGGAGAAAATGTATATATCGAACCACGTGTATCAGCAAATTACCAGCTAAATGAATTTTGGAAAATTTATGGCTCCGCAGGTATCTATAATCAGTTCATTGCACTCTCCACTTTCTATGATGACTTCGGGAACTTCAAATATTTCTGGACAATCTGCGGCAATGAGGATGTGCCAATACTAAACTCAACACATTTTGTCCTTGGCACATCATATCATAAAAATAATTTCACTTTCAATTTAGAAGGGTACCATAAAAACACAACGGGCCTTACGCGCTTTGTAAACCTTCCCAACTCAGGCATTAAAGATATTTTTCATGGTAATTCACATACCGTTGGTATGGACATCTTGCTAAAAGAAGATTACCGCAAGCATTCAGCATGGGTAGCTTATTCACTTAGCCAGACGTTGGAACACTTCCAGTATTATGAAGAAGATGACACACGCCGGGCACCTCAGGATCAATTGCATGAGATTAAGTTGGCACTGATGCTTAACTTTGATCCTATATTCTTTTCATCAAACTTTGTATTTGGTTCCGGATTTCCGCACGACAACACTATCACTACTGGTTATGAAGACGACTATTCCTACAACAGGCTTGATGTCTCTCTTATTTATAAGTTCCTTGACAGAAAACTCAAAGGTGAAACAGGCATTTCTGTTCTAAACGTGCTTAACCATAAGAACCTCAAATATACTAGCTTTGAGAAGATTCCTGCAGCCCAAACAACTGGTATAAACTTTTATACAGAGTCTATGCCAATAACCCCTACTATCTACTTAAAGATAATGCTTTAAAACGAAGTCTTTCATAATAATTACAAGAATAATTTTCACTTGAGAAAACACCTATTTCCACTTGAAAAAACACTTATTGCCACCTGTGTTGTTAATACTCTGATGCGCATCAGGATTGTTTCTGATGCGCATCAGAAATCATTTTGATGCGCATCAGAATCGTTTTTGATGCGCATCAGAATATTAAAATAACTTCACACTCATGCAAGTTACTGATTAGCGAAAAATTAAAGAGATTGCTACTTTTATAAAGAAGCAAGAATGCAGTGATGCTATGAATTTGTATCTGGTAATTCATAAAAGACTGACAGTCTACTTATCCCCTTAATAACCATGTTCGCCTGGCACTTTATCGCCCTGGCACTTTATCGCCCTGGCACTTTATCTTAAAACTCAAAACTCAAAAAGTTCCATTCTCACCTTCTTCGGCAGGCTATCAACAATAAGTTGGTACGAATCATCAATCCAGTTATATATCAGTTTATCAGGAATAGAATCATCAAGAAGCACAGTATTCCAGTGTTTTTTACTCATATGATATCCCGGAAGGACGCTACTATAATGCTCTCTAAGCTTAAGAGCCTCATCAGGGTCACATTTCAGGTTCACACTCGGGTTCGCAGCCAGATTAAGCAAAGCAAACATTTTGTTAGCAACCTTAAACACCAGTGTTGTATCATCAAAGGGAAAACTTTCAGTAACAAATTCCATTTTCAGGCAATACTCTCTTATATCTTCTACATTCATATGTTTATATATTGATTGTCAATACAATGACTATTTACACGGCATATAAAATACGATTTTTTCTTGCATAAAACCAATTTTGGTATACTTTTGCATGCTCGGAGATAGGTTAACGTAATAAGTAATATTAATATGATGTGACTTATCTCTTTTTTTGTTCACCCAAAACTATAAATTATGGGCATCAAAGAAAAGTCGATTGATTTAAAAAGACGAATGCGCACTGCTTTAAAAGGAGGTGGCGACAAAGCCATAGAAAAGCAGAAGGCAATTGGCAAGCTAACAGCCAGAGAAAGGATTATTGCACTACTGGATCCTAAATCATTCCACGAATATGATCTGTTTGTTGAGCATGCAGCCAAAGATTTCAACATGGATAAAAAATACCTGCCAGGTGATGGTGTAATCACAGGAACAGGTACCATAAGCGGCAATCCTGTATGTATATATGCACAGGACTTCACTGTTGCCGGTGGTTCACTTGGATGGATGCATGCCAAGAAGATCACCAAGATTATGGATCATGCTCTTAAGCTGAAAGTACCATTAATTGGTATTAACGACTCAGGCGGAGCACGTATTCAGGAAGGCGTTAACTCGTTGGCGGGCTATGGTGAGATATTCTACCGCAATACACAAGCATCTGGTGTAATACCACAGATATCAGTAATTCTGGGTCCTTGTGCCGGCGGCGCTGTTTATTCCCCTGCACTAACTGACTTTGTATTCACAGTTGATAAAATCACCAAGATGTTTATTACAGGTCCTGAGGTAATCAAGACTGTACTCGGCGAGGAAATCTCAATGGAAGCTCTCGGTGGTGCAAAAGTACACTGTGAAGAAACAGGTAATGCACACTTCTATGCAGAAAGCGAAGAAGAATGCTTCAGCCAGATTAAACAACTGGCCAGCTTTATACCATGGAATAATATCAATAAAGCAAAAAATTTCCCTAAGAAGTCACCAAAAACAAGACGATACAAAATAGATGCTGTTATGCCATCAAATGCAAAACAGCCATATGATGTACGTGACCTTATCAAGGCTTTTGCTGATGACTCAGAGTTCTTCGAAATCCAGGAACTTTTTGCTAAGAATATCGTAATTGGTTTCGCACGTCTTAATGGAGAAACAATAGGAATTGTAGCAAACCAGCCTATGTATCTTGCAGGTGTTCTTGATGTTGACTCATCAGACAAAGCTGCCAGATTTGTTCGTTATTGCGACTCATTTAATGTACCATTAGTAACACTGGTTGACCTTCCGGGATATCTACCGGGTATTGATCAGGAACATGCAGGTGTTATACGTCATGGTGCAAAACTGTTATATGCATATTCAGAAGCTACAGTACCAAAGATTACCTTAATTACACGTAAGGCATATGGTGGTGGCTACATTGCAATGTGTTCACACCATCTGCGTGCAGATTTCGTATTTGCATGGCCAACAGCTGAAATAGCTGTTATGGGTCCTGAAGGCGCTTCAAATATTATCTTCCGTAAGGAAATAATGACAGCTGCCAATCCTGATGAAATGCGTAAGGAAAAAGTTGAAGAATACAAAACTAAATTCGCCAATCCTTATGTTGCTGCTGCTTACGGTTATGTTGATGCTGTTATTGAACCAGAAGAAACGCGTAAGATGCTTATCCATGCCCTTGATATCTCTGAAAACAAAGAGGTTCATGGACCGGATAAAAAACACGGAATTCCACCATTTTAACAGTTTGAATTATGTCAGAAGACAAGGTTAAGAAACCAAGATTCAGTTCTATCGTTATTGAAGGTGTGAAATACAAAACATACCTTACTCAAAAGTACAAGAACAGAAAGAAATATTCTGATCCTGAACCTAATAAAGTATTTGCTTTTATTCCGGGAACCATCGCCAAACTGGCAACTAAGTCTGGTAAACAAGTTAAAGAAGGAGATGTTGTTATGATTCTGGAAGCCATGAAGATGATGAATAAAGTAACAGCACCTATGGACGGTGAAATAAACTTTCATGTTTCAGAAAAGCAGATAGTAGCAAAAAACGAACTCCTTTTTGAAATAATATAGAATTAATGAGTTCAAGGTTTTGAGTTTAAGGTTCAAGGTTACAATAACTTTGAATTTTAAACCCAAAACACCTTATTAGTATTTTCAATATAGTTAAGCACATCATCTCTTCCATCACCTTTTTCGGATGATGTGACAATCATTTCAGGCAATTCTTCCCATGATTCCAGAAGTTTCTTTTTATAGAATTGGAAATTTCTGTCAACATCCTTACTCTTAAGCTTGTCGGCTTTAGTAAATACAATAACCATAGGTATCTGAGAAACAGCAAGCCATTCAATAAAATCCAAATCATTCTTTTGAGGCTCATGTCTCATATCAACAAGTAAAAACAGAGTAAGAAGATTCTCTCTGGTTAAAATATACTTACGTATCATCTTCTCCCATTTAGCCCTTTCACTTTTTGAACGTTTAGCATAACCATATCCGGGAAGATCAACCAGATACCACTCTTTATTAATAAGAAAGTGATTTATTGTAATAGTTTTACCAGGAGCAGATGAGATTTTAGCCAGTTTCTTTCTGCCGGTTAGCATATTTATCAATGATGATTTACCTACATTAGATCTGCCAATAAATGCATACTCAGGTTTATCAGCTGTAGGACAACCTGAAACATCTGATGAACTAATCACAAAAGAGGCATCTTTAATAATCATAGGCTTTTCTTTTTATATGTTGACAAATGGCGATCTTTTTTATTTGGGAAAATATCATTTACAGTCACCAGAATACCAGTTTCTTCAACATCACCAAAGCCCGGATTAACAGAAGTACCAAAAGTTTTCATGGTTGATGAAAGATTCATATAAGCATTAATCAGAGGAGGCACATTCTCATCCAGATTACGTATACTCTTGATTAAAATTTTATAATCCTCATCATAATTACAACCAGAGAAGATATTATTAAGAATTTTTTCTTCAGTTTCAATCTTCAACGGATTAACAGGACAAATAAGCTCCTCATCATCTGGAAAATATTTATTAAGAAAGAAAAGTATCATATCTCTGCCAAACCTATCGAAATGCGGATACATAGTTACCTTACCGAACATATACTTAATTTCTTCATTGTCGACAAGAATAGCACCAAGACCATCCCAAAGGTTATCCAAAGCATACATACCCCTTCTAAGATTAAAAGAAGGTTGATACAGCGGTTGAACAAAAGACCGGCCCAACTCAATAGTTGTAGGAAAATACTCATCAATAAATTTCTTTGAATAGCTAAACAGCTTAGCAGTTGGAGAGATAACTTTTCCATCAGCGGTAATTTCCAATTCACTACAATGAATATATCTATAGCCCCCAATCACCTCCTTCTCATCAGGGTCCCAAAGAACAATCTGTTTAAAAGCGTGCTTACCAACATCATAAGCATCAATATCAACATCCTTACCAGTACCACCACCAGCATCGCGAAAAGTAACTTCCCTTAAACGGCCTATTTCTCTAACAACATTAGGAGCGTTTTTATCAGTAACAACGTAAATCTTATTGTTACCATTATTGGTATCACGAAGAAAAGTATCTTCATTAAGCTCCTGTTCAAGCAGCTTCTTATCAACCGGAGGTATTATTGTTTTCATTATTCCTGCGTTTAACATATTTATATTGTTTGGCAAATATAGTACAGAATTTTATGCTTGCCCTTAAAAATCAGGCATAGAATGGTTCTTCAGTTTCATCACCCAGCTTATAGCAATACTGGCGCAGAAGTTCAGCCCATTCGGCCCTTGAATGACGCTTATCAAAGAAAGTATAAGGTATTGGTTCCCCGAATGTAATAGTAAGCGTGCTATTACTTTGCTTCATAAATTCATCAACAAGGAACAGCATTTCAATATTAGCCTTTACCCCAATAGATTTACGAATATTAGAAAGATTATAAAAAAAGTTAGTATTTCTACCACTGATATGAGTAGGAATAATATCCCTTTTAAACCTGATAGCCTTAGTAATAAAAGTACTCTTCCAGTCGAGATCCTTAATTTCGCCTTTCCTCTTCCTGCTTACCAGTCCAAAAGGAAAATAACAAATAGTACTATTAGAATCAAAAGTCTCATTAATAATCCTGATATTATCAGTATTGCTACCATGCTTATTAATAGGAATAAAAAGAGGTTTAAGATTATCAATATTAAGCAAAATATCGTTTACCGGAAACACCAGATCACTGTGAATTCTTCCCACAGCAAGCATAAGAGCTAAGCCATCAAGCCCCCCCAACGGATGATTAGAAGCAATAATCGATCTTCTGTTTTTATTAAGATTTTCCTGACCTTTAACAATAATTTTGGTATTCATATCATTAAGCACAGCCTCAATAAAATCAATACCCATAAGATGGCCATAGTCATAAAGAATCTGATTAAGTCTATCCTGATGGATCAATCTTTTAAATAACGATATCACAAAGCCCGGCATTACTTTTTTAAGAACAGGACTTTTATCAGCCAGTACCTTTTCCACATCAATATACTGAGGCATAATAGTACTTGTATTCATAAAGCAATCAATTTACAAAACACGAATATACGTAAAAACCCCGCTAGGATAAAACCAGACGGGGTTTTGAAAATATCTTTGCTGTGGTTTTTTATTTTATACCCAGTTTAGCTTTAACAAGCGGAAGAACGTTGTCACCATTTTCATAAAAAATAAGAGCACCAGTTCCAGCATCAAAGATGTAAGTATAATTGTTTTCACGAGCTACATCAGTAATTGCGGTCCTTACCTTTTCAATAAGAGGATTAAAAAGGTCAGCCTGTTTAGCATTAAGATCCTGATCAGCGCTTTGTTGGAAAGCCTGAATTCTGTTTTGAAGATCAGTAATTTCTTTTTCTTTAGTCTGTCTGATAAGATCTGACATTGTAGCTACATTATCCTGATAATCAGCAACTTTATTCTGATACTCAGCAGCCATCTGTGTCATTTGTTCATCAAGATAATCAGCATAGGCTTTAAGTTCCTGTGATAACGAGTCAGTCTCAGGCATTAATGTAAGTATCTCATTTGAATCGATATATCCAAATTTTGCATTCGGCTGTGCCAATGAAGCACCTGAAATTAGTACTATCAAAGATAATAATGCAACTACTTTCTTTATTGATTTCATCATTTCTGTTTATGTGGTTATTAAATTCGAAATAAGGTGTGCAAACATAAGTAAAAAAATCATTAAAATGACAAACAACGGATAACGAAACAAATAATTAAGAATAATTAACAATAGGGCACAAAAATCTAATTATAAGATTGTTGATGAATACTTTAAAAAATATTACAATCCTGCCAAAGAAAACAGAATAAGCATTAAAGTATTAACATCTAGTTACCATTTCTTGTCCTGTTATCACGCTTAACAGTCTGCATCACATTACCAACTTCATCCAGTACATCATCACTAATATCATATTTAGGACTAACATAAAGAAGGGTCATACCACCTGCTTTATCAAACACGAAAGAATAATTCTTAGTAGCAGCAATAGTTTCTATAGCATTATAAATCTTCTCCTGAATTGGTTGTACTAATTCCTGGCGTTTGGTATACAAATCACCTTCCTGTCCGAAATACTGACGTTGAAGATCTTTAACTTCTTTTTCAAGGTCTACAATATCCTGCTCACGTTTTTTCTTAATATCATCAGGTAATAAAACAGACTCAGCCTGATATTTCTGATACATTTCACTTACTTTATCATATTTATCTTCAATCTCTTTCTGCCATTTCTTTGAAAGCTGATCAAGTTCATCCTGAGCATCCTGAAATTCAGGAATATTATCAAGGATATACTGAGTATCAACATAAGCATATTTCTGAGATTGAGCAGAAGCAGAAGCAAACGACATCATCAGTGCAACAAAAAACACTGAAATTATTAAGTTAACCGAATATTTTTTCATTGTTCAAATTTTATTAGTTTCTGTTTTCATAGCTGTATGCAAATATATTGCCAAAATTTAATCCAGCGATTGGTTAAGAGAAAAATGGAAATGACTACCATTGGCAGATGGCAATCCGTAAATAGGATCAAAACCATAAGCCCAGTCAAGACCAAGCATTCCGAACATAGGTAGGAACACACGGATACCAAAACCAGCAGATCTCTTCATATCAAAGGGATCAAAACCCTGAGAACCCAGCCAAGAGTTACCAGCTTCCACAAAAGTAAGAGCATAAATAGTTGAACTAGGATTCAGTGAAAGAGGATACCTCAACTCCATTGTGTACCTTGTAAATATATTACCTCCGATATTTTGATCCTCATAATAATGCGGAGTAATAGTTTCATTTTCATAACCGCGCATACTAATTATTTCTCGACCATCATAGTTGTTATACCCAGACAAGCCATCACCACCAAGATAAAATCTTTCGAAAGGAGTTACTCCAATATCACGATTATAATAGCCAAGATAACCAAACCTGAATTTAGTAACAAATACAAGTTTCTCCATCAGTTCAAAATACCAGTATGCTTTAAATTTCCATTTATAGTATTCTATCCATTTATACTTCTCATTATCATCAAGTGATGTATAGTCCTTATTTGGTGTAAAAAGCGAATACGGCGGCGTGACTTCCAATCCCAGAGAAATATCAGACCCACGGCGTGGATAAATAGGTTGATCGACAGAATTACGACCAAGAATAATTTCATAGTTAATATTATTAAAGTTACCAGTACCATCTCCCACAGAAAAGATTGAACTATAGTTTTGTAACTTATAAAGCATAAGATTTACCCCCTGATAAAGAGTAAAGAAGTCATCTGGCCATGTAAGGCGTTTACCCAAACCAACAGTAATACCATTAATAACAAATGAAGCTCTGCTGGTATCAGATTTAGGCAATCCGTTAGAATAAATTGAATGATAATATGAAACAGTAAGAGCATTCGGTTTTTTACCTCCCAGCCATGGCTCAGTAAAAGACACGCTCCAACTCAGATAGTCAGCGCCATAAGTCTGAAAACGAAGAGAAAGCTTTTGCCCATCACCACCAGGAATTGGTCTCCATGCATCTTTTTTAAAGAAGTTTTTAAGAGAGAAGTTATTAAAGCTCAGACCCAGCGTACCAATAATTCGTCCATAGCCCCAACCACCAGAAAGTTCAATTTGGTCAGCAGAAGTTTCCTCAACCTGATATTCAATATCCACAGTACCATCAGCGGGATCAGGTTTAGGTACTGGATTAATTGTTTCTGCATTAAAATACTGAAGGTTAGCAAGCTCACGTGTCGTCCTAATAATATCTTCACGACTGAATAACTGACCCGGTCTGGTTCTAAGCTCCCTTATAATAACATGGTCATTGGTTTTTGTATTACCAGATACAGTTACATTTTTAATACGTGCCTGTTTACCCTCAAATATACGTATTTCCAGATCAATAGAATCATTACCAACATAAGTTTCTACAGGAGTAGCATTAAAGAACAGATACCCGTTATTCATATATAACGAACTAACATCGTAGCCATTAGGATTATACTGAAGATTTGTTTCCAGAAGTTCAAGATTATAAACATCCCCAGGTTGAATACCAAGAATTGAACTAAGAAACAATGAATTATAAACAGTATTACCAACCCATTTAATATTTCTAAAATAATATTTATTGCCTTCGTCTATTACAATATCAATACCAATATTCTCCTTATCAATAACATAAACTGAGTCACTGACAATATATGCATCTCTATAACCTTTCTTATTATACTTAGCAATAATATTATTAAGGTCATCTTTATAATTTGATTTAATATATTTAGACCCTTTAAATAAATTTACTCTGTAGTTATCAGTGAAATAATTAATAAAATCGTTACCGAACTTTTTAAATTTCAATGTAACAGCATCTCCTGTAAGGTTAATCATTAAAGGCCCCAGGCTATCAAGAGGAGTGAACTTACCTTTAACTTTAGTTTCTTTCATTGAGCCCCGGACCTGATCTGCGTTAAACTCATCAAGACCAATAATATTAATTTCTTTAATTCTGACTTTATTATTCTTTTTTATATCAATATTAAGATCCACAAAATTCTCACCTCTTTTATCAGCCTTTTCAGTAATATTGACTTCAGAATTAAGGAAACCTTTTTCTTTATAAAACTCCTTAATAATATTTTTAGTACGAATTAACAGATGTTCAGTAACAACATCACCGCGAGTAAGATTAATTTTATCCCTGATATCATCAGCTTCTGATTTTCGTATACCTGCGAAAGAGAACTTGCTTAATCGAGGTCTTTCCTGAAGAATGATTTTCAAATAAATTCTGTTACCAGATATTCTATCAGCAACAATACTGATATTGTCGAATAAACCCTGATCCCACAATTTTCTGATGGCAGAAGTAATTTTATCACCAGGCACTTTAATTTTACTACCAATTTCCAGGTCACTGAGCATAATAATCACATTCTTATCAAGATATTCAACACCTTCAACCTCAACATCACCCAAGGTGTACTCGGTTGGCTGGCTGTAATCAATTCTTGACAAATCGCTACCAATGCTAATCTGAGCATTTAACGGCTCAGAGATAATTGCCATTAATGCAAAAAATAACCATAAAAATATATTTCTCCCTCCATTCCTAACCATAAAAACTAGCTTAATAATTGTTCACTTGTAAGACCAAACCTTCTTTCCCTGTGCTGATAATCTGCAACAGCTCTATAAAACTCTTCTTTCCTGAATTCAGGCCAAAGAACATCAGTAAAATAAAGCTCCGAATATGCTATCTGCCAAAGCAAATAATTACTGATACGCAGCTCACCACTTGTTCTTATAAGCAACTCAGGATCAGGGATATTTTTTGTTGCAAGATTATTAACAAAAATATCCTCATTTATTTGTTCAGGCATCAATTCACCACGCTCTACACTCGTGGCAATATTTTTTACTGCATTTAATATTTCCCACCTTGAACTATAACTCATTGCCAAAGTAAGAACCATTCGATTATTAAATGCAGTTTTGTCAATTGTATCCATTAACTTCACATAATTCTCTTTAGGAAGACTCTGCAAATCGCCAATTGCGTTAAGTCGAATATTATTCTTATTCAGAGTATCCAACTCCTTTACGATTGTTTCAACAAACAACGACATAAGAGCGTCCACCTCATCTTTGGGTCTGTTCCAGTTTTCAGTAGAAAAGGTATATAATGTAAGGTACTTAATACCTAGTTCAGCAGCAGCTTCGGAAACTTCCCTGACAGAATCCACGCCCTTATAATGACCGTCAACTCTTTGGTGTCCGTGTTTAAGAGCCCATCTACCATTACCATCCATAATAATGGCAACATGAGCAGGTAATTTATTAGTGTTTATTATTTCCTTGTAGCTACTCATAAAATTTTATTTCCAGGTTACATTATTACATCCTTTTTTACTACGAAGATCGAATTTATACGTAATTGTAATTCCTGTAAAATTAAGCCAATCGTTATTTCCCTGATCACCTCTTTCCATATAAGGTTCGTGGCTCATTGTTGGATCACTTAACAACTGAGCTTCAATGTCCGGATTTATGTTACTTCCATCGAGATAATATGTAGTACTGATATCGTCAATATAATCCGTAAATGTTTTCCTCATGCCAATCTCCATTGCCAAAGCCAGTCGCTCATTTACACTATATTTTACACCAATTCCAAAAGGTATTGAGAAACTTGAAAGATTGTACGGACTCCTTTCATCAAAGCCTGAATTCTGGCCTTCAGTGCCTAAAGGCTGAAGATCAACACCATCAGAAGACTGAGGATTAAAAGTAAAAAATCCAATACCACCATATATAAAAGGAGTAAAATAATTGCGTTTACTACCAGTAAAGTATTCCCAGAAATTAAACTCAGCAACAAGCGAGAAGTCGTTAATCCGCGATTGAAAGTCAAGGTCACGTCCTTCAACACTTCCTCCTGTTGCATCACTCCCCTGAACCTTACCATGACTATATGACAGTTTCAGAGCCCAGCGACGGTTTAGGTTATATCTTGCAACAGCACCATAAGCAGGTCCTAATTGATTATAAGGTAACCCTGGATTTAATTCACCAACATAATAAGAGACACCGGCAAATGCGCCAACTTCCATAGTTTGTGCTCCAGACAAAGCAGGCACAGACATCAGTACAATGAAAACCACGGATGCTAAGAGTCTATTTATCACTACTTTTTTCTTCAAATCCTTTTTCTGTTCATTTTTGAGCAGCAAAAATATCACTTTTTTAATAATTTCTATCATGTATTATTAAGTATAAATCAACACATAAGAAACTAAAAAAGCTGCTAATTATTATTTTAAATCTCAATTTCTGTTATCAACTCCCCATAACAATTTATCACGGATTGCAGAATAGAAATCTTTATTATTCATTTGTACAAGATTAATATTAAAACTACTCCGCTTGATAATAATCTCATCATTACGACTTATTGTAGATTGCTTGGAGTCCATTGTCATCAGATACTTCTCCTCACGCCCCTCAATTCTTATCTTTATAACACTAGAGTCGTTAACCACAATAGGTCTCACTGTAAGATTATGCGAAGCTATGGGAGAAATAATGAAATTCTTTGAACCTGGCGCAACAATAGGACCTCCCACACTTAATGAATATGCTGTCGATCCTGTAGGTGTAGCTACGATTAATCCATCACCCCAGTATGAATTCACAAAAACATTATCAACATAAAGATGCACAGTAATAAGAGCAGTTGTATTATTGCGATAAATAGTAAGATCGTTCAAAGCAAAATTAATATCCCCAAAAATCTTTGAAGGCTCAACCAAATGCAATAATGAACGCTTATCAAGTTTATAATCCCCTTTATAAACACTACAAACAGCATCAATTATCTCATCCTTAGAGATACTGGATAAAAATCCTAGGCGTCCCAGATTAATCCCCATTATAGGAATCCCGGAATTCCGAACTAAAGGAACAGTATCAAGAAGAGTACCATCACCGCCAACAGAAAACAGCATATCAACATTCTTTTTAATATCCTGATGACTAACAAAAAATTTTGTGCCCTTCCCAAAATGAACCTTATCCTTTATTTTCTGGAAATATGGTTCATAAACAAATAGCTCCGTATTGCGTCTTGACAATTCATCAACAAGCAACTGAAGGTACAATCGCTGAAAATCAGCATATGACTTACCGAATAATGCAATCTTCATTTTGAAGCAATTTTCGGCAAATGTAATTCAAAATAGAGTAATAAGCTCATTATTCTGGCAATCAAAAAAATCAAACACATAATATTCTTTGTAAAAACAATAAACATCTTTATACCAACCAAAGAACCATCCTCTTACAATACTGATTATACGACATATAACACGATTAACTTCTTTTATAACAGTAAATCTTAATTATTGTTAAGAAGAATTATATTAAGTTTTTTTAACTGATGATTTCAATTAACCATGATAATTATTCACTGCTTAAAAAAATTCATAATTTAGCACGTTCAATAAATCAATTACAAAATGACAATACAAATAACTGGTTCAGGATTAACCATTGAAAAGGTAGTAAAGGTAGCACGCCATGGTGCTAAAGTAGAATTAAGTGATGATGCACTGGCACGAATAAAAAAGTGTCGTACTATGCTTGAGACAAAAATTGATGCCCATGAGATAATGTATGGTGTTAATACAGGCATCGGGGAATTTTCTGAAGTTGTGCTTGATGACGAGCAGGTAAAAGAATTCCAGAAATACCTTATTTATAATCATGCTGCCGGCATTGGTGACCCAATGAAAGAAGAATATGTACGCGGAGCAATGCTTGGGAGAATAAACGTACATGCACATGGCAATTCCGGAATAAGGCCGGAAATCACATTAACTCTTATTGAGATGCTCAACAAAGGTGTAACACCATATGTTTGCGACAAAGGCTCTGTAGGCGCCAGTGGTGACCTTGCTCCCATGTCACAAATAGCTCTACTAATGATGGGAGAAGGAAAAGCCTATTATAAAGGTGAACTCCTTGGAGGAAAAGAAGCACTTGATAAAGCAGGCATACTAATTCCAGGACTCAAAGCACGCGATGGCCTGGGTACTATAAATGGATCTAATGTTCTTACAGCAATGAGTGCTATTTTCCTTTATGATGCCAATAACTGGCTCAAACAAGCTGAGATAGCAGCATCCATGTCGCTGGAAGCCCTCAAAGCTAATATGGGACCTTATACAGCAAAACTCCATGAAGTAAGAGGCTTCAAAGGGGCTGTTAGGAGTGCCAAAGCAATAGGCAGGCTTGTTGATGGTGGTGACCTTAAAACAGGTAAGATAAAACATAAAGTACAGGATGCTTACTCAATGCGTTCCACACCTCAGGTAATTGGAGCTGCACATGATGCCCTTGCTTACGCACGTTCACAGGTAGAAATAGAGCTCAATGGAGTTGGTGATAATCCGATTTTCTTCCCTGACGAAAACATTCAATTATCGGGAGCCAACTTCCAGGGCACTCCTGTATCCTTACCAATGGACATGGCTGGTATAGCTATTACCATGGTTAGCGTGATGTCTGAAAGAAGAATGAACAGACTCAACAACCCTGCCCTGAGTGTAGGACTCCCTCCTTTCCTTACAAAGGGAGCAGGTATGTTCTCAGGACTAATGCTTAGCCAGTACACTGCCGACATGCAAATTGTTGAACAACGCATCCTGTCAGCCCCGGCTTCAATACAATCAATACCAGCAGCAGCAGACCAGGAAGACTTTGTTTCAATGGGAATGAACACTGCTATCAAAAATTTCCAGATACTGGATAATGCATATGGCATTCTCGGTATTGAATTTATGGCAGCTGCTCAGGCACTGGATCTAAGAGAATATAAATTTGGTCAAGGTGTAACAACTGCTCATAAAGTTATACGTAAATATGTTGATTTCCTGGAAATCGACAGACCACTTCATAAAGATCATAATGCTATGAAAAAACTGGTGAGAACCTGCGAAATTCTCAATGAAGTTGAAAATGAAATAGGATCATTAGAATAAAATAATTACCAATCATTACATACCCGGCTAAAAACCGGGTATGTACTACAATATAAAACACTATGAAGGAACTATCAGATGAAGAAATTAAACAAAGAATGCACGTGCTAAAAGTATTATGTATTCTTACTTTTATTGGTAGCGGACTTTCAGCAATTTCAGCTGTCAGTATGTTTATGATGATAGATTATGTACGAAATTTTTATGAACAGGGAATGTTTGATATGCTTGCTGATAGTTTTGATCTCGAATCGTTCAGATCAATGATTTATGTAAACAAAACATATTTCCTTGTTAACGGCTTATTGGCTTTAGGCTCTGTATACGGAGCATATCTAATGTGGAACCTGAGAAAAACTGGGTTTCATGTTTATACAATCTCACAGATATTTCTGTTAATATTACCACAATTGTATTTTAGCGGATTCCCGTTCCCGGTTTTTGAGTTGCTATTATCAGGTGTATTTGTATTCCTCTACTCACGAAGCTTGTCTTTAATGAATTAATACCAAATGGAGGAAAATAACAAAAAAGAAGAAACTGTTAAGGAAGTTAAAAAACCAGCTTTCATAATTAAACTAATATCCTTAATAATTATTATTGCCGGAATTATTGGATTTATATTCTTTCTGGCAATTAATATTATCCAGATAACAAACCCAACATTATTGGACGACTTCAACCAACAAACAATTTTTAACAATCTGAAGATTTATTGCAGCCTACAAATTATCTTTCATATTTCTCTAATTGTTGGAGGCTTTTATTTAATTAATGGAATTCGCAAAGGCTATTACGTGATAATAATCACTTTAATTAGTATTATTTTAATGGATTTTTTAATGGAAAACAATCTAATTTTATTAAACACATCAGTAATAGTAATAATAATAACAATACTCACTATTTACCGCAATCGTTTGTATTAAAGACTTATGTAATTTACAATCCCTTTCGATCCATATTTAACTTAAATAATCTTAATATTAATTTTCTTATTTAGAATTCATATACAAATCAGTCAAAAATCTTGATTTTTTTTGGAAAGAAGCATTTTTTTATGTATGTTTGTTAATCAATGTTAATTTAATATTAATTTTTTATTAATTTTGATACTAATTACACACACAACATTGGAAAAAATGAACGATACTCAATCGTTTTCGAAAGTAAATTTTTATGTTTAACTAATTCATTAACCAAAAATTATCATTATGAGAAAAATTACGATTTTGCTTGCGTTTTTGTTTTTTATTGGCGCTAATATCGCCAATGCACAAACAAAGACAATTAGCGGAAAGGTAGTCGGCACTGATGGGGCCGGAATACCCGGGGTTACTGTACAAGTTCAGGGTACCACAGTAGGTACCGTTACGGACATTGACGGGAACTATTCGCTAAATGTATCACCCGATGCTGAAGTTTTGGTTTTCAAGTATGTAGGTATGAAGACTGTGCAGACTGCCATTGGTAACCAGTCGACAATCTTTGTTACTATGGAAACCGATGCTGTTGTAATGGGTGAAGTTGTTGTTACTGCTCTTGGTATTTCACGAGAGAAGAAATCCCTTGGTTATTCTGTTCAGGAAGTAGGTTCAGATAACATCGATAAGGGAGCAAGTACAAACATGGTTAACTCACTGTCAGGTAGAGTTGCCGGGGTTAGTATTTCTAACTCATCCGGTAATATGGCTGGTTCATCACGTGTTTTGATCAGGGGTGCTGCCTCTGTACTTAACGGCAACGAACCTCTGTATGTTGTTGATGGTATCCCTATTGACAACTCTAACTTCAACACCACAGAAGAAATGCGCGGTGGTGGTGGTACCGACTTTGGTAATATGGCACAGGATATCAACCCTAATGATATTGAGTCAATATCCGTACTTAAAGGTGCCAGTGCTACAGCTCTATATGGCTCACGGGCTTCAAATGGTGTGATCATGATTACCACTAAAAAAGGTAAAGCTGCAAACCGTGAAGACAGTAGAATTGGTGTTACAATCAACACTGGTATAACTGCTGAGCAGGTAAGCGTTCTTCCTAAGTACCAAAATACTTATGGTGGTGGTTATTATACTTATTTTGACACTGCTGCCATTGGAGGCTCTAACCTTCTTACTCCTTATTATGGTGCTGACGAAAGCTGGGGACCAAAAATGGAAGGCCAGCAAGTTTATGCATGGTGGAATGCTTATGACTATGAACAAGGAGTAGATGCTACACCTCAAACCAGTGCATGGTCACCGCACCCTGATAACATTAAAGACTTCTTTAACACAGGTCTTGCATACAGAAATAATGTTAGTGTTTATGGTGGTGATGATATCAGAACATTCAGAGCATCATGGACTAACTTAACACGTAGTGGTGTTTTTCCAAACAGCCGCTTAACACGTAATACTTTTAACTTTAACGGAAGCAGTAAATTTGGAAAGAGACTTTCTGTTACTGTTGGTGGTACTTATGTTGTAAACGATGCTAAAGCCCTTCCGGAAAACGGTTATGGCGACAATTCAATTATGCAGAAGTTCTCACAGTGGGGACAACGTCAATGGGATATGGATAAAATGAAAAATTATGTTAATCCTGATGGTACTCAAAGAACATGGAACAGGATTAGTGCTACAAATCCAAATCCTGCATACAGCGATAACCCTTACTGGATTCAGTATATGAATTATAATACTAATAAACGTGACCGTTTCTTTGGTAATGTTAATGTGAAATATGATCTTACTGATTATTTAAACATTACTGGTGCTTTCTATGCTGATCGCTATACCGACAGAAGAACTACTCAAACAGCTGTTTATTCAGCAGCCGAGTCATTCTACAACCTTCAAATTCGTCAATTCGCTGAGTATAACGGTGAAATGAGACTGAACTTTGATAAAAATGTTACTGAAAAACTTCGCATTAATGCTTTTGCCGGTTTCAATATGATGGATCATAAATACTACAGAAACCTCCAAACAACAACAGGCGGATTAAGTATTCCTGAATTCTATTCACTGGCTAACTCAAATGGCCCTATTGATTATGATGATTATTGGGACCACAAGAAGATAAACAGTTTATTCGGTAGTGTAACAGCTGAATGGAATAGTATGCTTTATATGACTGTTACAGCTCGTAACGATTGGTCATCTACTTTGCCTCCTGACAACTGGTCATATTTTTACCCATCTGTGTCAGGTAGTTTTGTTTTCACAGAATTAGGAGCTTTAAAAGAAAGTTCTGTTATTGAATATGGTCAGTTACGTGCAGGCTGGGCACAGGTTGGTGCTGATACTGATCCTTATGAACTTTATAATACTTATTCACCAGAAACATTATTCGGATCTGATCCAAGATATACTCTGCCTACAGACCTAAATAATTCTGAGTTAAGACCTGAAATGACAAACTCTTATGAGGTTGGTCTTAATATGAAATTTTTCAAAGACAGACTGGGTTTTGACTTCACCTATTATAATGCTACTACTACTGACCAGATATTCCCTGTTGATATCAGCGCAGCATCTGGATACGAAAGTATGATTCAAAACGCTGGTAAAGTTCAAAATAAAGGTATTGAGTTACTCCTTTATGGTACTCCTGTTAAAGCAGGTGACTTCTCATGGGATATCAGTGTTAACTTCACTAAAAATGAAAATGAAGTTATTGAACTTGTTGATGGTGTTGATGTTCTTGAAATTTCATCATTATGGGGCGTTTATATTACCGCAGAAGTTGGTAAACCTTACGGAATGCTCCGTGGCTCAAACTTTGTTTATGATGATCAAGGACGTGTTGTTGTTGGCTCTGATGGTAATTACTTGAGCTCACAGGAAATTGAAGACCTTGGTAGTGTTCTTCCTGACTGGAATGCAGGTATTCAGAATACGTTCTCTTATAAGAACTTTAGTCTTGGTGTTCTTATAGATATCCAGGAAGGTGGACATCTTTTCTCAACAACAAATATGTTTGGTTCATGGACTGGTATCTTCGAAGAATCTGTTGGATTAAATACTCGTGGCGTTGACAGACGTTTGCCTGTTAGCGAAGGCGGTGGTGTTCTTATTGAAGATGCTGTTGTTGGTCACTTTGATGCCGATGGAAATGTTGTTGTTGATCAGGAAGTAAACGACATATATGTTGACGCTTATGATTATGCAACTGCATATTATTTCGGACCAAGAGCTCAAAACGTATTTAGTACCAGATATATTAAATTAAGAGACATCAGCTTTACCTGGAATCTTCCAAGAAAATGGATGGAAAAAACTTTCATTTATGGTGCTTCTCTTTCATTGCATGGTGGAAACCTCGCTGTCTGGAATTCTGATCTTAAACACATCGATCCTGAACAAGCTACTAACTCTGGTAACATTCAGGGACTCGAAGGTGGTGCTAACCCAAGTACGAGAACTTTTGGTTTCAACTTAAAAGTTGATTTTTAATCGTTAATATTAACTTGTAAAAAGAAAATAAAATGAATAAAATATCTTATAAAGCAATTGTTCTCATCTCATCTCTTCTCTTCCTTGTTATAGGTTGTACAAAAGATTTTGAGGACATGAATGTAAACCCCAATGAACCATCATCGGTTCCTACTGCATATTTACTTACTAATGCGGAATTCGAAATAATGGATCATATCTGGGACGAATGGTGGAATGGCCGACAGGGCCTCGTTTACTCTCAATACTGGTCACAAACTGCTTACACTGAAGAAAGCCGTTTTGAACCACGTGTAAATATTACTGATGTTTACTGGAGTGATTTCTATACAAATATGATGGACCTGCAGGAAATTATCAGACTTAATACTGATGAGGACACTAAAGGTGAAGCTGCTGCAAGTGGTCCTAATGAAAATCAGATTGCTGTTGCTCGTATTATTAAAGTCTTTACTTATCATATGATGACTGATATTTGGGGCGATATACCGTATACTGAAGCTCTGCAAAGCCTTGACAATACATCACCTGCTTATTCAAAACAACAGGATATCTATACTGATTTGCTTAAAGAGCTAACTGAAGCTCAGGCAATGATTGTATCTGGTGATATTGTTGGTGATATTGTATATGGTGGTGATATGACTAAATGGAAAAAGTTTGCCAATTCTTTGAGAATGAGAATTGCTCTTCGCACATCAAAAGTTAACTCTAACTATAAAGCAGAAATAGAAGCTGCTATTACGGCAGGTGTATTTGAAAGCTATGAAGATGATGCTTTCTTTACATTTGATGCTATAGCGCCAGGATACAACCCTCTCTATGAAGCTATTATCGTTAGCGGTCGTCCGCCTGATTTCGCAATTAGTGAAGCAGTTATCGATATGCTGGTTGGACTTAATGATCCACGTTTGCCATTATATGCTGAAAAGGCAGAGAACTTTGATACTACTGACACTCCATATCGTGGATTACCTTATGGACTAAACGCAACAGATGCACCAGCTATTGCAGGCCCGGGAGGCGGAAATGTTTCTTTACCTTCTAATGCTGTTGTACTTGCTCCTGATGCTAAAGGATGGATGATGACTTACGGTGAAGTTTGCTTCATTAAATCAGAAATTAATAACTGGGATCAGGATGAATATGAAAATGGTATAGAAGCATCTATGCTTACATGGGGTGTTGCCCAGACTGACATTGATAATTATCTAACTACTGTTCCTGCTGCCAGTGCTGAAAATGTGGGTAATCAAAAATGGTTAGGCATGTTTATGCAAGGTAACCAGGGATGGTTCGAATGGAGAAGAACAGGATATCCTGTTCTGAGTGGTTGTGTTGATGGACCTCTTGGTGATATTGGAAACAGAATTATCGCTTCACGATTATTCTATCCTCAACAAGAACAGATTGTTAACAAAGCAAACTATGATGCTGCTGTTGCAGTTCAAGGTCCTGACCAACTCTATACAAGAGTATGGTGGGATGCTAATTAACATTAACTAACTACACCAAACAAAAAACCGGTTCGATTACGAATCGGTTTTTTTTTGTATTACTTAATAACTGATAAAAAAAGGGGACCCTTAACAGATCCCCTACTCCTTATATTATATATGTTTCTTATCTCAGCATTCTAAGCTTAACTTTCAACGCTTCGATTTCATCCTTGGCTCGTTTTATCTTTTGCTCAAACTCCTCAAGCAGTTTGTTTGACCCTGATGAACTGGAGAAGAAACCAATATTATTTTCCCATACATTCAGATCTTCCTGAATCTTGGAAATCTTATTCCTTATAAAAGAACGTTCCTTTGAGATACGCTTGTCAGCTTCAGGACTGCTTTTCAAAATGTCTACCTTTTCCTGGAAGTCTGATGCACTAATCTCCGCTTTGTTGACATCCATCTTCTCAATCATATCATCAATTGCCGAACGATATTCATTCTGTATCTTATCCTTTTCTTTAAAAGGAACAAAACCTATATCCATCCAACGTTTCTGAAAATCTTTCAAAGCAGTTAAATTAGCTTCTTTTTCAGCAACAACTTTATAGTCAGTAATTTCTTTTACAAGAGTCTTCTTGAGATTAAGATTTTCATCCTCCGCAACATGTAATGACTTAAAGTGTTCTGATTTACGATTAAAGAAATCATCGCATGAAGCTCTAAACCGTTTCCATATTTTATCAGAATATTTCCTTGGAACAGGTCCGATTTTTTTCCATTCTTTCTGAAGTCTGATTAACTCTTTAGTTGTTGAACTCCAGTCAGAACTATCTTTTATAGCTTCAGCTTTTGAACAAAGATCCAGTTTCAGATTATAGTTATTAACTTGTTGTTCCTTAACTTCATTTAAAAACTCACGTTTAGCACCAAAAAATGTATCAAGTGATTCTTTAAATACAGCCCAAACCTCATCATTTTTAGCCTTTGGAGCCCTACCAATAGTTTTCCATACTTTCAGCAGCTCATTGATGCGGTCGGTAGCAGATTGCCATTGCTTAATAGTTTCAACAGGCTCATTTACAATTGCTTTTGCTTTATCACACAGAACAAGTTTGGCTTCGTAATTACCCTCCTGCTGATCCTGCAACTCCTTATAATACTCTTTTCTGCGCTTGTTAATTTTATCGGTAATACCTTTAAATCTATCCCAGATATCATCTTTTACATCTGAGGGAACAGGTCCTATTTCACGCCATTTCTCATGATAATACTGAAGCTTCTTGAATGATTTGATTATTGAATTCTCAACAATTAATTCCTCAGCTTTCTCACAAAGTTCAACTTTAGCCTCCAGATTTTTCTTGAGATCAAGATCACGCAATTCTCTGTTAATCCTTACCTTATCAAAAAACTTCTCTACAAGAAAATGGTAACTTTGCCAAAGGTTTCTCAACTCTGTTGCCGGAACCATTCCTATTTCTTTCCATCTATCCTGAAGATTTCTGAATTCATCATAAGTCTTCTTCAGAGTCTCTTCGCTATTAATCAACTCTTTAAGCTCCTCAAGTAATGCGTACTTCTGCTCCAGATTAGCAACTTTTTCCTTTTCCAGATCCTGTGAATACTTTGATTTATTATGCCTGTATGTGGCAATAGCCTTGTTGTATCTTTGCTCCAGAGGATCTTCTGTATGTTTAAACTCCGCTTCAGCACCGCCTGAATTCAGGAATTCATTTAGCTCATTAGCAATGTCCTCTTTATTATGCTTATAAAAGGCCGACTTGATCTTAGAAACCTGATGCTTTATTTTTGTGATATCATTTTCTTCAACAATCTCTTCCAAAACTTCTACGAGTTCCATTTTGTTAAGCTCATCAATGTCAATATCATCAAATAATTCATGATGCTCTTCAGCAAATTTTCCGGTAATCAGATTGATAATCCTACGCTTTTCTTCTTCGGATATCTGATTAACAGGCTCGGTTTCTTTTACAGTTTCTGTCTCAGGCTCAGGATCGTTACCTGTTATCAAAGCAACAATCTCTTCTTTGTCCTTTGCTTCTATCTGAGTTTCTACGCTATTACTTTTTTCAACAGTATTATCTGTTGCGGAATTCTCGTCCTGATTTGTTACTTTTTTCTCTTCTTCAGGATTCTGATTAAGTTGATCTTTAATTTCCATATGTTTATGTTTAGTTTTCCGATAAGTTTTTAAAAACCACGGTTCACAGATTATTTCATATTTTAATAGTGGGCAAATTTAATAATATTACTATAACTCCTATCAAATTATTATTTTTTATATCTCTTTCATAATGACAAAATTAACAATTATTTGGTTGCCTAACAAAAAATTAGTCAATTCTATTAAATATTAATGCGATTATTGAGTTGGTACTCACTTGTTACTCTGGTGATAATTAGTTTCCTTCAAACAATTCGGGAGATTTAAAGAGAGAGAGAAATAACCCTCTGCAACAAAGAAAATAAATCTAATGATGTTTATTACTTTGGTTTCTTTTTAGTAATTCTATTATCCCTGCTGACATTTTAACATTCTGATGCGCATTAGGATGATTTCTGATGCGCATCAGAATAGTTTTTGATGCGCATCAGGATTGTTTTTGATGCGCATCAGACTTGTATTTACACAAATGAAAACAGACGATTGCACAAGTGAGAATAAGTAATTACACAAGTGGCAATTATTGATTACACAAGTGACAATAATTGATTGCACAGGTCATTAAGTACGGAGGTGAAAATCTCTTCAGTGTATTGTTTTGTTAGCTACATATATTACAATATGGCTGCGAGCGATTATGTAGCCATAAACCCCTTTCCATAAGCCAGGGTTATATCAGGCACATACCATATAACCAATATGTTACTTTAATCCTATCGTTTTAGAGGAGGGTTTTTGTGCATAGTCTATCGTGGAGAAACTATTTTAGAAATTCTGTTTCAGGATATCTTCAATCTCATCAGACAGTCTGTTAAATACTTCCTCTTCAGTACCATCAGCATCTATCTTACTGTATTTATCCTGTTTTTGATAGAATGAAATTGCAGGAACAGTTTTTTCATTATACTGCTCCATCCGGTTGATAATAAGATCTGTATTCAAATCATAAGGTCGTGCTTTACCATCAACTTTTGCTCTTTCGCTAAGTCTCTTCATAGCTTTCAGGGTACTTAGTTTAAGCTCAATCATTGTGGAAAGCTTCATATGAGCTTTCTGAAGCAAACCATCTAGGATATAAGCCTGTATTACAGTTCTTGGAAACCCTTTAAATATAAATCCATCAACATCAGGATTCTCTTTAATCTTATGAGCCAAAAGACTAATAACCAGTTCATCAGGAACGATCTCACCTCTATCCATAAAAGGCTTTGCAATTTTACCAGTTTCAGTGCCCTTACGAATTTCTTCGCGCAATAGTTTTCCTGTTGATATATAGTACAGGTTATGTTTGTTAGCCAGCAAGCGGCCTTGTGTTCCCTTTCCTACACCTGGTTTTCCCAGCAAAACAATATTTGTATATTCCTTGCTTTTGTTCTTTTCAATTATATCAACAATATTGTTAAAGATATCATCAAGAGTGCCAACACCATTTATTTTATGGTATTTAGACTGATCACGATAATAGTCGGCAACAGGCTTTGTTTTCTTTTTATATTCGTTAAGTCTGACTTTGATAACATCCATTGTATCATCGGTACGGCCTGATGTTTTAGCACGGAGCAGTAGTCTGTCCACCAATTCATCTTCCGGTACATCAAGTTTAATCATCATATCGAGGGAAGTATTAAGCTTAAGAAGCAGTCCGTCGAGGATATAAGCCTGTGCTACAGTACGAGGAAACCCATCAAACAGGATACCTCTTGCATGCTCATTTTCCCTGATTTTTTTCTCAATTATCTGAACAACAAGTTCATCAGGAGCGAGTCCTCCTTTTTCTATGATACTCTTTGCTTTCAGACCCAGATCTGTTTCAGCAGCTATTTCCTGTCTGAGGATATCACCTGTAGAAATGTAAGTAAGATTGTATTTTTCAAGTAGTTTCTTCGATTGAGTTCCTTTTCCAGCACCCGGAGGTCCAAATAGAGCAATGTTTAACATATTCCTTCTTTATTATTCAACAATTTTATAGATATCCCTTAAATTTCTGCCTTGTTCATCATAATCAAGTCCGTATCCTACAATAAAATCGTTAGGTATTTCAAATCCAATGTAATCAATATCATATGATTTTGTAAACGCCTTTGGTTTAAACAACAGAGTAGCTATTTTATAATCAGCAACACCAATACTCCTTAGTTTAGCAGTAACATTTTCCATGGTAAGCCCTGAGTCGATAATATCTTCAACTATTACAACATGGCGGCCTTTAAGACTTTCACTAAGTCCGATAAGCTCTTTAACTGTTTCCGTGCTTTTTGTACCCTGATAGGATGAGAACTTAACAAATGAAATCTCACACGGGATATCAATCTTTTTTAACAGATCAGAAGCAAACATAAATGCACCATTCAGAAAAGCAAGAAACACAGGGGTTTTACCCTCCATGTCATTGTTGATCTTTATTGCTATATTTTCAACTTCCTTATCGATAACTTCTCCGCTTAAATAAGGCTCAAAGTATTTGTCATGTATTTTTATTCTATCCATTTATTTATAACTTTTCTGATATTCAGTAAAATAGAAGACGTTGCTGCCTATGTTTAAGCTGACAAATATAATAACTATGTGCCAATGATTAGCTTATTTTGGTTAATTTTGTCTGCTAATTCTAACAAAACAGAAAATAATGAAACCACTTGTAAGTATAATAATGGGGAGTACTTCAGATTTAAAAGTTATGGAGAAAGCGGCTGTTTTCTTTGACGAAATAGAGATTCCCTTTGAAATGAATGCATTGTCAGCGCACCGCACTCCTGCTGAGGTAGAACAGTTTGCTAAGAATGCTGAAGGCCGTGGTATAAAAGTAATTATCGCAGGTGCAGGAATGGCAGCTCATCTACCTGGTGTTATTGCTTCAATGACTACCGTGCCTGTTATCGGTGTGCCTATTAACGCTACCCTTGACGGGATGGATGCTTTACTGGCTATTGTTCAAATGCCTCCGGGAATTCCTGTTGCTACTGTTGGCATTAACGGCGCTCTTAATGCCGGAATTCTTGCTGCACAGATGATTGCTACCGGTGATAAGAATGTTATGGAGAAAATCAGAAAACAGAAAGATTCTCTTAAACAAAAGATTGTTAAGGCTAACGAAGACTTAAAACAGGTTACTTATAAATTTAAGGTTTAAAGTTTTCTGATTATTAATAGTCCGTCACGAACTGACAAGGCTACTTGTTCTACATTTGGGTCAGAAGCTACCATAGCATTGAACTCTCTTAGCGAGCTTGTCTCTTTATCGGTACTTTCTGTTATTTTGCCGCTCCATAGTATATTATCAGCTATAATAATTCCGCCATTTCTTACTTTTGGTAGTACAGATTTGTAATAATCTGCGTATTGTCGTTTATCGCCATCAATGAAAACAAGATCAAACTCTTCATTGAGTTTCTTGATATTTACAACTGCATCACCAACAAAAACCTTAATTTTATCAGAAAGTCCAGCATGTTCAATGTTTTCTTTTAGCATTGGAATGATTTCTTCATTGGCTTCCATAGTATAAAGAACACCATCCTTATTAAGTCCACGAGCCAGGCAAATGGCTGAATATCCTGTAAAGCTACCTATTTCAAGAATTTTATCAGGTGCCATCAAAAAAGATATTATTTCAAGAAACTTACCCTGTACTTTACCAGACAGCATTCTGGGATGTGTTGTTCTAAGGTTTGTTCTGCGCTCAATATCATTTAAAACATCATCCTGACTGGTGGTAATTGAATCAATATATTCGGAAAGTATATTACTTATCATTAGTTTTTATATGCAAAAATAAGTAACATGTTGCAATTATAGATTTTGATAACAAAAGTGTATTAAATATTTGTCTATAAGCCAGAAATAATTTACTATTTGTTACTCTCATATTTAAGTGAGACGGCTTTTGTTAAAAACGTAACAGAAATAATAACAAATCCGATTGCATCAAAAATCAGGAGTCTGATGTCGGAAGTAACAAATCCGAAATAATAAAGACCATGAAAAAAGGTTGCAACAAATAATCCAGTAGACATATCAATAAATCTATTGTTTTTTCTCAACGCTCCCATTCCCACAAAAAATCCCATAGCAATGGCAAAAACAAGATTTGCCAGTGGCATTGTAAATAAAAACAATGTGAAATTGTTAAACTTATCCATAGAATCAATAATCTCAAATCCATATAGTATAGTAGCCATAAAAGAGAAACCAAGGCTAATAAAAATAGAGTAGATTATTCCTTCAATCGGACCTGTAAAGTTCTTAAGTCTATAAAAAGCAAACCTAAGAGGTAAAAACTTTCCAAGTTCAGAGCTAAAAGCAACAACTACAAAGACAAAAAAGGCCATTCTTCTCATATTATTATATTTCCCGCCCCAAATGGCTTCGATTAGCATATATGCGATAAGAAGAATAATTATACTTACAAGTCCAAGAATAATTGCATTTCTGATATTTTTCCAACTTTTTATTGAAAACTTAAACCTTAAATAACTAATGAAAACTATAGCTAAAATGGGTGAAACAGATAAAGCAAGATAATTGATAAGGTGCATTTTTATTATACTTAGTGGTTATAATTAAATTCAAATATAATAAATGTTTGTAATTTCGTAGACAATTTACACAAATTTAATTTTATGGCGAAGGTAGTAATAATGAAAATATCTGCCGAAGAAGTTGTACGTCAGAAAGTTGATTCCTGGCCTGTGTGGGAAAAAGAAGTCTCGCGTTTTAACTGGGTATATGAAGATACAGAGGAATGTTATATTCTGGAGGGAGAAATCACTATTGAAACCAATGAAGGAGACTATCAAATAGTGTCCGGTGACTTTGTAACATTTCAAAAAGGACTTAGTTGTATTTGGGATATTAAAAAACCTGTTAAAAAACATTATAACTTTTTATGAGCAATAATAATACAGGAACAGTAATAAAATCAACGGGAAGCTGGTATCAGGTAATTGATAGTAATGATATTATTACTGAATGCCGACTAATTGGAGCATTCAGAATCAAAGGTATCAGAACCACAAACCCGGTTGCTGTTGGTGACATTGTTGATTATAAACCTGCCGGTGATGGTACCGCTGTTATCACTAAAATCCATCCACGTAATAATTACCTAATACGTAAGGCAACAAAACTGTCGAAATCGAGCCATATTATTGCAGCAAATATTGATCAGCTGGTTGTAGTAGTATCTCTGATAAAGCCCCGCACTTCTTCCGGATTTATCGACAGGCTGCTAACAACGGCCGAAGCATATCATATTCCGGCAAAGATAGTGTTTAACAAATGTGACTTATACAACGACGAAGATACTGATAATCTTGATCAAATGATATCCTGTTACCAGGAGATTGGTTATCAGTGTTTACAAACCTCCGTGCCTGAGAAAACGGGGTTACAAGAGTTTAAGGATCTTATTTCAGATAAAACATCCCTTATTTCTGGGCATTCCGGTGTTGGCAAATCTGCTTTGATTTCAGCTGTTGACAACACTCTGAATATAAAAATTGGTCATATCTCAGAATATCATTCTAAAGGAACTCACACTACTACATTTGCCAATATGTACAAATTGTCAATAGGTGGTTGGATTATTGACACACCAGGTATTAAAGAATTCGGACTCTACGACTTTACAAAATACGAGCTTGGTCACCGTTTTCCGGAAATAAGAAAATTTATGCCTCACTGTAAATTCAATAACTGTATTCATGTAAATGAACCGGGGTGTGCCGTAAAAAATGCTGTTGAAGAAGGGCAAATTGCCGGCTTCCGTTATGAAAATTATCTGAACATGTTAAACTCAATATAATATTATGATAGCCTCAAAACTTATAAGTGAAGATATCTTACCACTAACGCTGAATGATACCATAAATGAAGCACTTAACCGCATGCAGGAGTACAAGGTTGCTCATTTCCCGGTAACGGAGAATGGGAAATTAATTGGTGTACTATTTGAAAAAGATGTTTATAATCATCCTGAAAGGAAAGGTAAAATAAGCAAAGATATGCTTAACGCAGAGAATTTATATGTAAGAGATGATCAATATGTTTTTGATGTACTTCGCTTGTCAAATGACCAAAAGCTGACTATAGTCCCTGTGGTAGATGAATCTGACAGATATCTGGGAAGTATAACAATGATGGACATAATTACTTTCTTTTCAAATAGCATGTCTATCGACCTTCCGGGAGGCGTTATTGTGCTTGAAGTTAATGTTAACGACTATAGTCTTACAGAGATATCCAATATTGTAGAAACCAACGATGCCAAAATATTAACAAGCTATATCCTTTCACGTCCTGATTCTACAAAAATGGAGGTAGTGATTAAGGTAAGTAAGATCAATCTTGGTGCTATTATCCAAACTTTCGAGAGATATGAGTACATTGTAAAAGCATCATTTGGTGAGGATTATAATTATGGTGAGCTTAAGAGTAATTATGATTCGCTTATGAACTACCTGAACATTTAAATTTGTGATCAAGAACTTTATCATATTGATTATTTTAAGCTTGCAGTTAACTCTAATGGCAGGCACAGAGGCGGATGTTATTCCACCTGATTCTGTATGCATTGTAAAAACAATAACCCTTTCAGGTAATAAAATAACAAAAGACAGAATAATCTTTCGTGAGTTGGAGTTTAAAACGGGAGACACTTTGTATGTTAATGTATTAGATAGCCTTATAGTGCAAAGCCGGCAAAACCTTATGAACAGGTCATTGTTTAACTTTGTAACGATAACAAAGAAATGTGATCACCATAATATGTATGTTGAGGTAGATGTTGTTGAAAGGTGGTACATATGGCCTATTCCTATTGTACAATTTGCCGATAGAAATATAAACTCATGGTGGGAGCGCAGAAGCTGGAAGCGTGTTAATTACGGGATGGATCTAAAGATTGAGAACTTCCGCGGACTTATGGAAAGGCTTAATGTTACAATACAGGGGGGATATGACGTGCTCTTTGGCTTAAAATGGGAAATTCCGTATCTTGATAAAAAACAACGATTTGGGATGAAGTTCGAGACATCCGTAAAGCTAAATCATGAGATTTCATATATAACAGAAGATAATAAGCCAATGTATTTTAACTCCGATGAGGGTTTCTCACAAAAGAAATACTATGGAAACATTGAAGCTACTTATCGTCCCGGATTTCATACTCTTCACAGCTTCTCTGTAGAGTATGATAACTTTAGTTTTATTGATACTATTCAAAAGCTTAATCCTCAGTTTGCATATGGCCCGGATAGCTACCAGTACTTCGGCATTAATTATACATTTAAACTCGACTTCAGAGACTATAATCCTTATCCACTGACAGGATATTATTTTGATTTCGGGATTCAAAAAGCCGGACTTGGTATTTTTAACAGCGGTATAAACATCCTTTCTTTTACCACCAATTTTGATCAGTACATTCATCTGTATAAACGCTGGTACTTTGCTTACAACCTTGGCGGGAAATTATCTTCAAGAGGAAATCCTCCTCCATATTTTTATAAGTCAGGTGTAGGATATTCACCTTTTACGATAAGAGGATATGAGCTTTATGTTGTTGATGGCCTTAATCTTGGCGTATTTAAATCGAATATTAAATTTGAGATAATGCCTCAAAAAGACTACAACATTAAATGGATACGTACACCTAAATTCAGTAAAATCTTTTTTGCCATGTACGCTAATCTGTTCTTTGATGCTGCATATGTTAAAAACAATTACAGCGATTTTAATAATCCTTATGATAACGAATTTATCTGGGGGACTGGTGTTGGTATAGACTTAGTTACATATTATGATATTGTTGTCCGTTTTGAAGGCTCAGTTAACAGACAGTTACAGAAAGGATTTTATATAAGCTTTGTGGCACCTATATAACTATTGACAGTAACTTACGATTGTTTGAAATAGTTATTTCTTTCTTTTATTTCTGAAATTCTTCTTCTTATTAAAATTACGTCGTCCTTTAGGTTTTCTTTCCACAACCTTCCATTCAGGTCCTTTACCCAATTCCTTTGGCAAAGGTATCTTCATCACTTCATCTTCAATAAATTTTTCAATTTTACTGAATCTATACATATCATCTTCATTAACAAGAGTTAAAGCAAGGCCTTCAGACTTAGCCCTGGCAGTACGACCAACACGATGCACATAATCCTCAGCATCATGAGGAACATCATAATTTATAACAATATCAATATCTTTAATATCAATACCACGACTTAACACATCAGTAGCAACCAATATTCTTATCTTTCTTGCTTTGAAATCAGATAAAACCTGTTCCCGCTTAGCCTGATCAAAAGAAGACGAGATACCATGTGTGCTTTTCTCTGTTTTCTTTAAATCGCGCACAATATCGTTTACCTTTTGCTTTGTAGAAGAAAATATTATGATACTCTGTACTTCTGGTTTATTTGACAAAAGACTTGAAATAAGTGGGGTTTTCTGATTGTCATAAGTCAGATATGCTGCCTGTAAAACACCTTCGGCAGGTTTTGAAACAGCAAGACTGATTTCATCCGGAGATGAAAGAATCTGTGATGCCAGTTTCTTAATCTTATCAGGCATAGTAGCACTAAACATCAAAGTTTGTCGCTTTTTAGGAAGGTACTTAATAATCCTTAATATATCATCATAAAAGCCAATATCAAGCATACGATCAGCTTCATCAAGTATCAGATATTCCAGTTTATCAAATTTCACATATCCCATATTAAGATGTGATATAAGTCGGCCTGGAGTAGCAACAATTATATTGGCTCCTGATGTAAGAGCTTTCTTCTCGCTGTCCCAGTTTGTACCACTGCCACCACCGTAAATTGCAATTGAGTCAACAGGAGTAAAGTAAGAAAACCCTTGAATCTGCTGATCAATTTGCAGAGCCAGCTCACGAGTAGGTGCCAGAATCAGTGCTTTTGTATCTTCGGTATGATTATTAAGTAACTTATTTATTATTGGCAGCACAAAGGCAGCTGTTTTACCTGTTCCTGTTTGTGCACATGCAATTAGATCTTTTCCTGTTATAATCTTTGGAATAGCAAGCTCCTGTATGGGTGTTGCTTCTTCGAATCCCATAAAATCAATGGCATCCATCATTTTCTCTTCCAGACCAAATTCTTTGAAGTTCATATAGTTGACTCTGGTAATTAATCAATTTTCAGATCCGCTAAAGTAGTTATTTTTAATTCATCTGTAACATAATATATCTACTTACAGATAATAGTATACAAAAAACGGGAAAGCTGGATAAGCCTTCCCGTTTAAATTTACTGAAAATTATTTTTTAATTTTTGATTTCATTAACATTACGTTTAACAAAGTCATTTAGCTCTTTACCTGTTAACAGATTTGTTGCCAGTCGCGCTAAGTCATACAATTGCTTGATAACAGCATCCTGTTTTTCAGCTTCCTTTTCCTCAAGGATTCCTGCAACAACCGGATTGTTGGTATTAACAATCATTTCATAGGTCTCAGGCAATCCGCCCATACCCATCATCATACCACCGCCACCAACTTTTTCCATATCACGCATACGACGCATAAATTCGTTTTGTGTTACAGTAAATGGCATCTCTGTTTCACTAAGATTCTCGAAAACAACATGGAATTTCTCCTTGTTAATATTTCTTTCGATAATCTCTTTAAGGCTTTCTTTCTCTTTATCATCTAATTTTGAAGGAGCTTCGTCTTCCTTAGTAATTATCTTATCGATGGTGTTTGAATCAACACGAGCAAATGTAGAATCTTTAAATTTCTGTTCCAGACTATTGATAAAGTGGTTGTCGAGAACACCGTCCATAAGAAGCACATCATAACCTTTTTCTGTTGCATTCTCAATATAGCTATATTGCTCATCCACGTCAGTAGCATAAAGATAAACTAACTTTTTCTCCTTATCCTTCTGTGTTTTTTCGATATGATTCTTATACTCTTCGAAAGTAAAGTATTTACCTTCAGTATTTTTCAAAAGAGAGAACTTTTCTGCTTTATCATAGAATTTCTCTTCTGAGATCATTCCATATTCGATAAATATCTTGATATCATCCCATTTTTTCTCAAATCCTTCTCTATCATTCTTAAACATCTCAGCAAGCTTATCAGCCACTTTACGAGTGATATAGCTTGATATCTTCTTAACATTGCTGTCGCTTTGCAGATATGAGCGGCTTACGTTAAGAGGGATGTCAGGTGAGTCGATAACACCATGTAACAGAGTTAAGAAATCAGGAACAATACCTTCAACAGAATCAGTTACAAACACCTGATTGCTATAAAGCTGGATTTTATTTCTCTGCAATTCATAATCCTTCTTAACCTTAGGGAAATAAAGTATTCCTGTAAGATTAAATGGATAATCCACATTAAGATGAATATGAAAGAGAGGCTCTTCAAAAGTCATCGGATAAAGCTCACGATAGAAGTTCTTATAATCTTCATCAGTAGCTTCTGTAGGTGTTTTCTTCCAAAGAGGATTAGGATTGTTGATAATTTTAGGACGTTCAACTTCTTTTGTTTCCTGATTATCGTCTTTATCTTTCTTTCCTTCTATCGGTTCCTGGATCTTTTCAGTACCGAACTGAATAGGTACAGGAAGGAACTTACAATATTTATTTAATAACTCATTAATCTTGTAGTCTTCCAGAAAATCTTTATTCTCATCATCAATATGAAGAATAACTTCGGTACCTCGATCATCTTTGTCTATTTCTTCCAGTTGATAATTTGGACTACCATCACATTCCCAGCGAACTGCCTTAGTGGCTCCACCTTTTTTATAAGTTTTAGTTTTAATCTCAACAGTATCACTAACCATAAATGAAGAGTAAAAACCAAGACCAAAATGACCAATAATTGCATTTTGTTCGGCTTCGCTTTTTGTTTTAAACTTCTTAACAAACTCCTCAGCACTTGAAAAAGCAATCTGGTTGATATATTTCTTTACTTCATCACCTGTCATACCTATACCACGGTCACGAACAGTAATGGTCTTCTTCTTTTTGTTTACTTCAACATGTATAGTCAGGTCGCCCAATTCACCAGTAAACTTACCCATAGACGCCAGAGTTTTTAGTTTCTGTGTTGCGTCAGTTGCATTTGAGATAAGCTCACGCAGGAATATTTCATGATCAGAATAGAGGAATTTTTTAATAATTGGAAAAATATCCTCAGTTTTAATGTCTATTTTACCTTTCTGTACAGTCATTGTATTACTTTTTAATTTGTATGAGCGGTATCAAAGGCTGTGCCATTGGCAGGGAAGTGACAAAAAGTCTGCTCTTAGCAATTCTTATTAAATCAAGGTCTTTTTGCTTAACAATCAATTCAGATATAAAGCATTTCATATATTTCATATGTTTTTGTACTTTTGAGCATTCAAGGTTATAAATACAAACAACAGAAATGATCAAAGTAAAAATAGTAGCTTATCCTGATGCTGATCAAGAAATGTTTAATAGCAGAAAGGAAAGTTTTTTGGAGTTTTTCTCTGCCATAAAAAGTCATATTCAATTTGTTGAAAAGGATCCTGACGCTATACTTATAATTAGTGGTGGAAGTGAGAGTGAAGTTAAAAAATTTGCTAAGAAGGGTAAAAACTATATTATTGTATCTTGTGAAGAAAACAATGCTACTGCTTCAGCTCTGGAAATTATAGCCTATTTTAATCAGAATTCTATCTCCGGCGTTTTGTTAACAAGTTGGGAAGATGCCAGAGAATACCTGATTAATTATCTTGAGGTGAAAGATGCTATTAAAAATCTAAGAGGAAAAAAGTTAGGCTTAATTGGCAAAGTGTCAGATTGGTTAATAGCTTCTGATGTAAACAGGGATAACTTATTGGAAAAAACAGGCATTGAAATTAAACAGGTAAACTGGGATAAATTGTTACCATTAAATGAAGCAAAACCTGATACAGGTTTTATGCAGGATTTTAATGATTATGATGAAACAGAAATTTCAAATGCAGCAAAAATCCATCATGTTCTGGATGATTATGTTAAAAGGGAAAAACCAGATGCTATTACTGTTGAATGTTTCTCTATTATTTATACAAAGAAAGTTTCGGCATGCCTGTCTCTTGCCAGGTTTAATGACCTTGGAATTCCCGCCGGTTGTGAAGGAGATATAACCAGTGCTGTTGGATTAATGCTTGTCAAGGAAGTTTGTGACCTGATGCCATGGATGGCAAATATTGCAGGATTAAATAAGGAGTCCACATTGCTGGCTCATTGTACTATTCCTACTAAACTAGTTAATGAGTATAAAATAACAACTCATTATGAAACAGGACTGGCAACTGCTATTCAGGGAAAATATGCCTATGATGATATTACATTATTCAGGATGGACAACATGCTCACAAAGGCTTTTGTAACAACTGGCGTTGTACTTAACAGACCTGAATATGATACTGCATGCAGAACACAGATTGAAGTTAAGCTTGAAGAGGAAGGTTTTATAAAGCTTAAAAATAACCCATTGGGGAATCACCATATTGTTATTCCCGGAAATCAAAAGGATAAGCTAATTATGACCTGTAATATTCTCGGACTAGAATTGGTTTAAAATTTGAATAGCTTCTTACAAAGAAATTTTATACCCTGAAGTATTAAAATAACAGTCTTAAAAATTCTCCCGGAGTTGATAATAATTATAAGCCATACATTATTAAATACAGAAATCCCTCCAGAGAAAATAACACTCCTCCAAAGGGATTTCTATTAATTATTAACCTATAAAATACTAAATAAGTCCGGCATTCAATTTATCAACGCTTTCCTTAGCATCGCCATAAAGCATATCAGTATTTTCTTTATAAAAAAGAGGATTTTGTACACCAGCATAACCTGTTGCCATTGATCGTTTCATAACAATAACATGATCTGCCTTCCACACTTCAATAACAGGCATTCCATATATCGGACTTGTTTCATCGTCCTGAGCACCCGGGTTTACAATGTCGTTTGCACCTATTACCATTACAACATCGGTGTTGGGAAGATCGGGATTAATCTCATCCATTTCCAAAACAATATCATAAGGAACATTTGCTTCAGCCAGAAGCACATTCATATGACCAGGGAGCCTTCCGGCTACTGGATGTATTCCAAATCTTACTTCCTTACCATCTTTTCTTAGTTTTTCAACAAGTTCATAAACAGGATACTGTGCTTTTGCCACAGCCATTCCATAACCCGGAACAATAACAACAGATTTGGCTTCCTTAAGCAGTTCAGCTACTTCATCATGCGTTGTGGATGTAACCTCACCTTCAATTTCTTTACCACCTGTAACAGGAGCATCGCCAAATCCGCCAAAGATAACAGACAAGAATGATCGATCCATAGCCTTACACATGATAATTGAAAGAATAGCACCAGAGCTACCCACCAGGGCACCAGTAACAATAAGCAAGTCGTTACCAAGCATAAATCCTGCAGCAGCAGCAGCCCATCCTGAGTATGAGTTGAGCATTGAAACCACAACAGGCATATCAGCGCCTCCGATAGCCATAACCAGCATAACGCCAATAAAAGCAGCAATGGCTGTCATGATGTAAAGATATATCATGCCATCTGTTCCTTCTGCCATAGTGAATAAAACACCAAGCACAACAGATATTACAACCAGAGTAATATTAACAATATGCCTTCCGGGATATAACAATGGTTTTGACCTAATACGACCTTCCAGCTTACCCCATGCAATAATAGATCCTGTAAAGGTAATTGCACCAATAAATACGCCTACAAATACTTCCACCAGGTGAATAGTATGTTCAGCACCGGGAAGCATGGCTGTTGCAGGATCGAGGTATGACCCAAATCCAACCAGTACAGCTGCCAGTCCTACAAAGCTATGAAGAATAGCTACCAGTTGTGGCATGGCTGTCATTTGTACTTTCTTGGCTACCATAATGCCAATTACTGATGCTATTGCTATTGCTATAATAATATATATATGACCTTCAACACCCTGGCCTAATACTGTTGCCAGAATAGCGATGATCATACCAATAATTCCGTAAAGAACTCCACGCTTGGCTGATTCTTGTGATGACAAACCACCAAGGCTGAGTATAAATAATATACTTGCAAATAAGTATGCTGCTATTTGTATTTGTGATGATATCATAACCTTCTATTTTTTAAACATTTTCAACATTCTGTGAGTAACCAGGAATCCACCAACGATATTAATACTGGCGATAAGAATAGCTATAAACGCCAGAATTGTTATCGGGCTGGAAAAATCATCGGTTACCTGCAGTAACCCACCGATAATGATAATACCACTGATTGCATTTGTTACAGCCATCAGGGGAGTATGAAGAGCATGAGCCACATTCCATATTACCTGCCATCCGACAAATACAGCCAGTACAAATACTGTGAAATGTTGCATAAAATCAGAAGGAGCTGATTTACCAAGAAGGAATAATAAGATACCAATACCCACCAGTTTAATGATCATTGAAACTGCTGCTTTTCTTGCTTTTTCAGCAGGTGTGAGTTCTTTTTTCTTTATTGTTTCTGTTTCTTCGGTTTTTTTAGGAGCAGTTGAAACAGCAAGAGGTTCGGGAGGCCAGTTAACTTTGCCATCATAAGTAACCATAGCTCTTTTTACAATATCATCTTCCATATTGATATTGAAATTTTCAGCCTTTCCCATATCATCAAGTAAATGACAAAGGTTATTGCCATAAAGCTGTGATGCCTGATTTGGTAACTGATCCAGCTTACCAACAACGATAACACCATTATCAGTTGTTATTACTTCACCGTTCTTTGTGTATTCGCAGTTACCGCCAGTTGAGGCTGCAAGGTCAACAATTACAGAGCCGGCTTTCATGCCATCAACATGTTCTTTAAGAATAAGCTTTGGTGCTGGTTTTCCGGGAATTTGCGCGGTTGTGATTATAATATCCACCTCCTTTGCCTGTTCCTTGAAAAGAGCCATTTCAGCTTCAATGAACTCCTGACTCATTACTTTTGAGTAACCTGAATCTGTTGATCCATCCTCGTCAATTTCAACTGTAAGGAATGTAGCACCCATTGACTCAATCTGCTCTGCAACTTCTTTTCTTGTATCAAATGCACGAACAATAGCGCCTAATGAGTTGGCTGTTCCTATTGCTGCCAGTCCGGCAACACCAGCTCCGATAACAAGCACTTTGGCAGGATTTACCTTACCTGCTGCTGTTATCTGCCCGTTTAAAAATCTGCCAAAATAATTAGCACCTTCCACAACAGAACGGTAACCAGCAATATTAGCCATGGATGAAAGAACATCCATCTTTTGCGCTCTGGAAATACGTGGAATGGCATCCATTGCCACTGCATTTACTTTTTTGTCTGCAAGTTTTTTTAACAAGTCCTGATTTTGAGCAGGCCACAGGTAACTTAGCATTACCTGGTTTTCTTTCATTAGCTCAATTTCCTTATCTTCCGGGGGAAGTACTTTCAAAATGATATCAGATTTGTCATAAAGGCTTTTGGCAGTTTTTATGATCTCTGCACCTTCATTTTCATAATCCTCATCACTGAAATTTGCTTTAGCCCCGGCTCCGGATTGTACTAATACCCCGAAACCCTGCTTTATTAATCGTTGTACAGTTTTTGGAGCTCCCGCAACTCTTGCTTCTCCGGAAGTTATCTCCTTTGGTATACCAACTTTCATAGAATTTATTTTAGATAGTGATTATTTATCATGTTATGTGATATTCGAAAAATATCTTTAAAAAGAATAATAGTATTTCTGTGGGTGGTATTGAATAGCAATATCAGTTTTATATTTAGTGTATTATAGTAATTCACTTTAGTTGTCAGTTAGTTAGATTGTGTTGACTTATATAGTATCGTCTTGTTAAAAAAGCCGGTTTCATCTATCCGTGATTTTTAAAGCCAACAAATTTATAAAAGATTTGTTACTAATCTCATTCTTTTTAAAACTTAAGTCGTTGCAATTATTATATTTGTAATTTATCAACTACTATGACCGGAACAATTATTAACGTGCTTGCCATTATTGCAGGCAGCACTCTGGGGTTGTTACTTAATAATAAACTACCTCAAAGATTTGTTACAATTTTTTTTCAGGCAATAGGACTCTTTACAATTTATCTGGGGTTTTCTATGGCTATGGAAACCACTCATGTTTTTCATATGCTGCTGGCATTAATAACAGGAGGTTTGGTTGGTGAGATGTTACAAATTCAGAAATATACTGAAAGATTAGGTGACAGGATTAAAGCAAGGTTCAATATTGGTGGTGAAAAATTTACGGAAGGAGTAGTTACTGCCTTTCTTTTGTATTGCATTGGATCGTTAACAATACTAGGGGCTATTGAAGCAGGTCTTACTGGTAATTACCGACTGATTTTAATTAAATCTGTAATGGACGGAATATCATCAATTGCATTAGCATCAGCATTAGGGGCAGGAGTAATGTTCTCAGCATTACCATTGCTGATTTTTCAGGGAGGGCTTACTCTGCTTGCTTCAGCTTTTGGTGACTTCTTCCCGGAAATTATGATAACCGAGTTGTCGGCTGTTGGTGGTATTCTACTTATTGGTCTGGGATTATCAATTCTGGAAATAAAAAAAATTAAAGTACTTAATATGCTTCCTGCACTGATTACAATAATCTTGATTATGTGGTTGTTGCCTGAAATTAATTTTCAATTTTTCTGATCTTGAAAGAATTAAAAAATACTATTATTTGCCCAAACTGTGAAACTGAATTTGACAGTGGGTTTAAGTTTTGTCCTGAATGTGGACAACAAAACAAGGGTTTTAACCTTAATTTGTCTCATTTTATTAAAGATTTCCTTTCGGCGAACTTCAATATAGAATCAAAGCTTCTTTTAACACTTGGATTACTTATCACAAAGCCAGGGTTCCTAACCAGAGAATATCTTTGCGGGAAGCGTACAAAATACGTTACTCCAGTAAGACTGTATCTTATTATAAGTTTTATTTACTTTTTTATTCTTGCAATATCTCCACAAAATAATTGGAAGTCTGATAATTCAGATGTTGTTATTGCAAATGACACTACAATAGTGTATGACCAACAGGTAGTTGATTCCATTAATCAGGCAGAACCAAATAAATCAACAATAAATTCCACAATGGATAATGATTCCATAAGTGATCTGGAATCATTTGTAATTAAAAAGTCGAAGAAATTTAACAGTAAAGAAGGAAGACGGATATTTAATGAACAATTCAGAAAAAACACATCAATCGGAATGTTTATCTTAATTCCGTTTACTGCCTTGTTACTTTTTTTAATATTTCACAAGGGCACATACTATGTACAGCATCTGGTGTTCTCATTACATGTTCAGTCTGTTATCTTCCTGCTATTGATTTTTCACAGTCTTCTGGAAAATATCATTACAGGAGATGCCTTTGATGGCACTGTGTCAATACTAATGATTGTTATCCCTTACTTGTGGTTAAAAAAATACTATAAGATAAGTTATTTTAAAGCTTTATGGAAAATGTTGATTTTTATGACAGGCTATACAGCTTTACTCATAATAGTATTTATTTTAATATTCTCAGTAAGCTTCCTTACAATCGATGGTGTGTCTCTGTGAATTTAGCGTAAAATAATTAAAGAAAACATAGATTGTGATAAAAAACATATTAAATTTGTTACAGTCTTTATAAATGTAATGGGAACAAAAGAAAAGATATCAGAAAAATCATTGACTGAAAGTGTTCATGAGAAGCAAAAGAGCCTTGTTTTGTTTAATGATGATTATAATACTTTCGATTTTATTATTGAGTCGTTGATTGAAATTTGTGAACATGATATCCTTCAGGCTGAGAATTGTGCTCTTATTGCTCATTATAAAGGCAAATGTCAGATAAAAAAAGGTACTACTGATGATCTTCGGCCAAAATATGTTGCTCTTACTGATCGTCAGATTACAGTTGAAATTGTATAAATTAAAAGGTTATGTGGACAGTAATCTCAATTTTAATACTAGTTGGCTTGTTAATGCTGATACTTGAAATTATTGTTATACCGGGTTCTGGGATAGCAGGGATAATTGGATTTGCATTAATGGCTGCCGGTGTTTGGCTGGCTTATACCCGTGAAGGTTTGGTAGCCGGGCATATTACCCTTGCTGTAACCATAGGCATTAATGTTGTTGGTTTGATTCTAACACTTCGGAGTAAAACATGGAAAAAGGCTATGCTGAATGCTGTAAACAAGGGAAAAGTTAACGATTCAGGGCAAAATGATCTGAATATTGGTCAGCGTGGTGTTACAATATCAAGGTGTGCACCAATGGGAAAGGCCGAGTTTAATGATAAATTCTATGAAGTAAGTACTTTGTCGGATTTTATTGATCAGAATGAACAAGTTGAAATAATCAGAATATCAGGAAATAAAATTACTATTAAAAAAATAATTAGTTAAAATGGAAAATGTTTATGTATTAGTAGCAATCGGAATTGGTGCAATATTTTTGCTTTGGTTGTTATTTTATTTTGTACCAGTAGGACTGTGGTTTACAGCCCTTGTTTCAAATGTAAGAATCTCGTTAATACAGCTTGTGCTGATGCGCTGGAGAAAAGTACCTCCACGAATAATCGTTAATAGCTTAATTGCTTCCACAAAAGCAGGATTAAAACTTGCTCGCGATGATATGGAAGCACATTATCTTGCCGGAGGGCATGTTCAGGGAGTAGTAAATGCTTTGATTAGTGCTGAAAAGGCAAACATTGATCTGGATTTTAAAACAGCTACTGCTATTGACCTTGCAGGACGTGATGTTCTTGAGGCAGTACAGATGTCGGTTAATCCAAAAGTAATCGATACTAAAAAAGTTGCTGCTGTGGCAAAAGATGGTATTCAGCTTATTGCTATGGCCAGGGTTACAGTAAGAGCCAATATTGAGCAACTTGTTGGTGGTGCTGGTGAAGAAACAGTACTTGCACGTGTTGGTGAGGGTATTGTATCATCAATTGGTTCGGCTGATTCACATAAGGCTGTTTTGGAAAATCCTGATAGTATTTCCAAAGTTGTGCTTAAGAAAGGTCTGGATAGTGGTACTGCATTCGAGATCCTATCAATTGATATTGCAGATATTGACATTGGAAAAAATATTGGGGCTGAACTTCAGATGGATCAGGCTAATGCTGATAAAAATATTGCCCAGGCCAAAGCTGAGGAACGTCGTGCTATGGCTGTAGCTCATGAACAGGAGATGAAAGCGAAAGCTCAGGAAGCACGTGCTAATGTTATTCAAGCTGAAGCTGAAGTGCCAAAAGCTATTGCCGAAGCATTCAAATCAGGAAACCTGGGTGTGATGGATTATTACCGTTATAAAAATATTCAGGCTGATACTCAAATGAGGGAATCAATCTCCGAAAACCCATCTTTGGAAAGTGATGATAAGGAAATTGATGGTAAGTAGTTGATTAAATAAATAATAAATAAAATCCGGGAATGTAATTACTACTTTCCCGGATTTTTAGTATGCGTAAGATTCTTCCTGTTTCATTGAAAATAATTATCTTGCGCCAAATTTTTTTACATGAAGTTTACTGCACAACAAATAGCTGATGCACTAGGAGGTACCGTTGACGGAAACCCTGATGCAATTGTAACAAATCTTGCAAAAATTGAAGAGGGAACTGAAGGTACTCTGAGTTTTTTGGCTAACCCTAAATATACTCCTTATATATATAATACAGATGCAACAATTGTTATTGTCAATAAGGACTTTGAGCCCGAGAAACCAATTAAAGCAACTCTGATACGTGTGGATGATGCATATTCATCTTTCGCCGGACTGCTTGAAATGTACCAGCAGTCTAAAGGAAGAAAATCAGGCATTTCTCCACATGCAGCAATAAGTGATTCTGCTATAGTTGGTAAGGATGCTTTTATTGGTGATTTTGTTTCCATTGGGGATAATGTGAAAATTGGTGATAACTGTACTATTAAAGCCAATACAACCATTGGAGATAATTGTAGTGTTGGCGATAATGTGATACTATATTCGGGAGTGAATGTTTATGATGATTGCATTATAGGTAATGATTGTACTGTTCATGCTGGTGCTGTAATAGGAGCTGATGGCTTTGGCTTCGCTCCGCAGAGTGATAATAATTATAAAAAAGTACCACAAATCGGGAATGTTATTCTGGAAGATCATGTGGAAATAGGAGCCAACACAACTATCGACAGAGCTACAATGGGCTCTACTGTTATTAAAAGAGGAGCTAAAATTGATAACCTTATTCAGATTGCCCACAATGTTGTTGTTGGTGATAATACTGTGATTGCTGCTCAGACAGGAATATCCGGATCCACTAAAGTTGGAAAGAATTGTATGATAGGTGGACAGGTTGGTATAATAGGCCATCTTGACATTGCTGATGGTGTAATGATTGCTGCTCAATCAGGGGTTGGTAAATCAATTAAAGAAGAGAAATCAGTACATGAAGGCTCTCCGGCTTTTGCTTATCGCGACTTCCAGCGATCTTATATCCATTTCCGACGTTTGAATGATATTGTTAAAAGAATTAATAATATCGAATTTAAACTTAAAGAAAAGGATAGTAACCAGTAATACAAAGAAATGTTGAAGCAATATAATTCTTGAAAATTGATTGTTTCTTAATATAAAGATCACAGAAAAATAATGTGTTTTTAAATACAGGATTTTGAGTTATACAGGGAAATACTCCTGATTATCCTAAATTTGATTATTTTTGCCAGATTCGAAATTATAATGTCAAGACTATTAGATGACTGATAAGCAAAAAACAATAGGAAAGCCGGTGACTATCAGTGGGTCTGGTCTTCATACAGGAGTATCCGGACAGATGACATTGCATAGCGCACCGGCAAACTACGGAATACGATTCAGACGTATTGATCTGGAATCAAAACCAGTAATACCTGCTAAAACTGACATGGTTGTTAGTACCGACAGGGGAACAACAATCGGGAAAAATGGTGTTACCATAAGTACAATCGAGCATTTATTAGCTTCTTTAACAGGAAAAGGTATTGATAACGTGCGTGTTGATATTGACATGGAAGAAGTACCAATACGTGATGGGTCATCAAAGTATTTTGTTGAAGCCATTGAAGAAGCCGGAATTGTTGAACTTAATGTTCCTAAAAATTATATCGAGATACGTGAACCGATTAAATTCGAAGTTCCTGATAAAAAGATAAGCATGCTTATTGAGCCAGCTGATCACTTTTCTGTGTCAGTTGAGATTGACTTTGAAACAGAAGTGTTGGGTAAGCAGTATGCTGAACTGGATAACCTCTCAGATTTTAGTAGTGAAGTAGCCAGCTGTCGTACATTTGTATTTCTTTATGAATTAGAGCTGCTTCTTAGAAATAATCTTATTAAGGGCGGAGATCTTAATAATGCTATTGTTTTTGTTAACAGAGATGTTACACAGGAAGAACTTGATAAACTGGCTGATTTGTTTAATAAACCTAAGATTAAAGTAAAGCCCAATGGAATATTAAACAATCTGGATCTTATTCATGAAAATGAACCTGCTCGTCATAAATTACTTGATGTTATTGGTGACCTTACACTACTGGGGCGCCCTATCAAAGGCAAAGTGACTGCTAAACGCCCGGGGCATCAGGCTAATACTGAGTTTGCAAAGATTATAAATACGCACATAAATAACGACGTTATGCTTAAAAAACCACCTTTTGATATCTATGGCGATCCATTGTATGATGTAAACGATATTAAAAAACTTCTACCCCACAGGCCTCCTTTCCTTTTAGTTGATAAAGTACTGGAGATGACAGACAACTGTATTATTGCCATGAGAAGTGTTTCAGGTAATGAACCTTACTTTGTAGGACATTTTCCTGATGAGCCTATAATGCCGGGTGTTTTGTTAGTAGAAGCAATGGCGCAGGCAGGTGGGATTTTCGTATTAAATTCTCTTGAAGATCCTGAACTTTACTCAACTTATTTCCTGAAAATTACTGAAACAAGATTTAGAGCTAAAGTGGTTCCCGGAGATGTGGTAGTATTTGCCATCGAACTTACTGGCCCTATAAAGAGAGGTATATGTTCAATGTATGGCAAAGCATATGTGGGTGATAAAGTAGTTATGGATGGTAAACTTGTTGCCCAGATAACTAAAAATAAAGAAAAATAAAATATATCATAATGAATCAACCTTTAGCATATGTTCATCCTCAGGCAAAGATTGCCCCAAATGTGGTTATCGAACCCTTTGTGAACATTGAGAAAAACGTAGTAGTAGAAGAAGGTACTTTTATTGGCTCTAATGTTACTATTATGGAGGGAGCTCATATTGGTAAAAACTGTAGAATATTCCCGGGTGCAGTAATATCCGCTATTCCTCAGGATCTTAAGTTTAATGGTGAAGATACAACAGTCCGCATTGGTGATAATGTTACTATACGAGAGTTTGTTACTATTAATCGTGGCACCAAAGCAAATATGGAAACTGTTATTGGTAATAATTGTTTGTTAATGGCTTATGTTCATATCGCTCACGACTGTATCTTAGGTGATAATGTTATTCTTGCAAATGCAGCAACTCTGGCTGGTCATATTAAAATTGATGACTGGGCTATTGTTGGTGGTCTGGCTGCTGTTCACCAGTTTGTAAATATTGGTACTCATGTTATGATCTCTGGTGGTAGTATGGTAAGAAAAGATGTACCTCCTTATATTAAAGCTGGTCGTGAACCTCTGTCGTTCGCTGGCGTTAATTCAATTGGCCTCAGGAGAAGAGGATTCTCAAATGAGCAAATTAATAATATTCAGGATATTTACAGGCATCTTTTCCTTAAAGGAATGAATGTTTCCCAGGCTACAAGATATATTGAACGCAACCTACCTGCAACTGTGGAAAGAGATGAGATATTGAATTTTATCTCTGAATCTACCAGGGGAATTATTAAAGGATTTACACGTATCAGAGAAAAAAACGCATAGAAAAAAGATATTATTATGGCAACAACTGCTGATTTTAGAAATGGGTTATGTATAATGCACAATGGTGAACTTTATACAATTACAGAGTTTCAACATGTTAAACCAGGAAAAGGCCCTGCATTTGTACGTACAAAAATTAAAAATGTTAAAACAGGTAAAGTATTATCTAATACATTTACTTCTGGTGTAAAAATAGATATTCAGAGAGTTGAGCGCAGACAGTATCAGTACCTTTATAATGAAGGTGATACTTATCACTTTATGAATACTGAAGATTATGAGCAGACTTTTATCGACAAATCTTTAATCCCTGCTCCTGAGCTTCTTAAAGAAGGACAGGTTGTTACTATTGCTTATCATTCAGAAACAGATTCACCTATCCTTTGTGAGATGCCTGCTTATGTTGTTCTTGAAATTACTTATACCGAACCTGGTGAAAGAGGCAACACTGCTACCAACACCTTTAAAGATGCTACCGTTGAAACTAATGCTACTATTAAAGTGCCCCTATTTATTAATACCGGTGATAAGGTGAAAGTTGATACAAGGACAGGAAATTATTCAGAAAGAGTTAAAGAATAATATATGGATTTTAATAAAAACCTTACAATTGAAGAGGTGGCTTCAATTGTAGGGGGTGAAGTTATGGGCGACAGTACTGCTGTTGTTACCGGATTAAATGAGCTTCACGTTGTAAGACAGGGAGATATTACTTTTGTAGATCATCCTAAGTATTACCGCAAAGTACTGGAATCAGCTGCTACTTTTGTGATTATTAATAAAAAAGTAGAGGTGCCTGTTGGTAAATCTTTAATTTTACATGATGCTCCTATGGATGCTTTTAATAAGCTAATTGCTTATTTCAGACCTGTAGTATCATCTGATAAAATGATTAGCAGTACTGCCAAAATTGGTGAAAATACTATTATTCAGCCCGGAGCTTTTATTGGTAACAATGTTACGATTGGAAGTAACTGTCTTATCCATGCTAATGCAACCATTAACGACAATAGCGTAATTGGTGATAATGTTATTATCCATTCTAATTCCGTAATCGGTGGTGATGCTTACTATTTCCAGAAAAGAGCTCATGGTTATGTAAAGTTTCTTACTGCTGGCCGGGTTGTGGTGGAAGATAATGTTGAAGTAGGTGCCTGCTGTACCATTGATAAAGGTGTTACCGCCGATACTATTATTGGTGAAGGTACTAAAATGGATAATCATTGCCAGGTGGGCCATGATACTGTAATTGGTAAAAGGTGTCTTATTGGTGCTTTTGCAGCGATTGCCGGCGTTACAAAGATTGAAGATGATGTTATTCTTTGGGCAAGGGTAGCTGTTAATAAAGATCTGGTTATTGGCAAAGGTGCTGTTGTGCTTGCGACATCAGCTGTTGATAAAAGTATTGAAGGAGGCAAGACCTATATGGGTGTTCCTGTTATGGAAGTAAGGAAATACTGGAGACATCTTGCTTATCTCAGAAGAGTACCAGAGGTTTTTAAACATTTGAAAATATAAATGCTATTTCCCGGAGTCTGATATTTGTTCAGGAGTGTCAGACTCGTTTAAGTGGTACTTGTCAAGTGCTACTATAATGGCAATAAATCCCCATACGGGTACACTTAGCTTATCTGTATCCAGGAAATTATTTAGGAAACCATGTGAAAAATAGGTGATAAGACCCAACAATGCCATCATCGACAAGAATTTTACTTCCTTATTGCCGTATTTGTATACTCTTAATCCATAATATATAACAACACCTACCAGTACCAGTATTACAAGCATCCCGGGAATACCCATTTCTGAAAGTGGCCCCAGGTATTCACTATGTGCATTACCCATATCACCCAGATTGGTACTAATAATTGTTTTTTCCTGTGAACTCTGGAATGGTGAATAGACAAACTGATAAGTGCCCGGCCCCCACCCTGTTACTGGTCTTTCTTTATATAATCTCAATGCTGCCTGCCACCTGTTAATTCTTTCCAGATTTGATGCGTCACTGGAAATATTTGTCATGGATTGTATATGTTCAGCAAAGTTCTGTGATGAGTCTTGTTTGTTTTGCGAAAGCCTGTCGATTATCTGATGCTGGAAACTGAAGAATAACCCCACTATAATCCCGAAAGTTACTGCCAATACCCAGAATTTTATTCTTAACAGAACTATTATTAGCACGCCTATTGCAAGAACAACACTTATCCAGGCGGCCCTCCCATATGAGAAAATAATCCCTATGCCCAATATTGTTAAGGCTATTATTGCAAATATTCTTCCTTTTGATGTTTGATTTGGATAAAAAAGAAAGCCAATCGCTATGGGCAAAAACATTGCAATGGCTGCACTATATGCAGTATGGTCGTTGTAAAATGGCGACATAACCCAGTGCCCGGCATCTTCTTCAAAAGCAAAACGTGCATGCTGCGTAAGTGTGTATATTACTATAATACAAAGTGCTATCATATATAACCACATAAACTGCTTTATCTTTTTCACATCTTTAAACATCAGTACAGCTACAAAGTAAAATGGAACCACAAACCATAGTCTGGATAAAAGATATTTAAAAGATACCAACGGCAACTCACTGGTAGTTGCTGTTATTAACATCCACAATAGTGAAAAGTATATTATATAAGAAACGGGATGATTGGATATCTTCCGGTCGTATTTGTGTTCAAAAATAAGATTGGCGGCAAAAAGCAGCAGAACGCCAAACATAAGTGGCTCGGTGGGAAGACTTACGCCAAGTCCTCCTTCCATATCCCGTAATTCAACAGCAAAAGGAGTGAGAAATGTAATAAAGAGAATTATTTTATCAAGACTGATAAGGTAATAAATAAATACTACCAGTACAACCGGAAGTATAAAAAACCAATAGACATCCTTATTTAATATAAGGTAGAAATTCACAGCAAGAAAGAGTGCCGTGATTAGATAAACCCAAAATATTTTTTTGCTTTCTTTCACCCCGGCGGACTATGAATTTTCTTCTTTCTTTTTGTTCTCAACAAGAAAGATAATAAGGAGTGACATTATAAATGCAGCAGCACTTATTAACACAACAAACAGCCATCTTACCGGATAGCTTTTTTTATCAGCCACATAAGGATGGCTAATAATATTTGTATACGTAAGATTTGAATCAAAGAACCTTACAGCCATCTCATAGTCAAGCTGCACATCGCTATAAGCTACAGATTCAGCTTCAATCATTTCAACAACTTCAATGAGCTGGCCACTAGCCTTTTCCATGTTTCTTAAAAGACGCTTTACTTCTTTGTTGTTCACTTTAGAGTTATTCCCGCCTTCAATGGTACCCAGATACCCTTTCATAATCTCTTGCGACTGATATTCGTATTCAATCAACCCCTGTTCAGTACCAAGTACATAGAGTATGCTTTTTAATGAGTCAAGGTGAGCACGTTTTTTCTCCAGCTGTCGCGCATACATATCAATTACCTCAAGAGATTTTGATTTATGTAAACTTGCAATCTTTTTGTTATAAAATAATAAAATTGCATCAACCATCATACAAGCAGTATCAGGGCTCTTATCAGAAACTTCGATGCGTGCTGACTCATATGGTGTTTTACTTATTGACACATGATCGTGATATGTATCGTAAAGCGCAGTTTTGAAATACTTATATTCAGGGTTGATCTCATAGTGTTTTGCAAGATCAAACCTTTTTATAACACTATCTACAATATCATGTGAATTTAGTATCTGTAGCATTTGTTCAGTTTCACTTTCTTCAGAGTAAGCTTCAATATTAGCAGGGTATACTACTGCGTGTGATTTGAACAGTGGAGTAATAAAGCGAGGTCCTGAAAAAATTCCTGCTAAAACCGCGGATATTATAATAATTGTCAGTAAATGGAATTTCCATCTAATGATCAATTTAATAATATGTGAGCTATTGAAAAGTTTGTCCATGTCTAAATTATTAATGTCCCAGATGAGATCAGTTTCTTTTTTAACAATATTGTAGTATCTATCTTTATTTCCTTTTGAACTTCTATTTTTAAATAATTTTTCAAATATTTTTATTTCCTTTCCAGGAAGTGATCTATTCTCTCTGTACGCTACCCTTCCGAAGTTTTTTTTTTAATATCCTCCCCTAGTTCACCTGAAAAGATATCAATAACACTAAATATGATTATTGCAAGAAATAAAGAAGCGAATGTTGAAATTGCAACTATCAACCAACGAATAGGATATGTTTTTTTCTCAGCCTTATACGCTGTATTTATTATAAAGGTATGTGGCAAATTTTCTTCAGCATCAACCTTTGCCTCTTCATATTTTGCTTTTAATTGACTAAGTTGTTTTTTATCATGCTCAAGGGCATCACGTAATGAAACATAAGGCCCTCCGTATTTAGCCAATATCTCCAGTTTATTTTCCAGACGCTTTACACCATTAGGGTTGTTATTTTTAGCCATCTCAATAGCAAGCTGCCTGTTAAACATCTCCGACTGACTTTCATAATCATGGACGCCATACTCCCTGAGAATCGTTAGTGAATCTTCCTTTGATTTTATTTCTTCTTTTAGTTTGAGGTATTCTTTTTCAACGATTGAGAAAGCTTTTATGGCAATTTTTTTCTGCATGTCGTTTATTGTTGAGTCTACTAACTCAGCAACATCATTTGCCATTGCAGCTGCAAGCACAGGATCTTTATCCAGAACAGTAATTTTTACAGCCATATATTCTGTACGACGAAAACGGAAATTGCTTTCATAGTCTTTGTGAAGCTGCGTCATTTTAAATCTGGAATCAGGGTTTATTCCGTAATGCGACAATAAATTGAACTTATCAATGATTCTATCTCTGATTTTATTGGAGTTTAATACCTGTAACATCTGTTCTGTCTGTTCAATTTCTCCAAACTCAAGTATGTCTTTATTGTTGTTAAAGTTATCATTTAGCAACACTTTGGAAATTGAATTACTGGCAGTTGGATACAAAATAACTGTCGACTTGAACAATGGGGTAATAAAATAAGGTCCTGAGAAAATTGCTGATGCAATAATTGCCAGAATACCTATAATAGCCAGATGTTTGCGGTAACCATAAACAACCTGCATCAGAACCCCTGATAAAAATGGTCTATGATTCTTGTATTTAAAATTCATCCAATTCTATAATTTAGCCGTCAAAAATAAGAAAAATTAAGCATCAGTCAACATAATAATCTCTCTGTATTGTAAATATATTCTAATTAAAGCCTGATCTTTAATAAAACAAATACTCTTAATTTTCATTCTTAATAATTGAAACAAACTCAGCAATATTAACCAGCCTCAGTAAAAAAGTAAACATCAGTCCGGTTCCAAGCATTATAACTATCGAAATATGCCACGATAAACCCGTATATGTTGTTAAAACAATTCCAGTCAACACCATTAGAATTATAAGTGCTGATATTCTGGCAATAAGCTTATAATTTGTTTTCAACTTAAAAATGGATACAGCCAGTATTAACTGTACTACTGCTGTTGTTATTTGTGTTGATATACTTGCTATGGCAGATCCCACACTCTGCAGTTCAGGTATCAGAATAAAATTTAGGGTTATATTTATTAGCAAGCCTCCCAAAGCAACTATATTAAGGTATTTAAGGTTGTTATTTGCAGTAAGCAAAGTACCGAATATATAATTAGAACATATTCCAACAAAACTAAACATAAGCAAACGCAAAATTATGGCCGCCTGATCAATACGCATATCAAAATGGATTTGAGTTTCTCCTTTGTTTATTGTGTACATTAATCTCATAATATCTTCTGCAAAGAACTGTGTTGTTAATGCAATTACCAGTGAACCTGAGATAATTATTGAGAATGAAAGTTTTATAAGATTGTTTACCGATTGCTTAATGCTTATCATCTTTGCAAAGAGAGGTAACAAAAGCACTGAGAAAAGAAATGCAAAGTTCTGCCCTGCATCCAGAAGTCTGAATCCCATAGCATAAACACCTGCCTGCTCATCTCCTGTTGGTTCCGGTAGTATTCTCTGGATTATGACCGGATCAATTCTATTATAGAAACTCATTAATAATACCAGCAAAGCAAAGGGGATGCTTTTCTTAATTATCATTATAAAGAAAGGCTTATTCCAGTTAAGCTTAATACGCCCCGACTTATTAATAACAGCAATTGCAGCGATAACAAGTGTTATCAGATATGCTGCTGTTTGTGAGTATACAAACCAATCAATATTAAATTTACCATCAAACCAGTTAAACCAAAGCAGGAGACCACATATTAATATCATTAAAGTTCGATCCAGTATTGACAGGAAACTATCTGTTTTAAACAGTAATAATCCTGAGATATTTGACCTCAGATATAAAATAAATGATAGCAGGAACTGGTTAAATCCTATCCATGCAAGCAGATATAATTCGTGGCCCCTGTATTCCATCACTACAACACCAATTATAAAAATTATGATAGTATAGAATATGCCCAATATCAGCTTAAGCATACTTATGCCTGCCAGATGTTTGTTAAGTAGCTGATTGTTTTGAGAGATATTTCGGTTATTGAAATTTGTTATACCCAGATCCAGGAATATATAAAAAAGATATCCGAAATTGAAGATGGTAAAATACAGCCCGTAATCTTCAACACCAACAACGTTCTGAACCTGTCTGTCAATACCAAGTATCCAAAATGGCTTTACCAGAAGGTTAAGAAAAAGCAGTAGCCCAAGATTCTTTAAAAACTTTTTATGCATTGGCGCAAAAATAAACCAATTTACCGTTTACTATGAACTAACGCATAATTGTAAGAAACATTATTTTCTTTTTGAATAATATATCCACAATTACTTATTTGCCCGGTCATTTTTCTTAAAAGTCCTATCTTTGCGCAAATTTTAATATTGGTATGATGACAAACTTTGTTGAAGAGCTCCGCTGGAGGGGTATGATACATGATATGACACCGGAAACGGAAGAACAGCTAATGAAAGAAATGACTTCCGGTTATGTAGGTATTGATCCAACAGCTGATTCATTGCATATCGGCCACCTTGTTGGTGTAATGATGCTTGTGCATTTGCAGAGAGCAGGGCATCGTCCTATTGCACTGGTAGGTGGTGCTACGGGAATGATTGGCGACCCTTCCGGGAAATCTCAGGAAAGGAATCTTCTGTCAGAGGAAATTCTTCGTGCCAACGAAAACGGACTAAAAAAACAACTTGCTAAATTTCTCGATTTTGGTGATTCAGGGAACTCTGCAATTCTTGTAAATAACTACGACTGGATGAAGGAGTTTAGCTTTCTTGAATTTATCCGTGATATCGGCAAGCATATTACTGTTAATTATATGATGGCTAAGGATTCTGTTAAGAAACGTATCAGTGCTGATAGCAAAGCTGGTATGTCGTTTACCGAATTTTCTTACCAGCTTGTGCAGGGAAATGATTTTCTGCATCTGTACCAAAACAATGGGTGTAAACTTCAAATGGGAGGAAGCGACCAGTGGGGTAATATTATTACCGGTTCTGAATTGATTCGTCGTAAGCTGGGCCATGAGCATAATGCCTACGCTATCACCTGTCCGTTGATTACCAAAGCTGATGGCTCAAAATTCGGCAAAACGGAAAGCGGTAATGTTTGGCTTGATCCTGAAAAAACATCTCCTTATGAGTTTTACCAGTTCTGGCTGAATGTTAGTGATGAAGATGCTGAGAAATATATTAAAATATTTACTCTTCTTTCACAGGATGAGGTTAATGATATCATTGAAAAGCATCGCGAAGAACCACATCGCAGGTTACTTCAGGGAGAGCTGGCAAAGGATATTACTTGCAGGGTTCATTCTGAGGATGCTTATAACGCTGCTGTTGAAGCTTCACAGATATTATTCGGCAAGGGAACTACTGATATGTTACGTAAACTTGATGAAAAAACACTATTGAGTGTTTTTAAAGGAGTCCCTCAATCAGAAGTAGGGCGTGATGAATTTGATGCCGGAATTGGTATTCTGGATTTTCTGTCAGCAAAAGCCGGGGCTTTTAAATCTAATGGTGAGGCTCGTAGAATGCTTAAAGATAACGCTGTTGCCATTAACAAAGCTAAAATCAACGAAAGCTTTGTAATAGATAACACAAGTTTACTTAATGATAAATATATTCTTGTTCAAAAAGGTAAGAAAAATTACTTTCTCGTGAAAGTGATTTAAGTTCAATATATAAGTTTCAAGGTTGGGGGATTTAAGGAAAACCCCATCGCATTTTCGCCCCTTCGAATATTGGCACTTTGCCCTTCGTGTCCGTGTGGCTGAGCATACGGACAGTCGCAAATCCACATATCAATCTCTTATACAAATAATTGTATCAGATACTACCATCATGTTTACTAACAATTTACTGTGATTAAATTCTTAAGCTACAATAATAAATTACTCTATTAATGTCTAATTTTATTGTTGCTTTATTGTAAACAAAATGTTAAATATAGAGAACAAACGTGAGCTTGATGCATTGGTGAGTATGATAGATGAGCCAAATGATGATATCTTCACACAAATCAGGCATAAGGTGATTGCATATGGTGAAGAGGCTTTGCCAGTGCTGGAAGAAGCCTGGGTAAATAATCTGGGTGATAATGAATCAAGCAGAATTGAGTCGTTAATAGACGAAATACGTGTAAATGAGCTGGAGGTAAACCTTAAAGAATGGGTTGATGAGGGCAGCATTAGCTTATTTAAGGGTTACATGATTGTTATGCACTATCTTGTACCTGGTTTTGATGAGGAGAAATATAATTCGTTGTTTGACAGAATTGTTAAAGAGGTATGGCTTGAAATTAATGAAGATCTTACAGCATTAGAAAAAGTTAAGGTACTAAATCATGTGTTTTATATAGTACATAATTTCAAGAATAATGTTATTCCACCAATAATTCCTGAAGATTTTTATTGCTCAACTCTTTTTGACAAGCATAAAGGAAACAGTTTTAGTCTTGGGATTTTATATCAGTCTGTATCACAAACTCTTGGGATACCTGTGTTTGGCGTTGATTTGCCCGGCAATTTTATTTCTGTTTACATGGATGATAACACAGCAATAAAGAAATCAGATAGCTATTCTGGCGATGATGTTTTGTTTTATATAAACCCGGCAAATGTGGGTAACGTTTTTACTCATAATGAGGTTAAACATTATTGCGGACAAATGGATTTAAAGCTTAAGCCCAAATACTTTATGCCAGCCACAAATGCTACTGTGCTAACATTATTTATGAAGGAACTTGAGACTGTATTCCATGAAAACGACAATACAGAAAAGGCAGAAGGCTTGTTGAAGGCTATTGCAGCTCTTCAGAGGTAATTTCTTTAAGAACGAGTATCAAAGTTGGGGTTTCGCCCGCTAGTAATTCAGGAAAAACCCCGTTTCATTTTCACAAAAGTCACATTTTTATTGTCTGAACAGGATTTCAGGATTTAAGGATTAACAGGATTCATTGTGGTATAGGTGGTTGAATTCTAAGCTAAGCTTTGTTATTTTTTGCACTGTGCAAAGTCTCAAAATTACCCCTTTCCAAAATCCTGTCTTCTTGTAAATCTGTTTAATCTTGTTCAAGACAGTAAGCAGAGATCAGTAATGAGTAATGAGTGATCAGTAAGCAGAGCATTTTTCTATAAGTACTCGGGTGCTTCAGTAGCTATCTCGCTCTCTAGCAAAGTCGCAAAGTCGCCTTTTCGCATTTACGCCCAGTCCCCAAGTCTCTTAAGTCCCTTCGTTCCCTTCAGTCTCTTCAGTCTCTTCAGTCTCTTCAGTCCCTTCTGTCTCTTCTGTCCCCATTTTCGCCTCTTCGCATTTATTGTCTGAATCTTGATTTGCCTGATTATATGATTTCTTGATTTAGTGTGGGGGTGGTTTTTGATAGTACTGAATATCTTAAACAACCCACCGCGTGGTTCAGGCATATAAACTAAAAAAAAGGCTGTCCTCCCGAACGACGAAGGAGGAGAATGGAGAATGAATAATGAATAATGAATAATGAATAATGAATAATGAAAAATACCCCTCTCTGGGTTTAGTCATGTAAAACAAAAAAATGGCTGTCATGCCGAACGACGAAGGAGGAGGGATCTCCCAAGGATCAGGTAGCGATAATAAACCCCAAATATAAAAGCACCCAGGTGCTTTTGCTCAAAGCCGCCTTGCAATCACCCAGCCCTAAAGAGCAGGGTTACTGGTGTATTGCTGAAATTCTGGTTTTCTTCTGGCATCAACAAACCCTCAAGGGTTGTTTTGTGGGTAATGCTTGAAATTGTGACTGATTTCTGAATATTTAAATCCCATTGCCATCCCCCTTGCAAAGTCGCATTTTAATTGTCTGAACAGGATTTAAGGATTATAGGATTGACAGGATTCTTTGTAGTATAGGTGGTCTGTTCAATTAACTGTGTCATCATGAAATTCTTCCGAACTTTTCAACTTTTAAACTTTTAAACCTTTGAACTTTGTAGCCCTGAAAGGGCGTCCTGTAATGGCATAGGGCGGAAGCCCTATGACCATGTCGAAGTACGTATTAAGGCTGAAAGCCTGGCCTGTTTTTGTGGGCTTTGATTTACGAATAATTTAGCCTCCCTCTATGTGTGCCTTACTACTGCGTGATAGCATTCGTTTGCATCATTCTTTCCTGCTTTTGTTTTTCAGTTTTTTCGTTGTGTCGGTTATTTGCTCCAGAAAATGTTTTTCAACTTCCGACAATTCATTTTTCGTTAACTCCTTATATTTCTCATATTCTGCATGCGCTTTTTGCAGAGCTTGTTCGTGACTGATTTTCCCAGCATGGTTCAGTATTTCCGTTCTTGTCATTTTAAGGAATGTGTCAAGTTGCTCAATCCAGTCTTTCATGTACATTGGTTTCTGGTTGAGTGCCTGAATTTCGGCCAGTTCGAGGTATGCAGTTACAATCCGGTTTAAAATATCAAGTTCGTTTTCATTGAGGTAATTTTTTGCGATTGCTGCTTCCTGTTTTGTTGGTTTCATTCCTTTATAATTGCTCAAGCCCAAGTGAGGTAAGCCCGAATCTACCCTTTTGTAAATAATTTCGGCAGCGGTGTGTCCGTGTGCTGCCCAATGCATTTTATTTTGTACGGTTTTAAAAAACAATATTGACATTTCCAGCGATGGGTCATAGTCGAGACTAGTTGCATAAATATCGAGCACTTTTCGCCAAAACACTTTTTCCGACGAACGAATATCACGGATACGTGCCAGTAATTCATCGAAGTAATTTCCGCCACCAGCTTGTTTTAATAAATCATCGTTCATAGTAAAGCCTTTCACAATGTATTCTTTTAAACGTGCGGTTGCCCACTGGCGGAATTTTGTTCCCTGATGGCTTTTTACCCTATAACCCACTGAAATAATTACATCGAGATTGTAAAATTTTATGTTTTTAATTTGTGTTTTTCCTTTAATAGCGCCATGTTGAGTGGTATGTGCAAAATTTGCACATACCTTTTCTTCGTCCAACTCGCCCTCTTTAAAAACGTTATTTATATGTTTTGTAATCACCGAACGTTCTTTCTGAAAAAGTTCTCCCATTTGTGCCTGAGAAAGCCAAACGGTTTCTTCTTCCAGTCGCACATCAATTTTGGTTAAACCATCAGAAGTTTGATATATAACTATTTGAGATTTATTTTCTTTCATATTCCTAAACCTTTAATATTAAATTTAATTTTTCAATAGTTCATTAATGTTAACATCAATATTGTTGAGTTAGTTAAATCACTATTGAATTTCACATTAGCCACCCCCCACAGAGAGCAGTTTTATCCGCCTTAGCGGAGACAGGTGTAACTTAGCTCCTCGTATCGTATAAAAAATTAAAACTATTATTATGCATAATTATATCAATTTTTAGCATTACCCTTCCTTCGGTAGTTAGCAAAGTCAAATTCATTACTATTGTAAACAAAATTACCCATATAATCAATTGTGCTATTTAGTGTGCCATCAGCCTAGGTTTGCTTTCGCAGCTTACGTCCTAATGCGTCGTAAAGATAATATATTATTGAATAATTAGTGTTGTGGGTTAATTTGATTTTTGGTAAAGAGTAGTTACATCTGCTTGAGGTTTGAGGGACTACTGGAACCTCAAAGCGGACACCCACACAGGGGTGTCCCTAAAGGGGATGGTTTTTAATCGTGCTGAATACCCCAAACAACCCACAATGTTCCAATACTTACCTAACCACAACAACACTACCTTCAACAGACTTCGCCCCGGGGGAGCTGAATTCGCTGTAGGTAACTTTGTAGATATATGCTCCCACCATACAAGGGCTGCCTTTAAAAGTGCCGTCCCAGCCTTTGTTGTAGTCGCGGGTGGTGAATATTTGCTGTCCCCACCGATTAAAGATGGTTAGACGAAAATCTCTTATGTAGTCGTATTTGGGGATTATGTTGAAAACATCATTAAGGCCATCGCCATCAGGAGTGAAAGCGTTAGGAATGTAAAATGGTATGCCGTCCCAAAGTATCATCACCGATTTCTGCGACGAGCAGTTTTCAGGAGACACGACTTCCACGCTATATGTACCACATGTATCGATAGTAATAGCAGGTGTTGTTTCACCAGTGTTCCATGAATAGAGGTATGCATAGTTGGTGCCAGCTTCAAGAATATCTCCCGGTTCCATCCACAAGGTGTCGTAAGCAGCAAAGGCTATCTGTGGCGAGGCGTAAACATTAACCATAAAACTTTGAGTGTTGCTGCATGTCATCGAATCTTCTACACTCAGAATATAAGTTCCTGATTCTTCCGTTGATATTGACGCAATATTAACCTGCTTATTGTCGGAAGCAAAACCATCAGGACCCGACCACAGGTAATTGATAGTGCCATTGCCACCAGATACCTCAGGATCGATATTAAGGCTTTCACCGGAGCACAGATATGCTTGTGGCTGTGAAGCAATATCCGGATTGCTGTATACTTCTATCTCACCTTTGAAATAACTTGCGTTAATAGGATCGTGATTGATATCATAAAAAGCACTTTGTGCCGGTCCTGATTCCCAGTTAACAGGAGAAATGCCTTCTCCAAGACCTCTGAAGATAAGCTCACACATGGTAGCATCATCAGCGATCGTCAAAGGGGATGTTCCCTGCCATTGCAGATGTACCTCACCTGTTGAGGTTGACACATAAGCAGTAAACCCATCTTCGAGTAAGGGGTTAAGCTTCTGGTAGCCATCGCAGATAACAATATTTACATCGTAGTTAAGGTTTACATTGAAACTGTACACATCGTTAAAATTTACCAGCTGTAAAGGAATAACAGCAGCCTCTCCCTCGCATGAGTTGCCAAACCCGCTGATGGCAAGCAGTGTGTCGGTGGCATTCTGAGGAACATATGCAGTAAAGGAGGTGTCGCAGCCAAAAGTATCGCTAACATAACAGTTGTACAACCCCGCTGAAAGGTTGGTAAACAGCCCATTGTTAATTTGTGGGTTGCTGCCACTGTATATGGAATATGAAATATCACCTGTTCCTGCTGCTGCAATACCAATACTCCCGGTCGATAGATTATTGACATCGGGAGTAATGCTTACCGAGCTTACCTGTGGACCGCCTATATTGTTAATAACAACAGGATTTCCATTATAGAATTCAATGCAGCCTAAGTTGTCTTTAATGGCAACTAAGTAATCTCCGGAAGTAACACCGGTGAATACGCCGCTGTTCTGTACCCATGCAGAGTCGCCGTAAATACTATAGAATATATTCCCTGTGTTTGACTCATCAATTATTATCTCCCCTGATGATAAATTACAATGATCATCGGAAAAAGTAACCGAATTAATGGTTAAGCTGCCGTTGTCGTCAACAATATAATCTCCAAGGTTATGATCGCATCCATTGCTATTGAATGCCATAAGCGTGTATGTGCCTGCGCCAAGCCCTGTGATATCCAAAGTGTGCCCAATGGTATCATTATACTGGTCTATCCACGTATACAGCAACGTTGTGCTAACTGTTACCTGTATACCGGTAATTTCACCGTTTTGCAACCCACACCCTGCATTGGTGATAACAAGGTTTGATATATCAACAACAGGCTGTGGAGTGAGCTCTATTGCTATGCTATCGGTACCGGAGCAGCCTTCGCTGTTGGTGGCTGTAACAATGTATGTTCCTGTGTCGCTAACAGTAATTTGCGGGGTTGTTACTCCAAACATATCATGCCATACATATGAAACGGCATTACAGGTAGCATCCAATTCAATGGAGAAAGGAGTGCTGCATAAAAGGGTGTCGCTGCCAAGATTGGGTTGTGGTGAAGGATATACAACAACTTGTTTGGTAACCTGCTTCTCAATAAGCCCGCTATAAACAGTAAGTGTAACATTAAAAGTATCTGCCTGCGAGAACACATGCGTGGGCATAAAAAGTGTTGAAGTGTTATTGGGATAAGACCCAAAATCTCCAAAATTCCAGAAAACCGAGTCAACTCCGTTAACATCATCAATGGTAAATAAGGTTGTCTCTCCAAAACAGGTATTCTGCCAGCTAAAGTTGGGATCGTTGAGGTAGGACTGGATAAAAGTAGGTAGACTATTATTTGTAAGATTAGGATGAAGATCAATAGCATCCCATTGAAAACTGCATGCAGGGGCTTTTAAATTTGGATTATTTATAACACTAAGGTAAAATTCATGTCCGCTTTCCGGTACAACGCAATAAATAATACCATCTGGTCCCAATTGCAGTGCACCTTCCCCGCTAATGGCAATATTAACACCTGATTCGAGAATCTGTAGTGGTGATCCGGCTTCCAGGTCGTATTGGTATAACATATGTGAACCATTAACATATAATTTTGTGTTATCAGGTGAAAATTCAACTCCTTTAAAAATCCCATCTTGACTAACATAGTTCATATCACTTACATCACCTGTTTCATTATTAAAATCCAGTAGCTCGAAAAACGAATCTCCCCCACGATATAAAGCAGCCGCAATTTTTTTTCCATTTGGTGAAATCTTCATATATCCCTCTACACTTGTAAAACTTGAATTTGTATAACTTTCAACAGGGGGATAAATACTGTCTTTTGTAACTAAAAAAGAATAATAATAATTATTGTTATAACCATGACAAACAACCCAAAAATCATTATAATTGGCATGTTTAACAGCACTAATGTGCCATGATGTGTTATCAACTAAAAGTAATTCGATTGACCCCGTAACAGCATCTCCATTGCCATTATCAAGATTCATATCAATAATTGAATAGGTAAAATTAAATTCCATACTATTTGGATTATATCCAAAGTTAAAAATATAATAAAGGCCTGCAACCTTATCCTTAGGAATAATAATAGCTCCTTGTGTTGAAACACAGCCAATATCATTGGCATTAGGCATAATAGTATGGTTTCTATTCCAAACTTCTCGCCCATTGGTATAAAACAATAAATTACCCATACTATCAGCGATACTCGCTGAACCTCTTTGGCTGTCACAGAGCATTTGACTATCGGTAAGCGAGTCAGGTGGGCTTCCTGCGTTAAAATCAACACCCGCATATGCACCAAAATACCAAATGTTGGCTTCTTTTCCCTGGGAAAAAGATAATATGGGCAATGCCAATAATGAAAAAAGTATTATTATCCGGAATTTGTTTTTTAATAAGCTTTTCATTTTAAAACAGTTCATTTTGGGATAAAAGTACAAAAAATTTTAATGTTGTGCGGGAAGTGAGAGTGAGAAATGAGAGGTGAGAGGTGAACAGTAAGCAGTGATCAGTAATCAGTAATCAGTGAGCAGTGATCAGAGCGTTTTGTTTTAGGTATTCAGGTGCTTTTGCTCAAAGCTGCCTTGCAATCACCCACCCCTAAAGGACTGGGTTACTGGTGTATTTCTGATATTCACCTATGCTCCTGGCATCAACAAACCCTTAAGGGTTGTTTTGTGGGTGATGATTGAAATTATGACTGATTCCTGAAATTCAAAAACCCTAATGAGTGGTTCTGTCAAATAAAATAAAAAAAAAGGCTGTCATCCTATGTTTGCAAATAAAATATTTTTAGTATTATTTTTAAGTTGATAAATTAATATTAACAATCAGAAGGAATGGAGAAAGAATAAGACTATTACCTGTCATTCGGTATTAAAACCAGTTCGGCATGCTAGCCCCTTTCTCCTTCTACTAAAACTTGGACAGTTCATTAGGCAAAAAGCCTGTATTTAGGATTGATAAGTTCCAGTAGTTTTTCCTTCCGATCAAAAAATTGTGTTATGAGCAAAGTTATAGGAATTGACATATCAAAATCAAGTTTTGATGTAAGTTTTCAAGAAAAAGATGACGTTTTCACTCATTGTAAGTTTAAAAACAGCATGAAAGGATTTAAATCTTTTCTGTCAATCATTAATCAACAGGATCATTGCGTGATGGAAGCTACTGGACCCTATTATCTCCAACTTGCCACATATTTGCATAGTAAAAGAATTGATGTGTCTGTGGTTAATCCTCTACAGATAAAGCACTTTGTGAGGATGAGAATGGTTAAGGCAAAGACTGATAAAAAGGATGCAAAAATGATAGCTCTTTATGGACAGTCTGAAAGGCCTGATATATGGGAACCTAATGAAGATAATATTAATGCTTTAGTCCAGGCTAATACTGCCATAGAGTTATTGCTTAAGCAAAGAACAATGATAAGTAATCAATTAGAAGCATTTTCTGTTGTTCCCAATATTGACAAACTGATCGCAAAAGAACTAAGAGCTTTAATTAAAATTATTGAAAGAAAGATCAAAAAGCTTGAAGATCATATGCTGGAAATTGTTGAACAACATTACAAACAAACATATGATGCATTAAGGTCAATACCAGGCATTGGGCCAAAAACTGCATTGATGTTTATTGCAATTACCAATAACTTTAACAAGTTTGATGATGTTAAAAAGTTCGCATCATATGTCGGATTAGCTCCCAGAATATTTGAGTCAGGCTCTAGCATCAAGGGTAAAGGCCATATCACCAAAATGGGTAACAGGCACCTTAGGAAACTACTATATATATGCTCCTGGACAGCCAAGACAAGGAATTTACAATGCAAACAAATGTATGATAGACTCAAGTTAAAAGGTAAACCTGAAAGAGTAATAAAAATTGCAATTGCTAACAAATTACTTAGGCAAGCTTTTGCGATTGGATCTAATTTATCAAGTTATGAAAAAAATTATCAAAAAAATCTTGCTTTTTAGCACAGTTCATGCCGAACGACGAAGGAGGAGGGATCTCCTGGGGATCAGGTAGCGATAATAAACCCCAAATATAAGAGCACTCAGGTGCTTTTTAATTTATTTATAGGGAATCGATAAAATTGCATAAGCAATTTTTGCTCAAGCCGCAAGGCTTTTACGTTTTTTACTCACAGCTTGTATATTTTTATTGGAGTTCATGATTGCTTCGCAGTTCTTGATAAAAAAGTAAACAAAAAATCATGGGCTTCTTCTGCTTAAGCATATTTTTATCGCGTAGCGTAAGTTCAATGGAGTGATCTCCTCGTTCCTCGGAGCTTCTCCATTTCTCTAACGCTACACTTCTAAAAATCCACTTAACCAAAAGAGGCCCGCCGTTCCCAACTCCGGTAGTTCTGACTAATTATGTAGATACGGATGAGTGGTTATTGGAACATTGTGGGTTGTTTGGAATTCAGGAACCTGCCAGGTTTTAAAATATTACCCACAAAACCATCCTTAAGGTTGGTTGAAGCCAGAAAAATACCAGAACATCAGCAATACGCCAGTAACCCAGTCCTTTAGGGGTGGGTGATTCCTTGCGGCTTTGAGCAAAATAAGCGTAAGCGAATTTATCGATTTCCTATAAATACAATTTGCGCGAATCTAGCGACTCGTGTTATAACAATTTCTGAACAGGATTTAAGGATTTTAGGATTAACAGGATTCTTTGTGGCATGGGTGGTTGAATTCTAAGCTAAGCTTTGTACTCTCCTGCTTTATGGCAAATCCAAATAGACACCCCTTTCCGGAATCCTGTCTTCTTGTAAATCTGTTTAATCTTGTTCAAGACAGTAAGTAATCAGTGAGCAATAAGCAGTTAGCAGAGCTTTTCTCTATAGGTACACAGGTACCTCCAGTCGCTACCTCGCAAAGTCGTATTTTCGCAAAGTCGCATTTTCACCTCTCCCACCAACCATTATCACAGGTGTAATTGATCATTTTCACTTGTGTCGTTGATCATTTCCTTTTGTGATAACGATTGCTCCCACAAGTGATAATTTTTTGTATCACAAGCGCTTTTGGAGACTAGTTAATTACCAACCTGAACTATTGCTCACCATGCAACAAAATCCCAATTACGGACAGAGTATAATTATTCAGACTACACCTCTCTCATCTAAACATCAGGTGTATGATGCATCATCGAAAGAATAACGAATTTAATAAAAGTAAGACTGTATTTCTATGTACAAATGTTTGGTATTGAATTTTGAAATATCACAAACAATATTTATAGATTACTGTGAGTTTCTTCGCATTATAAGATAGTATATCACTACATTACAAATACTTACGGAGGTTTTAATTTCATGTATTCCAGATATTTATCCGGATTTGTAACATTAATCCTATTTAAATGACGTAGAACAATAGAAGCTGAATATAGTCTCTGCACCAGGAAACACTTATAAGCTATCCCCGGAAAACATAACACAGCATATGCAACAAAAATGTGCTTATGTAACCTGTTTATGATCCGGTCTGCCAATGCAGACCATCTGTATTCATTCATTTGTAATAATTATAGTCAATATTTTAGCTTCCGGAATAATCGGACTGCCTTTAGCATAAGTACTAAAAAGTAGCATACCTAAGAGTTATGCTGCTATCAGAATCACTCTTCTACTACGAAAAAGCTTGTCCGGACTTAACAAAAACTTAGTGAGTTTATGGTTAATCTTCCTGGATTTTAAGCTGTAAATATACGAAAAAGTTCCAAAGTAATGGTACTGTTTTTACAATTTCCTTTTATGATGATGATATTTTTTTAAGAAAATACAATTTCTCAAAAAACAAGCTTATCGACTAAAAATACAAGCTCATCGGACAAGTCGTGCGTGCTCATGAATTGGGGTACGGATGAGCATAAAACGACTAACCAAAGCGCTTCCAATGATTGCTCCATGCGCTTGTAATTAGGGACAAGGGGTAAGAAATGAATAATGAAAAATGACTGAAGAGACTTTAGGGACTGAAGAGACTTTAGGGACTGAAGGGAACGAAGGGACAAAGTGAGAAAAACGCTCTGCTTACCATCCGCCGGTAGGCGGACACAGCTCACTATTCACTATTCACCATTCACCAAAAGAAAGTGACAAGGGGACAAGGGGACAAAGTGACAAGGTGAAAAATATGCGCAGCTCACCATCCGCCGGTAGGCGGACACAGTTCACTATTCACCAAAAGAATGAAAAATACCGGGTTTTCCTTAAACCCCAACTTTGAACTTTTAACATTAACTTTAACATAAATCATTATTTTAACAATAAAAAAATAGTTTAGTGTAGTTAGTGTAGGTCGCACTATGTTATTTATATATTTACTTTTTTCAAAAATACTTTTAGAAAAAAAACTACACTAACTACACTAAACTTTGTAATGATTTGTTTATCAGCGACAAATCCAGTGTAGTTTGGCCTTTTCAAACTACACTAAAACTACACTAACCTACACTACAATTTTTTGATAATTACACTGTTTACATCTGATATATAGCTCTTTAAGGTATTTACATCAAATTTCCATTGATTTCATGCAACCATATGCGTTTAAAAACTCTTTCTGAACAAATTGCGTTATCGCAACATAATATGTGACAAATATCACTTTTTAGTCATGTTTAGTGTAGCTTAGTGTAGCTTAGTGTAGTTTAGTGTAGTTTGAACTACACTGGATTTTTAAGAGTAATTATGGCGTTTTTTGAGTGTGTTTATAATGGAATAAAGCCCGTTTGTATTTGATTATGTGCATACTGCAATTCAGTGGTTTCTTTTAATATTACTGATAACCCACTTACCCGGTTTATTTTCGTGTTTTCGCATATTTATTTTCAATAATAAGTATTTCTTCTCTTTTATCGTCAGAAAGGAAGTCGCATTTCCAAATTATTTCCCAAAAATCTCCTTGTTTAGCGTATTATTTGAGCAAAAAGGTATAACCCTACATTAATACTTGCTTTATCAGAATAATTTAGAATATGGTGGACAATAACAGACAATAGCAGACAATAACAGACATTGCCTTGATATTATGTATAATCAATCAAAAAATTACGTATCTTTACGTCATAATCTAAGCATTAACCTATTATGACAAACGAACAATACTCAATTAATCGTACAGCATTTATTTTGTTAATCGCCGTATTCATTGCAGTATATTTAGTTGCTAAAACTTTAACAAACATCTTGAAATCTGCTGTAAGTTCCTTGTCTGAGAGTGAGCATTCATTGATTATGCCCCTGTCTCCCGCAGAAGATCCTGAGGGATTGGTCATTAATCCATTGAACATTAGAAAAGAGATTACAAGATGCTTAAGAAAGAGAATTCGCTGTTTATTTACTATGCCTTGCTACCTGAGGGATTATGAGTCCTGTGGCATAGACGAGCACACTTAACGCTCCTGGATGATTAAATCGTACTTTAAGTCTTGTTTGTATGGATTTGTATGAGAATGGAGGCTGTAGTAGCGGGAGAAGTTCGCAAATCCACAGGATTTTAAATTGTTCTTTGACGTATTGAAAAAAAAGTTTAGCTATGTCTGAAAACAGAGATTATTTGGCTATGCATAGCGCTGGACTCACAATAATATTTGTGCACAATTACAGCATCTTAGATGGTACCTTTGTCGTATTAAGGATACAACTTATCTATGCCTGAAAGCATAGATTTCATGTCTATAAATCGACTTGAATTACAAACTTTATATTTTTTTGAAATTGTGACTGAAAAGCATTTCAAAATGTATCACTGACGCATTGAGTATCAATTTATCATGCCTGAAAGCATAGATAAATTTGCTGTAAATTGGATTGACTCACATCTTGTCTATTATTTAGGAGTTCGCGAATGCACAGCATTTGACTCACATCTTGTTTACTATTAAGGGGGTCACGAATGCATAGCATCTTAGATTGCATCTTTGACGTATTAAGTACAGCATTTTTAGTTTAACACCTCTGACGAATATAAATCAAGTCACCACCAACACAAACTCCATCCCTCTCCCCTGGCCTGTTGTGTGGTGAGTGGTGAATAGTGAGTAGTGAGTGGTGTCCGTGTCCGACTCAGGCGGATGAGTGGAGTCATCAGCCCGGAAAAACGCGCAGCTTACCATTCACCACTCACTATTCACTATTCACCATTCATATAAATATTTTTTCTATATTTGAAACTCATTAATTATTGAAACTAAAAAAACAGGACTTGCTAAGATACTATCACACATATTTTAAGTAGTAATTGAGGTAATTTATTGCTTTTTTTTGGTTTTGGTATAGGGTTGTGTAGCAGGATGTTGTACAAGTTGCGTGTGACTGAGGGGGCGGAGCTGTGGATGAAGTGAAACAGAAGTGAGTGCAGATTGCAACTATACTCAGATATTGTAAATATAGTTCTGCATAGTAACTGTTCTTTTTTTTTGATAGGCGAGCGTAGTTGCACCTGTCTTCCGCCAAGACGGATGAAACTACGCTCAGTAGGGGTTAATGAAAAAATTGTCTGAATCAGGATTTACAGGATGACAGGATGAACAGGATTTGAAAAAATAATAGTGTACAGGATAGTAAGATGTACAAGATTTTATATTAACAGGATGGAAAAAAATAATTGTTTATGACCTTAGATGAACTGACATACAAAATAAATGGTTGTGCAATGAAAGTACATAATACCCTGGGCAATGGATTTCAGGAAGTCATTTACCAGAGATGTTTGGCTATTGAATTGGAGCATGCAGGTATTTCTTTTGCCAGAGAACAAGAAAATGCCATTTACTATGAAGATATTGAAGTAGGCACAAGACGCGCTGATTTTGTGGTGGAAGATTTGGTAATTGTCTAACTAAAAGCACTCATCAACTTAGAAGATGTGCACCTGGCGCAAGCTAAAAACTATGTTGTGGCCTACGATAAGCCTATTGGCTTGCTAATCAATTTTGGTGGCAAAAGTTTACAGTTTAAAAAAATATACAACCCCAAATACACCAAACAAAGTAATCAGGAAATCCTTAAATCAGGAAAATCCTGATTCAGACAAAAAAGAATACAGTATGACACAAATAGAACAACATAAATTAAGTAAAACCCTTTGGGCAATAGCAGATCAGCTTCGTGGGGCAATGAATGCTGATGGTTTCCGTGATTATATGCTTTCGTTTCTTTTTTTAAGGTATTTATCTGCCAATTATGAGGAATCGGCCAAGAAGGAATTAGGTAGAGATTAACCGGATTATGTTGTTGAATTTGAGAAACAAATGCGCCGAAAGGTACATTATGTAATCAAACCGGAATTCTTGTGGAACAACATCGCCGAGCTTGCCCGTACCCAGGACGGCGAATTGCTGGAAACTTTGGTGAAGAGTTTTAAATACATCGAAACCGAATCCTTTGATAATTCCTTTCATGGTTTGTTTTCAGAAATTAACTTAAACTCTGAGAAACTTGGAAAAACACCAACCGACCGAAACAAAAAGCTTTGCACCATCATTCAAAAAATTGCCGAAGGAATTGCGGATTTTTCCACTGACACCGATACCCTTGGAGATGCGTATGAATATTTGATTGGTCATTTGCTTCAGGTTCGGAAAAAAAAGCTGGAGTCCATGTTGAACTGCATCACAGTTTTCTATGCACTTATTAAGGGTTTTGCTTGTTTTAATAGATGATCTGAGGTTGAATTATTTTATGAATTTTTAAGTCGTGCTACTATGGTAAGTGATTTCTTTTTTCGCATGATATTGAATTATAAGTGAATAATTCATCATTATACGTATGGTGGAAATTTTTATCTTTATATCATATTTAAAAGCTATCCCGGAAAGGATTTAGTTCAACAAATCATTAACTCAAAATCTTACATTATGAAAAATTTACGGTTTCTAAAAGCAATCTTAGTGCTTCATTTTTTAGTTATTGTTACTTTTGACTCTAACGGTCAAGTTCCAGCAATCTATACAGTTGATGAAATTAATCAAGACTCCTGTGCAATTGGATCATATAATTATGAGACACAGGAATATGAAGAACTTTTTATATTATCACCACCTATGGATTTTTTCTTCCAAGATTTCACGTTCGATCCATTTAGGAAAATAATATACTACATTAGGGAAATAAGTAATTGTTCTGGTTACTTAAGAACAGAAGTATACTCAATAGATATCCCACACAAATCAAGGTCATTGCGGTATGAAACAGAAGAGAATTTGTCTATATTGGATGTTCAATATGATTTCTTTTCAAATAGTCTCATGCTTAGAGGATGGGACTCTATTAGGTTTTATTCTGTTGATGAGAATAAAAGACTAAATACATTAGCAACACAAACATGTGATTCAGTAATTTATTTTTCAAACCCAAATTCATATAATATTAACACTAGAGATTACTTATACTATTATGATATTAATGATGATCCGAATATATATCGTACATATATCAATATTGATAGTAACTCTTTTGCTACAAAAGTCTATGAAAACATATATATGCCAGTATACTTAACAGCAAATTTAGTTACAAATACTTTTTTTGGAGTAGAACATAAAAATGACAGCTCATTTATAGTGAGTATTAATCCTATTACAGGACTGACTGAAAAACTTCACGTAATGCCAAAAAGTTATGCATGCTATAGTGATTATCCAAACTTTACACTATTCGATAATTTAAATTCAAGGTTTATTATACCATACACAAACTCAGATTATGATAAATTATTAGCCATATACGATGTTAAATTGGACAGTATTTATTCCATACCTAGTAGGTTCTATCATTCTGCTCCATTTATGGATTATTCGCCAGAACCACTTTTAAAGTTTATTAATGACACATTTGTTGCTAGTGTTTCAAATAATTATATCTGGTATATCAATGATACATTGATCTCAAATGCTAATGGTAGAAAACTTAAACCATTGAAATCTGGATTCTATAAATTCTCAACCTTAAATTATATGAATGACACATTGTATTCCAATGAATTATATTATGAAACACCAAATTCAACCAATACACAACTAAATGACCCTAAATTATTAATTTATCCTATCCCTGTAAAAGATCAACTTAATATTAAATTAAGAATACCTTCTTCAAAATATTGCATCTTCACAATCTTTGATGTAAAAGGTAATTTGATACATTCTTTCAATCATAAATTTGACACAGAATGTCAAATAAATATATCCTCTTTTACCGATGGTCTATATATTATCAAATGTGAAATTGAAGGCAAATATTTCTTTGAAAAATTCATAAAGAATTCAAATTTTTAGTATTTCATTAAAAAATATTAGAAGGTACTATTGCTAATAAATAGGATTCTAAGCAGCTTGCAAAACCCAGCGTCCCGGCATTCTATGCACTTATTAAGGGGTTTTCTTGTTTTATTGAATGATTATCCCTCTCTGGATGTAGTTTCAAACTACACCCAAATACTGTAAATATAATTCTGAATAATAACTGTTCTTATTGTTTTTTTGATAGACGAACGTAGTTGCACGTGTCTTCCGCCAAGGCGGATGAAACTACTCTCAGTGGGGGGTTGTTAATGAAAAAATTGTCTGAATCAGGATTTACAGGATGACAGGATGAACAAGATTTGAAAAAATAATAGTGTACAGGATAGTAAGATGTACAAGATTTTATATTAACAGGATGGAAAAAAATAATTGTTTATGACCTTAGATGAACTGACATACAAAATAAATGGTTGTGCAATGAAAGTACATAATACCCTGGGCAATGGATTTCAGGAAGTCATTTACCAGAGATGTTTGGCTATTGAATTGGAGCATGCAGGTATTTCTTTTGCCAGAGAACAAGAACATGCCATTTACTATGAAGATATTGAAGTAGGCACAAGACGCGCTGATTTTGTGGTGGAAGATTTGGTAATTGTCGAACTAAAAGCACTCATCAACTTAGAAGATGTGCACCTGGAGCAAGCTAAAAACTATGTTGTGGCCTACGATAAGCCTATTGGCTTGCTAATCAATTTTGGTGGCAAAAGTTTACAGTTTAAAAAAATATACAACCCCAAATACACCAAACAAAGTAATCAGGAAATCCTTAAATCAGGAAAATCCTGATTCAGACAAAAAAGAATACAGGATAGTGAGATGTACAAGATTTTATATTAACAGGATGGAAAAAAATAATTGTTTATGACCTTAGATGAACTGACATACAAAATAAATGGTTGTGCAATGAAAGTACATAATACTCTGGGCAATGGATTTCAGGAAGTCATTTACCAGAGATGTTTGGCTATTGAATTGGAGCATGCAGGTATTTCTTTTGCCAGAGAACAAGAACATGCCATTTACTATGAAGATATTGAAGTAGGCACAAGACGCGCTGATTTTGTGGTGGAAGATTTGGTAATTGTCGAACTAAAAGCACTCATCAACTTAGAAGATGTGCACCTGGAGCAAGCTAAAAACTATGTTGTGGCCTACGATAAGCCTATTGGCTTGCTAATCAATTTTGGTGGCAAAAGTTTACAGTTTAAAAAAATATACAACCCCAAATACACCAAACAAAGTAATCAGGAAATCCTTAAATCAGGGAAATCCTGATTCAGACAAAAAAGAATACAGGATAGTAAGATGTACAAGATTTTATATTAACAGGATGGAAAAAAATAATTGTTTATGACCTTAGATGAACTGACATACAAAATAAATGGTTGTGCAATGAAAGTACATAATACCCTGGGCAATGGATTTCAGGAAGTCATTTACCAGAGATGTTTGGCTATTGAATTGGAGCATGCAGGTATTTCTTTTGCCAGAGAACAAGAACATGCCATTTACTATGAAGATATTGAAGTAGGCACAAGACGCGCTGATTTTGTGGTGGAAGATTTGGTAATTGTCGAACTAAAAGCACTCATCAACTTAGAAGATGTGCACCTGGCGCAAGCTAAAAACTATGTTGTAGCCTACGATAAGCCTATTGGCTTGCTAATCAATTTTGGTGGCAAAAGTTTACAGTTTAAAAAAATATACAACCCCAAATACACCAAACAAAGTAATCAGGAAATCCTTAAATCAGGAAAATCCTGATTCAGACAAAAAAGAATACAGGATGACACAAACAGAACAACATAAATTAAGTAAAACCCTTTGGGCAATAGCAGACCAGCTTCGTGGGGTGGATAATCCGGTAATGTTGACCCCATGGTCCGGTGATATTGACCCCTCAGGATGTAGTTTCAAACAACCCCCAAATATTGCAAATATAATTCTGCACAGTAACTGTTCTAATCGTTTTTTTTAATAGGCGAGCGTAGTTGCACGTGTCTTCCGCCAAGGCGGATGAAACTACGCTTAGTGAGTTTATCTCACTGCAGCTCTCGTACCTTACATTCTATCTTTCGCAATCAATCTACACCCAGATGGATACCCAACGCTTCATACACCAACCGTTAAATTCAAGGATCAAAGTTGGGGTTTCGCCCGCTAGTATTTCAGGAAAAACCCCGTTTCATTTTCACAAAAGTCGCATTTTCGCTCGAATGTAACCCCCTACTCCCTCACTTTCGACAAACTCCTGCCTGCTTCCAATGCTTTTAGATTAAGATTTATAATGTCATCTCCTTTCTTGGCAAAAATCATCTTAATAGCATTCTCAAGTGACTCATATTTAAGTCCCAGATAAGGTGATGCTGCTCCCAGTACTACAATATTTGCTGCTTTTACCGATCCTGCATCTTTGGCAACCAGCTCTGCATCAACAGTTGCATTACGCGGAACCGACCAAACATGTTTTAGTACCTCTTCTATCTCTGGGTAATCAGGGATATTAATAAATGGATTAATACTAGTTATTAGCCATCCCTCTTTTTTGTTCAGCATATTCAAATAGCGCAATGATTCCATGGGCTCAACCGAGATAATAAGGTCGGCCTTACCTTCCGGGATAAGATCGCTGGCAATAATATCTGATGAAATACGCAGGTTCGACTGTACATCGCCTCCACGCTGACTCATACCATGTACTTCAGCCTGCTTTAGCTGCAATCCCTCTTTTAGAGCTGCAGTGCCAATTACTGTTGCTATTGTTAAAATTCCCTGTCCGCCTACACCGGCAAGTATTATATCTTTTTTCATTTTTCTGTTTTAATTAGCTGATTCACGTTTCTTCATAGCCTTGACTTTCATCCTTCTGCCAAGGGTCTGGATACATTCCCTGCGTGCTATTACAACTGAAACGCCTTTATATTCCAGCTCTTCAGTAATAACTTTTACATTTTCTTCATGATTGCGTCGAAGCGGCTTAATAATTCTGATATGTTCTTCTTCAACACCCACTCCCTTACAAATACTCTCCACTTTTTCAAAAGCTGAAGATTTCTGACCACCTGTCATACCTGTTGTTGAATTATCATTAATAATTACAGTAATAGGTGCTTTTGTGTTTACTGCATCGAGTAAACCAGTCATGCCTGAATGTGTAAACGTTGAATCACCAATTGCTGCTACTGCAGGGGATAGTCCGGCATCAGAAGCACCAATAGCCATGGTAATAGATGCGCCCATATCAACACACGAGTTAATAGCCTCAAGTGGTTTTAAAGCACTTAAGGTATAACATCCTATATCTGAGAATACTCTACCCGGACCATAAGGCTTAAGAGCCTCATTAAGCGCTGTGAATGTGTCAGTATGTGAACAGCCGTCGCATAATTTTGGCGGACGTGCTTTTACAATATCTGATGGATCATGGCCAGGCTCGAACTCAATACCAAGAGATGTTGCTACTTTCCTTGGGTTTAGCTCACCAGCCATCGGGATTGTGCCATCCATACGACCCTTTATGGTTTTTCCTTTATTGAGGAGACCTCTCAGTTGTTCCTCAATCATTGGGTAACCTTCTTCAAGAACAAGTATCTCATCCACTGATTCATATAGTTTATTCACCAATGCTTTAGGCACAGGATACTGACTAATCTTCAGTACTGAATGCGGTATTGTTTCGATAGGATGATTTTCTGTCAGATAGTTAAAAGCAATACCACATGCGATAACACCCAATTTCTTATCATCTTTCTCAAAAAGAACATTATACCCTGAGTCAACAGATGCTTCCTCAAAAAGTTCCTGTTTACCAAGCAGCATATCATATCTTTTTCTGGCAATAGCCGGAAGAAGGATAAATTGTTTTAAATCAGAAGGTAAATGCAAGTCATTCTGATTGTCCATTGATTCTCTTAAAACACCCGCACGTGAATGAGCCAGTCGGGTTGTTACCCTAAGCAAAACAGGTGTTCCCATCTTTTCAGACAATTCAAAAGCATAGCGGGTCATGTTATAAGCTTCCTGCTGATTTGATGGCTCCATAATAGGCATCATTGAAAATTTACCATAAAACCTTGAATCCTGTTCATTTTGAGAAGAGTGCATAGAAGGGTCATCAGCAGAAAGAACCACCAGTCCGCCGTTTGCTCCCGTAATGGCTGAATTAACAAATGCATCAGCGGCAACATTCAAACCAACATGCTTCATACAAACCAACGACCTTTTACCTGCATACGACATACCTATGGCACCTTCCATAGCAGTTTTTTCATTGGCCATCCAGTCGGTTCTCACTTGTCTCTCTTTGGCTTCTCCTGAAGCCTGAATATATTCTGTTATTTCGGTCGACGGGGTTCCCGGATATGCATAAACGCCGGAAATACCAGCATCAATAGCACCCTGGGCGATAGCCTCATCACCGAGTAATAATAATTTTTGCATATAGCTATATTGTGTTTTTTAATTTGTTTAATTTAAAAGTGCTAAATTATCAAAAATCCCACAAACGTTTTAAATATAGCTTTAATCTATAATCATTTTAAATTGATAAATGTATAATTTATTAAGTTTGTCGGCTATATTATATAATAAGGGATCATTAACTATGAATTTTCTTGCACATGCTCATTTATCACCCGATAATAAGGATATCAGAATTGGAAATTTTATCGCTGATTCTGTAAAAGGAAGTTCATATAAGAATTACAGCCCCGGAATTGCTAAGGGTGTTTTGTTACATCGCGCTATCGATAGTTTTACTGATAAGCATGAGACAGTTATCAGAAGCAGATCGTTATTAAGAGAACATATGGGTAAATTTGCCGGTGTTGCTACTGATATTTACTATGATCACTTCCTGGCACGTAACTGGCATGAGTATTCTGATGATGATCTGGCGGTGTTTACTACAACATTATACAGACAACTTTCTTCAAGTTTTTTTGTTTTACCTTCCCGGATAAAGAGGATTCTGCCATTTATGATTGCGCAGAACTGGCTTTGCGGATATGCAAACTTTAATGATCTGGAAAGGGTATTCAGAGGAATGGACAGAAGAACAGGATATATCTCCGGAATGGACAATGCTATGATAGCTCTGAAGAAAAATTATGATACTTTATTCCATGATTTTAGGGAGTTTTATCCCTTGCTTCAAAATATGGTACAAGAAAAATTGGATATTTAAACAGTACACATTGCTTATTCTCTCTTTAGGAGTGAGTCATTACCATTTGAAGTATGGGTATTTTCACATTATGGACAAACACTCAATGAAATAAGCTTTTTGGCAATGCTATCAATACAAAGAATATTATGAGGAACAGCCTTTTCAATAGCAGATTCGGGCATAACAGTTGCTTCGGCTTCCTTTGGATCCTGAACAATACAATAGCCACCGGCATTTTTTATTTTTCTCAATCCTTCAGCTCCATCGTTGTTGGCTCCTGTTAAAACAATACCAATAAGACTATCACCATAAGCATACACAGCAGTTTCAAACAAAATATCGATAGATGGTCTTGAGTAATTTACTTTTTCTGTTGTTGAAAGAGACAGTGTAAAATCTTCTTCCACCAGTAAATGATAATTGGGTGGCGATATATACACATAACCGGGTAAAATATCTTCTTTTTCATCAGCTTCTTTAACTCTGAGTTTACAGTTATCGTTAAGATAAGTAGCCATATAATTATCAGAAGAAGGACTAATATGTTGCACAATTATAACAGGCAAAGAGAAATCTTTGGGAAGTTGCGCCAGCAACTTTTTAACGGCATGAAATCCACCCGCTGAAGCTCCGATTACGACTGCATTGTATTTCATATTACTTATTCAAGTGCGAAATCTTCTTTTTAAATATCTTCTCAGTCTTATCAATCACATTAAATTCAGATGCTTTTGATGTGAACTGAATTGTTTCCTTTGAACCGAGCCCGAGAAATCCTCCGTTAATCAGACTGTTATAAAAAAGATCAATAACTCTGTTTTGGAGCTCTTTGTTAAAGTATATCAAAACATTGCGGCATATTATCAGGTTTATTTCTGCAAATACAGTATCCGTAACAAGATTATGCTCCGCAAATACAAGATTCTTTTTCAGTGACTGATCAAAAATAACTGAATTGTAATTAGCAATGTAATAATCAGAAAACGACTGAGATCCTCCTGCTGCCTGGTAGTTAGCAGTAAACTCTTTAATTCTGTCAATAGGGTAAATACCTTTTTTAGCAATGTCAAGTACATCTCTGTTAAAGTCAGTAGCATATATCTGAGCCCTGTCGTAAATACCTTCCTCCATTAACATCACAGCAAATGAATAAACTTCTTCACCTGTGGAACACCCGGCATGCCAGATCTTGAAAAAGGGATAGGTCTTAAGAATAGGAATAACTTCTTTCCTCATGGCAGCATAAAATGAGGGATCGCGAAACATCTCAGTAACATTGATTGATAAATCTCTTAAGATAAGTTCAATAAAACCCTCTTGATGAAGAGCCATATGTTGCATTTCAGAGATGCTGTTTAATTTTGATACATTAAGCCTGTTAAGAATACGGCGCTTTACATGAGATTTACTGTAGTTTCTAAAGTCATAACCATATTTTCTATAGATTGCTTCCAGAAGCAATTCAATTTCAATATTGGTCGTTATATTGTCGTGGTCGTTATTCATTTCCTTTTTTTGAGTAAATACTGTTTAACAGTTCGGTAATATCTTCAATACGCAAAGGCTTACTAAGATAATAATCCAGCCCACTGGAAAGATATTTATCAATATCCTCTTTAAAAGCATTGGCAGTAAGCGCAACAATTATAGTCTTTTTACTTTTACCTTCCTTCCTACGAATAGCAGCTGTTGCTTCAATTCCATCCATTACAGGCATAAGAATATCCATAAAAATCAGGTCATAGTTATTTTTAAGATGCATATGACAAGCCTCTTCGCCATTGGAGGCAATATCACAAGAGTAACCAAACTGCTTAATCATTAGCGAGCTCACTTTCTGATTTATAAGATTATCCTCTGCTAATAGAATGCGAATATTTTTAGGAATGTTTTTACTTTTTTTATTGGATATTTTCTTAATAGCTTCAGTGCGTTCAGTTTTAATTGTAAACCAAAATGTGGAGCCTTCTCCTTCAATGCTATCCAATCCAATCTCGCCTCCCATAATCTCTGCGAGCTTCCTGGAGATTGTTAATCCAAGGCCGGTACCCCCATTTCTGGTATTAGATGTGTCAGCCTGTGTAAATTCAGTAAACATTTTTCCAATGTTTTTTTCACTAATTCCAATACCTGTATCAATCACTTTAAACAGAAGAGTTAGTCCTGATTTATCCTCTTTATTAACCGAAACAACCAGCCTTACGATGCCTTTTTCTGTAAATTTAATGGCATTATTAATCAGATTTACAAGAATTTGCTTTAATCGTATAGGATCTGACAAAATAAATTCAGGTACATCTTTATCGATTTCCGTAAGAAGCTCGATATTCTTCTCATTAGCTTTGAGCATCAACACCTTAATAATACTATTAATAACCTGGTACAGAGAGATAGAAATATTCTCAACCTGAAGCTGACCGGCTTCTATTTTTGAGAAATCGAGTATATCGTTAATAATAGTAAGCAAATCTTCTCCGGCCTCCTGTATAGTATTAAGATGTTCTTTCTGACTTTTATCAAGCTTTGTAGTAGAAAGTATCTCACTCATGCCTATAATACCATTAAGAGGTGTTCTTATTTCATGCGACATATTCGCCAGAAAGATTGATTTTGAATAAGTAGCGTATTCTGCCTTTTCTTTTGCTTTCATAAGTTCAGCATCAGCTCTTATTTTACTTTCATGGAGGCTTTGAGCCATTGAATTAAGTGCAACCGTTAGCGTGTCTTCCTCAGATCGGGGTTCAATTTTAGAATTATAATTTCCTTCAGCAATTGTATTGGCGTACACAATCAGTTCTTTCATGCTTTCAGCAATACTGTTAAATGCTTTGTATAACCAACCTATTTCATCTTTTGCTGGCGATTCAGTTTTAACATTAACATCACCACGAGCAAGTTTTTGCGATTTTTCAATTAATTGTCTAAAGTTTCTACTTAGATAAAGGGCTATCCATATAAATGAAAGCATAGAAATGAGTACAACAATAATAAAAAACGTAATGGATACATATAACATCATCCGACTTCCATAATTTGTAGCCTCACCAATATTTTTTGAAAATAACAGATAGAAATCATGAATAGTGTCAGCCTGAATAGTGATTTGCTTAAGTGTTTCAGGATCTTTAGTCTCTTTATACTTTTTCATCAAATCAATTGTAGTTAATCCGATATCATAACCTTTGGCACCAATTGCATATGTTTTAATCAGGATATCGAGCTTTAGTCTGAAAAATAATCGTGTTTTATCAGCAAGCAAATAAACATAATCCTTATCATTGTGAAGCGATGCGCCATAATGACTCCAGTAAAGATCACGAAATTCTCCCTTTATAGAGTTATTGGCAATACTGTCCATAGAGCCTAACATTACAGTAAGCTGATTAGCTTTTTCAATTTCTTTAATGGCTTTATGAAACAGTGTTGTGTCACCATTGTTAACATACATAAAGAAAGAACTGATACCCGTTTCAAAATATTGAGTATGGCTGCGTTCTGTGTCAAGAGTAGCAACAAATGATTTTGTAGAATCATTAATAAAGTTTGTTACCCAAAAGAAAAGAACAAAGTTCAATAAGTAAATAATCATTAATAAGAACAGTTTTCTTCTTATTAATAAGTTTTTGAACCATGAGTTAGCATTGCTCATAATATTCTATCTAAGCATTTAGTATAGCCAAACTCGTAATAATGATAAAAGTTTATCTTTATCAACGGGCTTTGACAAGTATTCATTAGCACCGGCAGCCAGGCATTTTTCGCGATCTTTCTTCATTGCTTTAGCAGTAAGTGCAATAACTGGTAGTTTTTCCCATTTTTTTTCTTTACGTATTCTTCTCATAGCTTCGTAACCATCCATCTCAGGCATCATAATATCCATCAATACCAGATCAATATTTTCGTTGGAAGCAAGTTTTTCAAGACCGTCTTTTCCGTTTTTTCCTACAACAACTTTGGCATCATTACTTTCCAGCAGACTGCTTATGGCAAATACATTTCTCATGTCATCATCCACAACCAGTATTGTTTTACCATTGAGTACATCACCAGAACCATGTACTTTTTCAAGCATCTTTTGTTGCTCTTCGGGCAACTTTGACTCAACCTGATGCAGGAACAATGTTGTTTCTGCCAAAAGCCTTTCAAACGACCGCGCTCCTTTTAATATAATACTCTGGGAATATTTTTTAAGCTTGTCGTTCTCATCCTGTGTTAACTCCCGGCCAGTGTAAATAACAATAGGAAGACCATTAGCCCTGTTGTTTTTATCAATTTTATCAATAAGCTCGAATCCGGTCATATCTTCCAGCCCAAGATCAAGAATCATACAATCATAATCATTCTTCATAATAAGGTCAATGGCATCATTTCCATTGGAAACATCAGCTATTTCGATATTCTCACCTTTCATAAGATTGATAATGCTCTTACGCATAACATCTTCATCTTCCACAACAAGCAGCTTCTTGATAGGCTTGGAGATAATATTCTCTATTTTATCAAAAACATTGTCAATCTCATCTTTTTCAACAGGCTTTGTGAGATAACCAATAGCCCCCATCTTATACGCTTTATTATCAGCATCAGCAGCAGATATAAAGTGTACAGGGATATGGCGCGTAGCAGGATTGACTTTAAGGCGTTTCATTACCTCATAACCATCCATTCCGGGCAGCCCTATATCAAGAATAATCGCTGTGGGCTTATGATAATCTGCGAGATGTAGTCCTGATTCACCATCGAGGGCTATTATTGCTTTGAAATTATGCTCATGAGCAAGATTGAGAATTACGGAAGCGAAATTATAGTCGTCTTCAATAATAAGAACAGAGCGATCATCATCTTCAATATTGTCAATATCATCCTGAATATCACGTGCGGCCAAGTTTTTCCTGTTTTTAGATGTAACTATAGCCTCTATAATTTCAGTTTTTTCTTCAGACACATCCTCTTCCACTACCTCATCAATATTGCTTTCGTTGTTATCTTCATCCTTTTCAACAATAATTAACTCATAAGGCAAGAAAACAGTAAAATCTGATCCTTTGTCGACTTCACTCGTCAGCTGCATTTCGCCACCAAGTATTGCTGAGAAATTTTTGGAGATACTTAGTCCCAGACCAGTACCACCATACTTTCTGCTGGTAGTACCATCAACTTGTTTAAAAGCCTCAAATATCTCATTCTTCTTTTCTTCAGGGATACCTATGCCAGAATCTATTACCGATATTGCAACAGCATTCTCCGGATTAAGATTTTTATTTGTAAATACTGTTTCTTTATCCGGGAGACTAACCTTAAGTTTTATTTCACCCTCAGAAGTAAACTTAATAGCATTTGAAAAGAGATTTTTAACAATTTGATATACACGCTGGATATCTGTGATTATACTCTTTGGTATATCATCTGCTAATTCAGTCGTAAGAGCAATACCTTTTTGCTTCATTAAATGACTGAAGCTTGTATCAACAAATGTGACCAAATCATCAAAATATAATCTTTCGGGGATTAATTCAATCTTTCCGGATTCAACTTTAGATAAATCCAAAATATCATTGATAAGACTAAGTAAGTCATTTCCGGATGAATTTATTGTTTTTGCAAATTGTTTTTCCTTTTCGTCAAGATGATCTTTTTTATTTTCAGCCATAAGCTGTGACAGAACAATAATACTATTTAATGGCGTCCTTAGTTCGTGTGACATGTTAGCTAAAAACTCAGATTTGTACTTACTAGCAAGTTCAAGATCTTTTGCTTTCTGTTCAATCTCAAGTTTTGCGTCTTCAATTTCTCTGTTCTTTGATTTTACAGCATCACGTTGAATTTCCAGTGCCTTGCTTCTTTCTTCAAGCTCTTCGTTTGTAACTTTAAGTTCTTCTTTTTGCGCCTGCAATGTTTCTTCAGAACTCTTCAGTGCTTTTGTTTGTTCCTGAAGTTCTTCATTTGCCTGCCTTAGTTCTTCCTGTTGTACTTCAAGTTCATTTGCCTGTTGCTGTGTTTTTTCAAGTAATTCCAGTACCCTGATATGTGATTGAAGTGTAACAATAGACAAGGCAATATCATTAGATGCCATTTCCAGCAATCGGGTTTTATTTTCATTGAGTTTGCTTACCAATCCTAATTCCATTATAGCAATCACATTGCCGGAATTAATAAAAGGCACAACCACAAACTGATCAAGAGGTGCTACACCTGCTCCGTAATCAAACATTGGGAGATTGCTATCTTCACTTCTGGTAATAACAGCAATTTTCTTATCACGAAGTACCTGTCCAATTATGCCTTCCCCAGGTGCAATCTTTTTCTTAACGCTTTTGTCCTTGTCATCAATGGCATAAGTTGCCCCAAGTGATAAATTTTTCTTGTTATTAACATACAATAAACCAATGGGTGCTTCCAAATAAAAGCAAAAGAAACTCAATATTCCGGATGTAAGGTCTTCGATATTTTCTTTTCCTTTTAATGCACTTTCCAGTTTGTTTAATCCTGTTTTAAGCCAGTCTTGTTCTTTAATTTCCTTATCATTCAACCGTAGTATTTCAGTCATTTTAAACAATGATTTACCCAAACTGTCATTATTACTCCTGGGAACAACAACTGTTGAATAATCACCGGAAGCAATACTATTTGCCTGCTCAACAACAGATTTAAAACTGGTTATCATTTTATTCAGAGAAATACCCAGTATATCATCATTACTACGAATTTCTACATTATCTCCATAATCACCCTTGGCCATAAGGTGAGCAATATTAGCATATGACGTAAGTGACTGCACCAGTTTATTAAAAGTATCTTTCATATCACCTACTTCATTGTGTGGTGCTTTTATTGTTTTAGATTCCAATTTTCCAACAGCTACTTCTTTTCCCCATGAAGACAACTGTTTAATAGGATTCACAAACCATCGTGTTACCAGAATTGAAATCAGGAAAACAATCAGAATTGTTAAAGCAAATGATATTTTTACATAGTCGCTTAATTTCCTTGCATATTCAAAGGCTTCTTCGTGTTCAATTTCTTCAATAAGTGCCCATTTAACTCCAAGTGGAGCAAGTTCATCGATATTCTTGTAGATACCAAGTACATATTTTCCATTACCATCAGTATCGTATGTTGATACTTTTTCTTTTTCAAGTTCCTTTTCAATCAAATAAGATTGATCATTTTTATGTAACAGGTAGTCTTTCCACTCATGTATTTTATCATTGTTTACTTTCTTCTTAAGTATTTCATCATCATCACCAAATCTGGTAGCTGAACGAAGGAGCATATCACTTCCTACAATATAGGCCTGTCCTGTTTCTCCATAACCAGCTTCTTGTTGTATCATACTGTTAAGTCCGTCGGCGGTTATTTGTAAAACAAGAAATCCGGTAATATGATTACTGCTATCTGTGGCAGGCTTAACGAAAAACCCGCTTGCATAACCATAACTGGGTTCAAAAAACTCCATATCAGAAAAGAGAGTTTTATTTTCGTCTAATGATTTTTTAACAGTTTTGCTTAGAAGTGTAGAATTAAGCACCCCTTTAAAAAGATTCTCTCCTAATACATCTTCACTTTTTACTGAAAACAAGACATTTCCTAATTTATCAATGTAAAGAAAATTATAGTAGTCATATTCTTTCATCAGTGCAGCAAATTCTTTCCTTAACTGAAAGGTTTCCTTTTGCCATGTTATTGATTTCACAAATTCATTAGCCGGTTCTTTACTTTCCTGAAATTGCTTCTCAATGTTTTCAAATATACTTAATCGTGAAGGTGAACCAGAAGTAGTTTTTAATAAGTCGATAGCTCCGTCGAAATAGGTATTGATATATTTAATACGAAGTTGCGAAGTTGAGCTCAAACTTTTATCAGCAACAATAGTAAGTCCCTGATAAGCACTAAGGAAATTTATCAGGCTCACAGCTCCCAGTGGGATAAAAGAAATAGCAAGAAACCACATTAACAATGATTTACCAACACCAATATGTCGCCATGACTTCAGAGAATATTTCAGTCGTTCCCATTTAGAGGACTCATTATAGTTAACAAAGTCTTTGTCCATAATTATTTATTGCTTGAAATATACTTCTCAATAGTTTCATAAAGCTCATCAGGTTTAATGGGCTTAGAAATATAGTGATCCATTCCTGCGGCAAGGCATTTCTCTTTATCGCCCTTCATAGCAAAAGCAGTCATAGCTACAATTGGAATATGTAATCCATTATCCTGCTCAATTTCTCTGATGTTCATGGTAGCATTGAAACCATCAAGTTCAGGCATCTGTACATCCATTAGCACCAGGTTAATATCATTTGAATGTTCTTTATATAAATCAACGGCAATCCTGCCATTTTCAGCGCTTATTATTTTCCACCCTTTTCTTTCCAGTAATTGTGTTACGATTTTCCTGTTGATTATCTGGTCTTCTGCCACAAGAATTGTGGCTTGTTTTGTTTGATCTTCTGATTGCTTTGTCCCGTTGTTTTCTTCACCGGATGAGACATTATTTTCCAGTTTATCGAAATATGCCTGAATTTTAGTACGTAACACAGGTTTGGTCATAAAGTCATAATTCATAGTCTTTTGAAGCTTATTAACTTCAATAGATGATTTTATCTGTGAAAGGAATACAATATTGAACTTCTGATCAGGGAACTTGTTGTTCAAATCTTCAACAATCTGATCTCCGGATTTACCATTGGTTTTAAAATCAACGAACAACAGATTAAAGGATTCTTTTTCAAGAAGCATAATAGCTTCATCAACACTGCCTGCAATTTTATTCTGAAATTTGAATTCATTAAGTATTTCAGAAAGAACTCTGGAAGCTTCTTTGTTATTATCAATAATAAGAATATTGTATTTTTCAGGGTTCCTGAAGTGATTTGCAGGTGCATCTTCTTCATTTTGTGAACCACTAATCAGGTTTAAAGTAAACTCAAATTTACTACCCTCTTCTACTTCACTTTTGGCAGTAATTGTTCCTCCCATAAGTTTTACAAGCTTTTGAGAAATACTTAATCCTAATCCTGTTCCTCCATGTTTTCGTGTTGTGGATGCGTCGGCCTGTGTGAATGATGTAAATAATTTTGCTAAAACATCATCAGACATTCCAATTCCTGTATCCTTTACTACAAATTCGATGCGTAATTGCTCTTCAATATTATCAAGAAGTTTTATATCCAGAGTAATAATTCCGTTTTCAGTAAACTTAACAGCATTATTGAGAAGATTAATAAGTATTTGTCGTAATCTTAATGGATCACCGATAATAATATCAGGAATATCCTTGTCAATATCACAAATCAATTCATTCTGACCCTCAAGTGCTTTGATGCTTATTGTATTAAACATCTTTTCGATCATATCACGCAGACTAAATTCTACTTCCTCCAGTTCAAAAGCATCGGCCTCTACTTTTGAAATATCCAGAATATCATTGATAATTTCAAGTAGCGATTCTCCTGATTTCTTTATGTCTTCAAGTCTTTCTTTCTGTAATTCTGTAATATCTGTATCCATAAGACCAAGATCAGCCATTCCAATAATACCATTGAGTGGCGTTCTGATTTCATGGCTCATGGTAGCTAAAAACATACTTTTGGTGGAGGTAGCATTTTCGGCTTCATTCTTTGCTCTCTCAAGTTCATCAACAGTAGATTGTAACTCTTCTGTCATATTCTCTAAAGCAGTACGATGTTTAAAAAACTCAACAAAAGCTCTGATTTTACTCTTGAGAATTTCAAGATCAAGAGGCTTGTACAAATAATCAACAGCTCCTGTCTGGTATCCTTTAAATATATGTTTTCGCTGTTTACTGATGGCTGTTACGAAAATAATCGGGACTTGCTTAGTACGCTCATTGCTTCTCATGATTTCCGCAGTTTCAAATCCATCCATACCTGGCATCTGGACATCCATCAATACTAGTGCAAAATCATGTTCCAATAGTAATCCAAGTGCTTCATTGCCTGAATTAGCTGTATAAAGAACAAGTTCAGGACTCTCCAGAATGCCTTCAAGTGTTATTAGATTTTCAGGACGGTCGTCAACCAATAGTATTTTGTATTTCTCCATATTCATATTTACAGTGGTTTCAGGAAAAGAAATGTTATTCAACAAAAATAACCTTTTTTACACACATAAAAAAAATTGTTATATAAGCCCACGAATATAATAATATCTAATGAAAATTGATGTATTATAACGCGTAAAACAAAATAGAACAAATTATGTTGTAAATCATTTGTAATCTTGCTTTTACCGGTTACATATATTTTTAAAATTACAGTATTTACATTGCTCTTCGTCATTTGTTGGTTTAAAGCTCTGTAAAGTTTCAGTAATTGACCCCACAAGCTTTAGCAAGTTTTCTTCAAAAGTTTCAAAAACATCACTGATTTTGTCATAATCTTTGACCTGGAGTTTCATATATCCGTTTGACAGGTTTCTGAGGCTTACAATCCCTGATTCAATATTGTTTATTTTATACTTCTTATTGAATATCCATGCATAGTAAAGTACCTGGAATGCTTTTGAGTAATCAGGATTAACGAACAGCTCTTCAATATCTTTGATAAATAATTCTTTAGAATTAACAGCCCCTGTTTTGTAATCTATTATCTGAATACTGCCATGTGGAATAATCTCATCAACACGGTCAAGGGTGCCTTTAAAATTTATTGTACCATTACCTGTTTCTAAGGTTGTAATTAGCTTGTCTTCAACTGATATGAGTTTTGCTGTTTGACTGGTAATTCGTTTTTTATCCCAGCTCAGGAATTCAGAAACATACTTACATGCTGTTTCAAATAACAACAGGTTCCTGCCTGTGTTGAAGTGGCTATTTCCCGTACTTTTCTCAAATTGACGAGCAACCTCTTTTTGAACAATGGCATTATCAGAATTCAAGTTATCTTTTTCAATAACTTTATTTTTTAGTGATAAATAAAGCTGTTCAAGTGTATCATGAACAACAGTTCCAAATGTATTTGCTTCCAGATTATTACTAAAAACCGGAGTAGTATCTATTCTAAGGATATAGGAAAAATAAAACCGAAGAGGACAACTGATATAAGTAGTCAGTGCTGAGGGCGAATAGCCGGTAATGGCAATCTTATTAAGCTTTTCATTTACCGCCTCTCCTTTTATTATACATATATCGCTGGTTTGCTTAAGTAAGCTTTTGTCTGTTTTGGGAGACAGTATTTTATGAGTTAGTTTAATCTTACTGTTTTGTTTAACAAGTTCATTTTCTATTTGTAAAATAAACCTGCTCTTCTCACCACCTCCCAGCACATCTGATTCACTATTAACAAGAAACCTGATATTTCCCGCTTTTTGTATTAGCCTGTAGAAGTGATACGAATAGATTTCATTACTGTCTTTTGGCAGAGGTAATTTGAAATATCTTCGTATGTCCATAGGGATAAATGAATCTATCTCAGATTTAACAGGAAGAGTACCCTCATTTGAAGATAGTATTAACACATTTTCAAAATCAAGTGCACGTGTTTCAAGAAGGCCCATAACTTGTATTCCTGACAAAGGCATTCCTATTAAGTCTATTCTGCTTTGCCGTATCAGCTGCCTGTATAGATTTCTTATTGTCAGAAACGTTACTTCCGATACCTCTTTGGGTAACATAGAGTTAATGATTCCGGATATCTCTGTAAGCTTCTGTATTTGTACTTTAATAAGTTTATTTAATCCATTAGTGCTATTGAGTACCTTTAATAGGAAATCCCTGATTTTTGACGCAATACAAGCGGGTGTTATTTCTTCACTAAAATTAAATAAAGGTATTATAAATGATTGTTTTTCAGATAAGCTTTTTTCTAACAGGTTCTTTATATGCTGCCATGGAATGAAGTCATTATTATATTTATTAATTTCTTCAATTATATTCAGATAGTTGCGTCCGATAATATGCCTGATAACTGGATTTGTAAGCAGTGATATCAGGGTACTTGTGCCAAGACTCTTATGCAGAACATTCTGGTAATGAAGATCAAGTACAGAAGTTGTAAAACTTTCTGCTGCAGAGCCAGTGAGGGGATATCCCAGTGTGATGTTATAGTTGATAGCTTCTCCTGATTTTGCATATTCGGGTAATGCATTCAGCAATGGGATTAGTAATGACTCATCAGCAAGAACAATGGCTGTTTTCTCTGAAAAGATATTTTGTTGATCGTTATTAAACAGGAAGTCTGCTATATATTTTGTTTGTCCTGTATTTTTAGCAACTTCGATTATTTCAATGTCTTTTGTACCCGACATTAAGTCATTATTAACGTTCTCAGGGTAATCAAGCCTGAGGTTCTTAATGATATTTTGAATCTTACGACCTGCATCATTTCTTTCATTGTTTTTATCATTAAAATAATAGTTATCAACATCCCAGATAAAAGCATTGGGATATTGTTCTGTTATTTTCCTGATAATTTCTGTTTCACAAGCAGTAAGTGCATTTAATCCGGCAAAAAGGAATTTACTGTCTTTGGAAGATGTAAACAAAGACTTGAAATTATCATTGAGGTACCTGCAAATCATTCCATAATAACCTCTTTTTTCTTCTTTAAGGTAATTGTTGATCCTTTCGTAATATTCAATTAATGAATTAAAAAAGGCGAGATAATCCAATTGCGATTCAGAAAGCTGACGGCCATCAGGGTTCCATTGCTGAATAGCTTTAACTTCATTCAGATGTTTGAAAATATCACTGGCGTTAGCCAAAGAGTTATCAATATCATTAAAGTCGCGAAGCATAAGCGGTGCCCACAGCATAAAATCGTCAATTGAGCGGGCATTTTCCTTTGCTATTTGTTTATGGATATTAAAGAGTTCAAAATAAATAACCTGATCAGAAACAAGATTTAGTTTAGCCGAATTAATTATGAACTCATTAATTGGAATAATCTCAGGCAGTAAAATGGAGTTTTTTGATAAAGCACTAAGTTCCTGCTTCAGAAAAACAATAGATCTCCTGTTTGGTAGTATTACTGTGTTATTTGGCCCAAAGTGATTTGTGTCGATTATTTTTCTTGCAACTGATCTGAGGAAAGTCTCCATATTTTCAGGTATTATGTTTTTCGTATTCTTTTATTTTCTCAATGGTTCCCAGATCATACCAATTTCCTGTGGAATCATGAAAGCATACAATTCTATTATCCCGGGCAATTGCGAGCCATGCATCTATTATGGAAAAGCTTCCTGAAAAAGTAATTCTATCAATAAATTCTGGTGATATTACATAGATGCCGCTGAAAGCTCTTTTATAATAATCTCTTTCAGGTTTGTTTACCCACTTGAATTCTTTTGTTGCTGAGTTTGTCCACCCACAAAGTTCATTGTTGGTATTAAAAAGCAAACCTCTGTTTGTGACTCTGTCTCTGGTGCACAATGTGGCAATGCTTTTTGTTTTTGTATGATAATCAAAAAGTTTATCCAGACTCAGGTCTGAGATTATGTCAACATTATGGATTAGCACAGGATCTGTACCTACTATGAAGTTTCTCATATTCAGTATAGCACCTCCTGTGTTCAGCAGCATTTCTCTTTCATCAGAAATACTGATATTGATACCAAAATCATCTTTTTCCTCAAGAAACCTGAGTATTTTATCACCATGATGATGGATATTTATCATTATCTCATCAATGCCAAATTTTATAAGCTTGTTGATAACAATCCCGAGCATAGGTACACCACCAACTTCAATAAGCGCTTTGGGCTTGTTAGTAGTCAGATTTTTAAGTCGTGAACCTATGCCTGCTGCCAGAATAATTGCTTTCATTTTATTGTTTTTCAAGTTCATTATGAGAAAGCACTACCACACATTCAGGATATCTGGTTTTAATAAAAGCATTCATTTTTTCGGCAGAATATACAGACCGGTGCTTTCCCCCGGTACAACCAAAGTTCACCTGAAGGCTTCTGAACCCCCTTTCCAGGTAATTGTCAATACTCTGAGTTACAAGTTCTGTAGCTGAGTTAAGGAATACATCAACTTCCTTCTGGTTCTTCAGATAGTCAATAACCGGTTCTTCCTGTCCTGTAAAATCTCTGATACCTTCTAATCGTCCCGGGTTTGGCAAACTTCGGCAGTCGAAAACAAACCCACCCCCATTTCCTGTTACATCAATGGGCACACCACCTGCTTTATAAGAAAAGCTGTTTACTGAGATCATCAGCTTATCAGTATTATTAATCTGTAAATTATATTTAATAGTAGCAATACTATCCATACATCTGTTTAGCTCCGGAAACTTCTTATTCAAAGGATTCTTTTTGCGGTATTCTGTTAATTGCTTTATGGACAATGGAATACTTTGAAGAAAATGCGACTTTCTTTGCACCATGCCTCTGAATCCATAGGCACCCATTACTTGCATAAGGCGGAAATAAACATAGTTATCGAACTGTTTTTTAAACATCTTTTCCTTTCCGGGAAGTGCTTCTTCCAGTTGCCCTAGATAGTAATCGTAAAGCAGTGACCTTGTTTTCTCCGGAAGGTTTGCAGCTACCTGGTACAGCAATGAAACAAGGTCGTACTGTAACGGACCTTTCCTTCCTCCCTGAAAGTCGATATACCATGGCTGCCTGTTAAAGATCATAATATTACGTGACTGAAAATCGCGGTATGTGAAATAATCTGTTTCAGTACTCAGCAGCTCTTTTGCAAATGCTTCAAAATCATCCTCAAGGGCATCTTCGTCAAATTGTATATTTTGTGGTTTCAGGAAATTGTACTTGAAATAGTTCAGATCCCACATTATTGATCTTTGTGTAAATTCTTTGGCAGGATAGGCTACGTCGAGGTCCAGATTCTTAATGCCTTCTGTCTGGAATTTAACCAAATCCTTTATTGCTTCTTTATAATAGTTTATTGTAACCGGGTTATCATTCTTAACATATGCAAGCAAATTTGTAGGTCCCAAATCCTGAAGCAGGTAATACTTATTAGAAGAATCTTTGGCAAATATTTCCGGTACTCTTAGCCCAAGATTTCTGAAATGCATAGTATAAGAATAGTGGGCAATATTTTCATTTACATCATTATTAAAGGAAGCTACAATGCTCTCAGGATTACTGTTTTCAGGAAAGAGCACCCTGAAATACAACCTGTTTGACCCCGATTGTGGTAAAGGTTTAATTTCATGCTTATCAGGGAAACCGTTATTTGACAGTAGTTCTTTAATCTTAATAATATGTAAGTTTGGCATAGTTCGAGAATTTGTTACAAAATTAGTCTTTTCCTTAGAATTGTATTATCAATTGCATTTTCATATTTAGGTATTTGTATAGTAAAAATATTAATTTTGTAGTAAACTTCAAAATCTAAGAAAGATGAATGATAAGAATAAGGCGCTGGACGTACTAAAAACAGCAATATTACTAGAAAGAAGAGGCAAAGCATTTTACACACAGGCAGCCCGTCAGTCGGAAAGCAAATCAGCACAAAAAATCTTTGAAATGATGGCAGAGGAAGAAGACGAGCATATCGAATTTCTTACCAGGCAGTTTAAGAACTATACCGACAAAAACGAATTCATGAAAATTAATGAGCATCCTGAAGAAGATGATGCCGCCGTTGAAATCCTGACAGAAAAGGTAAAGAATGAAATATCAGCTGCGGGCTTTGAAGCTGCTGCTATTTCGGCTGCCATTGATTTTGAAAACAGAGCTATTGAAGTGTACTCAACAAGAGCTGCCGAAGCTACTGATCCACAGGAAAAAGAAATGTACCAGATGTTAGCCGACTGGGAAAAAACTCATCACCATTTACTGCATAAGCTTAATGAAGATCTGAAAGCAGAGATATGGAATGACAATAACTTCTGGCCTTTTTAATTTAAAACAGGTTCATTAATTACTGATTATATCTCATCACTTCAGTCGTGATTTTTTGTATTTATTTTACTTGTGTATTGAACAAATGTTCAATACCTTTGCGGCTTAATTTTATAATTAATATGTCACCGCGTCCAAAACGTAACAGGCAGGTTGAATCACCTCCTATAGTAAGTGGGTTTATTCCCAGTAATGGGGATTATAATCCTGATGATGTAGTAAAGCTTCATATTGAAGAATATGAAAGCATAAGGCTGATTGACTATGAAGGTGATACACATTTAGAAGCATCTAAAAAGCTTGATGTATCAAGACCTACATTAACACGTATTTATGATTCAGCGCGCAAGAAAGTTGCGATGGCCTTTGTTGAAAACAAATGTTTAAGCATTGAGGGAGGTGAGTTTACCTTTTCAGAGCATTGGTATCACTGCAATAACTGCCATTCTGTTTTCAAAACACCTGGATTGTTAAGTGGAACACAGCATCAGTGTCCGGTGTGTGAAGAAAACAATATAGATCTTGTGCAGGAGTCTGAAACATGGAATATCAGACATTCACAGATGGGAAGACAGAGACATGCCGGTGGCAGGGGCGGTCGTGGTGTTGAAGGCAGTTGTATTTGCCCGAAATGCGACCTGCGTATTCCGCACACACCGGGAGTACCTTGTAATAGTCAGTTATGCCCTGAGTGCAATATCAGAATGATCAGAGAAAATTCAGAATATCATAAAACAATATTAAAAAAAAGAAAATAATATGAAAAAATTAGCCATGCCTATTGAAAGCGGAAGCTTGTCGCATCATTTCGGACATGCTCCTGAATTTGTTTTTGTTTCTATTGAAAACAATAAAGTTATTTCTAAAGAAAGTAAATCACCTCCTCCACATGCAGAAGGAACTATTCCAAGATGGCTTGTTGAAGAACAAGTTACTGATTTACTTGTGGGAGGCATTGGACCAAAGGCTATTCAAATATTAAATTCTGCTGATATTAATGTTTTTGTTGGTGTTGAGCCTGCTGATGCAGATTCACTGGCACAGGACTTTATTAGTGGAGACTTGAAATTCGGACAAAATTATTGCCATCATTAAAAAATAAAAAACAAAAGATATGGATACAAAAAACGCAGGATTTACATCGAAACTTGTACATGCAGGTAGTAAAGAAGACAGTCTGGGTAGTGCTGTAACACCTATTTATCAGACTTCAACATTTAGTTTTAGAGATGCCGACCATGGTGCCCGTTGTTTCTCAGGTGAAGAGAAAGGGTATATTTATACACGTATCGGCAACCCAAATATTGAAGAGCTGGAAGATGCTGTTGCAGAACTGGAAAATGGTTATGGTGCTATTGCAGCTTCATCAGGCATGGCTGCTGTAAACATTGTATATCTGACACTTCTGTCGCAAGGAGCTCATATGATCAGCCATAATGCTGTTTACGGTCCTTCACGTGTGATAATGGAAACAATGTACCCAAAGTTTGGTGTTGAATATGATATGGTTGACTGTACTGATATCAGTAATATTGAAAAAGCCATCAAACCAAATACAAAGCTTCTTTATCTGGAAACACCTGCAAATCCTACAATAGGAATAACAGACCTTAAAAAAGCTACTGAGCTTGCTCACAAACATAATATAATTGTTTGCGTTGATAACACTTTTTGTAGTCCGTATATTCAACAACCATTAAACCTTGGTGCTGATATAGTTCTGCATTCTATGACTAAATTTATTAACGGTCATGCCGATATTGTTGGTGGTATTGTTATCGCAAAAACTGAGGAGTTATATAAAGCATTGCGCAATATCATGGTAAATGTGGGCTTTAATATGGATCCACATCAGGCATGGCTCACACGCAGAGGTCTTAAAACCCTGTCAATAAGAATCGACAGAGCACAGCAAAATGCTATCAAGGTAGCTGAATTTCTTGAAGCACATCCAAAAGTAGATTGGATACTTTATCCAGGACTTAAGTCGCATCCACAGCATGAACTCGCTAAAGAACAAATGAGTGGACCTGGTGCTATGATATCATTCGGACTAAAGGGCGGACTAGAAGCTGGTAAGAAGGTTATGAATAATGTACATCTGGCTATGCTGGCTGTTTCATTGGGTGGTATTGAAACCCTTATTCAGCACCCTGCTTCAATGACACATTCAAAAGTTTCTGCACAATCACGTCAGGATGCCGGTATTACTGATGGTCTTGTTAGATTGTCTGTTGGTATTGAGGATGTTGATGATATTATTGCAGATCTCGATCATGCCCTGTCTTTGGCTTAATTAAGCGCCATTTACAGTAAAAATATTTCATTAATAAAGAGCCTGTCTTTTTATCTTCTGTAATTTCAGAAGACAATAAAGACAGGCTCTTTTTATTTGCATGAGCATAATTCCCCACTTTAATAATAAAATCCTAATGCCCATTACACCACTATCCACACCTGTGTAACCATCTGTTTTCACTTCACAAAACACTTACTTTCACTTGTGCAATCACCTGTTTTCACTTGAGAAAACACAACTCTGATGCGCATCAAAAACATTTCTGATGCGCATCAAAAACCATCCTGATGCGCATCAGAATCCACCCTGATGCGCATCAGAATTCTAATGGATCTTGATAAAATAACTAAAAGTAGCAATGATAATTTATAATTGAAGCTCATTCATTACACATTAACTGCTTAATCATTACCAAACTCAACATATGAAACAAAAAAAAAGGCTGTCATTGCTGACAGCCTTTTCCCATATCATTTAACCGCTTACCTTAAGATTTATAGTAACCTTTTTCAGTCGCATCTTTAAGCGCTGCGGAAATACCTTTCTTATTTATAATGCGTATGCCATTTGCACTTACCATTAAAGTAATCCATTTACCTGTTTCAGGTACAAAAAACTTTTTTGTATGTAAGTTTGGATGAAATTTTCTTCTTGTTCTGGCATTTGAGTGACTTACATTATTTCCTGAAATCACTTTCTTTCCTGTTATCTGACAAATTCTTGACATCTTTCCGTAGTTTTTAATCCTGTTTCAAAAAAGGAGTGCAAAATAAGGCATAATTTTTCAATTTATCAAATGTTTTTAAAAATATTTTCTCACCCCTTCCAGAGCACTTAATAAAAGAACAATTCAACTATATTTTTGTAGCTTAAACATTGAACATTAAACTTTAACCTATAACCCAAAATAATTGTATTTTTGTCACAATAAATATTCTTATTGTAATTAAATCTAAATAAAAATAATATGGCAAAGTTCATCACAAATCACGATGTAACAGATGCTTTAAAAGAAGTTATATTTTTTGCAAAGCAGAACAATATTGTTGATCTCGGAATGGTAGACAATATTGAGATTAAAGGTAACGACATTAAAGTCGTTATTGTATTTCCAAAGCTGGATGATCCATCAGTAGGAATAATATATAACAGCGTGGTAAAAACACTCAAAGACAAATTCGGAGAAGAGATTACCGTTGATGTAAAGCCTGTATCGGAGCAAGACAAAGGAGTTGGCCCATTATCAGGAGTAAAGAACATAATAGCAGTAATAGCAGGAAAGGGAGGCGTTGGCAAATCAACCGTTGCTGCCAATCTGGCTCTGGGATTATCAAAAAACGGCTACAAGGCAGGCGTTCTCGATGCTGACATAATGGGACCATCAATACCAATGATGTTTGGCGTTGAGGGTGAACAACCTGAAGTACGCGAAGATAACGGCAAGCCAAAAATGATTCCGCTGGAAAGCTATGGTGTGAAGATACTTTCTCTGGGCTTTTTCGTACAGCCAAATCAGGCACTTATGTGGCGAGGATCAATGATAAACAATGCATTCAATCAATTAATGACTGATTCCGACTGGGGTGAGCTTGACTTCCTTGTTATCGACATGCCTCCTGGAACCGGCGACATACAGCTTACTCTTGCACAATCGTACAACGTTAGAGGTACTGTGCTTGTTACAACACCTCAAAAGGTAGCTACTGCCGATGTTCGCAGAGCAGCAATGATGTACCGTCAGGAAAAACTTACAATCCCATTGCTGGGGATTGTTGAAAATATGTCATATTTCACTCCTGATGAGCTACCCGACAAGAAGTATTATATCTTTGGAAAAGGTGCAACTGATGAGCTGGCAAATGAACTGGACATCCCTGTTCTGGGTCATGTACCAATAGTTGAGAAAATTGTGTACTCAGGCGACAATGGTACTCCAATTGTGCTTGACGAAAATGAGAGTGTTAGAGAAGAATTTATTAATATTGCTAAAAATGTTGATAAGGAAGTAAATAAACTTATCGGATAAAATGTATTATAATGGAAAATAGAGAAGAACTAAAGAAGAAAGTTGCTAATGTTATCGATCAGGTTCGTCCTTACCTGCAAGCAGATGGGGGAGATATTAATTTTATTGATATAACTGAAGATAATGTAGTAAATGTTGAGCTTACCGGAGCATGCGGATCATGCGCTTTTAGCACTATCACTCTAAAAAATGGTGTTGAAGCTACTCTTAAAAAAGTAATACCGGAGATTAAAGAGGTTGTTGCAGTTAATCTGTAAACAAACAGAAATATTCATTTGTAAAGAAGCTGTTAATTCATTTAGCAGCTTCTTTTTGTTTACCATTAACCTGTAGCACCTGTTACTTTTTATAGTATTTCAATGCATCAGGCATATACTTATTCAGATTTGCAATTCGATTCTTATCAGAAGGGTGTGTGCTTAATATTTCAGGAGGTTTAGCACCACCTACTTTCGACATCCTTTCCCAGAATATGGGTGCTTCTTTGGGATTATATCCGGCCATAGCCATAAAAATCAAACCCATTCTGTCTGCTTCACTCTCATGCAAACGACTATAAGGAAGAATAGCACCCACCTGCGTACCTACTCCGTAAACAGCATACCATAAAGCCTGTGTTTCCTGTGGCTGATCATTTAATGCTACCATAAGACCAATACCCCCGGCTGTTTGTAATAACTGCTGACTCATTCTTTCATTACCATGACCCGCAACAGCATGAGCAACCTCGTGTCCTATAACAACAGCAAGCCCGGTTGCATCCTTTGTAACAGGAAGAATACCTGAATAAACAACTACTTTACCACCAGGCATACACCATGCATTAACCTGATCATTATCAACAAGGTTAAACTCCCATTTGTAACCATCAAGAAGATATGACATGTTATTGTCAGCCATATATTTTACAACAGCGTTTTTAATCTTATTGCCCACATTTTTAACCATCTGTGCATTTTTCTTGTCTTTGCTTGGCGGATTTTCTTTCAGGAAATCGTCATATTGCTGAAAGCTCATAGCCATAAGCTCATTATCAGGAATAAAAGCCATTTGTTTTCTCCCGGTAACGGGAACAGTGCTACACGAAAAGGTAAATGTAATTACCAGAAGCAGTGATATAAGTTGAATTTTTCTCATAGTTGGTGTTTTATTATCAGATAAACAAGCAGCTGTCGCCATAACTTAGAAATCTGAAGTCATTATCAAGAGCATAATTATAAACATCATTCCAGCTCTGACCAATAAGAGCTGAAACAAGCAAGAGTAGTGTGCTTTTCGGTTGATGAAAATTAGTTATTAATCCCGTTGCAAATCGAAATGTGTAACCAGGAGCAATCATTAACTTTGTTTCAGCACGAATTTCAGAGAGGCTATTATCTTTAAGGTAATCAATAAGTACATCCAGAGCAGCTTCAGACGTAAAATCATCAGGCACCTTAAGTTTATAGGGATCCCATTGATCAACATCCATTGACATGTCATTGTTTAATACCTTAAGGGCGATCCAGAAAAGACTTTCCAGAGTCCTCATGCTGGTAGTTCCCACAGGAATTACAGGATCATTTATTTTATCCTTCAGATGAGTCAAAGTCTCTAAACTCACAATAATCTTTTCCACATGCATTTCATGAGTAGCGATGGTCTCGCTCACAACAGGCTTAAAAGTCCCGGCTCCCACATGCAGCGTAACCTCATCAGTTTCGATACCCTTTTTATGAATATTATCAATTACTTCATCAGTAAAATGTAATCCGGCAGTAGGAGCAGCCACCGAACCATTATTCTTTGCATAAATAGTTTGATACCGCTCTGCATCATCAGGCACAGGCTTTCTGTTAAGATACGGAGGAATAGGAACATATCCGGCATCATTAAGAACATCTAAGAAAGTAACATTATCATTATCCCAGGAAAACTCCACAAGAAAGCCCTCACTAAGCTGTTCTTTTTTCTCAGCCCGAAGAGTCACCTTTTCATTACCAGCAACAATCTCTGCTTTAAGCACACCAGACTTCCATCGCTTCGCATTACCAATAAAACATTTCCATACCACCGGCGACCCCTGAACGTAAGCCAATTGAAAATCGTTTACAGGCTTAACCGGTTCAAGACAAAATATCTCAATTGAAGCCCCTGTTTCCTTTTTAAACAACAACCTAGCTTTAACCACCTTTGTATAATTAAAAAGCAACAAAGCATTATGAGGCAACAACTCAGGGAGCTCCTTAAATATTCTTTTACTAATATCCCCCTGTTTTCTTACCAGCAAGCTGGACTCATCGCGCTTTTCCAATGGAAATTTAGCAATTCTTTCATCAGGCAAAGGATAGTTATATTCCTCTATTCTAATTTTTTCCGTATCAAACATAGAAACAAATAAACGGCAAAAATAGCTTTTTGCCGCTATATGAGAGTTAATAAATTACTCCAAATTCATAAATGGCCCTTTAGTCCAAAAACAAGGCAGAGCTACAAAATCATGAGTGCCCGCCGGCAACAATCTTAAGAATCTTAATATTAAGCACCAGCCACCGCCATGCCTGCCAAAATATACAACGTCGCCAAAAGAGAGTTGTTTTTGTAGGCATAGGAGGATATGATTCGTCAGAATATGCGTCAAATTTTCTTGTATTTTCCATTTTAGTAGTCATCATTTAGTTAGTAACAGATTATTCAGGCAACAGCCACCAGAAAGGATAGCCTTTAGCTTTATGCAGGAACATATAGTGCATAAACCATTTCAGCCAATGGCCGGCAAGACCAGCTTCACCCATCGTATAAGAAAGGCTTCGTCCATATTCAGGATACTTGTCCCAATCCTGAACAATAGGATAAACCGTCATAGTAGCAGCACTACCGTTAAGCATACCATACCCAGCAGAAACAATACAAGCAGCGCCCATTTCAGCCATTGAAGCACGGTGTTTAAGTTTAGGCTTACCAGAACGAACCCAGTCGACGATATTCTCAGCAACAACCTTACCCATAACCCCCGAAGGCATACCAGTACGTGGTGGTGCAGGGAAAATTGCAGTACCGTTAGGACTAGTCATAGGTTTAGAAATTGAATGAGGAGGAGCAAATGCAATACCAACGGCAAAAATATTATCATAATCCGGGTTCTGATAAGTAGAAGGCCAGTCGGAAGCTTTCCAATCTTCAAATGGTTTCTTGGTATAATCGGCATCGACTTTCATAAAACCATTAGGAGCAAACAACTTAGAAGTAATCTCTTCACCTTTTTTATCAAAAGCAGTGAAGCCGGGACCTGAAAAGCCAGGGATAAGCATTGCAAAATCGAAAGACTCTTCCCCTTCTCTGCCATCCAACAGTTCATAATAAAGTTTTCCCTTCTCTATCTTTTTAACCCCGGCTCTCTTCAACCATGATATATTATTCTGTTTAAGAAATGATTCAGCAAAAGTTTTGGTAGAAGTAATATATCCACCTCTTTTAATAAAGGCACCACCCATACCAAAGTCGCCAAGCTCATACTCATTAGTAATCCATTTGATATCAGCCATATGATCAAGCTTACGCTTTTTAATCTCATGAGCCACATTCAGGATATACTCAAAAGCAGCACCCTGACAAGTAGCCGAAGGGCTTCCAACACCAATCAGGAACTTTTGCCTTGTACCATTCTCCATCTTTTTAATAGATTCCTGTAATTTCTCCCAGGCTTCTGCAGCATGTGTATAGGTACACACTGAGACAGTATGATTTTCAGGACCTAATCCTTTAACAGCATCAAACCTTAAAGCCGGACCAGTAGCATTAATTAAAAAGTCATAATCAATATTTTCAACCTCACCCAGTCTGTCCTGACCAGTATATTCAACTTTAACAAAGCCCTTATCAATATTACTGTCACCTTCAGGATGAAAAGAAACAGCTTTAGCCTGTTTATAGACTATTCCGGCTTTCTTATAACGCTTATCAAGTCTGAAACGCACCTGATCAACTGTCATCCGGCCAACGCCGATCCAGATATTAGATGGGATCCAATGATAATAAGTGTTTGGAGTGATAACGATTACGTCATGTTTTTTCCCAAGTTTCTTCTTAAGAATGGCAGCGGCAGTATGACCTGATATACCTGCTCCCAAAACAACAATTTTAGCCATTTTGTAGTATTGGTTTATAGTAAGATTGCTACAAAGTTATAAATAAAATTTAAAACATGAAAGTATATAGATATGTTTTATAAATAAAATCCGGAAGAAAATCATCTTTCACCAATTAAATTAGCTTATCTGACAAAGGAATAATAACATGAAGAAGTACCGATTAACTATCCAAAAATAGTCAATAAGCGTTTCCAGTTAACATATAGAACTTTTGCACCCCCCTGTTTACCGATGTAATTGAAAAAAAAACTAATTTTGAAGATTACTTTCATCAAAGAAAAAACGAAAAAATGAAAAAACATATACCAAATCTCATTACGTTGCTAAACATGCTATCGGGAATTCTCTCCATATTTATGATTATGGAAGGGAAGGCAGAAGCAGCGGCATATTTTATATTTCTGGCAGCAATATTTGATTTCTTTGATGGAGCTGCAGCCAGATTATTAAATGCAAAGTCAGAAATAGGAGCACAACTGGACTCACTAGCTGATGTAGTATCTTTCGGTGTTGCACCGGGATTTATACTTTTTCATATGCTGAGTATTAGTCATGGTCAACCATTATCATCCAATAATGAGATAAATTTCATTCCATTCCTCAGTTTTCTTGTTCCGATCTTCGGTGCATTAAGGCTAGCAAAGTTCAACACAGATGACGAGCAAACAGAGTCATTTAAGGGACTACCCATTCCAGCAATGGCAATTCTTGTGGCGTCACTTCCGTTGATACGTGAGGAGCTATATCAGGACAGAGAACTATTTTACATGGTAATCACCAATACATATTTCCTTATAACAGTATCAGTGGCCGGATCGCTGTTGATGGTATCGAACATGCCAATGTTTTCACTAAAATTTAAAAGCTTAGGATTTAAGACAAACATGACCAAGTATATCTTCCTGATTATTTCAGTACTATTACTGATCTTCTTTCAGATAATAGCGATACCTTTTATTATACTGGTTTATTTGTTTATGTCATTGGTTCTCTACTTAGTCGACATGTAATTAATGTCTATCATCACAGGAAGGTGATCACTGTATCCTCCAAAATAATTCCTTCCAGAAGCAGTGCGAGAAGGCCGTGCCGGTCCTTCCTTAGGCTGATAAAGCATCCAGTCTTCTTTGAAAACAGTCTCGCTTTCTGAAGCAACTTTAAGATTACCTTCACCAGCCAGTAATGCACCTGAAACAATTATCTGATCAAAAACATCCCAACTTTTGTAGTATAATGTTCCAGCAGTATCAGATTCATATAGCTTCAATGCAAGATTATATAAGTCGGAACTATTTACATTAGCTCCAACAGGCTTAGCTTTCAGTACATCCACTAAGGATTTATCAATCGGATTATCATTAAGATCGCCAGCTATCAGTATATTAGCATCCGGATTAACATTCAGTATTGAATCAGTAATACTTTTGAGTTGAGCAGCGATAGCCATTCTGTAAGGCTCAGTAGCTTCCTGACCTCCCCAACGTGAAACCCAGTGATTCACGAAAATATGAATAGTATCTACATTATTAATAAGCCCCTTGCTATACAGGATATCACGAGTTGCGTTAGCTTCCATCCCTTTGAAATCAGGCTTTATAAATGTGTTCTTAACAGGCTGATAAATCTGAGGCTGATAAAAAAGAGCAACATCAATACCACGCTCATCAGGGCTATTCTTATGGATTATCTTATATCCAGCTGCAGCAATATTAGGATGTTGCGAAAGCTCTTTGACAACATCAAGATTCTCCACCTCACATAATCCAATTATAGCAGAAAAAGATGGCTCCTTAAGGCTCATCAACACCTTTGATATGTTTTCAAGCTTATGATTATACCTTTCAGTATTCCATGCCACTTTACTATCCGGCAAATAACTTTCATCGCTAATGGCAGGATCATCAATTGTGTCAAACAAATTCTCAACATTATAAAAAGCAAACGTAAAAGAACCTGTTACTTCTCTTTTACATGAGCTCCCAAAAGCAATTAAAATAACAAACAGACTAATAATTATTATTGATCTTTTCATGATTATTAATTTATTCCTTTATTAAATATTCTTCAGTTTTGATATAGTCCTTCTATCTTTCTTCGTTGGTCTGCCTGCGCCACGGTCGCGCTTTTCAACTTTAAGCTGATTTATCATATCCAGCTTTTCATACTCTTCAGCAGGAGTAAGATCTTTCATAAGGTCATCAACCAGCTTAGCCCCTACCCTGTTTTTCACAACCTTAACCACTTCAACAGTCTTTTTATAGCCCTGCATCTGTACATCAATTATATCACCAACTCTAACTTCCCGTGAAGGCTTTACGTTTATATCATCAATTTTAATTTTACCACCCTTACAAGCATCAGCAGCCATTGATCGTGTTTTAAACAATCTTACAGCCCATAGCCATTTATCTATTCTTATTGTGTCCATCCTATTTCTTTCTAAAATAAATACGGATAGGCACACCTTTAAAGTCATAATGCTTTCTTATCTGGTTTTCCAGAAATCTGCTGTACGAATCCTTAACATCATCAGGCAAATTACAGAAAAACGCAAACATAGGAGTAGAAGCTTTAATTTGAGTGATATACTTAATCTTGATATACCTACCACGTGAGCCCATTGCCGGAGGTGTTTTTTCAATAATTGGTAGCAGCAGATCATTTAGTTTTGCTGTAGTAATTTTAGTCGACTTCCGTTTAAAAACAGCTGAAGCCTCTTCAAGAGCTTTAAATATGCGCTGCTTTTCCTTCACGGAAGTAAAGATTATAGGTACATCATTAAAAGGAGCAATACGTTCTCTTATTTCCTTTTCAAAGGCAAGGTGGGTATTGGTTTCCTTATCAACCAAATCCCATTTATTCACAACAATAACAACCCCTTTATTATTTTTCTCTGCAAGGTGAAAGATATTAACATCCTGTTTATCAATACCAACTTCAGCATCTATCATCACAACACAAACATCTGAATTCTCAATTGCCTTGATAGTACGCAAAGTAGAATAAAATTCAATGTTTTCATATACCTTTCCCTTTTTCCTGAGACCTGCAGTATCAACAAGCATAAAATCATGACCAAAGGCATTATACCTTGTATATATAGAATCACGTGTTGTACCGGCAATAGGAGTTACAATATTTCTGGTATCACCTAAAAGAGTATTAACCAATGACGATTTACCAACATTAGGTCTTCCAACAAAAGCAATACGAGGCAGGTCTGTCTCCTCATCAACAAAAGTTTTATTTTTAAATACCTTTACAAGGTCATCAAGCAGGTCACCAGTTCCACCACCATTCATTGCAGAAATAGGATAAAGATCACCCAAACCCATAGCATAAAATTCACCAATTACATCCGCTTTATTTGGCGTATCCACCTTGTTAACAGCCACAAACACCTTTCTGGAAGACCTTCGCAACAGATTAGCAACTTCTTCATCCAAAGGGCTTAACCCCTCCATACCATCAACAATAAAAATAATCGCATCCGACTCATCGACAGCAAAAAGCACCTGCTTACGAATTTCCTCTTCAAAAGTATCATCAGAACCATGCACATAACCCCCTGTATCAATAACCGAGAACTCATATCCATTCCAATCACTCTTTCCATAGAGGCGGTCGCGTGTAACACCGCTAACAGACTCAACAATAGCCTCCTTAGCTGAAATCAATCTATTAAAAAAGGTTGATTTCCCAACATTGGGTCTTCCAACAATTGCTATAGTATTATTCATGACAATCAGTTTAAGTAAAAAATTTATTGAATATACCCAAAATGCTTAAGTGAATTCTCATCATCACGCCAGTTTTTATTAACCTTAACGGATATTTCGAGAAAGACTTTTTTATCCACAAACTCTTCGATATCTTTTCTGGCAGCAGTGGCCATACGTTTTATAGCATTTCCCTGATGACCGAGAATAATTCCTTTCTGCGAGTCCCTGCTAACGAATACTGTGGCAGAGATACGTATCATTTTCTCATCTTCCTTGTATTCCTCAACAGCAACTTCTGTTGAATACGGAATTTCTTTCTTATAATAAAGGAGTATCTTTTCCCTGATAATCTCAGAGACAAAAAACCTCATCGACTTATCGGTAAGCTCATCTTTAGGGTAGTATTCGGTATGTTCAGGAAGCAATTCCATGATACTTTCAAATACAGACTCCATATTAAATTTGTTAAGAGCAGAGACGGGTATAACTTCTGCTCCTGGAATCTTTTGTTGCCATGCTTCAATATCCCTCATGACATTTTGCTGGTCAGAAAGATCAATTTTATTAATAACAACAATAACCTTTACTTCAGATGAGATCAGTTTTTCAAAGATATTTTCATCTTTAAAAGGCTGATCAGGTTCAGTCATTAATAATACAATATCGGCATCTTTTAAAGCTGTTGATATGTATTGGTTCATATACTCGTGCATCTTATATGCAGGATCTTTAACAATCCCCGGCAGGTCAGAATAGACGATTTGGAAGTCTTCACCATTGACAATTCCCATAATTCTCTGCCTTGTAGTCTGTGCTTTCGATGTTATTATCGATAATTTTTCGCCCACAAGAGCATTCATAAGTGTTGATTTCCCGACGTTTGGGTAACCAATTATATTAACAAAACCAGCTTTATGCATAAAAATCAAAAAAAATTTGCACAGCAAAGAAACAAAATATATCTTTGCACTCCCGTTTTGAAGGGGAATTAAAGCGTTCATAACATAAAAAAATATATTGCGGGGTGGAGCAGAGGTAGCTCGTTGGGCTCATAACCCAAAGGTCGTCGGTTCGAATCCGGCCCCCGCTACTAACCAAAACCATTCTGATTCTTCGGGATGGTTTTTCCATTTCTGGAGATATAGAATTTGGAATGTTTTTGTTTTTGGGCTCTTATCAGCCTCAGGCTGACGTCGGTTCGAATCCGGCCCCCGCTACTAACCAAAACCATTCTGATTCTTCGGGATGGTTTTTCCATTTCTGGAGATATAGAATTTGGAATGTTTTGTTTTTGGGCTCTTATCAGCCTCAGGCTGACGTCGGTTCGAATCCGGCCCCCGCTACTAACCAAAACCATTCTGATTCTTCGGGATGGTTTTTCCATTTCTGGAGATATAGAATTTGGAATGTTTTTGTTTTTGGGCTCTTATCAGCCTCAGGCTGACGTCGGTTCGAATCCGGCCCCCGCTACTAACCAAAACCATTCTGATTCTTCGGGATGGTTTTTTTATACCCAAAAGTTATGTTTACAGTTTATGTTTTATTTTTTAAGAAATTTAAGCGTATTTATATCGGTTTTACTTCAGATTTACAGAAACGTTTCCTTTCTCATAATGAGCTTGCAACAAAAGGACATACTGTTAAATTCAGACCGTGGATTATTGCTTACACTGAAGTATTTAATACTAAAAGTGAGGCTATGGCCAGAGAAAAACAACTTAAAGCCGACAAAGGAAGAGAATGAATCTGGAATGAGGTTATTCCTGAGCTCTTATCAGCCTCAGGCTGACGTCGGTTCGAATCCGGCCCCCGCTACTAACCAAAACCATTCTGATTCTTCGGGATGGTTTTTCCATTTCTGGAGATATAGAATTTGGAATGTTTTTGTTTTTGGGCTCTTATCAGCCTCAGGCTGTCGTCGGTTCGAATCCGGCCCCCGCTACTAAGTAATCAAAGGAAAAGCCAACTTTTTAAGTTGGTTTTTTTATTTTGGGTACAACATAGGTACAACATTTATAATTTTGGATTGAGATAAAGCCCTAAAAGGGCATTAATCCATTATCTGCAAACGAATATTGAGTTTCTTCTGTGAGAATGATATGATCCAGTACTGAGATATCCAATAGATTGCCTCCAGAAACGACTTTTTTTGTGAGCGAAATATCTGCTTCACTGGGAGTGGTGTTTCCAGATGGATGGTTGTGAGATAATACTACGCCACTTGCATTGGCTTTCAACGCAATTTGGAAAATCATCTTTGTATCGACAACTGTTCCGGCTGTAACACCTTTGCTGATGAGAGTAAATCCCAAAACTCTGTTTGCTCTGTTGAGTAGAAGAACAACAAATTCCTCACGTTATTGCATCTGATCACTCCATACAGAGCGTAACAGACACACTGCATCTGCAGAGCAAGTGATTTGTTTCATTTCGCTGAACTTCACTGGATTTTTGTACAAAACATTGATTTCTAAAATAACTGAAAGATTTCTCATTGATATTTGTCGGTGCCCTATGGACTTTTGTTGGCATCTGGCTCGCCGATTATGAAGAAAATTTTCGGCGATTCACTAACCGGAGCAATCATTTTTGAATAAGGATTCATGTCATGATTTTCTTTTTCAGAAAATCTGAACGAACCCGAAGGGCAAGGAGAGTTGTCCTGTTTCCTACAACTTTCCGAAGTCATTAGAGAGAAATATTATTGTGAGGTTATCTTTGCCTTAAAATTATCGGACTAACCTTCCTCATTCTTTACTTGTTCCCTCACAAGACTATACTCGCTGTTAATGCCTTTCTGAGGAAGACTAATTGCATTATGTTTTTCCCAGTTTGAAGATCTGTGTCTATTCAAAATGATGCTTTCTTGATGTATGAACATCTATAGCTGAAATAGGTATAATAAGAATTCCACTATCAATGGTTGCTCTGCTGTTTAGGTACAGGCACAAATACATAAAATTTATTCAGTATCATGAGTTAGCAAGGAGTTATCGGCAACTTTTTGCTCTATATTAACTGAATAATAATTCTTTATATACTTTGTTTTTATTCTTTCTTTTTTTAACTTTGCAACCTTGCTTAGGGCATATGCAATTTATATATGCCTCTTTACTAACCCCTAATTTAATTTACCAACAAGAGTTTATTAACAATATTTTGGTTCTTATACTTACAAAAAAGCATTAAACAACATGAGTTCAAACATCCTTTTCAAGTCAAATATGAACAAATTCATTGCATAGGCCATACATGGCGAATTACCTGTTTCCCACTATGTATGGTGTGATGGATTACAAATGGGATTATTTCTGCATAACAAGAAGTTGTAGAATGAGGGCTAAGAGAATTAAACATTATAAAAGCGATTAAACCTATTAATTATTTATATTACATGAAAAGAAAACAGATTCTTAATCTTGAACTAATTGTTCTATTAGTATTAATTGGATTCGGTTCATTATCTGCTCAACAACAGGTATATGACTCTTCTAATAATTATTTTTACCTCAACAACCAATATGCTGAGTACTTTGAAGATATTTTAACAACCTATGGGCAGGATAGCCTTAATAAATCCGGATTCAAGGGCTATTAACGATGGAATAATTTTTGGAGTACCCGTTATGGTGAAGGTGGTGAAATGCAACCTCTATTGGATGCTACCAATTTGTACTTTAACTTAACTCGATCGTCGATAAATCCAGAACCATGGGAAATTCTCGGCCCCATTGGCTTGCCATATAAACATGACACGACCTATTCTGGTGATGTTGGTAAAGGAATGGTGATCTCCCTTTGGATCAATCCTGAAAATCATAAAGAGATATTCGCAGGTACCCATACAGCAGGGTTATTTTATTCTAATGATGGAGGCAACGTTTGGACAGCACTAACAGATGGGTATCCTGAAATAAACGGAATTTACCAGATTCTTCAGCATCCAGACAATGAAGACACCTTTTATATATTAAGTGCTAATGTTTTAAGTGGATCAAGCTATGGTGTTTTTAAAAGTACAGATAGGGGAAGTACCTGGGCTGAGTTTCCAATTGCTGTAGCAAGTACTGATATTTATCCAACCTCTAGCTCAAGAAGATTCCCAAAAAAACTTATATTCAATCCTGATAGTTCTAATGTAATGATGCTAATTACGCAATCTTCGATTTTAAAATCTACAGATAATGGTATTAGTTGGACTGAGAAGTATAATGGAAATTTTAATAGTTGGGGCATCCCTGCGTCTGATATCAGTTCCCTTTGTTCAGGAGACATGGATTGTATTCTGTCTCTTAGGCAGCAAGAGCACGGATTAAATAACATATTCTATGATCAGACCAACCCTCAGAACCTATATGTCAGTGGACATATTCTACTTAAATCAACAGATTATGGAGACACTTGGGATTCTATAACAGTACAAGTTACTGGAAGAATTCGAGAATGGGATATTCTCACAAGTACTGATGAAAACTAACCGGGATACTTTTGGACATATTACAGTAAGATGAAGTCCACTGGAACAACCGCTGACTCAAGCGGTCTGGCAAAGTATAATATGAGTACTGGTGAAGTTGACCTCTACTTTTTTAATAATCAGTTAGTAAGAAATTTTTTACGAATTTCTCCTACTGACTCCAATTTCATTTATTTGGGAGGACAAGGTGGCAGAACACTTTTTAGGTATAATCATTCATCCAATTCTTTGAATAGTATGTTTTCACATACATTTACCAGTAATAATTTCATTCACTACGATTGCAGAGATTTAGTAGCTGTTGAAAACACTCTAGGATTTGATTCTCTTTTTATCGCAAATGATGGGGGGGTAAGAGCGGGAAAAGAAATAACCTATGGTAGCAACAATTGGACATACTCAGACCTAAGTACCTTAAATGCAGACTGGCATAACCATTTAAATATTACAGAATTTTATGCAGTTGATGGTGATGAATCAGAAGGAGAATTCCTTATTGGGAATAATCAAGATCTCAATGGTTTTTATTTGGATTCAACTGGCTGGTATCATACTGGATTTGGAGATGGCGGTGGTATTGAAGTTGATAAAGGAGATTCTAATTTTGTTTATTACGTAGATTATCAGGGAGGATTGAGACAGTCTAAGAACAAGGGGAAAACCTTTCAAGGCTGGAGTAGTAATATAGGTGCATTGGATGCCAGCCCACGTATACCTTTAACCTTAGATCCAGAGAACTCAAATCATCTGTATGTTGGGACCAGGGGGTTACATATTTATAATAACTGTTATTCAAGTTCATCGTTTTTCAATGCACAATCGCGCATAATTGTGAAAAGAGGTGCTGAACTTGTCATTGAGGAAGGGACACTGACAAATAGCTGTGATTCCACCAACTGGCAAGGCATTGAGGTATGGGGTACGTCAACAGGGGAGCAAAACCCAGCAGAGCAAGGGCTGGTTAGTATTACTGACGGAACCATTGAAAACGCTATAAAGGGCGTTGTTGCAAATAACTATTACACATTAAACGCTTGGCAACAAGGGTATCGTGGAGGTATTATACAAGCAAAATATGCAACATTTAAAAATTGTAACATTGCAGTTCAGTTTGATGCATACGAACCTTTCTCCGCAAGTTATTTTACAAACTGTTCATTTATTACTGATGAGAACTACTGGCTAATTGGTGATCCTCTTGCGGCAAATCCATTCGCTTTTGTGAAGTTGACCAGTCATAGAGGAGTACAATTTACCAACTGCACTTTCCAAAACAAAGCCCCCGGGTTATTTGAAACTCAAAGCCGCGGGACAGGTATACTTAGCACAAATGGAGGTTTCTCTGTAACAGATGGATCCAGTTTTACCGATTTGTATTATGGTATCTATGGAATGGATGTGCTGGCACAAAACACTTTTTATGTACATGATGCCAATTTTAACAGTTATCGTGGGGTATACTTGGGATCAAGTTATAACAACCAAATTGATGGTAGTACCTTTACAATTCCAGAAAGTATTCCGGGTGAAAATATGCAATCTTACGGATTGTATATGGAGTATTCAACCGGCTATGCCATCGAGGACAATACTTTTACCAGCGAAGAAAGCTCTCCCACTGGAATAGGCATATTTGTCAATAATTCAGGCACCGATGATAATGAGATTTACCGAAACGAATTCAGCAACTTGCAATACAGCATTGTGGCACAGGATATCAATCGGAAAAATACCATCGGCGGGTTGGTGATAAAATGTAATTATTTTGACAATACCACAAGTGATGTTGTCGTAGTTGCAGGCAAAGGCTCAGAAACCATTGACCATGGCATTGCCAAAAACCAGGGCGCACTGAGTACCGACCCCACCCAAATGGCAGGCAACCTGTTCTACTACAACACCACCTCCATTGATTTTGATGACTTGAATAACGGGCTCAACCATTTTAATTATTTTTATCCTAATAATACGGCTTTTGGTTTCGGGAATGTTAATCCACAGGATTACACATTAAATACGGTAACAAAGTATGGGGTGCCTGTTAATCAAGACTGGTCTTACACAAACGGTTGTCCAGCGCATGAATCAAGCGGAGGAACACTGTTAACCAAAATGGCTGTTGCCGATGAAAAAGCTGATTCCACAGCTTCTGTACTGGCTATTCTGGTGGATAATGGCGATACGCCAGAACTTGCCAGTGAAGTGGATCAGAGTACTCCTGCTCAAACCGTGGATTTGTACAACGAACTCATGGCTACTTCACCCTACTTGTCCGACAGCGTGGTGGAATCGGCTATTGTGAAAGAGGATGTGCTGCCCAATGCCCTGTTGCGCGATATTATGGTGGCCAATGCTCATTCGTCCAAGTCGGAAATACTGATGAACACCCTGGATACACGCTGGGATCCCATGCCGGATTATATGAAAGCACAGATATTACAGGGCAGAAGTTTAGTATCTTTAAAAGAAGAAACCGAATCACGCTTGGGAGCTTTCCGTTTGGACAAATCGCGTGCGCTTTACGGATTGTCACGCATGTATATGTACGATACGTTGAATCCATCTACTGCTGTAGATAGTTTGATTGATCTGTTATCAACAGAATATACCCTGAGTGCTCAGTACCAGTTGGCCATGCTTGAACTGGGTAAAGGTGAATATACTCAGGGAAGTAGCGTATTAAGCGATATCCCGACACATATTGCCCTCACTTCACAAGAGCTAACCAAACATCAACAAATGGTGGACTATTACGATTGGCTCACCTCTGTAAAACAAAGTCAGGGTAATATTTTGAACCCAAGTGCATCTCAAAGACAACAGTTGTGGACCATGGCCATGGCTGACAGCAGCAAGGCGGGAGTTTATGCCCGGAACCTGTTGGTGGCACTTGGCGATACCACTTATCACGAGCCTATTATTCTTCCAAACCTTTACAAAAGCACTCAGGCACAGGCTTCTTATGAAGAGTTGCTAAATGTACAAGGGCCAAGTCTACTTCATGTATTCCCTAATCCAGCTTCAGGTTATGTTATTCTGGAATATAAATTGGAAACCGATGTGCCAGCCACAATTAGTATTCATGACATGAAAGGTATGAGGATTAAAAGCCTGAACACCAGTGGGCAACAAAACCAACTTACGGTCATTACCCGTGATTGGTTGCCCGGAGTCTATTTAGCAGGACTTTATGTCAATGGAAAGTTAATAGAAAGTACTAAATTTACCGTCGTTAAATAGAATAGTGAAAGCCAATTTCAGCTGCCCTGATTAATTTCAGGGCAGCTTATAACTTTTCGCGTAATTATATTGAATATGAAAAAAATAATTCTAATCTCCACACTATGCTTTCTTGTACAACTGGCTACTGCACAAAGATGGCAAACAACAATTGGAAAACCCAACCACTACAATAGTGTGTACGACCTTGTTAAGGACTACGACAAAGGTTATTACCTAGTAGCATCTGATGTAGTAAATGGAAATAGCGGCAACGGTTGGAATATAAAAACAGATATCAATGGGAATTTATTATATAATAATAAACTAATAAATACCGAAGCACAATACATTGGTTGGTCTGGTTGCAACGATAGTGCAGGAAACAAATATATTGCAGGAGTGGCTTTTTTGGATCTCCCATGGCCATTTTTATCTAAGTTTAATCCTTGTAGTGAAAAGTTGTGGTGTAGAGTATCAAAAGACTGGGGTTACATGAATGGTGCTGCTGTTGACATTATAATTAGCGATGAAGGTAATATCATTGTTCTAACCCGTTTTGAAGATGGTAATCAACAGATCAACCAGATATTCTTGCTATGTTATAGCCCTGATGGCGATCTTTTGTGGTCAAAACCCTATGCTACTAAAACGGAACACCCATTGATTGCCTTTGCTTACGGGACTAAATTATATCATTTCGGAGAAGATTATATTATAAGTGGTTATTGTTACTATCCCTACCCTGACAATCCTAACCATGTTTGGATGCGTCCGTTATTTATCGGTATCGACAGCCTGTTCAACGAAAAATGGATACTGCCTTTTGGTGTTGCAGACAGTATCGTGGGACAGGCCTATTCAGCCATCCCGCTAAACGATTCTGTAATTATGGGTATTGGGAGTAAATTTCGTGATTATCCCAATGGGAATATACGCAATTCTTTACTCATGTTTTTTAACCATGAAGGCGAAGAACTTGGTTACACGAGAATTTGGGGCGATTCAATTGCCCCAGGCACACAAGATAATGCTTTAGCTGAAATAGAAACGATTAATGATTCTTTATTTCTTGCTACTGCTGTTTTTGGGCCTCTGACAACTGCAAATCCGTATGGACAAGTGGTGATTGATGCGAATGGCAAAGTATATAATACCTTATCACAACCCAATACGACGGGGGTACTTCCGTTGTTAAGAAAGACCTTTGACAATAAATATGTGATTGCACAAGGCGTTTACGAAAGCGATCAGATGCACACCAATATTCAATTACTTAAAATCAATGCCAATTTAGAGCAAGACACCCTTTATACTCAGAATTTTGTATATGACAGCCTGTGTCCCGATCCCATCGTTTCGGGGGATATCGATATGACTAATTGTTCGGTAGTGCAGGTTAGTATTGGCGAAGCACCAACACCAGAAGAGTACTATAAAGACCTGAATACAATCCCCGTGAAGGTCTATCCCAACCCATCGGAAGATTGCATTAGTTTTGATTATAAAAATACAGACCGTCATCAGAATATCCATCTGAATTGTTACGATATCAACGGGCAAAAGATTTATTCTGAAAACATTTCCCGGGGTCAGCAGGGAAGCAAAATCAATGTTTCAAGCTGGGGTAGCGGGGTGTATATGGCCATCATATCAAGTGAGGGTGTGATTGTTGGGAAGGCTAAATTAATGGTGAAGTGAGGGATGAACAATTAAAAATTAAAACCATGAAGAAACTTATTGTTATCGTGTTTGTTTTGCTAGCCCAGATTTCCAGGGCACAGAACCCTGTAGAGAAAACGGTCTATTATATCCCAGTACAAAATAACATAAATTCCTCTACTATGCCATTGGAATATAACACCCAAACAACACGTCTGGAGCAGGTGTTAGAAGTGCCAAATGCTGTTAGCGAGGATTCCATACATGCTGATAACGTACAAACAATAAAGATGGAATTAGCGGAAAATTATAAGTTAAAAGCATCAATGAGTTCTGATTCAACATCAGTTATTTTAGAATACAAATTGGAGTCAGATGCTAAAGTCACCGTTACCATAAAGGATTTACGAGGGGTTACCATCGAAAGTAGAAGCACTTCAGGACAACAGGATCAGCTAACTTTGCTTACCCGAGAATGGAATCCGGGAGTTTATGTGGCCAGCTTGATTGTAGAAGGAAAACTGATAGAAAGTGTTAAATTTACCGTGGTAAAATAGCGCTCTATCTGTTTTGTCTTTTTTACCACAGAGAGAAATCCCCAGAGCATTAACCACGCATTCTGGAGATTTCTCTACTCTGTGGTTCTTAAAGATCGACAAATGAAAGCTACTCAATAACTAAAATGCAGACCATGAAAAAATTGATCATTGTATATTTTCTTTTATTATTAAACCCATTGTGGTCTCAAACACCGGATGCTCATACCAATATTCAAAATACAGATGGTAAGAAATTCATAACTGTTTCCTCAAGGCAAATGCCAGCGAACCAAAGTCTTCCGCTGAAATATGATGCCAGTAACACTCGGATGGTTGCAACAATGCCCTTCCCGATGAATGAAACAGGAGATACTTTGCTGCCCGATAATATGTGGCAAAGGTGGAGTACAACTTTTGGTACACACAACCATAATGATGGCATTTATAACATACTTGAAGATTATGACAAGGGATATTATATGGTAGGCTATGATGTTATAAATAGTACCAATGGAGAAGGCTGGAATTTAAAAACTGATATAAATGGTGAATTACTTTGGGATAAAAATCTAACTCATCCGCCGATTTCTGTTGGATTTGCAGCCTGTCAAGACAGTATCGGGAATAAATATATTGCCGGAATAGATTTTAGCGAATTCAGTTGGCCGTTTTTATTAAAACTAAATTCTTGTGGTGAAAAAGAGTGGTGTACCTTATATAAGGATTGGGGGTATGGTTGGGGTTATCCAATGGATATTATTCTCAATTCAGAAGGGAATATTATTGTTTTGAGCCGTTTTGAAAGTGAGGAGCAAATCAATCAAATATTTTTACTTGGCTACAATACTGAAGGAGATTTATTATGGTCTAAACCTTATGCTTCAAAAGTTGATTACCCTTTAATGTCCTTTGCCTCTGGTGCGAAACTATATCAAGTGGGTGAAGATTATCTTGTTACAGGCAACTGTTACTATCCTTATCCAGATAATCCGACTCACGCTTGGTTACGGCCACTATTTATCGGAATTGACGACCAATTTAACGAAAAATGGGTAATGCCCTTTGGTATTAATGATAGTGTTGTTGGTGAAGCGTTTTCAGTAATTTCGGTAAATGAAACCCTGATAATGGGGGTAGGTTATCATGTTGTAGATCAGAGTGATTTTTTTGGGCGTGCATCTGCCTTAATGTTCATCAACCTTGATGGGGAGGAATTAGGTTATTCCGTCATTCCTCGTGATTCTATTGCTCTTGGAACTCACGATAATTCTTTAGTTGAAATTGAATCAATAAATGATACGCTATTTATGACCTCAGCTTTTTTTGGCCCTTTATCGTTAGGAAACCCTTATGGTGTAATGGTCATTGACACGAGTGGAAGAGTATTTAACACTTTATCTCACCCTAATTCAACAGGAGAACTACCATCTCTAATAAAAACCTTTGATGGTAAATTTGTAATTGCCTGTACTATCAATGAAAGCGACATGAACCATACTGATATCTGCCTCTATAAAATCAATGCCAATTTAGAGCAAGACACCCTTTATACTCAGAATTTTGTATATGACAGCCTGTGTCCCGATCCCATCGTTTCGGGGGATATCGATATGACTAATTGTTCGGTAGTGCAGGTTAGTATTGGCGAAGCACCAACACCAGAAGAGTACTATAAAGACCTGAATACAATCCCCGTGAAGGTCTATCCCAACCCATCAGAAGATTGCATTAGTTTTGATTATAAAAATACAGATCGTCATCAGAATATCCATTTGAATTGTTACGATATCAACGGGCAAAAGATTTATTCTGAAAACATTTCCACGGGTCAGCAGGGAAGCAAAATCAATGTTTCAAGCTGGGGTAGCGGTGTGTATATGGCCATCATATCAAGTGAGGGTGTGATTGTTGGGAAGGCTAAATTAATGGTGAAGTGAGGGATGAACAATTAAAAATTAAAACCATGAAGAAACTTATTGTTATCGTGTTTGTTTTGCTAGCCCAGATTTCCAGGGCACAGAGCCCTGTAGAGAAAACGGTATATTATATCCCAGTACAAAATAACATAAATTCCTCTACTATGCCATTGGAATATAACACCCAAACAACCCGTTTGGTGCACGTGATAGAAGTGTCAAATGCTGTTAGCGAGGATTCCATACATGCTGATAACGTACAAACAATAAAGATGGAATTAGCGGAAAATTATAAGTTAAAGGCATCAATGAGTTCTGATTCAACATCAGTTATTTTAGAATACAAATTGGAGTCAGATGCTAAAGTCACCGTTACCATAAAGGATTTACGAGGGGTTACCATCGAAAGTAGAAGCACTTCAGGACAACAGGATCAGCTAACTTTGCTTACCCGAGAATGGAATCCGGGAGTTTATGTGGCCAGCTTGATTGTAGAAGGAAAACTGATAGAAAGTGTTAAATTTACCGTGGTAAAATAGCGCTCTATCTGTTTTGTCTTTTTTACCACAGAGAGAAATCCCCAGAGCATTAACCACGCATTCTGGAGATTTCTCTACTCTGTGGTTCTTAAAGATCGACAAATGAAAGCTACTCAATAACTAAAATGCAGACCATGAAAAAATTGATCATTGTATATTTTCTTTTATTATTAAACCCATTGTGGTCTCAAACACCGGATGCTCATACCAATATTCAAAATACAGATGGTAAGAAATTCATAACTGTTTCCTCAAGGCAAATGCCAGCGAACCAAAGTCTTCCGCTGAAATATGATGCCAGTAACACTCGGATGGTTGCAACAATGCCCTTCCCGATGAATGAAACAGGAGATACTTTGCTGCCCGATAATATGTGGCAAAGGTGGAGTACAACTTTTGGTACACACAACCATAATGATGGCATTTATAACATACTCGAAGATTACGACAAAGGGTATTACATTGTTGGATGGGATGTGATTGAAAATGGAAACGGAAAAGGGTGGGATATAAAAACGGATATCAATGGACTTTTATTATACGATAAAAAACTGGTTCATCCTGGAGTAAGGCTAGGATATGCAGCTTGCATTGACAGTCTAGGCAACAAGTATATTGCCGGAATAGATTTTAGCGAAATCAGCTGGCCTTTTTTATTAAAACTTAATTCTTGTGGTGAAAAAGAGTGGTGTACCTTATATAAAGATTGGGGTTATGGTTGGGGTTATCCAATGGATATTATTCTCAATACAGAAGTGAATATTATTGTTTTGAGCCGTTTTGAAAGTGAGGAGCAAATCAATCAAATATTTTTACATTGATACTGCAACGCGCATATTATCATAAACCATTATCTTAAATACACCTCCTATCGTTTCAAAAAAATAAACATGAGATTTCGTAAAAGAAAGGGTGTCTTGTTGGTTGTATAATAATACATAACAAAAATTACTGTATGAACTAGTGAAAACAGCTAGCTGGAAACGTGTCAGCTTACTATTTATATACAACTTAACCTCACCCCAATCAAACTCACATGACTCTTCAGGGTTATAGACCTGACGGATATAGGCTTCATTAATTGTAACTCGGGATTGTTTAGTGCTTACGTAATTGCAGACTGTTGTATAGCCAATATCAATACCTTGCCTATGAAGTTCCTCTAAGATATCTTTCTTCTTCAGAAGCTTCTTATGCAAGCCCTGTTGCTTCTTTTTGTCATTCAAAAATAGCAGAGAGTCTATGACATCTTGAACTTCTTGAGTTAACTTCTGCTTCTCTCGGTTACCAGCTTTATAGGCAGGTGCGGTTGATACGTATTTTGAATGCCCGGCCTCAAAGGAAGTAGAATCTTGTATGGTTGATTCATACTCGCTTATATACTTACTGACTGTCTTGCAATTTAAACCAAGCTCCCTTGATATGCATCGATGGCTTTTGCCTTCACGATATCTCTTAATTATTATCTCTTGTTTAGTATACATACTGATCATTTTATATGAACGATAAATCTTCGTTCTTGGTGAATAATTAGTGGTATACTTTTCGATTGAAATGTGGGGTATTTTTTAATTAATATTTACAGTTATGTTTACAGTTTATGTTTTATTTTCTAAGAAATTTAAGCGTATTTATATCGGTTTTACTTCATATTTACAAAAACGTTTCCTTTCTCATAATGAGCTTGCAACAAAAGGACATACTGTTAAATTCAGACCGTGGATTATTGCTTACACTGAAGTATTTAATACTAAAAGTGAGGCTATGGCCAGAGAAAAACAACTTAAAGCCGACAAAGGAAGAGAATGGATCTGGAATGAGGTTATTCCTGGGCTCTTATCAGCCTCAGGCTGACGTCGGTTCGAATCCGGCCCCCGCTACTAACCAAAACCATTCTGATTCTTCGGGATGGTTTTTTTATACCCAAAAGTTACCAACTAAAACAACCCAAATACACCATCAGGAGTAATACCGAGATAACGGTACCAGGTTTCGCCCATCAAGATATTAACAAACCATCCAATAACAAGCATTGTTGCACCAAATTTAAATGTGTCAGTAAGACTATATTGATCGGTTTCGTATAGAAGGGCAGCAGGCTTACTGTTAAAAGGCAACATATAAACATGCTCAATAAGGAAAGCAACAGGCAATGCAAGACTAATAACATCGTAGCCAAAACGTTGGGCAACGCCAATGGCTATTGGGATAAAAATCATTGTACGCATAGTTTTCGACTGAAAAATCAAAGCGCTGAAAGCCATAGCAAATGTCAAAGCAAGGTATAATACCCAGAATGGTGTTTGATCACCAAATCCCAATGAATCAAAAATGGCATTAACAGATATTGATGGTAAATCAGTCACTTTAAACCCAGCCCCAAGAGTATAAGCCCCGGCAGAGAACAACATAAGATGCCAGGGAATATCGACATCATTCCATTTTAGAATTCCAATCCCAGGAAGCAAAGCAATAATAGCACCCAGAAAAGCTACAGCAGTAGGGCTAATTCCATGATATTTATCAGTTGCCCACAAAGCAAGAATAGAGATAAAAAGCACACCCGATTTAACCTCCTGAAAGTCCATCTTACCAAGCTTCTCAAGCTCGCTGCGTAGCCTCTCCATACCTCCTTTAATCTGTGGCAAGCGCTCCTCTTTTTTAAGTGGGAAAAATATTCTCGTGGCAACAAGATACCCGATAAACATCAAAAGAATAGCTACTACAAAATTAGCTTTCATCCAGTCTGCAAAGAAAATATCAACACCTGTAGCACCAGTTATCAGTGCTGCAGCAAGCAAGTTAGCACCCGAGCCTGTCAGAAAACCACTTGCACCTATATTTATATAAAACAAATTCTGGAGAACAATATTCCTTCCGAAATTATTCTTTTTATCACCACCACGTGCTCCATAAATAGCAGCTATAACCATAAATATAGGAAGAAGTATAGCCGCTTTTGCGGTCGTTGCCGAGATAAAAGCAGAGAGCACAACATTAATTACCAGAAAACTCAGGAATATTGAAGACGAATGCTTACCGAAATGCACAATAAACCATAGAGCAAAACGCTTGGCTAATCCGGTTTTAACGAGCATACTTGCCAGCACAAACGACATAATATTCAGCCACATAACTTTATGACCAAGTTGGGCATATGCTTCTTTTTCCGTAAGAACACCTGTTAAAACAAGAGCAATAATTATTATTAAAGATGTAAGGTAGTTGGGAATAGCTTCTGTCATCCACAGAACAATACCTGCAATAAAAATAGCAAGCATGGCTATGTTGATACGTGAAAACTCCGCAGCTCCTCTAACGTCAAATATATTTCGCGCAAAATCACCAAGAGTCTCTGGATCGATCCCCTGTAGATATGCAGGCCTGAATATGTAGTAAATCAAGATAAAAGTAAGCACAGCAAGTGGACCACCAGCCAGTGACAAGTAGCGTTCTACTTTTGATTTACTCCTTTTAGGGAGCTTCTCAATTCGATAATTTTTCATATCCAAGGGATCAAATCCATTGGAATCATTAATAATATTATTGTTCATAGCTAAGTTTAGTTAGGAAGAGCAATAAGCAAAATACAGAGACTAACTATCCCAGGTGGTAAAAGGTTGTTTAACAAGCATTGAGTTATAAAACCTAGGGTCACCTGTAACTTCTTCACCCAGCCAGTCTGGTTTCTCAAATGGATGATCTTCTGAAGGCAATTCTATCTCTGCAAGAGTGAGCCCTTCATTTGCGCCATAAAACTCATCAACTTCAAACTTAAGACCAGATTTTTCGGGAACGATATATCTTGTTTTATCAATAACACCGGGCTCGCAGATTTCCAGTAAACCTTGCGCTTCTGTAACAGGTATTTCCTTTTCCCATTCAAAACGACTGGCACCTGATTCACTGCCAATACCTTTAATTGTAATAAAACCCTTATCGCCTTTAACCCTTATACGCACAGTACGTTCAGGAACTGAAGATAAGTATCCCTGAATAATTCGTTTATCGCTTTTTACCTGGCTTTTAAAATCGTCGGCAACTAAAAATTTTCTTTCTATTTCTTGTGACATGTGCGGTTTAAAATTAGTTTGTTAGTTTTTTATCTGTCATTCCCACAACTCTCTTAATAGCCTGGAGATAATTAATATTTTCAACACCTTGCAGGTTCAAATCAGCAATAGTCTTCTTAATATCATCAATCTCTGTTGATTCTGAATTAACAGTTACAACCATTGCCCCGTTAATCCACACATTCGCATATTCACAAATAGTATCATTAACCATATATCCAAAGCGTTCCTTTTCAACGCTTACAGCAAGCAAATCAGGGTTATTCCTAATCATTTCCAGAAACTCATCAAGAGTATATTCATCTTTGTGGAGGGATGGCATTTCGACCATAAAAGCAGGGAATACTTCCTTTTCCAGGATATCAGCTTTAATAGGAAACTCACCTTTCATTAAAGGATTCCACTGTTCGAGACTATCCACTTCTTTCACAAAAGTCTTAATATCCATCTTACCATCTCTGATCTTAGTATTATTAACATCATTTGTTCTGGAGATAATATAAGTTTCTTTGGAAGTCCTTTCCCACACTTTTTCAGGAACAGGCACAGATAGTCTGGACATCAGATATGCCGCATCTTCAAAATCCCTACCAAATGTTCTGAATTCAAATCTTGGTTTGGATATTTCTCCTATTTTCAATTTTTCTTTAGTCATACTCTTCTATTTAAAATTCCGGACGTTTCCACTTATCAGGAAGCGGATTCAGGCCCATAAATCGTTTTAAAGCGAGAGGATAGTTAACATTCTCCTCGTTTTTATCAATTTCCAGTAGTTTTTTAGCTTCACTTACTTTTTCAGGATCATCCGATTCAACACATATTGTTTTCACATAAGTGCCATTTACTCTTATTTCGGCAATTTCCGTAATACAACCTGCAACAGTATATGCATGTCGTGTTTTCCACACATACGCTACCGCTAAATCAGGATCCACACATACTATCTCATTAATAAATTGTTTCAATGAATACTCTGCTCTCTCAAAAACAGGACTTTCAACTCCAAGAGCAGGAAATACTGTTGTCCGTATAACATCCGCCTTAAGCGGGAATTCGCCAACGAGGAACGGACTCCATTGTTCCAATCCCTTGTATTCCTGCTCCTGAACTTTTATATCCATTACACCTTGTCGTATTTTCACATTGTTCTTTCGCTTCCAGGGAGATAACAAATAAACAGACTCCATCTGTCGTGTCATTTCCTTTTTTGAAATTCCATCAATAAGCTTTTCATATTTTTCAAGATGGTTGCCAAATATCCTGAATTCAAAGCATGGTACGATTAAGTCTGTCATAATATTATCTTTTAATTATTTACAATTGTAAAGATTTCAAGAGTGGCTGTTTTGTCATTCACCATAAATACTCTGTTTATTTCAGTATCAACAACTAAACCTTCATATTTTGAGATATCCAGATCAAATACTTCCATCACATCTATATTATAATCACATTTATAAAGTGCCCGTGACTCATCACTAAGGAACCATACAAAAGAATTATTATTATCGACAAATACGGAAGAATAATCATCGGCAAACGACATAATTGTTTCACTAATGATGCCAAATTTCGTATTCCAAACAACCAGCTCTCCGGGCTCTCCCTCGTTAACAATATAATACGCTGAGTTGTTCCTATTAAATGATATCCCTTCAAGACCCTTGTTATCAGTACTAGCATCTATATTTATTGAGTGCCTTGATAATTCGACTCCTGACTGATAATCAATAAAGATCACTTCCCTTTCCTGTTCATCAGTAACAGCCACAATATCATCAATGGGATTATAAGTAACACCTTCCAAATCTGATCCAACAAAACCGAGCTCTCTGATCACATTGCCCGTCAGGTCAGTTTCATAAACATTGTTTGTATTATCACTTACAATCAGGAATGTATTATTTTCAGGTCCGTAAGATAACCCTGAAGGCTCTGTAATATTAATATCATAACTATTCAACAGCTCCAACGTACCTACAGTATAGCTGGGTTCCGGAACAACAGGCTTTTCTTTTGTACATGAATAAAGACAAAGCAATGCTGTTCCGGCAGCCATAAACACAAATATTTTGATGTATCTTATCAAAACTAATAATTATTATTGAATACCATTAGATTCACCAGGAGTTGGTGGTGTATCAGTATCAGGAGTAAAGATTACCCAGTCATTCTGACCATCACCATTACGACCACAAGAGTTATCAGTAGGAGGATTTGGAAGATCACAACCTGCATCACAATAAGTATAACCATCGCTTATTGTTGTTCCATTCTCAGATATCACAACAGATTCGCCACCACTACTCAGTTTAAAGCTTGCGTGCAAACCTTCACCAAGTCCATCACAATAAATAATAAGATATCCCTTTCCGGGCACTGTTGTAAGTTCAGAATTATCCGTTGGCAACTGATAAACCATAATGTCTTCAATATCATCAGTCACATACCAACCACCCATATCTATCGGAGAATCACCAGTATTGTAAATTTCAATCCAATCAGGAAAATCACCATTATCACCAGGTACAGGCACATTATCATTACTTGCCATAAATTCATTAATTACCAGTTTACCTTCAGTAGGGCCGGAATTATCATTTGACGCACCAGGAGTTTTTGTATTAAGAACATCCCAGTCATCCTGACCGTCGAATTGACGACCAAAAGATTTATCATCAGGAAGCCCGTTAAAGTCAGCTGACTGATCAACCTGAACTTTCTCAGGAGTATAAATTGTTACATAGTTATCTTTGGAAGAACTTAGTCCCATATCAATAAATATTTTCCCATCCCTAATTTCTGTAGGGTAATCAGCTCCGCCAGCATCAGAAGCACCACAGATGAGCACTAAAAATCCTTTCGGAGGAATAGTAGTAATATTTATATCAGTATTTGGTATTTGCTCATACCCTGATTCATCACCAGCAAGATCAGTAATCCACATATCAGCAACATTAATTGATTCTGTACCTTTATTATATAGCTCAACCCAGTCTGCACCACTACCATCACCATTCAGAAAATAAGGGTCAGTAGTGTCTTTAGTTATCAACTCATTAATAACAATATTACTATAATCCACCGGATCAACAGGATCAGGTTCCGGAAGTTCATCTTTAACACATCCTGCGAACAGGAATGAAGCAAACAAGCTTATTAATATATATTTTTTCATTTTTGACAAATTTATCAGTTATTAAAATGCGATTAAAACACGAGCCTGGAATGTATTGAAATCAATACCACCATCTCCAGTAGGAGTTATATCTTCACCCTGATCGTTTATATCCCAGGTTTTATACTTACCCTTTCCATTAGCCCAGCGATCGTTATTTACATAAGCATAGTTAAGCATAATCTTAACATTATAATTAAAGTAATAGCTTATACCAAAAGTATATGTCTCACCAGAGCCACCAGGGAGCCATGGAGTTGTTTCACCATCTTTAAAACAGTTTGCATTCATATATGAATACCTTACAGCAACTTCAAACGCACCTTTATTAAAGTTACGGAAGTCTATCTGAGAAAATTCCGCATCGCTGGAATTATAATAATAATCCGCATTATTCAGAAGCCATGCACCCATTACATAAAAACCACCAAGATCAGCAACATCTTCACCTTCAGGAACTTCATCTTTATCTCTTTGGATATGAGTCATTAAATATTCACCCTGAACACGATAGTTCTTATACGCATAGGCAAGCTCAGCACCTGCAAGTATCTTATATTGAGAATCCTCTATCCAATCAGTATCAATATATTTCTTTCTGTTTATTTCTGTTTCAGCATTCTCACCATAACGAAAACTATTTATTGGATCACCTAATTCAGGTATTTTCGGAGTTCTGTAAGATCCTGAAAGGCCAAAGTGCAATGTTTGATCTTCTTTAACAATTGGCATATAAGCAGCACGTGCAGTCACACTCCATCCTGCATTTGTACCTTTACTTTTATTCTGATCTCTCATCAAGTCATTAACAACGGTACTTGAGAAAACACCTCCTTCAAAGAATAAGTGATTACTATATGTTTTATAAGCAATACCTAAATGACGAGAAGGAGCCTGCTCAGTGGCATAAGGTCTTTCCATAAATGTAATATACCGACTTGTAGTAATAGTTTCAATAGACATTGGCTCTTTGAAGTTACCAACTTTAACCTGCCATCTTTCACCAATGTAACGTAAATAAGCATCCTTGATATCAACAGCATTGTTTCCAAAGTCAAAGTCAATTTCACCACCCCAGTTTCCCCAAAGAATAGTCTTTAAGGCAAAACGCATACGACGGATATTTACACCATTTCCAATGGCATTATCTTCTCCCTGATATGTATTGTCACCAACATAAACAGCACCATCAACATAAACACGACTATCAAACCAGTATTTAAATCTGTTATCTGTTGAAGCAAACATAAGAATACCATCACGCGACTGAGGATTAAGTTCTACCTTCATGCGAACCTCCTGTCCGTAGTCGTTAACAACATTACCTGCTTGCATATAAATGGTAAAATCACCAGGTTTGTTAACCTTTAAGCTCTTGTTGCTGTATCCATCAATACTAAAAACAAGAACAACAGGAAATCCTGTAACATTTAAGCTAAAGTCACCATTATGGTTAGTGGTTGTTGTGATGTCAGGATTACTCAAAACCTTAACAGTCACTCCTTCCAGTGGAGTTTGCATCCCAATTGGAAAGACTTTACCTGTAACTTTTCCTGTTTCCTGTGCTAACGCTGCACCTGCTGTAAAAAGCATTATAAGCATTATCAGGAAAACAATTTTTCTTTTTTTCATTTCTTGTTAATTTTTAGAACATACTATACTCTTTTCGGAAGCTAAGTAACATTGAAATGCTTTTCGCTGCCAACTTATACCCCTCTACATGCACACTACAATTCAAGACTCTACAAATAAATTTTACATATCATACTGTATTTATGGTTAATACGTTTATTAATTAAAAATCTCTTATAAACTCTGTAAGCGTCATTTTTGGATCTACTTTCAGTTTTTTTCTAAGACGATACCTATTCATCTCTACACTCTTCGGTGAGATATTAAGAACCGAAGCTATTTCTTTTGAAGAAAGGTTAAGACGCAGCATTGAACAAAGGCGCTTTTCATTACTTGTCATTGTAGGAAAACTCTTCTCCAGTCTATGAATAAAATTACTATTCTGCTCATTTATGTGCATTTGAAACTTTTCTCTATCACGGTCAATAGACAAATCCTGAGTTATCATCAATGACAGGTTATTAAGCTTCATTAAATTTTCATGATTTGTGACATTCTTCTTAATCTTAACAACTTCTCTCTTCAGATCATCCAAAAATTTATTCTTATGAATGATACTCATAGCCATAGTAACCATCTCATTTTGCTTGAATTTAAGCTCATTACCAAGTGATGTTTCCAGATTAATCAGTCTATCCAGTTCCTCCTCCATCTTTCTGATTTCTCTTTTATAGTCTTCATGCAACAATTTCATCTGGTAATCCAGATCATCAATCTTTTTAGATTTTTTCTTAAGTCTGATGTACAACAAAACAAGAACAGCAATCAGAAGAACAGAAAAGATTGTAAGACCTGTAATCATATAGTTATGGTTATTCTGCTCAGCTTGCTGTAATATATTCTCAGGCAAATTTTCCTGTGTGTCAGTTACCTCTTCTTTAGTTAAAACCGGAATATCTTTACTCTCTTGTTCACTTTCTGTAGCATTTTCCTGCACAATAACTTCTAACTTTCCTCCCACATCCTGTTTAAACACATTATTAATAAAGAACAGTGAAAAGAAAGTAAGTACACCAGCTAAAACAGGCGTAGCTATCCATCCAACACCAATACCACCAAGAATACCATATTTAATTTGTTTACCTCCTTTATATATACCTATACCTATAATAGAACCTATTACAACCTGCGAGCTTGACACAGGCACCAGAGGAATAGGAGGAAGTCCTATTGATTGAAAAGCATTGGAAAGTGACTGCGACGAGAAGATAAAAAGCACAAGAGCCTGAGAAAGAACCACAACAATTGCTGAATCAGGAGTAAGAGGCATCAATGTATTACCAACAGTTTCCATTACATGTCGCGAGTATGTAATAATTCCCACAGAAATTGCAATACCACCAATAAAGAATAGCTGCTCGGTACTACCTATTGTAATAAATCCCATATTAAGTTCTGGTAATTCAACCGCCCCCGTAAACACACCCATAACATTAGCAATATTGTTAGCACCTAAGCTATAAGCACCAAAAGCACCAACAATTAGAAGACTATATCTAATAAATGAATCTTTAATAAGGATATGGGCTCCTGACTTCTTTAAGATCAGTTTAACAAGCATATATATCAGAACAGCAAATATACCACCAAGAACAGGCCCTGATATCCATGTAGAGATAATCCTTAGTAACACATTAAGATCAGTTGTATTTCCAGTGTATATATTCCAGCCAATAATAGCTCCTACAATTGCCTGAGATGTTGACACTGGCAAACTCAATCGTGTCATCCAGTAAACAGTGAATGCAGCTGATAAGGCAACCGTAAATGCAGCAGCTAGTGTGCTTACATTACCCAGTTTCCCAAGAGTATGATTGGCGCCTGCCCCCTGCACAACAGCTCCTATTATTACAAAGATACTGGCTACAATGGCAGCAGTCTTAAATCTGAGCATACGTGTTCCTACAGCAGTACCAAATATATTAGCAGCATCGTTAGCCCCAAGTGACCACCCGAGGAATAATCCGCTTGTAAGAAAAAACAATACAATCATATGTTTATTTTCAAAGCAAGTATTGAAAGCATGTCTGCAAGAGCATCTGCTTTATCAGATACAATCTCCACATGCAATGTAAAATATCTCAGATGAATTTTCTGACTAAGATCCAATTCATTCATCTCATGAAATAATTTTCTCTTTATATTTCTTGCTACTTTATCAGTTTCTTTCTCGTAAAAATAAACTTTTGCCAACATGTCCTTAACTTTTAATGGCTCTCTAAAAAATGAGCGGCATGCCGGAAAAACAGAAAGTGTTGATTCCGTTGACACTTCAGCTAAACGTGTGAAATCAGCCTTTAACTCATTAGGGATAAATGGGCGTTCATCTTCAAACTGACAAAGATTATCTTTTGAAATATCAATTATCTCGTCTATTGCGTCAAGCATTGTTTCTATATCACTAACATTCTGAGGTATTAATGAGTGTCTGTAAAACTCATCATCAATCTTATGTTGTAATTTATCTGCCAATGACTCAAGTTCATAAATGCTGGATATCTTATCAGACAACCCGGTATAGTTCCCTTCGATGTAATCAATTACACCCTCTTTAAATAACAAAACACCCTGCTCCACGGTGTCAATAAACTCATCTATATCATAAATGAGCTGCTTGACATTTTTAAATAGTAACGACATCGTTGCAAAAATTAATATTGATGAATGCAAATATACTTAATTTGATCTGCTGTTATTATTGAACAGTGTGCGTGTAAAGGTGTCAAAATAATCAACAAACAATCAATCCCCATAAACAACTGTATTTAATGTGCTTATACGCAAAACGATTTCAGTTCTTCAAATTTAATAAAGAATTAACTTAACATTGTATAGTTGATGTATAGGTATTTTTACTTTTAAAAAATGTAAACTGAGTTAAATTTGCTGCTATGATTAAATAATTAGAATTTTAAAACTTTATCTTATGAATAAAAATTACTTTTACTTTATCATCCTGATGACATTTATGTCTTTCGGGATTAATAACACAATCAATGCGCAGCTCTACATAAATGAGTTTATGGCTAGTAATGATGCTGCTTACCCTGGTCCACAAGGTGACTATCCCGACTGGATTGAAATTTATAACGCAGGTAGTGAAGCTGTTAATCTTGGCGGATATTACATATGTGATGTATTGGATGATCCGGAAGCCAGATACCAGATACCATCAACTTATCCTGATTCTGTTACTGTTCCTGCAGGAGGCTTTATTGTTTTTTATGCCAACAAAGAAGAAGGCAGTAGCGTTATGAACCTCGACTTCAAACTTAGTGGCGATGGTGAAGACATTGGTCTTTGGGATGCTGATGAGAATGTTATTGATGAGTTGACATATACAGCTCAAACAACAGATGTTTCTTATGGTAGATATCCTGATGGTAATGATGACTGGGGATTCATGACAGATTTCACACCGGGATATGCTAATACTAATCCCTCACCTGCTGTTGTAGAGTTATATATTAATGAGTTCATGGCCAGCAATGATGCTGCATACCCTGGTCCTCAAGGTGACTATCCTGACTGGATTGAAATTTACAATGCAGGTACAGAAGATGTTGATTTGAGCGGATTTCTAATGTGTGACACTTTGGATGTTACAAAAGCCTACCAGATTCCTTCAACATATCCGGATTCTGTTACAGTGCCAGCTGGTGGATTTATTGTTTTCTATGCTAACAAAGAAGAAGAAAGCAGTGTTCTTAACCTCGACTTCAAACTTAGCGGAGATGGTGAACAAATAGGTTTATGGGATGCTGACAGTACTTTGCTTGAAGGATTAACATATACTGAACAATATACTGACACATCTTATGGCAGATATATTGATGGTACTGATAACTGGTTCTTTATGCCGGATTTCACACCTGGTACAGCAAATACTAACCCTGCACCTGCTGATGTAGAGCTTTTTATTAATGAGTTTATGGCCAGTAATGACAATGCAGTTCCTGGACCAATGGGTGATTATCCCGACTGGATTGAAATTTATAATGCAGGCAGTGAAGATCTAATGCTTGGTGGTTATTATCTATCTGACAAGCTGGATGAACCTGAGTCTATGTATCAGATTCCTTCAACGTATCCCGACTCAGTAACTGTGCCAGCTGGAGGGTTTATTGTCTTTTATGCAAATGATGAAGCAGCTTACAGTGTGCTTAATCTGGACTTTAAATTAAGTGGTAGCGGTGAAGCTATTGGATTCTGGAATTCTGATATGGCATTTGTTGACAGCCTTACATACGGGCCACAAATTGCTGACACATCATACGGACGTTATACAGATGGTACTGACAATTGGTTTATGATGCCGGATTTTACTCCGGGTGCAGCAAATATCAACTCATTAGGTGTTGATGATAATCTGATTAATGCTAGCCTTGATCAAAATTATCCAAATCCTTTCAGTACTGTTACTACTATTGATTTCAATCTTGAAAAGAGTGATAATGTAGTAATTTCTGTTTATGACAGCAAAGGTTCTGTAGTTACTACTTTAACAAATAGTTACTTCTTGCCTGGCAATCATTCAATAACATGGAATGCTGAAGGACTAACTCCAGGCTACTATTATTACACATTAGTTTCTGGCACTAAAGCTATTACAAAAAAGGCCCTTATTATCAGATAAAAGACTAAAAAATAAAATATTACAAAACAGCTTTCCATTAGGGGAGCTGTTTTTTTATTTACTTTTGAAGAAAACTCATAATATGGAAAAGGAAGAAAAATTTGGTTGCGAAGACTGTGCTTTAAGAAAGAAAGCTGAAGCCAGACCAAAATCATTTTGGGGTAGATTCTGGAAATGGCATACACGATGGTGCCCGGGATGGAAGGCTTATCAACAACACCTTAATAATTCATCTGCTTAGTCTCGCAAATATTAAACATATTTCTTTTATCAGTAATTCCTGAAAAGCTATCAGGATATCTGCATATTTATTATTTTTGAAGTCGAAAACTATCAAAAATAGCAAGTATGGCTCTGATTAATTCCGTAATCAATTGGTGGATTAAGAAAAGGCTTCATCAAATTGAGCTTTTTAAGAAATACCCTATTGATGTGCAAAATGATACATTCAAAAAGCTTATTAACTCAGCTCGTGATACGGAATGGGGCAAAAAATACGGATACAGGAGTATTGACACTATTGAACAATTTAAAAACAATGTACCTGTAAGCTCCTATGAAGACTTAAAGCCTATTATTGACAGACTAAGAAAAGGAGAACAAAATCTTCTTTGGAATGAAGAAATAACATGGTTCGCAAAATCTTCAGGAACAACAGCCGGAAAAAGTAAATATATCCCCGTTAGTCAGTCTGCCCTGGAAGAGTGCCATTATAAAGGAGGACGCGACCTGCTTGCTGCATATTTTAATCTTTACGATGAATCAGAGCTTTTTGAGGGTAAATCTCTGGTTATGGGTGGCAGCCGCAATATCACCGAAGTAAGTCATACTCCATACATTGAAGGAGATCTGTCAGCGATTCTTATGCACAATCTGCCATTCTGGGCACAGTTTAAAAGAACACCTTCACTAACTATTGCCTTAATGGATGAATGGGAGAATAAGCTTGAACTGATGGCTGAATCAACCATGAATCATGACGTAAGAAGTATCTCAGGTGTACCATCATGGATGCTTGTGCTACTCAGAAAAATTCTCGATAAATCTGGTAAGAAGAATATTCATGAGGTATGGCCTAATCTGGAAGTTTTCTTTCATGGCGGCATTAGTTTTGACCCATATCGCGAGCAGTACAACCATATTATCGACTATGATAAGATGGTTTACTTTGAAACCTATAACGCTTCAGAAGGATTCTTCGCCATACAGGACCAAAAGAACAGTAATGAAATGCTGTTAATGCTTGATTATGGAATGTTCTATGAATTTCAGGAAATAAGCGATGCCTATGAAGGTAACGACAAAACATTAAATCTGGAAGATGTTAAAACAGGTGTCAATTACGCGTTGATTATTAGCACTAATGGAGGATTATGGCGTTATAAAATTGGTGACACAATAATGTTTACTAACACAAATCCATACAGAATCCGAATAACAGGCAGAATTAAGAACTTTATAAATGCTGTAGGTGAAGAGCTTATTATTGACAATGCCGAAAAAGCTCTGGCAATAACATGTTCAAAAACAGGAGCAATAGTTAATGAATATACAGCAGCTCCCAAATTTGTTGGTGATGATATCAAACACCAATGGCTGATTGAATTTGAGAAAGATCCATCGGACTATGAATTCTTTGCAGAAGCCTTTGACAATGCATTAAAATCTGTTAATTCTGATTATGAAGCAAAACGTTACCATAATCTTGTGCTTAAAGAACCTGAAGTTATATGTCTTAAAAAAGATACTTTCTACCACTGGATGAAAAAAAGAGATAAACTGGGCGGACAAAATAAAGTCCCACGTTTATCATCAGACAGAAAATATGTAGACGAAATACTTGAAATGCAATAGAATCTGTTGGCACCTGACACTTACTTAATATTTATCTTTCAAATAATTTCTGTTTAATCAGCAAAATATCTATTTTCGTAAAAAAATTTTGAAAATGCATGTAGCAATTGCTGGTAATATTGGATCAGGTAAAACAACTCTTACAAGATTAATGGCGAAACACTTTGGATGGAAGCCTCATTATGAAGATGTAGAGAATAACCCTTATCTGCATAGCTTTTATGATGATATGCAGCGCTGGTCATTTAATCTGCAGGTTTATTTCTTAAACTCAAGATTCCGTCAGGTCATTGATATCCGCAAAAGCGGTAAGAATGTAATCCAGGACAGAACAATTTATGAAGATGCGCGCATTTTTGCTCCTAATCTTCATTCTATGAACCTGATGTCAACACGTGACTTTGAAAACTACAGCTCACTTTTCGAGCTTATGTCATCCTTTCTTCAACCACCTGATCTGCTGATCTATCTCAGAGCATCTGTATCAACTCTTGTTGAACAAATTCAAAGGCGCGGTCGTGATTATGAAGAGTCCATCAGACTTGACTATTTGAAACGCCTTAACGAGATGTATGAAAACTGGATTAAGGATTATACAGCTGGAAAGCTGCTGATCATTAATGTTGATGATATGGACTTTAACGATCCGGAAGACCTTTCAGTTGTGATCGATAAAGTAAATGCAGAAATTAATGGTTTGTTCTAATCTAATCATTGAAACAAATCATGAATAAAGTAATTGGCATTATCCCTTCCCGTTATGGGTCAACCCGTTTCCCCGGAAAACCTCTGGCTGTCATCAATGGCAAACCAATGATACAACATGTTTATGAGCGCTCCCTTTTTTGCAGCGATCTTAACAAACTGGTAGTCGCCACCGATGATAAAAGGATATTTGATGCTGTTGTTGGATTTGGTGGTAATGTTATTATGACTAATCCTAATCATGAAAACGGGACTGCCAGGTGTAAAGAAGTTATTGACAAACTGGAAGAAAAAGGAGAGAGTTTTGACTTTGCAATTAATATTCAAGGAGATGAACCTCGTATAAACCCGGAGCAGATAAGTTCTGTTGCTGCTCTTTTCCATAATAATAATGCACAAATCGCTACTCTTGCAAAAAAGATAACAGAATACAGCGAATTGATAAATCCAAATGTTGTGAAGGTTGTTATGGGAAATAAAAACAATGCTATCTATTTCAGCCGGCAGGCAATTCCATTTAACAGAGATGCTGAAAGTCACATCTGGATTAATCATACTAACTATTATAAGCATATTGGAATATATGGCTATAATGTTGATGTGCTTAAAACCATTATAAACCTTCCGGAAGGTGTGTTAGAAAAAAGTGAAAAGCTAGAACAACTCCGCTGGCTTGAAAATAATATAAATATCTCAATCGACATTACTGAATATGAAAACATTGCGATTGATACCCCGGAAGACCTTCTTAAACTTGAAACAAATTCTTGATATTTTCGTACACTTTGTTTAATTTAGCAGGTTCATCCTCATCATAAAAATGAGGTAAGGGCTATTTAAAATAATTATTACAAAATAAAGATGAAGATAGCTAAGTATGTAGGCGATTTGTTGTTTGATTACGAGTGCGTTGTAATCCCCGGACTAGGTGGTTTTATTACCGAAGACAAAAGTGTTTCGGTGAATGAATTCACTCATAAGTTTAAACCTCCATTTCGTAAGGTTTACTTTAATGCACGCCTACGTGCCAACGACGGTATGCTTATTAACCATGTTGCCCAACAAGAGCAACTGGATTATAAAGTTGCCAAAACACGCGTTGATAACTTTGCCTTTCAATGTAAAGCAGCCCTCGACAATGGTAAAAGGATTAACTTTAAAGATATCGGCTATCTTTATCAGGATAATGAAATGAATATTGTCTTCCATCAGGACAGTGCTGTAAATTATAATCCTGATTCCTTTGGGCTTTCAAGCGTTGTGTCTCATGCTATTCAACGGGAAAGCGATGAAGAGAAAGTTAAGAAAGTAATCAAATCTGCCATTGAAAATCCTGTAAAGTCGAGAAAACGTGAAGACAGAAAACTCACGCAAAAGACAGAAGAAAAAAAGAAAACCCGCAAAATGGAAGCTTCCAAAAGGCTCTCTTCACTGTCTAAACAAGTTATCTTTCTTCTTATTGTATTTGCTATTCTTGGTGGTGGATATCTATATATGCGCCGTGACGCTATGGGATACTATCTCGACAGATATGCTTCTCAAATACCTTTCTTCTATTCCAGTGTAAACGACTATCTTGCCAGTAATATCAATTCAACGCCTGTGGCTTCTCTAAGCAGAAACACTGCTTCCCTGTTCCCTGCTGTTCTTGATAATGAGAACACAAATGATAACATTGAAGAATCAGATGCTAATGCAACTGTTGAATCTACTGATACTTATATTTCAGAAACACCAGTTCAGGAAGATGTTAGTGAACAGATTATAATTTCCGATTCAGAAGGTAATCCTGAAAAATTAGTACCAGAGCAAATAACATCTGAAGTTATTGATAACGATGTGGTAATAGCAGAACCAGCAGCTACAGTATCTGTCATGAAATATTATGTCATCGCAGGTTCGTTCTCAAAAGAAGACAATGCTATAAGACTTGTTAAAGAGTTAAGATCCAAAGGTTATGAAGCCCTCATTGCTGATACTAATAAGTACAGTATGTATCGCGTTGCTTTTCTTGGCACTAATGATAAAAGAACAGCTGAGATCAGATTATCTGAGATAAAAAACAACTACAATCCAAAAGCCTGGATACTTTCAAAAAACAATTAATAAAGTGAGTAAGAAGAATAAATTAGAGCACTTTGCCGAAAATATGACCTTCGACAATATGTTCCAATATAGTTATGAGGAAGTAGTAGAAGGATTCCATATGAAAGGTAAATGGAATGAAAATTTCTTTAAAAACGACAAGGAAATTACTCTGGAGCTGGGATGCGGCAAAGGTGAGTACACTGTTGGCATGGCAAAGTATTTTCCTGAAAGAAATTTTATTGGTATAGATATTAAAGGTGCTCGTATGTGGCGTGGTCTTAAAGATTGCGAGGATCAAAACATTCCTAACGCAGCATTTATACGTACAAGAATTAACCTTATCGAGTATTTCTTTGGAAAAGATGAGATTAATGAGATATGGATTACTTTCCCGGATCCTTTTCCCAGAGTTGCAAAGGAAAAGAAACGCCTTACATCACCACAGTTTCTTGAACGATTTGCTAAAATTTTAAAACCAGGAGGTACTATTAATTTGAAAACAGATAATATTATCTTCTTTGAATATACTTTGGACGTAATCCGTGAAGGCGGACACGAGCTTCTGTACCATACTTATGATGTTTATGGTGAAGAGAATGATGTAATTCTTACAAGCATACAAACATTTTATGAGAAAAAATGGAGAGCAAACGGTACTAAAATCAAGTACCTGAAGTTTCGGATAAATGATGATTGCTATGCCGATAGACGATAATTTCTTTAAAAGAGTTTACAGTGTAGCCATTCAAATTCCCAAAGGAAGAGTTACATCCTATGGTGCTATTGCAAAATATCTGGGATCAGGTAAATCAGCGCGTATGGTAGGATGGGCCATGAATTCATCATTAACAGCTAAAAAAAATATACCGGCACACAGGGTTGTCAACCGCAACGGACAGTTAACAGGGAAAAATCACTTTGGCGGACAGAATACTATGGCCGAGTTATTGGTGTCGGAAGGCATTACTGTTGTTGATGATCAAATAATAAACTTTAAAGAATGTTTTTGGGATCCTGCCATTGAGTTACAGAGCCAATCCAAGGATTAAAGTTTAAATTTTGTGCAATCCCAAAACTTAGGGAATCATTACGGACATACACTAATTAGTTTTTTTCATAAGATATCGAACCTCATTCTCCCCCGCTTCGCCAATAGCCCAGCTACTGATAAATTCCCATTCATTTTTCTCCATCAGATTAAGTACTGATATCATGCTGTTAGGACGAGCAATTGTTCCGTTTTTATCCCTTATTTCTTCAGGTAACAGCTCAGCCTGCCCATAATCAATGTAAACAGTGGTTTTATAGTTTTTTGTTATGCCAACAAGTTCAACATACTCCACACTTTTCTTTTTGTTGATATTAACATCACCAACAATTATTTGTGAGAATCCGAGATAAGAAAACGATAACAGAATTACGATTAAAAAAAGTTTTTTCATTTTATTGAGGATTTTGTTTCTTCAAAAATATAAAGAAAATAGAGAAATCCAAAATACAGCACCAACTTTAAACCTTGTACTTTATACCTTAAACCATGAATCTAGAACTCTTCCTCATCTCCATTATCGATTAGGCGGTTTTGATTCTCACGGTCGTATTTTTCACAATCAAACTCAATCATAACATCCTGAAGAGGCTTATCGAAATCACCCTGACTTATTCCAAGAGATGGATCGCCATATACCTTATTCATATATAAAGCCCAAATAGGAAGAGCCATATTAGCACCTTGTCCCAGACTAATAGTACGAAAGTGAGCGCTTCTGTCTTCACAACCAACCCATATACCAGTAGTAAGATCAGGAGTAACACCCATAAACCATCCGTCACTCTGATTCTGTGTAGTTCCTGTTTTACCAGCGATAGGATTTCTGAATCCATATTTCCATCGTAACCTCACACCAGTACCACTTTCAACAACACCTTCCATTAACTTTAACATTTTGTAAGCAGTAATCTCACTCATAGCCTCGGTCTTTTCAGGTACAAAACGTTCCAGAAGATTACCATTTTTATCTTCAATATGAGTAACAAATGTAGGCACAACATAAACACCCTTATTAGCAAAAGTATTCATAGCCCCAACCATCTCATACAAAGAAAGATCAGGAGTGCCAAGAGCAATACTGGGCACAGCAGGGATATCAGACTTCACCCCCATTTTTCTTGCCATCTGTCGTACCGATTGTGGAGAGAATCGACTCATAAGATAAGCAGATATCCAGTTATTAGAATTTGCCAGAGCCCATTTCAAAGTAACTTCCTCGCCAACGCGATCGTCACTGGAATTTCGGGGAGCCCAGTAAGTGCCATCATAAAGCTCAACACTATACTGAATATTTGAGACTTTATAACACGGTGAATACTCACCCTCCTGCATAGCCAGGGTATAAAGGAAAGGCTTAAATGTAGATCCCACCTGTCGCTTGCCCTGAACTGCATGGTCAAATTTAAAATATCTGTAATCAATACCACCAACCATAGCTCTCACATAACCGGTATGCGATTCCATAGAAAGCAATCCGGCCTGAAGAAAACTCTTATAATATCTTATGGAATCCAATGGAGTCATCACAGTGTCAACAGGACCATTCCAGCTAAAGACTGTCATTTCAGTCGGTTTCTGAAAGCTGACAAGAATAGAATCCATGCTCATTCCACTATTATTTAATCTGCGATAACGCTCACTTCTTTTCACAGCCTGAAGCATTATTCTATCCACAGACTCCTCTGCCTCTTCTTCTTCAAAGTCGAAAGGAGCATATGAATACCCTTTCCAATGTGTATCAAATGCTGGCTGCAAATCAAGAGAGAGATGTTCTCTAACAGCCTCTTCTGCATAACGCTGCATGCGTGAATTGATAGTTGTGTATATCTTCAAACCATCCTTATACAGATTATATGGAGAACCATCAGGTTTGTAATGAGTTTTACACCATTCTTTAAGTTCACCACGTAAATATTCTCTGAGATAACGAGCAATACCTTGATTATGGTCGCGTATAGAGAAGTTAGACACCCCTAAAGGTAGCTTGCTCACAGAATCATATACATGTTCTGTTATAAAGCCATACTTCTCCATTTGCTGTAACACCAGATTGCGTCGTTTCAATGAATTTTCAGGGTTTGATACCGGACTATATCTGGTGGGTGCATTTACAACCCCTGCCATAAGAGCTGCCTGTTGCAGATTCAAGGAATCAGGTGTTGTATCAAAGAATGCAGCGCTTGCAGATTTAATGCCAAAAGTATTGTGTCCGAAAGTAACAGTGTTCAGATACATGGCTATTATCTCTTCTTTAGAGTAATACCGTTCAAGCTTTAAGGCTGTTATCCACTCTTTAAATTTACGCATTACAAGCTGTAGCTTTGACATACTCCCACGAGGAAAAAGATTCTTCGCAAGCTGCTGTGTAATTGTACTACCTCCTCCTCTGTGATTTCCCGTAGCAACACCATAAGCAACGCGCATCAGTGCCCGTTCATCCACACCTGAATGTTTCTCAAATCTAACATCTTCTATGGCTATCAATGCATTAATAAGATTTGGTGATATGTTTCGATAATTTACATTCGACCTGTTTTCTATGAAATATGTTCCTAGCAGCTCTCCGTCTGATGAGTATACTTCAGAAGCAAGATTGCTTTCCGGATTTTCAAGTTCTTCAAATGTTGGCATTGGTCCAAACCATTCTTCTGCAACACCGTAAAAAAACACAAAACCCAGGGCTACAAAGAATATCCACAGAAGCCATAGTTTCCTGACGTAATTGAAAAACTTTTTCTTTTTTGTTGTGCCTTCAGCCATTATGAAAATATTTATTGGACTTCAGTTATTTTAATCCCAACATCCGAAATACCGATAAGTGTATCAGTACGCATGGCCTGTTGAATGAAAAATTTATATTGCCCGCTAACAGGGAATCTGAGATTGTTCTGTAATATAATGTCGTTCTCTTTTGTCTCTCCCCAGCCTTTTCCTAACCATTGTCCGCTGATATCTGCCAGCACCATTTCCAAAGTATCCCGACTCATATTGCCATTGGGATATTCAGTAATTAAAAAGACATATAAGTTACTAAATCTGTATTTTGTAGTATTCCTGACATTAATACTAAAACTATAAGTAGTCAAAGAATCAGGAATGTCAACTGTAAATCCCACAGCATTATCTGCAATCCAGCCTTTTTCAGGCAACTGAAAACTTTCATTATAAAAAGTGTTAGTGTTGCATGAAAGCATCAATAATGTTAAAAATAATACCGAAACAACAAGCAATTGCTTTCTAAGCGTCATAATAAACTATTTTAATATGCTCTGAACAATACAATTATCAGAAGCTTTACCACAAAAACACTTCAATATATAATGAATGCGAATTTCTAACAATTATTATAAATTACAAAACATTTTTATCTGTAACTGGAATCAAAAGGCTATGACATTATATATAACCTGTAATATCATCACCAAAGTTATCCCCAACATTATCGACCTTTGTGTTCTTCTCGGCAAAACCTTCCAAGTCTGCAGGAAACTTCCCACGTTTATTCATCTTCTGAATGCGAAAAACATTTTTAGTAGACAGAGCCATCATATTGTTCTGATCATCTGCATAAACATACCACATTACTTTTCTAAAAACATCACTTTTAACATGAAAAGCCTTCCCTTTCTTAGTTTTAAGTGGCATTTCACTTTCCGGAAAATGCTTAAGAGTATCGATGTAATCATCAACTTCATAATTCAAACAACATTTAAGCTTACCGCACTGGCCTGCAAGTTTCTGAGGATTCAGCGACAGTTGCTGAACCCTTGCTGATGCTGTTGATACACTTGTAAAAGTGCTCATAAAAGAGGCACAACATAGCTCCCTTCCACAAGGGCCAATACCACCAACCTTCGCAGCCTCCTGACGTACGCCAATCTGCTTCATTTCAATTCTTACCTTGAAGGCGTCAGCAAGCTTACGAATAAGCTCACGGAAATCCACACGATCATTGGCAGTATAATAAAAAATAGCTTTAGTTTTATCACCCTGATATTCTACATCATTAATCTTCATTTCCAGATTTAGATCAGAAGCTATTGTCCGGGTTTTAATCATTGTAGTATGCTCAAGAGCTATAACCTCAAGCCATTTTTCAACATCAGCAGGTCTGGCATGTCTGAATACTCTTTTAATTTCCTTCCTTTCCAGATCAACCTGTTTACGCTTCATCTGAACACGAACGACTTCACCGGCAAGACTCACAATGCCAATATCATGTCCAGGACTTGCCTCAACAGCCACAATTTCCCCTTTATTCAAATTCATATCTGCTGGATAGGAAAAGAAATCCTTTCGGCCATTTTTAAAACGTACTTCCACATATTCACATGATTCATTAGCATCATGAAAATCCTTGAGCCAATCATATGCACTTAGTTTACAACATGATTGCTGATTTACATAGTAATGATCATTTTGGTACGTATTTATGGAGCAACAACCCCTTGATTGTGCAATTTTATTATCTGTATCTGTGTTTTTTATATTGTTATCCATCGTATTATCCTGTGTTTCTTCTCTTTCCAATATACTGAAAAGAAAGTACAAATGTAAACAATTGTTTAATTCATTTGTTTTTTATTTATTGTTTGTGAGTTACGTGAATCAGGAATAATCTCTTAACACTGCATCATTAATGCAATACCACATGTGTAATTGTATCTTCTCTCAAGTGATATGATAAGTTTTATACGTATCAAAATCGATTTTCATACGTATCAAACATGCAATAAAAAAGCTTCAAAACAAGAGCATGTCAGTTGGTATTAACAAACAACAAAAGTGAAAAAAGATACATAATAAGGAGCAGTCATCGACTTAGATTACAGAGAGCAGACCATAAAAAAACTAAGGAAAAAACATACATCAGCTGGGCATAATTAAAATTGCAGAATCGTTTTAATCATCAGATACAATCCGAAAACAACAATAGCTATACCAGCAACTTTATTTATAAGAATCAGGAACTTATCAGTAGCAAACTTCTTAAGCCGGGATGCAGCAAATGTTTTTATAATATCAGTAGCAAACACAACTAGTAAAGTACCAGTGAAAAACATAACAAGGTTAAAGGTGTTCCCGGAGAATCTTGCATTAACACCAATAATCATACTAAGCCAGAAAATCCAAACAAAAGGATTAACAGCATTAAGTAAAAATCCTTTTCCAATAAATTCAATGGGATGAGGCACCTTCAATATTTCACCGTTTTCATCATCATTTTCAATTTGGACCTTTTTGCGGTAAGTAAAAATGCCAAAGAAAACCAAAAGCACTCCTCCAATTATACCCACAAGGGAATAATCTTCAATACCTTTCGATATAGTAGCAGTACCAAATATAGACAATCCGACAATTGTCAGGTCATTTAGAAAAATACCAAATGCCAGAAAGATACCAGGAATAAATCCCCTATATATTGCAGTTTGAATAAGCGCAAAAAAAGCAGGACCAAATCCAAAAAGAAAAGCTAACGATAATCCAACTAATGTACCTTCAAGAAAAACAGACATAATATACTAATTAATATCCAATTTCTTTAAGATATTCCTGCCATTTATCGATTCTGGAATTCTTCAGAACTCTGGGGAATTTATTGGCGCTACCTTCCTTACCTGCCCGTTTCATATAATCATAGAAAACTTTAGAAGGTAGCACTTTAACAGTTACATCTTTAATAGCTTCTAAACGCTCAACACGGTAGTCATCATTAAGGTTGCCCAGATGGCTGTCAATAATCTTTGCCGCTTCTGTTTCATCAAGCTTATCATCAGTGCCAATATACCACATATGAGCAAAAAGACTTCCATGGCGCACCCCAGCCACAGTAAATTCCTTAATTTCGATATCTTTTTCCTCCTGCAACAATTCGATGGCACGATTCATATTCTCTTGCGAAAGATGTTCACCACAAATACTAATGTAATGTTTTGTCCTTCCGGTAATAACAATCTCCGAATTAGACTTATCAATAAACTTTACAGTATCACCAATCAGATATCTCCAGGCACCGGCATTAGTTGACATCAACAATGCATATTCAACACCTTCCTCAACTTCTCCTATTGACAAGGTTTCAGGGTTATCTCTGAAATTACCCTCTTCATCAAAGTTTTTATCATTAAAAGGTACAAATTCAAAGTAAATACCATTATTAAGAACCATTTGCATTCCTTGCATATTTGCTTCATTCTGAAAAGCAATATAACCTTCAGAAGCAAGGTATGATTCATTATAAATAAGAGGACGAGCTACAAGCTTTTCAAGACTTTTCAAGTAAGGCTTCAGAGAAACTCCACTATGAACATAAACACTTAAGTTAGGCCAGATATCATGAATTGTATTAAGATTATACTCTTCAATTATCTTTTCCATAAGAATTTGAACCCATGCAGGAACACCAACAATAATTCCGATATCCCATGAAGGAGCTTTCTTTATAATCTCCTTAAGCTTCTTCGACCAGTCGGCTGTACGGGATATCCTTCTTCCCGGTTTATAAAAATGTTGAAACCAGAATGGAATATTTCCTGCCGTAATGCCAGATAAATCACCTTCATAATACCTGCCGTTATACTGCAAGTGAGTACTTCCCCCAATCATTAATATACCTTTAGAATAAAACTCGCGCGGGAACCCGTATTTTGTTGATGACACCAGCTGCCTCAGACTTACACTCTTGATGCTCTTAAGCATATCAGGGGTTATAGGAATATATTTACTTGACGCTTCAGAAGTACCAGAGCTTAAAGCAAAGTATTTTACCTTTCCGGGCCATGCAACATATGACTCACCATTGAGGGAGCGATACCACCACCGTTTATACATAGACTGATAATCATGCACAGGAACTGTATCTGAGAAAGCCTTTTGCATATCATAAGCATTCAATATAGATGAAAACTTATAATGCTCCCCTATTGCCGTAAATTGAGCTTTGCTGAGAATTTTTTTAAGTTCTGCTTTCTGAGCCTTTACCGGATTTAATTTCTGACGTTTCTTCTCCTCCGGTACATTGCGCAATTCAAACGCTTTCTTAATAATACTACCTAATATTGGCATGATCGATGATTATTATGAACCAGCAAATTTATCAAAATTAAGCTAATTACCTATTTTAAGAAGCTATTAACCTGCGGTAAAAAGCACTGTCAACTTATTACACATTGATAATCTACAAAATAGCCTGATACATTTTTCAACATCAGAGCAAACCTAATTCCAGCTTTGCCTCTTCTGTCATCATATCATCACTCCAAGGCGGATCAAATGTTAGCTCAACATCAACGTTATTTGCTTCCTTCAGATATCCTATCTCTGTTTTAACCTGTCCGGGCAGGCTTTCAGCTACAGGACAGTTTGGTGATGTCAGCGTCATAAGTACATGAACATCATTATTTCCATTAATATTAATCTCATATATCAGCCCCAACTCGTAGATATTTACAGGTATTTCCGGGTCAAATATATTTTTAAGTACTACAATTATTTTTTCTTCCAGTTCGTTCATATCATATTATTTTGATGATTTAAGCTGAAACACCTTTGCATAAATTTGCATCTGTTTAATCATCGACACAAGCCCATTAGCACGTGTTGGCGACAAATGCGACTTCAGTCCGATGGTATCCAGGAAACCCAAATCAGCAGAAAGGATATCACCTGGAGTGGCATCCGACATCACACGGATAAGCAAAGCCACAATACCTTTGGTTATAACTGCATCACTATCAGCAGTAAACAACACCTTGCCATCATTCTCTTCAGCGTACAGCCATACCCTCGACTGGCAACCGGAGATAAGATGTTGCTCATCACGGTAACGGTCATCAATTACAGGAAGATCTTTTCCCATTTCAATAATGTATGAGTATTTATCCATCCAGTCATCAAACATGGCAAACTCATCAACAATCTCTTCTATTCTATTTTCCAGACTCATAGCTCTATTTTATCATCATTACTGCCTTCTCCAGTGCACTGACAGCAGTTTTAACTTCATCAATTGTATTATAAATACCGAACGACATACGCACTGTACCAGGTATTTCAAAATTATCAATCAGCGGCTGTGCACAATGATTTCCTGTTCTAACAGCAACTCCAAGCTGATCCATAATAGTACCAATATCATATGGATGAGCACCGTCAACCACAAAAGAAATAACTGCTGTTTTATTAGCAGACTCTCCAATAATCTTCAATCCTTCAATCTTTTTAAGCTCTGACGTTGCATAATCCAGAAGTTCATTTTCATGATTAGCAATATATTCAAAGCCCGCATCACTGATATACTTCAAAGCTGTTTCCATTCCCAAAACTCCGGATACATTCGGCGTTCCTGCTTCAAACTTATAAGGAAGCGTATTAAATTTTGTTTCATTAATAGTAACAGTGCTTATCATTTCACCACCAAACTGATAAGGATCCATCTTTTCAAGCCAGGACTTTTTCCCATAAAGAACACCCACACCCATTGGACCATAAGCCTTATGAGCCGAGAAAGTATAAAAATCACAATCAATTTCCTGTACATCAACAGGCAGATGAGCTATTGCCTGAGCACCATCGATAACCACAGCAGCATTATATCTATGAGCCATTGCTGTTATTTCCTCTACGGGAAGGATAGTCCCCATAACATTCGAAATATGAGCTATAGCAACAAGCTTAGTCTTTTCAGATATTTCACTTTTAAAGAAACCCAAATCAATATTACCATAACCATCAACAGGAGCAACTTTAAGAACAGCCTTCTTCCTGTAGCACAACTGCTGCCAGGGAACAAAATTAGAATGATGTTCAAGAACAGTAACAATAATCTCGTCACCCTCATCAATCATAGTCTCAAAAGAAGAAGCCACAAGGTTCACCGACTCAGTGGTACCTTTAATAAATATAATCTCTTCACGAGAAGAAGCATTAATAAAACCAGCAATATTTTTACGAGCATTTTCAAACTCCTCAGTGGCTATTTGGCTAAGATAATGAACACCCCTGTGAACATTACTATTATCATTAGTATAATAATCAGTAATCCTGTTAATAACCTGAAGAGGTTTCTGGGTAGTAGCGCCATTGTCAAAATAAACAAGCGGCTTTCCATTTACTTTCCTCTTAAGGATAGGAAAATCATTGCGTATTTCATCGACAGTCATACCCATCATATTAAATTTTACTCATATCAATATTAAATTCGATAGGCTGATCAGGATTAGAACACTGGAGGACACATTTATCACAGATAGACAAATCGCCACGCAGGCGCCTTTTAACCATATCCTCAACACTCTGTTTAAGAACATCGATATTAATCCTTCCCGTTACTTCATTAACAAAAGCATACATTAGGAGCAGTCTGGCATTCTTATCAGAAATACCACGTTGCATAAGATAGAAAAGAGCATCCTCATCAAGTTGCCCCACAGTAGCACCATGACTACATTTAACATCATCAGCATAAATCTCAAGAAAAGGTCTGGTATCAATACATGCATCAGAAGTCATAAGAATATTAGCATTCTTCTGAAAAGCCTCAGTATGCTGAGCATCTTTAGCAACATAAATATGTCCGTTAAACACAGCAGATGCTTTTTCATCAAGCACACCTTTAAATAACTCATTACTTGTACAATCAGGCACATTATGGTTGATTCTAACCTGATTATCCACATGTTGTGTCTTGTCAATGAGATACATGCCACGAATATCAGCATGAGCACCCTCACCATCAAGATCAACAAAGAATTCATTTCTTATGGTACCACCGTTAAAAGTCAGAACATTTACGTTAATATTACTACCAGCTTGCTGACTAACAAAAGTAGAATTGATAAGAGTAGTTTTATCGTTAAGGTTCTGAAGTTTATAGATATCCAGATCAGCATTTTCATCGAGAAATATTTCATTATTAGTTCCCAGAAGACCTTCCTGATGATTAATACTATCATCGCAATGCAAGAATGAAAGCTTACTGTTTTTACCAACAACAATAAGATTACGTGTATTAATCATAGTATTGCGATCATTATTTACGATCTTAATAAGCTGGATAGCCTTATCGTAAACAGTATTATCAGGCACGTAAACAAACAAACCATCAGAGAACAGAGCAGTGTTTATTGCAGAAAAACCATGCGGTGAATCACAGGTAAGCTTATTGAAATAGCGATTAAAAATATCAGGATACTTTTGACGGGCAGCATGAATGCTTCCAACGATAATACCACCATCTACTTCAACAAGCTGGCTGTCCTCAGAATTATAATACCAACCATTAAGCAATGAAAAAACATCAGTATTAAAGCCATGAATACTACAATGGAATATCTCATTGATATGTTTATCGAATACAGGTTTCTCCTCTTCAAAAGAATAAATCTTTTCGAAAAGATTCTGAATTCTTGTTCCCCTCCACTTTTCAGCCTTAATTCCAGGTAACCGTAAATCTTTAAAGTTCTCTATCCCCTTCTTTCTGGCCAAACCAACAACATCATCACCAGTATTATGGTAATACTCATTATATCTGTCGATCAAAGCAGTTTCCAGAGGATTATAATTATTTGATATCTTACTCATAATTTCTGTTTTTGCTTAACCTTTCAGCCAATCGTATCCTTTCTCTTCCAGCTCAAGAGCAAGACCTTTACCACCTGACTTTACAATTTTACCATCGTACATCACATGCACAAAATCAGGTACAATATAATCAAGCAAACGCTGGTAGTGAGTAATAACTATAAAAGCATTTTCGCCAGAGCGAAGAGTATTGACGCCATTAGCAACAACTTTCAAAGCATCAATATCAAGACCAGAGTCTGTTTCATCAAGAATAGCAAGAGTTGGCTCGAGCATAGCCATCTGAAATATCTCATTCTTCTTTTTCTCACCACCAGAGAAACCTTCATTAACGGACCTATTCGTTAACTTCTCATGAATTTCAACAAGCTTCTTCTTTGACTCCATCATTTTAAGAAACTCAGCAGCTTTAACAGGCTCCTGTCCCAGATACTCTCGCTTAGCATTAATTGCGGTCCTCATAAAGTTAGTAATACTAACACCAGGAATTTCAACAGGATACTGGAAGCTGAGAAAGATACCCAGGTTAGCACGCTCATCGGGCGACAACTCTAAGATATCACGTCCTTTAAAAATTATCTCACCCGAAGTTATCTCATAGCCTTCACGACCTGTGATAGCAGCAGCAAGAGTACTTTTTCCTGTGCCATTAGGGCCCATAATAGCATGAACCTCACCATCATTAACACCAAGATTAAACCCTTTTAATATCTCTTTTCCACCAATGGAAACATGAAGATCTTTTATATTTAATAGCATAATAACTTAATTTTCTGTTTTAATAATTTATCCAACACTACCTTCAAGAGTAATAGCAAGCAATTTCTGTGCTTCAACAGCAAACTCCATAGGGAGCTTGTTAAGAACCTCTTTAGCATATCCATTTACAATAAGACCAATAGCCTTTTCTGTATCAATACCCCTCTGTTGACAATAAAAAAGCTGATCTTCAGAAATCTTAGAAGTAGTAGCCTCATGCTCAACAATTGCAGAATTGTTTTTAGTGTTGATATACGGAAAAGTATGTGCGCCGCACTTATCACCAAGAAGTAATGAATCACATTGTGAAAAATTGCGGGCATTCTCGGCCTTCTTAGCAACCCTAACCAATCCGCGATAACTATTATTACTGCGGCCAGCAGATATCCCTTTAGAGATAATCGTACTCTTTGTATTATTACCAAGATGAATCATCTTAGATCCGGTATCTGCCTGCTGAAAGTTATTGGTAACAGCAACAGAATAAAACTCACCAATGGAGTTATCACCTTTTAGCACACATCCGGGATACTTCCATGTAACAGCAGAGCCTGTCTCTACCTGTGTCCATGATATTTTTGAGCTAACGCCCTTACACAACCCACGTTTAGTTACAAAGTTATAGATACCACCTTTACCATTCTTGTCACCCGGATACCAGTTTTGCACAGTAGAGTACTTCACTTCAGCATTATCATGGGTAATAATCTCCACAATAGCAGCATGCAGCTGGTTTTCATCACGCTGAGGAGCAGTACATCCTTCCAGGTAACTAACATAGCTATCGTCATCAGCAACAATAAGAGTACGCTCAAACTGCCCTGTATTAGCAGCATTTATCCTAAAGTAAGTACTCAATTCAATCGGGCATCTTACCCCTTTAGGAATATAGCAAAACGAGCCATCACTAAAGACAGCACTGTTCAATGCAGCAAAATAATTATCAGTATGAGGCACAACCGACCCCATATATTTTTTAACAAGCTCAGGATGCTCTTGTACTGCTTCACTAAAAGAGCAAAAAATAATCCCGTGCTTGGAGAGAGTATCCTGGAATGTTGTTTTCACAGAAACACTGTCAACAACAGCGTCAACAGCAACACCAGTAAGCATTTTCTGCTCTTCAAGACTTATTCCAAGCTTATTGAAAGCTTCCAGAAGTTCAGGATCAACCTCATCAAGGCTATCCAGTTGTTTTTTCTTCTTTGGTGCTGCATAGTATATAATATCCTGATAATCAATCTTAGGATAGTTCAGATGAGCCCAGTCGGGTTCTTCCATCTTCAGCCAAAAGCGAAAAGCTTTAAGTCGCCTTTCCAGAAGCCATTCAGGCTCATTCTTTTTAGCAGAGATAAATCTGATTGTATCCTCTGTTAGACCCTTGGGAGCCATTTCAGTCTCAATATCAGTGTAAAAACCATATTTATATTCCCCGGATGTAACCTCTTCGAGAATCTTATCACTTTTATTTTCTTCACTCATTACAATCCAATTTAGAATAAATTTAAATAAGGCTACAAAAGTACTAAAAATAGACGAATTTGAAACGTTTGTTATATCGTTTAAATATTCGCCACTTCAGGATCAGTTCTAACAACATTTAGTACTTAGTAAAAAAATAATATCTTTATACAAAAAGTGTAATATGAAAGAATCGTACACAAAATCACAGACAAAGAAACATATAAAGAAAGTTCTGGAAGGAGGGCTATTCTGCCATTTAAGCATGGCCGTTAACAAAGAACCTTATGGTGTTACGGTTAACTTTGGTTACGATGACAATTACTTATACTTTCACTCATCTTCTAAAGGGAAAAAAGTAGAGATGATAGAAATAAATCCTGAGGTTAGCTTTGAGATACATTACGGTCACAAGGTTTATGAAAACAAAAAAGCCTGTAACTGGGGAACACGTTACAGGTCAATTATCGGAAAGGGGAAAGCCGAGTTACTTGAAGGCAATAGTGATAAAATCAACGGACTAAAGGAAATAATGAGAAAGTACTCAGGGACATCAAATCATGAGTTTAATGAGAAGATGTTAGTACATACAAATGTTTACCGTATTTCTCTTGACAATGTAACAGCAAAGAATAACAAATTTTATTGGGAAATTACTTAGTAATTAATATTAAACCCATATAAGAATTCTATACTCATATTATTATAATCATTACGATATGAGGTTCTCACCCCCAGTTGAATCTCAGGCAGCAGGCTTAAAAAATGCCAATCGGTATAAAGTTCAGCTCCAATCGATGAATAGTGCTGATAATTGTCATTAAAATCATTACCAGCACAATCATCATAAAACAGCCTTCCTGTAATCCTTTTCAGATAAGCCACTGCAGGGATATCCATATCAGGATAAGCAATAGGGAAAGCCATATCAACCTTATAGGAGAACATATCTTTAAGGTCAATACCTGTATAACCACGCGGTGTGCTTACAACATTACTGTACTCATAATTAAAATTAGTTTTATTCTGATAACCAAGATAAGCCCTTAACCCCCAATGACCTTTCTTATAAACAGGGAGATAAATTGTAGAAATAACTCCAAAGATGCTGTTATTATCAGCAGCAAAAGGTGTATGTCTGTAGATAGTATTCAGAGAAATACCGGCATGAGGATAAATATCCTTTGCAGAACGCTTAAGCTGAATATAAACATAATAGCCATAAGTTAAGGATGTAAACTCATCTTCGGTAAATGAGATAGTATCATTATGAATAACATTTAAAAACTTCTGACTAACACCTGCATAAGGCTGCATACCTTTAATCCATTTACTAGTTGTAAAATTCAGAGGCAGGCTCGCATTCAGCGATACATTTGCTTCATTGTATTTTAATTCGTGAAGAACAGTATCATTATCATAAAAGTGAGTACGTTTCAAACCATAATCCCCCGCCACTTCAATTTCAGGATACCAACCTGCATAAGTAAACGACAGTTGTGTTTTTCCGGTTCGCTCATTGGGATCATAGTAGTAACCTAAAGAACCATAAGAGGTACTTAGAATATTCTGAGTCAGAACAGACACGCCAGGCTGAAAATCATAATTATTAAGATCGACAGCAGCAAGTCCCCAGCTATGAACATTAAACAAATGCCCAATTCGGCTATACTTTTTGGAAGTATATTCAATACCAGGAACTATCTCATCATCAAGCACAAAATTACCCGGAGGTGTTAAGCTGTCAATTAAATATTTATGTTTAACAGAAATGTCTGCTATATTATATCTATAAGGAGTATAAGCAACAGCAGCCGTACGATAACCATCAGCAGTATATTCAGAAAAAACAATACTGTCGCCATCAGCAAAAAAGCGTGCATCAGTTGCATTAAATTTAGTATTTGTTACTTTCCGCGTTACATCGGTAACAATATTATGGCAATAAATGTTGTTCACTCCCGAATAAGCAGCAGTGTATAGAATTTCATTTCCATGCATGGCAGGACGGGAAATATCAGTATAGCTGAAAGGGATAACAAACCTATAACTCTCACTGTTCACATCAATTACTATTAGAGACTTTCCACTATTACCAAGCACAGCAGCGACTAATAAGCTGTCGTTTGAACTCCATGAAGGGTACATAAAGAAAAGATTGTCCTTAGTATTAATATTCACAACCTCCTCCCCTGTTGTACTATTAAGAACAACAATGGAATTCATCCCCTCTTCAGTTTGCTGAACAGCGGCGACTTTTGTAGCATCATTAGACAAAACCGGAGCAAATAACCTGGACTTTCTGGTAAGCACTCTTGTTTGTTTTGTTTCTATATCTCTGATTTTAATCACAGAATAAGTTCTGTTGCTCCATCGCGGATCATAAGCACGCTCATTCCAACAAATAAGCCCCTTTGAATATGACAGAGACTCACCAAAATCAAATCCGGGAGTAAATATAGTCGTTTGTTTACCAGTGTTATTAATTAATACAAATCTGTTTATGTCATTAATCCCCGACCGATATACTAAAAACCTGCCACTGCCTACAGAGCTGGCAAAACGATAATCTGTATAATACTTAGGTGATACAGGCAGTACATTTACAATATCCTTTTGTTGAGGCAGCTCATTTTCCCAGTTGACTTTACGTTTTTCAAGAGTATTTTTATAGAAACTAACCTTACCCTTTCCATAGCTTTTCTTAATGGCGTGAGTAAAAGGAACAAGAGTAAAGGGCTTACGGGCAACCTGGTTAAGTGTATTATTCCATATATTACTATCAGCAAGCAAGCCCGAAACTACAAGCTCATAACCAAGAGTATAATGATCAGGTACATAATCCTTATAAGACCCATAAAGAGCTTTATCATATGAATAAATTTTCTTATCCAATACCTGCGCTTTAAGATCCATTGTAAAGTCGGGAGCCCGTCCCCTGCCACTTCGACTAAATATCGTCTCACTGTAAACAGCATCACCTTCAATAAACCAGAATGGCAGGAACACCCCCATAATACCACCAATAGCCTGATCACCAAAAAGCACTTTCAGTACTTTAGTCGTTCCTTGATTAAGCTTCTGCATCTGCACTGCGTGTCTGTACTCGTGAAGAGTAAGCTGCTTTGGCCATATTTGCGCATAGGAATGCTGATCCCATAGAGTAAAGAAATCGGCATGATACGGTGTTGGTGACACCATTGCATTGGAATACGCCGACCTGTTATGAAGCACCACCTTAAGCGTTTTGTTGTGACTTATATAAGGTTTATCAATATACTTACATGAAAACTCAAGAAGATTAGCATATCTGAGAGCCCCGCTGTAAAAGTTATCTGGATAAATAATATTGAAATGCTCTGTCTTTATTTGCCTCCACTTAACCGATGCCGGGTCCTGTCCAAGTATATAATATTGTGCTTTTAATTGATTTGCTGAAAGTAACAATAACAATACAGGTACGAATATTAGTACTAATCTTCTTTTTTTGGCCATAATCCAAAATAAAACTTTTACAAATATAAATATTAAGCTAATGAAAATGGATCAATCAAAAAATCTGGGGAGAAAAGTATAATAGTTTATCAAGTATTTTATTAATGAAATAAATAAACTCATTTAACAAATTCTGCTCAAGCCGCTTTTTTATTTAAGTTGCAAGCTGGCACTAACAATAGTGGTTTTGTTAATAGATTAAAAGATGATATTTTAGTTCGTTTGATTCTTTCTTGTGTAAAGAAGTGTTCTCATTTGTGTAAAGACTACTTATCTTTTGTTTGGTTTATATTTTAATCAAGGCCAGAATTAAATCTGATCAAGGCCAGAATTAAATCAGGTCAAGGCTAGAATTAAATCAGGTCAAGACTATTTTACATATTTTCGAAGGAAAAAGAATCAGACATTGAAAAATAAAAACAAAATCAATAAGAGCAAAAATAAGTTCTGAGTTCAGTCTGTAAAAAATCAAAAAAGTCAACAGAAGTAATATGTTAGGTTATTAATTTTTTATTCCTTTCCCCCAGAAAGTTGGCTTAATCCATGAAAATGGGTTCAGCTATCAGACCAGATCTAAACAAAACAATCCCAAACAACTTCTTTTGGCGGTGGAGCTAAAATTTTGATCTTTTCCTTTTTAACAGGATGAACAAACTCAATCTCTCTTGCATGGAGACTAATGGACGCATCAGGATTACTGCGAGCATATCCGTATTTAAGATCACCCTTTATAGGACAACCAATTGCAGCAAGCTGAGCCCTTATCTGATGATGGCGACCAGTGATAAGATTTACTTCTACTAAATTAAAGTTATCGCTTTTCCCAATCAAACGATAAGTAAGTATCGCCTCCTTGCTGTTTTTCACCTGCTTTATATGAACAAAGGACTTGTTTTTCGCCTGATTCCTGACAAGATAATGAATTAGTTTACCTTCCATAGCTGGCGGGGGTTCCTTTACAAGAGCCCAATAGGTCTTTTTTAGACCCCGGTTTTTAACCATTTCATTCATCCGTGAAAGAGCTTTACCCGTTTTGGCAAAAACAACAGCACCACTAACCGGTCTGTCTAAACGATGAATAACCCCTGTGAAAACATTACCGGGCTTATTGTATTTTTCTTTAAGATATTGCTTCACGCTTTCACTGAGAGGGACATCACCAGTACTATCACCCTGCACCAGTTCTGACGGAACTTTGTTAATCACGATTAGGTGATTATCTTCATAAAGCACCCTTTCAGAAACAGGTATTACAGACCGTGACATATATTAATACTGTTCTTTATCATTAGGAAAGGAAACATCCTTCACATCATCAATATATGATTTAAAGGCGTTAATCATTTCATCATGAAGATTATGATAGCGCCGCAGAAATCTTGGAGAAAAGTCCTGATTAATACCAAGCATATCGTGAAGAACAAGCACTTGCCCGTCAACTTCATGGCCAGCACCTATTCCAATAGTTGGTATTGATATTGAGTTTGTGACATCAGCAGCCAGTGATGCAGGGATTTTTTCCAGTACAACACCAAAGCAGCCAGCGCTTTCAAGTATTTTAGCATCACGCTTAAGCTTTTCAGCCTCTTCCTGTCCGGTAGCTCGCACAACATAAGTACCAAATTTATTTATTGACTGTGGTGTAAGCCCAAGATGCCCCAGTACAGGAATCCCAGCAGATAAAATACGGTCAATAGACTCAAGAATTTCTTCCCCACCTTCCATCTTAATAGCATTAGCACCCGATTCTTTCATAATTCTGATAGCCGAATTAAGGGCTTCTTTTGAATTACCCTGATATGTTCCAAAAGGAAGGTCAACCACCACCAAAGCACGCTCAACAGCACGCATCACTGATGATGCATGATATATCATCTGGTTAAGTGTAATTGGTAATGTGGTATTGTGGCCGGCCATTACATTCGATGCAGAATCACCTACAAGTATTACATCAATTTTAGCTTCATCCAGTAGCTTAGCCATTGAAAAATCGTAACCTGTAAGCATTGCGATTTTTTCCCCTCTTTGCTTCATTTCCTGAAGCACATGAGTAGTGATCTTAGGTAATTCCCTTGACATATTCATTGATCTATCTTTAAAATCAAGGGCAAAAGTATGATAAATTGATTAATTGATATGTTTTTATAATGCCAATATTTTCTGACAATAACAAAACAACAATAAATATCAGTAAAACAATCAAATTAACAAGGTAATAAATATAGATACTGTATCATACAATAATTCTTGACAATCCTACGACAAACAACTACACAAACAATAAAAACACTTCAAAATGTAGTTAACATAACCATTGATTGCTTAAAAAAATCAGGCACTCAAATTATTGGATTTTGAAAATTGAATTAAACGCCATATAGCACCAACGAAAAAGATCAATATCAGAATAAACTTTGGTATTGAAAATACATCCATTTAACCAAATAAATAACCGACGTAGTCTATGGACAAAAATATTGTTGCAACTAACAAACTACGTGACTTCCTCAATCTTTTTTCAAAAAACAATAAATACAATACAACAAATATTAGTAGCGGAATTCCTAAAATTATTAGATCTTTATAACATTTTATTATTTAAACCCGTTGTGCATTTAGGACAAATTTAATTTAATGTTGTTAATATTTCTATCAAAAACAAACTTATTTAGATATTGAATCAAAGTAAGAGCAGCAATTTTAGAAAGTATTCTAGTTTTGAATCCCAGGAATGATTTAGCATAATTTCTTCTTATCATAAATTGGTCAGTTAATTGAGAAAACAAAGTTTCTATTCTTTTTCTGGATTTTCTATAAATATACGGTATTTCAAAATAATTAAGTTGATTTTTCCTCATAGGAGTTTTTAAATTTATTTGAGCTGATTCAAAAAGGTTAAGTTGAACACTTGCAGATAAATAACCCATATCACCAAGTAAAATACAGTCAGATAATTGAGTGTCTATATCTTGTAAGTATTTAATATCATGAACTGAAGCAGGGGTAATATCTATACTTTGAAAAACACCGGAAACAGAACAAATTCCATGTAATTTATATCCGTAATAATACAATTTTTGAGAAGCACAATAACCTTTATCTGGAGAACAGTAATCTTGATCTTTACAAATTGTACTTCTTAAAGATCGAGACATTTTACAAACTTCTAAAGGCATTGAATCAACAATAAAGTGATCTTCAAATTCATTGAAAAAATTTGCAATCTTATCCCTTATACATTCTAAATATGGAAATAACTTTCTTTTCCTTCTGTTATAAACACTTCGCTCAATCAAATCTTCCAAATAGGTATCTTTTATCACTCTAAACAACTGACATTCACTATCTATACTCATATACTCTGAAGTTAAGTTCATGGCAATAAGTTCAATATTTGAAAGTTTTGGTTTACGTATTTGAATAAATTCATCAAATGAAGGTTCAAATTTTTTGATATTGTTCAGAATAATTTCGTAATTTTGAATAAAGTTGTTCATAATTTAATTGTTTGATAGTCATTTAAATATACGAATTATTTTAATTCAATGAACAACTTTTTTTATTTTTTTTTCAAATGCACAACGGGTTATTTAAATAATCCGCTTAGGCAGATGTTCTATATTTTATTCATACTATTTAAGTTCACCCAAATAACACCAATGAAAAATTGGCTATAAAATAACCCAACTGGATTGCAGTTCAACTATCTCTAATAGACCTCATCAATTTATCATTAAAGATTTTATATATGTTTTCAGGATTTGTATTAATTATATCAAATATTTTATTATTACTTGTTCTAATTATTGTAACGTTCGCTACAGCAAATGACAAGTACTCTATTCCATTATTCTTATCGTAATAAAGAAGAGCTTTGTCAGTAAAAACATCAAAGTCATAATCAATGTTTTGATAGATTATTGAGATATTAGGTTTATCAATAGGTTTAAGTATTTCATTAAGTTTTTCTAGTGAAATCTGAACACAAGTGAGACAAGAAAAAGATGGAATTAAAATGTAAATATGATTTTGATCTGGTATACTTAATTCAAATTCACTTGCAAGAAATTTATTAAAACTTACAGAAGCATTATTAGATTTATTTGTACATCCAATAATAAGAATACAGAATAAGATAGCTTTAAGTTTCATTTATAAAAATCAAATAATGATAATTTTAAAGATTCATTATTGCTATTAGACACATTACTTACATATATCCCTTCTGGTGTACAAAGAATAATATCAGGCGTATAATATTGGTATTTAAAAAAAACTTCATCCAAAACATTAAGGTTTTCATCCAATATAATAATTGACCATGTCATTGTATTTATATCAAGCCTATTATTTATATATTTAAAACGATGCTTAACAATTCTGTAAAACTGATTACTGAACTTATTAAAAACAACTTTCAAGTACTTAGGTTCGGAAGAAATAAAAGTCTTATAAAAAGACAAATCTAGTCTTTTTTCTTCAGGAACAAACTTAAACCTATCAATATATTTACTTTTACATAAAAAGCTGTTTGTTTTTAATCCATTTTTATATAGATAAATGCTATCGTCAGATCCATAACTTAAAATAATTTCAGAATTCGAGAACTCACAAATATTTGGGAAATAATCACAATAGTCTTTGTTCTCAATTAAATATTTATGTGGAAACTTGCCCCAAGTTTTAATTGTGAAATTATTTGTATCTTTCATGCTTATCTGATAAACAGGACATGTAGTATTATAATACTTATTTCTCTCATATTCTATCCCAACATTAGATTCCTTTTCTGAATTCCCAAGAAATATATTATTTCCAATACAATGTATAGGGTTGTTAGGATTCGTTGTTGGCAAATCTTTTAATAATTTCTTTCTAAACAAATAATTTCCATTAGTATCAACAATATCTATCGTACTCATATCTTGATTAAACAAGATAATTGAATCGAAATTTTTGACATAAACTTGAAAAAAGGGATTAGAAAATTTTTGCTTATTACTTAAAATTGATTTTTTAAAAGAACCACTCGAATCAAATGAAATTACATGAAGCTTCATATCTTCCAATGACTGCACTATTAATAAATGACTTTCAGCACATTCAATACCATTTGGCACAATAGCATATAGTGGATCAATGTTAAATGAAATATCTTTTATTTTTAATGGTGTAGTTCGTACATCACAACAACTATTTATAAAAACTGTAAAAGAAAAAAATATTAACAAAATAAATTTATTTTTCATATCTCATAATAATATTGGATAAGGTCTCTTTTATTTGATAAAATTAGACATTATTTTGACATTAGAACCTTATTTAGAATCGTTATATATTTTATATGACAACTTCATACAAATTTCCAGATATTTAATAAAACGCATATTATAAAACATTTGATTAATTAAGAATAATCAGTAAAAAGTCATTTACAACTGAAATTCGGTTGAATTAACACAATTTATAATATTTTTGCAGGTTTTAAGTTTACCCTGTATGACTTACAGAAACATCACCACAATATTGTTAACTGCAATAGTTTTATTGATATTATTGCCTTCTTTCATCATTGCCCAAACAGCAACCATAGAAGGTAAAGTAATAACAGTAAAAAACAAACCGATTGAATTGGCAAATGTTGCCATAATTGGTGAAAAAGGTGGTACTGTTACCGATGAAAGAGGTAAGTTCAAACTAAAAGTACCAGCTGAAAAGGAAATTACTATTGCAGTAACCTTTGTAGGTTATGCCACAAAAAAAGAAAGAGTTAAGCTAAAAGACGGAGAGACAAGAAACATCAGGCTCACGCTTGAGTCAACAGCCACTAACTTACCCGGCTTTGAAGTAAAAGACGAGCAGCTTAGAACACAAAGCATGGTTCGGTTAAACCCGAAAAACGCACTTGTATCACCATCGCTTACCGAAGGTGTATCAGATATTATAAAAACACTTCCTGGTGTTTCATCTAATAATGAAATGAGCTCACAATACTCAGTGCGTGGTGGTAACTTTGATGAAAATCTTGTTTATGTAAATGACATTGAAATATATCGTCCGTTCCTTGTTAATTCAGGACAACAAGAAGGATTAAGCTTTGTTAACTCAAATCTTGTGTCATCATTGATGTTTTCTGCCGGCGGATTTGGTGTTCAGTATGGTGATAAGATGTCATCAGTACTGGATGTAAAATACCGTACACCCACAGAATTTGGAGGATCATTCTCTGCAAGTTTGCTTGGAGCTGATCTTGACTTCGGTGGAACAGCCTTTAAAAATAAACTAACATACCTCTTTGGTGCCCGTTATAAAACAAACAGCTATTTATTAAACAGTATGCAGACTTCAGGCGAATACCAGCCTGAATTTAGCGATATTCAAGGATTAATCAGCTATAAGTTTAATGAAAAATGGAGCATGTCGCTTTTGGGGTACTATTCCCATAATAAATATAAGGTAGTGCCTGAAAACAGAGAAACAGATTTTGGGACTTATCAGGAGGTACTGCGCTTCAAAGTATATTTTGATGGCAATGAAACAGATATGTACAATATGCTTCAGGGAGGATGGACACTAAATTTCAAGCCTAAGAAAAATACCGAACTTAAACTGATACTATCTGGTTTTTCAACCGATGAGTCGGAAACATACGATATACAGGGACAATACTGGATAGGTCAGGTAGAAGCATCAGATGATGAGAACGAATATGGTGAGGCTGTGCAGTCAAAAGGAGTAGGAACATATCTGCTACATGCACGTAACTATTTTAAAGCTGATGTACTTACTGCCGAGCATAAAGGTACAATACTTAATGAAAACTCCACTATCAGATGGGGATTGAGATACCAAAACCAGCATGTTAATGATGTGCTTAGTGAGTGGGATCTTGTTGATTCAGCAGGTTATTCACTGCCAAACCCTACACCTGAGCCGGGAGCCTCACATCCTGCAAATCCGGATTTTGTTCTTCAGGATAATGTAAAAGCAAAGAATATACTGGATATAAACCGATTCTCAGGTTATCTTGCTGATGAGTGGAATTTAACCACAAAGAACAATGATGAAATAACAATTACTGCAGGATTAAGGGCTTATTACTGGGACTTCAATAATGAGTTTCTTCTTTCTCCAAGAGCAAACTTCTCATATAAACCTGCTGAAAATCCTAATCTGGTGTTCAGGTTTGCAACAGGAATCTATTATCAAACTCCTTTTTATCGCGAAATGCGAAATCTGGATGGTACTATAAATACAAACATCAAATCACAGGAGTCTATTCACTTTATTGCTGGTAGTGACTATCGGTTCAAAACATGGAACAGACCCTTTATTTTTACAACAGAGGTTTATTATAAGATTCTGGATAACCTTATACCTTATTATGTTGACAATGTACGTATCAGGTATCTAAGCGATCAGCTTGCTAAGGGCTATGCCGCCGGTATTGACTTTAAGCTCTATGGTGAATTTGTGAAAGGTATCGACTCATGGATAAGCCTTTCGCTGATGAAAACAGCTGAAGATATTTATGGCGATTATTACTATGATTACTACAATGCAGAAGGTAAACTGATAACACCTTTAATAGAAGATCAGGTTGTTGCCGACAGTTCTATTGTATATCCGGGATATATTCCCCGCCCTACAGATCAAAGGGTAAATTTCAGTATATTTTTCCAGGATTATATTCCCAATCACCCTTATTTAAAGGTAAACCTCAGACTGTTATTCAGCACCGGGTTACCATTTGGTGCTCCTAACTCAGAAAGATACCAGCAAACTGGACGTATGCCCGATTACCGTCGTGTAGACATGGGGTTCTCTTACCAATTTATCAATGAAGGCACTACTTTTAATGCAGGAAACCCTTTGAAGAATTTCAAGAATATGTGGCTCACTCTCGAAATCTTTAATATTCTGGATATTTATAACACGGTTTCCTATATCTGGATTAAAGACGTATCAAACACCGAATATGCAGTTCCTAACTATTTAACACCGCGACTTGTAAATATAAAGCTAACCGGGCAGTTTTAAAGATTCTGCATTTTGAATAACCCTATTCGCCAATAGTAATCTTTCCTTTAGCTTTGTTATCCATGTCCATATTATAGTCGAATTCGCCGTTTTCTTTGTAGAACTTCCAAACACCGCTCTTCTGTCCTTTATTAAACCGACCTTCGTAATAGATATTTCCTGTTGGATGATATGTAATAGTCTTGCCCTGACGAACACCATTCTTATATTCTCCTTCACTCCATAGCATACCATCCTGGCGATATGACTTCCATAAACCATCGCGACTTTCATTAGAATCTAATGGACCTTCTTTAAGGATTTTATTATCAGCATAATACTCGCGCTCATAAACAGCAAGACGCTTGCCATCAATCATCTTATAATCACGTTCAATACGCGGATTACCATTGGCATAACTTTCTATTACTTCTGCACCTTCCAGTGATTTTTCATTCCCTGAATTGCTGCATGCACTAAAAATTCCTATTACTATAGCTATTGCTAAATACAGTGCTGATTTCTTCATACTTTGTGATTTATCTGTTAAATAATAATCTTTTTCCTTTTTTACTTTCATCAAATTTACCATGATTATAAACCATGTGGCCGTTAACAAAAGTAGTGACAACTTGTGAGCTAAGCACTTCACCTTCCAGCGGCGACCATCCGCATTTGTATAAAACGTTATTGCGCGATACTTCCTGCTTTTTATTTAAATCAACAAGAACCAAATCGGCTATATATCCTTTTCTGATAAACCCGCGTTTATCAATACTAAACATACGTGCAGGATTATGGCACATTTTCTCAACAACTTTCCCGATACTGATTTTTCCTTTATGATATAATTCCAGCATAGCTACCAGTGAATGCTGGACCATAGGCCCTCCGGAAGGTGCTTTTGCATAAACCCTTTCCTTCTCTTCAAGAGTATGGGGAGCATGGTCAGTGGCAATAACATCAATCTTGTCGCTAATTAATGATTCTAACAGAGCATCACGATCATTGATAGTTTTAATCGCTGGATTCCATTTAATGAAATTCCCTTTTCTGTCATAATCTTCATCAGAAAACCAAAGATGATGGATGCAAACCTCAGCAGTAATCATTTTATCTTCCAAAGGCACATCATTGGAAAACAAATCAATTTCTTTTGCAGTTGTAAGATGGAGAACATGTAATCGTGTGCCGTGTTTTTTTGCCAGTCGTACAGCTTTCGCTGACGAAAGATAACATGCTTCTTCCGATCGTATCAATGGATGAATACGCGTTGGAGCATCTTCGCCATATTTTTTAAGATACTCTGATGTATTTTTAATTATTGTAGATTCATCTTCACAATGAACAGCTACCAGAGTTGGAGCTTTAGAAAATATCCCGGCAAGGGTATCTTCATTATCAACAAGCATATTCCCAGTTGATGAACCCATAAAAACTTTTATACCACAAACTGTTTTCGGATCAGTTTTCACAACCTCTTCAAGATTATCATTGGAAGCGCCCATATAATAACTGTAGTTTGCCAATGAAACTTCCGAAGCGTGAATGTATTTATCCTCCAGAAAACGCTGTGTAAGACAGTTAGGGATTGTATTGGGCATATCCATAAAGCTGGTAACACCTCCGGCAACAGCGGCTTTGCTTTCAGTATACGTATCTGCTTTGTATGTAAGTCCGGGATCACGGAAGTGTACCTGATCATCGATCACTCCGGGAAGAAGATAAAGACCTTCTGCATCAATTATATCATAACCCGGGTAGCTATCGGATTTTTCAACAACATCTTCAATAATATCATTGTTGATAATAACATCGCCTTTATAAATCCTGTTTTCATTTACAATAGTTGCTCCCTTAATGACCTTCTTTTGATTTCCCATTTTACTCTGTTTTTGACATTATCACTTTCGTAATAATAAAAAACGAAATTACAACAATGCCACTAAAGTGTCAATTAAAATGTTTCAATTGGCTTAATTTTCCCAACAATATTCCTGAATCTAAGGTCAAGTATACCAAAAATAGCTTCTCTGAAGATACTCTTATTCATTTTAGATGTTCCTTCTGTACGGTCAGTAAATATTATAGGTACCTCCTTAATTTCAAATCCCAGCTTAAATGCGGTATATTTCATTTCAATCTGGAAAGCATAGCCAACGAATTTAATCCTGTCCATATCAATTGTTTCAAGCACTTTTCTTGTCCAGCACATAAATCCGGCTGTAGTATCCATAATTTTTAGTCCGGTTACTATACGTACATACATTGATGCATAATATGACATTAGCACTCTACCCATTGGCCAGTTAACAACATTAACGCCTTTTATATACCGTGAGCCGATAGCAACATCAGCACCATCAACAGCACAGGCTTTATAGAGGCGTACAAGGTCTTCAGGGTTGTGAGAAAAATCGGCATCCATTTCAAAGATGTATTCATACTCGTGGTCGAGACCCCAGGTAAATCCGGCTATATAAGCAGTACCCAGTCCAAGTTTTCCTTTTCGTTCGTGAATAAATAGCCTGTCTGGAAATTCTTTCATAAGCCTTTTCACAATATCGGCTGTCCCATCGGGGCTGTTATCTTCAACAACAAGGATATCAAAATCTTTCTCCAGTGAAAAGACTTTTCTAATTATCTTTTCTATGTTTTCCTTCTCGTTATATGTTGGTATAACTACAAGACTGTCTTTCATACAAAAAAAATTTCTGCGAAAATAATCTAAAGTTCAAACATAATAACATATAAACCAAGGAATATATTGCTATGTTAAAGATTTTTAGGAATTTTTAAAGAATTTACTTGTTTTGAACTTCGTTAAGGTCTCTTATTATATAACATCACTTCCCTCCTAAGCTCACACTTTCCAACTCCCAGGTTGTGCCATTAGAAAAATCAATTTTGAGAATACCATATTGAGTGGAGTAAAATAACCTTTCTGCATGATTAACAGTTGAACATTCACCATAATGCACTAATGACGAATCAACAAAAACATCATAGTAATACTTATCAGTTATTGAAATTAAATCAATAAAAAAGCAGGTTTTATAATAATTTTCATATAATGGAATGTCCGTGTAATTTGTATACGAATTACAACCATCACTACTATTACTATTGGAGAATAATTTTAAAGTTAACTCAGCAGCAGTAGCTTTATGAGTATATAATGAGATTGAAAGATTATAAATACCATCGCTCGAAACAAAACTACAAATATCTTTTTCATTAACATAATAACCATTCATATTAAAAGTGGTATATTCATACTCTTCACTATACCTTCCTTCACCATTAAAAATAATACTATCATTATTCTGATCGAGAAAAATCAATTGCTCATTACCTGTGTAAGGATTTTCATTTTTAAGATTACCCAGCAGATTAACACCAAGTTCTTTGTTTTTGCCACAAGAAGCGATTAATATCGCTAAAAGTGTAATACTAAAAATAAAGTATTTTTTCATTGTTATGAGTTTTTACTTCTTATAATTAATTTATAAACCCCGTCAAAGAAACATACCTTGACAGGGTTATTTTATTTCTTTATCCATACTCCCGATTCAACAACACGTTGCGCGTTGTTATATGTAGATATTGGATTATTAAGTTCCCTACACTCAGTGTAGTTTGCAACTAAGCTGAAATATAAATCATTTTTCATAACATATCAATTTTCAACAGGTTGGCCCATTCCGGCATAATTATTCAAAAATAACAATTTACTCCTAACTAACCACAAACACAACAACACATCACTTATGTATTATTATCTTTTCTGATGAGACTATTTTGCCCTTTATATCTATTATTGTTGCTATTATCATTTGTGAAGATATATCATTTACCGTTATTGTGTTATCCCCATGATAGATCTTATGTGTAGAGATTAGTGCGTTGTTGATTGTATAAAGTTTTAATCTCACACTCTGCTGATCGCCTGTGTATTCAACTGTGATCTTGTCGCTTGCCGGATTGGGATAGATAAAAACCTGTGAATCTTCCTCCTTGTTACTTATTCCTGACAGACTCTCGCAGTCGATGCTGATAAAAACCAGTTCTCCTTCGTTGCTCATATTTCCTTTCCAACACTGGCCATCAGGTGATTTCATAATCATTCCATCAAAATCATTCTCAAACATAATATCTCCATTTACATGAAGCTTTGTTTTTGGATCATCAACCCCTGCTCCTACGTTCCCATCACCAAAAATATAATTCGATTCAGAATTAAATAGCAGCCCTAAATCAGAGGTAGCTCCTACACTATGATCGCTATTTCCAAGAAACAAGTATGCTCCGTTCTCTGATATTGATTTACCACCTGAACCCCCTGCCCAACTATAAGGCTCTATTAGCATTGCTGCTATTTCTGATTCGTCGGCGCGGAGGTGGAGTTTTGCCTGAATATCCATACCTCCCAGTTCATTAACAATATTTCCAATACCAACTTTTCCTGTATGTGTGTAATCTTCCGATGTTGATACAGAAAGTGTTGGTAAAGTACTATTAAAACCTATCATTAATGATTCGGCATTTAAATTCTTTAATTTCTTTGTAAGCTGAAAACCCGACCCAATAACCATTGAATAATGTCCCATCGATTGCACAAAATTACCTATTGCTAACGACTGAGTTCCTCCTGCTCTCGAATTTGTTCCAAGAACAATCCCTCCTACACCTGAAGCTGTATCTAAAGTTCCAATAGTGATACTGTAATTATTACTCGAATATGAATTGAATCCAAAAGAAAATGATTGTGCACCAAGAGCAGATGTTCCTGAGCCCCCGGCAAAGGAATTACTACCGCTTGCAATATTATCCGATCCAACAACACTTGAATTTATTAGAGAACTACTCCCACTATTATTACAATTTGTACATTGTGAAATAAGACTGATATTATATATAACTAACAGACCTATTGTTAATATTATTGATTTCATATTTTTATTAAATTAATTATTTTTTAATCCATTTACCTGTCTCGTAAACAATATTATTATCTTTAATTTGCCAGGTATACATACCAGGCAATAAATTTTCAGTATTTAGTGTCGTTATCAGATTATTAATTGACTCACGCAGCACCACTATTCCATTAAGGTTGTAAAGCTCAAAACAGGTCTCTTTTAATGATGTTCTTATATTTATAACTTCATTTCCCGGATTGGGGTAAAGTATAGCATTATGCAAATTGCCTATTTCAATTTCTGTATTTCCTACCGGAAAGTATGATGAATCCAGTTTTACTATATAAATATCACGGTCTTCATCCTGCATTAAATAATCATACCTTGTGCATGTTAACAACATCCCTCCATCAGAACAAGCTACTACCGAAGGTCCAGCATAATGTGCATCTCCTCCAAAATATTTCTCTGATATTAAGTTCAAATTCTGATCCATCCTAGCTATGGCAATATGATTATAGTAATTTGGAAATGTACTTAACGAAGTACTATCTTCTCCTACCAAATATATATTATCCGGCGAATAATAATCAAGTGCACAAAATCCTGTTCTATTTTTTGACCTTGGATTTGTTATATAACAACTATCCAATACCCTAAAACCTGTATCTAGCTTATAAGCCATCAGGAAATTCATAGAATATGAGTTTGGCGGATCATAAAAAGGAATCGAAGATTTACTGCCAGACACAAGATTTCCATCCGGCAAAAGTTTTGCAGAGAGATGTTCACTGAACCACCTCGGGTAATACAGAACTTTAGTTTGTTGTAAATTAAAATCCACCACAATACATTGCGATTCAGGACCAAGGGGATCATAATGAGCAAAACGTGTATGCAGCCAATAGGCTGTTGAATCGTAATTATATGTTAGATCCTGAACCGATCCTGTACTATCATCTGAATACATCCTATATGCAACGCTGTCACCTTCTTCAGATAATTCAAAAAGATACATTTTACGACTTGATGTTAGAAAACATGCATTTAGGTATCCACCATCCTTAAGCTTAAGTAGGTTTGGATAAAAAGGAATTGTACCATAATTATGTACCTGATGTAATTGGTATATTTTTTCCCAGATAATATCCAGATTATTATTTACTTTGGCAAAATACGAAAACCAAAAAAAACTTGAACTATCAATATTATATCCTGTACCGGTAACAAGGTATTCTATAGCTGAATCTCCTGATCTTATAATGTCTCTAAGAATAAGTATAGTATCTGGTTTTGTAACTAATTTGGATATTGTATCACCAAATTCATTATTTATTTTATAGAGGTATGACCTTTGAACATTAGTCTCTATATCACGTTTTAGTACAATACCAACAGAATTGTTATCAGTATCCAAAATAAAATTAAATACAAACTCATCCTCATTTCCACCTATTAATATATCAAATGTTTGTTGCGCAAAACCAATATTAATATATAATAGTGAAAATAGAGTTGTTACAAATACAATAAAGCGACAGAACATAATTACGAGTTTTGACAGAGCCGGGAACCTCTTATTCATTAATTGCACCAAACAAATATTATAAATTGTTTCCGGTTGTAAGTTAAAATTATTCTACTAATAGTATATCTTCTATATCGAAAGGCTGGGCTGAGTAAACAAACCATTCATTACCGAGGAAAATTGTAAAATCATGTTGAATAAAGGGTTCAGAAATAAAAGGGGTAAATCCATCAACGATACAATCTCCAAAATCAAGATTATACTGGAGTTCTTTTTCAGCTATAATTTGATTGTATTGCTGAATATAATATGGCATCTCATTACTGGAGGATAAACAACGAGTGCTATCAACAATGAGAGTAACACTTTGATTAGCATAAAATATCCGATAGTCTTTAAAATTATCCAGTGGATCATTAGTATTCCTATATTCGGTTGGAGTTAATGGACCAACAGTTGTAATTTGTTCAAATCTTCGAACCATACTTGGAGGAGGAGCAGGTAAGTTAGCAAACATTAAATTATTTTGTATTACAACCCCAGCATCCAATAAACCAGAACTATTATTCTCAAGACAACTTCCTTCTTTATATCCATAAATCCATCCATCTAGTATATCAAGATTTGGGATTGTAAGGTTGTCTTCATTACCAATTAAGGAACCGATACTTATTAAAGCATCTCCTTCACTATCATAATTAGTTACCTCAATATCTACCATTAAAAGTTTCATATTAGTATAATTTACCCTGCCCATTTGTGCCTGGATAGTATCAATTACTTTATCATAATAAACTTCCATAAGCTTAGGGTCATTTATTCTCTGTATATCATCAAGTGGCATTATTACTTCCGAACTAATAAATGTTTTTTTTGTACATTCAATCCCAGTATAACAAAAATTGTAATTCAATAATGATTCAAGTTCAGTAACTGCTTCGTCTGCTGAATATAGCTGGCCTCCACTCTTCACCCCCGGGTTATCCCTATAATACTCCATTTTTTCTTTAAATGCTTCCACATGCTCCTGCATGGCTTTTGATTTTTCAATTAACTCAGTGTAATCCTCATCTCCTGATTTTACATCTGGGTTTTCTGTTGTTTTGTTGCATGATGTTGTTAACACAAATGCAACTACGAGGCAGGTTACTGCAATTTTAAAGGTTTTTAATCTTTTCATAATAATTTTATTTAGTTAATTCAGATTTGTTCTAATATTAATGAACAATAATAAAATTCAGTAATATTTGCTCTATCAATTTCCTTTGTTAAAAAGGATTATATTTATTTGAAATTAATTTTTAAGCAGGTCTCTTCGTATTTTTCGCCTTCCTATTAATCAACTGTTTATCCACTAATTTCAATATTTATTTCAAAAGTAGTGGTATTTTTCTTAAAGTTCCAAACTTTTTTATACTATTTTTATTAGAAGTTATAAATACAACGAGAGGGGGGGGGTACCGTGTTGTTTATGTGTTAGTTATAGTTTTATTTAGAATCTTTATAAATTTTAACAAGAAAGAACATTTAACTTTCTGCTACTCATAGTAAGCTCACACTTTCCAACTCCCGGGTTGTGCCATCAATAAAATTAATTTACCACCTACTCTCCCCAAACAGGTAAAACACATTTATCACTAACATGCATCAATATACTGTCAAAGCTTGCAAGGCTTTGCTGCATAACAACAGAGTTTTCGTTATGACATGTTAAACAAGCTCCAACAGTAAGTATTCGCTTTTGTTTATCTATACTAAATGGTAATACATTCGATCGTGTTGCCAGTGTTTCACCTTTACGATCGCTGAGAAAAGACACCCATGCATCTTCAGGAATGCCATCGTTAGGATTATTACGATAATAAGAATTAAAAAGCCAATACCCTTTTCCGTTATCAACAACGTATTCGAGTTTTCCTCTGCCATATCCTAAAGCAACCGGGTCGTTATGACATGACTCACAACTCCTGCCCTCTTTAGATGTTGTATGTGGAGAAGTAGGTGCAAAAAGTCTGTGAAATATCAATGAATCATGTTGCTCCCGGGAAAAGCCACTAACATCAATACTCAGTACCATTCCTGGCACAACAGGAACAACATTTTCTCCTTTGTCAGTTGTCCTTATCCCTAACGCAGGCAATCCTGCATTGTATTCACCAATATACTCCACCCAGCTACCTTTTTTCTCTTTGTTGGCAATCATATTATAGCCGGGTTCCTCCGGATCATATTCATTATGGCAGCCTATGCAACTTGGCGCCCATGATGAATGGCACGCTGCACAACTAACAGTGGAGTGTGCCTGCCCTTTAGTACATATTTCAGCCGGACTACTTAATACAAACTGTTGTTTAGTATTCTTTGTGATGAAAAAAGAAGTATCGTTTCTAACAAATGTATTAATAATTGGAATATCTCTTTTCTTAGTTTTAATGAATTCTCTTTGTTGAATGTTACCAAATCTGAGAGTAGCAATTAATGCTGATTCTCTGTCCATATCCCCGGAGGCAACAACCAATGGCTCTCCATCAAAATGACAATCTTCACAACTAATACTCACCTGTTCATCCTGATGTGCATAGTAGTTACCATCACCCATTACTTCATATGAATTATGACAATCCACACATTCTAAACCAAGATTATAATGCACGTCAGCAGGCATCTTTGTAAAAACACGAGTTTCTTCAAACACCTTATATTTCTTATCATCCGGCATGTCCTCAACAGCTAGTGTTGTTTCATGCCAGCCCTGATAACTTGTGGAGATCCTTCCCGATCGGCTATGGCATCCAAAGCAATGCATATCAGTAACATTCAAACTAATTTCAGGATGATGGTGCAAAAAAGCAGTGTCACTCTTTATCGCCAAATAATTATTGAGAGCTATTTCAGCGCTATCGCTATAATTAATATGACATGCCAAACATCCACCACCACGTGACTTTTCAGTAACAGGCTCTGGTTCTGTTTTGGGATTTCCTATATGACATCTCACACACAAGTTACGCAAATGTTCATCGGCAGGACTATCCCCCAGATGATGTATATCAGTAAGAATATCAGGGTTATCCTGTTCATTAAAAACAAACCTGTCGACGCTAATCATTCCGCTAAGATTAGCCATAAGACTACTATTACGTCTTTCAACAATATCCGGATGACAGTTAGCAGTTCCACAACTGCGTTCGACATTATCAAAATTTCCAGGTATTAATATCATCCCTCTGTGAGCAGCCTCCTTACGGGAAGCGTAAATATTACCTCCATGACATGAAGCACACCCTATAGCGTCAGGGTTATGAGAATCAGTAAATCCCATTACATTTTCATGACAAACTACACAGCTCTCTGTTTTCCCGTCGATTATCGCTCCAGCTTCCAACTGTTCATCCGTAAATTCATTCGCAAGATTCACAGCCGGAGTCTTAAAAACACTCATCACCTCATAAGAATATCCGTCCTGCCAGGGCCATATCCACTTCCAGTGTTCACCCCTGAAGAACATCCCCGAAAGTGTAACTATCAGATAAAAAACAGTAAAAAACAACAAAGTACGCTTGCTGATAGTAGATATCTTTTCCTTTGAGAAAGGAATGATAAATATCAATAACAGAAATATTAATATTATTATTAACGACAAATCAGGATGAGTAAGCCAGTGTAATATTTCCTGAAACCCCACAAAATACCATGGGCCTTTTACTACCGGGTTTAAACCATCATGTAAAGGGGCTGTGAATAATACAGAAAAGAAAGCTGCTATTACTATAGATATCACTGTTTCAGTAACTTTGGGCCATATTTTGCGCGAGTGCTCGAATGTTATCACAAGGATAACAACTGTAAATGTTGCCACATGATGTATGTAAACAACCTGCAGACTATCTTCTCTTCCCAGGAATGATCTTGCTAACAGGTCACCAACAAAAGGCACTCCTGTGAGAAGACTGTTAAGAATGCGCCATGCCTGCTGACTATCAGCATCTCCTTTAAGGATAAAACCCGTAATCATAACCATAAAAATGATCATAATCCCGATAGTAAGACGTAACCATACACCCCATTTCAGGCGTATTTTTTGTTTCTTACGGAAGTGTTCCCAGATATGAATAAGGCTAAAGATTAAAAAAAACTGAGCACTCCAGAAATGAAGATTTCGTATAAGTGAAGCTGCCGGGTTAAGAACAAGAATATTACTTATCGACAACAATGGTTTATCAACATTATAAGGTACAACAAGAAATATTCCTGACACAATACATATTAGCAGCATGGCAATGGACAACTGACCAAATGTACTTTTTTTGAATATTTCAATAACACCTCTCATCTATAGTCTTACCGTTAATTGAGTACCTTCTTTATTAAGCTCAAAATCCAGCTTCTCCAGTGGCGATAAAGCAGGACCTTCCACAGGAACACCCTGCATATTATATCTTGAACCATGACACGGACAAAGGAGAAAATCGTTGGAAGTTTCATTGATTCTGCATCCAAGATGCGTGCATCTGGATGAAAACACGCTTATTTTATCGTTGTCGTTTACAACTATGTAATCATCAGCAAAAATAACTTTGTTGTTAGGTTCAACAGGAATAACAACAGACGTTTGCTTGTGGACTTTCTCGTTGGTTTTCATCATCTTACCCCAAAGCAAAGCACCACCAGTTAAAGTAAGTCCGATTACGGCCTTAAAGAAACCCCTGCGTGTTTGTTCACCTTTATTCAATTCTGTATTTTTATGACAAAGGTATTAAATAAAGAGAATCAATTCATACAACCTGTGTTGTTAGTTAATCCCTGCTGATAAACTAATGTTTTGATACGTATCAGTATTCTATCTAATACGTATCAGTTTCCAGTTTAATACGTATCAGTATTCTATCTAATACGTATCAGTGTTCAATCTAATACGTATCAGTGTTCAATCTAATACGTATCAGTGTTCAATCTAATACGTATCAATGTTCAACCTAATACGTATCAGCGTTCAATCTAATACGTATCAGTGTTCAGTTAATACGTATGATAATCAATTTTGATACGTATGATAATCGGTTTTGATACGTATGATAATCGATTTTGATACGTATGAAAAATATAATCACTAAAGTGAAAACAAGCAACAACACAAATGAAAAACAGTAATAACACAGCTTAGAACAAGCAACAAGACAAATAAGCACAACCACTCCTTTTCAGGAATCTGCACCTAACAACTAAAAACTAATAAATAAAGACATTAAATTGATTATCAACCCAACTGGCATATTTTCATAAGACCTTCATAGTCGATCACTTCAAAGGTTTTTCCTTTAATAGAGATAAGTCCGTCATCCTGAAAATTCTTAAGAGTACGGATAACGCTTTCAGTACTCATCCCCGACAGTTCAGCAAGTTCCTTACGACTTAAGAGGAGATTAAATTTTGTTGTTTTAAAGATATTACCGGCAAGACAGAGAATAATATCAGCCAATTTACCATATGACTGCCTGTGAGAGAGGCAGAAAAACCTTCCATTCTTTTGAATAGCAATTTCACTAAGTGCATCAATAATACCAGAAGCGAACTTTGCATTTTGTTGTACTATCTGCCTTACTACATTAATATCAATCAGTTCAACCAGAGTATTCACATAAGCAGAAGCCGTATACTGAAAAACCGTTTGATTAAGTGGCAGTGAAGTCAACCCAATAAGGCTTCCGGGAGGAGCAATTCTTAAAATAAGATTTCTGTCACCAGCTTCATAATAAACTTTTGCCAAACCATCCAGGAGATACAAAATATGAGTAGTAAACGTACCCTGTTTGGCGATAACTTCACCTTTTCTGTATTCAACAGTAACTTTATTTTTATTAATAAGGTCCCTTTCCTCTTCAGTTAAAAAATCAAAACAGTTGTTGTTGCTTTTACCAACAGTACAGGAAGTTTTAATATTTGCTATATCGTTCAAGTTTGTAACATTTAGGCTTACAAATATAAGATAATATCTCTTAATCATCAATAAAGTTGATATAAATCAGTTTTTATTGAGCTCAAAGTCATTCATTTTGTATTGCCATGGACCTAAATGTATGTTAATTTTGTGTTAAAGAATTTATAATACATGAATTTGGACATGAAAAAAATTGTACTTACAGTCACGCTGATTATTGCAACATCCTTTACCATGCTTTTTGGCGAACAAGTGTTTACGAAAGACTCCTCCACATCATTTCCTATTGTGAACTACATTTTAAAGACAGACCGTACTTTATCACCGTCTGTCGACCATTCTCAATTCGAAATACTACAACAACCTTTCAGCAACGCACATGAAGCAACTGCTGCCTGTTTAACATGCCATAACCAACGCGATAAAGAGATAATGGCTTCATCACACTGGTTGTGGTCACGCGAAGAGAATATAGGAGGACGAGGCGTTGTTTCTCTTGGCAAAAAAAACATCCTAAACAACTTTTGTATAGGCGTAAGAGGAAGTGAAAAGACCTGTACAAGATGCCACATAGGTTATGGATGGGAAGATGACAATTTTGACTTCAACGAACCTACAAACATCGACTGCCTTGTTTGTCATGATAACTCAGGCACCTATAAAAAAGGTAAAGGAATGGCTGGATTACCTGACCCCTCAGTAGACCTTAACTATGTATCACAAAATGTAGGGATTCCAACCAGAGATAATTGTGGCGTTTGTCACTTCTGGGGTGGTGGTGGAAACAACGTTAAGCATGGCGATCTCGACAAAGCAATGTCAGACTGCACACGCGAAGTAGATGTGCATATGACTACCGAAGGTGAGGACATGAGTTGTGTTGATTGTCATCTCACTGTTGATCACCAGATGGGTGGTAAGCTTTACGCCCTTTCATCAGAAAATAAAAACAGGGTAACCTGCTCACAGTGTCATACAAATCAGCCACACAAAAACGATATCCTTAACGACCATGACGCCCGTGTTTCATGTCAAACATGTCATATTCCTGTATATGCAAAAGCCAACAGTACAAAAATGATCTGGGACTGGTCAACCGCCGGACGACTTGATGAGCACGGAAACCCCATGCACGAAAATGATGCAGACGGAAACCATAACTACCTATCAATAAAAGGAAACTTTGTATATGATGATCATGTTATTCCTGAATACTATTGGTTTAACGGAATTGCCGATCATCACCTTATAGAAGATAAGATAGACACTATTCCAGTACAGATGAACTCACTCTACGGCTCCTATTATGATAAAGGCGAAAAACAGCAGTCGCTTGAGCCTGCTAAAATATGGCCTGTTAAAGTACATCGCGGCAAGCAAATATATGATAAGGTGAACAACACGCTTATTCAGCCAAAACTGTGGGCTGAAAATAAAGGCGAAGGCGCATACTGGTTAGATTTTGACTGGGATGAAGCAGCCAAAGTAGGAATGGAAAATATTGGAATGCCATACAGTGGTGAATATGACTTTGTAGAGACAGAAATGTACTGGCCGTTAAACCATCAGGTATCGCCCGCAAGCGAAGCACTAACATGTACAGACTGCCATACACGAAACGACGGAAGACTGGCCAATCTCACAGGATTTTATCTTCCCGGAAGAGATTTTAACCCTATTGTTGAAACAGCCGGAATAGCTTTTATCCTGGCAAGCCTAATAGGAGTTGCTTTCCATATGTTCTGCCGTATAGTATTTAACAACAAATGTAAACTTAACGAGGAAAAATAGCATGAAAAAAGTATATCTCTATAAAAGATTCGAAAGATTCTGGCACTGGGCTCAAACAGTACTGGTTTTAACCCTGTTGTTTACAGGATTTGAAATTCACGGCACAACAGACTTTATGGGATATGAGTCGGCCGTTCAGGTTCACAACATATCAGCATGGGCATTTATTATTTTAATTGTATTTGCAATTTTTTGGCATATAACCACCGACGAATGGAAGCATTATCTGCCAACAAAAAAGAATATGACAGCACAAATAAATTATTACCTTACAGGAATATTTAACCATGCACCACATCCAACAAAGAAAAGGACTTTGAGCAAGTTAAATCCATTGCAGCGAATCACATATTTTGCATTGAAAATAATTATCATCCCGGCAATGGTAATTACAGGACTCCTTTATATGTATTTTAACTATCCTGTTCCCGGACTTGAAATAGAAAGCATGGAAATGGTAGCACTTATACACACTTTCACTGCCTACCTGTTACTTACTTTTCTTATTGTTCACCTCTACCTTATCACAACAGGCCATACAATTACCTCAAACTTGTATGCCATGATCACAGGATGGGAAGTAATGGACGATGAAAATGTTAAAGATATTGTAGAAGAGGCCGTTGAAGAAGCGGGCATGAAAATAAAACCACTGGACGATGAAGATCAGGAAAAAGGACATCAGGAAATTAAAAGCCTGATTAAAGAAGCTCTTCAGGAAACTGAAAAGAAAGTTGATGAAGATATGCTTAGAGGCCAGGGAGATTCAAGTTACCTACATGAAATTAAACTGGGAAAGAAAAAACCAAAGAAATAAACAACTACTCTGATAATAAAAAATATAGAACAATGAAAAAAAATATATTAAATATTGCAATATTAATTAGCCTGATAATTGTTTCAGCTTCCTGTAACAATAAACAAACATACAATAGTGTTGATGATATTGTTGCTATAGCAACTGCAAACACTACAGCTATCAGTGTTGAACAACTTAAAGAAAAATACGATAACGGCGACATGATATTACTATTGGATGTAAGAGAGCCACAGGAGTTTAACGCCGGTTATATACCCGGAGCTGTAAATATTCCACGCGGCGTACTGGAGTTTAAAATTGGGAACGAAGCATTCTGGGAAAATGCTATGCTATATATGCCCTTACCGGATGAAGAAATAATTGTGTATTGCAAAAAGGGTAAAAGAAGTATACTTGCTGCCGATATACTACAGAAACTAGGTTATACTAATGTTACTTACGTAGATGGAGGATGGAAGGAATGGGAAATGAACTATCCTCTTATATATGAAAAGAACCTCGATCAAATGAGTCACGACTCTGGCGGCGAAGTTGGAGGATGCTAATAAATACACATTTAATAAGAAGCTGCTCTGCAAAGGGCAGCTTTTTTTATCCAAATTTTGAAATATGCTCAAGCCTGTCGATTTTCAATATCTCAATAGTCTTTCCTTTGGTTTCAATAATACCTTCTTTCTTAAAATCCTTCATAATTCTAAGAACACTTTCAATTGACAAACCTGTCAGGTCAGCCATATCACTTCTCGAAAGAGGAAGATTAAAACTAGTTGATTTAAAAACGCGGTTTGTAAGACATAATAACAAATCAGCAACTAATCCCGCCGATTGCTTTCTTGTAAGGCAATAAAACCTTCCATAAACCTGAGCTACATTTTCATTTTGGATATTGGCAATTTTATAGGCAAATTTGCCATTTTTACGCATAAGCTCTTTAAAGAAATTAACATCAATCAGACTGGCTACAGAGTCAACATAAGTAGATGCAGAATATATAAAGGTGTTGTTACCTTCATAAATAGAAGACAATCCAACGAAATGGTTTTCAGGAATTATTTTTAATATAAGGTCTTTCCCTTTACCGCCAATAAAAACTTTAACTAAACCTTTTTCCAAAAAAATAACATGTGAAGCAAAAGATCCCTGTTTAGCAATCACCTCCCCTTTTTTGTATTCTATGCGAATAGTATTCTTCTTAAGAAGTTCCTTTTCCTCGTCAGATAAAACCGCAAAACACTCTGTTTGTAAACTTTCAACAACACAACTACCTAATGGATCCGATTGTTTCATTCAACTCTTTTTGCGCAAAAATATTAATATTTAATCAAACATGGGGCTCGTCATACAATTTTATGTCAAATTACATCTTTTCAGCTAAGCTATTACAACATCAGAAGTTAGCAATTAATGAGGGTAAGAAGTAATTTTGGTTTCATTAATCAACAATTGAAATTATTTATAATTAAACACTAAAAAAGATGAAAAGATTATTTGGGTATTTATTAGTAGTAATGCTTATTCCGGCATTTGTATTAACAGGATGTAAAGATTCTGACGATCCAACACCAGTAACAAAAGGTAATTTTACTACACTTGCTGATTACATGATTGACAATAATATGGATCTCCCTGCATTACTTGACAGCTGGGTTATAGATGCTACCTTAATTGCTGATGGTGGCATTGTAGATCCAACAGATTATTCAATTCCTGACTGGACAATATTTGATATTCGCTCAGCAGCTAGTTTTGCTGAAGGACATATTAAAGGTGCAGTTAATGTTGCATTAGCTGATGTAATAACAGAAGCTGAAGCAATTAACGACAATCAGGCAAATATTCTTGTTGTTTGTTATACAGGACAAACAGCAGGACGCGCAGTAATGGCACTTCGTTTATCAGGCTTCCCTAATGCAAAAGTACTGAAGTTTGGATTCTCTTCATGGTCAAGCAATTCAGATTTTGACAAATGGTCAGCAAATGTAAGTGATCAGGCTGATGGTAGTTCAAATTGGGTTAATACAACTTCACCAGATGTATCAACTTATGCATTCCCAACATGGGAAACAACAGCAACAGAAGGCGCTGAAATTCTGGCTGAAAAAGTAAATGAAATGCTTGCAAACAGCAGCTGGAGTGTAAGCTCAGCCGATGTTCTGACAACTCCTTCAGAATATTCTATATACAACTACTGGGGCGAAGAAGATTATCTGAACCTTGGTCACTTTGCAGGTGCTTTTCAGTACAATACAATCTCGCTTGCTAATGACTTAGTAGCCGCACTGAATCCTGAAAACAGCAACCTTGTATATTGCTATACAGGACAAACATCATCAATCATTACAGCATGGCTTAATGTATTGGGATACAACGTTAAGAGTATATCATTCGGAGTTAACAGTCTGCAATATACTGCATTATCAGATGCAGGCAAACCTCACTGGCATTTTCCATATCACGAATATGAATATGTAACTGGTGAATAAGGCGTATAAATATTAATAAGGTATAGAGCAGGCATTGTAAATCAATGCCTGCTATCTTCAATTAAAACAAAATCAAATGAAAAAAATAATTTTACTACTCGGACTATTTATTTTTGTTTCCACAACATCAAATCAGATCTTGGCACAGGGATGTGTTGAAGCATCATCTGATGATGGCCCTCAACTTGTTGGTTATATCCAACCACAGTTTAACTATTACATGTTTGGCGAAAAAACAAATGGCGACGCTATTAAGCCAAGTACATTTATGTTCAAAAGAGCACGTATCGGAGTTGTAGGTTCTATACCTTATGATGTAAGCTACTATGTAATGGCCGAATTATCACCAGAAGCTGGCGGACCTCAGTTACTCGACGCTTTTGTTACATATGCCCCTTTCGGGAAATATGCAAAATTCTCACTGGGTCAGTTTAAGTCACCTTTCAGCCTTGAGCTTAATACTCCTTGTTATGCATTGCATACAATTAACAGATCAACAGTTGTAAATCAATTAGCAGCGCCATTCCGTGACATGGGTCTTATGGTACTTGGTAGCTCCGATTCATTATTTGGCATACATGATCTTATCTCCTACAAAGTAGCAGTACTAAACGGCACAGGAATCAATACTCTTGATGATAACAGCAATAAAGATATTGCAGCACGTATTGTAATTGCACCTTTTGAATGGTTAAAGATAGGAGCCAGCTACAGGACAGGATTTGTAGGCACAAAAGACATTAACAACGAACAGAAAAAACGTAAAAGATCTGGAGTTGACCTTACTTTCAACAAATGGAATTTCATGCTTCAGGGTGAATACCTAATGGGCGAAGACATCGGAGACATAGCAGCTACAGGAGGTTGTGGTGGCAAATCTATCACAGCAACTACACTCCCAACCTATGATAAATCAGGTTTCTGGGTAGCAGCAATGTACATGACACCATGGAATTTGCAACCAATTGTAAAATATGAGACTTATAACCCTGATGGCGCAAGCTACTCATATCTATCAAATACTCAGAACTATGTTCAAAACACCATTACTCTTGGGTTAAATTACTTCATTAACGACTGGACACGTGTTCAAATTAACTACCTTTACAACGCAGAAGAAAAAACAAATGGTGTTATAAATGAATATGACAATGACGCATTATTGATTCAGGTACAAGCAAAATTTTAGAAAATAAATATTCATAATAAAAATAATAGAATATGAAAAAGTTAACTAACTTACTACTTACAACCCTTGTAATTCTTTCATTTACTGCAGGGGCTATTGCTCAGGGCGACATTATCTCAGCCGCTGAATTCATGAAAATGTATAAATCCGACAAGAATATGATCGTTGTTGATGCCAGCAAGGAATCAACATACACAAAGACGCATATTAAAGGAGCGGTAAACATTCCACACAAAACCCTTTACAAAGATTCAGAAATCGAAGGTCTTATAGAAGAACCGGCAGTGCTTGCAAAGATTTTCGGATCAAAAGGAGTAAGTGAAACAAAAACAATCGTTGTGTATGACGGCGGTTCACAAAAGTATTCTTCAAGAGTATATTTTATCCTTAAATATCTGGGAGCACCCAATGTAAAACTATTACATAAGGATATGAACGACTGGAGGAAGTCACGTGTACCAATTACAAAAATGCCAAGCAAAACATCGTCTGTTACGTTCACACCAAATGTAAACAGCAATATTCTTGCAGATATGGCATATGTAAAGAGCGGAAAGGCTACTCTTGTTGATGCCAGATCTACAGAAGAATATGAAGGAACATCAGAAAAGAGTGTTGGGCATATACCAGGAGCCATTAACATTCATTACAAACAAGTAGTAACAACTACAGATGCTTTCAAAAACAAAGCAGAACTTGAGAAAGTTATAGCACAACATAACCTTACAGATAGTAAGCCAGTTGTTATTTATTGTAACTCAGGCGTTGTAGCTACTGTAATCTATGTTGCATTAACAAACGTAATGGGATGGGATAATGTAAAAGTTTATGATGGTGCCTACCATGAATGGGATGCCACCGGAAATAAATTTGAAAACAAAGCCGGAATTGTAACATCAAAGAAATCTAAAGCAAACTCCAGTGATGGAGGTTGTTAACAAATATTTAGTCCGGCATTAAACTGCCGGACTAAATCTTCTTTAATAATGAAAAGCTATTTAAATAAATAAAAAAATGAAAGTAACTCCTTTAACACAGAACAGTTTCTCAAATCTCACCAAGACAGAGAAAGTTGTTATGGTTATGAGCTCCGGGAATAAAATATTATCGAGAGAGACAAAAGACAATTTTGTTGAGTTATATTCACTATCCGGATTGCTAGTTGAAATCTGGTATACAATTAATAAGTCAACTATTACAAAAGTTAAAATAACTTCAGAAGACAAAGTAGTAAAACATTATTCGAATCTGAATGATTTAATAAGAAACGAAATCAAATCCTGACAAAGGACAAAAACGTTTCTCATATAATTGAAATATTTAAATTAGAAATACATTTAACTGTCTGAATACATCAGGCAGTTTTTTTTACCCCTTTTCACTTATTTTGACGAGCAAATCGTAATTCAGTATTTCGAAATTCTTACCATTTACTTTAATCGTACCAATCTCAGCAAGATCTTTCAAAGCACGTGTTACACTTTCACGAGTAGCACAAACCAATGCAGCAAGGTCAGTTCTTTTTAACGGCATTTTAAATGACCGACTTTTGGCGACCTCATTGGAAAAAAACAGAAGAGTATCAGCAAGTCTGCCATCAATTTGCTTTTGATGTACATTAACAAATCTAGTAAAATACGACAACTCATCCCTGCACATGTAAAGAATCAATTCATTAGCAAATCCTGAATTTTTCTCAATTAAGTGCTTAAATGATGTTATGTCAATAAAACACACATTAGATTTCTCAATTGTTGAAGCAGAATACTGATGAATTTTACTAGACAAAACAGTTTGCATGCCAATGTAACTTCCAGGTTGCAATATTTTAAGTATTTGATCTGTTCCTTTCACACCCTTTTTGTGAATTTTTGCCAATCCTTCTTTCAGGTATGCAATGTGAGAAGACAATGAACCTTCCTTTATAATACTTTCATCAGGCCCCAGCTCAATCTCAGCACAGTTATTTTGCAGTAACACAACCTCATCGCGCTTTAACGCCTTTACTGCTTCCGACCTGATTTTACAATTATCACAATTTAACATATAACAAATTTACGACATTTAAAGAAATACTTCACAAGTTTGCATGTGACTTTTGTCTCTTTTTTATGAATCGTGTATCCTGTTTCTGTAATTTCTTTTTCCTGTTTTTGTGTATTATTTATCTCCTGCTATACAATTATTTATCACGCTCAAAAAGGTGAATTATATTGATCTTAATAATACATTTGTTAATACAAAAAGATAGTTTTAAAAGAAACTTACACGTAACTGCAAATATAAAACATTTAGTCATGAAAACTAGTTTAAAAATCTTCGTTAACTCAGCACTTGCGTTTGCTGCTATTGGTTTTGTAACCTACCTATTTATAATTATTACTGGTTTCTTCGGTTGCTGCACAGGCATCTCGACATTTATGTATCATAAGATTGTTTTAGCAATTGTTGCTGCCGGAGCAATTACATTTGGTATTTGCTTATATAGAAACTGTTATAAAAGTTTTAAATAATAAAGAAAGAATAGTGTTGCATTTTATCACATTGATTGATTTAATGTGGAAAATGTAATCAAAGACCTATTATTATAGAATATAAAATATACATTTTTAAGTATTCTTAATAAAATTCTTCATTTTTAAGAAATAGTAAAGCGGATTTTGCATTAAATTCGCTTTTTTTATTTTACATAAAACCTCTCATATACTACTGATTTTAAAGCTTTAACAACAACAAAGGCAATTCTCATATGTAATTTATTTTGATTTTAAATAAGGATTGTAAAGTGTTGTTTTTCATTGGTTTAAATTTATGTGATTTATCGCACATCCTGTTGTGACATATGTATCTTCTTGATTTTCTGCCTTTATCAACTTGTGTTGTTGATATTTATTCACAATAAGAATGTTAGAATTTTACATTTTAACTACCTATCTTTGCATGTAATATATATACATAATAATATATGTAGATAAAATAGCAATACAACACTAAAGATGAAAACAAGAAGGGATTTCATTAAAATTTCAGCCGCAGGTGCCGGAGCAACAGCAATTGGATTAAATGCTGTAAGCTGGGGCCTCGGTAAAGAAGCATTTGGTTCTGTTGCAGATCAGCCAACCAGCGAAGAAGAAATGAAAGCATATGCAACATATTGTGAAGTATGTTTCTGGAAATGTGCCGGTTGGACTTATGTTGATAATAACAACAACATCCGTAAAATCATTGGTAATAAAAATGATCCTCACTGTAATGGACGACTATGTCCAAGAGGTACAGGTGGCGTTGGTATGTACACAGACAATGACAGACTTAAAACCCCATTAATCAGAGAAACTGTTAATGGGGAACAAGGTTTTAGAAAAGCCTCCTGGAATGAAGCTCTGGACCTCATTGCCTCTAAAATGTCTGAGGTAAAAGAAAAATACGGACCTGAATCATTCGGATTGTTTAACCATGGAGCTCCAGGAGCCCATTTCAAGCACCTTATGCATGCTTATGGCAGCGAAAATGAAGGCGAGCCCGCATGGGCTCAATGCCGTGGACCAAGAGAAGTTGGCTTTTCTGCTACTTTTGGCAGTTGGATTGGCTCTCCTGAACCTACAGATATTCGGGATACAAATTGTCTGGTGCTTATTGGTTCACACATTGGTGAAAATATGCATAATGGTCAGGTGCAGGAATTGTCTCAAGCCATAGACCGTGGAGCTACAATCATTACAGTCGACCCAAGACTCAGCACTGTTGCCAGCAAATCAAACTACTGGTTGCCTATTAAACCAGCTACCGATCTTGCTCTTTTGCTAGCCTGGATACACGTACTCATTTATGAAGATATATATGATAAGGAGTATGTTGAAAAATATGCCATGGGATTTGATCAACTCAAAGATCATGTTAAATATATGACACCAGAATGGGCTTATGGCATCACTACTATTGAACCAGCTGTTATAAGAAAAACAGCAAGAGAGATGGCAAGCGCCTCCCCTTCTGTTATTGTACATCCCGGACGTCACGTAGTATGGTATGGCGATGACAGTCAGAGGGAAAGAGCAATCGCAATTCTCAATGCTTTACTAGGATCATGGGGAAGAAGAGGTGGTTTCTATTTTAAGGAGAGTTTACCTATTCCTAAATATCCACACCCAAAATATCCACATGCTCACTGGACATGGAAAGATAACCTTGATGGCAAGTATCCATTGTCAGCAATGGGTATAACTACTGAGTTGCTAAAGGCTTCTATACCTGAATATAACTACAAGCATCAGCTAAAAGCATGGATTGTTGCCGGCACTAACCTGCCTCTAACAATTCCTGACAAAGAGTTATTTGAAACAGCTGCACAATCTGTTGATTTTATCGCCGTTGTTGACACAATGCCAATGGACATAACAGGTTATGCAGATGTAGTCCTTCCTGAATGTACTTATCTTGAAAGATATGATACTCTCAGGTCTGCGCCACACCGCGTGCCGAACATCGCCTTAAGAATGCCTGCTGTTGAGCCAAGATTTGATTCAAAACCATCATGGTGGATTGCAAAACAGCTGGGTGAAAGACTTGGTCTTGGCGATTATTTCGACTATGACGATTACAGCGAGGTACTCGACTGGCAGCTCAAGAAGCTGGGATCATCATTAGCGGAGATGGAAAAAGTTGGAGTTAAAACCTTTGACAGAAAATCAGGTGCTCTGTATCTGTCCGAAGGTGAAGATTATGAGTTCGCTACTAATTCAGGTAAGATTGAACTTTATGCTACTGAATTTGAAGATCATGGTTTTGACCCGATGCCAAAGTACACCAAACACCCTGAACCGGAGGAGGGCTTCTACAGACTTATATACGGCAGAGCGCCAATGCATACTTTCTCACGCACATCTAACAATTACAACTTGTATGATCTTATGAATGAGAATTCAGTATGGGTAAATCCAAAAGTTGCTGAATTGTGGGATCTTAAAAAAGACCAGAAAGTATGGCTGCAAAACCAGGATGGTGTTGTATCAACATTCCCTATTAAAGTAAGAATAACAGAACGCATTCGCTGGGATTCTGTATATATGGTTCATGGCTTTGGCCATAAAGAAAAAAGATTAACAAGAACCTATGGCCGTGGTGCAAGCGACACCCAGCTTATTACCAACGTAATGACTGACCCTATGATGGGTGGAACAGGAATGCGTGGCAACTTTATTACTTTTATTACTAATGATCCATGGAAGGAGGATGAGGTATGAGATATGCAATGGCTATTGACACAAAGAAATGTGTCGGATGCAGCGACTGCGTAGTCGCATGTCAGACTGAGAATAATGTACCACATGGTTACTGCCGCGACTGGATTGTAGAGAGCGTGGGAGGAACATATCCAAATGTGGAAATTGAATTAAGATCTGAAAGATGTAATCACTGTGACAACTCACCTTGTGTAAGATGCTGCCCAACCGGCGCAAGTCATATTGTTGAAGGCGGTATTGTAATGGTTACACATAAAGAATGTATTGGTTGTGGAGCATGTATTCAAGCATGTCCTTACGATGCAAGATACTCACATCCTGATGGCTATGTTGATAAATGCACATTCTGTCAACATCGTGTTGAAAAAGGTTTGAATCCGGCTTGTGTAGACGTTTGTCCTACTTCATGCCTGCATTTTGGCGACCTTGATGATCCTTATAGTGATGTTTCATTGGCTCTCAAAGACAGAACATACAAAGTTCTTGCTCCTGAAGCAGGTACAAAACCACAATTATTTTTCTTAAAATAGATAAATGAATAGACATGAAAGAAGAACTTTTTGTTAGTGGACGTAATATTCCTTTTATTGACCCACACCTTAATATATGGCACTGGGAGATTCCCCTTTATCTGTATCTTGGTGGTATATCAGCAGGTATTATGTTTTTTGCCGGTCTTTTCACAATTATCGGTAAAGAAAAAGAAATGGAAACAACAGTTAAATGGAGTACATTCTTAGTACCTATTGCATTGGTATTAGGACTTTTTGCTCTGTTTCTGGATCTAAAACACCAGATGTTTTTCTGGAGACTGTACATGACTGTAAGAATGGAGTCACCTATGTCATGGGGTGCGTGGACTCTAATGTTCATCACACCTATTTCTATGATATGGGCTGCTTCATATATTAAAGAACTTATCCCTAATTGGAACTGGAGGTTAAAAATTCTGGATGACTTTGAGAAACTGGTTATAAAATCCCGAAAGCCCATAGCCTGGGCAATGATGGCTCTGGCTGTTGTTCTTGGAGTATATACTGGTATCTTGTTATCAGCCTTCAATGCACGGCCGTTATGGAACACCAGTATATTAGGCCCTCTGTTTATGGTTTCAGGGTTTTCAACAGGACTGGCAGCTATAATATGGATGTCAAAGAGTAAGTTTGAAAGGTCAGTTTTAACAAAAATTGACCTTGCTCTTATTGCAGTTGAAGTGTTCCTTATAATTCATTTATTTATGGGATTCCTGGCAGGATCAGCTGTTCATATTGAAGCAGCCGAATTATTTCTGGGAGGACAATTCACAACTTCATTCTGGGGATTTGTAGTAATATTAGGGCTCATTCTTCCAGCTGTACTCGAAATCCTTGAATTAAGAGGACTACATATTCCTGTATGGATACCATCGGCAATGATACTTATTGGAGGTTTAATATTCCGGTTCATTATGGTGGAAGCAGGTCAGATAACAAGATATTTATATTAAGATAAATCTGTATTACAATGGATTCTACAAATAATAGTATTAACCAATCAAAACGTATCAATCCCTATCTGGGAGGCGTACTTCTCGGACTAGTTTTGCTTGCAACGTTTTATATTACAGGAAGAGGTCTTGGTGCCAGTGGTGCTGTTAAAAGTGCTGTTGTTACAACTGTTGATGAAATAGCCCCGGCACATGCTGAATCAAGTTCTTTCTATAGCAAGTTTATCTCCGACGACCATTCACCAATGAATAACTGGCTTGTGTTTGAGTCTCTTGGAATATTTCTTGGAGGCATACTCTCTGGTGCTATCTTTGGCAGAATGAAGAAACTCCGTGTTGAGCATTCACCAAAAATAACCAGTAAAACAAGATTGATTATTGCAGGAATTGGTGGAATATTCTTTGGCTTTGGAAGTCAGCTGGGACGTGGTTGCTCTAGTGGAGCCGCCCTCAGTGGCACAGCATCCCTCTCTTTTGGCGGACTGCTGGTTATGTTAGTAATGTTTGGCACTGGCTATGCTGTTGCCTGGTTTTTCAAAAAATTATGGATTTAAACTTTAATATTATGGGACCACTAATTCCTTTCGGTATAATACCTGCAGGCTGGGACTTCCTTATAGCGCTGATAATTGGTATCGCATTTGGTTTTGTTCTCGAATCATCAGGATTCTCATCATCACGAAACATTGCAGGTGTATTCTATGGTTATAACTTTACAGTTCTCAGAGTTTTTTTTACAGCTGCACTGGTTGCTATGATCGGGTTGCAATATTTTGACTACCTTGGATGGATTGACCTTGATGTAATCTATGTTCTGCCAACTTATGTTATGCCTATGATTGTTGGGTCAATTTTAATGGGCTTCGGATTTATAATGGGTGGATTTTGCCCGGGCACTAGTTATACTGCCATCGCAATTGGAAAACTCGATGCCCTCGTGTTTGCTATTGGATTATTCATTGGAATATTTCTTTTCTCAGAATTATTTCCTCTTATTGAAGATTTCTATTATAGTGATAACCTTGGTAGTATTCAAATTGGTGAAGTACTGGGTATATCTAATGAACTATTTACTTTTCTGTTTGTCATAATTGCTGTTATCGCGTTTTATGTAACATTCCTGATTGAGAAAAAAGTTAGGAAAAACATCACAGAATATAAATTTGACTAGTTATGAATAAGAATTATATACTACTTGCAGTATTGCTGCTGGTTCTTGCCGGTGGTTTGTTGCTCATTCCTGAGAAAAATAACCACCCGCAGTTAAGCCCTGAAGATCTGATGTGGGATGTTGTTCAGCCTTCAAAGTTTGTTAACACAGATCAGGTAGCGAAAATGATTATTGAGAAGGATCCTCTATTGCAGATAATAGATGTGAGACCTGATTATGATTATGCAGAATTTACTCTGCCGGGAGCTATTAACATTCCTCTCGACAGTATAGCAACGCCTCTTGCAGATCAGATACTAAATACTGAAGATCTTAACATGGTTTTTATCTCCGATGATGATATCAAAGCCGATCAGGCTTGGGTTTTAGCTAAAAGAATGGGGCATAATAATATATATGTGATGAAAGGTGGCCTGAATAACTGGATGAGTACTATTATTAATCCCGAACCCCCTTCACAGTCAGCTCCTGTTACTGAAACAGAACTTTATGAATTTAGAAAAGGTGCCAGTATGTATTTTACTGGTGCTGAGATAACCATTAGTGAACCAAAACAAGGTGTTGAAATTACACGCCGTAAAAAAAGTACTGCAGTAGAAGGTGGTTGTTAAAAAAAGTAAGCTATGAACATACATGAAATAAATCCAAAAAGAACAATTATTGCCCTTGGACTCTTCATAGTCCTTATTATTATAGGATTATTAACTCTTAAATCTCCTAAGATTAAATACGAGTTGAGCCCTGAAGAAACTCTTGATTTGGTAAGATGGGATGAAGGCTATGTGTTTCCCTACGAGCTTGAGGATGTCCTTTCTGGTGTAACTGACACAGTAATACTGATCGACATCAGAAATACTTTTGATTTTAGTCGTGGAAATATTCCAGGATCTGAGAATATCACTTCCGTGAAGTTACTTGACGAAAAAAATTATAAAAGACTGGAATCATTAAAAGATGAAGGCATCTGTGTTGTTCTGTATGGTGATTCACAACTGCAAACAAATGGTCCGTGGTTAGTACTGCGCCAACTTGGTTTCGACAATGTGAAATCTCTTATGGGTGGATATAATTACTACCAAAAGTGGAAAGATAATCTGGCAGACACATATGCTGATGATGAATATCTACTTGGTACTGCCAGGTATGATTATGCCGAAGAAGCTAACAGCGCAGCTCTTATCGACGCAGGAAGTTCAGAGTCTAAGGCCGCACCAAAATTCACTAGAAGGAAAAAGTCTTCTGCTGTAGAAGGAGGTTGTTAAGCTGACTTACAATACCGTTTGATAATTATTCGATTATTATTCATCGGTAATTTACGTTATTTTCCAATTCGTTATTTTTGTTAATTTTGGGTGATTTATTATCCATATGGAAGAAGTTTTATCAAATAAGCAAAAGAAAAATGATAACGAAAAGGTTATGACTTTCTGGGACCACCTGGAAGAGTTAAGATGGCACATTATAAGATCGCTCATTGCAGTGATTATTATTGCCATTGTAGCCTTTATCAACAGAAAAATAATTTTTGACTATATCATCCTTGCTCCGTCGAATTCAGAGTTCATAACAAATCAAATACTCTGTAAGATAGCACATATGCTAAATACAGAAACTCTCTGTATAAAGGACATGCAGTTGCAAATTATAAACATTAGCATGTCAGGACAGTTCTTAACTCATATGTACATATCAATTGTAACGGGATTTATTCTTGCGTTCCCATATATACTTTGGGAGATATGGAGGTTTGTAATGCCGGCTCTCAAAGAGAAAGAACGAAAGTACTCAAGAGGCGGTGTGCTTATAAGCTCTGTGCTTTTCGTTCTTGGAATAATATTCAGTTATTTTCTTATCGTTCCTTTAACGGTAAATTTCCTTGGGAATTATCATGTTAGTGAATCTGTTTTTAATCAAATAAACCTATCTTCTTATATCAGCACTGTTGTTTCTGTCACTTTTGCTGTTGGTATTGTTTTTGAACTGCCTATTCTTGTTTATTTTCTTACAAAGATAGGTATCCTAACCCCATCTTTTATGAAGAAAAACAGAAAATACATGTATGTGATAATGCTTATCGTTTCCGCTATTATTACGCCTCCTGATATGTTTAGCCAAATATTAGTTGTTCTGCCTCTTATTGTTCTTTATGAATTTAGTATTGGTGTGTCAACGCGTATATATAAGAAGAATATCGAGGCTCTTGAATAAAGAAGACATTATGTTGAGTTTTGCGAACTCATAATTCATCATAATTTCCTCTGGCCGTTTGTTCTCCTGTAATAAATCCCATTGTTAGCTGGTAAAAACGTTCCATTGCTTCAACGTGTACCCAGTGCGATGCGCCTTCAATAGTTACTATCTCAGCATTGGGGAAATTAAATCTGATATGTTCAAAATCTTCAGGAAGAATATAATCAGAAGCACCTCCACGAATAAAGAGAGTTTCATGTCGGTACCTGGCCATTGTATCGATACTGTCAAACATCTGATCAAGGTTCTTTTTAATACCTGCGAAATTAATCTTCCATTCAAAAGTGTTGTTTTCTGTCCTTGCCAGATTTTTAAGAATAAACAGTCGGATACGCAATTCTGATATAAAAGACTCAAGGTGCAACTCAACTTCCTTACGGCTTTTCACTGATTTAAGATTAATACCTTCCATAGCTTCAATTATCCTGAGATGATTTTTTCTTGGACCATAAGCCTTAAGGGAAATATCTACTACTACCAGCTTTTTCACCATCTCCGGATTCTCAAGGGTAAAACGCATTGCAACTTTACCACCCATAGAATGTCCTATCAGGACTGGTGACTCAATCTCATGCTCATCGATAAAGTCAAACAAATCATCGGTCATTGCCAGATAATTAAAAGTATCACTGTGAGGTGAACGTCCATGATTTCTCTGATCAACAGTATATACTTCAAAGCCTTCCATTGACAAGCGCCGTGCATATGAAGCCCAGTTATCTGAGATGCCAAATAATCCGTGAAGAATAATAACGGGCTGATTGCCTTCAATGCCGTACTTTCTATAATAAAGTTCCATACAGCAAAAATATTTATTATATTTGGTAGTTGACAAATATAAGACAATGATAATTAAAATTATTGAGATTGTCAGAATCGCAGGTACGTGCTTTGGAATCTTTTGGGCATACTTTATTGGAATGTCGGGCGATAACCCGGCTCAATCTGTTCTACATATTATTACTCCTTGGGTTATAATATCCCTTGCCGGGACTTCAGCCATTGAAGGTCTGTTTTTTGGCAAACAGGCTGCAGCCGAGAAAGGATTCGAAAACGATGGGAACTATGCTTATCAATCGCGCGTTGCCCTTCTTTCCTTTGCTGTAATATCATTAATAGTCTATCTAACAAACTGGGGAACAAAAGCTGAGCTTACAATAATGCTTACATTTATGCTGTTTATGATTCTATCGGCGATAAATCATGGTTATCAGGCAGTAGTAAACAAAAATTATCACTGGGCTAATATGAACAGACCTATTCTTACTGCTCTCCTGATTGCATCTGTTTGGTATCCTTTAATTAACTCCTTTTAAAGTTTTAATCTATTTTTTTCATTAATTTATTATCTTAAAAACTATTATTATTAATTTTACAAAACACTAATAATATCTAACATGAAAAGATTAATTATCGCAACCCTTTCTGGATTAATTTTTGGTTTTGTTTGTTGTGGCTTTGCCTGTAGTGACGGAAACCAGATAAGCATATGGCTTGCTCTAAATCTTATAACAAGCCGCACTTTAATAGGCCTGGCAATAGGCATTAGTAGGTTTCCTATGAAGAACTGGGCAATAAATGGTATTGTAATGGGACTTCTGTTCAGTATTCCTGGTGCTTTTGGATCAATGCTTGCTCCAGAAAATCCTGAGTTTCCACCACAAATGATTGCACTTTCAACAGTAATTATGGGAATGATTTATGGATTCCTGATCGAGCTTATAACAACTGTTTTCTTTAAAGCAAAGATCAAGAAATAAAACAAAACCTATATTATATCACACTCTCAACTGGTTACGATATTGTTGTATTGTGTTCTCAAGTCCATAATATAATGCATCACAAATAAGAGCATGACCTATTGATACTTCATCAAGCCATGGAATATTCTGGGCGAAAAAATGAAGATTATCAAGACTTAGATCATGACCTGCATTTAGACCAAGTCCAAGATCCCGTGCAATCTCAGATGCTTCAACAAATGGGGCAATAGACTTGTCCCTGTTAATCATGTAATTGGATGCATAACTTTCAGTATAAAGCTCAATTCTGTCTGTTCCTGTAGCGACAGCGCCTTCAACCATTTCTTTAACAGGATCGACAAAGATTGACACCCGTATTCCTGCATTCTTAAACTCCTGAATTATATCTTTTAAGAAATCCCTGTTTTTAACAGTATCCCAACCATGATCAGAAGTTAATTGTCGCGGATCATCAGGCACAAGAGTTACCTGATCAGGTTTATTAGCTATTACCAGATCCACAAATGACCGAATAGGATTACCTTCAATATTAAATTCAGTGGTAACAAGATTTTTAAGCAACCCCACATCACTATATCTTATATGCCTTTCATCAGGACGCGGATGCACTGTGATGCCTTGAGCACCAAAACGTTCGCAATCAGAGGCAACCTTTACCAGATCAGGCATATTTCCTCCACGAGCATTTCTTAAGGTAGCAATCTTGTTTATGTTAACACTTAGTCGTATCATTGCTGTATTATTTTTGGCAAAATTAATAATTTGTCAGCATTAAAACTTTAACAAGTTTATAAATATATAGTATGAGAACCGTAATACAAAGAGTGAGCAAAGCCTCAGTAACAGTAAACAACAGCAAAATTTCAGAAACAGGAGAGGGTCTGCTTATTCTGTTAGGAATTGAAGATGCAGACAATAACGAAGATATTCATTGGTTAACAAAAAAGATATCACAACTCAGAATATTCGATGATGAAGAAGGTGTAATGAACCGTTCATTAAAGGATACCGGTGGAGATGCCATGGTTATAAGCCAGTTTACTCTGCATGCTAAAACAAAAAAGGGCAACAGACCTTCTTATATCAAAGCAGCCGGACCAGATATAGCAATACCATTGTACAACAAGTTTGTAAAAGCAATGCGCGAAGCAATAGGTAAAGATGTTAAAACAGGCGAATTTGGCGCAACAATGGAGGTTGAGTTGGTGAACTCAGGCCCTGTTACAATAGTAATTGATACTAAAAACAAAGAATAAACAGAATACTATTTCCTGCTGTTTCTTCTTTTGTCCTTAGCCAATTTTGTAAGATACTCGTCAATTGCCATTGTCATTGAAGGTGCAGACTGCGTAGGCGCAGGAATATCAAGTCTTAAACCTGCTTCTTTAACAGCCTTTTTAGTTGTTGGACCAAAAGCAGCTATAAGCTTCTCACCCTGATTAAACTCCGGAAAGTTCTTTTCAAGAGATTTAATACCAGCAGGACTAAAAAAGATGACCATGTCGTAACCATCAATACTAACTTCCGACAGATTGCTAGCTACTGTACGATAAATTACGGCATTAGTATAATTTATCTTTGCATCATCTAGTAATTTAAACATAGTTTGTTTATGGATATCAGAAGATGGTACCAGGAACTTCTCTTCTTCATGTTTTTTGATAACTGACAACAGATCGGCAAAATTTTGCTTTCCGTAAAAGATCTTCCTTTTACGATACTGAACATATTTCTGAAGATAGTAGGCTGTTGATTCTGAAATACAGAAATACTTCAATGAATCAGGGATTTCAAACCTTAGTTCTTTGGCCATTCTGAAGAAATGATCAACAGCATGACGACTTGTAAGAACTACTGCAGTATGTCCATGAAAACTACCTTTTGCTTTCCTGAATTCCTGTGCACTAATTCCTTCAATAGTGATAAACTTGTGAAAATCAATATTAAGATTATGCTTTCTGCCTAAATCTCCATATGGAGATTTCTCCATATCAGCAGGCTTGGGCTGAGATACTAATATATTCTTTACCTTCAAATTTATATTATTTTGTTTCCCGTTGCTGCTAAAACCTACGCTGTAACTACAACAGGAAGCCGGTTTCTATCAATCTTATTAATACCAAAACTGGTATTATTTCGAGGGTGCAAAGGTATAAAATAATATGTAACGCTGAAAACATTGCACTTGATTTTCCAATCCTAGCTATTACAATAATTCTGAACACCTGAGCTAACAAAAACATAATCAATAATATAAATATCATTATATCTGAGTCAATATAAAGAAACAATAAAAGAAGAGGAAGCAAAACAATACCACTAATCAAGTGTATTTTACCCGCATATTCAAATTGACCAGCCAGTAAATCACCTGTCTTAAATATAAATGATACCAGGTATTCAAATACAACTCTGAACAAGATGACAGAAATAACCACCAATAAAACATGAAAAAGCAAAGTTATCCTATCTTTAGTACTAATTTGTTCAAACAAAATTCCAGATGCAAATTCATAAAATAAAATAGTATAAGATACCATGGTAGCTAACCATAGAAACCCTGATATAAACTTACCGGGCACAACCTGTTCAACATCTGTATCAGAATAACTTCTTCTCGATATTTTAATACTAAAAACAGATATTATCCTGTCAGGAAGCAAATACCAAATCAAAGCTAAAACTGCTAGTAACCCTACCAACACAAAAGTTAAGATATCTGTAACCTCATTTGCCGGTAGATTATTAATAACAATATCACTCGGGCCACGTTGAAACAGCGTTGTAACACTTGTTCCCGGCAAAGTATCAGAAACAACTGATAATGTATCAGTAACTACTGAATCACTTATTATTTGAAGAGTATCAGACATCATCACAAAAGTAGTTATTTGGACGCAATCTTTAACAAGAAATAAATTTTTACATAAAACTCGTTTGAGTCAATCATTAAGCTGGCGTTACTCATTCCCTCTTGTGTCGTTGCTCATTTCCTCTTGTGTCATTGCTCTTTTCATACGTATCAGAATCAGTTTTCATACGTATGAAACTCAATTATCATACGTATGAAAATCAACTATCATAGGTATCATTCCGGTAAATAATACTCATCAAAATAAAGATTACACAAATGTTAATATTTGTCCCCTAAGGTAGTATTATTTATCTGCTCATGAAGAAATTTTCTTTAAAAAAATTCCATTTGTTAAAAATAATTAAGGTTATGACAAAAAAGACCAGATTAAAGCCCCTACAATAACTAAACATTCAACACCCCTGAAACAAGAAACCACAAGGCATTAGCCCTACAATAGCTTAAACAAAAGATAATAAATGAGCAATAAGCAGTCACTTAAACAGACTGCACTTCCTTTCTCAATCTGGTTACAGCAAAGGCGAGACAATCCAATACTCACCATCAGGCAAACCTTACATTCACCATACAAACCAAAGATTATCAACACATAACAAAAACTAATAAGATTTTTTAGTATATTTGGAATCAAATCACAGACTGACTTCAGCCAATGATTATAAATCCGGAAAATACAACAGTAAACATATAATTGAATAAAAAGACCAATAATGACCAATTATAAACTAATTAATTCAAATCATGTTAAACATAGTAATATACGGACCGCCGGGTTGTGGTAAAGGAACACAATCAGCAAAATTAAGTGAGCGGTACAACCTGGTGCATTTGTCAACAGGAGATATCATAAGAAAAGAGATCAAATCAGGGAGTGAAACAGGAAACACCCTAAAAGCAATTGTAGAAAAAGGCAATCTCGTTCCTTATGAAATGATAATAGCCATCCTTGATAAAGCCATGAAAAGCAACAAAACTGCCAGAGGTTTTATTTTTGACGGCTTTCCACGAACGATAGCACAGGCAGAAGATCTTGCCAGCATCATGGAAAAAGATAACAATTACATATCCTTAGTGTTGTCACTATGCATAAACGACAAAAAAGTAATTGAACGACTTTTACATCGTGCTAAAATTGAAGGCAGGAAAGATGACACTGAGGAGGTTATCAAAAACAGGTTAAAAGTTTATAAGAATCAGACTTTACCCATAATAGAATATTACAAAAAAAAGGGTAAGTATGTAGAGATCAAAGGCGACTGCGCAATTGATGATGTTTTCAATCAGCTTTGCGAAATTATAGACAAAAAAGAAGAAGTGGCATAGCACTTCTTCTTTTATATAAATCTGTAAAACAGACCATTATTTTATTTACGATTATAGTTAAATCAGTAAACTTACTTTACTGATAACTGATAATTATGTTGTCAGATCAAAAGTATCACGGGCAATCATCAACTCCTCATCGGTAGGCACTACCATAACCTTTACCTTTGAATCATCAGAAGACAGAACAATTTCTTCGCCTCTAACATTCTCAACATCAGGATTTGTTTTAACACCCATAAAATCAAGATCCTTAAGAATCTTCTTACGTGTTTCAGGATCACGTTCTCCAATACCACCAGTAAACACAATAATATCAACACCACCCATGGCAGCAGCATAAGAGCCAACATATTTCTTTGCTCTGTAAGCAAACATATCCAAAGCTAACTTAGCCCTCTTGTTTCCCTCATTTGCAGCATCTTCAAGGTCACGCATATCTGATGAAACACCTGAAATACCAAGCAACCCGGAGAATTTATTAATAAGAGTATTTGTATAGTTGATGCTTGTATCTTCCTTACCAGCCATGTACAAAAGAGCACCAGGATCAAGATCACCAGTACGGGTACCCATAATAAGACCTTCAGTAGGAGTCATACCCATCGAAGTATCAACTGATTTTCCATATTGAATAGCAGCCAGAGAAGAACCGTTACCAAGGTGACATGTAATAATTTTCTGATCTTTAATATCTACGCCAAGTAACTCACAAACACGTGACGACACATATTTATGGCTTGTACCATGAAAACCATAACGACGTATTTTATACTTTTCATAAAGAACATAAGGAATAGCATACAGGTATGAATGCTCAGGCATAGTTTGATGAAAAGCCGTATCAAAAACGCCCACTTGTTTTACTTTAGGCAGAAGCGCCTGCATTGCATAAATCCCCTTAAGATTTGGCGGATTATGAAGAGGAGCCAACTCTGTAGATACTTCAAGAGCATTGATAACAGCATCAGTTATCACAACGCTACCACTAAACTCTTCAGCACCATGAACAACTCTGTGTCCAACCGCATCAATATCTTCAATACTGTTGATACTTCCGTATTCCTTACTAACTAATATTCCCAATAAATATTCAATCCCCTGCTGGTGATCAAGGATTTCCCCTTCAATAACAACCTTAGGGTCATTTCCTCGAGTATGTTTTATTGCACTTCCCTTTAACCCAATCTTTTCAACCAGCCCTTTAGCGATTACCTCTGCTGAAGGCATATCGAAAAGCTGATATTTTATTGATGAACTACCACAATTTAATACGATAATTTTCATTTTTCTGTATTTTATTTTGTGCAAAGCACTATATATTCTAAATTAATTTATTTGAGTATTGTACAGGTAATAGTATTACCAACAGGCTTACCCTTTTCATAGCTATAGAAGCCACGTCCAACATATTTACCAAGGTACCCTGCTCTTACAAGGCGTTTGATAACCGGTGATGCTTTATACTTACTGTTTCCATATTCAGCATACAGATTCTCCATATATTTAAGTATCTTATCAAGTCCGATTTTATCAGCAAGCTCAAATGGTCCTACGTTATGTCCAAGAGTTTCGCGCATAGTAAGGTCAATATCACTAACAGAAGCAACACCTTCCATAAGTATCTCACATGCCTCATTAATAATAGGAATAACCATTCTTGTACTTATATTCCCTGGTGATTCATTAACACAAACACCCTGTTTGCCAATCATCTGACAAAAACGTAATACTTTTTCAAAAGATTTCTCAGATGACTTTATACCCTTTACAACCTCAACAATATTTGTTTTATCGATAGGACTAATGAAGTGCATTCCAATAGCACGTTCAGGTTTTTCAAGCACCTCAGCAAGATCAGATATCATTAAAGTACTGATATTTGATGAAATAATTGCTTCTGAACTTACAACAGCTTCAATCTTTCTGAAGATTTCTTTTCTCGGCTCAATCAATGTTCCTTTTCTGCGGGAATTTGTTGCTTCAATAACAACATCACAGTTCTTAATATCATTATAATCTGTAGAACCCGTAATACGTGATAAAACCAAACGTTTCTCAGAAGGAGTAATGCCCCAGTGATTTATCTCATTATCGAGCTGAATTTCCAAATCTTTGAAAATTTCATTAACTCTTTCTTCAGAGATATCAATAAATACTACATCCATTCCATATCTTGACGCAAGCAGAGTGATTGCCTGACCAACAGCACCACATCCTACGATTCCTACGGATTGTATTTTGCCTTTAACTTTCAGCTTATTACCAAGTCCGAAATCTGATAATTGACTCATTATTAATTAGTATTATGATTATTTGTAAAAATTTTTAACTATAATTGCATTAATGCGATGCAAAGATAATTCTTGTAAATCATAAACTATTCATAATTAAGGAAAATTATCATAATTTAATATCAGTATAAATTGGGTTCAGGGTTCATACCCATAAGTTAAAAGTTATAAGCAGCCCCAACATTAAACTTTAAACAATTAACCTGAACATCAAAGGTCCTTATATACCGTAACAGTAGTGTCCTCATTAAACATCACCTTAAAGTTCAACTTTCTAAAAACATTAATCATAGCTTTGTTATCCTTGGTTGTTTCGGCCGACACTCTTCCAATGTTTGCATTAGCAGCTATATCCACACAGTACTTTGTAAGAAGATACCCCAGCTCATTATGCTGCCATTTATCAGCAACAAGAACAGCATACTCAGCATTCACAACATCAGGATCAGTAATAAGCCTTCCTACACCAATTAATCTCTTTCTTCCTTCAAAGTCTATTTCGGCAACAATACCAAGCTCACGCGCATAATCAATATAGCAAAATTGCGTAGCTACCTCATGAGAATTAAAATAGAAGTCATACCTAAAGCGGTGGTAAATAGACTCTTTAGAACAGCTGCCAAGCATTTCAAGCCACATTAATTCATCCTCAGGCTTGATAGGACGCAGAAGCACATTAGTACCATCACGAAGTTTAGCCATCTTTTTGTATCTGTCGGGATAAGGCTGCAGAATTAGATGAGAATAATTGGAACTAAGAGCATAAGACGTTTGTTTATCCAATACAATTCTCGCATCCAGGGCAATAACATCTTCAGAAGTAACGATAAGAGGATTTATATCCAACTCTTCAATTTCCGGATAATCAGCAGCCAGATAAGAGACTCTGATAAGAACTTCGATAAGTTTCTCAATATTTTTAGGTTTACTGCCACGATATCCTTCCAACAGGGGATACATCTTCAGAGAGTTAATCATCTGTCGTGCCAATTGTTCATTAAGAGGAGGAAACTCAAGACGTTTATCATCATGAAGTTCAGCATTAGACCCTCCCATGCCAACCAGCATTACAGTTCCAAAGAGTTTATCTTTTTTAATCCCCACAATCATTTCCACATCATCAGATGTATCGATCATTTTCTGCACCGAAACGCCATCAATTCTGGCTTCAGGCACTCTGCTTTTAACAATTTCGAGGATATTTGTATAATTAGCTCTGAGAATCTCTTCATTATCAATATTTAAAGCAACACCACCTACATCCAGCTTATGAGTAATATCAGGAGAACTTATTTTCAAGACAACAGGATAGCCTTTCTTTTTAGCAATCATAACTGCCTCCTCAACATTTGCAGCAAGTTCAGGGTGAGTAGTAGAAATGCCATAATCATTAATCAATGCTTTTGAATCATCTTCAGACAGCACATCAGACTTAGGAAACACACTTCCAATATATTTTTCTCTTAAGCTAGGGCGATCATAGTTAAAAGAAACGGGAACATCCTTTGGTGTTTCATAAAGTAATTCAAGGTTCTTAATATACCTTGTCATAGTCATAAAAGAACGCATAGCCTGTCCAGGCGTTTTATAAACAGCTATTTCAGCATTATTAAGTATTTCCAATCCATCTTTCATACAAGTACCACCCATCCACACAGCCATAATAAACTTGGAAGTATTTTCAGATAGCTTCACAATTTCTTTGGCAGTAGCAGTAGGATTAGTCATAGCCTGAGGCGTAAGGATAATACACAAAGCATCAATTTTAGTATCCTCCAGTACTATTTCCATCGCTTTTGATATCCTTTTAGGTGATGCATCACCAAGAACATCTACAGGGTTACTGTGCGACCAGTATGATGGCAGATTCTCATTAAGCTTGTTAATAGTATCATCTGTAAGTTTCTCCAGCTTACCGCCCATAGAGTTAAGAGTATCAGTCGCCATCACACCAGGTCCTCCGGCATTTGTAACAATTGCAAGACCTGTAGCCTTTGGCATTCTTTTTCTTCCAACAAGGTCTGTAAAGTCAAATATATTACTTATGTCATAAACACGGGCAAGACCAGCTCTTCTGAACACAGCATCATAAATAGCATCCTCAGAAGCAAGAGCACCTGTATGAGATGCAGCAGCTGCAGCAGATTCAGGGAAACGTCCCGACTTATAAACAATGATAGGTTTCTTCCTTGCAAAAGCTCTGGCAGCAGACATAAACGATCGTGCATCTTCCAGTGATTCCACATATAAAATGATTGACTTAGTATTGGCATCCTGTCCAAGATAGTCTATTAAATCACCGAAAGTAACATCCACAGCATTACCAATAGAAATAAAATATGAGAATCCGATCTTAGATTCGTTAGCCCAATCCAAAACAGAAGCACACAAGGCCCCCGACTGAGAAATAAAAGCCACCTTACCATTTTTGGGCATACCATTGGCAAAACTCACATTGAGGTTAGACCTTGGCACAATAACACCCAAACAGTTAGGGCCTAATACACGCATATCAGGAAACTGCTTAATAGTAGTCTTAACCTTCTTCTCAAGTTCTTTGCCCTCTTCTCCAGCTTCTTTAAATCCAGCAGACATAATAATCACACCATGCACACCAGCTTCGCCACATTCAACAATAAGATCAGGGACTTGTTTTGCAGATGTCATTATAACAGCCAGGTCAGGAGTTCTGGGCAAGCTGGAAATACTGGGATAACAAGGAATTCCCATCACAGCTTCCCTGTTTGGGTTAATAGGATATACTACACCATGAAAACCTCCACTAACAAGGTTTCTCAATGTTAATCCACCAACACTGTCAGGATCATTTGAAACACCTATTAATGCAATTCTATTTGGTCGGAAAATACTATTTAGCTTCTTTATCGGCATTATTACAGATTTTATTTACAGAACATAAACGTTCACAATCTCAAACTTTAAGAACAATACTTTATAACAAATTTAATCAATGTTATTTTAATCTGGTAAATTAAACAGACTAAAAATCTAAAAAAGATATAAAAAACTCCGGCACATATAAATGAGCCGGAGTAAAATATGAAAACAATAATTATTTCTTTGCCGGTCGCACAATAATTGTAAGCAAAGTACCTATGAGAACAGCAATACCTGAAATAGTAAAGGCCATTGGGAAGTTACCAATATCTCCCATCATTCCTCCAAGGATAGGTCCTAAAATACCACCAACACCATAAGCAAGAAATACAAAGGGATAATTCTGTCCAACATTTTTTGAACCAAAAGTATCGGCAGTAATCGTTGGGAACAATGCAAAGTTTCCACCAAAGTTAAATCCGATAAGAGTAGCCCCCAGATACAACAATGCTTCATTACCTGCCATGTAAGTAAACAATATTACCAGGATTCCCTGAGTTGCAGTCATAATAATAATTGACAGCTTTCTACCCAGTTTATCACTTAAAGTCCCCCAAATAATCCTTCCTAGTCCGTTAGCCAGACTAAAGAAAACAGCCATAGCAGTACCAGCAACAGCGCTTGCCTCTACGGCGCTCATACCACTTTTTTGAAGTGCTTCCATAGGATAAAGCTTCATCAAACCAATAGACATAAGCCCAGCCCCTGCACTAAAAACAAAAGTAAAGAAGATAAGATAGTATTGTATTTTGCCAAGCATTTCACCACTTGAGAACTCATTTTCTTCCTCCGCTTTAACAGTAGATTCCACTTTCGTATCAGCTTTAAAGTCTTCAGGTTTCCAGCCAGCGGGTGGGAACTTCATCCACAAACCGCCTACTATTACCATAAAGGCGAAAGCAATACCATAAATAATAAATGTAGTTGACAATCCTGTAATTTCAATAAGATGCCCCCAAGATCCGGCAAGCTTAACCCAAAGCATGGCACCAAAACCAAATCCTGCAACAGCAAGACCAGTTATCATACCCTTTTTATCAGGGAACCAACGCATTCCAACAGCGATAGGCACAACATAAGCGATACCAATCCCGGCGCCACCAACAAGTCCAATCAGCAATAGCATTGGAATAAATGACGAGCCAGCAAACAAGCCTGCCAGAAGATAACCAAGTCCAAGAACAATACCACCAGCGATAGTAAGTTTTTGTGGACCCAGAGTGTTTAGCTGTTTACCAGCAAACACCATAAAAACTGCGAATGAAGCCAAACCAATGGCAAAAACCCATTGTGTCTCTGCTCTTGTCCAGCCTTCGTTTATTAATGACGGAGTAAACACCGACCATGCATAAATTGCTCCCAGTGCTAATTGTATCAATATTGCACCAATAACAACAAACCCACGGTTCATTACTTTTTTATTTTCCATGATTATTTATTTTGAAAAGAAAAGAAAGCAGCCTGTTGAACAACAAGCTGCTTTAATATTAAATATTGAAACCTATCTTTTTACTTCAACTTTAGCTCCAATAATAATTTCTTCAACAACACCAGGATCAAGCAGAGTTGATGTATCACCCAGATTAGTTGCATCACCTTCACCGATTTTACGCAGAATTCTACGCATAATCTTTCCTGAACGTGTTTTAGGAAGACCACTTACAATCTGAATCTTGTCAGGTTTGGCTATAGGGCCAATATACTTAGTAACAACATCCTTTATCTCTTTCTCTATTGACTCAAGTTCAGATTCTGACAGCTCATCAGTAATGACATAAGCATAAATCCCCGAGCCTTTTATATCGTGAGGATAACCCACAACAGCAGACTCATTTACTTTTGGATGCTGATTAATTGCATCTTCCACCTCTGCTGTACCAATACGGTGACCAGAAACATTAATAACATCATCAATACGTCCGATTATTCTGTAATAACCTTCTTCATCACGTTTTGCCCCATCTCCTGTGAGATATAAGCCTTTAAAAGTAGAGAAATAAGTATCATAACACCTTTTATGGTCACCATAGGTAGTTCTGATCATTCCCGGCCAGGGGAACTTAATACATAGAATACCTTCAACACCATTTCCTTTCAGCTCTTCACCTTCAGGATTAACAAGAATAGGTTGAATTCCCGGTAACGGCAGAGTTGCCAATGAAGGTTTTGTAGGCGTTATACCTGCCAGAGGAGAAATCATAATACCACCAGTTTCGGTTTGCCACCATGTATCAACAATCGGACATCTTCCCTCACCAACAATATCATGATACCAGCGCCATGCTTCTTCATTAATAGGTTCACCAACAGTTCCCAGAACCCTCAGTGAGCTTAGGTCGTGCTTAGTAACCCACTCATCACCCTGAGCCACAAGAGCACGGATAGCTGTAGGAGCTGTGTAAAACTGGTTGATCTTGTATTTAGCAACAATTTCCCAGAATCTGCCAGCGTCAGGCCATGTAGGAACCCCCTCGAACATAACCGATGTAGCACCAGCCAATAGCGGGCCATAGACTATATATGAGTGGCCAGTAATCCATCCTATATCAGCAGTACACCAGTAAACATCACCATCATTATACTGAAATACATTCTTAAAAGTGTATTCAGAATAAATCATGTAACCGGCTGTTGAATGAACAACACCTTTTGGCTTACCTGTTGATCCGGATGTGTAAAGAATAAACAGAGTATCTTCAGCATCCATAACTTCGGCATCATTTTCTGTACCAACTCCTGCTATTAGGTCATCCCACCACACATCGCGGGTATCAACAAAATTGATATTTTCTCCCGTACGTTTATAAACAATGGTGTGTTTTACTGTAGGACATGTTGTCAATGCTTCATCAACAATAGCCTTTAATGGAATTGACTTTGTTCCTCGATATGCTCCATCAGAAGTGATAACAACTTTACATGCTGAATCGTTAATACGATCAGCCAGTGCTGTAGCTGAAAATCCCGCAAAAACAATTGAATGGATAGCACCTATACGTGCACATGCCAGCATTGCAATAGCCAATTCAGGAATCATCGGAAGATAAATAGCAACCCTGTCGCCCTTTTGTACTCCAAGTTTTAACAGCGAATTAGCAAACTGTTTAACTTTTTCAAAGAGCTCGCCGTAGGTAAGCCTGACTTCTTTCTCCTTGGGATCATTAGGCTCCCATATAATGGCATCCTGGTTTTTACGCATGAACATGTTACGTTCAAAAATATTTTCCGTAATGTTCAGTTTTGCTCCTTCAAACCACTTAACATAAGGAGCATCCGGACCGTCAAAACGCCAGTCAAGGACATTATCCCATTTTTTGTGCCAGAAATTGGATTCTGCGATCTTCCCCCAGAACTGATCTGGGTTTGCAACGCTCTCCTGATACTTTTGCAGATACTCTGCTTGATTAGAAATCTTATTGGTCATAGCATTTAATTAATAGATTATTAATAATAAAGAATTTTATTGTTAGATAATTAACAGCAAACACTAAATTTTGCTGTTGTTTTTTATGTCAAAATTTGTTATACGCGTAAATGTACAAATTTCTCGCTTTGTTTTTACGTGATCAACTAACTCCTTATATATTATTAATACTAAACAGACAAATATCTCGCAATTCTTCTAATAGGGTAACCTTTCTATGATTATGGGTTTCAGGCTTTTAATAAATACTATAAAGATTAAGCATTTGATTAGTAAAGAAATGAAAACAATATAATTTAAAATCATTACAAATAATTACAATTAAGCAGTATTATTAATATTGATCTATTACCCGATGGTTATTCGGCTACACTATTATACCCAAAGTAGCTAATTCATTAGCAACCCTGAAACTTTCAAGCTATCTATTTTCAGGCAAAAGCTCACTCGATAGACTCCATAAGCTCATCAGTTATTTCGAGATTATGGAACACATTCTGTACATCCTCATTATCTTCAAATGCATCAATTACTTTTAGTATCTTTTTTGCATCTTCATTAGGCAAGACTTTCGTATCATTAGGTATGCGCTGCAGTTCAGCAGTTTCAGGCTCAATATTAAGGTCTTCAAGCTTTTTAGCCATTGAGCCAAAGTCTTCCATAGATGTTGTTATATGAAAGAATCCGTCGTTTTCGAACTCAATATCCTCAGCACCAGCATCTATTAACTCCATTTCAAATTCATCCTGATCAATATCTCCTTTGGGCACAACAAATACTCCTTTCCTGTCAAACAAAAAACTCAGAGAGCCATTTGTACCAAGATTTCCATCATACTTATTAAATATTGATCTTACTCCCGAAACTGTACGTTGATTATTATCTGTTGTACATTCCAGAAAAACAGCAATACCATGATGTAAATAACCCTCAAAAGTTGACTCAATAAAACTGGCAGAATCCTTATCACTTGCCTTTTTAATGGCTCTTTCTATATTATCCTTTGGCATACTTTGCCCTTTCGCATTTGAAATAGCAAGACGCAGACGAGGATTACCATCTGGATCAGGACCACCTTCTTTCACAGCTACAGTTATTTCCTTACTTAGTTTAGAGAACAGATTCGATCTTTTAGCATCAGCTGCTCCTTTCTTTCTCTTTATTGTTGACCATTTGCTATGTCCTGACATAATATTTCCTATTTGTTTTATTAATGTTTGGTTAATATTTAATCAAGACAAAATTAATAAATTCCTGCCGGACGAGCAAAACACTTATGACACAAAAAAAGCTGCCTCAACGAGACAGCTTAAAGTATTGAAAGAAAGCTCTACCAGCTAACCAGTGTAATACCGGCGCTAAACGGATAGAGTTCCGGTCCTCGGTTTTTCTGAAACATCGTGTTCAATGAATATGTTGCGTACAGATTTATGATACCATATCCAAAACGTACGCTTACATCAAATTTAAATGGTGCCAGATGAAAACTATCATGATCTTTAACAATATTCCTTCCATTAGCATTTGGTGACGTTTCTGTGTAAACTATCTTATCAGTTGCTGGATCAACAAGATTAAATACCTTTCCGGATTCATCGAAATATATTTTTGTATGTGTACTAAGTCTTGCGCTGGCAATTGCACCTACTGCAAAATGAAACTGACGTGTTCTGCGGTCGGTCTTCGACTGTATTTCAAAGAACAATGGCACTGAGATATAACATGAGGTAAGCTTTGTCTTTCTTACATTTATACCTTCCATGTAATATCCTGCAATTGCAAAACTGTCAGGAGTAAGGAAAGTAGGATTACTAAACCTGTAGTTATTTATAGTAAGTCCAAGACCTGTGATTAATCCCATATTATGATTTTTACTCAGATTTATATTCTGCTCATAGATGTTCACATTCACATTAATTGATTTTTCCATACGCAAATCGAGATAATCATCTGCTTTGCTGAAATCCATGTCAAAATCAGGTGTGAGGTATCCATTAAGACCTATATCAACTCCGCCCCAATTACCATTAAACTTTGTACGTTTTTTCCTTTTCCATTTCACATCTCCGTCATCAGAAACAGCAAGTGTATGTCTTCCTATTGAAACAAAAGTAGTATCGCCTTCAACTACTTCCATATCTACAATCCCCATATCTACTCTTGTTGTATCATAACCTTGATAATGAGCAATTGTAGTTGAAGTATTTGTTTTAACTACTACTTCACTATTGGTTTTTTTAACCAGAACCATATCAGGATTGTCAACATACCTGACTTCAGAACTTCCCGAAGACTGGTAAGTAAGATTATTTAATGCATTAACCATACATTCGCTGGCACCTGACGCATCAGCAACAGTGCTATTTGTGTAAAACTCTTTTCCTTTAAACTCAGATGCTCCACTGGTTTTAACAACACTGGAGTTTGCCTTTCCTGTCAGTGTAACCTCTGAAGCACCACTTAGTATTGCCTCAACACTTTTATAGTCTATATTCAATCCTACCTCAGCAGCACCACTGGTAATAATTTTAAGGTTATTACCTGAGATTTTCCCTGTAGCTCTTGCTTCACACGCACCGGAGGCTTCCAGATATTCCAAAGAAGGTGCAGTAATATAAAAATTCAGCTTCTCAAACTTTTTGATACTGCTTTTAGAAAGTCCGGGTTTTAATCTTTCATTAACAACCTTGACAGTAACATATTGTTGAAGATTATCATCTGTCTCTGCAACAACTGAGAACTCTTCACCCTGAGTAAAGATTACATTACAAACACCACTTACGTCAATTCCTGTAAACTTTTCAGTGTCATAACTTTTCTTGGTAACATTTCCATTCCCATTAATCTGTGCACTTGCTGGCACAATGGCGATGGTCAATAAGGCTGTCGCTAAATATAAAAATAGTCGTTTCATAATATTATCAGTTTTAATTAATTTCTGTTATTAGCTTTATGTTTTCTGATTTATTGCTATGACGCACACACATCAGAGTATGTTACAGAAAGAAATTAAAAAACCAAAAAATTATTATTAAACCTGCTTTTCTGGGCGTTATCAGCCTAACAGATTTAGCCTCCTTACTTTCTCAGCAATAGTAAGAGCCATTTTGATGTTTGATTCATGAGTCCAGCCAGCAATATGAGGCGAGAGAACAACATTCTTCAATTCCTTTAGCCTGGCAAACTCATCGGGCAGACTAACATTTTCGAACGATAGTCCTTCATACTCCAATACATCCAAACATGCTCCTAAAACCTTTCCTGCTTTAATCAAATTAACAAGGTCTGCAATTTTAAGCACCTTGCCCCTTGATGTGTTAACAACATAAATATTCTTGCTAAAGCTATTAAGATAATCAGTGTTCACCATAAGCTTTGTTTCGTCAGTCAATGGAACATGCAGGCTAAGGATATCACTTTCGCGAAAAATCTCCTCCATTGTTGATTCCTTCACATAATCATCAGAAAAGTCTCTTTTATATTTATCATAGGCCAGTACCTTAACATCAAAACCAGATAACTTTCTTGCAAAAGCGCCTCCTGTATTACCATACCCAATAATTCCTACTGTTTTACCACCCAGCTCAACACCCCTGTTACCTTCTCGTATCCAAATACCATTACGCACTTCGTTATCAGCAATTATTAATCTGTTAAACAGCGTAAGAATCATTCCCAAAGCCTGTTCACCAACAGCATCCCTGTTACCTTCAGGAGCATTCAGGCATTCTATTCCAAAGTCTTCAGCAGCCTTCAGGTCAATATTCTCCATTCCGGCTCCTACTCTGCCTATAAACTTCAGTTTATTACAATGTTCCAGGAAATCTCTATCAAGTTTTATTTTACTTCTAATAATTATACCAGCGTATTCAGAAGCCACTCTTATATAATCTTCCCTGCAATAATCCTGAAAATAATCACAGACAAATCCCTGGTTTATTAACTGTCTCTCCAATTCCGGATGAGTTGTATCAATAAAAAGCACCTTATTGTTAGTCATTCTCAAAACAAAACTTAAATTTGCGAAATTATACAGCTTTTCGGTTTTTTCAAAATTTTGAAGAGCATTCGCAATTATTCTGATGCATTTAAATAATGTATGAGAGTATTTATTGTATTAAGAGAGAAAGATATGTGGCAATTTATTGTAAGGTTTATACTTAGAAACAGGTTAGGCATACTAATCACTATTGGTTTACTCACCATTTTTATGGGATATATGGGTTCGAATATTAAGATGTCCTATGAAATGGCAAATACTCTTCCGGCTGATGACCCCATAAGCGTTGAATATAAAAATTTCAAAGAAAAATTCGGACTTGATGGCAGTGTAATATTTGTTGCTATTCAGGATACACAACTTTATACACTGGAACATTTCAACAGCTGGTACGACTTGAGTAATGAAGTAGCTGAAATGCCGGGAATACAAGGTGTTGTTAGTGTATCTAAGCTATACAATCTGGTTAGAAATGATAGCTTAAAGAAATTTCAGTTTCTGCCTGTTTCAAAAGAAAAACCAAGAACACAAGCTGAAGTAGACTCCATTAAAAACATTATTTACAATCTGCCTTTTTATGAAGGTCGGTTGTTTAATAAAGAAACCGATGTGAGTTTAATGATGATAACTCTTGACAAAGACATACTTAACTCCAAGGCCAGGATCGGATTGATTTATGATCTTAAAGAAACCATTGACAAATTCGGACAAAAGCATGATCTGGAAATAAAATATTCCGGATTACCATATATCAGGACAATAACAACAAAAACCCTTCAGGACGAGCTTCTGCTTTTTGTAATCCTATCACTTGTAATTGCATCAGTTCTGTTATTTTTACTATTCAGGTCTGGCAGGGCAGTATTATTTGCAATGCTAGTAGTAGGTATTGCTGTTGTTTGGGTTTTGGGTACAATAGTATTGTTTGGGTATAAAATATCTATTCTAACAGGAGTGCTGCCTCCATTATTAATAGTAATAGGTGTGGAGAACTCCATATTCCTCCTAAATAAATATCTTGGAGAATACAGACTGCATGGTAATAAAGCCAGGGCGTTATCAAGGATGATATCCCGTATTGGAAGTGCAAACTTGTTAACCAATGCAACTACAGCCGCAGGGTTTGCTGCATTTATTGTTACATCAAACAGACTTCTTGTTGAGTTTGGCGTTATTGCTTCACTTAATATTTTGTTTATTTACCTTCTTTCATTAACCATTCTCCCTATTCTGTTTAGTTATTTTCCTGTACCTAAAGAAAAACATCTTAAACATCTTGATCATGGAATAACCTCTGTTCTTGTAAATCAGGTAGTAAATATTGTAACTCATAAAAGAACAATAATTTATATTGTAGCTGGTATTGCATTTGTTGCTGCTGTTTATGGAGCTACAAGGCTTAGGACAACAGGTAATATTGTCGATGATATAAGTAAAAAGGATAAGCTATATAAGGACCTTGTTTTTCTTGAAAAGAACTTTAAAGGTGTAATGCCTCTTGAAATTACTGTTGATACCAAGAAGAAAAACGGAATACTACGTTTAAGTACATTGAATAAAATTGACAAGCTTCAGGATACTCTTATGACATATCCTGCCTTTGCCAAGCCTTTATCTGTTGTTGAAGTGGTTAAATCTGCCAAGCAGGCCTTTTATAAAGGAAAGGAATCGATGTATACTCTTCCAAATAATCAGGAGAAAAACTTTATCCTTAGCTATGTTCCTGATATGGGTAGTGGCAACAGAGGAGTGTTGAATGCTTTTGTTGATTCAAGCTTCCAAACCACGCGTATTTCTGCACAAATGGCTAATATCGGCACAAATGAAATTGAATTAATATTGGAAGATATCAGACCAAAGGTTGATAAAATATTCCCTCCGGATAAATATGATGTACATCTTACCGGGACAAGTGTTGTATTTCTGATGGGCAATAATTATCTGGTTAAGAATATGTTTATGAGTCTGTTGCTTGCAGTTGTTATTATAACTATTTTAATGGCACTCATCTTTTCATCAGCCCGAATGATTATTATTTCATTAATTCCAAACATAATTCCACAGGTGCTAACGGCCGGGATGATGGGATATTTTGGTATTACAATAAAGCCATCAACAATTCTAATATTCAGTATTGCATTAGGTATTAGTGTTGATAATACTATTCATTTCCTTTCCAGATATCGGTTACAACTTCGACAAAATGACTGGAAAATAGGACCCGCTGTACATGGTGCCCTTATTGAAACAGGATATAGCATGATATACTCAGCACTTGTTCTTTTCTGTGGTTTCTATATATTTACTTTATCATCTTTCGGAGGAACAGAGGCACTGGGTTACCTTGTTTCATTTACACTGGTTGTTGCTCTTCTGTCCAATATGTTTGTATTACCATCATTGTTACTGACTCTGAACAAAAGAATACTTACTAAATCCTTCAAAGAGCCTTATCTTGAAGTGTTTGATGAAGTTGAAGATATTGAACTTGACAAACTTGTTATTAAAGAACTCGACAATAAAAAAAATAACAACAAAACGAAGCCTAAAAACTAAGTACTATGAAAGGAATTATACTTGCCGGAGGAGCCGGAACACGCTTACACCCTCTTACAATCGCAGTTAGTAAACAGCTGATGCCTGTTTATGACAAGCCTATGATATATTATCCTTTATCCATTCTAATGATGGCTGAAATAAAGGATATTCTTATTATCTCCACACCAGAAGACACTCCAAACTTTCAGCGTTTGCTTGGTGATGGGTCTCAGCTTGGTTGTAACTTCCAGTATGCCGTGCAGCATGAGCCCAATGGTCTTGCTCAGGCATTTGTTATTGGTAAAGAGTTTATTGGTAATGACAAGGTTAGTTTGATTCTGGGCGACAATATATTTTACGGAAGAGGGCTGAGAGAATTACTAAAAGCCAGTAATGACCCTGATGGAGGTATTGTGTTTGCCTATCATGTGCAGGATCCGGAAAGGTATGGCGTTGTGGAGTTTGATAAGGATATGAAAGCCATTTCCATTGAAGAGAAACCACAAAAGCCTAAGTCAAAATTTGCAGTTCCGGGATTGTATTTCTACGATAACAGTGTTGTTGATGTTGCAAAGAACCTTAAACCAAGTCCAAGAGGTGAGTATGAAATAACTGATGTTAACAAATATTATCTTGAAAAAGAAAAACTAAAAGTTGGTTTATTGAGCCGTGGTACCGCATGGCTTGATACCGGCACATTCGCTTCTTTAACACAAGCATCACAGTTTGTGGAAGTAGTGCAGGAACGTCAGGGCTTAAAGATTAGCTGTATTGAAGAAATAGCATACTTAAACGGTTTTATTGATGCAGACCAACTTAGAAAGATAGCTGAACCATTGTTAAAGAGTGGCTACGGCCAATATTTGATAGACCTAATAGATAAATAAATGACAAGTTACGATATACTAGTAAAACACTTTGAGCAAGAACTAAGCAAAATAAAATACAGTAACAAACCTGTTGAATTATATGATCCGATAAAATATACAATCGGTTTTGGTGGGAAACGACTAAGACCAATTATTACCCTGCTTGGGTGTGAGTTATTTTCCAACGACTATGCTAAAGCAATGCCACAGGCTATTGCCATTGAGCTATTTCATAACTTCACCCTTATCCATGACGATATAATGGATGACGCTCCCATAAGAAGAGGAAAGGAAACAGTCTACAAAAAGTGGGATTCCAATATTGCCATACTCTCCGGAGATACTCTTTTTGCTCTTGCTTACCAATATGCTCAGCAGGCTGATAAAGAAATTGTTCACAAGATTCTTAATGTATTCAATCAAACAGCTATCGAAGTTTGCGAAGGTCAACAATTTGATCTTAACTTCGAAACTGCTGAAAATGTTTCTGTTAACGATTATGTTAATATGATCAAACTTAAAACAGGTGTATTGTTTGGAGCAAGTCTTAAAATTGGTGCTATTATTGGTGGCGCTTCTGATGAAGATGCTGACTTACTGTACGAATTCGGACTAAATATCGGATTAGGATTTCAATTAAAAGATGACCTCCTTGATACTTTTGGCAATGAAGGTGTATTCGGTAAGAAAACCGGTGGAGATATTGTTACAAACAAAAAAACATTCCTTTTTATTAAAGCTCTTGATGTATCAGATGAGCAAACAAGGAATGAATTACTTGAGTTATACAGCTTTAAAGATATTGATAACGAGATAAAGATCAAAAAAGTTATTGATATTTTCCTTAAGAACGGAGTTGATAAAGCTGCTAATGAAGTTATTGACAACTTCTTTATTTCTGGTTTGGAAAAACTTGATAAAATAAATATCTCTCCTGAAAAGAAGCAATATCTTCTGAATATTGCTACTAAAATGATCGATAGGAACAAATAGTAATATTAAGGAATTTGATTTTTTAATTCCTCAACTTTGTGTTGTTTCTCTTCCCAAAGCTCATACAAACCGCTGAGTTTACTTTCCAATTCATCATGCTCCTTATATAATATACCTGATTTTAACTCTTCCTGATAATTTTCAGTGTCAGACATCTTTTCTACAATATCTTCCAAACGGCTTTCTGTTTTTTCAATATCAGCTTCCACTGCTTCAATTTCATTATTCAGCTTTCTAATTTTCTTTTCAATCTCTTTTTTGGCTTCCCAGCGTTGCTTATTATCTGACCCTGATTTCTTATCCTGCTTCTTTTCAACAGCCTTTTTTTCAAGCTCTTTAAGGTTTCTAATGCGTTTTTTTTCAAGAAAAGAATTCAAATCACCCCGATATTCCTTAATACCCTTGTTTCGGAACTCATACATTCTGGTTGTTAATCCTTGAAGAAAATCCCTGTCGTGAGATACAATTACAAGAGTGCCATCATATTTCAATAAAGCTTCTTTAAGAATATCCTTCGAACGCATATCCAAATGGTTTGTAGGCTCATCCAACAGAAGTAAATTACTTGGTTTTAAAAGAAGTAATGCAAGAGAAAGCCTCGATTTCTCACCACCTGAAAGCACTTTCACTTTTTTGTCAATGTCATCGCCTTGAAACAAAAATGCACCCAACAATGCTGTGATACGCTTACGAATTTCGCCAACAGCTACGTTATCTATAGTCTCAAAAACGGTCAACTCCGGATTAAGTCTGTCTGCCTGATCCTGCGCATAATAACCTAATTCCACCTGATGCCCATATTTTAGCTCTCCGGTATAATCGAGGTTACCGGCAATAATTCTGGCAAGCGTTGACTTACCTTCACCATTCCGGCCAAGTAAAGCAATCTTCTCTCCTTTAAGTATCTCAAAATTAATTTTATCAAGAATAATATTATCACCATACTGCTTCGAAATATCCTTTCCTTCAAGAGTTACTTTGCCGCTATGAGGAGCAGGTGGAAACAAAAAATGGATACTACTTTTATCAACATTATCAAGCTCAATGCGGTCCATCTTTTCTAACAGCTTAACCCTCGACTGCACCTGTTTTGCTTTGGAAGCCTTATATCTGAATCTGTCTACAAATTTCTCTATCTCATTGATTTCTTTCTGTTGATTATCATAGGTAGCCTTAAGATGCTCTTCTCTATCAGCTCTAAGATCAACGTATTCAGAATATGGTACCTTATAGTCGTAAATCTTTCCATTGCTGATTTCCAGCGTGCGATTGGTGATATTATCCAATAATGATTTATCATGAGACACTATCAAAACTGATCCGGGATAGCTCTTAAGAAAATCTTCCACCCACTGTATTGATTCAATATCAAGATGATTAGTAGGTTCGTCCAAAAGCAATAAATCAGGCTTAACCAGAAGCAGCTTTGCTATTTCAACGCGCATTTGCCAACCCTGACTAAATTCTGTCATTGGTCTGAACAAATCATTGCGCCTGAAACCAAGCCCTATAAGATACTTTTCAGCATTACCCCGCAGTTGATCAGGAGAATAAATGGCAATAACCGACTCCAGATATTCAAGACGCTCAACAAGAGCGGAGTATTGCTTTTCCAATGCCTCTTCAGTTAGTTTTTTATGAATTTCATCTATTTCGTTTCGATATTCATCCAGAAATGAAAATGCTTTCATAGCCTCTTCAAATACAATGAGATCTGATGTAATATATTTCTCTTGGGGAAGATATCCCAAAGTATAATTTGAAGGAATAACAATTTTACCAGTATCAGATGAGATCTCATTGTAGATTATCTTTAGCAATGTAGATTTACCTGCTCCATTGGCGCCAGCCAACCCTGCCCTGTCTTTGGGATTGATATTAAAACTCACATCCTCAAAAAGAGGCTCACCACCAAATTCTTTTGTTATGTTGTTAATCGAAATCATAAAATAAAAATTCTGTCAAAAATAATATTATAAGTTTAAAGTTAGAGATCAATAATTAAAGTTTAAGGTTTAAAGTCTTAAGGTACACTAGACTATTTTCATGTGTTTGTAGATGAAGCTTTTAATCCAATGTACTAATAATTTGTTGTTCAGATATTGATTATAATCTCTCTTGAGAAAATACACAACCTCACTTGTGAAAACACCTGATCCCACTTGTATAAACTCCCCTTTCCACTTGTCTAAATAGTATTCTGATGCGCATCAGAATTGTTTCTGATGCGCATCAGGATTGTTTTTGATGCGCATCAGGATTGTTTTTGGTGCGCATCAGGATTCTAATGTGTCATCTTAAAATAATCAATTGATGCAATGATATAATTTCATAAACTTTGTCTTATGAGATAAATTACATTATCCAGTGAATAATCGGATAAAACCAATAATGCACAAAAAAAAGGGCCTTGCCAAATGGCAAAGCCCTTTATTATAAGAATCGGTAATTAATTACCTACATATTATTATTTTGTGATAATAACACGTTTTGTAACTACTCCGTCTTCTGTGTCAATCTTCACTACATAAACACCTGTCTGGTATGAACCTGTATTAAGTTCTACACTGTTAGCGTTTACTTCGCTTGTATATACTACCTGTCCCATGTAGTTAGTTACAGTAATCTTTGTCATTGGCTGACTTGATGTTACTGTTACGTGATCCTGTGCTGGGTTAGGGAATATACTTGTTGTTACAGCATCTGCATCCTCAACACTTGTAACAAATACATATACAAAGTCTTCTGTTGGATTTTCATATGCCATAGCAGCTGGTGATTCACATGCATCTGTTTCACTTTCGTATGTTGCTGTTACCTGGTAGTAGTAACCCATTGGCCATTCAACATCACCATCATAGTAACAGTATTCTGTCTGACCACTTACAACGTCTACAAAGTCATACAGTTCGTATTCTGTAGCGCCTTCTGCCATTCTGTAGATATTAAATCCTGTGATTTCCCTGCTATTGTTCATAACAATGTTAGGATCAAGATTTGGTGCTGCTGTTGCTGTTGCAACTGATCCAGCTGTCTGCAGATTTGGGTTTTCTGGTACTACATTTACTACTGCATTTGAATTCATGCTGTAGGATGTTGTTACATAACCTCTGAGTAACCATGCACGGTTGTTAATACCACCATAAGTAGTAAGAGTTGTCCATGATCCAGCATCATATAACAGTTCACCATCTGAATTAGATACTCCCATATCAGTAGTAATTCCAGGACCATATGCTCCGGCAGGACCAGAGAAGTACATGCCTAACCATAGATCTTCTGAATTATCTATTTCTACTGGTGTTGAAAGTTCGAATGTGTTCCAGTCGTCACCTGTTACGAATTGTGATGTTACATCTTCTTCGTACATTGGTGATGATGGGTCTGGATTGTCGCCCTGCATTACTTTTACTGATACAGTACCTACTCCCAATAACCTTGAATCAACAAAGGCCATAAAAGTAGTAACTGCTGCACCGTCAAATTCTGCAAGATCTGATGATGGTACTCTGATTGCAATATCAGCATCCCAATCGCCTGAGTCACTTCCCCATACATATTCAACAGTTTCATCATCATAGTAGAACCAATCAGCTACTGGTACCGGTACATCTACTCCCCAACATACTTCTGCGCCAAAGTCTTCAGTAGCATTCCATACGTATTCTCCTGTAAGATCGATTGGTGCTTCACATACGCGGTAGATTGAAATATTATCAACAAACCATGAAATTACGTCAAATGAGTTGTTTCCGGTTGCGTTAAAGCGTACCTGGAATACTCTGCTCATTGCGTAGTTAGTTATGTTAATATGGTTAGATGTAAAGTCAAAGCTTTCTGTGTTTGCAAATTCTGCTACCTGGTTCCAGTCTGATCCGTTATATACTTCTACAAGAATCTTTTCTTCACCTGTGGCAGTTCTGTTTTCAAGAGCTATATCGAAGTCAAGGAATAAATCACCTTCTGTCAAGAAATCCGCATTAATTGGATTACTTACAAGTGCTGATGTATAACCATCTTCCAATAATGGATCCCATGTAAATTCTGCTGATGGTTCTGGATCACCATACTGTGAATTAATTACCCAGTTATCTCCATTCTCATTGAATGACCATCCCTGGAATTCAAAGGTTCCCTGGTCCCATCCTTCGAAGAATGGAATTTCGTTACCCCATGCAACATTTACAATTACAGTTCCTTCCCATGCTGACTCTGCTGTTTCTCCTGGGAAACCATAGTCGGCTAGGTCATATACTGCTGATACATCATATGCGTATTCACCTGGCATCAGGTAATTTTCTACATATTCTACCCATTCATCTGCACCCTGATCTTCGTAAGGTACATTAGCAACGTTTTCTGCATCACGATATACATTAAATGAAATAAGTCCTTCTGGTATACCACCTGGTGTTGGTCCAACACCTGCTGTACCAATTTCATAACCGAAGCCTGTGTCATCAGCACCGTCACCCTGTGCAGTTCCACCTAAGGTATAGGTTCCTGATACAAGGTTCTCAGCTATATAAAGACCACCTGCAATAGTTGCTCCAAGATCACCGCTCACACTGTGAACAAATCCTGTTAAAGCACCTGTCGCAACTTCCATTTGTTCAATCTGACAACCACCACCTGAGGCTGTTCCTGTGAATAACCACAAGAATGGGCCATCGTCTGTGAAGTTATCATATGCTGCACCGTAACAACTTGGCACACCACTGATTGTTCCTAATGTAGCTCCTGATTCATCAAACAAAATCATATCTGAATCCCAGTTATTTCCCCAGAATCCACCAAGATCTGAATCATATGCTATAGCACGTACTGCTGTAGGTGCTGTAAAAGATGATACTAATGTTTGACTTTCAAAGTCCATTTTATATACTGTTGTAGAAGCAGCTCCACCATAGAAATACTGACCATCATATGCAAGATCTCTTAATCCTGATACGCCAGGAATTGAGAAAGTCTCAATATATGTTCCGTCAATAGTGTATTTTTCAATTTCACTACCGCCCCATTTAGTTGCGTAAACGTACTCACCATCACTTTCAGCACCAGCATTACCTGCAGCACCTGTAATAGTAGTTAAATTAACTGCAAACTGGAGATCCCATAAGTCACGTGATTGTGACACCACTCTTATATCAGCGTTTTTGTCAATTTCCTGGTTATTTGGCTGACCAGTCTTAACTTCTGATATCATTGGGATAACACCTGTAATAGGTGGATTCCAGAACAATGGTACTTCGTTAGTTCCATATACATACTCATCCATCAAGTTTCTTGGTGGGTGTAGGTATGTTGAATTCCATGTATAGTATATAGGATCACTTAATGCACATGCATAAAGTGCACGTACTTCAGCAGTATATTCCTGACCATACTGTAAGTCCATAAATGTATATTCACGTGTTTCTGGATCTGTTTGTGCTACAAAGGCACCATCAAGATATACCCAGTAACCTACAATTTCTGCAGGACCATTCTGTACTAATACATTATCAACAGCCCAGCCTGATGCCCATTCACCATTATCGTCAGCGTGGAATGCCAACCATATTGGGTTTGAGTCAAGGCCTGAGAATGCGCTAAGATCTACTTCAACTTCTTCCCATGCACTACCTGGTGACATTGCTTCAAGTACTTCCCATGTAGCTCCAGCATCAAGGCTGTATTCTACATATGCACTCTGGCTATAAGTACCATCATAGTATGAGCTGAAATATAAATTAAATGCATCACTTTCTCTAAGATCAAGTTCAGGAGTAATCAAATAATCCATTGATCCATCACCCGCACTACCTGCTGCGTCATCATTAGCACATGCATAAAAACCATCGCCTGCAGGAATTGTCCATGCACTACTACTACCATCATCAGTACGGATCCAGCCTACACCCTGGGTAAATGATTGCCATCCTTCTGGTGGGAATTCATCTCCTTCGAATGTTTCAAGGAACAATGAAGTAATAAATGGTTCATCCCATGTAGCATGTGATGATAATGGATCAACAACAAGGTTACGTGGTTTGTACATTTTTTCAACAAGCATAACAGGGTAAACCATGTCTTCGAAGATACCAAGATTCATATGTTCATAGGTTGCATAACCTACTTTATCTACATATAAGTCATAAACACCACTGATAACGCTATCAAATACAACTATACCATCTGTGTCTGTTGTTCCGAATAACACATCATAAGGATAGTTCTGTCCCATAAGTACCACATCAGCATCTTCAGGACTTGTACCATCACAACATGTAACTTCGATAGTAACTTCATTATCTAATCCATGAGCTACAGTATTTGAGTATACCCATATTGATTCATTGGATTCATAGATAGCTTTAACACCATAAGCGTAGAAGCCTTCTGGTTGTCCGCCAAATGCAGCATCTGTATAAGATTCTGTTGTTGGGTTACCTATAATAGTATGTGTACCTGTTTCAGGTCCTAAGTCAGGATCAAAGTCACTAACGCGTGCAATCTGGTAGTTTGTCATGTCACGTGAAGCATTTGTTGCTTCCATTGGACGGAACTCACCACTCTTAACAGTACCGCTAATACCAGCTGGTAAACTTGTTGCAAGGAATGGTCCTTCAACTACCTTAGGAATTACTACATTTTGTCCAACGTTGCTGCCAACAACACCCTGGTTAGGTCCGTCAACAATAGCCCTGATCATAAAGTCCTGATAAGGAGACATAGCCCAGTCACCCATTCCAGGAAGCTTAGCTACTGAACGATATGTTGTTGGTAGATCTGTATCAACGCCTACTGGTGCTGAGTTGGTTGCCCAACCAACCTGCCACATAACAATGTAGAAGTCACCATCTGTAAATTCAGAGTTTTCAAATGCATTTTCGAAAGAAACCCATCCATAATTGTTAACAGTTACAACAACTGAATCAAGGATTGTTCCTGGCATTCCGTCAACGCCATCATCATCAATTACACCAACAGCCATTGGTGATCCAAGGAAGTTAGCTCCGGCAGGGAAACTGCCATCACCTACAAATAAACGACCACCTGTTACTGTTGCAGGATATCCTGCTGGGGTAAAGCTTACACCAACAGCTCCACCAGCCTGTGTCCATACAACAAAGTCATTTGCTTCGCCATCATCATAAATAATTTCGTAAGGTCCCATTGGAAGTGTCCATGTTACATCACATTCTGTGTCTGCTTCATTTGGATCTGCATATACCCATCTTACTGGATAAGGCTCTTCACACATTGTAACACTTACTTCTGTCATTGCGCCTTCAACAGCCATTGTATCAAGTACTGTAGCAGTTTCAAAGCCTAATAATGTGAAGTTTACATCATAAGTACCTTCATCTACATATAATTCGTAGTATCCTGTACCATCTGTTGTAGCTGCATAATCACCAGCTGTTACAGTTACACCTTCCATTCCAAGGCCTGAGTTACAATCTGTAACAGTTCCATAAAATTGACCAGGAATATAAACAAGCATCTGGTTAAGAATATCTTCTTCTGGTGTTACTGGATCATTTGTTTCAATATTTAAATATTCATCATAAAGACCAGCAGGGAAACCTGTAGCATCATATGTAAGAGTAATATCTAATGATGAACCTTCAGAAATCTGACCGGTTGCAGGTTCTACATCAACTATAAAGCTAGGCTGTGGACAATCACCATAAACAGTACCTGCTGGTAAGCTACCAGAACCAGATCCTGAAGAATAAACGAGATCACCATAACCATCATAAATTTCATATGATGTTTCAGAAACATAACTACCTTCAGTAAATACAGTACTTACATCATCACCATCAGCAACAGGGAATGAATAATATTCAGGACCTGAACCACTTGCTATTGTAATATCATTAAGTACAACAACACCATTTACAAGTACATCTATTGAACATCCGTTCCATCCGTCACCATAGCTATCATAAAGAGCTATCTGCATATCACAAGCAAATCTGTTTCCTGATACATAGTCTGGGAATACAAAGTCAAGCATACCTTCACCACAGTTTTCAAGAGTAAGAATTACTTCTTCCTGTGAGTCTGGCCATTGTTCGTTATATACTGTTGCAGGGCTCCAGCATAATTCAGGAATTAACCAGTCTACACACTCAGGGCCTGCTGGTACACCATTACCTTCATCAAATACAGGAGTTACTGTATAACAATATGAACCAAAATCAGGTAACATATCTACATAAGTAAGTTCAGTAGTTGTTCCTACTGCAAGACCATTTCTCTTAATTAAGAAATACTGGAAAGTAACATCTGAAGAATATTGCCATGCAAGGTTAACCTGGCCTGAAACCATATTTTCAAGAGATACTGTTAGATCTGTAACAGGATTTAGTGGATCACCGAAAATAGTCATTGTTACAGGAATAGTAAATATACCTACGTTAGGATCTGTTTCCAGTAAAATTTCTGCTGAATAAACTTCACCAGGCTGTGTGCCAGTTGCGTTAAAATTAACTTCAACATTTTGGCTTGCTCCGTTTGCAGGAACTGTTCCATCATAAGCACCAAGTGTTAACCAGCCTGAAACGCCGCCACCACCTTCAATACAACAAGCTAAAGGCTCATCAGCAGTAGAGTTTCCTGCTCCTGATGGTGACCATAACCAATACATCTGTGAAGTAGCCTGGCAGCTAATCCAGAAGTCGCTTGCATCCTGTGAAGGAATTGTAGCAATGTACTGATAAATAGGATATGATCCCAAAAGAACTTCTCCTGTATTAATAGGATCGAGAGTTACAATATAAGAAGCAATTTCACTACCATAAGTAGAACCATTATCTTCATATACTCCAATAAAGAAATCTTCTGTTGTTGGTGTTCCTGAAAGATATACACCCCAGAAAGTAACAGTTGTCCAGGCACCGCTTACGCCGTTTACCTGTTGATATTGCTGGTAGTCACCACCGTATTGTGACCAACTTGCATTATCAGAGCCTACAGGAGAGTTACCAAATAAACTACCTTCGTTACATTCGAAAAGATCACGTGAATTCTGTGGAGTAAAAGGCTTACCACCTTCTCTTGCCAAAGTAGCTGGTTCGCCACTTGCAGAAGTCTGTGGATAAGGCTGTCCGGTAACATTTGTTACACCTGTGCTTGAACTTGACAAGTAATTAATAGTAGCTGACCAGTCGCCAGGACCTGAGCCTGTATTAAGAAGTCCAAGATATTTTGTTAAATATTCATTTGGATTGAGAGTTTCATCAAAGAACAATGGATTAATTGTAATTGATGGCTGTGTTAAGTCAAAATCTCTTACAACAACACCACCAGCACCTATATTAACAGTGTGAGTAATAGTATTGTAACCTTCTTTAGCAGCAGAAATATCCTGAGTGCCAGCATCAACATTTAATAATTCATAGTATCCTGTACCATCAGTAGTAGTAGATACACCCATATCTACAATACCTACAATAGCATTTGGCATTGGAAGTCCGTCAGGTGAATAAACATGACCATTAACGTCACCAAAAGCGACACCAATAACAGAAACATCATCAACACTAATATCACAATCAAAATCTGAAGTATTTTCAATACCTCTGAATCTAACCTGAGTTACTGTTGAAACGTAAGCATTTAAGTTAATTGAAGCTTCGATCCATCCATCATGTGGTGCATAAGTACCAACAGAAAGGTACCAAGTACTACCATCATAAACATCTATTTCTAATGAAGAACCAGTTGTGCCTTCTCCAATCCAATACCAAAAGTTCAGATAAGGAATAGCACCTGATGCTGTAATAACTGTAAGGTCCAACATAGGTGTTATCAAATCACTTGGATTTTCGTAAGGGCTTGAATCATCTACCCATGCAAAATTTCCTGATCCAGTAGTATGGTCCTCTGTAGCAGCGTATGTACATGATTCATCGAATTCCCAAGGTTCTGTAGAGTTATTACTCCAACCATCAGGAGCGGAAGTACTTGCATCAAAATTTTCAATCCATGGGAAAGAAGTGATGTAAACAGGTTCTACATTTTCAACGGTAAGATCAAAATCTGGAATACAATCCGGTGAAGGCCATGTATCAATCATAAGATAATAAGTACCCACGGGTAATACACCGCTAATACTCATAGCTGAAGAACTTGAACCATTAGTATTCATAGCTAAAGCTGAGCCAACATCAGGACAATCAGTAAAAACTGCCATACCAGCATATGTAGTTCCATTAGGATCTAATGTAACTTTATATTCTGCTTCAACATTAACAACAAATTGATAAATAATGTCCTCACCGCCATCATAGCTACCGAGGTCAGTATCATCATAGTTGTCGCCACGGCCACAAGTATATTGCCCTGTTTCTGTATAAAGAAAGGGCAAAGAATTTACAGTCACAACAATTGGATCAGAACAATCATCTCCGATGGCACGACTGCTGCCAGGTAATGCATCAGGCACTTCAATTGTAGGCCCATGCTCTGTTTGCATTTTCAATAACAGTCCTTCTGGATCTGCAGAGGAACTGGTTTGCGAAAACATAATTGATGCCGAAAACAACATAATCATCGTCAACGACATGTAACTTAAAAATTTTCTCATAAAAAAAGATTTAATTAATAAATAAACAATTTGCATTATTCACAAATCACATCACACAGGTAAGTAACAACCCATGAAACGTCTTTTGCTTGTATGAAACGAAATCTTAATTTTGTAACAACCACAAAAACCAAAACGTCGCAAATCAATTCACTTGTTAAAATATCGGCACATTAAAAAATTATGAGAGCCTATTCTATTTATTTCACATATATGACAGGCAACACTATCTATACCCCTACTCCATTTTTAACAAAAGCTTCTGGTTATAATACAAAAGAATGGAATACTCTGGCTCAACGATTATTCGCACAAATAAAAAAGGGCCTTGCCAAATGGCAAAGCCCTTTATTATAAGGATCGGTAATTAATTACCTACATATTATTATTTTGTGATAATAACACGTTTTGTAACTACTCCGTCTTCTGTGTCAATCTTCACTACATAAACACCTGTCTGGTATGAACCTGTATTTAGTTCTACACTATTAGCGTTTACTTCGCTTGTATATACTACCTGTCCCATGTAGTTAGTAACAGTGATCTTTGTCATTGGCTGACTTGATGTTACTGTTACGTGATCCTGTGCTGGGTTAGGGAATATACTTGTTGTTGCAGCATCTGCATCCTCAACACTTGTAATAAATACATATACAAAGTCTTCTGTTGGATTATCATATGCCATAGCAGCTGGTGATTCACATGCATCTGTGTCACTTTCGTAGGTTGCTGTTACCTGGTAGTAGTAACCCATTTGAACATCAACATCACCATCATAGTAGCAGTATTCTGTCTGACCACTTACAACGTCTACAAAGTCATACAGTTCATATTCTGTAGCGCCTTCTGCCATTCTGTAGATATTAAATCCTGTGATTTCCCTGCTATTGTTCATAACAATGTTAGGATCAAGATTTGGTGATGCTGTTGCTGTTGCAACTGATCCAGCTGTCTGCAGATTTGAATTTTCTGGTACTACATTTACTACTGCATTTGAATTCATGCTGTAGGATGTTGTTACATAACCTCTGAGTAACCATGCACGATTGTTAATTCCCATTGTTGCCAATGTTGTCCATGATCCGGCATCATATAACAGTTCACCATCTGAATTAGATACTCCCATATCAGTAGTAATTCCAGGACCATATGCTCCGGCAGGACCTGTAAAGTACAAGCCTAACCACAGATCTTCTGAATTATCTATTTCTACTGGTGTTGAAAGTTCAAATGTGTTCCAGTCGTCACCTGTTACGAATTGTGATGTTACATCTTCTTCGTACATTGGTGATGATGGGTCTGGATTGTCGCCCTGCATTACTTTTACTGATACAGTACCTACTCCTAATAACCTTGAATCAACAAAGGCCATAAAAGTAGTAACTGCTGCACCGTCAAATTCTGCAAGATCTGATGATGGTACCTTGATTGCTACGTCAGCATCCCAGTCGCCTGTATCACTTCCCCATACATATTCAACAGTTTCATCATCATAGTAGAACCAATCAGCTACTGGTACTGGTACATCTACTCCCCAACATACTTCTGCGCCAAAGTCTTCAGTAGCTAACCATACGTATTCTCCTGTAAGATCGATTGGTGCCTGACATACGCGGTAGATTGAAATATTATCAACAAACCATGAAATTACGTCAAATGAGTTGTTTCCGGTTGCGTTAAAGCGTACCTGGAATACTCTGCTCATTGCGTAGTTAGTTATGTTAATGTGGTTAGATGTAAAGTCAAAGCTTTCTGTGTTTGCAAATTCTGCTACCTGGTTCCAGTCTGATCCATTGTATACTTCTACAAGAATCTTTTCTTCACCTGTGGCAGTTCTGTTTTCAAGAGCTATATCGAAATCAAGGAATATATCACCTTCTGTCAGGTAATCCGCATTAATTGGATTACTTTCAAGCGCTGATGTATAACCATCTTCCAATAATGGATCCCATGTAAATTCTGCTGATGGTTCTGGATCACCATACTGTGAATTAATTACCCAGTTATCTCCATTCTCATTGAATGACCATCCCTGGAATTCAAAGGTTCCCTGGTCCCATCCTTCGAAGAATGGAATTTCGTTACCCCATACAACATTTACAATTACAGTTCCTTCCCATGCTGACTCTGCTGTTTCTCCTGGGAAACCATAGTCAGTAAGTTCATAAACAGCTGATACATCATATGCATATTCTCCTGGCATCAGGTAGTTTTCTACATATGTTACCCAGTCTTCTGCTTGTTGATCTTCGTAAGGTACATTAGCAACGTTTTCTGCATCACGATATACATTAAATGAAATAAGTCCGTCTGGTATACCACCTGGTGTTGGTCCAACACCACCTTCACCAATTTCATAACCGAAGCCTGTGTCATTAGCACCATCACCCTGTGCAGTTCCACCTAAGGTATAGGTTCCTGATACAAGGTTCTCAGCTATATAAAGACCACCTGCAATAGTTGCTCCAAGATCACCGCTCACACTGTGAACAAATCCTGTTAAAGCACCTGTAGCAACTTCCATTTGTTCAATCTGACAACCACCACCTGAGGCTGTTCCTGTGAATAACCACAAGAATGGGCCATCGTCTGTGAAATTATCATAGGCTGCACCGTAACAACTTGGTACACCACTGATTGTTCCTAATGTAGCTCCTGATTCATCAAACAAAATCATATCTGAATCCCAGTTATTTCCCCAGAATCCACCAAGATCTGAATCATATGCTATAGCACGTACTGCTGTAGGTGCTGTAAAAGATGATACTAATGTTTGACTTTCAAAGTCCATTTTATATACTGTTGTAGAAGCAGCTCCACCATAGAAATACTGACCATCATATGCAAGATCTCTTAATCCTGATACGCCAGGAATTGAGAATTCTTCAATAAATGTACCGTCAATAGTGTATTTTTCAATTTCACTACTTGCCCATCTGGTTGCATAAACAAACTCACCATCGCTTTCAGCTCCTGCATTACCTGCAGCACCTGTGATAGTTGTTAAATCAACTGCAAACTGGAGATCCCATAGGTTACGTGATTGTGGCACCACTCTTATATCAGCGTTTTTGTCAATTTCCTGGTTATTTGGCTGACCAGTCTTAACTTCTGATATCATTGGGATAACACCTGTAATAGGTGGATTCCAGAACAATGGTACTTCGTTAGTTCCATATACATACTCATCCATCAAGTTTCTTGGTGGGTGTAGATATGTTGAATTCCATGTATAGTATATAGGATCGCTTAATGCACATGCATAAAGTGCACGTACTTCAGCAGTATATTCCTGACCATACTGTAAATCCATAAATGTATATTCACGTGTTTCTGCATCTGTTTGTGCTACAAAGGCACCATCAAGGTATACCCAGTAACCTACTACTTCTGCAGGACCATTCTGTACTAATACATTATCAACAGCCCAGCCTGATGCCCATTCACCATTATCGTCAGCGTGGAATGCCAACCATATTGGGTTTGAGTCAAGGCCTGAGAATGCGCTAAGATCTACTTCAATTTCTTCCCATGCACTACCTGGTGACATTGCTTCAAGTACTTCCCATGTAGCTCCAGCATCAAGGCTGTATTCTACATATGCACTCTGGCTATAAGTACCATCATAGTATGAGCTGAAATATAAATTAAATGCATCACTTTCTCTAAGATCTAATTCAGGAGTGATCAAATAATCCATTGATCCATCATTATCACTACCTGCTCCGTCATCATTTGCACATGCATAATAACCATCACCTGCAGGAATTGTCCATGCACTACTACTACCATCATCAGTACGAACCCAACCTACACCCTGGGTATATGATTGCCATCCTTCTGGTGGGAATGTAGTTCCTTCAAATGTTTCAAGGAACAATGAAGTAATAAATGGTTCATCCCATGTGGCATGTGATGATAATGGATCAACAACAAGGTTACGTGGTTTGTACATCTTTTCGATAAGCATAACCGGGTAAACCAAGTCTTCGAAGATACCAAGATTCATGTGTTCATAGGTTGCGTAACCTACTTTATCAACATATAAGTCATAAACACCATTGATAACGCTATCAAATACAACGATACCATCTGTGTCTGTTGTTCCGAATAATACATCATAAGGATAGTTCTGACCCATAAGTACCACATCAGCATCTTCAGGGCTTGTACCATCACAACATGTAACTTCGATAGTAACTTCATTATCTAATCCATGAGCTACAGTATTTGAGTATACCCATATTGATTCATTGGATTCATAGATAGCTTTAACACCATAAGCGTAGAAGCCTTCTGGTTGTCCGCCAAATGCAGCATCTGTATAAGATTCTGTTGTTGGGTTACCTATAATAGTATGTGTACCTGTTTCAGGTCCTAAGTCAGGATCAAAGTCGCTAACGCGTGCAATCTGGTAGTTTGTCATGTCACGTGAAGCATTTGTTGCTTCCATTGGACGGAACTCACCACTCTTAACAGTACCGCTAATACCAGCTGGTAAACTTGTTGCAAGGAATGGTCCTTCAACTACCTTAGGAATTACTACATTTTGTCCAACGTTGCTGCCAACAACACCTTGGTTAGGTCCGTCAACAATAGCCCTGATCATAAAGTCCTGGTAAGGAGACATAGCCCAGTCACCCATTCCAGGAAGCTTAGCTACTGAACGATATGTTGTTGGTAGATCTGTATCAACGCCTACTGGTGCTGAGTTGGTTGCCCAACCTATCTGCCACATAACAATATAGAAGTCTCCATCTGTAAATACGGCATTTTCAAATACACCATCAAAAGAAACCCATCCATAATTATCAACAGTTACAACAACTGAATCAAGGATTGTTCCTGGCATTCCGTCAACACCATCATCATCAATTACACCAACGGCCATAGGTGATCCAAGGAAATTAGCTCCGGCAGGGAAACTGCCATCACCTACAAATAAACGACCACCTGTTACTGTTGCAGGATATCCTGCTGGGGTAAAGCTTACACCAACAGCTCCACCAGCCTGTGTCCATACAACAAAGTCATTTGCTTCGCCATCATCATAAATAATTTCGTAAGGTCCCATTGGAAGTGTCCATGTTACATCACATTCTGTGTCTGCTTCATTTGGATCTGCATATACCCATCTTACTGGATAAGGCTCTTCACACATTGTAACACTTACTTCTGTCATTGCGCCTTCAACAGCCATTGTATCAAGTACTGTAGCAGTTTCAAAGCCTAATAATGTGAAGTTTACATCATAAGTACCTTCATCTACATATAATTCGTAGTATCCTGTACCATCTGTTGTAGCTGTATAATCACCAGCTGTTACAGTTACACTTTCTATTCCAAGACCTGAGTTACAATCTGTAACAGTTCCATAAAATTGACCAGGAATATAAACAAGCATCTGGTTAAGAATATCTTCTTCTGGTGTTACTGGATCATTTGTTTCAATATTTAAATATTCATCATAAAGACCAGCAGGGAAACCTGTAGCATCATATGTAAGAACAACATCTAAAGTTGAGCCTTCTGCTACTGTACCGGTTGCTGGTTCGACATCTACTATAAAGCTTGGTTGTGGACATGTTCCATAAACCACACCTTCAGGTATACTTACGTTTCCTGCTGAGTAAATTACGTTTCCGTCTCCATCAAGTATTTCGTAGGAGTTTTCTGATGACCAGCTACCAGCTGTATATACTGTGCTGATATCATCACCGCTTTCTGCTGGGAATGAATAATATTCAGGGCCTGAACCACTTGCTATTGTAATATCATTAAGTACAACAACACCATTTACAAGCACATCTAATGAACCACCGTTCCATCCGTCACCATAGCTATCATAAAGAACTACCTGCATTGTACATGCAAATCTGCTTCCTGATAAATAGTCTGGGAATGCAAATGACAACATACCTTCACCACAGTTTTCAAGAGTAAGAATTACTTCTTCCTGTGAGTCTGGCCATTGTTCGTTATATACTGTTGCAGGGCTCCAGCATAATTCAGGAATTAACCAGTCTACACACTCAGGGCCTGCTGGCACACCATTACCTTCATCAAATACAGGAGTTACTGTATAACAATATGAACCAAAATCAGGTAACATATCAATATATGATAATTCAGTAGTAGTTCCTACTGCAAGACCATTTCTCTTAATTAAGAAATACTGGAAAGTAACATCTGAAGAATATTGCCATGCAAGGTTAACCTGGCCGCTTATCATACTTTCAAGAGATACTGTTAAATCTGTAACAGGATTCAGTGGATCACCGAATATTGTCATTGTTACAGGAATGTTAAAGATTCCAACGTTAGGATCTGTTTCCAGTACAATCTCTGCAGTGTAAACTTCACCTGGTTGACCACCAGTTGCGTCAAAGTTAACTTCAACATTTTGGCTTGCACCGTTTCCAGGAACTGTTCCGTCATAAGTACCAAGTGTTAACCAGCCTGTAAGGCCGCCGCCACCACCTTCGATACATACAGCTAATGGATCATCAGCAGTTGTATTTCCGGTTCCTGTTAATGAGTTTACCCAATACATCTGTGAAGTAGCCTGGCAGCTAACCCAGAAGTCGCTTGCATCCTGTGAAGGAATTGTAGCAATGTACTGATAAATAGGATATGATCCTAACAGAACTTCTCCTGTTGCAATTGGATCAAGTGGTAAAACGTAAGAAGCGATCTCGCTACCATAAGTAGAACCATTATCTTCATATACACCAATAAAGAAATCTTCTGTTGTTGGTGTTCCTGAAAGATATACACCCCAGAAAGTAATAGTTGTCCATGAACCACTTACACCATTTATCTGTTGATATTGTTGGTAAGTTCCACCATATTGTGACCAGTAAGCATTATCAGCACCCACAGGTGAGTTACCAAATAAGCTACCTTCGTTACATTCGAAAAGATCACGTGAATGTTGTGGAGTAAAAGGTTCGCCACCTTCTCTTGCTAAAGCAGCAGGTTCACTACTTGCAGTTGTCTGTGGGTAAGGCTGTCCTGTAACATTTGTTACTCCTGTGCTTGAACTTGACAAGTAGTTAATAGTTGCTGTCCAGTCACCAGGGCCTGAGCCTGTATTAAGAAGTCCAAGATATTTTGTTAAATATTCATTTGGATTTAGAATCTCATCAAAGAACAATGGGTTAATTGTTATTGATGGTTGTGTAAGAGTAATATCCTGTTCAATAGTAACAGAAGCTAAAATATTAATAGGTACTGAAACTGCGTTATATCCTTCTTTCCAAGCTGTAATATCAGTTTCACCACCAGGAACATCTTCAATAAGATAATAACCAGTAGCATCAGTCATTGTTGATACGCCATATTCTTCAATACCAACAGTAGCATTAGGCATTGGAAGTCCGTCAGGTGAATAAACATGACCTTCAACACTACCAATAGTAAGATAATAAATTTCAAAATTATCAACATAAGCCTGATCACCATCATATGATGAAGTATAACCACTCCAGTATTTACCAGCATTTTGAATCTGAAGATCAAAAGATCCCAATCCCTGATAAGCACTCAAATCATAAGTATGCGGAGCAAAGTTATCGTCCATACCTGTAGAAGCCTGTTGCCAGTAGTTACCTTCTGTATCAGGAATAGCTACTCCATCTACTAAAACTCTAAACCACTCATAATTAGGCTGGTTATAAGTATAGTGCTGGAGAAGGTCAAATTCCATAGTGAGTAATCCAACAGAACCATCAGGTTGAACTTCCAAATCAAGACTTGCAACATGCGATGTATTTCCAAATGCACCACTTACAGTTGAAATATTTGTCCATCCAGTAGAGGTATATCCTTCAAATAAAGCACCATATGTTGATTCATATGCGGCATCAGAGCTAATAAAAAGATCAGCTGCTGAACCAATGTTTGCTACCATAGTAGAAGGGAAACTTCCACTTTCAAAGTCTTCCTCAAATGGGAAGGCTGTAATAGGATCTGGTCCTGGAGGAGGAAGCACTCCGGTAATTTCAAGTTCGTAGTTACCGGAAGCAGTTCCGTAACCATAAACTTTAACGTAATTAGTAGAACCACCTGTAAAAGGTATTCCTGTAATCTCGGAACGAGTACCACATGCATCATCATTATAAAATGCATATGAACCATCAGAACATTGCCACCAAACTTCAAGTTTAGTGTCGTAATCCGAATTACAAAGTGATACTGCCACAGTCATATCATCAGCGCCGGTAAATGAATACCAAATCTCATCGCTACTAGCCTGATAGCCAGTAACAGGAGCGTCGTTAATATTTCCGTATGACAGTGGATCCGTACAATCGTCACCAGCAGCTCTTGTGCTGTTAGTATTGTACGTTACAGGCCCTAGGGCCGCATTCTTTTGCATGATTAGCTGCTGATAATCTTTTAACTCCTCCTGTGTCATGTTTTGTGCAAACATGAAAGAAGTTGAGAGTACCATCGCCAGCATGAAAAGTAAAACTTTTGTAAAAGTTTTCATACGTAAAAGGTTTTAAAAATTAATTAATAAATAAACAACTTGCTATTATTCACAAAATACATTCCACAGGTAAACAACAACCTATGAAACAGATCTTGCTCTGATTAACGTAACATTCTGATTAATAACAACCACGAAACAATCGGAACGCTGCAAATCAACTAACAATTCAAAAAAAACGGTGCAATATACAAATAAAAATGCATTTAGTATATGTATACCGAATTTAGTCATAACGCTAGTATGACAGGTAAAATCTGTTATACCCCTACTCACTAATTAGAAAAAAAGGGTTTTGCCAGTGGCAAAACCCTTTATTATAGTATCGGTAAATAATTACCTACATATTATTATTTTGTGATAATAACACGTTTTGTAACTACTCCGTCTTCTGTGTCAATCTTCACTACATAAACACCTGTCTGGTATGAACCTGTATTTAGTTCTACACTATTAGCGTTTACTTCGCTTGTATATACTACCTGTCCCATGTAGTTAGTAACAGTGATCTTTGTCATTGGCTGACTTGATGTTACTGTTACGTGATCCTGTGCTGGGTTAGGGAATATACTTGTTGTTGCAGCATCTGCATCCTCAACACTTGTAATAAATACATATACAAAGTCTTCTGTTGGATTATCATATGCCATAGCAGCTGGTGATTCACATGCATCTGTGTCACTTTCGTAGGTTGCTGTTACCTGGTAGTAGTAACCCATTGGCCATTCAACATCACCATCATAGTAACAGTATTCTGTCTGACCACTTACAACGTCTACAAAGTCATACAGTTCGTATTCTGTAGCGCCTTCTGCCATTCTGTAGATATTAAATCCTGTGATTTCCCTGCTATTGTTCATAACAATGTTAGGATCAAGATTTGGTGATGCTGTTGCTGTTGCAACTGATCCAGCTGTCTGCAGATTTGAATTTTCTGGTACTACATTTACTACTGCATTTGAATTCATGCTGTAGGATGTTGTTACATAACCTCTGAGTAACCATGCACGATTGTTAATTCCCATTGTTGCCAATGTTGTCCATGATCCGGCATCATATAACAGTTCACCATCTGAATTAGATACTCCCATATCAGTAGTAATTCCAGGACCATATGCTCCGGCAGGACCTGTAAAGTACAAGCCTAACCAGAGATCTTCTGAATTATCTATTTCTACTGGTGTTGAAAGTTCGAATGTGTTCCAGTCGTCACCTGTTACGAATTGTGATGTTACATCTTCTTCGTACATTGGTGATGATGGGTCTGGATTGTCACCCTGCATTACTTTTACTGATACAGTACCTACTCCCAATAACCTTGAATCAACAAAGGCCATAAAAGTAGTAACTGCTGCACCGTCAAATTCTGCAAGATCTGATGATGGTACCTTGATTGCTACGTCAGCATCCCAGTCGCCTGTATCACTTCCCCATACATATTCAACAGTTTCATCATCATAGTAGAACCAATCAGCTACTGGTACCGGTACATCTACTCCCCAACATACTTCTGCGCCAAAGTCTTCAGTAGCTAACCATACGTATTCTCCTGTAAGATCGATTGGTGCCTGACATACGCGGTAGATTGAAATATTATCAACAAACCATGAAATTACGTCGAATGAGTTGTTTCCGGTTGCGTTAAAGCGTACCTGGAATACTCTGCTCATTGCGTAGTTAGTTATGTTAATGTGGTTAGATGTAAAGTCAAAGCTTTCTGTGTTTGCAAATTCTGCTACCTGGTTCCAGTCTGATCCATTGTATACTTCTACAAGAATCTTTTCTTCACCTGTGGCAGTTCTGTTTTCAAGAGCTATATCGAAATCAAGGAATATATCACCTTCTGTCAGGTAATCCGCATTAATTGGATTACTTTCAAGCGCTGATGTATAACCATCTTCCAATAATGGATCCCATGTAAATTCTGCTGATGGTTCTGGATCACCATACTGTGAATTAATTACCCAGTTATCTCCATTCTCATTGAATGACCATCCCTGGAATTCAAAGGTTCCCTGGTCCCATCCTTCGAAGAATGGAATTTCGTTACCCCATACAACATTTACAATTACAGTTCCTTCCCATGCTGACTCTGCTGTTTCTCCTGGGAAACCATAGTCAGTAAGTTCATAAACAGCTGATACATCATATGCATATTCTCCTGGCATCAGGTAGTTTTCTACATATGTTACCCAGTCTTCTGCTTGTTGATCTTCGTAAGGTACATTAGCAACGTTTTCTGCATCACGATATACATTAAATGAAATAAGTCCGTCTGGTATACCACCTGGTGTTGGTCCAACACCACCTTCACCAATTTCATAACCGAAGCCTGTGTCATTAGCACCATCACCCTGTGCAGTTCCACCTAAGGTATAGGTTCCTGATACAAGGTTCTCAGCTATATAAAGACCACCTGCAATAGTTGCTCCAAGATCACCGCTCACACTGTGAACAAATCCTGTTAAAGCACCTGTAGCAACTTCCATTTGTTCAATCTGACAACCACCACCTGAGGCTGTTCCTGTGAATAACCACAAGAATGGGCCATCGTCTGTGAAATTATCATAGGCTGCACCGTAACAACTTGGTACACCACTGATTGTTCCTAATGTAGCTCCTGATTCATCAAACAAAATCATATCTGAATCCCAGTTATTTCCCCAGAATCCACCAAGATCTGAATCATATGCTATAGCACGTACTGCTGTAGGTGCTGTAAAAGATGATACTAATGTTTGACTTTCAAAGTCCATTTTATATACTGTTGTAGAAGCAGCTCCACCATAGAAATACTGACCATCATATGCAAGATCTCTTAATCCTGATACGCCAGGAATTGAGAATTCTTCAATAAATGTACCGTCAATAGTGTATTTTTCAATTTCACTACTTGCCCATCTGGTTGCATAAACAAACTCACCATCGCTTTCAGCTCCTGCATTACCTGCAGCACCTGTGATAGTTGTTAAATCAACTGCAAACTGGAGATCCCATAGGTTACGTGATTGTGGCACCACTCTTATATCAGCGTTTTTGTCAATTTCATGGTTATTTGGCTGACCAGTCTTAACTTCTGATATCATTGGGATAACACCTGTAATAGGTGGATTCCAGAACAATGGTACTTCGTTAGTTCCATATACATACTCATCCATCAAGTTTCTTGGTGGGTGTAGATATGTTGAATTCCATGTATAGTATATAGGATCACTTAATGCACATGCATAAAGTGCACGAACCTGTGCTGTATATTCCTGACCATACTGTAAGTCCATAAATGTATATTCACGTGTTTCTGCATCTGTTTGTGCTACAAAGGCACCATCAAGATATACCCAGTAACCTACTACTTCTGCAGGACCATTCTGTACTAATACATTATCAACAGCCCAGCCTGATGCCCATTCACCATTATCGTCAGCGTGGAATGCCAACCATATTGGGTTTGAGTCAAGGCCAGAGAATGCGCTAAGATCTACTTCAATTTCTTCCCATGCACTACCTGGTGACATTGCTTCAAGTACTTCCCATGTAGCTCCAGCATCAAGGCTGTATTCTACATATGCACTCTGGCTATAAGTACCATCATAGTATGAGCTGAAATATAAATTAAATGCATCACTTTCTCTAAGATCAAGTTCAGGAGTAATCAAATAATCCATTGATCCATCATTATCACTACCTGGGCCATCATCATTTGCACATGCATAATAACCATCACCTGCAGGAATTGTCCATGCACTACTACTACCATCATCAGTACGAACCCAACCTACACCCTGAGTATATGATTGCCATCCTTCTGGCGGGAATGTTGGGTCTTCAAATGTTTCTAAGAACAATGAAGTAATAAATGGTTCATCCCATGTGGCATGTGATGATAATGGATCAACAACAAGGTTACGTGGTTTATACATTTTTTCAATAAGCATGACAGGATATACAAGATCGTCATAAATTCCCAGGCCAAGGTGTTGATAAGTTGCGTAACCCACTTTATCAACATATAAGTCATAAATACCATGTATAACGCTGTCAAATACAACGATACCATCTGTGTCTGTAGTACCAAATAGTACATCATAAGGGTAATCCTGACCCATAAGTACCACATCAGCACCTTCAGGGCTTGTACCATCACAACATGTAACTTCGATAGTAACTTCATAATCTAATCCATGAGCTACAGTATTTGAGTATACCCATACTGATTCATTGGATTCATAAATAGCTTTAACACCATAAGCGTAGAAGCCTTCTGGTTGTCCGCCAAATGCAGCATCTGTATAAGATTCTGTTGTTGGGTTACCTATAATAGTATGTGTACCTGTTTCAGGTCCTAAGTCAGGATCAAAGTCGCTAACGCGTGCAATCTGGTAGTTTGTCATGTCACGTGAAGCATTTGTTGCTTCCATTGGACGGAACTCACCACTCTTAACAGTACCGCTAATACCAGCTGGTAAACTTGTTGCAAGGAATGGTCCTTCAACTACCTTAGGAATTACTACATTTTGTCCAACGCTGCTGCCAACAACACCCTGGTTAGGTCCATCAACAATAGCCCTGATCATAAAGTCCTGGTAAGGAGACATAGCCCAGTCACCCATTCCAGGAAGCTTAGCTACTGAACGATATGTTGTTGGTAGATCTGTATCAACGCCTACTGGTGCTGAGTTGGTTGCCCAACCTATCTGCCACATAACAATATAGAAATCTCCATCATCTAATGTTGAATGGAATACATCGCTAAAAGAAACCCATCCATAATTATCAACAGTTACAACAACTGAATCAAGGATTGTTCCTGGCATTCCGTCAACACCATCATCATCAATTACACCAACAGCCATAGGTGATCCAAGGAAATTAGCTCCGGCAGGGAAACTACCATCACCTACAAATAAACGACCACCTGTTACTGTTGCAGGATATCCTGCTGGGGTAAAGCTTACACCAACAGCTCCACCAGCCTGTGTCCATACAACAAAGTCATTTGCTTCGCCATCATCATAAATAATTTCGTAAGGTCCCATTGGAAGTGTCCATGTTACATCACATTCTGTGTCTGCTTCATTTGGATCTGCATATACCCATCTTACTGGATAAGGCTCTTCACACATTGTAACACTTACTTCTGTCATTGCGCCTTCAACAGCCATTGTATCAAGTACTGTAGCAGTTTCAAAGCCTAATAATGTGAAGTTTACATCATAAGTACCTTCATCTACATATAATTCGTAGTATCCTGTACCATCTGTTGTAGCTGTATAATCACCAGCTGTTACAGTTACACCTTCTATTCCAAGACCTGAGTTACAATCTGTAACAGTTCCATAAAATTGACCAGGAATATAAACAAGCATCTGATTAAGAATATCTTCTTCTGGTGTTACTGGATCATTTGTTTCAATATTTAAGTATTCATCATAAAGACCAGCAGGGAAACCTGTAGCATCATATGTAAGAACAACATCTAAAGTTGAGCCTTCTGCTACTGTACCGGTTGCTGGTTCGACATCTACTATAAAGCTTGGTTGTGGACATGTTCCATAAACCACACCTTCAGGTATACTTACGTTTCCTGCTGAGTAAATTACGTTTCCGTCTCCATCAAGTATTTCGTAGGAGTTTTCTGATGACCAGCTACCAGCTGTATATACTGTGCTGATATCATCACCGCTTTCTGCTGGGAATGAATAATATTCAGGGCCTGAACCACTTGCTATTGTAATATCATTAAGTACAATAACACCATTTACAAGCACATCTAATGAACCACCGTTCCATCCATCACCATAGCTATCATAAAGAACTACCTGCATTGTACATGCAAATCTGCTTCCTGATAAATAGTCTGGGAATGCAAATGACAACATACCTTCACCACAGTTTTCAAGAGTAAGAATTACTTCTTCCTGTGAGTCTGGCCATTGTTCGTTATATACTGTTGCAGGGCTCCAGCATAATTCAGGAATTAACCAGTCTACACACTCAGGGCCTGCTGGTACACCATTACCTTCATCAAATACAGGAGTTACTGTATAACAATATGTACCAAAATCAGGTAACATATCTACATAAGTAAGTTCAGTAGTTGTTCCTACTGCAAGACCATTTCTCTTAATTAAGAAATACTGGAAAGTAACATCTGAAAAATATTGCCATGCAAGGTTAACCTGGCCTGAAACCATATTTTCAAGAGATACTGTTAGATCCGTAACAGGATTCAGTGGATCACCGAATATTGTCATTGTTACAGGAATGTTAAAGATTCCAACGTTAGGATCTGTTTCCAGTACAATCTCTGCAGTGTAAACTTCACCTGGTTGACCACCAGTTGCGTTAAAGTTAACTTCAACATTTTGGCTTGCACCGTTCGCAGGAACAGTACCGTCATAAGCACCAAGTGTTAACCAGCCTGTAAGGCCGCCGCCACCACCTTCGATACAACAAGCCAGAGGCTCATCAGCAGTAGAGTTTCCTGTTCCTGATGGTGACCATAACCAATACATCTGTGAAGTAGCCTGGCAGCTAATCCAGAAGTCGCTTGCATCCTGTGAAGGAATTGTAGCAATATACTGATAAATAGGATATGATCCCAAAAGAACTTCACCTGTGTTTATAGGATCGAGAGTTACAATATAAGAAGCAATTTCGCTACCATATGTAGAACCATTATCTTCATATACACCAATAAAGAAATCTTCTGTTGTTGGTGTTCCTGAAAGATATACACCCCAGAAAGTAACAGTTGTCCAGGCACCACTTACGCCGTTTACCTGTTGATATTGCTGGTAAGTTCCACCATATTGTGACCAACTTGCATTGTCAGAACCTACAGGAGAATTACCGAATAAGCTTCCTTCGTTACATTCAAAAAGATCACGTGAATGTTGTGGAGTAAAAGGTTCGCCACCTTCTCTTGCAAGAGTAGCTGGTTCGCTACTTGCAGATGTCTGTGGATAAGGCTGTCCGGTAACATTTGTTACACCTGTACTTGAGCTTGACAGGTAGTTAATAGTTGCTGTCCAGTCACCAGGGCCTGAGCCTGTATTAAGAAGTCCAAGATATTTTGTTAAATATTCATTTGGATTTAGAATCTCATCAAAGAACAATGGGTTAATTGTTATTGATGGTTGTGTTAAATTAAAATCATGTGTTATGGTAGCAGCAGAAATTATTTCTACATTAGCTGTTAGAAGATTATAACCTTCTTTATAACAGTAGAGTTCCTGTTCTCCGGTAAATTGATCTTCGAGAAGATAATAACCAGTCACATCAGTTGTTGTCTGACCACCACCAGAAATGCCAACAGTAGCATTAGGCATTGGAAGTCCATCAGGTGAATATACATAACCTTCTACGTTTCCAGGAAGTTCCAGTGGTTCATAATATATTCTGATATTAGAATAATATGATGAATTGTTATCATAGTTAGGAGGAGTTTCACTGTCAGCGTAACCAATCAACATACGAGTGCCAGAACCAGAAGTTTTGTGTGTTCTGAAGTATGGAGATTCCCAATAACCATTATCACCCCAAAGAATATCAATAATGAGGTTTTTGGTACCATCATAAACATAATCATCAATATCAATTACACCAGCCCAACCAGTAGCTGTGGCAGGAACATAGCTAGAATTAGAGTACACAAGAGTAGCAGTAGCATCATCATAATATGAGCCTGTTGCTAATACGTTGTCGGAAGTTTCGATAATTTTAATCTGCAAATTTTGCAGATAATTATCAGGAGCACTGGCAATTCGTTCAAAGCTGTATTGAAGGCCTGTAATTAATTTAGCGCCATCAATCTCTGAAGCCAGATAGAGAGTTTGTGTATGACAATTCTCCCAATAGTTGGCAAAGTCCCCATAATAGGACGGGTAGCTTCCATAACCTGTTCCTGTTCCTATCTCAACAACATCTACTCTGCTGTTGTCTCCAGGAATAAAAGGGACAGTCATGGTCTCTTCAGCGATATTTTGAAGATCAAGAGCAACTTTGCTCTCTTCACTCATGTGCCGCGTAATGTTATTCTGCGCAGTCATGAATGAAGCCGATATCAACATCGCCATCATGATTAGTGAAACTTTAGTAAAAGTTTTCATACATAAAATGTTAAAAATTAATTAATAAATAAAACAACTTGCTATTATTCACGAAATAGATTCAAAGGTAAACAACAACCAATAAAACATATTTCATTTGATTTATGCATAACGTATTGATTTATAACAACCACGAAAAAATCAAAACTAAGCAAATCAATTCAAAACTTTAAATTGGGGACAATATACAAATAATAATAATATTATTGATATGCGAACCAATTCTTGTCATACTGATTATAAGACAGATAACAATCCCTCAACCCCTACTCATGTACAAATAAATATACATATTAACACATTAATGCACAAAAAAAGGGCCTTGCCAAATGGCAAAGCCCTTTATTATAAGGATCGGTAAATAATTACCTACATATTATTATTTTGTGATAATAACACGTTTTGTAATTACTCCGTTTTCTGTGTCAATCTTCACTACATAAACACCTGTCTGGTATGAACCTGTGTTAAGTTCTACACTGTTAGCGTTTACTTCGCTTGTATATACTACCTGTCCCATGTAGTTAGTAACAGTGATCTTTGTCATTGGCTGACTTGATGTTACTGTTACGTGATCCTGTGCTGGGTTAGGGAATATACTTGTTGTTACAGCATCTGCATCCTCAACACTTGTAACAAATACATATACAAAGTCTTCTGTTGGATTATCATATGCCATAGCAGCTGGTGATTCACATGCATCTGTTTCACTTTCGTATGTTGCTGTTACCTGGTAGTAGTAACCCATTGGCCATTCAACATCACCATCATAGTAACAGTATTCTGTCTGACCACTTACAACGTCTACAAAGTCATACAGTTCATATTCTGTAGCGCCTTCTGCCATTCTGTAGATATTAAATCCTGTGATTTCCCTGCTATTGTTCATAACAATGTTAGGATCAAGATTTGGTGCTGCTGTTGCTGTTGCAACTGATCCAGCTGTCTGCAGATTTGGGTTTTCTGGTACTACATTTACTACTGCATTTGAATTCATGCTGTAGGATGTTGTTACATAACCTCTGAGTAACCATGCACGGTTGTTAATACCACCATAAGTAGTAAGAGTTGTCCATGATCCAGCATCATATAACAGTTCACCATCTGAATTAGATACTCCCATATCAGTAGTAATTCCAGGACCATATGCTCCGGCAGGACCAGAGAAGTACATGCCTAACCATAGATCTTCTGAATTATCTATTTCTACTGGTGTTGAAAGTTCGAATGTGTTCCAGTCGTCACCTGTTACGAATTGTGATGTTACATCTTCTTCGTACATTGGTGATGATGGGTCTGGATTGTCGCCCTGCATTACTTTTACTGATACAGTACCTACTCCCAATAACCTTGAATCAACAAAGGCCATAAAAGTAGTAACTGCTGCACCGTCAAATTCTGCAAGATCTGATGATGGTACTCTGATTGCAATATCAGCATCCCAATCGCCTGAGTCACTTCCCCATACATATTCAACAGTTTCATCATCATAGTAGAACCAATCAGCTACTGGTACCGGTACATCTACTCCCCAACATACTTCTGCGCCAAAGTCTTCAGTAGCATTCCATACGTATTCTCCTGTAAGATCGATTGGTGCTTCACATACGCGGTAGATTGAAATATTATCAACAAACCATGAAATTACGTCGAATGAGTTGTTTCCGGTTGCGTTAAAGCGTACCTGGAATACTCTGCTCATTGCGTAGTTAGTTATGTTAATATGGTTAGATGTAAAGTCAAAGCTTTCTGTGTTTGCAAATTCTGCTACCTGGTTCCAGTCTGATCCGTTATATACTTCTACAAGAATCTTTTCTTCACCTGTGGCAGTTCTGTTTTCAAGAGCTATATCGAAGTCAAGGAATAAATCACCTTCTGTCAAGAAATCCGCATTAATTGGATTACTTACAAGTGCTGATGTATAACCATCTTCCAATAATGGATCCCATGTAAATTCTGCTGATGGTTCTGGATCACCATACTGTGAATTAATTACCCAGTTATCTCCATTCTCATTGAATGACCATCCCTGGAATTCAAAGGTTCCCTGGTCCCATCCTTCGAAGAATGGAATTTCGTTACCCCATGCAACATTTACAATTACAGTTCCTTCCCATGCTGACTCTGCTGTTTCTCCTGGGAAACCATAGTCGGCTAGGTCATATACTGCTGATACATCATATGCGTATTCACCTGGCATCAGGTAGTTTTCTACATATTCTATCCATTCTTCAGCTTGTTGACCTTCGTAAGGTACATTAGCAACGTTTTCTGCATCACGATATACATTAAATGAAATAAGTCCTTCTGGTATACCACCTGGTGTTGGTCCAACACCTGCTGTACCGATTTCATAACCGAAGCCTGTATCATCAGCACCGTCACCCTGTGCAGTTCCACCTAAGGTATAGGTTCCTGATACAAGGTTCTCAGCTATATAAAGACCACCCGCAATGGTTAAACCTAAATCATCGCTTACACTGTGTACAACACCTGTTAAAGCACCTGTAGCAACTTCCATTTGTTCAATCTGACAACCACCACCTGAGGCTGTTCCTGTGAATAACCACAAGAATGGGCCATCGTCTGTGAAATTATCATATGCTGCACCGTAACAACTTGGTACACCACTGATTGTTCCTAATGTAGCTCCTGATTCGTCAAACAATACCATGTCTGCATCCCAGTTATTTCCCCAGAATCCACCAAGATCTGAATCATATGCTATAGCACGTACTGCTGTAGGTGCTGTAAAAGATGATACTAATGTTTGACTTTCAAAGTCCATTTTATATACTGTTGTAGAAGCAGCTCCACCATAGAAATACTGACCATCATATGCAAGATCTCTTAATCCTGATACGCCAGGAATTGAGAAAGTCTCAATAAATGTTCCGTCAATAGTGTATTTTTCAATTTCACTACCGCCCCATTTAGTTGCGTAAACGTACTCACCATCACTTTCAGCACCAGCATTACCTGCAGCACCTGTAATAGTAGTTAAATTAACTGCAAACTGGAGATCCCATAAGTCACGTGATTGTGACACCACTCTTATATCAGCGTTTTTGTCAATTTCCTGGTTATTTGGCTGACCAGTCTTAACTTCTGATATCATTGGGATAACACCTGTAATAGGTGGATTCCAGAACAATGGTACTTCGTTAGTTCCATATACATACTCATCCATCAAGTTTCTTGGTGGGTGTAGGTATGTTGAATTCCATGTGTAAGTAGCAGGTTCACTTAAGCTACATGCATAAAGTGCACGTACTTCAGCAGTATATTCCAGACCATACTGTAGATCCATAAATGTATATTCACGTGTATCAACATCAGTCTGAGCTACGAAAGCACCATTTAAGAATACATAATATCCTAAGATAGGAGAAGGACCATTCTGAACTTTTACATTATCAACAGCCCATCCAGATGCGTATTCACCATTATCATCAGCGTGGAACGCCAACCATATTGGGTTTGAGTCAAGACCTGAGTATGAACTAAGATCTACTTCAATTTCTTCCCATGCACTACCTGGTGACATTGCTTCAAGTACTTCCCATGTAGCTCCAGCATCAAGGCTGTATTCTACATATGCACTCTGGCTATAAGTACCATCATAGTATGAGCTGAAATATAAACTAAATGCATCACTTTCTCTAAGATCAAGTTCAGGAGTAATCAAATAATCCATTGAACCATCACCAGTACTACCTGCTGCATCGTCGTTTGCACATGCATAAAAACCATCACCTGCAGGAATTGTCCATGCACTACTACTACCATCATCAGTACGGACCCAACCTATACTCTGTGTATATGTTTGCCATCCTTCTGGTGGGAATGTAGTTTCTTCGAATGTTTCTAAGAACAATGAAGTAATAAGAGGTTCATCCCATGTGGCATGTGATGATAATGGATCAACAACAAGGTTGCGTGGTTTATAAGCATTCTCTGAAAGAACAACTGGAATTGTCATGTCATCGAAAATAGCTAGATCCATATGCTCATAGATTCCATAACCTACTTTATCAACATATAAGTCATAAACACCATCAATAACGCTATCAAATACAACGATACCATCTGCATCAGTAGCACCATATAATACATCATATGGAAAATCCTGACCTGCCAAAACAACATCTGCATCTTCAGGACTATTACCATCACAAAGTTCTACTTCAATAGTAACTACATTAGCTAATTCATGAGCTACAGTATTTGAATATACCCATACTGATTCATTGGATTCATAGATAGCTTTAACACCATAAGCGTAGAAGCCTTCTGGTTGTCCGCCAAATGCAGCATCTGTATAAGATTCTGTTGTTGGGTTACCTATAATAGTATGTGTACCTGTTTCAGGTCCTAAGTCAGGATCAAAGTCACTAACGCGTGCAATCTGGTAGTTTGTCATGTCACGTGAAGCATTTGTTGCTTCCATTGGACGGAACTCACCACTCTTAACAGTACCGCTAATACCAGCTGGTAAACTTGTTGCAAGGAATGGTCCTTCAACTACTTTAGGAATTACTACATTTTGTCCAACGCTGCTGCCAACAACACCCTGGTTAGGTCCGTCAACAATAGCCCTGATCATAAAGTCCTGATAAGGAGACATAGCCCAGTCACCCATTCCAGGAAGCTTAGCTACTGAACGATATGTTGTTGGTAGATCTGTATCAACGCCTACTGGTGCTGAGTTGGTTGCCCAACCTATCTGCCACATAGCAATATAGAAATCACCATCATCTAATGTTGAATGGAATACTTCATCGAAATCAACCCATCCATAATTGTTAACAGTTACAACAACTGAATCAAGGATTGTTCCTGGCATTCCGTCAACACCATCATCATCAATTACACCAACGGCCATACTTGAACCAAGGAAGTTAGCTCCGGCAGGGAAACTACCATCACCTACAAATAAACGACCACCTGTTACTGTTGCAGGATATCCTGCTGGGGTAAAGCTTACACCAACAGCTCCACCAGCCTGTGTCCATACAACAAAGTCATTTGCTTCGCCATCATCATAAATAATTTCGTAAGGTCCCATTGGAAGTGTCCATGTTACATCACATTCTGTGTCTGCTTCATTTGGATCTGCATATACCCATCTTACTGGATAAGGCTCTTCACACATTGTAACACTTACTTCTGTCATTGCGCCTTCAACAGCCATTGTATCAAGTACTGTAGCAGTTTCAAAGCCTAATAATGTGAAGTTTACATCATAAGTACCTTCATCTACATATAATTCGTAGTATCCTGTACCATCTGTTGTAGCTGTATAATCACCAGCTGTTACAGTTACACCTTCCATTCCAAGGCCTGAGTTACAATCTGTAACAGTTCCATAAAATTGACCAGGAATATAAACAAGCATCTGGTTAAGAATATCTTCTTCTGGTGTTACTGGATCATTTGTTTCAATATTTAAATATTCATCATAAAGACCAGCAGGGAAATCTGTAGCATCATATGTAAGAGTAATATCTAATGATGAACCTTCAGAAATCTGACCGGTTGCAGGTTCTACATCTACTATAAAACTAGGCTGTGGACAATCACCATAAACAGTACCTGCTGGTAAGCTACCAGAACCAGATCCTGAAGAATAAACGAGATCACCATAACCATCATAAATTTCATATGATGTTTCAGAAACATAACTACCTTCAGTAAATACAGTACTTACATCATCACCATCAGCAACAGGGAATGAATAATATTCAGGACCTGAACCACTTGCTATTGTAATATCATTAAGTACAACAACACCATTTACAAGTACATCTATTGAACATCCGTTCCATCCGTCACCATAGCTATCATAAAGAGCTATCTGCATATCACAAGCAAATCTGTTTCCTGATACATAGTCTGGGAATACAAAGTCAAGCATACCTTCACCACAGTTTTCAAGAGTAAGAATTACTTCTTCCTGTGAGTCTGGCCATTGTTCGTTATATACTGTTGCAGGGCTCCAGCATAATTCAGGAATTAACCAGTCTACACACTCAGGGCCTGCTGGTACACCATTACCTTCATCAAATACAGGAGTTACTGTATAACAATATGTACCAAAATCAGGTAACATATCTACATAAGTAAGTTCAGTAGTTGTTCCTACTGCAAGACCATTTCTCTTAATTAAGAAATACTGGAAAGTAACATCTGAAGAATATTGCCATGCAAGGTTAACCTGGCCTGAAACCATATTTTCAAGAGATACTGTTAGATCTGTAACAGGATTTAGTGGATCACCGAAAATAGTCATTGTTACAGGAATAGTAAATATACCTACGTTAGGATCTGTTTCCAATACAATTTCTGCATTGTAAACATCGCCTGCCTGTGTACCTGTTGCGTTAAAATTAACTTCAACATTTTGGCTTGCTCCGTTTCCAGGAACAGTACCGTCATAAGCACCAAGTGTTAACCAGCCTGAAACGCCGCCACCACCTTCAATACAACAAGCGAAAGGCTCATCAGAGGTAGAGTTTCCTGTTCCTGATGGTGACCATAACCAATACATCTGTGAAGTAGCCTGGCAGCTAATCCAGAAGTCGCTTGCATCCTGTGAAGGAATTGTAGCAATGTACTGATAAATAGGATATGATCCCAAAAGAACTTCTCCTGTATTAATAGGATCGAGAGTTACAATATAAGAAGCAATTTCACTACCATAAGTAGAACCATTATCTTCATATACTCCAATAAAGAAATCTTCTGTTGTTGGTGTTCCTGAAAGATATACACCCCAGAAAGTAACAGTTGTCCAGGCACCGCTTACGCCGTTTACCTGTTGATATTGCTGGTAGTCACCACCATATTGTGACCAACTTGCATTATCAGAGCCTACAGGAGAGTTACCAAATAAACTACCTTCATTACATTCAAAAAGATCACGTGAATTCTGTGGCATAAAAGGTTCGCCACCTTCTCTTGCCAAAGTAGCTGGTTCGCTACCTGTAGATGTTTGTGGATAAGGTTCACCAGTTACATCATTAACGCTTGCGCTGGAGCTAGATAAATAAGTAATCGTAGCTGACCAGTCACCAGCACCTGACCCAGTATTAAGAAGTCCAAGATATTTTGTTAAATATTCATTTGGATTGAGAGTTTCATCAAAGAACAATGGATTAATTGTAATTGATGGTTGAGTAAGGTTAAAGTCATGTTGAATAATATTATCTGATATCACCGTTACAATATCCTGAGCGATATTATACCCTTCTTTATAACAAACAAGAGTTTGTTCGTTAGCTGGCATATCTTCTAAAAGATAATAACCGGTAGCATCAGTAGTTGCTGTAGGATATCCATCAATACCAACAGTAGCGTTAGGCATTGGAAGTCCGTCAGGTGAATATACATAACCTTCAATATCACCAGGGTTTACTAATGGTTCCCAATAAAATCTAATATTTGAATACCATTCTGATGAATTATCATAGTCAGGAGGAGTTTCACTGTCAGCATATCCAAGCAGCATACGAGTTACTGCACCTTCTGTTCTGTGTGTTCTGTAATAAGGAGACTCATAGTAACCGTTATCACCCCACAGTATGTCAATAATAATATTTGTTCCGCCGCCATATACGTAATCATCAATATCAATTACGCCAGCCCAACCAGTTGCAGTTGCAGGAACATAGTTAGCAGAAGACCATACGAGTGTAGCACCTGATACATCATAATAATCACCAGTTGTTAACTCATTGTCAGTAGTTTCCAGAATTCTGATTTCGATATCTGTTAACCAGTTATCAGGCTCAGCAATTCTTTCAAAGCTATATTGAAGACCTGTAATTTTCATAGGTCCACCTAGCTCTGATTCCAGGTAAAGTGTCTGTGTATGACAATTTTCCCAGAAGTTACAGAAATCACCATAGTAAGCAGGTGATGGTCCATAAGTAGTTCCATCACCAATTTCAGTAACATTAGCTAGAATGTTACCTGGCTGAAATGGAACCAAGGAGTTTTCTGCTGCAATATTTGCATTATCCATGGCAACCTTAGCTGCCTCAGTAACTGGTGTTGTTTGCCCAATTACGTTTCCTGAAAATGCAAAAATCATCAGCATTAACAAAATTTTTGTTAAAAATTTCATATGAAATGATTTTAGTGAATAATAAATGTTTTGTTTTTCAACGTTACTATGACAACCAAAATGCAATTAACCCCTACTATAGAATCATTTTTTTTTAGCATTTTTGACATAAAATTAAATCCATTTATAAGCCTTTAGGAATCAGAAAAATAATATAGGTATAAAAATGCTGAGATGGACTTACTTTCGATCAAACCAGCTTTCTGTGGGAGACTGGTAAGACAAGGCCACAAGTAAACAATGGATTTTTAGAAGCTTTCTGGATATAGAACAACTAAATGAAGTTGAATAGCTATAACAGCAACAATATTTACATGTATTAAGAATTACTTATTGTAGCAGACTCTACAACAAATAAGTGTGCTATTTCTTGAAAAATTTAAATGATGATAGAGTTCCAGAAGATATAATTCGTCCGCTGTATATACCTGGATAAAGTCTTGAAATATCTATCTCTATTTCCTGACCATCACTTACATCAGGGTAAACAGCTGAAAAAACTTTACTCCCGGTAATATTAAATATTTCAATTGTAGGTTCACCATCAACTTTACCAAGAGGGACAATAACTTTGTCAATAGCAGGATTTGGGTAAATTTCTGTTAAAGATAATTCACTGTCTGAGTAACCTGTGAATTTCAATTCTCCATTTTCCATGATTAATACAATGCCGGAAACAGACCTATTCTCCTGATCTAAACTTATAGCGCCAGAGGGTATTGATTCCATACCTGCATATTCTCCTTTTAATTTATATGTACCATAAGGCAAATTATTAAAGTAGAAATTTCCTGCATTATCTGTAAGAGTAAAATCCAGTATTTTTTCAAAAGTGCTATTATATAATAATACTGTGATGTTTGATGATCCAGCAGTGCAAAACTCCAGGTCTGAATAATCAAACCATGGTGTACAATAGATATCACTGTTTATAGTACTTTGCTCTTCCTGCAGACTACCTCTTATTGACGCGTCACCTAGAGGAAGTGTATAATCGCCTTGTGGCAAATAAACATCAACATCATGTACATCACCGTTAACGTTTATAATATGTGAATCTTTCCAGTTTAGTTTATTGGCATAGTATCCCGGAAGTATTTTTTCTGGATTATTGGTATCAGGGACACAATGAATATAATATTCGCCTGTCATTAACATGTCAAACTTAAAATACCCGTTATCTACTGATGTCTCTCTTGCAAAGGCTCTTGTTTGTGTGTCATATTTACGGAATGCCACAACGGAAGCATTACTATATTTTGTATTGTCGCCCCATACTGTTCCTTCAAGTGAGAAATGATCAAGGATATCTATTTTTAATGTGTCTGAGTCAAAACCGCAGGATGAAAACACACTTACAATCAGATTAACAGTACCATGTGCCACATCATTATATCCGGGATAATACACAGGATCAAGTATTTGATAATTATTAAATAAACCATCACCTGTAGTCTCCCACAACACACTGGTATAATTTGTTGCGTATGTATTATTAATTTCAAGATCAGTATCGCTAATAATTATAGTATCATGCTGGGTTTCCACAAACGGGTCGTCAATTATTGAAAGAATAAGACTGTCTTTCAAGCTTAATTCATCACTAATAACTTCCAGAGTAAGTAATACCGACCCTGTTTTAATGTCATCACTTCCCGGATAATAATTGGGATGTATAACATTTTTGTTATCAAAAGTTCCATCACCACTAGTACTCCAATTAAGTTGCTGATACTCCATTGGGGCATTGCTGTTAGTAATGTTAATTACAGACTGATTCTTGCACAATAGTTTATCGCCACCTGCATAAGGGTATAAAGTAGCAAATGAATAAGGACTTTCATGACCGTTAAGGATACCTGAGATAGCCACGGCTCCTGAATCACATGCAGTAACCGCAATATCATCAGTTATTGAGATTGTGTTTGTAAAGAAATATGTTGTGTCGATACCTAAGTAAGTACTATCAGAGAAACTATAATTGTTGTATTCACCATAATAAAGACGATAGCCAGCCAAATCCTGTTCACGGTTTTTACTCCATACAACGCGCACCTGATTATCAATAAGTTGTTTCTTTACAAAACAAGGAGGAGACATTGGATTTGTAGTATCAAAATCCATCAGGAAAGGCACAAACTCAAGCTTGCCCAACGTCGGATCATCATAGTAATCGTAAATTAATGTGCTGATCTTTAATGAGTCATCAGTATCCCAGTAGTTATCTTCAATTGACAAATCGAAAGGAGTGCTGTTTACCACGATATTTTCTTTATCTCCATAATTAAGAATATTATTATTGATAAACTCAAACCTTTCGTACTCTTTAATACCAACAACTTCTTCTCTGTTTTCTGAAAAAGTATTATTACGTACAACATCATCAGTAGAGCCTGCTCCCATTGCAACGGCCCAGTTATTTTCATAGAAACTATTGTTGACCAATGTTGAGTACTTACCTTCGTTCTCACAATACACAGCAACATTATTGTTCCAAAAGATATTATTTCGTACGATTGTTGAATCATGTGCCAAAAAGATTCCATAACCTACTTCGCCTCCACTGTTGACAAAAATATTTTTTTCTATAATATTCTCTGACTTTGTATTATCACCAAGGTTACTAATCCATATACCATTATTACCACCTGATATAAGATTTGTACTTATTAGATTACTAAGATAGAGGCCTCCGCCTTCACGATATATATAAATATTCTGATCCTGATTTTCGATTAAGCAGTTATAAATAACATTATCTGAAGATCTGTTAAGATTCTCAACCTGAATTTCAATGCCGCTGTAGTTATCTACTATCTCTGAATTAATAATATAACAATAACTGGAATTGAACATTTTAACAGCTTGATTCTGGCATTCAGTAATTTTTGTATCATAAATACTTACTCCCATCGACTTTTCAATTGTAATTGCTGTTTGAGCATCCTCAAAAACTGCATGTCTGAAATAGCTTTCATCTTCAGAACTAACATTTCGTATCGTCAAACCACGCCATTTCCAATCATGACTAGGGTGACTATAATCAGGAACAAAATATACTTTGTTATCTTCTTCGCCCTGTACTCTGATAATACCGTTGTCGATTGTAATCATCTTCCCATACTTGATTCTTACTTCAACGCCTGGCAAAATTGTAAGCGAAACTCCATGCTCTATCATCAGGTCAAGATAAACCACATAAACGTTATTGCTTGTCCAAACTTCACTACTTTCAATAACACCTCCTTTATATATAGTATCAGCAGAAGCATCCTTAGCAGGCAGAAATAATGCAAGGAAAAAAATAAAACACAACACAGCACCAACAATCCTGCCGGGTATTTTAATATTACATAATATGTCAGTGACTATTATTTTCACGGCTATCAGAAATAATACTTTAATCCAAACTGCAGTCCTACCCCATTCATTTTAGTATCTGAAGAAAAGTCGGCAACTGTATTGCCAAAACTGCTAAAGTAGTACAGTTCACTTGTAAAATCAAGCTGTTCATTAACCCTAAACTTAGCACCGATGGTACCACTGTATGAAAAAACAGGAGATTCAAAGGAAAGTTTTGAGAAATCTGTTCCTTCAGCAGACTCATTATTAAAAGCCATTCCATTCTTTGTAACAATGATATTACTTACAATACCACCTTTAAGATACAATCTTACATTTTCTTTACTAATAAAATCAAACGAAACAGATCCTTCGGCCTGAAAATAACCGATTCTGTTATTAAGATCATAACTATATTCGTCAGTTTCCAAAGGTTTCCACGACGAATCAGTAACATAAAACCAGCTAGTATCAATTCCTATAACAGTATAATACTCATCAATAGTATCTGATAAATAATAACCACCACTGGTAACAGAATAGTTATGTGTAAAATTCTCAGAGAAATGAGTATATCCAAGAGCCAGACTTATATTCCATCTGTTAATAAGCCTGGAAATACCTATTCCCAAAGAGAAATTAGTAAGCCGGTAGGCATCAGATTTATTTTTTACCAATGAGTATTCTGATAATACAGGACCGATAAAAACCTGACCAGACCAGCCAGTATTTCTTGTGTCTTCGTTACTGAAAAAATCATCGGGTATATCTTTAACATTAGTTGACGTATTATTATTTTGTTTATCAACCAAAACAGTATCAATTCTTAGCACTGTGTCAACCTTAACAACAAAAACAGTATCAGTAACAAATACTGTATCAGTTTTTATCATAACATCTTCAACAACATCATCAATATGGCTATTAGTTTCCACAGGTACAACAACAGGCTCAATAACAGGCTTTACTACTTCCTTATTGGTATTACGAAAAAGCACTATCTGATTTCCAACTTTTTTAAAATCCTGTAAAGTAGAGGCAAGTAGCCCCTCAAGAATAATCAATGGAGGTTGTTCTTTTGCGCCATAGGTTATCACCTTCTTATAAACATCATCGCCAGCGTTATAAGTAAGATTTAACCCGGAAGCATTCGAAAAACGGTATAATGCTGACGACAGCTTCTCATTTTTCACACTAAAGTCCATTAATTGCTGTTGTTGAGCTACAACATCTGCAAAAACAAACAGCAACAATGCAAATATCGCCAGTCGGGCTATACGCGTAAAACTATGTATGTTTCTCTTCTGCTCCATTAATTGCATTCAAAATGTTGGTTTATGATCATCTTTTAACTGCATATTACAAACAGTGCGCTAAAATACAAAAAGTTTGAGTTTAGAAACAAAGCAGACGACGTATTAGGAAGTATTTTTTGGATAAAAGAAGAAGAGGACGTGGAATATGCAAATGTGAAGGAGCGAAAAAACAATTTCACAACAAGGAAGCATTGGCAACACAATGACACAGGAAACGGGAATTAAGTTAAAAATACCCGGGAGAAAAAGCGAATTAAAAATTATCACATCAACAAATTATTCATGTCTGAAGACATATGAGTGATTTAATAAGCATTAAAAGTAATTCTAATCATGGTTAAACATATTTCTGATGCGCATCAGGATTGATTCTGATGCGCATCAGGATTGTTTTTGATGCGCATCAGGATTGTTTTTGATGCGCATCAGGATTCTAATTACACAAAAGAAAATCAGTGATTACACAAAAGAAAACCAGTGATTACACAAAAGAAAATCAGGATTATCTCAAATAGAAATTACAAATATCTATGTTAACAACATTGATATAAACAGTCAAATCATTAATTACAGAAAATAATCCACAGATTTTTACTTACGCAGAAGGTTTGTCGCAATTGGGAAACAGGATTACAACAAAAGCGATACAATACGAAGCTTTTCACTCACACAGAAATAACCAGAAATACGTTTTAGAGAAATAAAGCAGGAATGAAATAATTAGTAAATACGGATGCTGTCGTTTTCGATATTATAATCGATATCGAAAATAATGCTTAAAGCTTCCATAATACTTTCCGGGTTTTCATTTTCGTAGCGTGCAGTAACAATCATACTATCAATTGGAACATCAGTCATGAAATCAACCCTATATGCATTGGAAATCACCTTAAGAACCTCAGGCATTGGAGTTGCAACAAAATCAAGCACGCCAGTTTTCCAAACCATATGATTATAGTTATCAATATCAGATTTGAAAATAGTACCTTCTTTTTTATTATAAACAGCCTTTTGGCCAGGCAACACAATAACACTTTCAAGCACTTCTTCTGTTTTAGGATTAACAGAATAGAACAATACTTTTCCAGTTTCCAGATAAAGAGAAATTTCATCAGAGTTCGGACAGTTACACAGGTCAAAAGAAGTACCTAATACTTTAATACGCACACCACCTGTAGCAATAATCATTGGCTTATCAGGATTATGTGCAACATTAAAGAAGGCTTCACCACCAAAGTTCACCTTACGGAAATCGTCACCAAATTCTTCAGGGTAGCGCACTTTAGAATCCTTATTCAAATACATTTCAGTACCATCAGGAAGCACATAAGCATTATCAGCCTGAACAGAAGCGGCATAATAATTAACGAAATCCTGATTGCTTTCATCATTATTAAATACAAAAAACAATCCAAAAAGGATAATAAGAGAAGCAGCGATACCTGAGACATAAAATGCAATTCTGCGGTAAGCTTTCCTGTTAATATTAACTGTTGATTTTGTGGAAGCAGTTTCAAAGTCGGTCCTTTGTTTAAACTTATCCCAAGCTTTATCAACATTAAATTTATGCTCTGAATCCTTAACTTCTGAGTACTTCCATGCACGTTTAAGGCCAGCATACAACGCAGCATTCTCACCGGATTCTTTAATCCAGTTCTCAATCTGTAAATCATCCTTTCTGGATGAGTTACCAGAGATCTGTGAGACCATTAATTGTATGTTCTTTTCCTTATTCATATCACTATCACTACTCAGTGAGTTTAACATTTAGACAGCAAAGGTTAAAATTACCCCTACTTCATTGATAACTTTTTATTTAACTTTTTTAATATCATTTCTTAATATAAATTTAATATTGCTGTATTACAACACTTTACACAGTTCAAACTTTGTTATTCAGGAGAATATTCTTTTAACACGACTCGTAAATATTTGAGTGCTTTTGTCATTTGAGCTTCAACTGTTTTAACAGAAATTGACAATTTCTCTGCAATTTTTGTATTTTTCATTCCTTCAAAGCGGCTAAGCTCAAAAATCTCTCTTCGTTTTTCAGGCAACTCCAGAATAGCAGATTTAATAATAATCTTAAGTTCATCTTCCTCCATTTTAATCTGTCCGGACTCAAAATTATTATAAACCTGTTGTTTTTGATAAGCCTGATATTTTTCTTTCGTTTTCTTTTTACTAAGATGATTAAGCGCATAATTCTGTACAGCTCTGTAAAGGTAAGCATTAAGAGAAGTATTCACTTCCAGCTCATGATGTTTCTCCCAAAGCTTGGCAAACAAATCCTGAACAATTTCTTCCGAATCTTCTTCACTGTCAACATAGCGCATACAATAATAACAAAGCGGAGTATAGTACTCACGATAGATTTCCTCAAAAACAACACTATTGCCATCTCTGAGCCCGGATATAAGTCTGTCTTTGCTATCACTCATATATAATAAAGCAGATAAACCAACTTTGATTTAAGTCACAAAAGTAGTCAATAATTAGTACATCAATAATTGTTGCATAAATTTTTCAATTTTGAAATATAAAATTTGAATTTAACATTAAATATTCTGTTTTAATCGGAGCATGAAAAGTGGTGAATAAGTAGTTAATGTAAGTCCACAATGTTATTCATTTATCAATATTTCATAGATTTGCCGCAATTTTATTTCTGATAAGATTGAAAAAAGAAGTACTTATATCGTGGTTGATACTAATAGCACTTTCTTTAGTTTGGGGAACATCGTTTATCCTTATTAAAAAATCACTTGGATACTTTGATTATCATGAAGTGGGTATTTTAAGGATTACAATCACTTTCTTATTCTTAACGCCATTTGCTATCGGTAAACTCAAGAAGGTTAGTTCGCGCGAACGCAACTATCTTATACTTTCCGGGCTAATAGGTAATTTTGGTCCCGCATTTCTGTTTGCAATAGCGCAAACAGGCATTAACAGCTCGCTTGCTGGCATTCTAAACTCCTTAACTCCTTTATTTACCTTATTACTGGGGTTATCATTTTTCCGTAGTAAAGGCACCTGGTATAACGTCACAGGGGTAATAACCGGACTAGCAGGAGCCATAGGGCTAATCTACGCAAGTAGCGGGAATATGGGATTTGTTTTTAATATTAAATATGCATCTTTTGTAATTCTTGCAACAATTTTCTATGCCTTCAATGTTAACTTCATCAAGGTTTACCTTAAAAATATAGATGCTGTAACTATTACATCCCTTAGCTTCTTTTATGTAGGAGTACCATCCCTGCTGTATGTATTATTTTTCTCAGATATACCTTATAAAATAGTAAATGTACCCGGAACCATGTTTGGCTTAGGATATATGACCATACTTGCTGTTGTAGGAACGGGAATTGCAATGATGGCATTTAACAAACTGATAAAAATGTCGAGCGCAGTCTTTGCCTCTTCTGTTACCTATATGATACCGGTAGTGGCAATTATCTGGGGAATAATCGACGGAGAAATCTTCAAGGCCTCCTATATTATATGGTTTATTCTTATTTTATCAGGAGTAGTAATGGTTAACTCAGGAACTGTAAATACTTTGATTAACAATATCAAACAAAAAATATCAGGTCTTAAAAAAAATTAGCAACAATTGTTTGTTAATTACAATTTTTTTGTAATTTTGCCCCTCCAAATTTTGGAGGAAACTAATTAAAGAATATTGAACATGTATGTAGTTGTTGATATAGCCGGCCAGCAGTTTAAAGTTGAACAAGGTCAGGAAGTGTTTGTTAACAGACTGGAAGGCAAAGAAGGAGATAAAGTAAAGTTTGACAAAGTTCTTCTTGTTGACAATGATGGTGAGGTAAAAGTTGGTACACCAACCGTTGAAGGTGCTGCTATCGATGCTCAAATCATTTCACATCTCAAAGGCGATAAAGTTATCGTATTCAAAAAGAAGAGAAGAAAAAGTTATCAGAAATCAAACGGCTTTCGTGCTCAGTTAAGTAAAGTTAAGATAGAAAAAATTACTGTTTAATCCGTCCTGTACTGCAGGCTTAAAATACTAAAAAGATGGCTCATAAAAAAGGAATGGGTAGTTCCAATAACGGACGCGAATCTCATAGCAAAAGGTTAGGTGTGAAAATATTTGGCGGACAGGGCGCTATTGCCGGTAATATACTAGTACGTCAAAGAGGTACAGTTCACCATCCGGGCCTTAATGTTGGAATGGGAAAAGATCATACTCTTTTTGCTCTTACCGATGGTATTGTAGAATTCAAAAAAGGTAAAAATAATAAATCAATTGTTAATATCTCTCCTGTAGAAACAGAGAGCAACTAACTCTGATTTAAAAAATATAACACTAAGCCCGGCTGATTTCAGTCCGGGCTTTTTGTGTTGAGGATGCTATTAGTGTTCAATGCTTAAACTTTGAACATTGAACTTAACTTTGAACCCAATAATCCGTACTTTTGCAAAAAATATCAGAATATGCTACAGTTAAATTATATCAGAAACAACAGGGAAGAAACTATTAAACTTCTGGCAATAAAAAATTTTCAGGCTGAAGAGATTGTTGACAGTGTTATCAGTCTTGATGAAGAACGTCGCGAAACACAGAAGAAACTTGACGACACACTTGCCGAAGCCAACAAACTTGCCAAAACAATTGGGATGTATTTTAAAAACGGGGAGAAAGAGAAAGCAGAAGAAGCCAGACAACAATCTACCGGACTTAAAACACTTGCCAAAGAACTTGAGCAAAGACAGAATGATATTATTAACGAGCTAAACAATAAGCTTGTTGAGCTTCCAAACATACCTCACCCTTCGGTTCCTGCTGGTAAATCTGATGAAGATAATGAGATTGTATTTGAAGAGGGTACAATACCCGCTCTAAATGACAATGCCAAACCCCACTGGGAACTCGCTTCTGAATATCAGATTATCGACTTTGACCTTGGCAGTAAAGTAACTGGTGCAGGATTCCCTTTCTATCGTGGTAAAGGAGCACGCCTTCAAAGAGCCCTTATCAACTTTTTCCTCGACGAAGCCCTCAAAGCAGGTTATCTGGAATATCAACCACCTTTGCTTATTAATGCAGACTCAGGATTTGGCACGGGACAGCTTCCTGATAAAGAAGGCCAGATGTACTATGCCAGTGAAGATGACCTGTATCTCATCCCTACTGCAGAAGTACCTATAACAAATATCTACAGGAATGTGATTCTCAAAGAAAAAGACTTCCCTGTTATGAATGTAGCTTATTCTAATTGCTTTCGCAGAGAGGCAGGATCATATGGCAAAGATGTTCGTGGACTTAACAGACTTCATCAGTTCGACAAAGTAGAGATTGTACAGATACAACATCCTGAGAAGTCATATGATACACTAGAAGAGATGAAGAACCATGTTAGCAACCTACTGCGTAAGCTGGAGCTTCCTTTCCGTATCTTACGACTTTGTGGCGGCGATTTGAGTTTTACTTCTGCTCTTACATTCGACTTTGAAGTGTATTCAGCAGCACAGAAAAGATGGCTCGAGGTTAGCTCTGTGTCGAACTTTGAAACTTTTCAGGCTAACAGGTTGAAACTTCGCTTTAAAGGAGAAGATGGCAAAACTCAACTGGCGCATACTCTTAATGGTAGCGCTCTTGCTCTTCCTCGTATTGTTGCTGCTCTTCTGGAGAATAACCAAACGGAAAACGGCATAAAAATACCTGAGGCACTACAAAGCTATGCAGGATTTGAATTCATTAACTAATCAGGTATTTGAACGCTTTAGTAAAATATTTTATAATTATTCCGGGCATTATTATGTTCACGGCAACGGGTATCTCACAAAATAACCCGCCTAACCCTAATAATGCTCAGCTTATCAATAGCAATAATCTTATTCAAAAAAAGAAAAAAGATTCGCGCGAGCAGCTGGCAATGGAATATTACAGAAAGCAGGATTATAAAAAAGCTGCCGAGCTATTCGACCAGTTACATAACGAAAAAGGCAGTAACTACTATTACTCCTATTATTATATGTGCCTGATTAAATTACAGGAATACAAAAAAGCAGAGAAAATTGCCAAACAACAAAAACGCCGTTATGCAGGAAATTACAGAGCTGCTATTGATGAAGCTTATGCAATTGATTTGGGGGGTAACAATAAGAAAGCGTTAAAGATACTTAATAATATTATTGATAACCTTCCGGGTGACAAGAACAAGATAATTATCGTGTCTTCGGCATTGCAGTCGAAAGGCTATACTGACCTTGCAGTGGAAGTACTAAAGAAAGCACAACTTAGTGCCACTAATAACTATTCCTATGCAATGGAAATAGCTAATGCCTACTTTTATTCAGGAAATTATCAGGATATGTTCACCAGTTATCTTGATCATTTGCTTAATGTACCTACTGATATGCAAAGGGTAAAATCCCGGTTACAGTATGTTATGAGAATGGATGTAAATTCCAATCTTAGTGATATGCTTAAAAAGGAATTACTTACCTACGCCCAGCAATACCCGGAAAACAAAACTATGGCCGAGATGCTTATGTGGTATTCATTACAGACCAGGGATTTTACTATGGGTTACCGTCAGGCTGTTGCAATGGACAGAAGGTTTGGAAACAGCGACCTTATAATTCTGGAACTGGCAAAAATTGCCATGGCCAACTACAATTATTCTGTCAGTAGTGAGGCATACAACTATTTGGCTGACAAAGGCAACAACACCCCATATTATCAGGAAGCTGTTACAGGATCTTATGTCTCTGCTGTAAAGCTAATGGATGAAAATCCCGAAGCCACTATAAAGGATTACAAAAAAATTCAGGAAGATGGTATTGAAATCATTAATAATATCGGAGTAAATCAAATAACATCGGATGTAGTATTAAATGCAGCCCACATTTCTGCTGTAAAGCTAAACCAAAGCCATGAAGCAATGGCAATGCTTAACACAGCTCTGGAGCAAATGCAAGGCTATACAGCATCCGGAAAATCACCCACAGCAAATAAGCAGGAAGCTCTGCTTAAGCTTGAGCTGGCCGATATTCTTCTAATTACAGGAAAGCTATGGGATGCATCACTCCTTTATTCACAGGTTGAGTCATCAATGAAGAACGAGCCTGTTGGCCATGAAGCCAAGCTGCGTAATGCCAAAATCTTCTATTATTCCGGCGAATTCGACTGGGCTAATACACGACTGGATGTTCTTAAATCATCAACCTCTAAACTCATATCAAACGACGCTATCGAGCTGTCTATGTTTATTAAGAATATGCAGGAAGAAGATACTCTTGGATTAAATCTCAGAGCCTTTGCAGGCGCTGACCTTTATGCTTATCAGGGTAAATATGACTCAGCACTCAGACTTCTCGACCAGATTGAGAAAAACCCTTCAGGCTATTACAGCATGGAATTTGCGCTTTATAAAAAAGGAGATATTTACAATCTGATACACGACTATGAAGCTGCCGATTCTATATATAATTCATTAATAATAAGCTATCCCGGCAGCATAAAAGCTGATAACGCACTCTTCAAACAAGCTGAATTACAAAGAATACATTTTAATAATAATGATAAAGCCAAAGAACTGTATCTTATATTAATGAATGATTATCCAGACAGCATCTACGCTGGCAAGGCACGAAAAAAATACAGAGAAATAACAGATTGAAATAAAGTCTGGTTGTAAGTGCATAAAAAATTACTAACTTGCCACCTGTTGTAAATACAGTATCAATAAATGGTAAAACCAAAGAAACATCTCGGGCAGCACTTTCTTACTGATAAAAATATCGCCAATAAAATAGCAGGATGTCTTCCTGATATGCCCGTTGTGTGCGAACTGGGGCCTGGAACAGGCGTGTTAACACAGCCGCTTCTGCAAAGGAATGCTATTAACGAACTTAATCTTATTGAGATTGATGATGAATCTGTTGAATATCTTAATGATAACTTCAGCGACAGCAGAATAAAAATATTTAATCATGATTTTCTTAAACTGGATATCAGTGCAGTCACCACTTCTGATTTTGCCCTTATCGGGAATTTCCCGTACAATATATCCAGCCAGATATTCTTTCGGGTTATTGAACTAAGGAATCAGATACCTGTTGTTGTTGGAATGATTCAGAAAGAAGTAGCTGAACGTATTGCCTCTCCTCATGGTAATAAAACATATGGTATTCTGAGTGTATTACTCCAAACATGGTACGATATCGAATATTGCTTTACTGTCAATGAAAATGTTTTCAATCCTCCGCCAAAAGTTAAATCAGCTGTTATCCGCTTGACGCGAAACAACAAACAACAACTTGATTGTGATGAGAAGCTGTTTGTATCTACTGTAAAAGCTGCTTTTAATCACCGCAGAAAGACTTTGAAAAACTCGTTGCGACCACTGATTTCAGATATCAGTAAGGCTGACCATAAATACTTTAGCATGCGTGCCGAGCAATTATCACCGGAAAACTTCGTCGAACTTACAAATATTGTGAAATTATTAATGTAATCACACACCTGCTAATGAAAAAGTTAACTATTATTTTTGTTATACTGATTACCGCTACTCTGGCAAGCGGGCAAGTAATTAAAGGTAGGCTTTATGATTACAACACCAATAAGCCTGTAGAAAATGCCCATATATTTTTAATGCCTGACTCAACGACTGTCCATATGTCCAATAAAAAAGGATGGTTCAGAATATATAAATCATCCAAAGGGTACGATACTCTGGTTATTAAACAACCGGGGTATTATAAACAAATACATGTTGTTAATAAGGTAGGCAAAGGATTGCCGCAAAAGATTTTCCTATATCCTGAAAATATCAAACTGGACACATTATGTTACTACCGCTTCGATAATAATGTTTACCTTGAGGGAAAAGTTTTTGATAAACAAAGAAGCAAAAAAATTCCGGGTATCTCAATTATTGCAGATAATAAAAAACTTTCATATTCGAAACTTGACGGTGGTTATCTGGCAATAGTACCGGGCAGTGCAGATAGTATATCATTCCAGTCGGAAGAATTCAAAACCAAAAATGTTTATATTGGAGACTACAAGAAAAAAGAATCTCTCGAAGTAAAACTTAATAGAAAGATTCCTGTAAAATGGGATACTGCATGGCGTAATTATCGCAACAGGATAGGAATAAACATCAATCAGCTGGCAAATGGAGCTTTTGGCATGTACTATCTGAGATTAATTAATCGCAAGCATGCGGTGGGAGTTGAGGGAGTAGGTATTTATAATGGCTATCAGGTTAATTTGTACACAAAAGATTCAAGGTATAAGGGATACAAGATTTCAGCTATATACAGATACTATTTATCGAATAAAAGCAGAAAAGGAGTTTATGCACAGGGTAAATTTACTGTCAGCCAATTTGATTTCAATCCACTTGTATACTATTATCGTGCTGATTACAGAGACAACGTATCAACGAAAGAGTCAATAAATCCTATCGGTTTTGGAGCAGGGATTGGCTATTATTCTTTCTTACCACGAACAAACAGGATATCTATAAATCTGTACTTTGGCTTAAGATACCTTCCTATGGATGTTCCTACCAGTTATACTTTTGGGCCATCTTATTACGAATCTACTTATTACTTAAGCAATACCTGGTGGTATCTCTATGGTGCAGGTAGCTTTTTGGATTTTAAATTCAGTATTTGCGTCGCTTTGTAATTTTCAACCAAACTCAATACTATAACGCAAAACTAACATCCCGTTAACCTCGTCGTACTTCATTTTTTTTATTTTTGTTGCATGAATAAGAGTGAAAGCATACTATTTTCACCAGGAACGCACAGATTACTATACGTACTGCTACTAATAGCGACTCCTTTTTTGATGCTGCAGAACTATCTCCAGTCGGCAATTGGTGAACTGTCATTTGTTAAATATTCCCTGTCGGGAACAGAAATACCACTAACAGTTACTCTTGCAGCAACACTGGTTATCGTTTTGCTGATCACTCTCAGAAAGAAATTAACCTTTAACAGAATTATCGGATGGATAATTATCATCTTTCTGTTCTGGGTAGGTCAGAAATCTACCGACTACTATTTTAACCACGAGTATTACGAGCTTCAGTATAACTGGCATTATTTTGCTTACTCCATTTTCGCTTTCCTGAATTATCGTGCGTTAAAGGATAAAAATGCATCTGATTCAAAAATTATCAAATATACTTTTGTTATTGCCTTACTGACGTCCACCTTCGATGAAGCAATACAGATACCTCTTTCAAGCAGAATATTCGATATAGGAGATATTAGTAAAGATGTATGGGGTGTGATGATTGGTATTTTCTTTGTTTATTTTATTCTAAGGAATGGAGATATCTTAAAAGGCAACTGGAAAATAAGAGAAAGAAAATTAAAAGACTATTTTAAAAATCCGTTTTCATTACTAGTGTTTGAGTTTATCCTAGCTTATATATTTATGGTAACGGCTTCAATACTCACTGATACTACATTCTCATTGTCAGCTACGTTTATTTCATTATTGATATTTACGATAGTTTTCCTGATTATTCATTTAAGTCAGTTTAAGATACCTCGGATTATTATAATATCATCCGGGATTGCAATTGTGGGAGTGTTAGTATTCAGCTCCATAGCCAATCGCAATTCAGGACTAAAATACATCAACAACCACACCTTATTATATAAGGGACTTCCTCTGTACTATTTTGATATAATGATTTTCCCGGATGGTATGGTGCGCCCTGTTGACAAAAAAGAGGTGTTTTATGTGAGAGATCAACAAACGATATTGGATCATACCGATGATATACTTATTATCGCCAGTGGCAGTGAAGGTCAGGGCGGTAAAGGATTTCCCCAAGATAAAACAACACAGTTTGTTTACAACACTAAAAAGAACAAAGGGCAACAGGTTATTATATTAAAAAATGAACAAGCTATTATGAAGTATAATCAGCTTGTAAGTGAAAACAAAAAGCCAACTCTAATTTATCATAACAACTAAGATGCGAAGTACTGAGAACAAAATAATTTCCATTGCCATATACTCTGTCTGGGGGATATTGATAATATTTGGTGTACTTACTCTAATTCAACCAGCATGGCTTAAAGAATTATCGGAACCAGGGAAAGACGTTGAAGCAAGATCTATTAGTGATAAGGGCGATAATTTCCTAAAAAACAAACAATATCCATCAGCTATAAGCAATTATATTCAGGCACTAAAAATTGTACCTGATTTAAAGAAAGCCATTGCCAATCTTGGTATTGCATACCAGAAATCAGGACAATACAGCAAAGCTATTATTGTTTTTAACAGATTACTGGAAATGGATCCTGAATATCCGGATATTATTTATTTCAATCTTGCAAATATTTATGAAAACACCGGCAAAACTGATGAAGCCATTAAATATTATTTGCTTGCCGCAGATGCTTCAGCAAATCCCGAAGATGATTATCAGAGAGCAGGCAGGCTATATATGGAAAACAATAATCTGGATAAAGCAATAGCGTGTTTCATAAAAGCCGTCGATAACAAAAGGACCATCGAGAATGCATATAAATCAATGCTTATTGTGCAAGAACAATCAATTTCCGACACAACGCAAGAATACAGGCAAATAAGTACAGAAATAGAAAGTGAATCATATAAGAATAATCTTTCCGGATATGATGCATCTATATACAATTACCTACTGGCTCACGATATAAATCTCGCCAAAACATATAACAATATTGGTTATTGCCTGGCTTTACAAAAGAACTACGAAGAGTCAATACAATATCTTAAATCTGCAATACAAATCGACCCATCATTTAAAGATGCTAAAAACAACCTGAGAGCTGTGGAAGGGTTTATTGAGAAGGAGAAATAACGAAAACCATTGATTGATCAGAACAAATCACTGAAGCTTAATAACCCAACTAATAAAATTCCTATACATAAAATCAGTTTGACCACACCGATTTTCAATTCGTCAACATCTGATTCATGCTTTGCACTGCGTGGAGGTTTAATACTTAGTTATTAGCAACCGGGCTTTATTTTCTGTATGGTTGGACAGACATACTTTTTGTCAAGTTATAGAATAGGCGGTAGGCTTTTAGTGCGACCTGGCAGTGTGCTTGTAATCGAAGCCAAGGTTATTGTGACAATAAAAAAATATCTCACCCTGCTACTGAACAATAATTCTACCTTTTTCAACAATCCCTGATTTGTGAAGAACGCGAATCAGGTATAATCCATTAACCCAACTACTTACATCTATCTCTATTCTGTTTTGACCAACATTTAATTTGTATATCTTAATTCTTACTCCATATAAATCATATATCTCTACAATTGTGCCAACTGTACCAGTTACATTACTTTCAATTGTGAATTTATCTTTAGTAGGGTTTGGGAATATTTTTAAAAAATAGTTGCGGTTCGATGTTACAATACGCTGATCTTCTGTGCCAACAATCAATCCACATCCTTCAATCGGTATTGTATCGCTTGTAACCTGATATGGACACAAACTATCGTAATTATACCATTGGTTATAAACAGTATCGCTTTGCAATTGTTGGTTTAGTTTAAAAAGGTAAACATCTGACTTGCTGTTTTCATCAACATCCTCAACAAAATACAGTATTTTTTTATCGTGAGTAACTTCTGTTAAAGCAGGCCAGTTTGATTCAATAAAAACAGTTTGCTCAAGTATATTACCCAGAGTATCGATTATAACAGCGTTTTTATTCATATCTGGGCCACCGGGACCACTCCATGGCCCCCAAACTGCTGCTGCTGCAATTGTTGTATCCGACAAAAACTTTAAACTGCTTATTGTTCCAAGGGTATTTGGAGTGGCTATATCATAAACATCAACCACATTGCCCTGCATGTCCATTTTTAGTATGGCCGGTGCCGATTTACCATAGTTTATTGTATCCCAGAAATCATGCATAATTCCTGAATAATAGTAATTACTATCAGGGCTTAGCACAGTTTGGCGTCCTTCACCAGGAACATCATAAGGATGAAACCCTGCAATAGTGTACCATTCCAAATCTCCATTGTAATCAGTTTTTATATAGTACGGGCTCAAATAGGATAATGAATCCTCAGGGTTTGAGTAATAACAATCTCCTGAAATCAAAAATCCCGAATCGGGGGTTGATATAACAAAATATGCCAGTTCATTTCCCATAGCAACCGTATCTGGAAGATTATAACATTGTTTCCACAAAAAGTTACCATTGGAAGAAAAACGTGCCAAACAAACTCTGTCCTTAACCCCATATTCACCTGTCATAATCATTACAAATGCTACTCCATTATCCGGTGTTATACAGCAGTCCATTCCATAATCATGATAACCATCAGTAGGAAATATGTAGCACCATTCTTTTTCACCGCAACTATTAAGTTTTAAGATTAACGGATCACCGTATGCACCAACAACACCATAACTACCACTAAAATAAATACTTCCCTCACTAGTTATAGCACTACCTCCGGGAAGAATAACATTATATGCATCCCCTAACATTTTTTGCCAAAGTACCACTCCATTGATATCGGTTTTTATCATATAAATGTTCCTTGGATAGTTTGGTTCAACTCTTCCGGTAATCAAATAACCTTTATCATATGATACAACAAGATTTCCACGGGTTGGGTTTTCATCTTCGAGATATGAGCGTACCCATCTGCTTTGTGAAAATATAGGAATTGCAAATAAAACTATAACAAGTATTGATATTATTTTTTTCATGATTGTTAGTTTGTAATAACGAGTTTTTTTGTTGTGCAATTCTCACCATCAACAATAAGTTGTACCAAATAAGTACCAGAAGTATAATTTGAAACCGGTATTATTAGCTGGTTACGCTTTCTGTCAAGTGAAACATTATCAATAATTTTATTCTCAAGGGTAGAAATCCTGATCTTTGCTTCCTTAAAGTCGTAAGTAATTTTTGTTTCCGCAGTAAAATAATCATTGGCAGGATTTGGAAATATCTTTAAAAACGAATCCATTTCATTACCGTCAGTATTATAACTAAATATGGGTACGATTTTAAGGTTTTGCGGAGTGTAAACAAGTTCATCGTATTCGATAAGCTTCATGGAAATAAGCATATTTTGTGCATATATTCCCGGAGCAGTCTTGTAATTCGCTGCAATATTAAATAGTTCGGTTATAAATGAACTGTCCTGCGGTACTGGATTTGTTGATAATTCCCACTGTATTTCAGCCAGATCGACAAACAAATCATGTTCAATTTGTTCATTATCATTTAAATTGAAAACGGTCTCCAAATTATTAAGTTCAGTAAATGCAGCGAGTGAATCATTATTGGCAAGATAAAGGCCAACAAGCCGGTAATGTGGCTTTATGTATTGACTGTTTTGAAGTATAGAAATAATACTGTCGCGTGAATCTGAGATATTTGATGTATCAGAAATATAATGTGCCATTAGTTGTTTCATGGCTTTGTCACGGGCAGTACTATGAACCGAAAGCTTATTTATAAGAATATCCTTACCCCCTTCAATACTGGTGCCCTTCATTATTTCGTCCATCATATAGCCGGGCATTTGAACATTCCGGTTGGAGATAGAACCTATTAAATAAGGCGACTTTGCCGATTGTGGATTAGCAACAAGTACATCACGGAGCATGGCATTGGAAAGTACATTTTCCTTATCAATTGCCGAACTCATAACAGTATCGGATAAATACGGTGATTCATTTAATAATTGTTGCCTGAGTGCCATTGACTGGGGTGGTGTGGAAGTAACAACATCGAGATTAAGCCCGGTTGTATTACCGCCATCAACCAGCATATCCAGGGTATCGCTATAAATTACTACATTTTCTGATTCAACAGTAAGCGATTGTTTTGCAACAACTACATCAGTTCCGTTACTTCCATAATTTGAAGCACATGCGGTTTCTTTTGATTCGTATTGGACGTACATATCAGGATTTAATTTGATATGATCTGTTGGTTGTATAGGATCGGTTGGTTTAGGTTTGACTTTAAAATCACCAACAATACCATGATACGTATAATCAATCGAATAACATGATTGATCATTTGAATAATTTGAGATTGTAAGGTCGGTTTCTGTTGAGAAAACATTACCGGCGGCAAAAGTTTGAGAATAATCCTCTCCAGGTGGTGGGAGAGGAGCTATTTCGCCTTGTTGTTTCGCTATTCCTTCTTTTTCACCAACAGGGTAATCAGTATGCCAGACATAAATATCTGTTAATACACTTGAGAAATCGTTACACTTAATACAAAGGCCTACATCAGATTCATCACCACGGTTTGTACCTAATGCTTCAATACCAACCAATAAGTTGTTAAAAGTATTATTATACAATTCATTATATAACTCACCAGAATTTTTAATAGTTATTCCATAACATTCTCTGTTTGATAAATCTTCATAATATACATTACTAAAGAAACTATTTTGTTCAACCGTAAATCCGGTTGTTTTTTCATCAAGATACAATCCAACCATTTTGTATCCTGAAAAGTCTTCATCGAATATTGAGTACTTGTTTCTTACGATAAATTCATTATTTATTATTTTGGGGTATTCAACCGTCTGGAGGTAAATACCTCTTTTATTATCTTCAAACACTGACGAATTAATAAAGATATAATTTTGTGGAACTGGGATTCCATCTGTTCTAGCGTAAATTCCGTAGTTAAATCCTTTGAAAGTTGAGTTCAAAGTTTCTTCAGAAGGGTAAGGGAAATCGTAATCAGTAACTGTAAAACCGCTGTTAATACTTTCGATGCCTGATACTTTAAAAAAGGGGTTATTAAAATCAGGACGTTTGTTTTCAAAATTACAACCAAAAACACTAATGCCATCAACTCCATTAAAAAATATTTGATTATCAGGGGTTATATTAGTATTTAAAAAGCTGCTTTTGTAAAACACACTCCAATTTAACTGTGGGTTGTTAATAGTTGGGTAAAAGTTTTTATAGGGATAAAATACTACACCTTTTTGGCAATCTGTAATTTTTCCATCATTAAAATAAACAATTCCTCCAGAAGTTGTAAGGTCAGGTTCGTTATTCACATACTTGATTGTTTCTATTGCAGCCTCGGCATTGCTTATTTCTCCACCGTTTATAACTTTGATTAAGCCCTGATAGAGTTGGGCCTGGCTTGGGTTTTCAAGGTCATAATATTGTGTTTTTGTCTTATCTCCCCATACATCAATTCCAGGCCATGTGCTACAAACTGATGTAATACTTCCTCCATCAATAATGACTATTCCACCATTAATCTTTGATTCAATTAAATCTATCCCTTCTTCAATAAATATGTTAGCATCCGGCCCAAAAGCATAATCTCCTGTTATTATAAGTGTTGCACCAGCCTGAACTAAAACATTATCAAAAATCAGTTGGTTATTTGAACCGTTCCAATAAGTAATCCCGGGGTAAATATATAATGTAGAGGCAGATTGTTCACAGTCAGCAAAAACAAGGGTAAAACTAAAATCATCCATATCAGGTTCATCCATTTGGATTGTTACCAATGTTATTACCTCCTCAGTTAGAGGACCATTAAGAGTAAAAGTAATTTTAAAAGTTGTACTTCCTGTTTCCATTTGGAGCTTATGATCAAGAATATCCTGTTCAAGATAAAAATCATATGTATTGTTAAGCTGAATATTTTCGTTTAGTACTGTTGGTTCAACAAGGTTTAGCTGAGCATTACCAGGGTTTGATATGGTAAAAGTAAGTGTAACCTGCTCATTAGGCAATAAGTCACTATTATAGAAAGTATAATAGCTGTTATCAGGTAGGAACGTGCCATTTTCTTCGACTCTCATTATTGGTCTCACTGGTATGCTGTAGTAGTTGTCATCAAACGGTCCCAGACGAGATTCGCTATCATCACTATCCGGTTCGTCAGGGCATGAGGGACAATTATTGGATTTTTGTTCCCTTATACCCCAGTTGTAATACCCATCATTATCTAAATCATAGCAAGATGGCTCATCTTGAGTTGTAAGCAACAGATCTTTTATCGGTGTATCTATGTAATAATTTGGAGTTGGTATAGCTAAACTTGTTGGATTTAATACATCATAGCCATCAATATGATAAAAGTAACCATTATCGCCCCAGTTTTCACCCCAGCTATTTTTGAAAATCCAATAAGTATAACCAATATATGGACTACTATCATCTACTGTTACGGTTTCACCACTATTAGTTTTATGATAAATATCACCAGTTTCAATTCTTCCGTATCCTGTCATTACCATTACATGTCCTCCAGGTGAATTAAAAAATGGAGCTAAAGTTGAATTCATAGGGCCGTACTCAATCAACTTTTTCTTAATTTCAGAAATTTTTGATGCTGAGTTATAGTTTTCCCAATCATAATAATCAAAACTAATGTCATAAGGAGTTGGTGTACTTGGATTACAACTGAATTGACCATTTGCTGGTGGGTAACATACAGGCTCCTTATAAGTTCCTGTACCGTCTGACCCAACACGAATGAACTTCATAACATCTATGGGGAAGCCACCGTCACAATCTCCATTACCAAAAGTATTGCAATCTAAAACATGTTGAGTTGATAAGTCATAATCGCGATGAACTCTATCGTTAAAATATAAATTTGCTACAGCTTCTAATGATCCTAATGGAGCATAAATATAGCATAGTTGCCGACAATCTTCTCTTTCATATTGGCTTTTTATTTTTGTCATCCAGCCTTGCTTCCCATTGTCGCTGTTTTTATAATAAAAATTGCCTTTTGTTGGGTCATTTGCTCCATGTCTATTTCGCCAATCCCATTCCTGAATTAAGTCAGAGTTATCTATCTGTCTTATCACATTGGGCACCGGGTCATATAATCCTCCTACATAATAGTCCAATCCAAGCATTTTATAATTTTCACCAAACAGGCTTTTTTTCTCCATATAGCTTAATTGGGAGATTTCATTAGTGTCAGCGAACCATAACATGTTATGATTGTTTATCATAGCATTGATATTGGCTACTTTTTGTAATTCTATATTTAACTTAGCCTGGTCTTGTAGAGCTTGTGAATTAGGAGCATAAGTACTACTTAGATTAATGTAATCAAGATAAATTGCGGCATCAGAAATCTCGATAACTAATGAATATGGAACAAATCCATTCGAATAACATGTTTCGTCGCATTCGTTGGAAATAGTGATGTTACTATCTGGATTTATAAGTTTGTAAGCTTCATAGACCATTAATTCATTGAATTGATTATCAACTAGTATAATACGAACCATACTAGTGTCTGAATGCAGAATAATATTGCCACTTACACTAACTCCATAAGTAGTTCCTGATGAGCCAAATGGATACAATTCTGTATTTGTCGTAAGCGTACTATCAATTTGTATTGTCTGAGCTTTTGAAGAATAAGAAAAGTAAAGTAATGGAATTAATGCAATAAGTGCTAATTTTTTAAATAAATGTTTCATAATACTTGTTTTTACAAGTTAAAACTATGAGGCTTTAAATTTATGAAATTAAATTGAAAAATTGTTGAGAGTCATATCTTTTTTCTGACACGAAATACATTTTAAATACTAGAAAGTCTAAATGAATTTTTGTGTTGGCAATAATTTATACATTTTTTGATTTTTATTTTATGGTCTTCTTTAGTTTATTATTCAAGAAATAACCAAAAGTGCTTAAATGTGCGGTGGGATTTCGCATTGCTACCAACGTTCGTGTAAAAATAGTGTTTTTATTCTCCCTAATTTGTGTTGTATTGTATACTTTTTATTAGTTTTCATCTAAAGGATTGATTATTTGCTCAAAGTTTATTTTGCTTACATGCGATTGTCTTTTATTCGGCGGTGAATAATTATTAAGCATCTTGCATTCCGCATTAACATTACATAGCGGGTATTTCTTCTCCACACAAAAACATGTTACATGATCTCCCAATTCTTGAGTGCTGTTAAGCTCAATAAAAGCATCTGCTTTTGGATAATTTTCAGGCTGATTAATACTTCTAATGTTATGATTATTGTTCATTTTGGATAATGTTAATAATGGCACAAAGATACGCAAATAAATACTGCAAAATACACATCTTCTAGGCGTTGTCCTGTATTGTCCGCACTTGTCCGGTATTGTCTTCATTTGTCCGGTATTTTTTTTATAAAGATTTTTATTTGGTGATTTCAACAATAAAATATTAACTCAAAATTGAATTTCTTAAGACGGTATTATTGGCACTTTTTGATAAGCTGAGGGGGGGGTACCGGATTTTTCGGAAATTTCGATGTGTGTAGGATAATTTAAATTCTATCGTCATCAGTAATTAATTAGATTTCAGTGCAATAAAAAAATGTGTGTAAGATGTGACAGTAGCTACTATAAATATTAGCAATTTTGTTTGTTTGTCCTGCGCGTTATTAAGTTTTATAATATATACTACGTATATATTATAACCCCAAAAAACAGTCTTCCACAATATGAAAACTACCTACACACCTACACAAAATTACTTTTTGACGGCTTGTATCTCTTTATTGACGGGGATTGTAGAGGGTGACAGATCTTTTGCAAAGAAACATCTTTTGCGTCACGTTTTGGATTTTATGCGTTTTTTTGAAAATGGGGTTAACACTTCTAAAATCTATTCGAATGATATAAAATGCAATTGAAAATAGTCATTTTTTTCTCAAAATTGACAAAAATCACTATTTAAACATCTATCTGATTTTGAGACATTAAAATAGTGATTCCTATAGGGTAGTCAAAAAGTGAGAAAACTCATAAAAATAAAAAGCGGACAAATGCGGACAATACCGGACAAGGCCTGTCAACACTGTAATTTGTATGAAAATATATTGTAAATTTGCTGTGAGTTATTTTTATAAAAGTACTTATTAACCGATGATAAACTCAATTATTAACTGATATTTACGCAAGTGAAATATAAAGTCATATATGCTTCTTTTTATCTGGTAATTACCATGATCATTAGTATGGTTATTTATTCATGCTATTCTAAAAAAATGAATGGTGATAAGCTAAAATCAAAACTCAATCTCTCAATGGTATCTTATGAGAGTGATGTAGTATCCTTGACTTTAACAACAAGATATTCATTAGATACACTTTCAATTTTTGACAATATAAAGGTTTTTATACGTCCACGTGGTATGGAACAAAACACGTGGAACCGCCACAGCTTAGACCTCGATGGCGCTTCGAATGATATTGATAAGTTTATGGATTGTGGCTTTTTTCTTTCTTTCGATAAATTTAACGCTACTGAAATAACGGAGGCTGATGTTTTATACCAGGCATGTGTTATTCATAAGAAGTTGCTTTATCCTCCATAATTTTACATAATTAACATACAAGGGGCTATTTGCCCGGGATTGAGTTATTTTGTTCATAGGGATTGAATCCGCCAGTAGGCAGACCAAGGATGGATTTTATGCCTCTTACAGAGGGGAGTTTCATTATCAAAATGAAAATTATCACTTGTTCGAGCAAGCATTATCACAAGTGAAACCAACTGTTATCACAAGTGAAAAGAAGTGATATCACTTGTGGTAAGTGTTGGTGACACTTGTTGTAATTGGAAGTAAAGATTTACAAGAAGACAGGATTTCACGAAAAAAACTCTCCTTATTCTCTTCAAGATAACCACACCGCCATTCAATTAAGCAAACAATAAACTATTGGTAATAGTAAATTAACCTGTGTATACCATCAACTACCTAATATTGAACATTTTTTATAATAATCAATGTAGGGAAAATGAAGAATGATTATACAAGTTTCTTCGAGGAGTTACAAGAAGGATTAAAAGATCTGACTAAAAACGGCAATAGTCTGGATACCAGAAACACATTAAAGATAGATTTACATTGTCATGATTACAATAGTAACAAACCTGATGAAATATTAGGCAGAATACTTAATGTTCCTGAAACATGGCTGCCATCAGAAACTCTTATACAAAAACTGGAAAATAATGGTTGTAATGCATTTACCATTACAAATCACAATAATGCACTATCTTGTTGGGAATTAAAAGATAAAGGTCTCGATATTCTATCTGGTGCTGAATTCACATGTACTGTTCCGGATTTTAAAACCAGCATACATGTATTGGCATACGGGTTTAATCAGAAACAAGAGAAAACCCTTAACAAGCTACGTAACAATATCTACTATTTCCAGGAATATGCCCTCGAAAATGATATACCAACAGCATGGGCTCATCCACTATATTTCTATTCCGCCAAGGGTATGCCTCCAATGGATTTTTTTAACAAAACTGCCCTTTTATTCGAACGGTTTGAGGTTATCAACGGCCAACGCGACACATGGCAGAACCTTCTTACGCATAGCTGGCTTAATACACTATCACCGGAAAAGATTGATGATTACACAAAGAAATACGATATCAAGCCCTCCTATTTTTGTAAAGATCCTTATAAGAAAAGTTATATTGGTGGCTCCGACAGCCACATGGGTATTTTTGCTGGGTTAACCGGAACGAAGCTTTATATTAACGGACTGAGTGTAAGAAAAGATGAAGAGTCAGTATCGGAACTGGCTTTGGATGCCATAAAGAATGGTAATACTTATCCTTTTGGTGGAGATAATAACAGCGACAAAATGGCCATTGCCTTCCTTGATTATGTTTGCCAGATAGCTCTTAATCACAAAGATCCTGGGCTGATGCGTATAGCTCTGCATAAAGGTTCTTATCAGGATAAGCTCTTGGCTCTTTTGGTTACTAACTCCTTCGGTGAATTGAGGAAGCATAAAGTAACCATGAAATTTATTGAGCTCTTTCATAAGAGCTTTCTTGGTATCTCACCTCATTTTACTAAAAAATGGTTCATTCCTTCTGTTTATAAACCTGTATTTGATGATACAAAGAAAATAGCTGTATCGCACAAAGTTAAACCGGATGATATTGTTAATAGCTATAACAACGCCATATATTCAATAAACAACCAGTTAAATAAAGTATTTGCATCCAGACTTCAGGATAAAATACAAAAGATGGTCTCTGCTGGTGATTTTAATGACTTCGAACTTAACACACTAGTTAACAAGCTTGAGCTACCTTCTGAATTGAGATCTTATCTTGACAACAAACATGAAGTACAAAATAAAAAGATCTCAAAACCTAATATTAACAAATTCCTCGATGGCTTAAGCTTCCCTTTTCTTGCATCTTCTCTTATTCTTGCTGCCAATTTCACCTCTGCGAGGGTAATGTATAATACAAGAACTTTACTGAATAAATTTACCGAGCTAACCGGGAAATACAAGCACCCTAATCGCATGCTTTGGCTAACAGATACTTTTGAAGATAACAACGGTGTTTCAATGGTGTTACAGTCTGTATTAAAGAATGTCCGTGAAAACAATCTGCCAATTGATATTCTTATTGCCAGTGATAATCTGCAATCTGAACCTAACCTTGTTGTAATAAAGCCTCTTTCAATAATCGATCTGCCTGTTTATGCCACCCAGCCGTTACGCATTCCAAATTTCATGGAAATACATAAACTTTTCCTTGATGGAGGATATGACCGTATAATTGTGTCCACTGAAGGTCCTATGAGTTTAGCAGCATTATATCTCAAATATGCCTTTAGTATTCCTGCATATTTTTACATCCATACCGACTGGATGGTTTTTGCAAAAAAAACACTGGGTCTGGAGAAATCCGGACTAAGCAGACTCAGAAGGATTCTTAGAACTCTCTACAATAACTTCGATGGCATCTTTGTGCTGAACTCTGATCAACGCAAGTGGCTTACTGGAAAACAGATGAATCTCAATCCATCAATTGTTTACCATACTTCACACTGGGTTGACGATAATATTTTCCCTAGAGAATCCAACAAAAAGCATGTTTTCAATATTGACAACAACTGCCCTGTTATGCTTTACGCCGGAAGAGTTAGCAAAGAAAAAGGAGTAAACGACCTGCAAAATGTCTTTTACTCCGTAAAGGAAAATATCCCTGATGTAAAGCTTGTTGTAGCAGGTACAGGACCCTATCTGGAGAAATTAAAGAAAAAAATACCTGAAGCCATTTTCATGGGATGGGTTAATCACAACCAGCTCCCGGATATATACAGCTCAGCAGATATCCTTCTGCTTCCTTCAAAATTCGATACCTTTAGTATGGTTGTCCTTGAAGCTCTGTCATGCGGAACACCCGTGGCTGCATACAATAACAAAGGTCCGAAAGATATTATAATACATAATAAATCAGGGTACCTGATTAAAAATCATAAGGAAATGGCTTATAAGGTTTTCAGGTTTTTTGAAGACATAGAAATTCAGCAGAAGATGAAAAAATTTGCCCTGGAGAGAGCAAAAGAATATAACTCCGAAAAAATAATGAATCAGTTATTAACCGATGTAAACCTTGTAGAGTAATAAATATGGAAAATAATAATGACAGCATGTGGTGGAAACATGGAGTTGTATATCATATTTATCCCAGAAGCTTTTGCGACTCCAATAACGATGGTAATGGTGACTTAAAAGGGATAATTTCAAAATTGCCTTATCTCTCCAACCTTGGCATTGATGCCATATGGCTCTCTCCCATTTACGATTCACCAATGCTTGACAATGGATATGATGTAAGAGATTACCGGAAAATCAACATCATTTTCGGTAATATGGATGATTTTAAAGAATTACTTCATCAGGCGCATTCAATGAATATAAGAATCATTATGGACATGATTCTTAACCATACTTCTGACCAGCATCCATGGTTTATTGAGTCACGATCATCTGTTAATAGTCCCAAACGCGACTGGTACCTTTGGAAGAAGGGAAGAAAAAACAGATTTACTCCAAACAATTGGAGGTCGGCTTTCGGCGGCAGTGCCTGGGAGTACGATAAAGCTTCAGGTCATTATTATATGCATACATTCCTCAAGGAGCAACCTGACCTTAACTGGAGAAATAAAGAGCTAAGAAAACAGATCTATAAAGAGATGAAATTATGGCTTGACATGGGTGTGGATGGTTTCAGACTGGATGTTATTAATATGATTGTTAAAGATAAGAAATATCGTAATAATCCATCTTTTATTAAACTGTTATTTCCTAAAAACAAAATACTAAGCCGCAACAGACCAAAGTCGTATAAAATTGTTCGAAAACTACGCCAGATAGTAAATCAATATCCTGAAAAAGCCCTGATTGGTGAGATATATAATACACCCCCGGGTGATTCTCAATTGGTAGCTTCATATTTGGGAAATGGCACCGATAGTCTTAATATGGCTTTCGACTTTTCACTCTTCTTCAAAGGATGGAGTGCAAAAAAATATTACGATTCCATCAGTTCCGTTTATTCCGAGCTACCTGAGAAAGGATGGCCATGCTTTGTATTTTCCAATCACGATCTCAGCAGAAGCATAAGCAGATTTAAAAGCTACAGCAATGAAAAAGCACTTCTGGCTGCTGTTCTTTTACTAACACTCAGAGGCACTCCTTTTATATATTATGGTGAAGAACTCGGGATGAAAAGTATTAAGCTCAGAAAATCACAAATAAATGATCCTCTGGGGAAAAAACTATGGCCTTTCTATAAAGGTCGTGATTCTTCCAGATCACCAATGCAATGGGACAATACCAGATATGCAGGCTTCTCGGAAACAGAACCATGGTTGCCTTTATCACCAGATCATGAAACAGATAATGTTAAAACTGAATCAGAAAATTCCCGTTCTATTCTTAATAATTATATATCACTTATCAAACTGCGAAAGAAATATCCATCCTTGTCGAAAGGTGAATGGGAGCCGTTTGTTAAAGGTGAAAATAATATTATTGCGTATCACAGGGTTTATGATAATGAACGTGTTACTGTTGCCATTAACTTTAGCTCAAAACCCAGCTCGTTTAAACTCAGATACAAACAATACAGATTTCTATATACCACACACCCTGAAACACTTAGCAGGCTTACAAGCACAACTCTTTTACTTATGCCTTTTCAGGCAATAATTCTACAGGTGTTAGGTATTGATATCAAATCAACTGAAGACCACAAGGTAACATTGAAAATCTAAATAACATAACTGCAACTGTCCAATTATTATTTTGTCGTTAATTTTTTAGATGATTTTATCTGATTAATCATTATATAAAGTAAACTTAATAAACTTTTAATATATTTTAAGTTTCCTGAGTTTGATTTTATTACCTTTGCCGACTTTAAACAAAAAAAATACAATATATGAATAAGTACTTCTTCCTGACAACGTTACTGTTATTATTTCTAACAGGGCAAACATTTGCACAGGATACATATAAAATGACTCTGGAGCAGGCTATTAATTATGCTATGGAGCATAACTACGATATACAGAGTGCAGAGAAAGATATCGAAGCAGCAAAAAAGAAAGTAACCGAATCAACATCTATTGGTTTGCCTCAAATTAACGGGATGATAACATACGACGACAATATGATGTTGCCTGTTATGATTATTCCCGATTTCCAGGACCCGTCTAAAACAATGGAGTTAAAATTCGGTACTAAATACGATGCAGCAGCGGCAGCTTCTATCTCACAATTGCTGTTCAGCGGTGAGTATATTGTTGGATTACAAGCAGCAAAAAAATACCTTGAGCAAACTCACGCAACATTCTTTAAAAGTAAAATTGAAGTAAGGCAACTTGTTTCCAACTCATATTATTCAGTTTTATCAGCAATTGAAGGACTACGTATTGTTGACTCTACCCTAACAATAACAAGCAAGCTTGCTGAAGAAACAAGAATAGTATATGAAGCCGGTCTTGCTGAAGATATTGATGTGGATCAATTGGATTTGCTGGTTGCAGATCTGGAAGCATCCAATATATATCTAAAAAACCAACTTATTCTGGCTAATGCCTTTCTGAAGTTTTACATTGGTGTTAATGATAACGACAGTATTATATTAACTGACCACATGGAAGACTTAATCGCCGAAAGGCATAACTCAAATATTGTTACTGACCCTTTTAATGTACAACAAAACACAGACTATGTTTCTTTAATAAAGCAAAAAGAGCTGGGATGGCTTAATGTTAAGCTGGCCAAATCAGCATATATGCCCAGTCTTTCTGCCAATCTAAATTATCAAACACAAGCACAGCGGGAAGAATGGGATTTCTTTCAATCAGGAAAACCATGGTTTCAGAGCTCAATATTCACTGTTTCTATGTCAATACCAATTTTCTCCAGCGGACAACGCTGGGCAAAAGTAAAACAAGCTCAGATTGACTACGAGAAAATAAATATTGCGCAGAAAAAACTAACAACACAGCTGAAACTCCAATACAAAAGTGCCAGAAGTGAGTATGTTAACGCTTATATGGTATATGAGAACAAAGCTAAGAACAGAAAAACGGCTGAGAAGATATACCTTAAAACGGCACAAAAATATACCGAAGGGATGTCAACAAGTCTCGACTTGCTAAACACTCACAATCAGTTTCTTGACGCTGAAAATCAATACATAAATTCTGCTCTCACCCTGTTACAGAAAGGTGAGGAACTAGAGAAAATACTAACTAAATACCATAAATAGAATGGAAGAAAAACTCGCAAATATAATTGAGAAAGTTGGGAAGATGTTCCTCGATTATGGTATTAGAGGTGTAACAATGGACGATGTTTGTCATAAACTTGGTATATCAAAGAAAACCCTATATCAATATTTTGAAGACAAAAGTAAACTTGTGGAGTCTGTTCTTGAAAGCCTCTCCTCTCAACGTTTTGAAGAAATTGAGGAAATGAAATTCAATGGGAATGCTATCGATCAGTTACTGATGTATCACAGTATTCAAAAGGAACTTATAAAAGGGCACAAACCTGCTTTTGCTTACGATCTGGAGAAATATTATCCTGATCTTTACGAAAAATTCCAAAAGCTAAAGCTAGAAAAGATGATTAAGGCTGTTAAACGAAATACCAGTGAAGGTATTGAACAAGGGTTATACAGAAGCGACCTTAATGTTGATCTTATAGCACGTCTTACTGTGCAAAGAGCAGAATCAATTATTGACTCTGATTTCTTTACCCATGAAGAGTTTCTTACAACAAACTTGTTTTCAGAAATACTCAAATATCATATTTTTGGCATAGTCAGTGACAAAGGCCGTGAAATTGTTAAACAAAGATTACATGAATTTAATACACCTGAAAAATAAATAGTTATGAAAAAATTAATAATATCTATATTATCTCTTGGTATGCTGGCAGCATCATGCTCCGCTCCTGAAAAAGACATCAACGATCAGATAAGAGATTACAACTCACAAATTACTGACCTTAAAGTAAAAGTTGCCGAACTGGAAAAACAAAACAAAGGCGACTATACCGGGCTAAAAGTACCTGTGAGAGTTGAAACACTAACCACACGTCCTTTTAACCACAGCTTTATGGCAAGCGGTGAAATGGAGGCTGTTAATGAAGCTTATATCAGTCCTGAAATAAGCGGACAGATTACTAGCATTCTTGTTAAAGAAGGTAACAAAGTTAAAAAAGGGCAGCTGCTTGCCAGACTCAACACTGTTATTATTGACAAGAACATTGTTGAAGTGAAAGAACAGCTTACTCTGGCAGAAACAGTGTATAACAAACAAGCAAACCTTTGGGATCAGAAGATAGGATCAGAAATACAATATCTGGAAGCAAAGAACAACTTTAACAATCTTACAAACAGATTGGAGTCACTTAATGCACAACGTGATATGGCTTTTGTTAAATCACCAATTGAAGGCATTGTTGAAACCATAAATCTGAAAAAAGGAGAGTTGGCATCACCGGGGATGCAGTTTATGCAAATAGTTAATATCGACAACCTGCTGGTATCTCTTCAGCTTTCTGAAGCCTACATATCTGCAATTCATGAAGGAGACATGGTAACAATAACCTTCCCTGCTTATCCTGATTTGATTTACAACGAGCCTGTTTACAGAATCGGTAATATTATCAACCCGCAAAACAGAACCTTTATCGCTGAAATAAAAGTAAAGAATAAAAATCATCTTCTCAAACCCAACATGCTTGCAAATGTTACAATTAACGACTACAATGTTGATAATGCCATTGTGGTACCTTCAATCCTTATCAAAGAAGATATGACAGGCAAGTTTCTGTTTATGCTCGACACTCTTGATAACAACACCATCGCCGAAAAACATTATATAAAAACCGGCAGATCGTTCAACGATGTCACAGAGGTTATTGAAGGTCTTGATGTTGGTGATATAATTATAACAGATGGCTACAACAATATTTCCAACGGTTTTGTTGTAGATATTTTTGAACAATAAAACCTGAAGCAAGTTATGGATAATAAAAATAACATCCCTGAAAAGTTAAAAGAAAGAGATTTCTGGCTATCGTCATGGGCAATAAAAAATAAAAACACTGTATATCTGTTCACTGTTGTTGCTGTTATCTTCGGACTATACTCATATATAAGTTTACCCAAGGAACTCTTTCCTGAGATTAACATACCAACAATAATGGTACAGACGATGTATCCGGGCAACCCGCCGGTTGACATAGAAAATCTTATAACCCGTCCTATCGAAAAAGAAGTAGAGTCGGTAAAAGGAATTAAAAAAATGACATCTGTTTCAAGCCAGGATGCTTCAGCTATCTTTGTTGAATTTAATACTGATGTTGAAATAAAGGATGCATTACAAGATGTTAAAGATGCTGTTGACAAAACCAAAAGTGACTTACCCGATGACCTTCCATTCGACCCTATTGTTGAGGATATTGATCTTTCGGAGTTTCCCGTTGTTAACATAAATCTCTCAGGCGACTATAGTGTTAGTGAACTTCGTGATTTCGCTGAAGAACTGCAGGATGAGTTTGAAACAATTCAGGAAGTCTCCACTGTAAATCTTACGGGTATTACTGACAAGGAAGTTAAAATTATTCTGGATCCTTTTAAAATGGACAAGCTGCAGATAAGCTTCGGAGATGTGGAGAACGCTGTAATGGCTGAGAATGTATCCATGTCGGGCGGTGACATGTTGCTTGGTAATATAAGACGTACCATCAGAATTATTGGTGAATTCGACGATCCTGCGAAGATTAACAACATTATTATCAAAAATGAAAACGGGAATGCTGTTTACCTTAAAGATATAGGGCACGTTGAATATGGCTTTAAAGATCGCGACAGCTATGCCTATCTTGATGAGCAACCTGTTGTTACTCTTCAGGTTGTAAAGAAAAGTGGTGAGAACCTACTATCAACAATCTCACAGGTATTTGACATTTTGGAAACAAGTAGGGAAAATCATGTTATACCAGAGAATCTTGTTGTAACAATAACCAGTGATCAATCTGATATTGTAAGAAATCAGCTCAGTAACCTGGAGAACAGCATTATCATGGGAATAATATTCGTTGTACTAATCCTGTTCCTGTTTCTGGGAACACGAAACTCGCTGTTTGTGGGTTTTGCTATACCTATGTCAATGTTTTTATCATTTATGATTATGGGGTTAATGGACTACCGCATAAACATGATTGTGCTCTTCTCCCTTATTCTGGCTTTAGGTATGCTGGTAGATAATGCTATTGTTGTTACTGAAAACATATACAGATATGTGCACCGCGGTTATCCCGTACTCAAGGCCGCCCGGTTGGCCACAGGCGAGGTGGCGATGCCAATTATCTCATCCACTGCCACAACGCTTGCAGCCTTCTTCCCGCTTGCCTTTTGGGATAGTATAATGGGTGAGTTTATGTCATTCCTGCCTATTACTCTAATAATTGTGCTATCATCATCGCTTTTCGTAGCCCTGGTGATTATCCCTGTTATTTTCACAGATTTCTATAAAAAAGGTGCCAACGTAACTATTCCAAAAACCAAACGGTCACTAATTATTATTACTATATTACTTGTGGTGGCAGCAATTTTCTTCTCAATAAAATTAAATTGGGTAGGAATGATACTGGTTATTTTCGCCTTTATAGGTATTCTAAACCTACTTTTCCTGTCACGACTTGCTTTGTGGTTCCAGAAAAAAGGATTACTATGGCTTGAAAACCAATACCTGAGATTTGTAAGGTTTGCTCTGAGGAAATACAATCCATATTTCCTTCTGGGAGGAACAGTGCTGTTAATGTTTCTTACAATGGCGTTTTATTTCGGTTCAAACCCGAAGATAAATTTCTTCCCCTCATCTGATCCGAAATATATCAATGTAATTGTTGAAGCTCCCATTAGCACCGATATTGAAGTTACTGACTCCATAATGCGTATTCTTGAAGATAAGACTTATAAATTACTCAAACCCGATATGGATATTGTCGAATCAGTACTTTCCATAACAGGTAAAGGCGCTGTGGGCGAAAATGAGGGCTTCTCAGGTCGTGGAGGGCAGCCAAACAAAGGGCTTATGAACATACAGTTTGTAGACTACCAGTACCGTCATGGCAAAGAAACAAACAAAATTATGAAACATCTTGCCGATGAGATGGTAGGCCAGTACCCGGGTCTGAGTATTTCTGTTGAAAAACAAAATGAAGGGCCTCCAACAGGTAAACCCATTAACCTGGAAATAAGTGGTACTGATTTCGATCAGCTGCTGGAAGTGGCTAAAGATGTTAAAGCTGAGCTTAACAGAGCTAATATCCCTGGTATTGAAAACCTGCAGATAGACCTGGATGTGGGTAAGCCAGAGTTTATCATAAATATCGACAGAGAAAAGGTACGTCGTTTCGGACTATCAACAGGACAGGTAGCAAGTGCCATAAGAACATCCCTGTTCGGCAAAGAGATTTCCGATTATAAGGAAGGTGAGGATGAATACAAGATAGTTATGAGACTTGCCAACGATTACAGGTATAATATTTCAGATCTCATCAATCAGCGTATCACTTTCCGCAGTGCTTCCTCTGGTAAGATAGTACAGGTGCCTGTTTCTGCTGTAGCTGATATCGACTACAGCTCAACATATGGTGCCATAACACGAAAGGACAGAAAACGTATGATTACCATCTATTCAAATGTTCTCGAAGGGTACAATGCCAATGAGATAAATGTTGAATTGAAAAAGATTATGGCTACTTATGATATGCCCACAGGTAATAAATATGAGTTTACTGGCGAACAGGAAGAACAACAGGAGTCGATGGAATTCCTGAGCAGAGCTATGCTTATCGCTCTGGCTCTTATTCTAATCATTCTTGTTTCTCAGTTCAATTCCTTTGTTAAACCGCTTATCATTTTGTTTAGCGTTGTAATGAGCACCATCGGGGTCTTTGGAGGCCTTGCCACATTCAAAATGGATTTTGTTGTGATTATGACTGGTATTGGCATTGTTTCCCTTGCAGGAATTGTTGTTAACAATGCCATCGTCCTTATTGACTATATCGGTCTGCTTAAGAAGAATAAAAAAGCTGAACTCGGTATCCCTGAAGACCAGAACCTGCCTGTGGAGATTGCTAAAGAATGTATTGTTACTGCCGGTAAAACAAGGTTACGTCCTGTACTTCTTACAGCAATTACAACAGTATTGGGACTAATGCCACTAGCAGTGGGATTGAATATTGACTTTATCTCATTCTTCAACAACTTTGATCCACAGATCTACTTTGGTGGTGATAATGCTATATTCTGGGGACCAATGAGCTGGACTGTAATATTCGGACTTAGCTTTGCCACTTTCCTCACACTGGTTATAGTGCCTTCATTGTACCATGTGCTATCGAGAGTAAAAGCACATTTTAGAAAATAATACTGAAGGTTTGCTTTAAACTGAATATGTCTTAAATTTCTTGCTATTTAAATATTTGGGAAATATTCCGGATATAATTGTCATGATTTTATAAATTACTGTGAGATAATTATACAATAAGGTTGATTGTTGATTATTCCTAATTTATAGCCAGTCTAATTTAGCGTTAATTAGTTAACAATAATTAGCCTTTATGGCTCTCCACCAATAATTTTCTTTTAATTTTGCACCAAATTTTAAAACAAAATCGTATGGATAAAGAAAAGCTGTTTGAAGCATTTCCACCGGTTTCTACGAAAGAATGGAAAGAAAAGATAATCAAGGACCTCAAGGGTGCTGATTACGACAAAAAACTCGTTTGGAGAACAAACGAAGGATTCGAAGTACAGCCGTTCTACAGAACAGAAGACACAAAAGATCTTCCTCACATGAGTATCCTGCCCGGCAATTTCCCTTATGTCCGTGGTAACAAAACAAAGCAAAACTCATGGCTGATACGTCAGGATATTAAAGTTGATGACATTGATACTGCAAACGCAAAAGCACTGGACATCAGACTTAAAGGCGTTGATTCATTGGGCTTCTGCTTCGATTGTGATGCAAAACCTTCAGTAGATGATATTGAAAAACTATGTGAAAATATCAGATTTGATCTGATGAACCTGAACTTCAAATCATCTAATCCTCTTGAAGTTGCTCAAAGCGTTGATAAGCTGGCAAAAAAATATAACCGCGACCTCGAAAAAGTATCAGGGAGCGTGCAATATGATCCCATTGGCGATTTTAGCCGTTGCGGACAGTTTAAAGATTCACAGGAAGAATCAATGAAAGTGTTGCTTGATCTTAACAATGCAACCAGCCATCTTCCTGCATTCAAATATATCACTGTAAACGGAACTATCTTCAGCAATGCCGGCGCAGGTATTGTAAGCGAACTTGCGTACACCCTTGCCATGGGTGCTGACTATCTTACTTATCTCACCGATAATGATATAGACATCGACCAGGCAGCTCCTAAAATTAAATTCCATATGGCAGTGGGTTCTGAATATTTTATGGAAATCGCCAAATTCAGGGCTGCCCGTTATCTGTGGGCTAAGATAGTCAATGCTTACGGTCTTGATCATCAGGATAACGCTAAAATGAATATCCATTGTTCAAACACTCAATGGAATAAAACAGTTTACGATCCTTATGTAAATATGCTGCGAACAACAACAGAAACAATGTCAGCTATTATTGGAGGCATTGATTCCATGAGTGTTCTTCCATATAACACAATATTCGGGCAAACAAATGAATTTTCAGAACGTATAGCACGAAACCAACAGCTTGTGCTCAAAGGCGAATCATATTTTGATAAGGTTGCTGACATTGGTGCTGGTTCATATTATATAGAAAACCTTACCGACAAGATCATCAAAGCAGCATGGGAAAAATTCATTGCCATTGATGAAGCCGGAGGTTATACAGAAGCTTTCAAAAAAGGCATCATTCAGGAAACTGTTAAACAGGAAGCTAACAAAAAGAATATGGATATTGCAACCCGTAAGAAATCTATTCTTGGCACAAACCAATATCCTAACAACAGTGAGAAGCTTGAAATCACTATCAACTTTAGTGAAAAAAAGCCTGTTGGTAAAGATGCTGTTGAGCCTTTATATACTTATCGCGGTGCTGAGATGATTGAAAAACTCAGAGCTAAAACCGATAATTATGCTGAGAATGGCAAACGCCCTGTAGTATGGATGCTGACTTACGGTAACCTTGCTATGCGAAAAGCCAGATCACAGTTTGCCGGCAACTTCTTCGGTTGTGCTGGATTTGAAATTGTTGACAATCTGGGATTCAAAACCATTGAAGAGGGTATTGAAGCCGCTAAAGCTACTAAACCTGAAATAGTGGTTATTTGTAGCTCTGATGATGAATATGCTGAGATAGCAGAACCTGCATTCAATGCTCTGAAAGATGATACTATCGTTATTCTTGCAGGATATCCTAAGGATCTAGTTGAGAAACTTCAGAATATTGGATTTACCAATTTTGTGCATGTACGAAGCAATCTGCTCGATGAGCTTACCAGGTATCAAAGTATGATTATAAAATAAACTCACTATGAAGCCGAACTTTAAAAATATAGATATAGACAACAACCCACAGCTTAACGGTGATGCCGCTAAGTGGGAAGAGAAAAACGATATAAAGGCCGACTGGAAAACACCTGAGCTTATCGATGTTAAACCAGCATATACTCCTGTTGCTTACAGGGAAATCAACCATCTGGAATATGCTGCAGGCATTGCTCCTTACCTCCGCGGGCCTTACTCAACAATGTATGTAACACGTCCGTGGACAATACGTCAGTATGCAGGCTTTTCTACTGCTGAGGAATCCAATGCATTTTATCGCAGAAACCTTGCAGCAGGGCAGAAAGGGCTTTCTGTTGCCTTCGACCTTGCTACTCACCGTGGCTATGACTCCGATCATGAACGCGTTGTTGGCGATGTTGGTAAAGCAGGTGTGGCCATCGATTCCATCCTTGATATGGATATTCTTTTTGATCAGATTCCTCTGAATAAGATCTCTGTATCAATGACAATGAACGGTGCTGTTCTTCCTGTGATGGCTTTCTACATTGTTGCCGCCCTTGAACAGGGAGCTAAACTCGAAGAGCTGTCGGGAACAATCCAGAATGATATCCTTAAAGAGTTTATGGTGCGTAATACATACATTTACCCACCTGACCCATCCATGCGTATTATCGCTGATATTTTCGAATACACTTCGAAGAATATGCCCAAGTTCAACTCCATATCCATTTCAGGGTATCATATCCAGGAAGCAGGTGCTACTGCTGATATTGAACTTGCTTACACCCTCGCTGATGGCCTTGATTATATTCGTACTGGACTTAAGGCAGGACTTAAAATTGATGACTTCGCACCACGACTGTCATTCTTCTGGGGTTCAGGAATGAATCACTTTATGGAGATTGCCAAATTGCGTGCCGGTCGTTTACTGTGGGCTAAAATTGTTAAACAGTTCAACCCACAGAATCCTAAGTCTATGGCATTGCGTACTCACACACAGACATCAGGATGGAGCCTTACAGAACAGGATCCTTTTAATAATGTTGCGCGTACGTGTATTGAGGCTATGGGTGCTACTCTGGGTCATACTCAGTCGCTGCATACTAATGCCCTTGATGAGGCTATCGCCCTTCCAACAGATTTTTCTGCTCGTATCGCTCGTAACACACAGATTTATATCCAGGAAGAAACAGAAATCTGCCGCTCGGTAGACCCATGGGCAGGTTCTTATTACATAGAAACTCTTACCAACGAACTCGTTGACAAAGCCTGGGCTCACATACAGGAAATTGAAGAGATGGGTGGTATGGCTAAAGCTATCGAAACAGGTATCCCTAAGATGCGTATTGAAGAAGCTGCTGCTCGTAAGCAAGCTCGTATCGACTCACATAAGGATGTTATCGTTGGTATTAATAAATATAAACTTGATAAGGAAGATCCTATCGACACTCTCGATATTGACAACGCCGCTGTTCGTGAAGCACAGATTAATCGTCTTGAGAAACTTCGCGCTGAACGCGACAATGATGTTGTTCAGAGAAATCTGGAAGCCATTACCAAAGCTTGTGAAACAGGTGAGGGTAACCTTCTGGAGCTTGCTGTGGAAGCAGCTAAAAACCGTGCCAGTCTGGGTGAAATTTCTTACGCATGCGAAAAAGTTATGGGAAGATATAAAGCTGTTATCAGATCTATCTCCGGTGTTTATGCTTCTGAAGCCGGAACCGACAACTCATTCAAAGAAGCTCATGAACTCGCCGACGAGTTTGCTGAACTTGAAGGACGTCGTCCAAGGATTATGATTGCTAAAATGGGTCAGGATGGCCACGACCGTGGTGCTAAGGTTGTTGCTACTGGCTATGCTGATATAGGTTTTGATGTTGATATCGGGCCATTGTTCCAAACACCGGCAGAAGCAGCTCGTCAGGCTGTGGAGAATGATGTTCATGTACTTGGTGTTTCATCTCTTGCTGCCGGACATAAAACTCTTGTACCTCAGGTTATCGAAGAGTTGAAAAAACTTGATCGTGAAGATATCATGGTTATCGTAGGTGGTGTAATACCTCCACAGGATTATCAGTTCCTTTATGATGCAGGTGTAGCCGCTATCTTCGGCCCCGGTACTGTTATTTCAGATGCCGGCATAAGCATGCTTAAGCTGCTTATTGAAGCAAGAAAATAGAAATCCCCATGTTCAAGGTTCAAAGTTAGGACAAACCCCAACATTGAACCTTGAACATTAAACTTTGAACTTTAAACTCTAAGTAAACTGTTCCAGATCTTTCATCTCTTCATCGCTTAGCCCTACAGGTTCAAAACCAGCAGACCATGCAGTAAACAGAAGCTTTGCTCCTTTGTTGGCTACATCCAGATAATCGAAAGCCCGCACAGCATCTTCACCTGTGGCCAAAGCTCCATGTTTTTCCCAGAGACATACATTATGATCCCTTAACCCTTCCAGAGTCCTGTCGGCAAGACGCTCTGAACTTGGTAACTCATATGGTGTACAATAAATCCCTTTAGGTACAAAAACACGTATCTCCGGACACATCTTCCATAATGAATGATTCAGCTTATCCTGATCTTTAAAAAGAGTATGATGACTGAGTACAATCAACTCAATAGGATGAGTATGAACAATTGCCTTGTGCCCAGGATTGTTTATGTTATTAAAGTGATGTATCTTAACATGAGAGATTAGTTCGCTCGTAGGTCTGAAACCATCCTGCTTTCCACCCCAAACAATAGAATACCCACTGGCATCATTATTGATTTTAATAATACAGGCAGCCTCTTCCACACGGTTTACCAGATATCTTAGATGACATCCCGTACCACTAATAAAAAGCACATAGCCAGCTACCTCTTCCGGAAAGGAAAAACTAACAAACCTTTTTTCTTCATCAAATTCATAATCCTGAAAATATTCTGTGAGATTAACACTGATGTTGCCTGCATTTCTTTCAGCCCATTCTCTTTCCCACAGATATCCTGCAACTTCAGATACTTTATCTATCTCACTTTTTACTTTCTCCGGTAATACTATCATAATTTTACTATTTCTCTGAATTATTAATCATTAACTTTTGAGACTGTAATGTGCGGTAAGCATAAACACAAATTACTACAAAACAAAATAGCGGAAGCACAAAGGAGAAGTTAACGGCTGGCAAAAGCCCAACCTGACCCAAATCGATAATTGCTCCCTGTAAAGGTGGCATCAATGCACCACCCACGATTGCCATAACCAGTCCGGCTGCTCCTAAAGTAGCATCCTGCTTTACATCTTCCAGTGCTATTCCATATATTGTTGGAAACATAAGCGACATAAATGCTGATGTAAGTATCAGGCAATACAGCCCGGCCATTCCCTGAATAAGTATTACGCCGCTCATGGAGACCATTCCTCCCACCGCGAATATCATCAGCAGTTTTGCAGGCTTAACATATTTCATAATTGCAGTACTTATAAACCTGCTGGCAAGGAAAATACTCATTGCAATAATGTTGTACATCTGAGCCGTAGCCTTATCGATACCAAGATTTTCAGCATATTGAATAATAAACGTCCAGCTCATTATCTGCACTGCGACATAAAATACTTGTGCAATAACACCTTCTCTGTAAATCTTATTTTTAATCAAACGGCGGAAAGACTGCAAAGGGTGTATCTCTTCTGTTTGTCCGGTTTGAGGCATCTTTACAAGAGCTATAACCACAAACATAACAAGCACCACAATCCCCAGAATAACATATGGATCACGTATCACCAGTAAGTCATTGGCACGAATGGAGGCTTTTGTTATATCATCAAGAGAAGAGAATATCAATTCCCCTGACGCATTTCTCTGTTTGTCAGATTCCAGTGCCGCCAGTATTACTGTTGACGCCACATACATACCGAGCAGCGATCCCATGGGATTAAAAGCCTGTGCTAAATTAAGCCTGCGTGTGGATGTTTCCTTTGATCCCAGTGACAGGATAAAAGGGTTTGCTGTAGTCTCCAGAAAAGCAAGCCCGAATGTAAGAATGTAATAAGAAACCAAGAAGAACCCAAAGGCCTGATACTGTGCGGCAGGCCAGAACAACAACGCACCAGTAGCATACAGTAGCAAACCTAACAAGATACCTTTCTTATAACTATATTTCTGCACAAATAATGCGGCAGGAATTGCCATAGTTGCATAACCACCATAAAAAGCAAATTGTACTAGCGATGCTTTGGCATTTGATATTTCCATTATCGTTTTAAACGCTGCCACCATGGGATTGGTAATATCGTTGGCAAATCCCCACAATGCGAACAAGCTGGTGATTAGAATAAACGGCAGGAGGTATCTCTTCTCTACTACTTTTGTTTTAACAGACATAAGCTAAAGATTAATCGATTGGTATAACTCCCTTTTTCAGGATAATATTTCCATATTTTGCTGTCTCGCCTGTTGCAACAACAGCGAATGCCGATTTAGATCTTTCATAAAAAGCAAAACGATCGATGCGTCCTGCACTTTTCACTGAAGGATCGCTCTTTCTTATACTGGCAATATAACGACTCTCCACTGCCGGATCCAGATAATCACCTTCCACAGCGCTCATCATAATAACAGGATCAACAACATAGCTGTCGAGTTCAAATAAAGGCATTATTGCTTCCAGAAGCTCAGTGATCTTTATTCCATCAGCCCGTACCACATTATCATTATAGGAGTGAGCAGGAAAGTGAGCATCAGCAAGAACAATCTCGTCACCATGCCCCATTCTGTACAGTACTGATAACAATTCCGGACTTAACACCGGCGATATTCCTTTTAACATAGTCTCATTATTTTGCTTTAAAAGTAAGATATCTTTTATAAAGATCATTATAAACAGCACTATTTTCTGATGGATAAATCAGCTCAGGCTTATAATCAATGTTTTCACGCATATCTTCGGGACTTACATGTGGCTGCAATCCAGCAAAGACAAAGAAAGAAGCACCCAGTACAGTAGTCTCTTTCTGATCAATCAGCTGAACAGGAACATTACATACATCGGCACGTATCTGATTCCACAGTTTGTTTTTAGAACCACCACCAACACATATAATCTTATCTGTTTTAAAGCTACCAGCCTTCTCCAGTGCTTCCATGCCTTCGCGCAAGCGGCAAGAAAGGCCTTCAAGAAAGGCCCTGTATAATTTTCCCCGCCCTGTATTTATTGATAAACCAGATATTACTCCTCCTTTATTATTATCACCATCATAAAAAGCGGGGTCAACAATCAGTCCATCACATCCCGGGTCTTCATCCTGCGCCTCTCCTATCATGGTGTTATAAAGATTATCGCCTGTTAAACCGGAATAGAAATGCCCGGAGAACCACTCAAGCACTCCGGATCCCAGCCAATTCTGTCCAATATTATAATACCCCGGGATAGCATCTGCTTCAGTAGTGAGATTATTGTCGAACCCGAAGTCAGAAGCAGAAAAGCAGTCACTTCTTGTCATTAATACCTCCCACGTACCAGAGCTCAACACAGGCTGATTCAATTTAGCCCCTGAGCCAAAAACAGCGAACTGAGTATCATGTCCGGCAAAGAATACCGGTGTCCCCACAGGAAGTCCGGTAATTACAGATGCCTTGCTGGTTACTTTACCAGCATTGTCACCCGGATTAACCAACTCACCAAAAACAGAAGCATCAAAACCCAGAGCATTCATAATCTTTGTTGAGAATTCTCTGCTCCTCAAATCAGCAAGCATTGATGTACCCATCATGGTAGTATCATTCATTATAACACCAGTCAACCTGCTTATTAACAATGAAGTTATAAAAACAAAGCTATGCGATTTCTCAATAATCTCCGGTTTGTTTTCCTTAAACCAAATAAGTTTATTAATAGTATTAAAAGCGAAGGGATAAACACCACTTATATTATAAAGCTCCTGCAAAGAAATATAATCATCAATATTCTTCATTATTGGAGCAGTACGCATACATTGCCATGATATAACAGGATAAGTCGGGTTACCGGATTCATCCACGAAAGTACCATCAACACCAAATGTAGTTACAGTAACACCTGCAATTCTGTTTGAATCTATATCATTAATAACATCCTTACATGCCAGTGAAAGCTTATTCCATATTTTATCCACATCCCATATTCTACCATTCTCCAAAAACGGATCATCGTCAGTTTCATTGGCATAAGACCGGGAGGCTACAATTTTTCCCGTACTGTTAACTGCAACAGTCCTGACATTAGTAGCCCCAACATCCATTACTATGGCAATATCCTTTTGTAACATATGGCTATTCTATTCCGTACAGCGGACCGTAAGTATTACAAGCCCTGAAGTCTGAACCCTCTTTATTTTCTCCGAAAGATGCCCATGCTGAAGGTCTGAATACCTTATCATCGTCAACATTATGCATATTAACAGGGATTCGTAACATCGACGCCAAAGTTATTAAATCTGCGCCAATATGACCAAAGCTTATAGCACCATGATTAGCTCCCCAGTTTGCCATAACAGCATATACGTCTTTAAATGCACCATTACCGTTAGTCCTTGGCACAAACCATGTGGTAGGCCATGTTGGGTTAGTCCTTTCATCGAGGATAGCATGCACATCTTTGGGCAGCTCTACCGTCCATCCTTCTGCAATCTGCAACACAGGCCCCTGACCTTTAACAAGATTAATCCTGCACATAGTAACAGGCATCTCACCACTAGTCTTGAATTGTGAAGAAAAACCACCTCCTCTGAAATACTCTCTGTCGGCCTGAGGCCATAAGGTATTATCCAGACATTTCTGAACTTCATCACCGGTAATCTCCCAGAAAGGTTTCATTGCAGGATTTCCTTTACTGTCACTTTGTTGTGCAGTAGCATCGAGAGTTGTGGACCCTGAGTTGATAAGATGAATGATACCATTTGCGGCTTTTCCTTCCAGCTTTTTGCCTGTAACACGTTCCACAGCCTCCGGACTCCAGAATGTTCTCACATCAGAAAATATCTGGGCGGTGTTTGTAAGAAGATGACCAAACAACATGGAAGCACCATTCAGACTATCATTCTCAGTTGCAAATACGAACGCCTCACGAATGCCGTTCCAGTCGAATGATGAGTTTAATACAGCTTCAGTAAAGTCAGCATTAGGCTGATAGTCGGTCCACTGTCGTTGTCCCTGAAATCCACCAAGGATAGCATTCCTGCCCAACCCTTCTTCATGATATCCTTTGTCGATAACATTCTTATTACCAATCATCATATCACGGCATATCAGCGTCATTTTAGCCACCATCTCCCATTCTCTGTTCTTCTGTTCTTCATCGGCTCGGTTATGAGACTTGTTCCTGTCTTCACCTTCTTTACAGTTTTCTTTTATCCATGCGAGAGCCTTCTCATATTCCTCTTCATCATAGATTTTCTCGTCAATACGTCTGAGTATCTCAACAGATTCCACAAATACAGTACGTATTCCCAGATAATCCTGAAAGAATTCAGAGTCAACCATAGAGCCGGCAATACCCATAGAGCTATATCCTATTGATAAGTACGACTTACCTTTCATCTGAGCCACTGCAAGGGCAGCCCTTGTAAACCTTAGTATCTTTTCCTTAACATCATCCGGAATATTTGTATCACCAGCATCCTGTACATCACGACCATAGATTCCAAACGTCGGCAGTCCTTTCTGTGAATATCCGGCTAATGCAGCTGCCAGATAAACAGCCCCCGGACGTTCAGTACCATTAAATCCCCATACAGCTTTTGGGTTCAGAGGATCTGTATCCATTACTTCAGTGCCATAGCACCAGCATGGGGTTACAGTAAGAGAAACACCCACGCCATTCTTTCTGAATTTATCGGCACACATGGCAGCCTCAGCAACGCCGCCAATGCATATATCAGCAATTACACATTCTACTGTTTCGCCACCTGGAAATCTTAAGTTTTCCTCAATAAACTGTGCTGCAGCCTTAGCCATATCCATTACCTGTGACTCAAGGGATTCACGTACACCACGTTCCCTTCCATCAATAACAGGCCTTATTCCTACCTTCGGCAAATCACCAATTAGTCTGTTAGCCATTATGTTCTGATTTTTGTGAATATCTAATTATTATGTTTACAAAAGTGGTATAATCCTGTGGTCTATAAAATGTTCAAAATAACTATATTTGTATCTGTTTTAAACATCAATACATTTGAACTTACATAAAAAGATACCAGACAAAGGAGATCCTTCAGATGTTCTTCAGCTGTTCCCAAATTATAATCTTCAACTTCACTGCTGCAGATACTGGTGGCTTCAAAACTGGGAATTCAAAGAGTTAAATTTTCCTTACTGGCGCATTTATCACAACACCAATGAGGGAGCTTACATATATTATCAGAACAAGGAATATGCGCTGACTCCTGATAAAGTAATTATGATTGCACCAAACACCTCATATGCCACACATCTGCTCGATTATGCTATTCCTGAACGCGAATACTGTATAAACGGAGGCAGGGTCAGTTCTGAGTTCTCAGAAAAAACAGCGATAGAAAGCAATTACATATTGCACCTGTTTATCCATTTTAACATTGGCTTACCTTATGATAATGTTGCACCTGGTATTTACATCTACAACATAACAGACCACCTGCAGGATAAGATTAATATTATAAAAAACCATCTCAATAATGACCACAGCAAATTCAGTTTCTATACACGACTTGCAATCCAGTCGCTTATTGATGACTTGCTGATGAGCCTGCCTCAAAAAAGCTGGGAATTGATAACACATGATTTCAGGATTCTGAAGGTTCTTGGTCACATTGAAGATAACCTGAATTGCAATCTGGATAACACAAGCTTATCCGCCGTAAGCGGAATGGCTACCAATGCTTTTAACAGGCTATTCAAGGATGAAATAGGATTATCGCCACAGCGGTATGTGAAAAAGAAACGCATTGACAAAGCATGTGTGCTACTACACCATTCGAGCCTTTCCATAAATGATATCGCCACACAAACAGGCTTCTCCGATCGTTATCACTTTTCCAGAATATTCAAAGAGGTAACAGATTTTTCACCGGCAAAGTATAAAAGAAGGTTTAACGTTTAAAACAATTTCATTACTCAGAAATTTAACCTTGAACCTTTAAATATTTTCCATATTTTTACAGCAATAAACACAACCTGATATATTTAGATTTATGAGAAACTTAATATTATTATTAACCGTAATTTTTATTGCCGGATGTCAGAACATGCAACAAAAAGAACAAGCCGGACCATGGAATGAGAGATATGATTTCATTTACGAACTACCACCGATTATCTATCACTATGATCATGGTATGCTGGCAGGAAGTTATCCCCCGGGAGTTGAAACCACCAAAGTAAGTTTTAATGATGTTTGTAACTATATGGGACATGTTTGCTTATGTGGTGCCGGTGGTTATAAAATTGCTGAAAAGGCTGTTGATGCTCTTGCCGGTCCGGGTGAAAATCTTGAGAAAGGAGACTTTATAATTATAAGTAGCCGTGATCATTCTGTGAGCGATGTAATAGCATTTACTCTGGGACTGAGTAAAAGGAATAATCCTGATAAAAATCAATATTTCATCGACTCTGAAATTGAAGCCCCGAAAAGGGAGTATCATTATTATATTGCTTTCCCGGAAAAGGAAAAAGCTGTTCATGTAATCTATCGCAAGCACTTGCTTATTGGTAATGAAGAAATGGACAAACTCTGGAAAGTAGAACTTGCGTTTGAAGATGACCCTGCTTCAGTTAAGGAAAGTGACAAGAAGCTTTACAGTGATGTAATGTTTGATATGGTAAGTAACGTACTACTTGATAAAAAAGAAGGACTCATTGAGGTAGAGCCTGTTGAGTATAGCGAATTCACATCACGACTGAATTCTGTTAAAGATTAACGAATTAATATAAAAGGTTCAATGTTTAAGGTTGGAATATAGCCCTGTGACCGTTCATAAATAAGGTTGACGCTTAGTTTAGTTTTTTAAACTTCCTGTTAATAACATATTTTTTAAAAATAATTCGTCATTCATATTTTTGTGATGTAAAGTCAAACGGAGAAGGGCTCTGCTGAGGAGCAACCCTTCAAGGGATAACTTTACCAAGTAAAAAAAGTTGGGGAGGGAAATTATTTTCTCCCCATTTTTAAAGTTCAAAAGTATAAACTTTTTTGTTTGCATATGCCTAATAAAACCTATCATATCTAACAGTATTCAGTTACTATTTTCACGGGCCTTTCTTTTTCATCTTGAGTATTTATCCAATTAGCATATTGACTTGGAGTTCTGTAGCCTAGTTTTTTTGATGGCCATACCTGATTAATTTGAACTTTTATTCTATTGAGTACTATGTTCAAGTGGCTTGTACTTTTAATGTCATAATCAATCAGATATTCATTCTTAACTATCCCGTTTTCTCTTTCAGAAAGTCCATTTTCCAGGCAATTTGTTGCTTGGCTTGGTTTTACTTGTGCTTGCCTTAACATTTGTTGGAACTTATTGCTGCGATATTGTCCGCCGGCATCAGTGTGTATTATCATTTGATGGTCATACTTTCGTTTTTTATTATAAGCAAAGACTTGCCTAAGGCATTTTTCCGCATTTACTCCATCCATGTTCTTGCTTCCCAACAAACCTTTCATCTCAAGCGTATAATAATCGACAAAATGAAATATGTAGTACAATGTACCATTGAGTGAACGATAATATGTTATATCTCCAACAATTACCTTATTTGCCTCCCTAATATTCATTCCTGCTATTAAATTAGGGTATTTATATTGATGTCCTCTGGAGTCAGTTGTTTTAATAAATGATTTGTATGGTTTTAATGCATAACCTCTAATACTCATTTGTTGTTCAAACTGATTTATCCCAAGCAATGATGACAATTGTTCTTTGTGATAGATGCTGCGTAATCCAGCCCTGGACTTTATTTCTCTGTTCTTTACTACTTTCTCCTCTGCATGATTATATATCATTTCTTTTACTATCTCTCTTAAGCCTCTTATGAAAGGCTTGTCGGCTTATTCCTATAAAATCTGAAACAGACTTAATAAAGTGTCCTTTTGATATCGTCCTGCTCATTGCTTGGGTTTGTACTTTTTTTCCAGGTCTTCTCCTTTTTCTTCACTTAAAACCTCTACAACAGATTTATAATAATCAAGTTCCAACTGTTTCCTGCCAATAGCACTCTCTAATTCCTTAATCTGTTTAAGAAGTTCAATATTCTTACGTTCCTCTGAAATCTTCTCTACTACAATACGCTCTGTCTTTTGTAATTTAGAAAATTTCTTCCGCCATTTGTAAATAGCAGTATCGCTTACTTCATAAATTTTACTCAGTTCCCGTACTGTGATTTTTCCTTGGTCTAATAAATCTACCTTCTCTTTTTTAAAGGCTGTACTAAAAGTTTTTCGTAATCTTCTTTTTGTTTCCATAAATTCAAATTTACGGAAGTTTTCAACCAAACTTAACGTAAACCTATATTATGAACTAACACTGAACATTGAACCTTGAATTAGTAACGACTTACAATTATCAAATCGCCACTCCTTATTATTATAGTCTTGACTTCTTACTCCTGAATCTCTAACTTTCCGTCAAGCAACACAGCAATAACCGTCATATCCTTATCCAGCACTTTCTGTGGAACATCAATAAATACAAGACCCGCATCTTTACTCCAATAGGGTTTCAGATAAACCTGATGCTCCAGCTTTGTGCCATTGCCAACAACCCATATTCTGTTAATTTTATTCTTAATACCCTCAAGCATTATCTCCTTTTGCGGGATATAAGGCAGGAAAAGATAAATAATTGTACTATCGGCAGACAGAGTAGAAGGTCCATAAAAATACCCCGGAGGCAGTCCTGCGCCAGTGCCATAAATAGCCTTTGAATGTTTGTTAGTCCATCGACCAAGATCCTTCAATATCGCTACCTGTTCATCAGGGATAGTACCATCAGGTTTAGGTGCGACATCCAGAAGCATATTACCTCCCATAGACAGGCATTCGGCAAAGATGTCAATTACCTCCTGAGAAGATTTATAATTATGATCATTACCCTGATATCCCCACGAGTCATTCATTGTCATACAAAGCTCCCAGTAAGTCGACTCAGGCTTTTTAACAGGCAGTCCTTGTTCAGGAGTTGCATAATCACCATAGCCCTGAAGGCGTGAATTAATAATAATATCTTCGTTAGTATCAAAGAGCATCTCTCTGATTGTTGGGGCATCCCACATCTCCGCACTCTGCTCCCAGTCGCCGTCAAACCACACCAGATCAGGTTTAAATTTATTTACAAATTCATTTATCTGATTGTGATTAAAGGTGCTAAAGGTGCTCCATCTTACACTATCAGATTTATAACGCTTTTTGTTACGGGTAAAATTGGGATAGTCAGGATGTGACCAATCAAGAAGAGAGTAATAAAGACCTACCTTAATATCATTCTTTCGTAATGCTTTACAGAATGGTTTCACCAGATCACGGTTTGCCGGAGTGCTGTCTACCACATTGAGATTGCTGAATTTTGTATCCCACAAAGCAACACCATCATGGTGCTTGGTAGTAAGCACTGCATACTTTGCTCCGCTTTCGCTGATAAGGTCAGACCAGTATTCAGGATCATAGTTTTCAGCATTAAAGCCTGAAAGCTGTGACATATACTCATCATAAGGAATATATTCATTAAAAAACGACCATGATTCGTCAATACCTTTAACGCTATAAATTCCCCAATGAATAAAAATACCAAGACGAGCATCCTTAAACCACTGCATTCTTTGTTGTTTTTCTTCTTTTGTTTCTTTTTCCTGCGAAAGAAGTGAAAAGCTTACAATCAGCATTAACGCAACGGAAAGATAATATCTCATATTCCTCATAACTTTTTTATTTAACGCAATATACTAAATAAAGATAACCTGAGATAAGATAAAGTTGCATGGAAAAGAAGACTTATTAAAGCGCAGGGATTACTAACTAATATAGCTTAAGCTTTAAAATACCCTGAAGCATCAAAAGTACCTTTTCTGCCTGTACTCTGTTGTCTCCATAATTTAGCAAGCAATTGAAAGCGCTCATTGCTGTATGCAAAGAAAGTTTTATAAGCCTCACAAAAATAGCTATTCTGTGATACAGGATCTCTGTATTTAGGACATCCGCCATAGCACATTGATTGCCACGGACAAGTCAGACACTCTTCATTAAGATTCCTTTTTCTTTGTCCGAAATTATGCTGCTGCTCACTGTTAAGCATATCTATCAATCTGCTATCATGAATATTCCCAAGTTTATCTTCAGTATTCACAAAAAAGTCACATGAATAAACATCACCGTTATGTTCCACAACCAGGTAAACACCACACTCTTTCATAAAGCTGCACTCAGGCATACCAAAACCCAGATGAACATGAAAAGCGTTCTCAATAAATCTGATAACCGGAGCATGGCGGCCAGAAGCGTAATCATCAAACCATCTGTCGAATATTCTGCAATAGAACCTGCCCAATTCTTTTGGATCTACAGAGAAGTCCTTAGGTTGTCCCGAAATATCTCTCTCCATAACAGGATTAACCTGCAGCCAGCCATAACCTTCCCGGGCAAAGTAATCATATAACACATCAGCAGCACCTGCATTCTTTTGTGTAATACAGCTAAGGATATTCACCTCCACCCCGGCATGCATCAGCTTCCTTCCGTTTTCTCTTGCTTTTCTCCAGCTTCCCTTTCCAGCCCTATTGATCCGGTATATATCATGAACCTGCTCATGGCCATCGATTGATAAGCCCACAAGGAAGTTATACTCTTTCAGAAAAGAAACCCAGCTATCATTAAGCAATGTACCGTTTGTCTGCAAACTATTCCCAATAGTCTTTGGTGATGTTCTGCCATATTTTATCTGCAGCTCCACAGCTTTTTTAAAAAAATCAAGACCTGCCAGTGTTGGTTCACCACCCTGCCATGTAATACTATATTGCGGACCTGTTTGATCGCTAAGCTGTCCCAGCAGGTTATCAAGAGTATCTTCACCCATAACAGGCAGTTCCTTGTAAAGGCTCTCTTTCTCAAGATAAAAACAATAGTCGCAATTCAGATTACATTTTGCTCCTACAGGCTTTACGATAACTGATTGTAATGGTTTTAGTATCATTACTTGACAATAATTTCATCAAAGAATATCCATGCCGGATTACCTTCCGCAGGATGTCCCGGAGGGCATTCTCCAATATTTTTAGCAACTACACGAATAGCTTTTGCTGAGGCATGTTTTGAAATAACAGCCCTGTACTTATTACCCATTCCTGTCTTCACCATATTATCCGCCGTAACTGTAGCCAGTTGTTCAAAATTCTCCCCATCCTCACTCACCCAGACAGTAATATTCTCCGGGAGGAAAATCCATGACCCCTCTGCTTTCATTGTACCTACCTCAACGGTATCAAAAACAGTATTCTCTTTAAAGGTAATTATAGCATCCATATTATTTCCATAATAACCCTGCCATGATCTGTCTTTAAAAGCAGCAGAAGCTATTCTTCCATCCACCAGACCTTCAGGACCACGACCTGAATATTTTATCTTATAATCAGTAGCAAGTTTCACATCAGCACCATTGGCAAGATGCTCAATATCTTCGGGAAGATCATATGTTAAGCCACTGCTACGCACTCCCACACCTTCTTTTCCGGTAAGGTAATCTCCCAGATCGCAACGTATGCTGTCGGCTACCTTATTCAAACGCTTAACCACATCCGGGTTTTCATCAATTACGTTATCTGTTTCAAAAGGGTCACTCCTTAAATTATATAGCTCCAGTCCGGATTCCCCATAATTATACTTCCCCGGCATTCCATTCTTACCGGGCTCCACACCTTCATAGGATCTGTACATATGAGGGAAAACCAGCTTCCACTCACCTTCCCTTACAGCTTCCAGATCACAGTCGTTATAATAGTAGCAAAACACATTTCTGGGATTTGACGCAGTATCACCCATCATCAAAGGCAGAATATTTACCCCATCGATGGTATGCTCAGGCAGAGAGCCTCCGGTAATATCAGCGAGAGTAGGTAATATATCAATAGTAGAAGCCAGATTATTTATTGTCATTCCTTGCGGAATATGGCCGGGCCAGCTAATAATACAAGGCACTCTATGGCCTCCCTCCCAGCTGGTGCCCTTCCCTTCGCGAAAGCCACCGGTTGTACCGGCATGAGTTCCAAAATTCTTCCACGGGCCGTTATCGCTGGTATATATAATAAGAGTATTGTCAGCTATTCCGTTTTCTTCAAGAGCTTTGATTACCTGGCTTACCGACCAGTCGATCTCTTCAATTACATCACCATAACGGCCGTAGGTACTTTTACCAGCATACTTCTCTGATACGCCAAGAGGCACATGAGGCATAGGATGCGGGAAATAGAGAAAGAAAGTCGTATCAGCATTTCTGTTTATAAAATCAACTGCTCTGTCGGTAAGAAGAGTAGTTATGCTATCCATATCCTCAATGGAGTTAAACGGTTTTGTCCTTTCATTACCCTCTATCAGCATTAGTGGAGGATAATTACTCTTTCCTTTACCTTCTTTTGGCAGAGGCTTGTTATCATAACTCACAGGCCACATATCGTTGGAATACGGAAAACCAACATACTCATCAAAGCCATGTTGCAAAGGCAGGAATTTCCGGCTATCACCCAGATGCCATTTCCCAAATATACCAGTAACATAGCCCTGTTCTTTGAGCATCTCAGCAATGGTAAGCTCGTTATCAGAGATACCATGATCAGAACCCGGAGTAAGAGCACCCGTCACTCCTACCCTGTTTGAATAACAACCGGTGAGCAAGGCAGCCCGTGATGCAGAGCTTACAGCCTGCGATACATAGAAACTGGTAAACCGAACTCCCTGTTGGGCCAGACTATCGATGGTTGGTGTTGTAAATCCTTCAGCACCATAGCATCCCAGATCACCATAGCCCTGATCATCAGTAAAAATAAGTACGATATTCGGATTGTTTTGCTGTCCGTAAAGAGAGCCTGCCAGTGAAGCTGCTACTGCCCCAAACATAAGTCGTGTTGTATTCCACCTCTTCTTTCTCAACATTATTATTTCTTCTATTGTAGTATAATCTCATCAATAAACAACCATGCTGGCTGTCCTTCGCCGGGATGGCCTTCAGGGCATACGCCACGGTTCTTTGCCATTACCCTTATATATCTGATGCCCTGTTGAACTAAAAAGTTGCATTCATGCACAGTACCACCATTGGGTCGATTTATAACATTAATTTGTCTGGCTTTCGGTAACTCTGTATAGTTCTTGTCGTTTCCGGCCACCCATACTTCAACATCTTCAGGTAAAAATATCCACGAACCTGTTTGTTCAAGAAATCTAACAGTAACAGTCTTAACAAATGTTTGTGACTCCAGCTTCCATTCCACATTCATATCTTCACCTTCAAAGCCACACCATGCATCAAAAGATCCCGGGTTTAATGGTGTCGGATTCTCAATAACGCCATCATACAGGGCATTGTCACCTCCTCCCGTATATTTGTCGTTGGGAGGTGTTTTAAACACAGACTTGCTGACTCTGGCAATATTTTCTGTGGCTTTTGTTGATGGAGGAACAGACTGTATTGTGTCGCCATAATGCCGGCGTACACTATCAAGTCTGGCCGTCATTTGCAGCTGTACGTCACTATAATCCGGATTACCATACAGGTTATTCATTTCCGAAGGATCCTGAACCAGGTCATAGAGCTCCCAATCATCAATCTTATAGTAAAAGTGAATAAGCTTATACTGATCCGTCCTGATACCATAATGCCGCTGAACTGAATGCTCTCCCGGATGTTCAAAATAGTGGTAATACACAGCCTCCCTGCCTTTATTGGTGCTATCTTCAATAAGGCCCCTGAACGATTCACCCTGCATACTCTCAGGAGCTTCTGCACCAGCATAATCGAGAAAAGAAGGTGCAAAATCAACATTCATAACCAGTTGATCTCTTACTACTCCTGCTTCGATTTGTTCAGGATATCGTATAAGTAATGGCATCCTCAGACTCTCTTCATACATAAACCGCTTGTCGAACCATCCATGCTCTCCCAGGAAAAAACCCTGATCTGAAGTGTACACAACAATAGTATTTTGATCCAGATTATGATCCCTGAGATATGACAACACTCTGCCAACATTTTCATCAACAGCATCTATGGTAGCGAGATAATCCTGCATATACCAGTTATACTTAAGCCGTGCAAGCTCTTTACCTGTTTCATCAGCAAGCACAAACTCTTCATACCTCAAACGATAAAGCTGACTCCATTGGGCACGGTCGGCAGAATCCATTCTTTCAAGACCCATATATCGTGCCTCCAGCGACTCTGTGGAATCAGGATGGATAATCTTCAGGTCAAGGTCCGGCAGCATATCTTCATCAACCGACATATGCTGCATTTGAGCAGCTGTGCGCCCTTTATAGTCATCATAAAAATTATCCGGAACCGGAATATCCGTATTCCAGTAATTCTCAATATCATTAAGTCGAGGCATCCAATTACGGTGGGGAGCTTTGTTATGAATCATAATAAAGAAAGGCCTGGTAGTATCTCTTTGGCTTATCCACTCCAACGCATCATCAGTAATAAGATCAGTTACATAACCATGAGCACGATATTCTTCACCATTCTTTATGAAATCGGGGTTGTAATACGAACCCTGTCCTGGCAATATATTCCAGTAATCAAATCCTGAGGGAGCAATCTTAAGATGCCACTTACCTACGATAGCTGTCTGATAGCCATCACTACGCAATACCTTTGAGAGGTTAATCTGTGCCGTGTCAAAAACAACAACATTGTTATATAACCCGTTTTCATGACTAAAACTTCCGGTAAGAATAGAAGCACGACTGGGAGCGCTTATGGCATTGGTACAAAAACAATTTGTAAATAACACACCTTCATTGGCAAGCTTATCAATATTTGGGGTTTTTATCAGTGATGAATCATAACTACTAATGGCTTGTGTTGTATGATCATCACTCATAATGAAAATGATATTGGGACGTTGCTGGGCAGATAATCCCATTGAGGCAATACCTGCGCCTCCCAGTATTAATGACTTTCTGATCTTATCATTCATGCGTATATCGATTCAAGAGTAAAAATATACAAAATATTTTATAAACTGTATTAGACCTGATACATGTTTAATGCATCCGTGGATAAATATAATAGTATGCTAATACTCAACAGGTATTTTATTTATTATGGAATAAACAAAGAGCCTTTGACATGGAATTTAAACTTTTAAGCCTTTATTCTCACAATAATAACCATCAATCCCTGCATTATTTCGCTCGATTTGTATATTTGTACAAATTAAAGCTACATCACAAATATGATAAGGACAATTGCTATAACTATTACTATACTATTAGCTCATATTACCGGATACACACAAAGCAGAAAGGTAACAAATCTTAACAAAGGATGGGAATTTGTGCTTGTCGACGATGATTACGATTATGTTAACCTCAATGAACATTCATGGACAAAAGTTGACATTCCTCATACATGGAATAGTAAAGACATTCAATCAGGAGAAAAAGTGCATTATGGTACCGGGTGGTACAAAAAGAATATAGTTATTGAAAAGGCAACAACTACCAGAGAGTACTTCCTTAATTTTGAAGGTGCAGGGCAGTATGCCGAAGTGTACATCAACAACATTATGGTTGAAAAGCACCTGGGAAGCTATTCAGCATTTACATTCAACATTACAGACTTTATTATCCCTGACACCAGTAACCTGATAGTAGTTAAGGTTAACAATGAACTTACTGATTCCTACCCAAAGGACAATTTCCTTTTCGGGATATATGGAGGCATATACAGGAATATAAAGCTGATAGAAACAAATGATGTCCACTTATGTCTTACAGATTATGCATCAAGTGGAGTGTATGTCCGTCAAAAGAACATCAGTAATAAAAAAGCAACACTGGAGATAGAAGCCCTGCCCATTAATGAAACATCAGAAAGCAAGAATATTGTTATTAAAAACAAGCTCCTCAATCATAATAATGAAATAGTAACAGAAAGCACTGTTAATAAGAAACTATTCCCCGGAGGAGTAAACCCTGTATTCTCAGATTTAATTATTAAAAACCCCACCCTCTGGAACGGACGTAGTAATCCATATTTATACACTCTGGAAACAGAAATAATAATTGATGAAACAATAGTTGATAAGATTTCCCAAAATATTGGCATCCGTTATTTTGAGGTTGACCCTGAGAGAGGTTTTATATTAAACGGAGAGCCATACCGGCTGTATGGTGTTTGCAGGCATCAGGAGTGGGAAGATATGGGCAACGCGTTATTGCCCGAACATCACAGAAAGGATATGGAGATGATTTACGAGCTGGGCGCAACATCAGTAAGACTGGCTCATTATCAGCAGGCCGGGCTTGTTTACCATCTGGCTGATTCCCTTGGATTGTTAATTTGGGCGGAGATACCATTTGTTAATGGTTATAAGAAAGACGCCGACGACAATGCCAAACAACAAATGAGAGAGCTCATAAAACAGAACTTCAACCATCCGTCGATATTTGTATGGGGTGTTCACAATGAAGTGATAAAAAACGGAATCGTAAACGACCCTGTACGGATTACCAAAGAACTGAATACTATATGCAAAACTATGGACCCCGACAGATATACAGTAAGTGTAAGTAATATATGGTGGGTAAAGGATCACAGGATTCATGAGAACACAAACCTACAGGGATTCAACCAATACACAGGATGGTACGGAGGCAAGCCGGAACAGCTGGAACGCTGGATAAACAACTATCATAAGTCAAAACCCGACATCAGGATTTCCATTTCCGAGTACGGTGCAGGAGGAAACATACTACAGCAAACATCTGAATTGTTTCCACCACCTGATCCCGGCGGCCGGTTTTTCCCGGAAGGATATCAAACATACTATCATGAAGTAACTTACTCTTCCATAGAAAAGTACCCCTTTATATGGGCTTCATATGTGTGGAATATGTTTGACTTTGCCGTTCCTGAATGGGATCGCGGAGGTGTGAAAGGCAGAAACCATAAAGGCCTTGTAACCTACGACAGAAACACAAAAAAAGATGCCTACTACTGGTATAAGGCAAACTGGTCGGAAGATCCGGTTTTATACCTTACCGGAAGACGTAACGACATTATTGAAACAGATACATGCATAATAAAAGCATACAGTAACAAAGGCACTCCTGTGCTTTATATCGATGGTACAGAGTACGGTGAAATGCAGCAGGGAATAAACAAAGTACAGTATGTTAGCCGGCCATTAACACTGAAAAAAGGTGAACACAATATCGAAATAAAAACACTTTATAACAATGAATATCTGACAGACAATTATGATCTGGTTATACAGAAATAGGTTCTGCCGGATTTCAAAACTAAACACACAAAAATATGAATACAAGGATACTGGGAAATAACGGCTTTGAAGTTAGCGAAACAGGACTGGGAACATGGCAGATAGGTGCTGATTGGGGAAAGAAATTCTCTAATAACAAAGCGTTGGATATACTGACAACAGCTGTTGATAATGGCATTACATTTTTTGATACTGCCGATGTTTACGGAAATGGGCAGAGTGAAGAATTTATTGGTGAATTCTTGAAGAACACAGATAAAGATATAAGAGTAGCAACAAAATTCGGGCGTGGTGCCGATGTTTATCCCTCATCTTATACCAAAGACGCCATGAGAAAGTCTATAGAGAATTCCATATCAAGATTAGGCGTTGAGTCACTGGATTTACTTCAACTACATTGTATTCCTACAAAAGAAATGCAAAAAGGTGATGTGTTCGACTGGCTGCGTGACTTTAAAAGTGAAGGACTTATCAAAACCTTCGGAGCCAGCGTAGAGTCTGTTGAAGAAGGATTGATATGCCTTAAACAAGATGGTATTCAGTCGTTACAGGTTATCTTTAACATTTTCAGACAAAAACTGGTAACTGAATTACTACCACAGGCACAAGCCAAGGGTGTTGGTATAATTGTACGGTTGCCCCTTGCCAGTGGTGTACTAACAGGAAAGTTTACAAAAGACACTACTTTTGAGAAAGAAGACCACCGTAACTTTAACAAAAACGGTGAAGCTTTTAATGTAGGCGAAACCTTTGCAGGGATTCCTTTTGAAAAAGCAGTGATGATGGCTGACTACTTAAAAACTCTGTTACCTGAAAATATGACAATGGTACAGATGGCATTGAGATGGATTCTCGATCATAAAGCTGTATCAACAATTATCCCAGGCGTAAGCTCGCCGGCACAGGCTGAAGGTAATGCCGCTATATCAGATATAGCACCTCTGTCTGATGAGCTCCATCATAAACTTACAGAGTTTTATAAATCTGATGTACAGAAATATATCAGAGGCGTTTATTAAAAATGAACATAAATCCCTTGAAAATATTTCTGTTTATATTGTTATCGGTAACAATATTAAGTTGCGATAATAACAGGTTGTCGCAACTAAATATCTCGCCTTTGCCAGTTAATGCACATATAGAGGGAGATATATTAACAGGTCCTTCCGTATTAAATGATCCCGACAGGTTTGTTTGGGGGGCAACTGTACAAAAGGGAAGTGATGGCAGGTATCACATGCTTTACAATACATGGGAGTGCGGGGATTCAATCCCTGAATTTACAAACTCATGGGTACTTTATTCTCAAATTGCATATGCTGTTTCAGACTATCCCGACAGGGACTTTAAGTTTAAAAAGGTTGTATTAAAAGGGAGAGCACTTGAAGGAGACTCAACAGCGTGGGATGCACAGATGGTGAGCAACCCCCATCTGAAGGAGTTTAATGGAAAGTACTACCTTTATTATATAGGATCTGTTGACCCGGGTGTTCAGCCCAAAGGTTCTGCAGGAGAAAACATGAATAAGAGAAACAGGGTGCAGCAAAATCAAAAGATAGGTGTTATCGAATTCGATAACTTTGATGAACTGATGACCGGTAACTTTAAAAGGCCTGACAAACCGCTGCTAACACCAAGAACAAGAGTTAAAACAGACAATATCGTTAATCCGTCACCCAAAGGTACAATAGCAAAACCAGATAATATAATCGTAGTAAATCCCTCAGTTGTTAAAAGGCCCTCTGATGGCAAATATCTGTTGTATTTTAAAGGAAATATTTATGACCCTCACTGGAAAGGTGTTCATGGTGTGGCCATTTCAAACACACCAACTGGCCCTTTTATGGCAACGGATAATATTATATTTGACATCAGAGATGACAATGGCATGATAACTTCTGCTGAAGACCCCTATGTATGGTATCACAACACTAATCATAAGTTATATGCTGTATTTAAAGATTTCTCCGGAAATATTACCGGTGAAGAGCCCGGATTAGCTATACTGGAATCAAAGGATGGCATTAGCTGGCAAAAACCTCCTGATCCGTTTTTTATGAAGAAAGAACTTATTCTGAAAAATGGCGATACCGTTAAAGTAAAAAGACTGGAAAGACCACAGCTGCTGATTGATAATAATGGTAACCCACAGGTATTGTATTGTGCATGTTCCCTGGTTGACATTAATAGTCGCAAAGATGGAGCATCATTTAATGTGCAAATACTGATAAAGGTGGAGTAGCGCGAGTTCTGGGAGCTGGGAGCAGCAGAGCGTCTTTCTATAGAGACTCAGGTGCTTCAGTTGCTCTGTCGCTCTCTCGCAAAATCGCATATTTATTGTCTGAATCTTGATTTACCTGATTATATGATTTCTTGATTTAGTGTGGGGGTGGTTTTTGATAGTACTGAATATCTCAAAAAACCCACCGCGTGGTTCAGTCACATAAACTAAAAAAAAGGCTGTCCTCCCGATTTCAGATTTATCTGACATCGGGATCTCCCAAGGATCAGGTAGCGATAAGAAACCCAGTAACTTTCTGAGATCACCTGGACCTACCTCCTGCTCAGCCTAAGGCTGATACGGCGGGCAATGGCGGGCAAGGCAAAAAATCATGGGCTTCTTTTGGTTAAGTCCGCCTGAGGCGGATGTAGCGTAAGTTCAATGGAGTGATCTCCTCGTTCCTCGGAGCTTCTCCATTTCTCTAACGCTACACTTCTAAAAATCCACTTAGCCAAAAGAGGCCCGCCGTTACGCATGTAGTTCAGTGTTCTAATGTAGTTACGGCCAGGTGGGTATTGGAATATTGTGGGTTTATCCTAAACCACCCCAACATTAAACTTTAAACATTGAACATTGAACCTCAAAGCCCTGAAAGGGCATCCTGTAATAGCATAGGGCGGAAGCCCTATGACCATGTCGAAGTACGTATTAAGGCTGAAAGTCTGGCCTTTTTTTGTGGGTTTTGCATTACGAATAATTTACTTATAGGGGATCGATAAAATTGCATTTTCAAAAGTTTTGTCTTATATTTGAACAATATATCATAAAACCGCAGGATTATGAATATATGGATAGTACTATTTTGTTGTTGATTTGTTTTTAGCCCTGTGCTATTAACAGAAAAGCAATTGTAGTATTTGCTCACATATATCACAGCGGTATTGATAAAACCTAATCCCGACAATAAATAGTTCTCGAGTTTTAAATGTGGAAACCAGACCCACAATAAAAAACGGGGCGAAACCGAAAAGCCATAAGAGTAGGGCTAAAAAACTAAAGTTATGAAATTATTCAGATTATTACTTATTGGATTATTTTTCACAATTTTAACAAACAACAGCACAGCAGGCGAAAAAATTCCGGTACAGTTTATTGCCATCCATTTTGGGGATGCTTCATATGCTGAAGTCCTTGATCAGTCGCAATTTCCGGAGATTAAATTCTATACATGCAACGGTGATGTATATGGCTACACAGAACAACAAAAAATAGTTGGGAACCCTGATTACTTAATGGGTTGGTACGGTGAAGTGCCTGAAAAGATGGGGTTTGGTGCCAACTATCGTGCGGGTTACGAGAAATATTATGGATTTCCATATCTCACAGGATCAATATATGTTATTGACAAGAATGGCACTATCTACTATCAATCAGATGATGGAGGTACAAAAAACACAAGTAATAAAATATCCTTTAGCAAGGCACTCAATAGTGTCAGTAAAGGAAAAGAAACAAAACTCATTAAAGAAAAGAAAAGAGAGTATGTAAAAAGCACAGCTGTGGGTGAATTAGAACCCAGAAAAAAATGTGAGATAGACAAAGAGGGAGAAGGGTTAATGGGTTGGCCTGTCCCGGATTTAATGATAAAAGACTCAGAAGGAAATGAAGTAAGTCTTGCAACAATAGTAAAAGGTAAAGCTACAGTTCTGGTTTTCTACACAATGAATGGAGTAGAGTGGAAAAAGGGAAATGCAAAAGGTGAAATTAAAGAACAGTGGAAAGGATGCAGGCTTATGTCTCCTGAAACATATGAAAAGTTAATAGTAGAAGAATTTGAGAAAAATGCTGATGAAAACAAAAGCGGTGCTGCCAATGCAGCCAAATTCATGGGAAATGAAGCCTTAAAAGCGATGTCAAACCGCCAAAGCATTCAGGATATATGGAGTGCAGAAGGAGATCTGCCCGACGACCAAAAAGTTTCTGCTTATATCTACTTCAGTTCTAATCTACACTATGTAAATGAATACTCCAATCAGGATTAATCATTACTAATCAGCGCATTCACAACATCAGCTACGCGTTTACTATCGGTAAACCTATTGCCGAATTCCGGAATTTCTTTTAGTCCGCCCATATAAATACCGCTGCGGCGGAAAGTCATAAGGCTATCATAATTACTTCTTACTGACAGGTGAAATGAGTTGGCCATTGTTTTCCGGGCTATATCACTAATATTTGTTTCATCCACACCGCTACCAACCATAATTCTTATATCATTGCCGGCAAGGGTAACAAGTTCTCTGATCAGAGAAACTCCGTCAATAGCTTTATTCATCTGTCCGGAAGTGAGAATACGTGATATACCAAGCTTTTTACAAATTTCCAGAGACACATATGAATCTGCAGTCATGTCGAACGCACGATGAAAGGTAACAGGCTTATCTTTACATGCATCCATAAGTCGGGCTGTGTTATCATAATCAATCCTACCGTCAGCTGTCAGACATCCAATCACAAAACCATCAGCACCAGCATTATAAAGATTATTAATATCCCTGATCATCAAACTTATTTCATCAGAATTATAAAGAAAGTCACCACCACGGGGACGAATAATTGGAAAAATATCAAGAGCTACTCTTTCCTTTGCAAACGATTGTAACCCCATGGAAGGAGTTGTTCCGCCTTCATAAAGATTATCACATAATTCCACACGATTGGCGCCTCCTTCTTCGGCAGCGATAACAGACTGTATGGAATTTGCACAAATTTCTATTTCAAAATCGCGTCTTTTCATCAGGCAATAATACGAAGATATCCTTAACAAAATATACCAGATAGTAATCCTCAATACAAAGGTTATAGTACTCATTATGATTACACGACTTGATTAATGAGTTTTGAGTTTTAAGTTGGGGTTGTTCCGGAGACTGCGGGCTTATGCTTTAACTCACACTGTTCTTGTCCCCTTGTCCCTTTAAAATTCCAATAATCAAGCATCAAATTACAAACAAATTCCAATTATCAAAATTCAAATGATCAAAACCCCATACTCTGGAATTGTCAACTGGTTTCCACTTGGCCCTTTATTTTGGTGAACTGCGTCCGACTACCGGCGGATGGTGAATGGTGAATGGTGAACGGTGAGCAGAGCGTTTTTTTCACTTTGTTCCCCTGTCTTTTTTCATTTTTCATTATTCATTTTTCATTCCCTTGTCCCTTGTCTCTCGTTCCTAGCCTAAAGGCGTAGGGTTAGTGGAGTATGATGATATTTGGGGTTTTTCCTGGAGTGCCTCATCCTAAAGGAATGAGTCAGGGGTAGTATATATTATACGACAATTATTCTTCATTTTTCATTATTCATTTTTATTTTGGTGAATGGTGAATTGCGAAGAATGAGCAATCATGAGCTCCAATAAAAATAAATAAGTTGCGAATAATGGTGAACGGTGAGCAGAGCGTTTTTTTCATTCTTCATTTTTCATTCCCTTGTCCCTGCCTGACCGCCTCAGGAGGTTCCCCTTGTCTCCTTGTCACCTCCTCTCTCAGCTCTCACCTCTCATCTCTCAAGTCCCTCCTTGCCCGCCGTAGCCATGGCGTAGGAGGGTGTCCGCCGAATTAGTCTAAGGCAGAGTAGGAGGGTTGTCCCTCCAGTCTCTTCAGTCTCTAAAGTCACTCCAGTCTCTAAAGTCCACTACCTAACCACAACTTTCTTACTAACACAACTACTACCAGATGCCACTTTTACAACATAAACCCCACTAATCCACTCGCTAACATCAATAGATGTGATTTTTGTTGCGGTGTTTGTGGTAAAGACTTTTGTGCCGGTTGAGTTGTATATTTCGATGTTGTATGGTTTATTGTGGTTCTGTTTTTCTATAATAAGGGTATTTGTGGCGGGATTGGGGTATACACGCAGACTGTTTTCAATGTCATTATCATCAGTACCAAGGCATGTGTATGCCTGAATAACGAGGCTGTCGCTCCAGTTGCTTTCCCCACAATCATTTGAGCTGCGTACTTTTAATAATGCAGGGCCTTCGTAGTTGGGATTCCAGTTTACTATTGCTGTTAAGCTATCGCCTGTAATAGTACCTGCTTCTTCTGGTTGCAGCTGCCACTGGTAATACCATGCATTTGTTGCCTGCAGGGTTGTGTAGGTGGTGATGCTATCGGTGTTAACGCAGAGGGTGTCGGTGCCGGTGGGTTGATGGGGCTGGTGGGGGGCGTAATGGTTGCAGTCTTTAAGTTGGATTACCCAGGCATCATATCCAATAGGCTTTGATATATGACATTCTACATCACCTCCTTGCTGTAGAGATTGTACATTCAAAGCATATGTATAATCATCTTTTTTTGTTACAGCATGTAGACTAAATATTTCCCGATTCGAACTACCAATACACTGTTGCCATTCTATTTGCCCTACTGAATCCAGCTTTGCTACCCATATATCAAAAGTAAATCCGTATGTGTCATGATTACCTGAGACATCACCATCGTTTGAATTTGTTAATCCGAAAAACATATAACCTTTTCCTATACTATCTTTATAAATAGACCCTGGAAATTCCGTATCACTTCCTCCAAGGCAGTTTTGCCATTCAATATTACCATTATAATCAACTTTTACAATCCAAATATCCTCATGTATTGAACCGGGATTACCATGTAATCCACTTACATCACCATCATTAGAATTAGTATAAGCTGTAAAAACATATCCATCATCATCTTCAATTACATCAATACCATCATCATAATAGCTGCCGCCGGAACAATTTTGCCAAATAACATTTCCAAGCAAATCGATTTCCATTAACCACACATCTTTTTCTATGGGAGAATCATCTTTCTGACAATCAATCAAACCTTCACTTATATAAAAGCCTCCTATTAAAACATAAGTATTATGTGAAGTTGGTAAAATTTTCATAAACCTTTCGTCATTAGGACCTCCGTAAGTTTTTTCCCATAGTATGTTTCCATCTTTATCAAGTCTGCACAACCATGCATCTGTACCTCCAAAGTACTCACTTATATCACCTCCGGAACTTGTAATGCCTCCTAATACAATTACTCCTCCGTCATCTGTTGCGACAATATCTGTGGGCGAATCATGTACATAGCTTCCTAAACAGCGCTCCCAGATAATATGTTTTGCGCTATCAATTTTAACAACCCATATGTCGTAGCTATTATGTATATTAGATTGTGCATCTCCATCAGTTGAATTTGTTCCACCTAACAAATAATACTCACTATCAGGAAGAGGTATAATTTTTCTAAAACTTTCACCGCCACTACCTCCAAAACAATTTTCCCAAATAATATTTCCTAATGTATCAAGTTCAACTAACCAGGCGTCGGCACTTCCGTGATAATTCGATATACTATCATTATCAACAACAATGCCAATACCCAACAAAATACCGTTAGGAGTATATGCAATGCCATACGGAGAATCATCTTCATCAGTGCCCAGGCATTGTTGCCATGTGATATTTACATTTTGTGTAACTGCCAGTGAATAAATCAACAGGAAAAGAAATAAAATTATTTTATTCTTCATAATATAAACTTTAAACAGGGTGCGTATGTTAATGTACTTCAAAATTAACAATTAATTTATTGTCACAGGTAATTTATAATTAGACTGTTTAATTGTAGTTTTAGTTGCCCAACAATCTAGTGATTTTGGATAAAACCGGGAGGGCTTTTTTCAGTTTTGAGGGTTGAAGGTTAAGAAGTCTGCGTAATATAAAAGCGGACACCCACATAGGGGCGTCCCTACAGGGGATGGTTTTTAAGAGTGCTGAATATCTCAAGCCACCTAACGAGTTGTGGAACAGTCACATAAAATAATTAAAAGGCTGTCATCCCGAACGACGAAGGAGGAGGGATCCCCTATATTGAAAATGTGATAATGCGAGTTATGATGGCTAAAGTTGGACAAACCCCAAAATTGAACCTTAAGCATTGAACATTGAACCTCAAAGCCCTGAAAGGGCGTCCTGTAATAGCATAGGGCGGAAGCCCTATGACCATGTCGAAGTATGTATTAAGGCTGAAAGTCTGGCCTGTTTTTGTGGGTTTACATTGCGAATAATTTAAGAAAAACCCACCACAAACCAAACTCTACGTCGTTGACTATACTGATAATCCCTTCAATCCCTTTATGTCCAACAGTCATATTTCAATTCGGGGAAGAAAAAGTGCTTTATAAGTGGAAAGCTTCAGTAGCATCGAAGTCAACGAAAAAGTCAGCATCTTTTTTAAGCTTCTGAACAATTTCCTGTTCTCTGTGAACAACCTGCATAACAAAGTCATCAGTATCGCCACTATAATCATAAAGATTTTGTTTTACAGCCTCATCAAAAGAAACCTCCACAAACACCTTAAGTTTTGACTCTTTACACTTAATAGAATATAACCCCTTAATAATCAGCAGATCGACCCCTTTAAAGTCAGTCACCAGTTCATCACAATAATCAGTAAGCATATCAACGAGAGGCATTTTAGCAACGCGATTGTTTTTATAATCGTCGATATTCTGATAAATTTTATCCCAGTCATATTCATCACATCCGATGCAATCGAGGCCTTTTTTCTTTCTCCATTCCTTTCTTTGCAGAGGATCAATCTTATAATAATTATCAAGGTCCATTATCTTAACTCTGACACCTTTTTCCTTAAACATCTTACCAACAAGATATGAAATCATAGATTTACCAGTACCAACTTCACCGGTAACAGTAATAATATTTTTAGGTTGATGCTCCGGAAAAGCCTTATCAAAAATAATACTGGCAGCTTTTCTGTGCTTATCGTTAATTGTGAACACCAAATTTTGCATAATTTCCTCCTTTTTAGCTTATAATTGAGTTTATAAACAATTAACTGTCAATAAAGATCCAATAATCTGTCAAAACCTATAACACTGATAAACAGAACATAACCTATTGCCGTTAAACAACTAACAGCCAATGCTTATAAAATGCAAGGTTACAATTTTTAGCTTAAACAATAGCAAAAAAGGCGCAATTAATTTGTTAAAAAACACATATAAAAACATTATCAGAAAAAACAGCACAATTTCTTTCTATGCAAACGAGTTAAACGGTAAATACTATAATATTTGCACATCAATATTGTCAAAAGAGAGGAAAATACACCGATTTTAACAAAAACAGAAATTTAAGCGATAATTTTTATTTTGAGATAACGACAATATTATTACATTTGTCGCAATGAATACTAAAAGAACACGTAAACTTAAGCTACGAAAGACAATGAAAAAAATCACTGTAATCGGAGCCGGAAATGTTGGAGCAACATGCGCTAATGTAATTGCACATAAAGATCTTGCAAAGGAAGTTGTATTACTTGACATAAAAGAAGGTACAGCAGAAGGCAAGGCTCTCGATATCTGGCAAACCGCCGCTATTAATCATTTTAACACACGAGTAACAGGTGTTACAAATGATTACCTTAAAACAAAGGGATCAGGTGTAATAGTAATTACATCAGGGATACCCCGTAAGCCTGGCATGTCGCGCGATGACCTTATCAAGACAAACGCCAGCATTGTAAAAGACGTTACCGAGAAAGCCATTAAATATTCACCTGATGCTATAATTATTGTTGTAAGTAATCCATTGGATGTTATGACATACGCAGCCTATCAGGCATCAAACAAACCAGCACATAAGGTATTTGGTATGGCTGGTACGCTTGACACTGGTAGATATCGTGCATTTATTGCCAACGCACTGGATGTATTCCCTGCAGACATACATGCAATGTTACTTGGAGGACATGGTGACACGATGGTACCACTACCAAGGTACACATCATTAAATGGTATTCCTATTACACAGTTACTGGGTAAAGATGAAGTTGACAAGATAGTTGAGAGGACCAAAAAAGGAGGAGGAGAATTAGTAAGCCTAATGGGAACGAGTGCCTGGTATGCACCAGGAGCTGCGGCAGCACAATTAGTAGAAGCCATTGTTGATGACCAGAAACGAATTGTACCACTATGTGCATATTTAGATGGCGAGTACGGGTTAAATGATGTATATTTGGGAGTACCAGTAAAACTTGGCAAAAACGGAATCGAAGAGATTATCGAAATCGATCTTGACAAAGATGAGAAAAAACTACTAAACACTTCTTCAGAAGCAGTTAAGAAAGTAATGAAAGTACTTGATGACATGAAATTGTTTTAATCAAAACTAATCAAAATATACCTGATCATTAATGGTTGCGATTCTTGATTAGGATATAGCGTCTCCGAAAGGAGACGCTTTTTTTTGGTATGTATGCAAAACACGAATCAGGGGTCTTGCGCTATTTATGTGGGTTTCTTATCGCTACCTGACCCCGATGTCGAATAAATCGGACATCGGGAAAACAGCCTTTCTTTTATTTTATGTGACTGAACCACGCTTTGCAAGGACATCCCTGTGTGGGTGTCCGCTTTCAATTCCTGCAGTCTCCTTAAATCTCAAAACTCAACCACCTCACGCTGTATCACTATACCTGTAAAAACACCTGATCACACTTATGAAAACACTTCTTTTCACTTGTCTTATCAACATTCTGATGCGCATCAGGATAGTTTCTGATGCGCATCAGGATTAGTTTTGATGCGCATCAGGATTGTTTTTGATGCGCATCAGAAATGTCTTTTAAGAGCAATAGAACACTAATATGTCTTCACAGAATAATAATTTAATAATATGGGTTTGTCACGCTGTTATGTTAAACCACACTCTCTTTAAAATTCCAATTATCAAGCACCAAAAAACAAACAAATCTCAAGCACCAAATAGCAAATAACCAAAACCCCACACTCCGAAATTGTCAACTGGTTGTCCCTCTTCACCCCCCCTATCAACCTAAGTCAAAGAAGAAGAATCCAACCATTCTTCATTTTTCATTTTTCATTCTTCATTTCTCAAGTCTAATCCCTGATACATCTTACGCTAAGGCCAGTTTCATTATCAAGATATCCATAAACGGCTGTTCCACGATCGTAATCCATTCTACGGAAGTAAGAATCAAAAACCCCACTTTGTGTTGATGACCAAAAATAACTGCTTTCTTCTAAACTAATATAGTTGCCATCTATTGTTCTCATTCCTCCCGGTAAAGCTGTAAAATAACTGCTGTTTGTGGCGCCAACATTGGGTACTTTCCAGTGAACAGTTCCTGCTTCTTTAAGGCTACCTCCAGCTGTGGCGGGTCCTCCCAGATAATCAACAAGTGTATTCCACTCTGTACCCGACGGCAAATGCCAGCCATCAGGACATGCTATGGCAGCCGACGCCTTATTATATAAGAGACCATACGTGTTAACATTTGATTCATTATCATCATAAACCCAACAACCAGATGTTATATTAAAACGCAGATTTTCGGCAAACCAAGTTTGATTACCTATCGTTATTATATCATATGTTTGCCCGTCGCGCGGATCTGTAAACTGACTATAAGGACTTTCAACAATATTAACTGTTATTGTTTCGGATAATGAGTTAGTAACATCGTTTACTGTTATTGTAGCGCTCTGGCCTGTTGAACCAACAGCGCTGATAACAGCCTTATCATTACCGGATGAACTTACGGTAACACTAACTACATTACTATTGGATGACTGCCATGTGTATGACGGATTATTTACAGGCAGATAAGTTGTTGCAGTAAGACTGAAGTCATTACCAGGGAACAACTGAATTAGCTCAACACCATCGTTTATAACAACACTTTGCTGGACTGAATAAAAACCGTCACTGTTAAATTGTCCGTTAATAAAACCACTGGATGAATTATTGGTATTATCATAGATTGATAATGAAATTGTATGATCAATGTTACCACGTTTAGGACTCATATAATATAAAAAGTAAAAGCTATTGGCATTGGCAGATATTTCATCCTGGATTTCTCTGAACTGATCTGACAATTCAGAATAATTTTCCAGTGAATAATATCCTGCAGTACCAAGTTGTTTCAGAGCACTCACATCCTGTTCGCTGCCAAGCCCCACAGTAAATACTTTTTTACCCTCAATTGCGGCAAGAGCTTCTGAAAGAGTAGTAGACCCCTGCGTATCGCTACCATCAGTCAGAGTAATCATAAACCCCTGTTGTATGGATGTTGTGGAGTAAAAGTCTTCCCACCGTGATGCTCCTGTTACAATACTACCATAAAGGTTAGTAGTAGCATAACCCAAAGAAATGTTATTAATAGCGCTAATAAGTGTTGCCACATTGCTTGTGAAATCCTGAATAAGAACAGCCTCTTCGGAGAACACATAAACAGCAATTTCCTGCTGGCTTACAATGTTATTGACCAAATTGATTGCTGCAGTTTTAATTTCATTAAGATTTGAACCAACACTGGCGCTGTTATCAATTAACAACACCGTTTTTATTGTGTAGTCAATAGCATCCTTTTTCTTAATAGTCATAGCAGATTCAGTAGGAGAAACTGCCTGATCATCCTCAAACACTCTGAAATCGCTTGTAACAAGGTCAGGCACACCTTTTCCTTCAGCATCGGAGACTTCAAACATAATATTAACAAAACAAGGTAGTTCAGTCTCGATAAGATGCTCATTAAGGATATAGTAGCTGGATTCTGACGGATTGTTATCATCATCCTTATTACAGGACGTTAAAACAATACCAAAGCCTGTTAGCAGCATAACTGCAAATAATGTTAGTTTTTTCATCGCTTTTCAGATTTATCATATTATAAACCATAAAAGTACTTGTTTTATTATTGTGATTGATAAATACATGAGGGAATTATTAACAAGGTGACAACCCTCCTACTCTGCTCAGGCTGACTCGGCGGGCGACTCTCCTACTCTGCCTCAGGCTGATTCGGCGGGCAAGGAGGGACTGAAGAGAGATGAGAGATGAGAAACGGAGAGTGTTCAAAAAAAAAAATGAAGAATAATATCGTATAAAAAAAGCTACCCCTGACTCATTCCTTTCGCACCCACCATAGCTTTGGAGAAGGTGGGTAGGATGAGGCACTCCGGGAAAAACCCCAAATATCATCATACTCCACTAACCCTGCGCCTTTAGGCCAGGGAAGAAACACAGTGTGAGTTACAGTGTGAGTTTTGAGAAAATAAGACTGAAGAGACTGGAGGAAAAACCCCAACTTATAACTTAAAACTTAAAACTTATAACTTCCAGTTGTTTTGACATTTTTGTTAAAAAAATAGTATTAATTGAAGTCTTTTATAATTTTGCCGCCCTTAAATTATGACCATGAAGCGAACAATTAAGATAGCAATACTGATGTTTATAAGCATCACAATGGCAGGGCAGATAACAACAGACACAGTAAATCTTGATCAATGCGAGATAAAATCCGTATCAAATCCTGTTAAATTCAGAGACATTTCCCGTTCAGTACAGGTCATATCAAGTGATCAGATAAAGCAAAGTCCGGTACAATCACTTGACGACATACTACGTTTTTTCGGAGGAATTGACATCAGATCACGCGGAGCTTTTGGAGTACAGAGTGATGTAAGCTTCCGTGGCGGCACATTTGATCAGGCACTGCTAATGGTAAACGGCATAGCCCTTAATGACCCACAAACGGGGCACCACAACCTCAATCAGACAATAGATCTGGAGAACATCGAAAAGATAGAAATATTTGAAGGACCTGGGAACCGATGGTTTGGCGCCAACGCCTTTTCAGGAGGCATAAATATTATCAATAACAGTAACACAGCAAACACCCTTAAGCTATCACTCGAAGGCGGCCAGTACGGATATATATCAGCATATGCAGGAGCAGGATACACCACAGGCAAATTACACAATTATACCTCGGCATCTTACTCATCATCCAATGGCTATATCACAAATACTGATTTCAGGATTATGCAAGCCAACCATAGTTCTTCGTTGTCAACAAATCTGGGTAACTTTGATTTAAATATAGGTGTTCTTGATAAAGGAATGGGCGCAAACAGCTTCTACTCAACAAAATACCCTGATGAATATGAACACATACGTACCTATTTTACTTCTCTTGGGTTTACCACAGGTACTAAAGTAAAATACAGCCAAAAGGTCTTCTGGCGAAGAAACTACGACAGATTTGAACTTTTCAGAGAAGGAAATGACTGGTACAGCAAACAAGGTGATATATATATCCACGAAAGTGATACAGCAGGCTATCCTTCTCCTTCAGGAATTTATCCCTATGCGGGGCACAACTATCACAGAACCGACATACTTGGAACAGACTTAGGACTTAATTTTAAGACTGCACTTGGCAATACATCTGTGGGACTTGGTGTTAAATCGGAGGGCATCCTTAGCAACGTACTGGGTGATCCTATGAATGATACTATTTTTATTTCAAACTCCGATGGATATTACACAAAATCGAAAGTACGTAACAACATTACTCTTTCTGTAAATCAAAGTTTCACCATTAAAAGGCTTATGGTATCAGCCGGATTATCGGGTTTCTATTCAAATGATTATGATTTCTATCTCTCACCAGGAATTGATATTGGATTCTTTATATCCGACAACGGAAAGTTATTCCTAAGTTCAAACACTGCCATCAGGCTTCCCACTTTTACTGACCTCTACTATCAGGGACCAACAAATATCAGTAATCCCAACCTTAAACCGGAAAAGTCGGTAAGCACTGAAGCAGGTTATAAGTATTTCTCCCATAATATTACCGCCTCCGTTTCCGGATTTTACAGAGTGGGTAGTGATATTATCGACTGGATAATGTACCCGGATGATGAGAAATGGCAGAGCTCAAACCTGACAGAACTTACAACTTACGGTGCAAGCTTATCCTTTAACAGCATGTTCACCGGAAGGTTTATAAAGTTCGCCGGTCTTAAATACACATGGATTACATCAAACACAAAAGAAGCAGATTTTGTTTCCCTTTATGCACTGGATTATCTAAGGCATAATATGAATGTATTTGTAGGACATAACATTATCAATAACCTTTCTGCATCATGGACATTTAACTGGCAACAAAGAAACGGTTCATATATTAACGCAGAGAATGGGGAAGTTACAGATTACAAACCAGTCTGTCTTGTTAACCTGAAAGTGCTATACCGTCTCAATAATATTGATTTCAGCATTCAGGCAAACAACCTCTTAAATATAGAATACTATGATATCGGGAATATCAGGCAACCAGGTATATGGGTTACAGGAGGAGTGAAATTTAACAAAGTATTTGGGAAATAAATCAAGATAACATTGTTTAAGTGACAAGGGACAAGGGACAAGGGAATGAAAAATGAAAAATGAAAAATGACTGGAGGGACTTTAGGGACTGAAGCGAAAAGTGAGAAAAACGCTCTGCTCCCCATTCGCCGGTAGGCGGACACAGTTCACCATTCACCAAATATGCAACCTTTCCTAAACATCCCCAACATTGAACATTGAACTTTAACTCATTTCCTTAAGTATTTTATTCACTTCTTCTTCAGTATTATACAATTTGTCTTTGCAGATTTTTATAAGCTCAGAGGCACGTTTCACTTTAATGCTAAGCTCATCAACGCTTACATCATCACCTTCAATGGCAGCGACAATTTGTTCAAGTTCAGCAATTGCTTCGGTATATGATATCTCTTCTTTCATGATATTAATCTTCTTTAATTTCAGATATTCTACTCTTTATTTTTCCTTTATATAAAACAGTTTCCAATTCATCATCTTTGTTCAGATTACTGTAGCTGGTAACAGGTTTTCCATCCTTTAACGTAATAGAATAACCTCTTTTGAGAACATTTTCAGGCTTAAGCAGCTGCACTTTATCTTCCAGAGACAACATATCGCGGTGCGATTGTTTAATCAGCGATTTTGAATAAACAATAAGATTTGTAATATGTTTATCAAGATCATGCCTGCTATCAGATAAAATAACCCTGGGATTGTATGACAAACTGCTAACTACGTCCTGAACCAATTGCTTCTTTATCTCCACATTCTTCTTTGACACATACTTAAGATCCAGCAACTGTTGACGCAAATAATTATGATTCACATTAATAATATTATCAGTAGCAGACTTAAGAACCATAGATATATTTCTCAGGTCATTACGGTTCTCAGAAAGAAAACCCAAAGATTTATCAATAACAGACTTCTCAGCGTTTTCAATTCTCACAGAAAAGTTATGATATTTTTGAATAAGGAAATACGCCACATCAGTGGGAGTAATTTTATTCTCCCAGGCAACCAGCTCTGTAACTGTTTCATTAGTAGCATGACCTATTCCGGTTATAACAGGCAAAGGAAAAGAAGCCACCTCACAGGAAAGCTTATAACTATCAAAACTACTAAGGCCCACATCACCTCCGCCACCTCTTATAATAGCAACAGCATCAAAATGGCTGATAACCTTTCTTATCCTTTTTAACTGTTCTGTAATAGAGGCAATAGCAGCCTCACCCTGAAGAACAGCAGGGAAAAGCATATGAAAGAACTTGTAGTTCCAGTTATTATTATCGATTGTCTTCACAAAGTCGTGATAGCCTTTACTTGTTTCAACAGAAATAACAGCAATACGTCTTAATAAAAGAGGAGCACTAATATCTTTATTTCTGGTAAAGAGACCCTCTTTCTTTAGTTTCTCAATAGAAAGACTTTTCTCTTTAGCCATCTCGCCAAGAGTAAAAGAAGGCTCAATGTCTGTAATCTGCAGACTAAGTCCATAAACAGCGCTATAAGAAACACGAGCAAGAAACAGAACCGTCATACCATCTGCCAGAGCTTCCTTTGTTACAGAAGTAAATTTCCTGTTAATCTCAGAAAAATAACCTGACCAGATTGTTCCCCGTATCTGCGCTTTAACAGCACCATCCTTTTTCTCCACCAAATCAGGATAACAATGGCCACTTTTAGGATAGTAATTTAACTTAGCAATCTCAGCTTTCACCCAATATGCCCTGTGATATGTTTTAGCAATAACAGATTCGATACTGGCAGACAACTCTGCCAATGAATAATATTTAGGGATATTTTTATCAGGATTATGCAAGCTTTAGATTTTTCCTACAAAGGTAGCATAATAATGTCAATTATATAAAGGATAAAAGTTTGCGGCTGATTACTTTTTAGATATCCAGTAAGCGGGATTTTGTTTTGTCATGCTTTTCCAGACTTCAAAATGCAGTTCTGTTTCCCCTTTAAGATTAGTATGTATTTGTCCGATAGCTTCCTTTATATCTACCACATCACCTTTCTTAACATAAACTTTATCAAGATTGGAATAAACAGTAAAATACTCACCATGTTTAATGATTACAGCAATATTAGAATTAGATATTTTAGTAATACTAACAACCTTGCCTTTATAAACAGCTCTAGCCTCACTGCGTGCTGAAGTAGCAATATCAACACCGTTGTTTTTGGTCTTTACCTTTTTCAGGACAGGATGTTTATGAACGCCATAAGTTTCCGAGATAACACCCCTTTCCACAGGCCATGGGAGTTTACCCCTATTTCCTGAGAAGGATGCTGATAATGTCTTCTCTTCCGGAGTTAACTCATAAGATTTACCCGTTGTTGAGTTCTTTTTAGGAGCTGTTTCAGCAGCAATAATATCCTGAATCTTCTTATCCAGCCTTGCCACTTCTTTTTCTTTCTGCCGTAATGTTCTTCTAAGTTTATTTTCCTGCGACTGCAATTTTGTTGTCAGTCTGTTTTTTTCACTTTTCTCATCTTCTATTTTGATAACCTCGTTCTGCTCATTACCAAGAAGCTTTTTCTTTGTGCTTCTTTCAACATTTAATTTATTTAATAACTCCGTCTTTTCAGCTTCCTTTTGTTTAATAGTTTTAGCTTCCTTCCTTATGAAATCAGCAATCTGATCAAGGTATCGCATACGCTGATATGCCTGATTGAGGTCGTCAGCAGAAAAAAGAAAAACAAGTTTATTATATGAGCTACTGTATTTATAAGCATGCCAGGCCACTTTAGCGTATTTAACTTTCAGATCATCCAGATTTTCTTCAAGTGTTTTGAGAGTTATTTCTGTTTCTTCAATCTGTTTATCAATACCATGTAATTGTGTTTTCAGCGTAGCAATCAAATCACCACGTTTGGATATTTTAACATTCAGAAGCTTAAGCTCATTGAGTGTATTATTTTTGTTTGAACGGGTTTCCTCCAGTAACTTATTGGTATAAGCAATCTCTCCATCCAGTTTTTTACGCTTTGCTTCCAGGTTTTCCTGTGTTTCCTGCCCCATCCCCGCAAGGGAAAAGAGTATTAAAACAGTTAATATTTGAACAAAACGTTTCATTGTTTAATTTTCAGAAAACATATCGGTATATTTCCCCGGTATTTTAAACGGAAATTTAAGAGGTTTATTTAATTCAACTCTATTATAATCTACATCTATTGTTACCGACTTTGAAGATGATATTTCGATTTTAATAGTTCCCGGGAAAAGCTGTCCATCAATATCCTGATAGTCGCTATAATATACCTTTAGCTTATTATTTTCATCTTCACCCTGCTCTTTAACATCAATACGAGCGATTCTGTAGTTATCAGGATAAAGCCATATTTGCTGCACAAGCACCATGGAATTAGTTTCACCTTGTTTAAGATATTGTTTAATCTTCTTACGTTCCCTGATATTCATCCTGTAAAGGCCACCATCAACAGAAGACCTGAACTTATTAACATCATATTGCATAAGATCGTTACCCACCAGCATCGACTGCAGAAGGAAATAGTCGATTGTTGTATTTAACAGACTATCAACAATAGCATACTCACCTTTAAAATAAGTTTTGTTAAGGCGATTAATAAACTTTACAGAATCGCTGGTAAGCTGTACACGCAGAGCCTCAATACCCAGAGCAGGAGTAACAGAAAGCCAGATAATACTATCATTTTTAATACGTATTTGCCCTTTCAAGTTTGTTTTATCTCTGTTTTGCTCATAGGCAATATTAAACCTTGCACTGAGGTAATCGAAATCCATTTGGTTATCAATCATCTTTTTATAAAGGAAGGAAAAACCATGCTCCTTAATAGATGATTTCAAAACCTGTTTTTTTGACCTGCATGATGTTTGAAAAACCATCACAGCTGCCACAAGAATTACAAAAGCAATATTTCCGAATCTTCTTCTACTCATAGAGTTTTTTATCTTTAATTTTCTTTTCCAGAAGCTCTGAATGCTCATCGGCTTCAGCTGCCTGCTTCCATTTCTCTACTGCCTCCTCATGATTTCCGGTCTTGTAAAGTATATCGCCGTAATGTTCAAGAACAACTCCACTTTTTGCATCAGAGTTATTATATGCTTTTTTTATCCACGTAAGTGCATCATCATATTTTCCAAGTTGGAATAATACCCATGCATAAGTATCCAGATTATTACTGTTGTAAGGGTCAAGGCCAACAGATTTTTTAGCCATTTGCTCTGCTTTATCAAGATTACTCTTACGTAATGACAGATAATATGCATAGTTATTCAGCACAAATGAGTTATCAGGATTTAGTCTGAGCACTTTTTCATAAGCTTTATAGGAGGCATCATAATTCCCCAGTTCATTATAGATATCACCCAAAGAAGAATAAAACTGCTCCAGAAGGTTATTATTGTTAACAACAAAGTCTTTACCAGATTCCAAATAAGCTTTGGCCTTCACATAATCTTTAAGCTGAAAGTTACTTATTCCGGCAAAATAATATGGCAAAGGATAGTTAGGAAATAAGTCTATACAATCTTCAGAATCCACAGCCAACTGCTTATAGTTTTTCAGATTCCACTGACAGAATAACAACTGTTCCCACACCAGGTAAGAAGCCTGATCACTATCCACAATCTTTCTAAAAAGCTTCTCAGCCTCTTCATATTCACCATTTTCATAGAGCATGGAAGCATAAAATGCAGAAGACATTGCATCATCGCCATGCACATCGCGCAATATTTTGGAAAGCTCCAGAGCTTCCCGTTTTTGCTGTTCAGATAACTCACCTTTATAGAAACTCACCATTAGGTTAATTTTTGTCTCCAATCCCAGTGATGGGTTAACAAAACCCAGTTTAAATTCATTGAAAGCATTCTCAGGATCACCATTTTTAGAATAATAATCAGCCAAAGAGATATGCACATAAGGGTCATCCGGATTTAGTTCCACAATCTTTTTATAAGCTTCAAAAGCCTTATCCGGCATATTGTTCTTAGTACAGAATTCGGCAAGCATAGCATAATATCTGGGCTCATCAGGGTTTGATTCGATAAGCGACTCATACTCTTCAAGACCCTTTTCAGGATCTCCTGTTTTAACATAAAAGGTTGCTATCTGACTGGTAAGCTGTTCATTTTTACCAGCAAGCTCTTCAAGCTTTTTAAAAGCAGTAATTGCATTTTCATAGTCACCGGTAAATTGATAAGCAAAAGCCAGTTCATAGACAAAATTCAGGTTATTGGGTTCCTGAGCAACAACATCTTCATATGCTTTTACGTATTCATCATAGTCTTCATTTGCCCGGCATATCTTACCATAAGAAGCTTTGTACCAGATATTATCAGGGTTGAGCACAACGGCGTTCTTAGCATATTCCAGGGCCTCATCATTACGCCCCATAGCAGAAAGTATCCTTGCCCGTTCATAGTTTGCTGCCGGGTCATCAGGATTAACATTCATTACCTCAGTAAAAAGCCGAAGAGCCTTTTCCAGATCATCAGTTTCACGGGCGATAACAGCCTGTGCAAAAAGATCAGCGGATTCATATCTCTGTTTTTCTGTAAGAGGTTTGTTATTGTCTTTATCCTTTTTTCTTCTTTTCTGTGCTTCTGCAGAAAAAGACAAAAGCATGGAAACCAGCAACAGGCTTATAACGATCTTGAATTTCATAGAATTAATGGTTTTATTTTCCGGTATGGCCAAAGCCTCCGGCTCCGCGTTCTGTTTCAGAAAGAACATCAACTTCTTCCAGTTGTGCCTGTTCATGTTGAGATATTATCATCTGGGCAATTCTTTCTCCATCAGCAATAGTAAATTTTTCATTGGAGAGATTTACAAGAATAACCTTTATTTCTCCTCTATAGTCTGCATCAATAGTGCCGGGAGTATTAAGAACAGTAATACCATGTTTAGCAGCAAGGCCACTGCGCGGTCGCACCTGTGCTTCATAACCAACGGGCAGCTCCATAAACAATCCGGTTGGAATAAGAACCCTCTCAAGAGGTGCCAGCATAACAGGCTCATCAATGTTTGCTCTTAAATCCATACCTGCAGAAGCAGCTGTTTCGTACTTAGGTAACTGATGTTTCGACTTATTAACTATTCTGACTTTCATTCAATTTCTTTTGATGAAATGCAAAAATAAGAAAAAGGTATGAGGTACAGTGTTTAGTCACTGAGGTTTGTCAGATGTAGTTTACTGTACTACATAAAAAATATGTATATCCTTTTATTCAGTCTTAACATTGTAATCACACTTTTTGAATCAAACGATGAATAATACCCTCTTTTTTTTTAATTTCACATCCTAAAATTTATCAATGAGGATAATCAAAGAAATCTTCTTTATAGTCTTGGTAATCATTATACCGCTAAATATATATGCGGATAATAGTGATATAATAAACAATAGAAATACAGAGATAATACTACCTGAGATTATCGTCAGGAGTGTAAATCAGGATATAGAAATCCGAATCAATGACAAAGAAATTGCTGAAATCTTAAAAAACCATAAAATAAATGTCAGCATAAATGGTAAAGAAACTTCTACAGTTATTAATAACGGCACTGCAATTGTAACCTATAACTTCCCTGAAAAGGAAATTCTTACTATCAGCACCGGAGAGCTAACCACATCAAAACCTGTTAATCCTATCCCCTTATGGCTGTCAATACTACCACCACTAATAGCCATACTAATTGCACTTATTATCAGAGAAGTTTATTCGGCCCTGTTTGCCGGAATATGGGTAGGTACGGGTATTATCTACTTTTATAAGGGATCTTCCTTTCTGGTAGCAATTTTCAAAGGATTTCTCACCATACTTGACACATATGTTATTGAGTCACTCAACAACAGCGGGCATCTTTCTATAATACTGTTCTCCATGATTATTGCTGCAACAGTAAGCCTTATATCCATGAATGGCGGCATGAAAGGCGTTGTAAACCGACTTTCTAAATTTGCTACTAATCCACGTTCAGGATCTCTTGTCACATGGCTTTTGGGAGTAATTATTTTCTTTGACGATTACGCCAATACGCTTGTGGTAGGTAATACCATGCGGCCACTTGCTGATAAACTACGCATATCACGTGAAAAACTATCATATATAATTGACTCTACAGCAGCACCTGTTGCTTCTGTAGCTTTTGTTACAACATGGATAGGCGCCGAATTAAGCTATATTCAGGATGGAATCAACTCTCTGAATCTTAACGAGTCGGCTTACGGGGTCTTCTTTAACTCACTGGCATATTCATATTATCCGTTCTTTACACTTGCATTTGTATTAATACTAATATGGACAAAATCAGATTTCGGTCCTATGCTTACTGCAGAAAGAAAAGCCAGAAAAACAATTGAAAGCACACATCTCAGTATTGACCAGCGGATATCAAAAGACACACTAGAAGAAATAAGCGCCAAAAAAGGCATAAAAGCCAGAAGTTTCAATGCTGTAATTCCAGTATTGGTTATAATTTTCGGGACACTTACAGCATTAATATACACAGGGTGGAATGATGCTGTATGGAATAATACACATCTGAGCTTCTTTGAGAAGCTATCAGAAACAATAGGAGCAGCAGACTCATACAAAGCATTGTTATGGGCATCACTGGGAAGTCTTTTTGTGGGATTAATTCTCACCTTATCCCAGCGGCTACTAACGCTTACGGAAGCTGTAGAAAGTATTATCCAGGGATTCAAAACCATGCTGCCTGCCATCATGATACTAACCTTAGCCTGGTCAGTTGCACTAATAACCGAACATCTCCATACAGCAGATTTTATTTCAGGTTTACTTATAGATGCATCCGTTTCCCCTTATCTTATACCGGTTATAACATTTATAATAGCAGCTCTGGTAGCTTTCTCAACAGGCAGTTCATGGGGCACAATGGCAATTCTTTATCCATTGATACTTCCTTCAGGATGGCTTTTGGCAGACAGTGCAGGTTTAGATTATGATACGACATTGTCTATTTTCCATAATATTGCAGCGGCAGTACTTACCGGATCTGTACTAGGAGATCATTGCTCGCCAATTTCAGACACAACAATCCTTAGCTCGCTGGCAAGCTCTTGTCCGCATATTGAGCATGTAAGAACACAATTACCTTATGCACTCACAACAGGATTTGTAGCTATAATAATAGGTATACTGCCAGCATCATTTGGTGTTCCGGTATGGGTACTCTTCCCTGTTGGAATAATAGTCCTTTATCTGATTATAAGATTCTTTGGGAAAAAGAATGAAACCCTGGCTTTCAAATCCTGAACTCCATACCTTCAAAAAAGTTCAGACACTCAGGATTAGCCAAAGCATCTTTATTCATAACTTTTTGTCCGTGGATAATCTTCTTAACAGCAATCTCTACCTTTTTGCCATTGATTGTATAAGGAATATCAGGTACTTCTTTTATAATAGCAGGCACATGTCTCGGGCTGCAGTTAACTCTGATAGCTGATTTAATTTTCCCAATAAGATCATCATCCAGTTGTTTACCCTCTGCCATTTTTATAAAGAGCACAACTTCTTCATCACCAACCTTTTTATGGCCAACAACAACTGAATCATCAATCTCTCCAATATTTTCAACTACTCTGTATATTTCAGCAGTACCAATCCTTACACCCTGCGGATTAAGAGTTGCATCCGAACGACCAAGCATTATTATACCACCATGTTTAGTAATTTCTATAAAGTCACCATGATGCCAAACACCTGGATACTCTTCAAAGTATGCCGATTTATACTTGCTGTTATCCTTATCATTCCAGAAATAAACAGGCATAGACGGGAAAGCGGTACAACATACCAACTCACCCTGCTCTTCAACAACACTATTGCCTTTATAGTCGAAACAGTCCACATCCATACCAAGACCCTTGCATTGTATTTCCCCCTCATACACGGGCAAAACAGGATTACCCAGAATAAAACAGGAAATTATATCAGTTCCACCGGCAATAGATGAAAGCTGCACATCCTTTTTCCATTTTGAATAAACATACCTAAAACTTTCATTGGAAAGAGGAGACCCGGTAGATGCAATCACCCTGAGATCGGTAAAGTTTGATATCTTATGAGGCTCCACTCCTGCTGCTTCAAGCGATGCAATATACTTGGCACTGGTACCAAAGAAATTTATTTTCAGTTCAGCGGCCATTTTCAGAAGAGCATCAGGACCCGGATAAAAAGGATTTCCATCATAAAGGACAAGAGTAGCTCCTATTGCAAGACTACTTACAAACCAGTTCCACATCATCCAACCACAGGTAGTAAAATAAAATACTCTGTCGTCAGAAGTTATGTTACTGTGCAGGACAAGCTCTTTCAGATGCTGAATCAATGTGCCTCCGGCAGAATGCACAATACTTTTAGGCAATCCTGTTGTCCCGGATGAATACATAATATATAAAGGATGATCAAAGGGAAGTTGTTCAAATTCCAGAGGTTTATCTGTAACAACAGCAAAATCATCCCACAAAACAGAATAAGGAATAAGATCAGTATCAGCGTTACCAGTATAGTCAATTAACACTACCTTTTGAACAGAAGGTAGTTCACCAAGAATACTCTTCAGTTTCTCCTGTGAATCAAAGCTTTTCCCTTTATAGAAATACCCGTCAGCGGCGAATATTACCTTAGGTTCTATCTGTGAAAACCTATCCAGCACCCCTTTGATACCAAAATCAGGTGAAGTAGAAGACCAAATAGCACCAATTGATGCAGAAGCAAGCATAGCTATTATAGCTTCAGGCATATTTGGTATAAATGCAGCTATTCTGTCGCCAGCCACAACACCAATCTTTTTTAAAGCCGCAGCCATCCTTTCCACTTGTCCATAAAGCTCATTATATGTAATTTCGCGATAGACACTATCTTCACCTTTGAAAATAATTGCATTATGATGGTCCCTTCTACGTAACAGGTTTTCAGCAAAATTAAGTTTTGAATCCTTAAACCAGCTTGCCCCGGGCATTTTCTTTGGATTGTCAACCACGCTGCTGTATGACTTTGAAAAAACAATACCTGTGAAATCCCAAACCTCCTTCCAGAATTCATCAGGATTAGAAACACTCCATCTATGTATTGAATTATAATCACTTTCCATACCATATTTTTGAGATACAAGCTGAATAAACTTATACATGGATGAATTAGTTAAGTAGTCATTGGCAGGATTCCAGAGCATAATAAAGTTATTTGATAAAAAGTTCAGAATTACCCTTAACCGGGAATATTAAATCAATCTTGATATTACAAGACGCTGTATTTCTGATGTTCCTTCCCCTATCTGAAGCAGCCTTTGATCGCGATAATGACGCTCTATATCATAATCTTTCATAAGACCATAACCACCATGAATCTGGACAGCCTCATCAGCAACTTCACGAGCAATTTCTGAACAATAGAGTTTAGACATAGCAGCTTCTTTGGAATAAGGTCTGTTATTATCCTTCAACCAGCAAGCTTTATACAACAGATTACGCGCGAGTTCTATCTTCAATGCCATATCAGCAAGCTTAAAAGCATTAATCTGAAAATGACCAATTGGCTTCCCGAACTGCTTACGTTCAGCAGCATATGCTTTAGCCAGCTCAAAGGCCCCCTGAGCATGTCCAAGGCCCATGGCAGCAATTGATAATCTACCGCCATCCAATGTATGAAGCATAATATGAGAACCTTCACCAATCTCACCAAGAAGATTTTCTCCGGGCACTCTAACATCATCGAAATAAAGCTCAGCAGTATCAGAAGCACGCCACATCATTTTACCATGCATTGGAACACGCTTAAAGCCCGGAGTATCTTTTTCAACAATAACAGTAGTAAAAATCTTTTTACCATCCTTCTCTCCGGAAACAGCCTGCACAGTACAGCCCAAAGACATATCCACAGAAGCATTAGTAATAAATATTTTAGAACCATTGATCACCCATTGATCACCATCAAGGACAGCAGTTGTTTTAGAGCCCCTTGAATCAGAGCCTGCACCAGGTTCTGTAAGTCCGAAGCTCCATACAGCTTCGCCGGTACAAAGCTTAGGAAGATATTTCATTTTTTGCTCTTCTGTACCATAATCCAACAAAGGGCCTATGCCTAAAGAGTTATGAGCTGCAAGGGTTGCCGCCTGTGAACCATCAATACGAGCCAGTTCTTCAACAGCAATTATATAAGAGACGGTGTCCAACCCCTGTCCGCCATATTTCTCGGGAATATGCATACCGAAAAGACCAAGTTCACCCATCTTATTAGTTAACTCAACAGAGAATTCTGCTTTTTCGTCAAGTTCTCTGGCAACCGGTTTCACTTCCCTTTCAGCGAAGTCACGTACAGTTTCACGTATAAGTTTCTGTTCATCAGTTAAATCAAAATTCATCGTAAGCAGATTTTTTTAGAGATGTTTAGCTCATAAAAGTACAAAAAAAAATAAACTAATCTTTCATAACAACAAGTTGTACCTCGGTATCAACCATATCACCTTCACTAACATTGATCTTATCAACAACGGAGTCATCAGTAGCTACAATATTATTTTCCATTTTCATTGCCTCCACTACCAGCAATACAGTTCCTCTTTCAACTTTATCACCTTCCTTAACATTAATCTTTATAACCTTACCAGGCATTGGTGAAAACAAAGTTCCATTTCCTGTCTCGCTATGTAAAGTAAACCCATTACCATTACCTAAACGGCTGTTATTTTTAATGACGAAAATATTTCCGTTAATATTAATGGTACTTATATTATGGTTATCACATGAAAAATATGACTTAATAACTTTACCATCTAGTTCAAACAGCATAAAGTTCTTTCCAGCTTCCTTAAGTTTTACAGAATAACTTTTGCCAGAAATAATAAAAGAATAGATATTTATGCCCTTATTAACAATCTCAACATAATTGACTTCCTCTCCATATTCAAAACAAAGAGTCATGTTATTACGCCAATATCCAATCTTTTCCCAAAGGTTCTTTGGCTCTTTAATTTTATTGATATGCTGCAGAGATGCAGAGACCAAAGGAACAAGAAGCCCTGTTTTATTTCTTCTGCTTTCAATATTCTCTATAATAGAAGCTGCATGCAGATCACAGAATTTTGTAGATATCATGTTTGCCCTGAAAGCTTCATGTTCAAGTACATTAATAAGGAAAGGAATATTTGTTTTAATACCATGAATTATTGTTTCTTCCAAAGCAGTAACAATATAATTTACTGTTTGCTCACGATTATCACCATAAGCAATAATCTTACTAATCATTGGATCGAAGAAACTATGGATTCTTGTTTCCTTATCTATACTGGAATCAAGTCTTATGTAATCACCTTCAGGGAATAGCAGCAAGGAAATATCACCAGGAGAGGGCATAAAATTATTTTCTGGGTCTTCAGCATAGATACGACACTCAATAGCAACTCCTGCCTGGCTAACATCACTCTGCGACAATCTTAACGGATTTCCGGCGGCTGCGAGAATCTGCTCATCAACAATATCAATTCCGGTTACCATTTCTGTAACAGGATGCTCAACCTGAATCCTTGTATTCATTTCCAGAAAATAATAATTCATATCATTATCTACCAGAAATTCAACAGTACCTGCACTGTTGTACTTAACTTTTTGAGCAATTTTAACAGCATCATTACATATCTTCTCTCTAACCTCAGGAGTAATTGTCGGAGAAGGTGATTCCTCAATAATCTTCTGATATCTTCTCTGTATTGTACATTCCCTTTCAAACAGGTGTATTACATTTCCAAAGTTATCACCAAGTACCTGTACTTCAATATGACGTGGCTCCTCGATATACTTTTCTATATATACAGTGCCATCACCAAAGTAATTTAATGCTTCGCGGGATGTAGTTTCAATTACACCGGGTAAGTCTTTGGGATCATGTACTATTCTCATTCCTTTTCCACCACCACCTGCAGCAGCCTTTACAAGCACAGGATAATCAAGATTTGAAGAACCAGCTACCATTTCGTCTGCCGTTCCTGTTATTCCCTCTGTAACCGGAACGCCTGTTTCTTTCACCAACTTTCTTGACTCTATCTTATTCCCCATGAGGGCAATGGAATTAACATCAGGACCAATAAATGTGATATTATTATCATCGCATGCTTTTACCAGAAGTGGGTTCTCTGCCAAAAAGCCATAGCCGGGATGAATAGCATCACAATTATGGGCAAGGGCAACTTCAATTAGCTTATATATATTAAGGTATGTGTCATTAAGATCTTGTTCTCCTATACAATAAGCTTCATCAGCAAGACGAACATGAAGCGAAGTTCTGTCTACTTCAGAGAAAACAGCTACAGCTTTAATCCCCAGATTATGAGCCGACTTAATAATACGTACTGCAATTTCTCCTCTGTTGGCAATTAAAATCTTTTTTATAAGTTTCATTTTTTTAGTAAATTAGTAGTTGATTGCGAATCACTTACTGATTCAACTATTAATGAATTACAACCCATAGCCGGGTTTTCTCTTCTCAAAAAAGGCAGCCATTCCTTCCTGCCCCTCTTCCGCAGCTCTTAGTTCAGCAATCAACGCAGCTGTATATTCTATATCATTTTTTATATCATAACCATTATTAGTAATATGGTGAATTAGTTTTTTAGTAGCTCTCACTGCCAAAGGCGCAGATGATTTGAACTCCTTTATATATAAGGACACACATTCCTCGATTTCTGAGGCAGGCACAGACACATTAACAAGGCCTGTCTTTTCTGCTTCTTTTCCATCAAACCTTTTACCTGTAAGCATTAGGTAACGTGCATTATATTCACCAATACGTTTAATAACAAATGGTGCTATTGTTGCAGGACTGATACCAATTTTTACCTCACTAAAGGCAAAAGTTGTTTTTTCGTCTGCGATAACAATATCACATGCCGCAAGTAATCCATTGGCACCACCGAATGCTGCACCATGTACAACAGCAACAGTAGGCACACTACATTCATAAACAGCGCGGAATAAATTTGCCAGATTAACAGCATCTTTGTAATTCTCATCATTACCAAAGCCGGCAATATCTTTCATATAATTAAGATCAGCACCCGCACAAAAAGCCTTCCCTTCACCTTTAAGAATAATAAGACGCACATCATTAGCAGACGAAAGCCTCTGAAAGACAGCAGTTAGTTCAAAAATCATCAGGCTGTTCATAGCATTTCTGACTTCTGGTCTGTTTAAACGGATAGTAGTAATACTTCCGGTCTCAACTATTATTGTAGAAAATTTATCAGTCATTTTATTACCTTAGTCTGTTACCATTACATTCTGAACACACCATATTTTTGATCCGGGAATTTCTGATTCAACGACATAGCAATTCCCATTGCCAGTACTTTTCTTGTGTCAACAGGATCGATAATCCCATCGTCCCATAATCTCGAAGTGCTGTAATATGCTGATCCTTCACGCTCATATTTCTCCAGAATCGGTTTCTTAAGAGCATTTATTTCATCCACAGTCATATCCTTCCCCATGGCTTTAAGCTGATCCTGCTTAACAGTTGCCAACACATTGGCAGCCTGCTCACCACCCATTACTGATATTTTTGCATTGGGCCAATTAAAAAGCAGTCTCGGATTATATGCCCTTCCAGCCATACCGTAGTTACCTGCACCAAAAGAACCACCAAATATTACAGTAAACTTAGGCACATTAGAATTAGAAACAGCGTGTACCATTTTTGCACCATCTTTAGCAATACCGCCTCTTTCAAAATCCTTACCTACCATAAAGCCGGTTATATTCTGTAAAAATATCAGAGGTATCTTGCGCGATGTACAAAGCTGAATAAAATGCGTTGCTTTCAAAGCTGATTCACTGAACAACACACCATAATTGGCAATTATCCCAACCGGATATCCCATAATATAGGCAAAGCCAGTAACAATTGTTGTTGCATATTTGGATTTAAACTCCTGAAACCTGCTGCCATCAACAATACGCATGATAACTTCCCTTGGATCTACTAGTTTACGAAGGTCAACCGGAGCAATGCCATAAAGCTCTTCAGGATCATAAAGAGGCTCTTCAGGAGGCAATAGATTAAGTTTCTGCTTATTCCTGCATTCACTATTTTCCAGAATATTCCGACAAATATGAATAGCATGAATATCGTTTTCCGCCAAATGATCAGCAACACCGGAAATAGAAGTATGTACTTCAGCACCACCAAGCTCTTCTGCAGTAACCTGCTCACCGGTTGCAGCTTTCACCAATGGAGGGCCACCCAAAAATATCGTACCCTGATTTCTTACTATTATTGTTTCATCACTCATTGCTGGCACATATGCTCCTCCGGCAGTGCATGAGCCCATTACAATTGCTATCTGCGGTATACCCATAGCAGACAAACGTGCCTGATTGTAAAAGAAACGACCAAAATGATCACGGTCAGGAAAAACAGTATCCTGTTCAGGAAGAAAAGCACCACCCGAATCAACCATATAAACACATGTAAGATGATTCTCCATGGCAATCTCCTGAGCACGGATGTGTTTCTTAACAGTGTATTGCATATAAGTACCGCCCTTTACAGTAGCATCATTGGCAATAATCATTGTTTCACGACCATGAACAACGCCAACGCCAGTAACAATTCCTGCTGAAGGAAACCCGTTATCATATTGTTCATATGCAGCTAAAGGAGATAACTCAAGAAAGGGTGTTCCGGGATCAATAAGAAGATCTATCCTTTCACGGGCCAGCAACTTATTCCGGCTTTTGTGTTTACTGACAGCTTTCTCAGAACCTCCAGCGGTATTTGACTTCAGAATATTCCTGTATTCATTAATGATCCTAACAAATTCCTTCTTATTGGCTTTAAACTCTTCGGAATTTATGTCAATTTTTGACTTAAGTGTGAACAAGTTCTTTAGATTTAGTTAAACAAATCAACGCCCCTTTTACCATTATAACTTAATGGCTAATAGAGTATATTTAAAAAAGTTACTCAGATTATAAACGATTGCAAGTTTAATGAAAATTATGAAACTTATCAATATGAATATTGCATTTTAGTATTTTGTTAAAATATAACAACTGAATTAACAAATTGTTACTACTTTTACAAAGAATAAAAAATTACACTCATGAAGAAACTTTTTTACTTAACATTCATATCATTGATAACGTTTTCTTTTACAGGATGCGAAAACAAACCAAACAACGATTCATTACTACTGGCAACTCTTTATCAACAAAATGCAGCCGAAAATGAAGCATTGTACCATCAGGCCTTTAACATTGCACGTGTCCGGCTGGATCAGATACTTAAAGACAGCAGCTATAACCTCCCTCCTGCAATAGTAGTAGATATTGATGAAACGGTATTAAATAATAGTCCGTTTGAGGCAAAGTCAATAATTGAAAACAGTGATTATCCAAAATACTGGAAAGAATGGTGTAACTCAGCTTCAGCCAAAGCAACACCCGGATCAGTAGAATTTTTAACATATGCAAGGTCCAGAGGAGTTGACACTTATTATATTACAAACAGAAAAACAGATAAGTTAAAACCAACCATGGAAAACCTTAAAAAACTTGGATTCCCTTGTGTTGAAGATCAATATATGCTTTTCAGAACAGACCAATCAAACAAAGAACCGCGTAGAGATCTCGTCAGAGAAAATAATGACATTGTATTGTTAATGGGTGACAACCTCAATGATTTCACTTCCCTTTTTGGGAAACAACCTGTTAATAAAAGACATCAGCTGGTAGAAGAAATGAAGAGTGAATTTGGTAAGAAGTTTATTGTACTTCCCAATCCAATGTACGGCGCATGGGTGGATGCTATTCTTGACTACAACTACCCTGATAAAAAAGATTTTGACAAAGTACTAAAATCCGAACTACAGGCCTTCTAATATATTCAACAAAAAACAATAATTAATTTACAATACTCTTGCTAAAGGTTTAGCGATTTTTCTACCACAGCTTTATATAGGTGAATTAACAGGAATCCCTTTTTGTCTTGCTATCTCATAAACTACTATCATATAATCATCTATAGAATTAAAAGTTTTCATATATTTGAACTTCAATAAATGATTGTACTGAATTTGAAACTAAACTAACTAAAAAACTAAATATGAATTATCCAAAAAGAGTAGTAATAGGAGATATTACGGTAAGGGATGGTTTTCAACATGAAGAGATATTTGTTCCCACTAATGCTAAGCTATGGGTACTTGAGGAAATGATTATTGCAGGAATCAAGCACCTTGAAGTAACAAACTTTGGAAATCCAAAGGGTATGCCACAATTCTCTGATGCTGATGAATTATTCAAAAAGTTACGAAACAGCAAACGAGTAAAGGACATGCTAAACGATGTAAGCCTCACTGCTGTCACTATCAGAGAAAAAGCCATACAAAGAGCCATTGAAGCAAAAAAAGAAGGATATGGTCCTGACAGAATTCTATTAATGGTATCCACCAGTGAATCACATCAGATGAAAAACTCAGGGCTTACCTTAAAAGAATATTGGAAGATGGCCGAAGAATGGATTCCTAAAGCTCATGAAGCCGGGTTAAAAGTAAATGGTACAGTAAGCACAATCTGGGGCTGCCCCATTGAAGGACCAACCGACATGAAAGATGCCATTAATTTTACTAAAAGATGGTTTGATATTGGTGTTAATGATGTGGAGCATGCCGACCATGACGGGAGTGCCTCTCCTGACAGAATCTTTAAATATTTCTCTATGCTTCAGGAAGAAGTAGGAATGACACACAAGCAAATCGTTCATCTTCACACTACTCGCGGGTGGGGTCTTGCCAATGTTCTTGCGTCACTTATGGCAGGAATGACAAACTTTGAAGCTACACTTGGAGGCATGGGCGGACAACCTGCTAATTTTATCGACAGAGTACCTGTTACAGGCACCGGCGCATACTATTATAATCACTTTGGCGATGTCGGATTAAACTCTCTGGAAGATATGGTTGTAATGATGGATGAAATGGAAATTGAAACCAATCTTGACATCGATCACATCCTTGAAATAGGTAAAGTGCTCGAAAAAATCATGGGAAAACGTCTCAGATCTGAAACAATTAATCAGGGAAGGATACCAAAAAGCCTTTCCGGAAGAAAATAATTAACTTTATGCAATTTTTACAAAGCCCCTTAAAACGTGTGTTTTGAGGGCTTTTTCTTTTTTAAACCCCAAAAAAACACCTTCAACTATTTGGTATTAAGTTTTAAATGAAATTTTTTTTTCATAAATAACAATTCTATTGTACATTTGCACCTCATTTTTTTTAAACAAATTATTATGGCAGTAATAGGTAATATTAGAAAACACTCAACCTTTCTTGTTATTGTAATAGGAGTTGCGCTGGCAGCTTTTGTACTAGGAGACTTTGCTAAAGGCAACAGAGGCTCACGCGACATTAATGTTGGTGAAGTTGATGGAGAAGAAATTACTATTATGGATTTCAATTCTGAAGCAGAAAAAAATATTGATGCAACAATGCAGCAACAGAAAAAAGACAGACTTACTTATAATGAGATTTATTCTGTTAAAGAACAGACATGGGACGATATGATCCGTAAGATCATTATGAATGAAGAATATGATGAACTTGGTCTTTCTGTTAGCTCAGATGAACTATTTGATCTTATTCAGGGGCCAAACCCTCATCCACTTATTAAACAGTATTTTACTGATCCCAACACAAAACAGTATGACAGAAACCTTGTTGTTAATTATCTTTCACAATTAGATAATATGGAAGAAGGTGCTAGACAGCAATGGATCAAGTTCGAGAAATATATCAAAGACGACCATCTGAATAATAAATTTAACACTCTTCTGTCAAAAGGTTATTATATGCCTTCAGAACTTGCTGCAATGGCTTATAGTGAAAAATCAGACAAAGCTGATATTGACTATATAGCAGCTAAATATGCTGATATTAAAGATGACATGGTTGCTGCTCCGACAGAAAGTGACTATAATGAGTATTACGAGAAAAATAAAGAGCTTTATAAAGAGAAAGCGTCAAGAGATATTGATTACGTTGTTTTCAAAATTATTCCATCAGCAAAAGATATTGCAAATTCAAAGAAAGAAATCGATCAGGTTGCGACTGAATTTAAATCTACTGTTGATGTACCACGGTTTGTAAAAATAAACTCTGATAAACCATACGACAGCAGTTGGTTTGTGCAGGGTAAACTTCCTGTAATGATTGATTCAGCTATGTTTAACAGTTCTGTTGGAACAGTTACTGATCCTTACATGGTGAATGATTCTTATCATGTAGCCCGTTTAATGGCTGTGGAATACAGACCTGATTCTATGAAAGCCAGCCATATTCTTATCTCTTATCAGGGAGCTTATAATGCTAATCCTGACGTTAAAAGAACTAAAGAACAAGCCAGCCAATTATCAGATAGTCTATTAAATGTAGCTAAAAGATCTCCTGGTAAATTTTCTACTCTTGCAAAACAATTCTCAAATGACCCATCTGCCAAACAAAATAGTGGCGACTTAGGTTGGTTTGCTGATGGAAATATGGTTCCTACATTCAACAAGGCAGTAATTGATACAAAAGTTAATCATTTCACTATAGCCGAATCTCCATTTGGATTCCATATTATTGAGGTTACTGGTAAAAAGGATCCTGTAAAGAAAGTAAGAGTTGCTATTATAGATCAGGAAATCTATGCAAGTGAAGAAACTTATCAGAATACTTTCACACAAGCTAGTAAACTTGCTACAGATTGTAATACTCAGGAAGAATTTGATGCTTATGTTTCAGAAAATAAACTTAATAAACGTAAGATGCCTACCATGCGTAAGATGACTAACTACATAGCTGGATTAACAAATCCTAGAGTTATTGTACGCTGGGCCTATAATGAAGATACTGAAGTTGGCGACGTTTCAACAGTATTTGACCTTGATGATGCATTTGTTGTTGCTGTTCTTACTAATAAAGTTGAAGCTGGTTACGCCCCGCTTGATGCTGTTAAGAAAAGAATTGAACCTAAAGTATATAATGAACTCAAAGGTAAGTATTATGCCGAACAAATGGCTAAATATAATAATGACATGAATGCCATCAAAGAAAATATGGATGTTACTGAAAAACATGTAAGTCCTTTATATTTTACTTCCCGTAATCTGCCAGGCTTCGCAACTGAAAACAATGTTATTGGAACAGTATTTGGCAGTACTTCAGGTATTGTTACTAAACCAATTATTGGAAGCGCAGGTGTATTTGTTGTTAAAGTAAATAACATTACCAAAGCAGGTCAGCCAAATGATTACTCATTAATCATTAATGAAGCTACTGCTGAATTTAAAGGCAGAGTTGATCAAAATCAACCTTATACTGCTCTTAAAAATTCTCTTAATATTGTAGATAACAGAATTAACTTCTATTAATAATATAGATAGTACTACTCAAAACTGCTCACCGAAATGATGAGCAGTTTTTTTTGTCTTTTTTCTTGCATTATGAACATATGTTCATTATCTTTGCGCCATAAACTAATAAAAATACTATTATGCCAGGACGTGACAACACCGGGCCACTGGGAAATGGCCCAATGACAGGAAGGCGCATGGGAAACTGCGCAGAAGAAACTAGCAGGGATTATGCCGGATTCAGAAGATTTGGTTTCGGAAGAGGCAGAGGATTCCGTCGCTCTGGAAAAATGAGCGGCAATTACGAAGGTAATTCTTTCTTGGATCTTATTTCAGATCTTAAAGATCAGATTTCTTCATTAAAGAATGAAATTACGGATCTCAAAAAGAACAAAGCAAATGAATAATGGTGGTAAAGGCCGCAACAAAGGAGGAGCTTTTGGTCCGGGAGGTTATTGTGTTTGTGCAAAGTGCGGTTACAAACAACTTCATATAAGAGGAGAGAAATGTACTACTATTAAGTGTCCCGAATGCGGTAAGCCGTTAATAAGGGAAGATTTACTAAATAAATAACTATGAAGATAGCGATTGCAAGCGGCAAGGGTGGCACAGGAAAAACTACACTGTCAACCAACCTTGCTGCTTACCTTTCAGAGATAAGAAAAGTTGTTCTTACAGACCTTGATGTGGAGGAACCTAACTCTGGTTTGTTTATTAGCGGAGATTTGTTTTTTGAAGAAGAACAGTACAAAATGATTCCTGAATGGGATGAAGATAGTTGTATTCTTTGCAGCGACTGCCAGAAAGTTTGTAATTTTCATGCCGTGATACAGTTAGGACCTTCTATTATGGTGTTCCCGGAATTATGTCATAGCTGCTATGCCTGCTCTGAATTATGCCCGACTAATTCACTGCCGATGGATAAAAAAGGAATCGGTACTCTAAAATACTATACGAATAATAATCTTCAATTTGTGGAAAGTAAACTACATATCGGAGAGGAACAGGCTGTTCCGCTTATTGCCAAGACACTGGAATATGTTAACCAGAATTTCGATGATAGCTATATCAAAATCTTTGACTCACCACCAGGCACATCTTGTCCTGTAATAGAAGCTACAAAAGATGCTGACTTTGTTATACTGGTAACAGAGCCCACTCCTTTTGGGTTACATGACCTTAAGCTTGCTGTTTATACAATGAGACAACTCAATAAAGATTTTGGAGTTGTAATTAACCGGTATAACGAGGAGTATAGTTCCGTTACTGATTATTGTAATTCCGAGAATATTGAAATAATAGCCAAAATTAACGATAGCAGATTAATTGCTGAAAAATATTCAGCAGGCAAACTTCTTATCCATGAAGTTCCGGAATTCAAAGTTAATATAGAGGAAATTGCTGATTATATTACAAAACAAGAAGAACTATGAAAGAGATTGTTGTAATATCAGGAAAAGGAGGAACGGGAAAGACTTCATTGACTGCATCATTCGCCTCACTTGAAAAACAAAATGTTATTGTTGGCGACTGTGATGTAGATGCTGCCGATATGCATCTTCTCTTAAATCCCGACTATGAAACAGAAGAAGAGTTCTATAGTGGTGAAACAGCATATATTCACAAAAATCAGTGTATCGCTTGTGGCAAATGCCAAGATGTTTGCCGGTTCAATGCCATCGTATTCAAAAATGGCATTTACCATGTTAATGATCTGAACTGCGAAGGCTGTGGATACTGTGCAAGAGTTTGCCCAACTGATGCCATTGAAAACAAACCAGCAATGGTTGGCAACTGGTATATCTCAAATATAAATACAGATAGCCTGATGATTCATGCTAATCTGCTTCCAGGAGCTGACAATTCAGGTAAACTGGTAGCTCAGGTAAAAAACGCAGCAAAAGATATTGCTGAAGAAGAACGTGCTGATTACGTCCTTATTGATGGATCTCCCGGGGTAGGCTGCCCGGTTGTATCATCACTCACAGGTGCTAAGTTTGTAGTACTGGTTACAGAACCTTCAGTATCTGGAATTCATGACCTTAAGCGTGTTTATGAACTGGTAAAGAAATTCAATATTGCTGTCGGTTGTATCATCAACAAACATGATATCAATCCGGATAAAACAGAACATATAGCCACATTCCTTAAAGAAAACAATATAACTTTGCTTGGTAAATTACCTTATGATGAATCATTTACCAAAGCAATGATTGCCGGAAGAACAATTGTAAATTATAAAAATAATAATCTTAAAGAGGCAGTAACCGGAATCTGGAATCAGATAAAGGAAGTTGCAGATAATCTATAGCGTATGATAATTGCAGTAACATCAGAAGGAACAACAATAGGTTCAAAAGTAGACCCACGCTTTGGCAGGGCACAGTATTTTGTTTTTATGAATGACGAAACAAAAGAGATAACTACTTTTAATAATACAGAAAACGGAAGCGAAGCCCATGGAGCAGGTCCGAAAGCAGCATCTGTATTATTCGATAACCAAGTAAATGTGCTTATAACAGGTAATGGCCCGGGCGGTAATGCCGCTACTGTTCTTGAGAAAGCCGGCATCAATATATATATAGGTGCAGGGGGTATGACAATTGAGCAGGCCATCAAAGCTTATAAAAATAGTGAACTGAAAAAATTTTAATTTATGAACTTTAGCCATTTCGCTCTCAATATAAACGACGAAAAGGAGATAACTGATTTTTACTTTAACATTCTGGGTATGGAGCTTATACGTTCCTTTGAAATAAACAGTAAATTATCAGCAGACATTTTTAATATTGAAGGCAGCTTTCCTGTTTTTCATGTTAGAAAGGATGATGTCCTGATTGAATTATTTCTGAAAGAACATCAAAAGCAATCTGATTTTAACCATATTTGCATCAATGTTGATAACAGAGATGAAATTATCTCAAAAGCCAAAGATGCTGGCTATAAAACAACTGTTATTAATCGAGATTTCAGCGATCTGGTGTTTGTTTATGACAAAGCCGGTAATCCTTTTGAATTAAAATAAATCAGATGAAAACATACCTTGAATGCTTACCCTGCATGATGAAACAAGCACTGAGGGCAGGACGTATTGCAACAAGCGATAAAGCCAAAATCAAGAAAATACTTGATATTATTGGTGATGAGATTAAGAATGTGCCCATGCATAACACTCCTGCTCAAACAGGTGAGATTGTATATAGAAAAGTTAAAGAGGTGACTGGAGTTGAAGATCCATATAAGGACATTAAACGCAAAAATATAAATGAAGCTCTATCGCTTTTTCCTGTACTGGAGAAACATATCAAAGAATCTCATGACAAGTTATTAACAGCCATACGTATTGCCATTGCAGGTAATGTGGTTGATTTTGGGCTTAGCAAGAAATTTAATCTTGAGAAAGACCTCGACACAATTATTCATCAGCAGTTTTCAATCTTTGAATATGAAGCTTTCAAAAACAGACTAAAAAGTTCCAAATCTGTGCTTTATCTGGGTGATAATGCGGGCGAGTCTGTATTTGATCGTGTTCTAATAGAGCAACTCAGTATTCCTGTAACTTATGTAGTACGAGATATACCTATTATTAATGATGTTACTTACGATGATGCTATTGCCTCAGGAATTCACAAAGTAGCAGTTGAAATTATTTCATCGGGAACTACAGCACCAGGAACAATTCTTGATTTATGTACTGATGAATTTGTTGACATCTTCAATAATGCTGACATGGTTATTAGTAAAGGACAAGGTAATTATGAGGCACTTGCTTCTGCTAACAGGGAGGTATTTTTTCTGCTAAAAGCTAAATGTAAAGTAGTTGCCAAGAGTCTTGGCGTTATTGAAGATGATATTGTACTTGCAAAAACCACACAAAACTGATAGTATAGCAGCACTATTTTAGTTCCTGAAAAGAAATTATTATTAATTTTGCTTCCATATGAAAGCACGTTTACTGATAGTGTTGTTGTTTAGCATTCTAATTATCGATACAGGTTGTAATAAGAACGACGACGATTCATGGACATTCTGTGAAGGATGTGCCATTGAGAAGTGGGTGGGATTATATGATGGTTCTGGTGATTTCTTTAATTATAACAACGATGAGATGTCAAACGCGATACCTACAACTGTTGACATAACAAATACTTCAGATAACATACTCAAAATAAGTGTTGTTAGCGAAGATTACTATTCAGGTAGTTTTAACAAAATTAAGGATGATGACTCCTATAATATTGAGATTCCTGGGTCATCACAATCGCTAAGCTTATCACTTTCACAGAAGTCAGATGCCTGCAAGGTTACTGGGACTATAAAACGATATCACTACGAAAAAGACTCCCTGATTATGGATTATACATTATCCTTTGAGGCTGAAAGATATTTTTAGGGGCTTTAATGCTATAAATTCACCGAAATTTATTTTTTTTGCAAATTCATTTAAAACTATATACAAGTGAAAAGAATTGAGATTAATAAACTATTAGCATCACGCGATTTTGGCGCAGAAGTGCTTGTCCAGGGATGGGTTCGCACAAAAAGAGGCAGTAAGAATGTAACTTTTATAGCTCTTAATGATGGCTCTACAATCAATAATGTACAGATTGTTGTTGATGTTAATAATAATACATCTGAGATTCTTGACAAAATACATACTGGTGCTGCTATTTCCGTTACAGGAGAGCTTGTTGAGTCAACAGGTAGCGGACAGGCTGTAGAAGTTCATGCAAAAGAAGTTAAAGTTCTTGGGAGTGCAAACCCCGATGAGTATCCACTACAACCTAAGAAACATTCTCTGGAGTTTTTACGCGAAAAGGCTCATCTACGTTTTCGTACAAACACGTTTTCTGCAATAGCACGCATCAGACATCACATGATATTTGCAATACACAGCTTCTTTAACGAAAGAGGTTATTTCAATATTCATACTCCTATCCTTACAGCTTCCGACGCTGAAGGTGCGGGTGAAATGTTCCAGGTTACTACTCTTGATCTAGAGAATATTCCAAAAAATGAAGAAGGTAAAACAGACTATCATGAAGACTTCTTCGGTAAAGCTGCAAACCTTACTGTAAGTGGTCAGTTGGAAGCAGAGCTCGGTGCCCTGGCTCTTTCAAAAGTATATACATTCGGTCCGACTTTCCGTGCTGAAAACTCAAATACTGCGCGCCATCTTGCTGAATTCTGGATGATTGAACCAGAGTTTGCTTTTGGCGATATTATCGATGACATGGACCTTGCAGAAGACATGCTTAAATATGTTATTGGTTATGCCCTTGAACACTGCATGGAAGATTTGGAATTTCTAAGCAAGCGCCTTACTGAAGAGGAAAAAAACAAAAAAGCTGACGAACGTTCCATGGAGCTTATTGAGAAACTTAGATTTGTTCTTGAACAGCCATTTGAAAGATTAACATATACTGAGGCTATCAACATTCTGATGAACTCAAAGCCCAATAAAAAGAAAAAATTCCAGTTTGTTATTGAAGGCTGGGGCGCTGACCTACAATCAGAACATGAACGTTATCTCGTTGAGAAACATTTCAAAAAGCCTGTTATACTGACTGATTATCCAGCATCAATCAAAGCTTTCTATATGAAGCAAAATGATGATGGCAAGACAGTACGGGCAATGGACATTTTATTCCCCGGTATTGGTGAGATAGTTGGTGGTTCACAGCGTGAAGAAGATTATGATAAGCTTTATGCCAAAATTAAAGAAATGGGTATACCGGAAGAATCAATGTGGTGGTATCTTGAAACACGCAAATTTGGTACTGTCCCTCATGCAGGCTTCGGACTTGGTTTTGAACGTCTGATGCTGTTTATCACAGGGATGGGAAATATCCGTGATGTAATCCCTTTCCCGCGTACACCAATGAACTGCGAATTCTAATCTGCAAAATATTTACAAAAACCCTGAAAATTATCAGGGTTTTTTTATTTCAATACAATTCCTTTTATTACCAGATACAATATTTTATGGCCTGACTGATTAATAATAACTCAGACTCTTGCTTTAATAAATAAGTTAATAACCTCGTGAAAAATTCTATTACCAAAATTATGCCATAATAAAAATGTTTCTAATTTTGTGTTTAGTCAAATTATACAAGAAACAAAATGCTAAACCAACGCTTACAGCAGAAATTACTTCAAAAATTATCTCCTCAGCAGATATTGTTGATGAAGCTTCTGCAAATCCCTACGGTAGGGTTGGAACAGCGTATTAAACAGGAAATTGAAGATAACCCGGCACTGGAATATGATGGTGATAGTAACGATAGTCAGGATAATTCATCTGAATTAGATAATCAAGATGATAACCGTGACACGGAAATTGACGACTATCAGTCGAAAGATGATGAATTTGACATTAACGACTACATCAACGAAGATGATATTCCGTCATACAAACTCAAATCCAATAACTACTCTTCTGATGAAGACAGGAATGAGATACCATTTGTTTCAGGATTGAGCTTTCACGAAAACCTGAGAAATCAATTAAGCTTAAGAGATCTTGATGAGAAAGAAACCATCATAGGTGATTACATTATTGGCAACATTGATGATTCGGGATATCTACAACGTTCTGTTGATGCTATTGTTGATGATCTGGCTTTTAACCAGAATCTTAGCACAGACAAAGACCATGTTGATGAAATTCTTGATCTGATACAACATCTGGATCCACTTGGTGTTGGGGCACGTGATCTTAAAGAATGTCTGCTCATTCAACTAGATCGTAAGATTGAAGCAGGAGAAACTGAACCTCTTACTCTTGCCCGTAAAATAATCAGCAGATACTTCAACGACTTCACTAAAAAGCATTATCAGAAAATAATGAAACGTGCTGAGATTACTGAAGAACAGCTTAAGAGCGCTATGGATGAAATCCTTAAACTAAATCCCAAACCAGGTAATTCTCTTAGTGAAACAACAAAAAATAACTTCTATATAATTCCAGACTTCACCATAACTAATAATGGCGACAAACTGGAGCTTACGCTGAATTCATGGAATAGTCCGGATTTGAGAGTAAGCAATACTTATTCACATATGCTTACTAATGTTGCAAAACAGAGGAAAAGCAAGCAACAACGTGAAGCAATGGCATTTATTAAACAAAAGGTCGATTCAGCCAAGTGGTTTATTGATGCTATAAATCAGCGACAACACACTCTGTATTCTACAATGGAAGCCATTATGAATTATCAGTATGATTATCTCCTTACCGGAGATGACACAAAACTTAAACCGATGATTCTAAAGGATATTGCTGAAAAAGTTGGTCTTGATATTTCAACAGTTTCCAGAGTTGCCAACAGCAAATATGTACAAACGCCATTTGGTACTTTCCTGATAAAAAGCTTTTTCAGTGAATCAATGCAAAAGGATGATGGCGAATCTGTATCAACACGTGAGATAAAAACTATTCTCAGAGAAATTATTAATAACGAAAACAAGGCAAAACCTTTTACTGATGAATATCTCACAATGAAATTAAAGGAAAAAGGATACCCTATTGCCCGACGTACAGTGGCTAAATACCGCGAACAACTTAAGATACCTGTGGCAAGGCTTAGAAAAGAGCTTTAAAACTTTAATTGTATTATGGGGAAACTTTCTGCGAAAATAATTTCAACCATTTTTCACCCTCTGCTGGTACCAACCTATGCATTAATTGCTCTTATGAATTTTCAGACATACAATATTCTGGCAATACCAGCTGAATCAAGAATGGCTATAGTTTTGATTGTATTTCTGACAACATTCGCCATTCCTTTAAGTTTAATTTTTATACTGCTAAAAACAGGAGTGATTAAAAGTCTTCAAATGACTAACCGTAAAGAACGGGCATTGCCTATGCTAATTGTTGTGCTGGCAGACTATGGGACGTACCACTTGCTAAAACAAAGTTCACTAACAGGACTAATGGCTCTGTTTATGCTTGGAGCAACGCTTCTTGTAATACTTACATTATTCATAAATTATGCTACGAAAATAAGCTTGCACATGACAGCATGGGGTGGATTGCTAGGGACATTTACCGGACTGGCAATTGCATTCAATTTTAATCTCACTTACCTAATCTATTTTATTATTCTCCTTTGCGGAACAATAGCTACATCGCGACTAAAACTGGGAGCACATACACCACATCAGGTTTATCTGGGCTTCTTGCTTGGCACCGGAGTAATGATAAGTATGATTTTAATGATTTAGGTTTAACATCAACTATTCCCACTATATTCCAACAAATACGCTTTAATAAACTCACTAAGATCACCATCCATTACAGCCTGTACGTTTGATGTTTCATAATTAGTACGCAAATCTTTCACAAGTTTGTAAGGATGCATAACATAAGAACGAATCTGAGAGCCCCACTCAATTTTCTTTTTACTCCCTTCAATTTTAGATTGTGCTTCCTGTTGTTTGCGCAATTCCAATTCATATAGTTGTGACTTAAGCATTTGCAAAGCCTTCTCACGATTTTGAAGCTGCGAACGTGTTTCCTGACATTCAATAACAAGACCCGAAGGATCGTGATGCAGACGTACTGCTGTTTCAACCTTATTAACATTTTGTCCCCCCGGACCACCAGATCTGAAAGTATCCCACCATATATCAGCAGTATTAATATTTATCTCAATAGAGTCATCTACAACAGGGTAAACATACACAGAGGCAAAAGAAGTATGCCTTCTGTTTGCCGAGTCAAATGGTGATAAACGCACAAGGCGATGAACACCATTTTCGCCTTTCAAATAACCAAATGCAAATTCACCATCAAACTGAAGAGTAACAGATTTAATCCCAGCAGTATCCCCATCCTGATAATCCAATTGCTTTACTTTAAAATTATTTCTCTCACCGTATCTAATATACATACGCATAAGCATCTCAGCCCAATCCTGACTTTCAGTCCCACCGGCACCTGGATTTATCTTCAAAATAGCATCAAATGAATCTTCTTTATTGCTAAGCATTTGAAGAAACTCCAGTTCAGTGAGCTCAGCCAATGCTGTTTCATACTGGTTATCTAGTTCTTGTCGCGATGACTCACCAAGCTCAAAAAACTCTTCTATAACAACCAGATCGCTATAAGCTTCATACACTTTTTCGTAGGTTTCCACCCAGCGCTTCTTTTCTTTTATTTTTTTTAAATGCTGCTCTGCTGCTTTTGGATCATTCCAAAACTCCGGTGATTGAGTTTTCTCTTCCTCCTCTTCGATCTCCATTTTCTTTCGATCGATGTCAAAGATACCCCCTTAAGGCATCAAGCCTCTTTTTGAGTTCTTTTCTTCCTTCTGTTGTAAACATATATTTTCTGATTATAATTAAAGCTCGCCTTTAATAACTTTCCATACTAATTCAGGCTGAAAACCTTTTTGATATGCATAAGAAACAAGCTTTTTGTTTCGTTTTTGTTCGTCTTTTTCGTCAATCCTTTTTGATGATAATACTCTTTTTAATGTGTCAATATACTCTTTCTCATCAATTGAACTCAAAGCTATCTGTATTGTAAGTTCCGGTATTTGCTTCTGTCTGAGAGCATAACTTATCTTATTCCTCCCCCAGTGATTATTACGCAACTTGCCCTGAGCAATAGCAATAGCATAACGTTCCTCGTTTAAGAAATCTTCCTGTTTTAATTTAAGAATTATATCAGCAATATTTTTCTCGCTTATATTCCAGCTAAGAAGCCTGAACTTCACATCATAAATTGATCGTTCCTGATATGCGCAGTATTTCCGGGCCTTTTCCAGTAAGAAAGTATATTCAGGGGCCATAATTATTCTATTTATCGTAAAAATAATGCAATGTAATATCAAATACCAGACATTCATTAGGACCAATAGGGCCGCCACCAGACGATCCATAGGCCAGAGACGAAGGAATAACAAGTTTTATCCTTCCTTCTTCACCAATAATGGGAACACCCTCCTGCCAGCCGACAATAAGATTTCCAAGAATCGATGTATAATAGCTTCCCTCATCAAATACTTCATTATCCAAAAACATTCCAGTATAAGTAACAGTAATCTCTGAACTTAGATCGGGATGAAAGTCATTTCCCGGTTCAATTACCTGATAATAAAGGCCTGTTGAAGTAAACTGGCCATCAAGGTTATTTTCAATAACATATTCTTCAATCAAAGTTTTGTCAATTTCGTCCTGATTTGAATCCTTTTTACAGGAAACAAAAGAGATTAATAATGACACCACAACAGTTGTTAGAATCTTTAGTTTCATTTTTCAAATTGCATTATTTAAGCAAATTTACATTTTTTATGCTAATGATTATAAAGTTATTTTATTTTCCTTTGTACTATATTAGTATCATAATCCAACTATCTTTGTAGAAAAAACTATCATGAATAAAATTCTTATACCTCTGTTTATAATATTTCTAGCATCATGCAGCACATTCAAAGTTACCATGAACTATGATAAAGAAGTAGATTTCAAAAAATTCAAAACTTTTAGTATGTATCCATGGGACAAGCATAATGACTCAATTGTAAACCCTTATGATAAAGAAACAATAATTAATTCCATAAAAAGCGAAATGACACGCCGTGGATATCAATTTGTTGAAAAAGGAGGTGAACTGATAGTTTCAACCTTCGTGCTTCTTGAAAACAAAACAGCCTATAATGCTTATACAAACCACTATGGTGGGTATGCCGGATTTGGAGGTGGATGGGGATACTACGGACCATCATGGTCCTATGGTTATGGATGGGGTCCTGGTTTCTATGGCTCAACAACAATTAGCGGTGTTGATTATCTACAGGGAACTCTCATTATTGATATTTTCGAGCTCTCCAATAAAAAACTAATCTGGCAAGGCATTGGAAGTGGAGAAGTAACCGACAACCTTGCCGCACGCGATCGCAATCTTCCAAAGAATATTTCTCATATTTTCAGGAGATTCCCTATCCCAAAAGGTAAAAATAAATAGTTTTGTTCGGTTTCAAACCAGCTAACTGCATATAAATAAGATATACAGGACTTTCTCTAAGTCAATCAACCTGATACAATTTTTTGCAGACTCTCAAACGAACCTGTGTTTTCACCTGTTTCCATTTGTCATGTCACTCATTTTTACTTATGTTATTGCTATTTTATTGCTAATTAAATGGGAACTCATAGCTGTCATTCTATAAGTTTCATACCTATGAAAGTTATTTTTCATACGTATGAAAATCGATTTTGATACGTATGAAAATTGTGTTTCATACGCATGAAAACGACAACGAAAGAACTTAGAATTGCTAATTCCAAAACAGTAATTAAGTATTATTTGAAGAGGAATTTATCAGTCAGAGCTTAGTGTTCAAACTATGCTGTAAGTTTCGAACCAAATCAGGCAAGGCAACACCTGCTTTTTCTTTAATTATTTTCAAATTGTGAATTCCATTAATATAGGATGCTCCGGGGTCGACATAATATTTCGGAATGTTTCTGTCAACATAGTTAATAAGACTTGCTGCCGGATACACAACCATCGATGTTCCTATTACAATAAAGATGTCAGCAGTAGAGGCTATCTCAGCAGCTCTCTGAATTTCAGGCACACCTTCACCAAACCATACTATATGCGGACGCAGCTGGCCGCCAAGCTCACAAGTATCACCTCTTTTTAATTCCCAATGGTCAAGAGCATAAACAAGATCAGGGTTTACAGTACTTCGGGCTTTTTTAAGCTCTCCATGCAAATGCAGAATATTTGATGAGCCTGCGCGTTCATGCAGATCATCTACATTTTGAGTAATTATCTGAACATCAAAATGACTCTCCAGATTAACCAGAGCCCGATGCCCGTTATTTGGTTCAACCTCAAATAATTGTTTACGACGAATATTATAAAACTCCAGAACAATATCCATGTTATTCTGCCAGGCAATTGGTGAAGCCACCTCCTCTATTCTGTAATTTCTCCACAAGCCATTACTATCACGAAAAGTACTTACACCGCTTTCAGCACTCATACCGGCTCCGGTTAAGATTACAACCTTCTTCATAACATTCAATTTTTAATGGCAGAATAACTGAAATTAATCTTTCCCCTGTCGATTTTTATCTCAGACGGATATTCAGTATTATTATAATAAAGTTGTATTAATTCCTTATCAGAGAATAAAAAGCGCGGATTAACAACGGAATTAATCTGCCCGCTTTTTTGAATAAGATACCAAAGCTTACCACAATCCGCGGCATACATTTTATTATTAATTTTTGGCTTGCAGCTACACAAACAAGGATAATTAAGCAACAATCTGAAATCACTAATAATCATATTAACAAGAAGCTTTTTATCAAGCACTCCCATAACATAATGCTTAGTAACCAAACCACCTTCATAAAGAGGAAACTCAAAGTCAAAATACTTCATACCTATCTCCGACATTGAAACAACCCGATATGAGTCGGAAGTCTTTTTAATCAATGTCAATCCCGTAAGATTATGCCCATAGATATTAATATCCGTAGAATAAAGAGCTTTTGTAAAATCACCACTAAAAATAAAGATACTATCAATCCCCGGAGTTTCAGGCACCTTATGATAACCTGTTACCTTACATGATGTAATCACAAAAATCACTAAAAAACCAAAGAGCAAATATTTTATTCTGCGAAAACCCATCTTCCTGTTCATTTTTTGTTATTTATCCAGAACAAATTCCTTTTCAGGGATATCAGAATTAATTTTTTTATCGATAAAAGAAATAATTGTCATGTCATCACCCGGCTCCTTAAAAATCACCCTATTAACCTGCATATCATCTTTGCCAAAGTAGATCTCAATTGAACTCAACATACTACTAACGGCATTAATTTTAGGAATAAGAACAGACAAATAAGAGCTAGGGTCTTCAAAAAACTGTGATTCAAAATCATTATTACTCATAAAATCACCACGAATAGCAGCAACAATCATATTATTAATTTGCCTGAACATAGGATTTGATTCAATATCGAATTCATTAACCTTACCATTAGACACAATTGAAAACTTACCATTATGAATAAGAATCAGATATTCCACAGGAGTATCATATTGCCATCTCACATTGTTTTCCTTTTGAAACAGAAAACGCCCTTCACTTATAAGCACTTCCTCAAGCATCCAGAGATGTTTTTCCTGAATAAAATTACTTTCAATACTGTTTGTTTCTTCAGCCTGCAATGCAAGTTTATGCTTCAGCATATCAATGTCTGATACCTTTGTATATCCTTCAGGTTGACTCATTCCTGTTAAAGAGAACATAAAAAGAAAAGATATTATTAATAGTCTATGATTGATTTTCATAAGCTTCAATATTCAATAAAGTACTCAAATCTATAATTTTAAAGCCATTATCCAAAAGCCATTGAATATATATTTCCAGAATCTCTTCAATATCATTAGTTGTATCATGGAAGAGAACAATATCACCGGTCCTTGTATTACTCTTTAATTTAAGAATAAGCTTTTCCTTTTCCAGCACAGTATCCAGAGACCTCAGGCTCCACCCGATGGAATACATTTGTACAGCAGAAAAGGCTTTTTTTAACATTGGGTTTGTAACACCAAAGGGAGGTCGGAATAGCAACGGGGATTTCCCTGTTATTCTTTCTATTTCACTATTTGTAAGCGAAATTTCCTCTTTCATTTTTGAAGAAGAAAACAGGTCAAACATACCAGAGTGAGAGTAACTATGATTCCCAATAATATGGCCAGCCTCTGATATACTCTTCAAAATTTCAGGATTTTCCACTGCATTCTTACCCGTTACAAAAAAAACAGCAACTGCATTTTTTTGTTTTAGCACATTCAAAATCTTCAAAGTATTTACATTGTGCGGGCCATCATCAAATGTAATGGCAACAACCTTTTCAGATGTTTTTCCTTTACAAAAGGACTTAAAATAGTAGTTCATACAAATAAAATATGAACCTGCAACAGTTAGCAAAATATAAATAATAGCAACCGGAAGTATCCACAAAGTAGAAACATCCCCCCTTTGTGATCCTATAACAATCAGAATCACAATTAATACTGTAATAAAGTTAACTTTAATGTTTAATGCCATAATTACGGCTAATATACATCAATATAATAAGAGTCAGAATAATTAGTTATCTTTAAGCTTTCTGTCGATATTCTCCGGCAAGCGAGCCAGAATTTCATAATTCATAGCATTATTCATCTCAGCAAATGACGAAAAAGTAATTTCATTATCACCCTGTTTTCCTATAAGTACCACCTCATCACCCTGAGCTACATCATCAACATTAGTTACATCACACAATATCATATTCATATTAACACTCCCAATAACCTGTGAAAACTGCCCCCTCACCAGTACACGACCGTTATTGCTAAGCGAGCGGCTATATCCATTGCAATAGCCAACAGGAATAAGCATAACCTTAATTTTACTCTGAGCCTGAAAAGCGAGACCGTAGCCAACAAATTCCCCTTCAGGAATATTTTTTACAGATATTACCTGAGATGACCACCTAAGCGAACGCATAAGAGGATTCTCTTTAGATTTTTGTTTACTGATATACCTAATAAAAGTCTCGCGCGTAGGCCAGTAACCATACTGAAGAACACCAACACGTACCATATCAAGCCTTGTTTTCGGATACACAATAGTAGCTGCAGAACTTGCCAGATGTTTAATTGCCGATTTTATACCACTCTCTTCAATCAGTCTGCACCTTTTATTAAATGTCGAATGCTGTTTTTTAATTCTGTAATAATTTGCAATACTTTCAGCCCCTGCCAAATGAGAAGCAATCCCAACAACATTCAGATGATCAGGATTAGAATTAATTATAGTAACAGCCTTTTTCAAATCAGGAAGAGTTAAACCAGTACGATACATACCTGTCTCAACATCAATATGAATATGAGCTTTAAGATTAAGACTACGGGCAAAATCCAAAGCTGTATTTAGAGTTGTCAATTCCGAAACATAGAACTGAATATTGTTTTCCATCACCCAATGAAAATCGTTTTCAGCTATATAACCCATAATAATGATAACAGAATTCTTTGAAGCAGCCATAAAAGCATCTTTAGCTTCCGCAGAAGAGTAGACACAGAAATGACCAATCCCCACTTTTTCAAAAGCTCTAACCATCAATTCAGTACCGTGTCCATAAGCATTACCCTTAATAACAGAGGCGATAATTACCTTTTCACCAACAAGATTCCTGATAAAGGAAATATTATTTCTTACGGCATCTTCTGATATTTCAATTACTGACGTACTAGCCATTACAATTAAATTTCACAAAACTTTCTTTCAATAAACTTTGAATTTAGTAGACGAGCAACAGCGAGGTAACTGGGATCCAGACAAATTTTATCTCCAACACGATAATGTCTGTTACCTTTTTTATCACGGTTTTTACCAATATCTACAACCGTCATATCAGAAGTAATCCCTACAAATTTTATATTTTCGTCATCAGGAGTAAGACCTTCCTGATCAACATCAAGAAGACCGAAATCCAGAATAGCCTTAAAAGTTGTTTTACCGTAATCGTCATCCTCAAAGTCGGCCGAATGACCAATACTAGCATCATTAATTACGCCATCAGGCACAATAGCTTTTTCTTCAAGTTCTATAATCTGCGAATAGAAATTAAAAGTATCAGTATTCAAATCCCTGAATTGCATATTATCCAATGGGCTAGTGCCAAAGAAAGCAGCTTCGCCAATTCTAAAATGATTAATATCAGAAGGAATTGTTTTATTTTCAATCAATGGGAGAGTAATAGAACTACCACCTGAGATCAGATCCAGCTTAGCATTATGCTTAGATTCGATTAACTGTTTATAAAGACTAAGCTGCAATAACTTATCATATGTAGGTTCAACACCATACATACAACCAAGATTACTGCCTAGTCCAACAACCTCAATATTAGAAAAATTAAAGATTCTCTTATAAAAGTCGAACAGATCATCACGGTTTACCCCCTCCCTAAGCTCGCCCAGCTCAACCATAATAATTATTTTATGGATTTTATTCATCTCTTTAGCAGCCTCATTTAAGGCCTTAATTGTTTTATAAGAGGAGTTTAAAGAGATATCAGCATATTTTACAACATCATTAATATATGCCTGAGCAGGAGGTTTAATATAAATTGTAATTAGTTCAGGATTTAATTCCTTAAGATTTTTCAAGCTGGATAACCTTGAATCACCTACGGAATGAATATCTTTAATAATATCAGGAGTGAGTATCCTTTTCATAAATTCAGGGTCACCAGAAAACACTTTAGTAATAAGGCTCCACTTGACATTATTCGATTTCAAGTATTTATTTAACTTAATAATATTGTTGCGTATCTCTTTGATATTTATTTGTAATTCAGCCATGTCTGAGCTATTTATAGTTTATAATTGGTTTTGATATTAATTCTTATCAAAGCGCATTTCAGCATATTTTGACTTAAATCCTATTCTTTCGTATAATCTTTTCGCAGGATTATCATATTCAACATGCAGTTTAACATTACCATCAGCTTCCTGAATACACCTGTCAACAATCTTCTTACCAAAGCCTTTACCTCTGCATTCAGCATCAACAGCAACATAAACCAGAATATTCTCAGGAATATAACCCGACATACCAGTCCTGTTTAATATCAGAGCACCTACAAGTTTATTATCATTAAAAGCTGCGAGTGCAAAACCACCCTCAGAAGGATTATCAGAGAAAGCATAATCAAGGCATTTTTCAATATCTTTAGCAGGATCGCCAAATCTGTCAAGGTGAACAAAAAGAAAGTTTATAAATTCTTTTCTTGTAATTTCATTAAAATCATTTTCATTGTTAATTTTCTTAATTTCAAACATAATATATTATAGATTTAAAAATTGATAAATTGAATTAAACATACTAATCCCTGTGTCAATAATTTCATCAGGGAAATCATAATCAGGGTTATGTAAAGCAGGATGTTCCTCTCCGGCACCAATTCCAAAGAAACCACCCGAATAATTATTAGTGTAATAGCCAAAGTCTTCCGACCAGTTATTAGGTTTATCAAGAGTAAGTAATTTAAGATCATTTACATTAGCAGCTTTAACAATCAGATCATTACAAATACTACTATTAACCGTAGCCGGAAAGTCTTCTACATAACTAAGATTATACTGCAAACTTTCCACCGAACAGATATTATGTACAATCTCCTCACACTTTTGCGATAACAAATTCATATCATCATTCTCAAAAGCCCTAAGAGTCATTCTCATAACAGCATGGCCGGGAGATGTACCAAAAGCAATTTCCCCCAGTTCAATATTAATAACAGTAAGATTAACAAAATCAGAAAACAGCTCTCCTGTTTCCCTAAGCAAATAAAAATCATTGATTATCCTAGAGATTGCCAAAGCCGGATTAATACCTTTTTCCGGTTCAGCCGCGTGTGATGTTTTTCCATTTAGTCCGATAATTAATCCTCTCGACGCTGCTGCAAAGGTACCATTTTTTATGACAACAGAATTCACTGAATATCCCGGGATATTATGAAGACCGAATACCATATCAGGAGACAACTCCTTAAAAACCTGTTCCTCAACCACATCAGCAGCTCCTTGTTCGCATTCTTCAGCTGGTTGAAAAAGCAAAGCAACTTTGCCTTTTGTTGGTAGGTTTTTAGAAATCTCCTGAGCAAGTCCCAAAAGAATCGTCATATGACCATCATGACCACACATATGGGCAACACCATCAATTACAGATTTATATTCAACCTCACCAATCTCCATAATCGGAAGGGCATCCATATCAGCACGAAAAACAGTAACAGGCCCCTCAATCTTACTTTCAAAAACAAACAATTTACCGGTAGTACCTACCTTATATTCCTTATCAGGATTAAATGATCTCATGATATCAGTGATCATTTCTGATGTTTTAAACTCTTGATTCGAGAGTTCCGGATTTTGATGCAGCCTATGGCGCAAATCTGTCAATTTATAGCTCATTTTATACTTTTATGAATGTAATATACAAAGATATAAGATAATAGCGAGACAGAGATACCAAAGATATTTGCATCTAAGCCAAGAGGTAACTTAATATTCAGGATCACTAAAGAAACAGTAGTTGTTCCACCAATAAACATAGAAAAAAGAGCAGCAACAGGATTAGGCTTTTTAGTAAACAAAGCAGCTATAATAGGAACAAACAGCCCTGAAACCATAAATGCATAAGAATAAAGCATTAATTCAAGAACATTTGTCATTTGAGAAGCCAAAAGCAATGCAAAAGCCCCGATAAAAAGAGTAATTACCTGAGACATTCGGAGAATATTCTTTTGTCCGAATTTTTTCAAAGAAGGAATCTTCTGTAAAATATCTGTTTGCACATTGCCTGATGCAGCCATCAGACAACTATCTGCAGTTGATAAAATCGCAGAAAAATATGCAGACAGCATAAGTCCCATTAATCCAACAGGAAGAACACTATTTAGCATTATAGGCAGACCCATTTCAGCATCCAAACCAGATCCAGCAGCAAAACCAATATCAGCAAACATGTTATTCTCATATGCAACACGAGAAAATAAACCCAGAGAAACACCCATAAATGCCATTATTGGCCATTCAAGTAAGCCAGCAATAAACCATGCTCTTTTTGCCTGTTTTGCATTCTTTGATGCAAAAATCCTTTGATATAAAGTCATACCTACAAACCATATAGGAACAATAGTTACTGTCCAATTTACAATTTGCTGCCATGTAACATTGCTAAATGACACAAACTCATCCCCAATGGTTCTTTCAATTGCTTCAAAACCACCAATAGAATTATAGGCAATAGGTATCCCGATAAATATCAGTCCTGTCATTAATATTATCCACTGTATGGTATCTGTATAAATAACAGCTTTCAGTCCTCCCATTCCTGTATAAAGAACAGCAATAGCCCCCATAATAATAAGAGATGTATTTAAATCTATCTCTATAAAGGTAGCAGAAGCCAGTTTTGCGCCAGCAAGCAGCTGTGAACTAGTAAAGCCAATATATCCAATAGCAGAGATAATTCCTGCAATAAACGCCACTTTGTTATTGTAGAAATATTCAAATATCTGTGGAAATGTGTAGAAATTTTTAGCCTTTCCAAGCTTACTAATGGCAGGAATAATCAAAACAGCACTTATCCATGCTCCGAATAATCCGGTAAAAAGCATCCAGGATCCAGACAAGCCTATAGCAAAACCAAGGCCTCCAAGACCAATAGAGAATCCTCCACCCACATCTGTTGCTACTACAGACAACGCAATATGCCATGTGCCAAGCGACCTTCCACCAACATAATAATCCTCAATATCCTTATTCTTAAAATGAAAATAAATACCTACAGATAGCATCGTTAAAAAATACAATGCAAAAATAATTCCATCAATTAAACTCATTTTGATAAATAAATTTGTAATAAATATTATTAACTAATCACTAATTTAAAAAAGAAAGAATGGTGGAGGACATCCAGAGGAATTGTATTTAAGTGTATCCTTGATATTAATTTTTTTATTTTCAGTTTTCAGTTCAGTTTTCAAAATCATAGCTGCCTATTATAATCAATTTTGTGAGATAGGCAAATATTTTAACATAAATAATTAAATTGGATAAACGAATATCCTTTCTGAATACGCCACAAAATTTAATACACTTGTATTCGTTTATTTTACAACTTAATTTAAATTGCGATTATATATTTGTTTCAGTTTTTGAATTTACTTGTAAATAAAAAGACTAAAATTAATCTCAAAAATAATAACTAAAAGTATTAATCATGCCTACAATAAGAAATTCCGTAACACTAATAGGAAGATTAGGAGTTGATCCTGAAATCACTAAATACAAAGATGAAAGAACCAAAGTCAGGTTTTCTTTTGCCACAACAGAATACTACAAAGATAAAGATGGCAATCGTGTTGAAGAAACACAATGGCACAATATTGTAGCTTGGGGAGGCACAGCGAATTATATCAACAAATATTGCCAAAAAGGAAATGAAATAGCAATAGCAGGCAAACTCACTCACCGGACATATGAGAAAGACGGTCAAACGAGATATATAACAGAAGTTGTAGCCAACGAGGTTGCAATGTTTAGCAAAAAAGAATAAAACTATCCAATATTACACTTTTCACTATATTAACCTACGTAGCCGGTTAGCAATTATGCGCCGGCTCTTTTTATTACTTCGCTGATGTCAGTCTAAACACAAAAAGCTAATTGACAGTTTAGAATAATTTCCGATAAACTGCCATCAGAGATTTAATAAGCCTACTATTCAGAATTAACAGTATTTCGAAAAAAGCTAAAATTAACCCTGCTATAATATCTATGATCAAAGAAACCAGGAGAATTTGTGAAATCAATACTATCTGGGTGTTCAATTACAAGAATCCCATCAGGTTTAAGTAAATTATTATTAAGGATTAATTTCGGAATTTCAATCAATGAGTTTAATGCATAAGGAGGATCAGCAAAAATAAAGTCATATGCAATCTTAGTGGAGCCCACAAATCGAAAAACATCCTGTTTAATAGGTTTTAAGTTTCCCATGCCCAAATCGCTCTTAACCTTTGAAATAAACCTGATACAGCCGTAATCCCTATCAACGGAAGTAACAAGCTTGCAATTACGTGATGCAAGCTCATACGATATATTACCAGTTCCGGCAAATAAATCTAAAGCAGACACATCTTCAAATTCCAACAGGTTATTCAAAATATTAAACAGGCTTTCCTTGGCCCTGTCAGTAGTTGGCCGTACAGGAAGATTTTTGGGTGGGTGAATAATACGGCGCTTATGAATGCCTCCAATTATTCGCATTGCATAGAGTTAAACAATACATAATATATATGGTCCAAAACTTCGTCAAGAACAAATGAATAACCGTAACTATCATTTCGTCCAATAAATTTAAAATCCTTAATGTACTGTCGAATCATATTATAATTCTCATCCGAAGGGTCAATATTACCGGATAACAATAATTCTACAGTTTCAGGGTTCAGTCCCAGTTGATCAATAGTAATAAGCAGAAAATAAATAAAATCCTCTTTTGTTCTGTAGTTAAAAGAGTTATAGAATGTAAGCTTATTATCAGTAAAATAAACAATATCCAGACAATCCGTCCTGACATTTACCATGACGTTATTTTTATCGGCCTTATTTTTAAAGTTAATTGCCAGACTTTCCAGAAGAGCAGAGGAAAAATGCATTACTTTAACATTTGGCCAGAAATCTCTTGCCTTGCCTGCAACCAAATTTGACAGATAATATACATTAACGGCATCAATATTCTTAAGGGAGTCAAATACTATTCTGCTATTCTCCTGAAAAGGTTGATTAAATCCAAGATAAAGATTCTTCTTTTCTTCATCAAATAATGTTTGAGGAATAAGAGTTGAAAAAGTGTTGTCAATCATAAAAAAAACACTATGATAGGGAAAAGCAAATGATGGTCTGTTATTCAATATTCTACCTAAGATGGAAGGAAGCTTATCATAACCATCATTATCAGAAAATGTATAAGACTCCAAAGCAATGAACTTGTTTTTTTCGATGTTATACACCGAAAAAACAAGTTCATTAATATTCAATTGTATTGATAAAGAGTAGTTACGTGTTTGTGACTCCTTGAAAGACTTATCAAAATAACTACGATATGGCGATAATTGCAGCGACATATGTAATTATATGATTACTCCCAGTTACCATCAGTTGAAGGTTCTGTCATTGAACCAACCTTCAACCCAGGAAACTTCTCAATATCCTCAAACTTTGATACAAGATTGATAATTGTTTGCTCATCCAGACCTTTTAAATATGACTTAAATGGGGCATCTGCTTCAAACACATGCACTTCAACACCGCCTCTTTCAATAGTATCAGCCTGCAGTTCAAACAACTCGCCTCCTGAGAATGGAATTGTTTTAAATTTATCATAACTAAAACCAGCTTGCTTACCAAACAAGGAATCAGCGACTTTAACATAACCAATAGTATCGTTAATGGTTAGTGTAAAAGTTGTATCGTTTGGGTCTGCAACAATTTTAACAACAGGGATTTCAGCAACTTTCAGAAACTTGATTAGAGTATCAAAATCAGGAGCATAAGAACCGTTCAATTGTTTGTAAACAAATTGAGAACTTCTGATATCTTTCAATCTCTCAACAACAACCTTTTCCCTTATTGCTTTCTCCTTGTTAAATCTTACAGGTTTCATAATACTTTCATACACCATGTAACCAGCAAAAACAATAACTATAAACAATACGAATTGGATCAAAATCTTTTTCATGTGACTATCATTTAAATATCTGTTTCTATTTCTTATCTAACTTAATGAATCATTCCTGAAAATAACAAAATTACGCCAAAATAAATTCACAGCAAATGTACTATATTTTAACTTTTTAAAAATAAATCTTGTAAAATAATTAAAAAAGTTAACAAATACGCTATTTAAGTAAGTTTTAATACTCAATATTACGTTATTCAATTATCTGATAATGTATTAAAAACAGGAATTTCTCTTAAAAATTGTATTTCATTACTTTTTTTATCAATATAACAACAAAAATGTTGCATCCCATTACTAACCAACAGATAATTCACATTCAAACTAAGATTGTATCGTGATATCTGCTCCATAACTTTCTGTGTAATCTTAACTTCAGGGGCTTTGAATTCAAGTAACATCAATGGCTTGCCATTTCTGTTAAAAACAACAGCATCAAATCGTTTTTGCATACTATTTACTTTCAATCCTTTTTCAACAGATATAAGTGATACAGGGTAGTCAAGTTCACTCACCATATATTGTAAAAAGTTCTGTCTTACCCACTCTTCAGGAGTTAAAGCAACGTATTTGCGTCTGGATTCATCAAATATCTGTTTCTTACCTTCTTCAGAATGCAAAATTTTAAAACTATATTCAGGCAGATTAAGATCCATAAATTTATTATAATGCCGTAAATCTAAAGTAAAAATGCGAATTTATGTACCTTTGTACAAAATTTTATGTATGAAGGAAAAACATGAAATTGTAGCTGACTGGCTACCAAGATATACCGGAATGAAACTCGAAAACTTCGGTGAGTACATACTTCTAACAAATTTTGGAGATTACCTCAGGCTTTTTGCCAACATAAACAACGTTGAGATTATTGATGAAAACAAACCTATGCCTTGTGCTACTAAGAACAATATTACAATGATTAACTTTGGTATGGGGAGTGCAAATGCAGCTACAATAATGGATTTGTTAAGTAGTATCAAACCAAAAGCTGTTTTATTTTTAGGCAAATGCGGAGGGATAAAAAAGAAAAATAAGGTGGGGGATCTAATCCTTCCTATAGCAGCTATTCGTGGTGAGGGAACTTCTAAAGATTATTTTCCGGAAGAAGTACCAGCTCTTCCGGCATTTAGCCTCCAAAAAGCAATATCAACAACAATACGAGATTTTGGACGCGATTACTGGACTGGAACTGTTTATACTACAAACAGGCGTGTATGGGAGCATGATACAAAGTTTAAGGACTACCTTGTCGACACCAGATCAATGGCTGTTGATATGGAAACAGCAACAATTTTTACTGTAGGATTTTACAATGAAATACCCACTGGAGCTTTATTATTGGTTACAGATCAGCCAATGATTCCTGAAGGAGTAAAAACTTCAGAAAGTGATAAAAAAGTCAGCGGACAGTTTGTTAAAGAGCATGTAATGATCGGTATTGAATCACTTAAACAACTTATAAATAGCGGGATAACTGTTAAACACCTAAGATATTAATTTGTGGACTACAACGAAATTATAAGAGATATTCAAAACAAAGTTTATCGGAATATATACTTTCTTACAGGTGAAGAACCTTTTTTTATTGATAAAATAACATCTTTACTTGATAAAAATGTTCTGGATGAATCAGCAAAATCATTTAATCAAACTGTTGTTTATGGCAATGATGTAAATGAGAAACAAATTATTGATATTTGCCGAACTTATCCACTAATTCCGGATAATTATCAGCTTGTTATTGTAAAAGAAGCACAAAACCTGAAAGAACAAGATGAGCTTATTCCTTATATTAACAATCCTCTAAGTACTACTATTCTTGTTTTAGCTCATAAGCACAAAAAAGTTGATAAACGTAAAGCATTCTTTAAAACTCTGAAAAAATCCAAAAGCTCTGCTGTTTTTGTTTCTGACAAACTCAGAGATTATCAAATACCAAAATGGATAGAATCTCAACTTACTGAGAAAAATTTCACCATTACGCCAATGGCATTAATGTTAATGTCAGAATATCTGGGAAATGATCTTGGGAAGATAATTAATGAAATCAGCAAGCTTTCAATAAGTCTTGAGCCTGGATCAAAGATTACTGAGTATGAAATAGAGAACAATATTGGGATTAGTAAAGACTTCAACATTTTTGAGTTGCAGAAAGCAATGGCGGAAAGAAATTTCCTTGTTGCATATCGTATTATTAACTATTTTGAGGCAAACCCAAAAGACCATCCTTTGCAGCTTTATACAGTGATGCTGAATAATTATTTCATTAAGATTTTACGTTTTCATTACATTCGTGATAAGAATAAGAACTCTGTTGCTTCAGAACTGGGTATTCATCCTTTTTTTGTTGATGAGTACAGAAAAGCCGCATCTACTTATTCAACAACAAAAATTAAAGAAATAATAAGTCTTATTCTTGATATGGATTTAAAAGCAAAAGGAATAGGAACAACAGATGGCACCAGCTACGGCAGTATGAAAGAATTTATATACAAGGCTTTGAATTAATCAATCCCCGGACAAAAAGCTTTTTCAACTATTATCCTATTCTGACTAAGCAAAAAGTTTATTAATCTTATCTTCGTATTTTTTCTGAATATGACTTCTTTTAAGTTTAAGGTTTGCCGTAATCTCTCCTGAGTCAATTGTCCACTCATGATCAATCAAATCAAATCTCTTGATCTTTTCAGTATCGCCAAAATTCTTATTAAGTTCATCAATCTCACGCTTAAACCTCTCACGCACATCTTTACTAGCAATCATTTCAGCATTTGATTTAAAAGTGTTTATTCCTTTAATACGACACCAAGACCCCAGATGTTCAAAATCAGGAACCACAAGAGCAGCAGCAAATTTCTGGTTTTCACCAAGCACAATAATCTGGTCTATAAATGGGGATTCTTTAATCTTGTTCTCAATAAGTACCGGGCTAATATATTTACCCATAGAAGTTTTAAAAATTTCCTTAACACGTCCGGTAATTTTCAACATCCCTTTTTTATCAATAATGCCCACATCCCCTGTATGAAGCCATCCGTTAACAACAGCTAGCTTTGTCATTTCCTCATCACGATAATAACCTTTCATAACATTAGGACCTTTAACCAGAATCTCACCATCATCAGAAATCTTTACCTCAACATTATTCACAGGAGGCCCTACTGTTCCTATTTTACGTTTATGAGGAACATATGTATTAACAGCAATAACAGGAGAAGACTCTGTCATTCCATAGCCTTCAACTACTGGAATACCAGCTGCATTATATACTCTTGCCAACCTTGGCTGCAAAGCGGCTCCACCTGATGCTATCGAAACCATTCTACCACCAAACGCCTTTCTCCATTTACTGAAAACAAGCTTATTAGCAACTCTCAACTGAAGATTAAAAAGTAACCTCCACGGTTTATCATATTCATATCTAAGACCAAGATTAAGAGCCCAGAAGAACACTTTCTTTTTAAACCCCCTGAGTTTACGTCCCTTTGCAACAATCTTATCATAGACTTTTTCAAGAAGTCTGGGGACAGTAGTCATAATATGAGGCTTAATATCCTGAATATTATCAACTATTGTCGCCATATTCTCTGCATAATAAATAGATACTCCTTTATAGTGCAAAATATAATTTACCGTCCTTTCATAAACATGACAAAGAGGAAGATAACTAAGACCTATAGAATACTGATCAACGTGAAAGATGCCCTCACATGCTTTTACATTACTCAGAATGTTATCATGTGTAAGCATAACTCCTTTCGGAAATCCTGTTGTCCCTGATGTATATATAAGCGTTGCAACATCGTATTTATCAATTGAAGCCTTTATTTCCTTAAGTTTATCCTCCTGAGGATTATCTTTTCCAAGTTTCAATAATTCACCAAAGTTTCTATATCCTTCAACATCAGCAAATGTATAAGAATCAACAATATTCTCAACGGACTTTAATATATGACCAATTTTTCTGATAAGCTCCTTACCAGCTACAAACACATACTTTACTTCGGCATGTTTAAGGATATATTGATAATCATCTTCACTAATTGTGGGATAAATAGGAACATGAATAGCACCTATCTGCATAATTCCCATATCTACAAAGTTCCATTCAGGACGATTATTTGATATAGTAGCAATTTTATCACCCTTTTTAACTCCCTGTTTTAATAAAGCGTAACTGATTTCGTTAACGGTCTGGCGGTATTTCTTAAGACTATGTTTAACCCATTCTCCATCCTCTTTTCCAGCCAGAACATCTTCCTTAGGCTGAAACTTTTCTTCATAGCGGGTAAGTAAATCAAAAATACGTGTTACCTCCATAGTAATGAATATTGATTGATTTTAGCGTACAAAAGTAAAAAAAATCTTATTTATCAAATTATTGATATTACTGATCTTAAATAACAACTGATTTCAGCCATTTATCTTTATAAGATTTATATAATTTCAAATCCCTTTAAACTAGATTTATAAAAATAATTATATTGCTAACTATCTTAATTTAAGCTTTATTGAATACTGTTGAACTTGCTTGCGACACAGGCATTATTACCATATCATTAATATTAACGTGATTAGGTAATGTTGAGGTGAAATAAACAGCATTAGCAATATCGTCAGGAGAAAGAGGCGTATAACCCTTATATACATTTGCTGCTTTATCTTCATCACCTTTAAATCGCACAACTGAAAATTCAGTTTCAATTGCCCCCGGAGCAATCTGAGTTACTTTTATACCATGTTTAACAGTATCAATGCGCATAGCTTTTGATAAAGCATCAACAGCATGCTTTGTAGCACAATAAACATTACCATTTGGGTACACTTCCTTGCCCGCAATTGATCCAATGTTAATAATATGCCCTTTCTGTCTTGCTATCATAAGGGGCAGTATCTGTCTTGTAATATACAACAAACCTTTAATGTTAGTATCTATCATTCTTTCCCAATCATCAATTACGCCCTCCTGAATTGTGTTCATCCCAACAGCAAGGCCAGCATTGTTAATTAGAATATCAATTGTCTTCCATTCTTCAGGTAAACTTTCTATCGCTTTCTCAACTTCACTAACATTTCTAATATCGAAGGATAAGGTTAACACTTCTGAACTATATTTCTCACTTAGCTCCTTAGCAATTTTATCTAATCTCTCTTCCCTTCTGCCAGTCAACAGTAGACGGTTATTCTTCTCTGCAAATTTATAGGCGCATGATTTACCTATTCCACTTGTTGCACCTGTTATTAAAATTGTTTTATGCATATTATTTATATTTTAAGATTCTACACTCCTTATATTATATAGTCACACCCTGCCATTAAAAAGCCAATAATCACAATCAGTCATTATTAACTTATTATTTGATAAAGCAAACAATGAAGAACCAGTACCGGATAAAGATACAAAATAAGCACCAGCATGATATAATTTATCGATTATTATCTGAAGGTCAGGATGCTTGTCAACTAATCCTTGTTGAAATGTGTTTGTCAGTACATTCTTCCAACTGCTTTTATCATATTGCAATACCTTATCATAATTTATAGATGAAAATTCTCTTATGTTTTCAAATGCAAAGGCTGTTGACACTTCAAATCCCGGATATAAAATTGTAACCCAGTCACCCTTAACGGGATTTTGTATTTCCTGCAATTGCTCACCTGCACCCCTTAAAAGTGCTGCATTATTAATCGCGAAATAAGGGCAGTCAGCACCTATCTTAAAAAGCAAATTAATAAGATTGTCTGATGATATACTTACCTTAAACATTTTAAGTGTTTCAATAACAAAAAAAGCAGCATCAGAAGAACCCCCACCCAATCCTGAGCCTATCGGAATATTTTTATACAATAATACTTCAACAGCACGGGGGCACAGATGTTTTATCAAATCCCACGATTTTGTTATTATATTATTATTACCAATAACACCTGTTTCATTGTTATACACTTTCAAGGAATAGTGATCTGACTCTTTGATCTCCAGAATATCACATAGTGGTACTGGAATTAAACATGTACTTAAATTATGTAAGCCATCGTGTCTTCTGCTCTCTACTATTAGTCCGAGATTTATTTTTGCATTTGGAAAGCATATCATCGGTGCAAAATAATACTTTCAGATGACTTTACGTTATTTTTTGACATAAAAAAAACCTTACATCTGGTACGCTGTAAGGTTCTTTAGGCGGGATAATATATTAACGGATTTGATCCGTTCTATAGGAAAAAGGATTTCTCATTAATAATAGAATGTAATCTAAATTGTTTATTTCCTATTGGCTCAAAAAAATAAACCTTACTTCCCTTTGTAAATATAGTACTTTGCAGGTCTCTTATTTCTTTCTCTTTTAATCCTGTTGACGAGATTTCATCCAGAGTATAGTTATTATTAATTTTCATAGCAGATTAACTTAAATCATTTTTATCTTTAATCCATCTTTCAAACATATCGGACAATCTGTATCCTTTACTATAGAATTATAACCACAATGCGGACATGTAAAATATCTGCCTTGAGGTTCTGTTCTCTCCATTTTTTTATTATATTTTGTTAAATTCATTTTATTCTACTGATTACTAATCGCAATTGATATGCCAAAATGAATTTAAAATTCTTGCTTATCCTTACAAGGCTGTTATTCTGATAATTATAGATTGATCATTTTTTTGATTTTTTTATTTAATACAATTGTTTAATACGATAGTGGATAAAATTCCGATTTCGGATAACAGTTAATCATAAAAAATATATGTAAGTTTATTGCCTTAATAACTAATTTTGCAAAAAATTCTAATAATGATAAAATTTGATAATTATTTAGTTTCAGATAATGACCTTAACAGCCGGGTTAATAAAATATCAGGAAGCCTTAGCACAGAATCCTTTGACAAAACGATCCTTTCAAAAATATTAGGATTAATTGATTTAACAACCCTTAGTGGGGATGATACAAACCAAAGAGTAAATGACTTGTGTACTACTGCACAATCATTCGAAAATAAAAGCAATTCCATTGATAATGTAGCAGCAGTATGTGTTTATCCTGTATTTGCTGATTTAGTAAGTACAAACCTTAAAGGTAGTAACATTAAAACAGCATGTGTTGCCGGTGCTTTCCCAAGTGGACAGTCGCCACTTAGTGTTCGAATTGAAGAAGTAAAGCAGGCTGTTGCTGATGGTGCTGACGAAATAGACATGGTTATAAGTCGTGGTAAATTAATTGAAGGTAATGAAGAGTTTGTTTCTACTGAGGTCAGAAAAATTAAGGAAGCATGTGGTAACGCCCATCTTAAAGTAATACTGGAAACAGGAGAATTAAAAACACTGAAGCTTATACGTCAAGCCAGTGAAATAGCAATTAACAATGGTGCTGATTTCATAAAAACATCAACCGGTAAAGTAACTCCTGCTGCAACACCCACTGCTTTTCTTGTTATGCTTGACACAATTAAAGAATATTATGAAAAAACAGGAGTAATGATTGGCATTAAACCTGCTGGAGGTATTTCAGAACCTGTTGATGCTGTATTTTATTATTGTTTGGTTAAAGAAGTACTTGGTGATAATTGGTTGAACAAAGATTTCTTCAGAATTGGGGCAAGCAGATTAGCAACCAAAGTATATAATCAAATCATTAGTCAATAATCAGTATCAGGTTTGTTTATAAAAATTATGTATTTTCGTGCAATATATTGAAAATACTACATATGAAACGAGGAATTCTATTAATACTACTTCTTATCATTGCTACTATCTCATCACTAAAGGCCCAGACTCAACTGACAGAGGCTGTAGATTTTCACGTCAAAACTATCGACGGAGTGCCTTTGTATCTATTCCCATTACTTGATGATGACAATTATATTGTTGTTATTGATTTCTTTTCAACTTCATGTGGCCCTTGTCAGGAATATGCAGCCGATTTCCAGGAAAGCTATGAGTACTTTGGAGAAAACACCAGTAATGTATTTTTTATGGGCATAAACTGGGGCAGTGATAATGCAAGTGTTAAGGAATTTGATTCGATTCACGGTCTTACCTACCCCACAGCAAGTGGTAGTCAGGGTGGCGGAAATATTGTCTTTAATGACTACGAGATAATGTCATATCCAACTGTTATTGTCATTACTCCGGATCATTCAATTGTGGAGCAGTACATTTGGTACCCCACATCTGAAAATATTATTGAAGCTATTTTAAATGCCGGAGGTGTAACTGTTGGCACGAATGAATTTGAAGAATTAAAGTCTTTTGGTATTTTTCCTAATCCTGTAAGCAGTGTGTTGAATATCAAATTGTCTAATAATAATGAATCCATAAAGAAAATAGATATCTTCCACATTTCCGGACAAAAAGTAATGACAATAAACACACCTGCTTCCAGCATTAACGTTAACAGCTTAGAGCCCGGTAATTACATTCTGTCAGCAACTTATAAAAATGGGGATACAGAAAGACAAAAGTTTGTCATCTCCCGATAGAATCAGTGTTTTTTCCTGCTAAATTCGATGCTATCTTTTTTAGCTTTAGCTGCAATTGAATCATTAATTGAAGCAATGCTATCAAGAACGCGCTGCTCTTTTACTTCTTTCTCTACCTGCTCCTGAATTTTACTTAACTTTTCCAATACCTTATCATATATCAATTCCATTTCTTCTGGTTTCTGATTATAATAATCCAGATTCTGCTTAAGCTGAGGCATTGTAATATCAAATTCTTCAATAATATTGTTATAGATTTCAGGTTTTAAATTCTTCAGTTTAACCTTTGTACGAACAACTTTAAATCCAGCTTCCGCTATTTGTATTTGTGTAATAACATCCGACATCTGGTCGTGAGTCAGGAGTTTTTCCGGAACTACCGGCTTTTCTGTATTAATATGATAGCAACTGCTTAGCAAAACAGTTGCTACAAAAAGAGTGATTATTTTGTTCATTCTAATTTCCTAATTCTGATAAAAATTTAATTCTTATCAACCTAATCTCTTCTTCACTATACTCCGACTCACCAAGTTCATCCAGAGCATCCTGTATTGAATCCGTTTCAGCTTCAGAGAAGTAGTCAAATATATCTTCCTGATGATATTCATCTACTTTTTCATCTATATAATAGCTAATGTCAAGTCTTGTACCGGAAAGTACAATCTGTTCAATTTCCGTAAGCATTTCACTTAGCGACAGATTTTTAGCATGTGCGATATCATCCAAAGGCAACTTTCTGTCAATACTTTGAATAATGTAAACCTTTAAGCCTGACTTATTAACAACAGACTTAATAACCATATCATTAGGTCGCGTAATTTCATTTTCTTCCACGTAACCTGAAATCAGTTCCAGAAAAGGTTTACCATATTTAGCCGCTTTTCCTGATCCTACACCTGAAATCTGTATCAGTTCTTGTTCTGTAATAGGATACTGAATAGTCATATCCACCAAAGAAGGGTCCTGAAAAATAACAAAGGGAGGAAGGTTCTCCTTTTTAGATATTTGCTTTCTAAGATCTTTTAATAATGCAAACAATACTTCGTCGGCACTACCCTGTTTCTGACCACCTCCTTTAAGAATAATCTCATCATCATCTTCACTATCATAAACATGATCTTTGGCAATCATTATGCTATATGGATTCTCAATAAAATCACGACCTGCCTGAGTTATTTTGATAATTCCGTAGTTTTCAATCTCTTTTTCTGCAAGTTTATGAATCAATGCCTGACGGACCACCATAATCCAGTACTTCTCATCCTGCTTTTTACCAATACCAAATACAGGAGACTGATCCATTTTAATAGACTTCACATCCCCGCTTTTCTTACCTGCAAGAATTTCTCCTATTATCTTTATCTTAAATTGCTCTTTAAGGTCAACAATAACTTTCAATGCTAGTTGAATATCATCCTTACCCTCAAATTTCTCTTTAGGGTTAAGGCAGTTATCACACGCACCACAATTATCTTTACTATAAGATTCTCCAAAGTAGTGCAGCAATAATCTATGGCGACAAACAGAAGACTCAGCATAGGTAACAGTTTCAAAAAGCAACTCTTTAGCAATTTCCTGTTCAGCAACAGGCTTATCTTTCATAAACTTCTCCAGCTTCTGAATATCGTCATAGCTATAAAAGGTAATACAATTGCCTTCCTGGCCATCTCTTCCTCCACGCCCTGTCTCCTGATAATACCCTTCAATACTTTTCGGAATATCATGGTGAATAACAAAACGTATGTCAGGCTTATCAATACCCATACCAAATGCGATAGTAGCAACAATAACCTCCACATCTTCCATAAGGAACATATCCTGATTCTTTTTTCTTGTTGCAGCATCCAAACCAGCATGATAAGGAAGAGCCCGTATTCCGTTTACCACAAGAGTTTCGGCTATTTCTTCTACTTTCTTTCTGCTAAGGCAATAAACAATACCAGATTTACCCGGTTGTGTTTTAATATACTTAATAATATCCTTTATTACGTCTTTAGTTTTAGGACGAACCTCATAATACAGGTTTGTCCTATCAAATGACGCCTTATACACATTAGCGTCAGGTATCTCAAGATTCTTAAGTATATCTTCCTGCACTTTTAAAGTAGCTGTAGCCGTAAGAGCAATTGTAGGAAGATTAGGATTAATTGCATTCATGATAGGCCTTAGTTTCCTGTATTCCGGACGAAAATCATGACCCCATTCAGAAATACAATGTGCCTCATCAATAGCAAAAAATGAAATATTTATTTTTTTGAGAAACTGTACGTTATCTTCTTTGGTAAGTGATTCAGGAGCCATATAAAGCAATTTTGTATGCCCTGCTAAAAGGTCTTCCCGCACTTTAATGATCTCAGATTTAGATAATGATGAATTCATAACATGTGCAATACCACTCTGGGTACCAAAGTTACGTATCATATCTACCTGATTCTTCATTAAAGCAATAAGCGGAGAAACAACAATAGCTGTGCCTTCCTTTATTAATGCGGGCAACTGATAACAAAGCGATTTACCACCACCTGTAGGCATCACAACAAATGTATCTTTATTCTCAAGCACATTCTTTATAATGTCTTCCTGCTCACCCTTAAAACTCGAAAATCCGAAAAAAGACTTTAGAATTTTCTTTGCCTCATTATTATCTATATTCATTCCCTTCAATATCTAGATAAAATATATCTTTGTCGTAATTATTGGTCAATGAGATTTCTCTAATTGACATTCGTAAATTTAGTACTTTTTTTAGTACCTATTGTTACAAATATAAAAATAAATGTTCTTTTTTTAAAAAAATTAACAAAAAAATAATTGAAGACAAAAGCAGAAATAAAGGAAACCGCTATAAAAACAATAACAAGAGAATATGATGCTATTGGCAACTTAGTGAATTTTGTTAATGATGATTTTATAGAAACAGTAAAATTGATATATAATTCTGAAGGAAGGGTAATTGTGACTGGAATTGGAAAGAGTGCTATTATTGCTCAGAAGATAGTTGCTACTCTTAACTCAACTGGTACTCCTTCTGTTTTTATGCATGCTGCAGATGCTATCCATGGCGACTTGGGAACAATTACTCCAAAGGATGTTATTATTGCTTTGTCAAAAAGTGGTGAATCACCCGAGATAAAGGTATTAATTCCTATCCTGCTTAACAGAAAAAATAAAATCATTGCTTTAACAGGAAACGTTAAGTCGTATCTGGCGCAAAACGCCGATTTTATTATTAACTCAACTGTAGATAAAGAGGCCTGCCCTAATAATCTTGCTCCTACAACAAGCACTACTGCCCAATTGGTGATGGGTGACGCTCTTGCTGTTACATTATTAAAACTAAGAGGCTTCTCAGTTTCTGATTTTGCGCGTTCACATCCTGGTGGAGCTCTGGGTAAAAAGCTTTACTTGCGGGTTGGCGATTTATCTGTTCAAAATGAAATACCTAAAGTTAGTCCGGATGAAAGTATTACTGGTGTTATAATGGAGATTTCTTCCAAACGTTTGGGAGCTACTGCTGTAATCGAAAATGATATGCTTATTGGCATTATTACTGATGGCGACCTTAGAAGAATGATCGAAAAATATAATGACTATAAGGGGTTAACTGCCAGAGATATAATGACAAAAAGCCCCATGTCGATTAGTAAAGATTCATTAGTGGTTAAAGCATTATCAATAATGCGTGAAAATAATATTACCCAATTGCCCGTTGTTGATAATAATAAATATATAGGTGTAATTCATCTTCATGATATACTAAAAGAAGGAATATTTTAATTCTGTATAATGAAACTCTGGACAAAAGACCTGGTTAAAAAGTATCGTCAAAGAACTGTGGTGAACAGTGTGTCGATGGAAGTAAAAAGAGGAGAGATTGTAGGACTGCTGGGACCGAACGGTGCCGGTAAGACAACAAATTTCTATATGATTGTGGGGTTAATAAAACCTTTTTCCGGACAGGTTTTTTTAGATGATAAGGAAATTACAGAGGAACCTATGTATAAAAGAGCCCAAAGAGGTATTGGGTATCTTGCTCAGGAAGCTTCAGTTTTCAGACAATTAAGTGTTGAAGATAACCTGAGAGCTGTGATGGAGTTTACTAAACTCAATAAAGCTGAACAAAATGAACGACTGGAATCATTACTTGATGAGTTTGGTCTGCAACATATCAGGAAGAGTAAAGGTATTCAACTTTCAGGAGGTGAAAGAAGACGTACCGAAATTGCAAGAGCTCTTGCCGTTGACCCAAAATTTATTCTTCTTGATGAACCTTTTGCAGGTGTTGACCCTATTGCGGTGGAAGATATTCAGTACATTGTTTCAAAATTAAAGGATAAAAATATTGGAATACTAATTACTGACCATAATGTTCATGAAACTTTGTCAATTGTAGATAGAGCTTACTTGCTCTTTGAGGGTTCAATCTTAAAATCAGGTTCGGCGCAAGATCTTGCTGAAGATGAACATGTAAGAAAGGTATACCTTGGTAAGAATTTCACTCTTAGAGACAAAAAACACATCAAAGATATCTAAACATATGTTTTAAATGTCTAGCTTTTTAACTTCCCTAAAAGTAAAAAATTTGTTAAAAAAGTACCAATCCCAAATAAATGTATTATATTTGCACCAGTTCTTCATGAACTATTAACTTTAGCAGGTTAATTTTTTGGGTTATCCCTCAATCATGAGGGTTTTTAGGTTAATATGTGAAAAGTCCCTAAGACCGCCTGGTCTTAGGGCTTTTCGTTTTTATACGCCTGCATAAATTAATCATTGCGCAATCAAAAGCTTTAACTTACTGTTTTTAATCTCTATTATAATTTCCAATACTGGCTCGGTTTTAGTCTTAATCCCGTTAACCTATTATACTTTCACAACTGGGGGCTTATGCTTTACCTCCTCCGAAATGAGCAACTACCACTTCAGCCTTGGCTTTTCCTATAACAACAGCGAGTTCATCAACAGTGGCTTCCTTTATTCTTTTTATGGATTTAAATTTACGTAACAGCTTTTGAGCTGTAGAGTAACCAACACCATCAATAGAAGTTAGTTCCGACTTAATCGTTCCGGCTTCCCGCTTCTTCCTGTGATGTGTAATACCAAATCGATGTGCTTCATCACGGAGGCGCTGGATTATTTTCAATGTTTCTGAGGTTTTATCTATATAAAGAGGTATAGAATCACCGGGGAAATATATCTCTTCAAGACGTTTGGCTATTCCAATTATGGCAATCTTTCCATACAAGCCTATTTCGTTCAGAGCTTTAACAGCAGAGCTTAACTGCCCCTTGCCTCCATCAACAATTACTAACTGTGGAAGCGCTTTGTTTTCTGTCAGTAACCGACTATACCTTCTTTTTACAACCTCCTCCATTGATGCAAAATCATTAGGACCTTCAACAGTTTTTATGTTAAAATGACGATATTCTTTCTTGTTAGGGATGGTGTCCACAAACTGAACCATCGCAGCAACAGGATATGATCCCTGAAAATTTGAGTTGTCAAAGCATTCGATAACGCTGGGCTCTGCTTTCATTCTCAAATCCTTTTTCATTTGAGCCAGTATACGCCTTTTATGCCTGTCAGGGTTCACCAGATCTTTCTGCTTTCTTCGGTCTATCATTACCTGTTTTGCATTTCTCTCACTAAGCTCTAACAGATGCTTCTTATCACCGCGTTGAGGAACTGTAATCTTTACTTCTGGTATTTCAAACTCCGGCATAAATGGTAAAATCACTTCCTTTGACTCACTGTTAAACCGTTTTCTAAAATCCAGTAAACCAAAAGTAAGTATATCGCCATCACTCTCATCAAGCTTCTTACTTATTTCAACTGTATGGGCCTGAATAATGCTTCCGTTTATAACTTTCAGATAGTTAAGATAAACCTGCTTCTCTCCTCCAACCAATGACACAACATCAACATTATGAATCTTTGGGTTTACTATGGTAGATTTACTTCGGTACTTCTCCAGTACCTCTATCTTTTCTTTCACCCCCTGAGCAAGCTCAAACTCCATGTTTTCTGCCTTCTCATTCATCACTTTCTGGAACTCCGAAATAACTGAGGTTATATTTCCTTTTATTATAGAACGTACCTGGGTAATCATCTCATTGTACTCTTCTTCACTCTGCTTTCCTATGCAAGGGGCCTTGCAGTTGCCTATATGGTATTCCAGACAAACCTTATACTTTCCTGACTCAATATTCTTTTCAGAAAGGTTAAGTGTGCATGTTCGCAAAGTGTACAACTGTTTTATTGTGTCAAGAATGGTTTTCATCATCCTTACAGATGCATAGGGACCAAAATACTCTGAGCCATCATTTATAACATGTCTTGTTGGGAAAATTCTAGGAAATGATTCATTCTTTATGCATAACCATGGAAACGACTTATCATCTTTCAACTGTATATTATACCGTGGCTGGTACTTTTTAATAAGATTGTTTTCAAGTAGTAGAGCGTCCTGTTCGGTATTTGTTATTATGGTTTTTATATCCTTAATCTTACTTACAAGCAATCTTAGTTTTCCTGATTTATGTGATTTGGTAAAATAGCTGGTTACTCTCTTTTTAAGATTTTTAGCTTTTCCCACATAAATTATCTTCCCTTCTGAATCAAAATACTGATATACCCCGGGTTTACCGGGTAATGTCTTTATTATTGTTTCTATATGACTATGCTTATTCTTCATACTTAAAACTTATTACAAAGCTATAAGAAATTGTAGAATATGGTTAAATTTATTTTATCACGAAGTGTTCAATGATGATGTAGTATTACCAGAATTAACTTAAAATTAATATAAAGCAATGAAAATTGGCGTATTAATTGTTACTTTGCACAGCGTTAATATTAATAATAAAGTAATGGATAATAGTAAGATTAACATTCTGTTAGTAGACGACGAAGAGGATATTCTGGAGTTTTTAAGTTATAATTTAAAGAAAGAGGGCTATCAGGTATTCACGGCAACAAATGGTGTAAAGGCTGTAGAAAAAGCAAAACGTCATAAACCTACGCTTATTCTAATGGATGTGATGATGCCTGAGATGGATGGAATAACAGCAGTTCAGGAAATAAGAAAAATCAAAGAATTGAATAATTCACTAATTATGTTCCTCACTGCCCGCTCAGAAGATTATTCACAGATTGCCGGTCTTGAAGCAGGCGCTGACGATTATGTATCGAAGCCTATCAGACCTAATGTGCTTGTTAGTAAGATTGCTGCTCTGTTACGCAGAAGTAATATTAACGATGAGAAAGAATCATCAGAAGTTATTGTAATTGATAATCTGATGATTGATCACGAAAAGTTTGTTGTTATTAAAGATGGTAGTGAAATAATCCTACCAAACAAAGAATTTAAAATGGTTTACCTTCTTGCATCATCTCCTGATAAAGTTTTCTCACGTGATGAGATATTTCATAAAGTCTGGGGTACTGATGTAATTGTAGGTGACAGAACTATTGATGTACACATACGAAAGATAAGAGAGAAAATCGGTCTTGAATATATAAAGACAGTAAAAGGAGTAGGTTATAAATTTAACCGATAATGAAGATTAATTCACCAAAAACGATTGCCATTGTTAATGCCCTGATTATTTCAATAATCTCTGGTATTGCGCTTCTTATAGTGTCCTTTTCACAAACAGAAATACATTTAAGCATTATAGGTGCTGTTGTTTTAATTGTTTTTGTTGTTTCATATTTCTTTATAAATTACAGTATCAGCATCTTCCTTAATGAAAAGATCAAGGTTATCTACAAAACTATTGGTAAATCCCGTTCATCTTTTAAAAATACTGAAACCGAAAGCAGTAACAATGATGTGCTGGAAATAGTAAATCAGGTTGTATTACGCTGGAGCGAAGAAAAAAAGAAAGAGATAGAAGAGCTGAAGGAAATGGCGTCATACCGCAGAGAATTTCTTGGCAATGTTTCGCATGAGCTAAAGACTCCTATATTTAACATTCAGGGTTATGTTCACACATTGCTTGAAGGAGGCATAAATGATGAGTCTATTAACAAAAAATTCCTTGAGAAATCTGTTAAAAGTATTAACCGGATGATTGCTCTTGTTGAAGACCTTGAGGAAATTAGCAAGCTTGAATCGGGTAATGTAAAGCTAAATGAGGAAGTTTTTAACATGGGCGATCTTACAAAGGAGGTAATTGAGTTTCTTGAACATAAAGCTTCTAATAATAACACTACTGTTTCCATCAACAACACTCTGGCAAAGCAAATTAAAGTGAAAGCCGACAAAAAACGTATCAGGCAAGTTCTTATCAATCTTATCGATAATGCTATTAAATATGGTAACATGAAAAACGGAATGATAAGAATCTCTTTTTACGACTTTGATAAAAACTACCTTGTTGAGGTTCAAGATAATGGTATGGGTATCCCTGAAGAGAATATTGTACGTGTTTTTGAAAGGTTTTATCGCACTGATCAAAGTCGCTCACGTGATAAAGGTGGTTCCGGACTGGGTCTGGCAATTGTAAAACATATAATTGAAGCGCACCGACAAACCATCAGCGTAAGAAGTAACCCCGGAGAGGGAACAACGTTTTCGTTTACCTTAAGAAAAGTTAGTTAGCTACTTATTTCTGTTTGCAGAGTATAAAATAATCTCTTTTAGTGATTCACTGTATACATTATCCGGCATTCCATCGATTATTGACAAAGCTTTACTACTATATTCGTTCATAACCTTTTCGGCATAAGCAAGACCCCCTGAGCTCGCAACCTTATCAATCAAAGCATTTACTTTTCTTTCATCTTTATTATACCTTTTAATAGTACGGATTATCTCTCTTTTCTCACCCGCGCGTGAATTATTAATAAGGTATATAAGAGGAAGTGTCATCTTCTTCTCCTTAATATCAATCCCGGTTGGTTTTCCTTTTTTCGAACTTCTTTCAAAATCAAGTATATCATCTTTTATCTGAAAAGCCATACCTGTTAGTTCACCAGCTTTCCACATTTGGTCAATAATCTCCTTGTCATCAGTAACAGAAGCTGCGCCAACGGCAAAGCACGATGCCAGTAAGGACGCTGTTTTCTTCCTGATAACATCATAATATACTTCTTCATCAATATCCAGCCTGCGGGCTTTTTCAATTTGAAGCAGTTCGCCTTCACTCATTTCCTTTACAGCCTCCGACACTATCTCCAGCGTATGATAATCCTTTGAATTCAGCGCAAGCAACATACCTCTTGATAACAGATAATCACCAGCCAACACAGCAATTTTATTCTTCCAAAGAGCATTAACAGAAAACATTCCTCGTCTTCTGTCTGATTCGTCTACAATATCATCGTGAACAAGGGTAGCAGTATGTAATAACTCTATCATTGCAGCAGCACGATATGTTGAATCATTAATTTCACCCAGCATACCAGCACTAACCAGCACCGTTAGAGGTCTCATTTGCTTGCCTTTAGTACGTAAGATATATTTCATTATGATGTCCAGTAACGGCGCTGATGACTTCACCGATTCCCTGAATACCTTCCTGTAAACCTTTAACTCATTTGCCAGTGTTTTTTCAATCTGATTTATTGTTGACATAGTAGTTCAAAATTAACCTATTTTTGCAAAAACTTTAATTATGGCCGGATTTTTATTTGACGAACTAATATTTGGACCGGTGTACAGCCGTCGTCTCGGCGTTTCACTTGGAATAAATCTACTACCAACAGATAATAAATACTGTAACTTTAACTGCATCTACTGCGAGTGTGGATGGACCGAAAAGAAACCGGGAAAGAAGATTGTTCTCCCTAAAAGAGATAACTATCGTGAGAAACTTGAAAAGAAACTACAGGAGCTTCAGGGTACTGTTAATGAACCTGACTCGATAACTTTTGCAGGAAATGGTGAGCCTACCATTCATCCGAAATTTGCTGAAATTATTGATGATACTATTGCAGCAAGAGATAAATATGCTCCCAAAGCTATTATCAGTATCCTTTCAAACGCTAGTATGCTCCATAAGCAGAATATTGTTGAAGCATTAAAAAAAACAGATCAACCTATATTGAAACTGGATTCAGCTATTGCTGATACATTTGATGCTATCAATCAGGCTCAGGGTAGTTTAACACTGGAGAAGATTATGGATGGTTTGCTTTCTTTTGATGGAAAACTGATTATTCAAACATTATTCCTTCGTGGTAATTATAATGGCAAACATATCGATAACACTACTGAAAAAGAGATAACCGAATGGATTAAGGCTATTAAGAAAATTAACCCTGATCATGTTATGATATATCCTATCGACCGTGGTACACCTGCGAAAGATTTGGAAAAGATAAGCGAAAGCGAGCTTAATGCCATAGGCGAACGTGTGGAAAAAGAAGGCATTACTGCCAAAGTATATTATTAACAATGTGTGGAAGGTTTCAGTTATCGGTAAAAGGGAAACAAATTTCTGAAAGATACAATACTGAGGTATTTGATGAGATGTATACTCCAAGTTATAATTGTGCCCCTTCGCAATACCTTCCTGTTGTTACTAATGATAATCCTTCACAAATCAGCTATCTCAAATGGGGACTTATCCCCTTTTGGGCGAAAGATCCAAAGGTAGGATTCAAAAATATTAACACAAGGGCCGAAACCATTAGCGAAAAACCATCGTTTAGAAATGCTTTCGCAAGACGCAGATGTCTTATCCCGGCAAACGGGTTTTATGAATGGAAAAAAGACAAAAAGAAAATACCTTTTCGTATCGCTCTTGCTGATGATTCGATTATGTCGTTCGCAGGAATATGGGAGCAGTGGAAAGATAGTGAAGGAAAAGCTATTAACACTTTCTCTATTATAACAACCGAAGCTAACAAGCTTATAAGCAGTATCCATCACAGGATGCCGGTTATTCTGCATCAAAAAGATGAAGAACAATGGCTTAAGGATAATGATAAAGATGCCTTGCAAAACCTTCTTGCCCCTCTCCCATCAGAAGAGATGAAAATGTATGAGATTTCTCCACTGGTAAACTCTCCGAAAAATAACTCTCCTGAGATATTATTACCACCAACAGATGGCGGTCAAAAATCACTCTTCTGATATCACTCATCGTTAGTTGTCATTTTAGTTAGTTTGTGCTGTGCCATCAGTTAATTTCATTTGTTAAATTAACATTCTGATGCGCATCAGAATCATTCCTGATGCGCATCATGATGGTTTTTGATGCGCATCAGAAATATATTCTATGAAGTCAAAAGATATGTTTTATGAAGTGAAAAGATATGTTTTGTCTTGTACAATAAAATGATCAATATTCACTAAAATCATATATGCAGAGGAAATCCTATTATTTTTTTCTCTACCTTAGCGTTTTACAAAAAGGAAGAATATGATATCAACGCGCTTTACTGATTTCCTCTCAGAAGGGATAAGGAAAAACTGGGATATAGAAGCTTTATCGGACTACAAAGGAGACTCATACACATTCGGAGAAATCGCACGAGAAATAGAAAGTTTGAGGATAATATTTGACGCTGCCGGGCTAAAAAAAGGTGATAAAGTTTCTCTTGTGGGGAAGAATTCTGTTCATTGGGCTATTATATATCTGGCAACAGTTATGTCTGAATTTGTAATTGTTCCCATTCTTGCTGATTTTAAAGCTGAAGCAGTAGAGCACATCATAAATCACTCGGAATCAAAAATATTATTTATCTCCGAGCAGGTTAGGAAAGATATAAATCTTGAGAAAACACCGGAAATAACAGCTGTACTTTCCATTGAAACACTGAAGGTTATTTCAACAACGAATGCCAAGGTAAAAAATGCATGCCTTAACAAAAAAGATCTGTTTAATACAAAATACCCTGAAGGGCTCACTGCTGACACCTTTATAACTCCCAAGGTCGACAATAAAAACCTTGCTGTTATAAGTTATACATCGGGCACAAGCGGGTTAAGCAAAGGGGTTATGCTAAGTCATAACAGTCTGGCTGCGAATGTTGCATTTGCTCAGAAAAATATGCCATTAAAGAGCGGAGATAAGATTGTTTCCTTTTTACCTCTTGCTCATGCTTTCGGATCAGCATTTGAGTTCTTGTTTCCTTTTACTCTGGGTTGTCATATTACTTTCCTCACAAAAACGCCGTCACCACAGATTATAATGGAAGCTTTTAAGCGTATTAAGCCACGACTAATTCTCTCTGTACCTCTTGTAATAGAGAAGATTTACAAAAAGCAGATTATGCCAATGCTTAAAAAGCCCGGTATAAGAGTGATGATTAAGGTCCCGGGAGTGAATAAGATACTCTTTAATATTATTCAAAAAAAGCTGTACACTGTCTTCGGCGGTAATTTCACTGAGCTTGTAATTGGAGGTGCTGCGTTAAATCATGAAACAGAGAAGTTTTTCCGTAAGATTAAATTCCCTTTCACGGTTGGTTACGGCATGACAGAATGTGGTCCTTTGATAAGCTACTCAGGCTGGAAGAAATTCAAAGCTGAATCAGCAGGCAAAACCATTAATTTCCTTAGTTCACGTGTTGATTCATATGACCCGCAGAATGTTGTAGGCGAAATACTTGTACGAGGAGAGAACGTTATGAACGGATATTACAAAAATCCTGAAGCTACAGCTGAAGTGCTTGATGATGACGGATGGCTACATACCGGCGACCTCGGCACCATTGATAAAGAAGGTGTGATTTTTATTAAGGGAAGAGCAAAGAATATGATTCTCGGACCGTCAGGGCAGAATATTTATCCTGAAGAGATTGAGTCTGAAATCTCTAACAATCAGCTGGTGCTGGAATGTGTTATTAAAGAGGAAGACGGTAAAATCACCGCCCTTGTTGTTCCTGATAAAGAGTTAATGAAGAAAAGGAACTTTAAAGAAGACAGTTTACCACGAATCTTTGAACTCTATCGCAAAGAAACCAACAAAAAGCTTCCGGCGTATGCCCGCGTTGCAAGGTTCGAGATAAGACAGGAAGAGTTTGAAAAAACTCCTAAGAAAAGTATTAAGAGATACTTATATACTTAATGCTATTAGTACTGATACAATACATAGGCTGTTTAATTAACAGCCTGTTGCAGATTACTATTTCACCCATATTTCATCAGCAAATATCCAGCATGGATTTGATGCTCCTTTATGCCATTCAGGACAAACTTCCAGTGATTTTGCCTTAACCCTCAGGTATTTTATATCTGAATTAAGGCCCTTAACTTCAAAGTCTTTAATAATACCTCCCTGGTCATGAGGATCAACATCAGTGTCCACCTTACCAAGTAAAGTATAATTAACCCCATCTTTGGATCCTTCAAAAGACACCCACACGGGCATAAAAATCCATGAGTTTTCATCCTGCAAAAAGCCTGCTCCTGCTTTATGAATCCTTGTCATCACACCCAAATCAATTACAACATCAAGGTCAACACCATAATATCCCTGCCAGTTGCCAGTACGGAAATTGCTCCCACCACGAATGGAGTTAATCAAAGCTACATCACCACCAGCTGTGTACTGATCATTATATTTTGTATTAACAGTAATAGACTTACCCTTTGGTATTTTTATGAATACAGCGTCCTCAGGGAAACTACTAACGCCATCAACTGTTGAAACAGCTTTAAACTCAGTAGTCTTTGTTATTTCTAACTGTTTAACATATTCAAATGATTTATTGTTGTTGGTAATAGTAATTACAGAGCCTTTACTTATATCACCAGCCCCAACATTCATAGTGCCTGTAAAAGTCTTTGAAGGAGCTTCAAAGTATGGCACTGGAGTTATCTGATAATCTGTAATCTGTTGTTTAGGACGATCACTGTCAAACTTACCATAATCTTTATCAGGAGTATCCGATAAAGTGAAAACAAGTTCACCGCCTCTCATAATCATATCCTGAGTGATAAATGAAGGTGAATATTTAATACCATTATATTTAACCGATTGAACATAGAAATCATCTCTGTTATCGCGTTCAGCTTTTATTGTGAACACATTACCGTTCTCCAGATTAATTGTCATTTCATCAAAGACAGGTGTACCCAATACATACATATCACTTCCCGGAGTAACCGGATAATAACCCATAGCCGACAGAACATACCATGCCGACATCTGTCCACAGTCTTCATTACCACTTAACCCGTCAGGAGCATTGGCATAAAGATCAGAACAAATCTCATTCACAATCTTCTGTGTTTTCCATGGAGCACCAACATAGTTATACAGGTAAGCCATATGATGACTTGGTTCGTTACCATGAGCATACTGACCGATTAGCCCTGTGATATCCGATTGATGACGCCCTGACAGTCCGACTGTTGTATTAAACAATGTATCCAGCTTAGCTTCATAACCAGCCATACCACCAAGTAATTCGATATGCGTATTAATATCCTGGGGAACAAAGAAGTTATACTGCCAGGTATTGGCTTCGGTAAGCATAAAGTTCACCTGCGTAGGATCAAAAGGAGTCACAAAACAACCATTACTTTTGCCACGGAAGAATCCAGTAGAAGCATCGAAGATATTCTTATAATACTGTGCTCTTTTTGTAAACTCCTCATAAACCTCAACATCATTAAGACCTTTAGCAAGTTGAGCAATACACCAGTCGTCATAAGAATATTCCAGTGTCCTTGAAACCGATTCCCCTTCCTTATCAGCAGGGATATAACCTTTCATTTTGTAATATTCCAGTCCGAACAAGTCAGTATTAGCAGTTTCAACCATAGCCCGAAGTGCAAGATGAGCATCAAACTCATTAATACCCTTCACCCAGGCATCAGTAATAACAGGAACAGCATTATATCCAATCATACAATTTGTTTCGTTACCACTCAGTTCCCAAACGGGGAGCAAACCATCATGCTTATACATATCAAGCATCGAATTGATAAGATCAGCAGTTTTATCCCTTTCAATTATTGTAAACAAAGGATGAAGAGCCCTGAAAGTATCCCAGAGAGAAAACACAGTATGCATCTCGAAAGAGTTATCCTTTACGATATCCCTGCCATGAGTTCTGTACCTATAATCAACATCAGAATAAAGGTTTGGTGCTACAAGCGAGTGATACAAAGCAGTATAAAAGACAGCCTTTTGGTCATCACTTCCACCCTTTACCATAATTTTTCCAAGCCTTTTATTCCATGCAGCTTTAGCATCAGCACGGGCCTTGTTAAAATCCCAATGGTCAATTTCCTGACGGCAGTTGCTCATTGCACCATTAAAATCTACAGAAGAGATACCCACTTTAGCCATCACGGTACCTTCCATATCATCAAAATTCAAAACAGCAATCAAGCTATCACCAACAGCAATCTTTTTATTCTGCCAGTATTCACCATCAACAACAATTCCAGAAGAGATAAAGGGCTTATCAAAAACAGCATAGAAATAAGTCACCTGATCCTCAGCCCACGCCTTTGTTCTTCTGTAGCCAATAACTTCGGTATTGCTTATGATATTAATCTCAGAAGCGATTATTTTCTCATCTACAACACTTTCAAATAAGTCAATTAGTATATGACGGGAGTCCTTTTCAGGAAAAGTATACTTATGAAAACCTGTTCTTTCAGAAGCAGTAAGCTCAACCTCAATGCCATTATCCAAATTAACAGCATAGTAACCAGCTTCGGCCTTTTCATTATCATGACTAAAAGCAGAGCCATAACCAGCATCAGGGTTATCGGGAGAACCCGGATAAAATTTCAGATCACCGGATATGGGGACAAATCTTATATCACCATAGTCGCCAACACCAGTTCCACTGAGGTGCTGATGACTGAATCCAAGGATAAAACTATCAGAGTAATGATATCCGGAACAACCATCCCATGTACCTTTTCTGGTATCAGGGCTAAGCTGCACCATTCCAAAAGGAAGAGTAGCACCCGGAAAAGTATGCCCATGACCGCCGGTACCAATAAACGGATTCACATAGTCGGCGGGTGTGTCATATTTGTTATCACATGAATAAAACGAGAAAGCCATTACCGTGGCTATTACGGTATAAAATAAATACTTAGATAATTTCATAACAATTAGTATGGATGGTCACAATAATTAAGTTCAAGGTAATCGTAAAGTTTAAACTGTTGTTCTATTTTCTTTTTAAAATACTCCCAGTCTTTTTTGCTTGTCCAGTTAACTTCGCTAAGAGCAGCCATTCTTGGAAGCACCATATACTCAGCCTGCTCAGGAGTCGGGACATATTCAGTCCACAAATTAGCCTGCACACCAATTATATGTTCCGCCATCTCAGGAGTCAGCGTATCAGGAACAGGCTGATAGGAATAAACCTTTTCCAGATTAATTAGTCCTCCCCAAGCCAACGGCTCACCCTCAGGGTCAACCTGATAGTGATCAAAATAGCAATGAGACCAAGGTGTCATAATAGCATCATGCCCCATTGCAGCAGCAGCAATACCCCCTTTAGTACCACGCCATGACATAACAGTAGCATTTGGAGCCAGTCCGCCTTCCAGGATTTCATCCCATCCAATAATATTACGGTCATGACTATTAAGGAATTTCTCAATACGTGTTATAAAATAACTCTGAAGTTCGTGCTCATCCTTAAGATTTTCACGTTTAATAACATTCTGACATACGGGACATTCTTCCCAGCGGTCCTTAGGAGCCTCATCACCGCCAATGTGTATATATTGTGACGGGAACATATCCATCACTTCAAGAAGCACATTCTCCAGGAAAACAAAAGTAGAATCACCAGCACAATAAATATCTTTATTTACGCCCCAGGTTTTCATTACTTCATAAGGGCCTCCTGTACATCCAAGTTCGGGGTAAGATGTTAAAGCAGCAGTGGAATGGCCGGGCATCTCAATTTCAGGAATTATGGTAATCTGACGTTCAGCAGCATAAGCTACGATATCCTTAACCTCTTCCTGAGAATAAAATCCGCCATAACGTTTACCATCATATAACACAGGCTCTTCACCGGCATGTCCGATAAGTGTTTCATCGCGATAAGCACCAACTTCTGTAAGTTTAGGATATTTCTTAATCTCAATTCGCCAGCCCTGGTCTTCTGTCAGATGCCAGTGGAATGTATTGAATTTATACATCGCCAGAAGGTCAATATATTCTTTTACAAACTCAACAGGGAACATATGACGCGCCACGTCAAGGTGCATACCGCGATACTTAAACAATGGCTTATCTGCTATTTCCATAGTCGGGATTACTACATCCTCTATCAAAGCACTATCTGCGAAAGCATTGGAAGCAATCACCTGATAGAGTGTTTGAATACCATAAAAGGTACCTTTTGGCGAAGGGGATGAGATTATAATATGATTATCCTCCACACTCATATAATAACCTTCATCACCAATGGTATCACTATCCTGAAGAATCCTCAATTCAATAATATTCCCCGATGAATTACAATCTACTGAAACATTAATCTCAATATTAAATGACTTTTGAAACAGACTGCTCATATATCCGGCCTGATCTTTAAGTAAATCATTGCTTCCATAACAAACAGATGTTTTATCCCCAAAGTCAAAAATGCCTGTCCCTTCCTCATAACTAAGAGGTTCAGGGATAATCAGCACATCCTTGGGAGTCCTTTTTGTGCATGACATTGCGATTCCCGCTATCAATAAAATTGTAAAAAATCTTTTCATAATGTTGTTTTCAATAAATGACAACCTTGTCAGTATTTAGGTTCGCTAATTTCGGGAAAATATTGGATTTATAACATAAAAGATACAACAAATAACTTTTTAACGTTGTTATGAAGTTAAAGTACTTTAATACATTTGTATTCTAAATCATTTCGATGTTAAGAAAAATAGTTGGCACAACCGGCACACGTGTTCTTAATGCACTCTTCGCATTAATAAACCTGTATCTTCTTACAAACTTTATTGGCAAAGAAGGCATGGGCGTCCTGGGCATCATTATTCTGGATATATCTGTAATACAAATTATATTCGACTTTGTTGCTGGAAGTGCGATAATATATTTTGCTTCAAGGGCAAATCAATGGCAGCTGTTTATACCTGCAATCATATGGATTATAATTGTGTCTGTTCTTACATTTCTGATTTACCAAATTGTTATCCTCATATCACCAGCCTTTGCCTTACTGCTTGTACCTGAAGGCCACATTAATGATATAATATTACTTACAGCCATAAACGGGTTAATGGTAATTAATTATAATCTCCTTTTAGGTAAAGGTAAAATAATGGCGTACAATGTTCTTTTCACAATACAAATATGTACTTCTCTTATTGTATTCATTACTCAACTACTGATATTCAACAATCAAAGCATTGATGCGTTTTTATGGGGATTGTATTCTGGTTATGGTATTTCTTTTATCATCGGGCTGTTTATAGCTTTTTATAAATCAGGAAAGATTAAATTGGCAGGGTGGTTTAAAGTAACAAAAAAGGTATTGCAGTACGGAGCAATAACAATTACCGGCAACCTGCTCACTATCGGAAACAACAGAATAAGTTACTATATAATAAGGTATTTTCTTGGTTTGCCTGTTCTGGGCATTTACACAGCAGGAGTACAGCTTACAGAAGGTTTAAAAGTAATAGGACAAAGCCTGGCTGTTGTTCAGTTCTCAACAATAGCCAACTCAAGAGATAATGAGTATTCGCGTATCTTAACAATCAGACTCATGAAGATAGCTGTCATTATCACTACTCTGTCCTTATTAATACTGATACTTATACCAAAAGACATATACTCATTGATATTAACAAATGACTTTTCAAGTGTTAAATCGCTCATTATTGCACTGTCCCCGGGAGTAATAGCGCTGGCTGCAAACAATATTTTTAGTCATTACTTTTCCGGACTTGGAGATCCAAAGGTTAATGTATATGCAAAGATATCAGGGCTTATAGTCACTCTTGTATTAATATTTATCTTGATTCCCCTTTACGGGATAACAGGAGCAGCAATTACGGCATCAGCAAGTTATATAACTACAGTCATTTATCAATACATGGTATTCTGCAAGCGGACAAAAACCGAATTAAAGGAATGGATACCATCAATTGAAGATTATAAGGCCTTACGTCTGCTTCTAAAGAAATCAGGCAAACACGCATCTCCTGAAAAGCTTTCTCAATAAACAATTATTACTCCCAACAGGATCATACGATTGAAATGTTAAAAAATACCTAAAATTAGGGATTTAAAAGAGTCGTTGATTTCCTCATTTTTGTTCCCGGTTATGAGTTATGTTAGTAGAAATATTTTATTGAGGTCACTGAGTGGCTTTTTGTTGGTGTTAATGCTATTGATTATTACCAACAAAAGTATTTATATACATACGCATCACCTTGCCGATGGTACAATTGTGGTACATGCACACCCTTTCAACAAATCAGGCAATAGCAATCCTGATAACCCTCACAAGCATTCTAAGAGTCAATTTGAAATAATCCAGCATTTCGATGGACCTGTTGTTTTTCCTGCCTTCACATATGCTACCTTTATAAAAGAGATATCACATAAATATTTCATAATTACATCCCGTGATATTGTACCCGTTTTTAACGGCTCTGTTCATGGAAGATCGCCGCCCAAAGCATAGTTAACTATGTTATAAACCCTTACTAGTGGGGTCAAACTGGTAAACAAGCAATAATTATTTTCAATTATAATTTTTATCAATCATGAGAAAAACATTTTTCATGGCAGCTTTAATAATGCTGCTGTCAATACAGTTATTTTCACAACATAAAGAAAGAACCGATGCAAATATTGTAGGCCATGTTGTGTGTTGCAATAAGCACCTGTCATTTGCTACTGTTAGTATAAAAGGAACAACAATCGGAACCACAACCGATGAAACAGGCCATTATCAACTCCTCAATATGCCTGCTGGAACATATATTGTTGAAGCCAGACTTATGGGATACATACCAAAAAAGCATGAAGTTACTCTGATAAATAATCAAACAGTTGAAATAAAGTTTGATCTTAAGGAGGATGTTCTTGGCCTCAATGAAGTTGTAGTAACAGGTAACCGCAACGAGACCAGCCGTGCTGAATCATCAACAATTGTTAATACTCTATCATCAAAGATATTCAAAACAACACAGTCAACCAATCTTGGTGAAGGGCTGAACTTTTGTCCGGGGTTGCGTATGGAAAACGACTGCCAGAACTGTGGATTCTCTCAGGTAAGGATGAACGGAATGGAAGGACCGTATTCACAGATTCTTATTAATAGCAGGCCTGTCTTTAGCGGACTTGCCGGCGTTTACGGACTGGAACTTATTCCTGCAAATATGATCGACAAAGTGGAGGTTATTCGTGGTGGTGGCTCTGCTCTTTATGGTAGCAATGCCATTGCCGGGACTATTAATGTTATTCTTAAAGATCCAATTACAAACTCATATGAATTCGACGTAAGTACAGGATTAATTGGGGTTGGTGTTAATGGCAGTGGTGGTCCTGCTGCTGATAATTCAGTTAATATGAATGCATCGCTCGTTTCATCTGACAGCAAAACTGGTATGGCTGTCTTTGGAAATTACAGAAACAGAGGATACTTCGATGCCAATGACGACAGCTATTCAGAAATATCTGAGCTAAAAAACACTACAATTGGAACCAGGTTGTATCACCGCTTCAGTAATAAAACCAAGGTCTCTCTTGATTTCTTCAACATTCAGGAAGAGCGCCGTGGTGGCGATAAATTTGATGAAGCTGTTCATGAAGCAGGAATTGCAGAAGCCGTGGAGCATAATATCACAAACGTATCACTTACTTTCGACTGGCTGCTCAACACTACCGATAAAATATCTGTTTATGCTTCAGGTCAGAATATTAACAGAGACAGTTATTATGGTGCTAACCAGTCACTCAGTGATTATGGTAAAACAAAAGACTTTAGCTATGCCACAGGTATTCAGTACAACGCACAATTCAACAACGCCAAATTTGTAGCTGGTGTTGAAAACGATGGGGAGATATTAAAAGATGAGAAACTTGGCTATCCCGATTACGATAATGCTGTGATTATTAATGATACAATTGTAAGTGTACCACACATCCCAAGTACAACCATTGCCAACCAAACAACAAACACAACAGGAATTTTTGCTCAATATGAATTTACATTCAGCGCACTACAAGTATCAATAGGGGCCCGTTATGATCATTATCTTATCAGAGATAACGAGCTTGGCAATGAATTTGATAATATCGGTAATGTTGTGAGTCCGCGTGCTACCTTAAAATATAACTTAACTCCATACCTTCAGGCACGTTTAAGCTATTCCCAGGGATATCGCGCGCCACAGATATTTGATGAAGATTTGCATATTGAAACATCAGGATCAAGAAGGGTTATACACGAGAATAGTCCTTACCTAAAGCAGGAAACAAGTCATAGTATAATGGCATCTCTGGATTTTAACAAAACCATTGGTAAAACTGCTGTAGGTATTCTGTTAGAAGGATTCTATACATCCCTTGTAGATCCTTTCTCGAATGAATATGGTACACCTGATTCAACAGGAACTGTCATTTACACCAGGGTTAATGCCGACGGTGGAGCAAAAGTAATGGGAGCTAATCTGGAGATTAATGTTGTACCAACTAATAGCCTTATCTTTAAAGCAGGATTCACTTTACAAAGCAGCAAGTATGACGACCCTCAGGAATTTGATGAACGTAATTTCTTCAGAACACCCAACGATTACGGATATTTTACTGCCGACTACCAGCCATCAGAAAGATGGGGCATTTCAGCAACAGGCAACTACACCGGCAATATGCTTGTACCATATTTCGGACTTGACCAATCAGACCCTGATGCCGGTGAGCTTAAGAACTCTGATACCTTCTTCGATCTCGGGTTAAAAGCGCGATTTAATACCAGACTAAATGGTGCAACACTTCAAATATTCGCAGGTGTTAAGAATCTTTTTAACTCTTTTCAGAATGATTTCGATGAAGGTATTGACAGAGACCCGGGATATATTTACGGTCCTTTGCTTCCGCGTACTGTGTATGCTGGCATCAAAATAGGTAACCTGGTTAACAGAGAATAAAATTATATTACCATACAAGCAATTATATTACAATTTTTTACCATAATGTTTGAAGCATGTGTCATCAGGCACATGCTTTTTTATTACCTTAACAATCTAAAACAATCCCATCAATTTCTTTATCTTTACACGTCAAACATTATAAAATGAAAGCACTGATAACTGCACAAAGGCAAACAATAAACTCAGGCATAACAAAGAACATAAGCTTTAGAATAAGTAAATTAAAACAATTCAAAAAGCTTATTCGTGATAATGAAGCCATGCTAAATGAAGCTATTTACAAAGATTTTGGTAAATCAGAGTTCGATAACTACTCAAATGAACTGGCTTTGCTTTATCAGGATATTGATGAAGCTGTTAAAAATATTCATGGATGGTCAGCAAGGAAAAAGGTAGCCACAAACCTTGCAAACTTTCCGGCAAACAGTTATATCATTCCCGAGCCTCTTGGTGTTGCTCTGATCATAGGAGCATGGAACTATCCATATCAACTTTCCCTTGCTCCGGCCGTTGCAGCTATCGCAGCAGGGTGTACTGTGGTACTTAAACCCAGTGAGCTACCGGCTAATACAAGCAAGGTAATGGCCAGTCTTATAAACAATAACTTCAACTCAGAGTTCTTCACTGTTGTGGAAGGGGGAGTTGAAGAAACAACAGAACTTCTTAAACAAAAGTTTGATAAAATATTCTTTACAGGTAGTGTCCCCGTTGGCCGGATTGTGTATAAAGCTGCAGCAGAAAACTTAACTCCTGTTACGCTTGAGCTTGGCGGGAAAAGTCCGGCATTTATCACCGAAAGCTGTAACATGAGAATATCTGTAAAACGTCTTATCTGGTCAAAATTTCTTAATGCCGGACAAACTTGCATTGCTCCGGATTATGTTCTTGTTCACTCTTCCGTAAAGAAAAAATTCCTGGAAACAGCAGTAAAAGAAATAGAGAAAGCAACGTACAGTATTAATAATGGCAACTATGTGCAAATCATCAATAACAGAAATTTTGAAAGACTTATAAATCTTATTGATGATTCAAAAGTATATTATGGCGGTAAATCTGATAAAGACAGCAGGTTCATACAACCTACAATAATGGCAGATGTTACCTTTGCTGATAAGATTATGGAAGATGAGATATTTGGCCCCATACTCCCTGTTATTGAATATGATGATATTGATAAGGTTATTGATGAAGTTGTTTCACGCCCCAGGCCTTTGTCGTGTTATGTATATACCAACAATAAGCAAATAAAGGAGAAAGTGCTGAGCAGGATATCATTTGGAGGAGGGTGCGTTAACGACTCCATAATGCACATTGCAAACAGCAATCTGCCCTTTGGTGGTGTTGGCAATAGTGGGATTGGCAATTACCATGGAGAAGCGGGTTTCAGGGCTTTTACACATTATAAAAGCATTCTCGACAAATCAACTCTTATTGAGCCCGATATCAAATACTATCCTCACACAAAAAGAAAGTTCTGGCTTATTAGAAAGCTTATGGGGTAGTGAACTTTCTGATAAGGCAAATAATCTTTTCTGTAAATAATGCTTTAGTACTACCCACATGCTTTATTATTCATTAATTTCTGGTTATTTTGCAATATATTTGATGTAAACATGATTTATTCTACTTAAATCCATTTCACATGAGCACAGATACACTAAGATTTACACTAAGCCCAAACCTTTCAATATCCCGCATTACCCACGGTCACTGGCGGTTAAACAACTGGAATTACTCTCCAAAGGAACTTGATGTGCTTATTAACAATCTCGTTGAAATTGGAGTAACGACTTTCGACCATGCTGATATTTATGGTGACTATTCCTGTGAGGAGATTTTTGGTAAGACTCTTAATCAAAATCCTGCATTACGCCATAACATTGAAATAATTACCAAATGCGGAATAAAATTGCTATCGGCAAAGTTTCCTGAAAGAAAGATCAAGTATTATGATTACAGTTATGACCATATAGTAAATTCAGTGGAAGCCTCATTAAGGAACTTCAACACTGATTATATTGATTTGCTGTTATTGCATCGCCCGGCTCCGTTCTTCAATCCTGAGGAGGTTGCTAAAGCTTTCTCCGCCCTTGAGAAGTCAGGAAAAGTAAAAGCCTTTGGTGTTTCAAACTTTCTTCCCGGACAATTTGAGATGCTTCAGTCGTTTACAGAACAGAAGCTTGTTACCAATCAGATTGAAATATCTCCCATAAACACGGAACATCTGGACAATGGCAATATTGATTTTCTGATTAAGCAACATGTTATTCCAATGGCTTGGTCTCCGCTTGGTGGCGGTAGTATCTTCAGCAACAGCGATGAAAGATCTGTCAGATTAAACAAAGTCCTCAATGAAATTGCCATGCTTCACAGTGTTAAGTCTGTTGAGACTATTATATATGCCTGGCTGCTAAATCACCCTTCAAATATTGTTCCCATTGTGGGCAGCAGTAAATTCGAAAGAGTTAAGACCGCCGTTGAAGCACAGAACATAAATCTAACGACAGAAGAATGGTATCAAATCTATATAGCTTCAAAAGGACACGATGTCCCCTAAACTTTAAGCAATAAACTTTTAAAACTGAACTTCAAACTCACATCCACATGTGCTCTGTCCGGCGAATAATCTCATCCTGAAGGTCTTCACCAAGATCATTAAAATAATCACTATAGCCTGCAACACGTACTATCAGATCCTTATGCTCTTCAGGATGTCGCTGTGCTTCTTTCAGCTGTTCAGCGGTAACAACATTAAACTGAATATGATGTCCGTCCATTCGGAAATAAGCTCTGATAAGATGCACCAACGACTCAATCCCCTTCCTGTCCTGCAACAGTTGCGGTGTAAACTTTTGGTTTAACAATGTGCCTCCTGTTTTGATATGGTCAATTTTTGCTGCCGACTTAACAACAGCTGAAGGACCTTTTCTGTCTGCTCCCTGAAACGGTGATATTCCTTCCGACAAGGGCTTATGTGCCAATCTGCCATCGGCAGTAGCTCCTGTTACGCTGCCAAAATAAACATGTGATGTTGTTGGCAGCATATTAATCCTGTAATGCCCTCCTTTTGTATTTGGTTGTCCGTTAACGGCATCATGAAAAATATTAAAAACAATTACAGCCTGCTCATCAGCATAGTCGTCATCATTTCCATACTTAGGAGTGTTATTTATAAGCTGATAGCGAAGATCAGCCTTATTCTCAAAGTTACTATCTGTTGCAATAACTAAATCCTCAAGAGTAATTATCTTCTTATCAAAAACATTGTACTTAACAGATGTAAGAATATCTGTTATACTACCCAGACCAACTCCCTGTATATAGTTTGTGTTATAACGTGCCCCCCCATTATTATAGTCTTTGCCATTGGCTATACAATCATCAATAACCAACGACAAAAAAGGAACAGGAATATTATCAGCCCATATTCTGTCAATAATATTTGATCCTTCAATCTTAATACGGGCAAAGTGCTCAACTTGTTTTTCAAATGCGCTCAAAAGCATATCAAAAGAAACAAAGCTATTAATATGCCCTGTCTGCAATCCTATTACCTTTCCGGAAAGGGGATCAACACCATTATGCAATGTAATTTCAAGAATCTTGACAAGGTTAAAATAGCCGGTAAGGATATAACTTTCCGTTCCAAAAGCACCCGTTTCAACACAACCACTGGCACCACCGTTACGGGCATCGACAAGATTCTTCCCCTGGTTTAACAACTCCTGTATTATGGCATCAGTGTTAAAAACCGAAGGCTGCCCCATGCCTGTTTTTATTATATGAGCAGCACGCGCAATAAACCTGTCAGGATTTTTCTTGCTTACTTGTATCATTGAACTGGGCTGAAGAAGACGCATCTCTTCAATAACATCCAGTATCATAAAACTAAGTTCATTAACAGCATCGCTGCCATCTGCTTTAACACCGCCTGTATTTATAAGAGAAAAATCAGTATAAGTACTGCTTTCCCTGGCAGTAACTCCAATCTTTGGAGGAGCAGGATGGTTATTGAATTTTATCCAGAATGACTGTAACAGTTCTTTAGCACTTTCTTCAGTAAGGATGCCCTTTTCAAGGTCCCTTTTGTAAAAGCTATAAAGATTCTGATCAAGACGGCCAGGATTAAAGCTATCCCATGGGTTGACTTCCGTAATCACGCCAATATGAATAAACCAATAATGCTGCAGTGCTTCATGGAAAGTTTGCGGAGCATAAGCAGGAACTCTTGAGCATATCTCAGACATAAGCACTAATTCATTCTTCCTTTCCGGATTAGCCTCCCGGGCAGACATCTGCATTAATTTTTCAGAATAACGTCTGGCATAACTGATAATAGCATCAGCGGCGATACGCATAGCCTTTAGTTGTTCTCTTTTGCTTAAAGACTCAGGGTCATGTGCAAAATCAAGATGATTGATTTCATACTCAATTTCTTTCTTTAATTCGAGAAAGCCTTTGTGAAACATCTTACCACCTATAACCGTGTGTCCTGGGGCTCTCTGTTCCTGAAACTCTGTGAAAACACCTGCATTATAAGCATTAATCCAATCCTGTGAAACATTATTAAAAATCCTCTCACGGTTTGTTGCTCCTTTCCAGAAAGGGATAACAACATCTCTGTAGGCATTTCTTGTTTCCTCATCAACCTTGAACCACACTTTAGGACGAGTATCCAGTATTTTCAGATCTTCCAGTGAATGTAAATTAATCTCAGGATAAGTAGGTACAGCCTTTGGTTTAGGTCCGCGTTCTCCAACAATTAGTTCTAAATCTGAAATATACAATGCCTTTCTTTCCAGTATATACTTAAGAGCCATGGCTCTCTTAACAGGAACAGAAACTTCACGACTTATGCTACTGTTATAGAATTCTGTTAGTAACAAAGCCCTTTCGGCTGATATTTCGGGGATTGCATCCAGACTTTGTTGTCTGAGTATTTTAATTCTTGTATTCATGGCATTGATTTTAACCTCCGATACTGACTTCAAACCCTGCTTGAGATAAGAGAGCTGAAACTCTGTCTATCAATTGTTCATCAGGCTCTTTAATATTATCCAAATAGTATTCCATTCCAAGCTTATTATATTTATTACTGCCTATTTTGTGATAAGGCAGAAGATCAACAGGATATTTACGTTTAAGACCCGACAAAAAGTCCAGAAGCCTAAGTAAGTCACTCTCATCACTGTTAAGTCCGGGTATAAGCGGATATCTGATGCGAATATCGTTTCCCGATATGTCCAGTGCTTTAAGATTCTCTAATATTATATAGTTACTCACTCCTGTAAGCTTTCTGTGTTTTTGGTCATCAACTTGCTTGATATCATACAGGAAAAGGTCAGTATTCTCAGATACCCTTTTTAATATTTCAGGACTAACCATTCCGCTGGTATCCACGCAAGTGTGGATAAACAATTCCTGACATTGCCTTAATATCTCATTGGCAAACTCATGTTGCATCAACGGTTCGCCACCTGAGAGAGTAACACCACCGCCCGACTCCTCAAAAAAAATCATATCCTTTTTAATAATATCCATTAATCCGGAAACAGTGTGCTGATAGCCAATTACCTCTTTATCGCATACAGTTTCTCCATCAAGTGTCTCATCACGATTGATTTCAACAATCTCATAACTCCTGCTTTCGGGATTATGACACCACCAGCATTGCAAAGGGCAACCTTTAAAAAAGATCGTTTGCCTTATGCCCGGACCATCGTGAATTGCAAAATGTTTAATATTGAATATAGTGGCTTTCATCAGAAACTACTTATAAATCTGTTAAATCAGTTGGCTGCTTAAAATTATAATAAAAGAGAAACGGAAAGTCTAATACATCCAGCATTCAAAGAGCCCTTTGAACTTATTATGCGAAATTTGGTTATGTATGTATCTGTATAACATAATAGAGAATCTGCGACAAAGATAACACGAGAAACTAAAATAATCAACAGGAAATAGGTGCTAAATTCAGTATTACTTAAGCAAGATAATAACGAAAAATCAAGAATAATGAAGTTAAAGAGCCATGAAAGTTACTTATCAACTCAATAAACAGACACTCCATGCTGTGTCATTAACATTCTGATGCGCATCAGGATTCATTTTGATGCGCATCAGAATTCTTTTTGATACGCATGAAATATGTGTTTAATACGTATGAAATATGTGTTTGATACGTATGAAAATACTAATAACACAAATTAAAATTCACTATTACACAAATAAAAGGAAACATATACAAAAGTAAGGGCATACCTCATCCGTTTCTGCAATAAGCAGATAATCCAATATTATAACTCAGAATCATTAAATATTTCCAATGATAAGCGGCTACAGCAATTCATTAGCAAGATTAGCAAGCTCGGACCTTTCCCCCTTTTCAAGTCTCACATGAGCATAAATTTCGTGATGTTTAATTTTATCAATAAGCACAGAAAGACCGTTAGATTGAGAGTCGAGATAAGGAGTATCAATCTGATAAATATCACCAGTAAATATAATCTTAGTATTTTCACCGGCACGTGTAATAATAGTCTTTATTTCATGCGGAGTAAGATTCTGAGCCTCATCAACAATAAAACAAATATTTGAGATACTACGCCCCCGGATATAAGCAAGGGGAGTAATCAGAAGCTTCTCATTTTCAATAGCATCACTAATACGTTTATATTCTTTATCCATTTCACCAAACTGATTTTGGATAAACTTCATATTATCCCACAGAGGTTCCATATATGGATTAATCTTCTCATGAATATCACCAGGGAGGTAACCAATATCTTTATTACTAAGCGGAACAATAGGTCGTGCCAGATAAATCTGCTTGAAGTTACGACGTTGCTCCCATGCACCAGCAAGAGCCAATAACGTTTTCCCTGTGCCAGCAACACCCTGAAGTGTTACCAGTTTTACTTCAGGATTAAGAATTGCATGCAAAGCAAAAACCTGTTCGGCATTACGAGGAATTATTCTCGAAACACTACGTTTTTCAACACGTTCAACCCTTTGAGTAATGGGATTAAAAAAAGCAAGGGCCGATGAACCCGGACTCTTTAATATATAATAATGATTTGCATAATACTCCTCCAAACCGAGTTCATCCTTCTCGCAGAAACCTTTTGAATACAAGTTATCAATAACTTCGGGATTTACATCCTCAATTACAGAGCTACCAGTATAAAGTGACTCAATATTCTTTACCTTACCTGTTTCAAAATCCTCAGCAGCCATATTCATCGACTTGGCTTTAAGCCTGAGATTTATATCCTTGCTAACAAGAATTACTTTTCTATCAGGATAATCTTCTCTTAACTTAATAGCAGCATTTAGTATCCTATGATCAGGTTTATTATCATCAAACACTTCACGAGCATCCAGCTTACTTTGCTCATTCATCACTACTTTAAACCGTCCCTTTTCAGGACCGTTTAATCTGCGCCAGTTTTTCATTGTCGACTTACCGGAAATAGAATCCAGAAATCTTATAAACTCACGAGCCTCAAAGTTCTTAATACTATTACCCTTTTTAAAATTATCGAGTTCCTCAAGAACAGTAATAGGAATAGCTACATCATTATCATCAAACTCATTGATAGCATTGTGATTGTATAAGATTACTGATGTATCGAGAACGAATATCTTTTTATTATCATCAGATTTTTTGCCGGTAGTATTACTTTTAGCCATAGAAAAGATGTTTGTTGATGACCGTAAATGTAAAATAAAAAAGGGCTATTATCACATCTCTGCTAAATATGTTTCAACAAGGTTAGGTTAAGAAATAATCTAATAGCTGGCAAGAATTAAAACATCAGCAAACCGTTAATGTTTATTATTCTGCTTTTACCTAACCAACATCATAGTTCCCTGTTGTACTTTTGTTAACGGTATCAGGGATTCGTATTCCCGGTATGATATGCGTACTATGTAGCTGCCTGCCATACATGGAGTGCCTTTGTAGGTTCCATCCCATTTTGTGTTTATATCTGCCGACTCAAATATCTTTTGTCCCCAACGATTATATATACTCAGTGAATACAGCTTTGCATAATCATAACGGGCAACCACGCCATAGGTGTCGTTTAATCCGTCGCCGTTGGGGGTAAAGGCATTGGGAAGAATAAATGGGTCTGTGTCCCATAATACATATACTGAATCTGTGGATTTGCAACCATCCTCTGACGTTACTTGTACACTATACTCTCCTGATGTGTCTATGATTATGGCACTTGATGTTGAACCCGTATTCCATATATAGTATTCTCCTTCACTGCCTGCGTCCAGTACATATCCCTGCTCTGCCCATAATGTGTCGTATTCATTAAAACTTATTTGTGGTGAGGGGATTACCAGTATCTCTGTTTGCTTGGCCTCAGTACAATTGGCTGTGTCTTGTACTTCAAGGGTATAGGCGCCCTGCATGTTTTGCTGTATGTTTGGTATCCATAAGTATTCTTCATCTGAACTATAATCATCAGGGCCTTCCCAACTATAGGTAACATCACCACTGCCTCCCTCAACAAAAACCCATATATTTACTTCTTCGCCCTGGCAATAACTGTAGTTGTTATTCATTATTATATCAGGTGGTGTGTACACTCGTACCTCTCCTGTGGTATAACTGGCTGGTATCTCTTCTCCCGATTCATTATAAAAGTTACTCTCCCCGGGTGATGCTTCCCAGCTGATGCCTGTTAAACCCTCTTCATTACATTTAAATACAAGCTCCAGTATAGTTGTTTTATCCTGCAATGTCAGAGGGACTGTTCCCTCCCAGTTTATATATACCTTATTATTATTTGTTTGCGTGCTTATGGTAATACCCTCTTCCAATTCTTCTACAATATTGGTATATCCTTCACAGGTGAGCATTGTATTATCATATTCCAATACTGCATTAAATCTCTTGATATCCTTAAAATCACTTACTATTAGTGGGTTCGTTGCCGCATTGCCTATACATGCATAATCATCTCCTGCTATTGCCTCTACTAGCTGCGTATTATGACTTATTATTTCTACTGCCATTTCTGCTTCACAGCCATACCTGTCCTTTACCACACATATATATATTCCGGCTGCAAGGCCGGTAAAGCTGCCGTTGTTATACTGGTATGTTTGTCCGTTATTGATGGAGTACCACAAGCTGTCTTCCGTACTTGTTGCTGTTATTATTATCTCTCCATTACTTGTATGGTTTGTTTCGGGTATTGTTGTGATGTTTGTTATTTGAGGACCAGCAATATCAAGTATCTCCACCGGATTAAAACTCCAGGGGGTCTCTCCATTGCCTAATTCCCTTGCTCGTAGTGTGTAACTGCCTCCTCCAAGGCTTGTAAATGAGTTACTGTTTTGCCAACTTGTCCCATTATCTATGGAATATTCAAATGGACCACCTGTATGTGATGAAGCATATATTATTATTTCCCCGGTATCCTGTCCACAGTGGGAGTCTTTGGTATCGACACTATCGATTACTATCGTACCGGAACTTATGGTATAAGCCCGTGATAAGCTAACACATCCGTTGCCATCTGTTATTTCCAGGTAGTAGTTGCCCTCTGACAGATTATATAAATCCAATGTATCACCAATTATGTTTCCATCACTGTCATACCATTGAAATGTTAAAGGGGGTGTTCCATCTACCATTAACCCGGTAATACTGCCTGTTGACCCTCCTGGTGTTGTGGGTTGTACCTGTAGGTTTTGTTCGTTTATCTGTGCCGTTGGATACCAGCCTACATGTATGGTATCATAGCCAGTGCATCCGGATGTGTTTCTTACTCTTACCCGGTAATTGCCTGTATCGCTTACAGTCAGCTGGTATAGGTTTTGACCGAAAGCTATGATGGCTGTATCGTTCTCCCAGGTATATGTTCCCGGTGCTGTTCCTGCATCAAGGGTTATTTGTGTGCTTTCACATACTATTATATCCCCTCCAAGATCGGGCTCAGGAGATTGTTTGATGGTTACTATACGTGAGGTCTCCTCTATTCTTTGGTTCATAAAGGCCGTGGTGTCATAGTATTCCACGGTAGCATGTACCTCGTATTCACCGGCGGCATTATAAATATGTTCAGGGTTTATTTCTGTTACCGACGGACTACCATCGCCAAAATCCCAGGTAATCTCCAAGGGGTTAATAAAGTTTGGCTTGAATTGTATTGGTGACCCTGAGCAGCTGCCTTCCCATTCAAAACGATAGAGGTAGTCGAGCATTATGTTTTGGAAGAATACAGACACCGTTTGGTAGCCACAAGAAAGTACACTATTTTGAAAATCACATCCAACGCCTCTTATCCAGGGTTTATTTATTACACCCATACTATCGCTATAAGAATAAATATTTTCTCCTGTACAATATATCCTGCCATCCCTTGCAAGCTGCAATCCATTCGCCTGTCCACTGCCAATATATATTTCTGATTGTTTAAACAGCGCTGAATCATATATATATTGCATATCATATTGGAATAACTCATAGCAATAAGATCCCTGATTCTCATTAAAGTATGTTAAATACAGAAGCTTTGAATCTGGTGAAAATTCAACTGCCCATGGTTCATAATCTTTAATATATAATTCTCTTCTACCTATTGTAAACAATTGGTTAATTTTACCTAAACCTGGATCAAAACTGCAAATATCAAAAGTCTGGTCATAATAATTTACAGGTGCTTCATTCATATATGCAGTAACTAAGTATTTTTTATCAGGAGATATTTTCATACTGCCCATAAGGTCATTTCGATAATTAACATACTTAACTTCATTTACTACTGGGGCCATATTTAATCCACTAGGTGTAAGCAAATATGATAAATAAGCATCTTTTTCAGGGTCTCCTTCTTCATGGAAAGTACGTGTTATAACCCATATATCTCTTTTATTAATATGTTTTACTGCTGTTATCTTATCCAGGGCATTATCTCCCATGTTAATTTCTATATTCTTCTTCTCTGGTTCAACACCTCCAAGACCATTGTCAAGTTTCATATTTACAACAGAATAATGAAACCCCATAGGAAAGTCCTGAGCACTAACACTAAAAACATAATACTTTGAATCCGATCCCGGCAATGGCACTATTAATGCTCCCTGGCTTGTACCATCATGTCCAATTATCCCATCTCCATTTTGCATTATATCACCATCACGGTTCCAGATTGTTGTACCTGAAAAACTAAAAAGAAAATTTCCCAAAGAATCACTCATGGTTGCATTTGCATCGTTTGAATAATGTCCTACTCCAGCTAAAACAACAGGATTACCACTATTAAAATCAAGCCCCACATGAAAGCCAAAATGCCAGATGTTTGCCTCGTTTTGACTGTATATTGCTTCTGTGAATAACAGAAATAATACTACTAATATGGGGATTGATTTTTTCATTTTAGTCTAATACTCACCATTTAGTTATAAAAATGAGGAGATTATTTGTTACATTAAACATAAACTAAAGTAACACTTGATTTGCAGGAACAGTACCACTAACAAAATCATTTGAAGTAATACCAGTTGTAGTACTATGCCCCTGATCATAAACATCCAACGTAACATCATTTCCTGCCCTTACGGCACAATATATTATAAAGTCAGCAGAACCTGATAAACCAGCAATGTATGGTTCCATATCATCTGATACATCAAAAACATAGGATAAGGTTGTATAATACAGAAAACCACTTCCTAAATTATTTACCACTATTACATCATTGGTAACATCATATATTGTTATCCACACGCCGTAGCCATCGGTACTTTGATCTAATGGCGTTGGCCAGTTACTTGTGGGTGACCACGATGTACTTACTGTATAACTCTGTGCATTTACACTAAAAATGCCTGCAAAAACTATTAATGCTATAAAAAAAAATTTTTTCATATTTAAAAAATTAAAATTTTGTGATAAGTAATATTACTTAATACTTGACTTAATTATCCCAATTTTGTAGCTTTGCAGGACTTGTATTGGCTGCAAAGCTACTTTAGCCACCATGGACGGGATTGTTCCACGGTGGCTTATTTTATTAACCTGTTCATATTTTTATTATTTATCATGTTTTATCCTTGTTTTCTTATTCTTTAATGCCCATGTTATCTGCCGTTGTTTCCACTTATTCATCCTGTCTTTATTCATAATATACTGAGTATGTGTTAATATAGCTTATAGCACCACAAAGTTATAAAAACTTTTCTCAAAAAAAAAAAAAAAAAAAGAGGTTTTTTTGTTATCATTTATTAACAGTATAAAAACATTGCCTGTCCTCTACCTCACCAACATCACAGTTCCCTGTTGTACTTTTGTTACCGGTATCAGGGAGTCGTATTCCCGATATGATATGCGTACTATATAGCTGCCTGACATACATGGCGTGCCTTTGTAGGTTCCATCCCATTTTGTGTTTATATCTGCCGACTCAAATATCTTTTGTCCCCAACGATTATATATACTCAGTGAATACAACTTTGCATAATCATAACGGGCAACCACGCCATAAGTGTCGTTTAATCCGTCGCCGTTGGGGGTAAAGGCATTGGGTAGAATAAATGGGTCTGTGTCCCATAATACATATACTGAATCTGTGGATTTGCAACCGTCTTCTGATGTTACCTGTACACTGTACTCTCCTGCTGTGTCTATGATTATGGCACTTGATGTTGAACCCGTATTCCATATATAGTATTCCCCTTCAATGCCTGCGTCCAGTACATATCCCTGCTCTGCCCACAATGTGTCGTATTCATTAAAACTTATTTGTGGTGAGGGGATTACCAGTATCTCTGTTTGTTTGGACTCAGTACAATTGGCTGTGTCTTGTACTTCAAGGGTATAGGTGCCCTGCATGTTTTGCTGTATGTTTGGTATCCATAAGTATTCTTCATCTGAACTATAATCATCAGGGCCTTCCCAACTATAGGTTACATCACCACTGCCTCCCTCAACATAAGCCCATATGTTTACTTCTTCGCCCTGGCAATAACTGTAGTTGTTATTCATTATTATATCAGGTGGTGTGTACACTCGTACCTCTCCTGTGGTATAACTGGCTGGTATCTCTTCTCCCGATTCATTATAAAAGTTACTCTCTCCGGGTGATGCTTCCCAACTGATGCCTGTTAAACCCTCTTCATTACATTTAAATACAAGCTCAAGTATAGTTGTTTTATCCTGCAATGTCAGAGGGACTGTTCCCTCCCAGTTTATATATACCTTATTATTATTTGTTTGCGTGCTTATGGTAATTCCTTCTTCCAATTCTTCTACAATATTGGTATATCCTTCACAGGTGAGCATTGTATTATCATATTCCAATACTGCATTAAATCTCTTAATATCCTTAAAATCACTTACTATTAGTGGGTTCGTTGCCGCATTGCCTATACATGCATAATCATCTCCTGCTATGGCCTCTACTAGCTGCGTATTATGACTTATTATTTCTACTGCCATTTCTGCTTCACAGCCAAAGCTGTCCTTTACCACACATATATATATTCCGGCTGCAAGGCCGGTAAAGCTGCCGTTGTTATACTGGTATGTTTGTCCGTTATCGATGGAGTACCACAAGCTGTCTTCCGTGCTTGTTGCTGTTATTACTATCTCTCCATTACTTGTATGGTTTGTTTCGGGTATTGTTGTGATGTTTGTTATTTGAGGACCAGCAATATCAAGTATCTCCACCGGATTAAAACTCCAGGGGGTCTCTCCATTGCCTAATTCCCTTGCTCGTAGTGTGTAACTGCCTCCTCCAAGGTTTATAAATGTATTACTGCTCTGCCAGTTTGTACCATTATCTATGGAATACTCAAATGGACCACCTGTATGTGATGATGCATATATTATTATTTCCCCGATATCCTGTCCACAGTGGGAGTCTTTGGTATCGACACTATCGATTACTATCGTACCGGAACTTATGGTATAAGCCCGTGATAAGCTAACACATCCGTTGCCATCTGTTATTTCCAGGTAGTAGTTGCCCTCTGACAGATTATATAAATCCAGTGTATCTCCAACTATGTTTCCATCACTATCATACCATTGAAATGTTAAAGGGGGTGTTCCATCTACCGTTAGTCCGGTAATACTGCCTGTTGACCCTCCTGGTGTTGTGGGTTGTACCTGTAGGTTTTGTTCGTTTATCTGTGCCGTTGGATACCAGCCTACATGTATGGTATCATAGCCAGTGCATCCGGATGTGTTTGTCACTCTTACCCGGTAATTGCCTGTATCGCTTACAGTCATCTGGTATAGGTTTTGACCAAAAGCTATGGTGGCTGTGTCGTTCTCCCAGGTATATGTTCCCGGTGTTGTTCCTGCATCAAGGGTTATTTGTGTGCTTTCACATACTATTATATCCACTCCAAGATAGGGCTCAGGGGATTGTTCTATGGTTACTACACGTGAAGTCTCTTCTATCCGTTGGTTCATAAAGGCCGTTGTGTCATAGTATTCCACGGTAGCATGTACCTCGTACTCACCAGCGGCATTATAAATATGTTCAGGGTTTATTTCTGTTACCGGCGGACTACCATCGCCAAAGTCCCAGGTAATCTCCAAGGGGTTGATAAAGTTTGGCTTGAATTGTATTGGGGCGCCTGAGCAGCTTCCTTCCCATTCAAATCGGTAGAGGTAGTCGAGCATTATGTTTTGGAAGATAATGGGAACAACACCCTCCCCCATGTATATAGCATTATTCTGGAAATCACAGGCTATTCCACGCTTCCATGGTTTGTTTATTACACCAAGAGTATCTGCTTTTATATAAACTTTATTTACTCTGTTACCGGTACAATAAATCTTTCCATCCCTGGCAAGCTGCAATCCATTAGCCTGACCCCTTCCTATATATATTTCTGATTGTTTAAACAACGTTGAATCATATATATATTGCATATCATATTGGAATAACTCATAGCAATAAGATCCCTGATTCTCATTAAAGTATGTTAAATACAGAAGCTTTGAATCTGGTGAAAATTCAACTGCCCATGGTTCATAATCTTTAATATATAATTCTCTTCTACCTATTGTAAACAATTGGTTAATTTTACCTAAACCTGGATCAAAACTGCAAATATCAAAAGTCTGGTCATAATAATTTACAGGTGCTTCATTCATATATGCAGTAACTAAGTATTTTTTATCAGGAGATATTTTCATACTGCCCATAAGGTCATTTCGATAATTAACATACTTAACTTCATTTACTACTGGGGCCATATTTAATCCACTAGGTGTAAGCAAATATGATAAATAAGCATCTTTTTCAGGGTCTCCTTCTTCATGGAAAGTACGTGTTATAACCCATATATCTCTTTTATTAATATGTTTTACTGCTGTTATCTTATCCAGGGCATTATCTCCCATGTTAATTTCTATATTCTTCTTCTCTGGTTCAACACCTCCAAGACCATTGTCAAGTTTCATATTTACAACAGAATAATGAAACCCCATAGGAAAGTCCTGAGCACTAACACTAAAAACATAATACTTTGAATCCGATCCCGGCAATGGCACTATTAATGCTCCCTGGCTTGTACCATCATGTCCAATTATCCCATCTCCATTTTGCATTATATCACCATCACAGTTCCAGATTGTTGTACCTGAAAAACTAAAAAGAAAATTTCCCAAAGAATCACTCATTGTGGCATTTGCAACGTTTGAGTAATGTGCAACGTTTGATAATACAATAGGATTACCACTATTAAAATCAAGCCCCACATGACTGCCAAAATGCCAAATATTGACTTCATTTTGGCAATACAGTATTTCTACATAAAAAAGTAATAATACTGCTAATATGGGACTTGATTTTTTCATGTTGATGATTAGATCATTATCTCTCATTTAAATTAATGAGTGATAAAATTTAATTCTCAATTATAAATAAACAAAATTCGCACCAACCTGACCACTAACAAAATCATTTGAAGTAATACCAGTTGTAGTACTATGCCCCTGATCATAAACATCCAACGTAACATCATTTCCTGCCCTTACGGCACAATATATTATAAAGTCAGCAGAACCTGATAAACCAGCAATGTATGGTTCCATATCATCTGATACATCAAAAACATAGGATAAGGTTGTATAATACAGAAAACCACTTCCTAAATTATTTACCACTATTACATCATTGGTAACATCATATATTGTTATCCACACGCCGTAGCCATCGGTACTTTGATCTAATGGCGTTGGCCAGTTACTTGTGGGTGACCACGATGTACTTACTGTATAACTCTGTGCATTTACACTAAAAATACCTGTTAAAACTACAATTGTTATTAATAATATTTTTTTCATTTTAAAAATATTTAAAAATTAAACTTTGTGATAATTAATATAACTTAATTATTGACTTAATTATCCCAATTTTGTAGCTTTGCAGGACTTGTATTGGCTGCAAAGCTACTTTAGCCACCATGGACGGGATTGTTCCACGGTGGCTTATTTTATTAACCTGTTCATATTTTTATCATTTATTATGTTTTATCCTTGTTTTCTTACTCATTAATGCCGTAGTCACCTGCCGCTATTTCCACTTATTCATCCTGTCTTTATTCATAATATACTGAGTATGTGTTAATATAGCTTATAGCACCACAAAGTTATAAAAACTTTTCTCAAAAAAAAAAAAAAAAGAGGTTTTTTTGTTATCATTTATTAACAGTATAAAAACATTGCCTGTCCTCTACCTCACCAACATCACAGTTCCCTGTTGTACTTTTGTTACCGGTATCAGGGAGTCGTATTCCCGATATGATATGCGTACTATGTAGCTGCCTGCCATACATGGCGTGCCTTTGTAGGTTCCATCCCATTTGGTTGTAATATCTGCCGACTCAAATATCTTTTGTCCCCAACGATTATATATACTCAGTGAATACAGCTTTGCGTAATCATAACGGGCAACCACGCCATAAGTGTCGTTTAATCCGTCGCCGTTGGGGGTAAAAGCATTGGGAAGAATAAATGGGTCTGTGTCCCATAATACATATACTGAATCTGTGGATTTGCAACCGTCTTCTGATGTTACCTGTACACTGTACTCTCCTGCTGTGTCTATGATTATGGCACTTGATGTTGAACCCGTATTCCATATATAGTATTCCCCTTCAATGCCTGCGTCCAGTACATATCCCTGCTCTGCCCACAATGTGTCGTATTCATTAAAACTTATTTGTGGTGAGGGGATTACCAGTATCTCTGTTTGTTTGGACTCAGTACAATTGGCTGTGTCTTGTACTTCAAGGGTATAGGTGCCCTGCATGTTTTGCTGTATGTTTGGTATCCATAAGTATTCTTCATCTGAACTATAATCATCAGGGCCTTCCCAACTATAGGTTACATCACCACTGCCTCCCTCAACATAAGCCCATATGTTTACTTCTTCGCCCTGGCAATAACTGTAGTTGTTATTCATTATTATATCAGGTGGTGTGTACACTCGTACCTCTCCTGTGGTATAACTGGCTGGTATCTCTTCTCCCGATTCATTATAAAAGTTACTCTCCCCGGGTGATGCTTCCCAGCTGATGCCTGTTAAACCCTCTTCATTACATTTAAATACAAGCTCAAGTATAGTTGTTTTATCCTGCAATGTCAGAGGGACTGTTCCCTCCCAGTTTATATATACCTTATTATTATTTGTTTGCGTGCTTATGGTAATTCCTTCTTCCAATTCTTCTACAATATTGGTATATCCTTCACAGGTGAGCATTGTATTATCATATTCCAATACTGCATTAAATCTCTTAATATCCTTAAAATCACTTACTATTAGTGGGTTCGTTGCCGCATTGCCTATACATGCATAATCATCTCCTGCTATGGCCTCTACTAGCTGCGTATTATGACTTATTATTTCTACTGCCATTTCTGCTTCACAGCCAAAGCTGTCCTTTACCACACATATATATATTCCGGCTGCAAGGCCGGTAAAGCTGCCGTTGTTATACTGGTATGTTTGTCCGTTATCGATGGAGTACCACAAGCTGTCTTCCGTGCTTGTTGCTGTTATTACTATCTCTCCATTACTTGTATGGTTTGTTTCGGGTATTGTTGTGATGTTTGTTATTTGAGGACCAGCAATATCAAGTATCTCCACCGGATTAAAACTCCAGGGGGTCTCTCCATTGCCTAATTCCCTTGCTCGTAGTGTGTAACTGCCTCCTCCAAGGTTTATAAATGTATTACTGCTCTGCCAGTTTGTACCATTATCTATGGAATACTCAAATGGACCACCTGTATGTGATGATGCATATATTATTATTTCCCCGATATCCTGTCCACAGTGGGAGTCTTTGGTATCGACACTATCGATTACTATCGTACCGGAACTTATGGTATAAGCCCGTGATAAGCTAACACATCCATTGCCATCTGTTATTTCCAGGTAGTAGTTGCCCTCTGACAGATTATATAAATCCAGTGTATCTCCAACTATGTTTCCATCACTGTCATACCATTGAAATGTTAAAGGCGGTGTTCCATCTACCGTTAGTCCGGTAATACTGCCTGTTGACCCTCCTGGTGTTGTGGGTTGTACCTGTAGGTTTTGTTCGTTTATCTGTGCCGTTGGATACCAGCCTACATGTATGGTATCATAGCCAGTGCATCCGGATGTGTTTGTCACTCTTAACCGGTAATTGCCTGTGTCGATTACAGTCATCTGGTATAGGTTTTGACCAAAAGCTATGGTGGCTGTGTCGTTCTCCCAGGTATATGTCCCCGGCGTTGTTCCTGCATCAAGGGTTATTTGTGTGCTTTCACATACTATTATATCCCCTCCAAGATCGGGCTCAGGGGATTGTTTGATGGTCACTACACGTGAGGTCTCTTCTATTCTTTGGTTCATAAAGGCCGTTGTGTCATAGTATTCCACGGTAGCATGTACCTCGTACTCACCAGCGGCATTATAAATATGTTCAGGGTTTGTTTCTGTTACCGGCGGACTACCATCGCCAAAATCCCAGGTAATCTCCAAGGGGTTAATAAAGTTTGGCTTGAATTGTATTGGTGACCCTGAGCAGCTGCCTTCCCATTCAAAACGATAGAGGTAGTCGAGCATTATGTTTTGGAAGAATACAAACACCGTTTGGTAGCCACAAGAAAGTACACTATTTTGAAAATCACATCCAACGCCTCTTATCCAGGGTTTATTTATTACACCCATACTATCGCTATAAGAATAAATATTTTCTCCTGTACAATATATCCTGCCATCCCTTGCAAGCTGCAATCCATTAGCCTGTCCACTGCCAATATATATTTCTGATTGTTTAAACAGCGCTGAATCATATATATATTGCATATCATATTGGAATAGCTCATAGCAATAAGATCCGGGATTCTCATTAAAGTATGTTAAGTATAAAAGCTTTGAATCTGGTGAAAATTCAACTGCCCATGGTTCATAATCTTTAATATATAATTCTCTTCTACCTATTGTAAACAATTGGTTGATTTTACCATTATGTGAATTAAAACTGCATATATCAAAAGCCTGGTCTTTTTTATACTCAGGTGCTTCATTCATATATGCAACAACAAAGTATTTTTTATCGGGAGATATTTTCATATTGCCTGGAAGACCCTTATGATAATTTACATAATTAACTTCATTTATTACAGGGTCATCATCAAATCCTCCAGGTGTTAACAAGTATGATAAATAAGCATCATTTATGGAGCTCCCAGTTGGCGGAAAAATACGTGTAATTATCCATATATCCCTATTATTACTATGCTTTACTGCAGTTATCTTATCCAATGCATAATCTCCCATATTGATTTCTATATTCTTATTTCCTGGTTCAATGCCTCCAAGACCATTGTCCAGTTTCATATTTACAATGGAATAATGAAACTTTTTGGAATGACCATATACTCCAACACTAAATACATAGTACTTTGAATCTGATCCTGGCAATGGCACTATTAATGCTCCCTGGCTTGCATCATCATGTCCTATTATTCCATCTCCATTTTGCATTATATCTCCATCACGGTTCCAGATTGTTATACCTGAAAAACTAAATAAGAAATTTCCTAAGGAATCACTCATTGTAGCATTTGCCGCGTCTGAGTAATGTCCTACTCCAGCTAATACAACAGGATTACCAGTATTAAAATCAAGTCCCACATGATTACCAAAATGCCAAATGTTGGCTTCATTTTGGCAATGTAATATTTTAATAAAAAATAGAAATAATATTACAAATATGAGACTCGATTTTTTCATACTTAAAAAGCACTTCTAATAAAATTACTTTAAAAAGAAATCAAATTTTAAAGATAAACATAACTAGCATCTACCTGCCCAATAACAAAATCATTAGAAGTATAAATAGGCGATGTACTATGCCCCTGATCATAAACATCCAACGTAACCTCATTTCCTGCCCTTACAGCGCAATATATTCTAAAGTCAGCAGAACCTGATAAACCAGCAATGTATGGTTCCATATCATCGGATACATCAAAAACATAGGATAAGGTTGTATTATACAGAAAACCACTTCCTAAATTATTTACTACTATTACATCATTGGTAACATCATATATTGTTATCCACACGCCGTAGCCATCAGTACTTTGATCTAATGGTGTTGGCCAATTACTTGTAGCTGTCCAGGTTGTACTTACTGTATAACTCTGTGCATTTACACTAAAAATGCCTGTTAAAACTACAAATGTTATTAATAATATTTTTTTCATTTTAAAAATATTTAAAAATTAAACTTTGTGATAATTAATATAACTTAATTATTGACTTAATTATCCCAATTTTGTAGCTTTGCAGGACTTGTATTGGCTGCAAAGCTACTTTAGCCACCATGGACGGGATTGTTCCACGGTGGCTTATTTTATTAACCTGTTCATATTTTTATTATTTATCATGTTTTATCCTTGTTTTCTTACTCATTAATGCCGTAGTCACCTGCCGCTATTTCCACTTATTCATCCTGTATTCATTCATAATATACTGAGTATGTGTTAATATCGCTTACAGCACCACAAAGTTATAAAAACTTTTCTCAAAAAAAAAAAAAAAAAAAGAGGTTTTTTTGTTATCATTTATTAACAGCATAAAAACATTGACTGTCCTCTACCTAACCAACATCACAGTTCCCTGTTGTACTTTTGTTAACGGTATCAGGGATTCGTATTCCCGGTATGATATGCGTACTATGTAGCTGCCTGCCATACATGGCGTGCCTTTGTAGGTTCCATCCCATTTTGTGTTTATATCTGCCGACTCAAATATCTTTTGTCCCCAACGATTATATATACTCAGTGAATACAGCTTTGCATAATCATAACGGGCAACAACGCCATAAGTGTCGTTTAATCCATCGCCGTTGGGGGTAAAGGCATTGGGAAGAATAAATGGGTCTGTGTCCCATAATACATATACTGAATCTGTGGATTTGCAACCATCCTCTGACGTTACTTGTACACTATACTCTCCTGCTGTGTCTATGATTATGGCACTTGATGTTGAACCCGTATTCCATATATAGTATTCTCCTTCACTGCCTGCGTCCAATACATATCCCTGCTCTGCCCACAATGTGTCGTATTCATTAAAACTTATTTGTGGTGAGGGGATTACCAGTATCTCTGTTTGTTTGGCCTCAGTACAATTGGCTGTGTCTTGTACTTCCAGAGTATAGGTGCCCTGCATGTTTTGCTGTATGTTTGGTATCCATAAGTATTCTTCATCTGAACTATAATCATCAGGGCCTTCCCAACTATAGGTTACATCACCATCACCTCCCTCAACAAAAACCCATATATTTACTTCTTCGCCCTGGCAATAACTGTAGTTGTTATTCATTATTATATCAGGTGGTGTGTACACTCGTACCTCTCCTGTGGTATAACTGGCTGGTATCTCTTCTCCCGATTCATTATAAAAGTTACTCTCCCCGGGTGATGCTTCCCAGCTGATGCCTGTTAAACCCTCTTCATTACATTTAAATACAAGCTCAAGTATAGTTGTTTTATCCTGCAATGTCAGAGGGACTGTTCCCTCCCAGTTTATATATACCTTATTATTATTTGTCTGCGTGGTTATGGTAATACCCTCTTCCAATTCTTCTACAATATTGGTATATCCTTCACAGGTGAGCATGGTATTATCATATTCCAATACTGCATTAAATCTCTTGATATCCTTAAAATCACTTACTATTAGTGGGTTCGTTGCCGCATTGCCTATACATGCATAATCATCTCCTGCTATTGCCTCTACTAGCTGCGTATTATGACTTATTATTTCTACTGCCATTTCTGCTTCACAGCCAAAGCTGTCCTTTACCACACATATATATATTCCGGCTGCAAGGCCGGTAAAGCTGCCGTTGTTATACTGGTATGTTTGTCCGTTATCGATGGAGTACCACAAGCTGTCTTCCGTGCTTGTTGCTGTTATTACTATCTCTCCATTACTTGTATGGTTTGTTTCGGGTATTGTTGTGATGTTTGTTATTTGAGGACCAGCAATATCAAGTATCTCCACCGGATTAAAACTCCAGGGGGTCTCTCCATTGCCTAATTCCCTTGCTCGTAGTGTGTAACTGCCTCCTCCAAGGTTTATAAATGTATTACTGCTCTGCCAGTTTGTACCATTATCTATGGAATACTCAAATGGACCACCTGTATGTGATGATGCATATATTATTATTTCCCCGATATCCTGTCCACAGTGGGAGTCTTTGGTATCGACACTATCGATTACTATCGTACCGGAACTTATGGTATAAGCCCGTGATAAGCTAACACATCCGTTGCCATCTGTTATTTCCAGGTAGTAGTTGCCCTCTGACAGATTATATAAATCCAGTGTATCTCCAACTATGTTTCCATCACTATCATACCATTGAAATGTTAAAGGGGGTGTTCCATCTACCGTTAGTCCGGTAATACTGCCTGTTGACCCTCCTGGTGTTGTGGGTTGTACCTGTAGGTTTTGTTCGTTTATCTGTGCCGTTGGATACCAGCCTACATGTATGGTATCATAGCCAGTGCATCCGGATGTGTTTGTCACTCTTACCCGGTAATTGCCTGTATCGCTTACAGTCATCTGGTATAGGTTTTGACCAAAAGCTATGGTGGCTGTGTCGTTCTCCCAGGTATATGTTCCCGGTGTTGTTCCTGCATCAAGGGTTATTTGTGTGCTTTCACATACTATTATATCCACTCCAAGATAGGGCTCAGGGGATTGTTCTATGGTTACTACACGTGAAGTCTCTTCTATCCGTTGGTTCATAAAGGCCGTTGTGTCATAGTATTCCACGGCAGCATGTACCTCGTACTCACCAGCGGCATTATAAATATGTTCAGGGTTTATTTCTGTTACCGGCGGACTACCATCGCCAAAGTCCCAGGTAATCTCCAAGGGGTTGATAAAGTTTGGCTTGAATTGTATTGGGGCGCCTGAGCAGCTTCCTTCCCATTCAAAACGATAGAGGTAGTCGAGCATTATGTTTTGGAAGAATACAGACACCGTTTGGTAGCCACAAGAAAGTACACTATTTTGAAAATCACATCCAACGCCTCTTACCCAGGGTTTATTTATTACACCCATACTATCGCTATAAGAATAAATATTTTCTCCTGTACAATATATCCTGCCATCCCTTGCAAGCTGCAATCCATTCGCCTGTCCACTGCCAATATAAAGTTCTGATTGTTTAAACAGCGCTGAATCATATATATATTGCATATCATATTGGAATAACTCATAGCATTGAGGATCAATATTTTCATTAAAGTATGTTAAATATACCAGCTTTGAGTCCGGTGAAAATTCAACTGCCCAAGTTTCATAATCCTTCTCAGTAAGTATTCGTCGTCCAATACTAAATAAATGATCTATTTCTCCGGAAATTATATTAAAACTACATATATCAAAAAGCTGCTCCTCTGCATTTTCTGTTCCTTCATTCATATAGGCAGCTATAAAATACTTCTTATTTGGTGATATTTTCATGCTTCCTCTAATCACAGCATGTTTTTTAAAATTAATTTCTATTTTGTTTATTTCAGGATCTGAACTTAATCCATCTGGAGTAAGCAGATATGACAGATATGAATTTTTTAAAGAACTACCTTCCGGTGGAAAAATATGAGTAATTATCCATATATCTCTATTGTTACTATGCCTGACGGCTATTATTTTCTCATATGCATAATCTCCCATATTAATTTCTATATTCTTATGGCTTTGTTCAACACCTCCAAGGCCATTATCTAAATCCATATTTACTATAGAATAATGAAATTTCTTGGGATGTTTTTTCATTCCAATACTGAATAAATAATACCTTTTATTGTTACCCGGATCCGGTACTATTAAAGCCCCCTGGCTTGCACCATTATGAGCAATAATTCCATCTCCATTTTGCATTATATCTCCATTACGGTTCCAGATTGTTGTACCTGAAAAACTAAATAAAAAATTTCCTAAAGAATCACTCATGGTTGCATTTGCTCTTTCTGAATAATGCGAGACATTTGATAATACAACTGGATTACCACTATTAAAATCAAGCCCCACATGGTAACAAAAATGCCATATGTTTGCCTCGTTTTGGCATTGTATTATTTTTAAAAAAAATAGAAATAATATTACCAATATGAGACTAGATTTTTTCATTTTAATAAAGTATATTTAATAAGATGTTAAAAATAAACATGAGTTGCAGGTACTTGCCCACTAATAAAATCATTAGAAGTATAAATAGGCGATGTACTATGCCCCTGATCATAAACATCCAACGTAACCTCATTTCCTGCCCTTACAGCACAATATATTGTAAAGTCAGCAGAACCTGATAAACCAGCAATGTATGGTTCCATGTCATCGGATACATCAAAAACATAGGATAAGGTTGTATTATACAGAAAGCCACTTCCTAAATTATTTACTACTATTACATCATTGGTAACATCATATATTGTTATCCACACGCCATAGCCATCAGTACTTTGATCTAATGGTGTTGGCCAATTACTTGTGGCTGTCCATGATGTACTTACTGTATAACTCTGTGCATTTACACTAAAAATGCCTGTTAAAACTACAATTGTTATTAATAATATTTTTTTCATTTTAAAAATATTTAAAAACACTGTTGTCCGATAAAAAATTAAGAGAAGGGAGATCCTAAGATACTCCCAACTCTTTTTAGTATTTTTGGTTTTGCGAACTTAAAATACTAAGATGTATAAAACTACACATTTTTTCGGCACATCGGTATTCGGACAGCTGATTTCATTAATTGACTCAACAATTGTATCAGCAAGTGCAAAGAAGCACAATTCTGACCACTACGTTAAGAAATTCAAGACAAAAGATCACTTGATAAGTATGCTATTCTGTTCATTTGCAAAGTGTACGTCACTCCGTGAAGTAAGCGGTGCAATGCTTGGCTTATCAGGCAAGACAAAGCATTTTCAATTGAACCATATTCCAAAGAAAAGCACGCTTTCTGATGCAAATAAACGACGTAATGCAGATGTCTTTGGTAATATCTACAATTTGCTTCTTAAAAAGTATGGTCATTTTATCTCGGACAGCAGGATTAAAGACATGATAAATAAGCAGATAGAGATTATTGACAGTTCAACAATCAGTCTTTTCAAGGATATACTAAAATGTGTTGGCCGAAATCCGCACAACGGTAAGAAGAAAGGAGGAATAAAACTTCATACCGTAATTAATGTTGATGAAGCTGTACCAAAATTGGTTTGGTTTTCCAGTGCTGCCACTCATGATCATATGATTCTGAATAAACTCAAACCCGATACAAATACTATCTATGTTTTTGACAAGGGATATAATGACTATAAGGCTTTTGACAAATTTACTAACTCTAAAACAGGCTTTGTTACTCGTATAAAAGACAATGCAGTTTATGACACAATAACAGACAATGAAATTGATGATCGCATACATTGCGGAGTTGAAAAGGATGAAGTCATTGAAGTTCAGATTAAAACCGATATTGGAACTAAGCCTCTGAAGTTGCGTAAGGTTATATTCTATGACAGAGCGCTCAAAAGGCGCTTTGAGTTTTTAACCAATCTTTTTGAAATGAGAGCCGATTTGATTGCAGCCATTTATAAATTACGCTGGCAGATAGAGCTACTGTTCAAGCAATTGAAACAGAACTTCCCGCTGAAATATTTCCTTGGAGATAATGAGAATGCCATTAAAATACAGATATACTGTGCTTTGATAGCAAACTTGTTAATGACCGTTATACAAAAGAGTCTTAAACGATCGTGGGCATTCTCTAACCTGGTAAGTTTCTGTAAGATTCATCTTTTCAATTACATTCACCTGGTTAGGTTTCTTGAGAATCCGGATAAAGATTGGCAGAAAACCTATGATGAATTAATGCAACCAACGCTATTTTAGGGGGCTTACTTTTCAAATTGAACAAATTGAAGATTTTAATGCGTTGTGATTCAGACTTTTGAAAAACTAAAAAATTAAATTTGTATTTTTATCGGACACTATTGATTTAAAAATTAAACTTTGTGAAAATTAATATCACTTAATTATTGACTTAATTATCCCAATTTTGTAGCTTTGCAGGACTTGTATTGGCTGCAAAGCTACTTTAGCCACCATGGACGGGATTGCTCCACGGTGGCTTATTTTATTAACCTGTTCATATTTTTATCATTTATTATGTTTTATCCTTGTTTTCTTACTCATTAATGCCGTAGTCACCTGCCGCTATTTCCACTTATTCATCCTGTCTTTATTCATAATATACTGATTATGTGTTAATATCGCTTACAGCACCACAAAGTTATAAAAACTTTTCTCAAAAAAAAAAAAAAAAAAAAAGAGGTTTTTTTGTTATCATTTATTAACAGCATAAAAACATTGACTGTCCTCTACCTAACTAACATCACAGTTCCCTGTTGTACTTTTGTTAACGGTATCAGGGATTCGTATTCCCGGTATGATATGCGTACTATGTAGCTGCCTGCCATACATGGCGTGCCTTTGTAGGTTCCATCCCATTTTGTGTTTATATCTGCCGACTCAAATATCTTTTGTCCCCAACGATTATATATACTCAGTGAATACAGCTTTGCATAATCATAACGGGCAACAACGCCATAGGTATCGTTTAATCCGTCGCCGTTGGGGGTAAAATAAATAGTTTAGTGCCTTATAACTAATATACAGAAAGTATGAAATTGCATCTGTTTGTTGATATTACCATTTTATTATTATGACAAAGACAAAATGACATTTTATGAGTCTCACATAAAGTATTACTAAAAATCAGCGATACAGTTTGATGCGAAATATTATTCATAATGTTTCTAAATTACCAAACGCTCTCAACTGTGATCAAAAATTTTCTTATGTTTGAAGTATCATGTATTATCGCAATAAATCATAATTGGATATATGAAAGCGCAAAGCAACTTGCTCATAACATTATATACCTGCTATTTAGAAAATTATAAATGTGGGGGGGTAATGGATTATTAATTAAATTACTCTATAACATTTTTTTATATCTAAATAATATTAATTGCCATAAAGTAAAATCAAGCATAAAATGCAATATTGTAAATGGCACAAAAATTGGACAAAGTTTACATCCCCCATAAATACTCTCTTGTTTAGTCTAAAATTGAAAATCAACTGAACCAAATTTGTTTTAATAATTATTATAAAATTAAAGTTTTATGAAAAAATCAATTTATTACATTTCGATTTTATTAATCCCTTTTATGATTTTCAGTTGTGAGAAAAAAGGAGATAACTGTACAACACCAAACTTAAATGAAATAAATCAATTTAAGTCTATTGGAGGAGGCTTTTCGATTCAAGTTACGTTTAGAGCAGGCCATAATGGACCTGATCCACAGTGTCTAGTCCCATATTTGGGAGATATCATGGTGACACAAGGTAATTATAAACATATACCTTGTGTTGGAAAAGGAACCAACTGTGAATGGACTATTGGACTAAATATTCAAAGTACATATAGCTCAGCAGAGTATAATACAACATACGCAACTATTGTCACTTTATCCGATGATGAAGCAAGAAGTGAATCTCAACTTGTTATGCCCGCCAGAAGTCTTCTAATGCAAGATTCAACTTCAGCGACATCAATCGGTGTTTCAGAATCAGATATTGGAATTTGGATAAATTTACCTGAACAAACTTGGGAAAGAATTGATTCAACACATTATAGTCTTTCATATGGTATTGAATTTGATTCTATCCCAGATTACTTATAATTGTTAAAATTATTTTTTAACGTCAAAGTGAATAAGTATGTTTTTCAAAAAACATACTTATTCACTAATTTAAATTAATTACCAGTTCCAGTAAAACATGACTATTAAACAGTTGTTTCTATTGCACAAAGTATCTTTGCATTATATGCATTAGAATAAAGATATTATAATATGTACTTTAAAAAATTCCTTTATAATTGATTGTTGTATATTAATCATTATATTGACTTAATAAAATTATAACATATTATAATTCAATTTTAATCCATATTTTTCAAAAATTATCACTGTTGTCCGATAAAAAATTAAGAGAAGGGAGATCCTAAGATACTCCCAACTCTTTTTAGTATTTTTGGTTTTGCGAACTTAAAATACTAAGATGTATAAAACTACACATTTTTTCGGCACATCGGTATTCGGACAGCTGATTTCATTAATTGACTCAACAATTGTATCAGCAAGTGCAAAGAAGCACAATTCTGACCACTACGTTAAGAAATTCAAGACAAAAGATCACTTGATAAGTATGCTATTCTGTTCATTTGCAAAGTGTACGTCACTCCGTGAAGTAAGCGGTGCAATGCTTGGCTTATCAGGCAAGACAAAGCATTTTCAATTGAACCATATTCCAAAGAAAAGCACGCTTTCTGATGCAAATAAACGACGTAATGCAGATGTCTTTGGTAATATCTACAATTTGCTTCTTAAAAAGTATGGTCATTTTATCTCGGACAGCAGGATTAAAGACATGATAAATAAGCAGATAGAGATTATTGACAGTTCAACAATCAGTCTTTTCAAGGATATACTAAAATGTGTTGGCCGAAATCCGCACAACGGTAAGAAGAAAGGAGGAATAAAACTTCATACCGTAATTAATGTTGATGAAGCTGTACCAAAATTGGTTTGGTTTTCCAGTGCTGCCACTCATGATCATATGATTCTGAATAAACTCAAACCCGATACAAATACTATCTATGTTTTTGACAAGGGATATAATGACTATAAGGCTTTTGACAAATTTACTAACTCTAAAACAGGCTTTGTTACTCGTATAAAAGACAATGCAGTTTATGACACAATAACAGACAATGAAATTGATGATCGCATACATTGCGGAGTTGAAAAGGATGAAGTCATTGAAGTTCAGATTAAAACCGATATTGGAACTAAGCCTCTGAAGTTGCGTAAGGTTATATTCTATGACAGAGCGCTCAAAAGGCGCTTTGAGTTTTTAACCAATCTTTTTGAAATGAGAGCCGATTTGATTGCAGCCATTTATAAATTACGCTGGCAGATAGAGCTACTGTTCAAGCAATTGAAACAGAACTTCCCGCTGAAATATTTCCTTGGAGATAATGAGAATGCCATTAAAATACAGATATACTGTGCTTTGATAGCAAACTTGTTAATGACCGTTATACAAAAGAGTCTTAAACGATCGTGGGCATTCTCTAACCTGGTAAGTTTCTGTAAGATTCATCTTTTCAATTACATTCACCTGGTTAGGTTTCTTGAGAATCCGGATAAAGATTGGCAGAAAACCTATGATGAATTAATGCAACCAACGCTATTTTAGGGGGCTTACTTTTCAAATTGAACAAATTGAAGATTTTAATGCGTTGTGATTCAGACTTTTGAAAAACTAAAAAATTAAATTTGTATTTTTATCGGACACTATTGAAAAATTATAATAATTCTAGAGGAAATAATTAGAAATTAACTTTCATGAAACAAAAATTATTAACAATTTACATTGTACTTTTGTCATTAGTTAGCATTGCTATTCTATTTGCTTTTTTTATTGGAATTGGAAATTATTTTAAAAACCATAATCACATAATCGTCGGAAATATATTTATGTTGTTATTCCTAATAACAACATATCTAGGCGTTATAATATTCCATAAAAAAATTAATTTTCTCTTACCACGAAGTTATGGATTTGGTTTAAAGAACTTTTTCAAGAATATTCTAATAGGGGCCATTCTGGCTTTAATAATTATATCTTTAGCTTTAATAATAGCAAAAACAATTTTTGATATTCCTTTTAAGTTTGTTATTTTAAAGAACAACTTTGAAAAACCTCTATTAGTTTTAGTTTTTTCCACAATAGGAGTGTCAATCTGGGAGGAATTCTTTTTTAGAGGACTTATATATAATACATTACTTAAAAATTCTTTTGGATTTCATTTTTCTGCACTAATTTCTTCAGTTTTATTTTCTCTTACTCATATTTTTAGTTTTGACATGTCTATAACATCTTGGATCTGGTACATAGGTATTGTATTTATTGGGTATATTCTAGTATTTGTTTATTCAATTACTACTTCCATTTGGACAGTTGTTTCTTTGCATTTCATATGGGACTTTTTATCAGGACTTATTGATAAGCAACATAACAAAATTGGTTTATTTGAAATACAAGACTATATCGAGTACTCAGGAATACTAGAAAAGATTATTGTTTTTATTTTAGGACTAATAGTATTTATTATTATTTATTTAAGTGGAAAAAAACAAATTTCGAAAAAACTTAAAATGTACACAACGCAATTAAAAACAGAAACAACAATTAACGAAAAACAAAATTTAAACTAAACAATTTCAATTTAATGGGTATCTCAACAGTATCTGGAAATAATCACAACTAAAAATACTACGAATTCTAGAGCTTACAAATAATCATTCCATTAATATTTGTAAACCATTGAATCAAAATATAGCATCTTGCCAATCCCAAATCTTTATAACTGACATACAGGTTCTATCCTAAACAAAACCTCTGAACAACCAATATTTTCCATACATTTGTTCCAATAATAAAATAATATGAGTTCAGAAAAAAAACTATTTCTACTTGATGGTATGGCTCTTATTTACAGGGCCTATTTTGCTTTAAGCAGAAACCCGCGTATAAACAGCAAAGGCCTTAACACCTCTGCTATCCTTGGCTTTGCAAACACTCTTAACGACATACTTAAAAACCAGAAACCAACCCACATTGGAGTTGCTTTCGATACAAGTGCCCCTACATTCAGGCATGAAAGCTATGCTCCATATAAAGCTAACCGCGAAAAAATGCCAGAAGACCTTTCAATATCAATTCCATATGTCTTTAAACTGATTGAAGGTTTTAAAATACCCATTCTCACTCTTGATGGTTACGAAGCTGATGATATTATTGGAACGCTCAGTAAGAAAGCAGAAAAAGAAGGATTCACAACATATATGATGACTCCCGACAAGGATTTTGGCCAGCTTGTAAGCGATAATATATATATGTATAAGCCAGCCCGTATGGGTAACAAAGCCGAAACATGGGGCGTTTATGAGGTATGCGAGCGGTTTGGCATTGCTAATCCTTTGCAGGTTATTGATATACTTGGCCTTTGGGGCGATGCTTCAGATAACATTCCCGGTGTTCCCGGAATCGGTGAGAAAACAGCCACAAAGCTAATTTATGAGTACGACAGTATTGAAAACCTGCTTAAGAATACCGACAAGCTGAAAGGAAAACAAAAGGAAAATCTCGAAAACTTTGCCGACCAGGCTCTTATGTCGAAACAGCTTGCCACCATCATGCTTGATGTTCCTATTGAGTTTAATGCCAAAGACCTTGAGTTAAATGAACCTGATGTTGTAGAACTTAAGAAATTATTCGACGAACTCGAATTCAACACATTTGCTAAGCGCTTCTTTAAAACCATAGAAGAAGAACAAACTAATTCTGATGAAGAAGGGCAGCAGGATCTATTCAGTGAGATTGAAGAAAAGAAATCCAATAATATTGAAAACACCACTCATGAGTACAATCTGATTACAAGTCAGAAAGAAGCTGAAGAGCTGGCTAAAACCCTTTTAAAAGAAAAAGTCATCTGCTTTGACACCGAAACAACGGGTCTGGATCCAAATAACTCCGAATTAATTGGTATATCATTTTCAATAAAGAAACATCATGGATGGTATATCAGCCTTTCAGAGAATTATGAGGAAGCAGTTGGAATGATATCTGTTTTTAAAGATATTCTTGAATCACCTGATATTCTCAAAATAGGACAAAACATCAAATACGATATCAATATCCTGTCATGGTATGAAATCAATGTTGCAGGTCCGTTTTTCGATACAATGATTGCCCACTATCTCATTCAGCCAGATATGAGGCATAACATGGACTTACTGGCAGAAACATATCTCAATTACACTCCTGTTTCCATCGAAAGCCTTATCGGAAAAAAAGGTCGCAATCAGCTTAGCATGCGCAATGTAGATATTGAGAAAGTAAAAGAATATGCTACTGAAGATGCAGATATCACTCTACAACTAATGGAATATTTTGATCCGGAGCTGGACAAAACATCAACAAAGAAATTGTTCGAGACAATGGAGATGCCTCTGGTACCTGTTTTGGCAAACATGGAACGTCAGGGCGTTAAACTGGACGTAAAGGCTCTTAATGATATCAGTAATAAACTTGGAAGTGAAATTATTGACATAGAAAAGAACATATTCTCACTGGCAGGAAAAGAATTTAACATAGCATCACCCCGACAGCTTGGGGAGGTCCTTTTCGAAGACCTTGCTATCAGCAGTAAGCCAAAGAAAACAAAAACCGGTCAGTACAAAACAGGTGAGGATATTCTGTTAAAGCTTGAATACAAACATCCTATAGTAAAAGAGATTCTGGAATACCGCTCACTCACAAAACTAAAGAATACTTATGTGGATGCATTGCCAACACTGGTAAATCCACGTGACGGAAGAATACACACATCATACAATCAGGCTGTTGCAGCAACAGGACGCCTTAGCTCCAACAATCCTAATCTGCAAAATATACCAATAAGGACAGAAAGAGGAAAAGAAATACGTAAGGCTTTTGTTCCGGCAAATGACGATTACATGCTGCTTGCCGCAGATTATTCACAGATAGAGCTAAGGCTTATTGCTCACTTCAGTGGCGACGAAAGTATGATTGAAGCATTTAACAACGGTCTGGATATCCATGGTGCAACAGCAGCACGTGTCTACGGTGTAAATTATGAAGATGTTACTCGTGATATGCGTAGCAAAGCAAAAACAGTAAACTTCGGCATTATATACGGCATTTCTGCCTTTGGGTTAAGCGAACGTATGGGCATTCCACGCCGCGAAGCTGCTGATATTATTAATAATTATTTTGAGAAGTACCCGGGCATAAGAACCTATATGAATGAAAGCATTGAATTTGCACGTAAACACGGATATGCAGAAACGATTATGGGACGACGCAGATATATCAGCGATATAAACTCCGCCAATGCCGTTGTTCGCGGATATGCAGAAAGAAATGCCATTAATGCACCTATCCAGGGATCATCAGCAGATATGATCAAAATAGCGATGATAAATATTCATAATGAGCTGACAAAAAATAATCTTAAAACAAAAATGATACTTCAGGTGCATGATGAGCTTGTGTTCGACATGTACAGAGAAGAAGAAACTATTGTAAAGAAAATTATTGAAGAAAACATGAGAAACGCTATTGAGCTTAAAGTCAGGGTTGATGTAGACATTAATACTGGCAATAACTGGCTGGAAGCTCATTAGGATGAAGTCTTGATAAAATAAATATGACTTAGTATAAAATAACATGAAAGATAACATTGTAATCTTAACGCTTGACGCGGGAGGGACAAACCTGGTTTTTCAGGCAGTAAACGAAAATAATAATATAATAAGTGAAGAGTCAATACCTTCTGCATCGAAAGATATAGATGAGTTTCTTGACAAACTGGTAGCAGGCTTTTCAAAGGTAAACGCAACTGTTGACAATAAAGCAGCAGGCATCAGCTTCTGCTTCCCGGGCCCTGCAGACTACGAAGCAGGCATAATAGGCGATCTTGAAAACCTGCCGGTTTTCCGTGGCGGCGTAGCCCTTAAGCCCTTTCTGGAAAACAAATTTAATATCCCTGTTTATATAAACAATGACGGTGATTTATTTGCTTATGGTGAAGCTATTGGAGGCTTGTTGCCAGAGATCAACAATAAACTTAAAGAAAAAGGAAGTCACAAGCAGTACAGTAACCTGTTGGGCATAACACTTGGAACAGGCACCGGTGGTGGTATTGTTGTTAACGGTAAGCTGCTCACTGGCGATAATAGTGCAGGGGCAGAGATAAATCGCTCAAATAATTACCTCGAGCCCAAAATGAGTATCGAAGAAACACTAAGCATCAGAGGAATTAAAAACCTATTTGTGATGGAAGCAGGAATATCAGCAGAAGAATGTCCTGAACCAGTTGAGATTTGCAATATAGCAGAAGGAAAAAAAGAAGGTAACAAAAAAGCAGCTATTGAAGCATGGAAGAAATTTGGGGTTGTTCTTGGGCATGCTCTTGCAAATGCCATAACGCTTATCGACGGACTGATTGTTATCGGAGGCGGACTGGCAGGTGCACACAAGCATTTTATGCCTGCTGTTATTGAAGAAATGAATGGTCAGTTTTCACGCTTTAACGGCGACAAGGTACAACGTCTTGAAGTCTTTGCCTATAATCTCGAGAATCCTGATTGTTACACCGACTTCATGAAAAATGATGAAATAGAAATTGCTGTACCGGGCTCAGCCGAAAGAGTATATTACTCCCCTGTTAAGAAAGTAGGTATAGGTATAAGCAAGCTTGGAACATCCAACGCAGTATCTGTAGGGGCTTATGCTTACGCAAAGGATAAGGTTAATAATTAAAAGGGCGGTTCAATTCATTATCAATAATATTTGCCAGCTTTTTAAGCTCGTAATACTCCTGCATTAACAGGAAAGTCTCTGCATCATTAGTTGACTCTTTCATTTGTCGCGACAAATCCTTTAGCTGATTGCTTATAAGCCTCGACTTATAAGCCATAAGTGAGCCCATAGCAAGATTGTAAAGATCATCTTCCTCTTTTTTAACAAAGATATTGTTCTTTTCCCAATTCTCACTTAGCTCATAGGGCGATGTCATTATATCTATAGAGAAACCGGATATCAGACTATTTTCATGATTTGTGAAGTGCTTAGTGTCAAACTCTTTATTCTCCTTTATACTTTTCCTAACTTCATTAGCAATGGCAAGACAAGATTTATCAGTAAAATTCAGATTATCATTATCAAGATCACTAATAATATATCTGGAAACAGTGGTTACAACTTCATCCGGTTCTTCACTAATAGTAATCTCTTCATTACCATAGATAAGCATAAGCCTGATTAAATCCCTTTCAAGAATAATCGTATCAAGAGGGTTAATCTCAACTGGCTTTGACTGCTCAATCGGTGATACATTCGCTTCAGGCAATTCAGTTGTAATATTATTCTGCTTGCTGAACTTCCTTCTCAAAAGCTTATTTAACTCATTCATGAGTGTTTGTTCAGCCATTTCCAGAAGCACGCTACACTCTTTTACGTATACAGAACGGGTAATACCATCAGGAATAAGAGATATCGACTGAACAATATCTTTAATAAGTGATGCTCTGCCAGCAGGATCACCTTCCGTTTCATCCTTCAGAAGGTTTGTTTTGAACTTAATAAAGTCAACTGCCGTATCCTTAATTAATGCTTCCGTCTCAGAAGTAGTATGATTACGGGCATAAGAATCAGGGTCCTCCCCTTCCGGGAAAAGCACTACTTTAACATTCATCCCCTGCTCAAGAATAAGATCAATACCCCTGAAAGAAGCTTTCAATCCAGCAGCATCACCATCATACAGTATAGTAATATTAGGAGTATAGCGCTTTACAAGCTTTATCTGATCAACGGTAAGAGAGGTGCCAGAAGAAGCCACCACATTCTCAACACCATTTTGATGCAGGGAGATAACATCCGTATAACCCTCCACCAGATAGCACAAATCATTCTTAGCAATGGCATTCCTGGCAAAGAAAATACCATATAGCACCTTACTCTTATTATATATAGGAGACTCCGGCGAGTTAAGATACTTTGCTTTGGATTTTTCTGATGACAATATCCTTCCTCCAAAGCCAATAACCCTACCCGTAAGGTTATGAATAGGAAACATAACCCTTGCTTTGAAACGATCAAAAACTTTATCTTCCTTTTCTATTGTAAGACCGGTTGCTACAAGTATCTCTTTTTTATAACCATTGTCAATGGCATGATCGGTGTAATCTGTCCAGCCATCTATTGCATAACCAAGTCCGAATTTTTCAATCGTCGACTCTCTAAAACCACGTTCCTTAAGGTAACTAAGAGCAACAGACCTTCCTTCACTTTTCTCCTTAAGATTTTTAGTAAAATATTTAGTGATAAAAGTATTCAGCGACAGCATACTCTCATTCTCATCAAGCTGCTGTTGCATTTCAGGAGTTACTTCTTCTTCTTCAACTTCTATTCCATAACGCTTTGCAAGATACTTTAAAGCTTCAGGATAAGAATAATGCTCGTGTTCCATAACAAAACCGACCACATTCCCCGATTTACCACAACCAAAGCATTTAAATATACCTTTAGCAGGAGATACGGTAAACGACGGCGTCTTTTCGTTATGAAAGGGACATAACCCCAGATAATTGACTCCTCTTTTCCTTAAAGAAACAAAGTCGCCAATCACCTCTTCGATGTGCGCTGCATCATGAATTTTCTGTATTGTTGAAGGATCTATCACCTGATTTTCTTTGCTACAAAATTAAGCTAATTTTGGGATTAGATTATTCATGACGAAATATAGATTACCTTATTATAAAGCTATTTTCTCTTACATGATCCTTTTGAGCTTCCTCCATAAAAAATAGAAATACCAAGGATAAAGCCAAAGTTATACCAGCCTCCGTTGTTATTCACTTCGTAAACATTTACATTATCACTAAACAGGCTAATAATAAAAGTAAAGAATGAGATAAACCCATGCCATAATCCAGACCAAAAGCCTGCCTGTTGGTCCACATATTTCTCACAACCGGGAGCACACGATGCGAATAACAGCACTATAGCAAGCAACAAAACAACATTTCTTAAAATGGGTGATTTCATAATAATTAGATTTTATTTACAAACGATGCTAAGTTACAAAAAGATTGTTAGCATGTTTATCAAAAGTGATTTTCATATTGTTGTTTCCTGCAATAGTGGTAAAATACGATTCTTATTTTATGATATTATAAAGGAATACGTAACATAAAATTAATTATTATTAGTAATATTTCCCCCAACGTCGTTCTTCCCTCTCAACAAACGCGTCAAATTTTGAGGGATGAGTAATTGATACTTCCATTGGTTCGCCTGTAATAGGATGCTTAAGTTTAATCCCAACAGCAGAGAGAAAAAGCCCCTTTCCTTTAAGCTTAGGACCTTCACCATACTTAGCATCACCAACAACAGGATGTCCTAAAGATGCCATGTGTATACGTAATTGATGAGTGCGTCCCGTATGGGGAAATAAATCGACCAGAGTAGCCCATTGTGTTGTCAGGGAATGGATGTATTGAATACTTTTGTATGATGATTTAGCCACCATTCCTTTCACTGATGTTTCAACAATCCCTTTTTCAGGAAGCTTTCCATTGACAATAGCCCTGTATCGCTTTTCAATTTCATGATTGTCCAGCATTTTTGCCAGTTTCACCATTGCAGATGATGTACGGGCAGCAATGAGCAATCCGGAAGTAGGAATATCAAGTCTGTGTATTGTATGAGGCCATTTAAGAGCATCAGGTGCTGAAGATCGGGGCACGTTAGCCACCAGCGCATTTTTAATAGTATAATATTTATTCCCGCTAACCTCAATACCAGCAGGCTTATTAATGATAACCATATGCTCATCCTGATATACTATCTCAATATCTATATCCAGAGGTTTTGGGATATGCTTTTGGCTTTCCATTAACATAATTTTTTGTCCTGGTTTTACCCATGAACCAGCCCTCACATTAACGCCATCAACAAGCAATTCACCCTTTTTAAATATCTTCTTAATACTACTTCTTGTTGGAATAAGATTAAAAACTTCAAGAGCATAATCTATCAGTCGTATATCCTCAATTCCTTTAGGTACAATATGTTCTTCAATAATTTTCAACTGCTAACTCTTTAGCTTACGTTTATTTACAAAGAAACCTACTATCAGTTCTGAACATTCTTTTTCCATAACACCACCTGATATATTCTGGGATTTGCCAAACACAGATGTTTGATATGAAGAATAACCTTTTTTTTCATCAAAGGCACCAAACACAATCTTTGACACTTGTGACCACATTATAGCTCCTGCACACATAATACACGGTTCCAGAGTAATATATATTGAGCAATCCTTAAGGTATTTACCACCTATAGCATCTGTTGCTGCTGTAATAACCTGCATCTCAGCATGAGCAGTAGGATCATTTAATGTTTCTGTAAGGTTATGAGCCCTTGCTATTATTCTATCTTTATAAACAACAACAGCACCCACAGGAACTTCATCCTTATCCAAAGCTTTATGAGCCTCTTTAAGAGCTTCTTTCATAAAATATTCATCACCCACAGGTTTAATCATCGATTCTTATTTTTATTAAAAAGAACACCAACTGCCAGCACTATTGCTGCCACAATAAAAGCCGGAATAAATGAAGATTTTGCAGAGAACTGCTCAGGACTTACAATACCCCATGTAAAAAGGGATACGTTTACTCCAAAGCCACTTAATATACTTGCCAGTGCTGATCGTCTGTGTTTATATGGATCACTGGATATAAGCGCGAAAAGTGTGATTGGCACAAAAAGTGCGATGGTTGAAATACCAACAACCATTAAATCTACAATATATGGAAATGCCAGAGCCATAAACAAAGCAATAATACCATAAACGACAGTTGTACTTCTTATTAAGCTATACATACGACCCGATTTACTATTAACACTCTTGTTCCTTCCCCAACCTGCAAAATCCTTTACTGTTGATATAGAGATAATATTAAGGAAGCTATCGCCGGAAGACATCAATGCTGATAATAGTCCCACAACAGCAAACCCCATAATAAAGCCACTGCTGTGCCTGTCGATAAACAAGTAGGCAACATCTTTGGGATCAACAGCATCATCAGAAATTATCCTGATTGTCATACCTACAGCCGGAAAGATAATATAAAAGGGTAGCATCCCCAATCCTGATAACAAACTAACCTTACGTGCTGTTTTCTCATTTTTAGCTGCCAGAATTCTTTGCCAAATATCCATACGTACCAATACTGACCATGATAAAAATAGTGGCAGAGCTATCAGAAATATCCATCCATAATAAGAACCGTTAAGCATCTCAGCAGGCAATTCCTTAAATCGTTCAAACATCAGAGTATCATTAAAAATACCGGGAATAAATATCAGCACAATCATGATAATTATGGCAAAAAACTGAATCATATCGGTGATAATAACTCCTGACAATCCTGCTATTGCAGTATAAATAATTACAATTATTGCTGAAATTACAGCCGCTGTGGTGTAACCAATCTCAAAAGAAAACTTCAAGAGGCTAGCCATAGCAACAAACTGAGCAGCGAGCAAAAAAAAGAAGATAAACACATTAACACCACTCACAGCAGCCGAGAATATTCTTGTGAAGCCAACATTTTTACTGTTTGTATATGAGTGATTAAGAAAATGCGGCAGACTGTAAATTTTATGAATAGCACCAAACGTTCGTATCTTTCCTGCAAAAAAGAACATTATTACAAATCCTATAACATAAGCAATCCCTATTCCTACCGCTGCAAGACCTGATTCATATCCCATTGCCATTAATCCCATTGATGTACCACCTCCAACAAAAGTTGCTAGTATAGTAGCTACAAGAGGGATAGTTCTTGTATTACGATTATTCACAAGATATTGCTCAAGGTCTGCCTTTTTCAAATGATACAGTGAAAGGGCAATAACAATGACAAGATAAAATACGATCCAGAATATCAACCAGTTCATTTAGTTATCAAATCTCCTTTTTGTATATTCATTTATTTCTTTTAAGCTTGCTATCTCTTGTGATGCATTCCCCGAACGGACATAAAATTTCTCAACCTCATGCCCCTGCTTATTTCGTACTTTCAGAAATACAGGCACATTAGAAGGACTAATTCTTATTACACAAATAATTTCCCCGCTAATTAAGGGAAACGTAACAGATAAATGCTCATTGGCAAAAGCTATTCCATACTGATTATTAATAAGCTTTCGCAGATGAAGCTCAAAATAGTCGGCATCCTGTTTTTTAAGTGTACTGAAATCATTATTAAGACCAATTACTTCCAAATCATCATTAACACCAATGATCAATGTTCCTCCTTTAGCATTAGCAAAAGCTGCAATACTCTTTAGTATCACATCTTCCAGTACCTTATTAACTTTCTGCTCTCTGTAATCATATCTTAAGGAAGACTTAAATTCAACAAACTCTGTTTCTCCCCTGCTTATCATTTTCTCTATTTCCTGATCTGAAAGTGATACAAAATGTATACTCTGTGACAAGACTATTTTCTTTTTCCTTTTTGCAAAGAAAGCAACTGCCAAAATAATCGTGATTAATAATAAAATGCCTGATATAATAAGGTATATCATATTCTGCATTTTTGATGCATTATCCAAGTCTTCATCTGAGAGTGTTATTGCAAAACCATCAATACCGATATGGTCTTCAATATCCGAAACTGCTGTCCAGTAAATCCTGTGGTTTTTTTCAAATGAATAATTATGGGATTTATTATCATGTTTCTGACTCCATCTTCCTATTATCTGACTAACATTCTCCTGCAACTTCCAATAAAGACTAATTGAAGAGCTATCATCTGTAATTAAAGGCGTTATAATCTTACCTCCATCAGTAATAATACTTATTAACGGACGGTTATATTTTAATACTGAAAGGAAAGAATTACTTATATCTTTAGCACTAAATATAAAACCTGTCATCATTTCCTTACCAGCCACATCAATATTAAAAACCAAAGTAATCAGATTCCTTCTGTCAGGCAATTCACTGGTAGTAGTCATCCATACATACTCATTATTTTCAAGACCTTCAAGCAGTGTTTTCTGATTTATATTCCTATGAAAGAAACTGTAAGTATCTGTCCATTCACTCTTTACTTCAAGCTTACTGTCTAATCTCTTCCATGTTGACAGAGTGTCGGTTGTTAATGTATCGTATGTAGTAACCCAGGATGAATTCTCACTATAGATAATAAAGTTAATTTTCTGGTTTGTAATAAAAGCACCTTTGAAATAATTATCATTAGAAATAAGTTTGGTAAAGAAATTGATTAATACTACATTATTAATATCCTGATGTTTATTATTAACAATCGAATCATTGTAAGTCTGAACTGATTTCTCAACAGAGGTCAAAAACACTTTCAGATTATTTTCAAACAATACAGACTCTTCCAGAATCATTTCATCTGAGTAAGTCGTTTTGTTGCCATTCACAAAATATATTCCTGCTACAATTATTGTTGAAACAAGGAACAATGAAGTTATTAGTATCTTATATTTTTTGGCCATAGTTATTTCTATTTTACATTCAAAAATACACAAAGTATGAGATTATCACAAGGAATTAATATTTCTTAATAATCCTTTATAGCCAGTCCGCTTTACAGCTGAATCCTTAAACAACATATTAAAATCTTCATGCGATATATCCTTCCATTTATCAGGGGTCATACTTTTAAGCTCTTCTTTAGGATAGAAAAGCAATTCATTATGTTGTTTGGCAAATCTGTTCCAAGGACAAACTTCCTGACATATATCACATCCAAAAATCCAGTTATGAAGATTTACGTTTCCGGGAAGTTCACCTCTATGTTCAATAGTAAGGTATGAAATACATTTATTTGCATTTACCCCCTCAGTAGTTATTGCCTGAGTAGGACAAGTATCAATACAGGCAGTACAGTTACCACAATAATTCCTTTCAGTTTTTTTATCGTAAAGTAGATCGACATTAAGAATTATATGACCAATAAAGAAATAAGAGCCAGCTTTTCTGTTAATCAGCATTGTATTTTTACCAATAAACCCCAGCCCGCTGTTCAAAGCCCATGACCTATCGAGAACCGGCGCAGAATCAACAAAAACTCTGGCGTTAAGCTTTCCTGTTTCCCTTTCAATCTTACCCAGTATCTTATAAAGTTTGTCCTTAATTACTGTATGATAATCTTTACCATAAGCATACTTAGAAATCTTATACTTATTAGTTGAAATATTTTCGTCAGTATAATAATTATAAAGGACTGATATCACAGACGATGCTCCATCGACCAACTTTCGTGGATCATATCTTTTCTCCCTGTTTCTTTCTAGATAACCCATTTCTGCATTATAGCCATCATCCAGCCAAGCTTCCATTCTTTTAGCATCATCTTCCAGAAATGTTGCTTTTGAGATACCACATTCCAGAAAGCCTTCCTCAAGGCTTAATTCTTTAATGTAGTTAGTAAGAAACCCCTTATCATACTCAGAAGCAGTCATATCATATTAATTAGAAAAGATTACCTTGTTTATTAGCTGGTATTCTGCCAAGATGCTCATAAGCTTTTGAGGTAGCTTCCCTACCACGCGGTGTTCTCATTATATAACCTTCCTGGATAAGAAAAGGCTCATAGACCTCTTCTATAGTATCCGTTTCTTCACCAACAGCAGTGGCAATAGTAGTAATTCCAACAGGACCACCCTTAAATTTATCAATAATAGTAGCTAGAATTCTGTTATCCATTTCATCAAGGCCATTTATATCCACATTCAATGCTTTAAGCGCATGACGAGCTATATCAATATCAATTATACCATTGCCCACAATCTGTGCAAAGTCGCGTACTCTTCGCAATAAAAGGTTTGCAATACGAGGTGTACCACGACTACGACCTGCAATTTCATCAGCAGCATTACCTTTAATCTCCACATTAAGTATAGAAGCGGACCTACGTACTATACCAGAAAGACGTTTAGCATTATAATATTCCAGTCTGGAGTTTATACCAAACCTTGATCTTAGGGGAGCTGTAAGCAACCCCGATCGTGTTGTAGCACCAATAAGCGTAAACGGGTTAACAGTTATCTGAACAGACCGGGCATTAGGACCAGTTTCAATCATAATGTCAATCCTATAATCTTCCATTGCTGAGTAGAGGTATTCTTCCACCACCGGACTTAACCTGTGAATCTCATCAATAAAGAGCACATCGTTCTCATTCAGATTAGTAAGCAGACCTGCCAAATCACCCGGCTTATCGAGAACAGGGCCTGAGGTAGTAATAATATTAACACCCAGTTCATTGGAGATAATATGAGATAGTGTAGTTTTTCCAAGACCAGGAGGTCCATGCAGAAGAACATGATCAAGAGCATCACCACGTTGTCTGGCGGCCTCAACAAATATCTTAAGGTTTTCCACTACTCCTTCCTGACCAGCAAAGTGCCCAAAAGAGCCAGGTCTCAATGATCTCTCAACCTCTTTCTCTTCTCCACTCAATGAATTTCCGGAAGCATCCAGGTTTTCGTTCATATAATTATTTTTCAACAAAAGTAGTCGAAAATTATCTGAATCCATTATCATTATCTGTTTTGATTCCCAAATGTTAAAAAAATTTACGATTGTAATCCTTAATTTACTATATTAGCTGCATAACTGGTAATATAAAAGATACTAAAATGAAGACCATACTCGTAGCAATTGATTTTTCAAAAAATGCTGAACACGCACTCGGGTATGCTGCTATGTTTGCAAATAAGATCAATGCTTCCATAAATTTAATATGGATCGACAACTCTGTTACTGATGATGCTATTCTAAGTACTATCGACAGCGAACTAAGGATTGAGAAAAAAGACTACCTCAAAAATCTTAAAAACGAATATGAAGATAAATTCCCTGATTTGCAATTAAATGTTATTCTGGGTAAAGGCAGGGTTTATCAGGAAATTGCCAAAACAGCAAGAAAAATTAATGCTGACCTGATATTTGCCGGAACACATGGCGTTTCAGGCTATGAACAACATTGGATAGGTAGTAATGCATATCGTATTGTAACACAAGCACCATGTCCTGTTGTTACTATACGTAGTAGCTACAATATTACAGATGACATCAAGAACATTCTTCTACCTCTTGACAGCTCATTGGAGACGAAAGAGAAACTTCCATTTGTAGCAGAGCTTGCTCAGGCCTTTGGTGCAACTGTAAATTTACTAAAAGTATATAACAGTCCTATCAGCATTATTAAAAAAAGAATTGATAAGTTTGGAGAAGATGCTATTAAGTGTTTAACAGATAAAGGCATTTCGTACAAACTTGATTGTATAAATGCCAAAAATGTTGCAGCATCAATAATTAAATTTTCTGAAGAGCATAAAAGCGACCTGATTGCAATAATGACAGATCAGGGCACTACTACTGCCAACAAATTTTTAGGAGCATATTCACAACAACTGGTAAATAATTCAGTTATACCAATTGTAAGTGTCAGAGCAAAAGAATTAAGGAAAATATGAATAGACTAATTGTAATATCAATTATTATTATTTTGGCTTCTTTGAGGCTGAATGCACAGGAAATGGGCAGTAAGGTTATCTGTGACCCCCGAATAGACAGTCTTGTGCAATTGCATCAAGAGCATAATCAGTTATATCCTGGTTTTTCAGGATACCGGATTCAGCTATTAATGGCTTCAGGCAATGAAGCTTTGGATAAAGCTGAAGAAGTTAAAGAAGAATTTGCAGAGAAATACCCTGACATACCTGTTTACATCACATTTGGAGTTCCAAACTATCGTGTTCGTGTTGGAGATTTCCGAACACGTCTGGAAGCAGAGAAACTTCTGGACAAGTTAAACAGAAAGTATCCCGGAGCCTGGGTCACCCAGGATGTTATTAATTACCCAGTGTTACCGAAATATTTAAAAACAGAAAGCTATGAGTAAAGTAATCTTAGTGGGCATCGATTTTTCACACTGCTCGATAAACGCCCTTGAGCATGCAATAACAATTGCAAGAAAAGCAAAAGCAGGAATCACAATGGTTTGGATTAATCATTTGGATTATTCAAAAGAAATTTTCTCGGTTGAACCGCAGAACCTGGAAAAAGAGGTTAAAAAAAGATTTGAGGAACTTATTAATAAATATAAGTATCATCTTATCGATAAGCCTCTTGATTATATAATCAGTAAAGGCAAAGTCTATAAAGAAATGCAAAAAATTGCAGAAGAGAAGGATGCATTTTTGGTTGTTATTGGCACACATGGTTCTACAGGTTTTGAAGAATTCTGGATTGGCTCAAATGCCAACAGAATGGTATCATCCACTCTAAAACCAATAATTACAATAAGAGGTGGGGTTGATATCGGTACTGACCTTAAAAAGATTGTACTTCCGCTTGACAGCACTAAGATTACTCGTCAAAAACTACCAATGACTGCATTGCTTGCTAAATATTTTAATTCAGAAGTTCATATCCTAGGGCTGTTTACAACTTCTTCTGACGATATAAGATACCGTATCAGACAATATGTAACACAAGCTGAAGAATATTTTGAAGAAAACAAAATTAAATACAGGTCTACTTTCCTTGAGGCTGATAATATCACTGATGAGACCCTTAAATACGCAAATAAAATTGGTGCAAACCTGATCTCGATAATGACAGAACAGGAAACATCAACAGCTAATTTGTTATTAGGACCTTATGCATCACAAATGGTAAATCACTCACCTATTCCTGTACTAAGTATTCATGCCAGCAAATATTAAATTCAGGCATTTTATATAAAACAGTAATAAAAAAAAATAACCTCAATAATTTGTTTCTTTACAACATACTATTGAGGTTATATATTATATAGGTATATCCTTACCTTTTTATTATATCCCCGTTTTTATTGAAAAAATGAAACTGCATCAGGTGATAATCATTCATTTGTTTTACATTCACCCATCTATTATATTTCATAAACCAGCTTAGTTGTTTAGAAAATATTCCTTTAGTAAGGTATGAATAAATATAAGGATGAACTGCAAGAGTAAGTTTCTTTTCGTTTTGATCCTGTATAAGATAATTCAGATTATTCTCAATATCATCAACAAGAATCATGCTTGACTTTATCTTGCCTGTCCCACTGCAGCACGGGCATTTTTCCAATACAGGAACGAATGTTTCAGGTCGTACCCTTTGACGTGTAATCTGCACAAGGCCAAATTTACTTGGAGGCAGAATAGTATGCTTTGCACGGTCTTTCGACATCTCTTCCCTAAGTTTATTAAACAGAGCACGGCGGTTTTTTGCTTCATGCATATCAATAAAATCGATAACAATAATACCACCCATGTCACGCAGCCTTAACTGGCGGGCCACTTCTGCTGCAGATTCGGTATTTACCAAAACAGCATTCTGTTCCTGGGAATTCTCTTTATTAACTCTATGACCACTATTAATATCAATAACGTGCATAGCTTCGGTATGCTCTATGATAAGATATACACCACTTTTTATGGTAACAGTTTTACCAAAGCTGCTCCTTAGCTGCTTTTCTATTCCGAAATGGTCAAAAATAGGAGTCTTTCCTTTATATCTTTTTACAATATCCTTCTTGTCGGGTGCAATGTTTGAGATATATGCTCTTGTTTCTTCGTAAAGTCGCTGTTCATTAACATGGATTGAATTAAAAGATTCGTTTAGTACATCCCTTAATATCTGTGAAGTACGGTCTAATTCACTAAGCACTTTCTTTGGTGCTTTAGCATTATTTATCTTCTTTATAATGGTTTCCCATTTATCAACCAGATTTCTCAGGTCAGAATCGAGCTCTGCAACCTTCTTATTCTCAGCTACAGTACGTATTATTGCTCCATAATTATTGGGCAGAATACTCGATATCAATCTTTTTAATCTACTTCTCTCCTCTTTACTTTTGATTTTCTGAGAAACGGATATCTTATTGGAGAAAGGCATAAGAACTATAAACCTGCCAGGAAATGATATCTCTGTTGATACCCTAGGCCCTTTAGTAGAGATTGGCTCTTTTGCTATTTGAACCAATATTTGCTGACCGGAAGACAGCACTTGTGTTATCTTTCCGTTCTTATCAATATCTTTTTCTCTCTTGATAGTCTCATGTGATGTTAATTTTGATTTACCTAATAAACCAAGCTTAACATATTTATTGAATGTTCTGATTTGCGGACCCAGATCAAGATAGTGCAGAAATGCATCTTTTTCATAACCTACATCAACAAACGCAGCATTCAAACCAGGCATAATCTTTTTTACCTTGCCTAAGAATACATCTCCAACAGAAAACTTGTTGTTTATTTGCTCTTTATTTAACTCTACAAGATTTTTGTCCTCAAGCAATGCAATGTTAACCTCTGAAGAATTTGCATCAATGATTAATTCTCTGTTCACATTGTAAATTTTGATATTATCATCTCTTTTATGGATGATAAATTATTATTAAATAACTTCTGTCAGGACAAACAGTTTATGTGCGGATTTTGGTTTTGTAGAAAAGAAATAACACAAGATACTTGAGGTACCTTGTGTTATTTGTGCTAAAGAAAAAATTATTTCTTCTTATGCCTGTTCTTCCTCAAGCGTTTTTTGCGCTTATGAGTCGACATTTTGTGTCTCTTCCTCTTCTTTCCGTTTGGCATAATTACCTTTTTTTATTAAAAGTTTATAATATTATTTTGCTTTAACCTCGTTTACGAAAGATTTCGCAGGTTTAAAAGCTGGAATATTATGAGCTGGAATGATAATAGTTGTATTCTTTGAAATATTACGACCAGTTTTTTCAGCTCTTCTTTTAATGATAAAACTACCAAATCCTCTTAAATAAACGTTTTCGCCATTTACCATTGTTTCTTTAATAGTCTCCATGAAAGACTCAACTACAGCTTGTACAGCTACTTTCTCTACACCAGTTTTACTGGCAATCTCAGTTACAATTTCGGCTTTTGTCATCTCTATTACTATTTAAATTATTAAAAATTAGAATCTTATTTGACGGGCAAAAATAATACAATTTTATTAAGTATCACTATTAATTTTATTTTTTTTAAATATAAACTCTTCTTTTTAAGCTATTTCACTATGAATATCTCTCTCGCAATCGTTTTATAAAAGAGTTCCTCTTAAATAAAATGTTATTGTATTCTAATTATCTCACCTGTTTCCAGTACATTACTTTTATTGAGAGCTCTATCGTAAATAAAGAACCTGAATTTAATTGTATCATATTCAGAAAGGGGGTTATATATATATAAGGTGTCTTCAAAAGTTCCTTTTATGTTCATGTTTCCACTTATTGGCGTTAACACCGGAAACCGACTGTTAAAAGTCAATGTATCAAATCGGGCTGAGTCACTATTCCATGAAAGTAATGGTACTTCAACAAAAACACCATTCTGCTTTTCAAAATACTCTATTATTAAGTTGTAATAATATGGACTAACCTTATCAAAAGGTGATAAAGTATCACGTGAATTAAGACCAAGATCACCATCACCATCTTTATAGGAAAAGGTAAGGATACCTCTTTCAGTTATATTTGTCTGTGTATTTAACAACAAAGGAAATCCTATATACTCAATCTCAGGAATTTCAGGGTATTCTTCAAATTTCTGACATGAGGGGACGATTGTCATGATAATAACAATCAGAATTAGTATTTTTGTGATATCAATTTTCATACAGACGATAAAAATATAAAAATCATGCCAATATTGGCTAATCAAATATTTAATATTAATTCTTCTGATCAGTTTAACGATCTGGCTCTCGAAATATTTCATTTTCAATATGAAAATAATACTGTGTACAGGAATTTTGTTAAAAATCTTAATAAGAAACCTAATGAAATTACACATCACACAGAAATCCCCTTCCTCCCTGTTGAGTTTTTTAAAACCCAGGAAATGATATCATCTGATGAACAACCGCAAATAACTTTTACCAGCAGCGGAACAACAGGCATGGTTACTAGTAAACACCCTGTGCTTTCACAAAATATTTACTACCTTTCTTTTACTATTGGGTTTAAACACTTTTATGGTAATCCTGATGAATGGGTTATCCTTGCTCTTTTACCTGCTTATCTTGAACGTAAAGGATCATCATTGGTTTACATGTGTGATAGCCTGATTAAGCAATCTGGTTGTTCCGACAGTGGTTTTTACCTTGATGAATATGAGAAACTACAATCATTACTACTATCCCTAAAGGAGAAAAAACAGAAAACACTCCTTATTGGTGTTACATTCGCTTTGCTTGATATGGCTGAAAAATATCCTGTTGATTTTCCTGAGCTTGTCGTTATGGAAACCGGTGGCATGAAGGGACGCAGACGTGAAATGATTCGCAATGAACTCCATAGTAAATTGCAACAGGGATTTGGTGTCCAGAAGATTCATTCGGAATATGGAATGACGGAATTGCTTTCACAGGCTTACTCAAAAGGTGATGGTATTTTTAATTGCCCTCCATGGATGAAAGTAATTATCCGTGATATTAATGACCCATTATCTCCTGCCAGGAACAACAAAACCGGTGGTGTTAATGTAATTGATCTGGCTAATATTAATTCATGCTCCTTTATTGCAACTCAGGATCTGGGACGAATAACAGTTAATAATGGCTTTGAAATTCTCGGACGGTATGATAACAGCGATGTGAGAGGATGTAATTTGCTGGTGTTATAAAAACTTTTTTTAGTAGATGAACTTACTAATTTTCGATCTTTAGCCTTATATTTGCTAATCTTACACACATCTTCAATTTCGTATATCATGAGAAATGTAATTCTGCTATTTCTTGTTGTATTATCTGTTACTATACAAGCGCAGGTTAATGCTGGTCCCGACCAAACAATCTGCACTGGTGAAACAACTACATTACAAGGATCCGGACAAATTGGTTATACTTATCAATGGACTTCAGTACCCAATGATCTAACTATCAGCAATCCAAACTCTCTAACGCCCACAGTACAGCCTTCTGGAACGACTACATATACTCTTGAAGGCAGGTCCGTTAGTCTTAATAATTCTGTAGTCAACGGGCATTTTGGGAATGGAAATACAGGATTTACTAGCTCATATACCTATAATCCCGGACCTAATGGTCTTTGGAATCCAGGCACTTATGCCATTACTGATGACTCACACAATAATCATGATATGTTTTGGTGTGATGAAGATCATACAACAGGTAGTGGTTACTTTATGGCTGTCAATGGTTCTCAAACTGCAAATGTTGTGGTATGGACTGAAACCATCAATAATATTGATCCAAACACTGATTATGAATTTTCAACATGGATAAGCAGCATAAAAGAATTAAACCCGGCTAGGCTTCAGTTTAGTATTAATAATGTGTTATTGGGTAACCCTTTTCAGGCTTCCTCAGATACATGCGAGTGGTTTCAGTTTTTTGAAGAGTGGAACTCTGGATCTGCTACATCAGCAGTAATTAGTATTGTAAACCAAAATACAGTAAATGATGGTAATGACTTCTCTCTTGATGACATCAGCTTTTCCAAAGTCAGCTACTTTTATGATGAATGTGTGGTAACAGTTAATCCTATTCCTACTTCTGCCTTTGATTTACCATCTGAAACCTGTTCAAACGACACTACTGTGATTACATATACCGGGAATGCCTCTATTTCTGCGACCTACACATGGGATTTTGATGGTGCATCAATAATAAGCGGCACAGGACAGGGTCCTTATGAGTTGTTATGGCCTTCCGGGGGCTTTAAATCTGTTTCTCTTTATGTGGAAGATGCTTGTTTTTCAGATACTACAACTCAACTTATTTCAGTACTTGAAAGTCCTGTTGCAGATGTATCAGCTGATGCTACATCTATTGCCTTTGGCACATCAACAATACTTCACGGGGTAATGAACGGCGGACAGGGAACTCTTGATTTTATATGGGATCCTGCTGCGGATTTGCAAAACTCGGGTTCGCAGAATCCAGAAACAATATTATTACAGAACAGCACTTTATTCAGGTTTACTGTTACAGATCAGTCTACCTTTTGTAATTCTTATGATACTATAACTATCCGGGTAACAGGTGGCCCTTTAACCTTGTTGTCAATTGTTGCACAACCTGATACAATTTGTCTTGGCGATAGCACAGACCTGTCGTTACAAATTGAAGGCGGTTCAGGAAATTACTCATTAACATGGACTTCAGACCCTCCTGGATTTAATTACATTGGCAGTGAACAACAAATCACAGTAGGACCTTCTGTTAATACTACTTATAATGTTGAAGTAAGTGATGGTTTTACAACACTGCCAGCATCATCAGTATCAGTCGCAATACTTCCTCAAGTAGATATTCTTAGTCAGCCAACCGACACTTTAATTGAAGTCAATACCGATGCAACATTCACTGTTACTTCCAACAACAGCCTGACATATCAATGGCAGGTTAATAAAAATACAGGAACATGGGAAAATATTGTTGATAATATAACTTATAGCGGATCGCAAACGCCAACACTTGCTGTCACTAATGCATCAGCCTCAATGAACGGATACCTTTTCAGATGTTTGGTTGAAGGTCGTTGTGATCCTGTTATTACAGATGACGCTCTGTTAACAGTGATTGACTCGCCTGTATTTGCATGCAACCTTGAAGATATACAAACATGTGAAACAGATACCATATCAATACCTTGTTATATATCCAATTTCTATGAGATCGACAGTATGTCGTTAACATTTGATTTCAACAATGGTATTCTTGAATATCTGGACTTCACAAGCTACCATACAGAGTTATCATCACTGGGAGTAAGTAGCACAGGAAACTCTGTTTCAATCAACTGGTCACAATTATCAGGGTTAACTCTTTCAGACGGAATATTTTTTGATTTCACATTCGTGACCCTTTCACAAGGAAGCGACTCTCTTTTATGGAGTCCTGATTCAAAAGTAAGAAACAGTTATGGATTCTATCCTGAATTATCAGTCACCTCCTCAGATGTATATATATTACCCCAACCCGTAACTCCAGATATTATCGCAGCAATCCCTGATTCTCTCAATATTCTTGATGAAGAAGATATTAACCTGGAAGCAACCGGTGGAATTGGCGATTATATTGTTTGGTTTACGGGTGGTTGTAATGACGATACTGTAGGGACAGGAAGTCAATTATCTGTGTTCCGTCCCGACGAAACAACATATTATTATGCTGCCAATGTAAATCAGTGTGGTACCAGCGCATGCGATAGCGTAAAGGTAATTATCTCGGAAGAATATTTCTTTTCAGTGCCAAATGCATTTACTCCTGACGGTGATGGCAAAAATGACAAATTCGGGGTTGTTACAACAGGAACTCTGGCATCCTTTGATTTTAGAATATTCACCAGATGGGGACAGCAAATATTTATTACTAAAGACCAATACGAATTATGGGATGGCACTTTCAATAGTGAGAAAGTACCTCAGGGGACTTATATCTGGAAAGTTACCTATAAATACCGCTTATCAGGAAAAGGATCCGAAGAACATTCCGAAACCGGGGTGGTTACTGCAATTTACTAAGAACCATAAAATGTGTTGAATTCTTCCTGATCTCAAGTTCTTGTTTTAATCTTTTAGAGTTTCTCTATCTTACTTCACATATTAATAAACCCATGCTTTGTTATTATTGATCTGATAACTATCAGTTAGGATTTTAATACGTATCATATCCCGGTTTAATACGTATCATATCCCGGTTTAATACGTATCATATTCCAGTTTAATACGTATGAAAGTTCCAACGGAAGCTGTGTCACCAACCATTATGTCAAGTGAAAATGACCAACAACACAGGTGAAAATGACCAACGACACAAGTGAAAATCATTGGTGGAACAGCTTTAATATTTTTGCAAGTGCTGCAATCAGTTCAAAAAAAACCAGGAAACCGAATGTCAGTAAATTACCAACTATTCAGTTTCCTGGTTCAGGATATTTAATTAAAGATTTAATTCATTTTCTGCGGTTTAATCATCCTTTCCGGAGAGAGAATTGTATCAAGCTCCTCTTTCGAAAGCAAGCCTTTCTCAATACACAGATCATACACACCACGATTGGTTTCAAGAGCTTCTTTAGCCAGTCCGGACGATGTTTCATAACCCAAAACAGGATTCAAAGCAGTAACAATACCAATACTATTCTGCACCAGCGATCTACATACATCCTCATTAGCAGTAATACCATCAACACATTTATGTTTAAGAGTAAGCATTCCCGACTTCAGCATTTCAGTATTTTCGAATAAGCTCTGCACAATCACAGGTTCCATAACATTAAGCTCCAGCTGTCCGGCTTCAGCAGCCATATTAACAGTAAGGTCGTTGCCAATAACTTTGAAAGCTATCTGATTAACAACTTCAGGAATAACAGGGTTTACCTTACCAGGCATAATTGACGAACCCGGTTGCATTGGAGGCAGGTTGATTTCGTTAATACCGGTACGCGGACCAGAAGAAAGCAATCTAAGGTCATTTGATATTTTTGACAACTTAACAGCCAGACGTTTAACAGCAGAAGAATACATAACAAAAGAACCTGTATCCTGTGTTGCTTCTACCAGATCCTTAGCATTACGAACATCAAGGCCCGTAACCTTACGGAGATGAGCAACCACTTTATCAGCATATTCCGGATCCGAGTTAATACCAGTTCCTATAGCCGTTGCCCCCATATTAATCTCCAGAAGAAGTTTAGCATTGGCTTCCAGAATGTTAATCTCATCTTCAAGAGAAGTGGCATACGCACTAAAACTCTGACCAAGAGTCATAGGCACAGCATCCTGAAGCTGAGTACGTCCCATTTTGATAACATCTTTAAACTCATCAGCTTTAGCATTAAATGAATCAACTAACTGTTTAAGGACCTTTGTAAGCATCAGATTGTTATTGTACAGTGCTATTTTTACAGCAGTAGGATATGCATCATTTGTTGATTGAGAAAGATTTACATGATTATTTGGATGACAATAATTATATTCCCCTTTCTTATGACCTAAAATTTCCAATGCTCTGTTAGCAATTACCTCATTGGCATTCATGTTTGTGGAAGTTCCTGCCCCACCCTGTATCATATCAACAGTAAAATGGAAATGATATTTACCATTTTGAATTTCAGTACAAGCAATAATAATTGCAGAAGCAATATCATCGTCAAGGATTCCAAGTTCCTGATTAGCTTTAGCAGCAGCTTTTTTAACCATAGCAAGAGCTTCAATCAGCACCGGATAAAAGTTAAGAGACACACCACTGATATTGAAATTCTCCATAGCCCTCATAGTTTGAATACCATAATAAGCCTGATTAGGAACATTTCGGTATCCCAGCAGGTCGTGTTCTTTACGTGACTCCCCTTCTTCATATTGAGCAGCAGCATTAACCATTCTGTTATTGGCATGACGCATACGTCTGGAAATAATCCTGGAAATATTAGAAAATATTTTAAGAGCAGACTCTCCGTTTTGTTCGAAATAACTTCGTTTTACTGAAAGCACAACAGTTTCTTCAGTGGCTTTAGCCGAAGTAGAATGCTTACTGGTAGTACTCCAGCTTCCCTCACCTAAAAATTCACCCTTTTTAAAATACGACAGACGCTTTTCTTCGCCATAGATATTTTTCTTAGTCAGTTCAACTTCTCCCTTAAAAATAAGGAAGATATCTTTTCTTTCTCCATTCTCCTCAAAGAGGTAGTCGCCCATTTTAAATGTTTGCTCAACAATACTCTCAGAGAGAGTGGTTAACTCTTTCTCTGTTAACCCATTAAAAAGTTCTATTGCACGGAGAAAATCCTGTATTTGTGAGTTATTCATAACACAATCATTTTTTTTGTTCCCCACAAAAATACTAAAATTCGATATCGAAATATTAAAAGATGTTCAAGAGTATGAAAGCTTTTTAACGGTTCACCTAAAAGAATAATTGGCAGGATAATCTACTCTATTTAATCGATAGAAAAGAAACACTTGTTAATAAATGAACAAAGCTACTTAGTCAGTTGCTGCGGTTTTTTATCTTTCAACCGCTTTTTCATCATAGGAATACTGATAAACATAAACATTAAAGTGATAGCCAGAGGGCCGAATACTGTCCACCAAAGAGAATGATCAACAACAACAGAGATAAAATACAAGCCCCACCAAAATATAATTTCACCAAGATAATTGGGATATTTAAAGAAAGTCCATACTCCCTCATGCAACAAGTACCCGTCATTTCTTTCATCCTTTTGAAATCTTCTAAGTGTTTCATCAGCCGTTCTCTCAAGATATATCCCCGAAAGGGTAAAAAATACAGCAACTACAGTAAACCATGATGTGGGAGGAAAAACATTTGCATTAAAAGCATAATAGAAAGGTACTAATCCTGCAAATACAATGGCAGTTGGAAACAGGTGAATTCCAAAGAAACTAACAACCCAGTACATCTTTCCCGTCTTTTTTCTGATAAGTTTATATCGCCAGTCTTCATCATGAAAACCATCCCATCTATGTATCCAGTTCCATGTAAGTCGTACACCCCAAACAATAATAATAATCCACATTACCTTATAATAAAAGGCAAACTGCTGTGAGTTAAAAAGCCAGTACAATATTATAAATACCGGAGCAGCACTCCAATAAGGATCATAAACACTGGAGTTATTGAACCGTACACTAAACATAAATACAATAACCATTGCAACAAAATCGGCAATAGCAGTTTTTACAAGAATGTCACTAATGGGAGTATATTTAAGAGTTATTATAGCAGCAAACAACGCAATCAAATAAATAACCAAAATATGTAGCAGATCTTTTACTTTCTGTTTCATGACATTTAGATATTATATTCTTACAAAGGTCTGAAAAAAACATTATAATGGCCACCTTTAACATTAATTTCTTTTAAAACAATTGAAACAGGATATACACCCATCAACTATGGATCAAATCACCAAATAATTAAAATATGTTTTTTTAAGAATAAATTATATATCACATAACGCAACTATTGCTACTTTTGAGAATCTTTATTTATAAGGATTATATATAACAAAAAACAAAGTTCACTTTTAAGCATAGAAGTTACAGCACTGAATTAATGTACTTTACAAACATGATTCAAATCAAGAAAGAAATAAGGATATTGTTTTGGATAGCAGGCCTGTTATTATTTAACAGTCCGGTTAATGCCCAGCTTACTAAAATAATGGGTACTGTTTCTGACAGCGCAACAGGTGAACCACTTCCTTTTGTTAACATTGTATTCAAAGGCACAAGCATTGGTGTTACCTCCGATTTCGAAGGCAATTATTCCATCGAGACAAAGAATCCCAAAGACACATTAATAGCATCATTCATAGGATATAAGAAGTTAAAAAAATGTGTAAAGCCAGGTAAATTCCAGATAATCGATTTCCATTTGTCTTCTCAGAATTTCTTATTGGAAGATGTAATAATACGTCCTGGAAAAAACCCGGCAGAAGTTCTACTGGAGAAAATTATAAGCAACAAAAAAGATAATGATCCCGATCATTATGATGCATATGAATATGAAGCCTACACCAAAATAGAGCTTGACGCAAACAACATAACCGAAAAGTTTATGAACAGGAGATTGTATAGGCCATTCAAATTTATTTTCGACAATGTTGACACATCCACAGTAAACGGAAAGACGTACCTACCAATCTTTCTAAGTGAAACCCTCTCGGACGTTTATGCACGAAAAGACCCCAGAGCTTACCTTGAAAAAATTAAAGCCACAAAAGTAAGTGGTATCGACAACCAAAGTGCAATGCAATTACTTGGCGACGAATACCTTCATACAAATGTCTATGATAATTTTATTGAGATATTCCAGATGAACTTTGTAAGTCCAATTGCCAACGGCGGTCTTCAGTTTTACAGATATTACCTTGTTGACAGTGCATATCTTGACGGACAATGGTGTTACAAGGTTATGTATAAACCCAGGCACAAACAAACCTTAACATTTACCGGAAACTTCTGGGTACATGACACAACATTTGCCGTTAAGGAAATAGAGATGAGAATTGCTGATGATGCTAACATGAACTACGTTAACGACTTAGTTATCAACAAATCATTTATGAGAACAGCAGAAGGGCAGTGGGTATTGAAACGTGATTATATGGTAGGTGATTTCAATATTATCGAAAATAACAGACGTACATTAGGGTTTTTTGGCAAGAAAACCACATCCTACCGCAATTATGTACTAAACAATCCCAAAGATCCCCAATTTTATAACCCCTCCGTTAACGTAATTGTAATGGACAGTGTAGGAAATCAGTCTGAAGACTTTTGGAATAATAACAGGCATGAGGATCTTTCAAAAGATGAGCGCACTGTTTATTACATGATTGACACATTAAAGACCATACCACAATTCACCACCATAATTGACATAGTTGAGATGGTAGTAACAGGTTATTACGTAAAAGGCAATTTCGAGATCGGCCCTTATGCCTCCATGCTAAGCTTCAATGCCATTGAAGGAGCACGGCTAAGATTTGGAGGGCGCACCAGCAATCAGTTCAGCACCAAAGTAATGCTAGGAGCATATGTAGCTTACGGAATAGTAGATAACCGATTTAAATATGGTGGTAATGTACTATATATGTTAAACAAAAACCCACGGCGTGCATTAAGCGCATCGTACAAATACGATCTTGAGCAATTAGGAGCAAGTCAAAATGCCTTTCGGGAAGACTTCTTTCTAGCATTTCTTTTCAGGCGACTGCCAGCAGACAAGTTATCCTTTGTTGAGGAAATAAAACTCAATTATGAACACGAATGGTTTACCGGATTCAGTAATACTCTCACATTTACAAACCGGAATTTATATCCTATTGGCGGCACTCGCTTTCAATTTTATTATCAGGACGAGGCTACACAAAAAATAGCTGATGATGGCGCTATAACATCAGCTGAAATAGGAATAGATCTGCGTTTTGCTTATAAAGAACGAATTTCTATGGGTGAATTTGAAAGAATAAGCCTTGGTGCAAAGTTTCCTATAGTGAATATCAAATATGGTTACGGGATTCCCGGCTTCTTTGATAGTGAGTATGAATATAACAAGCTACAAATAAGTGTACGTCATTGGTTTAATGTTTTCAATATAGGGTGGTCGAAATTTCGCATAGAAGGAGGACGAATTTGGGGCACATTGCCATATCCATTGTTAAAAATACATGAAGGAAATGAGACATACTTTTTCGACGAATCAGCATTCAATATGATGAACTACTACGAGTTTGTTAGCGATAAATACCTGAAAGTCTTTTACACACATCATTTCAACGGTTATTTATTCAACAGAATCCCATTATTCCGCAAATTAAAATGGAGAGAAGTAGCCTTTGTAACCGGACTAGTAGGAGGAATGGATCAGCAAAATAAAGATTATTCAGTATTTCCGGCAGGTATGTACACCTTATCAAAGCCATACTTTGAAGCAGGCGCAGGTGTAGAGAACATCTTTAAAATACTGCGAATAGATGCCGTATGGCGATTATCATACCTTGATCACCCCAACATTTCCCCTTTCGGGATACGATTTAGTTTGCAGTTTACATTCTAATCAAAACTTCTCATCGTATTTAGTCCACAGGAAGTCGCCAAGCTTTACAGCGTCTTTCATTACCAATTCCCCTTGCTCGTTGGAATAATTATCCAGAAATTCAATAGCTTTCTTTTTGTTCTTTTTATACAACTTCAAGGCTTCAGCATCAGTGGCTTTCTGCTCATCGATAAATTGTTTTTGCAAAGGATTCCATACAGAATCAACATCATAACGCATATCGCCCCAGCGTTGTGAAGCTAAAGTACCAAGTCTGTTAAAAATCCACCATGCAGAGTTAAGTGTATATCCGTTAACCCTTCCGGGAGTTTTATAATGAGCAGGCAGATCACTTACACAACCATAAAGCGGCACATATATAGAAGTAGCAACATTATCCATTGCAAGCCATTCAACACCACCTATTTCATCAGGCAACCAGTTACGTAACTGAATAATTGTAGCATACATAGTGTACCAACGAGCAATTGTTCTTTCGCCAAGAGGACCCCAGCCACCATTAATTTTATACAGCTTATTAGCATCATAAGGCATATGCGGGCTGGCAAGAGGAGATATAATAGTATTACCGTTATCATCAGAAACAGTAAGAGTTTTGGTCATGTCAAAAGACGTTCCTTCATAATAATCTTTAAAAACACTAATAATCTTCTCCAGAGTCACCAGCGTATCCGGTTTAACCGAAAACGGATAATTTTCACTATAAGGGTCAAGCTTCAATGAAGGAGCAAGAAGGTCAAACACCCTCCATTCGCGACGACGTGCCGCTATTGAAGTACGACTATGAGGAGCATAAGCATAGCAAAAGCTGAATTCACCATCATCAGGACTCCACCATCCGTTTTCTTTGGCAACATCAAAAATATTCTCTGAAGCCATAAAATAGTCTTTATCATCAAGATTAATCTCTTTAATGGTACTTGCATTAGCATTAACAGCAACATGATCATCAGGAACACGCTGAGCTACCCAAACAGCACCCTTTTTACCTTTGCCCGGGCCAACTATTTCCAGATGCCACACTTCATTCTTATCAGCTATTGTCAAAGCTTCTCCATAATCATTCCAGCCAAACTCTTCAAGAAGCACACCAGCCAAATTAATTGCACCGCGGGCAGTTGATTCACGTTCAAGCATCAACATACAAAGCCTTTGACAATCAATCAACCCATTGTCGCTTTGTAGCTCATCCCTGCCACCAAAAGTAGACTCGCCAATACCAAGTTGTTTATCATTTAAACTAGGATACGCAGTGTTGATATAACCATTTGTGTACTCAACCTGAGGAATACTACCAATAGGTTCATGGCCATATGCAGGCATTGCCAGTGTATCATTCTGAACTCTTTTATACATAGTAACCATAGATCCTGATTTATGCTTTTGAGCAGGAACAACATCAACCCAGGATCTTGTTCTGTGACTATCATCGGTATGAGACGTCATAACCGAACCATCAAAGCTGGCAAGTTTCCCAACTGTTATTGAAGTACAACCTTCGGGATAACCACCCTGCCAGTCACTTTTATCAGCTGTTTGCGCATTCAACTTCCATGAAAATGTAAAAAATATTACAATAAAGATTAAGAGAATTCTATTCATATCAATAATGTTTTGTCGGGTAAAAATACTTAATAATTTTTAAAACTATTTCATCAATTCAAATAGTTTATAATGATCTCCTTTCATGCCAATGGAATTATAAACATTGATAGCCCTTTTATTATACAAATCGACGTACAGTCTGACACCAGAAACACCATTGCTATTACCAATAATATAATTAAGGTGATCAAACATCTCCTTAAAAACACCTTTTTGTCTCATTTCAGGAATAACATAAACCGACTGCAGCCAGTACACCCATGAATTTCTCCAATCGCTCCATTCATAGGTAATCAACATAGATCCTATTATTATATTTTCACTAATAGCAACAAAGTAAAGTCCCTTTGCACTATCACTAAATACTGCCTTAACGCCCTGTATTACTGTAGCCTTATCAAGATCCAGGTTTTCTGTCTCTTTGGCCATTCGTAACTGAAATTCTGCAATTTTCTCTGCCTGATCAGAAGAAGCCTTATGTATTTGAACCATCTTTTTAGTACTTTTGCACCAAAGTTAAAAATATTCCAAGATCAAATGAGCGATAGCATAAATCATGAATGTGGAATAGCCTTGGTAAGGTTAAGAAAACCACTGGAATACTATCTTGCAAAATACGGCACTTCATTTTATGGACTCGAGAAACTCCATTTACTGATGCAAAAACAACACAACAGAGGACAGGACGGTGCCGGCATTTCCTGTATAAAAATAGGAAACAATCCTGGCGAGCCATATATTAACAGATACCGATCAAATACCACAACTCCAATAAAAGATGTTTTTAATAAAGCGTATGATTCTATTCAAGAAGTTGCAGGTGATAATGTTAAAAGGCTATCAGATGTTAACTGGCTTAAAAAGAACGCAGACTTTACTGGAGAACTATTTCTTGGACATTTAAGATACGGCACATTTGGTGGAAACAATATTAAACACCTCCATCCTGTGGTAAGAGCAAACAACTGGAAAACCAGGAGTCTTGTACTTGCAGGAAACTTTAACATGACCAATACCGGAGAACTTTTTGATCAGCTTGTAGAACTAGGTCAGTATCCGGTTGAAACATCAGACACAATTACAGTTCTGGAAAAAATCGGTCACTTTTTGGATGAAGAAAATCAAAGGTTATATGCCAACTTTAAAAAGCAGAATTTAAAAAAGAAAGAGATAACAGATCATATTATTGATTCAATAAATATTCAAAACATACTAACTGAATCTGCAAAGAAATGGGATGGCGGTTATGTTATCGGGGGCATGGTAGGGCACGGTGACGCATTTGTTATGCGTGATCCCAATGGCATAAGACCTGCTTTTTACTATATCGATGATGAAGTTATTGTAGCAGCATCAGAGCGTCCGGTAATTCAAACAGCATTTAATCTGGATGACAATGATGTAAGTGAACTGCCTCCGGGTCATTCACTCATTGTAAAAGCAAATAACGAATACAAACTTGTTCCTTTTATAGAGCCAAAGCCAAAAACAGCCTGCTCATTTGAAAGGATCTATTTTTCAAGAGGTACAGACAAGGACATATATCAGGAAAGGAAGAATCTTGGCAAACGCTTAACACCAGCGATATTAAAAGAAATCGACTATGATCTGGAAAACACAGTATTTTCATTTATACCCAATACAGCATCTGTAGCATTCCGTGGAATGATGGACGAGCTTTCAATCTATAAAGTAAAAAGAATAAAAAATCAGATCCTTAAGAATAAAGGAGAGATTACGAAAGAATTCCTTGACATAGCATTTTCAACAATTCTGCGTAATGAAAGTATTGCTGTAAAAGACGCGAAGCTACGTACCTTTATCACCCAAGACAGCCAACGCGATAATCTTGTTGGCCACGTTTATGACGTTACATACGGAGTTGTACAAGGTGACGTTGATAGTCTTGTAGTGCTTGATGACTCAATTGTAAGAGGAACAACGCTAAAACAAAGTATTATCCGTATACTGGACAGGTTAAACCCTAAAAAGATCATTATTGCATCATCAGCGCCACAGATTCGTTATCCTGACTGTTATGGAATAGACATGGCCAAGCTAAGCGATTTCGTAGCATTTACAGCAGCGATAGAACTGCTTAAAGAAACGAATCAGGAAAGCATTATTAACTCGGTATATAAACTGTGTAAAAAGCAACAGCACCTGCCGAAGGAAGAAATAGTCAATCACGTCAAAGAAATTTATAAACCCTTCACAGCAGAACAAATCTCCGACAAGGTAGCAGAATTAGTTACCGCAAAAGGTATAAAATCAGAAGTCAAAATAGTATACCAAAGTATAGAAAATCTGCATAAGGCCATACCAGCGCATACGGGTGATTGGTATTTTACAGGAAACTACCCTACCCCAGGTGGTAACAAGGTAGTGAACCAATCATATATCAATTATATAGAAGGGGTAAACTCCAGAGCCTATTAAGCTGTTTCTAAAGCAGCACTAATTTTTTTAGCAATCTCTTTAAACTCCTCATTAGAGAGTTTAAGTTTAGGTTGTTTAAAATCCATATCATAGATAGTATTAATAGGTATAACATGAATGTGAGCATGAGGAACTTCTAGTCCGATTACTGTAATACCAGCTCTTTTACAAGGGATAACACTTTCTACTGCTCTACCAACCTTTTTGGCAAACACAAACATTCCGCCCAGTTCATCATCTTCAATATCGAAAATATAATCAGTTTCTCTTTTTGGGACAACTAAGGTATGACCTTTGGCAAGAGGATTTATGTCAAGAAAAGCGAAATAATTCTCATCTTCAGCTATTTTATAGCAAGGAATTTCGCCGGCAATAATTTTTGAGAATATAGAAGCCATAACCAAATTATTAATGAATTTCAACGATTTCAAAGTTTATCAATCCTGCTGGAACTTTTATAGCAGCAACATCACCAACTTCTTTCCCCAATAATCCCTTAGCAATAGGAGATTCCACAGAAATTTTACCATTTTTAAGATCAGACTCTTCCTCAGGCACAAGTGTATATTTCATGGTAGCCTTATTAGCCTGATTACGGATAGTAACAGTAGAAAGGATATAAACCTTATTCTCATCTAATTTAGATTTATCAACAATTTTTGAGTTTCTGATTCTATCCTGGAGTTTAGAAATTTTCAGTTCAAGCAGACCCTGAGCCTCTTTAGCAGCATCATATTCTGCATTTTCAGATAAATCACCTTTATCTCTTGCCTCACTAATTTGTTGTGAGATCTTAGGTCTTTCAACAGATGTTAATTGTTCCAGCTCTTTGCGAAGTTTAATAAGACCTTCTTCTGTAATATATTTAGCTTCTGCCATTGTAAACATTGTTTTTTGCTAGTAATAAATAAGTCAAAAGACCCTCGATTAAAATCAAGGGTCTTTTGTAAGTACAAAAATACTAATATGTATCCTTTATTTATACGGGATTTAGAAATTCATAACAATTCCAATAGTATGGCTACCGCTGAATGCTTGAGATTCACGATAAGCATAATCCACACCAAAGTAAGTATTTTTACCATCTTTTTTCTGAATAGGCACCTGAACACTGATACCAGCACTAAACCCATTGTTAATATTGATGTTATTCTCATCAGTTTTATCTTCATACATACCATCTTCATAAGTATAACCACCACGAAGAGTTACATAATCTTTAAGACTGAACTCAAGACCGAAAGCAAATTGGTCACGGCTAAATGAGTTAGAAATAAAAGTACCAGCAGGTGTAAGGCGATAATCACCAGTAAAAAGGAAATCATAAGCAGCCCCAATTGTTAACTGAGCAGGGATTTCAAAAGACTGAGAACGTTGTTCAAGTGTAAACGATGATTCTTGACCATCAATTACAGTTCTGAACGAAAGCCCGTCTCCTGAAAACTTCATTTTTGGTCCCCAGTTTTTAAGAGCGATACCAAAAGAAATTTGTTCATCCACACCAGTCACATACTGGATACCAGCATCAATAGCAATACCTACAGCACTAACATCTGAGATAGATTCAGAAATAATTTTAACAACAGCCCCGGCATGAATACTATTTGAAAATGTTTTAGCATAAGCCAGGCTGATATTCATTAGGTTAGGATTATAAGTACCCTGAGGATCATCAGGATTATCAACAGTAGTAATATCAATTTCACCAAAAGACATTGACATCACTGATAAACTTAAGGCACCAGTTTCACCAACTTTTTGAGATATACCAAAGGCCATAACATTAGTACCTGTTCCACTAAGCCAGTTTGTATTTGAGAAGATCAACTGAGTTTTATTGGTAAATGCAGTACCTGCAACATTACCCCAAATAGCTTCAAGTCCTCTCACACGAGACATATTTGCACTTGCCCATCCGCTACTTTTTGCCCAAGGGTTAATTAGTAACTCGGTGGCACCGGCCTGTCCTGACCTGTCTCTGTTTCCTGCAAAAGTATTTTCAGCTACAGGAAATATTAACGCGATGATCAAAATTACGATCAGATTTCTATAAAGAGTTTTCATATTCATCATGATTAATTCTTTTTTCAAGACTCATTAACTATTAAAATGTATTAAGGTCAGGTATACGAGTAATACAGAACCATTTAACAACCCTTTCACCTTCAGGCGAGATTATATGGAAATAGTAAACTCCACCAGCGATTGGTACCGTAGCAAAGTTCTTAATATCCCACTCAACTGTAGTTTCAGGAGTATCCTTCTTAAATTGCTTGATCTTGCTACCACTAATATTATAAATAGTAATAGTACATTTTTCAGGTAAATTAGTAATTTTCACCCTATTGTCCAAAGCATTATGTTCATAAGAGTCATATGCATAATAAGGATTTGGAACAACACGGATTTCATCAAGATCTGTCTGGAATTTTTCAGCAACATAATCCACTGTTTCCAGTCCTTTCATAGTAAATTCATACATTGGATAATAGTTATTTACATCCATACCACTGTAGACAGTATCAAGAGGGAGTTTAGAATACCCTTTTTCGTATGGCTTGCTAATTCTAATTCTAATTTTAGCTTCAGTAGCCAGCCACTCTTCACCAACAACTCCCATTGGAATTCCAGTGTACATCACTAAGCCATAGAAACTACTTTCAGCAAATACTGAAACAAGATTTGAGATTGAATCCAACACATCAGATGCAGTTTTACCAGCATCATAAGCAGGCATATCAAATCTGTGCAATGTGTCACCAGAACTTGTGAATATCCCAGTTCTATGATCAAAGATGTACACATAATGCTTACCACCCATTACAGGAGTAATATTACCAACTTCGCCTTTGAAAATATTAGGATCCAATAACTGATCCTCTAGATCAAGATTACGTTTTGTTGGGTTAAACAACATATCACGTCCATTTTGCTCTACCAGATAAGAATCTTCAGCAAACATCATATTCAGTCTTTCACCAGTTTCAACATTGATAGCGTATCCAGGGAACCAACCCATACCATTGTCAGATATATAATTAGGATCCTCAGGATTATCACTTGGACCTGATCCCATTGTAGCAAAATTTCCATTTTTATCAACAGAAGCAGAAGCACGTTTGTAGAAACGTTCAGCATTACCTTCAGCTAATTCAGGATAGAATCCAGCTTCAATTACCGGACATCTTGTCCACTTATCCTTATCAGGAGTAAGCACAATATCAACAGATGAAATATTATAAAGCTTAGAATTCTGTTTTGAAATTTTACTGAAAGCCGGAGCAAAAGGATTTTCCAAAACTTCACCAGGGATACGACTGTTACCGTATGCTGACATACAATAAGGTGCCCAAGTACCATCTAAAATCTTTTCATAGTCGGAGTTCGGGTCCCAAGGATTATAAGGAACAGCTGTAGTATTCCAATCGTTACCAGCAGGCTCCTCATCACTTTGGTAAGTTCCACTACGAATCCAGTCAAGAGCATAAAGAGGTACATCAACATCAGAAACTCCACTTAACCACTGATGTGAACTATCAACATAAGAGATAGATGAAGATATCATACCATCATTTTCTGCAAATACTTCAAAATATGGTTTCAATGATTCAGGATTACCTGCCATAATCTCACCAATCTCAATTGGTCCTGGGTAAAATGGTTGCTCAACATTGATAGAGAATCCCAACTTAAGAAATAATTGTTCATATTCATCAAGTATTGTAGTATCACTTTCAAATACTTCACCTGAAGTTTCATTCTTAAGCTTCCATGAACCTACATATTTACTTGTAGTATCACCTTCAACAGCTTTATTTCCAGTAATATTATTAATTCGAACTCTGTAAAGAGAATCCATCCACCAAACATAATTAGCATCAACTACACTTAGAGGGTCAACAATATTCACATTAAGCGGACCAGCATTGATTTTATATTCTGGATTATAAGCAATTGGATAATCTGGTGAACCAAATCTATTTTCATCACTTGCAGGAGGTTTAGACATAATCTCATCAATAGTTTCATCCGTTAAGTCTATATACATACCACCATTACCATTACCAGCTAACCTAGTAATTTTCGGGCTGTCACCAAAATTAGAATTAATCTGTGTACCGTTAACAGTCATATGAGGCATAACAGTATAAACCTCAATATTCTTTCTACCTGAGAGATAAGGCTTTGTCTGTCCTTGGTTATAAGGATATTCTGTACCATAAGGCAGATATTCATTATAAGCATAAGCAAGTGCTAAATAATAATACTGTTTATTATTAACTAGTGCCGGATCGTCAACTGCAAAAGCATCCTGTGTTAGGCTAAATGAATGGCTAATACCATTATCTCCCCCATCAACTTCAACAACAGGCACGTTAGCGCCTATATAATCATCATAGTTATAGTTTACAAGCTTTGTAACCCCATTCTTAATATCAAACTGAGCTACGAGACGAGCGAGGTCAGCATCATGAATATTATCCACACTAACCTGGTCGTTTTTCAGCTGGAAGATCTGATAACCTTCAAAACGATACCAAGCATCACTTTGCACTGGAGGATCACTTCCTGGCAGTGGCTGAATAATATTTGGATCCCACTCTTTATATCTTTCAAGATAGTTATTAGATGTAGAAGAGTTGTCGATATAGACTATAATTTGTTCATCAAGTTCCACAAATGAAAGATCAGGGGCAGAAGGTCCATCAATTACTTTAAAACAGTTATCAAACAAAGCCTGACATTTATCATCAACTACACGAAGAAGCTCTACAGATGACCAAGCATCACCAGACTGAGAACGCGCCCATGGAATACCAACAGTAATATAGTTTACAGCACCAGGTTTAAGAGTAAATGGACCAGCAGACTGCATAAAACGCCTGTCTTCTGGAGGGTTAGGACTACCATTATCACCAGTTTCCTCTGACCAATAGAATCCGTCCTGATTATATCCACCATTAGGTTGAACACCACCAGTTCCCCAGTTACAAGGATCACTATCGAATGGGAACATAAACTCACAAGCCGGACCTACAGTACCAGCACCAGAAACATGGGCAGTACCACCATATTGCATTGCAGTACCATCTTTCCATATACCTTTAAGGTAGTTATAATATTCAGGAGCAGTAGAAGGGTCACTCTGGTTAGCATTACCACCATTATTATGGTAAACAAATCTCCTCATACCAAAACGTTCATCATCCACAATGCCATTACCAAAGTTAACACCATTAATAGCTGCAGAACGCACAATTGTGTTTTCACTTACAACATTATCATCACGATAGAAAGTCATACTTCTTTCAGTACCATCAAGAGTAACAATCTCACAGCTCCCACCAAATGAAGGACCACCAACACTATCTCCAGTAAATGAAGGATTATCAAAACCATCAGGATCCATATAAGGTCCCTGGAAGAAGTCTACACCAATGGCAGGTGGATGTTCTCCATAAGACTCAACCTCTCCATTACCATCAATGTCTTTACCGTTATAACAATAACCTAATCCCCTGTTAACATCACAACCGACAAAGTCATCACGAGCATAGCCAAGATCAGTATCTACCCAAGGAGAGAAATATGTCTTAGTAAGCTCGAATGTTGAGCGGTTAATAATCTCATAACTATAAAATGTCATGTTATTGATAACATCATTAGTTGCAAAGGCAAATGCCTGTGCCCGAATCTCCATACCAATAGCAGATCCTGATGTTTCAGTATGTATATTTCCTTTATCGTTAAATACCCACCATAATGTTTGGTCACCTTTAATAACCTGGTCAGCTAATACTGACCCTGTAACAGTACCTTCAATTTCTTCTTCAGGTGTAGGAGTATCAGTATGACAAAGTTCATTATTGATATCATAATAAGGATAGTCACCAGAATAAGGATCATATTCTCCATCACCAAGTACGTCGTAGAAAGGAGCCAGATAGTAGCTTTGACCCATGGAAACATTACCATGCGCCGGCCAGTCCAGAATTGATGTAGGTATTGTATAATCCTCACTAGGTATATAATGACCGTCGACAGGATCACAATGTGACAAAAATAAATCAACATCTTCTCTGGTAATTTTAAAGAAACGGTCATACTGAGCACATACATCTTCACTTACTGAGGCGGTTCCATCAATAGTAAGAGGACCTGTCCAGTAATCAATACCTACCTGACGATATCTCTGAGCAGCTAATTTAAGCTGATTATTGATATCAAGTCCTCCAATCCATAAAGATCCTGAGAACATCGAAGTAGCAGTACCATTTTTAGGGATAAAGTATTTTGATCCTACACCACCGGGCAAATCCCACCACATATCACCACCAGTGTTTATACGTGCTTTAACATTGTTGATATCAAGCCAGTCATAAGCAGATGCAGGTGAACAGCCGGCAGTAGTTTGCTTTAGTGTACTTCCCTGTTTGTTTTTTTCCCTGTGATATTCTTCTCCAATCAACTGACTGAAAAACACAAGCGAAACAAAAACGATCATCCAGGTTCGTATAATATTTTTCATGATATTTATATTTTTTTCTTCTTAAATTTCAATTAATTAATCACCCATTAAAAATTTAGTGATACACCAAGTCTGATCTGACGCGGTTTACTATAATTATAAGGGCTGTCCACATAAAGACTATATAACTCTCTGAAAGATGTTGGATCCTGCTGGTTATTAATCTGACGTTGCCATTCAGGAGCAGTTAAATAACCATCATCATCAGGGTTACCTGTGTAAGGATAAACATTCATAATGTTTTTAGTATCGAGCAAGTTCAGCACCTGTAGATATACATTCATATATACCTGTTTATTATTATCACCTTCAGTTTTTTTGGTTTTAAAGTAAAAATCTTTATATACTCTCAAATCCAAACGGAACTGCCATGGTAAACGTGAACCACCATAAGTACCTTTAAGCAAGTTATAGCCACCAGATAAAGGTGAAAGAGGAGCACGAGATGCATTATAAGGAGTACCTGAACCACCAGTTACAGTAAGTGTAAATCCTAGATCTGAAAGTGGTGTAAGTGGAGCCTTACCTGATTTCTCACGCATAATTCTTGGTCCATTATATTCTTTACCACTTCCCCAGTGATAGTCAAGAGTAACATTGAACGCATGACGTCTATCCCAAGGCATTGGATAAGTTGACCTTAAATTAGGAAGGCCTGCTGCCAGCAATGATGCAGCTGTAGTTGTTGAAGCTCCCGTAGCATCGGCAAACTGCAAAGTATAAGCAGCAGTTACACGTACATTACCTGTACGACGCAGGTCATATTCTGCAGTAAGACCTTTAACAGTACCAAAGTCAAGGTTATTATAAGAGGTGTAATCTTTTGGATAAGCACCATTGAATCGATACATCTGAATCATACTACGCATTTCACGATAGAACGCAGTAAATGACAATGATGAAGTATTAGTAAGTTTCTGTGTAAACCCAAGTTCATAATCAATAGTTTTTGTTGGCTCAAGAGAAGGGTTATTAAGGTTTGAACCAATATTCATAAAGTAATAATAACTCGACGGGTTGGAGAAAACATTACTTGTAGGTCTCTGTGTAAGAACATCATAATGTGCAAAGAACAATGCTTCATCAGATATTGGGAAAGAGAACGAAATACGAGGCATAACATTTATCTGAGGATCATAATCTTTAAATGATTCAATAGTAACCTCATTTTGATCCTCGTTAAGAAGTGCAGGAGAAATACCATTACCTACATCAAGCACAGAAGGGTCCTGTATTTCAGCTCCTTCAGCATTATACCACACATATTCATTACGATAACCAACAATACGTGTTGGATCATTTACTTTATCTACATAAACAACGTAATCACTTCCCATTCCATCAGGAATATCAACATTTTCAAAGCCTGATACCTGTCTGATATTAGAAACATCATGTGCAGGATAAAGAAGGAATGGATCTTCCAAAACCTTCTGGTTTGCATCAAAACGATCGACACGGACACCTATTTTAAATACAAGATCTTTAAAAGAAAATTGATCCTGAAGATATGCAGCCATGTAAATTGGCTCATAAGCACCTATATCTCTGGTATATACACCAGATGCATCTGTTTTATTAAAGAAATCTTCATAGGCCGGCTGACTACTCAAGATATTTCCTTCATAATCATAACCATAATAGTTAATATAAGATTGTCCTTCATTCCAAAGTTCGTCTGGTGAAAACAAACCAACATTAAGATCACCAGGAGCCAAAGTAGCAGTATGCATAACACCATTAGCGTCATAATAATCAATCGATCCATCATCATAATCATATGAATCCATTACAATATAGTCAAGGCCATCAACAGGCAGTCCCATTGCTTCACGTAAGTTTTTATCAAATGTACGTTGAGAAGAGGCATCATATTTACGACGGTAAATAATTGTATCAACATGGCCATTATAGGAAACAAGTTCAGGGTTATCCTTATCAAGCTCCATAATATGCGCATCAGTTAAACCCCTACCATCCCTGATAAGATTCCAGAAACCTGTTGGAGAATAATTAATTCCACGATTAGTACGTTGCTCATATTGAAAACCAAGTTGAATAGCATGATTACCTATATCAAGAGATGCATCCATTCTCATATTATACTGATCATTATTCCATTTTTGATATCCGGTTTGGTTAGTGCCGGGTGATGAATAAAGTCCGTAAATTGACTGAGGCGTACTACCATTAACCAATCCCTTACCTAAGAGAATATCATCAATATTCTGGTAATGTCCTTCAGGCATTCCTTCGTAAATATCATAATAATCAGAAGTATATTCAGCAACCAGTGGGTTATAATCACGTGCAGACCAATCAACAAGAGTATCAAAATCCCATGAGTTAAGTACCCAAACATCGCTATAATAATGACCATTTACTGTGTCACTACCCGGTTCAAACGTAGGAGTTTTATAAGTTGTAAACTCACCTATATAACCATATTCAAAAAGGTTATCCCAATGTTCAGCATCACCAATTTCTCCTTTGTTTTTTGTGTAGTCAAACTGGAGAGAATAGAAAAAGTTTTTAAATACTGATGTACTTTCCGAATCCGTGGGGAATCTTTGAGTAAATCTTATATAACCTCTGTAAGCAGTTGTTTTACGCAATGGGTTTTTATCCCAATTAGCAAGTGTTCCACTATAACTATGATCCCGGCCACTGAAGTAATTATAACTGGCACCCATAGTAAGGTTAATTGTTTCTGTTGTTTTTACATTGATATTACCGACAAAGCTATAATCCTGAGTAGCAACATTAGGAGCTACATTTACATGTTGTAAATCGCTACTTCTGATATACTCACCATTAATAAAAGTACCTGTTCCTGTTCCTGAAGGACGCACAGGTGTTTCTTCCAGCAATGCCAAATTTTCATCAGTCAATGTATAATACCCGGTTGATGCAGGTCTATTATCCTGATCAAAGTTAACATCACCGGCAATAAAAAAACCAAGAAGTGAACTATTCTTCTTCTTATTCACGATCAAAGGCCCCATCAGGCTAAACCCTACCCTATTATGACCATAGGAATCGAGTAACTCAGAAGTTTCAAGTTCAATACCAGCAGCAAACTGACGGGCAGGACCTTTGGTTGTAATATTGATAGCACCAGAAGTAGCATCACCATATCTGGCAGATACACCACCAAGCATCACATCAACTTGCTCAATAGCAGCCTGTGGCACATTGGTACCATTAGGAACACGCACACCATCAATATAGGTAGCGGTGTTATCATCACGAGCACCACGGACACTTCCTCTTTCACCATCTTCAGAGAACACTCCACCAACTGTTGTAGCAACAGCATTTGCATTTCTGTTAGGCATAGTAGCAATATCTTTCGCTGTCATTGTCTGTCCTGTTGTTGTCTGATCCTTGTCAATAAGAGGAACTTTATAGTCAACAACTTCTACAGTTTCAAGCCCGATAGCTGAAGAGGTCATTTCAATATCATAAAACCTAATCTGATCACCACCAATTACAATACCCTGAACTAAAACAGTCTGGTATCCAACAAATGTTGCTTTCAAATCATACTTTCCGGGAGGAATTGGTTTAATCTGATAATTACCATCAAAATCTGATGTTGCACCACCAACCTGTGTTCCCTTGTTTTCCAAAATAATATTGGCAAACGGCACAGGCTCTTTAGTGTCTTTATCAAGCACTTTCCCTTTTAGTGCGCCCCCTTGTGCAAACACTACCATGCTTGTGGCTAAAATTAAACCAAAAGTAAGGAGTAAATTTCTTAACATACCTACAAATTTATATTCAACTAAGTTCTTTTTATTTAATTTTAAAAGTCGGTAAAGTTAATAATATATTAACAATACCAAACAAAAACGCATTAACTTTTTTTAACACTTCAAAAATACTTCTTATTCAGTATTTCAGAGTAAATAACAGCTTTGCGCAAATCTATAGTATTTTTGTTTCTCTTTGTATTCTTTGTGTTTTTGTGTGCAATTATTTTCGTTTTCGCTAAGTTGTTTGTACCCGATTCTTTTAACAAGACAGCCTTTTCGTTTTCAAAGTTGCCTTCTTCGTAATAATCATCATAAGAAAATATCTTTACTGATTCATTATCTGTATCATCTAAAGGGTCAGCGGATAAATCTTGAATTGGCTCTTCATCCGAATTATAATATGTACTATTACTTTCCTCTTTGATTCCCATTTCTTCAATAAGATTATCCAAAAATGAAGAAGAAGTTTCCGGACTGCTATACTTATCTTTCTGTTTTTCTGTTCTTTTAAGTGCCTTCTTTTTATTAGAATTGTATATCGAGAATACAATTCCCAAAATAGCTAATACTACATAAATAAAATCTTCTGCAGACGCCTGATAAATCATAATCAACAGTTTTTTTTAAAATTGCGTTTTTACGTGATAAAAGTATAAATTTTAATTCGTTTACAACAAATATTTTTAAGCTAATACTTTATTTTTTTTGAAGTCGAAATATGGCAATTATTTCATATGAGGTTAAGATAAGGTAATAACCAAAAAATGTAAGTGTAAATGATATTGCATCTGAATGTCTGATTATTGAATAAACCACAATAATTATTGAAAAAATTATTAACCGACCAAAATTAACCAATATAAAAGCGTTTGCAAATGATGAAAGTTTGCTACCTATGTAATTGGCAAGTAAAAAATATGCTCCAAGAGTAAATAAATAGAGAAATAAAAGTATTAATGGCCATACAATACTTATTGCAAACGATGGCAGTAAGAACTCAACAAAAAGACTTAACAGTAAAACTCCAAATGAATATACAGTAAAGCCTACTAGAAATTTCCTGTTACTTTTTATTAATTTCATCAGATTTATTGTTATTATTTTTAAATAATTCTCTGGTTCCATAAACAACAGAAATCACAACTGCCAGAATAGTTAATGAAACTGTAAAAACAGGAAAGTCAAATTCCAGCCAATTATCAAGCTCCCTGCCTCCAAAAGCTCCGGCAAGAATGATAATAACCATCTGCAAACCTAAGGTAGAATACTTGGCATAAAACTTTAGCATATTTTCCTTTTCCTTTTTACCCATAAATAATAATATTGGAAGAACAAGCATTTGCCTAACCTGTAGCTTAATACAAAGGTAATATAAAAAACGGATAAATTTATCTTATTTGCTATTGCTTAGCTCTGTCTTTTGTCATAGTACATGAACCTGAAAATAAAGCACCTGACTCAATTGAGATCTTACTTGTAATAATCTCTCCGTTAAAAGATGAGGTTGCCTTGAAGATAGTAAGATCCTTCACATCTATCTTACCTTCTATCTTACCACATATATCTGCATTTAAACACACTATCTCACCTTCAACACTCCCACTTTTACCAATGACTATTCGTCCTTTGGCATGGATTTTCCCTTTTATTGATCCTTCAATACGAAAATCTCCTTCAGAAACAATATCACCTACAATATTAGTCCCCTGTGCTATCAGGTTTGGTACCTGATTATCACTATTGCCATTTTTGTTTATCTTTACAGCCATCCCCTTAATATTTAATTTCCATCATAATATTTTTCATAGAATTCAGAATATGAACCTACGTTTTTATCCTTATAAAGTTTCGGATAGTTAGATGCAGAAATTGAAAATGTTGATATTTCTTTATTCTTCAGCCCGGATACAACGTATTCATCATTTTTAAGTGCTAACAAATAGTTTCTGGCTTCTCCGGCATTATCAAAGTTACCAATAGTAATAATAGTTTTTGAGTCATCAAGCATAAGACTTTTAACTCTAAGCCTTTTCAAACTAAAGTATTTTTTATCAAAATCAGATATTCTTACCTTAAGTGCATTGATATTAACACTTTCCGTGGATGCAACAATAAGTACAAGGTGCATTTCATCTGGCGAATATTGATATATGGATTCAACACTTGACAATTTACCATTATCACCTCCAATTGTATCAGATGGAAGACCAAGGCCATATTCAAGACGTAGAGTCTGAATTACAGATAGTGCCATAGGCTTAACCTGACTGTTTGGATATTTGGCAACAAGATTCTGCATTGCATAATATAATGAATCTGCAACATTCACTGCTCCCATAGATATGGCTTTCAGGTATAAAAACTTTGGAATTGTAGTGGTGTCTTCCGGAAACTGTTTAACAGCATCATCAGCATAATCAATAACTCTGAAGTACTGATTTCGGGTAAAGGCTTTGTACGCCCTTTCATATAGTTTGGATGCTTCATTCTGTGCTTTATTTAACTTAATAAAGTAATCAGGATCCTGAATAACCTTTGCATAGTTACTATTAGGATAATTTGATACTATAAGGCTTTCATAATGATTTGCATTTACAGTATCCTCATGTTCAAAATATATTTTGTAAAGTGCATACCAAGCTTCCAGTCTGTATTTATTGTCAGGATACCTTTCCTGAAATTCATGATATGTCTCACGTGCAAGAATAGTATCATTAAGTTCTTCAAAATATAAATATGCTAGTTTAGAATATGCCTCAACCATCAAACTGTCAGAGACTATCATTTTCTCCGGTGTATCTGGTATATCCTGAAGATAATAATTCCTGTCGCGTGGATTCGACACCCTTTGTTCAGTGGCAACGGCAGTACTGTCAATGCTGTCATTCAGAGCGCCTTCATCTGCCAATCCTTCCTCATATCCCTGCATAACAGCACGTTTATCACTTAAAAACCACATATCTTCCAGTTTTCTATCACCCCATTTTCTTTTAAATTCAGTACGTCCCCTACTAAGGGCTGTAGGATTATAGAAATACCAACCACCACTAAGCGATTGACTGGTTGAACTACTTCGATTATTATCTATAAAATATGTGCCTCCTCTTTCTTTTTCTTCTTCTATCCTTTCCTGCTCTTTATCATAATCTGCAATCATGCCATCTATTAATGTATTTAATGTGGCTGTATCCATCATTGCTAACCTTTGCAGACTATCCTGATATTTTATTGTTTGTGCATATGTCACTAACTCCGATAGGATCTCGGTCTTTTTCATTATCTCATCATAATTAGGATAATCTGTTGGTAAAGCCATAGCAGTAGTGTCATAATACTTTTGTGCACCTTCATAATTGGCTCTGTCAAAATACATATTAGCAAGATCCAACGCTGATGTTGTTTTCTGAGCAGCATTACTCACACTGGTACTTACGCTTTTTTTCAAATAATGAATAGCAAGAGTATCATTCTCATCGGTTAATGCAATATTGGCAAGGGCATAGTATATCTGGTCAAGATATTCCACATTTTTGTCCTCATCAGCCATCTTAAGTAACACCTTATTTATATACTTACTATCTCCCGCTCCTTCTGCATAACATTTTGCCATGTTCATACGAGCTGTAAAAGACATAATATAAGGTGGATTATGCTTAACAACCTTATCATAATAATCAGAGGCTGTTTCATAGCTTCCTTCCATCTGATTAATCTGTCCTAGAATAAAATATATTCTGGTGTTTATCTCATTACTATTTGATAACTCAAGACCTCTCTCCAAAAATGGATATGCGTTATTATAATCTTCTTTTGCAATGTAAAAGTCAGAATACACAAGAGGTAATTGTTTCTCTACTTCACGTGGAAAATCAATCTCATTAAGTTTACTTTGAAGGAGATTTAAAACTGCTTCTGCTTTCTCATACCTCTCAGACTGTACATAAGTCTTGGCTAACCATAACAAGCCCTCATAATGAATAGGATAAGATTCATATTCCTTTGCAACATAATCAAATACACGTCGTGCACTTGTGTAATCCTGCTTATAAAAATGGGCTTCCCCCATCATTATATAGCTTTCTCTCACCCACTTGTTAAGTTCTTTACCACCAAACTGCATTGAATGCCGCTGAATCCCTATTGAGGCCTTCTTAATGGTCCTGTCCATTTTGGGATTGATAGTTGAAGCATCCTGCTTAGTACCATAATTATATACAGGCAAAACCTTATCATAATTATCTACAACCTTCTCCTCAAGCAACTTCTCGCCCTCATCAAGACTTATCATTCCATTCCAGTATACGTTGTAATGACATGTCAAACTGTGGTATTGCCTTCTGGTCCATGTATTCTTTTTTGTAGAACATGAACTGATGGTTAACAAAGCCAAAAAACCTGTTAGCAACACAATGAAAGAGTATGACCTGAATATCCTCACAGTTGTTTTTTTATCCTAATAACTTAAATAATGATAATTTATTACATATTATAAAGGGCAAAAATAATTAGACTTTGAAGAAAAACTACAATTATTAATAATTTGTTTGAGAAAAGATGTAATTTTCTACCAACCAATTGCCCGGATAGAATAATAAATTTTGTTTTACAAATATTAACAGTGTTTATAATGTTTGATTTTCTACCTTTGCATCCGAAATGGTCAAAAACAGATCAAATAAAAAGAAGTGGTATAAGAACCTGCGTAGCAAGTACAGACTGGTTATCTTTAATGATCAGACTTTCGAGGAAAGACTATCTATCAGATTAACCAGAATCAATGTTTTTTTTACTTTGCTTAGTATTAGTATTCTTTTTACTGCTTTAACTTTTATCCTTATTGCTAATACAAATTTAAGGACATTTATTCCTGGTTACCCAGATATAGAGGACAAACGACAATTGTATAGTTTGAACATCCTTGCCGACTCATTGCTGGAGGATATTGAGATTAAAAACAGATATATTGAAGGATTAATGGGTATCTTTAATGATTCAGCATATATTCAGGATTATTCTGATGTTGGTCTTGAAGATCATCATTACGATACTATTAGTATTCATAAGTCCAAAAACGACAGTGTATTAAGAAATGAATTTGAGAACCAAAGCCTGCATAATTTATATTTTACAGAAGGAGGCAAATTAAAAGGTACTTCAAATTCTTCCGTAAGAAGCTTTAATTTTTTTACACCACTAAATGGAATTATTACTTCCCGTTTTAATATTATGGATGGTCATTTCGGTGTGGATATTGCAGGAACTCATAACGAAGCTGTGAAAGCAACTTTAGAAGGAACTGTTATCTTTTCCGGCTGGACTCTGGAAACAGGATATATAATTGGATTACAACACGACAGAAACTTTATTTCTGTTTACAAACATAATTCTGTTCTTTTAAAAAAGGAAGGTGACCATGTGCTGGCAGGTGAACCAATTGCAATAAGCGGAGAATCGGGGGAATTAACTACCGGACCGCATCTTCATTTTGAACTGTGGGAAAACGGTCGTCCTGTTAATCCGGAGGAATACATACTCTTTAACTAATATTTTATGATAAAAAGGGTAGCATTATTTGGTTCAACGGGCTCCATTGGTACACAATCTCTACAGGTAATTGATGAAAATGAGAATTTTGAAGTTGAGGTACTAACTGCTCACAATAATTACAAGCTCCTTATTAAACAGGCTTTAAAGTACAAACCTAATGTTGTTGTCATATCAAACATTGAGTGGTATGCAATTGTACGTGATAGTCTTGAGGGAACTGATATTAAAGTCTATGCCGGTGATGAAGCTCTTTGTCAGGTTACTTCTATGAGTACCATTGATATTATTGTTATGGGTATTGTTGGGATACATGCCCTTAAACCGTTACTGGCTGCCGTAAAAAATGGCAAAACAATAGCATTAGCCAATAAAGAAAGTCTTGTTGTCGCTGGTAAAATCATCAAAGACGCAGTTATCAGCAATAAAGCAAGAATTATTCCTGTCGATTCAGAGCATTCTGCAATTTTTCAGTGCCTGTTGGGTGAAAGAGATAATGAAATAGAAAAGATTGTACTCACCGCATCAGGCGGGCCGTTTCTTAACTTTTCTTATGAACAATTGAAATATGTTAAACCAAAAGATGCTTTAGCTCACCCAAACTGGAATATGGGAAACAGAGTGAGTGTGGATTCCGCAACGCTTATGAACAAAGGTATGGAGGCTATTGAAGCAAGCTGGCTGTTTGACCTTAATGCTTCACAGATTGATGTTATTGTTCACCCTCAAAGCATTATTCATTCTATGGTTTATTTTGTGGATGGTACCATTAAAGCGTTACTAAGTTATCATGACATGAAGATTCCTATTCAATATGCTCTTACTTTTCCGGAAAGACATAAAAACAAATACTCCAGGTTTGACCTTACTGAAATAGGCAACTTTAGTTTTCAAAAGCCGGATATTAAAAAATTTTGTAATCTTGCACTCGCTTTTGAAGCTCTTAAAACAGGTGGTAATATGCCTTGTGTGGTTAATGCTTCTAATGATGTGGCTGTGAGCTCTTTCCTTTCAGGAGAAATTAGCTTTACAGATATATCCACAATCGTTGAAAAATGCATGACTATTGTTACACACATCTCATCTCCTGATCTGGATGCTCTTTTGGTTACAGACAGTCTTACGAGGGAAAAAGCAAAAGATATAATAAACAAACTAACGAAATAGATAAATGGACATACTTATCCAGGTATTACAACTTATATTAAGTCTTTCAATTCTTGTTATTGTACATGAGTTCGGACATTTTGCAGCTGCAAAGATTTTCAAAACACGTGTAGAAAAATTCTATCTGTTTTTTAATCCGTGGTTTTCGATATTTAAATTCAATTATAAAGGTACTGAATACGGCATGGGTTGGCTTCCTCTGGGGGGTTATGTTAAAATTGCCGGTATGATTGATGAGTCTATGGACAAAGAAGTCATGAAACAACCACCACAGCCTTATGAGTTTAGATCAAAACCTGCATGGCAACGATTAATCATTATGCTTGGTGGGGTTATTATGAATGTTGTTCTGGCCTTTATTATATATATAGGTATGCTTACTTTTTGGGGCGACGAATATTTAAGCACCAATGAAGCAAACAAATTCGGACTCAGAGTCGACTCCCTTGCAATGGAAATGGGATTTGCCAATGGTGATAAGATACTCTCACTCGATGGTAATTATGTTGAGCATTTTGCTAAAATCCCTTCAAAACTTGTCCTTGATAAAGTTAAATCTGTTGAAGTACTGAGAAATAACGAAAAAGTGTTCATCCCTATATCAGAAGAATATTTAGAGAAACTCTTAAGCCACAGAGCTCCTATTTTCTCACAACGAATCCCTTTTATTGCTGATGAATTTTCAAAAAATTCACCGGCTGAGACTGCAGGGATTATTAAGGGTGATAAAATAATTGCTATTAATGATTTTAGCTGTCCCTATTTTATGGATTTCCGTTCTGAAATTACCAAGCACAAAAATGAAGATGTCATTATCTCTGTAATAAGAAATGCAGACACTATTAACTATCCTATAACTCTTGGAGAGGATGGACTTATTGGTGTTTATCCTATGCACCCTGAAGAATTATTTGATTTCAGTAAGATAAATTACTCATTCGCTGAAGCAATACCAGCCGGGTTCTCACGTACTATCGATGGTATTGATAGCTATCTTAAGCAATTAAAGCTGATATTTACTTCTGAAACAGCTTACAAAGGTGTGGGTGGCTTTATGACAATTGGAAGTATTTTCCCTAAACAATGGCACTGGGAAAGCTTTTGGCGCTTAACAGCATTTCTTTCTATTATGCTTGCTATTCTGAATGTACTACCTATTCCCGCTCTCGATGGTGGTCACGTTATGTTCTTGTTATATGAGATCATTGCACGACGCAAGCCAAGCGATAAATTTATGGAGTACGCTCAGGTTGTTGGAATGGTACTGCTACTGGGATTATTGATATTCGCCAATGGAAATGACGTTATCCGTTATTTTTTCAATTGATTATTGTATTGTAAGGTTTTGATTAAGGAAGAAACTATTAATTTTCTTTCAAAACCATATCATCATATTCTGTCTCAAACATAAGTTTATGTTTAGCTTCCTCGTTTGCCAGGAACAAAAATAGTCTCTTAAGATCTTCATTATCTGATAAACGTGCCAAATCTGTGTATAATCGAAAGGCTGCTTTCTCTTTATGCATGGCTACAACAAGAGCATCCTTGTATTCCATATTTTCTGATGCTATTTCCTGTGGCAGATAGTCTGATATCTTCAAATCTGCAATTTTAGTGATCTCAATCTTATCATTTATACCTTCACTTTTTAGCTTAAGTAGCTTTTGCTTATGAGACTTTTCTTCCACAATAAATTCACGGTAGGCAGTCTTCATATGCTTATCTTGTGTTTGGTTATATAAATCTGAATAAAAATTAATTGCATCCTGCTCAGCAGCAATAGCAAATTCAAGTACTTCTTCTGATGATTTAAAATTTCCCATTTATTTGATATTTGTTTGCTCGTAAAATTATTGAAAAAAACAGGACGTAAGTCAAAAATACTTTAATATTAAAGAAAATCTTTTTCAATCTCTACATAACTCACAATAAAAAAAGGCCCTCAAAAGAAGGCCTTGTCGAAAAATTAATTATTTAATGCGTAACTATTCAGTTACTTTATCTTTCAATGATTTGAAACCGTTACCAAGTATTTCCTTAGAATCCAGCACAGTAACAAATGCATGTGGGTCAATTTCATGAATAAACTCATGCAACATCGACATTTCACGACGTGTTACGACCGTAAAGATAATAGTTTTCTCGTTATCATTGAACATTCCCCTGCCATTTACAAATGTTCCACCCCTGTTCAGATCAGTAACAATCTTATCACGAATCTCCAGAGCTTTGTCTGATATTATAAACAATACCTTATCATAGCTAATACCCTCAAGTATCACATCTACAACCTTTCCTGTAATAAATATTACAATAAGAGAATACAATGGAATACGCCAGTCTTTAAATGCGATTAAACCTATTATTACAATAACCGAATCCACAATTATCATCAGCTGCCCCAGAGGCCATTTCGTGTATTTACTGATAATCATAGCAACAATATCAGAGCCACCAGATGTTGCCTTGGCTTTGAATATCAAGCCTAAACCCAGACCAATAAACAAACCACCAAAGATTGATGACAATAAAGCATCATCCTGTACCAATGGTTCTATACCATAAAGATATGTAATGGAATCCATAAATATCGCTGTCGCGAAGAATCCAACAACCGTTTTCATTCCAAACCTTGGGCCCAGTATCTTAATTCCAATAATTGTAAGTGGAATATCAAAACAAAGAGCTGTTAAACCAACAGGTGTTCCAAGCATGTAATGTATTACAATGGAAATACCATAAACACCACCCGGTACAATTTTATACGGGGTTATAAATAATACAAAACCCGATGCCATTATAAAAGCACCGATTAAAATCAGACTATAATTAATTAGCCATCTCCTACTGAAAATCTTATCTTTCTGAATAAATGCCATAGCTGTATATTTTACTGTTATTCAACTTACTACATTAATACTCTTATTTACATTTAAAAAGCGCGCAAAAGTACATCTTTTATAATATAAAATACGAAAAGACAACTTTTTTTAATGTAAGGTTGTCACGTGTTAATATATATATATAAGGTGTACTTTTTTCAAATAAAAATAATAATTATATTAGAAACTATAAATTATTATGTTTGTAGAAATTAGACGCAACATTTATCATTTAACATAAAAAGAAGATTAACATGAAAAAAATTCTACTCACTTTTTGGGTTATTGCTCTTGCTATAACCTCATTAACAGCACAGATCAACCGTGAGCTTGTTCTGGTCGAAGTTGGAACAGGTACAGGCTGCCCCTATTGCCCGGGAGCAGCTATGGGACTACATGACCTCTATACAAATGGTGATCCTGTAGCTGGAATTGAATACCACTCTTACAATTCAGGTGACCCGTTTAATACACCTGAAGCTGCTGCACGTAATTCATATTACAACATTACAGGTTATCCTACAGCTCAATTCGATGGTGAATACAATGAAGTAAGTGGTGGTAGTAATACAAATAGTATGTACAGCTCTTATTTACCTATTGTTAATTCACGAATGGCTATTCAGAGTAATTTTTCTGTGGAAATTTATGGGGATAATACAGGTACTAGTTATGATGTTGTTGTGCGTGTGGAGAAATTTGGTACTTATAGCGGATCAAATCTCAAAGTACGTTTTGCCTTAACTGAAACAGATATTGCCTATAGCTGGCAAGGACAATCATTAATCGAATATTGTGAACGTCTAATGGCACCTGATGAAAATGGCACTGCTGTTTCCTTTACAAGTGGTAATACTCAGGATGTAAATCTTTCTTTTACTTTTGATAACACATGGGTTGATTCAAATTGTGAACTTATAGCATGGATACAGGATGATGACAATAAGTATGTACTGCATTCTGCCAGTGTTATGCTTCTCGATCTTGAACCCGATCAGGCTAATTCAAACTTCGCATCAGACCTTAGTCAGGTTTGTGCTGGTAATACAGTACAATTTACCGATCTTTCTGCTGGCTCTATCACATCATGGAACTGGACCTTTGAAGGTGGCAATCCTGCTACTTCAACAGAGGAAAATCCTGTGGTAACTTACCCATCAGAAGGTACTTATGATGTAACTCTTGAAGTTACTGACGGTACAACAACCAGTTCACTAACACAGCCTGATATGATTGAAGTTATTGTTGCACCTGTTCAGCCTGATCAGCCTACCGGCGAGACAGTAATCTGTAATTCAGGAACTACAACATATACAACAAACCCTGTTACTCTTACTGACACTTATGTATGGCAGGTATCTCCTTCAAATGCCGGAACATTAACACCAAACGGTATTGAAGCATCATTTGCACCATCCAGCTCATATACCGGCGACTATACTATCTCCGTAAGGGCTGACAACTACTGCGGTGAAGGTACATGGTCAACTCCTTTGAGCTGTACAAGTAATTATACTCCTCTTGGATTCCAACTTAGTGAAGGTGGTGGCATTTGTGAAGGTAGTGAGGGTCTTGAAATTACACAGGATGGCTCTGAAACAGATACTGATTATGAACTATTCCTCGACGGCGTTTCTACCGGAACTGTACTTGCAGGTACAGGTGGCGCTCTCAGCTTTGGATATCATAATGCAGAAGGAACTTATTCTGTAACAGGAACAAATACAACATGTAGTAACCAAATGTATGGAACACCATGGATTTATTACCTGGATACTCCTGCACAACCTGCACAACCTACTGCATCTCCTATAGTATGTAATGATACTATTTCATATGTTGAAGTAGGTACTGTTGAATATGCAGATACTATTTATTGGGATCTCACTCCTGTGGAAGCAGGTACTGTTTTAAGCAACAACTTCAATGCTGATATTCAGTGGAGCGAAGACTTCAGCGGCTCTGCTTATCTTACTGCTCAGGGTGGTAATGATTGTGGTGATGGTCCTGTTAGTGATGCAACTGAAATTGTAGTTGAAAATACTCCAACTCCTGTTGTAACTGGTAACGAATTAGTTTGTAATGATGAAACTGGTGAGTATTCTGTTGAAGAAACAACCGGCAATAACTATGAATGGACTGTAACAGGCGGGGAAATAACTTCCGGTGCTGGTACTGCTATGATTACTGTATTATGGGGTGATCCGGGTACAGGTACAGTTCAGGTACTTGAATCTACTGCCAATGAGTGCTCCGGTGTTTCAGCTGATTTCAGCGTTACCATCGATAATTGTATTGGCATTGATGAAAATGATGCTGATGCCATTGCTGTTTATCCTAATCCTGCAACCTCACATGTTGATATTGTATTCAACCAAAATATAGGAGAAAAGTATCACGTAGTAGTTTATAATACGTTAGGTCAGGTAATGAACCAGGTTGAAGGCATCTCTACTGGCAATCAGCAAAAGGTAAATCTCGATATCAGCACTTACAAAACAGGGCTGTATATTGTGAATATCATTTCAGAAAATGGATTAAATATTCGCAGCACATTCGAGAAAAGCAGATAGTATTTGAAATTTATGAGTATGTAAACATAAATTAAACATCAACCAAAACGAAAGCCGGTTTCAGTAATAAGCCGGCTTTTTTAGTGTTTGATCCATTTTACATTTTGTCTGATTTCATTTTTATTATCTTCTAAATGTATAATATATATTCCTTTTCTTAAGAAACTAGTATTAATACTTAGTTGTCCATTAATAAATGATTCTTCAAAGTAAGACTTCCCAGCCATGTTAATGATTGATATATCGCCACAATCAATACTGGAATGTATCATCAGTTGGTCTTTTCCTGGGTTAGGATATACATTAATGAAAAGCCCTCTATTTATTAACTTGTTGCTTCCAACAATCACTCCATTACTGTCAACTTTTAAAATGACAATATCCCTTTCATACCTTGGGTTATCAATCCAATCATATACATTGATAAACACTATTGTCTCATTATTTTCAGTGACTAATAATCCTGTCATTTCATAATTTGCATCACCACCAAAAGTAAAATCCCAATTTATCAACTCTTCATTATAGTTAAATGACCTGACGATAACATTATTTAGAACTTGAGTAAACGATCCAGACGAATAATCTACATTTTGAATGCCTCCATAATAAAGATTAGGTTCACGATATTGAGCCCCACCGGGAGCATCCATTGTCTCTTCTAATTTAATAAAGCCAGAATCACAAGGCTTCTCATTACTATTTAACAAATAATATGTAATATCTTCGCTATATTCAATATCATTTGAATTACTATTTTTTGCATAAACCTGAACAGCCATTCCGATATGAAAATAGCTAGAATCATTATACCAACTAGTATTATAATATGGAAGAAACCAATCAAAATAACCTGGTCTCTCCCAACCAATTTGGTTAAATACCGAATCTGTGAAATAAATACCATTACTATATGAAATAAAGTGATAGTTATTTGTTCCTTCAAACTGTAGTATTTTAACATTTCTTAAATGCCATGATGTATCATTAACAATCTGGTAAACTTCACCGTTTCTATTACATTTATATAACAAAATATGATCAAGCCACCAATTATTAAAAGAAGGAATTTTTCCACTTAACACTATATTCCCATTGTTATTAACTAAAAAATCTGACAATAATTCAATCTGTGTTGTATCTCCATAAAGTCTAGTAAATAATAAATCCAAAGAATTACTATATGCAGACAAAAAAAACTGTATATCAGAAGTATCCGGCTTTATTGCCTGTCCGGCAATATAAATAGTATCATTATAGGCTAACATGAAGTAGGCAGACAAATAGTAGCCGGGTACGCTATCAAGTTTAACAGAATCAACAAATCTCAGATCATTGTCAAGAACCATCAAATATTCAGTATACCCGACTACTCCAAATAAAAAGGGGTTACTCACCTCAGAAACAACTCCTGATTTATAAATGAAGTAATAACAGTCATTATAATATAAATCTGTCCTTTCTATAATTACCTGATCCAAAGTATCATTTAGAGAATAAATCTTACTCTGACCAAAAAGCACTTCGCCGATAACAATAAAAATTAGACATAATGAGAATGATTTATAAATCGACTTAAACTCTCTTTTCTTTATAGTCATTTTAAATTTCTCTTTTATAAATTCAGTTCTCATAGAAATACTCTTACTCTTTATAAATTAATTTATTATTAATCAGGATTAGCAATATAATACCTCCTATATATATAAAACTCTACTGCATGTGAAAAACAATAAGGAGGTACTGTATTCTGGCTATAGTATACAACATCGAGATTGCCAAGATACATGTCTGAATTACCATTTGGGTTAAAACGATCAATTAGATCTTTTGTTGATTGAAGATAACTATTCAATTCATCCGCTGGTAAGCTCGTATTTAAAACATAACCCGGCCAATTATAATTAATTTCCCACAATTCTCCAGGAAACACACCATAAGTTAGAGGAGTCTTCCAAAACATATTGTAATAAACATAAATATAATGTACATTTGTTTGAGCTGCGTGTAACTCATATCTCCATTCATACTCATTATGTGCCCCTCTCCAATATTTACCATCGCAATCACCATATTCTGCAGCTTTCATACATGTGTAATCAGGAAAGTTATTTGGATTCCAGCCAGGAGGATAAACACCATAATAATAATATACTGTAACCGACCTAACAACAACATATGCTTTGCCATCAGCGATATGATCAACCTCAATTATATTACACCAAAAATATTCATTATCAGTATCAGAGTTCTCAATAGAATATTCGGTTTGCAAATCTGTAAAAAAAGTGTTTAATTCACTTCCATCAATAATGGGAATACCATCACTATAGTCTTTTATATTAAATGAAACAGTATCCATAATGTCAGTAAACTTATAACAAGTATTAGTATCTCGAAACCCATAATTATTGTTTAGATATGTTTCCATATTCCATAATGAAGTATCAATTCTTTGATCTTCAAAACTTGATTTTTGTTCTTTCAAAGATTCTAAATAATTTACATAATTTTTGTACGTAACACCAATAGATTTTATTTCAGGTGTAAAATTATTTATCCGATGTATAAGATCTTCAGCTTTATTATCAATATTTTTAACTTCAACTACTTCTTTTTTACATGAGTTTAACAAGCAGGTAAATGTTAAAAGAATAATACATAATTTAATTATTTTTTTCATAACAATTCTATTAAATTTAAAATTAATATAGCTTGGTTTTGGTCTATTAAATTCCCATGCACAAAAACACATAGGAATAATCCCATCAAACTTATTCTTGCATATAAAAAAGATAATTATTCTTAACCAATTATAATTAATAAATCAATAGTGTCCGATAAAAATACAAATTTAATTTTTTAGTTTTTCAAAAGTCTGAATCACAACGCATTAAAATCTTCAATTTGTTCAATTTGAAAAGTAAGCCCCCTAAAATAGCGTTGGTTGCATTAATTCATCATAGGTTTTCTGCCAATCTTTATCCGGATTCTCAAGAAACCTAACCAGGTGAATGTAATTGAAAAGATGAATCTTACAGAAACTTACCAGGTTAGAGAATGCCCACGATCGTTTAAGACTCTTTTGTATAACGGTCATTAACAAGTTTGCTATCAAAGCACAGTATATCTGTATTTTAATGGCATTCTCATTATCTCCAAGGAAATATTTCAGCGGGAAGTTCTGTTTCAATTGCTTGAACAGTAGCTCTATCTGCCAGCGTAATTTATAAATGGCTGCAATCAAATCGGCTCTCATTTCAAAAAGATTGGTTAAAAACTCAAAGCGCCTTTTGAGCGCTCTGTCATAGAATATAACCTTACGCAACTTCAGAGGCTTAGTTCCAATATCGGTTTTAATCTGAACTTCAATGACTTCATCCTTTTCAACTCCGCAATGTATGCGATCATCAATTTCATTGTCTGTTATTGTGTCATAAACTGCATTGTCTTTTATACGAGTAACAAAGCCTGTTTTAGAGTTAGTAAATTTGTCAAAAGCCTTATAGTCATTATATCCCTTGTCAAAAACATAGATAGTATTTGTATCGGGTTTGAGTTTATTCAGAATCATATGATCATGAGTGGCAGCACTGGAAAACCAAACCAATTTTGGTACAGCTTCATCAACATTAATTACGGTATGAAGTTTTATTCCTCCTTTCTTCTTACCGTTGTGCGGATTTCGGCCAACACATTTTAGTATATCCTTGAAAAGACTGATTGTTGAACTGTCAATAATCTCTATCTGCTTATTTATCATGTCTTTAATCCTGCTGTCCGAGATAAAATGACCATACTTTTTAAGAAGCAAATTGTAGATATTACCAAAGACATCTGCATTACGTCGTTTATTTGCATCAGAAAGCGTGCTTTTCTTTGGAATATGGTTCAATTGAAAATGCTTTGTCTTGCCTGATAAGCCAAGCATTGCACCGCTTACTTCACGGAGTGACGTACACTTTGCAAATGAACAGAATAGCATACTTATCAAGTGATCTTTTGTCTTGAATTTCTTAACGTAGTGGTCAGAATTGTGCTTCTTTGCACTTGCTGATACAATTGTTGAGTCAATTAATGAAATCAGCTGTCCGAATACCGATGTGCCGAAAAAATGTGTAGTTTTATACATCTTAGTATTTTAAGTTCGCAAAACCAAAAATACTAAAAAGAGTTGGGAGTATCTTAGGATCTCCCTTCTCTTAATTTTTTATCGGACAACAGTGTTAATAAATAAAACATGTCTGGATTTCTTTCTATATACCCCCCCTCACAGACACTGCTGTATTACAACCACTTAAGTTGCGTCTATTTGGTTGACAAGAAAGTATAACTTCAATTAGAATATTTATTAACCTTATAATCATTTTATGAGTTTGCATCAAAAATAAATATTTTATGTTTAATAGTCAACTTCTTAGGAAATATTTTTGTGAAATTGAAATCATCTAACAGTTTACCATACATTTGCCAGATGGGACAACGTGTACTTCAAATAAAAATGCCGGCGGGCTATAACGACTGGATGCTCAATAAGGCTGTTGAGAAAATCCTTAAAACTCCGGAGTTTACTTATAAAATTGATAATAAAAGTCTGGACGCCCGTAAAAAAAGCAATATCCACTGGCAAATAAAACTGCTGGTAACCTCCGATGCTATTAAAGAGAATATTGAAACCAAGGACGAAACCCATGAAATACCATACAAAAAAAGAAACAAAAGTATTGTAATTACAGGCAGCGGCCCCGCGGGTTTCTTTGCCGCTTATGTTTTACAGAAAGCAGGATTCCAAACCACAATAATAGAACGAGGGACAGAAGTTAAAAAACGTGGGAATGATATCAGCAATTTCGAATCAACAGGCATTTTCAACCCCACAAGCAACTACGCTTTTGGTGAAGGGGGTGCAGGTACCTTTTCAGATGGCAAGCTAACATCGCGCAGCAAACGCATCTCTCTGGAAAAGAACTTTATCCTTAACACTTACGTTGAAGCCGGTGCACCAGAGGAAATCCTTTACATGACACATCCCCATCTGGGTAGCGATAACCTGAAAGCAATAGTAGAAAATCTGAGAAACAAGTATATTTCCCTTGGCGGAGAGATACTTTTCGAAACACAACTTGAAGATATCAAAGTGTCTTCCGGGAAGGTTACTAAAGCTATTACTTCAGCCGGGGAACTTGAAGCCGACTATTTTCTTGTAGCACCAGGTCACTCAGCATATGATACCTACAGGATGCTAATGCGTAACGGTGTTGGTTTCCATGCTAAGAATTTTGCTATCGGCAGCAGAATGGAGCACTATCAGGAAGTGATAAATCTGGCGCAATGGGGTATTAAACACATTCCGGGAGTAAAAGCTGCTGAATACAGACTAACATCCAAAGGTGATGGTAATGAACATATTTACTCATTTTGCATGTGCCCTGGAGGTGTTGTTGTTCCGGCTTCTGCTGTGACTGAATCTAATATTGTTAACGGTATGAGCCTCTACGAACGCGACAATAATTTTGCAAATGCAGCTTGTGTTGCTTCGGTAAATTTATCTAATCTTCTTGGCAAAGATGTTTCGGCAAGTGAATCTCTCGATTGGATGGAGCATCTGGAAAATAGTTTCTTCAACTTTTCAAAGGGTTATAAAGCTCCCATATGCACCATTAAAGATTTTCTGAATAAAAAGATTACAAAAGAGCCTAAAGAAACAAGCTATCCGCTTGGTACTATCAATGCCCCTTTCTGGGAAATGCTGCCTGATAAAGTGGAAAAAGCAATGCGTAACGGTATGAAAGACTTTATCAGGAAGATAAAAGGCTTCGAAACCGGTAATATAATGGGTCTGGAAAGCAAGACTTCAGCACCTATTCAGGTCGATAAAGAGAAGGACGGACTATGTGCTAATTTCAGTAACCTTTTTGTTATTGGTGAAGGTAGTGGTTATGCCGGTGGTATTATCTCCAGTGCTGCTGATGGTGTAAGAACAGCCATGGAAATCGTGAAAAGGTAACACATTTCTTAACAAAGATATTACAGATTCCCTCTTGTGATTTTACCCATTTTGTCTTGTAAAAACACTTGGTGACACAGCTCGAAATAACTTTCTGATGCGCATCAGGATGGTTTCTGATGCGCATCAGGATCAGTTTTGATGCGCATCAGGATTTGTTTTGATGCGCATCAGGATTATAATATCTCTTCATAAAAGATGCAATTTCACAAGTCCCGGCAGGTAAAACAATATGTAATAGAAATTCGACATGGATATCCAACAATTTTGAACACTAAACATAACTATAATACGTTATACTTTCTGACTTTTAATTTACTTTTGCAGAAAAGAAACTTACAATGAAAACTATACAGAATATTATAATCTTATCTTTAGTTATTATTGCAACATCTTGTGCCACAAGCAAAAAAGCAGATGATAATACCATTTCAAAAGAAAGAATGGAACTGGATGCTTATGCAATGGCCAATATTGAGTGTGAGTACAAAATTGCTCAGATGCAAAAAGACAACAATACGGATGACAAAATGCAAAAAGTTGAATTTGATAATTTAAATAAACAAATAGGCTTCTTTTCAAAAGAGATAAGAAAACGTTATAACAGTACTAACCAACTTGATGATTTTTATATACTTGTGGAGAAACTTAAGCCAGAACTAACCACATGTAAAAAGCTTGAAGAGCTGAAAAATCCTGAAATCGAACAACAGGAGAAGAAAAAATAATATTATTATTTGTGTTGATTTGTAAGATTACAATTTGCTAAATTGTTTTCCTGTATCTCCTGATTGCGAAACTAAAAAGCACTACAGCAAAGCCAGCCAGAACAATGATACTATTTTTAATGTCATAAAATCCTGAGCCTTTTAGCATAATCATTCTGTTTATCTTAATAAAGTATGCAACCGGGTTACCATAATTGAGCTTCTGCGCCCAGTCGGGCATACTCTCAATAGGCGTAAACAACCCACTCATCAGAATAAACACCACCAGAAAGAACCACCCGATAAACATCGACTGCTGCATTGTGTTAGCCATTGTTGATATAAGTAGTCCGAGAGAAAGCACCCCCATGAGGTACACTGAAGCCACAAAAAACAACAATCCAACACTGCCGATAATAGGAATTCCAAAAACAAAATAAGCAAGCAATAATCCAATAGCAAGATCAATATTTGCGATAATCCAGAAAGGGATAAGCTTACCTGCAATAAACTGCCATTTACGTATTGGCGTAACATTTATCTGTTCAATAGTACCTATTTCCTTTTCTTTAACAAGGTTCATACTCCCTAAAAACATACCAATAATAGTAACAAGAAGCACGAGTATTCCGGGTACCATATAAGTAATATAGTTTAATTCAGGATTATACCAGAACAATTTATCTGTTTTCACAGGTATTCCTGCAATAATCAACGGATCAGACTCAATAATAATATTAATGTTAAAATCACTAATAATAGACTGAGCGTAAGCCATCATCATACTTGCAGCACTTCCGTTGATAGCGTCGGTTATTATTTGAATATTGGCTTTCTTTTCCTTTACCAGATTTTGCTCAAAGCCTGGTTCAATAACAATTATCTGTTCGGTTTCAGCACTTCGCAACATCTGCTTTGCCTGTTCAAATGTAGTGGCATTACCTTTGAATCTATAAAACGGAGATCCTGAAAACTTCCCGATAAGGTCACGCGAGACAGGTGTTTTATCATTATCTACTATCACCAAATCAATGTTCTTAATCTCAAATGTAGCAGTAAATGACAAAACCAAAAGCTGAAGCACAGGCACAACAAATATTATAGGCAACATTGATTTGTCCCTGAATATCTGAATAAACTCCTTTTGTAATAAATAAAACAGCGTTCTCATCCCAACCTTAACTTTAAACATTGAACATCAGACTTACAACCTTACCTTAAATTTCTTCACGCTAAGTGCAATAAAGAATACCGTCATGCCAGCAATTATTAATGTTTCTTTCCAGAAATAAGCCAGTCCTGTACCCTTCAGCATTATGTTTTTAATGATAATAATAAACCACTTTGATGGCATAATATGACTAAGCATCTGCAACAACCACGGCATGTTTTTGACAGGAAAAATAAACCCCGAAAGTAATATTGTAGGAAGCATTAAAGCCACCATGGATAACAACATAGCCTGCTGTTGTGTTTTACTGGCTGTAGATATAAATATACCCAACGCCAGCGACATTATTATAAACAGAAGACTCTCAGCCAAAAGCAATAATATACTTCCCTGCACAGGCATAGCAAACACAAATTTCGCAAGAAGCAATATTATTATCAGGTTGATAAACGACAAAACAATATATGGTGTTACTTTGCCAATTATTATCTGCACAGGTCTTAAGGGCGACACCAGAAGTGCTTCCATTGTACCCTGTTCTTTTTCCCTGGCTATTGAAATTGAAGTCATCATTGCCGATATCAGCATTAGCAACACCGTTATAATACCCGGAACAAACATATAAACACTTAGCAATTCCGGGTTGTAGTACATTCTGCTGTCAACATTAATATTCAAAGGTATATTGTTTGAATTCCTCAGCATTTCAAGTGTATACAGTTTGATAATACCTTCCGTGTAAGACCCTATGATATTAGCAGTGTTAGGATCAGAAGCATCCAGAATAAGCTGTACTGACGCTTTTCTGTCACTAACAAGCTTTGCAGCAAAATCAGGCTCAAAAACCACAACTTCTTTAACAACACCTTTTTTAAAGGCATCTTCAATCTCATTAATATTACTGAGATTCTTCTCAAGGATAAAGTAGCCGGAAGAGATAAGTTTTTGTGTTATTTCCCGGGTAACATTGTCTTTTGAATTATCAAGAATAGCGATACGTGCATTATTGATATCATTGGTAATAGCGAAGCCAAAAAGCAGCACCATTACAAGCGGCATCCCAAAGATAATCATCATAGTCCGGTAGTCGCGGAATATGTGAAAAAACTCCTTTTTTATAAATGCAAACATCGTTTTACCTCACAATTTTAATAAACACATCATTCATTGAATCGGCATTATACTTTTTCTTAAGAACCGACGGTTTGTCAAGTGCTTCAATTTTACCTTCATCCATAATTGAAACCCTTTCACAATACTCCGCTTCATCCATATAATGCGTTGTCACAAAAACAGTAGTACCTTCATCGGCCTTTTCGTATATCAATTCCCAAAACTGTCGCCGGGTAATAGGGTCAACACCACCAGTAGGCTCATCCAAAAACACAACCTTTGGATCATGAATATTGGCAACTGAAAAAGCCAGTTTCTGCTTCCATCCAAGTGGGATATCCTTAAGCACCATATCCTGTGTTTTTACCATATCCAGCTTACTTAAAAAGAACTTAGTCTTTTCACGTATCTCTTTGGCAGAAAGGCCATAAACGCCACCATAAAACCTAAAGTTTTCTTTAACAGTCATATCATTGTACAACGAAAACTTCTGGCTCATGTAACCTATCTTAGACTTAACCTTTTCAGGATATCTGCCAACATCGTAGCCGGCTACCAAAGCAGTGCCTGATGTAGGTGCCGACAAGCCACATAGTATTCGAATAGCTGTTGTCTTTCCTGCACCGTTAGCTCCTAGAAAGCCAAAAATCTCGCCCTTATAAACATCAAAATTAAGATGATCGTTAGCAACAAAATCGCCAAATTTCTTAACAAGCCCGTTAACCTCTATAATCTTTTCCCTCTGCTGCATCACTTCTTTTTCATATTTTCTTCCATCAGCGACAGAAAACAATCTTCTATAACAGGCATTGTTTCTGCAACAGCGATATCACCATAACCTTTAGCCTCAAGAAAGCCTTCAAGACTGTGCTTAAAACCCTCTTTATCTGTCATATGAGTAGTAACATGTACCTTTTCGCCAAAGCGATATACATGTAAGGCTTTCTCCATTTCACCCAAATCATGAATAATTGAATGCATATTATCTGCAGAAACGGCGAAGAGAGTACCTTTATAACCATCCACAATATTTTGAGGAATATTAACAGCCATAACCACACCATCCTGCATAAGCGCTACGCGATCGCAAAGAGCAGCTTCATCCATATAAGGAGTAGAAACAATTATAGTGATACCACGTTTCTGCATCTTCTTAAGCAGCTCCCAGAACTCCATTCTGGAAACAGCATCCACGCCAGTGGTAGGCTCATCAAGAACAATAAGCTTTGGATTGTGAATAAGAGCACACGACAAGGCAAGCTTTTGCTTCATACCCCCCGAAAGGTTACCAGCTCTTCGCTTCTTAAAGGGCTCAATCTGCTCATAGATATCCTTAACTAAATCGTAATTATCTTTTAAAGAAGTGTTAAAGATACTTGCGTAGAAGTTAAGATTTTCTTCCACGGTAAGGTCCATGTACAATGAGAACCTGCCGGGCATATATCCCACAATACGCCGTAGCTTTTTATAGTCATTAACAGCATCCAGATTACCAACAGAGGCAGTTCCGGAAGTCGGCACAAGTAAGCTTGTTATAATCCTGAAAAGTGTAGTTTTACCAGCACCATCAGGACCTATGAAACCAAACAACTCACCTGGTGAAATTTCAGCATTCACAGAGTTCAGAGCATTAATATCTCCAAATACTTTACTTACATTCTTTATACTTACCTGTACCGACATACCTTATTATTACTATTTTTCTTCTACTCTTGTCCAGTAAGTAGTTCTTCCCAAAAGACTAACGCCAATGTACCCTCTGATTTTAAGCTTATCAAGATTATCTTCATCAGGGAACTCCATATAGCAGCTATATGTCTTGCCGCTTTTAGGATCATAAATATCACCATCATCCCATTCATCATCATCAAACTCAAAACCAGTAAGCAGCATTATTCCCATTGTAGGGCGTTTTTGAAGCTCCGGGTCAGGATTATTCTTATCGGTTTTTGGCTTACCAGTTTCTTCATCAATGGGATCTTTAAGCCAGACAATCTTACCAAAAAACTCACCATCTTTTTCGAAGATCTGAACATGAGCGTCCTTGTCTTCATTAAGCCAGGTGCCTACAATATCATTAGCCTGAAAGTCTTGTGATACTGCATTAATAGCTGGTATAGTGAATAATACCAACAAAATAGTAATAATCGAAATTTTTCTCATAGTATTAGTGTTATTGATAAATATTGAATAAATAATTCTTTATGGACTATAAAATTAAAAATTTACTTCACCTGGCATACCAATTTTTATTGCTCCGCTATTCACCACAGAGATTTTAACAGCATAAACAAGGTTAACTCTCTCCTGTTTTGTTTGAATTGTTTTAGGAGTAAACTCAGCCGACTGCGAAACCCAGGATACGACACCTTCGACCTTCTGATTTTCTTTTTGATTTTTGTCAAAGATCACCTCAACCTTCTGTCCTATGCTGATGTTTGGAAGCTGAGCACCGGTAACATAAGCCTTAAGCTTCATCTGCTTCAGATCAGCGATTTTGTAGAGAGGCTTGCCCATAGCAGCCATTTCTCCCGGCTCTGAATATTTAACAAGTACAGTTCCTTTAACAGGATTAACAATACGGCATTTGCGCAGTGATTCTTCAATCTGCATAATCTGTACATCTACAGCCTCAATCTGATCGTTGATATTTTGTTGTTTAGTCATAAGAGCTGCAATTTGCTTCTTAACCAGCTTAACAGCACCTTCTACATCATCCAATTGTTTCTTTGTGGCAGCACCTTCTTTATAAAGATTACGAACTCGTTCTTCGTTAATCTTTGTATTAGTAAGCTGTTGTTTGCTCACATCTATTTCAGCATTAAGGTTAACGAATTGCGATGAAACTGTAGCTTTCTGCGTAATTAGTAACTTTCTGTTAAGACTTAGCATTGTTGTATCAATAAGACCAACTACTTCAGCAGCATTTAATGATTGACCTTCCTCCACAGAAAGGCTAAGAATTTGTCCGTTAGCTTCCGCAGATACAATAACTTCTGTTGCTTCAAAATTACCGTAAGCATCTGCTTTTTCCTGATTGGTATTACATGAAACCAATGTAATTAACACCATCAAAATAAAATAAGAATATGTTTTCATATCATATTAATTTCTAAAGATTTCCTATTGCTGTTAGATACTGATATCTTGCATAAACAAGTTGAAGCTTATGCGCTTCTGCGTTAAGCTTAACACGGGCAAGCTTGTTAAGCTCAATTAAATATGTTGTTGTTGTAATTGATCCGTTATTAAGCTGTGCCTCAGCGGTAGTGAGAACGTTAGTTTGAAGAGTGACTATTTCGTTATCAGACTTCAACAAGCTGTCATATTTCGAAATATTCTCTACGCGCTTCACTAGGTCAGCTCTTAGATTCTGGTTAAAAGTTTGTTTCTTAGTATCAATTATATCCTTTTGTATGTCGAGCACCTTTTTATCATGGCGGGTTTTATTCCAATCCCAGATATTCCAGTGTAAACGCAATCCTATTTTATAATAATCCATAAAATCATTGTTGAGCATATCATACCCTGGCCTGCCATAACCTGCTTGTCCAAAAGCTGAGAAGATAGGCCTGCGCTGAGCAGAGGTAAGTCGGGATGAAGCATCCAACAGCGATTGTTGTTTGTTCATCAGAATATATTCCGGACGGTTATTAATAAATGAATATTTCTCAATAACAGCCACAGGAAGAACAAGCTCATCGGCGGAAGTGATATTAAGTTTAGTGAGCTCATTTAATGCACCTATTATTGCTTTCATGTCCATCTTTGCTTCAGTCTTTTGCTGGATAGCCGAATGCAGTTCTACCTTAAGCTTATCAACATCAGAACTAAGAATCATCCCATTTTCAAATGCAATCTCAGCATCTTTAATATTGGCGTTAAGATTATCAATAATAACATCAATTACCTCAATATTCTTTTTAAGAAAGATAATATTAAAAAACAGATGATTAATATTCTCTTTAAGACTATAAAGCTCAACTTGTACTGATTGGTTATTTACTTCCGCTTCAGCACGAAGCACATTCTTCGTACCTGAAGTTATACCAGCATCATAAATCACCTGATCAACATCAAGATTTAAATTGTACCAATCGTTACTGATTTCAGGAGCTGAAAATCCAAAAGCTGCTGGGATGTGAATTTTCGTAACATCCGACTGGTAATGAAGTTGCCCGTTTAAGTTTAATGATGGATAGTAGTTCGTTTTTGCATTCTTGATTTTCATATCAAGAATTGCATTATTAAGACTCGTTTGTTTGAATCCGGGATAATTCACAATGGCACTATCCATGCAATCATCAAGCGTAAACTTTTGGTTCTGTGCAAACACAACAGTTATCGGGAAGATTGCTATGATTAATATCAGACGTTTCATTAGCTTACTTATTATATATGGCATTTTTTACAAACTCTATTATATGTGAAGGCCGTTCATTAATAAAATCATTGAAAGCCTCAGAATTACCGTTGAACATAATCCCCTCAACCATTGGACGTGCAACAAAAGGAAATATGCTCAATGCAATTATGTCAACCAAAATATGAACCGGATGAAACTGCTTGAGGTTCTCTCTTTCTGTAGCACTTATTAGTTTAAACATCTTCTCTTTATCAAGGGCTGAGGAATTAATATGATTTACAATTCTCTCAGGATTCCTGCTTAGCTCATGCAAAACAAAGTTTGCTATAAAAGGTTTCGACTGAAGCTCTTTGGTATATTTAACAACAAAGTTCTCAATATAGTCATCAAGAGTAACTGAAGAATTAAAAACTTCTTTAATAGCATTAAGAACTCCTCCGAATGTTTCTGTAAAAACTTTATCAAACAACTTTTCTTTTGAACGGAAGTAATAATGTAGTAGCGACTTATTAATACCAGCTCTGTCAGCTATCTCTTGCATGCGGGCGCCATCATACCCTTTATAGATAAACACATCCCTTGCAGCGTTTATAATCAGCGTTTCTGTATTTTCTGTATTATTTACCAATTGATTTAACTATTTGGTTAAAACATGTGGTCAAAAGTAATACAATAAATTAAACAACCAAGACTTTTTCAAAAAAACTTTAAACTTTGAACATTAAACCTTGAGCTTAAACTTATTACTTTTGCAAAAAACAATAATATGAAGACAGGAATAACAAACGAAATCGAAATAATAGTAACAAAGAAAGACACAGCCATGGCATACGGATCAGGATTAGTTGAAGTTTATGCAACACCAGCCATGGTAGCCTTAATGGAGAAAGCAGCTCTTGAAGTTGTTGCTCCACATTTGGAAGAAGGTAAAAACACCGTGGGCACAGAGATATGTATAAAACATGTAAAGGCCACAGTTGTTGGAAAGAAAGTAAAAGCAATTGCAACATTAACAGAAGCAGATGGTCCTAAACTAAGGTTTGATGTAAAAGCCTATGACGAAGATGGATTAATAGGTACCGGGACACATAAAAGATATATTATTGATGAAAAGAAGTTTATGTCGGCTATTTAGCAAGTAATTAAGAAGTACTCCCACAAGGTAATAATCCTTACCGGGAATAACCATTTCTTTTTGTACATTTACCTCCATAATTATACGACTATGCAATTTTTACGATATCTCTTTCTTCTTACTCTTATTTCAATGGCCGTTGATGCAATGCCTCAGGCCTTCCATGGTGGCGTAACTGCAGGTGTTGTTGGCTCACAGGTAGCTGGTGATAATTTCTCAGGATATAACAAAGGTGGTATTTACGGAGGTGGATGGGTTAGTCTGGATCTTTCAGAACGTACAGGAATAAAAACCGAACTAACTTATTTCCAAAAAGGCAGCAGAGAAAACCCTAATGAAAAAAACGGGTATCATGAATATTTATTAAGGCTTAACTACATTGAACTTCCTGTTCTTTTTCAATACAAGATAAAACAGTTCACCATAGAAGCAGGACCTTCTGCCGGATTTTTAATGGGCTATTATGAAGAAGTCGACCAGGATGTTATCAGTGATTACTCAGGATATAACAAACCTTCAGATGTAACATTTCAGATTAACCTCGGTCTGGAATTTAGCCTTACCCCTGTTACTGGGGTTGGCATAAGAACAAACAACTCACTATGGAATGTATTCTCAGAAAATGAAACAGGAGACGTATGGAGATTCTGGGATTACGGCAGATTTAATGATGCAATAATTATCTATGCTTACTTTCAATTCAGATAGTACAGCATTAACTACTTCCACTTAATATTACATCCAGTGCTTGGTATCTGATTCTCAGGCACAGCCTTTCCAGCAAGTACTAAATCCAGTGCTGCACGCAGGTCATCACCATTTACTGGCTTATCATTTCCCGGACGTGAGCTGTCGAGCTGACCACGATATACACACTTCCCATTCTTATCAAACAAATTGAAATCAGGAGTGCAGGCTGCATCATATGCTTTAGCAACTTCCTGTGTTTCATCATATAAATAGTAAAATGGGAATTTATTCTTTTCAGCAAATTCCTTCATCTTATCAGGATGATCATCAGGATAATTTTCCACATCGTTGGCACTAATAGCAACCATTCCTATCCCCTGCTGCATATAATCATTACCTATTCTTACAAGTTCCTCAACTACATGCAATACATAAGGACAGTGATTACAGATAAACATTACAAGCGTTCCTTTTTCTCCTATTATATTATTATGAGTAATCATCTTCCCGGTAACAGTATCCGGTAATTCAAAAGACAGGATATCAAATCCAAGTGGTATCTTATTCGTTGGTGTTAGTGACATAGTATTCTTTTTATTGCAAAAATAGAAAGATTTGGTTTAAGAAAAGACTACAATAGTATTGAAAGAGCTACAATAACTTTGAACATTAAACCTATCTTTGCAAAAAAAAAGAAAAGATTTGAAAAAAATTCTGGTAATAAGGTTTAGTTCCATAGGTGATATTGTTCTCACAACGCCTGTTATCAGATGCTTAAAACATCAGCTTAATTCTGAGATTCACATAATAACAAAGTCTGCCTATAGCTTTATAAGTGAATCAAATCCCAATATTGACAAAGTTTTTTCATTTAAAAAGTCTGTTGATGAGGTCTTAGAAGAGCTCAAGGCAGAAAGTTACGATCATATTATAGACCTTCAGAAGAATCTCAGATCCTCAGGATTATGCTCAAAGCTGGGTCTAAAAAGACATACATTCCCAAAGCTCAACAAGGAAAAATGGCTTCTGGTTAATCTGAAGATCAACCGCATGCCGGATATACATATTGTAGACAGGTATTTTAATGCTGTTGAACAGCTTGGGGTTTCAAATGATAAAAAAGGACTGGAATACTACATCCCAAAGAAGGATGAAGTTGTGCCTGCAAAGATTAATCCCGCATTAACGGGTGATTACATTACAGTAGTAATCGGAGGACAACATGAAACAAAGATACTACCATCATCAAAAGCTGCTGACATAATAAACAATCTGGAAATTCCTGTTGTGCTTCTCGGTGGCCAAGATGATAAAGCACGTGGTGATGAAATAACCAACCTGTCGTCAGGCAAGCAGATAATCAACACATGCGGCACTCTTAATCTGAACCAATCTGCATCACTGCTTAAGCAATCAAAGGTTGTGATAAGCAATGACACAGGATTAATGCACATAGCAGCTGCATTGAACAAGAATATCATCAGCATTTGGGGAAATACAGTTCCTGAACTAGGCATGTACCCTTACATGCCGGAACATCCTGAAAAATATTCAATCTATGAGATAAAGAATCTTAGTTGTCGTCCATGTAGCAAATTAGGATACAACAGGTGTCCAAAAAAGCACTTCCGTTGCATGATGGATCAAAACACAACAGCTATTGCCCAACATGTAAGAAAACTTACAACACACAACTCTTAATTACAGTTCCTCTCTTCCTATAGCAACAAAAGGATTAGTAAGCTTTTCGCTTCCTATAGTTGTAGTGGGGCCATGGCCCGGATATACAATCGTTTCATTGGGGAGCGTAAATAATTTATCCCAAATGCTTTTCTGAAGTTTGTCATAATCACTAGTAGGCAAATCAGTACGTCCAATACTCTGGTTAAAGAGAACATCACCAGTAACAACAAAATTATCTTCAGCAGAATAATAACAAACAGAGCCATCGGCATGACCGGGAGTATAAAAAACCTTCAACACTGAATTACCAATACGAACTTCATCACCATCATTTATAAACTCTTCAACAGGAACGACCTTATCCAGTGACATGCCAAAGGTAGCTGCATAAGCAGGAGCATTCTCCAGAAAACCGGAACATTCAGAGTGCGCTTTAAGCCTTAGACCATATTTATCAGCAATGTAGCCACATCCTATTATATGATCAACGTGCGCATGTGTAAGCAGCATTCCTGTGAGAGTTAAATTATTGTCTGTAATAAACTCTTCAACCTTCTGCTCCTCATCATTACCATACATACCTGGATCAATGATTATACATTCACCAGTTTCGTCCCATAACAAACAGGTATTCATCTGAAAAGGATTAAAAGCCATACTTTTTATTTTTATCATATTATGTTCATTTAATTAAGTTCAGGCCAAAAATAATAAAACGGTCTGAAAATTGTTTTAATTTAGCATCTTGTAACAAAACATTTGAACTGTGAATCATTTGACCGGTCTGTTCAAAATAGCTTCCGTAACATTTCTTTTGACAATAGTATTTCTATTGCCGGAAGTGTCATATGGTCAATTCTACAATGGTTCAAATATGACCTTTGGAAAGAATCGCGTTCAATATAAAGATTTTCTGTGGACTTACTACAAATTCAATGATATTGATACTTACTTTTACCGCAATGGTAAAGAACTTGCTGAATATACAGCTCGATATGCCAAAGATCAAATTCCTGTAATAGAATCAAAGCTGGGAGGTTATCTCGACAAAAAAATTCAATTCATAATATTCAACAATCTTACTGATCTTAAACAAAGTAATATCGGGTTAATGACCAATGAAGACTATAACATAGGTGGGATAACTCATATTATCGGATCAAAAGTTTTTATTTATTTTGATGGAAATCATGTTAATTTTGAGAAACAGATAAGAGACGGCATCTCTGAAATCATGTTCGATCAGCTAATGTTTGGCGGATCGGTGGGAAAACAGGTTAAAACATCTACTTTTTTTTCATTACCCGACTGGTATAAATCGGGTATAATATCATGGCTGGGAACCGACTGGAGTATTGAACTGGATAATCAGGCACGTGACGGTATTCTTTCCGGAAGATATGAGAAACTGAATAATCTTGATGGTAATGATGCTATCTGTGCTGGGCACTCATTGTGGAGGTTTATTGCGCAGGAGTTCGGGCCTGTTACTGTGAGCAACATTATTCATATGACCAGTATGAGCAACAGTATCGACAAAGGATTCTATTATGTTACAGGATTGTCATACAAGCAAGTTGTTAAAGAATGGCAGGAATATTACATGAAAGATTACGAACAACATGCAAGCGAATATCAGCAACCTGAAGGGCTTTTTGAACTTAAATACAAAAGAGACCTCCGTTTTGGTGAACCATGTATTAGTCCTGATGGAAAATATATCGCCTATACTTCCAATGAATTAGGAAAAATAAAGATATATCTGTACAACACTCTTACAGGTAAAACAAAAAAGATTATTAAAAGAGGTGTAACAATAGACACCAAAACAGATTACTCTTATCCTATTATGGCATGGCACCCTACTGGCAAACTATTGACTTTTATTATTGAAGAAAAGGGTATGCCATGGTTTTACCGATACAATATAGAAGAAAAAGAAACCATAAAGCAGATTATCTACAACGTTCAAAAGGTAATTGACTACGGTATCAGCGACAATGGACAGATGATAACAGTATCGGCTGTTCAGAACGGGCAATCAGATTTGTTTGTATTTAATATCTCTTCAAGTACGTTCACAAAAATCACTGACGATATATATTCTGAGTTAAACCCCAGATTTATCAATAACTCAACACAGATTGTCTTCAGCTCCAATCGTACCAACGACACAATTGGTACAGAACCAAAGAATATAGTGGGAGTACCACAAAACTTTGACCTCTTTGTTTATGATTATGCAAATCGCGATCCTGTGCTAAAACGAATTACCAATACCCCTGTTGCCAATGAAATAAAGCCTGTATATTATGGCTATAATTCCATTGGATATCTTAGCGATAAGAGTGGGATTTATAACAGATACATGGCCATTATCGACAGTTCGGTAAGCTCAGTTGACACAGCAATTCATTACAGATATTTTGTTAACAGCAAACCTGTTACAAACTTCTCGCGTAACATAACTGACCACCAGGTAAGTCGAAGAGCAGGTAAAGAAGCTTCTGTAATCTTTATTGACAACAAATACCATATTTATGTTAATGATATAAAATCATATAATGACAGTAAAGAGGTAACACCTATTATTACGCCTTACATGGCAAACCTCATAAAAACACATAAAGAACTAACCCAAAAGGAAAGAATTACACCTGATTCCAAAGGTAGCCTAAAGGATACTATCATTATACAGGCACCTTTGCTTAAGAGGTTTGTAATGGTTTACAGAGATGCCAATGGTAATGAAGTACTCGGCGTTCCAAATTCGGAAACAAATCATGGTGGAGGAGACACATATTATGTTGATGACAATGGGTCTATTAAGACTGAAAGCAAAGGGGAACTGGAGATCCCCAAAAGGCTCAATTATAATGTTGAATATTTCATAAACGATCTTATTTCTCAGGTTGACTTTAACTATATAAACTACAGCTATCAGCCTTTTACAGGAGGTAACGGACCTATATATCTAAATCCGGGATTTAATGTTTTCCTCCAGGTAGGAGTTAATGATCTTATGGAAGATTACAGACTAATAGGAGGAGTAAGGCTTAAACTTGATCTTGTTAACAACGAGTATGTTTTTAGCTATTCAAATCTTAAACACCGGCTAGACAAAGAGATTGTGCTTCACAGGAACACTCTGGAACAAATGACTGGTTATGATATTACCAGAGTTCACTCACATGAAATCTTTTACATCCTTAAATGGCCATTTAACGAGGCCCTTAGTGTAAGAGGTACTGCCATGTACCGCAATGACATGTATGTAACCCTTGCTACTGAACAGCAAGCTCTTGAAACTCCTACTGTGTACAGAAACTGGGGAGCCCTCAAGAGTGAGCTTGTATTTGATAACACAAGATTACTGGCAAAGAATCTTTATCAGGGAACACGATATAAGATTTTTGCTGAATATCACCAATTACTAAATAACAGCGGCAACAATCTGGTCGTTTTTGGTTTCGATTACAGAAACTACCAACGTATTCATCGTAACTTTATCTGGGCTAACAGAATTGCTGGCAGTACATCTTTTGGTACCGACAGACTCATATATTATATGGGAGGTGTTGATAACTGGCTTTTCCCCAGCTTTAACATGAATACTCCTATAGACTATAGTGAAAACTATGCATACCAAACGCTAGCAACAAACATGAGGGGCTTTAACCAGAATATCAGAAATGGTAATAACTTTATTGTAATCAACTCTGAATTAAGATTCCCTGTGTTTCAATATTTCTCACAAACTCCCTTAAGCAGTGGATTCCTAAGAAACTTTCAGATTGTTGGCTTTGGAGATATAGGAACAGCATGGACCGGATCAAGCCCCTATTCAAGAGAAAACTCCCTTTATACTAACTATGTAGACAGCGGACCAATGCACATTAGTGTGGAAGTTCAAAAGGAACCAATTGTTGCTGGTTTTGGATTTGGAGCACGTGCTGTGTTGATGGGTTACTTCATAAGAGGCGATATCTCATGGGGAGTGGACGATTACAGAGTCCGACAGCCTATTTACTATTTATCACTTAGTCTGGATTTTTAATAACAAAAACTTGTCAATTAACCAATATTTAACAATACCATAAACACAGATTGATTTCCTCTCCTTAAAATTGTGCCAAAGATGTCAAAAAAAAAAAATTTATAATATTTTTTTCTTAACCCTTTAATATACGGGACAATTTTTTTTTCCACATGGCTTGTTAATAAAATTTGATAGGTTTAAGTTTCTTTCTGTTGTATATTGCAGCGTAAAAAAAAAGGTCACACCGACACTTAAATTCATTTATTTACAGCATTATAGCTGCTTGTCTAACTAATTATTGGTAATACTAATGGAAAAAAATTTATATCTAAATTTTGAGGAAAAAACTAAGGAAAATGTAGAGGAGCAGGGGGTTGAGAGCAAAAAGGAAAAGAGTTTTTACGAAAAAGTTTTAGAAGAGAGAAATAAATTGGAGAATTCAGATTTGGCTACAGAAGAAGTAGCAAAAAGCAAAATAAAGCTTAGCAGTCAGGAAGTGAAAAAAGAAGAAAAAAAGACTCCTGAACTGAAAAAATACACTTATGATGATGTGTTTACATCGTCAACAGAATACTTTAACGGCGATACGCTAGCCGCTAATGTGTGGATGAATAAGTATGCACTAAAAGACAGCGACGGCAACTTCTATGAGCTGAACCCGGATCATATGCACCGTCGTCTGGCTAAAGAAATAGCCCGAATTGACAATAAGTATCCAAAACCTCTGGGTGAGGAAGATTTTTACGAGGTACTTCAAAAATTCAAATATATAATACCTGCAGGCAGTCCTATGGCTGGCATAGGAAATGACAATCAGGTTTCTTCGTTATCAAATTGTTTTGTAATTGGAAATGATGGTGAGTCTGACTCATATGGTGGCATATTAAAGATAGATCAGGAGCAGGTACAACTTATGAAGCGTCGTGGTGGAGTAGGTCATGACCTTACTCATATACGTCCAAGTGGCAGTGCAGTAAAAAATACTGCCCTCACATCAACAGGAGTTGTTCCTTTTATGGAAAGGTACTCCAACTCCACACGTGAGGTAGCACAAGATGGCCGTCGTGGTGCTCTTATGCTTAGTATAGGTATTAAACACCCCGATGCTGAAGATTTTATCGATGCAAAGATGGAAACCGGTAAAGTAACAGGAGCTAATGTTTCTGTTAAACTCGATGATGGTTTTATGCAGGCTGTAAAAGATAATACAACATATAAACAGCAATATCCTGTTAATTCTGATAATCCTAAAGTGGTTAAAGAAATCCAGGCCATTGATTTATGGCAAAAGATTGTACATAACGCATGGTCATCAGCCGAACCTGGTATTCTGTTCTGGGATACTGTTACCAGAGAATCAATCCCTGATGTATATGCAGATTATGGATTCACTACTGTTTCAACAAATCCTTGCGGAGAAATACCACTGTGTCCTTATGATAGCTGCCGACTACTGGCTATGAATCTGTACAGTTACGTAGAAAATCCTTTTACACCCGATGCTTATTTCAACGGCGATTTATTCACCAAGCATGCCAGAATGGCTCAAAGAATGATGGATAATATTATCGACCTTGAAGTGGAAAAGATCGATATGATTCTGGAAAAAATTGAAAAAGATCCTGAATCACCAGAAATAAAAAGTGTTGAGAAAAGACTTTGGGAGAAGATCCGTGAGAAATCAGTACAAGGACGCCGTACTGGTATTGGCATTACCGCTGAAGGGGATATGCTGGCAGCACTGGGATTACAATATGGTTCTGATGATGCTATCACTTTCTCTACAGAAGTACACAAACTGCTGGCTACTGAAGTTTATCGCGCTTCTGTTGATATGGCTGAAGTAAGGGGAGCTTTTGAGATTTTTGACGCTAAACGCGAAGTTGATAATCCGTTTATCAACAGAATTAAAGAAAATGCTCCCCACGTATATGAGAAAATGCTTAAGGTAGGACGACGTAATATCTCCATGCTAACTATTGCTCCTACAGGAAGTATCAGTATCTGTACACAAACAACTTCTGGTATTGAACCTGTATTTATGGTTAACTACAAGCGTCGCCGGAAGGTAAACCCTAATGATAAGAATGTTACGGTAAGCTTTACTGATGAGGTAGGTGATGCATGGGAAGAATACAACGTATTTCATCCTAAGTTTGAAACATGGCTGAACATTAAGGGTTATAACATTGAGGATGTTAAACAGATGAGCGATGAGGAACTAAACAAGATCATTGCCAAATCACCATATCATAAAGCTACTTCCGAAGATATCGACTGGGTTAGCAAAGTGAAAATGCAGGGTGATATTCAGAAATGGGTCGACCATTCAATTAGCGTTACTGTTAACGTTCCTGAAAATGTTTCCGAAGAACTGGTAAGTCAGATTTATCTTACAGCTTGGGAAAGTGGATGTAAAGGAATGACTATCTATCGTGAAGGATCACGATCAGGTGTTTTGGTTTCCAATGACAAGAAAGAAGAGGATGATAATGAGTTTAAAGATTCAAAGGCGCCAGAACGTCCTAAGTCTATCGAAGCTGATGTTATCCGCTTTCAGAATAACTACGAAAAATGGATAGCAGTAATTGGAAAGATTAATAATAAACCTTATGAAGTGTTTACTGGTAAGGCTGAAGATTTCTATATCCCTCCTTATGTTGAAACAGGCTGGGTAACGAAAGTAAAGAAAAAAGGTGAACGCACTCGTTATGACTTTGAATTTGAAGACAAACAGGGTTATCGAATCATTCTCCCTGCTCTCTCACGTTCTTTTGAAGAAGAGTTCTGGAATTATGCTAAACTTATTTCAGGGGTGCTACGTCATGGTATGCCTTTAACTTATGTGGTTGATCTTATCAATAACCTTACTGTTGCAGAAGACAACATCAACACATGGAAGAATGGTGTTGTAAGAGCGCTTAAACGTTTTGTACCTGATGGCACTGTTGCTGTTGATAAGGTATGTAAGGTTTGTGGCGAGGAAGCTGTTGTTTACGAGGATGGGTGTTTGATTTGTAAGGCTTGTGGCGATACTAAATGCTCCTAATGTCAGTCTGTTAAGTCCGCTAACTTCGTTATGCTCGCCCTCAAAATGGTCATTAGCTTCAGCTTACTCACATTTTTCGTGCTTCACAAGCCTCGTTAGCGAACTTAACAGAACAGACATTTGACCTTAAAGATAGACTCTTGATAATATCTGTATATAAAAATCAGAAAGTCTTATTTAATATATTCGAGATTGAGTAATTCGAATGCTGAGATTAATTGGATAATCATTTTATATCGGCTATTTACCGGAAAACAATTTATTTTTATACTTTTGCAGTCCCTTTTTGGAGAGGTGACCGAGTGGCTGAAGGTGCACGCCTGGAAAGCGTGTGTACGTCAAAAGCGTACCGCGGGTTCGAATCCCGCTCTCTCCGCCTTCGCCAGCCGAAGCTAATGGAACTTGCTTCCATTAGCGCAGGCTGGCTCGAATTTTATTACCTTTCACTAAATTTATTGGGAATTCTTCGGCTGGCTACGGCGGACAAGTCCGCTTTTACTACCTTTTTCATTGCTTTACTACCTTACCTAATAGTTTATTAGTACATGATAGCTAATGGAACCTGCTTCCTTCAGCGCCGTGTCCGCTGTAAGCTGATAGGCTGGCTCGAATCTTATTACCTTTCACTAAATTTTATTGGGAATTCTTCGGCTGGCTACGGCGGACATGTCCGCTTTTACTACCTTTTGTATTACTTTAACTACCTTACCTAATAGTTTATTAGTACATGATAGCTAATGGAACTTGATTCCTTCAGCGCTGTGTCCGCTGTAAGCTGATAGGCTGGCTCGAATTTTATTACCTTTCACTAAATTTTATTGGGAATTCTTCGGCTGGCTACGGCGGACAAGTCCGCTTTTGCTACCTTTTTCATTGCTTTACTGGTCATTTGAGAAATTACCTAACCTCTCCTGTGCCGTCACTCATTACCTGCTGTATTATTACTTACTTTCACCTGTGTTATTACCCATTCGCTGCTGTGTTATTAACTCTCTGATGCGCATGAGAAACAATCCTGATGCGCATCAGGATTGTTTCTCATGCGCATCAGGATTGTTTTTGATGCGCATCAGGAATCTAATATGACTTGACGAAATAACTGATTGTTGAAATGAAAATATACAATTAGTCTTCTGATCCTGGACTACTCACTTTATCTTAGCACTAATTGATCTGGCGATTTTATCGGGTGAGCATACATTAGTTGCTGCTCCAAGCCTGATAGCCTCACCGGGCATTCCATGCACTACCGAGCTTTTCTCATCCTGGGCATAAGTAAGCGCACCCATCTCATTAAGAATCTTCAATTCACGTGCTCCATCACTTCCCATACCTGTAAGCAACACTCCTATTGCTTTATCACCCAGATTCTTTGCACATGACCTGAACAGATAAGAAACAGCAGGACGTAATCCATTTTCTTTTTCATCACTGCTAAGTACAATACGCATATTTGCACTAATACCCATATGCATATCATCAGGAGCCATATATACATGGCCGGGTAAAACATATTCATTGTCCAGCGCAATATGGATAGGATAGTTTGTAACATTCATAAGCCACTCAACAAACCCCCTCACAAATCCATGAGAGATATGCTGAACTATTAATATAGGTACAGGAATGTTTCTTGGTAAATTAATTAAGAAATTCTTCAATGCCATAGGCCCTCCTGTTGACGCTCCTACAGATATAAGTTTATAATCACTTTCCTGATTAATTTGCTGGTTTCTTGAACTTGCTATATCTCCGTTTTTATTACCAACACGTCTAACAAGCTTTATCTCCGACATTAATTTCAGAGTTTGTATTAACTCCAAAGACTCTCTTTCATAAGATGCATGCTTTATTCCATGCGGTTTCTTTAATACAGCCAGGGCTCCGGCTTCCATCAATGAAAAGGAAATAGAAATATCATTGGCAGCAATACTACCTGTAACAACAACAATAGGAGTAGGAACAGTTTCCATTATTTCTTTTGTAGCTTCATAGCCATTGCTTACCGGCATTTGCCAGTCCATAGTTATTACATTAGGGCGATATTTCTTAGTAAGCTCAACAGCTTCTTTACCATTTGAAGCATACCCCACAATTTCAAACTCAGGATCACTATTCAGAATATACGCAATGGATTCCTGTATTACTTTTGAATCATCTACAATAAGAACCTTTATCATATTACAATTAATTAAATCAACCTGTTCACTGTTTCCAATAAATTACTTCTTTCAAAGCTACTTTTAATTATATATGCATTTGCACCTACTTCGATTCCATGTTCCTGATCTTTCTCAGAACCAAGAGCAGTAACCAATATTACAGGTAGCTCACTCAGTTTTTTGTCGTCTCTGATATTCTGAGTCAGCTCAAAGCCATTCATGCGTGGCATATCCACATCAGAAACCAGCAAATCAAAATTACCTGCCTTTGCCTTAAGCAAACCATCCATACCATCAACAGCCGTTTCCACGTAATAACCTGCTGTTTCCAGGATTTCTTTGATAAGAGTCCGGGAAGTAATCGAATCTTCTGTTACCAATATTCTTTTTTCAACCTCCTCAGTCTCTTCAACAATTGATATTGCTGTTTTAGCACGCTCGTTTGCTGTTTTCATAAGCTGCGTGATATTCAATACAGGAACTATCTCTCCCGAACCCAGTACTGAAACCCCGGATATGTTTTTCACCATACGCAACTGCTTACCCATCTTTTTAATTAATATCTGTTGTTCATCAAGAATAGCCTCAACCATAAATCCGAAAACATCAGTATTATCCTCAAGAACCAATATCTGCAGGTATTTCTTTTCTGATTCACCAGACAAGAATACTTTATTTTCTGTTTTTGCCGAGCTCAAATCCAGCACATCACATAGCTTGACAATAGGAATAATCTGGCCTTTTATTTCAATTGCACTTTGATTTTTAACTGTTTTGATTTTATCCCTCGAAACTCTTGTTACATATTTTACATTACTGGTTGAGATAATGAATTTGCGGCCACTACCACCAACCAAAATACCTCTGTTTGTTGATATCGTTAATGGTAGAACAACTTTAAAAGTTGTGCCTTTGCCTATTTCACTATCCAAAGTAACTTTTCCTCTAAGCTTTTCAACCTTTTCAGCAACAATAGCCAAACCTAATCCCCTTCCTGAAATATCAGTAATAATAGGGCTTGTTGAAATACCCGATTTAAAAACAAGCTGCAGCTTCTCATGTTCAGTCATATTTTGTGACTCTTCCTCGGTAATCAATCCTTTCTTTAATACCGACTGCACTACTTTATTGGTATCAATTCCTTTACCATTATCTTTTACAAATATTTCCAGATTTGTCCCATCAACAGTTTTAAACTCAATTACTATCTTTCCTTTTTTATTACCCTTATCCGCTACCTTATTGATTCCATGATCAACGCAATTTCTTACAATATGAATTAGCGGATCTTTCAACTCCTCCAGAATTCGTTTATCTACTTCTATAGATTTCCCACGAACAACAACTTCAACATCTTTCTTCTGACTGCGTGATAAATCTCTGACCAATTTTGGGAAGCCATCAAGAATTGTAGATGCCGGCATCATAAGGCAGCCTTTGATATTTTCAATATGATTATCAATAATTCTGCTCATTGACCTCTGAGTAATATCAAAATCATTGATTATAGAAGCCATCTTATCATTGATTTCAACAAGACTAACGCTTGTACTATTAAGAAAATCACGGCTATTGCTATCCAATTCACCTACCCGATGGTTCTTAACTTTTCCCAATTCCTCTTTCCAGCTTTCCATCGATACTTTCAGCTCCTTTAATTCATTCAGCTGCTGAATTACAGATATTTTTGATTGCAACAGCTGTTCAGCCTGCAGAAATATCGAATCTACTTTACTAAGTTGAATCCTTACAGTTTCCTTTGATGAATAAGACTCAACAGTCTTACTTTCAATTACCTGTATCTTACTATCTGAATTATCATCAGCATCAACATCCAACGATTCTGCTTTTGCATCATCAGGTTCCGGTTTTATTACTGTTTTTCTAACAAGCTCAGGAACTACATCATCAGAAATACTTTGGATATTTGTTATAATATTATCACTGCCGGGATTACGAATTAGCTTTAGCTGATTAATATATTCACGGTTTCCTGCTTTATCAGATCTCTTAGAAGAAGAAATAAGAGAAGAAATATAATCAATTGTTTTATGGAGTATATCAAACTGTTTGTCATTAAGAGAGAATTTCTCATCCTTCATTTTATGGAATACATTTTCCATTTCCTGACAGATTGTTTCGATATCATCTCTTTCCACAGAACGGGCAGCACCTTTCAAGCTATGAGCTTCTCTGAACACAACCTCAACGATATCCTCAGAAAATTCAGGATCATTCTTTTTCTCAAGTTCAATCAATCCTGCCAAAAGTGATTCAATATGCTCTTCGGCCTCAATTTTAAACATGGCCTGTAAGCGTTTTAAAAATTCTTCTTCTCTTTTATCCATACTTACATCCTTTCGTTAGTATTGATACTACAACTTATACTGATTCACAAATTGTTTCAATTTATTACCAAGGTCAGCTAAATCTTTTGCAGCAATTTCAGCCTGTTTCATACTCGCTGCATTCTCGGCACCAGCCTGATTAATATTGTTAATTGCAAGTCCGACCTGATCCATACCAACATTTTGTTGCTGACTGGAGGCTACTATCTGGCTGGCAGCCTGAATAGATTCATTTACACTCCTTGTCAGTACCCTAATAGCGTCACCAGCAAGAGCAGCCTGATCAACAACTTCATTAACCGACTTCGATCCCTGTTCGGTAGCCATTACTGCATCAGTTGTAGCTTTCTGAACGTCAAACAAAATACTTCGTACCTGTGTTGTAGCCTCTTTTGATAGTTGAGCCAGATTCTTTATCTCTTCAGCAACCACAGTAAAACCTTTACCATGTTCACCGGCTTTAGCAGCTTCAATGGATGCATTTACTGCCAGGAGATTAGACTGATCGGCAACATCATTAACAGTAGCTATAATACCACCAATCTCCTGACTTTGTTCACTAAGACGTACAACAGTAGCCGCAATTTCCTCCATTTGCTTTTGCACCTGATTAACAACTTTAATAGTATTTTGAACAGACTCCTCACCCGATTTACTAGCCAAGGCATTTTGTTGAGCTTTCTCGGATACATTAGTAGCTTTATCATTTGAAAGCTGCGATGCCTGTCTGACTTCCTCAACAGTAGTAGTAGTTTCACTTATAGCCGTTGAAGTTTCTGAAATCCCCGCTGCCACCTGTGTAGTCGCTGCCAGAATTTCGCTGGATGATGAACCCAGCAGATTAACACCTTCAGTAATTTCTTCAATGGACATACGAAGATTTTGAATCATTTGAGCAAAAGCACTATAAAGTAATCCTATCTCATCCTTTCTATCATATTTATTCAGATTAACACTTAAATCGCCGCTTGAAATCTTAGAAGCAATATCAGTTACATTATAAAGCGGTTTTGTAATATTTATTATCAGAAAATAACCAATAATACCCAATAACAGAGCAGCCAGTATTGATCCAAATATAATAATATAGTTAGTAGTGTTAGCATTACTAACCATCACTGCATTTCTCTCATCCAGAATATCCAGCTCATGCTTGTTAAATTCAGTAGCTAACTTTGTAAAGTCATCCATCATCGACTTACCTATATCTGACGAGATAATCTTTTGAGCAGCTTCAAAGCCTTGTGTAGTTCTAACATCAATAACCTCCTCAAGAACTCGATAATTTTCATCAATCATCTGTTTGTATTCCAACAGCCGGTCTTCCTGATAGTTAACAGACACCATCTCATTCAATCTATCAAGAGCTTTTACCACATTAATTTTAGAAACCTCATATGGTTCCAGAAACTTTTTTTCGCCAGTAATAACATAACCACGCTCACCTCTTTGAGCATCAGCAAGATAAGAAAGGAGCAAATCATTTGTTTCCAGAATTTCATGTGTAAGTGCTGTGTTTTCAACACTATCCATAAATCTGCTAATGGTAATATAGGACCATGTTCCTAGTACAATAAATGAAAAGACTGCTAATAATATTAGTCCACTGATTTTGTTTCTGATATTCCACTTCATAGCTTTTATTTTTATAGATTTAATATTCCTGATTAATTAGTAATTTATCTGAGTTCAGCATTTTATCAGCATTCAGAATAATGGTATTATCTTCTTTTGTAACACCATATAAGAACTCCTTAAGCATATCACTTATGCCAGACATGCTTTCCTGTACAGAGCCCGATTTAATATTTCTCATTCCAATTATACTATCTGCGAGAACCCCGAATTCCATATTCTCATTCTCCAGAATCACAATTTTATTTAGCTCACCTATCCCTTTCTCCGGAAGGTTAATAAGCTTTTTAAGATTAATAACCGAAATTATCTCACCACGTACATTCACCACACCAAGTATAAAAGAAGGCAATCCGGGTATAGCAGTATACTTTGTTAGAGTTATAACCTCCCGCACATATTCATTCTCAAAAGCATAAACTTCCTTACCCAAAATAAATTCAATCACAAATAATTCATCATCATGTTTTTCTTTTTCCAATATAGTCGAGAGCTTTACAGCCCTTGCTTTGAGAATGGATTTTGTTTTATCAGACAATATATCTTCCTGTGCTACCAAATTATCTTTAACATTTTCCGTTTGCTTCACGCCAACTTCCTTTGTCAACTTTTTGCTACCACCTCCGGTCTTCTTTTTTCCTTCTTTGTTACTCATACCACAGTATATTTTTGAATAGAAGTACTAACAATTTCTTTTAGTCTACCCACCGATAAACCTTCTGACTCAGGCACAATATCCGCATCATTAAACTTATTCATAGTAAAAAGGGCATTATTATAATTTTTCACCGCACCATTATTATTACCTGTTTTAATCAAAATATTACCCAAAGAATAATAAGCAAGAACAAAGTCAGGGTTTAAGAAAATTGCCCTCTTTAAAGAAGAAGTGGCATCTGTATTACGACCTTGATTTTGTAAAATCTTTGAATAGATAAAATGAAGCCTGTAGTCGAGTTTAGATTCAGATATTGCCGATTCACAAACCGAAGCCGCAGAAACCAGATCACCCAAATTGGCATGCGATTTCACAAGCAATATATAATCCTCAGCAGTTTTGTTTTTATTAGATAAAGTAGTAATCACCTCCTGATAATTACCAGACATAAACATATTATTAATCTCTTTGTCTTCATCAACAACAACCGGATTACTACCATTGACACGTTCAACAACAGGAGTAGCTATTTCCTCTTCCTGAATCTCTTGAACATCAAGTTCAACAGATAAAACATTTTGTTTAAGCGCTGAAATATCAATTTCTGTAACCAACGTATTCTTCTTACTACGCTTATGAACCTTCTTATAAAGAGTAAATCCGGGAACATTAACAAACTCAAAATCATCAAAAGTCTGAGAAGAGAGTTCATTAGCAGAAACGATCAAGTACCCGTTATAAAGCAAAGCATTATGTAAGTTTTTTGTAACCCTTTTAAAGCGATCCTGATTAAAATACATCAACACATTTCTACAATATATAATATCAAAGGCATTAGTATTATTAACAGGCGAAGGATAACACTGACCAGCAAGATTCAAATAAGAGAAGCTCACCATTTTCTTTATTTTATCACTTATTTCAAACCTGTTCTCACTAATTAGCGTAAAATAATTGCTCTTCAGCCATGCAGGTGTACCTCTGAACGACCATTTACTATAAACCCCCTTTTCAGCTTTATTAAGCATAACCGGGCTAATATCAGTAGCTAGAATCTGAATCTTCCAGTCTTTAATATTGGGAATAAATCTTGATAAAGCAATGGCAATAGAATACGGCTCTTCACCACCCGAACATCCGGCACTCCATATTTTAATACTCTTCCCGGAGTTACTTTTTCTTTCAATTATTTCAGGCAAGATTACCCTCTCAAGCGCTTCAAATGTTTGTGGTTCTCTCCAGAAGAATGTCTCATTAACAGTAAGATGAGACGCCAAAAGCTCGGTATTCTCCCTACTAAGAGGAGTAGATACAATTTTATCGATAAATTTCTTTACATCAGAATAACCAAATTGATCAGCAGCATTAGCAATATTGCGTTCCAGGTCATTCCATCTGTTCTCAGGGAAATGTAAAGCCATGTGAGCTTCAATAAAGTGGCTAAGCATTTTTAAGTCGGTATTTGACAACGAACGACTCATTTTATAGTCTTTATTAATTTACTGATCAACTCAAATTCAGCAAGCGATAAAAATTTATCAATATCATTTATCAGAACAATATCATTGTCAAACACAGTAATTGAAGAGATATATTCTGCAAATGGCATCAGTTCCAGTGATTCCTTAGTTTTAATAATTTCAGGCTCATGAACATTATCCACACTATCCGCCACCAAAGCGATTTTATGCTTATTAGTACAGGCAACCAAAAACAAATCATTTGCAGAAAGGAGATGATTTTTCAGTCCGAAAACAAAATCAGTATTAATTACAGGAATTAATTCACCGTGATAATTAATAATACCCAGTACCTTTTGAGGGGCATCAGGAAGAGGGGTTATTTCAACAGACCTAACGACACGCTCAATACCGGATAGCTTCAAAGCACACTTTACCGGGCCCCGGTTAAAAACAACCACACTTTCATCACTATAACTCTTTTGCACAGTCATTATTCTGATTTTTATTTAAAATTAAATCTATACTGATTGTAGCATCTGTTTATCAGACCACATATCAGCGGTCATCTATATAAGTACTTATAATACTAGTAAGATCGTCAGAGTCGACCGGTTTTGAAATATGGGTATTACAACCGGCAGAGATAGCATTCTTAATATCTTCGGGGAAAGCATAAGCAGTTTGAGCAATAATAATAACTTTTTTATTGAACTCTCTTATTTTTTTAGTTGCCTCATAGCCATTCATTTTTGGCATTTTAATATCCATCAAAACAACATCAATATCAGGATGCTTTGAACACATATCTACTGCTTCCAGTCCGTCATTAGCGATTAACACTTCCTTAAATATATCACCCAACAAAATAGAAAGATACTGTTGAGTTAATTGATCATCATCAACAATCAGGGCTTTAAAAGTTTTTGTATCACTATCAGGTATATCACTTTTTACCGACCCCATATTTATGTCTTCTTCAATAATATAAGGAATAGTAAAATAAAAGTTCGAACCAACACCTAAAGTACTGTTATGCCAAAGTTTACCACCCATTGTTTCGACATATGATTTCGCAATGGTAAGGCCAAGACCGGCACCCTGATGAGCCGCTTTATCTTCTATATCCGCCTGAATAAAGCGCTCATAAATCGCATATTGCCTTTCATCCGGAATACCAATACCAGTATCTTTAACACTAAACTCAAGTTCCGGCACCCGGTTACTTTTCAGCTTATACGCAATTTCAACTTTTCCTTTAATTGTAAACTTAATAGCATTTCCTATTATCTTTTCAAGAATAATTTTTAGTTTTCCGTAATCAGTTATTATAAATGAATCAAAATCATCAAACTCTTTAATAGTAACAATTTCAAGATTTTTGATTGCGGCAGCCAGTTTAGCCTCATTAATAATAGAATCAATTAACTTATTTACATCAGTTTTAACATCATTAAATTTTGTTTCACCTGACTCAATTGCAGAAATACATACAATATCATTAATAATATTAAGCATCCGCTTGCTACTGGATTCTATATGGCTGATATACTCATTCATTTCATCACCTGAAAGCATAGGTTCCTTTAACAAATTTGAGAAACCAAGAATACCATTCATAGGAGTACGAATCTCATGACTCATATTTGACAAGAATGCCGTTTTCAGTCTGTCGCTTTCTTCAGCTTTGTTTTTAGCAGCAATAAGATCCTTTTCCGCTTGCTTCCGTTTCTCCTCTTTATCAATATACTCCAGAGCAAAAGAAATATCCTGTGTTAAATCGTTAAGCAGATTAATTTCATCATAATCAAAGAAATCAATTTCTTTAGAGAACAATGCAAAAGCACCAACCGTTTTACCATAAAACATAACCGGAAATACCGATAGTGATTTATAACCATTCTGCAGATACTCCTCATTACCAGAAAAAACAGATGTGCTATCACCTATATCATTAATATGAAATTGCTTCCCATTCTTTAATGTTTTCAGGATAGGATTATTATCACCAAACATCTCTTCCGCCTTCTGACCCGTATATTCCAGGCTTTCTGTAACCTGACCCTCATATTCGATAGTTTCCAGTATGCCATTATTGCTTTGTAAGCCAATCCATGCCAACGTAAACTTCCCATCTTCAACAGAAATTTTACATATTTCTTTAAGTAACTGAAGGTTGTTGCTTGTTCTGATAATAGCTTTATTAACCTTACTTAACAGCACATAAAGTCTGTTCAACTTTTGCACATGCAATTCTGATAACTTTCTATTAATAACTTCCTTGGATAATTCCGAAGTCCTTTCTTTTATAAGGAACTCCTGATGTTCATTAATATCCGACAACTCTTCTTTAGCCTCCGTAAGCTCCTGATTTCTGAGGACGGCAGCCTCATAAGTAGATATCAGCAACGAGAGTATTTGTTCCTGAGAAGCCTTAAACGACCTCTTTTTTCCCTGATAGAAGACTTCAATCTCAGTCTTTTTTGATTCTGTTTTTAAAAACCGTTTTCCTTCAAGCACCTGATTAATATGTTCAATCAGATAGTCCTCTTTATACGGCTTAGTCAGAAAACAATCGGCACCACAGTTAACTCCTTCCAGAACATCATCAACACTGGTAAGGGAAGTAAGCAAAATAACAGGAATATGACTAGTATTTGGGTTTGCCTTAACATTTTCACATAACTGATAACCATTCATACCAGGCATCATAATATCGCTTATTATTAAATCGGGTATGGTGGTTTTAAGCTTTTCCAGAGCTTTTAATCCGTTTTTTGCAGTAATTACATTAAAATTGTTAGTCTCAAGAATAAATTTTAGTCTTTCCGACTGAGTGATACTGTCCTCAGCCATCAATATTGTAAATTGATTATCGTTAGTAGCAGTATGCATAATAAGCAGCAGATTTAGTAACTAAATGGCTTTAGTAGACTTTATATATATTAAGCAGTATTGTCACACCGAAAGTAATAAATTTTTGGATTGGATTTACAAAACATGATTTTTTTTTAATAGCAATTTACACTACTATACAAATTGCAAAACCAAAGATGCGAAAATTACTTATTCAGGAAAAGCACAACTTCAGCTCCTTTATCAGATCTATTATCAATACTTATTCTACTACCATGAGCTTCCATAATCAGCTTAGTTGCTGCCAGTCCCAACCCGAAACCTTCACTGTGATTCAGCACATTCTCTACAGTAAAAAACTGGAAAACAGACTCCAAAGCTTCATCAGTAAACCCTTCACCATTATCTGCAATAGAAATTTCAAAATTATTGTTCTTTTCCGTATAACTTACTTTAATTGTATCACTTTCCGGTGAAAACCTTATAGCATTATCCAATACATGTTTAAAGGCAATTTTCATAAGAGTATAATCGCAAAAAACCGTAGTAGTATTTGGAATATTAGAGTCAACAATTACTTTTTTTTCTCTCACTTTTGAATCCAGTTCATTAAGAGCAGAGTCCATAATAGCTTTTAGCGTATTTTTCTTAAAATTAAGTTTATAACGATCAACAGACAGCTGCGCTATAAGCATAGCTATTTCTGAGAAACGCAGCAATCGGTTAGCCGAATGCAACATAAAGTCAAGATATTCCAGTTGATCAGCATCATCGATAGCTGTTTGAAGCAGACTGGCAAACCCAATAATACCATTCAAAGGAGTACGCAGCTCATGACTTATAATACCAAGAAATTTACTTTTTGCATTTTCCAACTGGCTGAGCTTAACATTCGCATCTTCAATCTTAATTAAGGCCTCCTGTAATTGTTCCGTTCTTTCCTTAACCTTATCCTCAAGGTGCAAATTAAACTGATTAAGCTGCTTTCTTTTATAATTTAATTCCAGGTGAGTAGCAACACGTGCCAATAACTCTTTAGGCTTAAAAGGTTTAGTGACATAATCCTGAGCTCCAAGTTCAAATCCTTTAATAATAGCTTCATCTTCAATTTTAGCAGTAAGAAATATCACAGGAATATTTTTAGTTTTTTCATTTGTCCTGATTTTCTGGCACACTTCATATCCATCCATAACAGGCATCATAATGTCAAGCAAAATCAAATCAAAATCATTCTTCTGAAGGATATCCAAAGCCTGCTGACCACTTGTAGCAAAACCAGTTTTATACGACTCCTCTCTAAGCAAATTACCCAACAATTGAATATTCTTTGAAATGTCATCTACTATTAAAATCTTAAAATTCTGGTTTTCCATTGTAGTATTCTTTAGCTATTATTAACATCTTTAATTTTCAAATACAAATCCGGGTATTTCCCCATCTGAATAACAAGAAGGTCAATATCGAAGTCGTCGATCATCCGCAAAAGCTTTTGAACATATTCTAACAATCCCGATATTTTATATTTTTCAGCAATTGTCTTAAGTCTAAGCGCAAAGTCCTCAATCATATCAATCATTTGATCCTGTAATGCTTCCTCCCACAACTTCATTAAATCACCACCAAGCAAACTAATCACTGCTTTCCTATCCTTTAGGCTTATCATGAAATCATTATCATTCAATACAGCAATAACCTCAGGTTGTTTAAGACTACGATTCTTTTTCACATTAATATAACCCGACATTTTATCGACTAATTCTTTAAAGTCGATAGGTTTAAGCACGACCTCATCAAACACTTTTCCTTTAAGCATCTTAAGCTGCTCCTGCATTCCTGAGGCAGTGAGGGCAAAAACAGGCAGGTCTTTATAGTTCTTCATCCTTCTTATTAATGAAGTAGCTTCTATTCCATCCATCACAGGCATTCTGATATCCATAAAAACAATATGAGGATCAACCGTATCAATCATTTCAACAGCCTCTTTACCATTACCGGCTTCAAACACAGTTACATTATCAACATTATCGAAAACCTCTTTAACAAGCTTTCTATTCAGTTCAACATCATCCACAAGCAGTATGGTAATATTTTCAAAGCTGTAGTCTCTGATATTAAAACCCGAAATATTTTCATCCACAACATCCTTGCTAATTGTAACATTATCAATTTTAACATAAAACTGACTACCTTCACCTAACTCACTTTCCACCCAGATCTTACCGTCCATAAGCTCCACAAGGCGCTTTGTGATAGTGAGCCCCAGTCCAGTTCCCTGAAATTTCTTTGTAGACTGACCCTCCTGCTGTTTAAACGTCTCAAATACAGCCTCATGTTCATTTTTAGGAATACCGATTCCTGTATCACTAATAATAATCTGTATATCCACTTTATCATTATCATGTGATATAGATTGTTGGAGAGTTACATCAACTCTACCCTTTTCAGTAAATTTTATGGCATTGCCAATGAGATTAAACAGAATTTGCCTGACCCGCGTTTCATCGATATCAACATAATACGGAAAATTATCATCAATAACAATATTAAGATCAATACCTTTTTTAATAGCACTAACCATAAAAATGCGGCCAACCTCATCAATCAACGACTTAAGATTTGTGGGTTCGGGGAACACCTCCAGTTTTCCGGCTTCCACTTTGGAAAGATCAAGAATATCATTAATAAGCGTCAGAAGGCTTTTAGTACTGGAGCGTATATAATTAATATATGATAGCTGCTTATCACCATCCACAATTTTCGATAACAACTCAGCAAAACCAATAATAGAATTCATAGGAGTACGAATCTCATGACTCATATTAGCAAGAAACTCACTTTTCGCCATATTAGCCTTTTCAGCTTCATTTTTAGCAGCAATTATTTCATCATTAAGTTTCTTAAGGTCCGTAACATCTTCTCCAAAACCCACATACTTCTTCTGTCCGCCTTCATCCGTTGAAATAGGAAAAGACTTAATACGTATCCACTTTATAGTTCCATCATCCAACAAAAGCCTGTATTCATTGTTAATACTAATATCATCACCATGTAATCTCGCAAAACTTTCTAAAACATCAGTCCGGTCGTCAGGATGCACTCTTTCAATAAATGCATATGAGTTATTATATAAGTCCTCAACCTTAAGCTCGAAAATATTTTCATATGAGGGGCTGATATAAAGAGTTTTTTTACTCGTACTTAACCACAATACTTGCTCAATATTCTCAGAGATCTGTCGGAATTTTTCTTCACTATTTTTCAAAGCCTCTTCCACTAACAATCTGTTAAGAACGTAACCTATTTCAATTCCAATTTTAGTAGCCAATTCAGATATATCAGTTTTCAATCTGCTTATAGTTGTTGAATAAAATTCCAACACAGCATAAACTTCACCAGAAACGATAACAGGAAAAGCAAAGGCAGATTTTATACCTATTTCTTCTGCAATACTCTTGCGATGATAAGAATCAATAACAGTTACATCTTCCAAATATTTAGGTTTTTTAGTTGATAGAATGTTTCCCAGTATACTAACATCAGGCTTAAATTCAAATTGCACAGTATTTTTAATAAATTTATTAAAAACCTCAGGAGTTACAGAGAACCATATATCAGATGACTCAAGACTGTTTGTTAATTTGTTGTATAAAAACACATGTCCGTGTGACCATCCAAGATATTCAGTAACTTTCTGAATTGCTATACTGAAGACCATCACCTGAGAATCAGAAGCATTAGCAGCAGAAGCAATATCCTTAAGCAATTCAGCCTCTTTTTGTTTATTTTCAATACTAATGTTAGCCTTCTCCAGCTTAGCAGTACGGTCAATTACCAACTGTTCTAAATTTTCATTTAACTCCTTTATTTCATTCTCAGCCTTTATCCTATCCGAAATATCAAGCACAGTACCATATAAACGGATTACACTATTTTCCTTATCCGAACCAATATTAATGGTGCTATCTATATATTTCGTCTTACCATTTCCCAAACCTATTTTACGCTCATTTCTTACGCCAGTATTCGTTTTACAGAATTCTTCAATTATCTCCTCAACATCCTTAATATCATATCCACTCAACATCTTATAAAAAGAATTGAAGTCAGGCAGTTCATCATTTTTATCCAAATTAAAGATACTAAACAGCTCATCAGATAAAGTAAGTTCTTCCTCTTTTACCAACCACTCCCATGAACCAAGATGAGCAATACTTTGGGCTTCATTAAGCAAAGTCTGCTGCTTTACCAGCTCAATCTTTGCTTCAACCCTGTCTGATATCTCTTCAGTAAACATAATTATACCACCAACCTCATTTTTATCATCATACCATGGATGAAGTGTCCATCGAATCCAGTTTATACTTCCATCGGCTCTGGAAAACCTGTCCTCCTCATTCGACAAAACTTCGCCATTCAAACATTGCTGATGGTGAGCCAGCCATTCCTTGTTTGTTTTGATTTCTGGAAAAATATCATAGTGAACCTTGCCTATAATACTCTGTCCCTGTATATTATAATCCTTATACCACTGATCACTTACTTCAAGGTAACGCATATCCCGATCAAACATAGCCACAGCTGTTGGAGTATGTTTAACAAAAGCCTTAAGTTGTTTTTCACTGGTATTAAGAGCCTTTTCCATTTTCTTTCTTTCGGTAATATCCCTTCCTTCCGGTATTAAAAACTTAACATTGCCCTCATTGTCAAAGACAGGATTAATAGAGAAATCAATAATAATAATTGAGTCAATCCCCTTAATTTCAAGCTCATACCTCACAAACTCACCTTCAGCTGCTTTAGCAATACTTCGTTTTAATTTTTCAATACTGCTATCAATCCACACAGGCAGCTCATACAGTTTCTTTCCTTTCAACTGATTAAGTGTTAAACCGATAAAATTTAATGCTGTTTCATTTAACTCTATCAAAGACCCATCAAGCGACAATAGTCCGATAAACTGATACATATTATTAAAAAGAGCCCTGAATTTACTCTCATTTTCAATAATCAACTGTTCGGCTTTCTTTCTTTCTGTAATATCACGAATAGTAGATGAAATAATTAATCCTTCATGGGTTTGAATAGGACTTAAGCTTATCTCCACCGGAAACTCCGATCCGTCTTTTCTTTTACCAATTAGCTCCCTGCCCTGGCCCATTCCACGTGTAACAGGATTAGCGGTATAGACTTTTCTGTATTTAATATGATTAGAAAACCTTTCAGGGATAAGCACCTCAACTTTCTTACCTACCAATTCATTTTGATTATATCCAAACAACTCAACAACCTGATTGTTTATCATTTGCATAATGCCTTCATTATTAGTGATAATAACACCATCAGGAAGAGAAGCAAGTAAATCTTTAAATTTTCTATCAGCAAGCTTTTTCTCGGTAATATTATAAACAACTTCAATTAACTGAACTATTTCATTATGTGCATTATAAATAGGGAATCCGTAAAACTCATGGATTTCAAACCTGCTATCGATCATTGGAATCCTTACCTCTTCCTGCTGCGGTGTTTTGGTCTCTATAATCTTATTTCTAAAGCTGTTGATAGTATTAATAACAGACTTATCCGTATAAACATAATTATCAATAAAAGGAGAGCCCTTCACAATACCAGAATCCAAAGCAGCATTATTAGCCAGCTGAACAACCATATTATCAATGTTAATAACGTAAACAGGAGCTGATATGGAGTTAATCACACTATCCATAAAATCATTATGATCAATTACCTTTTTCTGCATCAACTTATCTTTAATTCTAAGATAAGTGAGCACAAAAGCAAGAATTATCAATATTACAAACACCAGCGAAGTAGGGATAATAAGCTTTTTATACACAGCATTATCAATACTCGCCATTTCTTTGGCAGGAATAAAAGATATCAGCTTCCAGTAATGATCATATGTAACATATCTCATGCCGTTTTTATCCAGATTATCAACTAACTGATTAAATTTTAGAGTTGTATAAGTAAACAAGCCTTGTTTGGACAAGAACTGTCCATTGTCCTTCAACAACACCCTTTTCCAGTCAATTGGGTACAAAGTACCAAAAGTTATTTTCTTTTTCTCTGGAAACATAAATCCCCAGTTATTTACACTATCCGGAGAAATAAGCATATAACCAGAAGAATCAGTAATAAAGATATTACCTATATGGTCGCTGCTAAGTAATTTTACACGATCAATAAGTTCATTAACAAGATACTTAACAACAAGATATTCACAGGCTCCCTTATTACACTTCGTAATTTTTTTTCCAATTCTAACTACAGACTTATAAGGTATCTGCACCTGATCACCTTGCATACTCAATTCAAATCTGGAAAAAAAAAGTTCATTAGCTTTAAGGTCTTTAATATGGCTGAAATAAGAGCTATCAGCATTATCAGGTAACCTTTCCGAATCAACAATTTCAGGTTTACCATTATTGTAGTTATAACATAATTTCACAATGCCATTTTGATCCAGAACCTGAATCTGATCGAAGTAATGCTTCTGGCTTATAAAACTATAGAGGTTATCTTCAAGCAGTTTATCATACTCCTTTTTAGACAAAGAATAATCATCAGAAAGACTAACCAGATCACTAAGAATCAGAATATCCTTAGCAGCAAATCTGAACTTATTAAAGAATTCATTTTGTTGCAATTTTAAATTATTAATCTCTCTTGCTTTTAATAATTTTATCATACTGCTTTTTTCAATATTAAAGCCAATTGAAGTCATTACAAGCAATATTCCAACAAATACAGTTATTACAGCAATGAAGAACCTGAAGTTTTCCTTATGAAGAAACAAATACTTATTCATTTACCGATTCATTTAATTTACAATTCCCTAAACACTTGTTACAGGATCTACGACAAATATATTAATTATTCATTAAAAAACAGATATATAATGTTAAGACACATTAAAAAAATAATGACAAATAATACAAATCACATGGATATTCATCAAACATATAATCAGAATAAATATTTAACAAAGATTCATACTGAAATATAATAAAAAGTGTATATTTGAGTTATTAATTATCGGAATATTATTATAACCGCTAGTTAAGAGATGTTTATATGATATTATTATTTAAAATCAATATATTTTTTTAAATAATTCAGTTAACGGAATCATATATTTATATATTTGCCGTTTTATTAATATGAGTTAATTACACGACAGAGTTAAAATATATTCTTACCTTTGTCGCTTTAAAAAACGTGAAATAAAACTGAAAACAACTTTTTAAATCATGAAAAAATTAATTGCCTTTCTTTCATTAGTGCTTTTGACATCAGTTGTTTCGTCAAACTATGCTAATGCACAAGATTATGTTGCAGAAGACACTACTGCAATCGTAGAATCAATCGCGGGTGACTCAACAACTGTTTCTGAAGAGATATCTCAGGACGTTGCTGAAGACGCTGTTGTACAAGAGGAATCAACATCATTCCATCAAACTCTTAAAGAAAAGTTTATTGAAGGTGGCCCTGGTTTTATGGGTATTGTACTTTTAGCACTGATTTTTGGTCTTGCTATCAGTATTGAGCGTATTATCTACCTCAGTATGGCATCAATAAACACTAAAAAGCTTCTCAAAAACATCGAGGCTGCTCTTGATAATGGCGGTATCGATAAAGCAAAAGAAATTGTAAGAGACACAAGAGGACCAGTTGCAAGTATTTTCAGCGAAGGTATCAACCGTTACGAAGATGGCCTTACTGAAGTAGAAAAAGCAATTATTGCTTACGGAAGCGTAGTTACAGGTCGTTTGGAAGCCGGTGTTAGCTGGATTTCATTGTTTATTGCTCTTGCTCCTATGCTTGGGTTTATGGGTACTGTAATTGGTATGATTAAAGCGTTTGACGATATCGCTGCTGCTGGTGACATTTCACCAACTGTTGTTGCTGACGGTATTAAAGTTGCGCTTCTTACTACAGTATTCGGTTTGATCGTTGCTATTATCCTGCAGATCTTCTATAACTACATCGTTTCAAGAATTGAAAGTCTTGTTAATGACATGGAAGACAGTTCAATTGCATTTGTTGACATTTTAAATCAATACAGTAAAAAATAAGAACCATGAAAGATAAAATTGCCAATATTACAAGATGGATTTTATACCTGTTGCTGGCATTTACCGTGGTTCCCGGAGTATTGTTCTTTGCAGGAACAATTGACACAGAAGGTTTCCTAAATATTGGATACATCCTACTTATTGTAGCTGTGGCAGTTATGGTAATCTCCCCTATTGTTGGGTTTATTACCAATCCGCAAAACATTGTAAAAATGCTAATAAGCGTTGCTGTACTTGTTATAGTTGTAGTAATTGCTTATTCAATTGCAGGTAATTCTTTTTCAGATTACAGACTGGAAGAGTTGAAAGTAACAGCCGACACTTCTAAACTAGTGGGTATGGGTATTTATGCTACCTATATTATTTTCGGCCTAACTATTATTTCAATTCTTTATTCGTCAATTGTTAAATTATTTAAATAAGATAAATTATGGCTAAAAAAGCAGCCCCAGAAATTAATGCCGGTTCAATGGCAGATATTGCGTTTTTGCTGCTTATCTTTTTCCTTGTTACAACAACAATGGATGTAGATACTGGTATTACCCGTAAGCTTCCACCACCGGTTGAGGATCCTACCGATGATATTAAAGTTAATGACCGTAACGTCCTTAAAATTCTTATCAACAGTCATGATCGTCTACTTATTGATGGTAAGCCTGGTAATGTCCAGAATCTCAAACGAAAAGCCATTGATTTTATGACTGTACATCCTGATAATCCTAACTATCCTGAGACTACAACAAGATTTATTGAAGAACTTGGGATGGATATGGTAACATCAAAAGGTGTTATTTCTCTAAAAAACGACCGCGGTACTTCGTATGATATGTATATCAAAGTACAAAACGAACTTGCCGCCGCTTTTAGCGAGATGAAAGATGACCTTTCCATGAGATTATACGGGCTTAAGTACGGCCAGCTTATTGATGAAGCAAAGATTAAAGGTATTAACGCAGCTGTACCTATTCGTATTTCAGAAGCTGAACCAGAAGATATAGGAGGTAAATAGTATGTCGAGATTTAAATCTAAACAAAGTAAAGGTCAACAGACGATTAATACTTCGTCGCTTCCTGATATTATCTTTATGCTTCTGTTCTTCTTTATGGTTACAACAGTAATGCGTGAGGTAAGTCTAAAGGTAAAAATGAAACTTCCACAGGCTACCGAAGTTCAAAAGCTTGATAAAAAGTCACTTGTTAGTTATATTTATATAGGTCCTCCTGTTAAATCTAAACTTTATGGTACTAATTCCCGTATCCAGCTCAACGATGCTTTTGCTTCTGTTGACAATATTCAGGAGTTTGTGGCTAAAGAAAGAGAAGAAAGGGATGAGGCTGATCGTAAGTTTATAACTACTTCACTTAAAGTTGATGGTTTAACAAAAATGGGTATCGTTACTGATGTTAAACAGGAACTTCGTAAAGCTGGTGCTCTTAAAATAAATTATTCTACCCGTAAGGGTGATAAAAACAGAAAATAAGAAAGGTTATATATATTTTTCTTTAAAAAAGCTGCTTCAAATGAAGCAGCTTTTTTTATGAATTATAAGTTATAAAGAGTGAATGTCAGTTGACTATTTTCAGGATCAAGCCAACTTTCTGGGGATTGTAATAAAAAATGAATAACATAACTTAATACATCTATTGACTTTTTTGATGTCTTACAGATTGGGCTTACAACTTATTTTTACTTTTATTGATTTTGTTCTTTTTTGCTCAATGTCTGATTCTTTTTCCTTCGTTAATATGTATAATAGTCTTGATCTGTTTCAACTCTGATCTTGACCTGTTTCAACTCTGATCTTGATCTGTTTCAACTCTGATCTTGACCAGTTTCAATTCTGATCTTGATCAGTTTCAATTCTGGTCTTGACTAAAATATAAACCAAACTAATATAGGTAGTCTTTACATAAATGAGAACGCGTCTTTACACAAGATACAATCTAATGAACTAAAATAATATCTTTTACCTATTAATAAAACCACCATTGTTTGTACCAGCTTGCAGCTTAAATAAAAAAGCGGATTGAGCAAAATTTGTTAACTGAGTTTATTTATTTCATTAATAAAATACTTGAAATAAACTTTTATACTTTTCTCCCCAGATTTTTTGCTTGATCCCATTTTCACCTGACATAATTCTAAACAATACAGCTTCCTTTAGTATTTTCATATGTATGAAACTGGAATATGATAGCTATCAAATGAATAATAATTAATGATTAACCTACTGATAAGACTGGTGAAATGGAGAAGAGGAACAAAAGACAAGGGACAAGACTACCAGTTGGGATTTTGCTGTAGAATTCCTAAAATGCTTAATTTTTAAATGGTTTTTTTTAATACTACACTACTCATCAATTACAAAAGGCGATCGTTCCTTCTGATAAACCATCAATAGCAACCACACAGTCATCAGCAGACTTCCAATTATATATACAGTATTAGGAGTGTGACCGAACTTCTCGGCAGAGATATTAATATAATCATGCTCATACAGATAATACACAATTACAGTAGCGGCATTATTAACGAAATGCATTATTACAGGTACCCACAGGTTGGTAGTAAGCACGAATACGTATCCTAGAATAATGCCCATCATCAGTCGTGGTAAGAACCCATAAAACTGCAGATGAAAAGCGCTGAACACAATAGCAGAAACAATAACAGCAACATGAATATTTCTGAACCACTGGTTAAATATTTTCAGAAACACACCACGAAATAGAAACTCTTCTGCAAAGGCTGGTATCAGAGCCACCACAAACAAATTCAACAACAAGCCCCAAATGCTGTCAGCACCAATAAAGAGTTCCGTTAGCTTAGAAGCCAGCTCTTCTTTATCCTTCATCCATTGTTCAACACCAGATAAAAAATCAGGAAAACGCATATTCCTGTTCAGCTCATCCAGGAAACTGTTAAAAGGCAGTATAGCAAAAACCACCAGCATGACTATTAAAACACTAATAAGTCGGGGCTTTTTGTCAATTAACAAATAACGACTAGTACTATCGCTAACCATAAAAGCAAACAATAACGAAGGAGCAATAAAACTCCCTATCTGACTAATACTTTGATAAAATTTCAGAAAACCAATATATTCACTGTCGTTGGTATTACTCATAATTATCCCTATATCGGAAATATTAAGTCCGTAAATCACCACACCTACCAATATACCTAGTAATGAAGTTGCAATAGAAAATACCAGCACCAGGCCGATAAACAACAGCAATTTACCAAAAGGCGATAGAGATTTTAAAAAAGCGGTTCTATTCATTTTATCATTGTTATATATCAGGAAAGGGCAAAATTAATATTTTTGCCGCAGTAAAGGCTGGAATATGATTAAAATAGGAGAAACCGAACTGGGGGAATTCCCCGTATTGCTTGCGCCGATGGAAGATGTAACAGATCCTCCATTCCGGTATGTATGTAAAATGTTCGGCGCTGATATGATGTACACAGAGTTTATCTCTTCGGAGGGTTTAATCAGAGATGCGGCAAAGAGTGTAAAGAAGCTGGATTTCGATGAGTACGAACGTCCTGTGGGCATACAGATTTTCGGTCATGATATAGATTCAATGGTCAGGGCAGCACAATATGCTGAGCAATCGAACCCTGATATTATCGATATCAATTATGGTTGTCCGGTTAAAAAGGTAGTCTCAAAGGGAGCTGGGTCGGGCATCCTCAACGACATTCCCAAGATGGTAAAAATGACTGCAGAAGTAGTAAAAGCCGTAAATATTCCCGTAACGGTAAAAACGCGGCTTGGCTATGACGAAGAACACAAAGAAATTGTGGAGATTGCTGAAAGGCTGCAGGATGTGGGGATAAAGGCTATTACAATCCACGGAAGGACCAGAACACAAAAGTATTCAGTGCCTGCTGATTATACCCTTATCGGGGAAGTGAAAAAGAACCCCAGAATGGTGATACCAGTTTTTGGCAATGGTGATATTGTAGATGGGAAGACAGCGAAATATGTGAGAGATAACTATGGTGTTGACGGAATAATGGTAGGCCGTGGAGTATATGGAAACCCATGGATATTCCGTGAGATAAAGCATTATCTGAAAACAGGAGAAGTTATTGCTCCTGCTGATATTACAGAGCGTTTACGGATAATCAGCATCCAGTTGCAGAAATCGATTGAATGGAAAGGAGAGAGAACGGGCGTACTGGAAATAAGAAAACATTGGAGCAGTTATTTTAAGGGATTGCCGAATTTCAAGCCGATAAGACTAAAGCTCATGACAGCCACCACACATGCTGAGGTGCTTGCTATACTTGAAGAAATAAGAGAAGGTTACAGTTTAACTGATATCTAAACCATCAACCAAAACACCATTTTTAAACATATCACGCACTTTCATGGGTTTCTCAAGCTGGAAGCCTTTAATACCCAAATTACGTGCTACTGAGATATTATCGAGCCTGTCGTCGATAAACAGCGTTTCATCTGGATTAAGATTATGTTGATTTAAAACAAACTCATAAATGTTGGGATCCGGTTTAAGCAAATGGAGGTCAAAAGAGAAATATGCTTTATGAAACAGCTCATCGAACTCACGATATCCGAAGCGTAGTTGTAGATCGCGGACAAACAAATCATAATGAAGCTCATTGGAATTACTTAGCAGAAAAATATTATAATGTTTCTTAACTTGTTCTATAACTTCGATACGTTCGCGTGGTATATCATAAAGGAGAGCATTCCAGGCATTATCAATATCCTGATCGGTGACATCCACATTTAAAAAACCCCTTAGTTTCTTTCTAAAGATTTCAGGAGTGAATATCCCCTTCTCAAACTTTCCCAGAATCCCTTCAATAAAATCCGGAGTAAGGAGCTTCTCAACATCCTTAAACCCAAGTTTAACAAACTCATTAACGGCAATTTGCGGGTCAATATCAAGGATAACACCACCAAAATCAAATATAATATTCTCTATCTTCATAATTCAATACGATTGAAAAATAAAAGTAGTAAATATTTTTAACAGACAAGATAAAAAAAGCAATAAGAGCAGAAAGAATAAAAGAAGTCAAAAAAGAAGAAAAAATTAAAGTTATAAAGATTTTTTATTATTTTTGCACCCCGAATTATAAAAATAGTTCGATGAGCTTGCAAAAGCAGGGCCTATAGCTCAGTTGGTTAGAGTCCCTGACTCATAATCAGGTTGTCCCAGGTTCAAGTCCTGGTGGGCCCACAAAAGCCACTCGTAATTGGGTGGCTTTCTTTATTTTATAGAAGTATAATTAACAAGTGTGACTGAATTGTGACTGTATAATAGAAACAGGATATCTACAATATCGCCTTTTCAAATCGTAAGCACCATTAAACGAAGTGAGCAGATCATGTCAAGGGTGCGTACTGGTTAACTATTACTCTCAATTACTAACATTGCAAAAAGCATTCATATACCCTTTACATGGACTGTGAACGTAGTTACCTTTGCTTTAAGAGGTGAAAATAGGCTCATGTAACCACTAAATTTCTTCTTAAAATGGTGCTTGCGGTACTTCATATCAGCTGACTAGGTTGTAAGCTATTTGAATGAATACAAGCTTGTAATATCAGAAATTCAACAGCACAAAAAAGCCCCGACCGCGCAGCCGGGACTTAACCCAAGTAGGGTAACCCAAAAAATATACCTAAGCCGCTTTGAAATGGGATTTCTGGGCGTTAGGCTACTGCAGATATATTTTGATCATGATCAAAAGTCAAGTTTTACAGCAAAAGTGAATTCCAGAATCAGTGGAATTGCAAATAATTGATACTGCAGAAGATTCCCAAATGCTTTATTGTGCGGATTAATTGAGTATTACGATGATTTTACACAGAACATTTATGCGTCTCTGCGGCTTAAAGATATTATATACCGTAAAAACTGTAAATATCCACATTTATACTTTTTCACATTTTCCATAATCCATATACACTTATCATCCACATATGCAGGATGTTAGTTGATTTTTATACTCAGTCATGCTTGTCCGAAGTACTATAAGAGTATGGGACTGGCATAGGTGAGTATAGTAAGTTTATTAATATATATCTTGCATTTAATCAACTATTTTGTATTTTTACGACCATAAACCGGGAAGCAAGACCAAAAAGTGACTTGAACGACCTGTTAATACTAATAACTTGAAAGATTTTTATAAATACTGCTTATATACAACTAACGGGTGGCGGGAAACGGCACTTTGGGTGCGATATATAGTAGTTAGCAACAAAGCGACAGCCCACGCACATTTAAGCACTTTAGGTTTTTCACTGACACGCAAAGCCAACACAAAAAACCAAAAAAGTTTAAATCTTTGCCGACGCACAAACAAAAAACAGGAAATATGGACTATTTGACCTACACCGAAAAACTGAATTACCTGCTTGAAATGACACAAAATGAAAGATTTATATCATCAAAACAAGCAAGTGAAAATTTTAATTGCTCCAAAAGAACAATTAGGAGAATGCTGAAAACACTACGAGAACAAGGTTTCCAAATAAAATATTGTCAAAAAATCAAGAAATATTTTATTGAAAATCGAGCATAGGACAAATTTTGTCCGCTGCTCGATATAATTTTGCCGAATATTCTAATTTAATTCAAAAAGTTATGAAACATTTACTTTATTTTATTTTGCTTTTGTTTTGTGTATCAGCATTTGCACAAACACCAAATTTCAATAACGCTATTAGCATTAATACAACATTTACTAACGACTCGGTCATAAATCCATTTTCGGGAGACACAGTAACCGGAATTGGAATAAGTGGTGACATTATTTTCAATTCCGACACGAGTTTCGTAAGGATGATTGTTGACGATGGTTCTAATCAATTCCTGATTTATGAAACTTATCCAATGTTAGAAGATACAAATGTCTTTAGTTTTACTTATGAGTGTGAAGAAAGTTGTTTTTTCGACTCTTATATTCCAACAGATATCATTCTACAGGTAAGTGACGCTTCACTAATTATTGATGAAATAAATTGGAGCAATATCTTTAATTCATGATGCCATGAACCTGCAGTATTCAGCGAAAAGTAACAAAAACAGTGAAAAGTTAGCTGCAATTATTAGTTATATTGAAGATAACAAATTAATTTGGATTGCAGAAGAAACAGAATTTTCACAGCTTAGGTATTCTGAAAAAGCAAATCTATGGGGTAATGATTATAGATCCTTTGGTTTTGAATTTTATTCTACTGGGTTTTACTCAGTTTTTGGTCCATCATCAAGCAGTTCTGTTATGAATTATGGATATGTTGATAATTATGATTGGAGAAACCGACATGGTGCAGACAATGAATTGTCGCCTTATTATGATGGAGACATGGAAGGTACGGGATGGATTACTCCAGTAGTTTGTCAAGGTTTAGGGTGCTGATATAACAATGAGTTTATATGCAATACTAATCATGCAGATTGCGATGCTATGGGTGGAATATACAGGGAAGCTCCCACATGCTGGGTGTTTGGACCTACAGCACATATTGAATCCTTAACGAATTTATATTATAATGATCATGTTGACATTGATCTATCTGAGCAGTATGTAGTTTGTGATAAAGGATACCTTGGTCCTTATTTGGTAAGTTATACTTTAAATCTTTATAAAAACGATGGAGTTCCGGACGAAGATTGTCTGCATTATTCTGCATCACTTGAAAACTGTGATGATTTATGCACTTCCCCCTCAGAACGTATTTGGATTGATGATTACACAAGATATATTAACCCTACTGATGAGGAAACAAGGCAATATTTAATGGAATATGGACCTGTAACGGCTGAATTAATATATTTTCCATGGGGTACAGACGGACATTCTATGGCTTTGGTAGGCTGGGGAGTTATTGATGAGGATGCGCTAGGTGTTACAGGAATAGGAACACCAATAGATGAAAGCTGGTACGGAACTACTTATTGGATTTTTAAAGAATCGTCAGGACCAGGAGTTCATCATAATGGATTTAGATACATTATTGACTGGGACGATAATTCGAACATATATACGATTGATCGTCACATTACAAGTCTTAATCGTAATGATGAAGATGTTAATTGCTTTGACAAAGATGAAGATGGTTATTATTTTTGGGGTATTGGAGACAAACCCTCTCATTGTCCACCTTGCCCTGCCGAACCTGATGGAGATGATTCGGATTCCGGTCTTGGCCCGATTAATGATTTTGGATCTTGTTCAATAATCAATACATACAACACCAACTTTGAAGAAGGGTGGAATAACTGGATACAGGTTGGTTCCGATGATTTGGATTGGTGGCGACATGAAGGGCCTACCGAAACTAATAATACAGGTCCAGAATCAGCACAAGATGGTGATTATTACATTTATGTAATGTCAAATTGTAATGGTTGTTATCCTTTTAAAGAGTCAATTATTGAAAGTCCACCTATCAATATAAACAGTTATTGTGAAGGACAAATTGATTTCCATTATCACATGGACACTTATAAATGGGGTAATCCGGTTGAAAACGAACTCAAGCTGCAAATAAGCTATGATAATGGAACTACTTGGGAGCCTGACTTTTGGAGTATGTCTGGCGATACAGGAGAAGAATGGCATTCTGTATCTTTGAAGTTCCCAAACACAGTAACAAAGTTTAGATTCATTGCAATAACCGGTGATACTTATATGAGTGAAATAGCACTCGACAACATAACTATCGGTCCATCGCAAAAAGAAAACACCCCAATTGTTATAAGCACGGATACACCATGGAACGTTGATCAAACAATAAACAGTGATGTAATTATCGAAAACGGTGCTACTTTAACAATTAGCAATTGCAATATCTCAATGCATGAACAAACCAGAATAATTGTTAAAAATGGAGATGAAACAATTCCCGGGTCAAAGCTTATTGTTGATAATGCAACCATAAAATGCCAATGTGATCAATCATTTTGGCAAGGCATACAGGCCGTATGTTTGTAAAATAATAAGCTTCTACACATTTTAGTTAATTTTATAGTGACAAACAATTAATAACTAAAATATAGAAGCTTATGAATGCCAAAGTTAACAAAATTAGTTTTGCCGGAACAAACATTTATATTGGAATAGATGTTCATTTAAAGAGTTGGAAAGTAACAATTATGGTTGATAATATTACTTATAAATCATTTTCAATGGATCCTGATGTTCAGATATTAGTTAAACATCTTGAACAAAACTTTCCTGAAGGTAATTATTTCTCAGCATACGAGGCAGGGTTTAGCGGATTCCATTTACATAGGGAACTAATTCTCTGTGGTATAAACAATATAGTAGTAAACTCAGCAGATATTCCAACAACTGATAAAGAAAACAGACAAAAGGAAGATAAACGAGACAGTAGAAAGATAGCTCGCTCATTACGAAATGGAGAACTCATAGGTATCTATATTCCTGGTCGTGAAATCGAAGAGTTGCGAGGATTGGTCAGATATAGAAAACGATTAGTTGAGGACATATCCAGACAAAAAATTAGAATAAAATCTTTTTTACGTTATCATGGTATTAAGATACCCAACGAGCATAGGTCAGGATCACAGCACTGGTCGGCTAGATTTACAAATTGGTTGAATAACATAGAAATGAGTACTGCTTATGGTTCTGAAGTTATTTCATATTCTGTTAAAACTGTAAGTTTTTTACGCAAACAGTTATTGGATGTAAACAAGTTGTTGAAAGAGATAGCACAACAAGAACCCTATGCAAATCAGATGTCTCTTCTGCGAAGTATACCAGGAGTAGGTCTTGTAGTTGCATTTACACTTTTAACAGAAATTGTAGATATAAACAGGTTTAAAAATCTTGATAGATTATGTTCTTTTGTGGGATTAATTCCAACAACAAACTCAAGTGGAGAAAGAGAAAAAACTGGCAACATAACATACAGAAGCAACCAATCATTACGAGGAGTTTTGTTTGAAAGCGCATGGATAGCAATTAGGTATGATCCTGTATTGGCAAGTACATACCATAAGTTGTGTAAGAGAATGAACGGTAACAAAGCCATAGTAAAAATAACAAAGAAACTGCTTAGTAGAATACGATTCGTTTTAAAGAATCAACAAGAATATAAAGTGCTTATGAATTAATAAAAATCATCAATAATGACTTATCAGTTAAAAGACAGTTACCCAAACCTTGCGATATCAATTGATATTCGTTTCCTTTAGGCTGCTGCTTTTATCAATAAATCTCTAAACAAGGCAATGCGGTGCTATTTATCAAGAAAGTATCCGTTTATAGAAGTGTGTTTTTATTGATGTTGGTTACTGATAAAAAAGAAAATTATGTGAAAAAAATGTGTGAAAGTTTGGAATACAACATAGAAGGTTTGGGGTAATAGAAATGAGCCTCAAATGCCTAAACAAAATGAACACCTACAACAAGGTACAGTTGAACTCAAAAATGACGCAACTATAAAAAATTCAATAATTGCTGTTGATTTGTGGGAGCCTGAAAATTATGCTTCCACAGGTGGTATTCTTAAAGCTGAAGATGCGTTTTTCCTAAATAATAAAAAGTCAGTTCACGCATTATATTATACAAATTTTAACCCATATTACCCGGAAGTTGAGTGGGATTGTTTTACTAAACTTAAGAATTGCTCTTTTGAAATAACAGAAGATTACCCAGCAAAAGAAACATTCTTTAAACATGTTGATTTGGCTCATATTAAAGGAGTAAAATTTTATGGCTGTGATTTTAGTATATCTGAAAACGCTAATGGTATTGATGAATGGAATTATGCAATTGCAGGCTATGATGCAAAATTTGAAGTAAGGGCTATATGTAATTCTCAACAACTGCCGTGTCCTGAAATCTCGCTCGACAAAAGCATTTTCACAGGATTTTATGGAGCTATTAATGCTAATAATGATGGATACAGCACAGTAACTTTCAGTGTATCAGAATGTGATTTTATTAATAATGAAAATGGAGTATTAACATCAAAAATGAATAATGCTACTGTTATTTATTCCAATTTTGAAATTGGAACCTTTCACGATTGTGGCGCTGGTATTCATTCAGACCGCATTAATGCATTTACTTTTGAAGATAATAACTTTAGTAAATATGAAAATGCTCCTTTATCAGATTATTTTGGGATTACAGTTCTTAACTCAGAGGATGTTAACGAGATTTACAGAAATACATTCGATGGACTTAGTTTTGGGAATTATTCAGATGGTCAAAACTGGATAGAAGATGAAAGCATGGGTTTAGTATATAATTGCAATGAAAACACTAACAATTATGCAGACTTTTACGTAGAAGATGATGAAGATTATAATGGTTTTGGAATTCAATCAGGACAGGGAAATGAAAACCTTCCTGCCGGCAATACATTTTCTAAAAGCGATGCAACATGGCATTTCTACAATGGTGCCAGATATGATATTGACTATTTTACTAATACAACTAATAGTAGCATAAGCCCGGAAAAAATAACTGAAAATGTGAATTTACATCCTTTATCAACAACCAATACCTGTCCTTCAAACTTTAGCGCCAACCCAAAACTAAGGCTTATATTAACAGCGGAAGAAAAAACAGATGCAGAGTTGGAATATTATAATAGCTTAACCGATTATAACAGTACTAAAAGCCTTTATGATAATTACATTGACGGTGGAGATACTGAGGATGAAATTAATGATATTCAAAGTGCCCAACCGGAAGATATGTGGGCTTTACGTGCACAATTGTTAGGTGACTCACCACATTTATCCTTCGAAGTACTTAAAGAAGCTTCCGACAAAACTGATGTGTTTACTGAATCTGCTTTGTTTGATATATTGGCCGCCAACCCTGATGAACTAAAAAAAGATACCCTTATAAGCTATCTTGAGAATAAAGAAGATCCTTTACCTGATTACATGATAGCATTACTCGAACAAATTGCCGAGGGTACTACCTATAAGACAGCTTTACTGAATCAAATGTCGGAATACAAACATAATTATGTACGTGCGGCCAATCGTGTTGTACGAAGTATATTAAATGACAGTATAATGGATTATGAAGGTTTAAGAAACTGGCTTGATAATATTGGCGGTATTAATTCCGACAGACGCATTATTTCTTCCTACATCGAACAGGGAAACTTCACAGATGCTTTTACTCTTGCGAATATGCTACCTTCACTATATGAATTACAGGAAAATGACTCTGTGGAACATTTATACTATATTGATATGCTTAACCTTTATCAAACGTTACATCAGGAGGATAGAACAACATATCAGTTAAGTGATACAGAAAAAGCAACGATTGACAATATCGCTCAAAACAGTGGTGGAATTGCCGGTTCACAGGCAAAAAGCATATTACAGTCAGTTTATAATGAATATTGTGATATTTGCCCGAATGTAAATAATTCAGCAAGTCATAAATCAGACAGGTTTATTAGTAATGATGATATCAATAAGATTTATGGTTTGGATATTACGGCAAAACCAAACCCCGCCAGTTACTGGGTGGCATTCGATTTTACTTTGCCCAAAGGACACGATGAAGGTGTAATTTCAATCAGAAATACTTCTAGTATTATTATAGATCGGATAAAAGTTGAAGGTCAACAGGGGCAAAAATTATGGGATATAAGCCATATTCCATCCGGGGCTTATGTTTACACAATTGAAGCTTCTGGTTTTTCAAAATCAGGCAAATTAATAATTACAAAATAAATTTTAGTAATTTTACAGTTGCCGTCGTGGTATTAATCGCGATGGCAACTAACTTTAGATTTAATGAAGCACATTATTCAAATAATCATCACTATACTTCTACCAATTTCTATTTGTGCCCAGCTGCAAATTGACTGGCAGCAATGTTATTGCAGCACTGAGGATGATATTCCTCATGGAATTTGTGAAACCAGTGGTGGATTTCTTGTATTAGGTTTCCAAGATGGTGATGACGGACAGGTTACATGCACAAATGGTGGAGCAACCTGGCTGATTAAAATTGATTATGATGGTAATCTGATCTGGCAGGAATGTTATACCGATATCGGTGGTATGAATTTGTATAAATCCTTAACTGATTCAGGAAGATATTTTATATGTGGCGGATGTGGTTTGGAACCATACTCTGATGTTAGAAGTTTAGGGATTGGAATTATTGACAGCACCGGAGTTTTTTTATGGAAAAAAGCTTATGGTAACGAAAACGGAATAACCGGTTACGGAGAATATGGAACACCAACAAACGATGGTGGTTTTATTGGTGCAACTATGATTTTCTCCCAAGGTGGGGACATAACAAACTGGTTTGGAAGCTTAGACGGATGGCTGGTAAAGGTTGACAGTCTGGGTAACAAAGAATGGGACTTTACTATGGGTTCTGCTAACCAGGATCACATGTATGGAGTAATCCAAACAAATGACAATGGTTATCTTGCTCTATTATCATCAGCCTCAGATGGAGTTTCAGGTAATATTGAATGTAATACAGGCAGTCCGACCCAATTTGATGCAGTGGTTTTCAAAGTTGACTCCGTTGGAAATTCAGAGTGGCATAAATGTTTCGGGGGTACAGGAACTGATACATTTAATAATGCAATAAGTTTAGATGATGGATATTTAATTTGTGGGAACACAAGCTCAAATGATGGTGATTTGACAGGCAGTGGTTGGCATGGGGAGAAAGACATTTGGTTAATACGAACTGACATATTTGGAAATGTATTATGGCAACGTTGCTATGGTGGTACTAAAAGGGAATGGCCCAAAAAGCTTTTTCAAACTTCTGATGGTGGTTTTATAATTTTCGGAGATACAGAATCAAATAATGGAGATGTCTCAGGAAATCCTTCTTATAGCAGTAGAACATCCATATGGATATTTAAAATTGACAGTATTGGTAATTTGGAATGGCAGCAATGTATAGGAAGCCATGCTATTGAAAATGTATATAGTGTTGTTCAGCATGATGATTACAAATATACTCTTGCAGGAAGAATGAGTTTCAGCCCTTCATTTGATGTAGATTGCTCAAATTTTATTTATGGTTCAGATTTTAATTACTGGGTACTGGGTATATCAGACACAACTGTTAATACCACAGAACATAGAATTGATAATAATGACATTACGATTTATCCGGTTCCTGCGGAAAATACTCTGAATGTTGAATTGCCTGCTAACTTTGATTTTCAAGACATAATGATTGAAATTATTGATATAAAAGGGACTGCCGTTTTATACTTACAAGCTGACAAATTAAATACTCATATAGACATAAAAGATATTGTCCCAGGACTTTATGTACTTAAAATACAAAATGATAAGACAATAATTACAAAAAGGTTTATTAAACAAAAAATGTATTAAACCCCACGTTTCGCAGCCATACACATTGCCAAGTCGCTCGAAAAGCCCAACGCACAAGCCAAAACTTGTCAATAAGTATGCCTGCCCTACCGCACGGAAAAAACGCTCAGTTGCTAACAAAAAATATACGTCATTTGGCAGATAGTACTAAATATAAATATCTTAGCAATAAATAAAATTTGTTGGAACTTGAAAGTTAATTTTCCAAAAAGCCAAACGCCGCATATTCAAACCGTTGTGTGCCATTTTGGTAAAGAGACAGATTGATCTAATCTAATTAATAAAATGGAACTTAATACAAAGAATTTTGACATCATACTTTCCGACTTTTTATCATTATGGACAGTTGATAAGGTTGAGAAAATGACTATAAAAGAGTATGCTAATTTAAGTGATCACAATTCTTTTTGTTATTGGCTTGAATATGAGACTAAGTCATTAGGTGCAATTGGCGGTATCGCTTTACATAAATTTGAATTATGGAAACCTAAAAATAAAAAAAAAGATTTTAAAGATAACCGATTTAAAACAGATGGTGAATATGTTTGGAATGCAAAAAAGGGAGAAACCAGTCAAGAGGCATTTACAGAAATAAAAAAATTAATTCTTGAAATCATTTTACAGTCTCAAAAACAAAATTGGAAAGCAATTGACACAATAGCATTTCATGCAATTGCTAAATGGAAAATCTCATTTCTATACTCAAACAAGAAAATTCTTCCTATTTATAGTAAACGTGCATTATTGTCTATCTCAAAGGGGTTGGGACAAGAATTTCAATATAAAACACATATCTCAGTTTTACAAGATTTTATCTTAGACTACAAAGACAAAAATGAAGATATTGATGATTTTGCTCATAGAATTTACTCTCAGTTTGCAGAAAAAACAAAAAAGAGAAATTACTATATTATTGGAAGTAAGTATGGCGACGGGAATGGCAACGATGTAATACCAAAAATAGACGAGTTCTTAAAGAATAATTGTGTTGCTATCGGCTTTTTAGACTGGCTTGATTTTTCATCCTATATGGGTTCTGACAAAGATACAGTTAATAAATTTGTTAATAATAACTGGAAATGGGATAAACCTGCTTGGCACAAAATCCAAAGATATTTCCGTTTGCTGTCTAAAATTAAAGAAGGTGACATCATTGCGATAAAATCTCACGGAGCACATAATCAACTCACTATAATTGCTTATGCAGAAGTTGTAAAAAGGAATGGCAGTATTTATGAACATAATGAAAATATATTGGGACATCACATTAATGTTGACTTTTTAGATGCAGGTTTTTACAAGCAATTAGGACTAACCTATGCTGAAACAATACATCAATTGACACCTAAAAAAGATGGAACAAAATTTCACAAAGTTTTTGGGTGGTATGCTGAAACTTCACCAATAGATAGTGAAGTAGAAATAATAGGGACGGACGAAGAAGATAATTTAGAGGAAAGTGGTTATAATGAGAAATCTGAAACACCTTTTGAAAGAAGTGCAACATCATCTGTAAAAGTAAATCTTGTTCATAACAGAATTCAAAATAGGTTTTTAAAATATTTAATGACGACTTACCCTGATGACATTAATATTGGAGAACGAAATAGAATTGATGCAAAGCGAGAAACCAACTCAAATATTTTTATTTATGAAATTAAACCATTTGAGAGTGTATATGCGTGTATTCGTGATGGTATAGGGCAATTACTTGATTATTCACACCTGCAAAAATCAAAAAAAGATAAGAAAGTAATAATTGTTGGACCTAACGAACCTGAACAAAGAGACATTGAATTTATCAATGCAATTAAAAAGGTTTTACAAATTCCATTTAGCTATATTGCATTTGATGAAGAAAAGTTAAAAGTAAAAGAATTTTAGGACAACAAAATTGAGATGGTCTAGTTTGACTAGACAGATTTTACTTCAGTGCTAATTATTTTCTTTTGCATCTGTCACCAGCAAAGTTATTCTAAAATTTTGATGAGCTCCAATAAAATGCTCAAAAAAAAATTTTGGAAATAACTTTGCTTTCATGATTTGCGCGTAATTAATTGTTATGCTGCTGATTGATAAACATATTCAGGAGTGTTATCCTCCAAAGATGAATGATCTCTTCTGCAGTTATAATATTGTATAAATTCATCGCAGGCCTGGCGGAGCTGATCACCGGTGTTCAATTCCAACAAATACAGTTTCTCATACTTAATGGTGCGCCAGAACCTCTCTATGAATACATTGTCAATCGCCCTGCCCTTACCGTCCATAGATATCTTTACTGTTTCAAGACTTTTAATGTAATCTACATATTCATCTGAGGTAAATTGACTGCCCTGATCTGAGTTGATGATCTCTGGCTTTCCAAATCTTGTGACAGCTCTGCGTAGTGTTTCAACCACCCACTCAGCTTCCATTGTATTTGATATACTCCAACTAACAATATAACGACTATATATGTCCATTACGGCTACTAAATACATAAATCCTTTATCCATAGGGATATAACTTATGTCCAGTGCCCAAACTTGATTAGGTCGGTTAATAGTTAGATTCCTAAGCAAATAAGGATATTTATATTTAGCAGGATCAATTACAGTTGTCCGTGGCCGACAGTAAATTGTTTTCATTCGCATAATTTGCATCATCCTCCTTACGTGGCATCGTCCAACGGTAAACCCTTTCTTTCTAAGCTCTTTGGTCATTCTGCGGGTTCCCCTTGTAGGATCTTCTAAATGCAACCTGTCAAGTTCCTGCATCATCATTAGGTCATTTTCGTTTGCCTTTGACGGTGTGTAATATAAAGTACTGCGAGCCAATCCGAGTAACATACACTGATGAACTATACTCAAAGCACTGCCATCTCTGTCAACCATTGATCTTCTTTCTGATAATGGTTTCATAGAAGCTTTTTTTTTAACCAGTTATTTTCAACTGATATCTCTCCAATCTGATGGGTGAGCTCTTGCTTCTCCTGCTCCAGCTTCTTGATTTGCTCACCCTCTTTTGTGGATTTTTCAAATACCTTACCCGCATTGGATAAGAATGCCTTCTTCCACATTGTTATTTGAGATGGATGAACACCAAATTCATGTGATAATTCTGAGATAGTCTTTATCTCTTTGATTGCTTCAATGGCCACCTTGGCCTTAAATTCACTACTAAATGTCTTTCGTGTTGATTTCATATGACAAAAAAAATTTAAAGTTATTAATTTTTCTGTCCAGTTTTTTTAGACCACCTCAGTATGAGGGGGGTACTGAATATTGCACGCCCCCCAAAAAAATCAGAAATATATATCTATTATAACTAATTGAAAAAGACTATATTCTTAAGCTCAATAGTAGCTTGAAGATCATCAAATCTAACATATTTTTCAAAAGAAGAAAGAGATTTGTGACCTGTCATTTTCATAATTAGATGTGGTGATACACCTTGCAATATGAGGTTTGTAGCAAATGATCTTCTTGCGGTGTGAGTAGACATATACATATATTTTGGTTTAGTAGTTTTGACGACCTTACCTCCTTTAGTGATACGGTTTTCTATAAGATCACCAATCTTTGCTTTTAGGCCTATTGTTTTAATTACATTATTCATTTTCTGATTGGAGATCTTTTTCGGCATTTTATTGCTTTTGTACTTCATGAGTATCTTCAGTACTTTTGGATGAAGAGGTATTGTTGATAATTCACCAGTTTTAGATGTTCGTATTGTAATGATTTTGTCTTTTGCTTTGCTTAATTCTACCCTATCCCAATCTGAGTATCTCAAACCAGTATAACAACCTATAATGAAGTAATCTCGCACAACTTCTTCAGTTCCTTTTAATTTCAGGCTGTAAATTCTTTCAAGCTCATCTTCAGTTAAATATATAGTATCAGCCTCTTCCCTGAATCGTTTAAAATTCAGATAATCTGTATTTTTATGCTTCTTCTCCAGATATGATTCCTGCATTAAGGCTTTAATATGCTTCCAATGTTTTGATATAGTATTCTTACTTAAATTTTTTGACAAAAGATACTGATTATATTCAACATAGAACTTCATATCAATATCATTGAAAGAATAATCAACTCCACTTGAGAATTCAATCAAATGGTTGTAGGTAGTTCTGTACTCTGAAGAAATATCCATATCTGATTCAAACATAAATTTTAATTTACACTTATAATAATCTAAGAAGCTGTTCTTTTTTTGTTTACTTACTGGTATTGAACCTGGATACAAAAACTCAAAATATTTTGCTTTAAGATTTTTCTCAGAGAATCCGGCGTTTTGTTCATAGTATTGAATTGCTGAATACAAAGCATTCTGATGGGATGTAAGCTCTTTGTTAATCGATTTTCCTTTATACTTTAGACTTGAACTTTTTGCCTTTTGTTTGTGCTTATCCCAATTAACAGGATCAATTTTTATTTTGGTTGAGATTCTTAACGGATTAGAGTTACCGTTATAATAATAATTCATATAAATTGAATTACCTCTTAAACGTAGAGTAATCATAAAATAATAATTAAAGGGTTAACTTTTAAATAGGATATGTTTAAATACTGCATAGCAACTATTTAGTGTTCGTCTATAAAGTCCAACTTCTTGAATTTGACCTTAATAGTACAAACACTCCACTTTATTGACAGACTCAATTTAGCGCTTAAAATAATTGTATGCAAAAAGTAAAATCACTTAATTTTGCATCTACATTATAGTAAAAATTTGTGACTTATCTTGTGACTGTAATGCATCCCAGAAAGGTAAAGGAATGCAGCACTATTAATAAAGAACATGGGTTATTGCATTGATACACAGTACTTATAATCTGTTAATATTTCACATTTAAGTCCTGGTGGGCCCACAAAACAGTTTTGAGTGTGAGTCTTGAGTCTTGAGAAAGACTCGAGACGAACACGAAAAAGTGTTTTCCCCAGAAACTCACTCTCTAACTCACACTTATCCTCACCCTAATTTATTTTAAAATAGGTCAATGATTCTCCTAATAACTATCTAGACATAATAAAACAGTTATTTAGAACAACTCAAGTGTAACCCTAACTAACAACCAACATTACTGTTTTGCTATCCCCATCATTTTCAATAACAACAACATAGGTGCCCTTTTGCCAATCTGACACATCAATGGAAATTTCATTATCTGGTATTGTTTCTTGCATTATAATACTACCAGACTGACTATAAATATTCAGTTTACTGTTTTTACAACCAGTAACAATTCTCACAATATCTGAAGCAGGATTTGGTGCAATTAAAATATCCATACCAGGATTAGGTAAACCATATCCCGTGATTAAATTAGTTGGGTATCGCCAAACACCGCCGGCATTCAATCCGGCATAAACAAAATCTTCATCAGCCCACACCGATAGCACCGACATGCCAGGAAGATCATCGCTAAGGTTATACCAGGTATTACCATTATTAACACTTATACGCACTACCCCGTCGGCACATCCTGCTATTACCATGGTGTCATAAACAACAATAGAATTAACCCTCATATCGCCTGGCATTCCGTTTGCCACATGTTCCCATGAATCACTTCCGTTACTGTTTATAAACATCCCATTACCATAAGTGCCAGCAAAAATATTCCCACCGCTCATACCCAATGACAATATCCTTTTATTATCAAGATCATCACCAACTTTCTGCCATGTAGTGCCAAGGTCATCTGATAAATAAACACCATCAGTATCTGTTCCTGCACATACCCTATCACCATCAGAAGCCATTGACAGAATATTATTGCTTTCTGGACCGTCTAAAACAGAAGTCCACGACGTCCCTGCATCATCAGAAATAAAAATCCCTTCCTCACCACTGCCAGCAAACAACAACCCCTGGCATAAGGCAAACGACTGAATCCAGGAGCTGGTAAGTCCACTATTTATAGTACCGAATGTACCACCATCAACAACAGACCTGAATATTCCAAGCATATCAGTCCCGGCAAATACGTAAGGAGATGATGCAATAAGCCCCCTTGTTTCTACCGTCCATATGGAAGTTATCCTTACCCACTCAGATCCTCCTTCCGGAAAGGCAAAGAAACCTGAGCCATGAGTACCAGCCAGCAGGTTAGGACCAGATTTGCTTACCGATCCCACACATGCCATAAATGACTCATTACTACTTAGAGACCATTGTGTTCCGCTGCTGTTTAACATAAAAAGATGACCTTGCTTACTGCCAACAAAAACATTATTGGCATTATGACTAATGGCCCAAAGGTTGGTTTCTGTAAGGCCATTGTTTTTTTGCGTCCAGTTAATGCCATCATCAGATGAAATAAAAACACCCCCTCCCATTGACACTGCATACAAAGCTCCGTTTAAATCTATAAAACCTTTTACTGATGGCAATGATGCACCTATTGGCGACCAGCTATTACCGTTATCAGAACTTACAAAAACACCAGAACTCAGAGTGCTTATAAAGACCTTATTATTAAAACAATGAATGGCCATAATATCAGGCTCAGTAATTCCGCTATTTATACTTTCCCAACTATCGCCCATATTTGATGACCTGAATAAACCATCCTGATATGTTCCGCAATATATATATGAGTCATCAGCCGCAAGATAATATGCATACTTTGCCGAAAAACCGATATTTACCGCTTCCCATGTTGATCCTGAATCCGAAGATCTCCAAATACCATGTAGATAAGTTGCAGCAAATATATAATTATCAGTAGTTATTAAATGCTTTACATACTTACCGGCTAAACCAGTCCCTGCCGGCTCCCAGTTTAAACCGTTATTAATAGACCTAAACACATTTTCATCAGTCGAAACAAACATATAAGGCTCCATTGCCAATAATGATTTTGTATCACAACTAGCAAGGCCCTCATTCCTGAACTCCCATGATGAACCACCATCATCACTGGCAAGCACACCACCGCCTGTGGCAGCATAAATAACTTCACCATCAAAATCTATAGATCTAATATATCCGCCAATAGGACCATTAAGAGGTTGCCATTGAGCGAATATAATGGTGATATTTAAAAATATAATTATTAAAAGTAACAGTTTTTTCATAGACATAAATAATTGCTAAAAATAACTATTATCACCAATTACAACAACCAATCCCTATAAGAATGTTACCTACTATTCTCAATCCAGCATAAGATATAAGGTGCAGAAAGTCACGTTCGCAACAGATATAAGCTGAAAAACATGCAGTTATAATGGATTACAACTAAATGTTTTTTAGGTTAAAAATGTTATGATTTTAACTTTCACTATTGGATATCTTTATAATGTTGTTTATATCGCAAGAGATAATCAATTATATATATAATATAAGGTGATCATGATAAAACCAAGCATGGTCAGTCGGTGTTCATTTATCTTGTGAAATCCTTTTTAACAGATATAACCTTAATGGAGTATAAAAATATATTATTATAACTTGCTTTTATTCAACATCTTTTATACTTTTACCTCTCAATACATTTTGACAAAATGCATCATACATATTATTGTATTTTACAATGATGATAGAGTAATAAAAAACCACCTAAATGATACAAAGATGATCGATTTACCAAACTTAAGAAAAGAGACAAGATATGGAATGCCAGCTGCCGATCAAATACTATTTAACAGATATTATGTTACTGGTTATTCATATTACTTTCGACAACCTAAATGGATTTTAGAAATTGTAAACCCTCCAGTCATTAATAGTGAGCCAGAAGGAGTTGAAAGATCAGATAATTTTCGCCCAGATTACAGAGTACCTCAGATATTCAGAGCTGATTTAGTTGATTACCGGGGCTCAGGTTATGACAGAGGACATATGGTGCCAAGCGCTGATCAACGTGGTTTGGAGATACAGAATAGTGAAACATTCTTATTAACAAACATGTCGCCACAAAAGCCAGATTTAAACAGATATGCATGGAGAAAGCTTGAAAACATTGTCCGTGAATTAAATGACAAAGAAGATATTCTGGAAACATATGTTGTTTCAGGACCAATCTTCAATTTTGATCAACCTGTTACAGTCATTGGTACAAATGATACAAATGATGTTACTATTCCAATACCCCATGCATATTTCAAATCAATATTAACTGAAGATAATAAAGGTAAACTTAAGATGTGGTCTTTCATGTTAAAAAACGAGGGAACATCACAGTCACTTGAAACATTTCTTGTTCCAACAAATAAAATAGAACAATATGCCGGGATAAAACTTTGGGATAGACTAGTTGGCAATGAAATTGATGAGGAAAAGATGAAAGTACGACCTATATGGTAATAAAGAAATAGACTTTTTACACTATTAGTCTAATAACCTTTACTGAGTTAATTTTTTATAAACTCAAGTAATTTATTTTGCATTTTTATCCATTCTGAAGAAACACATTAAAGTTTAGTTAAATTACATTTGTAGAAAACATAATGGACATATTTTTAGGGAAGGCTACATTTATGGGGAAGGCTACATTTATGGGGAAGGCTACAGTACTATTTGCATATATAATGGGTTTAATTGACGTTAATACAATTAACTTTATTAACTTTGAGTTCTTTAGAAAAGAAATAATGTCATGTTAAACATATTTTAGCACAACCATGTTTTGATCTTTGTACAATTAGCTTCATCAAAATTTTTAACCGTAGCTTCGGCTATGCTGAAAGATTTTTCTTTGTTATTTATAAAAATACCTACAACTTATTGCACATAAAATGCTTAATTTGACACTATCATAAAATATTAATAGATGAACAATAATATTTCTCCGATAGTACCACAAAAACGCATCGTAAGTATCGATATACTCAGAGGGCTGGCTCTTTTAGGAATTTTATTAGTTAATATTCTGGGGTTTAATGCTTCTTTTTTTGACTTTGGTGGTTTTTATAATAATCTGCCAAACTCATACCAGGCAACTTTTTATAGCATTTATATTAGTCTGACAGCCGATAAATTTATTTTTATTTTCAGTTTTTTATTTGGCTATGGAATTTATATGCAATACCATAAATTCAGTCAACAAAGCAAGCCCTTTCAGAGTTTTTTTACCAGAAGAATGCTAGTGCTAGCTTGTTTTGGTATTGTACATATTATATTTCTTTGGGCCGGAGATATTTTGCTGCTTTATGCCATTGCAGGACTTTTCCTGTTACTAATTTACAAAATGAATTCAAAGTTGTTATTAGCATTATCGTTTTTCTTTTACTTTTTTATTGTGTTTTATTTGCTGCTAAACGTTAAATTACCTTATTTACCGGATGCAATGAGTTCGACCTGCACAAAATGCTTAAAAGAAGCTATTAATATTTATTCTTCTGGTGATTATTTAGAGTGCATGAAACTAAGGCTATTTGAATACTTTTCATTTCGAAACATTAACGTATTGTATTATTTACCAAAAGTTATCGGAATAATAACAATGGGATTTTTAGCATCAAAATATGATTTGTACCATAAAATAGTAAACAATCGTAAAAAATGGACATTAATATTAGTCGTTTTTGCCATTGGTTCCGCAATAATATATTTTAACTATGAAAAAATTGTAAATTTTGAGAAACCTAATGCATTAGCTCTATATATGTTTGGTTATGAATTATTAAATATATTTATTGCTCTTACTTATATACTAATAACGATTTTAGTTTCATCAAACGCAGTAATATTGAGAATATTATCTCCTATAGGTCTTATGGGACGCATGTCGTTAACAAACTATCTATTTCAATCTATACTATTATCAATAATCTTTTATGGATGGGGCTTTGGATTATTTGGCCATACAATAGTAACTAACCTCGTTATTATCGCCATTTGCATTTATATAATTCAAGTTATATATTCTGTATTCTGGTTTCAGTACTATAAACAAGGTCCACTGGAATGGTTATGGAGAAAGATATCATACCGTTCTTAACTTCAAGTATAATATGATAATACATTCCCCAGAAAGTAATCACTATCCGGCACATACTACTTCCTGATAATCTATTTATTGTATTTCCGCTCACTGGTTTTATTGGATCAAGCAAAATATCTGGGGAAAAATGTATAAAGTTTTTATTACATAATTTACTAATGGAATAGATATATTAACCCGAATTCGACCTAAGACTTGATCCTTAATAATGTTACATCAGCTGCATAAATTTACGATGACCAATAATAATCAGAATGTAGTTGAATCGTAAAATATTATTGGTAACTTGCACACTGATTCTTTAACTTATTAAACATAATGTAATAATAACAAATTGTTAAACGATACACATAACAAAAAAATGATCAGAATTATTAAAAAGGCAATGCTGTTTTTATCAGCATCTATTATATTTTTTTCATGCGCAAAAAAATATATGGTAATTGACTCACCCAAGTCTCAACCCCCGGCCAGAATACTGGAAACCCCTCCTGAAGTAGCCCTTGTACTAGGAGGTGGAGCATTCAGAGGTATGGCTCATGTAGGAGTAATTAAAGTACTGGAAGATGAAGGCATTCCCATTGACCTGATAATAGGTACAAGTGCCGGAAGTATGGTAGGAGCCTTTTATGCTGATAATCCTGACATCGACTCATTATTACCACTTGTAAAAGGCACCAAAGCAAAAGATGTTTTTGATTTCTCACTCTTCAGATCACGCGAAGGATTTATATCCGGAAAAAAATTACAAAAATATTTAAACAAACGCCTTTCAGTGGCAAGTATCGAATATACAAAAATACCCTTTGTTGCAGTAACCACTGATATAGAACATGGCAAAACTGTCTTTCTTAAGTCAGGTCCCATCTCGCCCTCAGTAAACGCATCCTGCGCCATACCAGGTATTTTTGAACCAGTAAAAATGTATGGATTTACCTTTGTGGATGGTGGAATATTAGACAACATTGCTGTTGATGCTGCAATATCATATGACTCGAAAGTAATTATCGCTGTTAACATTATGGAACTGGATACTGTTACAGAATTCAAAAACCAATCAGATGTGTTTAAAAGAGCTGTTAGCGTAGCCACCAACCACCTTACAGAAGAGCAGCTTAAGAATGCTGATATTGTAATAACACCAAATCTAAAAGGCATGCCATATTTAAGCAGTAAGAATAATGCAATGATGTATAATCTGGGAATGGAAGCTGCTAAAAAAGCATTGCCGGAAATACTGGAGTTGTTAAAGAAGAACAATATTGCGCTTACAAAAAAACGGCAATAATACACACATGGCTACCGGCAATATGTTATAAAAAGGCACAGGCACAACGAGAAGTTTGCCCGAAAAGTTATCATTATAAACATTCGAAAATCAGAGCTTGTCAAAAACTGACGTGCTTAGGTTAAGGTTGTATGTTACCCTAAAAGCAACAGCGTAAGTGTTTGCCAGTTGAATACCATTATAATTTCTAAAAACAGGTATATCAATATCGGTGGCTACCATCCAGTTTTGAGTAAATGAATAACTAATATGTGGAATAACGTAGAAAATGTTATAACCCGACGATTCCACTATCTGGTTGTTCTCTCTGTGGGATTTTGCTCTGTTATCGTTCCTTAGCTCAATCCCAAGATTTACTTTTCCTATACGATATGAGCCAATAATTGATAGCATAAACAGATCACCATAGTTATAATAAAAGTTTTTGGAATCAATTAGTTGCGCATATTCATACGAACACCAAAACCCTAGGTTCCATCTGGGGTTTTTAAAACCCTTGTTGACATAAAGATTTAAGGAATACTTAAAACTTCCCGATGATGGCTGCAATGTAATAGGCAATTTAACATGATTAACCTCCTGATCAAAAACACCAACCGGGAATTTCACTCCTATTGAAGGCGTTACAGAAATTTTATGTACATAATTTTTATAAGCAAGATATCGTACAGTCAACATAAGATCGCCTAAACCATAACCACTTTGATTATCCCATCCTGACATAGAGTATATTTCTGTTTTATTGATAAAATAACCCAAATCCGTTTGGACACTCAATCGTTCAGTAATTCCATATTGAATCTGAAAGTTTGCATAATTGAAATAAGCCTTGTCAATAAACTCTATTGAAATAGGTTGAGTGCCTTCATAATAGCTTGTAGATGTACTATATTTATATCCGATCAAAAATTCAAAGTCATTTTTTCCCAGCGATGATTGTGCTCCATAAAAGAATGGATTCCCTGCTGAACAACATTGTGCATTGAGGTTATTGTAGAATAACGGTAATACAAGAGAAACAAAAACTAATCTTTTTACCATACTATTTTCCTCCACTAAAATAGGATGTTACAATAATTTGAATAGATTCAGAAACTTTACCATATTCATTTGAAACAGTACATGTTATCGTATTAGTACCTACACAACATTCTCCGGCTGCATACCTGATTTTGTCTCCCTGACCATTAAAATTACCATGATCACATTCCCATGAATAAACAAGACTTTGCCCTGATGCATAACATACTATAGTCGTAGTATCCCATGCCCTTACTAAATTATAGTTTGCTGTAAGACTATCAATTTTTATCTTATCTGTTGTGTTTGTATCTATATCCTCCGTGTCTTTATTGCATGATATCAGGTATATGATACCAAAAAATAAGAAGACATATATAACATTGTTTATTCTGAATTTATTCATAACTCCTACATTTTAAGCAGTCACCTCCTGATTCTTATTTACGATTTGTTTATTCGTAGTTCGCCAAATAACGAACTTCATGCTTAGAATGATTCTTATTAAACAGATTGCAAAGTTAATAAATAGTTGAGATTAGAATATATACTTAGCGAGGAAACTGAATAGTTGCAAACTTATTTTCATTCAGTTTTCTGTGTGTGTTGAAATACCTCTTCCTGTAATGCTTTAAACTTGTTCCAACGTTGATTATCACTTGTGTTGTTACTCATTTCCTCCTGACAAGATGGTTGATGGCACAGCTTTCGTTGATATTTTCATACGTATGAAAATGGAATATGATACGTATGAAAATGGAATATGATACGTATGAAAATGGAATATGATACGTATGAAAAATCCAACAGATAACTATCAAATATATAATTATTAAGCATGAATTAACTAAAGGTTGGTGTGGGAAATACGATAAAAATTTTAAGAAACCCGGTAAGTCTCAACTTTAAGTCACTGCAATTATCAAAAATGTGGAGTGTTTAATAGAGGGTATACTCCCTAACCGTAAAGGGAATTGTTGACGAACACTAATTAGAATCAAAGAAATAAGTACTTTTGTCCCATGAAATCATCTTATCGCATAGAAAAAGATTTCCTTGGTTCTGAGGAAATTCCAGGGGATGCTCTCTATGGAATTCATTCCAGACGGGCAGCAACCAACTTCCCCAATAACACTCCATTTCATAAAGAATGGTATCAGGCTGTTGGTCAGGTTAAGTTTGCTTGTTATCATACATATGAGCAATTTAAAGGCCTTGCTCTTAAAGAATACAACAACCAGTCTCCTTTAGAATTTTTCGATGATAAGATTATTAATGCCCTGAAAGCGGCATCAAAAGAAGTTGCTGATGGTAAACACTTCGAACATTTTATCATAGGTGCAGTACAAGGCGGAGCGGGGACAAGCATTAATCTTAATGTCAATGAGATTATCACCAATAGGGCCCTGCAGCTAATGGATAAAAAACCCGGGGAATATAAAATTATTGACCCCATCGAGCAGGCCAATGTTTATCAATCTACTAACGATGTTATCCCCACAGCCTTAAAGATTGTTATCATGCAGCTGCTTAAAAAGCTGGAAGATTCTGTTAACAAGAGTAGAAAATCATGCGAGCAGTTGGAAGGAAAATACAGAAACACTCCACGATCAGGGTACACACAATTACAGGAAGCAGTACCCACCACATACGGCCGCATGTTTGCAGCATACAACGATGCATTTAGTCGGGATTGGTGGAGAGTAAGCAAAGCCTGGGAACGAATAAAAGTAGTAAACCTTGGCGGAGGCGCCATAGGAAGCGGCATATCAGCACCACGGTATTTTATAATGGAAGTAGTACAACAGCTTAAAGAGATAACCAAACTGCCACTTAGCCGTGGGGAGAACATGGCTGACACCACCAGTAATCTGGACAGCTTTGTGGAAGTAGCTGCCATACTCAAAGCCCATGCTGTTAATCTGGAAAAAACAGTAACAGATATACGCCTGCTGGCTTCTGATTTATCTGTAACAGCATTAAGCATACCCCAAAAGCAAACCGGAAGCAGTATTATGCCAGGCAAAGTAAACCCAGTAATACCTGAGTTTGTAATATCATCCTGCCAGCAGATATATGCCAACGATCAGCAGATTACAAGCCTGTCGGCCATGGGCAATCTGGAGTTGAATGCCTATCTGCCACAAATAGGCCATGCCATTATTGACACACTAAAACTCCTTATAGCAGCCAATAACAGCATGAATACAAATATGCTTTCAGGAGTAGTGATAGACGAAGAAAAATCCAAAACCGATTTTTACATAAGTACGGCACTAACCACCGCTCTTACACCAACAATTGGCTATCACAAAGCCGCTGAAATGGCCAAAGTGATGAGGAATGAATTGTTGAATATATTTGAAGCCAATACAAAGCTTCAGTTTATTCCTGAAGAAAAACTTAAAGAAATACTAAAGATTGAGAAATTAATGTCATTGGGATTCTCATTGATAGACTTATAGTATATGTCAAAAGGAAAAGATCAAAAACCACATATCGGAATATTCGGACGCCGTAATAACGGCAAAAGCTCACTGATAAATTGTTTATCCGGACAGGATATAGCTATAGTAAGTAAAGTGCCCGGAACCACCACTGATCCTGTAAAGAAGTCGATGGAAATAAACGGCATTGGCCCGGTTATTCTAGTAGACACCGCCGGTATTGATGATACAGGTAGTCTTGGAAAACAAAGAATAAGAAAGAGTCTGCAAAGCATTCCCAATATGGACCTCGCTGTTTTAGTCATCACAAATGCAGAGTTAGGCAGCTTCGAGAAAGACCTTATCGACAGATTCCACAAGCAGGAATTACCCTTTGTTATTGTCAACAACAAATCAGACATATCTCCTGTTTCAGAGACTTTCATAAAAGAAACAGAAGCAGAAACAGGAGCAACACTTATTGCTTTCAGCTGTTTACAGCCCGCTAATCTGGAAAAGCTAGTGGAGGTAATGCGAAAGAACATTCCTGAGTCCGCCTACCGCAGCAATACCCTTATCGGAGATTTGATACAAGCCGGAGACTCAGTACTGCTGGTAACACCAATCGATGATGAAGCCCCGGAAGGCAGGCTTATACTGCCACAAGTACAACTAATAAGAGATGTGCTGGACAATGATGCTGCTGCTGTTGTTGTTAAAGAAAGAGAGCTTGATGATTATATTCATAAGATGTCGCCTAAGCCTGCCTTGGTGGTAACCGACTCACAAGTATTTCTTAAAGTAGATGGCTCTGTTCCGGATGATATACCCATGACCAGCTTTAGTATTGTACTGGCCCGCCAGAAAGGAGCATTTGAGAACTACCTTAAAGGAACCTATGCTCTGGGTGAGCTAAAGGATGGCGATAAGGTGCTGCTGCTGGAATCATGTACACATCATGTGAGCTGCGATGATATTGGCAGGGTGAAAATCCCACGATGGATTAATCAGTTCAGTGGAAAGAAACTGGAATATAAAGTAGTGTCAGGTCTGGATCAGGTGCCCGGCGAAATTACCGACTATGCTATTGTTATTCAGTGCGGCGGATGTATGATCACCAAAAGGCAGATCCACAGCAGACTTAAACCAGCTATTGACGCAGGCGTTCCTGTTACTAACTACGGTATGGCTATTGCTTATGTGCAAGGTATATATAACAGGGCTGTTAAACCTTTTACCAAAGAAGAAATACATGGTAGTTCTTACCTCTGATTAAATGATAAATATGTTCAGTTAGTGCATCTCTGTATAACCATGTTCTAATAATTAGAATAGATTCAATTATTATGAATATAAGTTGAACTGATATTCTGATTAAATTTTTTATTAAATTTATCGTTTTATTATCACACAATGGTTAACATTAGCGAAATATTAGATCTGGCAATTAGTATTTTTCTATTTGTTTACCTCATATTCCTGATAAAAAAAAACAAAGAATATATTAAATCATTCTGGTTTTATGGATTTCTGTTTATTCTGTTATCTAAACTAAATTCCGTTATTGAGGGGTTTGTATTCCCCAATGAAATTAATCTGATGGAGCATTCATCCTTTTTAATAGGCTGTATCCTGTTGTTTATAAGCATCCTGAAAAAAGAATTGTAATGGAAAGGTATGTTATCATAATGAATTTGTTATCTGCAATTGTACTTCTACTAGCCATAATAATTGTAATTGTACGGTTTTTTAAAACAAGAATTCAATATAAAATACTCATTGGGCTTGCATTGTTTTTCTTATCAACAGAGTCACTTATTAATGTGCTTGAGCATAGTGGGATTTTGAATAACACAGAAGAATTTGAACAAATTGTGAGCATTTTGGTTTTACCCATTTTGGCTTTTGGTATTTATGAAAGCATTATAAAGGATGAATTACATAAAAGAATAATAAGTGAACAGAAGTTTATCGGTATATTTAATCAAACTTTTTCATTTATCGGACTCCTGGATACTGACGGATTAGTAATTGAAGCCAACAGCACTGCCTGCAAATTTGCTGGTTATATCGACAATGAATTTGTGGGAATACCTTTCCGGGAAAGTCCTTGGTGGACACGAACCGATAAAAATATTGAGATATGGGATGATGCAGTTAAACAGGCTAAGATGGGCAAAATAGTAAGATTTGAGACAGTTTATTTTGATATCCATGAAGAGAAACATTATATCGACTTTTCATTAAAACCTGTTATTGATGAACATGATAATGTTGTTTTCTTATTGCCTGAAGGCAGAGATATTACTGATATTACTCTTGCAAAAATGGAGCTTGAAGAGCATAAAAAGAATCTTGAATTAAAAGTTTATCACAGAACACAGGAGCTTGAAAATGTGAATGAAGAACTTAGATCAATCAATGATGAGCTAAACCATAAAAGTGAAATAATAAACAGCCAGAATAATGAATTGAAAGAAACCCTTAATCATTTAAAAGAAGCACAATCCAATTTGTTACAATCTGAAAAAATGGCCTCTCTCGGAACATTAACAGCCGGTGTTGCACATGAAATTAACAATCCTTTAAATTATTTAATGGGCGCCTATGTTGGGCTTAATGACTACTTTAATAAATATGATAGCAATGATACTGCTAAAACAGAATTGTATCTCACAGCCATAAAAGAAGGTATTAAAAGAGTATCTGATATTGTAAATGGGTTAAATCAATTCAGCCGGAATAATAATAATTATGATGAGGAATGCTCCATTCATTCAATTCTTGATAACTGCCTGATTATGTTAAGCAATCAGCTTAGAAACAGGATTGAGGTACAAAAGCAATATTACAATAAACAAATCATTATTAAAGGTAATGTGGCTGAATTTCATCAGGCTTTTATAAATATTCTTACAAACTCCATACAGGCAATAGAAAACAAAGGATTGATATCAATTACTACAAAACAAAATAATAATAACGTATTAATAATCATTGAAGACAATGGCCATGGTATTGAGAAAAAAATAATTAATCAGATATCAGATCCGTTTTTTACTACAAAATCTCCGGGACAAGGTACAGGCTTAGGACTATCAATAGTTTATTCAATAATAAAAGAACATAAAGGAAATATTAATTTTGAATCAATAATGAAGCAAGGAACAAAAGTAACTATTAATTTACCATTAAAACTATAATACAATGGGCGAAAGAATTAAAATATTGTACGTAGATGATGAAATTATAAATCTGCAACTTTTCGAAGCCATTTTTTCCGACAAATTTGACGTATTAACTGCAGAAAATGGTTACTTAGGGCTTGAAATTATTGAAAATAACAGTGACATATCAGTAATAATAAGTGATATGAAGATGCCAAATATGAACGGACTGGAGTTTATTAAAAAATTAAAAGAGAAACTCCCCGACAAAAAATATTTCATTCTCACAGGTTTTGATATTACAGATGAAATAAAAGAGGCAATAGAATCAAAATTAATTATTAAATATTTTAAGAAACCTTTTAACAGGGAGGAAATAGAATCCTACATTACTTAAATAAAACAAAATATCAAGAAAAACATTATGCGTATCTGAAGCCTTCAAATAGTTATATCTTTGCCGGAATAACTTATCACATATAAAAACCATTACAAGTTAAATATGAGTTTCAAGATTCTCCTTTCCTTTTCCCTGACAATCCTAATATTAACAGCCAGCGCACAACGCGCTGAAGACTATGCAAACATAACCAACGATGGATCCTGGTGCTGGTTTTCTGATCCCAGAGCAGTATATTACAATGGTGATAAAGAGCAAACATATACAGGCTACGTTAATTCAGAAGGTGATATTATGATAACCTCCCTTAATCATAAAAACGGAGAACTTCAAAACAATATCCTTTATAAAAACTTGCAGATCGACGACCATATAAATCCTTCAATACTTATACTTCCCGATGGCAGACTCATGGTATTTTTCACAAAACACGGAGGTAACATATATTTTACAAAATCAGAGCAGCCAGAAGATATCACTTCCTTTTCATCAACAGATTCACTGGAGCTAGGCGATATGCTTTGCTACACAAACCCGGTTATTCTCAGTGAAGAAAACAATAGGATATATGTGTTTTACCGTGGTGGCTACGACTGGAAACCTGCTTATATAGCTTCCGACGATTTGGGAGATAGCTGGTCGGCCCCTAAAACTATTATCTCCAAAAAAGTAAATAATAAATTCAACAGACCTTATACAAAAGTAATCTCCGATGGTAAGGCCAGCATTCACTTTGCGTTTACCGACGGGCATCCACGACAAGAGAACTATAACTCAATATACTACCTTAAATATAATAAAGGAGCTTTTTATGATGCTTCGGGTAAAAAACTGGGTGATACTACTACTCTTCCAATAGTACAAAGCAAAGTACCAAAAGCATACGATGGGATTAAAAACAACCAAAGATCATGGATATGGGATATTGCACTCAACAGTGATAATTATCCAGTTATGGTTTACACATCATTACCTGAAGAGACCATGCATTTCTATAACTATACAGCATGGGATGGTGAGAATTGGCAAAACACACGAATTACTAATGCTGGCAGTGCCTTCCCGCGGTTTATTCGTCCGAAAGAGATGAGAGACCCCGAACCGCATTACTCAGGAGGTATTATCCTTGATCATGAAAACCCCAATATTGTCTATTTATCGAAACCTGTTAACGATCGCTTTGAGATTCAAAAATGGACGACAAATGATGATGGGAAAACCTTTACAGCATCTTCTGTTACTAGCAACTCATTACAGGATAATGTGCGTCCTTTCGTAGTACGAAACTCACCGGAATCCGTAATACCGCGTGTATTGTGGATGTATCTGGAAGATTATAAACATTATACCGACTATCATACAGCCATCAAAGGCAATCAGCAGGCATCTGTATTTTCATGTGATATCAATAAAAAGGATATCGGACAAGTGGTGGCAGCCGTTGCCGACTGGCAGATAAAGCATATGTATCTGGTACCACATCATAACCTTTGCTGGACAAACGGAGCATTGTACTCAGGGATGATGCAATGGGCAAAAGCCAGCAACGATCCTGCGTATATGAAATGGCTGTATAATATGGGCAGAAAGTACACATGGCAACCTTACTTCAGAATGTACCATGCCGATGATATTGTAGTAGGACAGATGTATCTGGATATGTATCAGGAAAAACAAGACGAGCGCATACTTGCTCCAACAAAGGCACGACTGGATTATATTTTAGAAAACCCATCGTCGTCGACCCTGTTGCTAGACTACAACAACTACAAAACACTGGAAAGATGGTCATGGTGCGATGCGCTGTTTATGGCACCTCCTGTGTATGCTAAGATGGCCAAAGTTACTGGCAACGACAAATATCTGGCATTTATGGATAAAGAATATAAAGCTACATATGATCTGCTTTATGATAAGGAAGAACATCTGTTTTACAGAGACCACCGGTTTTTTCCTGACAAGAAACTCGAAGCCAATGGAGAAAAGGTATTCTGGGGACGAGGAAACGGATGGGTAATGGGCGGACTAGTGTCTATTCTGCAGGATCTTCCTGATGATAGTCCTTACAGACCATTCTATGAAAATTTATTTAAGGAAATGGCAGCAAAAGCAGCTTTGTGCAATGACAGCACCGGCTTCTGGCATGCCAGCCTTCTTGATCCGGAAAGCTATCCAAATCCGGAAACAAGCTCCAGCGCTTTCTTTACTTATGCACTGGCGTATGGTATTAATTCCGGATTGCTTAATAAAAAAGAATATATGCCAACAGTAACCAGAGCATGGGAAGCCCTAGTAAGTGCTGTTTTTGCTGATGGTAAACTGGGATGGGTACAACCCGTTGGTGAAGACCCTAAAAATGTTACTGCTGAAATGACCGAAATCTATGGTGTAGGTGCTTTTTTACTAGCAGGATCAGAAATGATGAAATTAGCAAAGTAATTTACTGTTATTTTATTTTGTATTAATTTAATTGCTTTACATTTACAAAAAAGTTATCTTTACAAGGTGAAAAATCAAATATCCTACATATTAATATTGTTTGTTTTAGGACTCTCATCAGCTTACAGCCAAAGTATAGATTCCTTAAATAACTTATTAACGGAGACTATTGAACCTAAAAAAAAAATAGATATCTATTTAAAACTATCTACAGAATTTCAGAAAACAAATACCGACTATGCTAAAGAATTAGTTGAAAAAGGGTTAAACCTTGCTAAACTTTCAGGCACTGATGTATTTAATGGAAAGCTATATCGTTCCTTAGGTGATATTTACATAAAGCAAGACAGCATGGAGCTTGCCGAGAAATACTTTCTTATAGCTTCTGATTACTTTTTGAAAAACCAGGAAGTTGAAGATCTGACTATGGTTAAAAATGTTTTGGGTAATATCCAGTTTATGAGAGGGCGCTATGTTGAAGCAATGGAATATTATATGGAAGCTATAGCCATGGCCAAAGAATTAGGATTGAATAATATTCTCGCTCCTCTGTATCATAATATAGGTGCTATAAATGTGAATTCACGTAAAGAATACTCAGAAGCTATTAAAAACTTTAGTATAGCTTTAAAATTATTTACCGAAGCAGGCGATAGTACAAATATGGCTACAACATATAAAAATATAGGAGATACATATTTTCAACTAGGAGATACTATCCAATCATCAGAATATTACCAACAAGCATCCAAATTGTTTAAGAAAGGCAAAAACAACATTGGCCTGGCTCAAGTTAATATGGGAATGGGAGCCATTGCCTATAAAGGAAGAAACTTTAAAAAATCATTAAAGCTTCTTATGGATGCCGACCACATGTTATCGCAATTCGACAGCCACTCAACACCTCCTCCATCAACACTTATATCTAATAATTATGTTGCTATTGCCGATAATTATCTGGCCTTAGGGGAGCTACAAAATGCATTGGTTTATTACAGAAATGCCAGAAAGTATGGCTTACATAATAACCAAATTAATATACTTGCTCAAACATCTAAAGGACTGTCTGACGTGTGGAGTAATTTAAACAATAGTGATTCCGCTTTCATGTGGTTTAAAGAATATAAGTCATATTCCGATAGCTTGCTTAATGAAGAACGAATACGAAAACTGGCTTTTCAGGATGCTCAATTCAGGTATGAGGAAAAACTAAATAAAGAACAACAGGAAAGCCTCATGAGAGTGGAAAAAGAACGTATTAATTATCTCATCCTGGCATTAATAATACTGGCACTCACAACAGCAATTATAGTTTTGTTTCTTATTCTTAAGCTTTGGAGAAGCAGATTAAAAAGAAGTGCCCTGGAACAAAAGAAACTAAAAAGTGAACTGGAAACGCGTAACAAAGAATTAACCACTTTTGTTATGTATCAAGTGCGCAATAATGAGTTTATTATTAACATAACTCAAAAAATGAAGTCGATTGTGATGAGAATGAAGACCGAAAATAAACCACTTATGGAAGAAATAATCCATGAACTCGAACATGATACTACTAACTTTACATGGAAAGACTTCGAAACAAGATTTCATGGCGTTCATACTGACTTTAATAAAAAACTCCTTGAAAGTTATCCTGATCTATCACCAAATGAACTCAGGCTTTGTGCTTTCTTACGCTTGAATCTTACAACTAAAGAAATATCAGCAATCACATATCAATCTGTTAATAGCATTGACACTGCACGATCCAGATTAAGGCATAAACTTGGGCTCACCAAAGATGACAAACTCGTTGCTGAATTGATGAAATATTGATCTTTTTATAATCAAATATTACTATATAATTATAAACTATACATCTTTTACTCTTGTTTGTTCTTAACTGATTCATTACTTTATCAGCTGCTATTTAATACCTTATATGCTTATGTAAGGTATTGTAAAGAAGTTGAATGATATTGTACACTAAAAATTAATCTCACTAATCCAGCATTGACTTTTATTTGCAGAAAAATTAATTTTAGTAATGGACAATGATATAATTAATAAATTAAATAAAATTATTGAACAAAAGGATTCAGATAACAAGGTGTTAAATAATTTGCTTAAAAAACTACATCAAGATAACATTGATGAAATACATTATAAGAATAAAAGATCACCTGAGTTAACTGAAAAAGATGACACTATAAATAAAGATAATAAATAGTAATATAAAAGATTTTGTTATGAAAGTAAAGTATATTTTACTGATAGTTAGTCTCCTGCTTTTAAGTGGTGAGGCTTTTACCCAGGCTGGTACATTAGACCCTTCATTTGGTACCGATGGTATTGTTGTATATAATTCAGGAACACAAGTTCACGACAATAGTTTCGATGTTCATGTATACGATGATAATTCTATAATAATAGTTGGATCTCATATGGATTTTTCATATAACTCAATTGGTGTTATACAGAAATTTCTTAGCGATGGTTCAGTGGATAACACTTGGGGAACCAATGGTGTTTTAGAGATTCAATATGGAGAAGATACGTTTCCTTATAATATAACAATTCTTGAAGATGGTAAAATTCTCGTTGCAGGTTCTGTTTATATTGCTGGGGGTAATTCCGAGATGTTTGCAGCACGCTTTCTTGCTAATGGCACTCCTGATGTTAGTTTCAATGGAACTGGTGTATGGATTGGTCAATACGCAAGTTCCGAGGAACTGGGATTTGCTATGACCTTACAGCCTGATGGCAAGATTCTCCTTGGTGGTCAAGAAGGGTCAGCTACTATGTCAAACCTTTTGTTTGCCAGATTAAATAGTAATGGTACTCTTGACACGAGCTTTGGCACCAATGGTTATACTTCCATTGATACTAATCCTCAAACAGAAACAGTAAAAAGCCTTGGCATACTAAGTACAGGAGAGATAATTGGAATTGGATACGTCCATGTTAGTGACCCTTATTTTACTGAGCTTTTTATGATGGCTAAGCTTGATGTCAATGGTATGCCTGTATCAGGTTTTGGTAATAATGGTGTTTTTATCCCTTCCGAGTTTAACAGTACTTCTTTCGGACGTAGCTGTGTTATTGTTAATGATAATATAATTGCTACAGGAAATTTTCAAAGTGGATCAATGTTTGTAACAAAATTGAATTCCTTAGGCACTTTAGATCCTACCTTTGGTAACAGTGGTATTGCCTACTTAAATATAAACGTAGTTAATTCTGGTAATCAATTGTTCTTTGGAGGAGATAATAAATATTATGTATGTGGAACATCAGGAGATGCTTCACCAGGACCACGTGAGTTCCTTCTAGCACGTTTCGATATTAATGGCAATTTAGATGCCTCATTTAATGGTGTTGGGTATGTTACTACATCCATTCGTACAAATTGGGATGATGCTAATGCTCTTGCGATGGCTTCAGATGGAAAGATAATTCTTACAGGGTTTTCTTCAGGATATGACTCTTCAGGCGACAACGACATAGCATTAACACGTTACCTTAATGATTATGTTCCTCCTATTTTTGAACCTGATTTTGAAGCTTCTCCCACAACTATCTGTGAAGGCGGACAAGTAGATTACACTAATCTTTCACAAGGAACCATAACAAGTTATACATGGACTTTTGAAGGCGGTACTCCAGCTACTTCTACTGAAGAAAATCCTATTGTTTCTTATTCTTCAACAGGCATTTATACTACTAAGCTTGTTATTTCTGATGGCACTCAGTCTGATTCACTTACGCGTAATGATTACATTCAGGTTGATGCTATGCCAAGCCAACCTGACACTCCTGTCGGTCCAGATTTCATGTGTCAAAACGAGATTGTTGAATATACAACCTTCCCGGTAACTTATGCCAATTCGTATGATTGGGTTGTGGATCCGGCAAATGCAGGTAATCTTACAGGAACAGATACAATTGCTATTTTTGAACCATCTACAGAATACACAGGTGACTACTCAATAAAGGTTAGAGCTGAAGGTGTATGTGGAAATGGTGTATGGTCTGATGAGCTGTTTGCCACCTTAAATTTCGCACCTGCTGTATATAACCTTATTGGTGATGGAGAATACTGTGAAGGTACTGATGGGGCTGAACTCATTATGGATGGATCACAAGAAGGTGTTGATTACGAACTATATATTGATGATGTTACAACAGGTGTTATTGTAGCTGGTACTGGTAATTCTTTTAGCTTTGGTATGTTCACAGATGAAGGAATATATTCTGTAATTGGATATGCTTCTGTTTGTACTGAGTCTATGATTGGCAATGTGTGGGTTCATCAAATCTACGCACCTGAACAACCTGAAACACCAATTGGGCCTGATGTTGTTTGCGCTTCTGATTCAACTGAATATTACATAAATCCTATTTCTGATATTGACGATTATACATGGTATTTAGCTCCAAACAATGCAGGTATAATAATTCCTGATAATAATAATGTAATCATTGCCTGGGACAACGCATTTAACGGAATAGCAGCTATCACAGTATCTGTTATAAATAATTGTGGTGACAGTCCAATCTCCGATCCATTAACCATTACTGTGAATGCTATGCCAGCCCCGGTTATAAGCGGGCCAAACACAGTGTGTGATAATACAGTTGCTTCCTACGAAATTACTGAAATTACCGGTAGCTCATGGATATGGGAAGTAACAGGAGGCTCTATTATTGCAGGTGCCGGAACTAACATGATAGATGTAAGCTGGAGTGAACCAGGAACAGGTCAGGTAATAGTTACTGAAACTAATGCTGAAGGATGCACCGGAGTATCTGAACCTGTTATTGTTACCATTGACGACTGTATTGGTTTAGACGAAGTTATTGCCAACAATCTTAATATTTATCCAAATCCTATTAAAGATATTCTGTTTATTAACAGATCAAATACCGAAGTAAGTGGAAATATTTGTATCCTCAACTCTTTAGGAGTAGTTGTACAGAAAGAACAAATCCCATATGGTGTTTCCGATATCTCAATAAAAATTGAGGATTCTGCATCTGGTATTTATTTTCTAATTTACACTGAGTCAAACAAGATTATTAGTTCTAAAACATTAATGATTTATTAAATATTATAACTTTTTTTTATGGGGAGATTCTGTTAATGAGTCTCCCTTTTTTTTTGTTTTAATAATAACTCATCTGCTAAATGCGTGTTTTTATTAAAAAAACAGACATAAACAACAAAACTTTGAAAACTGATTACATGTATGTTATGTTTGTATGTACGATATTGTATGGAGTGTGAATGTTCTTGTAAGATGCATATTTCTAGAAATAATAAATTATTACATTTCTTTGTTTCAGATTTTTCTTCTATTGCTTTACAAGAAAAAAAATATTAGTAATAAATTACCAACTAACAAACTATTGCTTATGAAAACAAAATACATTATTCTGGTTTTAGGCCTAGTTTTAGCAGGCTTAAAAGTTCAGGCTCAGGCAGGCGCACTGGATACATCATTTGGAACAGGAGGATTTGTTCTTTTTAATGGAGGCACAGACCTTCATGACAGTGGCTTTGGCATTCATGTTTACGATGACTTATCGATGATAGTAGTGGGAACACAGATGGATTTCAATTATGAAATTACAGGTGTTATGCAACGATATTTGAATGATGGCTCACTCGATGCTTCATGGGGATCAAATGGTACTATTTTATTGCAATATGGTAGCAGTACATTACCATATAATGTTGAAGTACTATCTGATGGCAGGTATTATGTAAGTGGTACTACCTATGTTACAATATCTGATGCCGAATTCTTTGTCGCAAGATTTAATGCAGATGGCACTCCTGACCTCACTTTTAACAGTACAGGTGTATGGATAGGATCCTATGGAGATTCAGAAGAGTTATGCTTCGACATGGCTTTGCAACCAGATGGGAAAATTGTGCTTGGCGGTCAAGATGGTTCTGCAATATTCTCAGATCTTACATTTGCCAGAATTAATACAGACGGTACTCTTGACACCAGCTTTGGTACTGATGGCTATACTGTAATCAGCACAAATGCACAAAACGAGTCAGTTAGAAGCGTTGGCATATTAAGCACTGGTGAAATAATTGGTATTGGTTATGTACATGTGAGTGACCCTTCATATACAGAATTCTTAGCAATGGTTAAACTTGATCCCAATGGCACTCCTGTAACAAGCTTTGGAGGAGATGGCGTTGTGATTCCATCAGGTTTTAACTCAACTTCTTATGGTAGAGGTTGCCTTATTGTTAATGATGATGTAATAGCAACAGGATATCTTGAAAGTGGTGTTATATTCATTACGAAGTTAGACCATATGACAGGTAATCCTATCACTACATTCGGTGATAACGGAATAGATTATCAGAGCTTTAATAATCCTTTTAACGTAGGTAGAGAAGTTATTTTGGGTGGTGACAATAAATTATATCTCTGCGGTACAACAGGACAACCAGCCCCTGGTCCTCGTGAAATTTTTCTTGCACGATATGATTTGGATGGTAATCTTGATCCAAGTTTTAATAGTGTTGGTTATGTTACAACAGAGATTCGTACTAGCTGGGATGATGCAAATGATTTAACTATGGCCCCTGATGGTAAAATTGTTGTTTCTGGTTTCTCTTCTGGAGCATCCACTACTGGTGACAACGATAGAGTAATAGTAAGATACCTCAATGATTATGCTCCTCCTGTGTTTAATGCAGATTTTAACGCATCACCAACTAATATATGTGAAGGAGAACAAGTAACATATAATAACTTGTCACAAGGCACTATTACAAGTTATTTATGGACATTTGAAGGTGGCTCTCCTGCTACTTCTACTGATGAGAATCCAATTGTTACTTATGCTACAACAGGTACTTATACTGCTAAATTAGTGATCTCAGATGGCACGCAATCTGACTCTCTTACTCGTGAAGACTATATCCAGGTTGATGCTATGCCAACACAACCTGATACTCCTGATGGTCCTGATATTATCTGCCAGAATAACATTGTTGAATACACAACTTTCTCTGTTGCCTATGCAAACTCATATGAATGGGATATTTCTCCCGCTAATGCTGGAGTATTAACAGGTGCTGATACCATTGTTACATTTGAACCTTCCACAGAATACACCGGAGATTATGCCATTAAAGTTAGAGCTAATGGCACTTGTGGTGATAGTGACTGGTCTGATGAAATTTATTGTGAACTAAACTTAGCCCCCGCTGTTTATTCACTTATTGGTGATGGTACCTACTGTGAGGGTACTGATGGTGCTGAGCTTATTATGGATGGCTCACAAGAAGGAATTAATTATGAACTTTTCCTGGATGATGTATCTACAGGTATTATCGTTGCAGGAACTGGAGAATCATTTAGCTTTGGACTATTTACTTCTGAAGGTATTTACTCTGTTATTGCTTTTGCTTCTTCATGTGATCAAGATATGATTGGCAATGTGTGGGTACATGAAGTTTATCCTCCTGAGCAACCTGAAATACCAATTGGCCCTGAAATTGTATGCGCTACTGACTCCACTGAATACTATATTAATCCTATTACTGATATTGATGAATATTCATGGTATTTGTCTCCGGAAACTGCTGGTATATTAATTCCTGACGATAATAGTGTAATCGTTGCATGGAATAAGAATTTTAGTGGAACTGTTTCTCTTGTGGTAACAGTATCGAATAATTGTGGCGATAGCTCTTCAGATCCAATAATTATCACTGTTAATGAAATGCCTACTCCTATAATAACTGGTCCTAACACTATTTGTGATCACACAGATGCTACTTATGAAGTGCCTGATATTACAGGTAGCTCATGGGAATGGATAGCAACAGGTGGTACTATTATATCCGGTCAGGGATCAAATATTGTTGATATCAGCTGGGGGCTGCCTGGTACTGGTGAGATAATTGCTATCGAAACAAGCGCTGATGGTTGTGTTGGTTCGTCTGAACCTCTATTGATTACTATCGACGATTGTATTGGTATCATTGAAAATGAAATAAACGATCTTATTGTTTACCCTAATCCTGTTAACGATATTCTTTTTGTTGAACGAAATAATTCAGATAAAACAGGACAGATATGTATTGTTAATGCTGTGGGCGTGACTGTTTATAAAGAACAAATGTCTGCTGGTACCAGCAAAATATCTGTCAGGACTGATAACCAGAACTCAGGCCTTTACTTCCTGATTTATACTGAAGAAAACAACGTCGTTTATACAAAACCATTAACCGTAAAGTAAACTATTATTTTACTTTACATTACAAACAACCCGGGGAGATTAGTTTTGAGTCTCCCCATTTTTTTTACATTGAACTTTGATCATTAAACTTTGAATCCAAAATAACCTACATTTGCCCTGTTTAAAAGAAAAAACTAAGGATGGTTAAAACCAGCCATACAGATTTAGTATACAAACCCGTTGTGCATTTAGGACAAATTTAATTTAATGTTGTTAATATTTCTATCAAAAACAAACTTATTTAGATATTGAATCAAAGTAAGAGCAGCAATTTTAGAAAGTATTCTAGTTTTGAATCCCAGGAATGATTTAGCATAATTTCTTCTTATCATAAATTGGTCAGTTAATTGAGAAAACAAAGTTTCTATTCTTTTTCTGGATTTTCTATAAATATACGGTATTTCAAAATAATTAAGTTGATTTTTCCTCATAGGAGTTTTTAAATTTATTTGAGCTGATTCAAAAAGGTTAAGTTGAACACTTGCAGATAAATAACCCATATCACCAAGTAAAATACAGTCAGATAATTGAGTGTCTATATCTTGTAAGTATTTAATATCATGAACTGAAGCAGGGGTAATATCTATACTTTGAAAAACACCGGAAACAGAACAAATTCCATGTAATTTATATCCGTAATAATACAATTTTTGAGAAGCACAATAACCTTTATCTGGAGAACAGTAATCTTGATCTTTACAAATTGTACTTCTTAAAGATCGAGACATTTTACAAACTTCTAAAGGCATTGAATCAACAATAAAGTGATCTTCAAATTCATTGAAAAAATTTGCAATCTTATCCCTTATACATTCTAAATATGGAAATAACTTTCTTTTCCTTCTGTTATAAACACTTCGCTCAATCAAATCTTCCAAATAGGTATCTTTTATCACTCTAAACAACTGACATTCACTATCTATACTCATATACTCTGAAGTTAAGTTCATGGCAATAAGTTCAATATTTGAAAGTTTTGGTTTACGTATTTGAATAAATTCATCAAATGAAGGTTCAAATTTTTTGATATTGTTCAGAATAATTTCGTAATTTTGAATAAAGTTGTTCATAATTTAATTGTTTGATAGTCATTTAAATATACGAATTATTTTAATTCAATGAACAACTTTTTTTATTTTTTTTTCAAATGCACAACGGGTTATACAATTATATTTTTAATAAAAAGACTCTGTTAATTTTTATTATCCTTACTACTTTGTGCTTTATTGTCTCAATGTGGAACAGGTATATCTATATCGATGATGCTTTCTTCGGTGAACAGGCCTACTGGCTGGCCAACGATGGTATTGTTAAAACTGTTACCCTTACTGATTTTCTTAACACTGATATCCATCTGATGTCGTACCACAAACTACACATTTGGATAGGTGCATTGATTATAAAACTAATGGGATGGTCGGTAACGCCTCTGCGTTCTGCTACTTTAATTATATACGCTGCCTTCCTATGGCTATTCGTAGGTTTTAGTAAAAAAGTTACTATAAATTACCACACACCTTATATATATATAGCCCTTTTTCTACTCATTGTAAACCCACTCATTGTTCTATACGCTTTCACTTTCCGTCCAGAGATATGGGTTATGACTTTTGGCTTTGCGTCTTACATCTTTCTTGATAGAATACTCCGAAATGATAATAACCGAACATCAGAAACATTAACCATAGCTCTGTCGGGATTATTTGCCGGACTTGCCATGCTTACACACCTCAACGGATTAATTTTCCCAGTGGCCGGATTTATAGTACTTCTTATTAACAGGAAATGGAAACATCTGCTATTATTCACGATCTTTTCAATTCTGGCAGTTAGTCTGTATTTTATTGATCTTTGGCAGGATGGTAACTTCTCTTTATGGATTTATCAGCTGAAAAACTGGCCTGATAACAATGCCACAAATTATTTATCAGGAGGCTTTGCCGAACTGTTGAAAAACGTATTATTCAAACTAAGTCAGGAACATATGCGTTTCTTCTGGAGTTCGGATGTGTGGGGCATATCGTCGTTTTTTATTGTTTCTCTGATCTTCAGCTTCCGCCATCTGTGGAAAACACAAAAGAATCTGATAATATATTTCCTTTCTCTTGTACTTACTCTTAATATTGCCGGGTCACAAATCGCCGAAAGGTTTCTGATTTATCTCTTCCCATACATGGTGATTATAATAGCATTTGCGATAGTCAGTGTCAAAACTAGAACCATTCTGTTGCCAAAGATTTTGTTTATCATTCTGTTTGCTTTACAGATTGTAACCGTTGTTATAAGCTTTCAGGATATCTTTAAAAGAAATTCACCACATGTGGAAATATCTGAACAAATAATGCAACATATTCCTGAAAATCAGCTTACACTAGTTCCGTATAATATGATATTCAACTCACTGGAAGGTCATCAGCTAACAAGCTTCAAGGGATTTGAGTACTACGAAGTATATGAGAATAATAAGCTCACCCAAACTGATGTGTTTAACAGAGCCAAGGAAATGGGCATCCAATACATTGTCATTCCTAAGAAAGAATTTAAAAATACTGAAACAAGTCTGGACTGCCTTGATAACAAGCCATTAAAAGAAACACAGTCATACAGTACATCATACGAAGACAGCAGATGTATAATTTTAAAATCAGATTAAATAACCAATACCCTCAGGCATCCTGAATTACTTATTCGCTTTCATATCAGCAGTAACATCAATAATAGTCTGTTCACCCTTATCAAATGGATAAGTCAGTACATCAGTCTTGCCAAAATCAATCTCACCAAGTTCTATCTTACGTATTGTTTGGTTATCGTAAGTATTAAAATACAGCACCTTATTAGTAAGATCACGAAAAGAAACCCACTGGGTTGTTTCGTTAATAACCTTGTTATCAGGAGTTTTTTCAGCGATAATCCCTCTGGGAATACTAAAAGTATTAATAATATGCTGAGCCAGGTTAAGAGTTGAAGGAGCATCAGGCTGCTGATCTGAGAAATTAGTAAGCACACCAAATCTGATAAATCTGCTAGGTGGAGTATAATCACCGGGCAAGCCCCACATGCCTGCACCATGGCCAGTTGGAAGAAAATCCATACCATCCTGTTTATGAGCAGGAGGGTTAAAATTATTCATTCCGATAAAATTCCTGAGATTAGAAACATGATAAGGGAAATCAGGAGCATTTGTCATAATACCCAGTTCATTATCATAAACTTCATAAGTTCCGAAGTTATACTCAATCACAATACTACTACCCGTTGCATCATAAACAATAAAATGAATAGTAAGATCCATGTGATACTCAGGATCATCATACCCAAACACCTTTACCGTTTTTAGGGACTGTTTAACCTCCTCAACATTAGAAAAATTACCCAAAACCCAATCACAGAATAACATTTACGCCAAAGCCTGACTACTGTCAGCATCACTTACCTCCTGCCAGGTCATATTTACCTCATACCACAAAAGACTAACAGCAAGTCCTTCTTCATTCATACCATCGGTAACACCGTAAGTATACCCTGCATTTGTAATACCAACATATCCATATTTAGTATTCCACAAAGGCCATTAATATTTTCCTTAAATGGGCTAACCATAGGTGTATTACGCGGAATAATAGTTGCCTGATAATTAAAAGGAACAGCAAATTCCATAGAACGTGTTACCAAAACAGATCCGTCTTTGGCGGTCAATCTGAATATTCCACAAGCTGACACGGTGTTTACAAGGGAAAAGACTACAATTACAAGTAAGGAGATAGTAATTTTTTTTATGATAAGAGAAATTTAAGTTTAACAGTATCAAACAAAGATAGCCAACATTACCATCTTTTAAAAACAATATTTAAACAAAATATTCAGGTAAATCCGAAACACTTCAATTGGGTTAGATTTTCACAATACACCACTATTACTTAGTTTTGCAAAAAAATAAGTATGATTTGTCAACTAAAGAAAAAAGGAATAGAAGAACTGGAATCAACTAATATCTTACCCCAGACCACCTTTTGGGGGCGTATTAAACAAAATCAGGGCTTTATTCCCAAAGGCTTCGAATTGACAATATCAAAAGATTTGCTAATTGACTCAGCAAGCAATATTGAAAAAAAAGGAGATGACCTGCTTATTTTAATCAAATATATTGATAATGATACTTGTTATGCATATGTGCCCTATGGACCTAAGCTGGAGCCTGTTTTTGAAAACCAAGGGTTAATGCTGGAGCAGATATCAGAAACCATACTACCATACCTTCCGGCTGGCTGTATTTTTTTAAGATACGACCTGATGTGGGAAAATCAATGGGCTGTTGAGGAAGAGTATTTCGATAATTCAGGGAACTGGAAAGGCCCACCCCCAAGTAAGACACAAGAATACAGAGTAAATTTCAAAACAATAAACTGGAATTTGAAAAAAAGTACCGGCGACATTCTCCCAAAGAACACTTTTTTTCTCGACCTTACTTTAAATGAAAAAGAACTCCTTTATAATATGCGTTTCAATACCAGGTACAACATCCGTAAAGCAACAAAAAACGGGATACGAGTTAAGGAATATGGTATTGAATATATCAAAGACTGGTACAACCTTTATCAGGAAACAGCTGTGAGACACCACATGCCATTACAAAACCCTGAGTTCTTTTCCACAATCCTAAATAATCAGGATAACAGTAAAAAAGGCGTGACCGTTAAGATGCTTATGGCAGATATTGATGGTAAGTTTATGTCATCGATGTTTCTGGTATTATCAAAAAAACGAGGCACTTATTTGTACGGGGCATCTACATCAAATAAAAATAACCTTATGGCCAGCTATGCTTTGCAATGGGAGTCGATAAAGATTGCAAAGCAGTGGGGATGTACAGAGTATGATATGTTTGGATCAGCACCTAATTTAAAAAGCACACATCCTTTACATGGAGTACATATTTATAAAAAAGGGTTTGGAGGTAATCTGTATCATCGTATGGGTTGCTGGGATTATGTATTTAATCATAAACTTTATGATATTTTCAGGCTTCAGGAAATAAATAATTAATGTTTGACAATTTTCTTTTGTGTCATTAGTCGTTTTCTTTTGTGGTGTTAGTCATTTTTACTTGACATAATGGTTGATGACACAGCATCCGTTGATATTTTCATACGTATGAAAATCCAATTTGATACGTATGAAACTGGAATATGATAGCTATTAAAATCCCAACTGATAGCTATTAAATATAGAATACCAGAACAGGGATTTATTAATAAGAGCTTTCCCATTATACCCCATGTAAAGTGTCGAGATAAACAATCTGATAAAGACCTTCTGAATAACCCAAAAAATACATAAATTGCGCCCCAAAATGATTTAATAAATATGATTAATTGTACCGCTGATTTTGCTATACTTGAATGGATAAACCACAACCGTATTGAATGCCTCGACAGCGCACTTATATGGTTTTCATCAGCAACAACATATCTGAGTATAGGGTTAGCAGTAATTGTATTGTTAATCTCAATTATTAAAAAACAAGGATATAAAAAACCAGGACAACTAGTGGCAGCTTTGTTGCTTACAGCCCTTATCAGCTTTACTATGAAAACATTAATCGGAAGGGAACGCCCATTCGAAATTCATGACACAATAGAAAAGCTGTCGACAGGAGGCAGCTCCTCCTTTCCCAGCGGACATACTCTGGAAGCTTTTGCTGTTGCCATTACTCTTTCGCTGATGTACCGTCGACGATGGGTTGTTATTCCAATTATGATATGGGCTGTATTAGTTGGATATTCACGTATGGCCCTTGGTGTTCATTATCCCAGTGATGTATTAGGCGGAATGATATTAGGTATCCTGCTTGGATTATTTATCAATTATATATTTAACCTTCGTGGTAAGCCACTTTTAAAAGAAGAATAATCCATAGATATATTATTATTTGAAAAATTACCTAAATTTGCCCAATAAAACAGGATCCTTAGCTCAGCTGGTTAGAGTGCTTGGTCGACATCCAAGAGGTCACTGGTTCGATTCCGGTAGGGTCCACTAAATAGTGAGTGTCCATAATGTCTCTCCCTATGCATCGGGATTACTCTCAAGTTCAATGTTCAAGGTGAAATCTGTTTTAACAACTACCTAACCAACATCACAGTTCCCTGTTGTACTTTTGTTAACGGTATCCGGGAGTCGTATTCCCGGTATGATATGCGTACTATGTAGCTGCCTGTCATACATGGAGTGCCTTTGTAGGTTCCATCCCATTTTGTGTTTATATCTGCCGACTCAAATATCTTTTGTCCCCAACGATTATATATACTCAGTGAATACAGCTTTGCATAATCATAACGGGCAACAACGCCATAAGTGTCGTTTAATCCATCGCCGTTGGGGGTAAAGGCATTGGGAAGAATAAATGGGTCTGTGTCCCATAATACATATACTGAATCAGTGGATTTGCAACCATCCTCTGACGTTACTTGTACACTATACTCTCCTGCTGTGTCTATGATTATGGCACTTGATGTTGAACCCGTATTCCATATATAGTATTCTCCTTCACTGCCTGCGTCCAATACATATCCCTGCTCTGCCCACAATGTGTCGTATTCATTAAAACTTATTTGTGGTGAGGGAATTACAACTACCTCGGTTTGTTTGGCCTCAGTACAATTGGCTGTGTCTTGTACTTCAAGGGTATAGGTGCCCTGCATGTTTTGCTGTATGTTTGGTATCCATAACAGCTCTCCATCCTGAGAATAACCATTTGGACCATCCCAATGAGATATGACTTCACCACTACCACCCATAACAAATGGACTTATTGTCACCTCTTCACCTTCACACCAACTTTGGCTATTGCCTAATATTATCTCAGGTCGGCTAAATATTCTTACTTGTCCCATCGTATAACTGGCTGGTATCTCTTCTCCCAATTCATTATAAAAGTTACTCTCTCCAGGTGATGCTTCCCAGCTGATGCCTGTTAAACCCTCTTCATTACACTTAAATACAAGCTCAAGTATAGTTGTTTTATCCTGCAATGTCAGAGGGACTGTTCCCTCCCAGTTTATATATACCTTATTATTATTTGTCTGCGTGGTTATGGTAATACCCTCTTCCAATTCTTCTACAATATTGGTATATCCTTCACAGGTGAGCATGGTATTATCATATTCCAATACTGCATTAAATCTCTTGATATCCTTAAAATCACTTACTATTAGTGGGTTCGTTGCCGCATTGCCTATACATGCATAATCATCTCCTGCTATTGCCTCTACTAGCTGCGTATTATGACTTATTATTTCTACTGCCATTTCTGCTTCACAGCCATACCTGTCCTTTACCACACATATATATATTCCGGCTGCAAGGCCGGTAAAGCTTCCATTGTTATACTGGTATGTTTGCCCGTTATCTATGGAGTACCACAGGCTGTCTTCCGTGCTTGTTGCTGTTATTACTATCTCTCCATTACTTGTATGGTTTGTTTCGGGTATTGTTGTGATGTTTGTTATTTGAGGACCAGCAATATCAAGTATCTCCACCGGATTAAAACTCCAGGGGGTCTCTCCATTGCCTAATTCCCTTGCTCGTAGTGTGTAACTGCCTCCTCCAAGGTTTATAAATGTATTACTGCTCTGCCAGCTTATCCCATTATCGATGGAATACTCAAATGGACCACCTGTATGTGATGAAGCATATATTATTATTTCCCCGGTATCCTGTCCACAGTGGGAGTCTTTGGTATCGACACTATCGATTACTATCGTACCGGAACTTATGGTATAAGCCCGTGATAAGCTAACACATCCGTTGCCATCTGTTATTTCCAGGTAGTAGTTGCCCTCTGACAGATTATATAAATCAAGTGTATCTCCAACTATGTTTCCATCACTATCATACCATTGAAATGTTAAAGGCGGTGTTCCATCTACCATTAACCCGGTAATACTGCCTGTTGACCCTCCTGGTGTTGTGGGTTGTACCTGTAGGTTTTGTTCGTTTATCTGTGCCGTTGGATACCAGCCTACATATATGGTATCATAGCCACTGCATCCGGATGTGTTTCTTACTCTTACCCGGTAATTGCCTGTGTCGCTTACAGTCATCTGGTATAGGTTTTGACCAAAAGCTATGGTGGCTGTGTCGTTCTCCCAGGTATATGTCCCCGGCATTGTTCCTGCATCAAGGGTTATTTGTGTGCTTTCACATACTATTATATCCCCTCCAAGATCGGGCTCAGGGGATTGTTTGATGGTCACTACACGTGAGGTCTCTTCTATTCTTTGGTTCATAAAGGCCGTTGTGTCATAGTATTCCACGGTAACATGTACCTCGTACTCACCGGCGGCATTATAAATATGTTCAGGGTTTGTTTCTGTTACCGGCGGACTACCATCGCCAAAATCCCAGATAATCTCCAAGGGGTTAATAAAGTTTGGCTTGAATTGTATTGGTGACCCTGAGCAGCTGCCTTCCCATTCAAAGCGGTAGAGGTAGTCGAGCATTATGTTTTGGAAGAATACAGGGATTGCATCTTCTCCTATGTATATGGCATCTCGTTCAAAATCACAAGCAGTACCGCGTTTCCAGGGTTTATTTATTACGCCAAAGTAATCACCGTAATGATAATTAAAATAGTTGCCTGTACCATAAATCTTGCCATCCCTTGCAAGTTGTAACCCACAAACCTGAGTACTGTCAATAAATACTTCCGATTGCATAAACAATGAAGAATCATAGATATATTGCATATCATATTGAAACAATTCATAAAAATTACTACCGGTTTCATTAAAATATGTTAAATACAAAAATTTTGAGTCTGGTGAAAATTCAACTGCCCAGGGTTCATTTTGAGATCCAGGAATAATGTTTTTTCCAATTTCAAAAAGAAGTTCTATTTCACCTGTTTCTGCATTAAAACTACAAATATCAACGAATTGTTTTTCACTATTACTTGCATCATCATTTGTATATGCTACAGCTAAGTATTTTTTATTAAGTGAAACTTTCATTGTTCCGACCACAGTATTATAATCAAGATGTCTAACTTCATTAATTACGGGATCAGTATTCAATCCTGAAGATGTAAGTAAATAAGAACGATAAGCATCATCGAAAAATAGTTTTCGGGCAATTATCCATATATCCTGGTTATTATTGTGTTTTACTGCTGTTAACTTCTCAAGAACATATCCATCATCATCAATAACAATATTCTTTTTCCCTACCACTACACCTCCAAGGCCTCCATCCAATTCCATATCAATAACTGAATAATGGAAACCCCTAAATGGATGAAAAATTGTTGGCACAGTAAAGATATAATATATTTTATCTGATCCGGGGAGAGGCACTATTAAGGTTCCTTGTGAAGCTAAACTTTCACCTATTATATCATTCCCGTTTTGCATAGTATGCCCTTCACGATTCCATAATTGCTCACCACTAAAACTAAAAAGAAAATTACCCGATGAATCGCTCATTGTGGCATTTCCTCTGATAGAATTATGACTTGTATTTGTTAATTTAACTGGATTTCCACTATTAAAATCAAGCCCATGGTGCTCGCCAAAGTGCCAGATGTTTGCTTCGTTTTGGGGAAATAAATTATATGATATTAACAAATATACTATTAATATATAATAATTAAAGGATTCCATACTATTTGTATTATAATAACCCTCATAAAAAATATGAGGGTTATTATTTTTAAAATTTTAGAAAGTTAATAGAGGTGTAGATACACCACTACTAAAATTAGAACAGCTACCAACATTGATTGTAGTCTTTTGTTGATCATATAACACTGGTATATCTTTATTAATCACTTTAACTGAAACATATACATCATAATCAGGTTCGTATTGCAAACCGCCATCATTGCAGTGAGCAATAACATAACTATTCAAATCTGTATATGTATACTGTTCAACATCTTTGTAAACCCACCCGCTAGGGTGATTAGTAATTACGGATACATCATTAGCGACATCGTAAACAGTAATCCAAACTGCAAAACCATCACCAGGCTGTTCAATAAGTCCCCATGTAGCTGTGGACGCATCCCAATTTACTTCAACTGTATAGCTCTGTGCATTAGCACCAATAACTACTGCAATTACAAAAATTGCTAAAATAAATAATCTCTTCATTTTCTTATTTTTATGAGATTAATTAATATGTGATATTTTATATCACTAATAATTGACATAATTATCCCAATTTTGTAGCTTTGCAGGACTTGTATTGGCTGCAAAGCTACTTTAGCCACCATGGACGGGATTGCTCCACGGTGGCTTATTTTATTAACCTGTTCATATTTTTATCATTTATTATGTTTTATCCTTGTTTTCTTACTCATTAATGCCGTAGTCACCTGCCGCTATTTCCACTTATTCATCCTGTCTTTATTCATAATATACTGATTATGTGTTATTATAGCTTACAGCACCACAAAGTTATAAAAACTTTTCTCAAAAAAAAAAAAAAAAAAAGAGGCTTTTTTGTTATCATTTATTAACAGCATAAAAACATTGACTGTCCTCTACCTAACCAACATCACAGTCCCCTGTTGTACTTTTGTTAACGGTATCCGGGAGTCGTATTCCCGGTATGATATGCGTACTATGTAGCTGCCTGCCATACATGGAGTGCCTTTGTAGGTTCCATCCCATTTTGTGTTTATATCTGCCGACTCAAATATCTTTTGTCCCCAACGATTATATATACTCAGTGAATACAGCTTTGCATAATCATAACGGGCAACAACGCCATAGGTATCGTTTAATCCATCGCCGTTGGGGGTAAAGGCATTGGGAAGAATAAATGGGTCTGTGTCCCATAATACATATACTGAATCAGTGGATTTGCAACCATCCTCTGACGTTACTTGTACACTATACTCTCCTGCTGTGTCTATGATTATGGCACTTGATGTTGAACCCGTATTCCATATATAGTATTCTCCTTCACTGCCTGCGTCCAATACATATCCCTGCTCTGCCCACAATGTGTCGTATTCATTAAAACTTATTTGTGGTGAGGGAATTACAACTACCTCGGTTTGTTTGGCCTCAGTACAATCGGCTGTGTCTTGTACTTCAAGGGTATAGGTGCCCTGCATGTTTTGCTGTATGTCTGGTATCCATAACAGCTCTCCATCCTGAGAATAACCATTTGGACCATCCCAATGAGCTGTGACTTCACCACTACCACCCATAACAAATGGACTTATTGTCACCTCTTCACCTTCACACCAACTTTGGCTATTGCCTAATATTATCTCAGGTCGGCTAAATATTCTTACTTGTCCCATCGTATAACTGGCTGGTATCTCTTCTCCCAATTCATTATAAAAGTTACTCTCTCCGGGTGATGCTTCCCAGCTGATGCCCGTTAAACCCTCTTCATTACACTTAAATACAAGCTCAAGTATAGTTGTTTTATCCTGCAATGTCAGAGGGACTGTTCCCTCCCAGTTTATATATACCTTATTATTATTTGTTTGCGTGCTTATGGTAATACCCTCTTCCAATTCTTCTACAATATTGGTATATCCTTCGCAGGTGAGCATTGTATTATCATATTCCAATACTGCATTAAATCTCTTAATATCCATAAAATCACTTACTAAAAGTGGGTTCGTTGCCGCATTGCCTACGCATGCATAATCATCTCCTGCTATGGCCTCTACTAGCTGCGTATTATGACTTATTATTTCTACTGCCATTTCTGCTTCACAGCCATACCTGTCCTTTACCACACATATATATATTCCGGCTGCAAGGCCGGTAAAGCTTCCATTGTTATACTGGTATGTTTGCCCGTTATCTATGGAGTACCACAGGCTGTCTACTGTATTTGTTGCTGTTATTATTATCTCTCCATTACTTGTATGGTTTGTTTCGGGTATTGTTGTGATGTTTGTTATTTGAGGACCAGCAATATCAAGTATCTCCACCGGATTAAAACTCCAGGGGGTCTCTCCATTGCCTAATTCCCTTGCTCGTAGTGTGTAACTGCCTCCTCCAAGGCTTGTAAATGAGTTACTGTTTTGCCAACTTGTCCCATTATCTATGGAATATTCAAATGGACCACCTGTATGTGATGATGCATATATTATTATTTCCCCGGTATCCTGTCCACAGTGGGAGTCTTTGGTATCGACACTATCGATTACTATCGTACCGGAACTTATGGTATAAGCCCGTGATAAGCTAACACATCCGTTGCCATCTGTTATTTTCAGGTAGTAGTTGCCCTCTGACAGATTATATAAATCCAATGTATTACCAATTATGTTTCCATCACTGTCATACCATTGAAATGTTAAAGGGGGTGTTCCATCTACCATTAACCCGGTAATACTGCCTGTTGACCCTCCTGGTGTTGTGGGTTGTACCTGTAGGTTTTGTTCGTTTATCTGTGCCGTTGGATACCAGCCTACATGTATGGTATCATAGCCAGTGCATCCGGATGTGTTTCTTACTCTTACCCGGTAATTGCCTGTATCGCTTACAGTCAGCTGGTATAGGTTTTGACCGAAAGCTATGGTGGCTGTGTCGTTCTCCCAGGTATATGTCCCCGGCGTTGTTCCTGCATCAAGGGTTATTTGTGTGCTTTCACATACTATTATATCCCCTCCAAGATCGGGCTCAGGGGATTGTTTGATGGTCACTACACGTGAGGTCTCTTCTATTCTTTGGTTCATAAAGGCCGTTGTGTCATAGTATTCCACGGTAACATGTACCTCGTACTCACCGGCTGCATTATAAATATGTTCAGGGTTTGTTTCTGTTACCGGCGGACTACCATCGCCAAAATCCCAGGTAATCTCCAAGGGGTTAATAAAGTTTGGCTTGAATTGTATTGGTGACCCTGAGCAGCTGCCTTCCCATTCAAAACGATAGAGGTAGTCGAGCATTATGTTTTGGAAGAATACAGGGATTGCATCTTCTCCTATGTATATGGCATCTCGTTCAAAATCACAGGCAGTACCGCGTTTCCAGGGTTTATTTATTACGCCAAAGTAATCGCCATGCTGATAATCACGATATTTACCGGTACCATAAATTTTCCCATCCCTCGCAAGCTGTAATCCACAAACTTGCGTGCTATCAATAAATATCTCCGATTGCAAAAACAATGCTGAATCATCAATATATTGCATATCGTATTGGTATAATTCATAGAAATCACTTCCCTCATTATAATATGTTAAATAAAGTAATTTTGAATCAGGTGAAAATTCAACTGCCCATGGTTCATAAGTTACACCCATTATGATTTTTCCAACACCATATAAAATTTCAATCTTTCCTGTTTCTACATTAAAACTACAAATATCAAAAAGTTGTTCATATTGATTAGTAGGGTGTTCATTCATATACGCAGCAACCAAATACTTTTTGTTCGGCGATACTTTCATTGTTCCTACAACAGTAGTATAATTAACATATCTAACTTCATTAATTACGGGATCAGTATTCAATCCTGAAGGTGTAAGTAAATATGAACGATAAGCATCATCGAAAAATAGTTTTCGGGCAATTATCCATATATCTTTACCATTTCTGTGTTTTACTGCTGTTATTTTCTCCATCACATAACCTCCATCATCAATAACAACATTCTTTTTCCCTTCTATTACACCACCAAGACCTCCATCAAGTTCCATATCAATTACAGAATAATAGAATCCCCTAAAAGGGTGATTTTCAGCAGGGACACTAAATACATAATATATGTTACCTGATTCGGTAAGGGGCACTATTAATGCTCCCTGTGTTGCATAATAATCACCATTTATATCTTCTCCATTTTGCATAGTATCTCCCGCAGAATTCCAAATCGTTTCTCCGTTAAAACTAAACATAAAGTTACCCAATGAATCACTCATTGTTGCATTACTGTTTGAAGAGCTATGACCCGTATTATTAATAATCAGAGGATTTCCACTATTAAAATCAAGCCCATGGTGCTCGCCAAAGTGCCAGATATTGGCTTCATTTTGGGAAAATAAATTAATCAATGAAAAATAACAAATTATTGAAAGTATATAGACTTGAAAATGTTTCATAATAATATCAATATAAAACAACCCCCATAAAAAATGGGGATTGTCTTAATTCTCAAATACAATACTAATTAAAATATAAAGGACCTGTTTGAACACCACTACTAAAATTAGAACAACTACCAGCATTGATTGTAGTCTTTTGTTGATCATATAACACTGGTATATCTTTATTAACCACTTTAACTGAAACATATACATCATAATCAGGTTCGTATTGCAAACCGCCATCATTGCAGTGAGCAATAACATAACTATCCAAATCTGTATATGTATACTGTTCAACGTCTTTGTAAACCCACCCACTAGGGTGATTAGTAATTACGGATACATCATTAGCGACATCGTAAACAGTAATCCAAACTGCAAAACCATCACCAGGCTGTTCAATAAGTCCCCATGTAGCTGTGGACGCATCCCAATTTACTTCAACTGTATAACTCTGTGCATTAGCACCAATAACTACTGCAATTACAAAAATTGCTAAAATAAATAATCTCTTCATTTTCTTATTTTTATGAGATTAATTAATATGTGATATTTTATATCACTAATAATTGACATAATTATCCCAATTTTGTAGCTTTGCAGGACTTGTATTGGCTGCAAAGCTACTTTAGCCACCATGGACGGGATTGCTCCACGGTGGCTTATTTTATTAACCTGTTCATATTTTTATCATTTATTATGTTTTATCCTTGTTTTCTTACTCATTAATGCCGTAGTCACCTGCCGCTATTTCCACTTATTCATCCTGCCTTTATTCATAATATACTGAGTATGTGTTAATATAGCTTACAGCACCACAAAGTTATAAAAACTTTTCTCAAAAAAAAAAAAAAAAAAAGAGGCTTTTTTGTTATCATTTATTAACAGCATAAAAACATTGACTGTCCTCTACCTAACCAACATCACAGTCCGCTGTTGTACTTTTGTTAACGGTATCCGGGAGTCGTATTCCCGGTATGATATGCGTACTATGTAGCTGCCTGACTTTAAAATACATTATCTTTTATATGCTACTTTATTATAGTATATTAATTTTTTAATATCTTTGCTGAGAAAAATTGTACTATGAATTTATCAAATACATCACAATATGCAATTAGAGTGGTAAGCTATATGGCTTCACATGATGAGGAGTTATTTTCGGCAGCTTCTCTTATATCTAAGTTAAATGTATCTGATAAATACCTTAAAAGAATACTTACTCAGCTAACAGAATACGGAATTCTAAGTTCAATTCAAGGCAGGTATGGCGGTTTTAAGCTGATGAAAAAACCGGAAAACATAACTTTAATTGAAATTGTTGAAGCTATGGAAAATGTTGAAAAGTATTTTGGATGTGTATTGGGGTTTGAAAATTGCTCAGATGAGAATCCATGTACATTACATAATAAGTGGGCTCCTTTAAGGGATGAGTTAATGAGTTTCTTAAATGAAACAACTGTTAATGATGTTATTATTAAAAAAGGACTACCGAAATATTAAAAAAAATTTATAATTATATACTACCTGTATGTAGCATTACAAATTATCACTATGAAACATAAATCAACACTTTACAAATATATAACACAAAAAGGTCTACAACCAGGGTTCTGGATAACTGCATTATTCCTAACAGAAATACTGATATACCACATTACCAACGATTCAGGAGATTATTATCATAGTGGTGAGTGGCGGAAACAAAATAGCAGATCCTATTATTAAACCCTTATTAATAAATTGAAAACAATCAGAGATTTAAAATGATAAAGTTTTTTAAAAAATACCATAAATGGATAAGCATAATTTTTACTTTGCTTATTATAATGTTTTCATTTTCTGGTATCATACTAAATCATAGAGATGCATTATCGGGAATAGATGTAAACAGAAAACTTTTACCTTCAGGATACCATTATCAAAACTGGAATAATGCAGCAGTTAAATCAACACTAAAGATTAACAACGATAGTATACTAATTTATGGTAACATTGGAATATGGCTTACAAACAGCATTCAAAACAGCTTTATTGATTTAAACACTGGCTTTCCAAAAGGAATAGACAACAGAAAAATTAGCAAAGTGCTATTATCAAAATCAAATAAGCTCTACGCAGGCACTCTTTTCGGATTGTATAACTTTTCATATAATGAAAGTAAATGGAAATATGTTAAATTACCTATTCATGAGAAAAAAATTGTTGATATTATACAAAAAGAAGATACAGTATTAATACTTACCCGCTCGCACTTAATAAAAACTTCAGATTTTAGAAGATTTGAAATAATAACGCTACCAGTGCCTGAAGGTTATGATAACAAAGTAAGTTTGTTTAAAACTTTATGGATTATACATAGCGGAGAAATTTATGGTACAACAGGCAAATTCATTGTTGACATTATTGGATTAATATTTGCATTCTTAACTATTACCGGGTTAATAATATTTTTTAACAGAATAAAAGTAAAAAGTAAAAGCACATCTACACATAAAAAAGTCAGGAAACTTAGAATTAACAAATCATTATTGAGATGGCATAACAAAACAGGCTGGATTACAATTCTATTCCTACTAATTACAGCATCAACAGGAATCTTTCTCAGGCCTCCATTTTTAATTCCCATTGCTGATGTAAAAGTCAGCAAACTTCCTTTAAGTGAACTTGACACAGAAAATCCATGGTTTGATCAGCTAAGAAGAATATTGTATGATAGTGCAAAGAACAGATTTATTGTTGCAACATCAGAAGCCTTATATTATTCAGATGATAATCTGAGTTCATCTATCAATAAGTTTAAATATCAACCTCCAATAAGCATAATGGGTGTTAATGTATTTAGAAAAAAGTCAGATAACACATACTTAATAGGTTCATTTGAGGGGTTGTATGAATGGAATTCAGAAACTGGTTATACATTTGACTATATCAAAAAAGGAAAATATAATAAACCAAAAGGTAAATCCAGACCATTGGGTGAATATCTTGTAACTGGATACTCTGATGATTTTCCAGACACTGAAATATACTTTGAATATAATAATGGCGCTAACAAGATTAAAGGAATACCTCTGACTACTATGCCTGATAAGATATCAGAGCAGCCAATATCACTTTGGAATACAGCATTGGAGATACATACAGGAAGAATATTTCAAAATTTAATAGGTGATTTTTACATTCTGATTGTACCAATCACAGGATTAGCTCTCTTATTCATATTAATTAGTGGGTTTTTTCTTTGGTTAAAACTATATAGAAGAAAAAGACACAAGATGAAAATATGATACTTTATTTACTCCTTATTTATATATACGTGCGCGTGAAGACACTGAATACATTAATTTCTAAACAAAAATGATTAATAAATAATTTTAAACAAAAGATCGTATGGAACAACAAATTGAAAAAAAATGCATTGTGTGCAATACTAGCCACGAAGAAGTACCAGTAACAAAGTTTGAATATAAGAACAGTGTTTTTTATATATGCCCACAGCATATCCCGGTGCTAATTCACGATCCGCAAAAGCTTACAGGCTTAATCCCTGATGCAGAAAAATTAAATGCAGGATAAAACTTAAAAAAATGAAACACAGATTTTATAAAACCGAACCAGTAAAAGAAAATCCACACAAAGTGGATGTACGACAAATGTATGATGATGAGTCAGCTCAAATAATGCATGTCACACTTGAATCAGGTGAATCTCTGAAACCACACAAAACACCAGTTGATGTTTGCTTTTACATACTTGAAGGCATAGCAACTGTTCATATTGGGGACACAAAAGAAATATTTGCAAAAGATACTTTAATTGAAAGTCCGGCAAATATTGTTCACTATTTAAGTAATGAAGGTGATGTAAAGACGAGAATATTAGTCATAAAAGCACCACGACCAATAAAACAAACCAAACTTTTGTAGGATTTGTTACAAACAATAATAAATTTAGAACAAAAAAAAGCAGGAGTCACCTCCTGCTTTTATTATTTAATAATACACCCTATTTGACCATTTCTTTTACCACACTGGTATGCACCATATTGTCAGCAATAGGACATCTGCTTGTAATTTCCTGAAGAAACTCTTCTTTTTCTTCTTTTGTCAGGTCAGCATCAATATACACAAATGTTCTGATCTCAGTAAAACCTGCACGCCCTTCTTTTGTCTTTCCCATAAGATAGTCTTTATCAATATCACCCTCAACATCAACGGTTATCTGACGAAGATTAATCCTTTTCTGCGTAGCGATAATTCTGCCAATTGCACAAATACAAGCTGGGAGTGATGAAAGGAAAATTTCCATAGGATTTGGCCCCAGACCTTCACCGCCCATTCCTTTGGGCTGATCGATTATAAAATCCTGTGAACAGTTAATTTCGGTTTTAAAACCACTGCGCATATTTGCGCCTAATTTTACTGTTGTAATTGCCATATTTGTATGTTTTTTGTTTTAAAAATGCATACAAAATTATGAAGAAATCATGTACAGGACTATGTCTTGGTTATCTTTTCAAGTAGTTTATAAAGATACTTAATAAGGAATACGAAAAGTAATGGATTAAGCCATGCAACAACAACCTTTTAATCCATTTAAGAAGTTTTCAAGCAGAATATAATGCCTTTAAAGAAATGCATCTTAAACATTATCACCCAAGCAAATACCTAAACCTTTTGCTGTTCTTACCAGTTGGTTATCAAGTGTTACCAGATTAGGTTTAGCAATAGCCTTTTTAAACGGCACAGAAACAAAATTAGGATGACGGTAAGAAACCATTTTACCATAATCGCCGGCAAGGGCCATTTCAAATGCTTTTACACCAAACTGAGCAGAAAGCACTCTGTCATAAGCTGTAGGCACACCACCACGTTGAAGGTGACCAAGAACAGTATGACGCAGGCCATGATTAAATCCCACTGCTTTAAGCTCTTCAATAAGACGTTGAGCAGACCCCCCCATTTTAGTCATGTGGTAACCAACCTCATCAGTTTTCTGCACAGAGATTTGTCCGCCCTTTGGCCTTGCACCTTCTGAGATTACAACAACTGCAAAGCCACGGTCATTATGAAAACGTTTTTCAAGAGCTTCTTTAACAACATTAATATCATAAGGTATTTCAGGGATAAGAGCAACTTCAGCACCACCAGCAACAGCAGCGTTGAGAGTAATCCAACCTGCATCACGACCCATAACTTCCATTACAAAAACACGGTTATGGCTAGCAGCAGTAGTAACAAGCTTATCAACACTTTCAGTTGCAATCTGTACTGCTGTCTGAAAACCAAAAGTAGAATCTGTTGAGCTTAGGTCATTATCAATAGTTTTAGGCACACCTATTATATTTAAGCCTTTTTCATAAAGGCGCTGTGAGATACGCTGTGAGCCATCACCACCTATATTAATAACACCATCGATACCCATGTAGCCGAGTTTACGAATCATTTCGTCAGATCTGTCAACCTCCTCCCATGTGCCATCTTTTTTCTTAACCGGCCATCCAAACGGGCCACCTTTATTTGTTGTCTCTATTATTGTCCCTCCCTGGAAGTGAATTCCGGATACTTTTTTCTCATCCAGAACAACAACTTCAGTAGGCTCCCATAATACTCCGTTAAACGCCTGAATACTTCCTAATATCTCCCAATCTTTCTCCTGTGAAGCTCTGTGTACTAAAGCACGAATTACTGCATTTAGTCCTGGACAATCTCCTCCTCCGGTGGCAACTAATAGTCGTTTCATAGTGTTTCTTTTTTCGTTTTCAGCTTTAATTTTGTTGATCTTACCATATTTTATTGCGCGCCAAAAGTAAACACATCTTGTTTACAATCAACAGTTAAAAATAAAAAAATTATCGCAAACGATTTAATCAATATCTTAATAGCGTTTTTTTTCTTTAATTTATGTTGTCTTTAGAGTAATTACACCACCTTTACATACCTCAACATGTCCGCCAATCTCCAAAGCACAGTTTTTATCGAAATGACCTGAAGGAATATTGTAGTATAAAGGATAAGTATAATCCAACATTATCCTGCTGATTATCTCTTCAGCATTTTCTCCAAAAGGGATAGCATTATCATTCATATCAGTCATAGCTCCCACTAATAATCCTTTGAGATTTTCAAGTTTTCCGGCTCTTTTTAATGCTATCATCATCCTGTCAATATGATAAAGATACTCATCAAGATCTTCAATAAACAGTATTCTGTTGTCCGTTTCCGGGAAGGAATCGCTACCAAGCATACTGTAAAGCACTGACAGGTTTCCTCCTACAAGCTGTCCGGATATTTTTCCGGGTTTATTCAAATGATGAGCTGATAGCTTATATTCTACATCCATACCTTCCAGCAAGCGAAATAGAGATTGCAAAGCTTCATTGTTGTTTCCTGAAAAATTAATGGGCATTGTAGCATGTAATGTCTTAACACCAAAGTTTCTGACAACATGATTAAGGATTACTGTAATATCGCTGTAGCCAGCCAGCCAGCATGGATTATTTACAAAGTTTGAGAAGTCAATCTTATCGATAATACGAACAGATCCATATCCACCACGTGCAAACAACACGGCTTTAATTTCAGGATCGTCAATCATTTGTTGTAAGTCGGCAGCACGCATATCATCACTACCTGCAAACTGATTATCGGCTTCATACAGATACTTCCCTTCAACAACTTCATACCCTTTATTGCGAATGATTTCAATTGACGGCATAACTTCTTCCCTTGATATCTTTCTTGCAGGTGCCATTATACCAATCTTATCCCCTTTTTGCAGATACTGCGGAGTTATTATTCTATTATCAATATACATATTCAAACACAACCCGTTTCCCGGATCTTTCTCAAAAAATGTCAAAGACAAAGCTTTAGTAGTTTTGAATTTGGCATTTTCTCTTAAAAACTAATTACCTTTGCCGAAAATACAGAAAATATAGAATACGACAATGAGTGAAATAAAAAGATATACCATTACATCAGCTTTGCCTTACGCCAACGGGCCTATTCACATCGGCCATCTTGCTGGTGTTTATGTACCTGCAGACATTTATGCACGCTATCTGAGAATGAATGAAAAAGATGTTCTCTTTATCGGAGGTTCCGACGAGCATGGTGTTCCTATTACAATTAAGGCACGTCAATTAGGTGTAACACCTCAGGATATTGTTGATAAATATCACGGTATCATTAAAAAATCATTTAAAGATTTTGGTATTTCTTTCGATGTTTATTCCCGTACATCTGCTCCTGTTCATCATGAAACAGCGTCAGAGTTTTTCAAAAAGCTCTATGAAAATGATAAGTTTATAGAAAAAACAAACAAGCAGTATTATGATGAAGAAAACAGTCAGTTTCTGGCCGACAGGTATATAACAGGAACTTGTCCTCATTGTGGTAATGAGAAAGCTTACGGTGATCAGTGTGAAAACTGTGGTACTTCTCTCAGCCCTCTGGAGCTTAAAAATCCAAAATCTGCATTAAGCGGAAATGTGCCTGTGCTTAAAGAGACAAAACACTGGTATTTGCCACTTGAAGAATATGAAGAATGGCTAAATGAATGGATTATTAAAGGTCATAAAGACGACTGGAAGTCTAATGTTTACGGACAGGTTAAGTCGTGGCTCGATCAGGGTCTTAAGCCACGTGCTGTAACACGCGATCTTGACTGGGGAGTGAAAGTACCTGTTGAAGGTGCTGACGGCAAAGTCCTGTATGTTTGGTTTGATGCACCTATTGGCTATATCTCTGCAGCCAATGAATGGGCAACTGAAAACAACACCGATTGGGAGCCATACTGGAAAGATGAGGGCACAAAAATGCTGCACTTTATTGGAAAAGATAATATTGTTTTTCACTGTATCATTTTCCCTGCAATGCTTAAAGCAGAAGGTAGCTTTATCCTTCCGGAGAATGTGCCGGCAAATGAATTCCTTAATCTGGAAAACGATAAAATATCAACATCACGAAACTGGGCTGTTTGGCTTCATGAGTATCTTGAAGATTTGCCGGGAAAACAAGATGTACTGCGTTATGTTCTCACTGCCAATGCTCCCGAAACAAAGGACAACGACTTTACATGGAAAGACTTCCAGGCACGTAACAATAATGAACTATTGGCCATCTTTGGTAATTTTGTGAACCGTACTTTAGTGCTTACGCAGAAATATTTCGATGGATTTGTCCCCGGATGTGATGAATATTCTAATGAGTCAAAGGCTATACTCGATGAAGTAGCGAAATATCCCGAAATAATATCAGCAAGTATAGAGCGCTACCGTTTTCGTGAGGCTCTCAGTGAGTTAATGAATCTGGCACGTCTGGGCAACAAGTATCTTACAGATATGGAGCCATGGAAGATTTTCAAAACAGATCCTGAAAAGGTTAAAGAGGTGCTTAATGTTTCTCTTCAGATAGTTGCCAATCTTTCAATACTTTCAGAGCCATTCCTGCCATTTACAGCTCATAAGCTCCAGGATATGATTGAGCTCCACGGGAAGTTATGGAAAGATGCTGGCAAAGCAAACCTTCTAAACTCAGGACATAAGCTTAACAAACCTGAATTTCTCTTTGAGCGCATTGACGACAAGGTAATCGATGCCCAAATTCAGAAGCTTCTTGACACAAAAAAACAAAATGAAGCTGCTGCTCCTGCTATTCCTGCCAAAGACATAATAGAGTTTGACGACTTTATGAAGATTGACATAAGAACAGGAACAATCCTGGAAGCTGAAAAGGTAGCTAAAACAAAAAAACTGCTGAAGCTTACTGTTGATACCGGTATTGATAAACGTACCGTAGTTTCAGGTATTGCTGGATATTACAAACCGGAAGATATTGTCGGACAAAAAGTAAACATCCTTGTTAACCTTGCACCACGAAAACTACGTGGTATCGAATCACAGGGTATGATACTTATGGCAGAAGACCGTGATGGTAAGCTTTGTTTTGTTACACCAACTGAAGATGTTGCTAATGGGAGTGAGGTGAAGTAAGTGTATGTGGTTTAGAGTTATAATCTAGTATTTAATAACTAATAACTTAAGATTAATAACTCAAAACTAATAATTTATATCTTTGGATTGATAAAAGTAAATATTTATCAAATTAATCCAGCTTGTTATGAGTAATACTATTACTACCTCCAAATCCATTCCCGTACAAATCGCGGCCTATCTTATTATTATTGCTGCTTTAATGTATGCTTCAAGTATTATAACGATGATATTATTAGCATTGTTTATAACTGTTATATGTGCTCAACCTATTCATTGGCTGGAAAAAAAGAAAGTGCCTAACGGAATTGCTGTCATTATTGTTCTTTTAGCAATTCTGTTACTGTTTTTTGGAATGGGTGAGATAGTTGCACGTTCTGTTTCTCAGTTTAGAAACGACATGCCATTATATCAATCGAGGTTTACTGAACTTTCTCAGAATACATTTCAAACTCTTGATAAAATCGGCCTTAATATTTCTCTTGACAATCTGGAGAACTCAATAAATGCAAGTAAAATAATGTCATATAGTGCAAGCTTCCTCAGCGCACTTGGCAGTGTTATGGGTAACACCCTGCTAATACTATTTATTATTATTTTCATGCTTCTTGAAATTAACAGTTTCAAACTAAAAATGCAGGCAGTAATGAAAATATCAGGAAGCACAGCCAATTATATGAATCAGATTAACACAAGTATCCGAAACTATCTTGGTTTAATGACATTAATAAGTTTGATTACCGGAGTAGCAATCTGGCTTGCTCTTACAATAATTGGTGTAAAATATGCCATTCTGTGGGGTATGTTAGCCTTTATACTGAACTTTATCCCTAACTTTGGTTCAATAATAGCAAGTATCCCTGCTATTATCTTCGCTCTGATACAACTCGGTATAGGTGGCACTATTTGGACTATAATAACATACATTACCGTAAATATGGTAATAGGTAATATAGTACAGCCTGCTGTAATGGGTAAAGGACTGGGGCTTTCATCACTTATTGTATTTCTGTCATTGATTTTCTGGGGTTTTATTTTTGGAACAGTGGGAATGTTCTTGTCAGTTCCTCTGTCGATGGTAATAAAAATTATTCTTGAGCAACGAAAATCCACAAAATGGATAGCCATATTTCTGGGAACAGAAAAAGAAGCCAGAGATATTATTGAGAAGGATTAGATGGAATGTGTTACTTGTTTCCAGAAATCAGGTAATGAACTCTAATCTGTAATTCCAGTCTCCAATATTATTATACTTTTGCCATTTATTTCAAAAAGTAACTACCCATAACAGGCTATTGCTTTCAAATTAAATAACTCTTGATATGCTTAAAGAATTTAAAACATTTATAAACAAAGGAAATGTAGTAATGATTGCCGTTGGTTTAATTATGGCTGATTATTTTGGCGCCATAACCAAATCACTGGTTAATGATATAGTAATGCCTCTTCTTGGTGAACTGATAGGAAATGTAGATTTCTCACGATTAAAAGTTATCATTCAGAAAGCTAACGAAGATGCAGGAGTACCTGAAATATCTATAAAATACGGTCAGTTTATTAACACAATCATTACTTTTCTAATAGTAGCATTTGTAATGTTCCTGCTTATTAAATGGTACAATAAGTTTACTGAAAAGCCCAAAGACGACAATTAAAATTAAAGTTATTCCTGATTTTCAAGACTTGCTCTTACGAGATAATCAATTGTATTGTTTTCCAGAAAATCACCGATGAAAACATTACTACCGAACTCCAGATTCATATCGCACTCTAAGTCAACTGCTCCTATAGAATCAAGCCCAAGGGATAATACAGGCTGATCATCATTTATACTCTCAGGATCGATATTTAATTTATTGCCAAGCCAGGTTTTTAGCCATAATTTCATATCTTCAACTGTGTATTCTGTAATATTATTACCCGTAACATTGTCATCAGATGGTAAAACATTCTCCCAATCAGAAACAACATGTAGTAACCCTTCATTATACATTTTACGACATACTAATCGTTGAATCTTACCACTTGTTGTTTTTGGAATGCTCATAGGCTTTATAAGCACTATAGAGCTAACCATTGCTTCAAAATTATCAGCAATTGCAGATATTATATTTCTATAAATCTCTTCTTTATCAGGATAATCAATGTATGTACGTTTTATTTCCTGCACAATAACAAGCTTCTCCGATTTTTCATCGTTAACAGAAAACGCAGCGCATCTGTTTGACATCAATGCAGGATGACAGTCATTAACGGCCTCTTCAATATCAGAAGGGAAATAGTTCTCACCGCGGAGGATAATCATATCTTTTAGCCTTCCGGTAACATGGAGCTTATCACTTTTCAGAAAGCCTAAATCACCTGTCCTGAGAAATGGACCTTCACCTTTGTTAGTAAGAGCCTTAAAAACCTCTCTCGTTAATTCAGCATTATTATAATATCCCCCACAAACAGAATCATTTTTAACCCATATCTCACCAATATCACCTTCACCAGCTACTTCTTTTGTTTCCGGATCAACAATTAAAATATCTGTGTCATTCCATGTTTGTCCACATGAAGTATAAAATATTTCCTTTGGTTCTGAAGAATTACTTTCATTAAACTCTGATATTTGCCCTGCAAGAGAATTATATTCCGGAATATCAATCTGGTGAATCCCACTAACCATCAGTGTGGCTTCAGCTAAACCATAGCAAGGTAAAAACATTTGTGGTTTAAATTTTAATGGTTTAAATTTTTCAGAAAAAGCTTGCAGTGAGTTTTTCCGCACAGGTTCAGAACCACTAAACATAACTTTTAAGCAGGATAAATCAATTTTCATTGATTCTGGTTGACTAATTTTCTCCACACAATAATCCAAAGCAAAATTAGGGCAACCTACTGTAGTAGCTCTATATTTAGAAATTGCTTCAAACCATACAGTTGGATTTTTTATAAAGTCAACAGGCTTAATAAGCACACAGCTTCCTCCCACATAAACAGGCTGTAAAACACAACCTATCAACCCCATATCATGATACTGAGGCAACCAGGAACAAACAACAAGATCAGGATCATGGTTAAATGATTGCTTAATAATTTCAGAATTATGCAGCAAATTACCATGACTTACCAATACACCCTTTGGCACACTTACTGAGCCTGAAGTATATTGAATAAAGGCTGTGTCATTGGATGATATTTTGGGTAAATCAAACTTAATGCTGTCATACTTATCTTGTTCAACCTTATGCAATTCAGGTCCCCTTTCAAGATTTTCAGCCGACTCTAATATACTTTGCAATAAGCTTTCCGTTTTATTATCTACTAAAATACATTCCGGATTTGCATCTTCGATTATAGACCAAAATCTTAGGTTTTTCTTGTTCTTTCCGGGAATAGAAACAGGCACTGCAATCACACCTGATAAAAGACAGGCAAAAAAGGCAATAATAAACTCTACGCCGGGAGAAACAGCAATTAAACATCTGTCGCCTTTTTTGTAATTGTTTAACAACTTTTTAGCAACAACAGCTGAGTTAGCATACAATTCCTGATATGTTATTGATGCCACTTCTTCACCATTAAGGTCCAACTGCGTATATACTCTCTTTTCAGGTGTATAATTTACTGAATACAACAATGTATCATTAAAAATAATTGGACCCTCTTTCTTTTGTTCATCTATCATTTATCAATACTGCTTATTTTGTTTTTCACTAAAACAAATGTATTATTTACACATATAAAATATCAGAAAATATTGATAAAGGGACTAAAATGACTACTGAATCAACCTTATGGATTGATAAACAAAAAATATATATATAAAACACCTTTATGTGTCGAGCCAGTTTTTAAATTTAACTGATCTTGTTTTGCTAGTGATTATTTTTGTTTGAGTTATAGGTTTTACCTTAATGTGGTATCTTGAATTAAAGTAAAGTGCAATTTCTGAAATGGACTTTCGATTTATAATAAACTGTCGGTTAACTCTAATAAAGTGTTTTGAATTAATCACACTTTCCAATTCTTCTAAAGTATAATCAATTGTATACCGTTTTTTATCAAATGTTATTCCATACACTATTTTACTTTCAATGAAAAAATATGCAAAGGAATTTGTTTCTACTGGAATAAGCCTGTCTTTATAATGAATTAAAAACGAGTGCTTATATTCAGTTTCAGTAGCTCTGTTTAATTGTGAAAGTATATTTAACAACTTCTCTTCTGATACCCTTTCATTAAACTTTCCCATTGACTTGTATTTATTGATACCAAATCTAACAGCATCAATATTAATGGGTTTCAATATATAGTCTATTCCATTTACTTTAAAAGCATTAATGGCGTATTCACTATAAGCTGTTGTAAATATAATAGGAAAACCTATCTGGATTTTTTTAAAGATATCAAAAACATTTCCATCAGTAAGCTGAATATCGAAGAAACCCAAATCCGGTGGATTGTTTATTGACAGCCAGTTAAAAAGATCTTTTATGCTTTCAATAACACCAACTATTTCAATATTACTATCAATTTCCTGTAATATTGATACCAGATTCTTTACTGCTGCTGATTCATCTTCAACTATCAATACTCTAATAGACATATTAAATTCAGTATTATTTTATCATCGGTAACCTGACAATAAACATATTTTTTTCTTTTTTTATTACAATCTCACGATCAGTTAAAATCAAATATCTCTTACTTAGATTTTGCAGTCCAATCCCCAATCCTGGTGTCTTTTCCTCCTTTGGGAGAATATTATTGCTAACTACCAGATAATTTTCTTCAATATAAATATTTACTACTAATGCATTTGTTTTTGAAAGTTCATTATGTTTCAAAGCATTTTCAATAAGAAGCAAAAATGTCGAAGGTGGAATACTATATTTCTCATACTTACTTTCAATACTAACATTTATCTCCAACGATTTGCCATAGCGCTTTTCAAGAATTCGTATATATGACTTTGCAAAATCTAACTCAACAGATACCTTAACAACATCTTCATTACTTTTATCAAGAATATATCTGTAAACAACGGCAAGGTCATCCACAAAATTTAAACCACTTTCTTTTGTATCATTTCTTATCACCGAACTAAGTGTATTAAGTGTATTGAAAAGAAAATGAGGCTTAATCTGATCCTTTAAAGCTTTTAACTGGCTAGTTAGGTTTTCCTGTATTAACCTTTCATTTTTTCTCTCAATAATTCTCTTTCTTATTATCAGGTTTAATATGTATGCCATCAAAACCGACAGTGGAGTGAGATATATGTACTTCCAAACATAAAACTTCATGGCAAATCCTTCTCCATACTTAAACCCTATAATAATTTCAGATAATGACAAACTCACCATTAAAAGCAAAAATGTAAGAACAATATTTAGAAATACTAAAATTCCATATCTTAATACTAATGATAATATCTTAGGGAATAACACTTTCATCAAAAAATAGTTTAGAAATGCTATAATTATTACTGAAAAGAAACACTGTAAAGTATACCATGATATATGATAAATCATCTCAGTTATTGTAAGTTCAGGTCCCTTGTATTTATCAGATGAAATAAAGTATAATGAGTAATATGGCAGATTATTCAACAGTGTAACAAACAACGAAGTAACCATTAAAAAGGTGATCTCATATTTTCTTTGCTTGTTATTCATCATCGGAATATTAATTATCTTATCTTTATTACACTGATTGTGGCAAATATATAACAACCATTGAATTATTAATATTTTTCATCTGATTTTTTCTCATATTCTGTTTTTAACAGATTACAATTTTATATTTGCTGAAAATTGTTTACTAATGAAAAGATTCATTTTTATTATAGTCGTAGTACTTATCCTTGGAGCTTGTAATTCAACTGACCATAGTACTAATAAAAAAGAAAAGAAAATACCTGCACTTGCACAGAATGTAGTTAATGAAACCCTCCGCTCGTGGGAGTCATATAAGAAATATGCGTGGGGACATGATGCTCTGGCTCCTTTGACTAAATCGTACCGCGACTGGTACAAAGAGCCATTGTACATATCACCCATTGATGCATACAGCACTTTATTTATTATGGGACTTAATGATCAGGCTAAGGAGATTGAGAATTATGTTGTAGACTCTCTGGACTTCAACAAGGATATAGATGCTAAGGTTTTTGAAGTGAATATTCGTATTCTTGGCGGACTTCTTTCCATGTATGAATTATCGAAAAACCCTCAAATACTTGATAAAGCTCAGGATTTTGCCAATCGTATGATGCCTGCCTTTAATACTAAAACAGGCATCCCCAAATATTGGGTAAATCTAAAAACTGGTGAAACACACGGCGATACTGTTAATGTTGCTGAAGCTGCATCTTACCTTGTGGAGATGGGTATGCTTAGCTATTTTACAAAAAACCCTGTTTATTATCAGGCTGCTAAGAAAGCCTCCAAAGCCATTTACAACCGCCGTTCTGATATTGGACTAATCGGTGATGTTATTGATGTTGAGTCTGGTGAGTGGGTCTCACGAAATAGTCATATATGTGCCGGCGTTGATTCATATTACGAATATCTCCTTAAAAGCTATTATATGTTTGGCGATGATGAAGTGGGACATATGTGGGATCAAAGTATCGGTGTTATCAATAAATATATGGCCGAAGACTTCAACAACCATCTTTGGTATGGTAGGGTAAATATGGATACTGGCGAGCATGTAAGCTCTGTAATTACTCTTTATGATGCTTTCTTTCCTGCTATGTTAGCCCTTTCGGGAGATACACTACGGGCTGCTCGTCTTCAGAATTCATGGAACTGGCTTTGGAATAAGTACGGACTGGAGCCTACTGCCTTCGATTATAGAAAAGAAACTGCTACTTATCCCTCTTATGACCTTAATCCTGAAATAATTGAATCTGCTTACTATCTTTTTAATATTACTGGCGATAGTGTTTATTATAATATGAACCAGACCTTCTGGGAAGATTTAAAAAAATATTGCGGCACTGGTATTGCTTTTACTTCTGTTAAAAACGTGGAAACTATGGAGAAAAGTGATTATATGCCTACTTTCTTTTTTGCAGAAACATTGAAATATCTCTACCTTACTTTCTCTAATAACTGCAATGGTTACGACTTTAAGGATTATCTGTTTAACACAGAAGCACACCCTTTTAATCTTAATGATATTGATCATGAGAAGGCTAAAGTGTATTTAGGCATTGAGGAAATCAATAGTAACGCTAATGTGGGTTCAGATTCATAACATTAAATAAAAACTATGAATAGAATAGCTTTCATATCTATTATACTTGTTTTAACCATTGCAGGAAATGCTTTTGGACAGAAAAAAGCTAATCTGGAAGGTATTGTGGAAGGCATCACTGCTCCTGATATTATTCTTCCTGATGTTAATGGTGATACTATCCGGCTTTCCGATATTAATGATAAAATAGTGCTTGTCAATTTTTGGGCATCATGGTGCGCTCCGTGTCGTAAGAAAGCACCTGTTCTTGTTGAGTTATATCAGGAATATAAGAATGCTGATTTTAATGATGGAGAGAAAGGATTTGTTGTGTTCTCAGTATCTCTCGACCGCAATGAAATAGTCTGGAAAAGCAGTATCGCTAAAGACAGTATCGGTGACTTTATTAATGTTGGCGATATGATGGGGTGGAAAAGTCCTGCCGCACGATCCTATAATATCAAATCCATTCCTTCCACTGTATTATTGGATGGCAATGGTGATATTATTGCTGTTAATATAAGACCACACGAACTTAAGAAAAAACTTAAACGGTTAAAAAAGAGTGGATGGCTGTGGTTTTGATTAACAATGAATCAAGACCATTACTCCACACCCGACCAGGCTTTATCTTTTAATGAAAGAAGATTTTCGATAATAAGCTTCTTTTCCTGTTCGTGGTTTGGTGAGCTTTTATAAGAACATCCAAGAGCATCGGCAAGTTCGTTAAGGCCTGTATTTGTATCAGGATATTCCTGTCCGTTATATTTATACACACAACCAGCGGCAGTGGTACAACATACTTCTACATTCTTTTCTGAACCACAGTCGAGTATTTCATTCATGTCCTGCTGTTCACAGCTTTCTGTATCATCTTTTTCACATGAGTAAGTGAAAGCTACCAGTGCAACAACTACAATAGCTGCCAATGTTTTTAACAATTTCATCTTTTATGATTTTTAGTGATTTATCAAAACTTTCTTAGCAAATGTATAACAAATTTGCTTATCAAATATTGTTTGTTAAAGGTTTTAAAGTCTGATTATTTATCATTCGTTAATAAACAAGTCAGGCTTTCATTCAGTTACCTTTTTGCTCAATCGCATTTTCGTACTATTGCACTCACTCCCCCAGCTTCGTATCATAATATATATTCTTTGGGAAGAAGATAAAATTCAGCATTTTATTCTGCAGCGTGATCTTAAGCTGCATATCTTTCCTTGATTTATTTGAATCAAGATCAATCTTAACTTTATCACCTTCAATAGAATATATTATCTTCCTGGAGATATTTATCCGAGCTTTTTTATCTACCTCATCGCCACTTTTATCCTGTTTCTTATTTCTTCTGTTTGACTTCCCGAAAAGGATATTACCCAGATGTATCTCCAGATGATATTCACAATCACCTCCCATATCATACATACCAAAAGCCGCAATATCTAAAGCATTACTTACTATCTCTGTTCGTGGCACATACAAACTGTTCTTATACATAAAGATGTTGCTTCGCAGTGTTTTAAACTGAATATTATCCAGCTCTTTTATGCCTGTGAATTTCGACATTTCTCTTGCTGGTGCATAATCATAAACACCACCCTTTTCCAGTACAATATCTCCGCTTACCATCATCTTATCAATTCTTATGGTATCGTCCATTGGGATAAATGTATTCAGGTCTGTTGAAAACAAACCACTGATGTTCTCCCACCTGATAACTGAATCCATCCCAAAATTATCCATATCCTTTAGCATTGTACGCACATTCATATTCTTTATGATATTATGTGTTGAAACAGACTCGGTGCCATCATCCCGGATTTTATAATAGAAGGAATTATTCATCTCCCCTTCAAAAGCTTTAAACTTAAACTGATCAATGATATATGCACTATCTGATATCTTAAACAAAGTTGACAAATCATTTATATGCAATCTGTTTATGTTAATGCCCGATATTGATGTTGAATCAATAATTATGCTTTTTACAGAGGCTGAGCCATGAAATAAAAAGGTCCAGTTTGTTGGCTCGGATGTATTACTGGTAATGGTGTCTGTTTTTGATACGGTAAAGGTGTTATCATCGGGGGAGCTATCTTCTGTTAGTGCATTTACCAACGACTCATAATCTTCATAAAAGATATCTCCAATATGAATTTTAGTATTCACAAACAACTCTTTATGTTGATTTAATAAAACTGCACTATATATGTTCTTAACGATAGTAGTATCCAATCCCATGCTCACGCCGTTAAACATTGTGGTAAAATGATTAATATTCATTAAATCATTATTTAGTGATACTCTGGCATTGAGACTATCAACTGTGAGCATGTTGTCTTTAAACGCGCCATCACCTGCAATCATGTCAAGATCCATCGCTTTAGCTGGCATACCAAAGGAGATGTTATTAAAGGAAAGATCAAAACTGCTATTCTCAAAAAGCAAGGGCATTAACTGAGTATCAAGTGAATCAAGATTTACTTTACCAAATGATTTAATTTTTGCTTCAGCAATTCCTGTCATGTTACTTATAAGAGAATCGGGAACAAATGAACTTAGCTCATTCAGCGCTAGCGTAACAGTTGTATTCACATTGTATTCCGGTGATCCGAAGTTTTTAATATCAGCATTCCCTGTAATCATGCTGCTCCCGTTCTGAATATGAAATGAAGGCATGTAAACATTCATTTTGTCTACATCTGATATTTTACCTGATACTATAGCTGAGAGAGATGTGTTTTTGATATTCAGGTTAAGCATAGGGGATGAAAACGTCAGGCTGTCAATACTAACTTCCTTTTCACCCGAATTCTGAGGCAAATAAGTAATGTCGGCATCAAAATCATCTATAACCAATGAGTCGGTTAAGGTCGCACCTGAATTTCTGATATTCATTGTAACATATGTTTTATCAAGCACATTATCGATAAACCTGTCATCGAATACTTCAGGTAAAACACCAATGGTGCTAACCGAAGCAATGACATTACCTTTTACGTTATGAGCCAGACTATCAGGAATAATACTGGTAAAATCCTCCAGATTAATATTCATTTTTGAGTTAAGCTGATATAATGAATTTTGAAGCCCTCCTTTGATATTACCATCAAGCTGAATACTACTGTTCGCAGTAAATATCTCAGCATTGGTTATCTTTACATTAGCCATACTTAGGTCGGGTTTACTACCGTTTGAAATTACAGCACTGAGATTAACAGCATCTATTTGCGGGTAATCATCCACTTTAACACTTACACGATTAAAATTTGCTGTAACATCCACATCAGGCAATAATGTGGAATCAGCCAGCTTACCATTTATAAGAGCAGTAAAATTCATATCACCACCAATATTCCTTATGCCATATTCATCAGAGTATTTAGCCGGAATATACTTTTTCAGAATATCTAAATTAAGAGTAAGAGGTTCTATTTTAGTATGAATAGTGATAGTATCATCCAGAACCACATTTCCTGTCACCCCAACATCCAGTCCGTCACTTCTTAACACAAAGCTATCCACAACCAAACTATTGTTAATATACTCCGCATTGATTACAATATTAAGAAGTTCCATAACCGGCAGCTTCCGGGTTCCTGTAAATTCAATAAATCCATCAGGCATATACTTTTTCAGGATATCAAGATCGATATCTTTAGCAATTATTTCTGTGTTGGCGCTTAGAGTATCACCATAACTAAATCCCCCTTCAATATTCAGATACAAGCCATCGCTAATAACAGAAAGATCCTTAATGGTGGCATGTTTATCTTCAAGAGAGAGATTAAAATCAATAGTACACGACTTAATCTGGTTTATCTTAGTATCCTTAAAAAAGCAGTTGCTTAAAACAACACTGCCATCGGTTTTACCTCTGTAAACATTATTTTTTGTTTTAGCTTTGAGATTTAATTCAGGAATCACCACCTGTGCTCCAACAACATTATAGCTATCGTAATATCTCACACGTATATTTTTAAGTGTGAATTTATCAGCGCTTAGGTCGAGGGGGGCTGATGTTGTATCAATGGGCGATTCTTCTTCACTATCCGAAGCAAAAGCATCCAGAATAAAATCAATATTTGACTTTCCGGTACTATCCACCAGATAATCGAAATCCAATCCCGAAATTTCCATTTCATCGATAGTAATAGCACCATCAATAAGATCCCATGTATCCAGTCCAACCTTCAGACTGTTAATATAAAGAAGAGTATCATCCGAAGGGCTCTCAGGGTCACCAATATATAATTTATCAATCTCTGCACTCAGTCGGGGGAAAGAGAACAAAGGAATAACCGAAACTTTTTCAACAGAAATAGGGGCATCCAGTCTTTGCTCAAGCTTATCAACAGTAAACGAAACAAGGTCATCCTCAAATATCTTAGCCAGAACAACAGTAATTATCATAAACAATATGATAAAAAAGAGAACTATAAAAGTAATTCTTAAAGACTTCTTCAGAATGTTCATCATTTACATGTGTTAGTTAATCAGCCGTTACAAATTTACAATAATTATTATCTGAATAACAACACAAGGACAACGATGAGATTGGCATTTTAAATCGATAACTACCTCACAACAAACCTGCATTGCCCCACCATCTTCCCATTATTGGTAATATACGCCATATACATGCCCGATGACCATGGCGAAGTACGTATTAAGGCTGAAAGACTGGCCTGTTTTTGTGGATTTTGCAGTGCGAATAATTTTAGAAAAACCATCGCTGAACGTAAATTAAATGAGAAAGATTGAATGTAAAGTACATTAGCTGCAGTGAGATAAACCCCACTGAGCGTAGTTTCATCCGCCGTGGAGGCGGACACGTGAAACTACGCTCGCCTATCAAAAAAAATTAAAGCCATGCGGCTTTGAGCAAAATAAGCCTAAGCGAATTTATCGATTCTCTATAAATAAAAAAACGTTAAAACGTTTTTGCTCAAAGCTGCCTTGCAATCACCCACCCCTATCTCCTGCGCCAAGGTTACGGCGATTAAAAAAAGGACTGGGTTACTGGTGTATTGCTGATATTTTGGGTTTCTTCTGGCATCAACAAACCCTTAAGGGTTGTTTTGTGGGTGATAATTGAAATTGTGACTGATTCCTGAATATTTAAAATCCCATTGCTACTCTCCCTTGCAAAGTCACATTTTTATTGTCTGAATCAGGATTTTTAGGATTATAGGATTGACAGGATTTTTTTTGTTTTTTGTGGGCTTTGCATTGCAACTAATTTTAGAAAAACCATCGCTGAATGTAGATTAAAAGAAAAAGATTGAATGTAAAGTACATTAGCTAAAGTGAGATAAACCCCACTGAGCGTAGTTTGAAACTACGCTCGTCTATCAAAAAAAAGTTAAAGCCACCTTGCAATCACCCACCCCTAAAGGACTGGGTTACTGGTGTATTGCTGATATTCTGGGTTTCTTCTGGCATTAACAAACCCTTAAGGGTTGTTTTGTGGGTGATGATTGAAATTGTGACTGATTCCTGAATATTTAAATCCCATCGCCATCCCCCTTTGCAAAGTCGCATTTTTATTGTCTGAATCAGGATTTTTAGGATTATAGGATTGACAGGATTTTTTTTGTTTTTTGTGGGCTTTGCATTGCAACTAATTTTAGAAAAACCATCGCTGAATGTAGATTAAAAGAAAAAGATTGAATGTAAAGTACATTAGCTAAAGTGAGATAAACCCCACTGAGCGTAGTTTGAAACTACGCTCGTCTATCAAAAAAAAGTTAAAGCCACCTTGCAATCACCCACCCCTAAAGGACTGGGTTACTGGTGTATTGCTGATATTCTGGGTTTCTTCTGGCATTAACAAACCCTTAAGGGTTGTTTTGTGGGTGATGATTGAAATTGTGACTGGTTCCTGAATATTTAAAATCCCTAATGAGTGGTTCTGTCAAATAAAATAAAAAAAAAGGCTGTCATGCCGAACGACGAAGGAGGAGGGATCTCCTGAGGATCAGGTAGCGATAAGAAACCCCAAATATAAAAGCACCCAGCTGCTTTTGCTCAAAGCCGCCTTACAATCACCCAGCCCTAAAGAGCAGGGTTACTGGTGTATTGCGGATATTCTGGGTTTCTTCTGGCATCAACAAACCCTTAAGGGTTGTTTTGTGGGTGATAATTGAAATTGTGACTGATTCCTGAATATTTAAATCCCATCGCCATCCCCCTTTGCAAAGTCGCATTTTTATTGTCTGAATCAGGATTTTTAGGATTATAGGATTGACAGGATTTTTTTTGTTTTTTGTGGGCTTTGCATTGCAACTAATTTTAGAAAAACCATCGCTGAATGTAGATTAAAAGAAAAAGATTGAATGTAAAGTACATTAGCTAAAGTGAGATAAACCCCACTGAGCGTAGTTTGAAACTACGCTCGTCTATCAAAAAAAAGTTAAAGCCACCTTGCAATCACCCACCCCTAAAGGACTGGGTTACTGGTGTATTGCTGATATTCTGGGTTTCTTCTGGCATTAACAAACCCTTAAGGGTTGTTTTGTGGGTGATGATTGAAATTGTGACTGATTCCTGAATATTTAAATCCCATCGCCATCCCCCTTTGCAAAGTCGCATTTTTATTGTCTGAATCAGGATTTAAGGATTATAGGATTAACAGGATTTTTTATGGTATAGGTGGCCTGTTCAATTAACTGTGTCATCATGAAATTCTTCCGAACTTTTCAACATTTCAACTTTTCAACCTTTCAATTTCGTAGCCCTGAAAGGGCGTCCTGTAATAGCATAGGGCGGAAGCCCTATGACCATGGCGAAGTACGTATTAAGGCTGAAAGTCTGGCCTGTTTTTGTGGGTTTTGCGTTGTGAATAATTTAAGAAAAACCCACCATAAACCAAACCCAGGGTCGTCATTGCGAGCGGCTTAACGTATACTTATAATTCAACGACATGATTTTATGCCGCGTGGCAATCTGTTGGGAGAAAGGCAGTCCCGGTTTTGTCTAACAGATTGCTTCGGCAACTTAACTTTTGTCATAAGTTTTAACAATGCAATCGCCTCTCAATGACGGCATTTTTTTTTGTTTTTGTGGATTTTGCGTTGCGAATAATTTAAGAAAAACCCACCATAAACCAAACCCAGCGTCGTCATTGCGAGCGGCTTAAGGTATATTTATATTTCAACGACGTGATTCTATGCCGCGTGGCAATCTGTTGGGATAATGGCAGTCACGGTTTTGTCTAACAGATTACTTCGGCAACTTAACTTTTGTGATAAGTTTTAACAATGCAATCGCCTCGCAATGACGGCATTTTTTTGTTTTTTGCGGGCTTTGCATTACGAATAATTAAGAAAAACCATCGCTGAACGTAGTTTGAAACTACGCTCGCTTATCAAAAAAAAGCTAGATTCATGATGCTTTGAGCAAAATAAGCGTAAGCGAATTTATCGATTTCCAATAAATAAGAAAACGTTAAAACGTTTATGCTCAAAGCCGCAAGGCTTGAACTTTTTGCATTGGCAAAAAAGTACACCCACCTACTCAGCCTATGGCTGATTCGGTGGGCAAAGCAAAAACCCTAGTCAAAAACAAAGCGGCCGACGCTCTCTGTCTCCTTTTAAGAAGTGCTATTTAACCTCAACTCGGTGTAATATTTACACTCAGCATCAGCAAATTTTGACATAAACGATCTCAAATTTGTGAATGATTATAGGTATAATTAAAATGAATTTGAGGAAGTTTAGGTTAAAATTTGCGATGTCCTCTATAGCGGAAAAAACACAATTACAATATCTTTCACCTAAAAAAGCATTGATATAGACTACTATAACTGCAACTTTTTCAGGCAAAATCTATCGCAATTGTGTTTTTCTGAGTTGTAAATATTACACCGAGTTGAGGTTACGTAGTGCATCCTCTGGATGCAAACGACAAGCGCCGTTAATGCACTTCTAAAAAGGAGCCATTCACCCCAACCCTGCTCGCCGTTTTTGACATGGCCACCGCGCAGTACCGTGTTAATCATGAAGATTGTTCTTCGAATTAAGATTCGATATTCTAAAAATTCCAAACAACCCATAATATTCCAATAACCCCGCACTGCGCGTAGTTTCATCCGTCTTGGCGGAGACAGGTGTAACTACGCTCGCTTATCATCAAATTACAATTGAACAGTTATTGTACAGGGTTATATGTGCAATATTTGGGGGTTGTTGCACGTGTCCGCCTCCACGGCGGATGAAACTACACCCATATGGAGGGGGATTTTAAAAACAGAAAACTAAATTTTGTATAATTGCATAATCTTAAAAAGTGGCACTGTTTCAACCGAAAAGTGTGGCACGGTCAGACCGAAATCATCACAAAAAACGCATGAAGGATTTATTGAACGGGAAGGCTAAGTTTTAGGGCATAAAAAAAGCCCCGTAACTTCCGAGGCTATATTTTGTTTTTCAATAAAGACAATCAGAACACTAACCAAATTATCGTACCTAAAATAATTACAGTTGTTATAATTCCAATAATATAGTTTTCTGTATCATAAGTTCCGCCCCATGTTGCATCGAGGTTGCCTTCTATTTCATCTTGCAAACTGGTTCTGCACCCTTTGAATAACCATCGGATAAAACCGCCTATCATTCTTGTTATTGGTATCATAAGTTACTTTTCAAGTTCTTCCTTTGTTTTAGTGCCCACAGTTATAGTCTTCAAGCCAGTATCAAATGTTTTCAATCCTTGCTGGTTAACTTTATTTGTTTGAAACAGTTGCCCTGCTCTTTGTTGCCATTTCATACCAGTTGGCAATCCTTCTGTAGTAGTAATTCCTGGAGTTCTTTTTACGAACTGGTTAAATCCTTGCAGACCTTTCTTGGTTGTTTTAACCACTTGTCCTGTCTTTGTAAATCCCCCTGTTACCAAACCTGGTACAAAGTCAACAAACGCATCTACCTTTTCAGGAGAAGTTAGCTTGGTTCCACCTATAGTTTGCCCAGTCAATAACGAATATGGGGCATTAACCAAACCGTAGCCAATATTTGCCCCTATTTTTCCAACTCCTTCTCCAAAGCTCTCTGATGGAGAATCAAGCCACATTTCAAAACTTGTTAAATTATCAGCTTCGGTTATTTGTCCCGGGTCTGTAGGTTCAGGAACATTGTCCAATATTCCGGCAGCAACCATATCGAAAATGTTTCTATCATCTGTGACTTTTACCCAAAGTTTATCGTCCCTTCCAATAATATCTTCTGTTTCATCATCAAACCATTTGTTATTACCCTGCATATCTTGATAGCCGTCTGGTCTCCTTCCATCCGGGTCAATAAAACGAATCGGGTTATTGAAACCATAACTGTACGGACTCCAGACTGGCATTTCGCTTGTAAGCGGGTCAACAACATGCCACCTCCCCAACTGCTGATCAAAATACCTCGCCCCATAATCATACCACCCAAGCTCAAAATCATCCTGAAATTCTTTGCCGTTGTATAGATATTTGTTTTCATTTAGTACAGTTGGTATATTACTGAACAAACCTTCCATTTCCATTCCAAAAGGATAATAACAGTTTGCTTGTAATATAATGCCATCATCATTAAACACTACCCTGTTGTTACCAAGGTGATCTTTAATATAATACTGGTATTCAAGCTCATTATTATTATCGATTTCAGGTATTACCCTTCCTTCGGTAGTTAGCAAATACTCAAATTCATTACTATTGTAAACAAAATTACCCATATAATCAATTGTGCTATTTAGTGTGCCATCAGCCCAGGTTTGCTTTCGCAGCTTACGTCCTAATGCGTCGTAAAGATAATATATTATTGAATAACTAGCGTTGTGGGTTAACTTGATTTTTGGTAAAGGGTTGTTACATCTGCTTGAGGTTTGAGGAGACTATTGGAACATCAAAGCGGACACCCACACAGGGGTGTCCCTACAGGGGATGGTTTTTAAGAGTGCTGAATATCTCAAACATCCTAACGTGTTGTGGTACTGTCATATAAAATAGATAAAGGCCGTCATGCCGAACGACGAAGGAGGAGGGATCTCCTGGGGATCAGGTAGCGATAAGAAACCCCAAATAAAAAGCACCCAGATGCTTTTGCTCAAAGCCGCCTTACAATCTCCCACCCCTATCTCCTGCTCAGCCTAAGGCTGATACTGCGATTAAAAAAAGGACTGGGTTACTGGTGTATTTCTGATATTCTGGGTTTCTTCTGGCATCAACAAACCCTTAAGGGTTGTTATGTGGGTGATAATTGAAATTGTGACTGATTCCTGAATATTTAAATCCCATCGCCATCCCCCTTGCAAAAGTCGCATTTTTATTGCCTGAACAGGATTTAAGGATTATAGGATTAACAGGATTTTTTGTTGTATAGGTGGTTGATGTTTAAGGTTTGTGCCCCGCCGCATAACCGCAAAGTCTTCCTTTTTATTGTCAGAACCTTGATTTACCAGAGTAATATGATTTCTTGATTTTGTGGGGAGGTGGTTTTTGATTTATTTATCGGTTACCTCCAACATTGAACGTTGAACATCAAAGCGGACACCCATACAGGGGGTTGCTGGCTTAACAATATCAGGAGGAATGATATGAACCGGTATTATTTTAGATGGTGCTTCAACTTCGGTTTGATCCCTGAGGTACTTCTTACGCCAGTAACCAAAGGTGCTTTTTGATATTTTGTGTTCTTTAAAAAACTGTTCCTGGGTTAGCCCGCTGGATTCCCACTTTCGGATTAATGAATATATCCGTTCTTTTGTGTATCTCTGTTTTTTTCTCATGGGGCAAACTTAAAAACTCACAGAAGGATAGGAAAGACGGGGTTGGTAGAAGGGTTACAGAAGGGTTACAATTATATGTGCAATATTTGGGGGTAATTTCAAACTAGATCCAGATGGGGCTTGGTGGAAAGGAGAGGCAAACAAGGCGGAAAGCAATGCGTGGTAAAGGTTACAGGCTGAAAGCCGCAATTATTGAAAACTTTTCTGGAAATGACCTTTTGAAGCTCTGATAAATTTGGGTAGTAAAAATAAATGCAAAATAAAACCCGGACTGGCCGGGTCTCATTAATCAATCTTTAGGAACTGTAACTAATGTAATTGTTCCGTCTCCAAATTCTTGGGGTTCAAATTCCCAATAATAAAGTTCTTTAATTTTTGAAAAATCTTCAACTACATAAAACTCTTCCTTATCCTTTTTATTAAATCTTTTATAATAGCCAAGTTTCCAAACAACTTCCTGATCCATTAATAATTTTTTGGATGAAATTGAAGCAAAAACCAATTCTTTTTTTCCAAAAAGAAACAATACATCAACTACACTATTTGAATCAATATTTGGAAGATGTACTTTACTACAACAAACCTTTGATGCTATTGTATCTCCATTTTGGATAAAAAGGATTTTACTGCTGCTTTTTATTTTTTTTTCTTTCCCATTAACTACAAACTTTAGTTCAACGCTTTTAGCTTTTTGTGAATATACATTGGTGTTTAACACAAGTAGTAGCAGAGGAATACTAAAGAATATCAACTTATTCATTTTTCAACTTATTTCTAAATTTTTGTAATGGGAATGTTGCTTGCAATCCTTTTCCATTATAGATATAAACGGTATTATTACCAGTTCCCAACACATAGGAATTACCTGTAACCAAGCCTCTTTGTGAACGTCCTGCATGAATAGAAATATCTTCTGGTGATGGGTGTTGTTTAAAATAACTGGTTGTTGTTGTACCCCCAATCGTTGTTCCGCTTGTGGTACCTGACGATGTGCTACTTGATGTTTTAGTGCCATCAGGGTGTGTGTGAAAGGTGCCATCTAAAGTGCTATATCCTTTCACTTCATAAGGATCAGCAGCATCCAATACATTTATTTCTGCATAACCATCTACACTTGGGTCAGCATCATCTCCAGGTTTGGCATCAACTACTTTCTTGCTTCCATCTGCCATATTTGCAATTACTCCACCTTCTTCATGGAAAGCATTAATTCCGGCTCTATTTACCGCATCTCCCATATCACTTCTCACACCAAATCCGGGAAGTTCTACTTTTGAATCAACAGATGCTGTGTAGTTTTCACTGTTATTTGTTGCTTTCTTTATCTTTTTCGCTTCTTTTTTGTCAGTGACAACATAGTTCTTCTGATCATCAATACCATCTGTTCCCAAATAATTTCCCTTTTGATCGTAATAATCACCGGCAAACATCCCCATCCAGTCAATAAACCTTATTGGGTTGTTTGCTGCATAAACAAAAGGAGATTGAAAACTATATTTTTCAGCAAGTGGGTCTAATATGTGAAAGCGTGCAATCTGCGCATCATAAAACCTCGCCCCATAATCATACCACTCAAGCTCAAAATCATCCTGAAATTCTTTGCCGTTGTATAGATATTTGTTTTCATTTAGTACAGGTATATTACTGAACAAACCTTCCATTTCCATTCCAAAAGGATAATAACAGTTTGCTTGTAATATTATGCCATCATCATTAAACACTACCCTGTTGTTACCAAGGTGATCTTTAATATAATACTGGTATTCAAGCTCATTATTATTATCGATTTCAGGTATTACCCTTCCTTCGGTAGTTAGCATATACTCAAATTCATTACTATTGTAAACAAAATCACCCATATAATCAATTGTGCTATTTAGTGTGCCATCAGCCCAGGTTTGCTTTCGCAGCTTACGTCCTAATGCGTCATAAAGATAATATATTATTGAGTAACCACTATTACGTATTAACTTTATTTTTTCTGGTAAATTAAGATGATTATAAGTAATTTCTGATATTTGTTTGTTTTCATCAGTAACCAAATTGCCATTATTGTCATACAAATATTCATCAGCACTTTGAAAAAAACCGTTATCAGAAAATCCATTCTCCTGATGATCTGGTGAAGATTGAATATCGTTTACACTTATAAGCTTATTACCATTATAATTGTAAGTTAATTGATCAATATAATCGTAATTTAGGGTTCTTTGTCCACCAGAAGAAATAGTAACATCAGTTTGTCCCAATCTTTCAAGGCTTTCTATGTTTCCATTGTTATCGTATAAATAAGTTGTTGAATATGTACCTACTCCATCATATTCAGCAGATACCAATCTGTTTAATCCATCATACTCAAAATTAAAGTTTCCTATTGTAGCATTTGAAGAATAGAGATAATCTATTGTGCTAATATTACCATTATAATATGGAACATCTGCATTATAATATGACAACTTCATAGCAAAATAGTCATCATCAATATTATCTGGATCATTTATATTCGTAAGATAACTTCTAATATTGTAGTTATAGTCAACTGACTGGTTAAAACCTATCCTACCTTCATCTTGATGTAAATTTTTTATAACAAGCCTACCTAAATCATCATAGGCAATTTTAAAAAGCTTTATATTCCCATTGTTATTTATATTTTGTGCTTCAGTTAATATCCTGCTTTTATGATCATAAGTATAAGAATGTTCAACTATATAATTTTGAGTTGTTAAAGCCAAAGGATTCATATGGTTCACCTTTTTTGATAAAATACGACCTGAAAAATCAATTTCATTAGATATAATATCAATACCCCCAGAATGATTATCTGTAACTGTTTGAATAAGATTATTATAAATATCATAATAATTCACTGCAACAATTTCGTCCGTTAATCCAGTATTTAACATTTCAGCATTATCTAGAATTTTAGTTATTGTTGCTGTTACTTGTCCTTTTAAGGTTGTTCCAGAATATGGGTCACTTATGAAATTTATTTCACTCTCAACAAAATCATAAGTAGTATTATATGTAGAATTAATATACGAATAATTATCATAATATGTTGCTGTATATATTTCGCTGTTATTATCAAGGATTGGGAAGGCCTGGTTTGTATATCCCATATAACCAATTGATAAATCCAAAGTTTCTGTAAATATTGTTAGTGATTTAACATGATTGATCATAGATACATGATTATAACTCTCGGGGTCAATGTATTTACCAGTAAGAATAGGTCTGTTTAATTCATCATATTTAGTAAACATCCAATAATTCGCCCCAACATTTCTTAAGTTTCCATCCTGATATAAAATAAGCTGGTTACGTTCATTATAAACATTATATTCAACACCCTTCCCAGGAAGCTTATTCTCAATTAATCTACCCAGACCATCATATTTATAATAGTAACAAAGCTCATAAATAGTAGAATTATTTGAGTAATTCCCTATTACACCAGTTGAGGATTCAAATTCACCTGTAGCCAAAGGTGAAATAACATACCTCAATAATTTAAAATCGTCATAAACATAATAAGTACTTGCATTTGATGATTTTGACATTATAGTTTTTCCTGATTTGTCAACATATTCAATCTTTGTCTTACCATCTTCATCAGTGTAAATATTTTTGAAGAGTGTTCCGGCAAGATACCCATTACTTGATTTTACCAAATCTCCAGAAACATCTACATAAAACAAATCAACTTCATTTGCAGTATTAGTATTATATGAAAAACTAGCTGGATTTCCATTGTCTACTTGCCCTTCAACACCTGGTGATCCCTGTTTAATTATTCTATTTAAAGGAGATAACTCAAGCTCTTGTTCAATATAAGCATAATCGCCATCATTATCATAGTAATGTGTATAATATTCAGCTTGTTCATAAACTGCATCTTCACGATAACCACCTGGTCCATTACTGCCATCCTGTTTTACAGAATAAGGTAAAAAACTCTTTGGTTTTCGCCCATAACAATCATAACTAACAGGAACAATGATATCTCTCTGATAAGGTGATGCCATAATATCAACCTGTTGAATTTCACGGCCTTTTCCATCAAAGTAAACAATATGCTCATTCCACTCTGATAAATAATCTATACTATTATGTATCGGAACATTAGAAGTTGTATTGTTATTTTTTGGAGTAAACACTCTTATAAAATTATTATTAAATGTACCATCATCAATTACAGTACTACCTCCTGGGGGTATATGAGGATCGAGATAGGCATGAAAATAATTTTGACCTGATGTTGTAAAACCCGGCATTATTGTAATTGAATGCCTTGCTGTTTCCTCTTGATTTACATAAGAATACAATATTCTGTCATCAAATCCATCAGCAAGCATATGCATTGATAATGTTAAAATAAAAAAAAGAAAAATATATGGTAATTTATTATTACTATGGCATTTATTTTCAAGTTTTCTCATTGATCTTCATATTTGGTTATTATTCTCCCTGAAAGTGATATTCACGATGTTCAATTATATTATTCTGATGGTCTTTTGTTGTTTCCAACCGGTTAAATTCATCGTAACTATAAGTTGTGATTTTTCCATCAGGGGTTATTTTTGAAGTAGATCCAATTAGAGGATCATAAGTATAAGCATAAATCTCAGAATTATAAAGAGGGCTAGTTGGTAAAGCAGAGTTATTAATCAGATTTTGAAAAAGAACAATAAGCTGTGCAGATGTTTGTGTTTGCAACTGATCATAACTAATACCTAATTCCTGTAAAACTTGAGCTTCTGTTGCATTTACAATAATTGCAATAGGATATGAGTAATTATACCCCCACAAATATGTAATATCAATATCATCTTTATTATGCATCTGAGTATTATTTCCATAAATATCATGCTTCTCAAATAACTTGGCTAATACATAATATGAATCTGCATATACGAATTCATTATTACTGTTGATAGAAGATTCGACTGGATTAGAAATCGGTGAGACAATATTTGTTTCAATTACTGAGTCTTTTACTATAACTCCATTTGATAATGCTTTAAAAGAATTGATTGATCCTGATACTAAATAAGGGATATCATTTTTTATAATTCTTTCTTGAGTTTCAATAATTCTCAAATTATTAAAAGCAGACATTCTTAGTATAGCATCAGCAACTGGATCTGTCGTACTTACTTGCTCATCTCGACATGTTATAAAATCATTGTAGTTGTCATTCAAACTTGAAAAATATATGCTATTTTGAGAAGATACACATTCGGCGCAATATTGGTAATTCCCGTATTGAAATTCATAACACACGTTACCAGTAAAGCATTGTTGATCTAAATTATTCAAATATTGCACATAAGAAGCTCTTTTATCATCATTTAAAACCTCATAACAATCAACCGATGCATAATCCGTTGTATATTTCAAGGTTGTATTTTGAATATAACCATTACTGGAATTAGATTTAATATTTTGTAATAGTAATTTATTAGCAAATGGTTCATTGTTTGAATACTGATAATCGATACAATCTACAACTTCATCTCCATTATAATAAGTAATTGTTTTATTTTTAAGCCTAACAAATGCTGATATAAATGACTGACATCCCCACCTGCATATTATTTGATTCAAATCAATGTCTGTATAAACATTATATGTCCCACTTGGGCTTCCGTCAGAAACAATTAAAGTTCCTTCCGGTATTTGAAAAACAAAGTAATTATACGCAACAATACCAAAAATTTCATCATAATCTAAATCTATGTCATAAGTATAATCAATCGATTTTATAAGGTTGTTATTTGAATTAAAATAACTTTCCTTAACTAACTTTCCCCTATACCAATCAAAATCTGGATTAAGTAAATCGATATTTTTATCGTACATTTTGTAATCATTGATGTATTGAGATACTTCTCCAGGTTCCCAATAATTAAGTGCATTTAATGAGCAATAACCCCAAAGCACAGATTTCGGTTTTTTATATAAATAATCATCAATTTCTTCAACATAATAATCTTGATATTTGGAATAATCACCCGGAAACGCATAAGTATATTCAGATTTAATATTCTTTGATTCATCGTCTCTATTAATAATTTCCTTTGTTACTTTGGTGTATCCTACCTGAGTATCTTTTTGATTTCTAACTGCCCCGTTAACAGTAGTTGACCACTCAAATTCTCTTCCCGTATACTCAGGAATATTTTTATCGCCCCAACATGATTTATCAAATTGACAAATCTGAGGTAGTTCAGCAACTAAACCCGTTGATGTATCATTATTGCTATAGGTATAATTTGTAGAAATCACGTTTTCAAACTCTCCATCAATATTAAAACACTCGTGAATTGCTTTTACCCTAACTCCTGGACCAGGTCTGTCAATTCCATCAAAACGAAAATAATTGAGTTCATATTCAATACTATCGTAACCTCCTGTTGGATATTCAATTTTCCGTAACATACCTTGAGTGATTCTATCAATGTCAGGAGTCATGTCTCTACCATCAACCACAGTTGGATCACCTCGTGAAGGATTTCTTGGGTAAATACTATATATAGTATTGAAACTTTGATTTATCTCATCAGCTGGATAAATATAATACTGTGGAATACCGATATAATATGTTTGCAATGATTGATATTTATAATACCCCCAAAGATCTTTGGAATAATCATAATAAGAAGCCAGAGCTCCATCATCATTACCTAGCTTATCTTTCATATAAGAAAAATTATAAGCAGGTAACCTATCAGAGTCAGAGTTAATTATTACTAAAGAATCTAATTTTAAACGTAAAAATGATGCATCATTATATATCCTGGCCCTTTCATAACAGTCAAAATATGTTTGATATAGATTAACTCTTTTTAACAGATTGCCACCATAAAATACTTCGATATTTGACAACGCATGCCCCGAATACTCAGGAACTGTACTATGAAATTCATTCAAATCTCTCCGATAGTCATTTTCTTCATTAAAATTAACAAGTATATCTTTATAAGTGATGTTTGATATCTTATTCCTATTTTCCTGAACTCTTGTTGCAGACATACTTATCTTTTCATATTTTTCTTCAGTATCCTGTGGTGCAGCAGGCGTATCAAAAAAATTTTTACTATTATGAAAAAGAGATTCACTGACTTGCGACACATATTGAATTTCCTCAGATAAATAACTAAAAATGATCTCTTCATTATTGGGTAAAATAATCTTACTTAAGTGCCATGCTGATACATAAGGATAACCATTGGTTGTATGAAGCATAATATCCTTTCTTGTTTGTATATAATTACCAGCTTTAAAGTCACTTTTACAATTATTTCTACTTCCTATCGTAGGATCAATTTCATCAACAACATCATATAAATATTGGATCCCATTTTCGTCAATTATTGTAAAATACGAAGTATTCCAATTACCATCAGGATTATTAAAGATTATTTGATTATTTGTTTTTGGTATTTGCTGAATAACTCCATTTCTTTCAAAAACAAATTTGCCCTGTTCTAAACCTGTATTATAACAAAATTCGTCAGGCAATCCGTCATAATAATTTTCAGCTATATGAAACAAATCACCTAATGCGTCAAGTAACTCCTCATCTGATTCATCTGGAGTATATCCAATGGCTCCTCCCATAGCTCCATATGGAATCTCAGAAAGCAAGGCTCCCCAAAAATCATATTCTACACTGTAAAAATAATCTATATCTCTTAAAGCATCTCCCTCTAACAATAAATCAAATATATCTCTACCTCCATTACCTAAATAACCTCCATAGTCACTATCATCAGGTATTCCTCTTACATTTCTTGTTATTACTCCAGGAACATTCAACTCCCATCCTAAACCAATATCTGAAGATTTATCAATTAGTCTAAAACCACTTGATGAATAATCAATTGAAATTGGAAAACTAAATTCCCCTGCCTCAATTGCAAAAATAGGAATGCTTTTGTTGTAGGTTCCACGAAACATATTAACTTGAGACGATCCAGTATATGAATTAAACTCAAATGGTTTCTGCTTTTCATATTCACCAAATAGAGATTGCGTTACATAATTCCCATAAGATTGGGGAAAAATTATTGCAGTTTTAACAAATAATAAACAAAATAGTATTAATGCTTTTTTCATAAAATTATCATTAAAAATAAATTAAAGTTTAACAAACTTGAGCTTTTCAACACCTGATGAGTGTTTAAATTTAATAATATAAGTTCCTTTAGGAAACTTATCTACATTAATAGTATTCTCAAAGAAACTACTATTTGAAAAAAATAATTCTTTAAATAAAACTTTCCCATCACTTGACATAATCAGTAGCTCAAATTCTTCATCTGATTTAAAATTCTCTATATTAATTGTTATTTTATCTCTAGTGGGATTTGGATATGCCGATACAGATAAGGGTAATTCATCTTGGTCAACTATAGTTATCTTTACATCATCTGTATTCAAGCAACGATTTGTATCAATAACCTGGACCCCTATTTGATACTCCCCTGGTTGAATGTTATCTGTTAAAAAAAACAATTCTGAAAGAGTGTCATTTGTAGTCCATAAATAATTCGAATATTGTCTTCCTGGAGATAGTAATACATATTCTCCTTTACGAATTTCTATATCGTTTCCAAGAAATGGTTCAGGTAAGGGATTAATTCTCACATAAATACTATCCATCGAAATGCAATTTCTACCGTCAATTGTCTCAATAATATAAAGACCTGTTGTATCTACAGTGAATCTATTTCCCGAAGTAATCCCATTCCATTTGTACTCAACAAATCCAGTATCCACAATTAGTATAAAGTCGTTATTACATAATGAAGTATCATTAGGCAATTTAACTTTTTTATTATTATCACAATCATATAGCTTTGTAAGAAAATAATTACAATCATTTATCGAATCACTCTCAAAACCTTGTATTTCTATAAAGTGATCAAAATTACCACTAATTATATAACTATTTTCATCAATAACTTCAATGCTTTTTGCGAATTCTGTATTCGTATCACCAATGGATTCAAGGTATTTTAAAGTCCCATCACTTTTGTATTTTGATATAAAGATATCATTAAGACTTCCATTGCTTTTTGTTTTTAAGCTTTGTTTCTCTATAACATTACAATAATTACCTAGCAATATAATATCTGATCCATGATTTAATTTAGTGTCACATAAATTTTCATTAGCCATGCCCCCAAAACAATCAGCCCACTTAATTTTGCCATTCTGGTTGCATTTCACAATAAAAACATCCCTACCTCCATTTGTATTAATTTTTATAGCATCATTAAATTCAATTATATTTGAAAATGTTCCAGTTAGTATATAATCAGTATCATTATCACAAATAATATTTGTTCCAAAATCATCATATGAGCTTCCAATTTGTGTAACAAACTCAATATCTTTTTCTTTATTTATTATTACAAAGAAAGCATCAAAACGACCTTTAGAATACAAAGTAGTATCAATTATTGTTAGTTTATTCTGAAATGATCCCGTAAAATAATATCTATTAGAATCAATATAAAACTCATTCAGTAAACAATCTGAAGAACCTAAAATGTCAATTCTATTTATAAGTTCACCGTCAGCATTAAACTCCGAAACCATTATTCCTGTAGGATTTGTGCCTATAATTTTATTGTCAGATATTAAATTACCCTTATAAATAAATGTTATGCTCGGATTATTATTTAAATCTATTCCTAAAAGCACTTTTTTCCCCTCAAAATATCCTTTAAAGTGCTTTACCCATTCAATTTCACCATTATCATTAATTTTTGAAAAGAAAATATCTGGTTTACCAGGTGCGATAAGAGTATCTGTGCACAGACCCATTTTCCCTTTAAAATAACCACATACATAAAAGCTTCTATCTCTGCCTTTTATCATGGATGACACACTACAATATTCAGAGGAAGTAATTTTTTGAATCCATTGCTTTTCACCTTTCTTATTATAGGAAGCGACAAAAATTTCTCTTTTACTATTTAATTCAACGTTACTGGTTTTATCTGATAATTTTTTAGAAAAATTTCCCGCTACATATATATTATCTGATGAATCCTTAACCATATAGTTAATAATCTCCCAATCTTCGCTAGCTGGATGTACTAACCACTCAGCAATGAAATTGTTTTGAGCCATTGTATAATTTGAAGCAAACAGAATCGCAAACAATACAAACCAAATCTCTAATCTTATTATTCTTAAAGCCATAGCTGATTAATAGAGTTTATAAATTATCATCAATTTAATTATGCTTAATTAGCATTTTCTTAATCATCAGTATTTCATTTTTCAGCTCATTCATTTCTTTTGTTTGTTTATCAATTATTTTTTGTTGATCAATTGTATAGAGAGTCAGTTCTTCTATTTTTTTTAATAATAGTGCATTCATCTCTCCTAAGTTAATTCCATTTTCCATGACTTCCTTTGCAGATGGCACATCAGGTAAACGACTAATTTCTTTAATAATTTGCTCTGTTTCTTCTAAACCTCTCAGTTTATATTCTGTATTAAAAACATAATCCGGCCAATCAGCATAATACTTAACAGTTATTTCCTCTGAGATAATCTTACCATTGACGGCAAGTTTATAATCTGCAAATGAGACATCGGTTCCAATTCCAACATTACCATTTATTCTATAAATATCATCATTAGTTTCACTTTTTGTCCATAACCCAGGAATAGATGTGATATCCCTCCAACTAGCAATTCCTTCTTCATCTGAGGTTAAAACATAACCTTCTGCTGGATTACTATTTAGAACGAAATCATGTGTTTTTAACCTAGCTATAGAAATATCATTTGACCAATTTGCATTTCCTCCTTCGTCTGAAGTTAAAACAAAACCATCTGTGCCAACCGAATTTAGTCTAAAAATATCTGTAATTACATTTTCAGAAGTAAGTAAACTGCCAACGTTAACCAATTCTGAATATGTAGTGTTTGTGTATACTTGTGTTGATCTGAAATCTCCGGCAACATGAAGAAGTGCAGTTGGATCGGTGGTGCCTATTCCAATTCTTCCTGTTTCACCTTCCAATATTAACATTGTTTGAGGTGTTGTTCCTTTGTATATTAAGCTTAAATTACCAATGGTTTTACTGCCCCAGCTTATTACGGCATTCGTTGATTGAAAATCAAAGAAATTGTATAAGCCAATTCCACCATTAACTCGTAATCGTTCTGCTGTGGGTGAGAATTGGGGCGATGATATATTTATCATGTCGTTTTGTTCAAATATCATACTATTTCCAATATAAGGATATCTTTCATTTATAAACTTTGGAATATAATTCTCTGTCCAATCAGAAGAATACACTATAGATTGGGCATCAGATTGGGAAAAAGAATTTATTGAAAATCAATAGTGTCCGATAAAAATACAAATTTAATTTTTTAGTTTTTCAAAAGTCTGAATCACAACGCATTAAAATCTTCAATTTGTTCAATTTGAAAAGTAAGCCCCCTAAAATAGCGTTGGTTGCATTAATTCATCATAGGTTTTCTGCCAATCTTTATCCGGATTCTCAAGAAACCTAACCAGGTGAATGTAATTGAAAAGATGAATCTTACAGAAACTTACCAGGTTAGAGAATGCCCACGATCGTTTAAGACTCTTTTGTATAACGGTCATTAACAAGTTTGCTATCAAAGCACAGTATATCTGTATTTTAATGGCATTCTCATTATCTCCAAGGAAATATTTCAGCGGGAAGTTCTGTTTCAATTGCTTGAACAGTAGCTCTATCTGCCAGCGTAATTTATAAATGGCTGCAATCAAATCGGCTCTCATTTCAAAAAGATTGGTTAAAAACTCAAAGCGCCTTTTGAGCGCTCTGTCATAGAATATAACCTTACGCAACTTCAGAGGCTTAGTTCCAATATCGGTTTTAATCTGAACTTCAATGACTTCATCCTTTTCAACTCCGCAATGTATGCGATCATCAATTTCATTGTCTGTTATTGTGTCATAAACTGCATTGTCTTTTATACGAGTAACAAAGCCTGTTTTAGAGTTAGTAAATTTGTCAAAAGCCTTATAGTCATTATATCCCTTGTCAAAAACATAGATAGTATTTGTATCGGGTTTGAGTTTATTCAGAATCATATGATCATGAGTGGCAGCACTGGAAAACCAAACCAATTTTGGTACAGCTTCATCAACATTAATTACGGTATGAAGTTTTATTCCTCCTTTCTTCTTACCGTTGTGCGGATTTCGGCCAACACATTTTAGTATATCCTTGAAAAGACTGATTGTTGAACTGTCAATAATCTCTATCTGCTTATTTATCATGTCTTTAATCCTGCTGTCCGAGATAAAATGACCATACTTTTTAAGAAGCAAATTGTAGATATTACCAAAGACATCTGCATTACGTCGTTTATTTGCATCAGAAAGCGTGCTTTTCTTTGGAATATGGTTCAATTGAAAATGCTTTGTCTTGCCTGATAAGCCAAGCATTGCACCGCTTACTTCACGGAGTGACGTACACTTTGCAAATGAACAGAATAGCATACTTATCAAGTGATCTTTTGTCTTGAATTTCTTAACGTAGTGGTCAGAATTGTGCTTCTTTGCACTTGCTGATACAATTGTTGAGTCAATTAATGAAATCAGCTGTCCGAATACCGATGTGCCGAAAAAATGTGTAGTTTTATACATCTTAGTATTTTAAGTTCGCAAAACCAAAAATACTAAAAAGAGTTGGGAGTATCTTAGGATCTCCCTTCTCTTAATTTTTTATCGGACAACAGTGATTGAAAATAGTAAAAATGCAATAACTAATACGGAATATTTTTTCATTGTTTTCATGTAAATAATTTAAAAATAACTATCTTATCATTAAATGTCAAATTGGAATGTTTTCTCCATTTTCTTCATTTGATCTCTTTTCAGTAAAAATTTGAGATTGCTAATTTATATAAAAATTTGAAATAAACCCGTTGTCCATTGAAAAAAAAATGATCACTGAATTAGAATAACTCAAGATTTATTTTACTATCTATTAAATAGATTATGAACAACGTTATTTAAAATTGCGAAATTATTCTAAACATTAAAAGATTTTTAGCTTTCATTTAATGAACTCATTCAAATACGTAAGCCATAATTCTCATTTATTGAACTAATAGCCTGATATTTAACTTCAGAGCATATGAGTTTAGATAATGGATGCCTGTTATTTAGAGTTATTAAAACACCTATATAAAAGAATTAATTTATAGAAGCGTTTACATCAGAAGAAAAAGTGAACTATTTCCATTTTATGGGAAGACTACAGCTGAATGTATTCGAAAGTGATGATAATTATTTTTAATATCAAGCCCTTAGATGTTGTTTATCAATAGGTCAAAGTCATTTGGTTTTGTAAATCAGTACAATTTATTTATATTTGCAAATATAATTTTATAAATATTTAAAGCTCAAAAAATCATTAAGATACCCATGCTCTCCTCATTTTATCTCTAGCATACCATAGTATCAATATAAAGAACGAGCTTCAAGCTCGTTCTTATAAAGAGGAGTAATGGGAGTTGGTTGTAAATGAGCAAAATCACTATAAATAATCAGTAAGAAAAAAAGAAGCTGTATAAGATCCATTTTATACTATTTCATAAGATTTGTCATTAATAAACCATAACTTTTTTTCTTATCATCTGGTTCTTCAATTTAACTTCAACAATGTAAATCCCCGTTTCATACTGTGATAAATCAACTGATGTGTTACAATTCAATTCTGATAATATAATCTTTCCAAATGCATTATAAACAGTTATTCTATCAACTTCTTCTCCATTTTTGGTTTTAATGTTAATCTTGTCCTTTGCCGGATTTGGATAAACATTTACCAATTCGTACATTTCTTCGTCAATACTATTGGAACATATATCAAGCACTTCATATGCACTTTCACAGCCAGAATTGTTGAAAGCAATAGTTACTTTATCTGGTTGCATTCCTATGTAGTCACATACACTTTTGATCGCGCAGTTTGATAGATTTTCGTTATTTGTAATACATAACAATCTAATACTATCAGATTTAATATTTTCTAATGCAGAAATATCACTAAGCACATGATTACTACGTATATCTAACCTACCTTTGATGTAAGATAGCGAACTAAAGTCATTTAAATTCTCAAGTTTACTTCCATATAAATAAAACCCTCTATTTATCGAAGTAAGATTCTTAAACACACTTAGGTCATTTAAATTCATTTGACTATTTATAATGAAAATACCATCAATAGTTTTAAGACTGGAGAACCCTTCAATTTTTTCTAATTGATCATTATCAGAAATTTCAAACCAATAAGTTATCCTTTCCACATTATTTAAAATATTTATTTCCTTTAAACTATCACAGCGTTTAATTTCAATAGTACCAATATCATTTACAAAATTAAAACCTTCAATTTTTTTTAACCGTTCATTACCTGTAATAGATAGAGCACCAAGGTGCCTAAGTGAATCAAATCCTTCAATAACCTGAAGTAATTTACAATCGGAAATACTTATATAAGTCCCCACATATTTTAATTTTTCAAGTCCTTTTAGTGATTTCAAAGAATCAGAATGTCCTAGACTAAGACTTTTCCCAATAAATTCAATACTTTTAATTACTTCACATGATGTCACATTGGTGATTAGAAAAAGGTAACCGCCAACCGTATCAATATTACTTAGCCCCTTTAAAGATTTATCGTCTCCGTTTAAATGAAGATTCCCCATAACCGCTGTCAGATTATTAAGTGCATCAGTATTATTAATATCAGTTTCCAACTTGAAATTAAGATCACCGAGTATTTTCTTACAATTAGGATAATTTATAGCAAAGCTATCGACTTGAGCCTGAGTTTCAAAAGTTATACCTTCAGGCAAACATGTTTGTGAATAGCTTTGTGTAAATATACTGCTTAACAATAATATAATTAAGGTAAATTTTCTCATTAGATTTTCTTTGAATTTATGCTTTTGTGCAAAGATAAACAATTTGTTTAATCAGTTTCAAGTAATAACAAAATAATTTTTAACCCATTGTGTATTTAGGCTAAATTTTGTTTAGTCTTTTTAATATTTCTATCAAAAAACAGACTTATTTAGATATTGAATTAAAATTAGAGAAGCAATTTTAGAAAGTATTCAAGTTTTAAATTTCAAGAGTAATATAAAAACATTTCTTCTTATCATAAATTGGTTAGTCAATTGAGAGACTAAAGTTGCTATACTTTTTCAGGATCTTCTATAAATATATGGTATTTCAAAATAATTATGTTGATTTTTCCACATCGGAGCTTTTAACTTTATTTGAGCTGATTCAAATAAGTAAAAATATTCATTTACAAATAGCCCATATTACAAAGTAAAATGTAGTCACCAAATGAGTATATGTATCTTGTAAATATCTAATATCATGAATCTAAACAGGAGTAATATCCATACCCCCCCCAATCACAACCGCTTCCACCAAGTATTACATGCGCTTCCATCAATCAACGGAAGCGCTTCCACTGGTTGCTCCATGCGCTTGTAATGGTTGCTCTGTGCGCTTGTAATTAGGGACGAGGGGACAAATGAATAATGAAGAATGAAAAATGACTGAAGAGACTTTAGGGACTTTAGGGACTGAAGAGAACGAAGGGGCAAATTGAAAAAAACGCTCTGCTTACCATCCGCCGGTAGGCGGACACAGTTCACTATTCACTATTCACCATTCACCAAAAAAATGAAAAATATCGGGTTTTCCTTAATTCCCAGCTTTGAACTTTGAACATTAACTTTAACATAAATCATTATTTTAACAATAAAAAAATCGTTTAGTGTAGTTAGTGTAGGTCGCACTATGTTATTTATATATTTACTTTTTTCAAAAATACTTTTAGAAAAAAAACTACACTAACTACACTAAACTTTGTAATGATTTGTTTATCAGCGACAAATCCAGTGTAGTTTGGCCTTTTCAAACTACACTAAAACTACACTAACCTACACTACTATTTTTTGACAATTACACTGTTTATATCTGATATATAGCTCTTTAAGGTATTTACATCAAATTTCCATTGATTTCATGCAACCATATGCGTTTAAAAACTCTTTCTGAACAAATTGCGTTATCGCAACATATTATGTGACAAATATCACTTTTTAGTCATGTTTAGTGTAGCTTAGTGTAGCTTAGTGTAGCTTAGTGTAGTTTGAACTACACTGGATTTTTAAGAGTAATTATGGCGTTTTTTGAGTGTGTTTATAATGGATTAAAGCCCGTATGTATTTGTTTATGTGCATACTGTAATTCAGTGGTTTCTTTTAATATTACTGATAACCCACTTACCCGGTTTATTTTCGTGTTTTCGCATATTTATTTTCAATAATAAGTATTTCTTCTCTTTTATCATCAGAAAGGAAGTCGCATTTCCAAATTATTTCCCAAAACTCTCCTCTAAACAATCTATCATCCTTCTGAGTTTGTCATTCAGTTTACGAGACATCTTAGGATCTTTAACACTGATAAAGGTTTTAATAGTGTTATATTTTATCTCTTTACCTTCTTTTGTTATAAAATTGCGTGAAATAAAATGACACTTCTGATCTATCGTACTCTTTTTATACATTCCGGCACATAAATCCATGGTTCTAAATATTAACAAAAACTCATTTACAGGTATATTTATCTGTAACTTTTGATGATCGGTATTGTACCGGTCTTTTTCCATTGCAACATTATCATTGGCCATATACGCATATCCATCAATTATATCATCAATTTTCTTTCTTACCATTGCTATTAGCTCAACACATACGTCATGGTGATAAGTAGTGTATTGACCCAACATCTCAATCTCATAATCGCTAATCGATATTCCCGCTTCATATAACTGATTCTTATATTTGAGATATAAACGTCGGGGTATTAGAAATGATGATTGGCCTTCCAATACACTACTTGCTTCCATTATCGGGCTTTGCGTTAGTCTGCTCAATAATTTTTTATACACATCATACATACTATGGCTATTTATAATATCACTCATGTTCTTCAGTTTATCACCGAATTTCTCCATCAAACTATCAATTGTTTTTATAAATCTATCAAATGATATGCTTCCATTATAAATGATTACCGGAGCCATGTCTGTAAACCCACTTTCATCATAGTCAAGCTGATATTTCATCTGATTCACAAACTGTATTAAATTATCGATATCGGAAGGCATGCAGCACTGGCCTATCAATTTAATCATATAATTATCTTCAATCACCTTTAGCAAAGGCTTTACATAGTATTGTACACAAAACAACGTGCGCCGTCGGTTAATTTCTTTACAAAACCCGGATTCGTTATTCACGGGTGATAAAGGGCTTGCATGCCAATCAGAGGCATGTTCAATGCAAAACTCATAGTTCATTTTTTTTAGTTCCTTATAAAACTTTTTAATCCTATTACCATATTTTTCCTCAAAATCATAATTCCTTTTCTTTTTAAACACATCTACCAACTCCTTTTCATTATACCTGCGATTTCGCTCAAATTCTTTTTTCAACAGTTTATCTGAAATAACTTTTCTGGTATCATCACACTCCGTTATTGTCTGTTCAACATTTCGAAACCCAACTGTTTTCTTTTCTTTTCTAACCATTTTAATAATCTCTTCTTTTGTCAGTTCTTTGTACTTAATTTTTTTTACCATATTGGCATTTTATTTATGTTATACTTTCGTGAGAGTATTACCTCAATTCAGTTTCCCGGTAATATCTCACAGTTATCAGTAATAAGACTGCATAAAGAGCGTTTTGGTTTCGTCATAATTTGCTTACAATCCAGTATGGGCGCATGATTCCGAAGTTTACATCTTAAATTGTATGCGATTTTTTAAAAAATTATATTTATTACCTTTCTAAATTACATAACTTTTTTTATCAACTCTATTACAGCACATTATATCGCTATAATCCTTAAATTTTGTTATATCGGACTGTTATTTAGAATGGAATTCAATATTATCACAAGTAATAACAACTGTTTTATCATCTTTTTTTTACAGATAGTGCAAATTAATACGTCAGAAGTTATATAGCAGTATTATAATGTCCAGATTATCAATCTTCTCAATTGTTATATTTTGATATATCGTTCTTTTGAAACTATAGCAGTAATTTTGAATCGTTAAAAAAATCCTAACAAAAAAAAATTTTCATGGAGAACAAAAATTTCGATAATAATATTCGAATAACACGAAATTGTACACAAACTGACTTCAGCAAAGCACATATTAACTTCAATAATCCGGATAGAATTTGGCTTGAAATTACCGAAGTCACCGAAATGCTACGAATAACCGACCGCACGCTACGACGATGGGTACTTCAGGGTTTATTACCAGTTAGTTATGTTAATGGCAAACCCTTTTTTAGAGCGTCTGACTTAGAAAATATTTTTAATAATAACCTAATACAATGTATCGATGGAAAATTTAGCAAAACAAAGTAATAAAACAGATTTTATAAAAAAAATATTAGCAGAGCAAAACACCTCTTATACTATTCCTGAAATACTTGATCTTCATTATGAAACTATAAAGGAGCTATCTGAAAAAGGTGAAATACCTATAACTTTCAGTCAAAGTGACAAACTAAATCATAAGTTAGTATGCCTTATGGAGCAATTTATAAAAATCTCTGATGAGTATGACTATTGCTTTAAAAAAAATAATGAAACAATATATGTATATCTGGGCACACACTATAAGCCGGTTGACAGAAACATAATGCTCCGGTTTTTGGGACACTCAGCCGAAGCCATGGGACTTGATCACACATCATCACATTATTTCGATTCTAATAAAAAGCTATATGAGCAGTTCTGTTACCATTGTAAACCAGGTGAAACAGACGATCAGGCACCAACACTTATAAACCTTTCAAATGGCACACTTGAGATTAGAGACAATGTTTTTACGCTTCTACCACACAGTTCCGACAGGTTTCTTACTTATCAGCTACCCTTTATGTATAACGAAAGAGCAGAGTGTCCGGAGTTTATGCGGTTTCTTGATGAAGTACTTCCTGAAAAGGCATTACAGAACATACTTGCCGAGTACCTGGGTTATGTGTTCATACCAAACAAAAAACTTAAGCTTGAGAAAACACTGCTATTATATGGTAAAGGCGCCAATGGTAAGTCAGTATTTTTTGACATTGTAAATGCATTGCTTGGCCATGAAAACATAAGCAATTACAGTTTGTCTAATCTCACTGACACTACCGGATCATACCGCTCAAGCATTTGCAATAAGCTCTTAAATTATGCATCGGAGCTCGACAAAAACATTAATCCAACTATCTTCAAGCAGCTTGTCTCTGGTGAGCCTATCGACGCCAAACTCTTATACCAAAACCCATTTATTATGAATGACTATGCCCGGCTTATGTTTAACGCCAATGAACTGCCAGGTAAGGTAGAGCAAAACGATGCTTACTTCCGCCGTATAATTATTATCCCGTTTGATGTTACCATTCCGGAAGAACGACAGGATAAAATGCTGGCAAAAAGAATAATCGCCAATGAACTTTCCGGAGTGATGAACTGGGTGCTTAAAGGATTGACACGCCTATTAAAATACAATAACTTCACCACATCTGATACAGCAACTGAACTATCAAAAGAGTACAGAGTAAAGACAAACAACGTGCTGCTTTTTATGGAAGACTATGGTTATGTGCCTAATCCGGATGAATTTGTTTATCTTACTGAATTATACGACAGCTATCGGGCTTTCTGCCAAAGTAATAACTACCGCCACAAAAGTAAAAGCAGATTTACAGAAGCACTGACAGACAACGGGTTTGAGAAAGTGAGAAGGGCTCATGGCGTTGGCATTAAATGTTATGTAGATAATACAAAGGTAGCATAATGAAAAAATGCAACCATTACTGCACCCTCCCAACCTTGAACATTGAACCTTAAGAAATGCAACACAGATTCACACTTCAAAAATACGCTGGAACCAACACCCGTTATACATGTCCGGGTTGTGGAGCTAAAAAGCAATTTACTCGTTATATAGACACCAATAGCGGTGCCCAGCTTGCCGATAATGTTGGTATTTGCAACCGTATCAACAACTGTGGATACCATTACACGCCCCGGGAATTCTTTCGTGACAACGCACATAAAAAATCTCAGTATTTCAATAAAACAACCTGCAACAATATGAACACATCCGGCATAAAACAAACAACAGCCTGTATTGATAAAAAACAACAGCCTGCAATACTTAGTATTAAAGACAAACATTTTGATGATAGCAGGGAGGATCCTTTTAACAACCCTCTGTTCACCTATATTTATAACACTTTTGGTCTTGATAAAAGTAATAGTCTTTATAACACATATTACATAGGCAGCTGCATCCATAAAAATAAAAATGCCACTATCTTCTGGCAAATCGACCACAAACAGAACATTCGTGCCGGAAAAGTAATACACTATAATTCCGAAACAGGCAAACGCGAAAAAAATATGCACACAACCTGGGTACATAGTATTCACCCATACTACCGTAAGAAAAAATACACAATACAGCAATGCCTGTTTGGAGAACATTTACTTAACGAATACCCTGAAAAGCCCATTGGTGTGGTAGAAAGCGAGAAAACTGCTATTATAGCCTCCGGCTATGTTCCGGAATACCTATGGCTGGCTACAGGCAGTTTGCATGAATTCAAATGGTCGAAGCTCCGAATCCTTAACGGCCATAAAGTTATCGCCTTCCCCGATCTGGGCGGTTATAACTACTGGTGCCAAAAGTTACGCTCCCTAAAGTTCCGCATCCATGTTTCATATATACTCGAAGAAATGGCCACTACAGAAGAGAGACAGTCAGGATTGGATATAGGAGATTATTTTAGAAAACGGATGAGTAGAGTGGTTAATGGTGAATAGTGAGCTGCGCGTATTTTTCACCTTGTCGCTGCCTGACCGCCTCAGGCGGTTCCCTCGTCTCTCGTCCCTTATTTATAATATCAGCGGACATCTACAGACATCTACAGACAATAGCAGACATCTTCAGACAATAGCAGACATCTTCAGACAATAGCAGACATCAACTTGATTTTGTGAGTTATACACCTCTTTTTTGTGTATATTTGTTCATATAAAAAAAATAACCTATGAACAACAAAACAGAAAAAAATCATACTAACTATGATCAAAAAAACAAAACACAAAACGTGCATAAAACAATACCTTTGGGCTATACTCCTCATCGGCCAAAATCAGCTTTTTTACAAGACCGCTATGGCAACAACAGCTCAACCCGACTATTATCCACTATTGCTGCCATTATCGCCTTTCTCATCGCCATAGCGGCTGTGGCAGCACCAAATGTCAACCCCACTACCATACTCCCTCTGGTAATAACCCTCCTATCCTACTCCGCCAGCCACAAAGGCCTGAATACGTACTTTGAAAATATGAGGTGACAAGGTGACGAAAGTTACTGAGTGACAAATAATGCTCTGCTCACCATCCGCCGGTAGGCGGACACAGTTCACCATTCATCCGACTGAGTCGGACACGGCCACCATTCACTATTCACCATTCACCATTCACCATATAAATCATGTCTTACAAAGAAAAATCCTTCATCTATTGGTTCGCTTTCATAGCAGCCTCCCTAATCATCGCCAGTTCCATGGGCATTATGACAATGTACCGCAATATTGCAGTGATGGCTGAGAAACAAAACAACAACAACATCCGTGTAACTGAACTGTATAACTATCATAACAAAGATGTTGAGCTCATTCGCCAGGATATACGAGACATACGTAATGACCAAAAAGAAATTAAACAAGATATTAAAATCATTTTGCAAAAAGTAAGACCGGGATAAGGGATAAGAGACAAGGGAACCGCCTGAGGCGGTCAGGCAGCGACAAGGTGAAAAATATGCGCAGCTCACTATTCATCCGACTGAGTCGGACACGGCCACTACTCATCCGCCGGTGGGCGGACACGGCCACTACTCACCATTCACCATTCACCATTCACCATTCACCACTCACCATTCACTATTCACCATCCGCCGGTAGGCGGACACAGTTCACTATTCACTATTCACTATTCACTATTCACCATTATGTTATATACAACACAACAAATTAAATTTACCAACGATGTAGCCCGGCTTATTCAAAAAGCCCAGGAGCTCAAAATAGGCTTAACCATGGGTGAAGCCTACAGAACAACATGCCAGCAGCTGTTATACTTCCATGGGTATAGAGTTTGGCCTGAAGGTAAGAATCTTACGCTAAAGAAAGATAAAGTCAGAAGCAAAACAATCTTGTCTCGCCATCTGCAGCGCCTGGCAATTGATTTCAACTTTTTTATCAATTACAGACTTACGTATGATGATCCTTTAATAAAAGAGTTAGGAGCTTACTGGGAAAGTCTGAGTGAGCAAAACAGATGGGGTGGAAACTACGAAAGCTTTACTGATGTAGCTCATTTTGAGAGATTACCAGACACAAATACTAATAAAGTAGTTAAGATGCTCCATGCGGAATCTGAATCAACGCGACTACAAATTCAGAACTCACATAGCGCAAGCCTGGCAGCTTAATTTCCTAAAACAAACAATGAATATGTTGAATATTAAACAAATACCAATTCTAATCGTGATTATAAGTCTCGGCATTATTCTTTGGAATATATTTACTAACCATCTATTTCAAAGAAACACAGAAAAGACTAACACCTCTGTAGACACAATCATAATCTATGACACAATTATAGACACATTCATTGTTGAAAATTACATCCCAGAGATTATTTACAGAGATACCAGTTACCTTACTTACCTCACAGATACAGTTATTGACACAATAACCATCATTCGTAATCACTTTACAAAAAACTACATTACTGACACACTGCTAATTAACGATCGTGCTACTATTATCATCCGCGATACAATATGGCAGAACACAATCACAAGCAGGACACCGGAGATCCGGACTATGACACCCCGCTCGACCCTCATCAGACGACCACAGTCATACTACACAGCGTACGTCGGCATGATGGCTGCCGGGAGTCGCCGGAGCTTCGGAATCGGTCCTGCTATCTCAGTTAACTACAAGAAGAACAATGTTGCCCTGGGATACAACGTGATGAACAAAGAAGTGATGTTTTCGTGGAAATGGGCTTTGTTTTAGAGGTGACTTAAGTGACGGAAGTGAACCGCCTGAGGCGGTCAGGCAGTGACGGAAGTGACTTTAGAGAATAAAATGCGACTAATTCGTTGGTTGTCCTCCCGAACGACGAAGGAGGAGGGACCCCCCGGATTATAACACGAATCAACAATTGAACATTTTCTCCAATGCATCAGTGAAGCGATTACTGCTCCGTACTTAGGGGATCCTTCTTCGCAAAGTCGCATTTTCGAAAAATAGCGTTTTCAATATAGGGGGTTCCTCCTCCTGCGTCGTTCGGAATGACAGCTAATTAATAAAAATAGACTAAAAAGAAAGATTGATTTTTTCATTCTTCATTCTTCATTATTCACCTTGTCCCTTGTCCCTAAAAATACAGGCAACGCTGTAGCCTCAAAATACAGCATATTCATTAATTAACACCTTAAATTATGTTTTTATACACATTAATTCAGAGGGTCAATCCACGTGATGTATTAGCACCACGTAAGTATTACGCTCATGCCGAGTATAAAGGAAATGAAGACCTTCGCAGTGTGGCGAATCAAATCGCCAAACAAAGTACCGTAAGCCCGGGAGATACCCTGGCTGTTCTTGAAACACTTATGAGTGTAATGACCGATTTCCTCCTGGATGGAAAAATTGTGCATTTGGGCGACTTCGGTTCATTCCGTGGATCAATCTCCAGTGATGGTGCGGAAACTTCAGAGGATTGGGATCAGTCTCTTATCAAAAAGATGAGGATTCGTTTCCGCCCCGGTAAAGTATTCAGCCACCATATGGATGCGGTTGAGTTCCAGAAGACTACGGAACGCGAAGTGGTTGTGTAGGGTGACCTGTGACCTTTTTTGCACCCCGTTAGTGGCGGGGTGCTTTTATTTTTTATTGTATTAATCAAAATAGAAAATTCTGTCAATATTTCATTATTAAAGCATTAACTATATATTGTGGCTTTCCTGTTTTATGACCTAAAATATTTTTGTTATATCTAAAAATATAATTCAAATTCACGTTTTATTAAGATATTAAAATTAAGTTACTATTTTTGTACTATGCAAAGCATGTTAAAATTTTCTGGACACGAAACATTTGTTTGTAAGCATTATTGGCCTAAAAAAGGAGTTGACTTTCTATTAGCAGAAAATAGTTTTAATGATAAGGATGCTGTAATTAAGCTTGGAGTGGGTAAGAATATGGTATCCTCAATTAGATTTTGGTTAAGGGCCCTTGGCTTGACAGATGTTGATGATAATATAAGTAAATTAGGTTATAAATTATTTGGCAAGGAAGGACATGATCCTTATCTTGAATATATAGGTACAATCTGGTTATTGCATTATTACTTAATTAAAGTTAATTATGCTTCTATTTACAACCTGATTTTTAATGAATTTAGAAAAGAAAGATCTGTTTTTAATAAATCTCAAATTAAATCATTCATAAAACGAAAGTATTCAGAGACTGGTAATAACTCATTAAATTTAAATACAATAGTTAAGGATATTTCAGTTTTTTTTCGGTTATATGGTAAGGTAGACTATCAAAATGTATCAAAAAACTTCGAGGACGAAATAAGTAGTCTAATGATTGAATTGGAACTTATATCATCAACCGTTGAAGATAATATTAAAGAAGGAACCAATAAGAGGGAAAAAATAGAGTGGTTTCATCTTCATGGGGAAAATAGAAGTTCTTTACCCTCATCGATTCTATTGTTTTCAATTCTTGATAATTTTCCTGATTCTAAAAATATCGCATTAAAGAGATTAGAAATTGAACCTAATGGACCTAGCTTAGTTTTTGTACTTAGCAAAAATGAGTTATATAAAAAATTGAAAGAAATTGAAGCTGAATATGAAGGAATCATTGTTTCCGAAACAGCGGGTAACATTGTTTTAGTAATACCTGAAGGAATTAATAAATGGAAGGTCTTAAAAAAATATTATGAAAACTAACTATTTTTCTCCATCAATTAATATTTTAAGGGATGCTACTAGTGGTCATTTTGAATATATAGCCACAAACAATAGTGAAAAAGCATTTCAAAAAATAACATCCGCATTATACGAAAAAGGAAAAAAATCCTTTAATATTATTGGTGCATATGGGTCTGGGAAGTCAGCCTTCATATTAGCGTTAGAAAAAGTACTTAACAAAAAAGCAAATTATTTTAGTAATCCTATTAGAAGCAAAATTAATACATTTGAACCGATTTTTTTTGTCGGTACTTATTCCTCTTTTAAAGAAACTTTTTGTGATAAATTGAACTTGAATAAAGATGGAGATATTATTAATGAATTAGAAACAATTTTTAAAAACAAAGCAAAATCAAATAAAGGCCAGTTAATTGTTGTTGATGAATTTGGTAAGTTCTTAGAATATGCAGCAAAAGAAAATCCGGAAGAAGAATTGTATTTTATACAACAATTGGCTGAGCTTGCAAATACCCCAGAGTTACCAATTATTTTTATTACATCACTTCATCAACCTTTTGAAGACTATGCACTTTCTTTAAGTAAAAGACAAAAAAATGAATGGGATAAGGTAAAAGGTCGTATTACGGATGTTTCTTTCAATGAGCCAGTTGAACAGTTATTATTTTTAGCTTCTGAACGGATAAAGCAAAAAAAATATCCATGTAATATTGGTTTAGATAAACAAAGGAATTTATTTACTGAGATTGAAAAAGCAGTTGTTTTTCCCATGAGAGATTTCTTTACCTTTGATTATGCTCAAAAACTTTTTCCATTTGATATTTTATCTGCATCAATAGTAACGATTGCTTTCCAGCGGTATGGGCAAAATGAACGCTCGTTGTTTTCTTTACTTGAGTCTGAAGATTACTTAGGACTTAATGATTTTGCAGATGGTAATAAGTACTATCATTTAGCAAACATATATAATTATCTGAAGTACAATTTTCATGGCTTACTAAATTCAAGATATAATCAGGATTCAACCCATTGGAAAGCAATTGACGAAACACTTCAAAGGGCAGAATCAATTTTTGATAGAGATTTCGAAGATGCTGCACAGATTATTAAAATTATCGGATTAATTTCAGCTTTGGGAAGACAAGGCCAAAAAGTAACAAAAGAATTTTTATCAAACTATGCAACAATTGCTCTTAATATCAAAGAGGCAAATAGAATAATTGAGGCATTAGAATCAAAACAGTTAATCAGGTATAGAGATTACAGTCAACGATACATATTATTCAAAGGAACGGATTTTGATATTAATCATGAATTAGAGTTAGCTGATGGAAAAGTAACCAAGGATTTTTCAATAGTACATCAATTGCAAAAACACTTCAATTTCCCTATAGTTCCAGCCAAGAGAGCATATTTTGAGAATGGAACACTTCGATATTTTGTGTATGAATTAAGTGAGACCCCTATTAAAAAAAAACCTGAAGGGTCTATTGATGGATATATTAATTTAATTTTTAACGATGTTCTGGATTTTAGCAAATGTTTGTTTCAATCATCAAATCAACGTAATGCTACTCTATATTGCTGGTTTGAAAACACAAATGAAATAAAAGAATTGCTAATCGAAAATGAGAAAATAAGGATTGTAAAAGCAAATTGCCTTGATGACTCAATTGCCTTAGCAGAATTAAACAATTATCAAAGTGAAATAAATAGCAAGTTAAAAGAGATATTTAAGAGTTCTTTTTATAAAGGAAATGCTAAAGTAAGATGGTTCTATAATGGTGAAAAATTAGTTTTTAACTCTCAACGAGAATTAAACTTTTACTTGTCTAAAATTGTATCTGAAATTTATTCTAATACGCCAAATATTCATAGTGAATTAATAAATCGCCAAAAATTAAGCGGAGCAATTTCTTCGGCAAAAAAGAACCTAATTAAACATTTGTTAGAATCATCAGATATTAACAATTTAGGATTTGAGAATGACCGCTTTCCACCTGAAAAAACAATTTATCAGGCATTAATAAATGAGACAGGAATTCATAGTAAAGATTCAAATGGTGTATGGAAACTGGGTTATCCATCTGATGTTAGTTTTATTGAATTATGGAGGAAGTCTGAAGAATTTTTAGAAAATTGTGTAGCTGCTCCTCGTAAACTTATTGATTTTATTACAATTTTAAAAGAAGCACCATTTAAACTTAAGCAAGGTATTATTGAATTTTGGATACCAATTTTTTTAATTGCAAAGCAAAAGCAGTTTGCCTTTTATGAACTAAATACTTTCATTCCATCTCTAACAAGTGATACTTTAGAAGTTGCAATGAAACAAGCTCATAAATATTATATTAGCACATTCAATCTTAGCAAAACTCGTTTAAATATTTTTAATAGATATCGTTATTTCCTAAACCTCATTGAAGATGAAGCTCCAAACTCTGATTCATTTATTGAAACTGTAAAACCATTTCTTGTTTTTTATCAACGTTTAGTTCATTATACCAAACAAACTCAAAAGCTTAGTAATGAAGCTTTAAGATTGAAAGAAGCTATTTCATTTGCAACAGATCCTGAAAAGATATTTTTTGATGAAATTCCACGTTCATTGGGATTTACTATTAATGATCTTAAACAAGATGAAAGATTAGAAGCTTTTTCATTAGCACTTCAAGGTGCAACAAGAGAAATAAGTGCAGCTTTCCCAAATTTAATTAACAGAATTGAGAATATTATTGGAAATGAAATTCGTGAGGATAGAATTGATTTTCCCGAAAATAAATTATTACTTCAACAAAGATTTAAAAAATTACGTAAAGAAAAAATTGATCCCAAACTCAAAGTATTAATCCAAAGAATAAATACTCCGCTAGACGACCGACAATCATGGATTAGTTCTATTGCCACATCAATAATAGGAAAATCACTAGATAATTTTGACGATAAAGATGAGATTGAATTTCAAGTCATATATAAGAAACGAATTCATGAATTGGATAATTTAACCGATATTAGCAAAAATGATATTGATGAAAACAAAGAAGAAGTTTTTAAGCTTGAATTAACTTCTTTTGTAAGAGGAGTTCAAAATAATTTAATTCGATTACCTATATCAAAAATTAAACTAATTGATGAAAAAAAAAGAAATATAAAGATACTATTAGACTCACATGACAAACAGTCTAACATAGCATTACTAATTAAACTACTACAAGAGGAGATTGAAAATGAATAAAAAAGTACGTCACGTTTTAGGTATTTCAGGTGGAAAAGACAGTGCTGCATTAGCTATGTATATGAAGTTGAACCATCCAGAAATTGATATGGAATACTATTTTTCTGACACAGGTAAAGAATTACCTGAAACTTATGAATTAATTGCAGAACTTGAATCTTTTTTGGGAAAAAAAATAGTCAAACTGGAAGCAAACCATAGCCATAAAAATCCATTCGATCATTATTTGGACATTTATAATGGTTTTCTTCCTTCGTCAATGGCTAGATGGTGTACGCAAAAATTAAAATTGGAACCTTTTGAAAGATGGGTTGGGGATGACCTTACTATTTCATATGTCGGTATTCGAGATGATGAGGATAGAGAAGGGTATGTATCTACAAAATCTAACATTCAATCAGTTTTTCCATTTAGAAAACATATTTGGAGCGTTGAAGTTTTAAACAAGGTCTTACATAATTCAAAAAGGGAAATAGTTGAAGAACTTTATAAAAAACATAGTAAGGATGATCTTCTTAATAGATTTTTAGAAATAGTCAGGCAGCCACAATCATCTAAGTATCTTTTTTCACAAAAACTGAAAGACTTACTTCAATTGAGTATCTCAACCTTTAATCATGTCGTATTTGATTTTTTGAAAGAACAAAATCTGCCTGTTTCTCATTTGAATAATTATTCGCTATTGGATAATGAAGATAGCGTCGATGTAAACCGAGTCTTCCAACTTTTTAAAGATAATGGAGTGAAAGTTCCTGGATATTATGATGAAATAGAGTTTGAAGTTAATGGACAAAAAGGTAAATATAATAGAAGTAGGTCTGGTTGTTTCTTTTGTTTTTATCAACGTAAAATAGAGTGGATCTGGTTATATGAACGTCATCCTGATTTGTTTAAAAAAGCCCAGGAATATGAAAAGGAAGGTTATAGTTGGATGGATAATGAAACTTTAGAAGATCTGATTCAGCCAGAACGAATGACTCAGATTAAACTCGACTATATAGCTAAGCTGAAGAAAAAATTAAAAAGCAATAAAAAATCGAATAAATTAATTGATATCTTAGCGGATGATAATGAGCTTTGTGCTAATTGTTTTATTTAACTTTTAATCTTTATGAAAATTACCTCTGAAACTTGGACAATTAGTGATTTGGTCCAAAATAAAAATACAATTAATCCAAAACCACAATATCAAAGGACTCCAGTTTGGACGAATCATAAAAAAATCTTTCTTATTGATTCTATTTTAAGAGAATATGATTTACCAAAGTTTTATGTAAAAATGACACCCCATGATCGAAATTACAATTATGAAGTTACAGATGGTCAGCAAAGGATGAGAGCTATTTGGGACTTTATTGATGATGAATTTGAAATTGTTGGGAAAGAATTTAAAAATTCGATTTATTACGGTAAAAAATACAGTGAACTGTCTAACAAAATCCAATCACACTTTGGAAGTTTTGAACTTTCATTCTCAGTAATTAAAGAATCCACCCAAGAAGAAATTAGAACTCTTTTTGCTCGGTTACAAATGGGAATGAGTCTTATTCCTGTAGAACTTAGACATGCTTTATCAAGTAATATTGGCAACTCTATCTTCATGGTATCCGAAACACATAAATTTTTCGGAAAAGCATGCCGAATTTTGAATAACAGATTTAAACATCAAGATTATTTAGATCATGTCACTGCATTAGCGTTCTACAATAATAGCAAAGATATAAAAGCTCCAACTTTATATCAACTCTATATAGATCTAGCTAGCTCACAAATTAGTGAAACTTCAGATCTTTTTAGGCGATTGAACAAAATTCTAGACTGGATGTATGAGATAAATGAATACAAAAAAGGAATTTTCAAAAATAAATGGGGCTTTGTAGATAGTTTTTGGCTAATGTATCAAAATTTTGATCAAATTCACTCCATAAAACATAAGGTATTCTCAAGGAACTTGGTCGAATTTGATCTAAAGAGAAAAAAATACAACACTGACTCAGATAAACTTATTGAAGATAAAAATAGTAAGAACTATGATAAAGACTTGTATGATTATATTGAAGCTTTCAACAGGCAAGGAGCTTTGAAAAAGAATATTTCAATACGTTCAAGAGTCTTTAATAACAAATTTTATAACACTTTAAATTTTAATATAAATCATGAATAGTATCAATATAAATGATGTTCCTGAAAATTTAATTAAAGCAATTAATAAGCATAATTGTGGGTTATTTGTTGGTGCTGGTTTGTCTATGAAAGCTGGCTTTCCAAGTTGGCCTAAGCTTTTATCAGAATTGATAGAAAAAGTTAAGAATGAATCTAGGACTCCGAAGGATAAAACAGATGAACTTACTAAGTTAGCGACAGATCCTTCTAAGTATTTATTGGTTGCTGAAGAGTTGAAAGATTTACTGTCAACAGAAATGCATAAGTATATAAAAATACGTTTTGATAATAGATTAATAAAACCAACAGCTCTACATGAGAAAATATTCAGGATTCATAATAATTTTATAGTTACCACAAACTATGATACTTTATTAGAAAATGCATTTGTCAAAGTAAAAAATACTTGGCCTACAGTTTATACTTATAAAGATGCTTCCTCAATAAATTATAATTTATATGAAAAGGAACATTTTATTTTAAAAGCACACGGTGATGCAAGTAGAGCACCAAATGAAATTGTTTTAACTGAAAAAGATTATAGGAATATTATTTATAACGAGAAGGGTTACCAAAGTGTGTTGCATGTTATGTTTTCCATGGCATCAGTATTATTTCTCGGAGTTTCTCTAAGCGATCCTGAAATTAATTTATTGCTTGGGTTTATTCATCATATTTTTCATGGTGGTTCTCCTGAACACTATGCATTAATGCCAAAAGATAATGTCACAAGTACTGAAATAGATAGGTGGAGAAAAGATTATAACATTAAAATAATAACCTATGATCCCATTGATGGACATAAGCAAGTAGAAGAATTTGTTGATGCTATTATCAAAAAACAAAATTGAGTTGATTTCTCTTTCTTTTCTTTTAAATTAATTGAATTCTATAATAACTCATTTAAATAACGATTAAATGTAACCCTTCTACCAACCCCGTCTTTCCTATCCTTCTGTAAGTTCTTAAGTTTGCCCCATGAGAAAAAAACAGAGATACACAAAAGAACGGATATATTCATTAATCCGAAAGTGGGAATCCAGCGGGCTAACCCAGGAACAGTTTTTTAAAGAACACAAAATATCAAAAAGCACCTTTGGTTACTGGCGTAAGAAGTACCTCAGGGATCAAACCGAAGTTGAAGCACCATCTAAAATAATACCGGTTCATATCATTCCTCCTGATATTGTTAAGCCAGCAACCCCAGCTGAAAACATAGAGATTGTCTACCCCAATGGGGTTCGCGTACTATGTCCATCACAAGTCGAAACTTCGCGTATTAAAGCATTGATCAATTAAGCCATGTTTACTTTATCATCCGACCTTCAGTTTCATTTGTACAATCAACCTACTGATATGCGAAAAAGCTTCAATGGCCTTTCGGGTCTGGTTCGTAACGAACTGGGAGATAATCCTTGTAACGGAGATGTTTTTATCTTTATAAACAGGACACGCAATAAAATCAAATTATTACACTGGCAGGGAATAGGATTTACACTTTATTATCGAAGGCTTGAAGAAGGTACTTTTGAAGTTCCTCGATACGATTCCAAGGTTGGAAGCATCGTTTTAAGCTATACTCAAATAGTGATGCTAGTTGATGGTTTAAGTATAAAGAATATCCATAAAAGGAAGCTGTACAAGCAACCTGATAATACTGTAATTACTGCCTAAAACACAAATATTTACAAGGGTTTTTATCCAGTTTTTTAGTGGATAAACTAAGCATGGATAATCCGGTAATGTTGACCCCCTGGTCCGGTGATATTGACCCCTCAGGTCATGATTTTACGTGAACGCATATAACTGACAATATTACCGTTTTTTTCTTAAACTTTCACCTTTCAGTTCAATTCTATATGATGTATGAACAAATAGGTCTAGAATTGCATCTGCTATTGTTTCTTCACCAATTATATCATACCAACTTGCAACTGGAAATTGACTGGCAATAATCGTTGATTTTCTTGCATGACGATCTTCGATTATTTCCATCAAATCCAACTGTTGTTGTTTTTCAAGATGTGTCAATCCAAAATCATCAAGTATAATTAGATCTGTTTTGGCAATTTTTTCAAATAACTTGTAGATTGTGCCTTCCAGTCGTGCGATTCTGGTTTTCTGCATTAATTTCTGAATATTAAAATACTCTACCTTGTAACCTTGCATACAAGCCTGATGGCCAAGAGCTGAGACAAGAAAACTTTTACCACATCCGGTCGCACCGGTCACAAGAATTGAATCACCTTTTTCAAGGTAGTCACCTTTAGCAAGATTTGTCAAAAGGTTTTTGTCAAGGCCACGTGAAGCATCCAGCTGAAGTTCCTCAATGGATGCCTGATAACGGAATCTGGCATTTTTTTGTAGTCTTTCAAACCTTCTTTGTTCACGTTCCTGCTGTTCAGCTTGTAATAATATCTCTAGCCCTTCCACCAGGGAAAGTTCAACAAGTCTTTTTGTTTCGTTGAGTGCTTGCCAGGTGCGTTGCATTCCTGACAAGCGTAATTGACTAAATTGCGTTTCTACTCTCGTCATAAGTAATAAAATTTAAAGTTGTTTGTGAATAATATTGCTTTCCTCTTATATTCTTGTGATCGGGTAAAGCCTGGTTATTGTGCTGTTCATTAATCCGGGTCATTTTGTTCTTAATAACATTTTCAACAAATTTGCAGGAGAATATTTGATGCTTTATCGCCATCTGACAAGCCTTGTTAAATTCCTCCGGATCGATCTTGCGACTCTTACGGTAAAGGTTTAACATTCCATCACACGTGCGATATAAATGTTCCGGATGCCTATCCTGTTTAAACATCAAAATAAATAACTGGTAAAGTTCATCGCTTGCCTTTTGTGCCTTTTGAATATAATATTCAGGGCTATGGGCAAGATAATGATTGTGAGTTGAACAAAGATGTGAGGGATCTGTTGTATACTTTCCCATACCATAACTTCGAATATGCACAGCAACTTGTTTGCCTTTGTGGTAGATATAGACCATCTTTCGGGTATAAATAACCTTTACTCTATGTCCAATGTAGGTATATGGTACGCTATAATAATGTTTGTCCTGGGATAAATAAATATGATTGTTTTGTGCAACTTTATATTCCCGGTAATACTTCAGTTCAAAGGGGTGGTCAGGTAACGGTTTAAGGTAACGCTTTTCATCAGAATGGAACTTTTCCTCTCTGCAAAATGGCTTTTGTTGCATACGAGTTTGATTATGTTCGCGGTTCTTTTCACTTATGGCCTTATTCAGATCTTCCAGACTAAAAAATTGCATATTCCGTAATTTGGCATATATACGTGTATATTGCATTTTGACCTGATTTTCTACCAATGCCTTATCTTTTGGTTTGCCAACTCTTGTAGGAATGACTGTTATTCCATAATGATTTGCAAAGTCTTCCAACGCCCTGTTTATCTCAGGTTCATATCGGTTGGCTTTGACAATGGCTGCCTTAAAGTTGTCTGGCACCAAAACTTCCGCCATACCTCCAAGAAAATCAGCGCATTTAATAAGTGCATAAATAACATCTTCAACACTTTGGCTTTCAAGTGCCATGGAAAAGCTGTAATCCGAATATGGTAAACATCCTACAAATAACTGACAATAAATCAACTCCCCGGTTTGCTTATCAATATATGGTAGCTTTGTGCCGGCAAAATCAATATACAGCTTTTCGCCAGGTTTATGATTTAGTACCATTGAAGGTTTACTTGCTTTTCGATGCTGAGACAAATGGAAACAGAACTGTGAACGGCTATATCCTTTCGGATAATCCGCAATATATTCTTCCCAGAGTAGTTGCTGAGTAACACCTTTGCGCTTTAGTTCCTTCAGAAAGTAATCAATATTGTCTTTGAAGTGTTTGTATCTATCGTCCTTGTATGCTGGACTACCAGGATGAAACTTTGATTCAAGTAAAGGATCTTCCAGTGCCAAAAGACCATCGATATCCATCTGTGAGAGTTCAAGTTTATCTAGGTATGACTTTACAGTGTTCTTACTCATTTGAAGACTGCGTGCAATTGCCTTCTTGCCCATCCCTTTCTTATGAAGCCTTAATAATTGCTTTTGAGATGGTCTAGTTTGACTAGACAGATTTTACTTCAGTGCTAATTATTTTCTTTTGCATCTGTCACCAGCAAAGTTATTCTAAAATTTTGATGAGCTCCAATAAAATGCTCAAAAAAAAATTTTGGAAATAACTTTGCTTTCATGATTTGCGCGTAATTAATTGTTATGCTGCTGATTGATAAACATATTCAGGAGTGTTATCCTCCAAAGATGAATGATCTCTTCTGCAGTTATAATATTGTATAAATTCATCGCAGGCCTGGCGGAGCTGATCACCGGTGTTCAATTCCAACAAATACAGTTTCTCATACTTAATGGTGCGCCAGAACCTCTCTATGAATACATTGTCAATCGCCCTGCCCTTACCGTCCATAGATATCTTTACTGTTTCAAGACTTTTAATGTAATCTACATATTCATCTGAGGTAAATTGACTGCCCTGATCTGAGTTGATGATCTCTGGCTTTCCAAATCTTGTGACAGCTCTGCGTAGTGTTTCAACCACCCACTCAGCTTCCATTGTATTTGATATACTCCAACTAACAATATAACGACTATATATGTCCATTACGGCTACTAAATACATAAATCCTTTATCCATAGGGATATAACTTATGTCCAGTGCCCAAACTTGATTAGGTCGGTTAATAGTTAGATTCCTAAGCAAATAAGGATATTTATATTTAGCAGGATCAATTACAGTTGTCCGTGGCCGACAGTAAATTGTTTTCATTCGCATAATTTGCATCATCCTCCTTACGTGGCATCGTCCAACGGTAAACCCTTTCTTTCTAAGCTCTTTGGTCATTCTGCGGGTTCCCCTTGTAGGATCTTCTAAATGCAACCTGTCAAGTTCCTGCATCATCATTAGGTCATTTTCGTTTGCCTTTGACGGTGTGTAATATAAAGTACTGCGAGCCAATCCGAGTAACATACACTGATGAACTATACTCAAAGCACTGCCATCTCTGTCAACCATTGATCTTCTTTCTGATAATGGTTTCATAGAAGCTTTTTTTTTAACCAGTTATTTTCAACTGATATCTCTCCAATCTGATGGGTGAGCTCTTGCTTCTCCTGCTCCAGCTTCTTGATTTGCTCACCCTCTTTTGTGGATTTTTCAAATACCTTACCCGCATTGGATAAGAATGCCTTCTTCCACATTGTTATTTGAGATGGATGAACACCAAATTCATGTGATAATTCTGAGATAGTCTTTATCTCTTTGATTGCTTCAATGGCCACCTTGGCCTTAAATTCACTACTAAATGTCTTTCGTGTTGATTTCATATGACAAAAAAAATTTAAAGTTATTAATTTTTCTGTCCAGTTTTTTTAGACCACCTCAATCGAGAGCGGTATTAATTATTTGGAAAGATTTTCAGTTTACTCTATTTAATTTATCCAAATCTGCATAGAGATCATTTACTTTCTTATCAAGAATTATATCAATTTCATTTGGAAATTCATAGCCTTCGAATCTATATAATTGATTTGAGATTTCACCTTTATATGCCTTCTTTATTAGAATATTGTGTGATAAAAGTTTTGGTAAATGTAAGTCACGCAAATCTTTATTGTCGATTAAGCCTGAGTTTAAGACAATTAAATCTCTGCATTCATCACTAATTTTAATAATTTCTGCTATTAATTGTTTGCCATTTTCGTCAAATTGATTACCGTTTAATAATTGGGGAAGAGTTCTAAAATCTTTTCCATCTTTAAAAATATCATGCAGTTGCTTACTAGTTCTACGCAATAATTGTAAAGGTGCATATAAGTTGTTTAGTCTTTTGTAAATTTCACTCCTATCAAAGTATTGTATTTTTTGTTTGTATTCATTTTCTAGTTCTTTGTTTTTAAGAGTTTTATTTTCCATTATTAATTTTCTATTTATAATATAAGAAAATACTATCGCAAAAATACCAACAATAGTTGGACCTGCCTCAATAAAGTTGTAATATCCCCAAAAAATAAGACAGTCTAAGATTAGACAAAATTTATTAATTTTAAACTGTTAAATATGAAGAAAAAGAAATTCACACCGGAGAAGATCGCAGCCATATTAAAAGACTATGACAATGGCAAGGATCTACAAACCATTGTTAGAGAAAATGGTATTAGCAGAGCCACCTTTTATAATTGGCGCAAGCGCTATGAAGGCATGGACACAAAATCACTCAAGAGGCTTAAAGAACTGGAGCAGGAGAATACGAAACTTAAGCATATGTATGCTGAAGTATCGCTGGATCTAAAGGTAGCGAAGGAGATAATCGAAAAAAAGCTCTGAAGCCTTGTGAAAAGAAGCAAATAGTAAATGAGTTAAAAGAGGAAAGCATTTGCAGTATTCACAGGGCTAGCAAGGTATTATCGCTTAGCAAGGCTGGTTATTATAACAAACCTGTTAAGCGGGATGATTCAGAGATAATTGACTTGTTAAATCAAAATGTTGAGGCTCATCCAAAAGAAGGATTTTGGTTGTCGTATCACCGTTTGAGGAATAGAGGTTACAAATGGAATCATAAAAGAGTATTCCGGGTTTATCGGTCTATTGGTTTGAGTTTAAGGCGAAAGAAGAAAAAACGATTACCTCAGAGAGTAAAGGAACCATTAGTTGTTCCGGCTACTATGAATAATACCTGGAGTATCGATTTTATGAGTGATTCACTTGATAATTCAAGAAAATTCAGGACATTTAATATAATGGATGATTACAACCGTGAAGCGTTACATATTGATGTGGAGCATTCATTTCCAAGCAGAAGGGTGGTTTATATACTAAACCGACTGGTAAAGAAGAGAGGCTTGCCAAAGAAGATTCGCATGGATAATGGACCTGAATTTATTGCTACAATACTACAGAACTGGGCCGAAGTAAAAGGAATTGAATTTCAGTATACCCAGCCAGGGAAACCTACGCAGAATGCCTATATAGAACGATTAAACAGAACATACAGGGAAAATGTGCTTGATGCATTCATCTTTAGGGATCTGTTGGATGTACGAGAAAAAACTGAAGAATGGATGGAGGACTATAATAATCATCGACCTCATAAATCATTAGGGTATTTGCCACCCAGGAAGTATTGTGATATTGATTTATTGAAAACTTTCGTTCCTCAAGTTTCCAACAAGTCAACATCATTAAATAAACAAATTGAAGAAAATTGTCTAATTTAGCATTGTCTTAGAAAGGGGTATTCTACAAAGTAATCTATAAATAATTTTATCGTTTCCATATGTGCTTATTAATAATTTTGAATACTTGAATAAAAATTATCTTTATTATCTTACTGTTTTTTATTGTATAGCTAATTTAAAATACCACTATAACTCTTCGATTTCTTCATTGATAATTGATGGTCTTACTTTGTCTAAAATCAAATTCAGAAATCCTGTATTTTTATAAAAATAATTTGGATCATTTTCCAGTGTTTCTTCAATAAAATAAAATCCATGATTCGCATATTGCTCCATAGTAGTAATTAATAAATCAATAACTTTTCTGTCAGTAATTTCATCCTTTTCAAGAGAAATTAAATCTAGTTCAATTGTTTTTGCCAATAATGAAATGAATATATACTCTCGCAACCTTGGGTATGCTTTTCGAAGTTTTTTAGAGTCCAGATTGCCCCAAAATTGAATAGGCTGCCCGAATGATTTTGTATTATCTTTTAACTTCTTTTTCTTATCCGCATAAAGTCCAATAAAATACGCTAGGATAAAGATCTCATAACCAGCACCAAGGATTTTACCTTTTGCTGAACTTGCTTCTGAAGATCCAACTCCATAATCTGTAAATTGATGAATTAATTGTTCAAATCGAATTTCCCATTTTGGATTTCTTCTTGCCCACACTTCATATAATGTTTCAATTGCCATTTTTTATTTCTTTTATCAAGGTAAGTTTTGTTTTAATTGTTGATAAATCTAATTTGTTGAAAGGTTTTTCCTTTTCCATTCTATAAATTGTACAATTTAATTTATCAATCTTATCAGTATCTATTGTACAATCATCTTTTAAAAAACTCTTTGTAAATATTATACATTGTTTCTTAATATCTGAAATAACACCAAAAAAATCTCTTTCTTTTTGTGGAGAGAATGAACTTGTTGGTGCATCGAATATAAGCGGATAATCATTCTCTCTTTTTATAGCAGTAAGTTCTGAAACTGCAAATAATACAGACATATACATAGTTGTTTTTAAAGCCTGATTTGGGTTTGCTATAAAAGTATCGTTTTTGTCTTGAAGTACAATTCTAGCTGAATCGTTATGAGATTTTAAGATGCGAATTATACCAAAAAAACCATCAATATTTAGTTTTTCCAAATATTCATTTGATTTCTTTTCTAACAGGTTGAGAAAATCTTGTGTATTTTTTTCTTTTGCATTTTTAAACGCATTTTGAATAATCCTAAATGCTAAGTTTACCTTGCTATAAGTTATTGCTAACGAATTCTTAGCCAAATTATCATATTCTTTTTGAAGTTGACTTAGTTCTTCTTCTAATTCAACTTCTTCTTTTTCAAGTATAATTATTTGTTTTTCTGCTTGACTTCTGTAATCCCACCAATTTTTAATGTTTTCATATGTATTTTTTAATTGCTCTTCAGTTAGTGTGTCATTTTGTGCTAATAATTTCTTTTTATTTTCTTCTTCTAATTCAATGTTTTTTTGAACTTTTCTCAATTCCGTTTTTCTAATCTCATTGAAATTAATATCACCTTTAATTTTATTAAATAAATTATTAATTTTATCTTGATTGTACTCTATGGCCGTACTCTTTTGCTCAAGTTCTTTCAAATAATTATTTGGGAATATGCCTGTATCCTGTTTACTTTCAGTAATTTTCTGACCATTAATAAGTCCTTCTAATTTTTTGACCATAAAATTGTAAGCATCACTTCCTTTTTTCGCTTCACGACCACATACTTTACAGTATTGATCGTTAATCATTTCTTGCATTGAAATTTTATCAGGAATGTTTGGAGAAAGAGGAATAATTCCACTTGAAATCTCTTTAGCTAATTCTTGTTTCCCCTTGCTTATATCTTCTTCTCGCTCAATTTTTCTTTTCTTTTTGCTAAATGCAGTTAACTTATTTTGAAAATCATCAAATATTGACGTAAATCCACATAAAACCCACATTTCATCTAAGAGTTTAATATTATAGTTTTCATTAATATGCCCTTCAATGTTCGCTTTTTTTTCATTTAGTGATTTAAGCCGTTTATTTATATCTATTAAAAGATCACTAGCCTCCTTACTATTTTCAATTTCATTTAATTTCGATTCATAGTTACTCGCATTTTCTCTATTACTGTTTAGTCTATGACGAATATCGTTTAATTTTTTTCGAATGAGTTCCATTTTGGAACTCAATATTTTCTCATGTTGTGAGTTTTGCTTGTCTGATTTCATAGCTCTTTCATAGGCTTTACGTGATTGATCTTCAGCAAAATCAGTAAAACCTGGATCGACTGAATCACCTGTGTAATAGGGATCAAACTTTCGAATATTGGAGAATGTATCAATTAAGTAACTAAGGGCATCCCGGTTATTGAAGACGTTAAGATTATCTTCACCCTTAAATAAACAATACTTTCTAATTGCGGCTTCAAAACATCTATCTAATAAAACTCCTCCATGAATTGGATTACGACCTTCAATATCACTTTCAAATCCTTTAAATTGAAAATCACTGGTCTCAATATTACCGTTTAATAATTTTTTAAATGAAAATGATTTTTCAATGATTTTCTCTCCGTTGTGGTTAAAAGTCATTGAAACTTGTACAATATCACTTTCATATTCTGGTAATTCTGCAATTTTCTTTTGAGAAACAAGTCTCTTGTCCATATTCTGGTTTGTTGTATTAAACAACCATTCTAAAGCTTCGAAAAAAGTTGTTTTTCCATCTCCATTATCACCAATAAACAACATTAATCCATCATTGAATTTAATTGGGTTTATTCCAGAATAACTTCTAAAATTAACTATCGTAATTTCCTTAATATTCATAGTAAATTTTGGTTTAAATAATTAAATACTTCATTATAAGTATCTTTTAAATTGCTTTTGTTGGGCATATTAGAGATCCCTTGAATAATGTTAGCTATAGCGACAATAATAGGATTTTCTGATTTTAGAGCATCGTCAATACTGTCATAATCATCAGGGTTGAATTCGTACATTTCTATTAGTTTCTGGTCAGACAAGACTAAATGTAACATCTTTTCATTATTAGTCATTATTATATAAGTTTAGATTGTAATAATTCATTATATCTATTAATACATTAATTGTATGAGAACTATTTTCCGCGAGAGAGGAAAAGTTATATACCCGTTCTAATTCTTTTTTTAGTAAACATCTCTCCATTTTAAAACTATCATTACTGGTATTAAGTTCTGGAATCACAACTAAGTCATGAATATAAGCAAAGGGTTTGTCATCATGTTTCCTGAGTATTCTTCCACGTCTTTGGATAAATTGTCGAGGATTTCCTGTACTTGAACAAAATATCGCAAACTCTGCCCTTGGTACGTCAACACCTTCATCAAGACATTTCATCGAAGTTAGCACTTCAATCTCACCATTGGCAAACTGCTCTAGAACTTTATCTTTAGAACTTGTCCCGGAAATAAATTTTTTTACAGTTGTTTTTTTATCAGTATCTATAATTGCCTTTGTATAAACATCTATTAAATGTTCAGCATCGTTGTCTAAATTTGTTTCATCTTTTTTAGAAAAAATATCTGTTTCAAAGTAATCATTTGGATCATTGCCTTCTGGAACATAAACAAGAGTATATTTTAAATTCTTCTTTTTTGTATATTGTTCACGTAAAATTTCATTAAATACACTATACTTATTATGCGCTTTATGTATTATACGTTTTCTTGCAAGTAATAAATTTGTGAGTATTTGATCACTTTTATAGAAACTTTCCTTTTGTGGATTGAAATACTTGGCAATTTTAAGTGACAACTCATTGTATCTATTCATTTCAGTTTCAGTTAGTGAAACTAAATGTGGATAATAGTAATAGCGACACAAAACATTATTATTAATTGCTTCTGCCATTGAGTATTCATAAGTATAAATATTTTCACTATTGAAAAATGAAAACAATTTATAATTACCATCCTCGTCATATTGTCTCTCAGGGGTTGCTGAAAGACCAATTCTTCTTTTACAATTAATTTTTGAGAGTATTTTTAATAATGAAGGTGATCCCATATTATGACATTCGTCCGCAATTAGCAATGTTTTAACTGGTAGTTGGTTTATCTCTTGAAAAGTTTTTTGCTTAGAAAATGAAGCATAAGTAGAAATTACAATATATGAAATCTGCTCAGTCGGGAAAAGGTGTTCTCGTGTTAATAGAGCAGAAAAATCATCTTTCCAGTTATTTTTTGAATAAATTTTAATGATTGCAGAAAAGTTAAACCTTCTACACTCATCCTCCCATTGATTAATTAGTGTAATGGTTGGAACTAATATTAATGCTTTATAGTAACCTGTTTTCTTGTAAATTTCAAGCAAACAATTTAGGGATGTAATTGTTTTTCCTGTGCCGGTTGCCATAGCAAATAAACCTTGTTGGTTGTTAAGTCGCCAATTTTCAAAGGCTATTTTCTGATATTTTCTGGGTCCTTTCTCAAAAGGGAAACGGGGTTCATTAGCAATTTTTCTTATCCTTGACTCCATCATTTTTAGATGGTCTTTGAAGGATTTCTTAAGATTCGGGTTAATTGTTATTTTATTGATAATTTCTATTTCATTTTCTAATAATTCATCTTTATTCAAATCTTGGCCAGTTTTATTAATCACTTCAATAATATCATCAGTCGCAAGATATTCATAAGATTTATTTGTTTTATTATAAATTGAGTCGAATTCTTTTTGATTTTTTTTAATTCTAATTTTTTCAATATTATTTCCCCAGGATCTAAAAATAGATAGAGATTCTCCATTCTCTATTAAACCGCTATAAGTGAAGTTACAACTTCCATTAAAATAAATCTTATGTTCGCCATCAGATAATATACCTTGTTTATAGTGCGCTAATTTGTCAGGTTTAAGTTTTACTGGAATGATTTCTAGTTTGTTATGTCTATGTAAATATTTAAGACAATCAAAAAAATGTTGTTTACCTTCATTTATAATATCAGCAAGTCCTTCAATATCATTTTCTATCGTTGATTTTATGAATAATTCATCCTTGATCAGGTCAGAATCTTCAAAAAAAATATTTTTATCTGTTTTTGATAGAAAATGATTGGTGATTAATCTTAGTTCACCTCCATTATAAATAAATATTGCAAAACTTAGTGATAATGTTCGAATTGCATTTGAACTAAAATATCCAAGTTTCAGATCAATTCTTTTACACAATTGTATTGTTTTGAGATAAAACTCAATAGGTAAATATTCTCCATCAGAGCTATATTCCAGATCTTCAGGAAAATCTATTTCAATAAATTTATTCATATAATTAATAACCTTTGCATGTAAAAAATGCATGTTACTCTACTATGCAAATTGGTTTTGTTGATTGGCTCGCCTAAATTAGAAAAATTATTGGAAAGTGTTTTCAAATATGACAATTTAGAATTATTATGAATAATATGGATATAAAAAAATGTGTATGCTCATTAAAATTTGGTAGCTTAATAAGATGGCTACTAATGTTATAAATTTAAAAATAATGACTCCCCAAACAGTGCGTGTAGAATACCCCTTTCTAAGACAATGCTAAATTAGACAATTTTCTTCAATTTGTTTATTTAATGATGTTGACTTGTTGGAAACTTGAGGTGTAGTATCCCCCAAAAAAAAAACAGCCTTCCCATGACAGAAAGGCTGTTACAAAAAATTCTTTACTCTGTTAGGAGTCTTTCTATAAAGTTCGCTAACGAAATTTACGATGTGTTAAATAACAATAAGTTTACTTTCGTAAATGTTAGTTATCAAACTTTATTTAGGATCCGCTTGGAATACCACCCATACCAAACACCATCGCCAACAATGCAACAGTTTCGATAATACCCATTGCGGCAATATACATACCTGCTCCCTGCTTGTCGTTTACGGCAAGGTTAGAACATGCAGCAGCACCAAGTCGTCCCTGCATAATAGCAGAAGCTGCAATTGCAATACCTACAAAAAATGAGAATATCATCTGATCCAGATAGCTGTCGGGGTTCAGATTAGCACTAATCATGGAATTCATAAATATCATTCCATAAATTACCTGACTCAAAGGCATACCTACCATAGCAAGCGCCAAAGATGGAAGCTTTTTACCCTCTTTAATAGCCTGTTTCCATAATCCCATGGCACCAAGTCCTGCTACACCTGTTCCTATTGCCGAACCTACACCCGCAATACCCAATGCAATTGCATGACCGCCAAATCCATTTACTACTGTTGTTAAAATCATGGTTTTAAAATTTATTAGTTTTTATTTTCTATATTTAATTTCAATTATTAATTATTCTTTACCAGCTTTATTATCCTTCATTTTAAAAGGATTATACTCACTGCCTGAGAACTCAACTCCTGCATGGCCTGCATATTCAAGCATATTCAATCGTACACCGTGAACAATAACAGCCATTCCGGCAAGGATCATATTAAGAGTATGTCCAAGAATAAGCACAAGAACAGCCATTATTCCTGATAATACTGTTGTTATTCCATCACCAATAGCCATCTGATTAAAGCTCATAGCCATCAATACCGTTGAAAGTCCCACGGCATACAGTCTTATATATGAAATAATATCTGAGAAACCACTGATAATACTCAGCGGAAGGTTACCCAGAGACGATAATACACCTTTAAAGAAACTTGTCCCGGGATTTGAGAAAAGCCCAATAAGCAAAGCCCCTCCAATAAATAACCAAACCATGAACTTAGGAGCATCAATGCCCAGCACCATCTGGTTAACAATTAAAAACAATCCCCAAACAATAGCTACCCAACCCAGCTGGCCGATAGCCATTACACTGTTCCTTACTTTCCAGGCGCTTTGCAAGTGACCTACTGTCAGATGAATGGCTCCAACAAGGAACATAAATTTCTGGATGAAAACATCATCACCGCCAAAGCTGGCCAGTTTATCAATCTTCAGTCTGCTAAGCACATGCCAGTTAGCAATCTCTTCCGAACCGAAATACGTTCCCGTAAGAACACCCCAAAAGAGAATCGACACCGATAGAGTATACATAAGAGAAAACTCAACAGAGCCTTTAAACTTCATTTTTGCATGCACAAGGATTGTGATAAGCAAAAATACAAGTCCGTAACCAGCATCTCCAACAAGAATTCCGGTAAAGAAAGTAAAGAACAACATAAACACTCTGGAAACATCCAGTTCCTTATATCCCGGCACAAGACCCATAAAGTTCATAACCGGATTAATACGACTGGCCCATTTAGATGACCTGATAAGAGTTGGTACTTCATCAGTTTCTTCTTCTGTTGGATCTTCAATAATATAACCCCAGTTATTCTTATCAGCAGCTTTCTCCAGATCATCAATACGATCCACAGGGATATATCCTTTAAGACATCTCACCCTCTCATCAATTGAAAAACCGCCATATCTTACATTACGCAGATTATAGCGCTGCTTTCTTTCCTCCAAAGCCTCTTCAAGCACATACTTCCATGAATACATCATGTTAAGACCCAACTCGCTTTCCTTTGCTAACTTTTGAGCATCATCAAAAAGCTTCTTCGCCTCTTTTGCAGATACAGAAGGAACTTCAACCGTTTGTGAAGTCAATTCCTCTTTGATATCACTTGTAACAAGTACCACCTGGTTAAGATGACCTATCTTACCCACAACCTTTATATCCTCGCGTGTTCTTACACTTTTCAGATCACGATCATCAATCAGATACAACTTAATAAAAGCGCCATGGTCAGCAAGTTCATTTAGTCCGGCAATTGATATATCACCCCAGTTTTTATACCATTGTAATATATCAGCATATTTTTTAGAAGACTTCTCAGCATCTGCAAGATTCTCACTGGCTTTAATAACATTCTCCAAAAGAGTAATGTCACCTCTTTCAACAGATGAGTAATCAGTATCACCCTCAGGTTTACTAATTTCAGTCTCCGGAGCATAATGCTCAAGTACCTCAATAGCCTTCTCCAGTTGTTTAATTCTCGCAGTAACGCGCTCAATTGACTCATCCTTAGGAGGCTGAAAAGGTGAAACATGCATAACACCCAGCTTACCCAAAAGATTAAGTTCCTTATCAGCATCAACAGCAGAATCAGACATAAAGAGAGTAACTTTCTTCATTTTAATAATCATACCTTAGCCTCCTCTTTTTGTCTTGTTTTAACAACTTTCGCCGTAGCTATATTCAAACGCTCATCATCCTGCAGCTTCTGTCCTATCTTACGGATAGCCATTTTAGCATTAGGTATTCTTCTGTTTTCAAACAGTTTAACACGGGCACGAACATCCAGCAGTTCTTCTTCAAGCAATTCAATCTGTTCTTCCAAACATTTAATCTCAGCTTTAAGCTGAAGCTGCTCCTGCATCAGTTCGATAGCATCAGTAACCCATAAAGGCGTAACAGCTGATGGCTGAACAACGTTAAAGTCGACACTATCATATTGTTGCACACGCACCCCTGCAACATCTGCAGGTTTAGTAATTATCTCATTAACCGAGATAAACTCATTGATATCCACCCATGCGTCACTCATAACAGCAAGCCAGGGTTTTGCTTTATTCCTGTTTTGTTCGATAGTCTTACGAATTTCTTCAATCCTTTCGGCGATGGAGTTAATAGTAACCATCAAAGATTTTTCCATTGCTTCGAACAAAGGCAGCATACGTTGAGAGACCTTCAGAATTTTTTTCTGACGGGCTCTTTCGGTCTTTGTATATTTAATCTTTATTCCTGCCATTATTCCTCCTCCTGTTTTTCTTTAGGATTAACAACAGATTCAAGCACTTTACCTCCCTCTTCTATGTTAAAAGAATGGAGGCGGTGCAATAACTGAAGCCTCATTTTATAAACCAGAAGTTCAGTTACAGAGAAAGTCTTTCCAGCCTCAATAGAATCCAGCTCTTCCCATTGCCAATGCATAATAGCCTTTTCCCGCTCAAGCGGATTTACGCTACCAACATTTTTAGGAAGGAATCCCGGATCCGGAGTTCTTTTTTGTGCTCTGGCATCTCTGATTTCATTCAGATCCAGCTCCAGCTCTTCAAACATTTGCCTGATGCTTGCAGGACCACCATCAATGGCACTACTGCCAAGCTTTCGGATATCCAGCGATTGAAGCAGGCGAAAATGTTTTTTAGATAGCTGGCTCTTTGCTTCATTATGGAGTTCATCGACAGTAATTGGCGGTGATTGTCCATACGACAGCGATGGCAAGCTACACATAAGATATACCAGATTCGACATAATTATGCCTCCTGGTTTTGTTTAATTTTCTCTACTAAATCTTTATTCAGCAGTGAAAACATACTCTCCTCAACATCCTGAGCACTTAAAACAAACTGCACTCCCTTTTTATCACTGGAGTCGACCTTTATCAAAGCATTACCATTGGCAAGTGGCTTGATAGCAACCTTCTTATCGAGCGATTCCTTAACCAGGAAAGCCTCCATATCCTTAGTAAGATCTTTAGGAATAGAGATTGTTTTCTCACCAGAAATAGACTCAACAACAACTTTCACAAGCTCTTTGAGATATTGCTTTTCAGTAAATAAGCTTTCACACTTTTCACCGAAAACAGACTTCAAAGAATCAATCATAGCAATCTTTGTGGCTTCCACCATATCACGTGATGCCTGAGCAATGGCCATATCAGCATTCTTCTGTATCTGGGCAGCCTTGTTATTAGCTTCTTCCAGTGATTTCTCTGCCTGAGCTTTAGCATCAGCAACTATCTTATCAGCCTGAGCTTTAGCATCAGCAATTATACGTTTTTTCTCCTCTTCACCAGCGTTAATTCCCTGTTCCTTAAGTTTGGAAACAATACCTTCGAGGTTTTCTTTTTTATCGTTCATCTGAATTTTTTTTACTGATTAGAAGTTATTTTTTATCCCAGTACTTATCAATAAGTTTCTTACTCAACCCTGTTTCAGTAGGTTCGAAATGGTCACGTAATATGTCCCACAACTTATCAAGCGCATCGTTAAGCTGCATAGGCTCACCGAAAGGTTCTTCAACATTATTGATAAAATCATCACGGTAGCGAAGCAGCTTCTGTGAAAACGCATCGTTGGCAGCACCTACTTCCGCAGCTTCATGAGCTTTCTCAGCATCAGCGAGAAGTGACGCCATAGCTGTCATAATAGCACGGTGATCATCGCGGGTGTCGCCATTAACCTGTTGTTTCAATCGTGATAACGAACGGGCAAGTTTAAGCTTACCATTTTCAAGGAAGAACTGCCCTTCGGTGATATAACCAGTATTATCAGGAACAGGATCTTCGAGAGACTCGAGAGTAGTAGCACCAATAATAGTAATAGAACCAGCGCCTTCAATATCGGCAGCTACTTCATATCTTCTGGCAAGCTCAGAATAGAGAGATCCGGGATAACCCTGCAATGAAGGAATCATATCCTGATAGTTGGCAACATTTCTAAGGATATTCGACCAGTTAGTCATATCCGTAAGAAGCACCAACACATCCTTACGCTGATCAGCAAACTCACGGGCAACGCTAAGAGCAACATCAGGAAGCATAAGACCTTTAATCTGCGACTCACCGGCAAGATGAGTAAACATAATAGTCTTATCAATATTTCCCGATTGAGAAAGCTGCTCTTTAAAGTAGTTATACTCATCGAATTTAAGTCCGATACCAGCGAAAATAATAATATCAGTTTGTGCACCCTGAGCAATCTGCGAAAGCAACCGGTTATAAGGCTCAGTAGGGCCTGCAAAGATTGGTATCTTCTGAGATTTCACCAAAGTATTAAAAACATCAATCATAGGAATACCAGTCCACATAGGCTGTTTAGGAACAAGCCTTACAGTAGGGTTAAGAGTATCCAGACGAGTTGACAACTGCTTCTCAAAAATAATTTCAGGGCCACCGTCGGCCACATCGCCAATACCATCAAAACTACGGCCAAGCATCTTATAAGAAAAACCAGCAGAAAGAGGCAGCTCATGCATCCTTATTCTGGTTTTTGTGCTTAATCCTTTTGTACCATTAAAAACCTGAAAACGTGTATAATCTTCAGTAATATTAATAGCCTTTGCGAAGGACAGACTTTGATTAGTCTGAGCGTCGAGCAGTTCCACTACATGATTAAGAGCAACCCCGGGATTACCCTCAACCGATATAAGCGCTTTACCTACTTCGCTAATTCTGTTAATCTCTTTCCTTATCATAGTGCGTGTTCTTCTTGTAAAGTAAATTGATGTATTTTTTCAGGAAGGACTGCAATTTCTTCCTCACTTTGAGCATTACTATTCCAGTCTTTCCACCACTGGCGTAGTTCATCGAATTTCGTCCTTATAAGACTTTTAAGACCTTCATCATCGAGTCCGTTTTCAGAGAATTTAATCTCACTAACGATCAGCTTCTGCACAGCCTCATTAAGAATTTTCAACCGTTCGGGGCGTGTACATGCATCCACATCATGGAAAGCATCCTGCTGCAGCACACAGAAATCTATTGTCTGACCCTTCTGATAAAGGATATATTTATCGACTGGCACTTTCTTCAAACCGATAGTACTGATTGTTTGATCAATACCGTTAGCCTGATGAAGAGTGTCGAGCATTTTATTACGATCTTCCCATGAGATAAAGCTATCATAGGAAGAAGTAGTATATACGAGAGGGTCGATAGCCGGATATTTCTTAGCATCAGCACGGTCTTGCGATAAACCCCAGAAACCACCGGTAGCATCCATTGTTGCCTGCGTTACAGGTTCCTGGAAGTTACCACCGGCAGGCGAAACAGTACCGATAAAAGTAAGAGATCCACCAGAGCCCACATCAGCACCAGCGCGTTGGTACATACCTTTGATCTGATCAGGAATGTCCATAGGGAAAGCTTCAGGACCAGGAATATCACCCTGGCGACCACTACGCTCACGGAGAGCCTGAGCCCAACGGGATGTAGAATCGGCAAGCATAATAACATTGTAGCCCTGATATCTGTAGTACTCACCCACAGTAAGAGCGATAAACACACTGGCTTCACGAGCAGCAACAGGCATGGAGCTTGTGTTACCGAAGATACACATACGGTTCATCAATGATTCACCAGTAGAAGGATCTTCCAGCTCTGCAAAATCTTTAAAAACCTCCACGGCCTCACCCGCACGTTCGCCACAGGCAGCCATAACAATAATATCAGCAAGAGCATGTTTACAAAGAGTATGCTGCATAACAGTTTTACCAGCACCAAAAGGGCCGGGATTACCAACAGTACCTCCATAACCTACCGGTGCCAGTAAATCGATTACACGAACACCTGTAGAGATTGTTTTACTTGGAATAGCACGCTCCTTAAAAGGAATTGGTTCCTTAACAGGATGACGGAAAACAAGTTTCAACTCATGATCAATCTTTTGCTCATCAGTAACAACAGCAACAACCTGCGTAATATTAACCTTACTCTTTTCAATAATACTTTTAATTGTACACTTACCCATGCTGAACGGAACAAGTACTTTATGTTCAAACCTGCCTTCAGGGACAGACCCCAAAGTATCGCCACCTTTAACAACATCACCAGCTTTAGCAGAAGGGGTAAAATCCCACAAAGCCTTATCATCAATAGGAGGAGCTGTCATACCCGGAACAAGGTAAGCCCCCTGTTCACTCAGTTTATAAAGAGGGTTCTGCAAACCATCCCAGATACTTGTTAACAGTCCGGGTCCAAGAAGCACAGACAAAGGCTTTCCACTGAACTCAACCTCATCGCCAATCTGGGCACCAGTTAAATCTTCAAACACCTGCATCTCCACAATCCCGGCTTCAGGATCGGCAGGATCAGGCATAATTTGCAGTACTTCAGCCTGAAGAAGCTTTCCATCCACCATAATTCCGGCGGTTTCACCCATTATAACATCATCATGGAATCGTGCCTGTACCAACGAATCCTGAATAGAAATAAGGGTAGCTGTCCTTTTACTATTAATATTGCTCATATATTATAATTTATTTCTTTCATTGGGAAAACCCAGTATATTTCATGACTATCGAACGTTTAGCTATTATATTTATTATCAACATTCTTTAATTTAAAATCAATTAAAAAAAGACCCAAAACTATTACAATTTTTATATCTAAAAAGAAATTTTTGCAATTTCTTATCAAGAATTACAAATGCTACAAATTCATTAACGACAAAAAGCAATGTAGTAATTAAAATAATAACAGTAAACCGTTCAAATCAGGAGCATATTAAATGAACAATAATTCTTAAAAAAATCTGTTATTAATGTTTAAAGTATGAGAACGCAAATTAATATAAGATATCTAATTTCAAAGGTACTCCTTATTGTTTTCATGGTGTTAATTAGCTCATCATGTATTAAAACATTTGATTATTCCATTTATTCTGCATATGTACCAGTAGAATACCGTAATACAAGAGAATCTAATTTTAACAAACTCAAAGAAACTAACCTGAATGACACGATTAATACAAAAACTTTAAATGTCGCTCTTATTTCAGATCCGCATTATTCTTATAATAATCTGGAAGATGCTGTTTATTCGATTAATGAACATGAAGAAATCGATATAATCATTGCCGGAGGTGATCTTTCTGATGGCGGTATTCTCGAGGAGTTTCTTCTGTTTAAATATGTAATGGAGCAAGCAACAGTACCATATTTTACAGTTATAGGCAACCATGACTGTCTTGCAAATGGATACCCGATTTATCAAGAATTATTTGGACCAGATAATTACACCTTGCGCATTGCAAACTGCAAATTTGTATTTTTTAATGATATAGTATGGGAATTGAACGTCACTGAACCCGATTTCTTTTGGCTGAAAAGTCAGATATTTGACAAAGGAAATGCTGAACATCTTTTTGTAGTAACTCACATACCTCCTTATTCTGATTCATTTTCACCATTACAGCAACTTGCATATGTAACAATGGTAGACTCAGCAAAAGTAGACTTATCTATATCCGGACATCTGCATCATCATTATTATGGTGATTACTATGGAAATGGTAACAAATATATGACCATTGGAGCGGTAAGTAAAAGACATTGGGTTAAATTAAATATTGATGAAGATTCAATAAATGTAGAAAGGATTGAATTTTGAGAAAATTATTTTACAGCATATTAGTGATTTTACTTACTATAAGCATTCATACATTTGCCCAGGATACAATTATCAACAATAAAGTATATACACAAAAACAAAGAAGCTGGATTATCCCTGCATATGTAAACTTACAATATGCAGGTGGTATAGGCAACTATATAATTGGTGCCGGATATACTTTAAATAAATCGCAAAGCCTACGGTTTGCTTTAAAATATGGCTTTACTCCGAAATACAGGTCAAACAAGAACCTGCATATATCAACAGTGGAATTTTGTTACCTCCCTGTTGATATTCCTGTACAAAGTAACATTTCCATAATGCCAAAAATAACTACAGCAGTTAGCAGAGTATTTGCTGATGGTCCTGGAACCTTTACAAGACTTCCTTCTTATTATCCGGAAGGATACTATGCGCCAAATGCATTCAGGTTTCACTTTAGCCTGGGCATAACAGGACACTATCAACTAAAACAAAAGTACAAGGTAAAAGCAATTGAGTTCTATATTGAAACTACTACGAACGATCTATATCTTAAATACTACTTTAACTACTCAGGACTCCAATTGACAAATGTTTTTACTATGGCTCTTGGAGCAAACATTATGTTTAAATAAAACCCATTACATATTTCGTAAAACTCAGGATACCTATCACAAAAAAACCTGAGTTATGGTGAAAACAACACATAAGCCTCAGGTTTTAATAACTACAAATACAAAATGAATCAGGTATTATTCATATTCTGAAATAATCCCTCCTGTTATCCTAAGCAAATCAGTATTTGCCGCAATAAGATTGTAGATAGCTCTGAATTTAGTTATTGCAGAATTGGAATAAATATTTTGCACATCCCGATAGTTAAAAGAGTTAATTGACCCGTTTTCAAATTTCGCTGTTGAAAGATCAAGATTCATCTTAGCAGCTGTCATTTTTTGATCAGCAAGATCAAGAAGTTCCTTTTGCAATCCGTAATCGCTGTACATTTGCAACAATTGATTATCAAGACTATGTATCATCTGATTAGTTTGCACCTGTCCTATTTGCTCATCAATTTTAGCAATTTGTACACTTCTCTTTCTTACGCCCCCGTTAAATATATTATAGGTAAGAGTAAGCCCCAGATAGCCATCTGTTGAATTCTGCCTTAAATCAGGAGTAGTTCCCGCATAAAAGTTTCCCAAATCCGTATTAGATATACCCGTATTTAGTGACAATGATGGATAATAGCTACTTTTTGCCAAAGCTGTCTCTTTTTCAAGCAACGACTGATAAATATATTGGTTTTTCAAATTGCTGTTACTTGACTTTAACTTAGAGGACAATTCATTCAAAACATATTCAGGAGTATCGGTCTCCAATTTAGAAGTAAACTCCCATACAATATCATCATCTACCCCAAGAAGATAGTTCAGATTCCTTACAGAATTTTCATACGTAACCTTTTGCTGCAAATAATTTGCCTGATCTTCGAGCCATGAATTCTTCGACTGCAATAATTCATATGTAGTACTTGCTCCTATAGATTCACTTTTTATATCACGATCATAGCGATCCTTGGAAAGCTGGGCAAGCTCATAATAAACACCCACCATTTCTTTTTGCAGCAAACAATTATTGTATGAAAGTATTATATCCTGAATAGTTGACTCTATCAGAATAATTGTATTACCATGAGACTGTGCTTCCAGTTCATCAAATTTCTGCTTAGAGATACGCGAAGAAAATCCGTCAAAAAACACCCAATTAAGACTAAGATCAGGAACGAGTGTTTGAGTACGGTAGTTTTCACTATCATTGAAATTATAATTTTCACGTCCGTTCACATTGAAGTTCACGGTTGGCATAATACTGGTATTTCCCCAGGTATTATTTATCTTTGACACTTCTTCATTTTTGCGTATTATCTGCAGATCATAGTTGTTCTTAAGACCAATCTTCAATGCATCAGAAATTGATAATGTATTTTGTGCATTTGCCCCAAAGACAATCAATCCTGCAAAAACTGTCAATATAATATTTCTTATTTTCATCTTCTACAGTTTAATATTATTAATCAAACTCTTTAGCCATGTTAATATTTAAAGTCTTTTCAATTTTAGCATTAATAATAGCTGTTTCTACTGATTCAGGTTCAACATCCTCATGAGTACGCATTCTCATAACAGCAACCAGCATATTATTTACAATCATTATAATAACAGGAAGTATAACAAGAATAAATGCAGTGCCAAACAATATACCGTAGGCCAGAGAAATAGCCATAGGTATAAGCATTCTGGCATCAGGAGTATTTTCAAGAATCAAAGGCATAAGCCCGGCTGTTGTGGTAATTGTTGTTAGCAAAATAGCTCTGAAACGTGCTAATCCAGCATTTATAGCAGCCTCCCGGATCTTCAATCCCTTAACAAGATTTTGATTATACTTTGCCAGAAAAACAATGGCGTCATTAATAATCACTCCCGACAAGGCAACCATACCCCAAAGGCTCATCATTGAAATTGGCTGACCGTGGATCCCATGCCCCCAAATTGCACCAACAATACCAAGAGGAATCATAACAATAATCATTAATCCCTGGAGGAAAGACTTAAAATAAATCATAATAATAAGCACAATAACAAGGAAAGCCAAACCAAAATACAATATCATACTGTGCATCTGTTCCATTGTATCCTTTTGTTGACCCTGATGCATATAAGTAACATCAGGATGATTATGCATTATATCAGGAAGGATATTTGTTTCGATATACTCCAGTAAATCAGGAACCGACTGAGATAAATCTTTCTGATAAGCATCAACTCGAATCTCACGACGGCCGTTAAAGTGATTAATAGCACTAAGACTTCTTGCCGTTTTAATATCGGCTATACGTCCAAGAGGGAAACTACCACTTTGTGTATGAATCATCATATCTTCCAGCTGCCCGATGTTCAATCTGTTTTCTCTTGAGTATCTTACATAAACCCATATTTCATCCTTACCTTCCTGGATACGCTGCGATAAAGCTCCAAAGAATCCCTGACGCACTTGCGACATCAACGACTGTGTTGTAAGACCAAGAGCATATGCTTCAGGCTTTAACGTCAATCTGAGCTCCTGTGACCCTATCTGGCTGTTGTTAGTAATATTATATAATGCCGGCATTTTATCCAGTTCTGATTCAAGATCATTTTTAGCTGCTTCCAACTCATCCTGATCATAACCCAGCAAGCTAATTGAAACAGGAGCACCAAAACGATTAGAAGCACCAACGGCGAATTTATATGCTTCCGGAATTCTGCCTACTTTTTCTGAGATTGCTCTTTTGATCTTTTCATCCGACATTTTCGTATCTTCCAGCGGATTTAAAAATACTCTAATCATACCCGCATTTGTTCCATTTTCTGTTCTTGAGAATGAATTCCCCAAAGTAACAGTCATTGAAGAGATATAAGAAATAGTATCACCATTTTCTTCTCTCAGTTCACTATTAACATCCCATACAAGATCTTCTATTTCAAATAACTTCTGTTTAGTAATTTCTTCATTTACACCAGGCTTTAAAGCAAGATCAATAGTAAACATATCAGAAGGTGCCGGAGGGAAAAACGTAAAAGTAATTTTTCCACTGGCAACAAGACCAACAGTAATAATTACAATAGCTGTTACAGATGCAATTGCAAGACCTCTATACTTAAGAACTCTGCTAACTAAAGGAAGATATATCTTATCTCTGAATCCAAAAATATATTTATCAATTGTAACTCTGATCTTACCATAAATTGACCCTTTTCGATCTTTCTTAAGAACACTTGGAGTACCCAAATGGCCAGGCAAAACAAACATACCTTCGAGAAGAGAAAATAAAAGTGCAAGAACAACAACCAAAGCCATTTCATACATCATCTCCATACGTCCTTCTATAAAAAACAGAGGCGAAAAGGCAACGATTGTTGTTAAAACAGAGGTCAGCACAGCCGGAAGCACTTCCATTGTACCGTCGATGGCGGCACGTCGTGGTGACTTCCCTTTTTCAAAATGTGTAAATATATTCTCACCAATAACAACCCCATCATCAACTAGAATACCTATTATTAATATCATACCGAAAAGGCTGATAAGATTGATTGTAACACCCATAATACTGGCAACAACAAACATTCCCAAGAATGAAGCCGGAATCCCCCAGGCAACCCACAAAGACAGACGAATATTAAGAAGCAATGACAATAAAAGCACTACCAGGAAAACACCAAGCAAACCATTGTCGATTAGTATTGATAACTGTCCGTCAATCAGTTCAAGGAAGTCCATCAAAACAGCCATCTTATAATGTTCATGGGTTTCGTTAAATTCAACAATATAATTCTGTAGGAAATCAGAGATTGCTTCAAGATCTTCTGACATTAGCTTTTGAATCATAAAAGTAACAGATGGTTTTTTATCGATATAACCATTTGTAGGGTCTTCCGGAACTTGCAATTTAACAGTAGCAATATCACCAATTGTTACATTTTTTCCATTCATATTAGAAATAAGTACAATTTGCTCAATTTTTTTAGGTTTTACACTTCGCTGCCTACTTATTACTTTAATTTGCTCTCGCGGGTTACGTATTGTACCTCCTGAAATATCAATATTATTTGCAGATATAGCATTCTGAATATCACTAAAGGTAAGATTATACCTTCGAAGTTGAGTTTCATCAATTTCAATTGCCAACTCAAGATTGGAAGGAATGCCAAAAATGGATATCTGAGAAATCAATCCAGAAGCAAGAAAATCATCCTCAATTCTATTAGCCATTCTATTCAGCTCAATAATATCATAGGAATCAGAAGTGAGAGACATAAACATTGCAATGTCTTTTGCCCTTTGCTTTGATACAATAGGTCTTTCAGCACCAGCAGGAAAGTTTGAGATACCATCAACAGCATTTTTTACATCAGAAAGCAGTTCATCCATATCGTAACCGTTCAGGGCTGTTACAGTAATAGATGCTGATCCTTCCCTTGATTGTGAAGAAAACTCTTTAATACCTGAAATACCACGAATGCTATTCTCAACAAGGGAAGTTATCCCTTCATCCATTTCTTTAGGAGTAGCTCCGGGATATATTACAGTTACCGTTATTACCTTTGATTCAACAAGTGGAAATGTCGCTTTCCTCATATTTAATAATGATATACTACCTAGTAATAACAGTACCAGAATAACCATTTTCCCATAAAAGGGATATTTAACAAAAAGTGATATTATTTTTTTCATGACTTCTGTCTTAATAATAAAAAGTATTGTTATGGTCTGGGAATATAATTAACAGCAGGATTAACTGATGCTAAAGACTCAATAACAATAGTCTTAGTTGTATCGATACCATTTATAATAACTTTATCGTCAAGTTGCCGTATGATATCAACAGGTGTTTTTATTAGCTTGTTGTCTGTTATTTCATAAACACTGGACCCTTCAAGTATTGCTTCTCTTGGTATAATAAACCCTGATATTTCTGCTCCGTGGAATTCTACATCCACGTATTCACCTTCAAGTAAAGTTTGATTAGCTTTTGGAATATAAGTAAGATACACATTTACAGACTGTGTACTTTCTTCAACAAATCCGGCAATACGTGATATTTTTGCTGTTAACTGTAATCCGTTATTATCTGTAACTTTAACTTCATCACCTTCTCTAATCCATTTCATATCTCCTGGAAAAACAGGTACAACAATCTCCAGTTTATCACTCCTTATAATATTGGCTAACTCTGAGCCAGGACTTGCCACTGCACCTATTTCCTTATTTACTGTTTTGAAGAAACCATTAAATGGTGCTTTGATTGTATACCTTTTAAGATTAATTTCCTGTTGTTGCAGATTATAATAATTAGTTAATACATTATTGGAAGCAAGAAATACTCTTTCTTTTTCGGTAACAATTTCTGGTAAAGGAGGAAGAGGCTTTTCAGGGTCAATATTTGAAAAGAATCCTGACCATTTATCATATTGTTTTGGGTAGTCAATCATAATATCCGGTAAAATCAGTGACACTGTTTGTAACAAACCACTCTTTCCGGATTTTAATGCTGCTATTATATCTTCATTATATATTTTAACAAGGATTTGTCCTTTACGGAAATTTTCACCTGCTTTAAATCGCACATCACCAAGCAATATTTTTCCTGACACTTCTGCCGAAAGGCTAACATTATCATATGCTGTTACTCTTCCACGATACAGCATACTTGATACTGATTCTGTAATATTAACCTTCTCAGATTTAACATACATTGTTTTTACAGAGGCTTCGTCAATTTTTGGATCAGGTTTTGCTAAAATCATATAAGCAGTTATGCTAATGGCAACCGCAACAATAACAACGCCTAACAAACCAAGAAATATCTTTCTTTTCATGACTTAAAATTTATTTTGGGTGCAAAAGTCTGTTATTATTATTGTCAAAAAAAATATTTTAAACCTTTTGTTTAATTTTATTAACAAAACACTTGATTTAATTGACGAACAATAAATAATCCGGATATTAATGTCTTTGATACGTTTGTTTATATAATGACTACATTTGTTTAATATATTTTTTTTTTAATACTTATGTAGATAAATTTGCCCAAAACAATGAAAATACGGATGAGTACATCAAAAAGAAAACTATTTATTTCATTAGCATTCTGGCTATTCTTGTTTTTTATGTTTTTTAACATATCGAATTATTTTCAGCCGGTGAAATTTGCTTTAATAAGGGCCCTGTATAATATCTCTTCAATAGTTTTTATGTACTATCTTACTATTTGGTTTTTATTTCCTAAATATTATAGCAAAACACGTCGGTATTTTATTATCTCTTTATTCATAATTATAATACTAGGGATATTATTTTATTTAGGTGATGCATATTTACTTTCGGCACTTAATGAATCTCATCATGAAGCACCTCCTATTCAGTTTCATTTATCGAGGTTTATTATTAACCTTACATTTACCTTCTTTGTGGCCACTTCAATCAGTCTTATTGAACAAACAACCCGATTACAAGAAAATGAAAAAGTACTTACAGAAGAAAAATTACAAACAGAACTTAAGCTTTTAAAAGCGCAAATAAACCCCCATTTTATTTTCAATGCACTTAACAACATCTATTCTCTTACATACATGAAATCGGAGAATGCTCCCGATAGTGTTCTTAAGCTTTCAGAAATGCTAAGGTATGTGTTTTATGATTGTGCCAAAGACAGGGTCCCCCTTAGCGCAGAAATAAAATATATTGAGAATTTTAATGCTTTCCAGAATATGAAGTCAGGGTTCTCTCAAAATATCAGCATGAAAATAAATATAAACCCAGGCTCAACTGAAATAGCTCCTATGCTTTTTATTCCCTTTATTGAGAATGCATATAAGTATAGCCGTATTGAGGAAATTGAAGATGCTTACGTAAATATTTCAATTGAAGCAATCAACAAAAGGGTTCACTTTGTAATTGAAAACAGCACTCCTGAAAAATCAAAATCAAATTCAGGAAGCGGAATGGGCATTGAGAATGTCAGACATCGCCTTTTAATTCTTTATCCTGAAAAACATTCTCTTAATATAATAGAAGAAAAACATAAGTATATTGTAGACCTGAAGCTTGAAACTTAATGGCTGTGAGATGGAAAAAATAAGATGTCTTGTTATTGATGATGAGCGACTCGCTCGGGATTACTTAAAAAACTATATAAGTAAAGTGCCTGAACTGGAGCTTATGGGCGATTTTAATTCTCCGCTTAAAGCTACAGAATTGATAAAATCAGGAAATATTGATTTATTGTTTCTTGATATTCAAATGCCAGATATAACAGGAGTTGAATTCCTTAAAAGTATGGTAAATAAACCAGAAGTTATATTCACAACAGCATATCAGGAATTTGCTCTTGAAGGTTATAATTTAAGTGTTATTGACTACCTTCTCAAACCTTTTTCCTTTGAAAGATTCTTCCAGGCTGTAAACAAAGTAATAGATAAACTAAAACTAAAAAGTGAAAAGGATTATGAAATAGATCCGACAGCCCAACACCAAACAACTTATTCTGATAATTTTCTTACTATACGCGCTGATCGTAAATTCTATAAAATAAATTTCAGCGATATCATTTATATTGAAGGGCAAAAAGCATATGTTACTTTCCACACTAGTAAAAAACCAATAACTGCACTTGTTTCGCTTAAAGAACTTGAAGAATCATTACCAAAAAATAAGTTTCTGCGAATTCATAAATCTTATATCGTTTCAATAAGTGAGATTGAATCCCTTGAAGGTAACATTATCGAGATTAGTAATTTAAAATTGCCGGTGGGAAAACTTTACAAAGAAGACGTGCTTAGGCTTTTTGGAGTATAATTTGTATCTGTCTATTGAGCCTGTAAAGTCTGTTGATTAAGCCAGATTTCTTCATAAAGTATTATTTTTTAATTATCAGCAATTTCACTACTTTTACACTTTAAATCTGCATAAAATTATTATGGACGGTTTTAAGGAGACCTTTTTTAAATTTGCTAATAAAACTCTTGTTTATCCTAAAAAGCTTTGGGTACAGTTACTAATTAGTTTTGTGTTTTTTTGCTTTACTTTTTTATTTCTGATTTATTATACTCCTTTTAATATAAATGAACTTGGAGATAACAGATTTCTCCCATCATGTATTTATGCAATAATAACATCTTCTGTAATATTTTTTACCCTGTTACTGGCACCTGTTATTAAAAAATCATTATTGGAACCTGGTCGATTTACCAATCTGGAATTATTAATAATGATAATTATCACAATGCCGTTTATTAGTATTGGAAACTGGATTTATAACTCATATAGTATATATAACCACATTCTTGTTGTTAAATTAAACTACCTTATATTATTAATGGATTTGGTTTATTTTCCTGGTATTTTAGTTGCGAACTTATTCGATTGGGAAACAAGAAAACTAGTTATTGTTGATTTACCTTTCTTAGAAGAGAAAGAGAGTCTGGAACAGGTGTCACAAGATGAGGCTACTGTAAAGATAAAAAACACTGAAGGAAGAACGATTCTGAACACTCCTGTTAGCAAATTCTTGTGTGCGTATTCCAACCAGAACTACACTGATTTTTTGACTTTAGATAACGGAGAGGTAAAGAAAGAATTATTGCGTGTGCCTTTCGGGAGATTATTTGAACAATTTGAAGATCATCCACAAATCATTCGATGCCACCGTACTCGTATTGTTAATCTATGCTACCTGAGCGGATTTATTCAGGATGACAATAAGAAACTAATCAGATTAAAACATATATCAGAAGCCATTCCTGTATCCAGAAACTATCCTATTGAAGATCATTTCCCGGTTTTAAACACAGATAATCCTAAACCCGATATTAAAAAACCAAGTAAGCCAACCCTTAATCTATAATATGTAGGGATTTATACTGTTTATCATAAAACCTCTTTACTTATCATTCTCTTATTGATCAATCCCAGTATGTTACCACTATCTTATCAGAGTATCAATATTACATTTCACGTATGTTATTAATCATTTCGTGTAAATTTTCATTTTTATAATTTCTAGTGACTATATTTTTGTCAGCAAAATATCATTAATAAAAGAAAATACGTAAAATTTTAAAATATGAAATTCCTTAATCCATTATTATTTACTTTATTATCGGTTGTTGTTCTGTACGGATGTTCAGAAAACAAAGAAAATAACAAAGAGGTTATTAAATATGTTAAAACAGAAACAATAACCCCATCCGTTGAAGGGGAGAAGCTAGTATTTAACGGATATATTAAGGAGCACAGTCTCACAACTTTATCATTTCGTGTTGGGGGCCCAATTATAAAACTAAATGTAAAAACAGGCGAATATGTAAATAAAGGTGAAACAATAGCATCAATCGACAAGCGTGATTATCAGCTACAGGTAAGATCAACAAAAGCACAGTATGAGCAGGTTGAAGGTGAGTACAAAAGGTATAAAGAGCTTTACGAAAAAGACAAAATACCTGCAAACTCATATGAAAAGATAAAATCAGGATATCTAATGGCAAAAACAGCATATGATAATGCACGTAATCAACTAAGGGATACAGACCTTAAAGCTCCGTTCTCAGGATATATTTTTGGAAAAATGACTGAGAACTTCCAAACTGTTGGACCTGGTGTTCCAATCGTATCATTAATGGATATCTCAAAGCTGGAGGTTGTAATTTCAATTCCTGAGAATCTTATTAACAAAGTAAAAAACAGTAACAGGAATTTTCTTTCAGTAGAAAACTCAAATGTATCCGATTTGCCTATTAACATTGTTAGCATAAGCGAAAAAACAGGAAACGATGGTATGTATGAAATGAAACTTAATTTCAACAATGACACTTCATACAATATTTACCCTGGTATGTCAGCAGAAGTTACCATGCACTGTGATAAACAATCCGGAACTTTAAAAATTCCTGCTACTGCTGTACTTCATATTGATGATAATAATTACGTTTGGCTTTATAACAAAAGTACTCACACTGTAAAAAGAGTTCGTGTAGATATCAATAAGATTGTTAATAACGGCTTTATTGAAATTTCTTCTGGAGTAAATTACGGAGATATAATAGTAACAGCCGGTGTAAACTATTTGCAGGACGGGCAGAAAGTTATGCCATTAAAGAAAAGTTCCAAATCTAATGTTGGAGGATTATTATAATGCTTGAAAAGATATTAAAACAAAAGGCTCTGATATCCACCATATTGTTTGCCATACTAATTGGTGGGATATTTTCATATATCAATATCGGAAAACTGGAAGATGCTGAAATACCTATTAAATCAGCAATGGTAATTACTGTTTATCCCGGAGCTTCTGCACATGAAGTAGAGCTGGAGGTTACAGATGTACTTGAAAAAGCTCTGCAAAAGCTTGAGAATGTAGACAACATTAAATCTGTATCTGAGCCTGGTCTATCAAAAATAACCGTGGAGATAAAGTCGACTGTTACTACTCCTGAGCTTCCACAGCTTTGGGACCACCTTCGTCGTAAAGTAAATGATGCAAAAGGTAGTCTCCCTCAAGGAGCTTATGACCCTATCGTAAATGACGATTTTGCTGATGTTTATGGCATTCTGTATGCAATTACAGCTGATGGATATACTCATAATGAATTAATAAAATATACAGAATATATCGAAAAAGAGTTGCTTGCTGTTGACGGAGTTCGTCGTTCACAGGTTTTTGGAGAACAAACCGAAACAGTTGATGTAGTATTTTCTACGGAGAAGCTGGCAAGTTTAAAGATCAACCCGATGATGATTGCATTGGCATTACAAAATCAGGGAGCTATTGTTAATCCTGGGACTATTATTACTGGTGATGAATCAATAAGAGTAGGTGTTGGTAATAAAATAAGTAGCGAAAAAGAAATTGAAGATCTATTGATTCAGGTACCAGGCGGTGGTAATTTCCGGCTTGGAGAGATAGCAATAGTAAAGCGCTCCTTTATAGAACCTAAACGTGAAGTGTTATACTACAACAATAAACAAGGTCTTACTCTGGGACTATCAAACGAAAGTGGTATAAATATAGTTGAATTAGGCGAAAGATTGGATAAAAAACTTACAGAAGTACAAAGAGAACTCCCTGCAGGAATTGAGATAAATGAAGTTTATTATCAACCTGATCGTGTGGCTGATGCTGTCAACGATTTTATGCTAAACTTGTTAATTTCTGTTGGCACTGTAATACTGGTCTTAATGTTTACAATGGGATACAGATCAGGATTGCTGATTTCCAGCGGTCTTATCTTTACTATTCTGGGTACCTTAATAATTATGCTTATAATCGGGCTTCCTCTGCACAGGATTACTCTTGCTACATTTATCCTGGCAATGGGTATGCTGGTAGATAATGCGATTGTTGTTGCTGATGGAATATTGGTTGACCTTAAGAAAGGTGTAAAAAGGTCGAAGGCTTTCGTAAACACAGCAAAACGCACAGCATTGCCGCTTCTGGGTGCAACTTTAGTAGCAATACTTGCATTCCTTCCTTTGCGGATGGCTCCTAATGCAGCTGGTGAGTTTTTAAGTTCTCTATTCACTGTACTGGTAATTTCACTATTACTCAGCTGGCTATTTGCCATGATACAAACTCCTTTTAATGCAACTTACTTCTATCGAAAAGAAAGACCAGAAGGAGAGAAAAAAGAATCGTATGATAACCATTTCTATAAATTCTTCAGAAAATTAGTGAAATGGGCAGTAAAATATAAATACAGATTTACTGTTGCCAGTATTCTTATACTTATTGTGTCACTTTATGCTTTCCGTTTTGTAAAGATTGACTTCATGCCAAAGATTCAATATAATCAGTTCTTTGTGGAATATAACCTACCACAGGGATCAGATGTTAATGCCGTTGAAAGAGATATTGTTTCAATACAAGAATTCATCATGAATATTGATGGTGTAAGATCTGTAACGGGGGCAATTGGGAGACCACCAGCAAGATATGCCCTTATGCGTAAAATGCCTATCGGTAGTGATACTTATGGTGAAGTAATAGTGGAAACCTATAAAAAGGGAAGAGTTAAAGAGATTATCCCTGAAATCAGAGAATATCTGGATCTTAACTATCCTGGAGCACAAATACGTATTCATGAATTTGGAGCTGCTTTTGCAGATCATGGTATCGAAGCTGTTTTTCTTGGACCTGATCCTCGAGTTTTACGACATCTGGCAGATTCAGCTCTTAGTATATATTATGATGAACCTGTTGTAACTAATATCACAACCGACTGGCGAAATAAGGTAAAATATGTTGTTCCTTCCTATTCAGTAGAAAGAGCTCAAAAACTTGGACTAACAAGAAACGATATGGGTAGCTCTATTCTTGTTGCTACTAATGGATTACCTGTTGGAGCTTTCTATGAAGGTGATAAACAGATTCCTGTTATTCTCAAGACTTCTGATAATGTAGCTGAAAATATGGATGGACTTCTTTCAATTCCTGTATGGGGACAGCAAAGTAGAAGCAGCGTGCCTCTGGCTCAGATTGTTGACACTGTCAGACTCGACTGGAAGAATCAACAAATCCACAGACTTAATGGTATTCGTTCCATTAAAGCTCAATGTGATCCTGCTGATGGTTATTCATCAATGGAAGCTTTCTCTCATGTCAAAGATAAAATAGAAGCCATTGATCTTCCTGAAGGTTATTCCCTTGAATGGGAGGGTGAAATCTCCGCTCAGGGCGAAGCAAATAAGGCTTTGTTTACTTATCTGCCACTGGCCATAGGTTTAATGCTGATAATTGTAATTGGCTTGTTTAACAATCTGCGTCAACCGATAATAATATTCAGTATTGTTCCTTTTGCACTTATTGGGATTGTAATTGGGTTCCTTTTAACAGGTGAATCTTTATCCTTTGTAGGTATCATCGGAGCACTGGGATTAATAGGTATGATGATTAAAAACTCTGTGGTTCTTCTTGATGAGATAAACCATGGAATTAAGGATGGTAAAACTGCTCTCTCTTCAACTATCGAAGCTGCTGTTTCAAGACTTAGACCCGTAATGATGGCATCAATGACCACAATACTTGGTATGTTGCCTCTGTTATTTGATGCAATGTTCAAGTCTATGGCAATAACCATTATGTTTGGATTGCTCTTCGGAACAGTGATTACATTGCTTGTTGTACCAGTGCTTTATACTGTTCTGTTTAAAGTAAAAACAAAAGAATTAGTAACTATCAAAGACTATCAGAATGACACGATTTCTTAAATATAAAGCAGTTATTATTGTCATGGCATTATTAGCCCTGACAGGAAATATAATTAACGCTCAAGGAAAGCTTACAATTGAAGAATGCAGAGAAAAAGCTGTTGACTATAACAAAGAGCTGAAGAAGGCTAATCTGCAAAAAGAAGAAGCCGTTGCTTCACAAAAAGCAGCACGTACAGCTTATCTGCCGTCTTTAAAGGCTGAAGCTAATGCCATGCATATAAGTGGACTGGATGATATTAGCACTCCAGGATACTTCCTGCCAACTGCCGAAAGTGAAGAGGCTGCGCAAATGGGCCAGTTCAGCGGTATTAGTGATGTATGGAGTCCGGGAATGACAATTGAAATGAATAATCTGAATGTTGTTTATGGGGGATTATCTCTTTCACAACCGGTGTATACTGGCGGAAAAATTGCCACTTCAAATAAAATGGCTGATGTAGGTGTTGATATGGCTGCCCTTTCCTATGACTTAAAGTATTCAGAAATAATTGAACTTAATGATCAGGCTTTCTGGAACGTTGCAATGGTTGAGGCAAATATCAATCTTGCTGAAAAATACATCGAAATGCTTACTGAAACAGAAGATATGATGACAGCAATGTATGATGTTGGTCTGCAACCTGCCAGTGAGAAACTTAAAGTTACTGTGCAGAAGAATGAAGCTGAACTGCAACTTATGATGGCTAAGAACGGACTTAAGATTGCTAAGATGAACCTCAACCAGATTCTTGGTAATGATCTTGAAAAAGAAATAAACATCACTTATGATTCCATCGACAATATCCAGCTTATTACCATGACTAATGGTATTCAGATGGCTAATGAAAATCGTGATGAATTACTACTGCTTAAGAAGAACATTGAGATGTCTGCTCTTGATAAAAAAATGGTAGTTAGTGATTATCTCCCCCAATTAGGTGTAGGTATTCAATATCAGGGCACATATGTTAGTGACTTTGCTGAAGATGTGGAATTCAGTCCCATTGTTGCTGCTCAACTTAGTGTTCCTATTTTTCAATGGGGACAAAAAAACAAAAAGAAAAGAGCTGCTCAGTTTAAAATCAAACAAAATGAAATGGAACTGAGTCATAGTACTGATCTTATCCATCTTCAGGTGCAAAATACTAAAGTTAAAGTTGAAGAAGCTTATGAAGCTATTCTTATTGCAGAAAAAAACATTGTAGAAGCACAGGAGAGTCTGGATGAAACAAAATCCAGCTTTGAAGTAGGATTAAACTCAACAACTGACCTATTAATTGCACAGACAAACTGGCTAAAGGCAAGATTACAACGTATCCAGGCAGTAGCTAAATACAAAACTCTTGAAACAACATGGAAAAAAGTAACCGGTCAGCTTAAGCCGGAATAATTTAATTAATATCTTTATAAATTAAAATGAAGCTGATAAGAAAACATATTCAAAAAGATACTTTGGCATATAGGTTGCCAAGTTATAAACTGGTTAACTTCCTTATCAGAATTATTTTAATAAGCTTAATTGCTATTTCATTACTTCGATTAATTGTTTACTTATCATACGATTCCGACATTAGATATACTAACCCTCCTTTTAAATATTATGTTAGTATTATAGTGGCTTTTGTTCTTGCAGGTGAAATCCAAATAGTTATTGATAACTTAATCGAAAGGATTCTTCCTGTACCAACAAAAGTAAGACTCAGACTTGCAATACAGGTTATTCTTGGCTTAATAATTATCGGAGTTATTTTTAAGATAATGTCAATAATAATAGAACCGGATTTGATGAATGATAAAAACAAAATAGCAACTTATTTGGGCCTTATGCTTGGTCTCATCTTTGTTTTTTTAGTTTCTCACGGGTTAATACTTGCTAGATTTACTGAAAAATGGTCAACATCGCAAAGGAAAATATTGGAGATGAAACGCGAGAAGCTGGAGATGGATTACAATAGCCTTCAGGATCAGCTTAATCCACACTTCCTCTTCAATAATCTGAGTGTCCTTAAGTCTCTTATTATTTATGATCAAAACGCTGCAGTTACTTTTACTGAAAACTTTACAGATGTATATAGGTATGTTCTTAAAAGTAAAGAAAAGAGACTTGTTAAACTTGAAGATGAGCTTAAATTTATTGAATCATATATCGGTCTGCATAAAGAGCGACTAGGGGAAGGCCTTGTTGTGAAGTTCTCTCTTGAAACGAAGTTTACAGATCAAAAAATACCACCTCTTACTCTTCAGCTTATTATGGAAAACGCTATTAAACATAATATAGCCGACAGCGAATCTCCTCTTATTATTCAAATAAACACAAAAAACGATTATCTGATAATAAAAAATAATTTCCAGCCTCGTGAAACTTCATATTCTACTAAAACAGGGCTTAGCAATCTTAATAAAAGATATGAATTACTGACTAATAAAAAGATAAAGATAATATCTGACAATAAAACTTTTGAAATACAAATCCCATTATTAACATAGTTATGAATATCAAAGCATTAATAATAGAAGATGAACATCATAATTATCGTTTATTACGAGGAATGATTGAAAAATACAGACCCAATTGGAATATCGAAGGTCCTGTTAGCAGTGTAGAAAAGGCTGTTTCATGGTTAAACAGCAATCCTGCTCCTGATATTATCTTTATGGATATTCAGCTTACAGATGGTATTTGCTTTACAATATTTGATAAGGTAAATGTTGACTGCATGGTTATCTTTACAACAGCATATGATGAATACGCTCTGAGGGCTTTCGACGTTAACAGTATTGATTATCTTCTTAAGCCTGTTAAGCAAACAAGATTATCAGAAGCTATTGACAAATTTGAGATGTTTTTAAATATTAAAGACAAAAATTCATCTCCCAATGATTACTCTGAAATAATCGATGCTATTAAGAAAGGTGAAAAAAAATACAGAAAAAGATTTCTTGTAGCCGAAGCAACGTCATTTCAAAAAATTGATGTTAAAGATATCGCTCTTTTCTATACAGAGAACAGGATAACATATGCCGTTACATTCGAGGGAAAAGAACATCATCTGGAATTAACCATGGAAAAACTTGAGGAACAACTTGACCCTGAATTATTCTTCAGAGCAAACCGCAGTTATATTATTCATATCGATGCTGTACAAAAGATTGAGACTTATTTTGGTGGTAAGCTATTTATTAAGATGATACCTTCTGTTAAACATGAAATAACCGTTAGCAGACTAAAAGCTACTGAGTTTAAAAACTGGATAGGAAAATAACATTTGATAATATTATTCTTTTATAACTAAATTATGTTGTTAATTAATTATCTTATGTTTGCCACTGTTTAAAGAATGCTATTCTTTTTACAAAATTGATGATTTAATCAGTTAACAATGGCTACAACACAGGAAGATATTAATAGTTTACCCTTTTTGTTTATTTCAGGAAGACCCAGATCAGGGACTACCTTACTAATGTCCTTGTTTGATGCCCATCCAAATGTTAGCATACCACCAGAATGTCAGTTTATTGTAAATCTCCACTCAAAATATAAAAACACTACTGATTGGAATTATAATATAATAAATGAGTTTATAGAGGACCTTAAAATTCAATGGAGATTTGAATTTTGGAATGTAGATCTGGAAAAGTTAAAGAAGAATTTACAGGATTTTGGGGGACAAGCATCTTATGCTGATGTGTGTAAACAAGTATATCTGTTAAACAAATCTGTATTTCCCAAAGAAGATATATTGCTTCTTGGAGATAAGAATCCTGGTTACACAATATACACAGAAAGACTCCTGGAAATATTCCCAAACGCAAAGTTTATTCATATTATCAGAGATTATCGCGACAATCTTGTTTCCATTCGCAATGTTGATTTCGAACTGCCTGTTACATCAATGGTTGTATATAAATGGACTTACTTTATCAGGAGATTCAGAAAAGCAATGAGAAGAAATCCTGACAATCACATTGAAATCAGATACGAAGATCTGGTTACCAATCCAGAAAAAGAAATGAAAAAGCTGTGTGTGTTTGCAGGTGTTAAATACCGAGAGGATGTCTTTAATTTTCATGAAAAAACAGAAGAAGTCATGAAGATGTATCCTGAAGATATTATGAAGAAATATTTCAGTAGCCTGATGAAAAAGGTAAACACATCCAGAATGGGATTATGGAAAAAAGAACTTAATGATAAGCAGATTAAAATTGCCGATTACACGGCAGGTAAATATGCTGATGAACTAAACTACCAAAGAAAGTATACAAATTTCAATGCAGCTGTTATCATTAAATCACTTCCGGGTATTATCCTTGCCAGAATGATTTACATCGCCACATGGATTGTTGACAAATTCCCTTATAAGCTACGTATGAATATTCTAAGTAAATGGCCTCGTGCCCTTGCATCGGCTTTCCTTAGAGTTTTCCACCCTAAGAAGTACAAAGAGCTTTCCAATAGCAACAAATAATAACACCTTCTATTCATAAAGATTATAATTTATCAACCTTTATAATTCACATTAAGTGATTGTTAAACAATTATTATAAATTTGTGCCCCGATATCTGGAAATAAAAAAAATGAAAATTAAAATCTTCTATTATGAAAATTAAAATAACAGGACTTATTGTCGCACTTGCCCTGATTAACAATGTATCAATGGCATGTACAAATTATCTTATTACCAAAGGCGCTTCAGTTGATGGTTCTACAATGATATCTTATGCTGCTGACTCCCATGTTCTTTATGGCGAATTGTATCATTGGCCTGCGGCTACATATCCGGTTGGAACAATGCAGGATGTTTATGAATGGGATACAGGAAAGTACCTCGGACAAATAGAACAGGCTTTAAGAACATATAATGTAATAGGAAACATGAATGAAAACCAGGTTGCCATTGGTGAGACAACCTATGGTGGACTTTCTGAACTTGGTAGTCAGCCTGGTGCTATTATGGACTACGGTAGTCTTATATATATAGGACTCCAACGTGCCACCTCAGCACGTGATGCCATAAAAATAATGACTACTCTTGTTGCTGAGTATGGTTACTACAGCTCAGGAGAATCATTCTCTGTTTCCGACAAGGATGAAGTTTGGATTTTTGAGATGATTGGTAAAGGTAAAGGTGAGAAAGGTGCTGTGTGGGTAGCTCGTCTTATTCCTGACGGATATGTAAGCGGTCATGCTAACCAGGCTCGTATTACAACTTTCCCTTTGGCTGATGGTAAAACATCTATTACATCTGACAATATTGATAAAATCTACGATAAGAAAATAACAACAGTTTATGCTGCTGATGTGGTTTCATTTGCACGTGATAAAGGATTATACCAGGGAAGTGATGCTGATTTTAGTTTCTCTGATGTTTATGCTCCTGTTAGTTTTGGTGGTTCGCGCTTCTGTGAAATCAGAGTATGGACAATGTTCAATCAGGTTAACAATGACATGGGTCAATACTGGGACTACGTTAAAGGTGATATCAACCATAAGGAAGCACACAAAGTAGGCACACCGGTTACTCCTGCTAACTATGCAACAAACCGCATGCCTCTTTGGGTTAAACCAGATAGAAAAGTAAGCGTACACGACATGATGATGTTTATGCGTGATCACCTTGAAGGCACTGAACTTGACATGAGTAAAGATGTTGGTGCTGGTCCTTTTAACAATCCATACCGCTGGCGTCCACTTACATGGGATGTTGATGGTGTAGGTTATTGTAATGAACGAGCTACGGCTACTCAGCAAACAGGATTCTCATTTATCGCACAATCACGTGATTGGTTGCCAAATGAAGTTGGTGGTATAATCTGGTGGGGTGTTGATGATGCTTCAGGTACTGTTTATATGCCAATGTACTCAAGTATTACAAAAACACCTTATAACTTCTCTGTTGGTAATGGCTCAATGATGGAATGGTCAAACACGTCAGGTTTCTGGATCTTTAATCAGGTACAGAACTTTGCTTATACACGTTATAGTTACATACACCCTGAAATCGCAGAAGTTCAGGAAAAATTTGAAAAAGGATTTATTGCAACAACACCGGCTGTAGATGCTGCTGCCAAAGAATTGCTTGCAACAAACAGAGATGCCGCTATTGAATACCTGACAAATTATTCATGTAATGTTGGGACAACTGTTTATTATGCATGGAAAGATTTATATCAGTATCTGTTTGTAAAATATATGGATGGTAATATTAAAACAAAACAGGATATCCCTGAAGGTTACAAATATTATGCTCCAAAAGTATCACAACCCGGTTATGGTGAAGATACTTACAAGTTAATTATTGAGAAAACAGGTGATCAATTTAAAGTTACGGGAAGTGCTCACTAATATTAAATCATGAAAAACCACAACCAAATGCAAAGAACATTAGGAATCACACTTGTACTGATAATATTTTTCAGCGCATGTAATAACAACAACATGAAGAACGAAATGAATGATAATCCATTCTTTGCTGAATGGACAACTCCTTACGGTGTTCCCCCCTTTAATCTGATTAAAGACGAACACTTTTTACCAGCTTTTGAAGTAGCTATTGAAGAACAAAATGATGAAATTAACGAGATTGTTAATAATCCTGAAGCTGCTACTTTTGAAAACACAGTTGCTGCATTTGATGCAAGTGGTAGTGACCTCCGCAAAGTAAGTGGTGTGTTTTTCAATTTTACTGAGGCAAATACAAACCCTGAGATTGTAAAGATTGAAGAAGAAATAGCGCCTAAACTTGCCAGTCATAATGATAACATAATGCTTAACGCAGATCTGTTCGGTCGTGTTAAAACAGTTTATGATAATTATAACGGGGATAATGCAACTACTAATGCTCCTCTGAATCAAGAACAAAAAGCTCTGCTGGATAAGATATACAAAGATTTTGTTCGCGGAGGATCAGAACTTAATGCTGAAGATCAGAAGAAACTACGTAAGGTTAATAAGAAACTTGCAGTACTTTATCCAAAGTTTGGCAGTATTCTTATGAATGAAATCAATAACTATTACATGCTTATTGAAGATGAAGCTGATCTTAGCGGATTACCACAGTCGGTAATTAACGGTGCAGCCGAAGTTGCTACTACAAAAGGTCATGAAGGTGCATGGGCATTCACTCTTGACAAACCAAGCTGGATACCTTTCCTTCAGTACTCTGACAACAGAGAACTTCGTAAGGAACTTTACACTGCATGGATGAACAGAGGCACTTCGGAGAAATACAACACTACTCCTATTATTAAAGAGATTCTGGTGTTAAGAGAGCAAAAAGCAAAACTGCTGGGATACAACAATTTTGCTGAATATGCCATTGATAAGAACATGGCCAAAACACCTGAGAATGTTTATGAATTACTAATGGGATTATGGGAGCCTGCTTTGGCAAAGTCAAAAGAAGAGGCAGCAAATCTGGAGGTTATTATGCATAAAGATGGTGTTGAAGGCGATCTGGAAACCTGGGATTGGTGGTATTATACAGAGAAGTTACGTAAAGAGAAATATGATCTCGATGAGAATGAACTTCGTCCGTATTTTTCACTGGAGCAGACCAGAAAAGGAGCATTTGAATTGGCTAACAAGCTTTACGGACTTCAGTTTGTTAAGCGTGATGATATTCCTGTCTATAATGAAGACGTGGAAGCGTATGAGATTCTTGAAGAAGATGGTACTCATGTAGGTATCTTTTATGTGGATTATTTCCCAAGATCATCAAAACGCGGAGGTGCCTGGATGGAAGCTTACAGGGCTCAATCGGGTAAAGGAGATGATAAAGTTACTCCTGTTATTGTAAATGTAGGTAACTTCACAAAGCCTACAGGCGATGCTCCTTCACTATTAAGCATTGATGAAGTACTGACTCTTTTCCATGAGTTTGGTCATGGTTTACATGGTTTCCTCTCAGATGTAGAGTATCAAACAATTAGCGGTACTACCGTAAAACGTGATTTTGTTGAATTGCCATCACAGGTGATGGAAAACTGGGCTCTTGAACCTGAAATGCTGAAACTTTATGCGTTCAACTACCAAACAGGAGATACCATCCCTGATGAGCTTATTCAAAAGATTCAAAACAGTCGTCAGTTTAATCAGGGTTTTGAAACAACTGAATATCTTGCTGCAGCACTTCTGGACATGGACTACCATACTGCAGTGGATGCTTCAAATATTGATCTGGCAACATTTGAGAATGAAAGCATGGAAAACCTCGGACTTATTAATTCTATAATCCCGAGATATAAAACTAACTACTTCTCACATGCATTCAGTGGTGAAGGTTATGCTGCAGGCTATTATGTTTATATATGGGCTGCTGTACTTGATGCTGATGCTTTTGAAGCTTTTGCTGAACAAGGAATCTTCAACCGTGAGCTTGGCCAGAGTTTCCGTGATAATATTATTTCACGAGGTGGTTCTGACGATCCTATGACTTTATATGTAAATTTCAGAGGAGCTGAACCAAGCTTACAACCTTTACTTAAAAACAGAGGACTGGTTGAATCACAGAACTAAGATCTATCAAAAATATCTGGTCTCATCAATTACACGACATTTGATGATATCAGTATTATGAACCAATAAAAGCGCTAATTAACACTGAATAATAATTTCCTTTGGTGTTTTAGCGCTTTTATTGAAAAAACTCCGGAACAAATATAGAATGAGAACAAAATAAACATAGAGTGTAATTCTGTTGTTATTATAAATGATAGTATATTTACATTTTCAGCAATAATACAATAGTAAGGAGTACACAAAAATGAATTTAACAGATCTCATAATAAAACGACAAAGCGATCGCCAATATACTGATAAGTCTGTTGATCGTAATCAAATTGAAGACTGTATAGAAGCTGGCCGTCTTGCCCCGTCAGCCAGTAACTCACAGCCATGGACCTTTATTATTATTGATAAACCTGATTTAAGAGAAAAGGTTGCGAATAGTACTTTCGGACCACTCAAAAGTTTCAATAAATTTGTACCTCAGGCTCCTGTAATTATTGCAATTGTAATGGAAAAACCCAAGATGATAACAGAGCTTGGCGGAAGAATAAAGAAAAAAGAGTTCCCACTTATTGATATAGGAATTGCGGCAGAACATATATGTTTAAAAGCAGCAGAATTGGGTTTGGGGACATGTATGCTCGGATGGTTTGATGAAAAAACTGTAAAGAAATTGCTTGATGTGCCTAAAAGAAAGAACATACCATTACTGATAACAATGGGGTACACACCAGAAGGTTATCGTCATCGTGATAAAATCAGAAAATCCAAAGAAGAAGTTTTAAGATTCAATAGCTACGGCAATTATAAAAGGTAAGTACTAAAATAATTTACTGCCACATATGATTAAAGAAACACCGTTTACTCGGCTGCTGACATTTTTTCTTCAATCTTTCTCCAGGCTTTTTCAGCAGCAAGATTCTCAGCACCCTTAATGGAATAATCCTGCGATCTGGCAACGGGATTACCATCAATCGCTACAGAGACAATATACTGTTTCTTATGCTTTTCACCTACTTCATCATCAACAATAAAAGCAATCTCATGCTTCTCCTTCTGCCCCCATTCATTAAGTTTACTCTTATAACTTATTTCCGTATGAACCAGTTGATCAACATCAAAGTGAACATTAACAATTCTATGAATAAGCACTTTACGTGTAAACTGATAGCCTTTATCCAGATACAGAGCACCAATAATAGCTTCAAAAGCATCACCGCCGGCAGATTTTGACTTTGCTGAAGGTTCGCTACCAAGTCTTATCAATTGCTGCAATCCCAGTTTAAGAGATAACTTATTAAGAGACGCTCTGCTAACAATTTTCGATCGCATCTCCGTAAGGAAACCTTCATTTTCGTAAGGAAAAGATTTGAATAGATAATCTGCAATAACAGCACTAAGAATAGCATCACCGAGATATTCAAGTCGTTCATTGTTCAGCTTTACGCCATTAATCTTTTTTTCAGTAGCAGATTTATGGCGCAAAGCCAGTTTGAACAAGTGAATATTCCTCGGATAATACCCAAGTATGTTCCTAACACTCTGACGGAGCTCTTTGTCAGGAAACAAAAAATATCGTACCCTGTTGCCTAAAAGCAATATAAGATGATTTATAATGTTTCAGCTTCCTGAATAACAGCCAAAAAAAGGAAGGTTATTCAGTAAACTTTTTAAAAATCAGAGAAGCGTTATGACCTCCAAAGCCAAAAGTATTTGTCAAACCATAATTAACAACACGCTTCTGCGCTTTATCGAAAGTAAAGTTAAGTTTACTGTCAATATCAGGATCGAGATTAAAATGGTTTATCGTAGGAGGCACAACATCATTTTTAACAGCTAACACAGTTGCAATAGCTTCAACAGCACCGGCACCACCAAGCAAGTGACCAGTCATTGATTTTGTTGAGTTGATATTAATATTGTAGGCATGATCGCCAAACAAACTAACAATAGCCCTAGGCTCAACAATATCACCAGCAGGAGTAGAAGTACCATGGGTATTAATATGATCGATTAACTCTTTATCAATCCCGGCATCTTCGATAGCTGCTTTCATACAGAGTAAAGCACCATAACCATCAGGATGTGGTGATGTCATATGATAAGCATCTCCTGAGAGACCTGCACCAACAACCTCAGCATATATTTTAGCACCTCTTGCGAGAGCATGTTCTAATTCTTCAAAAACAACACCGCCACCACCTTCAGCCATCACAAAACCGTCACGATCTTTATCAAAAGGCCGTGACCCTGTTTTAGGATCATCATTCCGTGTGGAAATAGCATGCATTGCATTAAAACCACCAACACCACTTTGATCAATAGCAGCTTCCGAGCCACCAGTAACAAAGGCATTAGCTTTACCCAACCTGATATAATTATAAGCATCAGATAAAGCATTGGCGGATGAGGCACATGCTGATACTGTAGCAAAGTTAGGTCCCCTGAATCCATTTTTAATGGAAATATGACCTGCTGCAATATCTGCAATCATTTTAGGGATAAAGAAAGGATTGAACCTTGGAGTTCCATCACCTTTCGAATAATCAGAAACAGATTGATGAAAAGTATCAAGGCCACCTATACCAGATGCCCAGATTACTCCAATCCTATCACGATCAATGGAATCATCCTCTAACAACCCTGCATCAGCAATAGCCTGGTCGGCAGTGATTATCCCAAATTGTGCATACCTGTCGTACTTGCGTACTTCTTTTCTGTCAAAATACTCCTTGGCATCAAAGTCTTTTACCTCACATGCAAATTGCGTTTTAAATTTCGCCGCATCAAAAAGAGTTATCGGGCCCGCTCCGCTCACACCAGCAAGCAAAGCAGCCCAATAATCATTAACATTTTTGCCAATAGGAGTTATTGCACCAAGTCCTGTAACTACAACTCGCTTTAACTCCATATAAACTTTTTTTCTATTGGTGTTCTTCTATGTAAGTAATAGCATTACCTACAGTTTCTATCTTCTCAGCCTCTTCGTCAGGAATAGAAAGGTTAAATTCCTTTTCGAATTCCATGATCAATTCAACAGTATCAAGAGAATCTGCACCTAAGTCATTGGTGAAGCTTGCTTCATTAGTTACTTCACTTTCTTCGACTCCAAGCTTATCAACAATAATGCTTACTACTTTTGAACGTACGTCTGACATTTGTATAATTTTTGGTTAAACTCGATGCAAAGAACGGTATTAATGCAATAAAAAACAATATTTACAAAAAAAAAAATAATCGTTTAAGCGTTACGTATCTGTATATGAGGTTTATAGCATGTGAAAGAAATATAGCCCCATCTCTTTTATTTTTTTTGATTTACAGTATCTTAGCCGCATATTAAACATCAATCACTATGGCTCATATCGCAATATTTGCATCAGGTAATGGCACAAACGCAGAGCGTATCGCAAAGTATTTTTCTGATTCAGAAATCATTACTGTTAACATGATTCTAACTAACAATCCTGATGCAGGCGTTATAAAAAGAGCAAATAACCTGGGAATTGAGACCATAGTCTTCAACAAACATGAGTTTTATAAAACCAATAAGATTGTTAGTATTCTGGAAGATAACAAGATTGACTTTATCGTTCTTGCCGGTTTCCTTTGGCTTGTTCCTGAAAATCTTTTATTGAAGTATGAAAACAGGATAATTAACATTCACCCTGCTCTGTTACCAAAATACGGAGGAAAGGGTATGTATGGTATGAATGTCCACAAGGCTGTTATTGAAAGTGGTGATAGTATGTCGGGTATAACCATTCATATGGTTAATGACAAATACGATGAAGGTCAGATTATTTTTCAGGCAAATGTTAACGTTACAAAAGATGACACACCAGATACACTAGCAGCAAAGATCCATAAATTGGAATACCAGCACTTCCCTGTGATTATCAGCGAAATTGTGCTAAAAGCTTAGATCGTACCCGGATTCAGGTTATTAACAATTGTTGATAACATCTGTTAACTAATTGTGCATTTCTCCCATTGTAAATCCCTTGACGTCAGGCCTCTAATTTAGTATATTTGTGGCTGCAACTGACAATAAAGGGCAGGCTGATTACCGGAAAGGAAGGAACGTAAGCGCAAGCAATCGAACCTGACAGTCGGAGAACAGAAACAGAAAACGGGATACCGAAAGAAACAAAGTTCAAAAGATGCTGAAAAGCAGAAACGACAAACCGGAAAAAGGGAGGAGCGAAAGCAACTACCCAGACCTGAGGAAAGAAGGCCAATTGAGGTTGGAAGCCGGATGGCAAAAATCAGTCGGGAATGAACGTAAACCGAAAGGTAAAACGGGAAAGCCTGAAGAAAAGTGAAGACCTACGGGTACGAGCCAAGTAAGCAGCCGCAATAAACTAAGTTGTCGCAAAACCAGAAGCTACGGCCGATGGATGATGCGAGCCGGAATTTGAGATAAAACTCTAATTCCGGCTATTTTTTTTGAGATTTATTTGAATTACCTTTTTATGGATCTTCTTGAAACAATAAGAGTTGAAAATGGTATTGCTGAAAATCTGAACCTCCATCTTGATAGAATGAGAAGGTCATATTATTTCTTGTTTAAGAAGAAACTACCTTTTGACCTGATTAATACTGTAAACAATAACGTTAATCAATCCAGCAATGGATTACAGAAATGCAGAGTGGTGTATAACAAAAACCTGATTGGTTTTAAAATTACTGATTACAAAATACCTATGATCAAATCTGTTAGATTAGTTGAAGATAACTCCATTGATTACAAATTCAAATATGAGAATCGTAGCAATATTAACAAGCTTTTTGATCTTAGAGGCAATACCGACGATGTTATAATTGTGAAAAACGGATTAATAACCGACAGCTCATATGCAAACTTGTTATTTTTTGATGGTGACAGATGGGTAACACCAGAAAAACCTTTGTTAGCTGGCGTTCAAAGACAGAAACTACTTGACAACAAAACCATTTACTGCCATAATATCACTCCGGATAACCTAAAGTCCTTTCAAAAGTTAAGATTTATCAATGCTATGCTTAGGTTTGAAGATGAAATAGATATAGAGATTGATAAGATTTATCTGTAAGAGTTTAAATAAAAACAGATATAATGGTATTATACTAACATCCAATGAGCATACTCAGGTTATGCAGAAAATACTTTATAGAGAGAAAGCTAAAACCAGAGCATGCTTTCCTGCAAATACACTAATCACTGGTTATTTATCCTTCTATAAAATTCATGGGAAATTCTCACTTGTGAAAACACCTGATCACACTTGTGTAATCTGTCTTTTTCTCTTGTGTAAACACATTCCTGATGCGCATCAGGATCATTTCTGATGCGCATCAGAATGGTTTTTGATGCGCATCAGAGTTGTGTTTAGTGAGCAATAAAATACTAATATGTCATCTTAAAATAACCAATTGATGAAGTGATAATTATTAATTGTGCTTATTCCCTATGAATTTATTGCTTGACCGTATGTTAATCCTCAAGTTCCTTTAGCTGATCGAAAATTGATTTAGCTTCCAGATACATTATATCATTATCGATGAGATTTTGCAATCCGGCATATGCATTTGCCGAGATAGAGTTATTATAATCAATATTTCGCTTTGCATATTTCAAATAATAGTACTCAGCATCTTCAACATTTCCTGATCTCAATTCAGCCAAAGAAACCAGGTACATAGCATCAAAGTAATTTGACTTTTTAAGCAGAGCATCATTACCATATTTAATAGCCAGTCTGTATTTCTTAAGATTATAATAACAAAGCGCTAGTTCATAATACGCCTCAGCATTAGCATCATCCAGAACGATAGCATCTTTAAAATCTTCAACAGCTTTTCTATTATAACCTTTTTTCTTGTTAACCAGTCCCCGGTAATAGTATGGCTCTGCTTCACGCGAATTGGTTTTATAAATAGCACTTGAAAAATCTTTATCAGCAAGGTGTAAGTCGCCTTTCTCAAGATTAACTTTACCTCTTATTAAATATGCACCTCCGTAAGAATGATTTCTGTCAGAACAAGCGATCTCAGCATAATAACCTGCACTATCAATCATTCCAAGCTCATAATAACATTCAGCAATTTTAATATCTAAGTAATTATATTCATCAGTTTCATTATTATCTTCATTAAAGATAATAAAACGATTAAGAGCCTGACGATGGAATCCCGTCTCAAAATAAGCCATTGATCTTAAAAAGGATGTTACTATCTGATTCGGTCGCAATTCATCAATACTGTCCAGTACCTGAAAAACCTCCTGAAATCTTTCAAGTTCAATAAGTACTTCAGCTTTTATCATAAGAGCCTCATAAAAAAACGGCACACGACCAGTGACAAGATTTAACTTTTTAAGAGCCCAATCATATTTTTCCTCGTAATAATAGCAATTTGCACTCATAACATTAACCGTCAATAAATCCGGTTCTTCCATAAGGATAGGCACAAGATAATCAGACTTAACTCTATTACCATAATAGACGTATGTTATATAATTAAGGATACGTCCAATAAAAACAGAAGAAGGCAATTTAGTGTCTAGTGTGAGCAACTGTGTATAAGGATTCCTTGAATTGTCTCCAAGATAAAGCTGAAGCAACAAATAACCCGACTTTTTCTCAAGCAAATGTAACTCATCATTAGTACCAAGTTCATAGATTAGCTCTTTGAATTCTATATCAGCAACATCCTGGCCATAGTAATAAATACTATCCTGCTTATCAATCTCAATACTCTTAACAAGGTTGTCCATTCCATCAGTTCTGGACAAATTCTTATACATATAAATTAAACCAAGAATAAAATAGTTTCCGCTATTACTTGTATCTATCTGAATAGCCTTCTTTAAGGCAGCAACAGAACTATTAGAATTATGCATATTAAAATAGCAAAGACCTATCTGTTGGTAAGCATATGATAATGTTGAATCTTTTTCAACAGCCGTTTGATAATATTTAATAGCCTTTTCATCTTTCTTTCTATACCTGTAAATCTCACCAAGAAGCATGTTAAAATAAACATTATCAGGGTCAATATCTAAAGCTTTATCTATTTGCTTAGCCGAAGCCTTTATTCTTCCCTTCCTATAGTATATATACGATTTCAGATAGAATGCATCAGTAGAGTTGGGATTTATTTCAATAGCACTATCACAGTATTTTAAACAAGTTCTATCTTCATTTAACTCTGCATACAATCTACCTATTTCCAGATAATACTCTTCATTACCGGGATCATCATGAATACTTTTTCTATAGTAAAAAAGAGCACTGTCTTTTTCGCTTAGCAAACGGTAACAAATACCTATCATAAAATCAGGTTGATATTTCTTATCAGACTTCCAACTATCAATATTTAATTTTTCAACCCCTTTAGTACTCTTAAACAGAATTATTGCTTCTTCATAATTGCCGGCATCAATTTGTTCCAGTCCTTTGATATATCTATCAGTTAATGAATCGCCGGTAATTCCATTATCATTCAGATAAAAATCATTTCTTTGATCCAGCCAGTTAAAACTATCTGAAGTTTTAAACTTCGATAAAAAGTTTGTTGTATCCTGCGAAAACACAATCGCCGGAATTAAGCCAAGAGCAAAAACAAGTAACAGAAACCTGCTTTGTTTTGTAATTAATTTGAGCATTCCCTTAATATTTGAATCTCAAAATTACAATTAAATTTTAATCTCAGGTACTTAATCCACAATTATTACACCTTCACTTCTCTTGATTTCAAATATTTCTGTTAAATCTTCTTTCTCTTCCTCATCCAGAACAAATGGGTTATTCTTTATGATTAACAGCCGGAGGTTCGGTTTTTCCATCAAAGACCATGGAAACAAATCAATCTTATTACTCTGGATATCTATTTCGTATAATGCAGGCATTTCTGAGAAGTCAGGAACAGACAACAAATTATTATAACTAATGTCAAGAATTTCCAGTTTCTCAAAACCTGTTATCCATTCAGGAATCCGGTCAATTTCATTGTCATGAATATATAAAGCCTTTAAATTATGAAGAGACTGTAAAGTATCGGGCAATATTCGTATTCTATTATAAGATAAGAACAGAATCTTCATTTTATCCATATTCCCAATTTCATCAGGCAAAACTGAAATGTTATTATAATAAAAATCTAACGAAGAAAGATTCTTTAGCATAGTAACCTGCAATGGAATATGTGAAAAGCTATTTTGATAAAAGATAAGATTCTCCAGTTTCTGAAGTTGAGAAAAAGATGATGGCAGTTCTGATATCTTGTTTTTAGCCAGATTAAGCTTCTTAACATTTTCCAGATCATCAATATTTGGAGGTAACTTTTTGATATTATTTAATGCAATAGTCAATATCTCAACATTCTTTAATCTTTTAACAGCAAAACGGTTAAACCTGATCCTGTTTTCATTTATTTCAATTTCCGTAAGACTATCCATTCGTCTCATAAAAGCAGGAATTCTTTTTATCCTGTTATTACTTATCACAAGTGTTTTAAGATGTTTTAGCCTGCGAATGCTACGAGGAATACGCTTAAGATTATTCATTGAAAGTATCAGAACCTCTATCTTTGAATTTCTGCCAAATCTAATCCTCTTAATGTCATTATCTTCAAGAATAAGCTTTGTTACATTATCAGGAATAAATTTTCTAATATCAGGATTAACAAGTCTGTTACCAGAAGCGTCAACAGTTGATAGTTCAACAAATCTCATTAAATCCGGCAACTCTTCCATGTTCATATTCCTTATTGAAATTTCTCCGATTGTATCAACAGGAATATTGGGTAGCTCCTTAAAAAACTTAACACGATTTATAGTTGCAATACTGTCAGCTCTTTTGCGATAATATTCTCTGACTGAATCGTTTTTTTGCTTATAATTGCTTTGTGCATTTAATATGAATGCGGCGGTTGTTGTTAAACATAATATTATAAACAATCGTTTAATCATGAAAGTAGTATTTGTATGCATATAACTAATACTTTAGTTGATATATTGTAAATTTCTATAATTATTTTTAAAAATAAGTAATAATGAAATTTTTTATAAAGAATCTGATCAAGATAATCGTTTGGGCATTAATAATTTCAACTATTGTCTTTGCTGGTTTTATAGCTTACATTAGCATTATTGATTATAAACCAAAGCCCATAGAAATACTAACAGAGAACGATGAATATTCAATAATAGAAGCTGACACTTTCTCACTCTTAAACTGGAACATAGGCTATGCAGGATTAGGTAAGGAGATGGATTTCTTTTATGACGGAGGTAAAGGTGTAAGGCCAACAAAAGAATTACACAAAAAATATCTCAATGATATAGTAAACTTTATAGGAAATACTGATTCTGTTGATTTCTGGCTTTTACAGGAAGTCGACAAAGCATCAAAAAGGAGCTACTACAGCGATGAGGAAGAAATTATTAACGAGCTTCATAGTAAAAACTTCAGCATATTTTCAACAAATTACAAGGTGCCATTTGTACCAATTCCTGTTAATAAACCATTAGGATATGTTGATGGCGGACTAATGATGATGTCACATTATATCCCGAAAACGGTAACACGTAATGCCTATCCGCTCATTGCCAACTGGCCACAAAAGCTATTTTTACTGGACAGATGCTTTACTGTAAGCAAATACCCAACTTCTGGAGGCAATGATCTGGTAATAATAAACACACACAATTCGGCATATGTTTATGATAGTGTAAAGAGAGTACAAGAATTGTCAATACTCAGAGAAACTGTACTTACTGAATATATTGCAGGCAACTATGTAATTGTTGGAGGCGACTGGAATCAGAATCCTCCGGGATATGAACCGGAAGGAAATTATAATGGCCATAAGTTTATCCCGTCTAAAGTAAAGATGAATCCCGACTTTGTTCCTCATGACTGGAAATGGGCATATGACAACACCGCACCTACAAATCGTAAAAACTACGCACCCTTCAAACATGGAGTAAACAAAACAACATGTTTGGATTATTACCTTATCTCTCCAAATGTTGAATTACTAAATGTTAGTGTAATCGACCTGCTATTTGAAAGCAGTGACCATAATCCTGTGTATCTCAAAGTCAGGTTAAAGAGATAATAAATAAAAGTTTGTGTTCACCTGAGAAGCGTGAATAATAATGGCACTCCTTATTTTAATATATGTTTAATATTTGAATTTGCATTAAAAGAGCAAAATCAAAAAGTCACGACAAATCGCGATTCAGCATCTCTCCAATAAAATCCAGAATCTCTTTCATTGCTTTAGTCGCTTCAGGAAACATAGGAGCCAGTAAAGGATAACAGTGAACCATATCCTTTCCCTGACGAAACTTAATTTCAACACCCTCATCAAGGGCTTTTTCATAAAACTTCCTTCCATCATCAAAAAGCTCATCTGCATCGCCAGCATTTATAAATATTGGCGGAAGACCTTTCAGATCACCAAAAAGAGGAGATATAAAAGGGTTATTCAAATCATTATCTCCCACATAAAACCTGCTAAAAACAGTCCAGCTGTTCTTTGGCGCAAGTGAAACACCATTCTTGGTAAAATAAGTTTCAGAAGAACAACTTAGATCCGTCCAGGGAGAAATAGCAACACAAGCCTTTGGCAAAGCTATATTCCTGTCTCTAAGAGCAAGAAGCAAGGCAAGACTCAGTCCGCCACCTGCAGATTCACCCATTACAATAATATCTTCCGGCTTATAACCCTTTTCCAAAACGGCACTATAAACAGAAACAGAATCGTTGATTGCAGCAGGAAATGGGGATTCAGGAGCCAACCCATATTCGAATAGCATAGTCTTAACTCCGGAATTTGCAGCAACTTTTGATACAATAGACCGATGATCATTGCAAGAGCCCGACACATATCCACCACCATGAACATAGAAAATCATTTTATCATCAGGAGCATTTTGAGGAATCAGCCATTCTGATGTAATCATGTTTATTACTTCCTGCTCAACAGTAATCTTCTTGGCAATCTTCCCAAATCTGGTAGCCCCCTTTTCACATGTTTCCCTAAAAGCCAGAACAGATTGTATATCTCCACCCATTTCCTCTCTTTTGAATTTGCCTTTCAAAAGATGACGATTGCGCATTACGCTAAACATTAATTTTGCTTTAAAGCTAGTCATAACTTTTTTATAATTATTTTCATATAATACTAATTGCTTTAGTAAAAAACTCATTTACTGCGTATCAAATAAATCTCAACTAAAGAGCAATAATTTAATATTTCTGCCCAAAAATACTATTGTGTAGCCAATTTTTCTAATTTTACCATATATAATTCTGTTATAACAAAATAAAAATACTGTACTATGATTCATGAGTTTTTAATTTATGCGCTAACTGTTTTCACAGGATTCTTTGCCATTATGAACCCCATAGCCAACACTCCTATATTTATGGGGCTTACACAAGGTTATGATCACGACTTTAAAAGAAAGATTGCCCGTAAAGCCTGTGTGCTTGCATTTATTATAGTAACAGTATTTGTAATAATGGGTAAATATATTTTTGATCTTTTTGGGATAACAATCCCTTCATTTAAGATAACAGGAGGAATACTGTTATTTTATGTAGGCTTTGAAATGCTAATGTCAACAAAGTCCAAAGTGCATTCTACCGGTGAAAAGGCTCCGGATGAAAGTATTGCAACCTCACCCCTTGCAATTCCTATTCTTGCAGGTCCGGGCACTCTTGTTACTGCAGCCAACAATGTTACACATACCGATTTTTATCACATAGGTGTTGTAGTTGGTATTTTTGCTATTATGATCTATCTGACATACCTTGCTTTTAAATGGAGCGATGTTATCATTAAAAAGATTGGAATGAACATTATTAAAGTAATAGGTAAAATTATGGGGCTAATCCTTGCTATTATGGGAACAGGAATGGTTGTTGATGGTATTAAGCTTGCTTTTGGAATAAAATAGACTATCTAAAAGCTTATCAGGATTTATTTAACTCCAGAATTAATTCGTATAAAACAGTCAACTAAGATTAAATTATAGCTTTGTTGCTAATACTCCTGTTTTCTTATACTTCCTTACATTACCATTAATATCATAAACTGTAATAAGAAAGATATATATTCCGGTATTCCCTTTTGTATTGTAATCGGTAATTCCATCCCATGAAACACTCCCGCTTGTTCCCAGATATTCATTATTAATAAGATCTTTCACAGGATATCCATCCGAATTATAAATCATTACCGACATTACATTACCTGGCTTGCTAAAACTATAATTAACATTAATTACATCGTCATAGCCATCATTATCCGGGGAAAATATTTCAGGATATAATATTACTTCATGTGATATAGTATCATGGGTTGACACAAACTGCGAGTTTATATAAGAAGGTGTACCAAATCCAACTCGATCAGATGCCGAATGCCAATTGTTTTTATCATTGCCTGCAACTTCAGGGTTGATCCTTTCCAAAGCAACCCCATCATAATAATTCAATAGTGGATATTGCATTTCTTCTGAATATTCAAGAGAGTCAATAAAATCATTCTCTTGACTAATAATGAACACAAAGCCCTCATCATTATTTAATCCTGGCATGGATTGCATCCGTATAAAGGCATCAGTATTACTGGTATAATATTGCTTTTTTACAGCATCAGGTGATTTAGTAAGAGTTATAAATTCATCAGGTATAAACAAAAACTGATCAGAGTGAATATTGTAGTAACTTGTATCAGGCGGATTGGGTGGAGACCTTTTAACCGATCCCAGTATAATTTCTGATAAATTGATAATCTTATTACTTCTGTTAAAGATTTCTATATAATCTTCGCCATTTGTCCATGGATTAAAGAGTATTTCATTTATCACAATATCATTCCATTCTGCTTTTTCAGGAAGACCAAACCAGATAACTGTATCTCTTTTCATTTCAAGCTGAATACAATTAAGGACCTTCTTATCAACAGTAAGCTCGTAAAGATAACCCTTTTGAAATACATCATTAAAGATCAACTCTGCTTTTTGAGGATCATTCTCAATGATAACAACAATATCAGGATTACCAATACCGTCACTAACAGAATAGACTTCCTTATTGCCAATAGATTCCAAATCCATATTCTGATTATAAGTAATGATAAAGCTATTGCTATCGGCAATTATAATCTTGCTGACTTCTGGTAAAAGCACAGAGTAATTAAGCACAGAGTTTTCAAAACCCGGAGTTCCTCCATCAGGATTTACTGATGCTGCCCAATTATGGCTTCCTGAACAACTATTCTCCGGATTTTTCTGCTCAACAGACCAGCCACCATCTTCTTTTTCAGAATCGTGATACCATTCTATTGAGTAAGATATTTCAGAAATAACAATCCCATGATCACTTATAAGCTCAATATCTTGTCCTGAATTAGTCAGAGAAAAACTACTGAACCCATAAAAATCACCATAAGAATAAAACTCAGGGAATGATGTTTCTTTTGCCAGAATCAAATAACCATTAGGTTTAATTGACTTATGAATAAAATCCTTTTCAGACGACCCAATTATCAGCTTCCATCCATCCAGATCAATTGGCCATGATGTTGTATTGTACAATTCAAGATACTCATACTCCGGAAGACCAACAGAAGGTACCGGATCAATCATTATTTCATTAATTACAACATCAAAAGGCTGTGGAAGGTAATACGAGAATGATGTATCAGTTGAAAGCATTGTGTTTTCTGACAGATCTTTTACTCCGGAAATATTTATTGTATAGTTATTCCCCGAAACAAATTTATTATTAAAGATAAGATTAATAGCTGTACCATCATTTTCATCACGAAAAGCAGACACAGGATTACCAACAGACTGATCAACGACATAATTATTAATAACTTCTGCACTTTCAGAATCAAGATTCTCATCGAAATACAATTGGAGGGTACTGTCTGAGGTTACTTGCAAAGAAATAAACTGCGGAGGTTCATTGTCGATAATTACAGGTCCAGCATAAACATTATCAAAGTACATCTTCTCACTATAACTCTTTGTGTATTTACAAGAAATCCCAATAAAAGAGTTTCTATTATATGTATGGTCTGTACCTTCTGCCTGAAGTTGATAATCTATGCCACCCTTATAATCAACATATAGTTTCCACTCACCATTAATGCGGGTAACTTTAATACCGGCCTCAAACTTAGTTGATATTGCGCCATCCATTCCTCGACAAACTGATGTAATGTCAGTTCTGTCCTGACGAAAAATCTCAATAGCATCATCACTTCCTGATTCACCAAATTGTATAAAATAGCCACAAAGAGGTTCTTCAACATTATCATTATCACTGATAAGATAATAACGTGCATTATTATTACCAGAAGGACTGAACTTTAATTCAACCCATATTCTCCATTCAGCATCACTAAGAATATCATTAGGTGTAGACAAATAAGCTGTAGCTTCTTCAGTATCATTTAGCTGAAGATAATTATCCGAATTAACGATAAAACGATCATTGGTTCCTGACCAAGGAGGATTAGCAGTAAAGTCTCCATCTTCAAAATTGTCAGAAGTCTGTGAAAATAAATTAATTGCAAACAAAAAGGCAACGGTTAATAATATTGTTCTCATTTTAGTATTTTTGCAGGCGATGGTTAATTTTCATCAAAGATAACAAAATTATAAACATTTCACTTTATGAAGTTAGCAGTAGTTGGCGCCACAGGATTAGTTGGCCGTGAAATCATTAAAGTAATAGAAGAGCGTAATCTGCCTGTCAGTGAATTTATTCCTGTTGCATCAGAAAAGTCTGTGGGCAAAAAAATAGAATTTAACGATAAAGAATATACTGTAATATCAGCAGACGATGCTATCGCAAAAGCGCCTGATTATGCAATCTTTTCTGCAGGAGGAACTACTTCTCTTGCACTGGCTCCTAAATTTGCCGAAGCAGGAACTATAGTGGTTGACAACTCATCAGCCTGGAGAATGGAAGATAATGTACCATTGGTAGTTCCTGAGATTAACTTCAGTGATATTAAACCAGAGCACAAGATTATTGCTAATCCAAACTGTTCGACCATTCAAATGGTAATGGCTTTATCACCTCTTCATAAGATGTATAACATTAAGAGGCTTGTAGTAAGCACTTATCAGGCAGTTTCAGGGAGCGGCTCTGCTGCAGTTAACCAACTTCTTAATGAAAGGGAAAACAGAGGAGGAATCAAAGCATATCCTCATCAGATTGATCTTAATGTATTACCACATGCTGGCGATTTTAACGATGATGGGTATACTTCTGAAGAAATCAAGCTTGTAAATGAAACCAACAAGATCCTTAATTCAGATATTTCAATAACTGCAACAGTAGCTCGTGTTCCGGTTATGATAGGACACTCTGAGTCTGTAAATATTGAATTTGAAAGGGACTATGTTCTGGAAGAAATTAAACGCCTCCTGGGAACAATGCCCGGAGTTGTTGTATTTGACTTCCCTCAGGCAAACCTCTATCCAATGCCTTTACTTACTGAAGGCAAAGATGAAGTTATGGTGGGAAGACTTAGAAGGGATTTCTCACGCCCTTATTCATTAAATATGTGGATTGTTGCAGACAATCTCCGCAAAGGAGCAGCAACAAACGCTGTTCAGATTGTTGAATATCTAATAAGGAATAACAACTAATAAGTTTTCCGGGACGTAAAAATTATACTAATGCTAACAAGCAATTCCGAATGAAAAAATATAGTTGTATTCAGGACTTTAAACCAGTTAAAAATGCTGTAGTTACTATTGGTACTTTCGATGGTGTTCATCTTGGGCATCTGGCAGTTTTTAACCAGATGAAAAAGGAAGCACAGAAGATTAACGGTGAAACAGTAGTTATCACTTTCTTTCCTCATCCAAGGATTGTACTTGGTAATGATAACAAGGAAATAAAATTCATAAAAACTGAAAACAACAAAATCAGGCATATTGAAAACGCTGGTATTGACCACCTGATAATAGTAGAATTCACAAAAGAATTTGCATCACGTTCTTCAGAAGAGTTTGTTAAAGATTTAATCATTAAACACATCAATCCTTCGGTAATGATCGTTGGCTATGATCATCACTTTGGTAAAGGACGTGAGGGTAGTTTTGAAAGACTTACAGAACTTGGTAACAAATATGGATTTGAAGTCAAGCGAGTTGACGCAACTACTAACGACAATGTTACAGTAAGTTCAACCAGAATTAGAGAACTACTTCGTGAAGGAAGAATTAATGAAGCAAACAAATTACTTGGCCATGAATATTCCATTACAGGCAAAGTTGTTCCGGGTAAATCACTGGGAAGAAATATGGGGTTCCCAACAGCCAATATTGAAGTAGCTGATGAGTATAAACTAATTGCCAAAATTGGTGTTTATGCTTGTAGAGTACTTTTCAATAATATAATATATAAAGGTATGAGTAATATTGGTTACCGCCCTACTGTTGAGAAAAGTGCGGATGCAGGTATCAGCATTGAAGTAAATATATTTGACTTTGACAAAGATATCTATGGAAAAGAAATAACCATTTTCTTTGTTGAGCGCATAAGAGATGAAAGAAAGTTTGATACTATTCGGGCATTAATAGATCAACTGAGAAAAGATAAAAAAACTTCTATTGAGATATTATAGTTGGAAAGATTACAATTAAGTTTATTTCAGATTTCCCTTATACTTCCTGCCTATATTAAATTCCTTGCCGGCAACAATTACCTGTGTAGATGTTACTGAAGAAACATGATTTTCATTCACAATAAATGACCTGTGAATACGAATAAAATTAGCCGGGAGGGCTTCTTCTATTTTGCTTATCTTCTCCTTACTCTGGATTTGCTCAGTGATTGTATGAATAATTACATAATCAGAAAGGCTCTCAATAAACAGTATCTTATCTAAAGGAATGCTTATTAATTTTCTCTGAGACCTTACTTCTATAAACGACTTACGCATTTTTTCCTTCTCATGGCTTAATTGTTCAATAACAGTTCTTTTTTCCTGTAATTGCTGAAGTAACATCAAAAAAGATCCGATGAAAACCAAAATATACATTACAGATGCCAATAGTATTGTAGAGTTTGCATTAAGACCAAGCATTCCCATATTGTAATTCACCATAAACACAAATGAAAATGTCAAAACCAGTATTTGCAGATATAAGCTTACAACCAATAAGTAAAAGGTGTATAAAAAGAACCTGAATATCTTTTGCTTAAGTAAATATTTAACTACAAGAACATAGTTAAAGAAATAGGAAGTCCCAAGAACAACAGGTAATAGCATACTCACAAAATAAAAGGCATGTACTGTATTTCCCCATGATCGTCCAAAAATCACAGTTAGTATTACTATTACAAATATCCAGTACAGGATATGAATCCATGGATTTTTGAAACGTAGATTACCTGGTATATCAATTTTCATGTTAAACAAAAGCGTTTTGATTCAATAATTGTTTAAATCTTTGACGAAATTCGTAAATTTTTCAATATCAAGCGTCAAATGTCGACAGACAACACCTCAATAGCCGGATACGACATTTCAATTTACAGTGTTAATACCTAATTTAGCAACTGATAATTAAATCTATTACTAACTTAAATTTTTGCAAGATGATTAATTTATTTCACATGGGTGGCACATTGTTTATGAGCATCCTCACAATTTTACTTATAGCCATGATTGCATGGATAAGTTATCATTTCATAGCGCACTTCTCATCATCCGAAATTGACAAGGAATTCACTTTAAGAAAGCTATCATATGGAAAATCAATAGGCCTTTTTGCTTTAATTACCGGAATACTGGGTCAGCTGATTGGCCTTTACATGGCATTTTCAGCTATTGAAAGGGCAGCTGATATATCTCCGGCTATTGTTGTTGGTGGCATTAAAGTATCAATGATTACTACTCTTTACGGAATTAGTATTTATTTAGCATCAATACTTTTATGGTTGATTACTTCCCAGATAATTGATCGTAAGAAGTAACAAAATCTTGCTCCAAGAAGTCTGGTTATTGTATCATGGCTTTTTGGAGCATATCTCAGACTTTGAACCTTAAACCTCATGTTACTTATAACTATCCAGATAAAACTTCTCCTTTTTCTGTTTTTTCTCTTTACTCTTTATGTTATAAATAAAACTAAGAGTAAAATATTGTGATTCATTCTTACGCCTGTTGGTCTGTGTATATTCATAACCTTCTGCATCAAGACCATATAAGTCAAGTCCGTAACGGTAAGTATTGAACAAATCCGTTACTTTAAAAATCACCTTCCCTTTATCCTTCATAACTTTCTTACCGATGGCTATATCAACATAATACTTCTCAAGATAAGTGCCTGTTACATCAGGAAGTTTAGAACGATAGTACCCTATCACTTGTAGATTAATTTTAGCAGGAAGATTAAAATTGTTATTAATGCTGCCTATCCATCCTGTACTTCGTCGTCGGATTATATTATTACCATATTCACCATTCATTGCAGTATGAAAGATATTCCAGGATGCATTAAATGACCACCAACTGGTAGGTTTTCCTGAAAAACCCAGATCAAAACCAAAAAGCTCTGCATCATCAAGATTAATATAAGTAACTAGCAAAGCACTGTCGTTTGTTGCGAACTTGATTCTGGCTATTGCCTGATTAATCTTGCGATAGAATCCCGAGCCTGATATGCTATATTTATCGCTTGCAAAACGACATCCTATCTCAAATGAGTTTACAAATTCGGGCTTCAACTCCGGGTTACCTACATGCATATTCAATATATCAGCATACTCATCTGTATATGGATTCAACATCCTTAAAGTAGGGCGATTAATCCTGCGACTATATGCCATATAAGATGTAAACTTATTCAATGTCCGTGAAATGTTCACTGTTGGGAAAAACTCAAGATAATTCGTACGATTCGTGTCATTTTGCGAAGTAAATGTATACTCACTTCTGATGCCTGCAATAATACTTATACTCTTCAGCTTAATATCAAAACTTAAATATGCTGCACTTATCTGTTGTATGTAATTAAATCTGTTATTAAGTGATGTATCATTAACCCAAATATCGCTATTGTAATTATAACTCTCTGAATTGAAATTGTTAACAAGGTCTTTATTGCTTATACTAACTCCTGCATCAAAGCTTATGGAATCAGTAAAAGAATGAGAATAATCGATATCTGCATCAAGAATATTATTCAATTGCTCAAGACTTGTGTTTTGAAGCTCCGGACTTTGAATGGATTCCTTTGTATAATATTTGTTCTTCATTGTCCTTTCCTGATCAAGCACAGAATAATGCAAAACCGCGTCAAGGGAATTGTTATCACCGGCAGCAATATGGTAGTTTATGTTTCCATCGAAAGAAAGATTATTAAGACCGATAACTATGTCCTTTCGGGATGAAAAGATTGTATCCATCTCCTGGTTTAGTGTTCGGTAATCAATAAAACGATCAGCCGAATTGAAGCTACTGCTACCAATTGCACTTATTCCGATGTTTTGTTTCTTATTTAGCTTATAATTCACTGAAGTATTTATAAAGACTTCATTTAAAACCTCATCCATACGATCATACTGATAATAATTATCGGCACCTGGTTTGTTAACATTTGTCCTCAAATGTTTCTTCGTTTGAAATTGAGTATTATGGTTATATCCTACATTAAGATAATAAGATACTTTGCTGCTCTTCCCTGATATCCCTGCATTACCTCCATATGTTTCAGGAAGGCCTGCAATCAGCATCATTGTAGTTTTGGTATTATCAGTACTACCAGATTTTAATACAACATTAATAACACCCGACATACCTTCTGCATCATATTTTGCTGAAGGATTATTCACCAGCTCTATCTTCTTCACTTGATTTGCTGGTATCTGATTAAGAGCATTAACCAACTCTGATTTAACTCCATTTATTAAAATTATTACCTTATCACTACCTCTGTATGTAATATTGCCTTCATAGTCAATATCTACAGATGGCAGTGTTTGTATAACATCAACAGCAGTACCTACCTTATTAATATTGCTCTTTGAAACATTAACGGTTTTTTTTTCAATGGATCTCTCAATCAGATTTTTATTTGCACTTACTTCCACCTGAGCAAGGGAATATTTCTTTTGTGTAAGATCAAAATTCAATATTGTCTTACGTTTAGTAATTACAATATCCTTTACCTTCTCTTCATAACCCATGAAAGAAATAGTAAATCGATATTCTGATGGCTCAATACCTGATAAAAAGAACTTTCCTGAGATATCTGTTATAGCTCCTGCAACATAACTGCTATCTTTAATGCTAAATATTTGTACGGAAGCAAAGGGTAAACCCTCTTTTGTGATACTGTCACTAATTACTCCGGATATGTTGCACTTTGTAGTTGGTTCATTAGGATAGGCTTCAGCGATTACAACTATTGATAGAAAAAGAAATATAAACCAGGCTTTGTGTTTCATTCTCTGCAATTAATATCTGTGTTTATTTGCGTAAGCTACCAATGAAAGCATAACAGGTACTTCAACCAATACCCCCACAACCGTAACAAGTGCAGCAGGAGATTCAAGTCCGAAGAGTGCAATAGCTACTGCCACAGCAAGCTCGAAAAAGTTACTGGCACCTATCATTGCTGCCGGAGCACATACCGGATGAGACAACTTCAGTTTTTTGCCTGTAAACCATGTTGCAAAGAAGATAAAATATGTTTGTATAACAAGTGGTATAGCAATCAGAATAATTATCAGGGGCTTTTCTAAAATAATATTTCCCTGAAAGGCAAACAGAAGTATTAAAGTACCCAACAAGGCTATTATTGAAACTGGTTTAAATTTTGGAAGAAACTTATTTGTAAACCACACCTCTCCTTTTTTCTCTATCAGGATATGATGAGTAATGTAACCTGCTAATAATGGTATTACAACAAAAACAATAATACTTGCAGCAAGCGTATCGTAAGGAATTGTAATATTTGTGATACCAAGCAGTAAACCGACAATCGGAATAAATGCTATTAATATAATAAGGTCGTTTAACGATACCTGTACAAGGGTATAATTTGGGTCACCATCGGTGAGATAACTCCACACAAATACCATTGCTGTACATGGAGCAGCACCAAGCAGAATTGCTCCTGCTATATACTCCCCTGCCATCGAAGGATCAATAATTGCTGAATATATTTTGGTGAAGAAAATCCATGCAAAGAAAGCCATTGTGAATGGCTTGATTAACCAGTTTATCACCAGTGTAAGCACAATCCCTTTCGGACGTTTTCCTACATTTTTAAGACTGGAGAAATCTACCTGAAGCATCATTGGGTAAATCATAAGCCATATTAAAACAGCAACAGGCATGTTAACGTTAAACACTGTCATTTCACTAAGAAAGGTGATGCTGTTGCCAGCCAGATTACCAATTATAATTCCGACAACAATACAAAGCGCGACCCATAAAGTGAGGTATTTCTCAAAAAAACCTATTTTCTTTTTCATAAAATCTCCCAATTATTTAACTTAATCTGTTTTCAACTTTTGCATATAAAGTTGTAGAAAAGCATCCTTTATCTCTTCCCTTACACGGATAAATTCGCTGTTAATAAACTCTTCTGAACCCGTTGCTTCTGATGGATCCTCAAAACCAATATGCAATCTGTTATTTACCTTTCCGGGAAAAGCAGGACAACTTTCATTAGCACCTCCGCAGACAGTAATAACATAATCCCAGTCATCATTAAGATACAAATCAACACTATCAGAAGTATGATGACTTATATCAATACCTGCCTCTGCCATTACTGCGACTGCTTTAGGGTTTAACTTTCCGGAAGCTTCAGTGCCAGCAGAGAAAACTTTCAAATCAGGGTCGAATGACTGAAGAAAGCCATGACCCATCTGACTTCGGCAGCTGTTTCCTGTGCAAAGAATTAGAATTTTCATATTATTCAAACAAAAATTAGTGAGTTAAATACAAAGCCTACTATTAAGATCCCAAAAGTAACTATTCCAACAAAAATGACAATCAATGGCCATTTAAGTACTTTTTTTAGAATAATAATCTCAGGAAGTGACAGCGCAATTACAGACATCATAAAAGCAAGAGCCGTTCCCAGTGAAACGCCTTTTTCCATAAGTACGCTAACGATAGGTATTATACCTGCAGCATTTGAATACATTGGAACACCCATTATAATTGCCAAAGGAACTTCATACCAATTACCATCACCCAGTAATTTACCGAGAAAGTCTTCCGGAACATAACCATGTGCTCCAGCACCAACAGCTATACCTATTATTATATATAACCAGATCTTGCCTACTATGTCCTTAACAGATTCATAACCCGAATTAATTCTGTCGCTAAAAGCCAGCTTTTCATTCTCAAAAGATGCCCCATCCGATTTAACAGTATAAACCCAGTCGGCAACATACTTTTCCAGTCTGAGTTTACCAAGAATCCATCCTGCAAATACAGCAATTAATAATCCTGTTACAATATAAATTAAGGCAACTTTCCAGCCGAACATGCCAGCCAGCATAACAAGAGCCACTTCATTAATCATGGGAGCGGCAATCAAAAAAGAAAATGTTACACCAAGTGGAACTCCGGCTTCCACAAATCCTAAGAAGAGAGGAATAGCAGAACATGAACAAAACGGTGTTACTATTCCCAATAGCGAAGCAAGGATATTTCCGGTAAAAAGGGATTTGCCTTTCAGTATCTTTCGTGTTCTTTCAGGTGTGAAGTATGTTCTGATAATTCCTACAAAAAAGATTATCAGAATTAACAGTAACATTACTTTCGGGACTTCATAAAGGAAAAACCTAATGGTTTCTGTTAAATGCGTTTCAGGCGTTAGTTGTAAAATATCAAATGTAAGTATATCAGAAAGCCTTTGAAGGTTTAAATACAGTATCACCCATATTGCAAGCAACAACAAAGGGAGAAATACGCCTTTCATTTTTCTGTTAAGTTGCATTATACTTTTACTCATTATTTGCTTGTTTATATAAACATTATGTAAATAAAATATATCCCCACCAGAATAAAAACAACAGCAACCACTCGTCTGAACCAAAGCTCGAACACCTTTATTCTATCATAAAATTTCCCAACGGAACCCAGACTAAAAGCAAGCAACCATGAAATTATAATTACTGGTATTCCGGTTGCAATGGCAAAAATCACAGGCAGATACAATCCTGAGGCACTACTTATCGTCATTGGTATCAACATACCAAAATAAAGCACTCCGCTATAAGGACAAAATGCCAAAGCAAATACTATCCCAAGTAATAATACACCGCCATAACCACTTGTGGCTCTTTTTTTCAGACTTTCATTTGCCATATTTAATCCCGGAATACTAAAGCTTATGAGTCCAAGCATGAACAAACCAATAATAACAAGTAAAGGCCCTAGAGCTTTTTCGCCCCATTCCTGTATGAACCCTGAAAACTCAAACTGACTCATACCAAAATAGAATAGCAATCCTATTACAGTATATGTAATGGCCCTTCCCAGAGTATAAACCAACCCGTTAATAAATACCTTGCGACTTTGTATATCTCTGCTTATAAATCCGATTGCAGTAATATTTGTTGCGAGCGGACAAGGACTTATTGCTGTCATTAATCCAAGAATAAATGCTGATAGCACAGGCCATTCTGTAGATTCAAAGAAATCCAGGAGAAAATCCATTACTTAAGCATTTCATCAATGGTGTCAGCAAGTAGTTTTTTTAACTTTTCAGGTTTACTACGTGCAAACATGAAAGCTTTATTTGTGAGATCTTCTGTTTTACCACCACTCGTTACAAGTAATGTTTGACCACTGATCTTATATTCTTCCACAAGCGCACTATTTTCTTCTTCTTCACGATTCAGAGAAATAAGCTTAACTTCATTTGCCGGGTATGTATCAACAACTTCTTTTGATACTGATTCAACTGCCTGACATGTAAGACAACGATGTGTACCATGAAAATAATACACTGTAACTTTTGCTGTTTCAGAACTGCTATCCTGAGCATTAACTAAATTAACACTACCCGATAGTACCACGGTTAAAACAACTAACATTAATGATGTAAAATTTGAAATAGTTTTCATTTTGCAGATTTTTAATTACTTATAAGTTCAACAATTTCTTTCATTTTTGGCACTCTGCCAGAGACAACAACCTTACCATCAACAACAAGAGCTGGTGTTGACATTACACCAAACTTCATGATATCGACAATATCTTCTACTTTTGTGATATCAGCATCAATACCTGAGCTTGCTACTGCTTCACGGGTAACTTTTTCCAAAGATTTACACTTTGCACACCCTGTTCCTAATACTTTAATTTCCATAATACATTCATTTTAATTCGTAGTTCGTAAAATAACGAACATCATATCTAAATTTTTTTAATATTTCAATAATTCATTAAAAAGCATTTTAGCTTCTTTCCAGTTTTCTCTGTTAATACAATACCTGATTTTAGGAGATTCTATTTCACCCTGAATAAGCCCGGCATCTTTAAGCTCTTTAAGATGCTGTGATAAAGTTGATTTAGCAATAGGAAGATCTTCAGACAGATCGCCACTATAACAACAGCTTTGTTTTGAGAGCAATTCCAAAACATAGATACGTATCGGATGTCCCATGGCTTTTGCATAACGTGCTAGTCTTTTTTGACTTTCCTGATTCTCTGATATATCCATATATCATTCGTATTTTTGCGAACAAAAGTAATACTTTTTATAATCGACAACATAAAATCTATTGAAAAAAGTGAATCGACCTGACAGCCTTTTTTAAATTATATCTATTAACTTTTCCTACTTTTTTTTTCTCTTTACTTAAGACTACTTTTCATTTCTACTAATACTATCCTGATGCGCATCAAAAATGATTCTGATGCGCATCAGGATAGTTTTTGATGCGCATCAGAATAGTATTTACACAAGAGAAAATAAGTGATTTTACAAGTGAAAACAAGCGATTTCTCAAATGGAAATTTATGTTATTTCAAATATACTCTGCTGATAATATTTAAACAAATTAAAATTTTTTGTGAAGTAGTGATGTATTTACAGCTCGCTACTCATGTATTTAATTTTTAACTAACTTGCAAAAAAATTTCAACAATGCCAGATCCTTTTGAATCAGCATTTTACGATTACCTTAACGGGAAAGAAGATGCAAAAGTTATTGTTCATTGCAACAAGGGAGAGACTGAAGAAATTGCGATTTCATATTTTTTCAGGGACTTCAACAAAATGCCTGAAGTAGAGAAGAAAGCATTATCATTTTGCAGAGGAAAAATACTTGATATAGGTGCCGGATCAGGTGTACATTCACTATACCTTCAAAATGAAGGGTTTAATATAACCGCACTTGATATTAAACCGGGTTTTGTTGATGTAATGAAAAGACGTGGAATTAAAAATACTGTTATTTCAGATATCTTTAATTTCAAAGAAGGTAAATTCGATACCTTATTAATGCTTATGAATGGCATTGGTTTTACCAAAAACTTAGCTGGTCTCAAAAACTTTCTGTTACAGGCAAAAACATTATTAAATGATGGTGGACAGCTTATTCTTGACTCATCAGATCTTATGTATTTGTATGAAGATGAGGATGGTGGTTATTCAATCAATTTGAATGAAGAATATTACGGTGAAGTAGAATATGAAATTGAATATAATAATGTAATCGGTGAGATGTTTCACTGGTTATATATTGATTTCGGAAATCTGTTGGAGATTGCTGAAGAGTGTGGTTTTAATTGCGAGAAGATAATAGAAGACAACCATTTTAATTATCTGGCAAGACTGACAATAAGCCATTAATAACCATCAGATAATTGTTCTGATCAATAATAACTTGAAAAATTATTTGAACTAATCAGTTTAAATTAAAGAAATTACATTAATTTTTGTTGCACTTTCCACCACCTGTCAGGTAGTTCCTGGTTAAGAGCAGACTGGTAATCATCGTAAGAGCAAGGTACATACTGATGACGACGATATTTCTGGCTAACACCATCCTTAGCCCCCACAATCATCCACCAGCGTTCTGTTTTTTTACTTTTCAGGAAGAGCAACTCATCATCAAAATTATCGATCTGCACTTTAAACTTAACATAGTCTTTATGATTATCATCCGGAAAGTCATCCCTTCTATTGGAGAAACCATCAATAAAATACCACATCATCTGAGCATACAAATGAGCCGACTGGCCATTCTCATCCAAACCAGGGTTTAGTTCATAGAGACCAATACTTGTAAGTTTATCACTCATTCCGGCATAACGACAAATACGGCACATCTCCTCACCATTAAAACCGTTTGGCATAGAAATAACAGAAGCCGGAGCATCAGCATGTCTGATAGCCGATATATCAATACTCAAAATATCAGCATTACGCACCATTGGTTCACACTCTTCCAGATCAGAACGCACATTGCCCAGACGATTAGAATCAAAATAGAGGTTTTTCATCAGCACAAGCGAATCCTGATCAACAAAATAAGTTTGATATCCAATATTAGTATAGTTAAACAGGAAATTAGGCTGATGAAGAATAATATGACTCAGATAAGAATTATTATTCAGTTCATGTTCATCATGACCAAGGTCAAAGACAGGATCCACAGCAGTAATGTTAATTATTCTGCCAATATTCTCATATGCAAGATAATTTGCATAGGTAAGATCCTGAGTTCCTCCAATTATCAATGCAACCACATTTTTCTTAAGAAGCCCGGCTATAACCTCTTTAAGAGCAAAATAAGTATCCTCAACGCTATGGCCCGGAATAATATTACCAACATCAGCTATATTTAAATTATTCCAATGCGAGAATAAGCCATAAAAATAGTTGCGGACACTATCAGGTGCATTTTTACAACCTTTATTATATGATGCCCGTTCTTCACCCACACCAATAATAGCAATATCAGCTTTATCCAGATCAGGGAACCCATCTTTAGCTGTATATTTTTCAACAATATCAGCAAGCCGGTGCCGACCTGATTTATATTCCAGCGCAAGCTTTTCCGTCTGAAGTGGTGATAAATACGTTCTTATATCCATTGATGCTCTGTAAGTCCAAAATTATAACGAAAATAGGAAAAATATCAATGATCAATACTTAAAGAAAGAATCAATTATCTTTGTTTTCCGACTCTTTAACAACCAGTCCTACTTCAATAATACCAGGTATTTCCACACGATGCATTTTGTTTTCAATAGTAATAGTACACATACCTGATTCACTGAATTTCATATTTTTTCTAATAGGAAGATCAATATCCCACAGTTCACCCATGCCATCACCTTTCCAATTAAGATCTTTATTTTTAAGAGAATAATGATATTGTTTAGAACGTCGTTCTCCGTTTGGCGTTTTAAAAATAACAACAATCTCGATAAAACTATAAGGAAAATCTGTATGATGACGTAAAGAGAAATAATAATCATAAGACTTGCCCTCTTCCACTTCCATATCAAAATTTAGCACTTCATGCCTGTTCCAGCTAACATCATCCATTGTAACATAATCTCTGAAAACAGTATTATTACTACATCCTGAAAGAAGTATTAAAAGAACAATAACTGACAATATACGATTCATTATTTTATTATTTTTCAGCAAATATACTATAACATCAACAAAGTAACTATTTTTGGCATATGGTAAAAAGCACAAAAAAGAAATTCTATGTTGTATGGAGAGGACACTCTCCCGGTATTTATCTTACTTGGGATGAGTGCAAAAAGCAAGTTACAGGATATGAAAATGCCCAGTACAAGTCATTCAAGACCAAAGAAGAAGCAGAACAAGCCTATGCGAAGTCATATCAGGAAATAAAAGAATTAAAAGGCAAGAAAGATTTGCATTCACTTACCACCGAACGCAAACCCAATCTGAATAGCCTGTCAGTAGATGCAGCATGTGCAGGCAATCCGGGCACATTAGAATTCCGCGGCGTTTTTACAGATACCGGCACAGAGCTTTTTGCACGCGGCCCTTACAAAATGGGGACGGTAAACATTGGAGAGTTTCTGGCGATAGTACTGGCACTGGCATGGCTTAGAAAAAACAAGCTAAAGTATCCCATTTACAGTGATTCAAAAACGGCAATTGCCTGGGTAAGGAATATGAGAATAAACACAAAGCTACAGCGCACAAATACAAACAAGGAATTGTTTCAAGCCGTTGATAATGCAATTCTTTGGCTAAAAACATACTCCTTCAGAGTACCAATATTAAAATGGGATACTGAGAACTGGGGAGAGATACATGCTGATTACGGACGTAAATAGAGCCTATCTATAACGGAAAGATCCCTTTCTCCTGTAACAAGTTTAATATCTCATCAATATTCTTATCAAGATCTTTTTTGGCATCAATTCTTAATTCAGGACTCTTCGGAATCTGATATTCCATATCTATTCCCGGAATATATCTGACTTTATTTTCATCAGCAAGTTGATAGATACCATATTTATCATTCTTTCTGCAAAAGTCTACATCAGCATCAACATAAACCAAATGAAAGTTATCTTCACCAATAATCTCACCAACCTGATTTCTGATTGACTCATCAGGAGACACAAAAGAAGCAATAACAATAATTCCCTGCATATTAAGCAATCGACAAGTATGAGCCACACGACGAAGATGCTCAGCTCTATCGGCAGGAGAATAATCGAGTTCTTTTGACAACCCCATTCTGGTTGATTTACCTTCAAGAAGCATCACAACAGCCCCGCTGTCAAACAGTTGACGTTGCAGCATATATGCAAGGTTGTTCTTACCCGACCCATGCAAACCAGTAATCCAGACAGTAGCAGCCTTCTGGTTATAAGCATTCTTAAACTCCTGTTCAGAGATCAATCCTATGCCATTTGTTATTTTCTCTGCATCAAAAATTTTACTTGGCATATTTTCATGATGCACCTTATCTATAATCATACCAACAGCACAAGTATTATGCGTAATAGGATCAATAAGAATAAACGACCCCGTTTGTCTATTCTTCTTATAGGTATCAAAGAATAAAGGTTTAACAGCAGTAACCACCACTCTGCCAATTTCATTTAATTCAAAAGTATCAGCACTCTCTTTTTCAAGAGTGTTAACATCAACTTTATGTCGGATTTTATCAATACGGGCTTTCGTTGTTTGTGAGCCCTGCTTAATAAAGAACTGCGTTGAAGGATTCATTTTATCTTCATCCATCCACACCATCATAGCTTCAAACTGACGCTCAACTTTAGGCATATTATTAGGATGCACAATCATATCACCACGAGAGACATCAATCTCATCTTCCAAAGTAATTGTAACAGACTGTGGGGGAAATGCATAATCAGGATTACCATCATAAGTAACGATCTCCTTAACAACAGACTTTTTCTTAGAAGGCAGAACCATTATTTCATCACCCTTATGGACAACACCAGAAGACATTTTACCAGCAAACCCTCTATAATCAAGAGAAGGACGAACAACATACTGAACAGGGAAGCGGAAATCATTGAAATTTCTATCGCTAGTTACATGAATTGTTTCCAGATGTTCAAGAATACTTTTACCGTGATACCAAGGCATTCGATCAGAGACCTCAACAACATTATCACCCTTCAAAGCCGATAGCGGGAAGAATCTCACATCAGGAATATCCAAAGGAACAACAAAATCCACATAATCTTTACAGATCTTGTTATACACATCCTCACTATAATCAACAAGATCCATCTTGTTAACAGCAAGAGCGATATGCTTAATTCCCAAAAGAGAACAAATGTATGTATGACGGCGCGTTTGTGTTATAACACCTTGCCTTGCATCAATAAGAATAATAGCAAGATTAGCAGTTGACGCACCAGTAACCATATTTCTGGTATACTGTTCATGACCCGGAGTATCAGCAATGATAAACTTACGACGGGCTGTAGAAAAATAACGATAAGCCACATCAATGGTAATCCCCTGCTCACGTTCTGCTTTCAATCCGTCAAGCAAAAGAGCATAATCAATCTCTTCACCAGCATGACCTTCCCGTTTAGAGTCACGCTCCAAAGCATCAAGCTGATCTTCATAAAGTTTCTTACTGTCAAAAAGCAATCTTCCAATAAGAGTTGACTTACCATCATCAACGCTACCAGCAGTTAACAACCGTAGTAAGTCTTTTTTTTGATCCTGATCAAGAAATTCTTTTATGTCCATTTTTGTGTTTATATTCGGTTATTTATAATATTTGTTATGAATCCCGAAGGATTAAACACCAATTAGTAAAATCCTTCTATAGCAAAGCAATGTTATGCAAGGAGAGAAACCAGTAACTAGAAATACCCTTCTCTCTTCTTCTGTTCCATGCTAGCTTCCTGATCAAAGTCAATAACACGTGTTGTACGTTCAGACTTTGTAACAGTCATCATTTCTTCTACAATCTTTTCGATAGTATCCGCTTCAGATTCAATAGCACCAGTTAACGGATAACAACCAAGGGTTCTGAATCTTACCATACGCATTTCAGCTTTATCCCTTAATTCCTTAGGCATACGATCATCATCCACCAGAATAAGACTACCATTATCTTCAACAATAGGACGTTCTTTAGCATAATAAAGAGGCACAATAGGAATATTTTCCAGTCGTATATATTGCCAGATGTCGAGTTCAGTCCAGTTAGAGATAGGGAATACCCTAATAGATTCACCCTTATGAACCTTAGCATTATAAATATCCCACAATTCAGGTCTCTGATTCTTTGGATCCCATTGATGGAACTTATCTCTGAAAGAGTAAATACGTTCTTTAGCACGAGATTTCTCCTCGTCACGACGGGCACCACCAAAAGCAGCATCAAACTTGTACTTGTTAAGACCTTCAAGCAGAGCCTGAGTTTTCATAACATCAGTATGAACTTTACTACCATGGGTATATGGACCTATACCAGATTCAAACCCCTCTTTGTTGTAATGCACTATAAGGTTCCAACCTTTTTCTTTAGCATAACTATCGCGAAATTCAACCATTTCACGAAACTTCCACTTGGAGTCGATATGCATTAAAGGAAAAGGCACCTTACCGGGATAAAAAGCTTTCTCAGCAAGACGCACCATTACAGATGAATCTTTACCAATAGAATAAAGCATTACAGGATTTTCAAATTCCGCGGCAACTTCACGAATAATATGAATAGATTCCGCTTCAAGCTCCCGTAAATTATTAATTGAATATGAAGGAATGTCCATTACTAATATTTTAGATTACAAAAATACAATTTTGAGATAAATATTACAGAAAAAACCCATCCACTTATCTCATTAATGAAATATTCATCAGCAGGTCAATAAAAAGAAAGCTTCAACTTGATTATTAACAAATCCTAAGCTTGTTTTTAGGAATACTAACAACAATGCTGCTGTTAACAGTTTCTATCATCACTTTAACTTTCTGCTTACCATCAACCTCCACCAAATTACCTTTAAGGCCTGTTAGCTTTCCAGAGATAACCTCTACTTCCTGACCCTTCATAAGATCAGCAGTATTTATATCAGGAGGCTCAGAATCTTCGAGAAAAAGCTTGATAGCATGAATTTGTACTAAAGGAATAGGAACAGCATTTCCTTCAAAAGTAATATACTTCACTACATTGGGAGTTTGTAGTATATCAAAGTATTCTTTTTGAGAAGCAAAAACAAAGATATACCCTTTAAACAGTGGTTCTTCAATCCACTTTTTTCTATCACTCCATTTCTTCAACCGTTTGATAAGAGGAAGATAATAATCAACCTGCTTAAAATCAAACTCAACAGCCACTTTTTTCTCAGTACGTGACTTTACATAAACAGCATACCATTTCTTTTCATTAACGATCATAATATGTTTAAGGGGTGTTTATCACCTTTATCTGGTGTTATATCCTGATTTCTGATAAGGTGAGCAATTTCAATACTATTTCTGGCATCAGCAATACCATAACCATTGTCAGCAATAATATTTCTGTAACTTTCAGTATGAAGGTCAGTAAACCCACCACTAAACTCAAATTCCTTATTATCTACTTTAATGGATCTGTAAGTTGGCTTTCTCTCATTAACAGCTATATCCGGCAAATCATTCTTATCAATACTAAGGTACCAACGCACATTAGCATTTTTAAGTCTGAGAACCCCGGAAGCTTTGTCTTCTTTTAACAAATGTAAAGTAGAAGACTCCATATCACCAAAGATCCAACCCAACATATCAAAGAAATGAATACCAATATTTGTTACAACACCACCTGATTTAGAAATATCTCCCTTCCATGAATAGTGGTACCATTTACCACGTGATGTTATATAAGTAAGATCAATATCATGAATCTTATCGCTATCAAGCTTACTGATTTCGTTTTTCAGATCAATAATCGACTTATGATGCCGCAGTTGCAGTATATTGTAGACTTTCCTTCCTGATTCCCTTTCAATTTCCTCCAACCCTTCAAGGTTCCAAGGATTAAGAACAAGAGGTTTCTCACATATAGCATGAGCACCATTTCGCAAGGCCATTCTAATATGAGCATCATGAAGATAATTTGGCGAACAAATGCTAACATAGTCCACCTTATTGTTAGATCTCCTTAGCTTATCAAGGTGACGATCAAAGCGTTCAGGTTCAATAAAGAAATCTGCATTGGGAAAAAAACTATCGATAATACCTACGCTATCCATTGGGTCCAATGCTGCAACCAGCTCATTACCCGTTTCTTTGATAGCTTTCATATGTCGTGGTGCAATATAACCAGCTGCACCAATTAATGCAAAATTTGCCATAGTATCAAAGTTATTTGGTAGAGAAAACGATTAGAATCAGACTTTATTGAAAAGACGCTTAGAAAAAGATTTCTTCTTTTCCGGCTTATCATCAGTATAGTAGCCATAACCGTAACCATAACCATAGCCATAACCATAGCCGTAGCCATAACCGTAGCCATAACCGTAGCCATAACCATAACCACCACCAAGTTTGATATCATTAATAGCAATTGCCATTTTCATACCACGATCTTCAATATCCTGAATGATTGAAGCAAATACCTTTTTATTAGTAATGCCTTGTCGTACAAGGAAAAGATTAACATCAGTATGATCCATAAGCAGATAAGCATCAGTTACCAGCCCAACAGGAGGTGTATCAATAATAATATAGTCATACCTTTCACGCAGTTCTCTGAACATTTCAGCATTCCTTTCCGAAGCAATAAGCTCAGCAGGGTTAGGAGGAATTGGTCCTGACATAACTATATCCAAATATTCACTCTTCCCAGAAGGTTGAATAATATCATCAATAGTAGCCTTATTAATAAGGTATGATGTAATACCAACATTATTACTTAGTCCAAAATCCTGATAAATTTTAGGTTTCCTAAGGTCAAAACCAAGAAGCACAGTTTTTTTCCCATACTGGGCATAAATACTGGCCATATTAATTGACACATATGTTTTACCAGCACTTACCATATCAGCAGTTACCATTAAAGTAATTTTCTCTTTACCTTTGGCCATATACTGAATATTAGTACTAAGAGATCTGAATGCCTCAGAAACACTTGATTTAGGTGAATCAAAAACGACTAACTGAGTACTTTTCGTGTTATGCAATAACTGCCCGATTACAGGGAATTTTGTTGCATTTTCAACATCTTTTTTCTCAATAATTGAATCATTAAAATAGTCTTTACCAAGAATATAAACCACTGGAAACACAAGCCCGAGAATCAAAGCGATGAAATAGTTAAGAGATTTTTTAGGAAACACCTGTTTACTTAGCTCATCACGTGCAATATCTATCACTTCATTATCTGGCATATTAGAAGCTTTAGTAATTTGTGCCTCTGACCTTTTCTCCAAAAGGTAAGTATAGATATTGTTTGCCAAATCAAACTGACGTTTAAAATTGATAAGCTCTCTTTGTGTTACAGGAAGATTACTGGCTTCTTTTGAAACTTCGGCAATTCTTTCATCTATATCAGTCAGAACCTGATCAGAATTCTGAATAATATTTGTTATATTACCAAGAATAGCATTCTGTGTAGTCCGTATCTGGTTATTAAGACTAATGACTGTTGGGTTAACTTCAGTTCCAACAAGTAATTTATCAGATTTTTCTTTATAAAGTTCAATAAGCTGCCCCACTAAAGCATTAAGTACAGGATCTTCAATACCCATTGCAGATGGAGCTACAAGCTTTGATAAATCTTGAGAGTTTTCCTCAATATAGTTTTTGAGATTATTATAATACTTTGCTTTAACTTCCTGTTCAGCTTTTTGTTTTTGTAGATCCTCAATGTAGGTAAATACCTGCTGAGCCTGGAAATCAAGATCCATTATTTCATTCTCAGATTGAAAATTCTGTAGTTCTGTTTCAGCTTTATTAAGAGATTGAGAGATAACCTTTAATTGATTATCAATAAAATCGATAGTATTAGATGCTATTTGATTTTTTTGTTCAAGGCTTCTCTGGAGATATTCATAAGTCAACCTATTTAAAAAGTCAACGGCTTTTTTTGTATTGTTTTTCTTAAGTTTAATCTCCAGAATTGATGCTTCACGATTTATCGGCTCAATATCAAAACCTCTGAAGGATTCTGTTAATGAGAGATAATCATTAAAAACGAAATAGAAATTCTTACTTAAATCTTCATCCGGGTTAAACTTTTCATTCAGAATAACTTTAAAACAACCCAAATGGCTTTTTACTTCTTCACCAAACCGATAGCTTTCATGCCAATCTACTTTATCCAGTTCTTCCTTTGAATATTCAGCATTCGAAAAATTATACTGCTTAATAAGTTCGCCATCGGCTTCAATAGTATATTCATTGTTATTTACAAAATGGAGGTAAAATCTAAGCCCAACAGATTGAGGAAATGATGTATCCATAATCACCTCAAAAGGAGCCGACTCATACAATTCACGATGTATAAGCCCTTCATCTTCAAAATAGGAGACCTCAAAATCAAGGCTTTGAATCGCCCGATATGATAATGAAAAGGAGCTTAAAATTCCAATTTCATTTTCTACATTCTGCTGAGTATTGCTTAAACCAAGACCTCCGAGCATCGAAGAAGGATCCAACGCACCTTTATCATCCTTAACAAGCACAGTTGTGCTTACTTCATGAACAGGATTAGTATACTTGTTAAACAAGAATGCTACAACTATTGCTACAAACAATGTTAAAGCAAATAAATACCAGTATCTTACAAATTTAAAAAAGAGAGCTTTTATATCAATAGTCTCTTCCTTCTGTTGTACAATATCAAAATTTTCTGTTGCCATTTCCAAATATTTATTACTTCACGTAAGTAAGGATGAGTATTGTTGATGAGATAAGTCCAAATATAACGCCATATGGGAAGTTAGCAAAAGTAAACTGTTTTCCCTTTACAGGTTGAACATACACTATATCGTTAGGTTTTAGATAGTAATAATCAGATGCCAGTATATCACGTTGAGTCATATCAACATAAACAACTTCAGAACCAGTTTTTGTTTGGCGTATAATAGCAACTTTATTTCGATTAGCAAAATCTGTAAGGTCACTAGCCATTGAAACAGCCTCAAAGATGTTAATATTGTCCTGATATATCTTATATTGTCCAGGCCTTTGTACTTCACCAAGCATAGTAATATTAAAGTTTACAAGCTTAACAACCACAATAAACTCTTTCATATAAGTTCTAAGCTGATCCTGAAGTTTAGCAGTTATTTGCTCTGTACTTAAATCCTTTACATAGACTTCTCCAAGCATTGGAAAATCGAGATAACCTTTTTCAGATATATTATAACTGTTAAGATAAACAGACGCATCATTGCTAATATTATTTGACCCTGTAGATAATGGATTTAACAACAAAGTAGTACGCTCGTCCAGCGTAACAACTCTGATAAAAAGATTATCTCCGGGTTGCACCTTGTATTCAATCTTACGTTCGTTTTGGTAAGTAGTGATAGTGTCTGTTTCATCTTTAACCTGAAGGTAAAGCATCTTTTTTTGCGGTACGCAGGATGATAACATTAGCAAAACTATCCCTGCCCACATAATGAACCTAAAGCTCTTTTGGAAAAATGTACTCATTAAAATTCAATATTTATTTTATTAAATATTCAAAACTTGGAATGGTCTCTGCAAATCTACTCTTTTTTTAAGAATATAAAAGAAAAAAGAAAAAGTTACAATAATATAATATTCTCAACTAACAACTCTGCATCACAACCCTGTTTATGAGCATTTTGACTAACTTATTATTCATAACAAAATCTGTATTTATTGCAAAATCAAGTAAATTTCTTTCTACTCCTATTAATATATATTAAGATATAAGCACCTTTTTCCATAAAATGTCCTTCAAAACAATAGTTATCGATTTAGATTGCAGTCTTAATTAACATATTTTCTGTGTTAAAAATGTCAAAGAATTTTGATATTTTTTTTGATTCATCAAGAATTATATACTTTTGCAGCCTGATTTTTATCCTAAAAACAAAGTAAAAGTCAGTTAAAATCATTCAAAAATAAGTATTATGGCAAAGAATCTCGTAATTGTTGAGTCACCTGCGAAAGCAAAAACAATTGAAGGTTTTCTTGGTAAAGATTATGTGGTGAAATCAAGTTTTGGTCATGTTATGGATCTAAGCAGGACTAAAATAAGCGTTGATATTGAGAATGATTTCGAACCAAAGTTTGAGGTCAGCCCTGATAAAAAGAAAACAATAACAGAATTAAAAAAGCTTGCAAAAACAGCAGAAACAATATGGCTTGCTTCCGATGAAGACCGCGAAGGAGAAGCTATATCATGGCATCTGTTTAATGCTTTAAAGCTCAAAGATGAAAATACAAAAAGAATTGTTTTTCATGAGATTACAGAATCTGCTATTGTAAATGCAATCAAAAACCCAAGAACTATTGACCAAAACCTTGTATCAGCACAACAAGCACGCCGTGTATTGGACAGGCTTGTTGGCTATGAGCTTTCCCCGTTATTATGGAAGAAAGTAAAGCCATCGCTGTCAGCAGGTAGAGTACAATCAGTAGCCGTTCGTTTAATTGTTGAGCGTGAAAATGAGATTAAAAACCATAAAAGCACATCCTCATACAGAATAGTTGCAGAATTTGTTCCTGAGAATTCAAAAGAATCGATGTTTAAAGCTGAATATCCTGATCGTTTCAAGACAGAGAAAGAAGCTTACAGTTTCCTGGAACATCAAATAGGAGCTAAGTTTGACATAAGAAATATTGAGAAAAAACCAGGAACAAAGTCACCTGCTCCTCCTTTTACTACATCAACCTTACAACAGGAAGCCTCCCGTAAACTCGGATTTTCTGTTGCAAACACAATGCGCATTGCACAGCAGTTGTATGAATCAGGAAAGATTACATACATGCGTACTGACTCTGTAAATTTATCTAATACAGCTATCAAAATGGCTAAAGATGAAATTACATCTCTTTATGGTGAGAAATACGTTAAAACAAGGAAGTATTCCAATAAAATTAAAGGTGCACAGGAAGCTCATGAAGCAATTCGTCCTACATATATCAGCAATCAAAGTGTTGAGGGAACTAATGACGCAAAGAGACTTTATGATCTTATCTGGAAGCGTACAATAGCGTCTCAGATGAGTAGTGCAATTCTGGAAAAAACAACCGTTAATATTAACTCTACTGGTTCTGAGAAAGATTTTACGGCATTTGGTGAAGTCATTAAATTTGATGGGTTTCTCAAAGTTTATCTTGAAGGTACTGATGATGAAAATGGTGAAGACAAAGGATTATTACCAGTTCTTAATATTGGTGATAAATTATCACTCATTGCACTAAATGCCAGAGAAAGATACACTAAACACCCACCAAGATATACAGAAGCAAGCCTTGTAAAGAAGATGGAAGAACTTGGTATCGGGCGACCTTCAACATATGCTCCAACTATCTCTACAATACAAAAAAGAGAATACGTTGTAAAAGATACACGTGATCCGGGTAAACAAGAAGTAAAAAATATTACTCTTAAAGATGGTAAAATAGATATTGTTACTCTTTATGACAACATCAGTTCTGATAAGTCAAAACTTTTCCCTACTGATATTGGTACACTGGTAACAAGATTTCTGATTCAGCATTTTTCAAACATTATGGATTATCAGTTCACTGCTAATGTTGAGAAAGAATTTGATGAAATCGCAGAAGGTCACAAGGTATGGAATGAGATTATCAAAGATTTTTATGGACCATTCCATGAAAAGATTGAGAACACACAAGAATCTTCGGGGAAATTCTCAGGTGAAAGACTGTTGGGAACAGATCCGGAATCAGGAAAGAATGTATTTGTTAAAATTGGTAGATTCGGCCCTCTTGCTCAAATTGGAGATACTGACTCAGAGGAGAAACCTAAGTTCGCAGGGCTACGTAAAAATCAGAGTATTGAAACAATTACTCTTAATGAAGCTCTTAAATTATTCGACTTCCCTCGTATTCTTGGTAATTATGAAGAAAAAGAAGTTAGTATCGCTATTGGAAGATTTGGTCCTTATGTTAAGCATAACAGTAAATTCTTCAGTATAAAAAAAGGTGATGACCCTGCATCTATAAGTCTGGAAAGATCTATTGAGATAATTGAAGAAAAACGTAAAGCCGACAGAGAAAAGGTTATTAAAACATTCCCTGAAGATGAAAAGGTTCAGGTTCTTAACGGACGTTACGGTGCATATCTTGTAATTGATAAACAGAACTTCAAGATCCCTAAGGGAACTGAAGCGTCAGAACTTACGCTTGAAGAATGCTATAAGATTTCACAAGACCCCAAGAATATGCCTAAGAAAAGATATAGTAAAAAGAAGAAATAGTATTTAACAACTAAACAAATAAAAAGGGAAGACAATCTATTATCTTCCCTTTTTATTTTATTGCCGATTTACTTACCTCAGCTCAAAAAGAGCATGACCTATATTAGCATTCCCTTCAAATATATCAACATGATATAACCCAGGTTGCATCTCCTGAGTAGTGCGTTTGTGCCATCTTACACACATCTTCATGGATTCATTGTTATAATCAATCTCTTCTTTTATTGAATACTGAAGTGTTTCTCCCTGATAAGTGAATGAATGATCATCATCACGTTTCTCAACAAGTATCTTTTTATCAGGCTGTGCTATTCTTACATACAGGGTTTTCTCTCCGGGTTCAACAATTGAATTTTCAGAAACAGTAAAGCATATTCGTACAAGATCAACCCTTCTGATTTTATCCGTTACTATTTCTTTACCACTTCCCTTTTTATGGATAGGATCTGCACTTATACTATAGACTTTCAATTCAGATGCCTCATCAACAATGCCTGTAAGCTCAACGGTTTGCTTCTCAAGTTGTTGATTTTTTCTTTTCTCAATTCTGATTTCTTCTTTAATCTGAATATTTTCCTCTGTTAAATCCCTGTTAACAGTTACGATAGAGTCCATCTGGCGTACATAACCCTGTGCAATAACCTGTAGCTTCGAAAGTTTTTTCTTGATTTTATAATACTCCCATTTATAATTCAGCATTTTTTTTATTTCTACGGCATTAGCCTGAATAATGCTATCCATTACCATCAATGAATCACTGGCCTCACCGTAAGAAGCTTTTATCTTTTCATGTTCAACCATGAGGGATTGCAGTTCATGTTCTATCTCCACTTTCTGTGCTTCTTTCTCGGCGAGAAGTTCTTTCATGGTTGATTTAACAGACAACAGCCATAATGATACTCCTATAATACATAGTGCCATTATTACCATTAGAACATACATCCAGATATTTGATCCGGAATTTTCCTTCTTGTTTATAAGCTCTTTCTGATCGTCCATTGTAGTAAGTATTAAATTTCTGTGCAAATTTAAGCACAAAACCATTTATTTACAAACGTAATACAAAACTCCTTTAGTATTTATAAGTATTATATCTCTAAACTGTAATCCCCATCTTCTTCATTAAGAATGTAGCATTGAGGTTTTGTGATATTCCTTCCTTCAGTTTATAGTCGAAAACCAACTCATTATCACTTATTTCTACTTCAAATCGATTATTAACTACATTTCCAGGGAACTTCTCTGCAAGTTTACCCAATGCAAGATCATGTGTAGCAATTATTCCTGAAGATCTAAGATGCAACAATTGTGTAATTAATGCCATTGATCCTTTTTGCTTATCAGCGGAATTTGTACCTCTGAGCACTTCATCTAAAATTATATATAACTTTTCTCCTTCTTCAAGGTGATCAATCAGCTCTTTTAATCTTTTTAATTCAGCGAAAAAATATGATTCTCCATCCTGAATAGAATCAGTTGTTTTAATTCCTGTAAATACTTTAACAGGATAAATTGTATAAGAATCAGCAAGCACAACACTACCTGTTAGTGCTAAAACAATATTTACTCCTATGGTTCTTAGATAAGTACTCTTACCTGCCATATTTGCTCCTGTTATTATCCTAAACTCATTCCACCCATTTACTATATGTTCATTGCCAATACATTTGCTTTGATCAATTAAAGGATGACGAATGTTTTTTCCATTAATCTCAAATGTTTTAGCTGAGAACTCAGGAAATACGGCATCTCCAAACCTAAATGCAAAGCCAGCAAAACTTTGTAACTCATCCACTAATGCCAGCTCTCCAAACCAGGTATCTAATTTGTTATAATACTCTTTCTTCCATCTTTCTGCCCTGACTGCCTGTTTTATATCCCAAAGCAAAAACAAATTCAGAAATATTCCAACAATCATATTCAAACGATAATCCATTGATTTTGTAATCCCTGATAGTTCATATATTGCTTTTGAAGCTGAAATATCTCCACACAAATCTTTTTTTGTTTGTAGTAATAATTCAGAATTAAAACTATTCTTTCCTACAATATTAAACAATCCTGTATAACCTGCTAAAATCTCAGTTTTATTACTTACCTGATTATGAATTTTGTTTAACACCGCCAGTTTTGTACCGATTAATGCAAACGGAATTATCATAAACAATAGAAAAGCAGTAAAATTAAGCAATCCAAAATATATCATTACAATAATAGCAATGGCTAATAATGGATTCAGTATTAAAAACACTCTGTAAAAAATCGTATCAAACATTTTGGTATTATCACCAGCCCAGCTAATAATATTTTCTATATCATTTGCTTTCTCAGAAAAACTCATTCCTTCTGCCTGAAAACTCTGTCTTATATCAGGAATATCCTTTAGTTCAGCAATGGCATCCTGCCTTTTTTTCAATTGGGATATATCATGTAGTGGTTCTTTTAATCTGTTTGCAAGCTTTATCCTTCCTCGTTTTGTAGAACAACGGTTAATTAATTGAAAAACTGATTTCGCTCCGAAAATATCAAGATCATCTGTATAATAATGGTTTGTATCAGCAAATTCATTTCCTGGATCAGCAGTAGAGAAATCGCCTTTCATAAGGCGTAATTCATCCATATTTATTTTACATAGAATTTCTACATGCTTTTTCTGCTTTTCCAACCTGAGTTGTTTGATTATCATTAAAACAAAGACTACAATGCCTGTACTAAACAACAATGCTGCAATTGGATATCCATTCGCTATTGTAATATAAATTCCTATCGCTGTTACTAAAAATAAAATAACGCGATAAAATGATATCTTTTTAAGCTTATTGTTAATTTCTGATAATAGTTTAGAATTCTTATTATAATTATCAGTAAAATACCGATGGGGATATGTCATCTTAATTAAATTTATTTTGTCAATCGGTCAGGATTATCCTGTACAAACGCTTTCCATCCTGAATAACTTGTACTTTTCTTTATTCCACTACCCTGGAAATAATGGCATACAGCAGCAGCAAGACCATCGGTAGCATCGAGGTATTCAGGAGGATTATTGTAACCCACAATGCTCTGTAACATTGACGCAACTTGTTCTTTGGAGGCATTTCCATTGCCTGTTACAGATTGCTTGATCTTTTTTGGTGAATACTCAAAAATTGGTACATCTTTATATAGCCCTGCAGCCATTGCTACTCCTTGTGCTCTTCCCAGTTTAAGCATCGATTGTACATTCTTTCCAAAGAAAGGTGCTTCAATGGCGATCTCATCAGGTTTATACTCTTCTATAATTCCTAGCATTCTTTCAAAAATCTTTTTTAATTTTAACGCATGGTTATCATAGCTGGTAAGTTTAAGTACTCCCATGGTAATAAGGCTGATACTGTTTTTGTTTTGATAAATTAAACCGTATCCCAATATGTTTGTGCCTGGATCTATGCCGAGAATTATTCTTTCCAAATATTAAATATTTTATATGAGAACAAAACTAAGGAAAACATATAACAATCTTATCAAAATAACAGCGGTTATTTTATCTGTTTATTTTCTTTATGACCAGCTGATTTATGAAAAGGATCTTAGTTCCATAACTTATATCTTCACAAACTTTAATTATTCTTTTTTGTCAGGAGTATTGCTTTCTCTTACTATTTTACTTATTCCTGTTAATATGCTTTTAGAAAGTATAAAGTGGAAGTTTCTTATCTCAAAACTGGAAAAAGTCTCTATATGGAATTCGCTTAAAGCCGTACTTACTGGTATTACTGTTAGTATGATTATGCCTAACAGAGTTGGAGATTATCTGGGTCGTGTTTTTATTTTAAAAAAAGCCGACAGGCTTCAGGCTGTTTTATCTACTATACTTGGAAGCCTTGCTCAACTACTTACAACTGTTATATTCGGTCTTATTTCTATTGCATTCATTTACCCTGAATACATATCTATATCGGGAAACATTAATTCATGGTTGTATGTTGGCACTATTATTCTGATAGTCTTAGTGATTGCTGTTTCTATTTTTGCTTTTCTCAACTTTTCTGTTGTTGCTGGTATTCTTAAGAAGATAAGTGGCAGATATGCTGATAAAATTGAAAAGTATTCTTCCGTTTTCTCCTGGTACAATAACAGTGAATTATTAAAGGTACTTATGATTAGTATGTTGCGATACATTGTTTTTTCCCTGCAGTTTTTTCTAATTCTACGACTATTTGAAGTTCCTGTTTCTTATCCTGTTTCTATGATGCTGGTATCAGTTGTCTATATCTTCCTTGCTCTAATTCCTACTATTGCACTTACTGAGATTGGTGTACGAGGATCTGTAAGTCTGTTTGTTTTCCAACATCATTTCGAGAAAATTGGTTTATGGAATCAGGAAATGGCTGTAATGGTGGTCTCTGCTTCTACTCTTCTGTGGCTTTTTAATATAATTCTTCCTGCAGTTACAGGGACTTTGTTTATCTTTAACCTCAGGTTTTTCAGAAAGAACAATGGCAATTAGTACATTTATGTATATCATTTTCGGGGCAACTATTGCCTACCTTATTATAATAGCTATAATTACTCTGGGATGGTATGCATTATCAGCACCTAAAACAAATAAAAACAATGAGATGCCTTTTATATCCATTGTTATTGCTGTACGTAACGAAAGCAAGAATATTACCAAATTACTCGGGGAGCTTGTCAATCAGAGATATAAAAAAAGCGATTTTGAAATTGTTATTATTGATGATAACTCAGATGATAATACTGTTGATTTAATTGATGCTTTTACGAATAATAATAAGGACTTCAATATTAAACTGGTACAGTCATCCGGTAAGGGTAAGAAAAGTGCAGTAATTGATGGTATACGATCTGCTAAAGGCGGAATAATAATTACAACAGATGGTGATTGCACAATAACACCATATTGGATCCCGACAATGGCAGATTATCTGATATCAGGGTACAAAGTAATTACAGGACCTGTTGTATACAGCCGTAAGCGCTCTCTTCTATCAAAATTTTATGAACTTGATTTCCTAAGTCTTGTTGCATCAGGTGCCGGGTCTATTGGTGCAGGATTACCATTAATGGGAAACGCTGCAAATATGGCATTTTATAAAGAGGACTACCTATCATTAATGGAAAATAACAAAAGAAACAATTATGCTTCAGGCGATGATGTGTTTTTTATCCATGCTATTTATCAGAAATATGGAAATAAATCGGTTGGCTTTGTAAAAGATGAGGAAGCAATTGTAAGCACAAATCCACCTGGCAATATTTCTTCTTTTTTAAACCAACGCATCAGATGGGCCTCAAAGGCCAAAGGGTATTCGGTAATATGGCCTGTTGCTGTTGCTCTTATAGTTTTTATTTATAACCTGGTATTGTGCGGTTTTATGGTACTTTGTTTTTTCATTCCGGTTTTGTTTCCTGTTTTATTCCTTCTTGTACTTGCCAAATTCATTATTGATTTGCCCTTGTTAAGCAGTGCAATAGGCTTTACTAAAAAGGGTCATTTAAAACTTATTGTTTTGCTTTCTGAGTTTATATATCCTGTTTACATTGTATTTGTTGCTATTAAATCCTTAACGGGGAAATTTACATGGAAGAGCAGAGAATATGCACCGTAGGTATTCTATCTTTGTTCAACGGTGTTATCAAATAAATGAATCTCTTTCACTTAGTACTTTTCAGTTATTCTGATTATGTATATTGTGTTACAGCTACAGCAGTCCCTCACAAATTATCTTCTCTTTTCATTCCATTTCTAATAATTTCTGCCATTGCCATATCCTGCTCATATGTAATTTTAATGTTTTCAGGATTACCTTCTACAATATTAATTGGGTTCCCTGCCTTTTCAAAAACAATGGCATCATCCACAAAGGAATTATCAAATTCTATGCAGTATGCTTGTTTCAATCTTTTAGCATCAAATGCCTGTGGTGTCTGAATGATTTTAACCCGACTTCTGTCAATATGCTTGTTTTCCTTTCCGGAAAAAATCCTAACAGCTTCCCATACATCAATTGCAGGAACAGCATTGCCTTCTGCAACAGCCTTCTCAATTACATTTCTTATGGTTGAAGATGAAGGAAAAGGTCTTGCTCCATCATGAATTATAACAATTGAATCATCAGATATGTGCTGCAATCCATTTTTTACCGAATGAAAACGGGTTTCCCCTCCCACAACAATATTGTGAGGGACAGAAAACCCGTATTTATTACATAATTCTTTCCAGAATTCTACATAATCATTATTAAGAACCAGGGTATACTGTATATCTTTCACATCGGAGAAAGCCCTGAAAGTATGGAACAAAAGTGGTTCACCTCCCAACACAGAAAACTGCTTGGGCAATGATCTGCCAAATCTTTGTCCGTTTCCGGCAGCAATAATAATCAGATGTAATTCAGGAATCATCAGATTATAAGCATCGCATCCCCGTAAGTAAAGAACTTATACTTTTCTTTAACAGCTGTTTTGTACACCTGTTTCAGGAAGTCGTGACCGATATAAGCACTTACCATCATCATCATTGGAGACATAGGCAGATGAAAATTTGTAATCATTGCATCAGCTGTATTGAAAGTATAAGGAGGGTTAATAAATTTATTAGTCCAGCCCTTATAAGGTTTAACCTGACCTGTAATAGAAACAGCAGTTTCCAATGCTTTCATACTTGTTGTACCAACAGCACAAACTCTTTTTTTGTTGCTTTTTGCACTGTTAATAATATCTGCATTAGTCTGATCAATAATCATTTCTTCAGAATCAAATTTATGCTTTGTAAGATCTTCTACTTCTATGGCTCTGAAGTTCCCCAAACCTGTATGCAAAGTTATTTCAGCAAATTCCACACCAATAATTTCCAGTCTTTTTAAAAGCTCACGAGAAAAATGTAATCCTGCAGTAGGAGCAGCAATAGCACCTTCATATTTAGCATAGATTGTCTGATAACGCTCGCTATCGGTATCTTCAACAGGGCGTTTATGAATTTTTGGTAACGGAGTTTCACCCAACGACTGCAATGTTTCTTTAAACTCTTCATAAGGACCGTCAAAAAGGAACCTTAAAGTACGACCTCTTGAAGTAGTGTTGTCGATTACCTCAGCAACAAGAGAACCATCTTCGCCAAAATAAAGCTTATTACCAATTCTTATTTTTCTGGCAGGATCAACAAGAACATCCCATAATCTGCTTTCCCTGTTTAATTCGCGTAACAAGAACACCTCTATCTTTGCTCCGGTCTTTTCTTTTTCACCATAAAGCCGGGCAGGAAAAACCTTTGTATTATTAAGTACAAAAACATCACCTTCATTAAAATAATCAATAACATCCTTGAATTTACGGTGCTCTATTGTACGTTCTTGTCTGTTAACAACCATTAATCTTGCCATGTCCCTGTCTTCAACAGGAAAATCAGCAATCAAATCTCTGGGTAAATCAAATTTAAATTGTGAAAGCTTCATCTATTATTATTTTCATTATAGGCAAAATACTATGATCAATCTTTCTGATTTGCAGCTTAGTTCTAATTAATTGTAAAATTATTTCTCTTTCTACTTGCACAGTGACTAATATTTGTATCTTTACTCGCCCGTTTAACTATTTTATCCTCTTTATTACAAAAAGTTTGCGAAGATACAAAATTTTAGAGGCCTTGTCAAGTCGACCCCACTTAAGGCTTTTATTATCAATTAGTAATAATAATTTTGTTTAAAATTTAAAGTTTAAAGTAAAAGATTATGCCTCTTGTAGCTTTTTAGTGCATATTACACCATAAAGCCCTCATATTCTTACATTTACACTATCTCACCCATCTCAAAAACAATTATCATAGATAAAGCAAAATTTTCATGCAATTTACCTTTATACCCCTTGTTATTATAGCAGAGTATTTATTTGAAAAGTAGATATTATTAACTTATGAAAAGTTAGTTGATTACAAACCAGTAATAAATACTGCACATAACAATTAATGATATGCTTGTAACCTGAATATTAAATACGCAAAATAATTCTTACAATAATTCTCACAAGAGGAAACACCTGTTTTCACAAGAGGAAACACCTGTTCTCACTTGTGTTATTAATGTTCTGATGCGCATCAGAAATCATTTTGATGCGCATCAGGATTGTTTCTGATGCGCATCAGGATGAGTTTTGATGCGCATCAGAGATATGTTTTGTGCTTACGAAAATACAAATGTGTCCTTTTAGAAAGTCTAACTAATGAAATAACAATTTATTAGTGGGGTCGTTCTCTCCCCACTTTAATTATTAACACAATCTAATTTTTTTATTCATAAACCTATTGCATATAATGGTTAATACTATATTTGCCTGATAAAACTCCTAATATGAATCCATACGAAGGAACAATAACAACCAAGCTACCACAAACAGGTACATCAATTTTTGCAGTGATGACGGGGCTGGCAACAGAATATAACGCTGTAAATTTAAGTCAGGGCTTTCCTGATTTTCCCATATCAAGTGAGCTAATAGACCTTGTTACACATTATATGAGAAAGGGATACAATCAATACGCCCCAATGCCAGGTGTCCCTGCATTAAGACAAGCTCTTTCAAAGATGTTTCTGGATAATCATGGAGCTGAATATGATCCTGACAAGGAAATTACAATAACAGCAGGCGCAACTCAGGCAATCTTTTCAGCCATATCTTCAATAATTTCAAAAGGTGATGAAGTTATAATATTTGAACCTGCCTATGATAGTTACGCACCCTCAGTAACTGTTAATGGTGGGCTGGTAAAATACGCACGCCTTCAATATCCTGACTATAGTATAAACTGGGATGAGTTACCTAAAATGATCTCAAGCAATACAAAAATGATCATTATCAACTCACCACACAATCCCACAGGTAGCATTATTGGCAAAGAGGACATGCAAAGGCTGGAAACCCTTATCAAAGGCCGTGATATAATTATTCTTAGCGATGAAGTGTACGAACATCTGATTTTTGATGGTAAAACACATGAGAGCATTTGCCGTTTTCCGGATCTTGCATCAAAAAGTATGGTTGTTGGATCCTTTGGCAAAACCTTCCATACAACAGGTTGGAAGATGGGTTTTGTTTTAGCACCGCAAAACATTACAGCTGAGTTCAGAAAAGTACATCAGTTTACAGTTTTCTGTGTAAACACTCCTATCCAATATGCTGTTGCCGAATATCTTCAAAATAAGGATAACTACAGATCACTGGGAAACTTTTACCAACAGAAACGCGATTATTTTATTGATGCTATTAAAGAAAGTCGTTTTAAACCATTGAAATGCCAGGGCACTTATTTCCAGCTGCTCGATTACAGCAATATTTCAAATAAACCTGAAATGGAAATGGCTGAATGGCTTGTAAAAGAACATGGTATTGCTGGCGTTCCTACATCCTCATTCTATAGAACACACGAAAATAATAACACCTTACGCTTCTGCTTTGCAAAAACAGAAGAGACATTAAAAAGTGCAGCCGAAATACTATGCAAGATTTAAAAGTACTCCTTCTTCAGACAGATATATTTTGGGAAGATCCTCAAAAGAACAGGGATAATATTGAAAACAAAATAAAAGGAGCCTTCTCAAATCATGATCTCATCATCCTTCCGGAAACATTTACAACAGGCTTTCCGGTGAACCCGGATAAATTTGCCGAAACAAATAACGGCCCTACTCTGAGATGGATGAAGAAAATAGCGCAAGACACACAAGCAGTTATTGCGGGCTCACTTTTAACGGATAACAATAATAGTTACTCTAACACATTTGTATGGATATTTCCTGAAGAAGAGACAATTTGTTATAATAAACGTCACGTTTTTTCAATGGGTGGTGAACATAAAAAAATTACTCCTGGTATTTCGCGACAAATAATTACACTAAAAGGATGGAAGATTCTGCCACAAGTATGTTATGACCTTCGTTTCCCGGTGTGGAGCAAAAATAATTTCAGGAACAATCAGTTTGAATATGACCTGGCCATATATACAGCAAACTGGCCGGCAGTAAGGAGTTATCCATGGAAATCACTTCTTGTGGCACGCGCAATTGAGAACCAGTCATATGTAATAGGAGTTAATCGTGTGGGAAACGATGGACCAGGGAATACCTATTCAGGGGACTCAATGGCAGTAAGTCCAAAAGGAGAAATTTTAAAAGCGGGAAAAGAGTTTACTGAAGAAAACATTACAGCTTTACTATCTGCAAAGGATATAAATAAATTTCGTAGTAATTTTAATGTTGGTAACGACTGGGATAAATTTCAAATAATTCAATAGGAACTAACCAATCCACTTCTCAAGAGTAACTTTCAATTCTTCAGGAGAAACAGGTTTAGAAATAAAACCCGACATTCCGGCCTTTGTTGTTTCGTCTTGATCTTCCTGAAGCACACTTGCCGTCATAGCAAGAATCACAGGTGGCTTTTTATTTTTATCTTTATAACATTTAAGTATCTGTTGTGTAGCTTGAAGGCCATCCATTTCAGGCATTTGAACATCCATAAGAATAAGATCATAATGTTTTATACGGCATGCTTCTACTGCTTCTTTGCCATTAGAAACAATATCTGCATTTATACCAAAACCTTTAAGAATCGAATCAGTTACTTTTTGATTTATCAAATTATCTTCAGCTACCAGATATTTAGCTTCAGTTAATTTCTTAATCTTGTTAATGTTTTTAAAAGATTCTTTTTGTTCTTTCCTTTTGGGAGGAAAATCCTTGTCAGCAACAATAGTAAAATAAAACTTTGATCCGACACTTTCTTGCGATTCAACCCATATATTTCCACCAAGGAGAGCAACAAGCTGTTTGGAAATAGCCAGTCCCAAACCTGTTCCTTCAAACATCCTGGTACGTGATGAGTCTACCTGAGAGAATGATTGAAATAACCTCGAAATATTTTTAGCCGAAATACCAATCCCTGTATCTTCAACTGAAAACAGTAAGGTATACCGACCTCCTATTTTTTCTTTTATACTAATAACAATACTTATCTTACCCTGGAAAGTAAATTTTATTGCGTTATTAATCAAGTTAATAAGAATTTGCTTAAGCCTTTTATCATCAGATATGATATACTCAGGTACATCATCATCAATTTTAACATCTAGTTTAAGCTCTTTCTTTGAGGCAGGTAAAGAAAGCAAAGTAACAACTTCATCAACAATTTGTCTTATATTAAAAGTTACCTTAAAAATCTCCATTTTACCTTGTTCAATCTTCGAAAAGTCGAGAATATCATTAATAACTGTTAGAAGATTCTCTCCGCTTAGTCGGATTGTATTAACATAGTCCTCCTGTTCTTCATCAAGCTTTGTTTTCTCAAGTAAGCCTGTCATTCCAACCACACCATTCATTGGCGTACGAATTTCATGACTCATTACAGCCAGAAACTGTGATTTAGCTTTAGCTCCCGATTCAGCTTTTTCTTTAGCAGATTTAAATGAATTCGCAATTCTGTACGACAATATTAATGTTTGAAAAAAGAAAAAGAGCATATAACCTGCAAATAAAAATCCAGGATTAATTCTATAATGCCCAAGAAAACCAAAAATACTAATTACAAGCACTATGAACAGCACAATTAAACTCAGTAGAGCATATACAGAAGCATCTCTTTTATGAATAGTAGCAAATACAATGATAAAGCTGACATAAAGAATATAAACCAGCAATAATATAAGAAAAGGACCAAGTAAAAGAGTAAAAAGATAACCAGGCAAAACAATAGTTAATCCTGAAAAAGCAAGAGCAGTAACTATTAATATACGTGCCATTATCTTTGATGTTTCTTTTGGATAAATATTTCGAAGAAACTGCATAAAAAACAAAGCACTGAGATAAAGAGTAATGTATTCAAGTCTTGCAGTTAAGTGCCAACTTAAATTTGGGAAAATTTGATGAAGAAAATAGTCTTCTGTACCAATAATTCTATAACTGTAAACCAGGCAGAAAAGAGCGAAATACAGAACAGCCTTATCCTGACGATCGAAAAGAAATAATCCAAGCAGTAAAAGTCCGCCCATAATAAGAGATCCGGTAAGAAGCATATCAGTTATCAATTCAAAATCACGAGCACTTAATAACTTATCAGCAGTACCCAATTCCGGAGTAATTGAAACTCCCCCTTTACTATGGTAATAATTTGAAATCTGTAATACAAGCTGAATATTTGTTGTATCAGGAAGGAAACTCCTTGTCAGCGGAAGCAACTTTGGGACCTGTTCTTCTTTTGAACAACCTACAGTTCCATTTGACGCAAACAATCTTCCATTAAGAAAAAGATTATAAGATGTGTAAAAATCAGGTAATGAAATTGCCATCAGTTTGTTTGATGGAGTAATGTCAATGTTAAGAAGATAAGTTGCACATCCAAAATTAGATAAATTCATACCTTCGATTTCAGACCATAAGGAAGGAAAATACGGGTATGACGGATTAAGCGGAGTTGGAAAATCTTTAGGATACAACAGAGTATCCGGATAAAAAGCCCATTCTCCTTCTAAAGGTAAGAAACCATTCTCCTCAAAATTCCAGTTTACTAAATCGAGAGAGCCTTTTTCAACCACAGGGATTCTTATATCATCATCAGCGAATACATTAGATGACACCAATAAACACATGATAAACATTAAAAAAACAAATATTTTAATACTATCTCTCATGTATGTATTATTTAGTCTAATCTATAGCCTGCAGATTCTGTAATCTAGTGTATACGCCATTTAAAGAAATAAGTTGCGTGTGAGTTCCTCTTTCAACAATTTCACCATTTTTCATCACAATAATTTCATCGGCATGCTGTATAGTTGACAGACGATGTGCAATAACAACAGTCGTCCTGTCTTTCATAATGTTGGTAAGTGCAGACTGTACAAGTTTCTCTGATTCTGTATCAAGAGCAGAAGTAGCTTCATCAAGGATAAGAATAGGCGGATTAGCAAGAACAGCACGAGCAATGCTTAACCTCTGGCGTTGTCCTCCAGAAAGTTTAGTTCCACGATCTCCTATATTAGTTTTATATCCTTGCGAAGTTTGCATTATGAAATCGTGAGCATTAGCCACTTTTGCCGCTTCCATAATATCCTCTTCGCTTACTCCTTTCTTACCAAATGCAATATTATTAGCGATAGTATCATTAAAAAGGATACTCTCTTGCGATACAATGCCCATTAATCCACGTACATTATCAATTTTCATATCCTTAATATTATGTCCATCGATTAATAGCTCTCCTTCATTAACATCATAAAAACGAGGAAGAAGATCAGCCATAGTTGACTTTCCTCCACCTGATTCACCAACGAGAGCAATTACCTTACCTTTCTCAATCTTTAAATTAATATCTTTTAAAACATAGTCATCTTCGTATTTAAAGCTAATATTGCGATATTCTATTTTTGAAGAAAATTCATTAACTGATATAGCATTAGGTTTTTCTTCAATAACCTCTTCTGCATCCAGAATCTCGAAAATCCTTTCTGCAGATGCAATACCTTTTTGAATAGAATAAAAGCCCTGAGTAAATGTTTTAGCAGGAGGAATAATCTGTGAAAACACAACAATATAGGTAATAAAGTCAGCCGCCTGAATAGAAGGAGAATCTGACAACACCATCTGTCCTCCAAACCACAGAACAACAATAATTATCACTGAAGACATAAACTCACTAAGAGGTGATGAAAGATCACGCCGACGATAAATCCATAATAAAACTTTCGAATACAAATTGTTTGATGTTCTAAACTTATCATCTGAGTAATCAATAGCATTAAAGCCTTTGATAATACGCAATCCTGATATAGATTCCTCAATAATAGATAACAATCCAGCCGACATATTTTGTCCCACTTTTGACTGACGTCGAAGGCTTTTACCAATACGTCCAATTACAAACCCGGCAACAGGGAGAAGAATGAGCACAAACAGAGTAAGTTGAGGACTCAAACTAATCATAAAAGCAAGATAGGCAATAATCATTACAGGATCACGCACCAGCATTTCAAGATAATTCATAATTGAGTATTCCACTTCCTGAACATCACCGGTAACACGGGCAATTATATCCCCTTTCTTATGACGAGAGAAAAATGAAAGAGGAAGAATCAAAACCTTCGAATAAATATCATTACGGATACCTTTAACAGCACCAATCCTAACATTTGCCATAAAATACATAGCAAAAAACCTTCCAATGTTTCTGAAAAGCAATGAAATCATTAGGATAACACAAATGAATACAAGAGCATTCACATGTCCGCTTTTAATAATAATCTGACTAATATGATAATTGACGTACCCAAGAAGAGCATCAGTGCTTAAACCAAATTCAGGCTTCACAGTAACGAGATCATTTATTCCAAAAAGCAAGTTTAAAAAAGGGATAAGCATTGCAAATGAGAATATTGAAAACGCAATTGTCATCAAATTAAAAAACACATTTAACGTAGCGTAACCCCAATAAGGTTTAACATATGCCAGTATCCGGTAAAATTTCTTCATAATCTAAAATTTATGCAAATATATGTACATCATCATTTAATTAACTAAAAAGAGTGTAATTATTGTGTTATTGATATTCGATGATAGTACATTTTATATACATTTAACTTTTATCATACGTTAACTTTTTCTATTTTTACAGAAAAATATGAACATGAAAAAAATAGTACTTTTATACTGGGGAAAAGGTGGTAATGTAGAAAACGCAGCCCATAAGGTTTATGAAAAATTTGACTCTGATACCATTGATATTTTTGATCTCGTAAGTTTCAATATTGATACTATTAAAGATTATAGCCATATGATCCTCGGCCATTCAACAGTTGGGGCAGAGGACTGGATGGATGCAAAAGCCGATAATGAATGGAATAACTTTTTCAGAAAGCTTGAAAAAATAGAAAAACCTGAAATTACAGCCTCTTCATTTTGTCTGGGCGACCAAATATTATATCCTGATCACTTTGTTGACAGTCTTGGTGTATACAAAGAAGAAATGGATAATGCAGGGATTCCAATAATTGGGCAATGGTCAACAGAAGGTTACCGCTTTTCTGATTCCGATGGTGAGGAAAACGGCATGTTTTATGGCCTTGCACTGGATATGGACAATGAATTTAAGCTATCAGAAGAAAGAATTGAAAAGTGGACAAAAGAATTAAAAAGTAAAATATAGAACATACAACGAGCGAGCGGTTTTCAATCATTCATTAATAATTCTGTTGAACTTTTCTAAAATTCCAATATTTTTGCATCGATTTGCGTTGTTATAAGCGCGGACTTTACATTTTCTAATACAAAATCTATGCAAATAAGATATATCTTAATCATATTACTCCCGTTTATTTTTACTGATTTCGTTGTTGCACAAGATACAACTGACAGTGTTAGAGTTGTTATCGAAGATTCAACAATAGTTGTTTCAAACGACTCTCTAAAGCTGGCAACCAATGAAATAACCAAACCTGTTGATACTACCGGAACTTTTGATGTACTCATCAGAGATTCAGAAATCCTTACAACACTGGACAGTCTCGCATATGTTAAATTCTATGCACGATCATATTTTGTGACAGATACTACCGACACAATAACTCAAGCATTCACCGAAGAAGAAATACCTCAGTATTCTGACTCCTTATATAATACGCGCATTGAACAATTAAACATTGAAACACCCATTGAGCTAACTTACAATCAAGAAGTAAAGACATTCATAAACTTATATGCTGTAAAAAAAAGAAAGCTTACAGCAAAAATGCTTGGGCTTGCTCAAATTTATTTTCCAATGTTTGAGGAGCAGCTTGATAAATATGATATGCCTCTTGAGATAAAGTACCTGGCAATTGTTGAATCAGCACTTAACCCGGGAGCAGGATCTAATAAAGGAGCTAAAGGCTTATGGCAGTTTATGTATGGCACAGGAAAAGTATACGGATTAAAAGTAACATCACTTGTTGATGATCGTTACGATCCTTACAAATCAACCATTGCCGCTTGCGAACATCTGTCAGACCTTTATGACATCTATGGCGACTGGTCACTGGCGCTGGCAGCTTATAACTCCGGAGCGGGAAATGTAAACCGAGCTATAAGACGTGCAGGAGGAACTAAGAATTATTGGGCTGTTTGGCCATTCCTTCCACGCGAAACACGAGGTTATGTCCCGGCATTTATTGCAGTAAACTACGTAATGAATTATGCTCCCGAACATAATATTCAACCACTGGAACCAGGTATGTTCTATTATGATATTGATACTGTAACAGTGAGTGATGTACTGGCTTTTGATCAGTTAAATGAAATGTTAGGCATCCCGATGGATGAGCTTAAGTTTCTAAACCCACAATTTAAGAGAGAAATTATCCCGGCAACGGAAGAAAAAAAATATGTTATTCGTCTACCCAGAGACTATGTAGATGAATATCTTAATAATGAACAGCAACTTTACGCATATAAAACAATAAAAGGTATCGAACGTGATAAGCTACTGGCTGAAGTAAAAAAAGCCAAAGACCGTAATATTCACATTGTAAGAAGCGGAGAAAATCTGGGCTATATTGCTAAAAAATACCATGTGTACGTCAATCAAATAAAAAGATGGAATAATCTAAGAAGCAATACAATATATCCGGGTCAAAAACTAGTCCTTTATGGAGCAGGTAGTAGTAATTATTATCAAAAAACCACAACTCCTGTTATGCGATCTTCAGAGCAGTCAAAGCATATGGTTCAAAGTGGCGAAAACCTTGCAATCATTGCAAAAAAATACAAATGTACTGTTACTGACCTTAAAGAATGGAACAACCTCAGAAGTTCAAGAATATATCCAAAACAAGAGCTTGTTGTTTACAAACCTGCAGATAAAAAACCAGCTTCGGTAAAAGAAGGTAAATACTTGTATCATGTAGTACGTAAGGGAGACACATTGTGGGATATTGCTAAAGAATATGATGGTGTAACAGTTGATAAGATCAAATCTCTCAATAGTAATATAAACACAAGAAGACTGAAACCAGGACAAAAAATTAAAGTGGCTGTTTTAAGCTAATCACTAATAAAGTAAAAGAAATAAGTAACCATTTTGGCACATCAATTGTGACAAAACTCAAAATGGTAAATTTAAAAATATGAGAACAATAAAAATATCAGCACTCACATTTATAACATTTATTTTTTTGTTCACCTCATGTGATGAGAATATAAAAAAGAATGGGCTTCCACGGTCAATAGGTAACACATCAGAAGTATTAGTAGTGCTACAAAATGATGAACAATGGGAGAGTATGATTGGTGATACAATTAAACATTATCTGGGAGAATTTCAATATGGTCTTATGCAGGCAGAACCAATATTTAATCTATCCCATATCACCATTAATAATTTCTCTGATATGTTTAAGAAACATCGTAATCTGCTAATTATTTCCATCGATAATAATGCAACAGATGTAACTGTAGAAACATCGGTAAACAAATGGGCTTCACCTCAGCAAATAATAAAAATGAATACCCCTTCTTCACGATTGCTTGCCGATGAATTTCATTTGTATTATGAAGAAATCATTGCAGGTTTTAATAAAGCTGAAAGAGAGAGAATTCTTAATGTGTTCAGACCAAGCTCAAGAAACAAAGTTAGAAGTTCTGTATTAAAAAAGCACAACATTGACATTACTATCCCACAAGGCTTTTATGTTGCTAAAACCGAACCCGGATTTATGTGGATACGTAAAGAAGTATCTGATTATAGTCAGGGCATTGTAATTATTTCCGAACCTTATATGGATGAAGCACAATTCTCGCAACAAAGTATTATTGCCAGATCAAACCGTGATCTCGCACAATATATTCCCGGCCCTACAGAAGAATCATATATGTCATTAGATGAAGAATATATTCCTGCAAAAAGAACTATTATTAATGATTATCCCATTGACTATGCTGTAGAAATCAGAGGTGTATGGATTGTTAAACAAGACTTCATGGGAGGCCCGTTCATAAGTTATACATTTACTAATCCTGATTATTCAGAAATAATTACTCTGATGGGTTATGTATATCACCCCAATAAAGAAAAACGTGATCTTCTGCGCCAACTTGAAGCAATTTTGTATTCAGTAAAGTTTAGAGAGGTAGAGAAAGGCAATACACAAGAATAGCTATTTCTAATCACACGCAAACTTATGTACTACAGTACTTAGCATTTTATTTATGAATTATTAAGGCTTTTGCTTAAAAGATTATTATTAATTTTGCCTCATTATGGAAGATGATAAGTTTAAAAAGGATCTAGACGAACTCTTCAGGCTTTTCAAAAAGCTTGTTGAAACAGAGTCACTTGATGACGTCCCTGGTATTGATGGAATGATGCTCAAGCAATTCCAATTCTTCTTTAGCAACTACGAAACTATGAAAGACCAAATAGGACATCAACTTACAAGCCAGTTTGGTGAGCCTGTAAAAAAAATGGTGAGTGATTTAGTTAAACAGTTAAAAGAGCAGCTTGGAGAAGATGAATTCACAGTAGTTGAAGAGATTACTGAAGAGCCTAAACTTAAAATCAGTGAAGGATTAACCAAAGCACAAATTGATGAGATGCTTAAAAATCCAAAACTTACAGAAGAACAAATTAACGAACTACTCGATAAACGTGCTCAACTTTAATAACTTTATCTAACTTGACAAAAAGATCAATCAAACAACGAATAAAAGATTATTTCACAAAAAAAAAGTGGTACAGTATTGTATCTGACTTTGTTTTTGTAATACTAATTGTTTTACTGATAATACCTTCAACACGTATTGATGTTTCATCATTTTTTATCAGACTTACTTCGCTACCCCCTTCAACTTTAGAAACCGAAAACAGGTATCATATCAGCGAAAGTGCAGAAAGCTGGAACATACATACTCTTAATGGGGAAAAGAGACAATTTGGTAATTTTAACAACAAACCTGTTTTTGTTAATGTATGGGCAACATGGTGCCCTCCATGTATAGCAGAATTACCAGGAATTATTGATCTTTATGAACAATATAAAAATGATGTGAATTTTGTTCTTGTTTCAAATGAAAATCCTCAGAAAGTAAAAAGTTTTATCGATGCAAAGCAATATCCACAAGATATTTTCTTTTTAAACAGTACCTTACCAGGAGATTTTTACAGTAAAAGCATTCCTGCTAGTTTTATCATAGACAGTGATGGTCATGTTATAATAAGTAAAAAAGGTGCCGCACGGTGGAATTCAGGAAAAGTAAAAAAAATACTTGACGGATTAATAAGCAATAAGAAGGAACAATAATAGGTTATATTTGCAAAAAGGTTTAGACATGAAAAGAATTAAAATAATAGTATTACTTGCAATGGTAACTATGGTTACTGGTAATTCATTTTCACAAGTTATCAGTGAAAGTGCAAAAAGAAAAGTAACTATAGGCGTTGATCTCTTTACAGATCTCTGGCAGGACAAACCTGCGGATATGAAATTGAGAACAATAAATCAAGGGGTTAACGTTTTTGCAATGTATAACTTCCAAATCGCTGAAAGCAATACATATTTCTCAATTGGACTGGGCATTGATAATCATAATATGTACAGCAATACTCGAATTGATAGTATAAATGCCGATACTATTACTTTCTCTCCTATTAATGAAGTATATTCAAGAAGTAAACTTAACCTTACTTATATTTCTGTTCCTATGGAACTTAAATTCAAGTTTAAAAATGATATGAAACTTGGTGTTGGTTTTAAAATTCGTTATTTAGCCAATAGTAAAGATAAATATCGTGGAGATATTCCTGGTGATAACACTGGACGCCAAACAGTTAAAAGAAAAACTATCAGCCACCTTGAAACTTATGCTTACGGCTTTACGCTAAGATTCGGGTATAAGTCTGTAAATTTATTCGGGTATTATCAGATATCAGATATTTTTGAACGTGGTAAAGGACCAGAACTTTATCCCATATCAGTTGGTATAACACTTACTCCTTTTTAATATATATATACTACAAAAAAAAAGCCGACTTAATTATGAGTCGGCTTTTTTTATTCTATAAGTAAGTATTTCTTAATACCTGTAATGTTCCGGTTTATACGGTCCTTCGACCTTCACGCCAATATAATCAGCCTGTTCTTGTGAAAGCTTTGTAAGCTTCACTCCTATTTGTTCAAGGTGTAAGCGCGCTACTTCTTCGTCAAGATATTTTGGAAGACGATAAACGTTGATATCATAAACATCTTTGTTCTTCCAAAGATCAATCTGAGCTAATGTCTGATTTGTAAAAGAGTTGCTCATTACAAAAGAAGGATGACCTGTTGCACAACCAAGATTAACCAAACGTCCTTCTGCAAGCAAGAATATTGAGTTACCTCCTTTAAAAGTGTATTTATCAACCTGTGGCTTAATATTGGTCTTTTCGGAAATAGCTTCAAGTTTATAAACTTCAATCTCATTATCAAAGTGACCGATGTTGCACACAATTGCCTGATCTTTCATTTGGCTCATATGTTCAGCAGTAATAACGCCCTTGTTTCCTGTTGTTGTAACAAAAACATTACCTTCTTTAATAGCCTCTTCCATTGTTGTTACTTCAAAGCCTTCCATTGCTGCTTGTAATGCACATATTGGATCAATCTCAGTAACCAGAACACGTGCTCCATATTGTCGCATTGAGTGTGCTGATCCTTTTCCAACATCGCCATACCCAGCAACAACAACAACTTTACCAGCTATCATTACATCGGTTGCACGTTTTATACCATCAGCAAGCGACTCACGACATCCATAAAGGTTATCAAATTTCGACTTTGTTACTGAATCGTTAACATTAATTGCAGGAACAAGAAGCTTACCATTTTCTTTCATCTGATACAAACGGTGCACTCCTGTTGTTGTTTCTTCGCTAACACCTTTCCATTCTTTTACAGTGTTGTGCCATTTTTCTGGTTCATCAGCTAATGTAGCTTTCAAAATCTTCAGAATTTCTTCTTCCTCTTCACTTGAAGGAGTTACATCAAGAGTTGAAGGATCATTCTCAGCAGCATATCCTTTATGAATAAGTAGTGTTGCATCACCACCATCATCAACAATAAGCTGAGGACCTTTACCTTCCGGGAAAGAAAGAGCCTGCTTGGTGCACCACCAATATTGCTCAAGTGTTTCACCTTTCCATGCAAATACAGGCACTCCTGATGCAGCAATTGCTGCTGCTGCATGATCCTGAGTAGAGAATATATTACAGCTGGCCCAACGTACATCAGCACCAAGAGCAACAAGTGTTTCTATTAGCACTGCTGTTTGGATGGTCATATGTAGTGACCCTGTTATTCTTACTCCCTGTAAAGGTTTTTCCTTAGAGTATTTCTCACGTATTGACATAAGACCCGGCATCTCTTTTTCTGCAATCTCTATTTCCTTACGTCCAAAATCTGCTAAGCCTATATCTGCAACTTTATATTGTAGTGCGTTATCTATAGTAATATTTGACATATCATTAAAATTTACGTGTTTTAAAACGGGCGGCAAAGGTACGAATTATTTTAACATCAATATTTTGTAAATATGGTTATTAAGTTTATTACTCTGGAATAAAAACTATTGATAATTAATCATTACATTACAACTGCAACTATATTAATTTTCTTCAGTAAGTCGTGTATTAATTATCTCTGTTTCCTTTTCAAACCCTGGTTTTCCCAACAAAGCAAACATATTTTTCTTATAAGCCTCTACTCCAGGCTGGTCAAAAGGATTCACATTAAGTAGATATCCGCTAACAGCACAAGCCATCTCATAAAAATATATCAGCTGGCCTAATGTATTTTCTGATATTTCAGGAATATAAATACGCAAATTAGGAACACCGCCATCCACATGAGCCAAAGTTGTTGCTGTTTCTGCTTTATGGTTTACTTCATGTAATGGTCGTCCGGCAAGGTAATTAAGACCATCCAGATTCTTTTCATCAGAAGGCACCAGAAGTGATGAAGATGGTTTTCCCACAGATATTACTGTTTCAAAATTATTACGCAGGCCTTCCTGAATATACTGTCCCATTGAATGCAAATCTGTGGTAAAACTTACACCGGCAGGGAAAATTCCTTTATTTTCTTTTCCTTCACTTTCGCCATAAAGCTGCTTCCACCATTCTGTGATATAATATAGCTTTGGCTCATAGTTTACTGTTATCTCTATTTGTTTACCACTATTATACAGTGCATTCCGTACAGCTGCATAAGCAGATACAGGATTTGACTTAATACTATAATCTTCCTCCACATGAGCTTTCATAGCACGTGCCCCATCAATTAGTTCCCTGATATTAAAACCAGCCAGAGCTATCGGAAGAAGTCCTACAGGTGTAAGCACAGAATAACGACCTCCAACATCATCAGGCACAATAAAAGTCTCATAACCTTCTTCATTAGAAAGTTGTTTTAAGGCACCACGTTCTCTATCTGTAATAGCAACAATTCGAGTCCGGGCTTCCTCTTTTCCATATTTGTTTTCCAGATGATTCTTAAGAACTCTAAAAGCAATAGCAGGCTCTGTGGTAGTTCCTGATTTTGATATAACTGTCAGCGAATAATCAATATCATCAAGTATATCAACAAGGTCCGACATATAATCTTCGCTAATATTTTGTCCGGCATAAAGTATCTTTGGGCTATCATAATTCTTCAATAAAGAAAATGAATTAGAAAGTGCTTCAATAACTGCTCTGGCACCAAGATATGATCCACCTATACCAATAACAACCATCAGCTTTGATTTATTACGAAGAGATTGTGCTGTTGTTTCAATCTTGCTTATTAACTCCTCATCAAGGTTATCAGGTAATTTCGCCCAACCTAAAAAATCATTTCCTTTTCCTGTTTGATTCCAAATACTGTCAATACTTTTATTGATATCATTTTGAAAAGCAAAAATGTCGTCTTCACTAATAACATCAAGAGCTTTTGTATAATCAAATTTCAAATCTATCATTGTTATAACTATTTATTTATTAAAGCTTTAATTTGCACACTAAAAAAACACTACTTATTACTCATAGCAAATTTAATCTATTTTTTTCTTGCAGTGAAAAGATGTGTTTTAACACAATAAATTTAGTTGAAAAATCTGTGAAAAAACATCAAATATTTATCAGCCAAAAATTATATGTCATCGTTTGCGTTCCATATAACTCACAAAAATTTGACTTACTTTTGTCAAAAATCAAAAACGATGAGTAAATCAGAATATAAACTTACACCTGTTTCAGAACTTGGTGAGTTCGGTCTTATTGACAAATTAACGTCAGATATAAAATTCTCTAACAAAACAACATTGTTCGGTATTGGCGATGATGCCGCTGTTATAAAACCCCAAAGCAAAATGTTGACTGTTATCTCAAAGGACCTTCTTATTGAGGGGGTGCATTTTGATTTGACTTATACTCCATTAAAGCACCTTGGTTATAAATCAGCTGTTGTAAACTTCTCAGACATTGCTGCAATGAATGCTAAGCCAACACAATTGTTAATTGGTATAGGGGTGGGTGCAAAATTTTCAGTTGAGGCTATTGAAGAGCTCTATTCAGGAATTAAAAAGGCATGTGAAATTTATGGAGTTGATTTTGTTGGAGGTGACACAACATCCAGCTCATCAGGATTAGTAATTTCAGCTACTATAATAGGAGAAGTAGAAAAAGACAAAATAACATACCGCAAGGGAGCTCAGCCAAGTGAACTAATTTGTGTTTCCGGGGATCTGGGAGGCGCTTATACAGGACTGCTTGTATTGGAACGCGAGAAAAAAGCCTTCAAAGCTAATCCAAATATACAACCTGAATTATCGGGTCATGATTATATTCTGGAAAGGCAACTGAAACCTGAGCCTCGATTCGATGTTGTTGATATTCTGTCAAAGAATAATATCGTTCCAACATCAATGATTGATATCAGCGATGGGCTTGCTTCTGATATGCTTCATTTGTGTAAAGCGTCAAATACAGGATGTGTTATCTCTGAAGAAAAACTGCCAATAGACCAGGATACTTTTGATACTGCCAAAGAATTTGGAATTGTACCTTCAATTGCTGTTTTAAACGGTGGTGAAGACTATGAATTACTATTTACTGTTAAGCAAGATGATTACGAAAAAATTAAAAATATTCCTGAAGTAACAGTTATCGGTTATATGACTGATGCTTCAGAAGGAGAAAACATGATTACTAACGACAATGTTTCAATCAAAATTCAAGCTCAGGGATGGGATGCATTAAAGAAAAAAGAAATGGGAATATAAACTGACATCATTACCCATTATACTATTTGGATTATTTATGATCAGCTTTTTTAAACATATCATATGGTAGAAATCGTAGCACTAATTACTGCTGGCTTACTGGTTGGCTTTATAAATACTCTTGCTGGTGGAGGCAGCATCATATCTATGTCTGTTCTAATGATGTTGGGCTTACCAGCACCCGTAGCAAACGGTACTAACAGAATCTCAATAACAATACAAACACTTACTGCAACCACCTGTTTTAAAAAACAAAATGTGCTGGAAACAAAAAAAGCTGTTTATCTTGCTATACCGGCTATTCTTGGGTCTCTGGTAGGAGCATGGTTTGCTGTTGACATACGTGAAGATATTTTCGAGAAGGCCATTGGTGTAGTAATGTTAATTATGTTGGTTTTTATCTTTTACAAGCCTGAAAAATATATCTATGGAAGAAAAGAAATCAGTGACAAACCTCTTAATTGGAAGACTTACTTTATTTTCTTCTTCATTGGAATATATGGTGGCTTTATTCACATGGGTGTTGGTTACTTTCTCCTTGCCGGAATTGTAGGTAGCGCTGGTTTTGATCTAATTAAAGCAAATGCTATTAAAGTATTTATAGTACTTGCCTATGCTCCCATTACTCTCATTGTTTTTATGCTTTATAATGAAATTAACTGGAAATATGGTCTTATTATGTCTATAGGTGCTGTAATTGGAGCATTAATTGCATCACGACTAGCCGTTAAAAAAGGTGTTTCTTTTGTAAAATGGGTGATTGTTGTTGTAATCCTGGTAACATCAGCCGATATGTTCGGTATTTATAACCTTAAAGAAATAATCAGCGGATTTGTAACAAACTAACAGAAAAATGAAGAATCTGGTAAGTATTGTACTAATTAGTATTGCACTGTTTTCATGTACTACTAAAAATCAGGAAACCTTAAAACCTGAATATGTTCTGGTTATTCATGGAGGAGCAGGGAATATTAACAAAGAAAATGTTTCTGCTAAATCACAGTCGCAATATAAAAACAAATTAAAAGAAGCCCTGACAAAAGGAGGCGAAGTGCTTAATTCAGGAGGATCTGCGCTTGATGCTGTTACAGTAGCTATTACAACTTTGGAAGACTCACCTCTTTTCAATGCTGGTAAAGGGGCTGTTTTTACAGAAGAGGGGAGAAATGAAATGGATGCTTCTATAATGGATGGCAAAAGTGGCATGGCTGGTGCTGTTGCCAGTGTGCGTACTATTAAAAATCCGGTTCTTGGTGCCCGTGCAGTTATGGAAAAATCAAAGCATGTGCTTATTGCCGGTGATGGTGCCGATATCTTTGCCAGGAATCAAGGATTAAATATTGTTGATACTAGCTATTTCTTTACTGATAAAAGATGGAATAGCTTCCAAAAAGTAAAAGCACAACTTACTAATGGTGAGAAACACGGAACAGTTGGTGCTGTTGCTCTTGATAAATACGGAAATCTGGCTGCAGGTACCTCAACAGGGGGCATGACTAATAAAATGAAAGGACGAATTGGTGATTCACCAATAATAGGTGCCGGTACTTATGCTGATAACAATACTTGTGCTGTTTCTGCAACAGGTCATGGTGAGTTTTTTATTAGAAATGTTGTTGCTTATGATATTTCTGCTCTAATGAAATATCGCGGTTTTTCACTTAATGCTGCCGCTGATTCTGTAATTATGAAGAAACTTGTTGATCAAGGTGGAGACGGTGGAATAATTGCTGTTGATAAGGATGGTAATTTCACCATGACATTTAATACTGAGGGAATGTTCCGTGGTGTTATTACTACTGATGGAACTTTAGAAACTTCATTATTCGGAAAGGATCAATAAAAAAGGCGCACTTTAAAAGCACGCCTTCCATTAATATCTTTGAAATCAATTACTTTTCTTAAAACCTGTTTGGCGAAGCTCAGGGTTTTCAGGATCCAGCATCAGAAATGATATGGGAGTTATTCTTTTCATAAATTTGTTTCCTGATGAATAAGAACTATCCTTATCGCCTGTTATTTCATCAATATCCTCCTGCCATTTATCACGGTTACCTCTGATATTATTAAGCGCCTGATAAATTTCAGTACTATGAACCTGAGCAATATCCCTTACTTTTTGCATCTTATCTCTCATTTCTTTTCTTTGCTCATCAAAAGTAGGATCATTAGCTCTTTTGCCAGGAACAAAGTCATCACTTTCTCTCCATTTGTTAAACTCTGCTTTTCTCTCAGCAGCTTCATCTCTGGCATCAGCAATTGTTTCCTGTTCTGCTTTTGTAAGATCTTTATCAAACTTCTTCCTTTCAGAAACTAACACAGGAATTACATTGCTTTGGATGTATTCATCAACCTTTGCTTCTGTCTCCGGATCTATTGGGTCGGATTTCTTCTGCATATTCATTCTTCCGCAACATGGTCTTTGCATTTTTCCCATTCGTCCTGTTTTATTGAATACAGGTTTCTCAGGATCCCACAATAGCAAGAACTCAGGTTCAGATACTCTGTTCATTAACTCATTATAGCCAGTACGTCCTGACTTATTTCGCATTGCAGTAATATTATTATCACTGTGTATCTTGTCAATGTCACTTACCCATTTATCTTTATTATTATCAATAAATTCTATATATTCTTTATTTAGTTCAGGATACTTATCAGTAATCTCCTTTACCTCATCCAAACATGATCCAGGCTGCATATTGCCTCTTCCCATTCTGCCTTGTGGTCTTGTATTACGTAATGTTTCTATGGTTGATTGCTCTTCTTTGGTCAAATTGTCCATGTAGTTAGTTTGTTGCTTTTCCAACTCAGGATAAACATTCTTCTCAAGGTAAGCTTTTACTTCTTCCTGTGTTGTTTCTCTTCTGGTAGTTTGTGCCTGCAATGTAGCTACTGTTATTATTGCAATCGTCAGTAATAAAGTTAATCGTTTCATTTTTTTGTTATTTATTTTCATCTTTGACAAATTCACTCAACATATTATTCCACAACTATCATTAAAATATTTAAAGTGTAACTAAACATACAACTTTTTACTCATAATATTTGTCTATAATATGTAACAATATCAGCGCCTTATGAAAAGAAATGTACTTTTCTTAAGTTTATTTCTTTCCTTGGGATTATTGGCATCGGCACAATGTCCGATTACAGAAGCTGTGGATTTTAGTGCTACTGATGTCGACGGTAAGGAATGGAATTTATTTAATGAACTCGAATCTGGTCACTATGTACTTATTGACTTCTTTTTTACAGATTGTGAACCATGCCAGCAATCTGTTAATAATATAAATAATGCATATCAATATTTCGGTAGTAACACAAGCGATGTTACATTTCTTTCTGTTGATTATGGCGACAATAACAGTCAATGCAATTCATATAACAAAAGATATGGTGTTAAGTATCCTACGATAAGTGGGAAAGAAGGAGGAGGATCTCAAATATGCAACAGTTTCAAAATTCCTGCTTTTCCTACTATTATTCTTATTGCTCCTAATCATACAATTGTTGAACAGAATATAAAACCCGGACCAGGTAATCAGAGAATAATAAGTGTTTTGGAAGAATATGGACTTGAACAAGCTGGTTGTCCTATTATTGGAAATGATGACGTATGCATTAGCGGAATAAAAATTACAGTATCACCAATGCCTGATGAAGATCTACTTAAGATTAAAGTTATAACAAAATCAAATACTAAATTAAGTTTTAATCTCCTGAATATTTCAGGAACAAAAGTTTATTCAATTATTAACCGAAATTTTAAACAAGGTGAAACTTCTTTCTATTTGCCAATGGGAAGTCTTAAACCAGGAGTGTATATTCTTGTAACTGTATCTGAAAGCATTGAGATATACAATCATAAAGTTATTAATAATTAGCTGCCTCCTTAAAAGATATAGGTTATACATCATATCATAATTAGTATGCAAAAATGAATGGATAAATCCTAAATTGTAATTTTAATGATAATTGAAGACAAACTGAACAAATAATATCTTGATCCTCATAAAACATACAATTTTATCTGTATGAGCAAAATAGTTTTCCGTTACTAAAACATAATGATCAGGCATATTTAATTGCTGAGAATGCATTATCATATTAAAATCAAATTTATGTTAATTTTTTTCAAACCATCTGCAACTTTATATAAAGATTGTCTGTCATAAGTAGAGTTAATACAAGCAACCGGGTCTGATTACGGAAAAACAAAACAATAACAAACATTTCAATCAAGGCCTCCTGAAAAACAAAACAAGCACAGGAGGCTGGGTTGAAATAAATCAGATACAAAACAACACTACTGGTTAGAAACAGATTAATTAAACAGTTATACAATTTAATTCAAGAATCAAACTTTGAATTAAATTTTTTGCATATAAATATTAATAATTAGGTCATTAATTAATGCCTGTTAATATTAAATAATGAATCATTCATTATGCAAACAATTCCTTACTTTACTATTCCTTTGCATTTTAACAACTAATTCGTATTAAAACCGTTTTAATTGAATTGAGCCATCCGACTTAGTCAAGCAAGTAGGTTTTTCTGGGGGAAAGGAAAAAAATTAATTACCTAACTTAATACACCTATTAACTTCTTTTATGTTTGGCAGACTTAACTCACAACTTATTTTTGCTCTTGCTGATTTTGTTATTTTTTACTCAATGTCTGATTCTTTTTCCTTCGATAATATGTAAAATAGTCTTGACCTGATTCAATTCTGGTCTTGATTAAAATATAAACCAAACAATATATAAGTAGTCTTTACACAAATAAGAACACGACTTTACACAAGATAGAATCAAACAAACTAAAATATCATCTTCTAACCCACTACATAACACTACCCTCGTTAGTGCAAGCTTGCAACTTAAATAAAAAAGCGGCTTGTGTAAAATTTATTTAACTGAGGTTATCTATTTCAATAATAAATTACGGAATAAAAACTTTTTACTTTTCTCCCAAGATATTTTGCTTGATCCATTAATTGGGAATCTTGCCATTTGAACTATATTTCATTAAAATACAAGAATCAGTTTACAACCTCTAGATTGAATCACTATACTTACAAATTAATAAAAGTAAGATTCAAGAGTTCAAAATGGTTTCACTTCAACAATAAACACCTTATTTTTCAACTACCTTATATAACTTATCACCACGTCTTACCAGGTCGTTGGTTTTAATTGAGCACACATCACCTTTCTTTACGGAATCAACAGGATCAAGATCGAGACGTATTTCTTTAACAACATCTTCGTAAACACCCGTTGTTTCGCCCATAATCTTTATCTCATCACCAACGTTAAGATCATGGGTTTCCATTTTTATTTCAGCAACACCTATCTTACCAAAATAATTAGTAATCTTGCCAATATATACTTTACGCCTTGTAGCCTGGTTACCATAATCTTTGGTCCATTCGCCAAATTTACGTCCCATATAATATCCTTCCCAGAATCCACGGTTATATACAGTCCCCAGCTTAGCATTCCATCTGTCGATATTTTCCTGAGTAAACTTTCCTTCAAACCAGTAATCCACAGCTTCACGATATACAGATGCTATTGTTTTTACATATTCCGGCGAACGCCCACGGCCTTCAAGCTTTAACACTCTAACTCCAGCATCAAGTATCTTATCAAGAATAGCAACAGTATTTAAGTCTTTGGGCGACATAATATACTCATTGTCAATTTCAAGCTGTTCACCGGTTTCTTTATCGGTAACAAGATATTTTCTGCGACACTGTTGCAAACAAGCTCCCCGGTTTGCCGATGAGTTAAGATTATCAAGACTCAGATAACATTTCCCTGAAACAGCCATACATAATGCACCGTGAGCAAATACTTCAATTTGTACAGGTTTCCCTGATGGCCCGCATATATTCTGCTCTTTTATTGTTTTTGTTATTGCTTTAACCTGTGCTATTTGCAGCTCACGAGCTGTTACCATCACATCTGCAAATTGTGAGTAATACTTTACAGCCTCTATGTTTGTAATATTGGTTTGTGTTGACATGTGTATTTCCATGCCAACGGAATGTGCATATTGTATTACCGATTGATCAGATGCTATTATAGCCGTTATTTGATTTTGTTTTGCAGCGTCAACAATTTCACGCATTGCATCAAGCTCACTGTCAAAAATAACCGTATTTAAGGTAATATAAGTTCTAACGTTGTTTTCTTTACAGATATTGGAAATCTTAACAAGATCATTGATAGTAAAATTTTTAGAAGAGCGAGAACGCATATTCAGGTTACCAACACCAAAATATACTGAATTTGCTCCTCCTTGTATGGCAGCCATTAAAGACTCATAAGAGCCAACGGGTGCCATTATTTCAACATCTTTTGCAGTCATTAGTAATTGTTTTATGACTGCAAAAATAGTTTATAAAAACAAACTAATAATATTAACCCTAAAAATACAAGTTAATAGAAATAAAACCAACAGGACCAAAATAGGAATTAAATCCAGAGAAGTCTTCTTCATCAGTATTTGAATTACCCGAAACGGTATATGTATCCTTATAGTTACCAAAGAGGTATTCATTAAAGAATTTAACCTCAGTACCTACTGACAGGTTTGGTAAAATAAATACATTTGTTCCAAGAAATGGAGCAATCCCTACCGTATTCTGATTTATCTTACTTTCAGATGTGCTGTTAATATCTGTTTCTGATTTTGAATTGAAGTTCATATAGGAATAAGAAAGATCACATCCATAATAAATAACAAGTCTGCCAATAGTTTTATTCCATTCATAACCAGCATTTATTCTTAAGCCAGTATGGTTCATATTAAAACTATAATTATTTAAATTTCCTAATTCATCTACTGAATAATTTCTATGATTAAAAGAAGCAGAAAGTCGTACTGCACCATTAGGATTATGAAATTTAACACCTAATAACACTTCAGGGCTTCTTTGCACCTTCAGATAATCATAATCATACCATAAGTATTCAATACCATTAAAATTATACAATATGGGATAATAAGGAGATTTAACAAAGATATTGGCAACAGCAATATTTACTTCAGTTTTATTTGTATTATATGTTGCTTTTTCTTGAGCAAGCAGGGTAATTGAAGATAGTGCAAAAGCACAACAAATCATAACTTTTTTCATAATAATAATTTAAGGACTTAAAAGAATCCTTAAAAGTAAAAAAAATCATAAAACAGTGATGATTAATATAAAACTATAAATAAAGATGCTTTCTTTCAAAAAGCAGTAGCCATGCAACACCAATTGTTATAGAAGAATCAGCAATATTGAAAATAGGTCTAAAGAAAACAAAATGTCCATCAGAACCATATACCCATGAGGGAATCCAAGAGGGTCCAGTAGCCTGTGTGATGTCAATTATTGGAAAATACAACATATCAACAACTCGTCCGTGAAGTAGAGAAGCATAGCCCTGTCCTTCAGAAGCAATGGTAGCGATCGTATGATAAGTGCTTTGGTTAAAAATCAAGCCATAAAATGTACTATCAAGAACATTACCAATAGCACCAGCAAGTATCAGAGAGATACTTATAATAAATCCATTGCTTTGTTTTTTTCTTGTAAGGCGAAATAAATAATAACCTATAGCCAAAATAGCCAGTATTCTAAAAATACTAAGAAAAAGCTTTCCGAATTCACCTCCAAACTGCATTCCAAATGCCATGCCGTTGTTTTCGGTAAAATACAGAATAAACCATTTACCAAAGACAGGAATTTCCTGACCAAGAGTCATGGTTAGTTTAATCCAAAACTTAAACACCTGGTCTGCCAGAAGCACCAGAAATATTGTAATTAAAGATTTTTTCAAAATACTATTATTCTATTTAGTTTATCGGATCCGGTTTTGACATCTTATTTTTAGCATCGATACTTAAAGTGGCATGCGGAACAGCTTTAAGCCTGTCCTTGCTAATAAGTTTACCAGTAACACGACAAATTCCGTAAGTCTTGTTTTGAATACGAATTAACGCATTTTCAAGGTTTGTAATAAATCTTTGCTGACGTGCAGCAAGACGACTATTCTCTTCTTTCGATAATACCTGTTGTCCTTCTTCTAATACTTTAAAAGTTGGTGATGTATCATTTGTTCCTTGTTCGCTGTGGTTCGTATATGCTTCTGTTAATAACCTTAAGTCTTCTTTGGCCTTCTCCAGTTTGGCAAGTATAATCACTTTGAATTCTTCTAATTCAGCATCACTGTATTTAGTTTTAAGCTTTTCGCCATTACTCATCTCTTCTTTCATAGCCTTCTGTGTTAATCGTTAATAATGATTATTGACCGTATAAAAATACGAATTTTTTAATATCTTCTTTAGTTTTATTAGTAATATTCTTTGCTGAATACTGTTTTTTTAATTCTTTCTGAAGTTGCAACAAGAAAAGCAATTATTGCTTAGTAATAACAAGTTTAACCGATATCTCATCAATAAGTTCAACCTCAGTTATATCACCAGATTCAATTTTCTCAACAAGCTCAATATCGGCAAGAGTTTCTGTACATACATACTCATTAAATAACATTAGCGCGTTGTTTGTTTTAAGGTTACTTTCTATAACAAGATTTATTCTATCAGTAACTTCAAATCCTTTATCCTTACGAAGATTTTGAATACGATTTACAAACTCACGAGCAAGACCTTCATCTTTAAGATCACCCGTAACCGTAATATCCAGTGCAACTGTAAGAGAGCCATCAACAGCTACACTCCAACCAGGAATATCTTCTGTTGTGATTTCAACATCATCAATAGTAATATTAATGAGTTGATCAGCAACTTTAATTTCAATACTTCCTTCAGTCTCTATCTGTTTTATCTCCTCCTGTTCAAAGTTTTGTATTGCTGCTGCTAGATGTTTCATCAACTTACCATATTTCGGACCTAAAGCTTTAAAGTTAGCCTTAATCTTTTTAACAAGAACACCAGATCCTTCAGTAAGATATTCAATTTCCTTAACATTCACTTCTGAAAGAACAAGCTCTTCAACAGCTTTTATCTGGTTAAGAATATGATCCGAAAAAACAGGAATCATAATCTTTGCCAGCGGTTGACGAACACGCAAAGACATTTTTTTACGCAGTGAAAGCACCATTGACGAAATCTTTTGCGCCAGGTCCATACGTTCTTCTAGATCCTTGTCGATCAGTTTTACATCAGCAGCAGGGAAATCTGTCAGGTGCACTGACTCAACATCATATTTACCACCAACGGTATTGAGATCGTTAAACAGTCTGTCGCTAAAGAATGGAGCAATTGGTGAACTAAGCTGAGCAACTACTTCAAGTACTTTATATAATGTTTGATAAGCTTCGATTTTATCCTTGCCATAAGAACCTTTCCAGAAACGTCTTCTTGAGAGGCGTACATACCAATTGCTGAGATGTTCGGTAACAAAATACTGAATAGCACGTCCGGCTCTTGTTGGCTCATAGTTTGACAATGCTTCATCAACAACAAGGATAAGGGAGTTAAGCTCAGAAAGTATCCATCTGTCTAATTCCGATCTTTCTTCCACAGGGATTTCATCTTCATTGAAAGTAAAGCCATCAATATTTGCGTAAAGAGCAAAGAAAGAGTAAGTGTTATAAAGAGTACCCAGGAACTTACGGCGAACTTCATCAATACCGGCAAGATCAAAACGAAGGTTATCCCAAGGCTGTGAGTTGGTAATCATATACCATCGGGTAGCATCAGGACCATATTTTTCAATTGTTGTAAATGGGTCTACTGCATTACCAAGACGTTTCGACATTTTGTTTCCATTCTTGTCGAGAACAAGACCGTTTGAAACAACAGTCTTGTAAGCTACAGAATCAAACAACATAGAAGCAATAGCATGGAGAGTAAAGAACCAACCTCTGGTCTGGTCAACACCTTCAGCAATAAAATCAGCCGGGAAACTTCTTTCAAAAAGCTTTTTATTTTCAAACGGATAATGGAACTGCGCATAAGGCATAGATCCAGAGTCAAACCAAACATCAATTAGTGATGGTTCGCGCATCATCTTCTGCCCACTATCAGAAACCAGAATAATATCATCAACATATGGACGATGGAAATCGAAAGTCTCGTAGTTTTCCTTACTCATATCACCAGGTTCAAAACCAGCAAGCGGATTAGAATCCATAAACCCAGCAGCAACAGACTTTTCTATTTCAGTCTTTAATTCTTCTGCGGAACCCATGGCTTTCATCTCAGTGCGGTCTTCAGTTACCCAAATAGGCAATGGAACACCCCAGTAACGTGACCGTGACAAATTCCAGTCTACAAGATTTTCAAGCCAATTACCAAAACGCCCTTCACCAGTAGCTTTAGGTTTCCAGTTGATAGTATTGTTTAGGGCAATCATCCTGTCTTTTAATTCAGTAGTTTTAATAAACCAATTATCGAGAGGATAATATAAAACAGGCTTGTCAGTACGCCAGCAATGCGGGTAGCTATGAACATGTTTCTCTACCTTGAACGCTTTATTATCTTTTTTCATTGCTACCGCAAGATCGATATCAAGAGTAGCATCTTTATCAGTAAGATCAGAATCGTAAGCATTTTTTACGAACCTGCCTGCATATTCATTGTACAGATCAACATTTACATAATCTTTAACAAAATCAGGGTCGAGGTCATCGATAAGGAAAAACCTTCCACGCAGATCAACCATAGGACGGCGCTCTCCCAGCTTGTCGATCAATATCAAAGGCACAACACCCATTGCTTTTGCTACCCTGTCGTCATCAGCACCAAAAGTAGGAGCAATATGAACAATACCAGTACCATCTTCAGTAGTAACAAAATCACCTGGAATTACCTCAAATGCCTTGCCCATTGGTTTAACCCATGGGAAAAGTTGTTCATAGTTAACACCTGTAAGCTCAAAACCTTTGTATTCACCAGTTACCTTAAACGGAATCTTTTTATCACCCGGTTTATAATCTTCCAAAGCAATATCACTGTGTTTAGGATTAAAATAAGCATTCATCCTGTCTTTGGCAAGTATTACAGTAAGAGGCTCACCTGTATAAGGATTAAAAGAGGCAACACGTACATAATCAATTTTATCACCAACAGCCAACGCTGTGTTTGATGGCAATGTCCAAGGTGTTGTTGTCCATGCAAGGAAATGAATATCACCATCAACACCTTCAAAAATCTTATGAGGGGCCTCAGATTGTATCACTTTAAACTGGGCAACAGCGGTAGTATCTGAAACATCCTGATAACATCCGGGCTGATTGATTTCATGAGTACTTAACCCTGTTCCTGCTGCAGGAGAATATGGCTGAATACTGTATCCTTTATAAAGCAATCCTTTGTCGAACAACTTCTTCAGAAGATTCCAAACAGATTCAATGTACTTATTATCAAATGTAATATAAGGATGTTCAAGATCAACCCAGTAACCAATTTTTTTAGTCAGGTCATCCCAAAGATCTTTATATTTAAGAACTTCCTTACGACATGCACTGTTATATTCTTCAACGGAGATTTTCTTTCCTATATCTTCTTTGGTAATTCCCAAAGTTTTTTCCACACTTATTTCAACAGGAAGGCCATGTGTATCCCACCCTGCTTTACGCTCAACATAGTGCCCCTTAAGAGTTTGGTAACGACAGAATAAATCTTTAATAGTACGCGCCATTACATGATGAATACCTGGTACACCATTAGCCGAAGGAGGCCCCTCGTAGAACACAAAAGGTTTTTTGCCTTGACGATTCTTCAGGCTTTGGGCAAACACATCATTTTTTTCCCACTCTTCTCTAACTTCCTCTGCAAGTTTAGGCAGATCTAACTGATTATATTCGTTATATTTACGTCCCATCAGGAGATAGTTTTGCTATTTTATAAAATAAGTTGGCAAAATTAATAAAAAATGAGGATGCTGGGTTGCTTATTTTTTAAATGTTGTAAATTAACTAATTATAGTCTATCCATAAAGCAATATATTCAAGATTTCATTTTTTTATAACTATCAGAGTCAAAAATCAAAGCTCAACAACAACCCTGCAATTATTTCATAAGCAGTCTGCTGATCGAGATCAGCAACAATATCCTTAATTTTTCTAAATTTTTCTTCTCTGTTGTCATTTGATTTTAGAATTCTATTTATTTCCTTTACCTGTGAACCTTTAAACTCATCAAGAATAATAGTACGGATATCCTCAAGTTTATCATCACTTCCCAACCTTTTTGGCATTCCCAGTATTTCCAATTCATCAATTGCTGCCTGAAGAACTTCCTGAGCCAATTTTTTAGAACCTTCTTCATAAGATTCATTACCGGATGCATCACGCAGCGACCAGGAACTATACTCATAATCGATGTTCTCGAGTTGTGTTATTTTAATACTACGCTCACCAAATATTCTGGCAAGCAAAATAATAGTGTATTTTTTCCATGCTTCAAAGTCAAATGTTTTAGCACTTAATTGATCTATTTGTTGTTGAAGTAACTTTATTTCCTTTTTTGCCATTATTAATTCTTTTTGTAAAGATAGGTAATTTCAATAACTAATAGCAACAACAATTTATAATTATTCTTATGATCAGAACATTATAAAAAAAACATAAATATGACAAAAAGCTTATTTCAATTAAGGGTAACTGAAAAAAACAAAAATTAATCAAAATATTAACCAATAACTTATTATATTTGCTCCCACTATAACTATCCTTAAATGATATCTTTTTATGGAGAAAAATAACGTTGGCCGTATTGCACAGGTAATTGGACCGGTAATAGACGTCGTTTTCGAAAAAGAGGAAAACCTCCCGAATATTTATGATGCATTGGAAATAACCAGGGAAGACGGAGAGAAACTAATCCTGGAAGCACAACAGGCAATTGGCGAGAATACTATAAGAACCATTGCCATGGACTCATCTGAAGGATTACAGCGTGGAATGAAAGTTGTTGCCTTAGGTAAACCTATATCAATGCCAACAGGTGATAAAATAAAAGGACGTTTGTTCAATGTTATTGGCGACGCCATCGATGGTCTTGGACAGGTTGACTCCAAAAAAAGATACCCCATTCACCGTGATCCTCCAACTTATGAAGAGCTTTCAACCAGTAAAGAAATACTGTATACCGGAGTAAAAGTAATTGACTTGATAGAACCATATTCCAAAGGAGGTAAAATTGGTTTATTTGGCGGTGCCGGTGTTGGTAAAACCGTAATTATAATGGAGCTCATCAACAATATTGCTAAATCTTACTCAGGTTTATCAGTATTTGGTGGAGTAGGCGAACGAACACGTGAAGGTAATGACTTATTGCGTGAAATGATTGAATCAGGTGTTATCAAATATGGTAAGGAATTTGAAAAAAGTATGGAAGAAGGAGGCTGGGATCTGTCAAAAGTTGATCGTAAGGAACTGGAAGAATCGCAGGCAACTCTAGTTTTCGGACAGATGAATGAACCACCGGGAGCTCGTGCCCGTGTTGCTTTATCAGGGCTTACTCTCGCTGAGTATTTCCGTGATGGTGATGAAAAATCAGGTGGTCGTGATATTCTTTTCTTTATTGATAATATCTTCCGGTTTACACAGGCAGGTAGTGAAGTTTCAGCCCTTCTGGGCCGTATGCCTTCTGCTGTTGGTTATCAGCCAACACTCGCAACAGAGATGGGTATTATGCAAGAACGTATTACTTCAACAAAAAGAGGTTCTATTACTTCAGTACAGGCTGTTTATGTGCCTGCAGATGACCTTACCGACCCTGCTCCTGCTACTACATTTGCACACCTTGATGCTACTACAGTATTAAGCCGTAAAATTGCAGAACTAGGTATCTATCCTGCTGTTGATCCACTGGACTCAACCTCACGAATACTATCTCCTGATGTTGTTGGTGAAGAGCATTACAATACTGCTGAAAGAGTGAAAAACATCCTTCAGAGATATAAAGAACTACAGGATATTATTGCTATTCTTGGAATGGATGAACTTAGCGAGGAAGATAAACTTGTTGTTCACCGAGCCAGAAGAGTACAACGATTCCTTTCTCAGCCATTCCATGTAGCCGAGCAATTTACAGGACTCAAAGGTACTATTGTCTCCATTGAAGATACTATAAAAGGATTTAACATGATACTCGATGGTGAGGTTGATGAATATCCTGAAGCAGCATTTAACTTGGTGGGAACGATAGAAGAAGCTATTGAAAAAGGTAAGAAACTGCTGGCTGAAAGTAAATAATAAAGAATACTATGAACCTCGAAATAATAACTCCTGATTCAAAAATATACAAAGGCGAAGCAGAACTTGTTCAACTGCCCGGGATTGATGGATCATTTGAAATTTTAAACAATCATGCCCCTTTGATTTCAGCTTTACAACAGGGAAGCATTAAAATAAAAAAGGGTGGTAAAGAACAATTTTTTAACATTAATGGGGGAGTAATAGAGGTTATGAAGAATAAAGTATTAATTTTGGCAGAATAAATTCACACGAACAATAAATTCAAAATCCCGGTTATCAATGATAATCGGGATTTATTTTTTACACAGTAACTATTTTGTTTGTTTTTTCTTACAATACTTTTCTAAAGCCTGAATCCCTTTCTCATTACCCATCTCCTTTGATTTCTGCCAGTCTTTACAAGCATTTGGAAGGTCTTTGGAATAGAAATAAGCAAGTCCACGATTTAAATATGCTTCTGAGTTAGTTTTATCATATTTAATAGCATTCGACAAATCTTCAATAGAAAGCTCATATTGCTTATTCTGCCCAAGCATAGTTCCACGATTAAAATAAACTTCGCTGAAGCCAGGTGCAATCTCCAGTGTACGGGCGTAATAATCAAGAGCTTGTTGCATCTCACCTTTTTTATAATATAACAGACCAACTCCCATCATTGAAAGTGAGTCCTGAGGATTAACCCTTACAGCATCCAGATAATATGACAGAGAAAGGTCCATCTGTCCAAGGCTATAATAAACTAATCCCAGACTGTAAAATGCTTTATAATTATCAGGTTTGAACTCAAGTGACTTCTTAAATGCAGCAGCTGATTTTTCCAATTCTCCTTTCTTATAGTATGTAATACCGTTAGTAAATTCTGTACGGGACCTTCTTTCATTTAACATCTCATCATCATCACCAATTGGCACAGCTTCGGTACTTGTATTACCTGATTCCGAAATCAATTGTTCGATGGGTTGTCTCTTTTGAGATTTATGAATTTTAAGTTTTGGAGATTTAACAGAATCAACAACTTCATTATTTACCACTGGTTCATCAGAAATTACAGTTGTTGACTGCTTTTCAGTAATCTTTTCTGCTTTTTGTTCCTCTGTATTATTGTTTCCTGTATTACAGGATATTAAAAAAGGAATAAATATAATAAGAAATATAAAATTACGCATAACTTAAAAATTTTGTTGCAAATATAATAACATCATAGTCAATATGAATACTTATAAGATTTCTACTAAGTTAAAAAAATAAAAAGGGAGCACTCCAAACCAACAAGTGCTCCCAAATCACGGAACTAATTTTGAGGTTTAATCCTCTTTGCTTCTTAATTGTTATTCATAATTTTTTGCCAAAATAGTTGCCAGGTTTGTTTTGTCCTTTTTCATCAATGAATCAGATTAATTACAATAGTATGACAGGCAGATGCTTTTATACCCTTATTACATCATAAAAATTTATTATTCACTTAATTAGAAAATTAAGTAAAATCTTTAAAAGCGATTTAATGATAGTAACTACAGAGCCTCTTTATAGAAAATTATAAAAATGGTTAACAGTAAAACCACCTGAATTAAGACATAAGATATTAATGTGCTAAAATCTCTGCTGGTGAAGTAATTCAAGAATTATTTAGTGCATCTAATCACCAACACCAACCGAAGCAGGAACTGACAGGTGTGCCTGAACAAGTTTCCATGTTCCATTCATTTTCTCCACAACTCCAGTAAACCTTAATCCTTCATATTTATGAGCTTTACCATTATAAATATAATTATAGTTGAGTGTCTCGGCAAACCACGCAGTATTTCCTGTGCTATTAAATTTAATAACCTGATTTGATGCACTTATGTATGTATCACTAATATCGTCAAACTGTGCTTTTATGGCAGATTGTATTTCAGGCCAGCCAACAAGGCGCTCATCAGTGTCAGTTCCATAAAGGATTATATCATCGGCAGGTGACCATATTTCTTCAATAAGATCAAAATTTTCATTCTCATTTCCCAGAATATATTTCTCAAGTATATTCTCAATGGAATCTCTTTCCTCTTCAATGGTTGCTTTCTCCTCTTGCTCACAACAAGATCCTAAAAAAATAACTGTTACTAATGTGATAATGTAGATAAGTGATTTCATAGCAGTATGTTTTTGCATTATTTATATTCTTTATACCAATGCCTTAAAAATACTCAAAAAACATACATTTTCAAAATCTCACTACTATTTAGAACCTTTCTTAATAACAACATGCCCTTTAATTAATTTATTGATTCTAAATAAATGGTAAATAAGTTTTTCTATTTCCATATTTATTTGTAAAATTGCATGCTATTTTTAATTAGGCAATAATAATATTCCTTTGTACATGAGAATACTTACAAAAAGACCTAATAGTGTTTTACGGTTGTTCATAATTACTGTTTTAATACTTTCCGGAAATATCTTAATAAATGCTCAAGATCATGCCCAGAATCAAAAAAAAGGCATTGAGGAATGGCAAGAAGAAATAATGGAAGAAGAATTTAAAGCCGGTGATATGATTATTGAGCATATCACTGACTCATATGAATGGCATATAATTAACGTTAACCATACTCATATTTCTATCCCTCTCCCCATAATGCTATATGACGAAGGAAAATTTCATTTCTTCTGGTCATCAGTGTTTCATCATAGTGATGTACATGATGGCTATTTTATTTCTAAAGTAAGTTTAAATGCAGGGAAAATTGTTCGCAAAGATGCCGAAGGAAAAGAAGTAAGACCTTATCTAGATTTTTCTATTACGAAAAATGTACTGGCAATTTTCATAAGTATAATTATTATGATTGTTATATTTATTTCTGTTGCCAAAACATATAAACGGCGTGAAGGTGAAGCTCCAAAGGGGTTACAGTCGTTACTTGAGCCTATTATTCTATTTGTTAGGGACGATATTGCTAAGGCATCAATTGATGAAAAAAAATACGAAAAATACACTCCGTTTCTTTTAACACTGTTCTTTTTTATCCTGTTAAATAACCTCATGGGAATAATTCCATTTTTCCCGGGAGGAGCAAACATTACAGGGAATATTGGAGTAACCGGTGTTCTTGCATTGTTTACTTTTATTATCACAACCTTTAGTGGGAATAAAAATTACTGGTTACACATTGTTAATGCACCAGGCGTTCCCTGGTGGCTAAAGCTACCAATTCCTTTGATGCCTATTGTTGAATTAATAGGAGTGTTTACAAAGCCTTTTGTTTTGATGGTTCGTTTGTTTGCAAACATTAGTGCTGGTCACATAATAATACTGGGTTTTGTAAGTCTGATTTTTATTTTCGGCGAGATTTCACAACTTGCCGGTTATGGCGTTTCTATTGTCTCCATTGCTTTTTCCATTTTCATGGATGTATTGGAAATACTAGTAGCATTTATCCAAGCATATGTTTTCACGCTTCTTTCGGCACTATATTTTGGTATGGCCACTGAGGAAGCTCATCACTAATATGAATTTATCCATTAATTAATCAATATAGAAACTATGGAAATTTTAGCAATTTTATTACAGGTCGCGGCTGACCTTGCCCCATATGCAAAAATGGGAGCAGGTATCGGAGCAGGTATTGCTGCTATTGGTGCTGGTGTTGGTATTGGTCAGATTGGCCGTGGTGCTGTTGAAGCTATTGCCCGCCAGCCTGAGAGTGTAGCTGACATACGTTCTAATATGATCGTTGCCGCTGCTCTTATTGAAGGTGTTGCATTTTTTGCAATTGTTGTTTGTTTGTTAGTAGTATTCTTATAAACATAAACAAAAGGGCTTATCACTGATATGATGCAGCGGTTGGCTGTATCATATCAGATTTTATAAAGAAAAAACATAAAGATATGTCATTAATAAATCCAGGATTCGGACTTGTTTTATGGATGTTCCTTGCATTTGGTGTTTTGCTTTTTGTTTTGGCAAAATATGCATGGCCTGTTATCCTTTCTTCACTTAAAGAAAGAGAGAAATCCATTGAAGATGCTTTACACGCTGCTGACAAAGCACGCGAGGCTATGGAAGAGTTAAAGATTGGTAATGAAGCATTACTAAGAGAAGCTAAAGACGAAAGAGATAATATTCTTAAAGAAGCACGTATTCTTAAAGAAAAGATGATCAATGAGGCAAAGGATAAAGCACAGATTGCCGCTGATAAAATCGTTGAAAGTGCTCAGGTTAGAATTGAAAGTGAAAAAAAAGCTGCCCTTACTGATATTAAGAACACTATAGCAAAGTATAGCATTGATATAGCTGAAAAGATTCTTAAAGAAGAACTTCAGGATAAAAAGAAACAAACTGCCTTTGTTGAAAAGCTTCTTGATGAAACTAACTTAAACTAACAGCATGAGAATAAAACTTCTATCTAAAAGATATGCCGAAGCATTATTCGGTTTGGCTGTTGAGAATAAAATCCTTGATAAAATTTACAAGGATATGAAACTGGTATATCAGGTGTTTTCTGAAAACAGAGAATTAAGGGTAGTTATTAATAATCCTGTTATTGATGCTCACAAAAAGATAGCAATAATCAATGGCCTTTTCGGGAAAAAAGTTGAAGAACTTAGTCTTAGGTTTTTAGTTCTCATAACGCGTAAAGGCCGTGAAGAATATATCCAGTATATCTGTGATGCTTTCGATGAAATTTATAAAGAATATAAGAATATATTAACTGTTGAACTGATTACTGCTGATAATGCAGGCAATAAAGTTGCTGATCATGTTTATGATAAACTCGCCAAAGCAACTGGCATGAATATCGAGCTTATTGAAAAAATTAAAGAAGATATCATTGGAGGTTTCATCCTTAATTATGAGGATTACCAATATGATGCAAGTATAAGTACTCAGTTAAATAAGTTAAAAAAGAGATTCTCTGAGAATCTGTATGAAGTACAATTTTAAAAAGAAAAAATACATCCTATGGCAAATATAAAACCAGCTGAAGTATCGGCCATTCTACGGAAAGAACTTGCAGGCTTCGAATCAGAAGCAGCCTTGGAAGAAATAGGAACAATATTACAAATTGGTGATGGTATTGCACGTGTTTATGGCTTAACAAATGTTGAGTCAGGTGAGTTAGTGGAATTTGAAAAAACCGGACTAATGGGTATTGTTCTTAACCTCGAAGAAGATAATGTTGGTATTGTTCTTCTTGGGGAAGCGGGCGACTTAAATGAAGGCGATAGTGTTAAGCGTACAAAACGTATTGCATCGCTGAAGGTTGGTGAAGGACTTCTTGGTCGTGTTGTAAATACTCTTGGAGAACCTGTTGACGGTAAGGGTAATGTTGAAGGTGAGCTTTTTGAAATGCCTCTTGAACGTAAAGCCCCTGGTGTTATTTACCGCCAGCCTGTTAATGAACCATTGCAAACTGGTATTAAAGCTATCGATGCAATGATTCCTATTGGTCGCGGACAGCGTGAGCTTATAATTGGTGACAGGCAGACAGGTAAAACTGCTATTGCCATTGATACAATTATCAACCAGAAAGAATTTTTTGATAAAGGAGAACCTGTTTACTGTATATATGTTGCATCAGGGCAAAAAGGATCTACTGTTGCTAATATTCAGAAAACACTTGAAGAATATGGAGCAATGGATTACACTACAATTGTTATGGCATCAGCATCTGATCCTGCTGCGATGCAATTCTATGCTCCTTTTGCTGGTGCTGCCATTGGGGAGTATTTCCGTGATACTGGCCGCCCTGCCCTTGTAATCTATGACGACCTCAGCAAACAGGCTGTTGCCTATCGTGAAGTATCACTATTGTTAAGACGTCCACCAGGTCGTGAGGCTTATCCGGGTGATGTGTTCTACCTGCATTCTCGTCTTCTCGAAAGAGCAGCAAAAATTATCAATGCTGATGATATTGCAAAAAAAATGAATGATGTCCCTGATAGCATTAAAGATAAGGTTGTAGGCGGAGGATCTCTTACTGCGTTGCCGATTATCGAAACTCAAGCAGGCGACGTAAGTGCATATATCCCAACTAATGTTATTTCAATTACTGACGGACAAATATTCCTTGAAAGTGATTTGTTTAACTCAGGTATACGTCCTGCTATTAATGTTGGTATTTCAGTTTCTCGTGTGGGTGGTAATGCACAGAAAAAATCTATGAAAAAAGTTGCAGGTACTCTTAAACTCGACCAGGCTCAGTATCGTGAACTGGAAGCTTTTGCTAAGTTTGGTTCAGATCTTGACGCTGCTACTATGGCTGTTCTTGAAAAAGGTAAAAGGAATGTTGAAATACTTAAACAGCCACAATATTCACCTCTTAATGTTGGTGAACAGGTAGCTATTATTTACTGCGGTTCGCAAAATCTGCTTTCGAAAGTTCCTGTTAATAGAATTATTGATTTTCAGGAAGCTTTCCTTCACCATCTGAACACTAATAAAGAAAATGTTCTCAAAGATCTTAGCGAAGGTAAATATAACGATGAACTGCAAAAAGAGCTTAAAGACGCTGCTAAAGAAGTAGCCCGTAAATTTGAAGATAAATAATAGATTATGCCCAGTCTGAAAGAAGTACGCATTAGGATTAGTTCTGTTAAATCAACACGACAGATTACCAGTGCCATGAAAATGGTTGCTGCTTCCAAGTTGCGGAGAGCGCAAAATGCTATTACTAGTATGAGGCCGTATGCTCAAAAGCTTCATGAGATTATGCAAAATCTGAGTAAAGATCTGGATGATTCTGATGAAGGTATCTTTGCTAAAGATCGGGGTGATGATAAAGTGCTGATTGTAGCAATTACATCAAACAGGGGATTATGTGGTGCTTTTAATGCAAATATTGTAAAGAGCACTATTAAACTTCTTAAACATAAATACGCCGACCAATATAAAAAAGGTAACGCAAAGATATTTTGTATCGGTAAGAAAGGTGCTGATGGATTGAAAGCTGAAGGGTATAAACCGATTGATATCAATACTAAAATCTTTGATGATCTTTCTTTTGAAAAAAGCATTGGTATTACTGAAGAGTTAATGGAGTTATTTCTGGATCGTTCATATGATAAGATTGTTCTGGTTTATAATCAGTTTAAAAATGCTGCTGTTCAGATTCTTCAGGAAGAGCAACTTCTTCCTGTTGTTAACCAACAAGAAGAAGAAGAACGAGCAAAAACTTATCATACTGAGGCACACTTTATTTATGAGCCCAACAAGCATGATATCCTTGAAGCAATGATTCCAAAGACTATTAAAATACAATTGTATAAAGCTCTTCTTGATAGCTTTGCTTCTGAACATGGTGCCCGAATGACTGCAATGCATCAGGCTACTGAAAATGCTGATGAACTTCTTAAGAACCTCAAGCTTACTTATAATAAAGCACGTCAGGCTGCCATCACAAATGAAATACTGGAAATTGTTAGTGGAGCTGAGGCTTTAAATGGATAATTAATTTGATGGTCGGGTTTGTTTGTTTTATCATTACCCTGACTAAAATAACTGTATCCTCTAACAGCCAGACTCTCACTTATTTCCTTTCTCTTTTTATCATATTACCCCTTTATCTGAATCTTCTTTCTTATCTTTGTAGAAAAAATAAAACTTAAGTTATGATTAATACGAATGTTCAGACTGCTGTTAATGAGCAGATTAAAAAAGAAGAGTTCTCATCAAGACTGTATCTCTCAATGGCAATATGGTGTGAAGCAAATGGTTATCCGGGAGCTGCCAAATTTCTTTACGGTCATGCCGATGAAGAACGCATACATATGATGAAATTTGTTCATTATGTTAATGAGAGAGGCGGACAGGCAGCTTTGATGGATATTGAGAAACCTAAAGCTGAATTCTCATCATTACTGGAACTTTTTGAAGAAATTCTGGAGCATGAAATTTATATAACGAATGCCATAAACGAACTTTACGAAGTTACTGCCAACGAAAAAGATTATACTACAATGAACTTCTTACAGTGGTTTATTACTGAACAAGTTGAGGAGGAAAGTCTTTTCAGTACTGTTCTTGATAAAATTAAACTTGTTGGAAAAGATAAAGCTGGTATGTTCCATATCGATAAAGAGCTTGATGGAATGACTGCTGCTCCTGCTCCGGTTGAATAAATCAGCATCATTGATTAGTCGTTACATTATTAATAAACGAAATCACTTCTTTTTAATAATCAAACGTGCTGCTTTTGGTATTATCCTGAAGTAAAGAGGAGAATTTCCTAATGATTCCCCATCTGTCTCAAGATATAATGAGCACTTTGGTGTTGAGATAACTTCAAATTCGCTGCCTGTAAAGGTTTCTACTTCCTTAAGTTTTAGAAATGAACCATCATAAAGATTACCTATGTTGCGGACAATCTTTACTTTGGAGATCTTTCTTATTACAGTTACATCAAACAAACCATCATCAGGTATTGCCATAGGTAACTGTTTCATCCCTCCTCCATTATAGCTGCATATTCCTATGCTCATGCTAAATACTTTACCACTAAATATTATATTATTCCCATTTTTTATTGAAATTATATTGTGGTTAAACTGAAAAAGACCTATAACAAGATTTAACAGATACATAAAGGCACCACCTATTCCACGTTGTTTCGCAATGTTAGTCTTTTTAGCCACCAAAGCATCAAAGCCCATACCGGCAATATTAATAAAGAAATGTTTATGCGCTTCATCCGCGTAATTATGAGTAACCTGTCCAACATCCTGCAAAATTGTATTGCCTTTTCTAATGACTTTAATTTGTTTTTTGTATTTGGACGGCATCTTATACATACGCCCCCAGTCGTTACCAGTCCCAACTGATACTACTCCTATTGTTATATCTGTTGTAGGAATCAATGTTTGTTTAAAAACTCCGTTTACAACTTCATTTAAGGTTCCATCGCCTCCAACTACAATTAAATGACGATAGCCACCCTCAATGGCTTGTATTGTTAATTCAGTTGCATGATACCTGCGTTCGGTGTATACACTTTCAAAATCAAAGTTCTTCTTTATAAGAATTTTTCTTATTTCCGGCCAATCAGCACGCGCTTTTTTGCTACCAGCGTGAGGATTAACAATAACATACCACCTATTATCCAATTCCTGTAATTTAAATTATCAAACCTAACTTCGTAATACAAAGAGCTTATTTTGTCTATTAACCATTATCAGGACTAAAATTAATAATACAAAAGATATATTCTTCCTTGTTACAAATATCGCATTCTTTTTTATTAAAAAAACATAATTAAAAAGAAACATAGTGATATCGAATATTTACTTACTGTTTTTGTGAAATTGCTTTAGCTTTGAGTATTTAATATAACTGGCTTTTGCAGATAATAAACCTATTATTAGTCCTTCCTTTCCATCACGGAACCCTCCTTTTATTATATAGTCTTTAATAAATTTACTAATGGGTGATAAAAACAATTTGGCAAATCCTGGTTTTTTACCTTTATCATAAAGCGTTTGGGCGGAAATATTTGTAAAATGATCTATTTGTTTCAGATGATCTTCTCTTGTATAAAATGAATAATGTAACAAATCGCCTTTAAGATGATTAGTTTGCATGCTATTGTCATTAAACATAAATTCATCATGTGGATTAATACCACCCCATTTCCCTTGTTTTCTATTAAAAAACCTCAATTTACGATCCGGATACCAACTACCGTGATATATCCACTTACCACAATAATTAGTACAACGATTCATTGTATATCCTGTAAAAACAAAGCCTTCTTTTTTAACATTATTAATACTATTTGTCAGCACCTCACTTAATGCCTCATCAGCATCAAGCGAAAGAACATAATCATTGCTTGCATATTTAAGAGCATAATTCTTCTGTTCAATATAGCCTAAAAACTTCTGCTTAATGAATTTAACATCATAATTCATGCACAATTCTTCAGTTCTGTCTTCAGAATATGAATCAACAATAATAATCTCATCAGCAACAGGCAAAACCGAATCAAGGCAGCGTGTAATATTACGCTCCTCATTATATGTTATTATTACAACAGAAATTTTTTCCATATCAGCTGTCAAAGATAGTATTTTGGTAGTTAATTAAGTCAACAATATATTTCAATTGTGCAATAATATAATCATTGTGTCTTTGTATTTTTCTATTTTTGATACTTAATTTTTTTGTAATGAGTACAAAGTCCAGTAATCTCAATCTTAAATTTCAATTGTTCTATCCTGTGCTGATAGCACTTATTCTGTCACTTATTTTATTTACTCTTTTTCTGGTAAAAATAAGTCGCGAATCAATCTACTTTATTGCTGAAAAAGATATGATGCTTGAGGTAAGTACTATTAAAAAGATGTTTGAAAGAGAAAACGCCCTTAAGCTTGAAAAGGTTGAAACAGACTTACGCGTAGCACACAATCTGTTTTATGAAAAGAAAATAACCTTCTCCGACAAAACAGTTAAAACAACAGCTATTAATCAGATAACTGGTAAAAAGCAAGAAATTGAACTAAAACAAATGATGTGGGGCAATGAGCCATTATTATATTCAAAAAAATTTCCTGATTTTACGCAAAAACTACTGGGAGGCACAACAACCATATTTCAAAAAATAGATTCGGGTTTTATTCGAATCTCTACTAACGTGCGTAACAATGATAAAACAAGAGCCTTTGGCACTTATATTCCTAATACATCAATTGTTTCAAAAACTGTAAGTCATGATAGTATTTATTATGGCAGGGCATATGTTGTTAACGACTGGTACATTACCGCATATGAACCTATTGTTATTAATAATAAGATAGAAGGAATGTTATATGTGGGAAGCAAAGAAAAAGATATAGACAAACTCATAAACACACTAAAAACTCTTACTCTTGTAAATACAGGCTTTTCTTTTGTAATTAACAATGATTTGAACATTATTGTTTCTCCTGATGACGACAGAAAAAAAATTATAACAAAAGAATTAGCTGAGTTAACAATACAGAACTCTGGTAAAGTTTTTCATTACAAAAGCTCTGTTAACAATGTTAGCTACTTAATTGCTGTCGATTATTATCCTGATTTTGATTACTATATAGTAGCTACTGTTCCTACTGGTGAGCTTACAGATGTTCCAATAAGTACTATAGTTTTTAGTTCATTAGCTATTGGCAGTATTATGGTGGTGCTTCTTGTTGTATTAATGTTATCCACAACAACACGCAGGGTTCACCGACTGCTTAATGCCATTAGGTTAAGTAATGTTAAGCTACGTAGCACGCAGGAAGCTCTTCGCAGAAGTGAAGAGAACTTTGAAACAATTTTTGAAAGCAGCAGTGATGAAATTTTTGTTTCTGATATGCAGGGTAATATTATTGAAGTAAACAAACAGGCTACTAATCTTCTGGGGTATACAAAAGAGGAACTTCTTACTATGAATATACTTGACCTTATGCCTCTAAAACTTGCTGAGAAGTTTCTTATGAGCAGGGATGCAATTACAAAGGAAGGCGGTCACCTTTTTGATTCAGAGTACATAACCAAAAATAACATTATTGTTCCTGTTGAGATAAACAGCCGTGTTATTGAGTTCAATGGTATTATCGTAATCTTAAGTATCTCTCGTAACCTTGTTAAAAGAAAGGAAACCGAAAGAAAAGTCCTTAGTGCTGTTATACAAACTGAAGAAAAAGAACGCGAACGTTTTTCCAAAGATATGCATGACGGCATTGGCCCTTTATTATCTACAATTAAGTTGTATGTTAATGAGCTCGGAACTCCTGATATTGGTAAGGATGAAAAAAAACAGTTTGTTGAACAGATCAATAAAATGCTTGATGACGCTGTTACCAGTATCCGTGAAATTTCAAATAATCTGATGCCAAGGGTTATTCACGAATACGGACTTGTTAAAGCTTTGGAAGCTTTCTGTCTAAAGATAAATCAAACAGGCAAAATACATGTCGACTTCAACGCTGATAAGCTCAGCTCTACATTGGATAAAAACGTCCAGCTTATTCTCTTCAGGGTAATAAGTGAACTTCTTACTAATACTATAAAACATGCAAAAGCCGGGAAGGCCTATGTTCATCTTCAGCAAAATGGTGACAGTATCAATCTTACATTCACTGATAACGGTATTGGCTTCGACAGCAAAAAAGTAATGAGTGATAAAAATACTGGTATAGGCCTTAAAAGTATCGTTAGCCGGATAAAATCTATCAACGGATCATGTGAAATTACAAGCTCCGAAGGTAAGGGGTTCAGAATTGACATTGAGATATAATAAAGGAGGAAACAATATTACGGGAACACAAACTTGTAATAGCATGAATCAATTAAATAAAAAACATCCCGTTCAACAATAATCTTTTTAACTTTGTGTTTAGAAAAGTCCATATGGAGGGTACAGTAAAAATAATCATTGTTGATGATCACGAGATTTTTCGCAGTGGCTTAAAGATGGTATTAGGAAAGCTTGATTATGTTGAAGTTGTGGGTGAAGCATCTAACGGCCAGGATTTTCTTGATCTCATTCGTAAAGTAGATTGTGACATAGTACTTATGGACATAGAAATGCCTATAATGTCAGGGATCGATGCCACCAGAATAGCGCTTAAGGAAAAACCTTCCCTAAAAGTTATCTCTCTGACCATGTTTACTGAAGACGATTATGTACAAAGCATGATGGATGCTGGTGTTAAAGGCTTTTTGGTAAAAAACATTAACAAAGACACTCTCCACAAGGCAATTACAACTGTGGCTGCTGGGGGAAACTACTACTCCGAAGAACTTTTTAATTTCTTCACCAGAAAACTTAATCCTAAAGAAGAAATAAACAAACCCGACGATATTCAGTTTACAGCCCGTGAAAAAGAAGTACTCCAATTATTATCAGAAGGATTAAGTAATAAAGAAATTGCTGAAGTTCTTTACATAAGTGAGCGTACTGTTGTTGGTCATAAGTCTAATATGCTTGCCAAAACAGGTTGTAAAAGTGCTATTAGTTTGCTTGCTTATGCAATACGTCATAAACTGATTATTATTTAAAGCCTGTCAATTATCTTTTCCTGTTTTCAAAAACTCCTTTATTATTGATATGCATTTATATCACTTGAGAAAACACCTGTTCTCACAAGAGTAAACACTAATTTGTTCAAGTCCAATTAATATTCTGATGCGCATCAGGAATGATTCTGATGCGCATCAGAACTCTTTTTGATGCGCATCAGAATCCTATTTTGTGCTCATCAAAATCCTAATTCTTCTTCACAAAACAACCAATTATTGAAGTGATAATTTTTCATACACACCATCCACAAATGATTAGCAGGTCTGTCACTTATATTTATGTATTTTACAAGGATTTAAGACAAACCATTATCCTTAACCATTTCTTATCACATAACTTTCCAAAAAACATAGTTTATAACACATTTCACATTTTTCCCATTACACCCCTCCTAAAAGTACTGGTTTTTGATAAAAAAAACAGTAATTCAGTCCCGATTAAAAAGGTAATTGCCTACCTAGTCTGATTTACCTGTCAGATGTAATTTAGCAGCATCTAAGAACATTAAAATTTTGAACAAGATGGAAAAGGTAAAAAAAATTGTAATCGTTGATGACGACATCGATATCATCAATGTAGTTGAATCAATCTTAACTTCAAAAGGATACCAGGTATTATCAGCTAATGATAAAAAAGAAGGTATCGAACTTATCAAGAATGAAATACCAGATTTGGCAATTCTTGACGTAATGATGACCACACATTTCGAAGGTTTCGAACTTGCTGAACAAATTGTTCACGACGAAACACTAAAGAACATTCCGGTTATCATCCAAACTTCAATAGAGGTTCTCACAACCACAAAGCCAAGTGTACAGGCAATGGCTCAGCAATTCAGACAAAATCCTGAATATTCTGACCTGAGGGTTATCCTTGTAAAAGACCTTGTAACAGGAAATGCTGGTGTTGACTACCTTAATGAAGACAATCAAACAGTTTGGTTCCCGGTTAACGCTTTCGTTAAAAAGCCAGTTAAGGCAGAAGTATTAATTCCGGAAATCGAAAAACTAATTGGACCAGCAAAATAATTAACAGTTTAAATCTGAAAGAAAAATAATGGGAGATATTAAGAACATACTGAATAAGTACCCCGAAGCGTCGCGCGACAATCTAATACCTATGTTACAGGATATTCAGGATAATGAAGGGTACTTATCAAAAGAATCGATAGTTGAAGTAGGCTCTTACTTAAACATTCCTTCCAGCAAAATTTTCGGAGTTGCAACATTCTATAATCAATTCAGATTCCAGCCAAACGGTAGATATCATATACAGGTTTGTCGTGGAACAGCTTGTCACGTACTAGGTTCAGCTACTGTACTCCAGGAATTAGAGAAGCAGCTAAAGGTAAAAGCGGGAGAAACAACAAGAGACGGATTATTTAGCATTGAAGTAGTAGCTTGTATAGGAGCATGCGGACTGGCGCCGGTTATTTCTATCAACGGTGAATTCTTCGCAAAAGTAACATCAGCGTCTATTAAAGAAATCATTGATGACTTTAAAAACAAGGAGGATAATTAAATGGATAGAATACAAGGAAATATTCAAAACTTGCTTCTTAATAAAGTTGTTGGAAATGATACAACTTTAGCTGATAAGAAATTATCATTATTAAAACATGAAGAAGTTGAAAAGCCGGTAATTTATGTAGGAGCCGGAACCTGTGGCCTTGGTGCCGGAGCAGGTAAAACTATCGAAAGTATTAAATCATATCTCTCAACAAAAAATATCGATGCTGATATTGTTGAAGTAGGGTGTATTGGCCTTTGTGCTGCTGAACCTATTGTTGATGTTCAGCTGCCAGGCCATAACAGAATAGCATTCAGTCATGTTACTGAGGACAAAGTAGAAAATCTACTTGATACTGTTCTTAATATGGAACTTCCTGATGAAGAAGTTCTTTATCAGTTCCCCGTTGGAAAAAATAATCGTAGCTGGGAAAACATTGCAAATTTTAATGAGTACCCTTACTTTGCAAAACAACATCGTATCGTTCTTCAGAACTGCGGGTCATTAAACCCTGTAAGTATTGATGAATACATCGCTAACGGAGGATATCAGTCATATCTTAAAACCATAAATACCTATAAACCCGTTGAGGTGTGTGCTATGGTTGAAGACAGTGGCCTTCGTGGTCGTGGTGGTGGGGGCTTCCGTACCGGAACTAAGTGGAAATTTGCTTTAAACACACCATCAGAACAAAAGTATCTTATCTGTAATGCCGATGAAGGAGACCCTGGTGCATTTATGGACAGGGCTGTAATTGAAGGAGACCCACACCGTTTGCTCGAAGGAATGATGATCGCAGCATTTGGTATCGGAGCAACAAAATCATATGTGTATATCCGTGCTGAGTATCCACTGGCCATAGAACGTCTGAAAATCGCTATTCAACAGGCAACAGATTATGGAATTCTGGGTAAAAACATCTTCGGTAGTGGTATCGACTTTGAAATTAAAGTAAAGATGGGAGCAGGTGCTTTTGTTTGTGGTGAAGAAACTGCTCTTATCAACAGTATCGAAGGAAAACGTGGTATGCCAGTTCCTCGCCCTCCGTTTCCTGCTGTAAGAGGATTGTTTGGTAAACCTACCATTATTAATAATGTTGAAACTCTTTCATGTTTATCAGCTATCATGCCTGACAATATTGAGGATTTCAAAGCTATTGGTACTGAAAACAGTAAAGGAACAAAGGTATTTGCTTTATCTGGAAAAGTAAAACTGACAGGTTTAGTTGAAGTACCTATGGGAACTACGATTCGTGAAGTGATTTTCGGTATCGCAGGAGGTATTCCTAATAATAAGAAATTTAAGTCTGTACAAATAGGTGGTCCTTCTGGTGGCTGTATCACTCAGGAAAACCTGGATATAGAAATTGATTACGATTCGCTGATACGCATAGGAGCAATGATGGGTTCCGGCGGACTGGTAGTTATGGATGAAGATACCTGTATGGTTGACGTTGCTAAATTCTTTATGGATTTCATCCAGCGTGAAAGCTGTGGTAAATGTATTCCTTGCCGGGAAGGCACACGCCGGATGCTCGAAATTCTTGAAAGCATCACTCACAAGCCTGTTAACGCAAGCGAAAACGAAGCCCTTGAAAGATTCAAAGGGATAACACAACTTGAAAAACTTGGCAAAGTTATTAAGGAAACATCATTGTGTGGTCTTGGACAAACAGCTCCAAACCCTGTACTTAGTACCCTTAAATGGTTCCGTGAAGAATATGAAGAACATATCTTCGATAGAAAATGCCGCGCCAATGTTTGTACCGAACTACGTACATTCTCAATCGATGTTGATAAATGTACCGGTTGTACAATATGTGCAAAGAAATGTCCTACTGACGCTATTATCGGTAGTCGTAAGTCGCCACACTTTATCGTAGATGATAAATGTATTAGCTGCGGAACATGTTTCGACGTATGTAAATTCGACGCAATTGTTATCTCTTAAAACCTTCGAAAATGGATTTTAATATAGTTATAAATAATAAAGACTGCGGCGCCAACAATGGTGAAACAATTCTTGATGTACTGAAGAGAAACGGTATCAAAGTACCTACACTCTGCCATCTTAAAGACTCGTTTCCTACCGGAGCATGCCGTATGTGTGTTGTTGAAGATGTAAAATCAGGGAAGCTCATTACTTCATGTTCTTTCCCGGCAACACCTGATATGGAAATTGTTACACACAGCCAGAGAGTTGTTGAATCAAGGAAAACAATAATTGAGCTTCTGCTCTCTAACCATCCGGATGATTGTCTGTACTGTGTAAGAAATAAAAACTGTGAGCTTCAGAACTTAAGCGAAGAGCATGCAGTAAATGAAAGAAGAATAAGGGGTAAAAAGAACAGTGAAAAGCTTGATCTCTCCAGTGCTTCTATCGTTCGTGATCCTGAAAAATGTATCCTTTGCGGCAGGTGTGTTACTGTTTGTGAACAAGTAATGGGCGTTGCATGTATCGATTTTATCAATAGAGGTAATAAATCTATTATCGGTACTCCTTTTAATCAAGGCCTCAACACTTCAAGCTGTATCAACTGCGGACAATGTATTATGGTATGTCCTACTGGCGCATTAACAGAGAAAAATCACTTTGCTGAAATTCAGGAAGCTCTCAATGACCCAAAGAAACGTGTTGTTGTACAATATGCTCCTTCCATTAGTGTTTCAATGGCTGAGGAATTAGGAATGGAACCAGGAATCGATATCAATGGCATCCTAAATGCAGCTCTTCGAAAGGTAGGCTTTGATAATGTATTCGATTCATCATTTTCTGCCGACCTTACAATAATGGAAGAATCAGCAGAGCTAATACAGCGTATCTCTGAAGGTGGAAAGCTACCTATGATTACAAGCTGTTGCCCGGGGTGGGTAAAATATGCTGAGGAATTTTATCCTGATTTACTTCCTAATTTGTCATCATGTAAATCGCCACAACAAATGCTTGGCGCTATCATCAAATCATACTTTGCTGATATGGAAGGCCTGAAACCTGAAGATATTTATTCTGTTTCAATTATGCCATGTACTGCAAAGAAATTTGAAGCTCAACGTGAAGAAATGACACAAGCAGGTATTTCAGATGTAGATGCTGTTCTTACTACCCGTGAACTAACAAAGTTCTTTAAGCTGTTTGGCGTTGATATGTTTAATATCCAGCCTGAGCTTACAGACTCACCATTAGGATTCCGCAGTACTGCTGGAAAACTTTTTGGTGCTTCAGGTGGTGTTATGGAAGCTGCTATACGTACAGCATATTATAAGATTACAGGTAAAGAACTTGTAAAATTCCAGGTACCACAAATACGCGGATTTGAAAGAAGAAAAGAAGCCAAAATACAAATTGGCGATATCGAACTTGGCGTAGCTGTTGTTAATGGTATGGCCAATGCAAAAATACTCCTCGACGAAATAAAAGAAGGACGTGATGATATTCATTTCATCGAAATAATGGCATGCCCCGGTGGATGTATTGGCGGAGGTGGTCAACATATAGGTACCAGTGATGAAGAACTGGCAGCACGTATGAAAGCCCTTTATACAATCGATGAAAGTGAAACGCTGAAAGTATCTCATAAAAACCCTGAAATTATTGAATTATACGATAATTTCCTTGGTGAGCCTCTCGGACATAATAGTCATGAGCTCTTGCATACTCACTATAAGGCAAGAGATGTTATGAAATAGTGATATATAGTAATTGGTTTTTGAGTTAACAAACAACATGAGTTAAAAAGGGGATTGAAGGGAGCGGCGAATTTTTTGAATTTTATAGAATTAGTTAGATAATTATTGGTCATAGTCGTTCCCTTCTTCACTCCCTGTCAAAAACATAATTTATTATGACTGCAGTAAATAAAAACATATTAGTTTATACCGTTAAGGATCGCTGCCGGGTATGCTTTACCTGTGTACGCGAATGTCCTGTAAAAGCCATTAAAATCATCAATGGTCAGGCAGAAGTAATGCCCGACAGATGCATAGCTTGCGGAAACTGTGTTAATATCTGTAGTCAGGGTGCAAAAACATTCAATAAACAAATCGCTGAAGTTGAAGAACTACTTCATTCCGATCAGGAAGTTTATGCAGCCATTGCCCCCAGCTTTCCTGCTGAATTTACTAAAATTGAAGATTACAAACAGTTGGTGGGTATGATTCGTGCACTGGGATTTAAAAAAGTTTTTGAAGTCGCTTTTGGTGCAGACCTGGTAGCACGTAAATACAAAACACTACAAGACAATAGCGAAGGAAAATCATATATATCATCAGATTGCCCGGCTGTTGTTGCTTGTATTGAAAAACATCACCCTGAACTAACAAAAAATCTTGCCCCTGTTGTTTCACCAATGGTAGCAATCAGCAGGGTGATACGTAATAAATTCGGAACTAATAATAAAATAGTATTTATAGGTCCATGTATTGCCAAAAAAGGAGAATCAGAAGAAATCGACAATGCTGTTACTTTCACGGAACTAAGGGAAATGTTCGCAGCAAGGAGATTAAAACCTAATGATGTCGAACCGTATGATTTCGATCCCCCACATGCAGGTAAGGGTTCTGTTTTTCCGGTAAGCCACGGACTACTTAATACAATGGGTAAATCTGCAGATGTTACCGATTGTAAAATTATTGTTGCTGACGGTAAAAGAAATTTTATTGATGCATTAACAGAATTTGAAAAAGGAAATCTTATAGGTGAACATTTGGAGCTTCTTTGTTGTGAAGGATGTATTATGGGCCCCGGCATGTCAAAGAATGGCAGCCGATTAAATAGAAGAAACAAAATAAGCGCACACGCAAAGAAGAAACTTAATAATCTTGATTTGGCTGAATGGTATGGCAATATTGAAAAGTACAAGTCGCTGAACATGAGTCGAATTTTTGACGAAGAAGATGTCCGCATTACTGAGCCGAAGGAAGAAGAAATACAAAAAGCTTTGTTAGCTATGGGTAAAACAGGACCTAAGGATCACCTTAACTGTCGTGCCTGTGGTTACGACACCTGTCGTCAGCATGCAATCGCTATTGTTCTTGGCTTTGCTGAAACCGATATGTGCCTTCCATATACCATTGAAAGGATGCATGAAACTATTAACAATCTCAATATTTCAAACGAAAAACTGGCTACCGCACGCCAGGCTCTTAAACAATCTGAAAAACTTGCCAACATGGGTCAGCTTTCTGCAGGTATAGCTCATGAACTTAACAACCCGCTGGGTGTTATCTCAATGTATAGCAATATCCTAAAAGAGGAAGCAAAAGCAGATGATCCCATAGTTGAAGATCTTGACCTGATTGTTGAGCAAGCAGAAAGATGTAAAAATATTGTTGGAGGACTGTTAAATTTTGCTCGTAAAAATCAGGTTAAGCCTGATGAAGTGAATATTATTGATTTCTGTAACCATAGCATTCAATCTGTTATAGTACCAGAAAATATTACATTTGAAGTTGTTTCCAATGTTAGTGAACTAACCGGAGAAATAGACAAAGATCAAATGGCGCAAGTACTTACAAATCTTGAGAAAAATGCTATCGACGCCATGCCTGACGGAGGAAAGCTTACTTTAACCGTTGAAGATTTATCCTCAGACTTTAGCATAACCATTGCCGATACAGGACTGGGTATTAAAGAAGAAAATATGGATAAGATATTTACTCCTTTCTTTACTACAAAAGCCATTGGCAAGGGAACAGGTATGGGGTTACCACTGGTTTACGGAATAGTAAAGATGCATAAAGGTCAGATAGATATAGAATCAAATGCCGATAGTGCCAAAGGGCCTACCGGTACAAAATTTAAAATAAGATTACCGAAAAAATCAATTAGATAATTTAATAATTAACAATTATGTTAGAGGAAAAAAAACTTGTATTAATAGTTGATGATGATCCCGACTATCTGTTTCAAATGAAACTGCATGTTGAGAGCTTTGGCTTTGAAGTAATCACTGCCGAGAGTATGAAAGAAGCTGAAGATGCATTAGTACAAAAACCAGATCTCGCTATTCTGGACCTGATGATGGAAACACAGGATGCCGGATTTGTTCTTGCTTACAAAATCAAAAAAAAGTTCCCTGATATAAAGGTGATTATTGCTACATCTGTTACAGCAGAAACAGGCATTAGCTTTCACCTGGATACAAAACAGGACAAGCAATGGATAAAAGCAGATCTATATATAGAAAAAGGTATAAGAAGCGATCAGTTACATCGTGAGATTAATAAGCTTCTGAAATTATAATTTAAAAAATATTGTGTCATGGAAACGTTAAGGGTATTAGTAGTTGATGATGAACCGGGCATCCGTTCTGGTGTTGTTCGAATTCTTAAAAACTATACAATCGGGTTTCCTTTTATGGATGAAGATTTTTCTTTTGAAATTCTGGAAGCCGAAACAGGCGAGAAAGCTCTGGATATAATCAATAAAGAAGGTGTGGATATTATTCTCCTCGATAACAAGCTGCCTGGCATTCAGGGCATTGAAGTCCTTGAGAAAATCAGCAAAATGCGTATTGATACTGCTGTAATGATGATCACATCTTACGCTTCTCTTGATATAGCTGTTAAGGCTACTAACCTGGGAGCGTATAACTTCGTACCAAAACCCTTTACGCCGGCGGAACTGAAATCGTCAATCGACAATATCAGCAAGCATCTATTCCTGAAAAGGATGACTTCTAAAATGAAAGAAGAAGGCAAACAGATAAGATTCCAGTTCCTTTCCGTACTTTCACACGAACTCAAATCACCTCTGAATGCTATCGAAGGTTATCTTAAAATAATGGAAGATAAACAGGTAGGTGATAATATTGATGATTACATGTCGATGATCGACAGATCTCTTATACGTATAAAAGGTATGCGTAATCTGATTATTGATATGCTGGATCTTACCAGGCTGGAGTCTGGTAAAAAATCCAGAAATATGAAAAAAGTTGATCTGAATTATATAGGTAAGCTGGCAACTGATACTATTATGCCAATGGCTATTCAGCATAATATTAAGGTTATTTCAAGTATTGATGAGAACACAGTTATTACTGCAGATCAGGATGAACTGGAAATAATTTTTAACAACTTATTGTCGAACGCTGTTAAATATAACCGTGAAAGCGGAGAAGTACACTTTACCGTATCACGTACTGATAAGAATGTTAAAATTGTTGTAGCTGATACGGGAATAGGTATCGCCGAAGAAGATCTTAGCAAACTTTTTGAAGAATTTACCAGAATTAAAACAAACGAAACAAGAAACATTAGTGGTTCCGGACTGGGCTTATCCATAACAAAAAAAATGGTTGAGCTTTACAATGGGACTATTGATGTAAAAAGTAAACCTGGTGAAGGAACTACATTTACTGTTACACTACCATTATCTTAATTACTATTATCATGAAATTTACTCCTGAAAAATATCGTATTCCTGATGAGCCTGAAGTACCATTTATCGATGCTGATGAAATATGGGATTATATAAATAATGCAAAGCCTGATCTGGAAAGAGTTACACAGATTGTAAACAAGTCTCTCGATAAAAACAGACTTACTCTGGAGGAAGTTGCCACGCTGATACAGGCTGACACTCCGGAAATGATAGAAGTTATAAAAAATGGCGCCCGTATATTAAAAGATAAAGTCTATGGTAAACGCATTGTTTTATTTGCTCCCCTATATGTAGGTAATCTTTGCATTAACAATTGTGAATACTGTGGTTTCAAAAGTTCCAATAAGGAAGCGGTTCGTAAAACACTTACTAACAGAGAACTGGTAAAAAATGTGGAAGCTCTGGAAGAAAACGGACAAAAAAGACTTATTCTCGTTTATGGTGAGCATCCTAAGTATTCTCCTGAATATATTGCAGACTCTGTTAAAACTGTATACAATGTTAAAAAGGGAAATGGTGAGATACGCAGAGTAAATATTAATGCAGCGCCGTTGAGTATTGAAGGATTCCGTACTGTTAAAGAAGCCGGAATAGGCACTTATCAGGTATTTCAGGAAACTTATCATCCCGAAGCTTATAAATGGTATCATAAGGGTGGTATGAAAAAGGATTTTAACTATCGCCTGGTATCTCTTGACAGAGCACAGGAAGCCGGCCTTGATGATGTTGGTATTGGGGTTTTATTCGGGCTCTACGACTGGCGATTTGATGTTATGGGTCTCATTAGGCATACTAATCACCTTGAAGCCTGTTATAATGTTGGTCCACACACAATTTCATTTCCACGTTTACAGGATGCCTCTGAATTTAAAGTAAACCCTGATTACAATGTAAGTGATGAAGAGTTTACAAGAATAATTGCAATTCTGCGACTGGCAGTGCCATATACAGGAATGATCCTAACAGCACGTGAACCAGTTCATATTCGTCAGGAGGTCCTGCAATATGGTTGTTCACAGGTAGACGCTGGTACAAAGATAGAAATGGGTGCATATTCTGAAAAAGAAGAGCATAAACAAGATTTGAAAAAAGAACAGTTCCTTATAAATGATGACAGATCTCTTGGAGATGTTATTGATGAACTACTGGAACAAGATTATCTGCCATCTTTCTGTACTGCTTGCTATCGTAAAGGACGAACAGGTGAACATTTTATGGAATTTTCTGTTCCGGGTTTTATTAAAAGATTTTGTACACCTAATGCCATTCTTACTCTTGCTGAATATATTATGGATTATGCAAAAGAAGAAACAGCAGTAAAAGGATGGAAAGTAATAGAAAAGAATATTCTAAGCCTTAATGAACCTAAATTAGAAGCTTCATTAAGGATGAAAGTTGATAAAATAAAACAGGGAGAAAGAGACCTTTATTATTAATCTCTGTTATTATTGCTTCTCTATTTATCACAAGATTGTGAATAAACAGGAATGACTGCACAAAACGACGAAGTAACTGCAATATGACTACTGTTGATAAAATACTGAAAGAGGAGATATTTACTTTGGAATCTCTTATAGAACTTATTAATGCAAGAGATATTAATCCTATATTGGCAAAAGCAGTTGAGGTAAAACAACAATACATAGGTAACAAAGTACATTTACGTGGGCTTATCGAAATGACAAATTATTGTTCCAAGAATTGTTATTATTGCGGTATTTGCTCTTCCAATAAAAATGTAGATCGCTTTATGATTAGCGATAAAGAAATAGAAAATGCTATTCATTTTACTTATGATAATAATTATGGATCAATAGTTATTCAAAGCGGAGAGTTGCAAAGTGAAGACTTTACTACCAGAATAGAATCGACATTACATAAGATACAGGAAATTGGCAAAGGTAAACTAGGTGTAACTCTTTCATGTGGCGAACAATCTGTAGAAACATACAGCAGATGGAAAAATGCTGGTGCCGACAGATATCTGCTTCGAATTGAAGCATCCAATAAAGATCTTTATTATAAACTACACCCTAGAAATAAAAAACACGATTTTGATACACGTCTGAATGCCTTGAAGAGCCTGCAAAAATGTGGCTATCAAACCGGAACTGGTGTTATGATCGGACTTCCGTTTCAAACATCAGAAGATCTTGCCAATGACCTTCTTTTTATGCAAAATTTCAATATAGATATGTGTGGCATGGGGCCGTATATAGAACATGTTGATACAGAATTATACCGTTACCGTGATTTAGTGCCTACTAAAGAAAAACGTTTAGATCTTAGCCTTAAAATGATTGCATTATTACGAATTATAATGAAAGATGTTAATATAGCTTCCACAACAGCTATGCAAACATTAATAAATGGTGGTCGTGAAATGGCTCTGAAGGCAGGAGCAAATATCCTTATGCCTAACGTAACACCCGGAATGTATCGTGAACAATATTCGTTATACAACAACAAACCCGGAATTGACGAAGAAGCAGAAGACAGCAAAGTTTCTATTGAAAAACTCATTGAAAGAGCAGGATGTATTGTTGGTTATAATGAACATGGTAATTCAAGGCATTACTATCAAAGAACAATGTAGAGTCTGTCAATAATGATCAACCTTAAAGCCATATATATTAAAATAAACCTTCAACAAACTCTTCAACATTAGTATTTGAGAAATAATTATCAATCTCAATACCATTTAAGCCTGATTTAATAGCTTCATGATTATGCTCTAAACCTTTAAGCTTATCCTCAAGCTCAACAATATCTCTTTTATTAAAAAAATCACCAAAGATCTTCACATTACGTATTACACCTTTGATAACTTCCAGATTAACTTCAATATGACCTCCTTTGGTTTTTATCCCTTTCTGATAGTTATACTTAGGTGAGCTGCCAAAATTCCAATCCCATGAACCATACTTATTTTTAACAAGATCAGAAATTGCTTCAATGTCAATATCAGTTAATTCATACCTCTTCGTATCATCATAAATGCTACTAATATGATCAATGATTAATCTCTCAAATTCCTCAAGAGTAAGTTTTAAATTCAGATGTTCAGAAATATTTGTTACTCTACTACGAACTGATTTAACAGCCTTATCACTATATTTTAAGGGGTTAATCTTGAGAGCACTTGATAAATCAGGTAACTTTGAGCTAAATAATAAAGTACCATGCTGAAGAATCTTATCCTGGTAAAAATGTTTAGCATTACCAGAAAATTTCTTACCATCAATGGTTAGATCATTCCGCCCCTCAAACTTAGCATTAACACCAATATTATTAAGAACATCAAGAATTGGCTGTGTGTATTTTCTGAAATCTATTATCTTATCCTGTTTCCCAATATTTTTTATAAATGAAAAGTTTAAGTTTCCTGGATCATGAAAAACAGCACCACCACCGGAAAGACGACGTACAACAATAATATTATTCTGTTTTACATATTCAACATTTATCTCTGCTAATGAGTTTTGATGCTTTCCTATAATTATACTCGGGTCATTTATATATAAATAAAAACAATCTTCATTTTTATTCTTAAGAAGATATTCCTCAGTAGCAATATTAAATGCAGGATTGTTTGTTTTTGATCTAATTACTAACATTTGTCAAAAAAATTTGCGCAAAAATAAAAATTATAACTATTATTCATAAGGATCAAAGGATATACGGAACATATCTTGACACATTAAGAATCTTTAAAAAAAAGTAAGTACTTTTGAAATAGATGTTTAAAGGTTTTGTACTTTTACATTTGTTAATTTTGAATCAGCATAATATCTTATGAGAGATGAACCGATTATACCAAATATTGATTGTTCTACTGATATTGACACTAGGTTTTAATACGAACCGGGCGATACAAAATCAAAGAAAAGAAGTTATATCATGGATTGACAACCAAGGATACTGGCTAAAACTAGCCGAACAGGGAATAGTAAATTATAATCCTGATAAAAAAGCTGCACCAGCTATCTTTACAGGAAGTAGAATAAAAGCAATACTTGTGAGGACAGAAGACTCTCCTGATATTCCTGTTACAGATGAAAACTCTACACAAAGTGAAAACTCAATAGCTATTGATCCATTTGATGAATCTGTTTTACTGAATTCCAATAATTCCACAAACCTTGATGTAACTGAGAAATACGGTGCTGATGCTCTTTTTTCTTTTGATTCCGGAGATACATGGGATGGCGATATTGAAGGACCTGATGAAGAAAACAACGGTGATCCGGTGTCGGTAATCGGATTATCAGGCAGATGGTTTATCAACTACATTAATGAAGATGGTGGCATGGGTGTTTCATATTCTGATGATAACGGCAGCACATGGTCAACAGTTCAGGCAGCACCAAACCCAGGAGACCTAACTGATAAATGTCACTTGTGCATTGATAATAATCCTGACAGCCCTTATGAAGGTAACCTTTATGTGGCATGGACAAATGTAGGTGGACCATATCATGCTGAAATAGGATTTAGTTATTCTACAGACAATGGTGAAACATGGAATATTAACAGCAATATAAGCTCTGCAGTAGAAGCAGGAAGTCACAATCAGGGAGTAAACCTTGTCACTGGTCCTAATGGAGAATTATATGCTTTTTGGGCTATCTATGACTTCTGGCCATCAGGGGGAAGTGATGAAAATGCTATAGGTATGGCAATATCTTATGATGGAGGTCAATCCTGGTCTGATGCTGTCAGAATTATTGAAAATATAAGAGGTATACGTTCTACTTTAACATCCAAAGACCTTCGTGTAAACTCATTCCCTGTAGCAACAATTGATCTTAGCTCTGGAGCTGACAGAGGATCAATTTATGTTACCTGGTGTAACCATGGTGTTCCCGGCATCAATACAGGTGATGATATTGATATTTATTTAATCAAATCTATGGATAATGGTGAATCATGGAATACTCCGATACGTATAAATACAGATCCTCCAAATATGGGTAAAGAACACTTTATGCAATGGATCACATGCGATAACTCCACTGGCATTCTAAGCATGGTATTCTACGACGACAGAAATGTAAGCGAATCAGAATGTGAAGTTTATTGTGCTAATTCTATTGACGGAGGACAGACATGGGAAGACTTTAAGGTGGGCGATGTTGCTTTTACACCCTCACCTATTCCAGGACTTGCCGACAGTTATATGGGTGATTATCTAGGCATTAGCGCAAGCAACGGAATGGTGTATCCGGTATGGACTGATAACCGTACAGGCTATGCTATGTCATATTGTTCTCCTTATTTTACAGATCCTGTTAACAGACCCGAAAATCTTACAGGCATTACAAACCATGAAACAGGCATTTCATCGCTACAGTGGGATTTTGAATTCAGTTCCGGTTTTTCTTATTTTATTATTTATCGTAATGGTGACTCAATAGATGTAACAACAGGCACTTCTTACTCAGACCAACTCCCTAATTACGGATATTACAACTATAGAGTAACAGCATATTATAACAACGGTCGCGAATCAGGAGCCACAGGAATAAATCTTACATGGGGATCAGTAGATATTAACGTTAATCCACCTTCTTTATACAAACATCTGGGCACAAACCTTATAAGCACTGACACTATTATTATACAGAACAATGGTCAGCTTCCTTTAAAGTATAATATTTCTTTACACTCTGAGTATAAAAATCGGGATTATTGCAATGCTAGCGGAGGAAGTAATGTTAGTCAGGAATATATAAAAAGCGTTGAAATTGACAGTATTTCAAATCTTAATACAGGAGCTGATAATTATACCGACTATTCCTATTTATCAACTACAATGGAAGTTGGAAAGAATTACTCCATAAAAATTGTAAATGGAAATCCTTTTGATTATGACCAATGTGCTGTATGGATTGATTGGGATATCAACGAGATTTTCAGTGAAAACGAAAAATTAATGCTTGAAAGTATTGCTGATTCCGGATATTTTAGAGGAACCATTTCGCCACCTCCGGGTTCAGGATCTGGCCAAGCACGAATGAGAATAAGATTAGGTTATACAGGAATCCTTTCACCTTGTGGAACTACAACATTTGGAGAAGTTGAGGATTATACAATAAACTGTAAAGGATGGATGGACATCTACCCAATATCAGGTATTATAGAACCCAGCAATGAAGATTCCGTTATTGTGGAATATAATACTCATAATCTGATTCCAGATAATTATTCATGTATAGCATCTGTTTCCTCAAATGATACTTCTAATCCTATTATTAATATAGATATCAAATTACGTTCTGATAATATTGTAGTAAATGCAAAATCTACTTCCGATACAGCATGCCAGGGTTCTGCAGTTTATTTAATGGCTGCTATTTCCGGTGTTTATATTAGTCCGAATTACAAATGGCATTCAAACCCAGAAGGATTTCATTCTGAACTTGCTCGTCCATTAACCATTCCTATTGTACCAGCATGGTATATTGTAGAAGTAACAGAAGGAGATAACTATGCTATTGACTCTGTGTTTATAGGAATCCATCCGGCACCATCTTTTTCTTTAGGAAATGATACTACTATTTGTGATGATTCAAATGTAACTCTTGAACCGGATAGTATATTTTTACATTACCAATGGTCTACTGGAGATACGTCTCATAATATTACTGTGGACTCTTCGGGCTCTATCAACAATACAAAGCAGATATCGTTAACCGCTGAAAATGAATATGGATGTTTTTTCACAGATGAAATAACCATTACCTTTACTGATTGTTCCTATTTGAATGATATATGGGGAAGTAATATAAAACTATTCCCTAATCCGGCTATTAATGAAACCTTTATTAAATATCTTCCAAATTGTGAGAATTTATACATCAATATTTATTCTCAGGAAGGAAAATTAGTGTATGAAAATAAACATATGTGGAGTTCATCAATAAAAATTAATCTTAATAACCTTAATACAGGAACATATTTACTTCAGTTAAATGCTGATAATCTGGTTATTAATAAAAAATTGATTATACGATAAATTCAAACTAAACTTTAGAAAGTACAACATAAGATTTAAAAGGCCATTAAATATTTAACAGCTATTTCACTAAAAATAAACAAGTAATAAATATAAAAATGTTAAAAAAGCAACCTTTTATTATATACAGGGTGTCAGGTAAATAAATTGTACTATCTTGTGCGACGTATTGAAGTTTTTAAATATGTTTGCAAAAACATTTGACAATTGAGCTTTGTAATACTAAATTTGCGATCAGGAAAAAGGAACACGATAAAATAATTATTTATTAATTCAAAGACTATGAAAAAATTAATCTTTACTTTTTTTACAACATTTATATTTGTGACCTTAATGGCACAAGTTGACAGAGAACAGGTTCTTATCGAAGTAGGTACAGGAACCGGATGCCCTTACTGCCCTGGAGCAGCCATGGGTCTGGAAGACCTATATGAAAATGGTGATCCCGTAGCCGGAATTGAATACCACTCTTATAATTCAGGAGACCCATTTAACACTCCTGAGGCTGCAGCCAGAACATCCTATTACAATATTTCCGGATATCCGACTGCATATTTTGATGGTGGATACAACAACTATGTTGGCGGAAGCAGTTCATCCAGTTTATACAGTTCTTATTTGCCAATAGTAAATGCACGTATGCAGGTTCCTGCAGAGTTTACTGTTGCAATAACAGGAGATAACAGTGGTGACAATTACGATGTAACAGTTACCGTAAGCAAAGTTGCGGCTTATTCAGGTGATAATCTTGTTGTTCACCTTGCTCTAACAGAAAGCGATATTGCTTACAGCTGGCAGGGGCAGTCAACAATAGAATTTACAGAACGTTTAATGCCGGCAGGTTCTGGTGGAACTGCTGTAACATTCCCAACAAACAACAGTATTGTAGAGGTTGCTATGCCTTTTACATTTGACAATAGTTGGGTAAAAGACAATTGTGAACTTGTTGCATGGATTCAGGATAATAGCAATAAATATGTACTTAACTCTGCAAGTGTAATGCTTCCTGATCTTGATCCGGGATATCCTACTTGGCAAGCAAATTTCTATGCTGATGATTCCACATTCTGTGAAAGCGGTACTGCTCACTTCCATGATGAAAGTATTGGAGATCCTATTCAGTATTCATGGACATTTGAAGGTGGTTATCCTGAGACATCAGACTTAACAAATCCAAATGTTTACTATGCTGAACCAGGTGCATACGATGTTCAACTTATAATTTATGACGGAACACGCTATGATACAGCATTTAAAACTGCATATATTAACGTTGGTACTCCACCAGAAGTTTCTTTTAGTACTATTGAAGATCTTTGTAATGAAGACTGGGATCCATATGTTTTATCAGGCGGAACTCCTGAAGGCGGTTATTATTCAGGTGAATATGTTACTGATGGTATGTATTTCCATCCAACAGCAGCTCTTGTTGGCGATCATGATGTATATTATACTGTAGAAGAAGCTGGCTGTGAAGCTACTGCTGAACAATCTATTACGGTTGTTAACTGTGTTGGTTTATTAGAAGTTTCTAAAGACATTCTACTCGAAGTATATCCAAATCCTACAACTGGTATTGTTAATATAGATATCAATACTGAAGACATGGAAAATGCTGAATTGAAAGTTATTGACATCGTTGGTAAGGTTATTTATAGTGTTGACAATGTTAGCAATACAATGAATATCGATTTAAGCGATAATCCATCAGGTATTTATTTCATTCAAATTAAGAATGATAAGCAAAACGTTAGTAAGAAAATATTCCTAAAGTAATCAAAATGATAAACTGAAATTTACTGCTCCTCTGAATTTTTCAGGGGGGCAGTTTTTTTTTATTTTTGCAAAAATTTTTTAAGATGCAACTTAGTGAACAAGAACTAGTAAGACGAAAAGCTCTGGAGGAGTTAAACAAACTGGGAATTAACCCTTATCCTCCTGAAATGTATCCCGTTAATGCATATGCTGGAGAAATAAAAGAGAAGTATCCAAAAGACGAAACTCTTTACCAGGATGTGATAATTGCCGGTCGTATAATGAGCAGACGCATTATGGGCGCCGCTTCTTTTGTTGAAATTATGGACTCAACTGGAAGAATTCAATGCTATTTTAAACGTGATGAAATATGTGAAGGAGAGGATAAAACAATGTACAACACTGTTTTTAAACGCCTTCTTGATATTGGTGATATTATTGGTATTAAAGGTTATGTGTTTATTACAAAGATGGGAGAAATAACTATTCATGCTAAAGAATTTACTGTTCTTACAAAATCTTTACGTCCTCTCCCTGTTGTAAAAGAAAAAGACGGTGAATTTTTTGACGCATTTTCAGACCCGGATCAAAGATACCGTCAGCGTTATGTTGACCTTATTGTTAATGATGGCGTTAAAGATACTTTTATAAAAAGAGCAAAAGTTATCCGTTCCATGCGTGATTTCTTAAATGCCAAGGATTATCTTGAGGTAGAAACACCTATTCTACAATCAATACCAGGAGGAGCTGCCGCAAGACCTTTCGTTACGCATCATAATGCTCTTAACATGCCTTTATACTTACGTATTGCCAATGAACTATATCTTAAAAGATTAATTGTTGGTGGTTATGATGGTGTATATGAATTTGCCAAGGATTTCCGCAATGAAGGTATGGATCGTTTCCATAATCCTGAGTTTACCCAAATGGAAATCTATGTTGCTTACAAGGATTATTTCTGGATGATGGAAATGACAGAGCAAATGATTGAAAAAATTACTCTTGACCTCCATGGTACAACAAAAATACCTGTTGGTGATAAAATTATCGACTTTAAAGCGCCTTTCAGAAGACTGAGTATAGTTGATGCCATTAAAGAAGAAACAGGCTACGATGTTGGCCCCATGTCAGTTAAAAAACTTACTGATACATGTAAGAAACTTGGTGTTGAAACTGATCCTTCAATGGGAAAAGGTAAACTCATTGATGAAATTTTTGGTGAGAAATGTGAACCAAACTTTATACAGCCTACTTTTATCACTGATTATCCTGTTGAAATGTCTCCTCTGTGTAAACGTCACCGTGATAATCCTGAACTTACAGAACGTTTTGAGCTAATGGTTAATGGTAAAGAACTTGCTAATGCCTATACTGAGCTCAATGATCCTATTGACCAGCGTCACCGCTTTGAAGAACAAATGGAATTAGCCGAAAAAGGTGACGATGAGGCAATGGTAATAGATCAAGACTTCCTTAGAGCCATTGAATTTGGAATGCCACCTACTTCTGGAATGGGAATTGGTATTGACAGACTAGTAATGATAATGACAAACCAATCATCTATACAAGAAGTATTGTTGTTTCCTCAGATGCGTCCTGAAACTCCTAAAAAAGTTTTTAAAGCTGAAGATTTTATTAAAATCGGTGTTTCTGAAGAATGGGCTGATCATATTATAGAAGTTGGATATGCTTCACCTGACGCACTTAAAAAGGAAAAACCTACAGCTATACAACAAAAGCTTAACGGTTATCGAAAAAAACATAAACTGAATATCAAGGCTGTCCAGATTGAAGATATTAACAATTGGTTGGCGATAAGTAATTAAATATCACTAAAATTTAGCATATTTTATTTATACTTTTAGATCATTGTTATTTGCAATATTCTAAAATTGAATATAGTTCATGAGAATGCCAAAAAAGTTCAATATGCTAAATTTTACCCATAGATATTTGGGAAGTTATATTACTATTGTATTTCTTCTGCTCTTCACCGTTGTTCAGGCACAATCATTAAATAAAACTAGCTTCTTCCGAACTCATTGGCAAATAGGTGCCAGTGCGGGAACAAGTTTGTTTTTTGGAGATATAAAACAGTATCAGTATGCGCCCGTAAGTAATTATAATAATGAGTGGAGAGCTGGTGGGAGTCTGTTTCTGGGTGTACAGGCATCTCCTGTTTTTGGTATCAGGGGCCAATTCCTTATCGGACAACTTGCCGGAACACGAAGAGAATGGAGTACATATTTTACTTCAAATTACTTTGACCTTACTTTAAACACTACTATTAACCTACGCAATATTATATCCAAATACAAACCTGATCAAATATGGAATGCTTATGTATTACTGGGTATAGGTATTATTAACTTTAATACTGAAGTTAAAGACCTGAAAACAGATGCTATCATCAGAAAAGTTGGCTTTGGCAATGGCTCAGGAATAGGAGGAAGCACTGTAGAAGGAATCCTGTCAGGAGGGTTGGGACTCGACTTCCGCCTAAATAAAAATCTGCATTTAAATATGGAAACATCTAACAGAGTTTTAAATTCTGATATACTGGATGGCAGAGAAAGTGGCTTTAAATATGACATTTACAACTATACATCAGTAGGATTATCATACAATTTTGGCTCACATAAACAACAAAAACATTCTGAAAAATATAGTTACTTTGATTCCAATAAAAAGAAAAAACAACAAGATAAAGACATGATTCATCAAGCTGATTATGATTATCGTGCTGACAAACCTGTTGAGCCTCCTGAAGTAGATATACTGGTTATTGAAAACCAAAAGCCTGTTGAACCTGATTCTAAAAACGATGTAGTAATTGAACAAATAGTTGAAACACCTGTCATAATTGAAAAAGAATCAGTGAATGACTTCAAAGGCATTGAATACCGTGTGCAGATACTAGCTAAATATGGTAACCGTATTTCTATTCAAAAAATCAGTAGTAAATACAATCTTGCAGCATCAGAAATATTCGAAGATATGCACAACGGATTTTATATTTATACTATTGGATCATTTCCGACGTATGAACAGGCTCGTACCCGAAGAAATGAAATACGAACAAATAATGGTATCAGGGATGCTTTTGTTGTTGCATTTGAAAACGGTAAAAGACTTAATAAACTACCATAATTATGTCAGAAAATATTTTTGATTACGATCCTGATAAAGATAAACTACCAGCAAAAGTAACATTCTGGATTATAATTGCAGCTATCGGTATGGCTATGTATTTATCGATGATACTAGTGTAAATAAAATCTGTCATTTATATATCTCAAAATTTCGGGATTATTCTTGTGCTTTCAACATTAACATAATTTCGTTTACAATTTGTTTACAACTTTTTTTGATTTCCTGACACCAAAGTTTTACTACCTTTGTCTTGATATCAATGTAATTAATTATTGTTCTGTTATTCTTAATTAAAAACAATGCCAAATAATAATTAACTTACGTATCATTTTTTCTATAAAACTCTGTGTTAATGAAATCTATTGAACTATTCTATAAAAAAAAGAAACAACTTGCTGTTCTTATCGACCCCGATAAGCTTTCGCAGGACAAGTTAGTTTCAATATCTAAAATTGCAAAAGATGCTAAAGTGGATTTTCTTTTTGTGGGAGGAAGTCTGCTCACAAGTGATTCTCTATTTCATTGCGTGAGAACTCTTAAAGAAAACAGTGAAATCCCGGTTATTCTATTTCCTGGAAATTCATACCAAATAAGCAGAAATGCTGATGCAATGCTGTTTTTATCTCTTATCTCCGGAAGAAATCCTGATATGTTAATAGGAATGCATGTACTTTCGGCACCTTATATTAAAATGGCCGGTCTTGAAACAATCCCTACAGGTTATATGCTTATTGATAGCGGAAAACCTACATCTGTTAGCTATATGAGCAATTCATTTCCTATTCCTTATGACAAAAAAGATATTGCGGCATGTACTGCTATGGCAGGAGAGATGCTTGGACTTAAGATTATTTTTATGGATGCCGGCAGTGGAGCACAAAATACAATTTCTGAAGAGATGATCTCTTTTGTTAAAGGCTCTGTTGATATTCCTCTTATTATTGGTGGTGGAATTAAAACAGCAGATACACTTAGTTCCGTCCTTAACGCCGGAGCAGATATTGTAGTTGTAGGTAATCTTTTCGAGAAAAATCCCGATCTTATCTATGACTTCTCAAATGTTGTCCATTCATTAAACTCTTAATTTATATTTGCAAAATACTGTATACTATTTCTTCGTTTATGACTCTGAATAATAAATCCTGAATATGAAGATGTATTTATCTATGATTTTAAATTTGATAATGATTATATAAAAAGATTACGAGTATGATTAAAATGACCAGAACCTTTTTGATAATTTTATTCCTGTCAGCAAATATGCTATCCTTTGCACAGGAAAAATTATTGACAACGCAGGATGCTATTTATATGAATCCTGCTATTTATCCAGTTTCAGTGCGACAGCTACAATGGATAGGCAACACAAACGATTATACCCTGACAGACAATAATACTGTCTTTAAAACAGGTGCAAAAAATGGAACACAAACAAGCCTTTTTGATCTGGATATGATTAATAAAGCAATGGCTGATAATGGCTACGATTCCATTAAACGCTTGCCACAACTTAGATTTTATAGTAATCATAATTGTCGTTTTAGTTATCAAAACAATTATTACGACTACAATTTTGTTACTGAAGATTTAAAATGGATCAACAAAGTTCCTGACGAAGCAGAAAACATTGATTTTGAATCTAACACGCGTTTCATCGCTTATACTATAGATAATAATCTCTACTATTCTATTGATGGTAAATCAAAACAAGTGACTTTCGATAATAATAAAGAGATTGTGAATGGACAAACCGTTCACCGTGTTGAATTTGGTATTACTAAAGGTATATTCTGGTCACCTGAATCAAAAAAACTGGCTTATTACAGAAAAGATGAGTCGATGGTTACTGATTATCCTATTGTTGATGTTACAAAAAGAGTGGCAGAAGTTGATAACACTAAATATCCAATGGCTGGAATGCCAAGTCATGAAGTTACTCTTAATGTCTATGATCTTACATCAGGAAATACTGTTGCAATGAAAACTGGTGAGCCAGCTGACCAATACCTTACATCAGTAACCTGGGGTCCGGAGGCAAAGTATATCTACATTGCTCTTCTTAACCGTGAACAAAATCATATGATGCTAAATAAATATGATGCTGCTACAGGAGATCTTGTAAAAACACTTTTCGAAGAACAGGATGATGCCTATGTTGAACCTCAACATGAATTGTATTTTATGCCTGATAATAAAAATCATTTTATCTGGCAAAGCAGTCGTGATGGTTGGAATCACCTCTATTTGTACAATACAGAAGGAGAACTTATACATCAGCTTACAAAGGGTGAATGGATTGTTACTGACCTTATCGGATTAAAAGATGATGGTAAATTATGGTTTACTGGTACTAAAGAAAGCCCTCTTGAAAACAATCTGTATCAGGTTAAACCAGGTAGTGATAATATTAAAAGAATTACTCCTGATCATGGTACTCACCATGTTAGCATTAGCAATTCAGGTAAATATATTATTGATATTTTCAGCAGCACTGATGTTACACGTCAATACCAACTACTTAACTCTAAAGGTAAAGTTGTTAGAATTATTAAAGAAAATAAGGATCCTCTTGCTGATTATAAATTAGGGGATATGTCAATTTTTACTCTTAAATCTGACAGTGGTGATGATTTATATTGCCGCATGATAAAACCTGTTGACTTTGATAGCACAAAGAAATATCCTGTTATTGTATATGTTTATGGTGGACCACATGCGCAGTTAATAACAGACTCATGGCTTGGTGGCGCAGGCCTCTTCTTGAATTATCTGGCAGAACAGGGATATCTTATCTGGACTCTTGATAACAGAGGCAGTGCAAACCGTGGTTTAGAGTTCGAACAGATTATACATCGTAATCTGGGCATACATGAAGTGGCTGACCAAATGGTGGGTGTTAATTACCTTAAAACCCTGCCATATGTTGACTCAGATAGAATAGGCGTTGATGGCTGGAGCTATGGTGGTTTTATGACTATAAACCTAATGCTCTCCTATCCGGATGTGTTTAAAGTTGGTGTAGCTGGTGGGCCGGTTATTGACTGGAAATACTATGAGGTAATGTATGGTGAAAGATATATGGATACTCCTGACGAAAATCCTGATGGTTATAAAAACTGTAGTCTTCTTAACAAAGTGGATAATCTTAAAGGAAAACTCATGATTATTCATGGCACCAGTGATCCTACAGTGGTATGGCAAAACAGCCTCCAGTTTCTTAAAACAGCTATAGAAAAAAATAAACAGGTTGATTATTTCGTATATCCTGGCCATGGTCACAATGTGCATGGTATCGACAGAGCTCATCTTTATACAAAAATAACAACCTATTTCAATGATTATCTGAAGTAATCATAAATAAACTTGTTATGCACAGGTTGTTACGTGTAGCAATTCTTATTACTTTTTTTCTGATATTGTTTGATATCAGTGCAAAAAACAAACCTGAACCAGGTTATGTTATAACTGTAAATAATGATACAATAGAAGGTTATGTGAATTGCTACACGTGGCTTAAAGACAATAGTGAAATCTCTTTCTTTAACAATGAAGGGGGTACTGAAATCATTTATAGCCCCAAAAATATTAAAGCTTTTGGAACACAAAATGAGATGTACCGTAGAGCAGTAATAGCTGTTGATCAACATACACTTGCCGGGCTGAATGGCGTTAACTCTTCTTCTCTTAATTTGTTTTCTGATACTGTTTTTCTTAAGGTGCTTGTAGATGGTAAAAAACAATTACTTGTTCTAAATGATTCAACAGGAAGAGAAAATTTCTTTATTTATAATAATTCTGTTTATACATGGCTAACTCATTATACTTACGCTATTGTAAATAATGGTAAAGTTAAAAAGATCAATAACAATAATTATATTGGTCAATTGCTGATGTATCTGGATGGATGCAGAAAAATAAATGAGCTTCTGTCAAAAACAAGATATACTTCTCCTGATCTGGTTAAAGTATTTGAGGAATATAATGATTGTATTGGTTTAAATATCACTTATAGCTACGTTGATAAAAATATTAAATATGATTTAGGTGTCAGCATTGGGGCCACAATGACTAAGTTATGGTTTGACAATACAACTCCTGATTGGATTTCAGAACCTGATTATCCACGTTCAACAAATGTAACTGGCGGTTTTTCTGTTAATGTTTTCCTTCCCGGAAAAATAAATTTCTGGTCTGTTTATAATGAAGTAACTTATTCCTCATTTAAAACAAATGCAAGCTATAATAACATTATTGATGCAAATAACAATTCTGTTTATGATATTAATATTGCCGCTCATTATCTTAATATTAACAACATGTTGCGCGCTAATATAAGTGGGTTAAATGTTGGAGTATTCTTTAATATTGGTATTTCCAATGGAATAACCATAGCAAAAACGAACAAACTCACAGGGACTGTTGTATCAGAAGGTGTTTCAAAAGATGTTGATAAAACTGCAGTAGATGGATTTAAAGTATATCAACCGCGGTTATTGGTTGGTGGTGGTGTAAACTTTCGTAAAATATTATTCGAGGTTAGATATATGTACGGAAGTAGTATTTCCTCAATTGATAAGTCTTCAACAAACACAATTTTACTATTACTTAATTACAAATTATGATTATAAAAATATTCTTACTTTTATAACAAATTTGACACTCTGGTTTATGAGAAAATCTTTTCTGTTTATACTATCACTTATTCTATTAAACAACAATGGTATTTCGCAAGTTTTTCAAGAAATAGATACCAATTTTGAAGGTGTTATTCTTCCTGCTTCTGCATGGATAAGTAATGGTGAAGATCAAAAACTAATGGCATTTCTGGCCGGAGAGAATTATATAGGTAACCAACACTCTGTCATTTCTCAACTTAACGGCTATTATAGTACTGAAAAATTTAAATACATTCCTTCAAAACTTCCCGCAGTTTACAGAGGTGCTGTAGCCGTAACTGATTACGACTATGATGACGATAACGATGTTGTTATCTCGGGGCTTACAGAAGATAATCATATAATAATGAAGCTATTTCGTAACGATGGAAGAAATTCATTCACTGAAATACGTGAAATATTTACTCCATTAACAGACGGATCTTTAGAATGGGGTGATTATGATAATGACGGTGATATGGATATCCTGGCAACAGGAAAAATGTTTAATCAAACTGCTATAACAATTGTTTACCGCAACGATAAAGGTATTTTTACTGAAACAGAATTTAATATTCCGGGTGTTTACAACGGAAATGCAACCTGGGGGGATTTTGATAATGATAAAGATCTGGATATCCTCATCACCGGAAACTCAGGAAATAAACCTATCACTGCCATCTATAAATATAATGGTAAAAACTATGAAAGGGTACTTCAACAATTTATTCCTTTGAAAAACAGTGCCGCTTCATGGGCGGACTTTGACAATGATTTTTACAAAGATTTTATTATTAGTGGTGAGGATGCAGATGGTTATCCGGTTTGTATGGTTTATCAAAATCTATCTGGCTCTTTCTTTAAGAAAATACCTGTATCCATTAGGCCATTGAAAGGATGTACTATTGATGTAGCAGATATGGACCGTGATGGTGATAATGATATTGTAATGACAGGTGAATCTATGGAAAGATCATATTCTATTGTTTATGAGAATCACCTTGACTTCCAGTTTGAAGATATTATGGCTGGCTTACCTGGTGTTAGCGAAGGTAATGCCCTTTGGGGTGATTATGATGATGATGGTGATATGGATTTGCTTTTGTCAGGATTAACTATCTGCTACGACTTTATTGGTACTATTTATAAAAACACTACCGATCCTCCTTCTAAAGAATATGCTGATAATATCTTTATACATGCCCCGGTGAGAGTTACCGATACAGGCCCGTTTTATTATTATGTTTTCTCATCATGCTATTGTGATCCTTCCGGTGGTAATAATATTGCATATCATATGTATGTAAGCAATGTTCATCTTCAGAATAAACGTTATGAGCTTAATTACAAATTTAACGACTTACTTCTTCAACAAGTTCCTAACTGGGGTAAAACAGATCGTGGATATCGAACTTCAAATGGCTTTGTAACACGTTCTGAAGCAGAAAGAGCAAGAAAACAAGTTATTGATTCTTATAAAAAAACAGGGTTCTCTATTCACGAAATTAACTGGTAGGTCTTAATTATTCCTTTACTGGAATCAATACAGATGCCAGTACACTTATCCCTAGAATACTTACTACACCAATAAGTGAATACATTGTATCTATCTTATAGATGCCATGGATTAGCATTTTAACACCTATAAATATAAGCAATACTGATAAGCCTATCTTTAAAAACCTGAATTTCTCTACAATGTTCTGTATCAGGAAAAATAATGACCTTAATCCTATTATAGCAAAAATATTAGAGAAGTATACGATAAACGGATCCTGTGTTATAGAAAAAATAGCGGGAACAGAATCAACAGCAAAAATCACATCTGTAAACTCAATAACCAACAATACAATAAATACAGATGTAATAAACATCTTTCCATTTTTATGTATGAAAAAGTCAGAGCCGGTATACTCCCTGTCAATCCTGAATAGTCGAGATGCCAGTTGCACAATCTTGTGATTTCCTGTATCAATCTTTTCTTCGGTATTTCTATCCAAATACATCTTTATTCCTGTAAACACCAGCAATGCTCCAAAAATATATAGAATCCATGAAAACTGTTGGATTAATGCAGAACTAACAAATATGAACAAGAATCTCATAATAATAGCTCCAAGAATACCCCAGAACAAAACTTTGTGGTAATACTTCTTATTGAGACCAAAAGAATAGAAGATCATAAGCATTACAAAAATATTATCAACACTCAATGCATATTCAATAAGATAACCTGTGATGAATTCAAGACCAAGATTGCGCCGATACTCATGCAATAAAGCCGCAAAATCATTTGTTGTAATATCAATGGGATGATTATATTGTGTTATTTTTTCCTTAAGCTGATCAATGTTTTCTATTCCATGAATATTATGCCCAAAAAGATATAACACACCCCAAAAAACCAACGCAAGAGTAACCCAGGTTAATGTCCATATTAATGCGCTTTTAAAGCTTACTTCTTTTACCTCCTTATTAAATATACCTATATCAATAAACAGCATTACTAAAATAAATAGTAAAAAGCCAATAAATATAAGTAATTCGTGTAGGTGCATTTTTTTGATCTATTAGCTTACAAAATTAGCTATTCTGTTTCGATATTCAATAATAAAACTCAACTTCATTGTTCTATTGTTCGGTAATGAACAAATACTGTTCGGTTATTACCATTAACTAAACCTTATCACATAGGAACAAATGCCCCTTAACGCCTATATATCATCTTGTTATAAAGTTTGGCACAGAACTGGAATAACATGATTCAGAACTTATAAAATACTTAAGTCATGAAATCACAAATACTACATATCACTGCAATAACAGCCATTAGTGTTCTTTTAGGCTCATTGAATTACTCCTCATTCACTGCATCTGCTAAATGTAATATAAACTCAATGAAAATGAATACTATGCTTGTGCCTGAGTTTTCATTTGATGAAGAAAACTACATTGATGACATTCCTTTTAGTACTGAAGAAGTTGTTGAAAACTATGATTATCAAAATACTTTAAATGTTGGTTTTTGTTTTGAAGATGAAAAATATATTGATGATATCCCATTTAATACAGAAGAAATTGCAAACATTAGAAATTAGTTCTCATAATTAATAATTCCAAAGTAGTTTTCGCTTACATGTGTGTAATTTGTATGAACCGAACCCTATCCCGGCAATTGTCGGGATTTTTTATTTTTACATTATAATTGAAAATGTATGCAACAACGATGTATTTGGCCCGGTAACAGAAAGCATGATATTAAATACCATGATGAAGAATGGGGTGTACCTGTTCATGACGACAGAAAATTGTTTGAATTTTTAGTTTTGGATGCTTTTCAGGCTGGATTAAGCTGGACAACAATCCTGAAAAAAAGAGAAAACTTCAGAGAGGCATTTGACAACTTCGATGCTCTTGTTATTTCACAATACGATAATAGTAAAATAATTGAACTGCTGAATAATAAGGGTATAATAAGAAACAGACTTAAAATTGTGTCAACAATAACAAATGCACAAAATTTTCTTAAAATTCAGAAAGAGTTTGGTACTTTTGATAAATATATATGGCAATTTACCGGGGGCAAAACAATAATAAACAACTGGAAAAATCATAATGATATTCCTGTTAGCACAACCGAATCGGATGCTATGAGTAAAGACCTTAAAAAAAGAGGCTTTAAGTTCACAGGAACTACCATATGCTATGCTTTTATGCAAGCCGCCGGAATGGTTAACGATCATACTTTAAATTGCTTCAGGCATAAAGAGTTGATAAATTATTCAGCACAATGTTAATCACGATGATTAAATCAAGAAATCAATATTGGGGCATTATATGTGCAATATCACTTATTACCGCTTTCAGTGCTTATATATTTGTGTTCTTTATTTCTAATTATGCTTCTCTGTATTTTGCCTATGACTTTGATATTCCTGCATTTTTTAGTCTTAAAGGCATCAATTTCTATGACCAGAATCCTTTATCCTGGTCTCGTGATGCGTTTATCACAATCTTTTTATCAATTCCTCTTACGGGTCTAATTATTGGTATTCTTTCTTTACTACTTTTAATCATTAACATAAAAAAACCTATTGCTATAATATTGTTCCTTTTATGGATTATTATTTTTGCCTTTACAAACTCTCTTGGCATTTTAATTAATGATGCGGTATGGCAAACAGGTACTTATGAAGTTGCCAGAATAATGAATATGAACAATATCATAATCTTACTAATGGCGGTATTATATGCATTTGTGCTTTTTAAAATAGGCATAATGACTGGAAAAATTATAACTTTATCCTTCGAATATTTAAACCTCAACCTATTAAAAAACAAGTTATTATTCTTGCTTTTAATACTTATTTTACCTTGGTTAATAACTGTATTTGCATCATGTATTTTAACACAACGTTCTTTTGCATGGTCTTTATTTTTTATAAATATCCCCGTATTACTACTTATAATACCTACAATGGCAGGAAAAAAACCATGGAATAAAGAAATAGGATATAAACCACAATCAGGAATAATTTCTTTGGATATAATATTAACCATTTCTGTATTTACGTTGTCTGCTATATTTATAATGCTTATGCAGAATGGTATTTCTATAACACGATAATTATAATTTAAAAAATGGCAATATGAAAAAATTACTCTTGGTCCTGATAATCCTGGCAACAGGAATAACTGCTGGACATGCAAAAAAGAAGAAAGAAGAGGAGAAGAAGTCTCCCATCACTAATGAAACTTTTAATGCTTTCAAATGGAGAAGCATCGGCCCTGCTTTCACATCAGGGCGTATATCTGATTTTGCTGTCAATCCTGATGATTACAGTACATACTACGTGGCAGTAGCATCAGGTCATATCTGGAAAACAGAAAATAACGGAATCACTTTTGATCCTATTTTTGACAACTATGGAGCATACTCAATGGGCTGTTTAGCCATGGATCCCAACAACAACAACGTTATATGGGCTGGCACAGGCGAAAACAACCACCAGCGTGCTTTGGGTTATGGTAATGGTATTTATCGTACTTGCGATGGAGGCAAATCATGGGAAAACATGGGATTGAAAGAATCGCGTCATATAGGTGAAATTATTATCGACCCCCGTAACTCAGATATTGTTTATGCTGCTGCAGAAGGCTCAGCATGGGCACCAAATGATGAAAGGGGTGTATACAAGACTACCGACGGAGGTAAATCATGGGAGAAGGTATTATTTATAAGTGAAAACACAGGCGTTGCCAATATTTGTTTCGAACCTGGCAATCCTGATGTTATATATGCTGGTGCTGAACAACGTCGTCGCCGGCAGTTTGGTAAAATTGGTGGTGGCCCTGAGTCGGCTTTCTATAAATCTACCGATGCGGGTAAAACATGGAACAAGCTTGAAAAAGGTATCCCTTCTGTTGACAAGGGAGGGATGGAGATTGTTGTATCGCCAGTAGATCCAAATATTGTCTATGCAATGTTTGAAGCTTCAGATGATGCCGGCGGCTTCTACCGCTCTACCGATCGCGGTGCATCTTTCACTAAACAAAACGGTTATAACAGCAGTGGGCAGTATTACAGTGAACTGGTATGCGATCCTGTCGATGCCAATAAAGTTTATTCACTGGATACGTATACAAAGGTTACTGTGGATGGTGGCAAAACATGGGATAATGTCGGACTTAGCAGACGCCATGTCGATGACCATGCATTATGGATTGATCCACATAAAACTGATCATTTTATGATTGGCGGCGATGGCGGCATTTATGAAACATGGGATAATGGCAAAACATATATTCACAAAACTACTTTGCCGGTAACTCAATATTATCGTGTTTCTGTTGACAACACTAAACCATTTTACTGGGTTTATGGTGGCACACAGGATAATAATTCCATGGGCGGTCCTTCACAAAATACAAAATCAGGTGGTGTAACAAGTGATGAGTGGGTTGTTACTCTTGGCGGTGATGGCTTCTGGCAGGCTATTGACCCTGTTAATCCTGATATTGTGTACTCAGCTTACCAATACGGAAATATCTATCGTTATGATAAAAAATCAGGGGAAAAGATTAAAGTAAAGCCTATTCCACGTAAGGATGAAGATACTTATCGCTGGAACTGGGATACTCCTTTTATTATAAGCCCTCACTCCGGAACTACTTTATATATGGCTGCCAACAAAGTTTTCAAAAGTACCGACAGGGGGAATACCTGGGATGTTATCAGTGAGGATATTACCCGTGATGAAGATCGTGATCAGTTTAAAATGATGGGGAAATACTGGCCGTCTGATGCTGTTGCTAAACATGTGAGTACATCGCAATGGGGTACTGCTGTAGCTCTGGCTGAAAGCCCTTTAAAGGAAGGTCTTGTTTATGTTGGTACTGATGATGGTTTAATAGGCGTAACTGACGACGGTGGACAAACATGGACTAAAACAACCATTTTCTCCGGTGTGCCTGAATATACTTATGTAAGTGATATATGTCCCTCACGTTTTGATGAGAATGTTGTTTTTGCTTCATTCAACAATATTAAAAGCGATGATTTTAAACCATACCTGTTGAAAAGCACTGATAAGGGTAAAACATGGGTTTCCATTGCCAGTGACCTGCCCGATGACCAGGTGGTACACTCTATTATTCAGGATCCTGTTAAAAAAGACCTCTTATTTACAGGAACTGAATTCGGAATTTATACAAGCATTGATGGTGGTAATCATTGGGTGAAGTTTGGATCAGGTCTACCCGATATTGCTGTTCGTGATATTGCAATACAAGAAAGGGAAAACGATCTTGTTGTTGCTACATTCGGAAGGGGTTTTTACATTGTTGATAATTATGCTCCGGTTCGTGAAGTTACAGCTAAAATGCTGGAAGACGACGAAGCTTTTATCTTTCCTGTTAAAGATGCTCTTATGTTTATCAAAGAAGGAAGCCGCTATGGTACAGGAGCTGCTTACTATCAGGCGCCAAATCCTGATTTTGGAGCTGTGTTTACATATTATTTAAAGGATGTTCCTGAATCTCTGGTATCAGAACGCAAAAAGAAGGAAAAAGAACTTTTCAAAAAAGGAGAACCAATTCCAACGCCATCTAAAGAAATTCTTGATAAAGAAAATCAGGAAACAGGACCTTATCTAATCTTTACTATAAAAGATGAGAGTGGAAATATTATAAGAGAGATAAACGAAAAAGCATCCACGGGTATCCACAGAACAAATTGGAATTTGAGATATAACAGTATTCATCCTATTCGTCTTGACAATGATAAGTTTAATCCTATAAAAGAACAGGGTACTTCATTACGAGCTCTTCCGGGTAAATATTCTCTGGAAATGTCTGTTTTTCATAATGATGAAATTCAACATCTGGCAGGCCCGGTCGATTTTAATACTGTTGTGCTTAACAACTCTACGCTTCCTGCAAAGGATAAAATTGCCGCTCAAAATTTTTATAAAAAGGTAGGGGAGTTGTGGAGAGTTTTGTCTGGAACTGAAAGATACCTTGATGAGTTACAGACTAAAACAGCGTATATCCAACAGGCTCTTCAAACCGTTAATAATGCTCCTTCCGAATTGAAGAATCAAGCACAACAACTTGCAAATGAACTTAAAGATATTGAGTTTATTTTTGATGGCACCCCTGCTAAAGCAAGCTGGGAAGAAGTTCCTCCTGAAAAAATGCCATTAAGTGTGCGTATGGATGAAATTGCATGGGCTTCATGGTCGTCAACATCAGCACCAACATCAACTCAGATAACAAATTACGATGTTGTTAAGAATGAACTAAAGCCTGTGTTGGAAGAACTAAAGACTATTGATAATAAGCTTGATGAGCTTGAAACCGCGCTTGATAAATTAAAAGCCCCATATACTCCTGGAAGAGTTCCGGGATTTTGATATTCATAAAAAACTGGTTGCTTGTTAAAATAAGCAACCAGTTTTTTATTCTTGTTAATATATATAATAAGGTATTCAACCCCTTATTTCTTAATCCATACTCCTTTCTCGTTTAACCCGTTATTATTTGTAATGGTGTATACATATGAACCGGGGTTTAAGCTGTTGGTGTTTATTGTGTAGTTATTTTAATAGATATTTATTACGTTCAATGATAGTCCAAAATTATCTGGAGACTTTCCAGACAAGCACTAATTTAAAAATGTGGAGTTTTTATTCAGAATGTTTCCTAACAAAGCTTATATAGCCTGAAAAATATGAGTCCATCTCAGGCTAATAACCATTTTGAAAGAAAGTATAACTATGTTAGCGGACTTTCTATACATCCTCTAATTAAAATTTAAAAATCTTTTTACTGATATTCATATTAACTGTGCTAATATTAAGAATATATATTCCTTTTGGAACAATCTTTCCATTATAATTAGTTCCATTCCAAACACAGGTATTATTTCCCGAAATACATTTCTCTCTTAGTACAACAGCAATTTTTTTACCATTTATATCAGAAACAGTAATGTCAACAACAGTTTCATTATTCAGGAAGAAATCAATAACTATTTCATTACTAAATGGGTTAGGATAAGTTTGAACTATATTATTTGTTAATTCATTTGCAATTAACTCATCAGAAGATGTAATCAAACCACGTCCACCAGAGAAACAACTTACCAATCCTTCTCTTCCGCCAACAACCATCTCCATAGAGAGATCACCAACGATATCAGGAATAGAACTTATTGCATCAACAGGAGCTCCGTATGGTATGGTTTCAAGAATATCACCATTTGAGCCATCAATAAAATAAGCATTATTATCTGTATAAAGAGTTCCGATAAGAGCGTCGTTTATCCCATCATCATTTATATCATCAATAACTGATACACTAAATGATTTATCAGCAAGTGGTGTAAGCCATACTGTGGAAGCGTCCTCACCATTGAGAACAATTCCGTTAGTTTTACTGTGCTCAACCAATATATCGCTGAAGCCATCATTATTAACATCGCCCATATTTTCAAATCTTAATAATAAAGCACCATAAACAGAACCTTGCTCAATAACACTGTTTGTAACAGGATCAATATAATAAAAATTACCCGAAAAGTCGCCAGCGGCAATATCTTTAACACCATCATTATTTATATCCTCCAGTTGCAATAATGCCCACACGGAGGAACCTGTTACTGTTCTTATCCATTCAATGGAACCATCGGTGCCATCAATTCCAAATATTTTTCCTTCTAATTCATCAGCACTGGTAGCTCCTGCTATTACATCCGGCTTTTTATCTCCGGTAAAATCTTCCACTCCTATTACAGAAAAACCTGCACCGCCAAGGGGTGTATTCCATAATGAAATACCATCATATGAATTTATACAAAATACCCTTTTCGGACCCAGGTCTTCGCTGTCATCGCCTGCAACGGCAAGTACATCATTAATTCCATCATTATTAAAATCATGAGAAACATCAACATCATAAACCCAGCCTCCCTGTCCGTATAATCCACTCTGGCTGGTTCTGAATTTCCATATCTGATTTCCTGTTTTACCTGATAATACAATTACAGACCTGTCGCCTCCGGCAGTACCAATAACTACATCATCGTACGTATCTCCATCAATATCATTCATTGTTGTAAGCCCTGCCTGATCATAAACATTACCACTGTATATTTCTTTGTACCACATAAGATCAGCAGTACCTGATGAATTACCATTTAAGCACCTTACTCTGTTATCTTCCGAACATACTATAACATCACTTACACCATCACCAGTAATATCGAAGATAGGTGTAATAGCTTTCGGACTTGGATCATAACCGGTTGTAATATCATAAGTCCACAGTGCATCGCCTATGGGGTATTCTATATCAAGACCATAACCCTGAAGACTCACAGAATATGGGTTTTGTGTTGGATCGTTATTCTCAATAGACAATTTTCCATAATATGTCACATCCTCAGAGGGATTAAACCACACTCCCACATAAACAGTATCAAGCGGAGAAAGAGATAGTGGGTATTCAACTGATTCATCAATGATAAAAGCTTCGTTTTCCGATGCAATATTTGATACTAGAAGATCGGCATCCCCAATATTTACTATGGTCATAAACCATCTTGTAAAAGCATGTACTCTTACATCAGAATAATCATACATATCTTCAGGCACAAAAATAGAAGGACCTGAATTAACACCATCACCTTCTACCTCTACTTCAACAACCGGATTAATCGGATCTGAAGATTCAACAGAGATAACATCCTGAAAATGCCCGGTTGTTACAGGAGAGAAGTCAACAGGAATATCCAGTGATCCTCCTGGAATAATAGTCTGTGGCATGCTCATTGACGTACTAAAAGGAGATGAGGAAGAGAAGCCCAGATTAGTAATCTCTAAATTAGTATTTCCTGTATTCTGTACTTCCATCATCCAGGTTTCTGTTGTAGTGATGGTTACTGCCCCAAAATCGTGATATTCAACAGGGATAATTATCTCAGGAGTTCCTGAACCTGTAAGACTTACTTTATATAATTTACTATTTGTTGATAACTGACCGTCAACATACCATAAATAGGTTCCATCATATACTATTCCTGAAGGTTTAATATTTTCAGAAGGATGACTTTCAATAACATTCCCCGACTGATCTGTTTTGTATATCATGTTTGCATCATAGTCGCACATCCATAGATAGCTGCCGTCTTTACAAATATCCCAAATTTGATCGGCCGGCGGAGTAAATTGCGTTTGAATACTGCCAACATTATCTACCTGATAAACTGTACCGGGATCAGGATAGTATGTTCCTACCCAGAAATCACCATTATCAAATGCAATGCCACTCATATAATGATCCGGCAGATTAAATGTTGAAAGAACTGTTCCCGACATATTTACTTCTGTAGCCTGTGCCGACGAGGAAGATGGTGAAACCTGATTAACAAGCCATAAATTATTACCATCGTAAGTCATGCCAAAACAATCTCCAACAGAGGGAACAGTGAATGCTAACTGAATACCTCCTGTTGAAGGATCAAACTGGTAGAAATGATCTCCATCAGATCCGTAAATGCCGAAATAGAAATATGTTCCGTCCCAGGCAAGTCCTGATGCCTTGCCGGGTATGTCCCATGATTGAAGTATCGACCAGCTTCGATTACCTCCTGGTTGTGCTTGTAGTAATAAGGTAAATGAGGTTAATAAAATAAGCAGAATAGTAAATTTTTTCATTGGTGCACAATTAGTTATTAGTATGCTCAAATGTAAAAAATTTATTGAAATTAAGATATCTCTTCTTTATCTTTGATATTCATGTTTAATTTATGCTCTTTAATAAAAAAATTACAACTCACATTTCATTATTCTCTTAAGCACAACTTCTTGCTTTTATAGCTATCAATTGCTTATTTAATACGTATTAGTTATGTAAATGATAGCTATCAGTTGGACATTTAATAGCTATCAGTTGAACATTTAATAGCTATCAGTTGTGTATTAATACTTATACATTGAGTGTTTCATACGTATAATAATTACTTTTCATACGTATGATAATCAGTTTTCATACGTATGAAAAATATAATTTGTCAGCTATAATCACACAATTATTGAAGTGTTATCTGGTAATAAAAGCTGTTGGAATAGTCTCCAAAAAATGTAGATGTTTTTAAAAAGTCTGTCAGAATTATTCAATAATAATAAACTTTCCGTTGTATATACCCTGATCTGTGGTAACCCTGTAAAAATAAGTCCCGGTTTTAGAAACCGATTGCAAATTGATAGTAATAACACCATCAGCGGAAGCAAAGTTATTACTCATTATAACCTGTCCGTTAATGTCAAAAATCTTAATATTTGCTGATTCAGTATCAATACTAAAGTTCACCATATCTTTGGCAGGATTTGGATAAACAGTAACCGGGTTAAAAGCCTTTGTGATATTAACCGAGAGCAGATCACTATCAATCATAATCCTTTCTTTATACATACCGAGGTTAGTTTCAACAAACATAGTGTCAACAATAATATCGCCTAAGAAATCAACAGGTATATCACATTTTACAAGTAACTTAAGAGTATCGAAACCATAAAGCTCATATGGCAATTCAGGCATTGAATCCACATACCATGCGAATACTTCTCCAAATTCTGTTAAGCTATTGATAGTAGCTCTGTTTTCTGTAAGATTAATAATATCTAAATGTATCCCTACTTCCATTTGCTCATAGTCAAGGAACAGGACAGAATCAGGATTAAAGTCAAGCTCTGTATAAGGGAAGTAGAAGTTTTTAAACACAAAAGGATCAGCTTGTCCTATATAAGGCTGCTTTGACTGACGTCCGGAGTTGTCAGCAGCATAAATATAATAAGACACTGTATCGCCAGGCATTACATCAGATATAGTCCCCGAATAAGTATTTCCTGATATATTAGTCATATTAGCAACAGCAAAATCCCCTGCATTTATTTTATAATAAATAAGTACTGAATCCGAATAAATTGTTGCTCCACTACAAGCAGTTATATCAGCACTTATTTCATAATCCGGGTGATATGGCACTGTTCCAATTGTTGGCATATGATCAATATACAGCATTCCCAAATCAGCAATACCTTTGGTACGACAATGCAAAGCGTCAGTATTTTCCCAGTTATTTGAATATATTCCGATTATTTCATAACCAGGCATAGCTTCCTGCCATGAAACAAGAGCCTCATCATCCCATTGGCTACCTGTTTGAGGAACAAACACTTTTTGATTGAGGATTAATGCATTACTATATGGTGTGTTGGGAGCAGTACCGGGAGTAAACACCCGATAAACATCCCATGGCTTGCCATAAGAACTTGTTTGTGATGCAAAGTAATCGGCTATATATTCAAAATCCTCATAACGGTTATCTGTTTCAGGCACCTGTCCAATAATAACCTTTCCGGGAGATAAAAACTTTCCCCAGCAATCAATATGCTTAATATAATCACCCAAAGGATCCATAGTTACTTCATACACAGAATTTCCAAGATAATCATTAACATAGGCAGCTACTTCATCATGAGTTAGCGTTGGGTTTTCTTCCCAAACCAAATCAGTACTAGCAGCTATTCCCATACCTGAGCACATATAATTACCACCAGTACTGATAAGATTCATCCCGTAAAGGTCAATATCCAGATAATCGGCCATTGCTGCCGGAATATTATTATCATTAGGACGAGGACGATTATATGGAAAATCGACAATACCAGGTTGGTTATCACCATCAAAAACATACCACGGACCATAATCACGTACCCAGTAACTATCAGTTTGCGCTATTAAGAACTCACAATTTTCAATATTCACATTATTATTCTGATATTGAGTAGTGACAGCCTGTTGTTGTGACCCACTGGCTACAATTGTAACAACAGTTGTATAATCAGCCATTTCACGTATTAATTCCATTGGAATACCAAAAGGATATCTGATAAGCACACCCTGCATCTGATCAAATTCAGCAACATTTCTGATAATGCCTGCAGGCGGATCTGTAGGAACGAAATCACGCTGAGTGTTCAACGGCATCGACATTTCCTCTTCAGAAAGGTAATGGAGCTTTCGGTAATCCTTTTTCGATTGTCCTGATACTGTAATTGAAAGAATCAAACTCAAAACGAAAACTAAAATTAATCTGTGTTTCATAATATTTTGTTATTGATGATAAGTACTTATATGTGTGATTTCACATATATAATACTTCCTCTTTGTTTAATTTAACTTATAATATCTAACTTACAATATTAAAACGAATATTATCTGACAGCACAAATTTATGATATTTATATTACTTTTGTCAGAAATAATACTAATTATATGAATCTGTTTAGTGCTATATATTATGCCGGATGGATAGGCACCCCGGAGATAATAATTATTGTGGTTATTATTCTTTTGTTATTTGGAGGCAGAAAAATTCCTGAACTAATGCGTGGATTAGGTAAAGGAGTTAAAGAATTCAAAGAAGGTGTTGGCGAAGACGACGATAAAGAAACCGACAAAAAAGACGAAAAGAAAGATAAATAATACTATTACTGACTTATTAACTGGCAGTAGATATTATACCTATCTGTAATTTCATTAACAAAGTTATATGTTTCATCGCCTCTGGTGTAACCGTAATATACTTCAGGCAAAGAATATATTTGCTTTTCCGAAAGCGACAATAAACATGAGTCAACACCGCTTGTCCATACATTAGGATTCTTATCATTTAATTCGGCAAGCCTGCGTGCATCAAGCACATGGCCTAATCCACAATTATACGACGCAAGAACAAAATTAATTTGCTCAATAGAATCAGTGATTTCAGGCGGTAACTGGTTTTGGATACTCTTTAAATGAAGAACACCGGCAGTTAGATGATCCTTTACAGACGACATACTATCAACGCCATATTCCTCCATAACATCGGGCATAAGCTGCATCAAACCGTAAGCGCCTACCCAGGACTGCACATTAGGTTTAAATTGTGACTCCTGATAAATTAATGATGCCAGCAAACGCCAATCCCAACCAATTAAATCAGCTGATTCTTTAATTTCTTTATCATAAGGACTCAAACGTCCTCCCGAATATGAATTGTAAATACTTTTAGCTATTCTTCTGGAACGCACATTTCTGAAATACTTATTATAAAGAAGTCTTGCTGTAAGTGAATTTCTAAAATCTTTTAACCAAACATTAATAGTATCAATAAGGCCTCCCTGTCCTTTCTTAGCGGCCCATGCTATTTTCTGACTAAAGCTTACAGGCGTATGAACATCAAGGTTGGGATAAGTCCTTGATAAAACAATAGCTATGTGCTCATCAGCAACAGTATAATCAATACTATCATTGGCAACAGCTTCAATAAGCTCCTCCATCTCCATATTTTTTTCAACAATACGAATGCTGTCGCCGATATCATTACTAAGAGAACGTAATCTATCAGAAAATACCGTACCCTTTTGCACATAAATAGTATTGCCACCAAGCTCCAAAGGCTTTCTGATTAAATGCGAATTTATTTCATCAGCAGTAGCCATATTATAATATCCTTCAGGCTTTCGCTGTACCAACACCTGTCGTGTTGTAAATATAGGATCAGTAAAGCACATATACTCCTTACGAGTATTAGTAACCGTAAGCCCCATTGCTAAGAGATCTGTTTCATAGCCATCAAGCATTTTAATACTTTTATGCATATCGCTTTCAATCACTAATTCAAGATTAACATCAAGATATTCCGTAAAAGCTTTTAACATCTCGTACTGATAGCCAATAGGAGCACCACGGTAAATCAGGTAACTATTAGATCCATAATCAGTTACTGCCCTAAGTTTTTTATATTTCAGGATAGTATCAAGTAAACAAACATGAGAAGACATAGTAACTGTATCCTGCTTTATTGCCTGTTTTTTCTTTGAGGCAACAGGAGATGTACACGATAAAATAACAAATATCAGAGCTATTATGCTGATTATATAGCGTAAACGCATTAAAACAAATATGATTTCACCACTAAAATACTAAAAAACTAACACCTGACACAATGAAATATATCAAATAAATATTCACAACACCAATTGTTGCCATATAAATTATGCTATCAAAACCAGCAAAATAAGAGATATAACAAACTACTGTGAAATTTATAACAATTCTAAGCAAAGGGTATATTAACCTGTTTTACTGATTCATAAGTCATCAAATAATCCAATAACATTGCCTGTAATAAATATTTAATTAAAGAATTATTTCTTTATATAAGGATAAAATATATTTTTGCCACATGAATTAAAGAAATATTTCTTTATTAGAAACAAGATGGACTCAGCACAAAATAAAAAAACTGTAAGAGGGATACCAGAACCGACCATACGACGTATGCCATTGTATCTTTCATATCTAAAAACAATAGACACAACACAGAGAGAAAACATTTCAGCTCCTGCAATTGCAAAAGATCTTGGTTTCGATTCCACACAAATCACCAAAGATCTTGGGTACACAGAAGCAATTGGTAAAACACGAGTAGGCTTTAACATAGAAGAATTAATCAAAGCCATAGAAATATTTCTTGGTTACAACAAAAAGAACAAAGCCTTTTTAATAGGAGCAGGCAGTTTAGGCACAGCTCTTTTAAAATACGGAGGATTTGCCGAGAGCGGATTTAATATAGTAGCAGCTTTCGACAAAAACCCATCAGTTATAGGCAAACAGATAAATGGCATTGAAATATTTAACATTAAAAAGTTTCAGAATCTTGTATCGAGGTTACACATTACCATAGGCATAATTACAGTAAGTGATGAATCAGCACAAAGTATTGCAGATTTAATGGTAAAGTCAGGCATTACAGCTATCTGGAACTTTGCTCCCACACCTATTAAGGTACGTGAAGGAATAATTGTTGAAAACACATCCATTTATTCAAACCTAGCTGTTCTCATAAAAAAAATACAATAATCGAACTCCGGTTTAGCATAACCGGTAAAATAACAATGATGCAAATATGAATCCAACAGTAACAGAAATCAATCCCAAGATCAGGCAATTTGAAAAGGTTATGTCCATAATAGAGCAAAACGGATGTAACAAAAACAACCTGATCACAATTCTGCAAAGGGTGCAGGATGAGTACCGTTATTTGCCTCAGGAAGTACTTACTTTTATTGCCACAGCATTAGACATGCCAGTTGCTGAGGTATATGGAGTAGCAACTTTCTATGCTCACTTCACACTGGAAGCAAAGGGTAAATATGTTATTAAAATATGTAATGGTACAGCCTGTCATGTTAAAGGTGCGATGAACCTGTATGAAGTTTTAAAAAAGAAACTTAAACTGCAAGAAAATTCCAATACCACCCCTGATATGCTGTTCACAATAGAAACCGTTAGCTGTTTAGGTGCCTGCGGACTTGCGCCGGTTATGGTAATAAATGAAGAGGTCTACGGACAAGTTACAGAAAAGGCCGTTAGCGACATAATCGACATATACATTCAAAAAGAAGCAGAATAGAAAATGGAAACAATAATAAAAAGCATAGAGCAAATTGCAGAACAGTACAACGAATGTCAGTCGCTGATTAAAAAGCGTATTGTTGTTTGTGCAGGTACTGGTTGTATTGCGAGTGGATCGTTGAAAGTTTATGATGAGCTCAAGAAACAAATAGAACAAGCAGGATTCGACGTTGAGATTGAACTAAACAAGCATGATCATGAATCTGACAAAGATAAAATCCACCTGAGTGAGAGCGGGTGTCAGGGATTCTGTGCCCAGGGCCCGCTTCTCAATATTCTTCCGGAAAAGATACTTTATGTTAAGGTTAAACCTGAAGATGTTTCTGAAATAATAGAAAAGACTATTGTCAATGATGAAATTATTGACCGGTTACTTTATAAAAATCCTGCAACCGGCGATAAGTGCAAAGGACAGGATGAAATACCATTCTACAAACGTCAGAAGCGTGTAGTTCTTAATGAATGTGGTATTATTGACCCTGAAAGTATTGCTGAATATATCTCACATGGCGGTTACATTGCCGCAAAAGATGTATATCTGAATAAAACACAGGAAGAGATTTGTAATACTGTTATCGAAGCCGGATTACGAGGCCGTGGTGGTGGTGGATTTCCAACAGGACGCAAATGGGAGTTTGCTCGTGTGGAGAAAAACGACAAGAAATATGTTATCTGTAATGGTGACGAAGGCGACCCGGGGGCATTTATGGATCGTAGTCTTATGGAAGGCAATCCTCACAGAGTGCTTGAAGGTATGATGATTGCAGCCAAAGCCATTGGTGCTGATGAAGGATATATCTATGTACGCCTTGAATATCCTCTCGCTGTGGAGCGAATGAAAAAAGCTATTGAAGTAGCAAGAGAAACGGGTGTTCTTGGTGAAAATATCTTTAACTCAGGACATAACTTCGACCTTCATGTAATGGAAGGTGCCGGCGCATTTGTATGTGGCGAAGAAACAGCTCTTATGAGCTCCATCGAAGGTAAACGTGGTATGCCTCTACCAAAGCCACCGTTTCCTGCAAAAAGCGGTCTTTATGGCAAGCCTACAATTATAAACAACGTAGAAACACTGGCAGCTGTGCCATTAATTTTCAGAAATGACCCGCAATGGTTCCGTCAGTATGGTACACCTAATTCACCCGGCACTAAAACATTTGCTTTAACAGGTCATGTTGCTAATACCGGACTTATTGAAGTTCCTTTTGGGACCACTTTGCGTGAGATCGTATATAATATAGGTGGTGGTGTTATCAGTCAGGAAGGAGATATAATCAATGAAGGATTTAAAGCCGTTCAAATTGGTGGACCTTCCGGAGGTTGTTTAACAGAAGCTGAGCTTGATCTTCCTCTCGACTATGATAACCTTATAAAAGTAGGTGCTATGGTAGGCTCCGGTGGCCTTGTGGTTATGAACAAAAGAAGTTGTATGGTGAAAATCGCCAAATACTTCATGGAGTTTACACAAAATGAAAGCTGTGGCAAATGTGTTCCTTGTCGTGAAGGAACAAAGCAAATGTTGTCCATGCTTGAAGAAATCACTGATGGTGAAGCCCCGGAAGATGCAATTGACAGGCTTATTAGTTTGGGTAATGTTATTAAGAAAGCCTCCCTGTGTGGATTAGGCAAAACAGCCCCAAGCCCTGTATTATCTACAATAAATAAATTCAGAAACGAATACGAAGAGCATATACACCAGAAATATTGCGCAACAGGTGAATGTAAAGCACTTGCAGTAATTGAAATCGATCCTGAAAAATGTATCGGTTGTACAGCTTGTGCTCGTAAATGCCCAGTAAATGCCATTTCAGGTAACCGTAAAGAGCCTCATACTATTGACCCTTCTCTTTGTATTAAATGTGGAGTATGTGATGAGGTATGTAAGTTTAATGCAATTATCGGATTTAATTAACAGCAAGTAAGAGAACCATGAACCAGGAAAACTATATGATCATAGACGGGGTGAAAGTCCCTGTTAATGGCGAAAAAAATATTCTTGAGGTCTGCAGAAAGGCCAATATTGAAATCCCAACATTCTGCTATCACAGCGACCTTAGCGTTTATGGCGCATGTCGCTTGTGTTTGGTGGATGTGGAAGGACAGGGAATAGTAGCATCATGCTCCACTCCTGCAGCACCAGGACTTAAAGTAAAAACAAGTACGGCTGAAATCCGTGAAATAAGAAAAACAAATCTTGAACTTCTTCTGGCTAATCACAAAATAGATTGTCCAACTTGTGTTCGCAGTTCAAACTGTAAACTTCAGGACCTGACACGCCGGCTGGGAATCGATGAAGTACGTTTCAAACCGACTGATAAAGTTGAACCCATCGATAATTTCTCACCAAGTATTGTGCGCGACCCAAATAAATGTGTGCTTTGTGGCGACTGTGTAAGAGTTTGTAAAGAGATACAAAGTGTTGGTGCTATCGATTTTACTTCAAGAGGAGCTAAAACAAAAGTTGCCCCTGCTTTTAATAAGAATTTCAATGAAGTTGAATGTGTATATTGCGGTCAGTGCGTTACAATATGCCCTACAGGCGCTTTGCAGGTAAAGTCTGAAATTGAAAAGGTTTGGGATAATATTTATGATGACAAAAAAGTAGTGATTGCACAGATAGCTCCTGCCATCAGAGTTGCTCTTAATGAAGAATTTGGTGGTGAACCCGGCGATGTTAATATCGGCCAGATTGTAGCTGCTCTTAAACGCATGGGCTTCGATTATGTTTATGACACCTCATTTAGTGCTGACCTTACTATTTTCGAAGAAGCTACTGAGTTTATTAAACGCAAAACAGAAAACGGCGTACTGCCTCAGTTTACTTCTTGTTGTCCGGGATGGGTTAAGTTTGCAGAACAGTATTTCCCTGATTTGCTGCCAAACCTTTCAACATGCAAGTCACCACAACAGATGTTCGGTAGCGTTGCCAAAGAAATACTACCAAACATTCTTGGAGTAAAAAAAGAAGACATCGTGATGGTATCTATTATGCCATGTACTGCTAAAAAGTTTGAAGCAAAACGCGACGAATTTATCCATGAAGGAATAGCTGATGTTGACCATGTTATCACAACAGTTGAATTAGCCAAGATGATTGCAGAAACAGGACTTCAGTTTAACAAACTTGATCCCGAGTCTCTTGATCTTCCACTTGGTTTTAAAACCGGCGGTGGCGTTATTTTTGGAAACTCAGGCGGAGTAAGTGAAGCAGTACTCAGGTTTGCTCATGAAAAAATCACAGGCAAAACACTCGATGATATTGATTTTACATTTGTACGTGGAACTAATGGTATCCGTGAAGCAAAAGTAAAACTCGGTGAAATAGATCTTAAACTTGGTATTGTACATAGTCTTGCAAATGCCCGTAAAATATGTAATCTCATTAAAGAAGGAAAATGCGATTACGATTTCATTGAAGTAATGGCTTGCCCTGGTGGATGTATTGATGGAGGTGGTCAGCCTGTTTCATGGGAGACAAATTTTAAAGAAAGACGTACTGAAGGACTTTACAATGTGGATAAAATGCTTCAACTGCATAAGCCACAGGATAACCCTTACGTACATGAATTATATAAAAATACTCTGGGAGAAGTTGGTGGTCATAAGGCACATGAACTACTACATACCCACTATCATTCACGTCGTCGTATTGTAGAGGATAATATATCACTTGGCAATAATGACAACAGAAAAATTGAAGTTAAAGTGTGTGTTGGAACAAACTGCTTTGTAAATGGGTCACAGGATATTCTGAAAAAACTCATGAGCTATGTTGCAGAGAATAACCTTGAGAATGAAGTGGATTTTATAGGTATAGATAATCATGTGGATGTGAGCGCTACTTTCTGTATGGAGAAATGCGACAAGGCACCCAATGTAAAAGTTGGAAGTGTCAATATAGAGAAAGCCTCGTATGATAAGGTGCTGGAAATATTGGAAAAACAGCTTAACGAAAAGTTAGTTGTTTAATCAGGTTATAATAAATAATTTGGTTAGTTACCGATGTTGTTAATTATTATTTGCGGAACATGCCGGTTGGACCTTTTTGCGGGGTTCGCCGGTATGTTCATTTTTTTGCACAAGTAAATAAGAGGATATAAGATGAGAGCAACAATATATTAATTAACTATTTTTGCAATCTCGGAGTTAACACTATATACAGACGGCAAACCACAACAATGAATACTAAACAACATAAAAATAACATCTCACAGGTAGTCTATACCAATCCGGCCATGTGTCGTGATTGCTATAAATGCGTTAGAATATGCCCTGTTAATGCTATTCAAATGAAGAACGCGCAAGCAAGTGTTATTGCTGAGAAATGTATCTCATGCGGAAGATGTATTAAACAATGTCCACAGGGAGCTAAACAATCACGCAGCGACGTTGAAATGGTAAAAGACATTCTTTCATCTGGAAAAAAAGCAGCAGTGAGTCTTGCCCCTTCATTTGTCTCAGTTTTTGGAAGCTGGGAACAAAAGCGACTACCATCAGCTTTCCGTAAGATGGGATTTACTTTTATAGCTGAAACAGCAGTAGGAGCATATTACTCAGCAAAACGCACGGCAGAATATATTGAAGAACATTCAAATTCAGCACATATATGTTCAGCCTGCCCGGTTGTAGTGAACTATATTGAAAAACATCAACCTTCATTAATAAAAAATATTGTTCCTGTTGTGTCTCCGATGATTGCCCATGCTAAAATTATTAAACAACAAAAAGGAAAAAACACGCCCATTGTATTTATAGGCCCCTGTGTTGCAAAGAAACAAGAAGCATCACGTCCGGAATATACTGGCTATATAGATGCCGTCCTCACTTTTGAAGAGTTCAAAAATTTGCTGGAGGAATACAAAATTGATTTGCATAAACTTGAAGAAAGCAGTTTTGACGACAAACCAAAAGGAGATGCTCAGCTATTCCCCTTAGAAGGCGGATTACTTAAAACCGCAAGTATGGATAACGACCGTATTTCGGATAACACAATAGCACTTAGTGGTAATGTTGATGTCAGAGAAACACTATCTAGTCTAACAGACTCCAAAGAGAAATATATTATTGAACCATTATGGTGCCGCAACGGATGCATAAACGGTCCGGGAATGCCTAAAGAATTAAACAAATTCAGCAGTCGGTCAAAGGTAATAGAATACGCTGTTACTAATAACACTGACGAAGACAATATTGATTTACGGTTAACCACTTATTATACCAACCAGTCGTCCTCATTTCGTGTTGATTTCAGTGATGAAGAAATTGCTGCAGTATATGAAAGAACAAGCAAATCAAATCCGGAAAATCAACTGAATTGTGGTGCCTGCGGATATCACACATGCCGGGAGAATGCCATTGCAGTCCTTCAGGGTATTGCTGAAGAAGAAATGTGTATCCCTCACATGCGAAGAGTTGCAGAACAAAAGAGTAATACCATACTTGATAAAGCTCCAAATGGTATTGTAGTTCTTGATGAAAAACTTAAGATAATAAGTATTAACCCGTCATTCAAGAAAATGTTCTCATGTACTGATGCTATTCTGGGGAAACCCATTTCATATCTTATTGATCAGGATCCTTTCGAAAAACTTGTATCAGACCCCGAACAGGTTATCAAGAAAATTATCAGATACAACAGTTATAACCTTGTCTGTAATCAAATACATTATGCCATCCCTGATGATAACCAGTATATTGGAGTTTTTGTTGATATCACTAATGTTGAAGATAATGAAGAAAAGCTCACTAACCTGAAAAAGGAAACAGTAATTCAGGCACAGGAGTTAATGGAACATCAGATAGAAATGGCACAGCAAATGGCAAAATTCCTTGGTGAGAACACCGCAAAAGGAGAGATGCTAATGCGAAATCTGATAAAGGTAATTGATAAAAACAGCTAGCATCTATAAATCATGGGGTACTTACATGTAGATATCATAGAAAAGCAAACCTCGAAAGTTACCAGTGACCCCTGTGGTGATGTTATTGGGTACCATAGAGATGATGTTAGCACAACATTGGTGATAAGCGATGGTTTGGGATCAGGTGTAAAAGCCAATATTGCTGCAAACATGTGCGTTGCGAGGGCTATTGAATTACTTAAATCAGGTACAACACTTAAAGAGGCTTTTTCAATACTTGTGAGCACCATGAATAATGCATGGGGAACAGATAAACCTTTCGCTGTTTTTACTTTGGCCCGGATTATCAGAAATGGTGATGCTACCATTTTAACCTATGAAATGCCACCTCCTGTTATTGTAAATTCTTATTCAGGTAATGTTCTTATCACAAATACAACAACCATAGAAAAGGCGATATGCTATGAAAGTCACTGCTCGCTTACTAACGGTGAAGGACTTCTTTTGGTTAGTGATGGTATTACTCAGGCTGGATTAGGTTGTGGCCTTGTAAATGGATGGGAAATAAAAGGTGTTTCTTCTTTTATTACAGGCAAGCTATTAAATAAAAAGGCTAAGATCAATGAGATACCTGAGCTTGTGCATGATGAAGCAAGGAGATACTGGCGCAAAGCCAAAGGTGATGACTGCAGTGTAGCAATGGCTCTTTGCAGAAATGGTATTACAGTTAATCTCATCACTGGTCCACCTGCAGACAAAAGAAAAGATGATTCATTTGTGAAAGCTTTTCTCAAACATGAAGGTATTAAAATTGTATGTGGTGGATCAACCGCTAAGATGGTAGCACGCATTAAAAAGTCATCACTTTCACTAAAGGAAAATACTGGTAATGCTGTTACACCACCCGAATATGAAATAGATGGAATCAACTGTGTTACAGAAGGTGCTGTTACTCTTAATCAAGTATATAATATTTTAGATGAAGATATTTCAGATATTTTCCCTAAATCAGGAGTACTGGCGTTGGCAGACTTTCTAAATATAGCCGATAAAATAAATATATGGATAGGAGATGCTCCCAATGATGATGTTGATGGGCTTGTATTTAAACAACAGCATATTCTTTCCCGTAAAGTTATTATTGAATTATTAATAGATAAACTTCGTAAGAAAGGCAAACTAATAATTGTACATAATTTATAAGCTAAACTCCATAACCTTTCCCCAAAACCTTACGAAATGAATAACTTATAGATGTCCTTTTTTCAATTACATTTTGATGTATAAAAATTAAATCGTAGTTTTGGGCTTTTAAAAATTTGACTATTAATAAAATGCGTAATTTCTTAATTATTGCAATATTAATAATGATTGGGCAACTCTCTGTTGCTCAAACATTTCTGTTTGAAACTTTTGATTCAGGACAATGGCCTCCATGGGGATGGTCAAATGAAAATCCTGCATATTGGAAAAAAAGCACTACTAATTATGCAGGAGCAGCAGTACCTGAAGCATGTAATACAATCACATACACATCTGAAGGAATTAAACTCATTTCCAAAGAAATTAATTTAACAGAAATTGAATCCATTAACCTAATTTTTAAACAGATTGTTAATTACAACAGTGGTTCATATTTTCTGAAAGTAGCCACTCAATCAGGAAGAGGACAATGGCATGAAGTATGGTCAAGAAATGTTACAGGAGATATTGCACCTGAAGATGTTACCATAAATATAACAAATACAGATGTTGGTCAACATGATTTTCGTTTTTCATTTTATGTAGAAGGTGTAAATGAAGGTACAATAGATCACTGGTATATTGATAATGTAACTGTTGTTCATGCTCCTGTACTTGATTGTGAGTTGTTGACTATTACTACACCGGATTTTATAAGCCAGCCTACTCCTGTTAGTGGAACAATAATTAATAATGGAAGCAGCAGAATCAACAGTTTGGAAATATCATGGCAAGAGGGAACAAACCAACCAGTTTCTACATATTTTAACAATTTAAATATTGATAAAGATGAAGAGTTTTCTTTCGTTTGTGAAGAATTAATCGATAAATGGCTTGGCAATTATAAAATTACTGTTTCCGTGGATAAAGTAAATGGACAGACTGATGATAATCCAAACAATAACACCCTTTTTAAGAAAATTTGTATTGCGTCAAATACAAACGACAAACATCCTGTAGTTGAAAGTTTTACAAGTTCTACAAATTCATTTTGTTATCAATTCAATACTGAAGCTGATCCATGGTTTGAAGAGCATGCTGATGAACTTACGCTTATTAAATATCCTGTAAACTGGCCCTCTCCTGGTGACCCGTATTTTACAAATGAGATAGGTGTAAGAGTTGATTATTATAATGTTATTTCAGCTCCAAACGTTTTTATTGATGGTGAGTATGCAGGATGGCTAATGTATACTGTTGAGCCTGCTTTTAATGAAGCTGCTACTTTGCCTTCTGTTTTTGACATTGCATCATTCTTTACCATATCAGGCACTAGAATAAATATAGATACTAAAATATTACCATATACAGAATTTGAATCATTAAATGTACAAGTAGTTGTGTTTGAAAATAATACGGAAGAAAACACTGGCACAAACGGAGAAACAAGCTTTAAGCATATAGTCATGAAAATGATTCCTGATGCTGATGGAACTTTTATTTCTGTTTCTGATCGCGAACCGACCTCTTTAATTCAATCGATGAATCTTTCAGAAACAAATGTTGAAGAATTTAATGATTTGGGCGTCGCAATATTTATTCAGGACCCGGTAACAAAAGAGATTCTTCAAAGTGAATATTCAGTATTAAACGGATCTTTTAATGATGATGCGTCTCTTTCTGATTTACTTGTTGACGGTACTACAATAGAAGGTTTCGATCCATCAATATTTTACTATTATTATGTTTTACCCCCAAATAGTACCGGACTTCCTGAAGTAACCGCAACTACTAACGACACAAATGCAATAAAAATTATTCTGCCATCTCCAGATAATCTGGGAACTATTAATATAAATACTTTTGCTGAAGATCTCATAACAACAAACCTATATACCGTCAGGTTTGTTACTACCACAGAAACTCCAGAATTTGATATCAATACATTTTACATTTACCCTAATCCCTCTTCCGGAATCTTTAATTTAAATATTCCCAATGTACAGCACCTAGTTGTATATGATCAAGCTGGTAATGTGATTTTAAGAAAAAGTGGAAACTGTCCCTCCATTGATTTATCAGAGTATAGCAATGGAATGTATTATATCAGAGTGATTTCAAATATTAATTCATTTACTAAAAGAGTTGTTCTTACAAAATAATTTCTGATTATATGAACAATTAATTTAGTCCTTATTCTTATTTACTATTTTTGTAAAACACATTAAATTTAACAGTATGAGAGGGAATATTTTATCTCTAATTTTTATACTTATCTGTGGTCTGCTTGAATCACAGAACGTTGAATACGCAAGAAACATTGTTAAAGAATTATCTTCAGAAAAGTATTGTGGAAGAGGATATGTTAAAAAGGGTGACTATAAAGCAGCAAAATTTATTGCTAAAGAATTTAAAAAAGACGATCTACAAAAATTTAATAATAGTTACTTTCAGGAGTATTCATTTTCCATAAACTCATTTCCAAAGAAAGTATCTGTAAAAATAGATGGCAATGAACTAACACCTGGAAGAGACTTTGTTGTAAGTCTATCAGCACCTTCAACAAATACAACATGCCTTATCACTGATCTGAGTGCAGAGAAAAACACTGACTCCATCATAGAAACCCTTTCAGATAAAGAAGGAAACCAAATATTCCTTATTAATAATAATAACTCAAGAAAATTTTATGGAAAATCTATTAAGGGAATTAAAACAGTGGCTATTGTTACTGATAAAGAACCATACTGGCATGTAAGCAACGGAGGAAAAGTTGAAAATACAACCTGGCTTAAAATTTACAGGAAAGCAATCCCTGAAGGTGCAAAAGAAATATCAATAAATATTAAGAATAAGTATTACGAGGCATACAAAACTCAAAATGTAATAGGATGGGTTAAGGGTAAAAAGAATCCGGAAAAATATATAGTATTCTCTGCTCATTATGATCATTTAGGAATGATGGGCTCTGCTATGTACCCTGGTGCCAATGACAATGCAAGTGGAACTGCTATGGTAATGGATCTTGCCCGCTTTTACTCACTACCTGAAAACCAACCCGATTGCTCTGTTGTTTTTATTACTCTAAGCGGAGAAGAGGCAGGACTCTATGGGTCAAAATATTTCGTTGACCACTCTCCCATTGACATGAAAAATATACTACTTGAAGTTAATCTTGATATGGTTGGCAGCGGCAGTGAGGGCTTTACTGTGGTTAACGGGAAAGTTTATCAGGAGTTAATGGATAAAATGAATAAAATAAACAAAGACCAGAATCTTAATATTGATATAAAGGCCCGTGGAGAATCATGTAATAGTGATCATTGTCCATTTTATCAAAAAGGTGTTCAAGCAGTATTTATATACACAAGAGGGAAGGAGCTTAAGGAATATCATACCGTTGATGATATAGCAAACAGCTTTCCTTTTACTGCTTATAATGGCTTATTTACAATATTAACAGGACTTGTAGAATAATATTACATTTGCACCATATTTGTTTCACAGATGTCAAAATTAATTCTTGTACCAACGCCTATCGGCAATCTTGATGATATTACATATAGAGCCATTAATGTTCTTAAAGAAGTAAGTGTTGTTCTGGCTGAAGACACCCGTATAAGCGGAAAACTGCTTAAGCATTACAATATTGAAACACCAATGATATCTTATCATCAGCATAATGAACATGCTGTTGCTGAAAAAATCGCAGAACGAATTGCTACAGGAGAATCTATGGCATTGGTTACTGATGCTGGTACTCCTGCAATATCTGATCCTGGTTTTTATCTTGTAAGAGAGTGTTTATCAAAAGGTATTGAAATAGAATGTTTACCAGGAGCAACAGCTTTTATACCTGCTCTTGTAAATTCCGGTTTGCCAAACGATAAGTTTTTCTTCGAAGGCTTTCTTCCTCATAAAAAAGGACGACAGACCAGACTAAAATTTTTAGCAGAACTACCTTATACTATTATATTATATGAGTCACCCCACAGACTTATAAAAACACTCAAACAGCTTTCTGAGTTTTTTAAGGATAATCGTAAGGTTTCTGTTTCCAGAGAGATAACTAAAATCCATGAAGAAACAATTCGCGGCACATTCAATGAAGTAGTTACACATTTTGAAGATAGTGGTGTAAAAGGCGAGATTGTTATTATCATTGGTCAACCAGAAAAGAATAAAACACCTGATTCAGATTAGTACCTTTTTATTTTATCTAACAATATCCATTTGTAATAAAAGGGACAGATTTTTTCAAGTATAAAATAACTATCAATAAAACATAAAAGGCAGCCATTAAGACTGCCTTTTATGTTTTATATAAATTTTTAATATTAGAATATGAATTACTTAATAAGTACCTTATTCGCAACTGATGAAATACCATCAGAAACAATAACATTATAGGCACCTTTGGACACGGATGAAAGATCAACCTTTTCCACAGTAACACCTGTAACAACTATATTAGGTATATTATATATTAATCTTCCTGTAAGATCATAAACCATAATGTTCAAAGGTCTGTTTGATTGTCCGGATAACTTAATACTTATCATACCATCTGAGGGAACAGGATAAATACTAAAATCTATTCCCGATATTTCATGAACACTTGTACAATCAAGAAAATCAACTGCAATTTCTGAATTGTTCTGACAACCCAGCTCAGAAGTTACCTCAACACTAATATTCTGAACACCATAACCATATCCAACAGTATCTGCAACATAAGTTTGTCCATCAGCTCCTGTAGACCACAAATATTCTGACCCCGGATTACCTGCATCAAGAGTAATAGTCTCACCGCCACAGATAGTCGTATCACTACCCAGATTAATCACAGGCAGTTGAGCAAAATTGATATAAACGGTATCACGTGACGAACAGTTATTATCATTAGTAACCTGTGCCCAAAACATTGTGTTACCACTTCCTGAGGCTGTAATGATCTGTGATGTTTCATCAGTTGACCAAAGGTAAATATCTCCGGAGTTTCCAGCATCAAGTTCAATTTCGTTTTCACCACATAAAATCTGATCACCTCCTAAATCAACTACTGGTGATTCAAGTACTGATACTATAACAGATGATTCAACTGTAGCCATACCATCATTCACTAATAAAATATATTCTGTAGTAACCTCAGGATAAACAACAGGATTAGCTTCTTCAGAAACAAAGCCCTCAGGAACTGATGTCCATAGATAATTATATGTGCCACTACCTCCTGAAACTGTAGATTCAAGTTCTGCAAATGTCCCATAACAAATTTCATTTGCTGTTGCTGTTATATCAACTTCCAGATCGCTTACTATCATAGTTACCGGAATTCTGAAAGTATTGGATTCAATATCATTAGTAACAAGAACCACTTCTTCTTCATACAATCCATTTTCCATACCAGCAGCATCAAAAGTAAATGTAACCACCATAGAATCTCCAACGGCAACAGTCGCCGATTCAGGAGACATGGATATCCAACTAGCTATAGATAGACTACTTTTAAAAGGTGATAATGAGAATGTGAGATCAAGAACTCCTTCATTTTTTACAATAACAAAAAGTTCATCAATAGCGTCAGGGAATAAAGTAGTCGATAAACTATCAGGATTTGCAACAAACATTGAAGATCCGAATTGTGTTTGCTTCACTGCTGCCTCTGACTCTAAAGTACCTCCATAATAAGCTTTCACACTGTAATTATAATATCCATATTCTATTAATTGATCTGTTAATGCCATTTCCGTTGTGGAATCAATTATAACATCATCACGATAAATTCTGTAATATTCAAAACCTTCTGTCTGATTATGGTTCCATGTTAATGTACACAAACCTGTTTCCTGATCTGTAATTGCATTCAAAGCAGTAGGAGGATAGATATCAACAACACTACTAAAAGCTTCAAAAGCATCAATACGGCCTGCACCATACATATTATCTTTACCTACAGCACCCAAATCAACAGAAGTTGTTTCCAGAAACTGATCAATCATTTCAGGAGTAAGATTTGGATTTTTTGACAATAACAAGGCCATTACCCCAGCCACACCAGGAGTAGCCATAGATGTTCCACTCATAGTAGTATATCCATTAATATTAAAAGCATCACAGGATTTAATATCAACACCCGGAGCGCTAACATCAGGACGAAGAAGTCCCATCTCCGGATTAAACGGATAATCATTATAAGGACTTATAGACTCCCAGGTTGAAGGACCTTTACTTGAAAAGCTGGCAATATTATCATTACTATCTGTTGCTCCAACACATACAACAGCTGATATTCCACCAGTAAGAGTCTGATCAGGATTAAGCCATGGCGGCGGACAATCACCAGGTGTTCTTACATCATCAGGATTTGTAATGGTACCATAATCATTTCCTGCAGCAATAGAAGCTACAACACCTGCATCAAGTGCATTATCAAGAGTATTTCTCCATGTTGAACGGTTTGGGTTCATAGAATGAGCCCAGCCTATCGACATACTTAAAACATCTGCACCATTTTCCACAGCAAATTCAATACCTTCCCATGCATCAGTTTCATTACCACCCCCCTGATCATTCAAAACTTTTACTGCCATAATAATTGCATCAGGTGCCATTCCTGTCTGAGACCCGGCAGTACCATTACCAGCAACAGTACCAGCACAGTGAGTACCATGTCCATGGTTGTCCATAGGGTTATCATCATTATATGCAAAATCATAACCATGATTTGGATAATCAGGATTTTCCCACATATGTGTAGCCAAATCAACATGATTATAATTAACACCAACATCCAAAACAGCAACAGTAACACCAGCTCCCGTAAAACCAGCATCCCATACATCCGGAGCATTAACCTTGGATACATTATAAGTAATTTCACGACTTCCTGATGCCCCATTAGGAGCACTTACAGGCTCTTCATCAAAAAGTGCATATGATGTATTATCATAATCAATACTCTCAATATCATCTCTTTTTGCCATTTGGTTTATTATATCAGGAGTTGCTTTACAACTTACTACATTTGTAATCCAGAAATAGTGATCCACAACTACTTGTCCTTCAGAAGCTCTTTTTTCAAGAAAAGACCTTAAATCACCCTGTGATTGCAATGAAAAAGTTTTCAGTTCTTCAATAACAAGATTACGTCTTTCTTCCTTTAACATGCTACTATATGTTCTGCGAAGTTCATAAGTAGGATATTTATCCTTCAAAATTACAATAACAGGAATTAACTCGGTATCACTTATATCAAACATTTTTTGTTTAAGTTCACTGGTAATTAATTCATTGTAATCTTTCTGCTGAGCAAAAACAGAAAAAGGTAAAATAAATAATAATAGAATAATAATTCGTTTCATAATGCTAAATTTGTTTTGATAAAAGTACATATATAACACATATACATTCTGCTTATTTGTTTAATTATAATTTATTTAACACATAGTAACATTAAATATCTTATAATAAACATATGGCAAAATAAGCATATATTTTTCAGATATTATATTAAAACAACTAAAAAATTATTAAAATGTATCAGATAATAAAAGATTTTCCAATCGGGATATCTTATTAAACTTTCAAAGAAGCACTAATTAGTATTTTCTCGCTTCAGCCTCCCCATTCATAAGACGATAACCGTTCATAGCCAGGGCGAGCATTTCATCTTCTCCCGGATATACATGAACAGGCGCAAATCGATGTACATAGCTAATAATCTGATTAACAAAATATTTATCATGGGCTATTCCTCCAGTGATAAGAATACCATCCAGTTCACCACGTAACACAGCCACCATTGAACCTACTTCTTTTGCTATCTGATACGCCATACCATCATAAATATATTTAGCATATTCATCACCGGCAGCGGCACGCTGTTCCACTTCATAGGCACTATTAGTCTCAAGATAAGCAACCAGACCACCTTTTCCAGTAATCATCTTCAGGACCTCTTTCTCTTTATACTTACCACTGAAGCATAGTCTTGTAAGGTCTGCAACGGGTAACGTTCCCGAGCGTTCTGGTGAAAAAGGTCCATCACCGTCAAGGCCTTGATTAACATCCACCACCATGCCTTTTTTATGAGCACCTACAGTAATACCACCTCCAAGATGAACAACTACCAAATTTAGGTCTTCATATTTTCTCATTATAGATTTTGAATGTTCACGAGCCACTGCTTTCTGATTAAGTGCATGAAAGATAGACCGTCGTGGTAAAAGAGGATGCCCTGACAAACGTGCCAGATCATCAAGCTCATCAACAACAACAGGATTGGCAATACATGCCACTGAATCAGGAATTGAGCGTGCCAGATCGTAGGCAATAAGTCCGCCCAAATTGCTGGCATGCTCCCCATATTTGCAACTGCGCAAATCCTCACACATTTCTTCATCAACCTTAATAATACCTGATTTCACAGGTTTAAGCAATCCGCCACGACCCATGATCACATTAATCCTGGAAAGATTTATTTCAGCATTCTCAAGTTCTTTAAGAATCAACTCTTTTCGAAAGTTAAACTGGTCTGTTACTCTGTCAAATGGAGCCAACTCTTCAGTACTATGTCTTAGGGTTTGAATAAAGACTGCTGTAGTGCCTGAATAAACTGCTATTTTTGTAGAAGTTGACCCCGGATTAATTGCTAGTATGTATGCATTGTTCATTTATTGCTGTAAATTTTTCTGTTAATATCAAGAAATGGCAGCAGCAAGTGCTATTGATAAAAATTTACTCTTTTCTGTATCACCTCTTGATGTAAGAACAACAGGCACTTTAGCTCCCATAATAACAGCTGCTGATGTGGCTCCTCCAAGGAAGTTTAATGATTTATAAAGAATATTTGCACCATTAATATCAGGAGCAAGAATAATATCAGCATCTCCTGCTACTTCGCTGGTAATATTTTTTAATTCTGCTGATGATTTTGAGATAGCACCGTCAAGTGCAAGAGGTCCGTCAATTGTACAACCTTTAATCTGTTTTCGGTAATTCATCATAGAAATAGTAGCAGCATGCATTGTTGCCTCCATTTTAGGATTAACAGTTTCCACAGAACCAAGTATTGCTACTCTGGGGTCTTCTATTCCAAGGCCATGAAATACTTTTACTGAATTTTTGATAATGCCTATTTTCTCTTCCAGACCAGGATCAACATTCATAGCAGCATCAGTAACACCAAGAAGTTTGTGATAATATGGTGTTTCAAACACAGCAACATGGCTCAACAGAGAACCTGTACGCAGACCAAATTCTTTATTAAGAACAGCCTTTAATAAAAGCCCTGAACTAACAAGACCTTTCATAAGAAAGTCTGCTTTACCCTCACCAATAAGCTTAACAGCAGCCAAAGATGCTTCATATGGATCATGAACATCAATAATCTCATATGCAGAAATATCAAAGCCTATTTCTTTTGAAATACTAATTATATCAGGTTTATCACCAACTAAAACCGGTTCTACAATACCTTCAGTAGTTGCCTTTGATATAGCTTCAAGCACATGGAAATCATTTGCAGCAGCAACTGCTATTCTCTGTTTACGTTTATTTTTGGCTAACACCACTAATTCTGACAGATGTTGTATCATAATTAAATTTATTATATTTTCATACGCGCATGTTTCTTCATGCTTTTTATTTTTGCTACAAAAATATAATTAAATGTTAACTGTTAATAGTTTTACATTTAAATGATTATTATTGAGAATTATTTTAATTAACAATTAATAAATAATGAAAAAAAGGATATTATTTGTATGTCTTGGTAATATTTGCCGTTCTCCCAGTGCAGAAGCTGTATTTAACGGGTTAATAGAAAGAAAAGGTGTTGCCAAAGATTTTATTATTGATTCTGCAGGAACAGATGCATATCACAAAGGAGAACCTGCTGATGCCCGTATGCGACGTCATGCAATTAAAAGAGGTTATAAGCTTACTTCTGTTTCCAGACCTTTTAATCCTGAAAGTGATTGGGATAACTTTGACTATATTGTCGGGATGGATAATTTCAATATAGGAAATCTGACAAGAATGGCCAGAAACTCAAATGATGTTAAGAAGTTATACAAGATGGCTGAATTCTCGAAGAAATTCAGTCAAAATGAGATTCCTGATCCTTATTACGGAGCTGCAGAAGGCTTTGAATTGGTACTCGATATTCTTGAAGATGCCAGCGAAGGACTCTATGAGTTTGTTAATTCATAGGTTCAAAGTCTGATTTCTCAGCGCCACAAACAGGGCACATCCAGTCATCAGGAATATCCTCAAAAGGAGTTCCTGGTGCTATTCCGCCGTCAGGGTCACCTTCAACAGGGTTGTATATATGATCACAAACAACACACTGGTATTTTGGTCCCAAATCTTTTTTATCCTCTATTGTTTCTGAAACAGCAGCAGTAGTATCCTTAATATAAGTAGGTGCATTCTTAGGAGCTTTACCTTTTTTAACATTACGATAGTAGTCGTATGTTAAGGGCATTTCATTACCATTAATAAGTTCATTATTGATTATTTCACCAATAAAAACAGTGTGTGTTCCTACTTCAAACTGGTTAACAACCCGGCATTCAAACCATGCTATACTGTCCTGCGTTACAACAGGAACACCTGTTTCACCATATATATATTCAACATCAGCGAATTTATCATTGTCTTTACCACTTTTGTATCCGAAAGTTCCTATAATCTCCGGTGACGTTTCCTGTTTTAAAACTGAAATGGAAAAAACTTTTGATTTTTCAAGGAGTGAATGAGTATAGTTATCTCTGTTACAGGATATAGCTATTTGTGGTGGTTCTGCAGTGACCTGAAACGCCGTATTAGCAATATATCCGTTCTTTTTACTCCTGTTACCTGAGCTAATGATGAACAATCCGTAAGTAATCTTGAAAAAAGCTTCTGTATTCATAGTTTTATTGATATTAATTTTCCCTTCAGATTTGTTACTTAATCAATTTGTACAAATTTAGTATTTAATTATCAAAGTTTGTATATGCTGTAAGAAGTATATAGATAAATAATTGTTAGATTAAAAAAATAAAAAATGAAGATAATTCGTTATTTTACACTAATATGTTATTATTTTGCATAGAAATTAATATGTAATATGACAAGGTTTCTATTTCTGTTATTAATATTTACTTTACCTTTAATCTCGCTTTTTAGCTGTAAGTCAAAAGAGATAATAGTAGCTTCACAACCAGGCAAGGAAAAAGCCGGGAATGTAAACACGGCAAATCAGGAAGGCAAAGCGGTTGACTATGATCAGGCTGTAGCAAAACATAATGCTATGCAAAGTCAGCGTACTAAAGAAATGATGGCAAGAGCTGATCAGCGTAACAGAAAAATTAAGTCGTCGAAAAACCGTAAGTGGTATGATCAGCTATTCAATAATAATTGCAACTCATCATCTTGTATGATCAAAACAAGAAGCCGTTATCATACCATAACAAGAAGCAATTCATGTTTTATAAAGAAATAATCTTAAGAAATGAAAAAAATATTTGCCGGAATTTTAATACTTACTTTAGTCATTCAAGCACAGTCTCAATCATTCTTCTCTGAGATTGTACAGTTTAACAACGGTGGTATGTTTAGCCTACAATGGAGTATTGGTCAACCCACAGGATCTATGACAGATTTCACAGGAGAAACATCAATTGTCGGTATAAATCTTGACTTCAAACATTGTTATAAGAACGGGATAATATTAGGTGGAAGAACAGGATGGCAATATTTTAACGAGGATATAGGACTTAATAATGTAATTAAAGGATCAACTGCCACTTATACTAAGCAAATAAACAAAATTAATGTATTACCAATAATGGTAACTGCTGATTATCTGTTTAATAACAGTACCTTATTACCATATGCTGGTATTGGTGTTGGTGCTTTTTTCATTGCTGAATCAACACAAACCAATAACATTGAAACTTATTCAAATAACTCTTTTAACTTTGGTATCTCACCGGAGGTTGGTCTTACTATACCATTTATTGTGAGTTATGCCGGAATGAATATAAATACAAAATATAACTATGCCTTTGGTGCTGGCCCGTCATCAGGTATGGGTTGGTTTGAATTTAATGTCGGCCTTTCAATTATGTATTAATCTTACTAAGATGAAAAAATCACAACTAATAATATTATCATTGTTTTTAATACTAATTACATCTTCTTTTTCCTGTAATAAAGGAAGTATTAATCCTGATATACCAAACGTAGTAATAAATATTACATTAGACCCTAACTCAACAATTTATCAAGAACTCAATACTCCAGGCGGGTATATTTATCTTGATGAAGAGCCAGGTATTTATATTCCATCAGGCAGTCGTGGTATTATTGTTTATCGCGAAACAATGTCATCGTTTAAAGCTTATGAACGCCAGCCGCCGAACTATCCGGATGAGTGTTGTGATAAAAATGGAAACAATTGTACTAAACTAATTGTTGGTGACAATTATCCTTTTGCCAAAGATACCTGTACAGACAATTTGTATTATCTACCTGATGGAAATTTGTTTCAGGGTGAGGGAAGATATTCATTAATAGAATACAACACAGTATATGACGGAGGTCTACTCCATATATTCAACTAATTAAACTAATTATAATATACTATGAAGACTAAACCTTTACCATATTTTGCTATTTCAAAATTTATTAACGAACAGACTATTGGTGGGATTATTCTTATAATAGCCACAATATTTGCTATGATTTGGGCAAATTCTGCATTTCACGAAACTTATCATAACCTTTGGCATAATTACAAAATAGGTCTTTCATGGGGCGATAGTAACATTTCATGGTCGTTACATCATTGGATTAATGATGGCTTAATGGCAATATTTTTCTTCACAGTTGGACTTGAAATCAAACGAGAAGTAATGGGCGGTGAATTAAATACCATCTCAAAAGCAGCATTACCAATTTTTGCAGCCGTTGGCGGAATGATTCTTCCTGCTATTATTTATGCTGTAATGGTTATAAACTATCCTGAATATCTGAGCGGTTGGGGTATACCTATGGCAACTGATATCGCATTTGCCCTTGGCTTGCTCGCAATGTTCGGAAAACGAGTAAATATTAATATTAAGATTTTTCTAACAGCACTGGCAATTGCTGACGACCTTGGTGCTGTTCTTGTTATAGCTTTCTTTTATTCTGAAACTATTGTCTATACAGAGCTTCTTACCGCAGCTTTCTTCATGGGAATTTTAATTTTAGCAAATTTCACAGGTGTCAGAAGAACTGTTTTTTACACTGTTGTGGGATTTACCGGTGTGTGGTCTGCATTTATGCTTTCAGGTGTACATGCTACTATTGCTGGTGTTCTTATTGCTATGACTATACCATCAAGAACTAAAATTGATGAGACTAAATTTATGGATAAACTTTGTGGCCTTACTGAAAAATTCAAAAAAATACCTCCTACGGGAAATCCTTTATTATCCAGTAAGCAGGTTCATATTCTGGGAGAAATAGAAACTCTTAATGATATGGCAAACACGCCATTACAGAAACTTGAACATGCTTTGCACCCAATTGTTACTTTCTTTATACTTCCGGTTTTTGCTCTAAGTAATGCCGGTGTATATGTTTCGGGTAGTATTTTTAATATGATCCTACATCCTGTTTCTTTGGCAATAATGGCCGGACTAATATTAGGTAAATTTGCAGGTGTTACTCTATTTGCCAAACTTGCTGTAAAGCTAAAGCTAGCCGTTTTACCAGAAGGTGTGAATTGGAAGAATATTTATGGAATTGCTTTTCTTGCCGGTATTGGGTTTACTATGTCTATGTTTATATCCGAGCTTGCATTTAAAGGAACGGAGTATATAGAAATTGCCAAAGTAGGTATTATTTCTGCTTCTATAATTTCTGCGATTGCGGGCATGATTTATCTTGGTATTACTCTTCCTAAGAAGTAATATCTGCAAGCTTCTACAAATCACCCCATAAAAACCAATATCCGGAAATCTCGATTATCCCAACTAATATAATTGCAATTATTGTAATTATGATGGCTACATAATGAGTACCATAGTATTTTCGTAATAAGACAGCACCAAGGGGAATAGACAGAAATGTTGGTGTTAAAGCCACTAATGCATATAACCCATAATTTCTTATGATCTTAACCAGCATCTTGTTTTTTCGTGTAAATCTGGGTTTTGCAAGTCGTTTTTGCTTTTTTCTATTTCTATAGTTTCTCCATGATATTCTAATTCTTTCGGGTATAAGCAATCGTGTATAAGGAGTGATATAAGGACTGAATATTATAATCAGGTTGGTAAGGTAATAGAAGAATAAAAAACCGACGATTCCACCACTAATCATAGCAAAAAGAGTACTAACATAATCCAGTCCTATTACATGAGCATACATCGGTGTCATCAGATATTTCACTGATGCCAGCAAAAAAACATGGATTATCTTTAAAAACCAGGGCATATCTTTATTTGTGGGCAAATGTATGCCAAATTCAATAAATAGTACATGAAGTATTGATTAGAATTACCTAAATAATTTTATTGAACAAAGGATAATAGTTCTTAATTATACAGGGATATATACTTTGTCTTTCATTTCCTGATATTCAACTTCCGGATCACTTTGAAAGGTAATTCCTCCGCCACTTTTATAAACCATACCTTCTTTGGTTTTCTCTATGTATCTTATCATAACAAAGCTGTCAAGATTTTTACCGTCAAAAATACCAGCAACTCCTGTGTAATATCCACGATTATATTTTTCAGAATCTTTAATAACTTCTACTGTCTTCTTCTTTGGTGCACCTGTTATTGATCCTGCCGGAAGTATTTTCTCAAACAAATCCCCAATGTTTTTAATAAACTGAGAACGCAGATTCCCTTCTATTTCCGAACTCATTTGCAATAAGCCTCCCCGGTGTGTTTTTATCTCTTCAATATATTTAAACCGCTTAACCCTTACGTTAGTAGCAACAATACTTAAATCATTTCTTATAAGATCTACTATTGTATAATGTTCAGCCAATTCTTTTTCGTTACTAAGAAGTTTTTGTTCAGCCCCAGGTATTGATGAATCCATTGTGCCTTTCATGGGATAAGAACTAATTACTCCATCTTTAATTTTTATAAATGTTTCCGGACTAAACACAACAAACTCATCTTTGTATCTTAAATTATATTTGGCATTACTGCGATAGTAGATATCATCAAGAGTTAGATTAGTTTCAATTTTTGTGGGCATTGTCAGATTCAGTAAAAACGAATCACCGTGAACAATATGCTTGCGTACATTTTGAAAAGCTTCATGATATCTGCTATATGTAACAGGGAATGTTTTTATAAGAACTTTACTATCTGTTTTATCCTGATGCTTATCTTCATTTGTACTTCCACCTATGTTATATACAATATCATCAACTTCATCCAAACGTAACACGACTGGCTTATCAAAATCAAAATCAATGATAAACAAGAACGGGACTCCCTGATTACCATATTTATTCATTATGTCAACAGCTCTTATCATAAACAATTAAAATATTTACAAAAATAACCTTAAACTTTTAACCTTGAACTTTAAACACTTATTCTATTTTTGCACAAAAATATTTCAGTGAGACTACTTGTCATCGACAACTACGATTCTTTTACATTCAATCTGCTACAGCTGGTAGAGGAAGCAGGCGTTATGAATTACTCTGTAGTTAAAAACGACCAGCTTAAACAAGTCGATCCTGATTCATTTGACAAAGCTCTTATATCTCCCGGGCCTGGTATATCCAGCGAAGCAGGTGATTTGATGTGGTTTATTACCAGATATTATAAAACAAAATCAATACTGGGTATTTGCCTTGGACATGAAGCCATAGCGGAGTGTTTTGGCGCAGAAATTATTCCTATGCCTCAACCTATGCACGGTATACGCACAGTATCCAGAGTTATTATCAAAGATAAAATATACCACAACTTACCAAACACATTACATGTTGGGCATTATCATTCATGGTGCCTTGATGAAAACACACTCCCGGAAGGATTTCAAATAACAATGCGGGATGAAGATGACATCATTATGTCATTCTCTCATAAAAAATACAGCCTATACGGGATGCAGTATCATCCTGAATCAGTTATGACAGATAATGGAGCTGATTTATTAAGAAACTGGTTATTTTAGTTTGGATAACTGTAACGAAATAACCACAAAATAGATACCATACACCATCATAGCCAGAGATATTAACCATACCAACATCGCTGCTTCGGCTGCCGGATAATAGCCAATAAAAACACCACCAGCAGTTAGTAATATTCCTATTATTATATCAAACCATCCGCCAGCAACATTAACGCTTTGCAACCGTATTCCCAGAAATATTGTTGAAATCCCTGTAAAGATAATCCATAAGCCCACAAGGAATGGTAATATTACTGCCGTTAATGCAGGGTGTGTGAGAAAAATCAATCCGATAATAATGTTAATTATAGCGCTTAACATACGTAATCCCCAGTTATTGATTACTGCTCTTGATGAAATGGCAAATCCAAATTGAAAAACACCGGAGATAAGTGATGCCCAGCCTATAAAGAAAGCCAGTCCGACAATAGATTCAACAGGATGCATCATTACCTTTACTGAAAGAATAATAAATATTATTCCCACAAGGAGTAATAACCACCAGTTAGTTTTAATTCTGCTACCCATAGTATTAGTTTTAATTAGTAAAAAGTTGCTTTTTAGTTAATCCGGGAAATATTTTCAATATTTCCCGGAAGTATAATTATTTCATGGCAATGGCTTCTATTTCTACCATCACATCCAATGGTAATTCTTTAACAGCAAATGCTGCACGTGCCGGTGGATCTGTTGGAAAATATGTTCCATATACTTCATTCATTCCAGGAAACAGTGACATGTCTTTAAGATATATCGTACACTTAAGCAATTTTGATAAATCATCACCATAACCAGCTTCAGTAATAATTGCCTGAATATTCCTTAAACACATATCTGTTTGTTCAGCTATTCCTCCTTCTACAATTTGTCCGGTTGCAGGGACAACCGGAATTTGTCCGGATACAAACAATGTGTTATTTTGCTCAACTGCCTGACTGTATGGACCTATAGGCGCAGGAGCGTTTTCTGTATAGATTATTCTTTTCATGGATAATTTTATATTTAATGTCTTTTCAAAGATAGGGATTTTAACAATTATATATGTAGAACACAACTATAATAAAATATAATTTCTTATTAAAACCAGATAGTCACACCTTTCTTTTCATCAATTTTTCTGCTTCCTATTACCCTCTATATAAACACATTTGACAAAACCCATATTATCACTTGTGAAAACATACTATTTCTCTTGTGAAAAGACCATTTTTCTCTTGTAAAAACACATCTCTGATGCGCATCAGGATTGTTTTTGATGCGCATCAGAAATCGTTTTGATGCGCATCAGGATTTGTTTTGGTGCGCATCAGAATAACGATATGTCTTTAAACAAAAATAATAGTCAAAATAATTATTTATAATCAGACCTTATATCCGGACTATTTCATATAATATGAACAATTCAAATCCATTAAATTCTCCATATTATCAATTCATTACTGAACAATAATTCAATTATCCTATCTTTGTCTGAAAATAAATAAACAATATGGCTACTCCCGATTATTACCTTGTAGATGAATTACTAACAGAGGAACACAAAATAGTACGCAATGCTGTACGCGAATGGGTTGACCGGTCGGTAAAACCTATAATCGATGACGCAGCACAAAAACATACATTCCCTTTACATTTAATTAAAGAAATGGGCGAAATAGGAGCTTTTGGCCCTTACATACCAGAGAAATACGGTGGTGCAGGAATGGATCAGGTTACCTATGGTATAATAATGACAGAGCTGGAACGGGGTGATTCTGCTGTTCGATCAGCAGCGTCAGTACAAACATCGCTGGTAATGTATCCCATTTACGCATTTGGCAGTGAAGAACAGCGAATGAAATTTCTGCCCGGGCTGGCATCAGGTGAACTAATAGGTTGTTTCGGACTAACAGAACCAAATCACGGGTCTGATCCTGGTAGTATGCTTACTCATTTTGAAGATAAGGGAGATTATTACCTTCTTAACGGGGCAAAAATGTGGATCACTAATTCACCAATTGCTGACATTGCTGTTGTATGGGCAAAAGATGATGAAGGTAAAATCCGTGGACTTATTGTTGAAAAAGATATGGAAGGGTTTTCTGCTCCTGAAACACTTAAAAAATGGTCGTTAAGAGCATCGATAACAGGAGAGCTTGTTTTTGACAATGTGAAAGTGCCTAAAGAGAATTTACTACCAAATGTTATTGGCTTAAAAGGTCCATTAAAATGTTTAAATTCTGCACGATATGGCATTGCCTGGGGTGCTGTTGGCGCTGCTATAGATTGTTATAATACAGCTTTGCAATATTCGCTTGAGCGGCAACAATTTGGAAAACCCATTGCATCATTTCAGTTGCAACAGAAAAAGCTCGCTGAAATGCTCACAGAAATAACAAAAGCTCAATTACTGGTATGGCGCGTTGGTATGCTTCGCAACGATGACAGAGCAACACCAGCCCAAATATCAATGGCGAAAAGAAATAATGTAAATATGGCTTTGGAAGTAGCACGCGAAAGCCGTCAGATGCTTGGCGCTATGGGCATAACAGGCGATTTCCCTATTATGCGTCATATGATGAATCTGGAATCTGTTATTACTTATGAAGGCACACATGATATTCACCTACTGATAACAGGATTCGACATAACTGGTATTTCTGCTTTTGAATAGATGTTAGTATGTAATAATCACAAATTCGATTATTTCACATTCAAATTACTTCTTAATCTGATATCTCCTGATGATGATCCAATCATTATTCTGAAGTCTCCGGGTTCAATTACCGATTGCATATCGTCATCATACATGGTAAGTAGTCCGGGTGTGATTTTAAATGATATATTTTTTGTTTCTCCTTGTTTAAGATGTATACGTTTAAAGCCTTTAAGCTGTCTCACCGGGCGGGCTACAGAAGCAAAAATATCTTTAATATAAAGCTGAACAACTTCATCACCATCATATTCACCTGTATTGGTTATGTTAAAGCTAACAACAGCTGTATCTGTTGTTGACATTGCTGACTTGTTGATATTTATATCCTTGTATTCAAAATCAGTATAACTAAGACCATAACCGAAAGGAAACAAAGGCTTTCCTGTAAGATTAACATAATCATCACCACGACCAGTAGGCTTATGGTTGTAATATAATGGTAACTGGGATTCATGAACAGGGAATGTTATTGGCAATCGTCCAGCCGGATTATAATCACCAAACAACACATCGGCAACAGCCAAACCACCTTCATCGCCCGGATACCACACATCAATAATCGCGTCAACATTATCAATCCATTTATCCATAGTAACAGCACTACCCCCAACTAACACAACAACAACAGGTTTACCTGTAGCAGCAATTTGATTAATCAGCTCTTGCTGATGTCCGGGCAATGAAAGATAAGCCCTGTCTCTGAACTCACCTTCTTCTATACCAACGCAAACAATAGCAATATCATTTTTCTTAACAAGATTTACAGCATTTTTAATATCCTTTTTCCAGTTATTATCAACACCCATATTCCAAACAAGTTTAAACCACACGTTACCTACTGTTTCATAAAACTCAACTTTAATGTCATAAGCCTTTCCTTTCTCAAAATGATAAGAATCTGTAATTTGTCTGAAAGTTTGCTTTTTCCAGTTATCAATCAGTAAATTTCCGTTTATATAAAGTCTATAGCCATCATCCCCTTTAAGACCTATTTTGAAATCACCCGTTTCCGGAGATATCAGTTTACCAGTCCATCGAACAGAATAAAAGTCATAGTTTACTTTTTCAGGATCAGGAGAAAATAAAGTCCACCTGAAATCAATTTTATTATCGGTTCTTGACAAAGCAGGCTCACCTTCAAGATTGATATTATTAAAATAATCAGCACTGAGTCCTTTAGCTAATCCCTTTTCATTGTCATGAAACAAAACACTGTCAGGAACAGCAACAAAATCAAAATTCTCTCTGCCGCAGCCCGCAGAATAAAATACTTTCGTTCCCTCTCCGGTTTTACTTTTAATACCATCAAGAATACAAACAGGATTTCCCGGACCAGAGTAACCGCCAGGTCTTGCTTCAACAGCATCAGTACCAATAACGGCAACAGATTGAATATTATCCTTCAAAGGAAGAGTATTATCTTTATTTATAAGCAGCACAACAGACTCAGCAGCAGCTTTTAAAGCAAGCCTTCTGTTTTTTTCAATACGTATAGCTGCCTGTTCAATATCTTCAACACTCACATAAGGATCATCAAAAAGACCCAACTGAAACTTAGCCTTCAACACCCTTCTAACAGCATCATTAATTGCACCTTCATCAACCATACCTTTTTTAAAGGCATCATAAAACAAAGGATAATGGCTGTAAGATGTTTGAAAGATAACATCAAGACCATTGTTAATAGCCTGTTGAGTTGATTCAGCATAATCTTTTGTAGTAAAATGCAACACATTAGCACCACCCGTTGCTCCCGCATCAGAAATAACAAAGCCATCAAAACCCCACTCATCTTTCAGCTTATCCTTTAGCAACCAACTATTAGCCGTTGCAGGCCTGCCATCAACAGAATTATAAGCCGTCATTACAGATCTGGCTCCGGCCTTTTGGACAGCAGCTTTAAAAGCAGGAAAATATACCTCATCAAGTAATCGTTCATTAAAATGAACAGGATAGCTATCGCGGCCACCATCACCTACATTTGCCACAAAATGCTTAGGAGTGGCGATAACCCCGGATTTTTCAAAAGCCGAGATATAAGCAATCGCCATTTGTGAAGTAAGAAAAGGATCCTCACCATAAGTTTCTTCCGTGCGACCCCATCTAACATCACGAGCAATGTTAACAACAGGTGATAAATTCTGCCTGATACCACGGACTCTCATTTCTTCAGCAATAGCCAAAGCAACACTATCCATCAGCTTAACATCCCATGATGCAGCCAGACCAATAGCCTGAGGAAATACAACAGCATCCTCCCTTATTAAACCATGTAAAGCCTCATCAAAAGGAATAATAGGAATACCCAAACGTGTTTCTTCAATAAAATATTTCTGAATATCATTTATAAGCAATGCCGTTTCCATAGCATTAGCACCAGAAGAATAACTAAGAATCTGTTCAGCTTCATTACCCGAAGAACCCGCAGTTGCCACCTGAAAACCAAAAATACCATGTTTATAATTTTCTTTACCATCAGATAAATCGCCTGGAATCATATATAGTTGCCAAAATTTTTCCTCCATTGTCATTCTTGATAATAAATCCTCAACTCTTACATCAACCGGAGCTTCGGAATCTTTATAGACAACCGCATCTTTATTATCGCACGATACAATACTTACTGTCAACACGCCGATCAGTAAAATAACTAATATTAGCCTCCTATTATTCATAATTATCTGAGATCTGTTCCATTTCCGGAGAACGATACAATTCAAAATTCGAAAGCGCTATTGTATTATTAGCCCCAAGAATAGTTAATTTTAATTTTTTAGCTTTTACAGGATCTATTTTCACAATCCTTTTATAACCAATAGTACTACCATTAAAAACCTGTTTCCAGTTACCTGAATCATCAAGCACATCAATCTCAAAAGAGTAGATACGCTGTCCATATTTAATTGGCTCCTGCAAAACAAACAAATCAAATTCCTTTTCATTGGGTAATTCAAAGACCAGATTTGATGTTTTCACCGAATCATCAGTTGCCCAATATGAATCATTATTACCATCAAATACATTAATAGAAGAAAATTTAATATGATTTTGTCTGGTGTTAGATGCGTTTACAGAAGCACCTTTGATTAAGTTAGAACTAAAGGTACTATCTAAAATATCACGAAAATGTTTTAATGCCTGTATATCATTTTCATGGATAAGACCTCTTTTATCAGGAGGCAGGTTAAGAAGCATAACAGCGTTCCTGCCAACAGATTTGTAATATATTTCCATCAGCTGGTCAGGAGATTTGACCAGAGAATCCTCTTCAGAATGATAAAACCATCCGGGCCTTATTGACACATCACACTGGCCCACAACCCAATTAACACCATCCGGGTCACCTGAATTAAGATAAGCAGGATTTGATTTACCAATTATAATACTATCGCAAGTAATTGTAGACCAAAAGGGGTCGCCGGCAAAACCATGTTCATTACCAATCCAGTGTACATCAGGACCAGCATCAGAGAATATTTTAATATTAGGCTGTAGATTTCTTGCCAGTGTAAAAATCTCATCCCAACCATAATATGTTTTACTATCAATTTTACGCGTTTCATTGGCACCACCATAATAACCATTACCGCCATTTGCACCATCAAACCAAATCTCGTTTACCTCACCATAATCAGACAGTAACTCGGTAAGCTGATTTTTGTAATATGTTACATAACCGGGCATACCATAATCACTACGATTTCTATCCCATGGACTAAGATACAATCCGACTTTTAATCCATGTTCATGGCAGGCATCAGTAAACTCCTTAACAATATCACCTTCACCATTTTTATAAGGACTGTTTTTAATGCTATGATCTGTATACTTACTGGGCCACAAGCAAAAACCATCATGATGTTTAGCAGTAAGAATCAACTCTTTTATTCCAGCATCTTTAGCAGTAAGAACCCATTGTTCAACATCAAGATCAGTAGGATTAAAAACTAATGGATCTTCATCACCGTAACCCCATTCCTTACCTGTAAAAGTATTTGTAGTAAAATGGATAAACCCCACAAATTCCATCTGTTGATAATCCAATAATTTCTGAGGAGGAACAACTTTACACGTAGTGATATCCATAGGTTTGCTCTCACGATAACTACATGATGATATAATAATTATACCTATAAACAGTATAATAACAGCTAAATTTTTGGTTATGTATCTTTTCATTTATAATATTAATCCTAAGGCATATAAAAATAACACACAAAACTAATGAAATTTAACAGGAAAACGATACCATAAATAACATAACCAATAACAAAAAAACGACCACTCAATATTAAGTGGTCGTTCGGAGTTGATTATAATTTACTAAACTAAACCCATAGATAATTTAAAATGCGGAAATTAAATCTTAGGTTCTGGCTAATAACATTAAATAATAATACTGTTTTTAAATACACGTCCTTCTGATTTAACGAGAATTACGTATTCACCTTTTTTACTTCCTGAAAAGTCATAAACTCTGTTTACTTTTTCAGCATGTCTTAAGTTTTCACTATAAGCTAAATCGTGTCCTTCATAATACACATCAATAGCTACTGATTGTTTATCAGCCAGTTCTTTTGAAATATACACATAGTTATTATCTAAAACCACATCTGGCTTTGTAATTGTGTATGCTTCATTTACCTGAACAGAAGCCATATTAGCAAAAACAGTAACAGGAATAATTGTAATCTGTTTTTGATAATCTACCTCAAAATAGTAGTTAGCATCAGGTAAGTTAGTTAAATCAAAGTTCTTAGAAAATGTACCTGATTTACCAATAGTTTCATTATACAATATAGAACCATCACTATCCTTAATATATAAGGTAGATCCTTCTTTTACATCATTGAGAGTGAATTCAGTAACATTAGCGTTTTTGTTGTCACTAGTAATTCCTAGTTCATTTGAATAACTTACCATTGAAGTTAAAATAATAACAAGAACTAAACTTTTTTTAATTAATGTTTTCATGATTCTTAGTTTTTGTTTATAAATGATTTTGTTTATAAATAATTACGCTGCAAAAATATCACGGGTTATTGTCACAGAAAACATCAAATTTGACCACTTTATATACAGAATTAACATTAATTAATTGTTAAGTACATATTAAGGGTAATTTTGTATAGTTTTAGGTTAATTGTATATAATTACTTAAAAATATTTATTGTAATTTTGAAAACTCAACAAACTTATTCTGCATGAATACTAATAATCCTGCATTTGAAAGAGTTAGCCCGGGGTTTGGCAGTTCTGTTTTGGTAAGACAACATACGGAAGAGGCTGTTATTAATCATGCTTCATGGCATTTTCACCCTGAAATTGAGCTTGTTTACGTTGATAAAGGTCAGGGTAAACGCCATATTGGAAATCATTTGTCCTATTTTCACAAAAATCAATTGATATTATTAGGAGCAAATTTACCACATCATGGTTTTAGCGACAGGTTTACACCCAGAGGTTCAGAAACTATTGTACAGTTTAAACCAGATTTCCTCGGCGAAAATTTCTTTCAAATACCAGAAACAAAATCTATTTCCACACTCTTTGAAAGAGCTAAAAAAGGTATTGCATATAAAAAAGAAACAATAAAGTATGTAGGTCCTAAGATTCAGAAACTAATGGAATTTGAAGGATTTGAAAGAATACTTTTACTACTTGAAATACTACATGATCTTGCTATATCAGACTATTATACACTTTTAAATGTAGATGGTTTTGCTTTTGAAACCACACGAGAAAGCAGTTCAAAGATTGACCATATTTTTAAACACGTAAACAAAAACTTCGACAGACAAATATCGTTAGAAGAAATATCCAGTGAAGCAAACATGACTGTACCAGCTTTTTGCAGATACTTTAAAAAAGCTACGGGAAAAACATTTACTAAAATGGTTAATGAATATCGTATTGTACATGCAACAAAACTCTTATCAGAAAGCACAAAAAGCGTTACTGATATTTGCTTTGAATGTGGTTTCAATAATTTCTCACACTTTAACAAACAATTTAAAGAATTCACCGGAAAGAGTGCATCAGGCTATAGAAGTGATATAAAAAGAATAGTACAATAGGAGATAACAAGAGTAAAGTATTATTTACTCACGACTCCACTCAGCTCCATCTTTAGTATCTTTAATAGAAATATTTAATTTACCAAGTTCATCGCGAATACTATCAGCTGTTGCCCAGTCTTTATTTTTCTTAGCATTATGGCGTATTTCAAGAATAGTATGCATCAAATCATCAACAAGAGTATCATCACCACCAGTAGCCACGTTCTCATTTCTTAGTCCCAGAATATCAAACACAAAGATATCAAATAAGCTTTTCACCCTGTCAATGTCCACCTGGGAAAGAGTCTCTTTGCCATCATTAACCTGATTTATCACTTTGGAGAAATCAAAAAGATGAGCAATAGCAATAGGAGTATTGAAGTCGTCATTCATAGCAGCAAAGAACTTCTCTTTAAGCGAAGAAATATCAGTTGATGATTTCTCTGAAGCATTAAGTTTTTTAATCACTTCCACAGTATTTATAAGTTTCTGCATACCCTTTTCAGCAGCCTTCAAAGCTTCATTAGAGAAATCGACAGTACTTCTGTAATGCGCCTGCAGAATAAAGAATCTAATAGTCATTGGGCTATAAGCCTGATCAAGTGAACTATGCTCACCACTGAAAAATTCATTAAGAGTAATAAAATTATTCAGCGACTTACCCATTTTCTGTCCGTTAATAGTAATCATATTGTTATGCATCCAATATCGAACCGGATCATGTCCACGGCATGCATTCGACTGTGCAATTTCTGATTCATGATGAGGAAAAAGCAAATCCATTCCACCACCATGTATATCGAAAGTCTCACCAAGATATTTGGCACCCATAGCAGAACATTCAAGATGCCATCCGGGATAACCTTCACTCCACGGTGACGGCCAATGCATAATATGTTTAGGATCTGTCTTTTTCCAAAGAGCAAAATCAAAATTGTTTTTCTTTTCATCCTGCCCTGACAGAGCTCTTGTATTTTTCAACAAATCTTCAGTCTTTCTTCCTGACAATTTGCCATATTTATAATCTTTACTGTACTTCTCAACATCAAAATAAACCGATCCTTCAGACTCATAAGCATAACCATTATCAAGAATCTGTTTTACCAATTCAATCTGTTCAATAATATGACCAGAAGCTGTTGGTTCGATACTTGGATGAAGCACATTCAATTGATCCATATTAATGTGATACCTATCGGTAAAATACTTTACAACCTCCATAGGTTCCAGTTCTTCCAACCTTGCTTTCTTGCCAATCTTATCTTCACCTTCGTCAGCATCATTTTCCAAATGGCCAACATCAGTAATATTACGGACATATCTTACTTTATACCCCAAATACTTCAGATAACGAAAAACAATATCAAAAGTAATTGCCGGTCGGGCATGACCCAAATGAGCATCACCATAAACAGTAGGACCACAAACATACATTCCAACATGTGGAGGCATTATTGGTTCAAACCTTTCTTTAGTTTTTGATAATGTATTGTATATATGAAGGTTATTGTCCATAACGTTACTGTTTTATGAATTGCAAAAGTATAGAAAAATAATCTATTTTAATATTGGAGAAACAATCAAAGTAATGTAAAATTTACCATATCAAAACATTTTCACGAAACATCTACGACGTTTATGTTGTACATGATCATAGTTTTTCCATGTTGTAGCTCCTTTTAAGTTTGTTTCAAACATTCCTGTTGTCTCCACATATTTAACACCATTTTCCAACATTGATTGCTGCAGTTCGTTTATTAAAATAGCAGGAAGTCCTAACTTCTGATATTGTGGATCAACACCCGTAAGCAACAGATCCATCACTTCAGGATTTTTCAAAGCTTTCATTATGTGAATAGCACCCAAAGGCAATAATTTACCTCGTGCTTTCTGCATTGCTTTTGACAGACTTGGCAAACCAACGATAAAAGCAACGAGTTTACCATCCTTTTTAATAACAACAATATACTTTGGCAGCAACACATCCATATATTTTTTGGACGCACTTTCAATAAGTTTATCAGAAAAAGGAGCCACATAAGGAAGCTCATCAAAAGCTTTATTTAAAAGATGAAACACATCATTAAGATAAAGCTTCATATCACTTTTTTCCTTGAAATGAATAACTTCCAGATTATTCCGCTTTTTAATAATGTCAACAAGTCTGGTAGCCTTTTCAGGAATTTCTTCAATTTTCAATCTGAATTCAACCCAGTCATTTTCTTTTTCATAACCAAGGTCTTCAATCAGTTTCTGCATATAAGGCCAATGCATGACAGAAGCAATAGAGGGAAGATAATCAAAGCCTTCAATAAGCAATCCCTGATTATCAAGGTTAGTAAATCCAAGAGGACCATGAACACCTTTCATACCTTGCTTTTTAATCCACTTTTCAGCAGTTTTAAAAAGTTTAGAAGAAACTTCACTATCGTCAACGCATTCAAAGCGCGTAAACCGGCCCATTTCAACACCAATCTTTTTATTATAATCCTTGTTGATAATAGCACCTATCCGGCCAACACATTTTTTATTTTTCCAGGCCGTCCAGAATTTAGCATCACAAAAGTCAAAAGCCGGATTTGTTTCTGGCGAAAGCTGTTTAAGCTCATCACTTTTCATTGGAGGAACCCAATATTCATTCTTTTTATAAAGTCTGAATTGAAAATCAACAAATTCCCTTTTATCCCGTTCCGAAATAACCTCTTTTATTTCAATCATATAGCATTCAATATTCCAATATACTGCAAATATACTACATCAAAACCAGTGAAAGCTTATTTTGTATGACTTTTAAACAAAATAGTTTATAAATTTGTGGCTTCTAAAAAAAATGGCAATGGAGAAGATATTAGTTATTGGCTGTTCAGGACAAATAGGATCAGAACTTGTTCTAGAACTTAGAAAAATGTATGGCGACAACAATGTGTTCGCTACGGATATAAAAAATCCAAACGATGAAGTACGCAAATCAGGACCCTTTCAGATTCTTGATGTACTTGATTTTGACAATTTACTTCATTTTGTAGTACGGCATAAAATCACACAGATTTATAATCTTGCTGCTGTTCTTTCAGGAAATGCAGAAAAGATACCATTACAAGCATGGGATATAAACATGAGAGCTTTAATGAATACACTTATGGCAGCACAACAATCAGATGCTAAGAAGCTATTCTGGCCCAGCTCAATAGCTGTATTTGGTCCGACTACACCACGAGTTAATACACCACAGCTTACAGTAATGGAACCTAATACTGTTTATGGTATATCAAAAGTTGCAGGTGAGCGATGGGGTGAATATTATTATAATAGGTATGGTGTTGACTTTCGCAGTGTTCGTTATCCGGGACTTATAAGCTATAAAACAGAACCAGGAGGTGGAACAACAGATTATGCTGTTGAAATTTTCTTCCAGGCATTAAAACATGGTTGCTATGAATGTTTCCTCAGTGAAAATACCGCTCTTCCAATGATGTTTATGGATGATGCCATTGCTAATACTATTAAACTTATGGAAGCCGACAGTGATAAACTAAGTCTTCGTTCAAGCTATAATATGGCAGGTATATCATTTACTCCTAAACAAATCTCCGACGAAATTAAAAAACATCTTCCTGATTTTAAAATGAAATATAAACCTGATTTCCGTCAGGCTATCGCTGATAGCTGGCCAGCCAGTATTGATGATAGCGTAGCCAGGAGAGACTGGGGATTGCATGATGAATATGATCTTCAGAAAATGACAAAACATATGCTTACAAAGATAAAAGAAAGATTATCTGAACTTCCGGATGAAGAAAACCCTTGTGATTAATTTTTAATTCAATCATATTTATATCTTTGGACAATAAATAATCATTTTTAAATAGATTGAAAAAAAATTTTTGCTTAATATTTTTCATTCTTACTGTATCTATTGGCTATAGTGCGTCTGAAATTGATAGTCTTAAAAACATCATCAACACAACCGAAAATAATTCGGTTCGTGTTGATGCTCTTTTTAAATTAACTGAAAATTTTATTACAGTTAATTTTGATTCTACAGATAAATACCTGAATATAGTTTACCAACAAATTGATACATCCAATGACATTAAAAATCTAGCATTGTATTATCAATATATGGGCCGTATTGAAGATAAAAAATACCAGCTTAATAAGTCTCTGATTTATTTAAAGAAAAGTCTTTCTCTTTATAATTCAATGAATGATAAAAAAAATAAAGCAATAATATTAAATTTAATTGGTACAACATGGCATGATTCTCTTCAATATGATTCTGCTATTTATTACTTCGAACAATCTTTTAAAAACACTGATACCATAACACAAAAACATCAGCTGGCGGCAACTTACAATAATTTAGCCAATAGCTATACTAAGATGAATAACAATGTTCTTGCTATTGACAACTATTTTAAAGCATTAAATATTTTTCACGAATTAGGAAATTATAAGAGTGAGGCTGTAACTCTAGGTAATATTGGTTCTGTAAACAATGATAATTTTCATTATAAAGAAGCAATTACGTACATAAAAAAAGCGATTGATCTAAATAAAAAGTATAATAATTTGCGAAATTTGTGCACAAACTATAACCTAATTGCATTTGTTTACAAAAACCTAAATATTAATGATACAGCATTATATTATTATAATGAATCAGTAAAAATATCAGAAGAATCAAATTTCGTATACAGTCTTGCACAGTCATTACACAATATAGGAGCAACTTACATTCAAATGGAAGAATTCAATAAAGCTGAAAAGTATATCGATAAATCTCTGGAGCTTTCTGAAGATTTATCCTTAAATTTTGGCAAAATGATAAACTTACTTTCAAAAGCAGATATTTATATACACAATAAAGAATTTGACAAAGCTGAAAATGTAATTTTAGAAGCATTTCAGTATTCTGATAATACATATGAATTCGAAAAAGAGGCCTTTGATAAACTAACAAAAATTTATAAAGCTAAACATAACTACAAGAAAGCTTTGGAATATCTGGAAAAGTTTAATGTTATAAATGATACTCTGGAAAAAAGAAAACGTGTTTCAGAATTCAACGAAATTAAAACGCGTTACGAAACGGAACAAAAAGAAACTGAAAATAAATTACTTAAACAAGAAAACAGAAACCAGACTCTTATTATTAATCGACAACGAATACTCGTTATTACTGCAATATTAGTAATAATAACAATTATTTCTTTTCTTGTATTACTCATTATCAGACGTAAAAGAAGAAAACAGCATATTATCGAACTTAAAGCAAAAAACGATATAATTGAAAAAAAATCAAAGGAACTTAATGATTCAAATAAAACTAAAGACAAATTATTTTCTATTGTTTCGCATGATTTAAGATCTCCTTTTACAGGATTATTAGGATTTTCATCAATGCTTCAGGAAGAAATTCAAAATTGTAAATCAAATAAAATTGAATTATACTCAAATCAAATACATAATTCTACAAGAAATGCTTTTGAACTACTTGAAAATCTTCTTACATGGTCGAAAGCTCAACAAAATCAAATTGTTCCAAATCCTTTAGTAATTAACCTTTATGACACAATAGGAGAAATCATTTCTTCAATACATACAAAAATAAATGAAAAAAACATTTCACTTAAAATAGAGATAGATAAAAAACAAACACTACTAATTGATAAGAATATTCTTGTAATTATTATAAGAAACCTTGTAAACAATGCCATAAAATTTACACCTGAAGGAGGAAGAATAATAATTGGTTACGAAAAAAAAGATACAAGTAACATTGTTTATGTTAAAGACAATGGAATAGGCTTTGATGATATTGTTAAAAACAAAATCCTTGGCGAAGAAAACTACACCACAAAAGGTACAAATAACGAATCAGGTTCAGGACTTGGCTTAATGCTTATTAAAGATTTTATAAATCGTATTAACGGAATACTTGATATTCAAAGTAAACCAGGTGAAGGTAGTATATTCAGTATAATATTCCCTTAAAATTCATAATCTATCAAAATTTAAATACTTTATCCATTTGTGTTTGATTATTACAAATTATACAATCAAAGTACTTATACCATAGATTTGGAAGTCAAAACAACTTTTCAATAAAGTACAATAGCAAAAAAACAGAATAATAAGTTTTTTAAATTATTAGTTAAAAATTTCCTTTAACTTATTCTGTAAATCCTCACCTCTTAAATTTTTATCTATAATAATACCATCAGGATCAATTAATACATTTTGAGGTATAGAATTTATTCCATATAATTTAGCAGCTTCATTTCTCCAGAATTTTAGATCACTCACCTGAGTCCATATTAAACCATCTTTTTTAATGGCTTCAATCCAATTATTATAATCTCCTTCTTTATCAAAAGACACACCAAACACATCAAATCCTTTATCATGATATTTTTTATACGCTTTAACAACATTAGGATTTTCAGCACGGCAAGGACTGCACCATGATGCCCAAAAATCCACAAGTACATAATTATCATTACCTACTACAGATGACAAAGCAACCGGATTTCCATTAGGATCATTAGAAACAAAGTCTATAAAAGGTTTACCAATTACTGTTTTCTTCAAAGTATTTACATAATTTTTCAAATTTATAACATATTCACTAGAAGAAATTAACGGATTAAAAGCAGAAACCATGCTATCAAGCTGCGGTAATTCATAATTATATGAATATTTATCAAGCAAATAAGCCGCTACAACATCGTCAGAATTATTATAAATATATTCTACCAGATAATCTTTTTTCTCATCCTGAATTTTATAAAAATTTTCTTCTATTTGCTTCATTAAAATGGTATCATTTTCCTTTCTGGCAGCATTATATTCTCCAAATAAATCCTTAGCCTTATTATCAAATAAAGCAATGGAATCATTATAAGCATCAAATTTATTATGTGATGCTGATCCAGAAATAATAGGCTTTTGCATATTATTAACATCAGCTTTAATAAAAATATTTCCATTTTCGACAAATACAGGAAGATTAAACCTTGGATCATTTATAATCAAATAGTAAAACTCAGGAAATTCAATGCTACCAGTTAATACACCAGATCCATCAACAAGTTGTACTGAATCTTTATTAACAATATTAGCATTTTCTATTTTTGCCAAATAAAGAACTTTGTTTAAACCCCCATCAATGCTAATATTTAAAGTAAAATTATCGTCATTTGAATTTGTCGAACAAGATGTAATTACAAGTCCTATTGAAATTGCAATTAGAAAAAGAATATTACGCATAATTGTTATTTTAGTTTTTTTTTTTTTTACAAAACTAATGATCCTATTAATGCAAAATGATAATTATACTCCTTATTATATATATTATGCATTTAATCAAATCTTATTTCTCATCATTTTCTTCCTTCCACAACTGACTGAAAGACTTTGGTTCAAACTGAGGTAACTCACGTTTATTACCCCATTTCTTTTTCACTGTTATCTTTGTTATCTTGTTTTTTGTTTTACCAGAGAAAAAATCCAATCTACTTCGTGACTTCATTGCTTTAGAAGAAAGTACTATCGATTGTTTTTCAAAAAATGTATGATACCCTTTTTTAACAGCGTGATTTCTATTGTGTATTAATAGTTCATGAATTGGAATATTTACAGGACAAACTTCTGTACAACTTCCACATAATGTAGAAGCAAAACTAAGATGTTTATATTTTTTCATCCCGCTAAGAAATGGAACTGTAACAGCTCCAATAGGTCCAGAATAAGCACTATTATATGTATGTCCCCCTATATTTTTATATACTGGACATGCATTTAAACAAGCCCCGCATTTTATACAAGTAAGAGCTTGACGTTGTTTGCTTTGTTTAAGAAGATTTGTACGTCCATTATCTAAAAGAACTACATACATTTTTTCAGGACCATCAATTTCACTAGCTTTTTTCGGACCGTTGATTATTGAATTATAAGATGTTATTCTCTGTCCTGTACCATGTGTAGCAAGTAAAGGCCAATATAAATCAAGATCTTCTAATTTTGGTATAACTTTTTCTATACCAGTGATAACAATATGAATTTTTGGAAATGACATGGATAATAATATATTACCTTCATTTTCTGTTAAAGCAATAGAGCCAGTATCAGCAACAAGAAAATTAGCACCGGTAATTCCCAAATCAGCATTTACAAACTTTTCTCTTAATAATTCACGAGTTACTTTAGTAAGTTGCTCAGCTGTTAAATCCAGAGATGTACCAAATTTATTGTTATATAAATCAGCAACATCATCTTTTGACATATGCATAGCAGGAGTAACAATATGATAAGGCTTTTGTCCGGCTTGCTGAACAATAAACTCACCCAAATCTGTTTCAACTACATCTATATTATTATTTTCCAGTACATCATTTAGATTAATTTCCTCAGTTGCCATAGATTTTGACTTAACAACAGTTGAGATATTATTATCCTTAATGATATTTAATACTTCCTTAATAGCTTCATCACTATTTTGAGCCCATAAAACCTTACCACCATTGGAAGTAAAATTATCTTCAAAATCTATAAGAAAACTATCTAATTCGTTTATTACTTTTTGTTTATAGTAACCAGCTCTTTCTTTTGCTTTATCTATGTGAGCATACAATTTTTTTCCTGATTTAACAGCGTTTTCATATTGTTGGATATTGTACTTAATCTTTTTACTATGATCCTTATCAAAAGCAATTTTATAAGAATCCTCAATAAACTTAATATTTTCAGGGCTTTGTTTCATATAAATTATTTGCTCTAGTCAATCAATTTAGAAATTTTATTTACTCGAGTACTATGACGACCTCCTTCAAATTCTGTTTGTAAAAAAGTTCGAACAATTTTCCATGCTAAATCAAGAGATATAAAACGTCCAGGTAATGAAATTACATTTGCATTATTATGAAGTTTGGTTAACATAGCCTGTTCTTCATTCCAGGCAAGACCAGCTCTAACACCAGAATACTTATTAGCAGTTATTTGAGCACCGTTACCACTTCCACAAATTACAATTCCTGTTTTGTATAATCCATTATTAATAGCACTGGCTAAGGGATGTATATAATCAGGATAATCAACACTATTATCAGAATTTGTTCCAAAATCTTTCACATCATAACCTGCATTAATAAGTTTTTGTTTCAAAAATTCTTTCATTTCAAAACCACCGTGATCACATGCCATTGCTATTACCATACCAAAAATTTCAATTGTTAATAATTATTTTACAAAAATAGCTAATTTTTTATCGTTGAAATTAAATGTCTTGAATATCAAATAACTTTATTTTCATCATTTATAAGATATTATTAACTAATTTACTGATTAAAAACGCAATATAAATTTTAATCAATAAATTGTTAATATCTGTTTATTATTGTTTAAAACTTACTAATAAATCAAATGTTATAAACACACCTTTTGGCATTATAACAGAGTTACGTTTTTAAGCAATTTTTTATCAAAAGATATGATCAATTATTAACAAAAAATATTCATAAATTGTAATACTTTTTTTTATCAATAGATTAAATTTGCCATCTGTTAATAAAAATGATAATTTTATAATTTTTAAGTACTTATTAAATACTAATGTGTGAGTATAATGTTAATAAGTATATGTTAGTGACAAATCAAAATGTTTTTTTAAAAATAAATCATCATTACTAACAGACTATTATTATTAACAATATTAAATATTATAAATAAATAATAATAGGAGTTAATGTTAATAAAAACTAATAATAGAAATAATGAAAATTGATTATGCAAAAGAGATAAGAGAACTCAAAAATAAGAAAAACGCAATAATTCTAGCGCATTTTTATCAGGTACCTGAAATACAAGATATAGCAGATTATATAGGAGATAGTTTAGGTTTAGCTCAAAAAGCATCTGAAACAGATGCAGAAATTATTGTTTTTGCCGGTGTTCATTTTATGGCTGAAACAGCAAAAATGTTAAATCCTAAATCAAAAGTAATATTGCCTGATTTAAATGCAGGATGTTCACTTGCTGATTCTTGTCCTGCCGATAAATTTGAAGAATTTAAAAAGAAATATCCTGATCATCTTGTTATTTCATATATAAATACAACTGCAGCCTTAAAAACACATACAGATATAGTATGTACTTCAGGAAATGCTGTTCAGATTATTGAATCTTTGCCAAAGGATCAGAAAATAATTTTTGCACCAGATAAAAATCTTGGAGGATATATAAATAGAGTTACAGGCCGTAATATGGTACTTTGGGATGGAACATGCGAAGTGCATGATATATTGTCAACAGAAGCAATAATAAAGCTTAAGGAAGAAAACCCTGATGCAACAATAATTGCACATCCAGAGTGTAATGCTGCAGTTTTGGAACTTGCAGGATACATTGGATCAACAACTGGAATGTTAAAGTTTACACAAACTGACAATTCAGAAAAATATATTGTAGCAACAGAAACAGGTATTCTGCATCAGATGCAAAAAATGAGTTCGGATAAGGAGTTTTTGATTGTACCTTCTGATAAAACATGCAGTTGTAATGATTGTCCTTATATGAAAATGAATACTATGAAGAAATTATTCTTAGCTTTGAGGGATGAAACACCGGAGATAATTCTTGACAATAATCTTATGGAAAAGGCCCGCTTGCCCATAGAGAGAATGCTTGATATATCGAAGAAACTAAAGATTATTAAATAAAATGAAAAAACCTGTTTTAATATTTGTCATTTCCGGAATAATGATGATATTGTCATCATGCTCAAACTATACTTATTTTACTGAAGATATCCGGGAAAATCTTAATACTAATTACCTTAAAATTGAAAGAGTACAATTTTATAATTCAGATAAAATTATACTAAAACGTAATCTTTCCAAAGAAGAAACTCAACTTGCACAGGGAAAAATAATTTATGAAAATGGTAAATATTTTGAAGAAATTATTATTCCTAAAAAAACTAAAGGAGTTGCTGTTAAAGAAGGTTCACATTTTTTAAATATAGCTTTTGAAACAGGGGAAAACAGAAATATACGTTTTGATGTTAATGGTGATAATAAATATCAAATTTCTGCGCAAAAGTGGAATGACAATTATGGTAGCATTGTGTATGATACAACTACATATTATATTGTGCCAGCTAGTAGTAATACTTTATTAATGGTTAGTAAGGAATATGTAGAAAAGTTTGAAAGTAAACGTCGAGTTTTAAAAGGAAGAAGCGTTGGAAAATAGATTAAAAAATATTATGTTAGGCTGTTTAGTTTTGTTTACTATAGTCTTATATTCACAGGAATCAGATGTGAATCCTAATGGATATAACATTTTTTATAAGAATGATACAATTAAAGTAAGTGAAGGTAAAATGGTAAATGGTATGCCAGAGGGTTATTGGAAAAATTACTATGATAATGGTATTGTAAAATCAGAAGGGAACAGAAAGAATTTTGCTCTAGATAGTTTATGGAAATTCTACAGTGAAGATGGTGAGATAATTCTTGAAATTAACTATAAAAACGGTAAGAAAAATGGTTATAGAACAACTTATCAAATTGGAGAAATATTACGAGAAAATTTTGTTGATGATGTAAAGGAGGGAAATTCATTTTTGTTATATTCAAATAAAAAAATTCACTTTAAAACACCATTTGTAAATGGATTGGAAGAAGGTGTTTCAAAAGAATATAATAAGAATGGAAATATTATACAACTTATAACTTATAAAAAAGGTTATATAACCAATCGTGAAAGAATTAATAGGCTTGATTCTGATTCACTTGCCCATGGACGTTGGCTATGGTTTAGTGAAGATGAAGAAGTAATACTTCAGGAAGGATTTTTTAAACATGGATTAAAACATGGTTATTTCAAGGAATATGATAAGGAAGGTAATTTGTTATCAGCAACAAAATATGAAAATGGTGAAAAACAGGAGAAAGCAGAAGAGCTAATGAAGCTTGAAGTACGTACAGATTATTATCCTGATGGAAAGGTTAAAGTAGTGGCAACTTATAATTCAGAAGGACAACCAGAGGGTGTTAGGCGTGAATATGGCGAAGAAGGAGAAGTTACTAAATCGTTTATTTTTCGAAAAGGTGTACTTGTTGGTGAAGGCGTTTTCACTGATTCAGGTGAAAAACAAGGTATGTGGAAGGAATATTATAATGATGGAAAGTTAAAATCATTTGGTAAATATGTTGATAATCTTAAAACCGGATTGTGGAAGTATTATTATAAAAACAGCCAGCTTGAAGAATTGGGTAAATATATAGCAGGTAAACCCGATAGTATTTGGCAATGGTATTATAATAATGGTAATATACTGAGAAAGGAAAATTTCTATAATGGTTTACCTGATGGTATGTTAACGGAATTTGATAGTGAAGGTAATATAGTAACTCAGGGAGAATATATTGAAGGTAAAAAAGAAAGTCATTGGATTTTTAATGTTGGAGATAATAAAACCGAAGGTGAATATTCAGAAGATATGAGAACAGGAAAATGGGAATCATATTATGACGATGGAATTCTTCAATTTGAAGGTAAGTTTGTTGATGATAATCCTAATGGTGAGCATACCTGGTATTGGGATAATGGAAAAATAAAAATGCAGGGTAAATACGTAATGGGTCGTAAAATAGGAGAATGGAAAAAATATGATAAAAATGGAGTTGTATTAATATCTATTTCATATCAAGATGGAAAAGAAATCAAATATGATGGAATAAAAATTGATTAAAATTTGTCAAATATTGATTAAATTCATATCTAAAATTAATATATATATACTAATACCGTTTTATATTATATTCGTCAAAAATTAATTTTTATAAAATAATTATTTAATCATGAAAAATTTACTCTTATTAATTACAGTAATTGCTTTATTTACTGTTTCTTGTGAAAATGCGCAACAAACAAAGAAAGAGAAAGCAATAGAACAGGAAGTAGTAGTTGATCTGATTGCAGATATTGATATCAATGATTTTGATAGTTTGGCAGGAGATTATGTTGGAAAGAAAATTAGGTTTGATGGTATTGTTGACCATATTTGTCAACATGGCGGTCAACGTATGTTTCTTGTTTCCCCGGAGTCAGAAGCAAGAGTTAAAGTTACAACGGATGAAAATATGGCTGCTTTCCCTGTTGATATGGAAGGAAGTAATGTAGAAGTTGTTGGTGTGGTTGATGAATTAAGAATTGATGAGCCTTATTTAAAAGAATGGGAAGAAGAATCGAAAGCTGAGAATGGTGAGCATAATAGTGAAGTTGGTTTACATGATGGAACAGGTCAGGATCACCATGATGAGAGCGGCGCTATTGAGCAGATTAATAATTTAAGAACTCAGTTGCAAGCTTCAGGAAAAGATCATCTTTCGTTTTATTCTGTAATATGCAAAGAATATAAATCTAAGGATGTAGAATAATAGAAATTTATATAAGAGAACCACGTCTTTTTATAATTTAAATTAAAAGGATGTGGTTTTTTTAGTTTCAAACTATTTATCATGGCATTTAAGTGGAGAAAGTGGAATAGAGCAATTCATCGTGATTTTGGATATTTCTTTTTTGGAATGGTTATTATTTATGCTGTTTCAGGTATTGCAATAAATCACCTCAATGATTGGGATCCTAATTATGTTGTTATAACACAGGATATTCAAATAGAACCAATTAATCATAAACCAGATAAGAATGAAATAAAGCAGATACTTGCAGAGTATGGTGAAGAATCAAACTATAAAAGTCATTATTTTCCAGATGAAGGTAGGTTAAAAATATTTTTAAAAGACGGTACAGCATGGGTAGATATTTCAGATGGTACAGGTTTGATAGAAAAAACAAAGCGAAGATTGTTTTTAAGAGAGGTCAATTATCTTCATTATAATCCTGTTAAATATTGGACATGGTTTTCTGATATTTTTGCTGGTGCTTTGATAATTTTAGCAATTAGTGGATTATTTATTGTACGTGGTCCCAATGGTCTATCAAAAAGAGGATGGTGGTTAACACTTACAGGTATATTAATTCCTTTAATTTATCTGTTAGTTTATTTTTTCTAATATGAATGAATATATAGTAATACTGGTTTTTTTGTTATGGTATACATTATCATTAGTAATATCTGAAACATTTGGCAAAAAACGAAAAATTGGAATACAACTTTCATTTTTTGTTTGTATGATATTTAGTCCTATTTTGGGTATGGTTATAACAATAATGAGTAAAAAAATTACTCAATAAATAGATCTGCTGCAATTCCATCAGCCATTAATTTACCTTTATCAGTCAATTTGTAAATATTACCAGCTATAGTTATCATTTTATTTTTTACAAAATTTGCTGCAGAGTTAATAAAATATATAGCAATATCATTACCAAATGCATTTCTAATATGTTCTGTATCACATCCCCATGATGTTCTTAATGAAGTCATAATATATTCGTTATACATTTGATCTTTTGTAAGAAATTCTTTTTCTTCAATAATATCGGATATACTATTACCAGAACAATACTTTTCAATATTCAATATATTCCATTGTCTGGAAATTCCATTAAATGAGTGAGCGGATGGACCGAATCCTGCATATTTACCACCTAACCAATAGGTACTGTTATGTTTTGAATAATATCCTTTTAGTGCAAAGTTTGAAATTTCATAGTGAATAAAATTATGTTGTTCTGCTTCTTGTAAGAGAATATTAAAATGATTTATACTTTCATTTTCATTTATATTTTGCAACTTATTCTTTTTGATAAGAACATCCAAAGCTGTTTTAGATTCAACTGTTAGAGAATATGCAGAAAGATGTGGTATAGGGTAAGAAAAAAAAATATCAAGATTTTCTTTCCATTTTTTAGTTGTTAATCCTGGAATACCGTAAATAAGATCTATTGTAAGATTATAAAAACCAGATTTAAGTACTTTTTCAATGGCATAAATAGCATTTTTTGAATTATGAATACGATTTAGATAGATAAGATCATCATCATGAAAGCTTTGAATACCAATACTGAATCTATTAATATTAGTGTTGTTTTTTAAACCTTGTATTTTATCATAAGTAAGTTCATCCGGATTTGCTTCAAAGGTAATTTCGACATTATCAGCAACAATATAGTTTGAATATATAATTTTCAGAATTTGTACTATTTCTTTAACATCTAAAATACTAGGTGTTCCACCGCCAAAGTAAATAGTATTAATAATTTCATTATGAAGGTAATTTTTTCGGTCTGCAATTTCCTTTTTTAATGCTATAAGAAATCTGTCTTTGTTTTTCAGCGAAGTAGCAGAGAAAAAATTGCAATAGTAACACTTTTGTTTACAGAATGGAATATGTATGTAAATACCTGCCAATAGAATTAGAAAAGTTTATCAATATCATCTTTTAATGAACTTCCTGTTTTAGGTTTTAAATATCCTTTAAATTTGTTCTTAAAAAATTCAACAGTATCATTATTAGGAATATATCTTATGTAAAGATACATGTCATCATATGTTGATAATAGATTACCTGATTTATCAATAATGTCAAATTTAAAATTAATAGTATCTTTATAAGAACAGTACTTATTTTTTATACTATTAATGATTTCTTGTTTTTCATAATCAGAAAGGATATGATCTGAGTATACCTTTGTTGCGGCAAAGAAAAAATCTTTATCACAGAAATGAAGTTGAGTCAGAAATTTAAACTGATGAGTAGAATATCTGTAGTAATAAATACTATGATTTTGTATAAATTTTAGACCATCAGTTAATTTATAAGCTTCTTCACCAAAAATTGTTTTAATAATTTTTGGAGTTATATTCTCAAGAAAGCATCCCTGTATTTGTATTTTTAAATCTGTATTAATTATAGATTCATTATCAAAATGACTTATTGCCTCATTAAAATCCTGAATAGTTAAAAGTAAATTTTCACGATGATAAAACGAGGCACCTTTTTTATGAGCGTTCTTTTTAGATGATTTAAATAATGAAGCCATGAATTTACGCATTTAGCAGTTTATGCAAAGATAATATTTATAGAATATACATGTAAATATTACACTATTTTTTAAAAGATGATTTTTCCATTAGTATAAAGAAAACGGAATATGAAATAAGCATCAATGAAGCAATTAAATAATAAGAAATAGTAGTATTTTCAAGCTTAGATGAAAAAAAGAAAATTGCCAATGCTAATATTGTATATGACAAAATTTTAATGATATTATATTTGATTTTAAATACACGTTGACCCCAGAAATAGGAAAAAGTCAGCATTAAAAAATTAGCACCAAAGTTTGCCCAGGCAGCTCCTGATATACCGTATTTTGGAATTAGAAATATATTAAGAAGTATAACAGAAACACCTCCTGTAACAGCAATAATTGCTCCGTACAAGGTTTTATTAGTAAGTTTATACCAAACAGAAAGATTATAGTATAATCCCATCATAAGCTTTGAAATAAGTATTATAGGTACAATAGATAATCCAATCCAGAAAGCTTCACCAATAAAATATTTGAAAGCATTAATATATAACATCACCATTAGAAAAATAAACCATGAAAAACCTGTAAATACTGACATTACATTACTGTAGGTTTCCTTTGCGTTTTTTTTGGATGCTTCTGCAAAGAAAAAGGGTTCTGCTGCATATCTGAACATTTGTGTAAACAGCATCATAATAATTGCAAGTTTAAAACAAGCACCATAAATGCCAAGCTGTGCATCAGCAGTAGTTTTATCAGGAAGAAGATATTTAAGCAGTATTTTATCACTGACTTCAGTAATCATAAAGGCTAAAGAAACCACTAGGATAGGTAATCCATAATCCAGCATTTTTTTTAGCAACTGTTTATCGATAGATAATTTAAATGCTCTAAACTCGTGCCAAAGCAACAACAATGTTGAAAACGAACCAATAAAATTTGCAATAAAGATAAATGATACCAAATTTGTGCTTCTGTATACTGGTAGCTTATTAAGATTATCTCCTTCTATTCGTGGTATTACAATTAAAAATATAATATTTAGTGAAATAGTAATTAAAACGCTAATTATTCTCACATAAGAAAATTTTAGCGCCTTTTTTTTATATCTTAAATATGCGAAAGGAATTGCTGTTAATGAATCCATTATAATAATACCCGCAACCAGAAGTATGTATTCTTTATTATAGGGATATTGAATTAGTCTGGCAATATCACCGGTAAAGAAAACTATAATAGCTAGAAAAATACCAGCAATTATTAAAATGGCTGATGTTGCTGTGTTAAATACTTTATGAGGATTTTCGCTTAAGTTTGCATATCTGAAAAATGCTGTTTCCATTCCAAATGTTAGAATAACTAACAGTATAGCCACATATGAATACAATAATGTTACTTGTCCATATTGCGCTTCAGTGAACACGAATATTGTATAAAGTGGGACTAGTAAATAATTAAGAAATCTTGGTACCATCGTACCAAGTCCATAAATTGCAGTTTCGCCGGCAAGCTTTTTTATAGGATTGCTCATATGCCAAAATTAGATAAAATCAATATTGAAATGAATAACGGAATTATTTTATTAAAAATTGTAAAGTAAAAATAGTGCCCTTGCCTTTATCTGAAACAAAAGTTATCTTCCCTCCTGTTTCATTTATAATTGTTTTAACTATTGCTAAACCTAATCCTGTTCCACTTGATTTTGTTGTAAAATAGGGCTGAAATATTTTCGATTTCATATCATCAGGAATACCTTTCCCATTATCAGATACTGTAACTTTTATTGATTTCTTATCCTTAATTGTAAGAATAGAAATTTTTGCATTATTTACACCAACTAAAGCTTGTAATGCATTTTTAATGAGATTATTAAATACTCTTAATATATCTTCTTCAAATGCAATAATTGTAAAATCTTCATTTTCTGGAAGGAAATTTGTAGTGATTTTTGTGTTTTTACGTTTATCAAATGTATTTACTGAAGCTTCAATAACTTTTCGAAGATCTGTTTTGTTTGTTTTTCTTTTTCTAGCTTTAGCAATATTTGAAAAATCTTCTGCAACATTATTAAGTACTTCTATTTGTTTTATGAGAGAATTACTTATGTCTTTGAGTTTGGATTCAAAATCAGGATCATTATTTTTATATGCTTTTTCAAGATATTGGACATTAAGACGCATGGGAGTAAGCGGGTTTTTTATTTCATGGGCTATCTGTTGTGCATTTTCTCGCCATGCGCTTTCTCTTTCATTTTGTTTTATTAAATCAGCACTTTGTTCAAGTTTTTGAACCATTTTGTTGTATTCATGAATTAGTGCTCCAATTTCGTCTTTTCTTTTCCAGTTAAATTTTTCGTTGGTTTTATCAATACTCACTTTTGACATTTTTTGTTGCAATAATCTTAATGGACGTATTAAATATCCTGAAAAGATTATTGCCAGAATAGTGCCTGCAATACCTATTATAATATATATATTTATGAGATAGCTGATCATAGTAAAAAATGATCTGTTAATTTCTGATTGTTTTGCAAAGTATGGAAGATTAACAATGCCTGCTGGTTCAATGCTGTTTAGTATTAGTGGTGAATATGAGGAATAATAAGTAAGAGAGCCGATTTTTTCATTTGTAATGAAGTGTAGTTTGTTATTATTGAAAATTGCCTCGTATGCGTCTCTGTTTATAAGATCTGATTGAAGATATTTATCAAAAATTTCAGGACGTGAAGTTGCTATCAGTATTCCTTCTGTGTTGTAAAGATTAATGTCTGAAAAGAAAACCAAAGAGAACTTTCTAAGAAGATTATGTAGTACTTCTGGATTTGTTTGATCAAGGGTATTAATATTATTAAGTTTATGTTGTAGTTCAATAATTACAGAGTTTGTTTTTTCATTGAGTTGGTCTGCTATATTCTGTCGATTATTTTGATCAATATATAAAAGAGTGAAAAATGCTAGTATAAGAAATGATAATGTAAGCGTGGCGATAATAAATATTTGAAGTCGGGTTGAAAAACTTCTGTAAAACAAACTACGTACTTTTCGGAATTTAAGAATCAAGTAAAAGAATGCTGATAAAAAAGTAAATATGAAAAATGTGATAGAAAAGATAAAAATTCTTGACGATACTGCCAATTCTGGTTTACTAACAATAATATATATACCATCTGAATTTTTAATGGTGTAGTGTATATAATCGTTTTCTTTGATGAAATTGTCACGTCCTAAGAAAAATGATTCTGGAATTGTAGTTGTATAATCGTAATCACCAAATTTATATATAAGATTACTGTTTGAATAGTTAGCAATAGAATATCCTGAGAGGTTAAGTTTGTTTGCTTTGCTGTCTATAAGTAACTCGGGGTAACCTAGCCCTTCCGGGATATGCGATGATATAAATTCTACAAAAACAAATGCACTGTCGTCAGGTATTTGTGGTTTTTTAAAATTTATTTGGTAGATGTAATAAAGACTTTCTGTGTTAGTTTTAACATTAAAAAGTATTGAATCAATGGCTTGTAGTGAATAATCGGCTACTATAGAATGAAAATAATCTATACAATTATAAATATCACCTTCGGGCTGTATTTCTATTAATTCATTTTCACGACAGATGGTAATTTGAATATCATATTTATAATTAAGATCTGAAAAGTATTTATTTATTATATATTCTGCAATATTTAAATCATCTTCAGGTGTTGATATAGAGTCAAAAATATCATTAATGAGTAAAGAATCTTGTTGGATATAATTATGAACAGATAGTATTTCTTTTTCAAGTACTTCATCATTACAAATAGCGAGTGTTTCTGCAATTTGTTTATGAATGTCGTTAATTCTTTTCTGTGATGTAAGATTAAATATTGTAGATGTAAGTATTGATAATATTAAAATAATAAAGAAATAATTAAAAAACTTGTTTCGGTTATATAAACCTGGTAGTTCGTATAAAAGAAAAATGATAATAATGAATAAAGTACTTATTAAAATTAATTTGATATTAAATTTGATAACGAAATAGTACCCCATTGCTGTTAACAATATTAGAATAATTGAAATAAACCATGGGATATTTAATTTACCTGTGTTATTAAGTATGTGTCTTGTTAATATGAATAGAGATATGTTAATGATAATTATTAAGGTAAGTGCTGTTATACTTGGATAATCAAGAAGATCTGAAAGATCATTTGTGTGCAAAAGATATAATGAAATGGTCTTGTAAATCATCCACGATGAAACAAAGTAAAAAATACTTATTACTATTATGACAGGTGGTGATAAGTTTATGTTTTTTCTGAATTTAAATTTAATATCTGAAGTCGAAACAATTAATGCTGTTGCTAGAAGAGATGAAATTACGAGATAATTCCATTTAAAATTGAAGCATAATAAAGGACAATAAATATTAATAGCAACTAATAAAGAAGCCGAAATTATGGTAATTAAAAAATAATAACTTTTTCTTTTACTAATAAAATTATGAATATTTAGAAATGTCAGGACTAATAGCAATGTTAAAAGTATCACATATAAAACTATTGTAAGAGATTTAATATTATTGCTGGTTTCCGTAAAAGTATTAGAAGTAATATTAAGAATAAACTTTTCATTAGTATTAAATATATTAAGGCCTGTTTGTTTTTTATCTTTGCTTAAAACAAGATTTTCACAGTTATAAAGATTATTGTTGCTATTTAGAAAATGATTATTGACAAGATAATCTGCTTTAATTTGTTTTAATAAAAAGTAGGTTGTGTCATTTGTATTTTTTGAAGAGTATAGATACCATCCTGTGAGATTGTGGGTAATTGAATAATTTGCATCAGGAGTTAGATTTAATATAAATTCCGGAGATATTTTATTGTTATTCCAAAATATTATTTCTTTCTGATGAATAACAAAAAGAAGAAAATCTGTTGAATTCAGTGAATTTACTTTAGAAAAGTTTATGTCCCTGAGAGTATTATTGAGATCCGTTCCTTCTGTCTCAATTTTATTGGATGCTTTATGTAGAGATTTATCAGAAGAATATCCTTTACCAACATAAGCTACACTTACGGATATTGTAAGTAGGATAACTGTTAGTATCAGATAATACAGGTTTATTTGATTTGATTTTAACAATGTTATATTATTATCCTGTTATTTTTGTTTTTTCACCACAAAAATCATGCTGGAATAGTTATTATCTTTTTTTGCTTTTATGTTGCTAAGTAATCCTCTGATTGCTGCGCGTATCCATACTAATTTGTGATGGAGATATTTCTCACTTAGCAAACTTACATAGAACGCATCTAGTTTCATTGGATGACTTTCAATTATTTTTAGATTATTTTTTGCGAGTATAATTCTCAGGCTTTCTTTAGTGAAATGAAATAGATGTCTTGGTACATCAAGAGCGGCCCAGATTTTTCCATAGTATTTTGAGTCTGGTGCGTTGAAATTAGGTACAGCTATAATACCTATTCCATCATCTTTAATCAGTTGTGAAAAAATAGCAAGTCTGTTACTGATATCGGGAACATGTTCTAAAACGTGCCACATTGATACGACATCAAATTTCTCTTGCGTTAAATTTTTTAGTTGTGGTAGATTTAGAACATCTAATTTATAATTATTTATAGCTAATTCCCTTGCTTTGTTTGAAGGCTCTACCCCTTTTACTGCCCAACCATTTGATTTAAAGTGATATAATAACTCACCTGTTCCACATCCGATGTCTAATAACTTCCCTTTTTTAATATATTTAGTAACTATTTTATATTTATGCTTTAAGTTCCACGACCTCAAATAGTTGTACACTTTACCTACAATTCCGTTGTTTTTTGTATCGTGTGATAAATATTCTGTTGTTTCATAATATTTATCAAGATTACTGGGTATAGGATTTGTGTAATTCAGTTTGCAGTCTTCACAATGAAGCAATGTAAATATTTCATTTGTAAGAAAGAAATCTTGTGTTTCAAATAATGTGGAGATGTTTTTACTACCGCATGATGGACAAAAGTGTTTATTCATAGTTACCATGTTTCACGTGAAACAATCTATCTGCCGAGATAGACTGCAATAACATTAATATCTGAAGGGGAAACGCCACTAATACGTGATGCCTGCCCAAGTGTAGTCGGCTTAATTTTTGTTAATTTTTGTCGAGCTTCTGTTGAAATTGAAAGCAAGCTGTTATAATCAAAATTTTCTTTTAATGGAATGTCTTCAAGTTTTGAAAGTTTTATAGCCATTTCTCTTTCTTTTTGAATATATCCTTCATACTTAATGGTAATTTCTGTGCTTTCAAGCTCTGTATTATTGAGGTTGTTTTCTTTTACATAATCAGAAATATATTGATTTACTTCTATTATATCATATATGTTAATTTCCGGGCGCAATAATAATTCAGTAGCTTTAATTTTTTGACGTAGTTGTGAGCTGTTTTTTTTCTTTAACACCTCCCCTGCTTCTTGTGGAACAATACTTTCTTTTCTTAAGAATTTAATAAAATCTTCTATTCTGGATTTTTTTGACATGGTTAGTTCATATCTTTCTTTTCTTGCCAAACCTATTTCATAACCAAGTGGCGTTAATCTGAAGTCTGCGTTATCCTGACGAAGAAGTATTCTGTATTCTGCCCTTGAAGTAAACATTCTGTATGGTTCATCAACACCTTTTGTTATAAGGTCATCAATTAATACACCAATATAGGCTTGATGTCTTTTTAAAACAAATGGTGGTTTGTTATTAATTTTATGATGAGCATTTATGCCTGCAATTAATCCTTGGGCTGCTGCTTCTTCATAACCTGTTGTTCCGTTAATTTGTCCTGAGAAATATAGGTTTTCAATAAGTTTAGTTTCAAGAGAATATTTTAATTGTGTAGGAGGAAAATAATCATATTCGATTGCATAACCAGGAGTAAAAATTTTTGCGTTTTCAAATCCTGGTATTTGTCTTAATGATTTTAACTGAATATCATCAGGTAACGATGAAGAGAATCCATTAACATAATATTCAACAGTATCCCATCCTTCTGGTTCAACAAATAGCTGGTGCTTGTCTTTGTCTGCAAACCTTTCAATCTTATCTTCGATGGATGGACAGTATCTTGGGCCTACACCTCCTATCCTACCTGCGAACATTGGTGAATCAATAAATCCCAATTTTAATGTATCATGAACTGTTGGTGAAGTGTAAGTAATCCAACAGCTACGTTGTTTATTCGTTGTATTATTAGTGATAAATGAAAAACTTCCTGGAGATTCGTCTCCTTTTTGTTCTTCCATTTTTGAAAAATCAATGGTTCTGCCGTCTACTCGAACGGGAGTGCCTGTTTTTAATCTTGCTGTTTGAAATCCTAAATCATTTAGGTGTTCTGTTAAACCGTAAGATGATGGGTCTCCTATTCTCCCTCCCCCAAAGTTTTTCTTTCCTATATGTATTTTACCATTTAAAAATGTTCCGTTAGTCAATATTACTGTTTTGGCAAAAATTCTTTGCCCCATTTGAGTTTCAACTCCTTTTATCTTATTATCTTCTACAATAATATTAGTAACGGTATCCTGCCAAAAATCAAGTTTTGGTATTTTCTCCAACATTTTTCGCCATTCAATAGAAAACAATATTCTATCGTTTTGAGTTCTTGGGCTCCACATGGCAGGTCCTTTAGATTTATTAAGCATTCTGAATTGTATAGCTGTTTTGTCAGCAACAATTCCAGAGTATCCTCCTAATGCATCTATTTCGCGTAAGATTTGACCTTTAGCTACTCCACCCATTGCCGGATTACATGACATTGCTGCAATTTTTTGCATATTCATTGTAATCAATAGGGTTTTTGAACCTAAATTGGCTGCTGCTGCTGCTGCTTCAGCACCGGCGTGACCAGCACCTACTACAATTACATCATATTTGTCAAACATGTTGTTTTGTTTCACGTGGAACAATTTGAAATTATGGGTGCAAATTTACGTAATAATTCTCTTTGCGCCGCATAGTCTCTTTGTCCTCTGGAGTGTGATCATCGTAACCTGTCAAATGAAGGATGCCATGTGCCATCACTCTGTGAAGTTCATTAATAAATTCAATGGAAAATTTTGTTGCATTTTCATTAACTCTGTCTACACTAATATAAATATCACACGAAATAATATCTGGATTTTGGGATGTTGGAAACGTGATAATATCCGTAAAAGTGTCGTGATTTAAAAAGTCAATGTTGATAGAATGAAGAAAATTATCATCGCAAAAGATGTAATTAATTTCTCCCACAATATAATTCTCGTTGCGGATTATTTTTTCTATCCAAACATTTTCGTTATGATCAGAAAAATCTTTTAAGATAACTCCGGGTATTTTGGTAAAGGTAATCATCCGGAAAAGAATAATTAATTTTCAACAGTAGTGTTTTCTTTTTTGGCAACTTTGAAATAGGATAGGAGGTGTTTTTTTCTTTCTTCGTAAATTTCTTTATGTAATGCGCTGATGTCGTATTCAAAAATTAACTGGCCAATATTGTTCATTGTAATGTTATCAACAGTGCTGTAAATTAAGAAAAAGTTTTTATCGGATTCTTCATTACTTAAGTTATCTATGCTAATAGGAGATAGTAGCCTTAAACAAATTTCTTCAGCAATAGGAGAAAGTGTAAACTTGATGGTGCTGTAATCAGAGTTATATACAATTTCTAGTTTTTCACCATTTTGATCTGATTCCGCAAGAAGGCTTAAAACCTCTGTCATTGATACTAAAAGATTCCCATAATAGGTTTCATTAATAAAAAGTTGGTCGCAAACTTTATCAATAAAAGATTCCATCTCTCTTATTGAGTCTTTTGAAATGTTAACAGTTAATGATTGGTTATTTATTACCATCTTTTTTATCTTTTTCAAGTTTGTATAAATATTCTTTGTAAAGTTTCCTGTAATACGGTTTCAACTCTATTGGCTGAGTAATCAGGATTTCCTCACTTTCAATTTTCTCATTCTTATACTCTAAATTTATATTTTGGTTTCCATTTTTTTTGTTTTTTCCTTCTTTTGATTCTCTTTTATTTTCTTTTTCTCTTTCTTGTATGGCTTTGTCTGATTTAAGTAATCGGGTTTCGATATTTTTTTGACGCTCGTATGTTGCTTGTGAGAGACGTCTGTTAATAAGATCGTCTTCTGTTTTTTTCATTTCTTCTGCTATTTTGTTAAGCGCGTCACCATTTCCTCCTGATGATTCCAATTGGTCAATTAATTCTTGTAACATCCTGCGTATTTCACCTTGTTGTGCTGCCATACGTGCTAATTCTTCACTTTTTCCATTTATTCCTTCTTTACCATCAGTGCCGCTTTTGTTCATTTTGCCCTTCATCCCTTTATTTAATCCTTGCTGTTGTTTCATTATTTCTGACATGGATGGTGATTGACCTTGTCCCGGGTTGTTGCACTTTGAACTCCCTTTTTGTCCGCCTTTCATTTGCATAGATTGTTGCATTTGATCTAATGCTTCTGCAAGCATTAATGACAGGTTGTTAATGGACGTTAATGCATATTGTTGTTCTCTTGTTGTTTTACCCTGATTCTGTTCTTCAAGATAATCGAGAGAATTTGTTATATGTGATTCTGCGTTTTTTGTTTCTTTTATAATAAACGTACGTACTGATGCCTGACGTTTACTGATAGCAATCAGTGAATCTTGTACAATACTGAAATCGTCTTTTAATGACTTTTGTTGTTCTCGCACATCATTGTTTTTTGGATCATTTTGCTCTAATATGGATAGTTCATTTATTAGATTTTCCTGTGTGAAGCTTATGTCAAGTAGATTATCAAGAATTCGTTTTATTTGTTCAATATCTTCTCCGGTCTTTTCCATCATGGCTCCCTGTAAATCCAAAGAGATGGAGTTTGCTAACTTTTTCATGCTATTGCCACTTCCTTCCTGACTTTCTGATGCTTTTTTCTTTTTACCTTTTTCCAGGTTTTCCATAGCATCATCCATCTGTTCGTTTATGTTATTAGAAGTTGCAGTATCATTTTCCATATTGTAAGGATCTTCAAGTTCCTTGTTTAATTTGTCGGCCTTTTCCAAATCTTCCATTATTTCGGAAAACTCTTTTTTTATGTCATTTTGTTGTTTAAGTGAAGATTCCTTTGAGATTTCTTTTTCTTTTGTCTTTTCTGAAAGCTTTAGCTGTTCTTCTGAAAGTTTATCTAATTTCTCAATGGTTTCATTTATTAATTTTTCATATTCAAGTTGTTTATATAGTTCAAGGTTTTGCTCTAGATTTTCCTTAAGATCTTCATTTTGATTTTTCATCTTTTCAAGGAAATCTTTTAGATTGTCTTTTTTAAGATTTTCGTGGAGCTCTTCTAATTCCTTCTTCATTTCTTCTGTGAAAAGCTCTTCAAACATCTTTTGCATTTCTTTAATCTTTTGTTGCAACTCCGGATCAATAGTTTTATTAATCATTTCTTCCAGTTCCTGAATTTCTTCATTTAGCTTTTTAAGTTCTTCTGCTTTTTTTTGCAGCTCCTTTGCCTGCTTAAACATATTTTCCATTTGCTGCTTGTCTAGCCAATCCATTTCTTTTTTATTGAACATTTCCATTTCTTTGTTCTCAATATTTCTTTCCAGCTGTTCAATAAGATTTAATGATTCTTTTATGTTTTTCTTTATATCATTTGAATTCTCTTCAATTTTATTCTCGATTTTATCAATTTCTGGCATTCTCATGTAAAAGTTGTCAGATTTTGATTTTTTGTAGCCATTATAAATATCATTATCTTTTACTTCAAAATAGTATTGAACAGATTCTCCAGGAGCTAGACCAAAACTATCAACAATAACCTGATAATCAAAATTATAAACCGTGTTATCAAAGCTTGTTTTTAAAGCTTTCTTCTCCCAGTTATTGTCTGAATTATCCTTTTTAAAGTAGAAAAATAAGGAGATGAATCCATAGTCATCGGATATTTCCCCGGTATAGGCGATTCTCAGAGCGTTAAAATCTTCTTTATATTCATTTATTTTTATTACTGGATATTCATCCCTGACTGTTTCTATATTGAATTTTAATGTATCTGTACTTTCAAAGAAATCATTAACAGGAATTATTTTGTAAATGGAATTATTTTGAATCCGCTTTTCAAAAAGAAAATGATTTGCCTCTTCTGGTTTAAGGTCATAAATACTATCTTCAAAAATAAATTTTATAATTTTTGTATCACGTGTTATAATATTCCATTTCAGATTTGTGTTTTCTGGTATTAGTAAATCTCCTGTGTTATTTATGGTTTCATCTATTTTGGAAATATAATGTGGATAATCAAGTACTATACTAAAATCTAAAATCATAGGGACTGGGAAAACCTTTATTGAATATTCAGGACTTGAATAATCGTCAGTAATAACTCTGAATGATTTATTGTTGTCTATTTCCTTGTATGTATATGTATATAATCCAGGATTTTCTGCCAACATTCTATATGTGTATTCTCCATCATCAATCCATATTTTTTCTGGTATTTCTTCTCCTGATACTTGAATACTAATCTTAAAATTGCTGTGCTGTTTGCATGATAACACGTTATTTAACAGGGTAATAGAGTAGGGAAGAGGCTTGCTGTAATATTCGTTGTAGTTGATTATTCTTTCAGCCGGACTTGAAATGAATTGTGGTTTAAGTATAAGTATTAATGAGATTATTATTAATAGTGGAAGAATGTAATTAAGAATTCTAAGATTTGATTTGAATGTAACAGCTTTTCTAAATGAAATAGGTTTTATTTCTGTTGCTTTTTGTTCAATGCCCGCCAGTATTAATTCTATATTTTCTTCGGTACTGTTTTCTTTAAGCTGTAGTGTATTTATAAGTTTATCATCTATTTCCGGAAAATAATTGCCTATTATTACTGCAGCTTCTTTATCGCTTAAAGTTTTGCCAAGTTTTAGAATTTTAAGAGCGGGGATAATTACTAAGAATACAAAAGTTACTGTAGTAATAATTATTGTTATATAAAACAGGATGGAGCGTATTATAGTACCAGACCATGAATAATATTCATATGCTGATATTACTAAAATTAAACCTGCTATTGTGCCAAGCATTATTAATAAACCTCTAATAATTAAGTTTGTATAATACTTTCGGCGAAAGTTGTTTAGTTTCTTAATTAGTATTTGATAGGACGACTCCATAGTTTGTCTTCAATATTTTTGAAGCAAAGATAGGAATAGAGTTGGTTCAAAGTTCAAAGTTCATGATTCAAAGTTTGGGAATTGTCTGAAGTTACAGTGTCATAAGCTTTTTACTCTTATTATTAAACAGACATTTAGAGCTTACATAATGTCTTTTTGTTAATTATTTTGGTTTGTTTTCTTCTTGTATAGTTCGCTTCATGATAGCTGTTATGATTTTAAATCGTTGTTTTATATGCATTATTTTTTGTCAATCAGGTAATAAACTATTCTCTTAATTACTAATAATTACTAATTTCGCAGCCTCAAACAAATTTCAGTGTGAGATACTTGATTATATTAATATTATCTATAGGATTTTGTTCTGTTAGTGCTCAAAAGCAGACAAAATATGAATCGGGGATAAATGTAATTCGCGATACAGCTGAATATTGTTCACAAGTTAATGATTTTAGTGATGCTGAATTAGTAGATATCAGTGATTATATTCCTGAAATTAAACTGGATATGAGGTATGCAACTGACAACAATTTCACTCATGAGGTAATATATGACACAGCTTTGGCTTTTGTTCGAAAACCTGTTGCTAAAGCTTTGCAATCAGTGCAGCAATCATTGAATAAACAGGGTCTTGGTATTGTAATTATGGATGCTTACAGACCTTATGCAGCAACTGTAAAGTTTTATGAGGTTTATAATGATACAAATTTTGTTGCTTCTCCTTATTCAGGTTCACGTCATAACAGGGGAGCTGCAGTAGATATCAGTCTTATTGATCTTAAGACAGGTGAAGAAATACCAATGCCTACATATTTTGATGATTTTAGTGAAAAAGCAAGTCCTGTTTATATGGATCTTTCTGAAGAAGTAATTAAAAACAGAGAATTGCTTATAAGCGAGATGAAGAAACAGGGTTTTACTGTTTATCCAAGCGAATGGTGGCATTACGATTACAATGGCTGGGAAGTATTTCCTTTAATGGACCTTTCATTTGAGCAGCTTCTGGAAATAAAAAGAAAATAAATTATATATAAATAATGGGATACGATTTTCAAAGGATAGAGAAAAAATGGCAGAAATACTGGAGTGATAAAGGCACATATAAAGCAGAGACTGGCCACACTAAACCAAAATATTATGTATTGGATATGTTTCCTTATCCATCCGGATCAGGCTTGCACGTAGGTCACCCGTTGGGTTATATTGCTTCTGATATATATGCCCGGTATAAGCGTCATAAAGGATTCAATGTACTGCATCCTATGGGCTATGATGCTTACGGATTACCTGCCGAACAATATGCCATTCAAACAGGTACTCATCCTGAGATAACAACAAAGAAAAATATTAAGCGTTACCGCGAACAGCTTGACAAAATCGGCTTTTCTTTTGATTGGTCGAGGGAAGTTCGCACCAGCGATTCTCAATATTATAAATGGACTCAATGGACTTTTATCCAATTGTTTAATGCATGGTATAATAATGCTTCCGGAAAGGCTGAGAACATTGATTCTTTGATAAAGATTTTTAGCGAAGGTGGTAATAGTAATGTTGATGCTGCTTGCTCAGAAACGGATCCTTTTACAGCTGATGAATGGAATAATTTATCAGAGAAAGAACAACAGGAGCTGCTGATGAATTATCGTTTGGCATATCTTTCTGATACTATGGTTAACTGGTGTCCGGAACTGGGAACAGTGCTGGCAAATGATGAAGTAAAAGAAGGTCTTTCGGAGCGTGGTGGACATCCTGTTGAAAGAAAGGTGATGAAACAGTGGTCATTGAGAATTACTGCTTATGCTCAACGTCTTTTGGACGGCCTTGAAAAAGTCGATTGGCCTGAGTCTCTTATTGAGATGCAGCGTAACTGGATTGGCAGAAGTGAAGGTGCTTCTGTTTTATTTAAGGTAGATTCTGAAAAGGATCTGGAAGAGATTGAAGTATTTACTACTCGTCCGGATACATTGTTTGGTGCTACTTTTATGGTTTTGGCTCCTGAACATGAGCTTGTGGAAGAGATAACAACTCCTGACAGAAAAGATGCTGTGGAGGAATATGTTACATGGGCGAAGAACCGTTCAGAGCGTGAACGTATGTCGGAAGTGAAAAATGTAAGTGGTGAGTTTACAGGTGCTTATGCTATTAATCCTCTTAATAATGAAAAGCTTCCTATATGGATTGCCGATTATGTACTTGCCGGTTATGGTACAGGAGCTATAATGGCTGTTCCTGGTCATGATAGCCGTGATTTTACTTTCGCACATCATTTTAACCTCCCGGTGATTCAAGTGGTTGCGAAAGAAGATGAAGAGACTATTGATACTGCCTTATGGGAAGAGTCGTATGATGCTAAAGAAGGGATTATGATAAACTCGGGGTTTATCAATGGAATGAAGGTAATGGATGCTATTAAAGCCACTATCGCTGAAATTGATAAAATGGGTATTGGTCATGGTACTGTAAATTATCGTCTGCGTGATGCTATATTCAGTCGTCAGCGGTACTGGGGTGAGCCGTTTCCTGTTTATTACAAAGATGGTATGCCGTATATGCTTAGCGAAGATAAGCTGCCGTTATTGCTTCCTCCAGTCGACAGTTATCTGCCGACAAAAGAAGGAAATCCTCCTTTGGCTAATGCAAAAGACTGGGTTACTGAAGAGGGATATCCATTGGAAACAAATACTATGCCTGGCTTTGCTGGTTCCAGTGGCTATTATCTAAGATATATGGATCCTCATAATGAAAAGGAATATTTTTCCAAAGAAGCTAATGAATACTGGAAAGATGTAGATCTTTATATCGGTGGTGATGAACATGCCGCTGGCCATCTTATCTATTCCCGATTCTGGAATAAATTTCTTTTTGATATAGGTCTGGTTTGTGAGGATGAGCCGTTTAAGAAGCTTATCAACCAGGGGAAAATTCAGGGACGATCAAGTTTTGTTTATCGTGTTGTGGGAACTAACCAGTTTGTTTCTTATGGACTACGTAAACAGTATCAAACAACAGCCTTACATGTGGATATTAATCTTGTTGATAATGATATTCTTGACACCGAAGGTTTTAAAACCTGGCGTGCTGAGTTTGCTGATGCTGAGTTTGTTCTTGAAGATGGTAAATATATATGTGGCCATGAGGTTGAGAAAATGTCAAAGTCGAAACATAATGTTCAGAACCCTGATGACTTGATTGAAAAATATGGTGCTGATACTCTTCGTCTCTATGAAATGTTTCTGGGGCCTATTGAACAGGATAAACCTTGGGACACAAATGGTATTGAGGGAGTATTCAGATTTCTGCGTAAGCTGTGGAGACTGTATTTTGATGAAAATGATAATCTCATAGTTTCTGATGATAAAGCCAGTGATGATGAATTGAAATCATTACATAAGACTATTAAAAAGCTTAACTCTGATATAGAAAGATTTTCGTTTAACACAGGAGTTAGTGCCTTTATGATTTGTGTTAATGAGCTAAGTGATTTGAAATGTCATAAACGTGAAATTTTGGAGCCAATGGCTATATTAATTAGTCCTTATGCACCACATATTGCTGAAGAGTTATGGCAGCAACTGGGCTTTTCTGAATCTGTAAGCATTGCAGAATATCCGGTTCACAATGAAGCATATCTTAAGGAAAATAATTTCGAATACCCTGTTTCTTTTAATGGAAAAATGAGATTTAAACTTAGTCTTCCTGTTGATATGTCAAAAGAAGACATTGAAAAGTCTGCTATTGAAGCCGAAGAGGCACAGAAGTGGTTAGAAGGAAAAACTATCAGAAAAATTATTGTTGTTCCAAAGCGAATTATTAATATTGTAGTAGGATAATATTAATCGAAATGAATTCATTGCTGCGCAATTTTGTTGTCTTTCTTGTGCTGCTTGTATGGGGCAGTATTAAGGCACAGGATACTATTGATAACAGTGCGTTCAAAACCGGTGAATACCTCAAATACCGTGTTTATTATAGCTCTCCTGTAGGCAATTTCACTGCCGGTGAAGCTATTCTTACAGTTGAAAACTGGAAAGATCCCGAAAGGGGCAGACTTGATGATATTTACCACATTACCGGTGAAGGTAACTCTGTGGGTATGTTTAATTGGTTTTTTAAAGTTCGTGATAAGTTTGAGTCATTTGTTGACACAAGCACATTGTTACCTCTATCTTTTATACGCCAAACCAGAGAAGGTAGTTATCGACAGTTTGACAGGGTTCATTTCGATCGTGAAACGGATATTGCTACTACAAATGGTAAGAATCCCATTAGCGTACCTCCGGATATTCACGATTTTGTTTCAGCGCTATACTATATGCGTACTCTTGATATTGAGGATTTTAATGCAGACAGTTTGTATAACATTAACTTTTTTCTTGATGATTCTGTTTATGTTTCTGCCGTAAAATATGAGGGCAAAGACATACTTAAAACAAAGTGGGGAAAGATTAAATGTTTGAAAATAGCACCAATGATGGCTTCCGGGGAAGTTTTCGCTGAGAAATATCCTATGTATGTATGGGTTAGTGATGACAAAAATCATTTACCTGTTTTGGCTGAATCTGCTGTAATTGTGGGTTCGGTGAAGATGGAACTAATTGAATATGGTAATCTTAGAAATCCGTTAATGCTTGAATTTAAAAAATAAATAGGTTTTTAGTTTTAAATTTCAATACAAATCACATTACTTTTTACACGATTTGAATTTAAATAGTTTAGAAAAAATGTGTACTTTTGCCGCTGCTTTTTAATAAATGATATTTTATTAAATAACTCTCCGTAGCTCAGTTGGCAGAGCAGCTGACTCTTAATCAGCGGGTCGAAGGTTCGAGCCCTTCCGGGGAGACAAGATAAATGCCGCTTACAACTTATTTGTAAGTGGCTTTTTTGTTTTTTATTACTTGCTAAAGTAAATCAACAAAGCACTAAGCCAACTTTCCAAAGATCTTATTTCGATTCGATAAATATTATTGATAATATGAAACGCTTGTTTTCACTTGTGTAAAGTTATAATTTCACTTGTTTAATTAATGTTCTGATGCGCATCAGAAACGATCCTGATGCGCATCAAAATGAATCCTGATGCGCATCAAAAACTATTCTGATGCGCATCAGAAATATGTTTAATGCTTACAAAAGGTATAGTGCGACTTCTTTAAATAATAGATTGTTGAAGTGAGAATTTATAAAATGAATTTTCTTTTTCTTAGTTTTAATTTTAATATTGAAAAATTCATGGTCTTCTTTTGTGCAATCCCCGAAAAAATACAACCATTCACCGAAATTGTATTCTGCACATCACAGGTCACATGTATATTTGCTTCATTAAAAAACAATTAAATATCAAAAACATGGAAAATTCTGAAAGATTACACAGATCGGCAACTGATAAAATGATTGGTGGTGTTTGCGGTGGACTTGCTGATTATTTTAGCATTGATCCTGCTCTTATTCGCATTGTATTTGTACTGCTTTTTGTTTTCGGATTTAGTGGTGCTCTTATTTATATTATTATGTGGATAGTTATCCCCATGCAAAAAGTAGTTCCCAATAATTACTATGTTAATGATAGCAAGTGAATTAAATAAAATTGGTGAATTATGGAAAGAGCAGAATTGTTTCATCCGATAATTTTTAATGATCCAAAGTGGGCTTCAGGGTACTATAAGCGTAATAAAAAGAGTATTGAAAAGGTAGGAAAGCGCTTGGCTAAAGAGTTAAGAAAAGCTGGATTTGAGAAGGGGAATATTCTTGATGCAGGATGTGGTTTTGCAAGCGTTTCGGTTGAAATAGCGAAAGAATTTCCGGAAGCAAAAATCACAGGAATTGATTTGGGAGAACCATTACTTGATATTGGACAATCTATAATCAAAGATCAAGGATTGGAAAATCAAATTACACTTCAGAAAGGTGATGCGCTTAATCTTCAATTTAAGGATAATTCCTTCGATGTAGTAATAAACACATTTTTAGTCCACATTGTGGAGAACCCTGTTCAAATGCTTAATGAAATAGAAAGAGTTACAAAATCAGATGGGAAGATTATAATTACAGATCTGCGCAGAGGATTATTGGCCTATCTTATTAAAACATTTCGTACAGCCTTCACACCTGAAGAGGCTTTAGTTCGAATCAGAGTTTCTAAAATACGTAAATGCAAATTAACCACTGGTTTGTTTTGGTGGGATTATAAGTATCTATAATCCGTGTTTTACTTATCAAAATTCATTCTTATTAATTACTCTTGTCCAGTTGGTTAAGTGATGATAGCCTTCATGTGGTGATTTTAATACATTTTTGTAAATCACTTCATTATCTTTTATAACCCAAAGAACACTTGAGTTTTGCTCTTCAACAAAATATGTTTTTGGATCAATAAACTCCTGTAGTGATTCAGAAATACTGAAAATATTATTATTAAGGAAGGCAGAATCACCGATAACTTCAAAACTATCATCTTCAAAATTATATTTTACTATGTTTGAAGATAGATTTCCAAAATCTTTCAGGTACTTATTTGTTTTAGGTTTTGACTTGCTTCCCCATCTGGAACTAGTATAGAAATTATTATTGAATATAACTAAAGCACTGTCACCATAGAAATCAACATCATGCTGACTCGAGAATGGTCCTTCTATTAAACGAATTACTTTATTAGTTGATGGTCGGTACTGGAATACCAGAGAAGGCTGTCGAATGCTGATAAATAAATCACCTGTATTATAATATTTAGTGGTTTTTAACGCTGGTTGAACATCATTAAGATGGATAGGGTCGGGTTTGCTATTGGATTTCATCAAATAATTTAACAAGCCGTTGTCACAATATATCTCTGTTATTGATTTACTAAATAATATATCGCCTGTTTTAGGATCATATTTAGTAACAGAGTTATCACGAAAATAAATCTTCCTGCCATCAACAGTAATTAATCCAGCGGCTTCATTAACCGGAGGTTCAGTACAAGCCCAGATATAACCATCAGAATCCAGATTCAGAGAGTGATGAGCCCATAAGCTATCTTGTTTCCAAACCATATTAGAAAGAGAATCTATTTTGCATAAGGGTCGGCGATCAAATGAAAAAGCCACTTCTTTACCAGGTAAAAGTAATGGATTCATAATACGTTTATGAGGTTGATAAGGATTGTCAACTTTCCAGCGATATGAAACCGAATCATCTCTTAGGTTCATCAAAACTATAGAACGTATATCGTTAGTTTCGGAATATGATAAAAGAACATCGATATCAAAATCCAGTTTATTGATTTTCTTGAAATCTTTATTTGTTTTAACAAATGTTCTGGGAATTTTAATAACTTCTTCTACAGATTGTTTAAAAAGATCCGGGAAGTTGGAAACAAAGTTCACAGATTCAGAAGCCCATTTGAAATCTTTATTTTCTCTTTCAACGTTAACCACTACCCAGGCGAATATTGATAGAAAAAATATGATTATAACTACAATAGAGATTGATTTAATAATTTTTTGCATAATGTAATTTAGCAGTAATTTTAAGCAAAGTAATGCAAATTATAGGCACGGGAGAGAATTTCATCTTTAAAATTATATAAACAATCTTAATTAATAATGAGCTTCTTCCTTATAATACCATCAGTAGAATGAAGCTCAATTAAATTTGATTAATAATTAGGCCTTTCAAAATTAATAAAAAAAGTAATAAAAAAAAACCCGCAAAGATTACAAGTCTCTACGGGTTACATGAAACGGTACAAATTAGTTTTAACAAATCAATTCATCTATAACATACTATTTACTTAACAACTATTTCTTAATTAATTTGCTTGAGCAAACGCCTTGTGAATGGGAGATAACAACAAAATAAACTCCCGGAATAAGATCTTTGACAGAAATTGTAACCGAAGAACCATTTTGTATTATACCTTGATTGCTTTTATTTCCAAGCATGTCAATTACTTTATAAACTACTGATTCGTCAGAAAAATCACTACTTATAGTAATATAATTCTTTGCAGGATTAGGGAATACTTTTACCATATTATTATTCAATGATGTTGGATTTTCTTCATTCCCCAGCCATTGACAACCAAATGATTGGGGGTTTTGAAAATATTCCTTTTTTACATCATCAATATAGCCTAGCAATGTTTCCACAGCAGTATTTCCATTTTCTGCGAAAGCACTTACATAAGCAATATCAACACTTTCCATTGTGTTTGTTTCAAAAGTAAAAGGGCCCATGGCGCTTAATCCTCTTCTGTCTCCTGGTTTATTACCGGCGGTCTCTTCAGTCCAGTTCACGGAACCAAAAGGTTCAATCTGGTATGTTCCCCAGTAACAAGGATCGCTATTACCTGGAAACATAAATCTGGCCGCAGGTCCGTATGCACCATAGTTAACATGCCCCATTCCGCCAAATTCCATTATACTGCCATCTTTCCAGGTTGCCATCATATAGTTATAATAATCTTCAGGTTCATCAGGGTCTGACATATAACTATGATTACCATTGTTAAAATAAATAAAGTTCGACATGCCAAACCTTTCATTATCAACAACACCATCACTAAATCCAATACCATTTAAGCTTTCATCACATTGTCCGTCTGGATTATCAGCGTCATTTTCATCCATATTCGGTCCTCCCAGAATTACAATACCCTGTGCCGGCCAGTTTTTCCCATAAGTAACAGAATCATTGATCCCATCAATGGAATCACCATTATAACCATAAAAAGCACCACGACTTACATCGCAACCAACAAAGTCATCACCGGCATTACCAATATCAAAATCAGTAAACAAACCAATATAAATATCTTTATAATTTATTGATGATCTGTTAAATACTTTATAATTCATAAATAATGTATTAGCCAGAGCTGGTGATTTATCAGGATCAAACTCATAAGCCATACCATGAATTTCCAGTCCCAGCGAATCACCATCGGTTTCAGTATGCTGACGCACATCGTTAATTATAAAATATATACATTGATCACCACGCATAAGAGGATAATCTCCTGAAAAAGGATCATATAATTTATCTCCATCAACATCAACAAATGGAGCAAGATTTTCATTTTGATTTAATTCAGTATCGCCATGAGCAGGCCATGTTGCAATTGCTTCAATGGGCTGATAACCGTCATCGTTGAAATGATTAACATGATATTTAATATCAGAAATGTTAATTTTCCATACTTTTTGCCACTGTATAGCAGTCTCTGTGGAAACATTAAGCTGATCATTATTAACACTAATGGGTCCGGTCCAATAGTCTATACCATTTAACCGAAAAGTTTCTGCTGCAATTTTAAAACTTCTGTTTTCATCAAACCCTCCTACCCATAACGACGAGCTGAAAATAGTATTTTTGCCACTGCCTTTAGGAAATTCAAAAAGATTATCAGGAGTGTTTGTAATAACACTGCTATTACCTGTAAAAGGCCCCTGGAAGAATTGTATTCCGCTGGCTTGTATCTGAGCGCGAATATTATTTATATCCAGAAAATCATAAAAATTATTGTCGGTAATAATTATATTAAGAAAAGCCACAGAGTTTTCACCAATGTTATTATTTTCATCAATTAACAGATAGTTGATTTTTATTGTATCAGTAACTTTTCTATTGCAATATTGTTCATAGTTTGCAAAAAAAGTAATCGTACTGTCAGTATGAATAAAATTACATTGCCTTATATAAAAGTTTAGTCCGGAGGGATGAGTATCATTGTCAAGGACATCAATTGTTATAGTTTCTCCAAGTCTGCAGCTTGCAAAATCATCATTGGCAACGGGACCAGTTTGTGCAGTAAGCTTTAAAGCAAATACACCTATTATTATATATAGTAATATTTTTTTCATGAATTTTTAGAAACAAATCTAATTTATGTTCTTGTTATGAAGACGAAAAGGTATCGGAGGTCGTTGTCCGGATAAGATGTAAAAAACCCGCGAAGAATAAAATTCTCCACGGGTAAACAAAAAGGGCTTATTCAATTACATACTTAAACTAATTCTTAATAAATTTGGTTGAATAAGTATCATTTGAACCAGAAATAACAATAAAATATATTCCGGGTTTAAGACTTTCAACAGACGTAACAACAGTATTGTTTTTATATATAATACCTGATTGTAAAATATTACCAGTAATATCCAGTATCAGATAATCAGCCTGATTATCTGACAAATCACAATAAAAACAAATTTGATCACAAGCAGGAACAGGGAATGCTTTAATTCCGGCAGGATTATCTTCAGTTATTTCTTCGTTATCAAGCCATTGATAACCGAAATAAGAAGGATCCTGAAGATAATTATTTCTTATAAGATCAATATCATTTAATACCATATCAATGGCAGAGTTATCATCATTAGCGAAAGCACTTACAAAAGCTATATCCAGTTTTTCCACAGAACCAGCTTCAAAAGTAAATGGCCCCATAACGCTAAGACCTCTTCGGTCATAAGGAGTATTACCAGCAGTTTCTTCAGTCCATTCAACAGGACCGAAAGGTTCAATCCCATTTGTTCCCCAGAAGCAAGGATCACTGGTACCAGGAAACATAAACCTGGCCGATGGACCATAGGCACCCAAAGTAGTATGTCCGTTACCGCCATATTCCATCGCACTGCCATCCATCCACAATCCTTTAAGGTAATTATAATATTCAAAATCTTCAACCGGATCGCCTATAGGTTCGTTATTATTCTCATAATACACAAACCTCGACATACCATATCTTTCATTATCCTTAATACCATCATTAAAGCCAACACCATTAATACTTTCGTCACATTGATCATCAGGGTCATCCTGATTGTTATTATCCATAGCAGGTCCACCAAGTATAACAATTCCCTGCGCCGGAATATTACTACCATATATTGTTGAATCAATATTTCCATCGTAATCATCTCCATTGTAACCGAAAAAGGCGCCTCTGCCAACATCACAACCCACATAATCATCTTTGGAGTAACCAATTTCAAAATCAGTATTAATTCCAAGATAAGTATCGGTATAATTAATAGAAGACCTATTATAAATTTTATAACTCATAAACATTGTGCCTGCCAGAGGATCATCATCAGCGGCAGAAAATTCATATGCCATCACATGAATTTCAATTCCCATTGCTTCCCCTGAAGTTTCACTATGTTCACGTTGATCGTTCAAAATGAAGAAGATACATTGATCACCCCTGATAAGTGGATAATCTCCTTCCATTGGGTTATATATACTATCGTGATTAACATCTATAAAAGGAGCAAGCCATCTGGCCTGATTTAATGAAACATCGCCATGAGCAGGCCATGTAGCTATGGCCTCCAGTGGTATATAATCAGCATCATTGTAATGATTAATATGATAACGTATTTCCTGTGCTGATAACTTCCATACTTGCTGCCATTTAATAGCAGTTTCTACTTCAACCATCAGGGTATCCGTTTCAATACTTATAGGTCCCGGCCAGTAATCAAAACCTCCCTGTCTATATCTTTCAGCGGCAAGCTTAAGCACATTATTATTATCAAGACCTCCTATCCATATTGATGAGTTATAGATGGTATTTTTTCCACTTCCGGCAGGAAATTCATAAATAGGATTTTCATTGCTAATCATATTACATTTCTCTCCGGCAGGCCCCGGCCAGAATTGCATCCCGTTTGCCTGTATTTTTGCTTTTATATTATTAATATCAAGATAATTATAGTAATTATTCCCAGTAATCGTAATGTTAACCGTGCCGATGGATTGTTGATGAACAATATCATCTTTATCAATGAGCAGATATGAAATTTTTATTGTATCCAAATTTGTTGCATTATAATATTTTTCATAATCAACATAAAAAGAAATAGTACTGTCAGTAAAGCTTTGTGCATCATCACAACTACGGATGTGAAAATCTAAACCAGAAGTATGATAATCATTATTAACCACATTAATAGTAACGACCTGTCCAAGAAAACAGTTGGCATAATCATCAATAGCAACAGGCCATGATTGAGCCAATACTGCTAAGGAAGAAATCATAGTAATTATACCAAATATCGTTTTTTTCATAATACAGTTAAACAACTTTCAATTTATAAACAAGACGTCCTCAACATTAATACAGTTGCTTTGAAATTTTTATCTTATAAGAGTAACGTATCCTTTTTTAGAAACTTTAACAATATTACTACCGTTATAATAATCAACAGTAACAAACCAAATATAAGTTCCAACAGGGCTGGCTGTTCCCATAAAATAACCATCCCATTGTTCGTAAATATTATTTGTTTTGAAAACAATTGTACCATATCGATTAATAATACTCATATTAAAGTTCGTCAAATTTTCAGGATCAGGCAAACCAAAATAATCATTAACACCATCACCATTTGGAGTGAAAGCATTGGGCATAATAATTTCCGGAGTATATAGTGAAAGGAAAACAGTATCTGTTATTTTACAACCTTTATTGTTAATTTCAACATAATATTCACCAGGAGTGTAAGCCTCTATGGTTGATGAGGTACTTCCATTATTCCATAAATATGAATCGTATCCATTACCGGCATCTAAAACAATAAAATTATCAGCTATTATGGTAGTATCTTCTGGAAGAGTTGACACAGGATATGGTATTATTTGAATGGAATCTTTTACTGAATTACTAACGCCGCAATGATAATAATCAAGATTAACATTATACAATCCTGTATTTTCAAAAACATGATTATTGGAGAAGTTTTTAAAATACAAATGTTTGTTATCAGTAGTATTGTAAAAATCCCATAAACATGAATCAACATTCATTGTTTTATCAAAGAAAAATCCGGTAGTATCTTCGTAGCATGTGTTAACAAAATCCAGATCAGGTTTGTAAAACCATGACTGCGGAAAGTTCGGCATACCCATTAATGATCCGGCAACAGAAAAGTAAAGAGCTTTTTCTTCAAAACTACATTCCGGACCAATAATACCCGGCTTATTTATTATGTTAAGATAAGGCCTGTTCTCACAAGCAATATAAATTTTACCGTCAGGAGCACATTGCATACCAAAATTATTTCCCTGAGCAATTTCAACAGAATTGTTATTTAATAAGCTTTCATTATTTATTGAAATATCGTACTGCATTAGCTGATACTTTAAACCTCTGGTACTTATATACATTACTTTACTATTTGCAGAAAATGCAGTTCCAAAGCAGTAAGTTTGATTATTGTCAGGATAAATATTAACAGGTGAGTTTATCACACCAGTTTTATTATTAAAAGTAAAGAACTGAGCCATAATAGAGTCATTATTAACAGGCAAAACAATTCCAGAGCCATCCGGTGATGTTTTCATAAATCCAATATCAGTATTAACAGTAGATCCCGTTAACGATTCCACATAACCAGCTACGCCTTTATTATCAACCAGATAGGAATAAAAAGCCCTTCCGGTATTATGCACTATTACCCAGTAATCATGACCATTACAATGTTGAACAGCAGTTATTTTTTGTATTACATTACCTTTAAGATATATATTTTTCTGTACAACAGCTCCCAGTCCGTTATCTTGCAACATATCAATAACAGAATAGTTAAAACCTTTAATAGTATCATAATTATTAATGGTAAACAAGTAATAAGTTTTGTCAGATCCAGGCAAAGGAATAATAACACTGTTTTGATTAACAATTGGACGGCCAATGAGGCTATCACCATTGAGCATAATATTATGATTACGATTCCATACTTTATTGCCATTAGTATAAAAAAGCAGATTTCCTTCATTGTTACATACAGAAGCACATCCTGCTTCAGCAATCATTGAACCATCATTTTTTACATTGAGATGTCCATTATTGAAATCTAAACCTGCATTATTGCCGAAATACCAGATATTTCCATTATTCTGGCCATAGCCATAACAGGATATTCCAAAAAATATCAATATTATGACATATTTATTCATAGCAGGTGTTTTAGATGTATAACAAGACTATCTTAAAGTATATGAAATTCCAAAATTTATGCCAAAAATATTATTATACTGATTTGTAAATGACCCATTAGTAAAAACAGGTTTTAGATTACGTTTGTAGTATGGTGAAATAAACAAGCTCGTTTTTCTGTTCAGATAATAATAAACAGTTGAATTAACAGAAAAGTTTACCATAGTATGATTAATATCACTGTCGTCAATCATTAGTTGATGATTATCGATATCAGGTACTTTAAAGTTAGAATAAGTAAGAAAGCCAATATTTGCACCGGCATTAACTTCGAAAGAGAACAGATTTTTATTAATACGATAACCAATCATAACAGGAATTTCCAGGTATCTGGTTCTGTTTATCCCACTGTTTTGAACAGTAACCATTCGGTAAACGTCAACCCATGTGCTATCAATACCAATTATAATAGGAGTAGCAATATCAGGAGGGTCAAATATCCATCCCCATGTTGTATCATAAGAGTAATAACTATCATCAGCAGAGTATTCCTCATAACTTGATGTGTAATTATGATGTTGATTATATTCAGCATAAGAAATCCCTGTTGTTATAACCCAGTTTTGTTTTTCGATTTTTATTTCAACACCAGCGTTCCAGCTTCCATGTGGTGATTCTGAATTCATTCTGTATTGATCATATTCACTGTTACCACCAGTTATTGTTTCATAAGGCAAGGATGGTCCCCCGTAAATATTAAAATATACTTTTATGTCATTTTCTTTCTGTTTTTCCAGACCAGGCAGAGTAAGAATCTCAGTATTATTTAGATCATTATCAATATTGTCAGTTTCATCTCGTGTATCAAGTGAAGACATATTAAGAAGATGGCGATGTGCATAATCATCAGCAAAAGCACTGTTTTCCTTAATAGAGTTCAGAGACATGTGTTTAACGGCATTCGATTTTTTAGAGAGAGAAACATCCCTAGCTGGTTCTTCATCTAATCTATCAGAATTCAGGATGTCATCACTAATATTACTTGAAGTAATAGTAGCTGGAGGCTCAGTAGGTTTTTCAACAACAGGCATATTCGATGTATATTCATTGTTGTCAAGAGATATAACCTGAGATGTTTCAAAGGGGCTGGTGTTTTGATAATACCATATTCCTGCAATAACAAGAAAAGCTGCGATGGCCGACGTAATTATATATGTTTTATTCCTGAACCAGAATAGCGACCACCGCATATCTTCCCAGACATTCCGTTCCGGTTCAGGGGCTATAATTTTCAGGTGATCTCTGAAAATTTTATCTATGTTATTATCTTCTTTCATCTTACAATTTCTGTATTATTATCTTCATAAACATAGTTAATCTTATACAGCATTTTTTTGAGGCTGTTTCTTGCTTTTTTTAACTGAGTTTTAGATGTGTTCTCAGAGATTCCTAGTTTATTGGCAATCTCTTTGTGGGAGTATCCTTCAATTGCGAACATATTAAAAACTATTCTGTATCCATCAGGTAGTTTTTGTACCATTTTTAAAAGATCTCTGGAGTTAAGTTCAGAAGGTATCTCGGCAGCAACAAAAGGTTGACCATTTACTTCTTCAATATCTTCATGGAAATAGTGTTTATTACTTTTCCTAAAATTATCAATAGCTATATTTACCATAATACGCTTCATCCAGCCTTCAAAAGACCCTTTTCCTTCATATGTATTTATCTTTTTAAAGATTCTGAGCATACCTGTTTGGAGAGTATCTTCAGCTTCGTCAATACTTTTTGCGTACCTCATGCATATTCCTAACAAGACACGGTAATATCTGTCATACAGTATCTTCTGGGCTTTTGCATTTTTGCGTTGGCAAAGCCGGATTATCTCCATTTCATTTATACTCATCTCTCCGTTTTAAGACGGTTTTTAGCTGTATTTCGTTGTCTGGCAGACAAAATTAACAGTATTTATGATTTGAGACATAAAACTAAAAATTTTACATTTATAAGTAGGGTATATAGTTTCTTATGCGGTATATGAGTAATGGCGAAAAAGGTTATTACATGAAAGAACTGATTATCAATAGTGTTCAAGTAAATGCGACTCATGTTAAAACATTTTGTCATTAATTAAAAACATTGACAAATGACAGAAATAAATTGGCTAAAAATATCAGGGATGTTTCGCAGCTGTTTGTATAATAAAGAAAATCCAGAATGTCCTTTTAATGAATACCGGAAAATGGATCAGATACAACAAATGCAAACAATAAGTACAATAAGCGAAAAAACAGGAGTTCAATTATTGAGTAAATGTAACGCTTGTAAAAGTAGTTGTACTGCTATTCCTGCAAAAGTATTTGAAATTGAAAATTCCAATAACTTTAAGGTAGTTGGATAAAAAACTATAGTGCTTTTTGTATTAAACCTTTATTTTATATTTCATGTAAAAACCCGGCGATTATTATTTTTATAATCATCGGGTTTTTTATATAGATAGAACAATTACTTTATTTTCATTTTTTATCCCAATATTCTGAGCATCTTTCTTTTTCAGCAACTTTTAAAACAGAGAACCCCAGATTAATTGCTTTAGTAAAATCTTCACAACCTTCTGCTTTATTACCTAATTCATACTGGGCCAATCCGCGTAAGAAATATGCATTTTTATTTTTTGAGTCAAGGGAAATAGCATGATTACAATCAAAAACAACCCCACTCATGTCATATGGAAATTTTGTGCCAGCTCTGTTTACCCATACTCTTGCGTTTAATGAATCAATTTGTATATAGCTATCAAAATCTTCTTTTGCTTGTTTTGTATTACCAATAGCCATATAAATCCTTCCACGATTTAAGAGTAGTTCCGGTTTTAGAAAAGTTGAGATTTTTTTATTCAGGTTTGTTATTAAGTTCTGATAATCTGGTTTAACCCAAAATCCCATTGTTGTTTTAATTCTTCCTCCACAATTATCTTCAATTAAGTCAAATGATATATAATAATCTGTTTGATATAATTTATATTTTCCTTTACCTTGACACATCTTACCTTCCTTGTCTAAAAAGATAACTGTGTCATTATGAAGTTTATACTCAGATGTTACATCGCTTGTTTTATCATTTCCAAAGTCAATTGTTACAATTCCATCATTATTAATAGTCAGAGATACTAAGCCCGTATGTCCATTTCTTATCCACTTGCCAACAATTGAATTATTTGATTTAACATCATTATGTTTCTTTTTATCAATTACTTGATTACAACCGGAAATGAACACGATTATCGCTAATAGAATATTTAATTGTATTTTCATCTTTGTATTGTTTAATGGAATGTGCCTAAAGGCTTTACAATTCCTCATTTAGCTTATTAATATAACTATATTTTGCTTGTCGGGCTTTCCATCTGTCTCTTGCATATTTTTGCATATCTGTTACTTTGTCATTTTCGTCAACAATTTCAAGACCAAGCAATGTTTCAATTACATCTTCCATTGTTACAATCCCGTCTAATCCTCCGTATTCGTCAACAATTAATGCAATATGCTCTTTTTTTTCTAAAAGTTTCTCCCATAAAAGGTATAAAACAGTAGATTCGGGAAAAACCATTATTTTTCGTTTAATATCTTTAAGTTTTAATTCATGATTACGTTCAGCTAAATTTTCAAATACCTGCTGCCTTAGTACGTATCCTGTAATATTTTCATCGGTTTCTGAAAAAACTGGTATTCTTGAATAATTTAAATATTCTTTATTTCTAAGAAAATCCTGCAAACGTAAATTCTCATCAGCAATAGCAACAACAACTCTTGGGGTCATTATTTCTGTTACTTTAATATTTTTTAGTTTAAGGATGTTTTGAATAATCTTGTTTTCTTTATCTGAAAATAAACCTTCATTTGTACCTATACTTGCCAGTGCAGCAATTTCCTCTCTGCTTGTAGATTGGCCTTCATTTTTACTTGATATTATTTTCGTAATGAATGTTGACATAATTACCAATGGGTAGGTGATAATTATCATTGTTTTTATGGTAAAGTAAGTAATCTTTGATAATTTTCTCCAGTATCTGGCGCCTATAGTCTTGGGAATGATTTCTGTAACAATTAGGATTAAGATTGTAAGGATAGCTGATACAATTCCAAATGAAGCTTCTCCAAAAACTTTAATAGCTTGTGCCCCTACTCCCGCAGCACCTATTGTGTGTGCAACAGTGTTTAATGATAAGATTGCTGAAAGGGGTTTATTTATATTTATTTTCAGATCAATAAAAGCTCTGGCCCATTCATAACCCTGATCCTGCTTAACAATTAAAAAAGATTGAGGTGTTGAAAGAAGCACAGATTCCATTATTGAACATAAAAAAGAAACAAAGAGTGCTAAAAATAAATATGCAATTAATGCTATCATTTTTTCATACAAAGATACCTAATTTTCATTAGATGATTATGATTATTGGGATCAATATAATGATTGAATTATTTAATAATGATAATAGAATAATAGCACTGTTGGGAAACATTATAGGATAGTGAAGAAGACCTTTCACCGGGTACATGCATAGGATCAAACAAAAAATCTGGGAAGAAAAGTATGAAAGTTTATATCGAGTATTTTATTAGTGAAATAGACAAACTCAGTTAAACAAATTTTGCTTAAGTCGCTTTTTTATTTAGGTTGCAAGCTGGCACTAACTAGGGTCGTTTTATTAATAGGTTAGAAGATGATATTTTAATTCGTTTGATTCTATTTTGTGTAAAGATGTTTTCTTATTTGTGTAAAGACTACTTATATATTGTTTGGTTAGTATTTTAATCAAGACCAGAATTGAATCAGGTCAAGACTAGAATTGAATCAGGTCAAGACTAGAATTGAATCAGGTCAAGACCAGAATTAGTTTAGGTCAAGAGTATTTTACATATTATCCAAGGAAAAAGAATCAGACATTGAGTAAAATAGAACAAAATCAATAAAAGCAAAAATAAGTTGTGAGTTCTGCCTGTAGGTCAAAAAAAAAGTCAATAGATGTATTAGGTTGGGTTATTCATTTTTGTTCCTTTCCTCAGAAAGTTGGTTTAATCCCATAAACAGATAAAATTAACTAAAGTAAAAAAGACCCCCAAAATGAGAGTCTTTTTTATTTCATGATTTATCTATCATAAGTTTTGGAGGTACCGAGCGGAGTCGAACCGCTGTACATGGTTTTGCAGACCACTGCCTAGCCACTCGGCCACGGTACCGTTTTAAAAAACGAACTGCAAAATTACAATTTTCATTTTACTTATTAACTGTTTTGTGATATTTTTCTCAATTGCATTAGATTTTTAACATAATTTGGCGTTATTGTGACGAGATTAATAGAGAAATATACTAATTTTAGCACCATAATTACTATCAAATCTTAAACAACCATGAAAAGACTTCTACTTTTTTTAACCTTTATTCTATTAATCACTTCTTATATTAATGCTCAATTTACAGACGACCCTGCATTAAATACTATTGTTAATGATATGAGTGGAGAACAGGTAATACCTCATATTGCTTATGATGATGCCGGTAATTTCTATATTGGATTTTTCTCTAACACAACAGGAAATTATAATGTAAGATTGCAGTATTTTACTTATGATGGAACAGCACAATGGGCTGATGACGGTATTCTCATAAGTGATAATGTTCAACTTTTGTGGCTAACAGAGTGGGATCTTACTACAGATAACACTGGAAATTGTGTTTTAACATTTCATGATAATCGAAATGGTAACATTGATGTCTTTGCTTATGCTATTTCACCAACTGGTACATTTTTGTGGGGAGCCGATGGAATCCAGTTATCAACCAGTTCTGAAGATGAATTGGCTCCACCAAGCATCACAGTAACTGAAGATAACAATACAATTGTTGCCTGGTATCGCCCTACGACATCCTATTATGAAATTGTTTTGCAAAAAATTACTCCTTCAGGAACATTAAGTTGGGGTAATTCAGGTATTATTTACGGATCGTCAACTATTGCTTATACGGTTCCTAAAGTATTGGGCATAGATGGAGATAATTTTTTACTTGGATTTTATAAAGAGTCAGGTAGCATTCCTGCATTAACCCGTCATCTGTATGCTCAAAAGTTTAATGGCTCGGGAGCTTCTCAATGGACTGATGATGTTCTTATTAGTAATTCAAATGGTATTTCGGCTTACGTTGATTTCCGATATGCTTCTGACGGTGCAAATGGTATGATTTTCGCATGGAACGATGATTGGGACAGTGATATGAATATTGATGCTAAAGCTTCGAGAGTTCTTGCTGATGGTACTGTACCTTGGCCTGCTAACGGTGTTGAAATGAATACTACTGCCTCAACCAGTAATCAAAATACAAGAATTGTGGGTGTTAACAGTAGTAATGAGGTTATATTTAGCTGGGATAAAAAGAATGCTAATCAAAGTCAGACAGCTATATCTGGTCAGAAATTATCTACTGACGGTATGCGTCAATGGACTGATAGTGGACTTGAATTTATTCCTATGTCGATGGATGTTGGTGGTACAATCGGTGGTCGAATATACGACGGAACAACTTCTATTATAACTTACGATTATTCTACAGGTGGCACTACTTCAGATATTAATGCCATTGGTGTGGATAATAATGGCTCTCTGGTATGGTCTCCTACAATTACAAACATGTCTTCAAGAGTAACACAGAAAGTTCACAGTATATGTAGCAACCTTTTTAATGGCCAACTAATTGTTGTTTGGGAAGATGGGAGCAGTAGTGCAGATATTTATATGCAGAATATTTATTATGATGGTACAATGGGGGATCCTCCATTAAGCGATGATGCTACTCTTAGTGATCTTACTGTAAACAGTGTAACCGTTGAAGGGTTTAGTCCAGATACCTATAATTATAGTGTAGGCATCCCTATTGGTGATCCATTACCTATAACAGGAGCAACTCCCAATGATCCTGTGGCAACTGTGGATATTACACAGGCAACAGCAGTACCTGGTTCTTCTTCAGTGCTTGTGACTGCTGAGGATGGAACTCAACTTACGTATACCATAGATTTTCACATTGCAGGCACTGACGCTACTCTTACAGATTTAACTGTTGATGGAACAACAATTCCCGGATTTGACCCAAATATCTTTACTTATGATTATGAAGTTGCTACCGGAGACCCAATACCTGTTACAGGAGCAACTCCGGCAGATCCTTTGGCAGATATGGTTATTACACAGGCAACAACACTTCCTGGCGTTGCAACAGTAGTAGTAACATCTGAAGATGGTATTACTACAAATACTTATACTGTTAACTATCTTTATGATCCTGGTACTGATGCTACTCTGGTTGATTTACAGGTTGCAGGTGTTACTATTGAAGGATTTGACCCTAATATTTATTATTATGAATATGGTTGTATTTATCAGGAACCATCTCCTTATGTAACAGGGATACCAAATGATCCTCTTGCAACAGTTGATGATACTCAGTGTCTTGAAATTCCTGGTGATGCTATTTTGGTTGTTACAGCAGAAGATGGTGTTACGCAATTGACATATACTGTTCATTTCTATTATATAGATTATGACGCTACTCTTTCTGATCTAACTGTTGATGGTGTAACGATTCCGGGGTTTGATCCTCAGATAACATCTTATCAATATCTTGTTCCTGATACTATTAATATTCCTGTTGTGGATGGTACAACTACTGATCCTGATGCTACTCTTAATATTGTTCAGGCTTCAGGAATTCCCGGAACAGCTACTTTGAATGTAGTTGCTGAAGATGGTGTAAATGAACAAACATATACTGTTGATTTTTATGTTTTGCCGGCTGATGCTACTTTGTCAGATCTTACTGTTGATGGTATTACTATCACAGATTTTGATCCTTATACCCTGGAATATGAAGTAGAAGTTCCTGAAGGTAGCCCGGTTCCGGTTATAAATGGTACTACCAACGATCCTTTGGCTACAAAAGAAGTTATTCAGGCTACAGGTGTTCCTGGTGAAGGTACTATTGTGGTTACAGCTCAGGATGAAATAACTCAGATTACTTATACTGTTATGTTTAAATTAATAACAGATATAAATGATAATAGTTTTTCTGATTTGAAATATTATCCCAATCCTGTTAGTAAACTCTTATACATTAACAATATTCCTGAAAATTCAATTGTAAAAATCATAAGTCTTACCGGAATAGAAGTAGCAAGCTCACAGGTTACTTCCGGGGTTATTGATTTGTCACATCTTGAAAAAGGATTGTATTTACTTTCTGTTGAAAAGGATGGAAAGCAGTTGAGAGTTTCTAAGATTTTAAAAAATTAGGTTGTATATTGTATAAAAAAAAAGGATGTTTCATAAGCAAGTGAATCATCCTTTTTTTATGTATATTTTTTGGCAAGTTCATTAAGGCAATCCGGACAAAGACATGAATCATATTTGTTATCTATTATATCTCTGGCTTTGTCAGAAACTCTTACCGAATAGCACCAGCATTTTCCCGACTTACTACACGTGAAATAATTTCCACATCTTGGGCATTTTTCATTATTATCATTAAACATAATGTTTATGATTTAAGAGTAACGCTTACGAAATCCATTTTACCACCTAATGGTGGGTTTATTTTCTTGATTTTAACTTTTGCACTTTTTACATTACTGAACTCTTTTATAACACTAACAAGTATTCTTCTTCCAACGTGTTCCAATAGTTTCGACGATTGTTTCATCTCTTCTTTCACAACAAGATAAACAGCTTGATAATTTACTGTATCTTTTAGATTATCTGACACTTCAGCAACAGCAGTGTCAACATCTAAAAACAAATCGATAATAAATTTTGTACCTATAATCTGTTCTTCTTTAAAACAACCATGATAGGCGAAAAATTCCATTCCTTCTATAGAAATTTCGGACATATTATATTAAGTTACAAGTCAATAGTATAAAAACAGTTAGATTATGACTAATAAATCCCATATTTTAATTTAAAACATGTAGAGCTTCGTCAATTCTTTCAAGAGTTTCTTCCTGGCCAATAAGAGCCATTATATCAAATAAATGAGGTCCTTTAAGAGCACCCACAACAACAAGACGTAAAGCATTCATGACTTTTCCAAGACCAAGTCTTGTTCTTCAATCCAAGCCTTAATGGTTACTTCTGCATTTTCAGATGTGAAATCATTAATTCCTTCAATAACTCTCTTAACACTATTTATCTGTTCATGTGAATCAGCTTTCCAACGCTTTTTAACAGCTTTCTGATCATACTCTTCAGGTCTTCTGAAAAAGAAATCTGACTGATTCCAAAGCTCATGCACAAAATTAACACGTTCTTTAACTAAACCTACTACCTTTTGAATAAAATCAGGGTCAGCCATAATGCCTTTTTCTATTAAAAGCGGTTCAAATTTATCTGCAAGTTCTTTGTCAGACTTAGTAATTAAAAACTGATGGTTATACCAGGCTGCTTTGGCAGGGTCAAATTTAGCACCAGATTTATTAACTCTTTCAATAGAAAATTGTTCTGTGAGTTCATCCAGAGTAAAGATTTCCTGTTCTGTTCCGGGATTCCATCCAAGCATTGCTAAAATATTTATAAATGCATCAGGAAAATAACCTTGTTCACGATAACCCATGCTTACATCACCTGTTTTAGGGTCCTTCCATTCTAGTGGAAAAACAGGGAAGCCAAGTCGATCACCATCGCGTTTGCTAAGTTTACCATTGCCATCTGGTTTAAGAAGTAGAGGTAAATGAGCAAATTCTGGTTTTTCCCATTTAAAGGCATCATATAATAAAACATGTAGAGGTAATGATGGAAGCCATTCTTCACCGCGGATTACATGACTGATATTCATAAGGTGATCATCAACAATGTTGGCTAAGTGATATGTTGGCATACCGTCTGATTTGAATAGTATTTTATCGTCCAGTACAGATGTGTTTACTTCAACTTTTCCACGTATAAGATCATTCATTAAAACAACTTCATTCTCAGGCATCATAAACCTTATAACATATGGTGTGCCCTTTGCAATGAGTTCTTGTGTTTCATTTTCACTAAGTGTTAACGAATTACGTAGATTCTTTCTTTCAACAGAATTATATACAAATGTTTTTTTTATGGCTTCATATTCAGATCGTACTTGACTAAGTTCTTCTGGTGTATCGAAAGCATAATAAGCTTTACCATTATTTATTAGCTGCAATGCATAGTCTTTATATAGTGCTTTACGTTCCGATTGTTTATACGGACCATAATTTCCACCTATAGTAACACCTTCATCAAATTCAATACCACACCATTTGAAAGATTCTATAATATATTGCTCAGCGCCGGGCACAAATCGTGTTTGGTCAGTGTCTTCTATACGGAGAATAAACTTACCGCCATTTTTCTTTGCAAACAGGTAATTATATAATGCTGTTCTAACTCCGCCAATATGCAGAGGGCCTGTTGGACTTGGAGCAAAGCGGACTCTTATTTCGTTACTATTCATAGTGAATTCAATTTTGTTGCAAATATAGGGGTTAATATTTAAGTTATGAGTTTTTACTTTTAGTAATAGGTTGTGTTATGAAACATTTGTTCTTTACTGATTAAATTTCATTAAATGAAATTTTTTCAATGAATTTAATTAGCTTTGCTACTGAATCGCAAAACGTTAAATGTTACTTAACCTTAATAATATAGCTATGTTCAAAAAAAATTATTTCATCTTAACGATGATTGGTATACTTTTGTTGGCTGTAAGTTGTACCAATACACAAAAAAAGCCTATGACAGCAAAACAGATTCCATTGGAAGATTTCTTTAAAAATCCTGAGAGAAACAGTTATCAGATTTCTCCTGATGGAAAATACTATTCTTACACTGCGCCTTACGAAAAACGTATGAATATTTTTGTTCAGGAAAGAGGACAAGATAGTGTAATACAATTAACCGCAGAAACCGATAGAAGCGTTGCCGGGTATTTCTGGCCAAATAGCGAACGTATTCTTTATTTGAAAGATACTGGTGGCGATGAAAACTTCAAACTTTTTGGTGTTAATATAGACGGGTCTAATCCTATTGCCTATACGGATATTCCGAATGTAAGAACACAGATTATTGATGACCTTCCTGATGTACCTAATGAAGTAGTAATTGGACTCAACAAAAGAAATCCGCAGGTATTCGATCCATATCGATTGAATTTGGAAACAGGAGAAATGGAAATGCTTGCAGAAAATCCTGGTAATATACAGGGATGGATGTTCGACCATGATGGTAAGCTTCGTGTTGCTTTTGCTATTGTTGATGGTGTAAATACAAGTATTCTTTACAGGGAAACAGAACAGGATCCATGGGAAACAGTGCTTACAACAAGTTTTAAAGATAATGTAAGCCCAAGTTTCTTTACTTCTGATAACAAGAATGTAGTTGCCACATCAAACCTTGGCCGTGATAAAAGTGCTGCTGTGATTTTTGATATTAAGAATGGTAAGGAACTTGAAATGCTTTATGAAAATCCTGATTATGATGTTAATAATGTAAGCTATTCAAGAAAACGTAAAGTGATTACTTCGGCAGGCTATACATCATCAAAGCGTGAAAGACATTTTTTTGATGAACAAACAGAGGCTCTTTATAAGCGTCTTGCTAAAGATCTGGGAGATTACGAAATTGCTATTACTGGCCTGAACGATGATGAAGATGTGTTTATTATCCGTACTTACAGCGATAAATCATTGGGAGCATATTACATTTATGATTCAAAATCCGATATATTGGAAAAGATAACTGATGTGAGTCCTTGGATTGATGAAAATGAGATGGCTAATGTTTATCCAATATCTTATAAAACACGTGATGGATTAACAATTAACGGATATTTAACTCTTCCAAAAGGGTTAACACCTGAAACAGCAAAAGACTTACCAACTATTATTAATCCTCATGGCGGTCCCTGGGCACGCGACAATTGGGGATTCAATCCTGAAGTACAATTTCTTGCTAATCGTGGTTATGCTATACTGCAGATGAACTTCCGTGGTTCAACGGGATATGGTAAAGAATTTTGGGAAGCTTCATTTAAAGAATGGGGACAAACCATGCAAGATGATATTACTGATGGCACTAACTGGCTTATAGAAAAAGGTATTGCTGATCCTGATAGAATTGCTATTTATGGTGCCAGCTATGGTGGTTATGCTACTCTTATGGGATTGGTTAAAGAACCTGAACTTTATTCTGCTGGTGTTGATTATGTAGGTGTTTCCAATATGTTTACTTTTATGAAGACCATACCACCGTATTGGGAACCTCTTCTTGATATGATGTATGAAATGGTTGGTAATCCTGAAACTGATTCTGTTATGTTAAGGGAAGTATCACCTGTTTACCAGGTTGACAAAATTATTGCTCCATTATTTATTGCTCAGGGAGCTAATGACCCTCGTGTTAATAAGGATGAATCAGACCAAATGGTTAAGGCTATGAAGGATCGTGGCATTGTGGTTGAATACATGGTTAAAGACAATGAAGGACATGGTTTCCATAATGAAGAAAATCGTTTTGATTTCTATCGTGAGATGGAAAAATTTCTTGACACACAACTTAATAACTAATTAATTTTTGTTTATATGGACTCATTTTATCTGTAATGAGTCCATATCAGCAAATACTATTTATAAAATATATTAAGGAATTACATTCCAGTGTTTTCTTTTTTTAATTTAGCAGGCTGTTATGGCAGCATACAACGAAAAATATTATAATCGGAAAATTAATACTTCTTATATTACTTCGGTAATTAGTATTACATTGGTTCTGTTTGTTCTGGGCTTCTTAGGTATGTTTTTAATGCATGCCCGTAGCCTTTCAAATTACATTAAAGAAAACATTGGCTTTGAAATAATTATGAATGATAATGTAAAAGAAGCTGATATAGTTTTTTTTCAAAAACAACTTAATCTTAATCCTGCTGTTAAAACAACAGAATATATTACTAGGGAAGAGGCAACAAGAAGATTGTCGGATGTGCTTGGGGAAGACTTTACGGGTTTTATTGATGATGAAAATAACCCGTTATTGCCTTCTATTGAAGTGAGGTTTAAAGCCGACTGGGCAAATAATGATAGTATTGCGAAAGTAGAAAATCAGATTATTGCCAATGAAGGTGTAAAGGAGGTGTATTATCAAAAATCTGTGGTTCATCTTATTAACAGTAATTTACGCAGGATTACATTTGCCTTACTTATTGTAAGTATAATGTTGTTTTTTATTTCTATCGCGCTTATTAATAATACAATCAGACTTTCTATTTACTCTAAACGGTTTATAATAAGAACAATGTTATTGGTTGGCGCCAGTGATGGCTTTATTGTTAAACCATTTATTTCGGGTGCTGTTATTCAGGGACTGATAGGATCACTTTTTTCTATGACAATGTTATACGGTATATTAGTGGCAGTACAGAGTAATATCCCTGAACTTGCTCTTCTTACAAGTACACAAATGTTAATTTATCTTAATGTTTTCATTCTTTTAGCGGGATTATTAATAACCGTAACAGCAACTTACATTGCTGTTCAACGTTATCTGCGCCTTAATTCTGATGCTCTTTATGGATAGCTAACGCTTGTATAATCAGTCATATAATAACAAATTGTAATTTTGTGTTTCTTTTATTCTTTATATTATTGAGCAATAATCTAAGGAGATAAGTGTTATTTTTCCAATATAGTTAGTATTACATGGATACAAAAATTTGATAATATTGTACTTTTGCAAAAAATATAAACCATGGCAGAAAATATTCAAAATCAAAAAAAGGAAGGGACAACATTCTCATTTGTGTTCACACGCAAGAATTATACTCTTCTGATTATTGGATTAGTTGTTCTGGTTCTTGGATTTCTGTTGATGTCTGGCGGAGGTTCTGATGATCCGGAAGTATTCAGTGAAGCAATGTTTGGCTTTCGCAGATTAACTTTAGCTCCAATATTAATAATAGTCGGTTACATTATTGAACTATTTGCTATAATGTATCGCGAGAAACAAAATTAGTTTTAACAGATGAATTGGTTAGAAGCCCTTATCCTTGGAATTATTCAGGGCCTTACTGAATTTTTGCCTGTAAGCAGCAGTGGACATCTTGAGATTGGAAAATACCTTATGGGAGTTAATGCTGAAAAAAGTTTATTGTTTACGGTTGTTGTACATGGGGCAACTGTATTGAGTACCATTGTTGTATTCAGAAAGGACTTAGCGCAAATATTTACTGGTCTTTTTAAGTTTCAATGGAATGAGGAAACACAATTTGTTTTTAAGATAGGAGTTTCAATGATTCCTGTTATGATTGTTGGTGTTTTCTTTAAGGATTATGTTGAAAGCTTTTTTAACGGCAATATGATTTTTGTTGGTATAATGTTGCTTATTACAGCCGGACTGTTGTCGTTTACATATTTTAGTAAGTCAAATACCAGAAAGATTAACTTTTTTGATGCATTAATTATTGGAATAGCACAGGTATTGGCTGTATTGCCTGGAATTTCCAGGTCAGGAGCAACCATATCAACTGGTATTCTTCTTGGTAACAAAAAAGAAAGTGTAACTCGTTTTTCATTTCTTATGGTGCTTATCCCTATTATTGGTGCTAATCTTCTTGATCTTATGGGAGGGGAGATGACTTCTAATGAAAGCATTGGTGTTGTACCTCTTATTATTGGTTTTCTGGCAGCTTTTATAGCAGGATGGGCTGCTTGTACATGGATGATTAATATTGTAAAAAAGGGAAAGCTTGTTTACTTTGCTATCTATTGTGCTGTAATTGGACTGGTTGCAATATTTACAGGATTATATCTTTAAATGATGATAGAAAGAGAGTTTGATTTTTTAAGTGGAGAAGTATTGTTAATTGATAAACCCATTGGCTGGACATCTTTCGATGTGGTTAACTCAATAAGATATGCTATTAAACGCTCTTTTAATATAAAAAAAATAAAGGTTGGACATGCAGGTACTCTTGATCCTCTGGCTACAGGACTCCTGATAGTATGTACGGGTAAGTTTACAAAAAAGATTGATACTTTTCAGGGACAGGATAAAACATACCTTGGTAGCATGGTTTTAGGTGCTACAACGCCTTCTTATGATCTGGAAACTGAAGTAAACAACAAATTCGATATTTCGGGGTTAACAGATGAGATTCTTAAAGAAAAAATCAAACTGTTTATTGGTGAGATTGATCAAAAGCCTCCTGTTTTTTCTGCTGTCAAGGTTGATGGAAAGAGAGCTTTTGAATACGCCCGTAAGGATTCTGATGTTAAAATGAAATCACGTAAGGTGACTATTAACAGGTTTGAATTGCTTAACTTTAATCTGCCTGAACTGGATTTCATTGTGGAATGTAGTAAAGGTACTTATATCAGGTCATTGGTTAATGATTTTGGTGAAAGTCTTGACAATGGTGCATACATGAGTGCTCTCAGACGTACTCAGATTGGGGAGTTTTCTGTTAATGATGCTTTTTCAGTTGACGATATTAAGCAGAGAATTTTTGAAGCAGGAAAGAGTTTATAATTTATCTTAGTTTTTTAATTTTCGTAGTACTAAATGCTTTGTCTGACAATATTTTTGTGTATTTGTAGTTTATTTAAGAAATAAAACAACAGCTCTGATGCGAAAACAATTTACATTCATACTTATTGCAACTTTCTTCTTTGCTTTTTCAGGTTTTTCACAAGGATCTGCTGTGGGTACATGGAGAACTCATTTACCCTATGGTGAGGTTATTGATATTGCTCTTCATAATGATATGGTTTATGCTGCTACTGACATTAGCTTATTTGCGTATAATAAGGCTGATAATAGTATTTCCAGATTGGATAAAGTGGCCGGACTGAATGATGTGGGAATAAGTGATATAGGCTTTAATACATTTAATAATAACTTACTTATTGCTTATTCTAACACGAATCTTGATATTCTTGATGAAGATGGTAATGTGATAAATATTCCTGATATTAAAGACAAGGAAATTCTTGGGAATAAAACCATAAACGGAATTACATTTAATGATAAGTATGCTTATCTGTCTTGTGGTTTTGGTATTGTGGTTCTTGATATGGATAGAAAGGAAATTGCAGATACTTATTATATTGGTCCTAATGGAAACACTATAAATGTTTACTCAACAGTTTTTAATGATACTTCTTTGTTTGCTTCAACAGAAGATGGTATTTACTTTGCTGATGTTGATGCAACAAACCTTGCTGACTATCATCAATGGCACAAAGATGAAACACTCATCTATCCTGATTTACCTTATAATTATATAGTAAATTTTGCAGGTAATCTGATAATTAATTATGATAGTCAGACTTACAACCAGGATACAATGTTTGTTTATAATGGTTTAGAATGGGATTATCTTGAGAAAGAAAATTCTTCTCGTCATTATCAGTTAAGAGTTGTTGGTGATAATTTACTTGTAGCTAATGAATCCTCAGTTTCGTTGTTTGATGAGAATCTTGAATTGGATGTGAATATCTGGAATCCCATTGGCTCAGCAATTAATCCGTATTCAGCAAATATGGATAATGAATTTGTTTGGATTGGTGATAAGTATCTTGGATTAATAAAAACATGGAACAGAGGATGGAGTGGAGAAACAATTAAGCCAAATGGTCCGGCTAAATCCAGTGTTTTTGACATTGATGCAGGTGGTGATAATGTTTGGGTTGCTTCAGGTGGACGTCAGTCTACATGGGCTAAAATGTATATGAGAGATGGTATCTACTCTTTTGTTGATGATACATGGAAAACATATAGTAACAAGAACACACCAGCCATTGATACTATTACGGATTTTGTTTGTGTTAAGGTTGACCCGGCTAATGATAATATTGTTTATGTGGGTACCTGGCAGGCGGGCCTTATTAAGTTTCAAAATAATGAGGTTTCCGATATTTTTAGTGTAAATAACAGCTCTCTGGAAACATGGGTTGCTGCTCCACGATATGTGATGGTTAGTGGTGTTGATTTCGATAGTAATCATAATTTGTGGGTTGCTAACTCAGGTGCAACAGATTTGTTGTCTGTGATGAAAAATAATGGCGATTGGCAGAGTTTTGATATTGGAGGTAGTCTTGGAGGTAGTGATATTGCTCAGATGATTATTGATAAGTCTGATCAAAAGTGGATTATTAAAAGGAGTAGTGGATTGATAATAGTTTTTACTGATAATGGTACTATTGAAGATACCTCTGACGATCAAACCAAGATACTTTTTTCTTCTTCAGGTCAGGGTAATATCCCGGGAAGTAAGGTGTATTCCTTTGCTGTTGATAATGATGGCGAAGTTTGGGTTGGTACTGATAAAGGAATAGGTGTTTTTTACTCTCCGGAAAATATTTTCGTAACTGGAGCTGATTATGATGCTCAGAAAATTCTGGTTCCTCGTAATGACGGGTCAGGTCTTGCCGATTATCTTTTGGAAACTGAATTGGTAACTGCTATTGCTATTGATGGTGATAATCGTAAATGGATTGGTACCGAAAGAGCAGGATTGTTTCTTTTTTCTGATGATGGTCTTGAAGAGATACATCATTTTACTGTTGACAATAGCCCATTGTTATCAAACAATATTAATACTCTTGCCATTAATGATAATGGTGAGGTGTTTATTGGTACAGCATCAGGGATAATATCTTACAAAGGTAGTGCAACTCCTCCAAATCCTGAAGGAACTAAAGTGTATGCTTATCCTAATCCTGTTCGTGAGGATTATACAGGAAATATTACCATTAAAGGTCTGGAAGAAGATTCGTATATCAGAATTACGGATAACTATGGTAATATTGTTTATAGCACTAAATCTGTAGGAGGTTCTGTAAGTCTGAGTTATGCTGCACAGTCTGCTGATGAAACTGCCTGGCCTGATATTTTTAAGGCCACAGGTGTTTACATGGTGTTTGTTATGAATGAAGACAGAACCGAAAGGGTTGTTACCAAGATACTTATTGTTAGATAATAACTTTGCTATCTGAGTGAATAATAAATGAAACAATGTAATGTTTTACGTTACATAGGACATTTAATCTTGAACATTTAATCTTAAATATTTTTTTTATTACCTTTAGCGGCATAACAATCAATACATTGTGCTAGTTATGAAACGTGTGTATACCAAAGTCCATCCATTGTTTTACATTGCAGCTGTTGTTATTCTTGCTGCAGCTGTTAAAATGAGCGTTAAAGTTGTAAACCCTATTCTTCTTGCCATTTTCTTTAGTATTATAATCTATCATCCTATCGACTGGTTAAAAAAGAAAGGTGTTAACGGGGTATTGTCAATAATCATTGTAATTGTTGGATTACTAATAATCTTTGCTTCTCTTGGGAGTGCTGTAACAAGATCATTGGTGGAATTTTCACATAATTTACCTGAATATAAGAAACAGTTGCATGAAATTACAAACTCATCAGTTTCGTATTTTAATGATTTGGGTATAAATGTTAGTCAGGATGCTGTTACTGGTTCTTTTAGTGCAAGCAACACATTTGGGTATGCTTCCAGATTAATTGCAGGCATTGGAAATCTTTTAAGTCAGATTGTATTACTATTTTTGGTAGCTGCATTTATTCTTGGTGAAACAAATAGTTATCCCATAAAGCTGAAATTAGTCTTAGATGATCCGGATGTTTCTCTGGGTAATATTACGGTAATTACAAAAAACATAAGGTATTATCTGGGAATTAAAACCATTACCGGACTTATCGGTGGAACGTTGGTTACAATAGTTTTATTGATTATGGGCGTTCAATATGCTCTTATATGGGGTATTTTTGTATTACTGATGAGATATATTCCTAATATTGGTTCTGTAATTGCTGCCATTCCAATTATGCTCTTTGTGCTTATTCAAAAAGGAGTAAGTGGTGTTATTTATGCAGGTATTGCTTATGCAGCTATTAATTTTATCATTGGCCAGATTATTGAGCCAAAGTTCTTTTCACGAAGTATGAATCTTAGTACACTAGCGGTTTTCTTATCACTTGTTTTCTGGGGATATATATTGGGTGATGCTGGTATGTTGTTGGCTGTTCCAATAACAATGGCTCTTAAAATTAGTCTTGAAACCAGGGAAAGTACTAAATGGTTAGCTGTTATGCTGGGATCTGAAAAGAGTGCAAAGCAGGAGTTGGAAAATCAAGATAGGGATGAGAATTCTTAACTGGAATTTAATTCGGTCGGATATAGTATTTTATTAGTTTTATCGCGTATAAATTTAAATGGCTTATGAAGAACAGATATAATATATTATTGGCAATTTTATCAGGTGTATTATTAGCTGTTTCGTGGCCTGTTAATGGATTTACTCCATTGATATTTATAGCATTTGTGCCTCTTCTTTTTGTTCAGCAATATCTTGGTGACAGAAACAAAAAGGGGGTTTTCTGGCTTGCCTGGCTTGCCTTTTTTATCTGGAATGTTGCTACAACATGGTGGATATGGAACTCCACTGATATTGGTTCAGTGTTTGCCTTTTTGCTTAACGCCCTGTTTATGGCTATTACTTTTTATTTGTTTCATCTATCGAAGAGGAAATTATTTAATAATAAAAAGGGAGCATTTATTCTAATCTTTTATTGGGTTACCTTTGAGTTTTTGCATATGAACTGGGATCTTACCTGGTCGTGGATGAATCTGGGTAATGTATTTGCTTCTCAGCATACATGGATACAATGGTATGAGTTTACAGGTCATCTGGGTGGTACTATTTGGGTGTTGCTTGTAAATGTTTTGGTTTTTGAGGTTATTAAGATATTTATTGACAAAAAGACTGTAATACATAAAGTTTATTGGTCTTCTGTTCTTGTGCTTGTTTTTGTTATTCCTCTGTTTTTATCTTTTAATATTTATAATAACTACCAAAAGCAGGGTGATTCTGCTGAGGTTGTTGTTGTTCAGCCAAATACCGATCCATGGGAGGAACAGTATAGTCTGCCATTTCGGGAAATACTCTATAATAATATTGAGCTTGCTGTTTCACAAATAGATTCAACAACGGATTATGTTGTCTTTCCTGAATCAACAATCCAGGAAGATATTTGGGAAAAGCATCTGGATAGGGCTGCAAGTCTGAATATTCTAAAGAATTTTCTTTCGGATTATCCTAATACGGCTATTGTAATTGGTGCTACTACTTACCGACTTATCGATAGTACGGAGAAAAGAACAAATGCTGCAAGGAAATTCAAAACACGTCCGGGTTATTATTATGCATACAACACTGCTTTCTTTATTAAAAAAGGTATGGAATATCAGGTTCATCATAAGTCTAAGTTAACGCCTGGCGTTGAAATAATGCCTTCATGGTGGATTCTAAAACCCATCGAAAAACTGGCTATTGATCTTGGTGGAACCACAGGCACTCTCGGTCGTGAAAACCATCCTGTTTATTTCACTGATAAGGATAACAATGGTGTTGCGCCTATAATATGTTATGAATCAGTTTATGGTGAGTTTGTGGCTAATAGTGTCAGACGTGGTAGTAATTTGATATTTGTTATTACTAATGATGGTTGGTGGGGTAATACTCCTGGTCATAAACAGCATTTATTGTTTTCGGTGTTGAGAGCGATCGAAACACGTCGTTGTGTGGCAAGGGCTGCTAATACCGGAATCAGCGCTTTTATCAACCAAAAGGGTGATATTCTTCAACAAACAAAATATTGGGTGCCGGATGTAATAAAAAGTAACCTTAATAAAAATAGTGAACAGACTTATTATGTTAAAAATGGTGATTACCTTGGCAGAACATCAGCCTTTATTAGTGTTCTTGTGCTGTTGATTTCATTTGTTCAGGGGTATTTGAAGAAAGTAAAAAGTATAAAAACAGTTAGTTAAAGCGCAAAACGCTGTTATTTTCGATTATTTAAATAAAAGTAACTATTGCAGGATTATACAATCTTTGTTGGTTGAGTTGTTGAAAATTTTTTCACTTCACCTGCTTGTTGATTTCAGATGACATACTATTGTTCATTTAAGTACATCTTGTAAATATGATACTTATGAGTTGGTTATTTTATACGTATTAAACCAAACTTTCATACGTATCAAAATCGGTTTTCATACGTATGAAAATATTAAAACAAGAAGTGTCAATAACCAATTCATCAAGTGAAAAACACCAATTCCTGAAGTAAAAATGAGTAATGAGAGAAGTGGTAATTTGTGGTTAATCAGCTACACAAATTTTTCTCTTCTTTGTAGGTTAAACAACGCCCAAAGCATAAAAATAACTGTTCCAACAATAAGCATAAGTCTGTTTTGAAAAACAATGTCTTTCCAGATGTTGTAGCTTATTTCAGTAGGGATATTGAAAGGATTAAGGAAAATATTCCATTTACTATATTGAAGAGGTTCTGATAATATCCAGAAAAATAACCCAATAATAATAAGTATAACAGCTGCTCCACTGGCATTTTTAACGAGAGTTGTGAGCATAAATGAGAGGGAAGCTATAAATAGCATAGGGTACATAAGCTGGTAAAGCATAGTTATTACATCAAAGCGTGCAATAAGAAAAACAGATATATACGACATCATTGCTAGTATTACCATTAACAAGAATATGCTAATGATAAATCTGACAAGGTAAATATTATATCTGTAATTAGGTATACTGAAAATTATTTCCAGCATACGAGAGTCTTTATCATTTTGGATATTAAACACAACAGGGTAAAAAATTATTAGTAATCCGGGAAAGATTAGAGTTGCATAAATATCTCTTACTGTTGGTGTGAAATCGCTGAACAGCATAATACCTGTTACAAGCAAATAGAAAGCCACTGCGGCTATAAGAAAATACACAAACTTATTGGCAAATATTATCTTCAGGTTATACCTGATCATACTTAATGCGATATTAATACTGTTTTTGTGCATATTATTTTGTTTTAGCCGGATTTTCATTTTTCAATAAATAGAGATAAGCATCTTCCAGATTTGCAGCCACCTGAACAGCTCCTGGTACTGGTTCTGTTTCAGACAGGCACCTCACTCTTATCATGTCATTGTCCATAACATGTAAAATGATTGTAAGGTTGTCTTTTATTTTGTCAAAATCCTCAGGGTTCATGGTCATAGTCCATATTTTTCCTTCAGCAATACCAGCCATATCAACAGGACGTCCGTGATAAACCATTTGTCCTTTGTTTACAACAGCAACCATATTACAAGAGCTGGCCACATCTTCGATAATATGTGTTGAAAAAATAACAATCCTGTTTTTGCTAAGTTCAACAAGCAGGTTTCTGAATCGTATTCTTTCACGCGGATCGAGACCAGCAGTTGGCTCATCAACTACCAGAATTTTCGGCAGATGTAACAATATTTGTGCTATTCCAATACGTTGTTTCATTCCGCCTGAGAATGAGCCAATGGTATCATTCCTGCTGTCGTACATATGAACTGCGTTTAGTACATATTCAATACGTTCATGCCGTTCTTTTTTATTGTGGATTTTCTTTAATATTCCCATATAATTAAGGAAATCCCATGCCGTCATATTTTCGTACATGCCAAATTCCTGAGGGAGATATCCGATAAGGCCCTGCAATTCTTCCCGTTTCTCCTGAAGGTCGATACCGTTTATGGTGATTTGTCCATAGCTGGGTTCCAGTATACCACAAATCATCCGCATAAGCGTTGATTTCCCTGCACCATTAGGACCAAGCAATCCAAACATACCATTTTCTATTGTAACATTAACACCACGCACTGCTTTAAACGGTGTTTTTTGTTTTCCGATAAGAGGAATGGCAAGAACAAAACGATAATATCCTTTACGGATGCCCTTAAACTTACCTGTGAGTCTGTTTACATTGATTTTTTCGCGTTGTAGTTTTGCTGAAGTACTGCGCACTGATGCTGCCAGATACCATAATATAGCAGCAGGTATAACCAGTCCGATAAGCTCATATTTGGAATAGAAGCTGTACATGGCTGCTCCGGGATATATCCAGTAGAAAGCTTTAAAAGTCACCTTACTAATGAATCTGATGACTTTAAATCTGTTTTTTGACAGATACGTTACACCAGGGATAGCAAAGGTTACAACAAGAATATAAAAGAATACAGGCAGTATAAAATACCAGAAACTACTTTCCAGATGATAGTATATAAAATAATAAGCAAAGATTACAATAGGTGCCTGCCACAACAATCCTCCAATGAGGGTTTTAACAGAAGAGGTTTGTGATATGCCTAGCTTTTCCCGTATTGTTCTTCCTGATTTCCATTCGCGCAGAAACTTATTATCCCATTCATAAATTTTAACAATATTGCGGATATGGATGGAAAGAGGTTCGTCATCACCAATGAGTTTATCATTAGCTTTTCTTAAACTAACGCTTATGAAATAAATAGCTGCAGGAACAAGGATTACAAGACTAATAAAATAGATTACCTGCCATACTCTCGAATCAACATTAAAGTAAATATAGTATGCACCTGTTATCCACAATGCCCATTGAATAATTTTTATGAAGATATTCTGGTTTCTCATCCATGAAAGTGATGATTGTAATCCTGAATAAAAAGTAGGGATAAACACCAGCGTTAGCAATGTACTGAGAGCCAGTCCGCCGATTACAGTTATCGCAAATGGTACTCCTATTTGTGTTACATATTCGGCTTTCCCCAAAGCAAGAGGGATAAGAGCTATAATAGTAGTAATTGCGGTAATAAGTATAGGACGTACACGAGCTAAACCAGCAGTAATAAGCGCTCTTGATTCACGGAAACCACGCTTTTGAAGCACCCTTGTATAATCGATCAATATTATTCCGTTGTTAACCACAATACCAAGAAGGATAAGAAAGCCGGTAAACACATTGGCGTTCATAATTGATGTTCCGGTAAGGATAAGAAGGAAGAGAGATCCGATAGCCGCCAATGGAATGGAAAACATCATTACAATGGGGATAGTAAAAGATTCAAACACTGATGCCAGAATCATATATATTAGTAGTACAGCCATAAGGAGTAAAAATCCGAATTCAGTCAGGCTTGAGTCATCATGAACAACATCAATTATCATTCCGTCACCAGAACTCAGATTATATACTAATTCGTCAACTTCTGCACGGGCGCTTTCCAGTAACTCATTATCATCATTCACTTCAGAGATAAACTCATATACAATAGATATTTGTTTTTCTTGATTTTTACGCATTATAGTCGACAATCCTGTTGTAAAGTTAAAATCACTAAGCTGTTGCAGCTCAAATCTGCTTCCGGATGCTCCTCTGACGTTAAGTGTTTTAAGTTCATGGATATTTCTGTTTTTCTCATCTTCCACAACATCAGGCATTGTAATGAGAATATCATATTCTTCAGCACCTTCTTTTAACACGGAGCCGCTTGAGAAGCTTCTTTGGAAGCTATTAAGTTCCGAAAGAACAGAAGTAACAGGAATATCATAAACAGACATAAGGTGCTTGTCGAAGTTAAGCTGTACTTCAGGACGATTAGCTGGCAGTTGAATATGAGTACTCTTAACAGAGCTGATTTGTTTAAGGAAATATTCAACATCCCTGGCTTTGTTAAGCATCTGATTAAAATCCTGTCCCTTTATTATTACCTTTTCTTTTTGGGTTCCAATACCCAGGATATCTGCCATACCATCTTCATCTTCGAAACCACCACTACCAAATTTCTCTCCTGATGCTGGCGGATCCCAGCTAAATTCAGCTTGTCTGAAATCATCAAGGCTTTCCATAATAATATTCTTTACAGAAGGCACATCCATATTTCTGACATCCTTGTAATCATCAACAAGAGTAAGGGTAATAACAGCTTCTTTTTCATAAATCTGGCTAAGCATATCTTTCTTTTCAGGAAGGCTATCCAGACGTTTTTCCACATCAGCGATAAGCATATCAGTATTGTCAAGAGTAGTACCACCCGGCATGGTAACATACAAGGAAATTTCTTTTATTTCCGGTTCCTGAGATGATATTGTACTTATTCCCATACTTATAAGAAGAGCAATAAAAAACACTGCAAGCGCTCCGGGTATAACCTTACCGGGATTTCTCATACTTGTTTTCAGTAGAACAAGATAAACCTGAATAAGTCTGTTATGATGAGATATCCTTTGGAAGATGCCATCTTTAGCAGAATTTTTCAGATTGAGAAACAGGTAAGTAATCATTGGAATGAAAAGCAGAGCCACTAGAAGAGAAATAAGAAGCGTTGATATTATACTAACACCAATATGTTTGCCCAGAAGGCCAATAAAGAAGTTAGAAGAAAACACAAAAGGAAGGAAGACAGTAATTGTAGTTAGAGTTGCAGCAATAATAGATCTGGAAACTTCCTTTGTCCCTTGAACAACGGCTTTTGATGTTTTTATGCCAGTAGCCGCCAGTCTGTAGATATTCTCAAGCACTACTACACTATTGTCGAGTAACATACCAATTGCCAGCGCCATTCCCAAAAGGGTAAGACTGTTAATACTTATATCATAAGCATAGAAAAAGTTAAATGCAGAATAAACAGAAATAGGAATTGCCAGTGCTACTGCGATAACAAGCTTTAAGTTTCTGAGAAAAATCCAAAGAACAAAAATTGCCAGAAGTCCTCCGATAATAGCTAACTGAATAATCAGGTCAATATTTTTCTCCATTATTTCCGCTGAATTATTCTGAATAACAAGTTCAATATCCTTGCTCTCAAATTCTTTGTTCAGCTCATTAATAAGAGTTTTAGTATTTTCAGCAAGTTCAATCATATTCGATTGAGCATCGCGAGTTAGCTGAATAGTAACAGATTCTTTACCATTAACCCTGCTGTACGATTCTTGTTCTTTTAGACCAAATTTAATAGTAGCAATATCGCGAAGTCTTATATTAGAAGAGCCATCGATAATTACATCGTAAAGCTCGTTAACATTAGTATATTCCGAAAGAACATTTACAGAAGTAATAAGGTCCTTGTCGGAAATACTACCCACATATGTTCTCGAAAAGCTGTTTCCGCTGATAGTATTTCTGATATCAGCAGGCGTTATATTATAGGCATCACAAACATCTTTGTTAAGAATAATTTCAACAGTTTTTTCTCTGCCGCCGAATACTTCCGCATTAGAAATACCATTAATGTTCCTGAATTTATTAATAATTTCCCTTTCAACAACATGACGAACCCTGTCGACACCGCCACTGCCACGGGCCTGAATAGTCATGAACATATTATTTATTTGTTCAAGATCGAATTTAAATACCTGGACAAAAAACTCTTCAGGCAAATTACCTTTAATTTCATCAATCTTTTCAGTTAGCTTGAGATAAGCAAACTTAAGGTTCGACGATTTATCATAAGATATACGAATACTCCCTTGTTGCTGTCCGGCCTGAGACTCGATTTTCTCAACTCCTTCCAGTGTTCCAATTGCCCCTTCAAGAGGGACGATCGCCTGTTTCTCCATATAGCCGGGATCAACTTCCAGAGATGAGCCGATGTGAACATAGAGAAAAGGAATAGAAGCATTTGGATATAACTCAACAGAAAGCTGTTTATAAGAGAACCAGCCAAGCATTGTTAGCCCTGTAAAGAGCATTGTGATCAGTGTTTTTCTTTTTATGATACTGTTCATCTTTGCTGGTTGTTTAAGCAGTTACTGAATCAATACTATTCTTGCTACCAAATATTTTTTGTCTGCCTGTTTCAAATATCAGATATACGCATGGAATAACAATAAGAGTAAGCAGAGTAGAGGTAATAAGACCTGAAATAACAGCAATAGCCATTGGTGACCTAAGTGCAGCACTTTCACCAAAACCTATTGTTAAAGGCAGTAATGCCAGCATGGTTGTTACACTAGTCATAATAATAGGTCTGATACGATTTTCTCCTGCTTTTATTATGGCATCACGCAACGACAATCCTGAATCACGCAACTTATTAATAGCATCAACAAGTATAATAGAATCGTTTACTGCAATACCGGCAAGCATAATTACACCAATAAATGCCATCATATTTAGCGATTGTCCCATGATAAAGAAAGCCCATACTGTTCCTACCATGGCAAGAGGGATAGTAAGAAGAATAGTAAAAGGATGAATAAGAGACTCAAATTGTGATGCCATTACCATATATACCAGTATTACAGAAAGCATTAAAGCAAAACTAAGATTTGACATAGCCTCCGATCTTTTTTGTTCTTCACCTATAATATTAATTTCATAATCAGGAGGATAATCAATAGTTGAGATTTGCTTACGCACCTGATCAATGACCTTGTCAAAAGAAATATCACGATTAACGTCTGCCGATATTTTTCCAATTCGTTTTTGATTTCTTCTTATAATTTGCTTAGGTGAACTTGATTCTCTTATTGTAGCTAGCTCATAAAGAGGAATACTACCATTAGATGTATTAAGAGTGATATTCTCAAATTCAAACTTTGTTAGCTCCGGCATTTTGATGGTTATATCATTCATCTCCCCTGAGTTTTCATATTTTCCGGCATCTTTCCCCTGGAGGATATCAGATATCTGAGAACTAATTTCATTTACGCTGATATTATTTAAAGCAGCCTTTTGTTTATCAATAACAATGTCGATCTCAGGAGCACCCTTTTCCATGCTTGTTATTGGGTTTATTACTGAAGGTAACTGTAATAATGAATCCTTAATAACTTCAGTAATACGTTCAATTTCATCAAGGTTTTTGCCTGTCACCTCAATTTCCAGGGGAGCATTCTCAGTTCCGAAAGTTGACATGAGAGATGTTTCATCACGGACAATAGTTATCTCAGCATCCGGGATTTCAGATAATAATTCAGAAATGCCTGATATAATCCACTCAGATTGAGAAACAGCATTTTCTGATAACTCAACTTTAATTTCTGCTGTATTCTCATTTTCAAATATGTTGTTTTCTGAGGTCGATACTTTTCCTATAGTTGTGTAGGTTGTTTGTATTTTATCACCGTAGACTTCTCTAAGTGTGTTTTCAATTGCAGCGATAGTCTTGGATGTTCTTTTCAATTCTGTTCCCTCTTTAAGTTTGACATCAATGCTGAATTCACCAGCAGTGCCTTTAGGAAGATATTCACTTCCCACATAAGGGAAAATCAATACAGTGGCAGCAATTACAATAGAAGTTATTATAATTACCAGATACTTATACCTTAATATTTTATTTAGGAAATTGCTATACCAGCCAATGCGTACAGACTGGATCTTTTTTGCTTTTTTCTTTCCTGAATATCCATAGTTAAAAAGCATAGGGATAACCAATATAGCCACAAATAATGAGGCTAGTAAAGAAAAGGCTACAGTCCATGCCTGATCTTTAAACAGTTCACCTGAAGCACCATGTAAGTACACAATCGGTAAAAAAACCACAATAGTAGTAAGAGTAGAAGCAACAATAGCACCGCCAACCTCGGCTGTTCCTTCAATGGCAGCTTGTTTCACACTCATGCCAGTTTCCATGTTTCTGAAAATATTCTCTACTACAACAATGGCATTATCCACTAACATACCGGCGCCCAGCGCAAGTCCGCCAAGCGTCATTATATTCAGCGTTAAGCCATTGAAGTACATCAAATTAAAAGTGGCAATCACGGAAATGGGAATAACAAAGCTTACGATAGCTGTTACTTTAATTCTTCTGAGGAAAATATAAAGTACAAAAACGGCCATTAAAGCACCCAAAAGAGCTGTTTCTTCAACTTCATTAATAGCAGCATTAATAAACTCACCCTGATTTTGAACAATAGTGAAATTAAAAGCAGGAAGTGACTTATTTAAGTCTTTAAAAGTGTTTTTAAGATTATTGGCTGAACTAACCGTATTAAATCCTGTTTCTTTATAAATGGATAACCCTACACATCTTTCACCATTAATGCGAACAATATTTTCAGGATCTTTATTTGAAAAGCTAATAGTAGCAACATCAGATAAATAAACAGGCGATTTATCAACATTTGAAGAAGATTGTGTTGTTAATTCATTTTCATTATCCTTAAATGCAACAACAATATTATTAAAGTCATCAATATTTTCAACAAGAGATGTACCTTTAATTATATATCTTTTACCCATCTCTACAATAGTACCACCACTAACATTTCTGTTAACATTCTGTATTTGCTGTACAAGGTCAGTGGGCGTAAGTCCGTAGCTTTTAAGAATATAATCGTTTGTTTCAATACGCACTTCTTTTTCTTCTGCACCTGAAATTATTACATCAGCTATTCCTTCAAGTCTGATAAGATCATTACGGATATGGTTTTCACAAACAATTCGTATTTCATCCAGGTCATGAATCTCAGGATTTGAAACACCCACCACCATAATAGGTGTAGCGTTTGGATTATGCTGACTTATTTTAAACTCATCAAAGTCGGCATTCTGACTATAAGCAGTAAGAGCTTTTTGAATATCCAGATACGCTTCATCCATATCTGTACCCCAATCATATTCAATAGTAATCTGCGCATTCCCTACCATACAAACAGAGCTAACCTGCTTAACTCCTTTTTGGCGCATGCTTTGAGATTCAATGTCTTCAATATACTGTTTTTCAATTTCCTCAGGGGGTTTCTCACCAGCAGAAATCTCTACAAAGATCCTTGGGGCGTTCATATCAGGAAGTAAATCAACACCCAGTCTGTCGAAAGAGATATACCCAAGCAAAAGAATCGCCAGAATTATCATCGAAATAGTAACGGGGTAATTTACCGAAAATCGTGTTAATTGTTTCATATTTCTCTTTGATTGATTATGAATATTAGCTGGTAACGAGTTATTTTACAATCTTTACTTTAGATTTATCACGAAGGGTTTCATAGCCTGTTGTTACTAGTTTTTCATCAGGCTTAAGACCAGAAACGACTTCCACAAAGTTAGGATTTTCCAATCCGAATGAAATAATACGTTCCTGGGCAAATCCTTTGTCAACAATAAATACAGTATTGCCCCTTTGTTTTGACAGTATTATATTTTTAGGAATAACAATAACACTGTCTTTTGAGGCAATGATAATATCTGATTTACAGAACATGCCAGGTTTAAGAAGTTTATCGTTATTATTGATTTTCACGATAGCATCAAAGGAACGAGATTGAGGGTCAACGGCTGGAGAAATTTCGGTTATTATTCCAGAAAGAGTATCATCAGGAATAGTATAGTTCATAATCCTCACTTCTTGTCCGGTTTTCACACTTTCAACATTTTTAACAGCAAGTTTAAGTTCCATAATCAAACTACTGTAATCCATAAGAGTAACCATTGTTTTTCCAGTTTCAGTCTTTGTTTCAGGAGTAATGTACGGCAGTTCAACAATAACACCTGAAAAAGGAGCACTGATTTTTGTTTTGTCAAGTTTTATTAAAGCATCTTCGTAAGAATATTTAGCATTAACAAATTCAATCTCAGAATTCTTTAGTTCACTTAATGTCACCCCCCCTTTTTCATAAAGAGATTGCTGTTTTTGGTAAACCTGTTTAGTAATATCCAGTTGAAGCTCAAGAGATTTAATTTTAATATTGTTCTCATATTCCTTATCGGTGATGCTAATAATTTCAGTACCTTTTTTTACATAATCACCGAGAGCAAAAGGCTTACCTGTAGTTTTGTTTTTAAGCAATTTGTAAGTCCCACTGATTTCATTCATAAGAGTAACCTCTTTTACAGGGTTAACAGTACCTGTAGTTGTAATATACTCTTGAATAGATTGCGGTACGACTTCAATTACAGATACAGGAATAGAGATATCCTTACCTAATTCTTTACTTTCATTGTCACATGCTGCAAATACAGCTACGATAATAATAAGTGCTAATATCTTTTTCATGATGCTTAGTTATTTTCTGAATTTAAATTTTCCTGTAATTCCTTTGGGATAAAAGAACAATTATTCTCAAAATCCCATAATGATTGTACTTTCATATTAATAATCTCAAGACGATAGTTGATAAGAGAGTTTACCAGAGCAGTTTTCTTCTCTGAAAGCTGGTTTTGAAACAGCTGCAGGTCCATACTTGTCAGGTCTCCGTTTTGATATCTTTCCAGATTAATCTCGTATGTTAGTTGAGCATTCTTTTCATTCTGGCGAGCTATTTCTATTTGATATACAAGATTCTGTATATTTCTGTAAGTTTCTCTAATGTTTATAATTATATCATTTTTCTGATCCTCCAGATCTAATTGAGCAGAGTTAATATCCAACTCAGCAGCTCTCATTCTTGCTTTACGTTGGCCCCAGTCATAAAGGGGAATAGAGAAAGTAATATTGGCTGTTGGACTGCTGGTAGGGGTTTCGTAAATATCCTTAAAATATTCATTGTTACCCATAACACCTACAGAAAGGCTAATATCGCCACGGAATTCATTTTCTGCGGAAGTTTCAGTAAGATTAAATTCAGCCAGTTTGAGATCAATATTACGTTGCGTGAGTTCAAGGCGTTTTGATAGTCCGTTATCAATAGCTTTCTGAAGATTGACATAAACCATATTAAAATCAATATCAGCAGCTATATCAATATTATCAAATAATGAAATACCGATCAAAAGTTTAAATTGATCGAGAGAGTTTTGTAAGTCAACTTTTGCATTATCAAGATTTGACTTGGCAGTAGTGTAGTTGAGTTCGCCTTGCATCAATTCTTCTTTTGCAGATAAACCAGCTTCAACCTTTGCCCGAATAATTTCAAGGCTCTTTGTTTGATTTTTAAATTCATCCTCAGCAATATCAACAGCAGTTTTCTTTTGATAAACAGCGTAAAATGCTCTGTTTACTTGATACTCCATATTAAGCATTTCAATAGCATAAGCAAGAGTAGCTGTTTCAAGGTTAAGCTTTATTCTATCCAGGTTTAATTTAAGTCTGTTGTAAGTAAAAAGAGGCTGGTCGTATTGAATATACAGATAGTTATTAAATCCTTTATCTGTGTATGTTTGGTTATCCGCTTCAGAATAGTTGTTTTGATATCCGAAGTTATCGCGGATAGTGAGTAACCCATCAGTCCATTTAACAGGTTGTGTAATGGCAAAACTAGCATTTCCCCCTTTGTTTTCGTTAGTGTACCATTGTGAGAATCTTTCATCATAGCTCTGTTCGCGTTCAAAATAAACAGGAGTTACATCAAGGTAGAACTGAGACTTCAAAGAAGACAGCTGTGCGTTAAGCAGCTCTTTATTTTTTTCCATATTCAGACGCGACTTTTGAATCGACGGACTGTTTTTACCGGCAATCGTCATAGCATTATCAAGAGTCAACAGCAAAGTGTCGCCTCCGGTGGTATATTGCGCTATAAGTGATCCGTTAAGGAAAATCAGAAATAATAAAATTGGTTTATACAACTGCATAATATATCGTTTTAAATCTAATTATTTTTAACCCATTTAATTGCGTCGGCAAACATCATTGATCCAACCGACTTATTGCTTAGCTCAACACGAGCTGTTTCCGGTGTGATAAAATAAGTACCCAGATAGTTCCATCCATCATCAACATCACCATCGGTAAGGTGAATATCTTCAACACCTCCCTGATGGTAAACCTTGAAGTTATAGTCAGCTTTCTTCTGCTCCCTTCGGTTCCAGAAATTTATATGGACTTTACCAATATGGCAATAAACATCATAATATCCTGCTTCTGCTGAAGGCGCTTCCCAAATAGCTTTTCTGTCATCATTACCACTGCGTGTATACACAGCTGACCGGATGTATTTGCCATAGAATTGAGATCGAAGCACAGGCTTCCATTCCAATGGAGGATTCCAGAAATGAATACCTTCATATATATATCCTTTTTCTTTGTTCTTATCGATCCACTTTTTTAAGAAGCTTTTTGAGTCTTCCTGAACAAAACTGAAAAGACTATCCTCATTATCTACAATAATTTCATTCTTATTTGTTATAACATCTTTCATTTCGACAGTAAAAATACTATCAATGGCAGCGGTTTTTTTTGTGTTATTGAAAGATCCGAAGTTATATATCAGATTGTTAGGGAGATTACGTGAGATATGAGTAAAGATATTCATTCTCTCCGGTTCAGAAGAAAATACAAATCCTGCTTTAATAGCGCTTTTGGCTTCAAGATAGACTTTTCTTGAGAAATCGGGTGGAGTATTTCTGTTATCATCTCTTCTGTTGGGATCATAGAGATAGATATTTATAGTGATAATGCCATCAGCATTCTCCGGATTGGTAACATCAAAAAGCACCTGATATTTTGTTTGTTCATCATCCACAATTTTGTATGTCTCCAAATCTGAAACAATAAATCCAGGTAAGCTTCTTTCATTATACCAGCTATTAATTTGAGGAATTAATGATTCATCAAAATAATCATAGAAGATTGAATCAAATTCTATTAAAGTAATATTTCGATAACGATTATTAATTATTATTGAATCCATAAACTGATTAAACATATCATCACCAAAGTGAGCCCTTAGTACAGAAAAAAGGTAATCGCCCTTAGCCATAAGAATCTCATAATACGAGATTTTATCATCGTTGCTAGGTTTTTCTGGTGTTAGTGCAAAATCATGAAGAGTTCTGTCCTTTAGCTCAAGGTTTATCTTCTCTTCGTTAGTAAGATCCTGATTAAACCATCTGTAATTATCCACAGGGTTGATATTTCTCTCCTTCATATAATTTTGCATCGCAATATTTACTGCAGGCCATTTAGGAGAAAGGATTGTTGTTGTGAAAGTAACGAAATTGGGAAATAATGACAGAGTATTTCTGTCCATGCCATAAAACTGGTACCATTCGCTGTGTGGAGCCATAAAGTTACCATGAACAAATCTTTTAAAAACTCTTGTCTGAAGCTCAAAAGGAGTTATATCTTCATTATTGCGCTTCATACTTCTTTCAGTATTCCTCTTTCGTTTTTTGAAATCGGTTTCTTCAATTAATACTCCCTTTTCAGGATAGAAAATGATCTCAGGCTGTACAGCATCACTGGTAAGAGACCAAATATGTTTATCCAGACAAAACTGAATAGGAACTTCGGCAAGAGAAAATCGGTGATATGGATATGAGAAACCCAATTCTGTTTCATATTCATTTCTCAGATCTCTTATAACAGATGGTATAGTATCAACAAGTTCTGTGAAAAATTCACTATAATAATCATTACCATCTATAGTGTAAATTGAATAATCCACTGAATCAACCGTAATTGAGTAATTTAGATAATTTCCTATTAATAAGCTGATTTGTGGCATTGGTTGTTCTGTAATAAAATTATATACATTATCCTCAGAATGTGTTCCTTTTCCTTGTGAAATGGCTGTAAGTCCATCTTTTACATGAATATGTGTTAAGTAATATGAGAAATCCGGATTATAGCTGGCAGGTTCCAGTGTTGAGTATCCTACACCTGATACAGGATACCAGATAGCTTCACGTGTAAGCAATACAAAGTTGTCCTGAAGGTAAGCATACCGTTTTTTGATACGAAAGATCTCGAAAGAAAAATTGTCTTTATACTCAGTTAGGTTTTCATCCAAAAAGCAAGTGTTCTCATTAATGGGTCCACTGTAATTGATTTCAATTGTTACTTCGCTGTTTTTCTTCATGAAATAGGGAATTTTAACAATTTGTACTTCCCTTATAAAATCATTATCTTTATTATCAATCTTTATCATTTGAATATTGAGCGAAGGATTAAGACTGAATATCAATGTGTCAATAGTATTGCCGCTTTTGTTTGAAACATTAAGTGATGATTGCACTGAAATAATATTACCATTATGTACCAGATCTAATTCACAAGTATCAATATTTACTTTTGGATAATTGAGATAGTTATTATTAACAGAGATCATGTGTTTTTTGAATTCTACAATATCTTTTTTACTGTTTATGTAAGCAAAAACACTGTACACTCCCAGTCCCAGAAAAATAAAAGTAAGAAGTAAAGGTAACCAATTGTATTGCTTTGATTGAGGTAGTCTGTCGAGTTTTGATATAGTAAAAAAGATTAAAGCTAAACCAATAAAAAAGTAGATAGCACGATGGATAAGTACTTGATATATGTCACCAAAACCCCCAATGGTTGACTTCATCATGGGTATTTGATAAGCAATGTAATCAAAAACCTGATAGAATTTTTTGTCAAGATAGAATATAGAGACTGCAATATAACCCAGAATTAATATAAAAGTAATAGCCTGATTTTTTGTTGTTATCATTACAAAGAATGACAAACCCAGAATAAAAACAAGAGTAGGAAGACTGATTAGCAATGGATAAACAAGATATTCAAGAAAGCCTTTGGTCGAATCACCACTAAGAAAAGAAAATCCTGTTCCAATGGCTAGTATCATAATATTCAGAATAAAGAAAACAAAAAGAATTCCTAATGCTTTACCTGCAATATACTCAGCGTTAGTAATGGATCGGGCATAGATTACTTCAATGGTATCATTTTTTTTGTCTTGTTTAAGGAATTCAGAAGCTAGAAAAACAGCAACTATTGCTTGTCCAAGGTTTAAAACAAGCAGATTTGTATATGGAAGAGACGCTGGAAGTGCCCTATATATAAAAGGTGCACCAGACTGAACAAGATTAGCAGCAATATTAAATATTCCAATACCAAGAACTGCCAACCCGGCAAAAATCCTGAAAAACCAACCTCTCAGGAGAGTTTTCATCTCGTAGATTGCAACCGTATTTATCTTATTTATGCTTATTGCCACTAATTCCTTTTTTTATGTTATTGAAAATATTTTATTTGTAAAATTAATTGTCATTTCTAAGAATTCTGTGAAATATATTCCATAAAATACACATATGCGTGTTCCAGATTTGGTTCAATGTTAACAGCCTTTGGATTTGAGATGTTATCAGCAACAAACTGCACTTCCCATCCTGTTTCAGTAGGGATTGTAGAGATTACAGGGTAATTATTTTTAATCAGATCATATTCTGTTCCAGAAGTATTTATCATAAACACATGTCCGGAAGCTTTTTTGATAAGTTCTGAGGGAGAGCCGTTAAACCCAAGTCTGCCGTTGTTAAGCAAAGCCATATCATGACAGATGCTTGAGATATCTCCAACAATGTGTGTAGACAGAATAATAATTGTTTCGTGAAAGCCAATATCTGACAGAATGTTTCTAAAACGTATTCTTTCTTCGGGATCGAGACCAGTTGTAGGCTCATCCACAATAAGAAGTTTAGGGCTGCCAATAAGTGCTTGTGCTATACCCAAACGTCTTTTCATACCACCAGAAAGCTTTCCTGCATTACGGTCGCGAACATCAAACAACCCAACCTTCTCAAGCCAGTAGTCGACTTTATTATGTCTTTCTTTTTTGTTTTTTATCCCGGAAAGGCGGGCAGCATAATCTAAAAACTCCCAGGTTTTTAGTTTGGTGAAGAACCTGAAATCCTGAGGTAAATACCCCAGGATATCTCGTATCTCAGATCTGTTCTTTTCAATATCATAACCATCAATGGAAATAGTGCCGGAAGAAGGCTTCATTAATGTTGTGAGAATGCGCATTAATGTTGATTTTCCTGCACCATTGGGGCCAAGTAAGCCAAACATTCCATTAGTTAATTCCAGATTTATATCTGTAAGAGCATGTTTGTTATTACTATATACCTTATTTAAACCATTAATAGAGATTCTCATTATACCCAATTATTTAATGCACTGAAAATAATCATTTTAATTTGAAAGTATACAGTCGTTAACAAAACTTTTTTCTTCAAAGTCAAAGTTTACCTTCATGGCTTCTTCAGAGAAACATCTTTTTGCTATAGATTCAGTATTAAAAGGTATATCATCAATATATTTTTCTTTCTCCATAGAGTAACACAAATTTTCTACATATTTATTATTTAATGTTGTAGATTGAACATGATTTTCCGTAGTTGATTCTACTTCGTGATTTAAGACGCAAGCAGATAGGTTTTGTGATAAAAGAAATGTAATGAAGAGAATAGTAATGGGTATGACTTTTAAAGTTTTCATTTTTCTGTTGTTTTAAAATCTTAAGCAAAAATATGAAGTACAACATTGCAGGTAAATCATTATTAGGTGAACGGTGATTATTTTTCGGTGAATGGTGACTAAATTAACTTAAGCGGAAGAGCCGGATTATGTATAGTTGTTCTAAATGTCGATAAAATTTATCTAGTTTTGTAAAAAATTACTCTGATGTTAAACCGGCTCACAAATGATATTGATTTTACAGATGATTTTTATATATTGTCATTAGTAAGTCATTTAAAGGATTATTCTCTGTGTTTTCAAATTAATGATTTGCTGAATTTGGATTTTGAAAAGTATGAGGACTTCTTTAAACTTAATTCTGAACAGGAGGATAATGCCCAGGGCTTTTCATGGTACTATTATTTTGACGATAATTCAAGTTCAAGTTATTATCTCATTGGGAATAAATGTGGTGGGCGCAGATTAATACCCTCACAAAAACAAGTTGATTTTTTTCTCCTAATTAAAGAAACTGCAGGAAATGTAAGTATTAAAGAATTAGCCACCTCTCTTCGATGCACAAAAGATATTATAGCAGTTATTCCTAATGATCTTTCGAAGATTAAAGATATTAATATTCTGCTGCAGGAGATAGAGCTACATGAAATGGAATATGTTTCAAAATAAACTCCTATAGTTGATAACATACGTGGGATGGGGAAACAAAATCAAAATTACTTCGTTTAATAAGTATGAAGTTTCTGGAAAATATCAATAAGTATGTAAGTTATTATGACGAGTATAACCTTAAAAAGAAGCTTCGTAAGTTTGGAAAAACAATAGGGACAACAATTATTAACTGGGTTCTGATATTAACGATACTTATTACAGATAAGAAGATACCATTAAAGATTAGAATGCTTTTCATTGCATCACTCGGATATTTGATTCTTCCCTCTGACCTTATTGCGGATTTGCTGCCTGTTATTGGCTTTAGTGATGATGTAGCTTTTATAACCTATGTGATTAAAATAGGATCAGAATACATCACTCCTGAAGTTAAAGAAAAAGCTAATAATAAGATGAGAAATTGGCTTGACAACGTAGCTGAAGAAGCCGAATTTGTAGAATAATTTACATTATTGACTTAAACTGATTAAGGAATCTTACATCATTTTCGAAAAACAGACGTAAATCATTTATTTGATACTTGAGCATTGTAATACGTTCAACACCCATACCAAAAGCAAATCCTGTGTATTTTTTACTATCAATACCACAAGCTTCAAGTACGTTTGGATCAACCATTCCACAACCAAGTATTTCAACCCATCCGGTATATTTACATATATTACATCCTTTTCCACCACATATATTACAAGTAACATCCATTTCTGCTGATGGTTCTGTAAACGGGAAGTACGAAGGTCTGAATCTTGTTTTAGTATTTTCACCAAACAACTCTTTAGCAAAATGAAATAGTGTCTGTTTTAGGTCTGCGAAAGAAACGTTAGTGTCGACATATAAGCCTTCTACCTGATGGAAGATACAGTGAGCTCTTGCTGAGATAGCTTCATTACGAAAAACTCTTCCAGGTGAAATGGTACGGATTGGTGGTTGAGTATTTTCCATAATTCTTACCTGAACACTGGAAGTATGTGTACGTAATGCTATATCAGGGTTTTTTTCAATAAAAAAGGTGTCTTGCATATCCCTTGCCGGATGGTCTGCAGGGAAGTTAAGAGAAGAGAAATTATGAAAATCATCTTCTATTTCAGGACCTTCCGAGACAGTAAAACCTATTCTTGAAAAGATATCAATAATCTCATTTCGAACAACTGCCAGTGGGTGACGTGATCCCAATGGTGATGCTGATGGTATTGTTAGATCAGGCTTTTCAATATTCTGTGATGTGGTCTCCAGATTTTCTTTAAGGGTTACAATCTTTTCCTGAACGGCAGTTTTTAAGCTATTCATCTTTTGTCCCATCTCCTTACGATCTTCAGGAGCTACATTCTTGAACTCTGAAAACAATGCAGGAATAATGCCTTTTTTACTTAAGTATTTAATCCTGAATGCTTCAAGTTGATCAAGATTATCTGCTTTAAAGTTTTCAATTTCTTGTAGAATATTTTCAATCTTTTCTTTCATCTTTTCAATCTTTGTAAGCGATAGTTATTTTAATCCAGTATTTCAATAGTCATAGTCACTGGTTCAACAGGGACATCTCCTCTACTTGTTTTAACACCTGCTATTTTATCTACAACATCCATTCCCATAATTACTTCCCCGAACACAGTATAGCCACCATCTAAATGAGGAGTTCCTCCCAACGTTGAATATACTTGCTTTTGTTCTTTAGTAAATTGATGACCGGTTTTTATGGTTGTTCTATCAAGATACGAAGGAGGTATTACTTGTCCCTGAACAATATAGAATTGCGACCCTGATGATTTTTTATCAGGATTAATATTATCGGGCATACGAGCTGCAGCAAGGACTCCCTTTTTATGATAATGGTTGTCGCGTATTTCTGCATCGATTGTATAGCCAGGATCCTGTGTGCCATTGCTGTTTGAACCTCCCTGTATCATGAAGTTATTGATAACTCTGTGGAAAGGACTTCCATTATACCATCCTTCATTCACTAATTTTATGAAATTATCACGGTGAAGAGGAGTATCGTTATATAATTTAACAGTAATATCTCCTTTTGTTGTATGTATTACAGCTATTGTTTCTGTTGTGCTGTCTTGTGCAAAAGCCTGTAATCCAATAAGTAATGATAATGCAATTAGTATTTTCTTCATCTGTTTCTGTTTTCTTTATAGAAAGGCAAAATTAAAAAAATTGATTAACTCTATACAATAAATTGGATACTCATGATATTGTGGTTAACATGATTATATGTATCTTACTTCTTTTATCTTATTCATTTTAGTACTATCGCGAATGCGGTATGTTTATTTATGACCTTTGTTGTTCAATAGCTTTTTGAAAGCAGCTGCGACATAATGGTTCATAAGATTCTGTTTCTCCAAGAACGACTAATTTGTCATCTTTTATTTTACGATGGGAGTAACTTGCCAGATTTCCACAACGCATACAAATAGCATGAACCTTTGTAACATATTCAGCTGTCGCCATAAGGGATGGTATTGGTCCAAAAGGTTTGCCCAGATAGTCCATGTCTAATCCAGCAACAACAACCCTTTTTCCTTTGTTAGCTAATTCATTACATACATTAACAAGTTCATTGCCAAAAAACTGTGCTTCATCGATTCCCACAACTTCAAAATCTTCTGCATAAAACAATATTTGAGTTGCATTTTGTACTGGTGTTGATGAAACAGAGTTGGAATCATGAGAAACAACATCTTCATCATCATATCTTGTATCAACGGCAGGCTTAAAGATTTCTACTTTTTGTTTTGCAATTCTGGCACGATTAAGTCGCCTGATTAATTCTTCAGTCTTACCGGAAAACATAGAGCCGCATACAATCTCAATCCAGCCTGATCTTACATTTTTATTATGATCTTTTTCGAGAAACATCTTTCAGTATTTTACAGCAATAAAAATAAATTATTTTTGATAGTTGATAGTCAAAATTAATAAAGCCTTTTATTTAAAAAAATAATATATGTAATTAACAGATCATTTAGTCTCGTTTACGATATTCTTTATAATTTTGAAACCAACAAAAATAAGGAACTTTTTACCAATGGAAACAGAAAAAATTATATTGCAACTGGCCAATCAGGTTGAAATTATAAAAGCGCATATTAACAGGCTAAAGAAACCAGGTTATAGTATACATGAACTGGATATTGAACTTCTGAGAAATAAAACATATGAGTTTTATGATCTTGTTAATAGTTTATCTAATGTAAAACCTGAAACAGGAAGCGATTATAATCCTAATAGTAAGCCTGAGCAAAAAATAGAAGACGTAATTTCTGAACAGAATAAAGATACAGAAACATCTGTGATTACTCCTACTGAAACAGAAGAAAAAGAGCCTGCTATTAGTATTGAAGGGCCAATTATTAGTAAATATGAAGAAAAAACTATAATTGAAGCTGATAGTAAAGAATTAAACAAGGATGAGGAAGAACCTGCTCCAATATTAGCATCAAATATAGAATTTCAGCAAACTAAAACAGATACAAAAAATGACGATAATGAGTCATTAATGGAGAAACCTTCATCAATACAAACAACCTATGATCTTTTTAGTGAAACAGCGGAAAACCCTGTTGCTGAAAAGTTAAAAGCTAATGAGGAGGAAAGTATTGCTGATAAAATGCAAAAATCGAAAATAAGTAATATAAGGGAGGCCATAGGGATTAATGATAAGTTTCTTTTTATAAATCAGTTGTTTAGTGGTGACCTGGAAAAGTATAACATGATATTGGATGAGTTTAATGATCTTTCTACCAAACAAGGTGTAGATACTTATTTAAGAGAAATTAAGATACAATACAGATGGAATCAGGAATCTGATGCTTATATTCGTTTTAAGGAGATTGTGGATAGAAAATTTAGTTGATTATAGTCTGTTTTATTTTTTATAGTTTAAAGAGGTCTCTCTTAAATTGAACATTCATTAATCTTTGAAAGTTTCTTTATGGCATTGATATGTATTCATATGTTATTGGGCATTATGGAATAGTATCAGTATATGTTTTGGGAATGAAGTTGTATTTAATATAAAAAACCCTGCTGAGCAATCAACAGGGTTTACATTATAACCAAAATCAACTCAAATTATATATAGGGTATTTGAGTTCTAATACTAAAACTGATATCCTAATGTAATTCCAACGTACTTGTTTTTAGGTGTGGAATTATTTTTTTGATATCCTGTAAGACCCAAACTTAACCTTAGGTCTGCTGTGATGCTGTTTTTGCCAATAGGATATTCCATCCCAAATCCGGTAACAGCACCATACTCCATTGTATTGCTTTCATTTTTCATATCTGTGGTTACTCCTTCTGAAATAACTTTTGAATTCAGGAGGTAACCAGCATAGGGCCCAAAATTTATATTAAACCTAATGGGAGTTAAGTCGCTTTTACCAAGAGAATACTTTAAAATAAAAGGCACACTAAGGTAATCGTAATTATTTTCTTTAGTAGCTGATTTACCTCCTTTTTGTTCGTAATTAATTTCCCCCTGAAGGGTTAGATGCTCATTTAGCAAATAATTTCCAAAGGCACCTACAGAAAAACCAATTCGGATATCACTGTTGTTGAAATAATCAGCAACCTGCGATTGTACGGCGAAATTGCTTCCTGCTTTAATACCGTAATGGAACTTTTGCGCATTTACAGATACAGTAAGTAATAGCGAAATCATGATTATTATTGATTTCTTCTTTGTTGTTTCCATTGTTGTAATCTTTCGTGTTAAAATTCTATAATTATATCATTAAAATTTCAATAAATGTAAAAATAATTCTAAAAACCATTTTAGTAGACTAAAAAGGTCAAATGGTCGACAAAAATATAAATATTTATAATAAATTTCATAATTATTTTTTAAATTTTTCGATTTGCTAATCCAAAATATACTAATGACAAGATTTTGTCTATTCTGTCTTTGCTAAAATCAATCTTTTCCCGGCTAAACATAATATTATATTCAAGCCCTTTTAATATAGCTGCAATTGGTTCTGCAACAAGGTTAACATCATCAATGGCCAGTTTTTTTGTGCTAATTCCTTCTAAAAGGATCATTTTAATAATGCTGGTTTGCTCTTCATAATGTTTTTCACGAATGTTCTCTATAAAATCAAAATGGTCAAGAGCTTCACTTTTTAAAGCACTATAAAAGTTCATTAACTCTTTAAAGGAGTGTAATCTGGTGATTATGTATTTCTTTAATTTTTCAAATGGTTCAAGAGAATTACTTATGGATTCTATTATTCCTAGTTTAAATATCTGTGCCTCTTTTTCTATTACATCTTTGAAAATTTCTTCTTTGCTTTTGTAATAGTAATAATATGTGCTTTTTCCCTTGCGGGCTGCTTTGGCAATATCATCAACTGTAGTTTTTGCATAACCATACTTTGCGAAAATCTCTCTCGCAGCTTCCAGAAGAACCTTGCCAACATCTTCCTGATTGTTATATGTTTTTTTACTCATTAAACTATTAGACTAAAATCAAATGTTGGTGCAAAAGTATTAAATATTATATATAAAAATACTATTTTAGTAAAAAATATTAAATCACAAAGATAAATAACGTCTAAATGACTATTATCGACTGACTTTTTTAAGTAATTTTTATAAGGTGTACTACTTATTTGTTTTTTTTTGTAGTGAGGAGTACAATAATATTAATGAGTATTGTGCTAAATATTGTACCTATTATAATATCTGTTATGTTGTGCCAAAAATTTCGGAATGATAACATTTCTAAAAACACTATAATGAGTTGTTGCACGAATACTAAAATTATTGTGTATCTTATAAATCCGCTCAACCCTATTATGGCTGGAGATGGTTCTTCATCTGCGATAAATTCATGGCTATGGAAGAGTAGCTTAATTAATCCTGGTCTTATAAATCCAATTGCTACGCATGCTGCTGCATTTAACCCTAGTGTATTTGCGAAATAATCGATAGTTAATCCAGTACTAAAAGCTAAAATGAGCATGAAACTTTTGTTAATTCTTACGGGTAATAAAAGAATAAAGGTGATATATACTTGTGGACTTACTATTCCACCAGGATTCATATTATTGAAAATCAATACTTGTAGGATAATAAGTAGTATAAAACGGATAATATTTTTGATGATAATATTATTCATCGTTTGCAATATTGATTAATAGTGAATCCTGTTCTGGTTTTGCAATGTTTTCGATAATATAAACTTCATTAAGTTTTCCAAACTGACTTGAATATTCAATTTTTGCTGTGCTAAGACTCTTATTGTCATTTACGTCGTGACTATATATAGTTCCTATTTCTATGCCACTTGGGAAAATCAATGAGTTTCCACTTGTTTGTATAGTATCTCCTTTATTAAGTTTAATATGAGAAGGAATATCTACAACAGTCCCGAAATGGTAATCTTTGGTATCCCATATGAGATTTACTAATTGTCCGGACTTTTTAATTTCGCCGCTTATTCTCATTTCTGGATGAAGGAGAGACATTGCTAATGAATAGTTTTTTGATGTTCCAATTATTATTCCAACAATACCGGTTGGTGACATTACGCCCATATCTTTTTGAATACCATGCTTTTTGCCCTTATTAATCATAATAAAGTTCTTTTTCTTCAGAATGCTGTTACTTATTACTTTAGCCGGAAAGTACCTAAATGCACTGTCAAGATACACAACGTTCGTATCTGTTGTAATAAATGAAGATTTAAGATGGTTTCTCAGATTTGCATTTTCTTTGGAAAGAATCGCATTATCTCTTCTTAAGTGAAAATAACTGGTTATATCATTGTATTTATCAAAAAGTTCTCCATTAATACTACTAACAGTATTATAAGCTACTGACCCGTGGTAGGAATAGCTTTTTGACAACAGATATATTGAGATAATTTCAAGGAGAATGAACAATACCAAAAACTGGTTTTTCCAGATTAGTGTAAAAAGATTCTTCATTCCCCGTGTCTATTATTTAATAAGGAATGTGAATTTATCAAAATTCTTAAGAGCAATACCTGTACCTCTGGCAACAGCACGAAGAGGATCTTCTGCAACATGGACAGAAAGTTTTGTTTTCTGGCTTAATCTTTTATCCAAACCTCGTAGCATTGAGCCACCACCTGCAACATAAATACCTGTGCGGAAGATATCAGCAGAAAGTTCCGGAGGTGTTTTTTCAAGGGCGTTGAGTACTGCAGCTTCAATTTTTGATATTGACTTATCCAGACAACTGGCTATTTCCTTGTAGTTTACGGTAATTTCTTTTGGAATACCTGTAAGCATATCACGACCGTGAACAGCATAATCATCAGGAGGATTGTCGAGGTCCGTAACAGCGGCGCCAACTTCCAGTTTAATGCGTTCTGCTGTGCGTTCACCAATAATAATATTATGTTGCTTACGCATATATTCCTCAATATCTGTGTTGAAGTCATCTCCAGCAATTCTAATGGAAGTATTATTAACAATACCACCTAATGCAATAACAGCGATTTCACTGGTTCCTCCTCCTATATCTATAATCATATTTCCGGTGGGTTCCAGAACATCGATCCCAATACCAATCGCAGCGGCCATTGGCTCATGGATGAGCTTAATTTCTTTAGCTCCTGCTTGTTCAGCAGAATCTTTAACGGCTCTCTCCTCTACTTCTGTAATACCGGATGGAATACAGATTACCATACGAAGTGCTGGTGGGAACAATGTTCCTTTGATACCAATCATTTTAATCATTTCACGTATCATATACTCAGCGCTCTGGAAATCAGCTATAACACCATCTCTTAGAGGTCGTATTGTTTTTATGTTTTCATGCGTTTTACCGTGCATCATCATAGCTTTCTTGCCAACGGCAATAATTTTACCGGTATTTCGCTCAATGGACACAATTGATGGTTCGTCAACAATTACTTTATCATTATAAATTATGATAGTATTTGCTGTACCAAGGTCAATGGCGATTTCTTTTGTGAGAAATGAAAACAGTCCCATATTTATAGTTTTATTTTTTTATTATTAATGCTTGAAGTGCCTTATGCCAGTCATAACCATCGACATATCATGCTTATTGCAATATTCAACAGAATCTTTATCACGAATTGAACCTCCCGGTTGTATTACTGATGTTATGCCAGCTTTGTAGGCAATCTCAACAGAATCTGCGAAAGGGAAGAAAGCATCAGATGCCATTACTGCTCCTTTAAGTGGTAAGTCAAAATTATGTGCTTTTTCAATAGCATGTTTAAGTGCGTCAACACGGGATGTTTGACCTGTTCCTGAACCAATTAGTTGTTTGTTTTGAGCAAGAACAATAGTGTTAGACTTGGTATGTTTTACAATTTTGTTTGCAAAAAGGAGATCTTCAATTTCTTTATCAGATGGTCTGGCAGTTGTTACATTTTCAAGATTTGATGCATCCTCAGTAACGGTATCTTTATCCTGAACCAGAACGCCATTTAATACAGAACGGAATTGTTTTGAATTGAATGTTCCGGATCTCAAAATCAGAATTATTCTGTTCTTTTTTGATTTAAGTATTTCCAGCGCTTCTTTATCGTAAGAAGGCGCAACAATAATTTCAAAGAAGATTTTATTTATCTCTTCAGCTGTTTCCACATCAATGTTTCTGTTGGTAATAAGAACACCTCCAAAAGCTGAAATAGGATCGCCTGCAAGGGCATCAATCCAAGCTTGTTTTAAGCTTTCACGTGAAGCTAGCCCACAGGCATTATTATGTTTAATTACCGCAAATGTTGTTTCTTCAAAATCACTTATCAGATTAATTGCTGCGTCTAAATCTAATAAGTTATTATAAGAGATAGCTTTGCCATGTAACTGGTCAAATACTTCTTTAATGTTACCAAAGAATTTTCCTTTCTGGTGAGGATTCTCTCCGTAACGGAGTTCGGTACTATCGTTGTAACTTTGTTTGAAAGTATCTATTCCGGTGTTAATCCAGTTGAAAATAGCAGTGTCATAATGTGAACTTACTTTAAAGGCCTGGGCTGCAAAGTATTGACGGTCGGTAATTTCTGTTTCTCCGTTTTTTTCTTCCAGTAGATCATAAAGCTCACCATACTGCTCTGCTGATGGTATTACAGTAACATCTTTGAAGTTTTTGGCTGCTGCTCTGATGAGTGTAATTCCACCGATATCAATTTTCTCAATAATTTGACCTTTATCATCTGTAGTTTTAAGAGTTTCCTCGAAAGGATAGAGATCAACAATTACCAAATCAACAGGATTGATATTGTATTCTTTAAGGTGTTTCTTATCGTTTTCATCATCAGTTCGGGCAAGAATGCCACCCATAACACCCGGATGTAAAGTTTTTACGCGACCACCTAAAATTGATGGATAACCAGTAATAGACTCAACGGTTATTGCTTGATAACCAAGTTTTATAATATAATCGTATGTTCCTCCTGTTGAAATTATCGTAACATTTAATTCCGATAACTTCTTAAGTATTTTGTCAAGGCCGTCCTTATGATAAACTGAGATCAGTGCAGTTTTTATTTTCTTCATATAAACCTGTGGTTTTGGTAATTTGTAATTTTTTACTGTTTTGCAAAATAACAAGTTTTAGTCATATGTTATATCACTTTTTGCAGATATTTTTCTTTAACTACAATTTTTTCAATTATAAATAAATTAATTTACGTTATTGATTAAGATCAAATAGTTAAAAAGATTGATTTTAAAGATTTAATTTGTTGGCAATTAAAACAAATATGGTTGTCTTCTATGGCTTGTTTTTTAATTTTTCCATATTTTTACAGTCTTAATTATCAATATGAAAGTACTTAAACTCATATATGAAAGTTTGTTATTCTCTATCAATGCTCTGGCAGTTAATAAAGTTCGAACTTTTTTATCATTGCTTGGGATAACAATCGGCATTTTTTCAATTATTTCGGTATTTACTATTTTTGACAGCCTTGAAAATGCAATAAAGAGTGAAATAAACTCACTGGGTAATAATGTAATTTTTATTCAGAAGTGGCCATGGGCAATGGGTGGTGATTATCCCTGGTGGAAGTATTATCAGCGTCCTGAACCTGAACTTAAAGAAATGGATGAGTTGATGAAGCGTACTAATACAGTGGAAGATGCTGCTTTCATGGTTACTGTTACCCGGAATGTTTATAATGGTAATAACTCTATGGAAGATGTGCCGATTGTTGCTGTTAGTCATGATTATAATAAAGTTATGCCTTTTGACCTTCAGGAGGGTAGATATTTTACAAATAGTGAATCGCACAATGGTGCAAATGTTGGAATAATTGGATGGGACATTGCTGATAATATTTATAAAGGAGAGGATCCTGTTGGCAAAACAATTAAAGTATTTGGACGTAAAATTGACGTGATTGGCATAATTAAGAAACAGGGAAGTGACGTTTTTGGTAATTCAAAGGATAATTGGGTTATCATCCCTGCAAAATACGGACAAACTGTTATTGACTACAGAAAAACAGGGACAACAATAATTGTTAAAGCCTTTTCTGGTATTTCCAATGAACAGATGAAAGATGAGCTTACTGGAATAATGAGATCAGTTAGAAAATTATCTCCTGCTTCGGATGATGATTTTGCTCTTAATGAAACTGATATTATCAATAAAGGATTTGATCAGTTATTTGCTGTTATTGCTACTGTGGGTTGGATTATTGGTGGCTTTTCTTTATTGGTTGGTGGATTTGGTGTTGCAAACATAATGTTTGTGAGTGTAAAAGAACGTACAACGCAAATAGGTATACAAAAAGCGCTTGGCGCAAAGAAATATTTTATCTTATTGCAGTTTTTATTTGAGGCTGTTTTTCTTTCGGTAATTGGAGGCATTATTGGATTGCTGATTGTTTTCATCCTTACATTAATTGTAGGTTTTGTATTTAATTTCGATCTTATTTTGTCTTTTAAGAATATTAGCCTTGGTATATTTGTTTCTGCATTGATAGGTTTTGTTTCTGGCTTTATTCCTTCCTGGAATGCGTCTGCTTTAAATCCTGTAGATGCTATCAGAAGTACATTTTAAATGTCTTTACATAAATTGGTAATATTTATCTGAATTAATATTATATAAAGTTAATACTGACAATCAGTAATATAGTAGGTAATTAAATAAATAATATATGACCGGGGTTGATACGACTCTGATGTTCCTAATATTTAATTATCTTTACAGTCAAAAGATACTAACTATGGATAAGCGATGGGTGCTTAAGGATATGCCTGATAAAGAGCTTGTTGAGCAACTATCAAAGGAGCTTAACATTAACAAAAAGCTTGCGGTACTCCTCGCTCAGCGGGGAGTTAGTAATTTTGAGGAAGCACGTAGTTTTTTCCGTCCGCAATTGTCCGACTTGCACGACCCATTTCTAATGAAAGATATGGACAAGGCTGTGGAGCGTATTAGAAAGGCTCTTGATGCAGGTGAGAAAATCATGATTTATGGTGATTATGATGTTGATGGAACTACTGCGGTTAGTATTGTCTATTCTTTTCTTAGGACTTTTCATAAAAAGATTGATTTTTATATTCCTGACAGATATGATGAAGGGTATGGCATCTCGTTTAAAGGAATTGATTTTGCAGTTGAAAATGAGTATAAATTGTTAATTGCCCTTGATTGTGGTATTAAGGCTGTTGAAAAAGTTGAATATGCAAAGCAAAAGGGGCTTGATATAATTATTGGCGATCATCATCGTCCGGGTGATACTATTCCTGATGCTGTGGCTGTTCTTGATCCGAAACAAAATCACTGCCAGTATCCTTATAAAGAATTATCGGGGGCTGGTGTTGGCTTTAAGCTTATTCAGGCAATGTCAATGGTGCTGGATATAGATAAAGAGAATGCATTCTACTATTTGGATCTTGTTTCAATTAGCATTGCTGCTGATGTTGTTCAGATTACTGGAGAAAACAGGGTTCTTTCATATTATGGACTTAAAAACATTAATAAAAGTCCAAGAATTGGTGTTAAATCTTTGTTGAAATCTGCTGGAATTGAAAAGAAAATGAGTTTGGGTAGTGAGCAGTATTTTAAGAAGCGGATTGGGATTAACGATCTGGTTTTTGTTCTTGGGCCACGAATTAATGCTGCGGGACGAATTGATAGTGCTATTGATTCTGTGAGATTGCTAATCAGTAATAATAAGGAATATGCTGCAAAACTTGGTAAACAGATTAATGAACTGAATACTACACGAAGAGAGCTTGATAGTAATATAACCAGAGATGCTCTCAATATCCTTGACAAGGATATTGAATCAACTACTAAAAAGGCTACTATTGTTTTCCGCAAGGAATGGCATAAGGGTGTTGTGGGAATTGTAGCATCCAGATTAATAGATGTTTATTATCGTCCAACGATAGTTCTTACTGAATCCGATGGTCTTATTACCGGTTCTGCACGGTCAATTAAAGGGTTTGATGTTTATGATGCTATTGATTCTACAAATCATCTTCTGGAGAATTTTGGCGGTCATAAATATGCTGCCGGCCTTGCTATAAAACCTGAAAATTTTGATGCTTTCTGTAAAGAGTTTAATTCTTATGCTGAAGAGAATATTTCAGATGATATGCTAGTGCCGGAAATAGAGATTGATACTGAGCTTTTTATTAGTGATATTAATTTTAATTTCTATAAGGTATTAAAACAGTTTGCTCCTTTTGGTCCTGGTAACATGTCTCCTGTTTTTGTTACTAATAATGTTATTGATACTGGTTATGCTAAGCTGGTTGGAAGAAAGGAAGGGGCAAAACATCTTAAATTTTCAGTTGTTCACCCTGACAGAACCGGGAACCCAATTCCGGCTATTGCTTTTAATCAGGCTCACCATTATGAAAAAATGCAACAGGGTATACCTTTTAATATATGTTATCATATTGATGAGAATACCTGGTTGGGGACAACTACTTTGCAATTGAGAGTGCTTGATATTAAGTTTAATGAGTAATTGATTCTTTTAAGCCGGATTATCAGCAAAAGTCAACAAATTAGTTGTTTTTTAGTTTAAATCCGAACCAAATCAGCACTATACCTATTACAACTGCCATAATGCCTGCAATAATAACTGCTACTGAAGCCATTGCAAATGGGTTGAATAAAAGTAGTATTCCAAATATCACTGTGAAAATACCACTGTAAAGCATAAAACCTTTGTCTCTTTTATTTTCAAGTGCTGCTGAAATAATGAATTGTCCAATTCCCAGAAGGATAGCCCATATGCCAAGAACTACAACAAATACTTCAAGAGTTCTTTCGGTGAAAAATGTTAATACAATACCTAATCCAAGAGTTACCAAAGCACTAATTAGGTCGGTACCGTAATCCAACTTCTTTTTCATATTGGAATACACACCAAAAAGCATTGCAACAGCAGTTATTAATAGTACAATACCGAAATACATTATAATAACTTTTAGTGTGTCAATGGGGGAAAAGATTGCCAGCAATCCGAATAATAATGCAATAACACCATTAATTGTAAACATCCACCAGTTTGAAGAATATGATTTAATAGACATAACTAATATTTTTTAGTGATGTAAATATAAATATTTTTTAAATGTTATTGTAGAAAATTAATGCTCTTAATCTTTTTAATTCACTGTTTTTTTGTTTGATGATTTTTTCTGACATTAGTATTTTGTTGTTTTGTGATTACATATTAAAGTTCAGATGCGCATCAAAAACAATCCTGATGCCCATCAGAAACAATCCTGATGGGCATCAGAAAAGATTCTGATGCGCATCAAAAAGTATTCTGATGGGCATCAGAAAGTGTTTTAATGCGCATCAAAAGATTAATTAGACAAGTGTGACCAGATGATTTCTCCTTTGGCAATTATTGTAATTACGATTATAAGCAAATTTAAATTCAGGTTAGAAATATATTTATTATTATCACAGAGTTTAAAACACCCAGATAATCAGATGCTAAGAATAACATGATTAATAAATGTACGAAGTGTAATTGAAGAATAGAATGTAATAAATGAAGATTATTAATTCTCAATTTTATGTTTATCACCCTCAATTTCAGTAATTTTCTCAAGCCATTCATCAGGATATGCTTTTGTATGAATAGCTTTATTGCTGTCTTTTACATACCCGTCGTTATATTTGGTTATTAGAAAATCACCAAGCTCTACCCATTTTGAGTGTAGATCTTCACCCATTCTGGAAGAGTAATCAGTAAGAAAAGAGATTCTTTCATTAAAAGGCAATGTGAGTGCCATGGATTCAATGGAGTCCTGCTGAGCAACAAAAGTATTTTCCATTTCTTGTTGAACAGTAATAATGTCAATAATCATATCACTGTATCTTATATTAGCGAAATTAGAAACAAAGTTAAAAGCCCACCAGGCTGATTCGCGAGAGTAATGATTGATATCGCCTGTTTTATATGGTAAAGAAATGTCGGTAACAGAGCAATAAACAGGAAAGTAGCAAGAGGTATATGTGTTGTCAACACCAAACCAGATAATACCACCAATTTCATTGGGAAGGTAGTTACGAAGCTGGGCTACAAATGAATAGCAAGTGTTTACATTTGAAATTGGTCGTTCCCATGAGTATTTAACAGAGTCATTCTCCCATGTTAGTGGAGGTACGCGGTTAGGATTACCAAATGGACCTGCCTGTATTCCTTTTGTCATATCCATAGGTGTTCCTTCATAATGATCACGAATAAGTGCGAACACATCTTGTAAATCTAACTTGTTTTCAGGTGTTATAAAGAGTGGATACGGTTTTGCATTTTCAATACCACGGTGATAATCAATGGGTAACTTTAATGAAGGGGCTGCTCTGTTATAAATGCTCCATACTCTTGTTTCTGTGTATTTTAAATGCTCAGCAGATGGCGGATCATATACATTGTTAAATCTGAAAGGCTCACCTGAAGAAGGGTCATAATATCCATTATCTATAGCAAAAGAGATAACATTTTTAGAATAAAGGCAATTCTCAGGATCATCCAGAGGAAACTCACCAATGCGACTGTGGTTTGCGTGGGCAGCTATCATGCCATCTGGTACTTTGCGGGCAACCCAAACAGCACCTCCATCGCCTCCTGTACCTATCATATCCATTATCCAGGCTTCATTAGGATCGGCTATGGAAAATGATTCGCCTTCACTACCGTAACCATATGTTTCAGCAAGTGAGGTTATTACTTCTATTGCTTCGCGTGCTGTTTTTGCACGTAATAATGCCAGACGCATTAATTCCCAGTATTTTAAAGGCATATCTTTATCCCATAGCTCTTTTCTTCCAAGAAAGGTTGTTTCGCCTATTGCAAGTTGATATTCATTCATATGAAAGCCAATGATGGCGTTTGTGTGGGCTACCTGATGTATCTTAAACTCTTGTCCATTAAGGCTTTTGTATGTGAGTGAATCGGATATATTATGATCTTTTGCTGGTGTTTGATTCAAATGATAAAGCCATTCCCCATCGCTGATATAAACAAGATATGTTGAACTATCTGCTGAAGCACCAGACGTAACAAGCAGATTTGTACACGCGTAACCTGTAAATGTTATTACCAAAACCACTGATGTGAGAAATGTTGTAATTATTCTATTCATTTTTTTCAAATTTGAAGAAAACAAAATTAATTTATTATTGATGAATATGAGTATTTACATGTATAATTCATCAGATGGTTATCATTTTAATAAGTAAAGTTGTTTAAGAATTATTAACCTTGTTATATAAATACCATTTTAAACAAAGGTTATATTTGCATTGAAATTTGAAATAAATACTAGAACTAATGGCACAAATAACATTACAGGGAAATCCTGTTAACACAATTGGTGAACTACCAGCAAAAGGGACAATGGCTCCTGAATTTACTCTTGTTAAAAACGACCTCTCAACAGGCAGTTTGGCTGATTATAAAGGAAAAAAAGTTGTATTGAATATTTTTCCAAGTCTTGATACTGCTACATGTGCGGCTTCAGTTCGCAGGTTTAATCAGGAAGCATCAAACCTGGAAAATACTGTAGTGCTATGTATCTCAAAAGACTTGCCTTTTGCACAAGCACGTTTTTGTGGAGCAGAAGGACTAGCTGATGTACATAATCTTAGTGACTTTCGTGATGGTTGCTTTGGTAAAGCTTATGGTGTTGAGATAATTGACGGACCATTGGCAGGACTTGAGTCGAGGGCTGTTGTAGTTGTTGATGAAGAAGGTAAAGTTACCTATACGCAACAGGTATCTGAAATTGCTGATGAACCTGATTATGATGCTGCTTTAGCTGCTCTTTAATAAGGAAGGATTGTTTAAAATATATGAGCCTCTCGTGAATCTAAACACGGGAGGCTTTTTATATTATAGGATAAATATTAAAGGCTCCAGTTCACTTCAAGCATAACCATTCTGCCCGGACACCGTTGTCCTTTACTGTTAAGGTAAATTTCGTTGGTAATATTGTCGACACTTAAAGCAACGTTAATGCCATATGCTATTGCACGCCAGACTTTTAAGGAAACGGTTTGATAAGAAGGATAGGTGGCGCTATTAAAATATCTTACATCAATAGTATTTCTATCATTAATATATCTTTCCCCTTTGAATTTCCAAAGGATATTAACATTTATAATCTTGTTTTCCAGTGAAATACCAGCTGATGCATTATGCATTGGAACATTGGCAAGATATTTCCCTGTAAGGTCATAATCAACCAAAGGATCAACCATAGTATATTCTGTAATTTTCGAAGGAGTAAAAGAATAATTTGCAAAACAACTTACACCCTTAAATATCTCAGAAGAGAAACTGGTTTCAATGCCCCATGCCTGCATTTTACTGATATTATCCATTTTGTAAACAGGAACAATTTTGTAGCCAATATCCACAGAATCACCAGTGCTTACATCATACATAAAATCCTTGCCTTCAGAGAAAAAAGCTGATAATGAAACCCTGGTTGCTTTCCCGATAAGCACATCACCACCTAATTCAAAGTTCGTAATGTATTCATCCTTAAGATAAGGATTAGCCACACGGAAATAGCTTCCGGAACTTTGTGAACGGCATAAGTCGTCAAGCGTTGGAGGACGAAATCCGGTAGACCAGCTGGCATAAACTCTGATGTTTTTCTTATTGGTAAATAAAATGCTTAATCTGGGACTTATTGCACTCCAGTTAGTTTCAGGCATTAGAGTGTCCTGAAAGTGAAGCAAGTAATTGATTTTTTTGCTTGGATAATATACCATGTATTTACCTTTAAAGAAAGCAGCGTAATCATACCTTAATCCTGCAGTAATAGTCAGTTTCTCTTCCAGCAAACTAATTTCATCCTGGATAAATGCAGCACCAATGGCAATCATACCTTTATTAACAATGCTATCAGTTGTAGTAAAATAGTTATCGGATGCATTAACTGCACCAAATCTCAAGTCAACACCACCTTTAAAAAGGTTACGGCCATATTGAAAATTGAACATGTTTAACCAGCCCGCATCATATCGTTTAGAATCTACTTCGTACATACTATAATCATCATCGCTGTTTATGTATTCATTTTGCTTCAGATAATTCTCAAAGCGAAAATAAGCATTTGATTCCCAGTATATAAAATTACTAATCTGTTTATTATAGTGTAGTCGTGCATCCAAATCATTATGTGATGAAAAACTTCCATCATAGTCGAATACCTGCCAACCTTTACCACGTTTATCAGTAAAGCCTTTGACGCTTAAGAGAATTTTTTCTTTTGATGAAAAAGCATGTCCAATCTTTAATCCGGCAGAAGCCTCCTTAAAAAATGCTGGACGCAGAAGAGTGTCTTCGCCATACTCAAGATATTCTTCAGCTTCTGTAATATATCCGTCACTAGCTCCTCCATGAAGTGTTGCATTCCAGAAAGTACCTTTTTGAGTGCTGTCAATCATGCTATGCCCAAATGCAGCATTGGCAATCAATGTATTATAAGTTCCATATGTGATATCAGCGGAAGCCATAAATTTATCAGAAGGCATCTTTGTACGGATGTCAATTACGCCACCCATGGCATTAGCACCATAAACAGTGGAAGCAGCCCCTTGTGTTATCTTTATTTCTTTCAGATTGTTTTTGTTAATAGCATTCCAGTTTACTGATCCGCCATCAGATTTATTGGCAGGTACACCATCGATAATGATCAATGTTCTGCCCTGGTCATTTCCTCCCATTCCACGCATGGAAACAACTGCGTTATCACTAAACATCCCTAAAGTGTTATCTACATCAATACCAGTAGCATACTGTAGAACATCTTCTACATTCTGAGCCGGAATATTACTAATTTCCTTAAGCTGGATAGTTTGTATGCGTGCAGCCGTGCGCATTTCTTCAGATAGGAATCCTTTTGCTGATATTTCCACTGTTTCAAAGGTATAGTTAAACTCGTCAAGTTGAAATTCAAATGCATTTTCTCCTTTAGAAAGAGATATTTGTTTATTTAAACTATTGTAACCCAGATGTGTTATAACAAGCACTATCTTTTTTTCCTGAATATCAAGATTGAAAGAACCATCATTTCCTGTTGCGCATCCTTTGTTATTATTTACAAGTATGTTTGCTCCTGATAATGGTTCTTTGGTAATCTTATCAATTACTTTTCCTTTGATATGATACTGTGCTGTAATTTTAACTGAAAACAGTAACATAAGAAAAAGTGGTAAGCACAGAAATACTTTTTTCATATCGTTTAATAATAAGAAAACAAGGGACAACACCCTTGAATAAGATGAAAAACAGTTAGTTATTTCTGTATCTTCATGTTAAATACAATATTTCCTTCAGGGATTGTGTCTGCTGATACTATTTCTACAATACCATGTTTACCTCCTGTTGTAAGAAAAGGAATGAATAAACCTTCTTTCAGCCATTTGTATTTCTTTTTCCCCCATGTATCATCATAAGAATGAATCAGAAGGCTGTCATCATGACAAGCTGAATAATTTGCGGATGTCACACCATTGTCAGCACGAATATCCCATGCCGTGTAGTTTCTAGTATCCAGTTAAGTAGCTCAGGATAATAATCTTCATATAGTTCTCCCACACCATTAGCATCTTCACCTGGTGATGAAAATGTAGGAGATGGAATGTTTACATTATTATCTATGGAATACTTAAAATAGCAAAGAAAATCAATTTCTGTCTGAATAATAACACCTGAGTCCTTTGGATAACTAATTCCGGTTGAAGCATCAAACCAAATATTTGTTGTACTTGCTTGCATGCCAAGGGATATATTATTGAATTCAGCAATAGCACCATAAACAGAATTAGGGTCACCTGTTACATTCAAAGTTGTAGAAGCTGTTTGTCGTTCTTTATTCATAACAGTTATTTCCCAAAGCGCATCCTTTTTGGTGTCCTGATAAAAAGTACGACTTAAATCAAACTCCTGTGCATAAAGTCCGGAATCAAGCTTGATAAATTTCTCGTCATCAATTGTATAGCTTATAACAAGATTAGTAACAGGCTCTTCGGATTTTACAACAATTCTAAACTTAATAGATTGTCCAATGCTTACCACTTCAAAGTTTTGAGTATAGCCGTCTCCCTGATTCAGAGAAACATTTGGCGGTGTAGTATCCTCCTTCTTACAGGCAAAGCCAAGTAGTAAAAAGAGAATAATAACCGCCAACGTTTTTATTTTCATAGCTTTTCTTATTTTACAGAGAATTTGCGATTTACTTTGTGAGTAGGATATTCAACGCAAACAATGTACATACCAGTTGAAAATCCTGACACATCAAGAGTGTTTAATTCTTGTGGGTTATTATTTTCCCAGATTTTTCTTCCACTAATATCAAAAGCAGAAAGAGATACAGCTTTTTCATCAACAGCGATGTTGAGTTGTGATGAAGCCGGATTTGGATAACATTTTGTATTAGCTTCCAGATTAATCTCCTCAATGCTGGTGTTTTCATAACCATAAATCATAATATTGTCAATTAACACAGTACCTGTTGCAGTTACTTCATTACCATCTATGTCAAGATTGTCGGTAGGATACCATGCAAAGTATAAAGAGCTTTCAGGATTATTAGCTGCTTCAGGAACAGGAATGTCAACCAATACGCCTGTAGTCCAGTCGGTTGAAAGTGTAAACTCTGAATCTGGCACATCAGCCCAGTCACCGCCACTGTGGCGCCACATTACTTTCCAATGTGCTGGTCCCGGATTGTCAACATCTGAACGCATTTGAGATGAAACAGTAAAATGACCATAATCGGCGGCTTTAACCTTTATAGACATAAGTTTAAAGTTTGCTCCATTATCCCAGTTTGCAGAAGCAGCAGCAGAATCGCCAGTTCCATCAACACCTTCCATGAGAGTCATAGTGTATTCATCAACTCCGTCATTGTCTTCCATGCGAATATCATAAGAAAGGTTATTATCCAGACCAATGTTTGCATTGAAAGGTTCTTCAACACCTCCCGGAAAGGTAAATCCTGAAATAGTTACCTGCGCATTAAGACCAATAGACGCCAGTAAAATCAATGTAAATGTGTAAAATTTTTTCATAATTATTTATTTAATTAATAATAAGTGCGTTGTGCACAATATAGCATATCGTGGCAAAAATAATTATCTTTTTGTGATAAATTATATAAGTCTGTGAATAATTTCACACAAAGAATGAAATAATAAAAAGAAAGTAAATATTAAATAATGATTAGTAATCCATGAATTGCTTAAAAAGTACCTGAAGATAAGATTTCCCATCTGTTATTATAGAATCAGGTTTTGCAGCATCAATATCCTTAACAGCGAGATTAGAAAGTCTGCTGTCCCAAACAAAGTATCCCCCTTCACTAATCCAGCCAACCCCGGCAGTGCATTCATAGAAAGCAAATTCAGGAGTAGTAGGATTAAAAAGGTTACGACTCCAGTAGAATTCATTACTACTGATTCCCATTTGGTTTAATAGAGTAGCAGGAATATCTGTTTGTGAACTTATTCTGTTAATTGTAGCACCTCTGTACTCTGGTTTTAGTACATCTCCGTAAAGGAGTAGAGGAATGTGACGATATTCTTTGGTATGAACAGGGTGATTTTTATAAGAATTGTGACTATGATCAGCAACAATAACAAACAAAGTATTTGAATACCATGGTTGTTGCTTAGCTTTGGCAAAGAACTCCCCAATGCTTTTATCACAGTAATAAGCTGAATTCAGATAACCATTCTGATTTTCTGATTCTGCCCAGTGGATTACATCTTCCATAGGTTGATCATATGGCGAATGAGAACTTAATGTAAACCATGCTGACATAAAAGGCTGTGGATAGTTATTAAGGTCATTAATCCAAAAATCAGCCATATCACCATCATGGATACCAAGCTTACCCCTGGGAATATCAGAATCAAAATCTTTACCCTCTTTAATTACATCAAATCCGTTTACACTGATAAAAGAATTAATACCGCCATACATTAATTGACCACCAAAGTAATAAGACGTGTTATAGCCTTTTTCTTCAAGGGATTTAGTAAAACTAGGAAGTTTGGTTATTTTGTCAAGATTATGAGTAATTGCTGTAATTGGAGTAGCAGGAAAGCCGGCAAAAATTGCGGACATAGCTTGTTCAGACCTATTACCGCTTGCATAGAAATTTGTAAATAGTAACCCTTCTTTTTCAAGATTCCTGAATTCAGGTGTAATACCAGGAGTAGCTCCCAGCGATTCTATTAAATCAGCAGACCAGCTCTCAAGGATTAAAAAAACAATATTAGGGCGATTAGTAGTTAATATACTTATAGTAGTGTCATTCTTAACAGCGTTTAAATTAGTTACTCTTTCCAATGCAATACTGTCATTATAAAATTGATAAGGATTGTTATCCCGGAATTGATAATTTTCAATGGTACTTATTAGCATGCTATAACCTGAATTAACAGAAGCCAGATTGATAAAATTATGGCTTGAGAAGTATGACTTACTTTGTGTAATTGGTATTTCTGAAATGCCTCCTCTGATCATTAAGAACAATAAAACTGGAGATATAATAAAATATACAAATGTTGATAGAAGACTTTTGTTTGTAACAATTATACTGTTGTAAATTAACTTTCTGTAAATATATATCCAGAATGTAAACTGCGCAATAAATATCCCGATAAGGAGAAAAAATGTCGATGAAGATGAAGAATTGTAAATCTCATCAGGGTGAGATAAATAATGCAAAGACTTAAATTGAAGTTTTGTTTTCCATTCATCATAAATGCCTATTTCAGCAGTAGTAATCAGTAAATACAAAAGTAGTATAATGATTGTATAAAATAAATTAACTTTTTTAAGAGTGTTTTCGTAAATAAGAGATTGAAATAATAATATAAAAAAAGGAATAACAAGAATGTAACCTGCAGTTGAAATATCAAGAGGGATTGCATGCCAAAAAGACTGAAAAACCTCACTTAAAGGAATGTTTTCAAGGTTAAGTATGTTAGAGTAATATATATAAAAAATTGTCCTGGCAAGAATAAAGACAAGCATCCAAAATACAAATTGCTTAGCCAGCGATAAAATTGTTTTCATAAATACTGATTATTATATGATGCAAAAGTAACTATAAGAACAGTTGAACTCCTTATATTATATTGTTATTTTATGACAGCGTGTGTATTTTCGACGAATGACTATTCATATTTGTTAATAAAAATAACCGCAATGAATGCTGTATAAAGCAATTTTCTTTGCGGTTAGAAATAACAGGTAATAAACAAATAATTATTTAAAAGCAGTAATAATAATTAGCCAGACAAAATCTGTTAATAGTTATCATTCTTAATAATATATCCGATAGTAATCGTAAAGGCTCTGTTTTTTACAGAACTACCATCGTCCATATTAATATTTGCAAGTCCCAGTGAATAGCTCAAACTTGCTGTATACTTTTCATATTGAAAACCAGCTCCGAAATCAAATCCAAAATCACCACGTGAGATATTTGCCAGAATATCAGCATTAGTTGATTTAGCATTTAAAGCAACACCCAGATACGGTCCCAGAAATCCAGTAACATACATTTCATCATAACCTATTTGGTATTTATACATAGCATGAATAGGAATTGTAATGTAGTTAATCTTAATATATGGGTCGTCTCCCTCACTTGCATCAAATTTGGTTCCTTTTCCGCTATACATCAAAGCTCCTTTAACATCAATATTATCAGTTAAAGAATAAGTTGTAAATCCACCCAGGGTGAATGTAGTCCTTGATTTGATTAAATCTTTTACATCTTGTGGGGCATCGCTAAATCCCAATCTTGTGAAGTTTAATCCGGCCTGAGCACCAAATCCCCATTGTGAGTATGAATTATATCCCATGAGTAATATTATGGCAAGCAATGTTAATTTAAAATTTTTCATCCTTTAAATAATTATAATTAATAATAAACAACTCTTTCGTAGGTTATGGCAGTAACACTGGTACAATCCTGATAAGCACCTTCCTGTTTACTAGCATAAACCACTTCATTTTTATTTAATGCTGTAAAAGTGAATTCCACAGAAGGGTATTTGTCAATAATAATACCATCCTTTGTTGATTCATTACTCCAGCTCCATGTACCTGCCTGGCTTTCAATCCCATTCTGACGAGTATACAGAATATGATCAAGACCAAATTTTATTTCTATGGAAGAAGGTGAAATACCCTGCTCAGCAAATAAATCAGTTTCTTCTTCATTTCCACAACCAGAGATGGTGATTTTAGCTTCGCTGTAAGTCCAGTAACCATCACTGTTAGTATATTTTAAACTTGTTGATGTTCGGGTTAGCACGCCTTCTCTTTCTTCTACAGATACAATCTCACCTGAGGGTACTCCGGGAAAATTGCTTGAAGGAGAAGTATCATTATCTTTTTTACATGAGCTAACAAATATGGTAAGTGTTAACAATCCAAATAAAATAAATGCATATTTTTTCATGACTATGTATTTTTAGTTCAATGACAAAAATGTACATTCAGAATATTATGAGAATAACTTTATTCTGCTAAATCAAAATTATAGCTGAATACAACTAGTAAGTATTGTAGTTAATCAATGCAAAAAGCAATAATATATCTAAGACTAATATTTTTAGATATCAGGGTGTACCCTTTTGGTAAGATATCTTATACCTTCAAAGTTTACATATCCCATTTTTTGAAATGCTTCAAAGGATTCTTTATTGTAGCCTTCAATTTGACATGCAAAAATGCCAATGTCTTGTTCTTTTAGCCATTGTTCTGAACTTTTAACAAGTTTACGGGCAATACCCTGCTTTCTGTATTCCGGAAGCACACATAATCTGTTAATCCATCCCTTTCGGCCATCATGAGTAACTAACACAGAACCAATATGCTTATCATTAATAAGGGCAAAAAGGAATTTGCCACATCCACGACTCATTTCTTTGATAATGCTATCGCGACTATCACGTCCTTTAGGTTTATATGGTAATCCTGATTTCTCCCATAACTTAATAAGAATATCATAATCATTATCGTTGTATACGCTTATGCTTATTTTCGTATTCAGATTATCCATTATATTTAGTGTTAAGAAATTATATCCCAAGATTAATAAAACACAACATCAACATTTGGGGATTTTGATTTATAGTCTTCAATTCTTGAATTTCTTATGGAAGTGTTATAACATTGCAACTCCTTTATATTGTTTAGTTTATAAAGGTATTTAATTTTCTTTACAGAAGTATTGTTTAAGTAAAGTTTTTGTAGGTTGATGAGTGTTTGAACATATTTTAGTGTACGGACTTTTGTTCCTGAAATATTTAATACTTCTAGATTTAATAATGCTGAAACCGGCTCTATATCTTCAACAGGAGTATTTTCCATAATTAGTTCCTTTAATTGGTTAAGTCCTGCGAGGTAATGAATATCAGACACGGGATTATTGGAAATATCCAAACTTGTCAGACTTGTAATGCTGTTTAATTGAGATAAATCTGAAACAGATGTACCGTTTATAATAAGAGTTGTTAAATTATGGAAAATATGAAGAGCATTAAGATTGTAAATTTCCTTATTATTCAGAATTTCTAATTTTTTCTGATTTACCAATGTTTGTAATTGTTCCTTTGACGGTGAAGTAGGGAGTTCATTTTGCCTCATGAATTCGTTGCGCCATGCATTATCTAGATTGTCCCACCATAATCTTAATTTTTCACTTTGAAATATTATCAAACATTCCGGAATGTTTTTATGTAAAGCATTAGCCTTGTAATTGTCAATGCCTGTATTATCAGCATATATTATCTCAAGACCAGAAGCGTTTGAGAGCATAGATATATCATCTACATCAGTGTTTTCAATATTCAGATATTTAAGATTGTCAAGAGAGTTTAAATCTGATAAATCATTAACATTTGTCTTTTTGATGTTGATGTTTTCCAGATTATTAAGGTTCGACAAAGGCTCCAAATCAAAAACACTTGTTCCTGATAAGTCGATATCTTCAAGTCTATGCATCATACGAAGTGCTTTTATAGATTGAACATTTTTATTGAAGGAGATAGTTATCTTTCTTTGATTTATTAATTTATGAAGTTTTTCTTTATCAACAGGTTCACTGATTCTATAGTTTTCTTTAAATATTTCCTGCCATTTTAATGAAAGTGAATTCCACCATTCTATTAATTCTGCTGAATTGAATATTACCAGACATTTTTTATTAGTTTCTGTTAATTTATTGGCTTCGTCCATTGTAACATTGCTATTATCGCAATATATAACTTTAAGATTTTTACAATTATTTAAAGGAGACAAGTTGCTTACGGGAGTATTGTTTGCTTGTAGAACTGTTAACTCAGGTAATTTTGATAAAGGTTCCAGATTGATGATATTTGTGCTGTCGATATTAAGCAATTCCAGTGATCTTATGGTGTCAATACTACCTATATTATATATATCAGAATTGGATAGGTCAAGATCTCTTAGATTTGTTAGTTTGTTGAGAGGTTTTAAGTCTGTAACTAATGTATTCTCCATTTTTAAGGCAGTAAGTTGTTGCATTTTGATAATAGGGTAGATATTTGTTATTGCAGTTCCAGAGATATTTAACTTTTCTACCATTCTGAAGTTAGCAAGTGCTTGTGCGCTGTTAACAGAAGTATTAGAGATATCAATATATTTAAGACTTATATTGTAAATAAGTGGATTAAGATTTGAAACAGCACTGCCTTTGCATATAAGTACTTCTAGTTTATTAAGGTTTCTAACCGGTGTAATATCAGAAATGAGTGTATTTGAAAAATCTAATTCAAGCAACCCGGTTAATTCTGAAACGGGCTGGAGATTATTAATGTTAAGGTTATTGCTGATATGAATTTTTGGAATATTCTTAAAATTCTTCAATACCTTTATTAGGATAGAAGTATTTGCTTTCACAGTATCATAAATCAATTTATCAATTGTATCAGTATTAATGATAGGTATATTATCACTAACGATTAGCGAGTCATATTTTATATCAGTATAGCTGATAGTATCCTGATAAATTTGTGGTTTCCATTGTTTAGTTACAATTGATGAGTCTGTAAAACTTATTATACTTCTTAATGGCAGAGTATCAAAAACAATTATTGATTTTCCAAAATAGTTTTTCCATCCCTCTTCCATATTGTTCCACCAGTTTTTTAATGCATCTTTTTCTTTGACTTTTGTTGTGTAAATGCTAACAATTTTCAAATCTTTATGGTAAGGATCAAGATTTATCTCAATATATCTTAACTGGTTGTTATTTATACTATCGTTATTGATAGTAATGCCTTTAAGATATCTGTTTATGGTAATTTTGAAAACAATTTCACCACTGTCGCTTATGATTTGATTTATATCTTTAACATCAAAAGAAAACTCAACATCTTTGAAAAAGAAATCAACATCTTTAAGATATGCCTGAATATCTTTATTTAAAGGAATTTCCCGGTTTTCATCCAAATCATCTTCGATTTGCACCTCGTCATTGGCAAAAATTTTCAGATATGTACTATTTATTATCAAATCTTTCTCAGATTGTAGTTCATCTTTATCCCCAATAAAATTCAATGTGCTTTCCAGATAGCTTACCATTTGTTTGCTATATTCTTGGTATTCTTTCATCTGCAAAGAAGAAGAAGTGCTGTCGGATTGTGGATAAGCACTTATTGAGGTAAACAGAAGGAATATTGTTAATAAGCCGCTTATTCTTTTATGCATCTCTTATAAGTTTTTAATAGTTCAGGTTTGTCATTCTCGCTAAGATAAGCAAGATTTGAAATAAGCCACCCTGAATTCATATCATTTCGATTAAAAAAAGAAAGTTCAAAGTACCAGTTTTCAATTTGGAGAAAATGAAACTTTACAGAATTTACTTTAACAAATTTTAGTTGATTTGTTTTAATCAAATAAAAGAACAGTGTAAGATAGTCGGGCGTAAATTTTGTAGAAGCATAATAATCAACTTTATCAGGATCTTCCATAGCTGATTTAATATTCATAAAGTCCAGTTCATGGCTTTGTGGATGTAAGAAAATTTTGTTTTGAAGGCTAGTATCCAGAACAGGGAATAGTTTATTTAATTCGCGTGAATAAACATTTGACAGAACCCATTTTGTTCCAGAATTATGTTCTTCCACTTTCAGAAATAGAATAATACTCTGGTCAACTCCTCCTGGAGGTAGTCCTTCACCGAAACATTTAAACGTAGTACTAACTTCTGCAAACCAGTTATCATCTGTAAAACTTAGTATAACAGGATTATTTGAAGACGTAACATCATTTATAAAATATTTTTTAAGATTACCTGATGTTCGTGGATTTTGATTGTCAAACATACCTGAGAGTAAGTCTTTTCTCAATTTGTTATTATGGTAACGTTTATCTTTAACAGGAAGAAACTTTCCGAATTGGTCTTCTTCCATATTAAACCGTCTGATAAACTGTCCTACTTGTTTGTTCATTGCATATAACGTCCTTTCATCTTCGGTAAAACCGTTAAATGATTGGGTGCTTGCATTAAGACAGAGTAATAATATTACAATAATTCCAGTTAGTTTCTTCATAGAGAATAATGTTCATCTGCAAAATTAGTACATTTAGCAAACGGAAATTAAGAAGAAATATTTGTTGCTTAATAATTTTTGCATTTACTCAGAGTTACATTATGCACATTATTGATTAAAGGATAGCTAAGTTCAAATATTATTCAATTACCACTCTGGTTTTCTTTTTTCAAGAAATGCTTTCATCCCTTCTTTTCCCTGTTTACCATCGCCGAAAAGAGTACCAAATGTATCTGCTTCAAGTTTTTCACCATTATCCAGGGTCATTTCGAGACCTTCCCGAACAACCTTTTTTAATTTCTTAACAGCATCCGGACTTTTGGATATTATAATTCTTGCAATCTTTATGGTTTCTTCTATTAGATCTTCAGGTTCTGTAACTTTTTGCACAAGACCTATTCTGAATGCGTCTTTGGCATCAATTATTTCAGCTGTCATAAGCAAGAATAGTGCATTACCCAGACCTGTTAATCTTGATAATCTTTGAGTTCCCGAAAAGCCCGGGATGAGCCCCAGATTTGCTTCCGGTTGACCAAATTTTGAGTTTGTGCTGGCTATCCTGAAATCACATCCCATAGCAAGTTCCAGTCCGCCGCCTAGTGCAAATCCATTTATGGCAGCAATTACAGGGACATCCATTCTGCCAAGGTTGTTGAAAGTATTTTGTCCGGCCCTTGAAAATTCAGTACTTTCCTTTTCATTTTTGTTAACCATTTCAGCTATGTCAGCTCCGGCAACAAAAGCTTTGCCTTCACCGGTAATAATAATTGCTTTTACGGATTTGTTTTTTGACAACTCTTCCATAAGGGCATCCATTTCAATGAAAAACATTGTGTTTAATGCATTCATAGCTTTAGGCCTGCTAATGGTTACAATCGCTATACCATCAGCAACCTCTGTTTTTAGTATATTATAGTCCATAAGTAATATTATTTCATCCAGTCTTTCAAAGGTATAAAAATATGTAATATCATCCCTTTAATCCAAAATTATTTGATAAGTTTATAGTTTGAATAATAATTAACCATATGGAATTGTATTTATTGATAATCAACATAGTAGCTGTTATTGCAGTGTTGCTCGTAGTTGTTTTTAAAAGAAATAATCTGAAAACAGATAATGAAAGTGAGCATAGAATCATAAACATTATTAAAGAAGAGATAACAGAGACCCGAAGAGAGAACAGGGAATTAAATAAAGAAAATCGTCAGGAAATCAATAGTTCATTTAAGGAATTACAGGACTCTCTTTTAAAACGAATCTCTGAAAATATTAGCTTACAGAAGGAACAGCTTGAGTCATTTTCCAGATCTCTAAATGATCTTTCTGATAAGTTGCTAAAGAACTATAATGAGTTTAGAGAGGCAGCAAAGAGTGACTCGAAGGCTACACGTGAGGAAACAACAAAAGGGCTTAAATCATTTGAAACTTCCTTCAGTGATAACATTAAATTTTTAAATGATCAATTACGTCAACGGTTTGATGAGCTTAGCAAACAGCAACTGGAATTTAATAAACAGTCTAATTCTGGAATTAAAGATATCCGTGAATCTATAGAAAAACAACTTTTAGCAATTCGTGAAGATAATACAACACAACTTAATGAAATGCGAAAGACTGTTGACGAAAAGCTGCAAACTACTCTGGAAAAAAGACTTGGAGAGTCATTTAAGCAGGTTAGTGATCGTCTTGAACTTGTTCACAAAGGGCTAGGTGAAATGCAAAAGCTGGCTACTGGTGTAGGCGATTTGCAGAAAGTGTTGTCTAATGTGAAAACACGTGGTATTTTAGGTGAGTATCAGCTTGGGAATATTCTTGAACAATTGTTGTCACCTGAACAGTATGCAGAAAATGTAGCTACAAAAAAAGGAAGTCAGGCTAATGTTGAATATGCTATTAAACTTCCAGGAAAGATTGATGATAGCGTTGTATGGTTACCTGTTGATTCTAAGTTCCCCATTGAAAGTTATCAGTTGTTGCTGGAAGCTTATGATGATGGGAGCTCATCAAAGATTGAAAATGCTCAGAAAGTGTTACTAAAATCTATTGAGTTATTTGCTAAAACTATTAGTGATAAGTACATTGACCCACCATATACTACTGATTTTGCAATTATGTTTCTCCCGGTGGAAAGTCTTTATGCGGAAGTCTTGCGACATCCTGGTACATTTGAGAAATTGCAACGAGATTATCATATAACTGTAACTGGTCCAACTACTTTGTCGGCTTTGCTAAATAGTTTGCAAATGGGATTCAGGACACTTGCTGTTCAAAAACGTAGTAGTGAGGTATGGAAGGTTCTTTCTGGTGTTAAAACAGAATTCAGTAAATTTTCGGAGCATCTGGAAAAAGTACATAAACAGCTAAATACTGCGTCTATAACATTAGATACATTAAGAAATCGCCGTGCTAATGCAATGGAACGAAAGTTGCGTTCAGTTGAATCCTTGGAAAGTTCTGAATCACAAGAGAATTTTGAATTACCGTTATCAACAGATAGTGATAGTTAATTTTATCATTAAATTTATTATGACCTATGTTAAAACTAAATCTTATTAAAAACGATACCTGGCTTGAACCTTTTGAGTCAATTATTTCTAACAGACATGAAAAAACTATTAACAGACTGAAAGAACTGACGGGTAATCATGGGTCTCTGAGTGAAAGAATTAATGGTTATTTGTATTATGGACTGCATTTAACAGACTCAGGATGGTTAATTCGTGAGTGGGCTCCAAATGCAAAATCAATTCATTTGATAGGGGAGTTCTCTAAGTGGAAGCCTGAAGATAAATTTAGTTTTAATAAACTTGATAATGGTAACTGGGAATGCAAAATTTCTAAAGATGTTCTTAAACATAAAATGCTTTACAAGCTTTTGATTGATTGGGGTACTGGTAGTCATGAAAGAATTCCTGCCTATTGTACTCGTGTTATACAGGACCACGACACTAAAATATTTTCTGCTCAGGTCTGGAATCCTGATAAAAAGTATATATGGAAAAATCCTATTCCGCCAAAGGTGGAAAGCCCTTTGATATACGAAGCACATGTTGGAATGGCTACTGAAGAACTTAAAATAGGTACATATAATGAATTTACTGAAAATGTTCTTCCCCGAATTGCTAGTCTTGGCTATAATACTATTCAGTTAATGGCTATTCAGGAGCATCCCTACTATGGATCTTTTGGATATCAGGTGTCTAATTTTTTTGCTCCTTCATCTAAATATGGTACACCGGAAGATTTAATGAATCTTATTGATGAGGCTCATGGGTTGGGTCTTAGTGTTATTCTTGATATTGTTCATTCACATGCTGTTAAAAATGAAAACGAGGGACTGAGTAAGTTCGATGGTACCGATTATCAGTATTTCCATGGTGGAGCAAAGGGAGATCACCCTCTTTGGGATTCACGGTGTTTTGATTATGGTAAGAATGAAGTTATTAGCTTCTTGCTTTCTAATTGTAAGTACTGGATTGATGTTTTTAAATTTGATGGATTCCGCTTTGATGGAGTGACAAGTATGATATACACACATCATGGGTTAAGCATTGATTTTGTTAATTATGATATGTATTTTAATGGTGATCAGGATGAAGATGCTCTTACTTATCTTTCTCTGGCAAATATTATTACTCATCAGATTAATCCAAATGCAATTACGATTGCTGAGGATGTAAGTGGTATGCCTGGAATGGCAAGTGCTTTTGGTGATGGTGGTATTGGTTTTGATTACCGTATGTCAATGGGGGTAGCTGATTTCTGGATTAAGACTATCAAAGAAAAACGTGATGAAGACTGGAATGTTGGTGATGTTTTTTATCAGCTGACTCGAAAGCGTGAGGATGAAAGAACGATTAGCTATGCAGAAAGTCATGATCAGGCTATGGTTGGTGATAAAACAATTATCTTCAGGCTTGTGGATAAACATATGTACACAGCTATGCAGGTTGTTGATGAGAATCTTTTTATTGATCGTGGAATTGCAATTCATAAAATGATAAGACTTGTTACTATTGCCACTGCTGGTGATGGGTATCTTAATTTTATGGGTAATGAGTTCGGTCATCCTGAATGGATTGATTTTCCACGTGAAGGAAACAACTGGACTTATAATTATGCCCGCCGTCAATGGAGTCTGGTTGATAATCATAAGCTTAAGTATTTTATGCTTAATATGTTTGATAAGGCGATGATACATCTGATTAGGGCTGAACGAATATTATCTTACAGACCTGAGATTTTAGTACAGCACGGAGCTGATCAGGTATTGATTTTTAAACGGGGAGAATTGTTATTTGTATTTAATTTTAATCCAATGCAGTCATTTACTGATTATGGCTTTATAACAGAAGAAGGACAATATAAAATAATGTTAAACAGTGATAATAGTGTTTTTGGTGGTCACAACAGGAATGATGACTCAATTATGCCTGAGACATTTAGTGACAACGGCAATGCAATGCTAAAACTTTATCTTCCCAGCCGGACAGCGATTGTTCTAAAAAGAATTAAGAATTAATTGTAGTAAAAATGGCAAAAGCTAAAACTATATATTATTGCAATAATTGTGGTCATCAGTCGGGAAAGTGGATTGGTAAATGTCCGGAATGTGGCGAATGGAATACTTTTGTGGAGGAGGTGATATCAAAACCTGCAAAATCTGAAACAGGAAATATTGAAAAGATTGTTTCTAAACCCACTGCCATTAAAGATATTACTGCTGGAAATGAAAAACGAATTGATACAAAAAGCACTGAACTTAACCGTGTACTTGGTGGTGGCCTTGTTGCTGGCTCAGTAGTACTAATTGGTGGTGAACCCGGAATAGGTAAGTCAACATTATTGCTTCAGGTTGCTTTAAACTTAAACGGAATTAAAATTCTGTATATAAGTGGTGAAGAAAGTCTTCAACAAATAAAACTGCGTGCTGACAGAATAGGAATTAGTAATGAACAATGTCTTCTCCTTAATGAAACTTTCACTACCAATATATTTAATCATTGTAAGGATGTTGAGCCTGATCTTGTTGTAATAGATTCTATACAGACTCTTTATACTGATATTATTGACTCGTCGCCCGGGAGTATAAGCCAGATTCGAGAAACAGCATCGCAGTTGCAGAGATATGCTAAATCCACTAATGTTCCGGTATTGTTAATCGGCCATATTACCAAGGATGGACATCTGGCCGGGCCAAAGGTGCTTGAACATATGGTCGATACTGTTCTTCAGTTTGAAGGCGACAGGCACTATGGTTTCAGAATATTGCGTTCTGTAAAAAACAGGTTTGGTTCAACATCGGAATTGGGTATCTATGAAATGCAATCGGGTGGTTTACGTGAAGTGTTAAATCCTAGTGAAGTTCTGCTTTCTCATCGTGATGAAATAGCAAGTGGTGTTGCTATAGCGGCAATGATAGAAGGTCAGCGCCCGTTATTAATTGAAACGCAGGCTTTGGTGAGTAATGCTGCTTTTGGAACTCCGCAGAGAAGCTCTACCGGATTTGATCTTAGAAGGTTAAATATGTTGTTGGCGGTTATTGAAAAGCGCAGTGGAATGAAAATAAGCACAAAAGATGTCTTTTTGAATATTGCTGGTGGAATCCGTGTTGATGATCCTGCTATTGATATGGCGGTGGTTGCTGCTATTATTTCATCATTGGTTGACATTCCGATAAAACCTGATGTTTGCTATGCTGGTGAGATTGGGCTTTCTGGAGAAATACGTGCCGTATCTCATATTGAAAACAGGATAAGTGAAGCAGAAAAGTTGGGTTTTGAGAAGATTATACTAAGCAAGTATTCCTTGAAGAACTTAAATTCTCATAATTTTAATATTGAGATTGAAGCAGTAAGTAAGGTTGGTGATCTGATAAAGGTTCTGAGTTAAGGTTAATAAATTCAAAATACTAACATCGCGTTTTACGAGTCGGAAATTAGTACCTTTGTACTTAATTCAGGTGACTATGGACACTACTATTATTAAATCAGAAGTACAAAAGATTGCTGATGAGCTACTGCTTATCAGAAGGTATCTGCATACTCACCCGGAATTGAGTTTTCATGAGAAAAATACTGCTGCATATATTTCAGAAGTGCTGTCTGGTTGGAGTGTAAGTCATCAAACAAATATTGGTGGTTTTGGAATTGTTGGTCTCATAAAGGGCCGTAATCCGGAAAAGAAAGTCATTGCTCTTCGTGCTGATATGGATGCTCTTCCTGTAAAAGAAGAGAATCATGTTAGTTATTGCTCATTAAACGAAGGCGTTATGCATGCCTGTGGCCATGATGTGCATATGACTTGTTTATTAGGTGCTGTAAAGTTATTGTCGGAAAACAGTCAATGGTTTGAAGGTACAATTAAGTTTATATTTCAGCCGGCTGAAGAAACTCTTCCTGGGGGTGCTAAACTGATGATTGAGGAGGGAGTGCTCCAAAATCCCGCTCCTGAACTTATTATTGGTCAACATGTATTTCCTGAGCTTGAAGCTGGCACGGTTGGCTACAAGAAAGGAGTCTATATGGCTTCTTCTGATGAAATAAATCTAACCATTATAGGTCGTGGTGGCCATGGTGCTATTCCTGCTTCTTTTGATGATACTGTTACTGCTGCTGCTGAAATAGTAGTTGAAATAAAGAAGAAAGTAAAAGAAAATGCACCGGAAGGATTTCCATCAGTGCTTTCATTTGGGAAATTTATTGCTGATGGTGCTTATAATGTTATTCCTTCTGAAGTTGAAATAAAGGGAACTTTCAGGACGTTTAATGAAGAATGGCGTAAGGATGTATACAAAATAATAAACAATACAACTTCTGAGATTTCAAAAAGATATAATACTAAATGTGATGTGTTTATCAATAAGGGATATCCGGTACTTGTTAATGATCCAAAAGTTACAGAGATATTCAAAATAGCTGCCGGGGAATATCTTGGTGATATAAATGTAAAAGAACTCCCTCTTCGAACTACTGTTGAGGATTTTGCCAGATATTCACAGATAATTCCCGGATGCTTCTATCGTTTGGGAGTAGGTAATCATGAAAAAGGAATAACTTCTAATCTTCATTCATCTACTTTTAATGTTGATGAAGATGCCATTGAAACCGGAACGGGATTGTTGATATGGAATGCTCTTTCTGCTATAAAAAATTACTGATTTTTAACTAAAAAACTAACCTCATGCTTGTAAATGATAAAATGTATCAGACTGTTTGGATTGAAGGTAATTCCGTTTTTATGATCCAGCAAAATATGTTGCCTTTCTCATTTGAGATTCATGAGTGCAAGACATATTTTGATACTTGTATGGCAATTACTAATATGGTTATTCGTGGGGCAGGTGCTATAGGCGCTGCCGCTGGTTATGCCATGGCGCAGGCTTTTTTGCAGTTCAGAGGACCTGATAGAGCATTTCATATACGTGAAGCTAAGCAGGATATTGAAAGTACCAGACCTACTGCCCGCAATTTGTTTTATGCAGTTGAACGTGTTTATAAGGCAGGATTGATTTCTCCTGAAAGTGCTGTTGTTGAAGCTCAGAAAGTAGCTCAGAAGGATGCTCAGGATTCTAAAATTATTGGTGAATACGGGGAATCTCTGATAAAGAAGAAGGCTAATATTCTTACTCACTGTAACGCCGGATGGCTTGCTTTTGTGGATTTTGGTACGGCTTTGTCTCCTATTTATATGGCGCATAAAAACGGAAAAGAAATTTTTGTTTATGTTGGCGAAACCCGACCACGTTATCAGGGCGCAAAGCTTACGGCATGGGAGCTTTATAATAATGGTGTCCCTCATGTTATTGTTCCTGATAGTGCAGCTGCAGCTCTTATGTCTCAGGGAAAGGTTGATATTGTTATTGTTGGTGCTGATCGTATTGCTGCCAATGGCGATGTTGCCAATAAAATAGGAACTCTCGATCGTGCTATCCTTTGTGGTGAATTTGATATTCCTTTTTATGTGGCTGCTCCTACATCTACTTTCGATATAAATTGTGCCACAGGTAAAGATATTCCCATTGAGGAAAGAAGCGAAGATGAAGTTCTTATGCAGTCGGGTATTGACCATAATGGTAATCCTGTGCAGGTTAGAGTATGTTCTCCCGGATCAAAAGCTCTTAATCTTGCTTTTGATGTTACTCCTGCTAAATATATTGATGGTATTATTACCGAAAAAGGTATTGTAAAAGCTCATCACCAGTCTATTAAAAAATTAATGCAGGATGTGTAATTGAGCATGCTATTCAAAAGCTTTATTGACAGCATTTTCATATTCGTCAAATGATTTTGTTTTTTTTATTCTGTTGAATACTTTTTGGGGATGATCAAAGGATTTGGAAAGGGAATTCCAAAGTTCTTTCATTACACTTATGGCCTGTGGCCTGTCGTTCATTTTCTTTCGGTAAGCCAGATAAACAGACGTTATAAATTTATAGATTATTTCTTTTTGCTCGTTCTTTTCAGGTATGTTCATGCCTTTTATTCTGGCTGGTAGAAATGGATCTTCAAGAAGACCTCTTCCTATCATCCATCGGTCAATATTATTGAACTCTTTACTAAAATTGTTGAAATTACTAACAGTAAATATATCACCATTATATACCACAGGAATGTTGCACTTTTGTGATGCTTCTTTGAAGATTTCTTTGTTGACATCACCCGTATATAGTTGCTTTCCAAGTCGCGCATGGATTGTAAGCTCTGAAATCCTGTGTGTGTTAATTACATTAATAATAGGAAAGATTTCATTGTAATCTTTGTATCCTAACCTGCATTTAATGGAAAAATTAATTTCTGTTTCTGTTAGTGTCTTTCTCAAAATTTTATCTATCATCTCAGGATGCGGCAGCATTCCTGAACCTCTTTTTTTATTTGCAACACGAGGGTACGGACATCCCAAATTCCAATTGATTTCTTTAAATCCTTTTTTGCTGCAATAGTTGGCAAAGCGGATAATTTCATCAGCATCTTTTGAAAGTATCTGTGGTATAACTTCAATTTTGTTGTGATAGGTTACATTCAGATCGGTGGCTCTCTTTTCCAATCCTGATATCTTTTGTACTCCTACGAAGAAAGGGGTATATAATTTATCAATACCCTTGAAGTAGCGCGTATAGATTTCTCTATAGGTAAATGTTGTAATTCCCTGAAAAGGTGCTAAATACAGTTTGTGTTTGTTCATTTATTAATCTCTGTATTTTATATGGTATTTATCCAGTTCATTAATCCATACCGGACTATCAACATAGGAAATCAGATAGTAGTTGATTTGGTTAATAAGTTCCTGATCCTTTGAAGCAATACTGAAATATTCTTTAAAGTAAGCACTGGGAATTACTTGTACATTATCTTTATGATAACTTCTTTCAACAAAGTAAGATAAAACTGCGTCATCAAAAACAAAAGCATCTATATAACATGAATTCAAAGCATCAATACCTTCGTTGACTGTTTGAAAATTTTTATAATAGATCTTATATTGATTAAGAAACTCAGATGATCCGGTTTTTTTAATTGTCCCAACATTAACCTTTCTCAAATCATCAATATTGTTAATTCTTGATTTTAATCTGTGAACTGTAAGGCTAGACGATATAGAAGCAGTAAAGCTGGATATTACAATTACAGCAGTAAACATCCAAATGATTGCCAAAATTCTTCCCGCAGCAGTCCGGGGCGATTTATCACCATATCCAACAGTTGACATTGTAACTGCCGACCACCATATACCGTCACCCAGACCTTTATGATCTTTTCGGAATTGAGAATGATTTTTTTTTCTTTCCATTAGCCAGGTAATAATCCCGAAAATAAAAATTATGCTGAATAACGAGAAAAGAGCTTTAAAGAAATTCCATGAAAAGAAGTCTGATAAGAATGATCCCCAAAAGTCGCCACTATCCTTTCTAATAGCGTAAGCCAAACTTGTAATATAGTATGGCTGTGAAAAATAGTATTTCTTGATTCTGTTGCTGGTTATAGTGAGAGGTGAAATAGCAATATCAATATCGTTACTGTCAAGAGCGTTGGTAATAGATGACAGTGGATATTCATAATACAGGAATGCTACATTGAGTGAGTCAGCAATGCTTTGCCACATATCAATACATGCCCCCTTATAGCCAGTATTTGTTTTTATAATAAAAGGAGGAGTGTCACTAATCCCAACTCTTATTGTGTCTTCGGCTTTAATATTGAGAAATAGTAATAGAAAAGCTGCTGTAATAATTAGAAAATGCTTCATAAATCAATAATAATTAGCATAAATAGCAAAATTAATGAAAGTGAATTAATTACCAAGAAATGAAATGATAATAATATTTATTGTCCTATGTGCAGACCTGGATTTATTTGGTCAGGTAAAAACACCATATGAAAGAGCTTCAATAGCAAATTTTCATTTCTATAATTACTTATTATTAGCTGACAAATCAATATTCTGATGCGCATCAGAAACAATCCTGATGCGCATCACGACTGATCCTGATGCGCATCAGAATGTTAATTACACAAGAGAAAACAGGTGTTTACACAAGAGAAAATAGGTGTTTTATCAAGTGACGATTTTTGCATGATGAAAAATACAGCCTCCTTATGCAATGTGGAAGGCAAAGCCTACTTTTTCGATTATCCTCTTCAAGTTACTTTATATTACCAAAAGTTAGTTTGATATTATTTTTTTTTTGCTAAATAAAGGAACAGATATTTCACCAGGCAATAACCATAAGTTTTTATGATTCTGTCAGATAAAAAGGAATAAGCTATCTGATAAACTATTTAATAGTAGGATTACGGTCTACTGATTATGACAACAATTTTATCCTCAATTCGTCCAGTTGTTCATTAGAAATCTCTGAAGGAGAGTCAATCATCACATCACGGCCGGAATTATTTTTAGGAAAAGCAATAAAGTCACGAATTGAATCCTGACCTCCGAAAAGAGCAGCAAGTCTGTCAAATCCTAAAGCAATACCACCATGAGGAGGAGCACCATATTCAAAGGCATTCATAAGGAAGCCAAATTGTTCCTGTGCTTCTTCATCGGTAAATCCCAGATGTTTGAACATCAGTTTCTGTAGGTCTCTGTCATGGATACGTATTGATCCACCGCCAATTTCAACACCATTGATAACCAGATCATAAGCGTTAGCTCTAACATCACCTGGATTAGTATCAAGAAGCTTAATATCTTCAGCTTTTGGTGAAGTAAAGGGGTGGTGCATTGCGTAGAAACGTTTTGTGTCTTCATCCCATTCAAGCAGTGGGAAGTCCACAACCCACAGAGGAGCAAATACTTCAGGATTTCTAAGTTCAAGACGATTACCCATTTCCAGACGCAGTTCGTTCATTTGTTTGCGTACTGCATCTTTTTCACCTGACAGGACGAGAAGCAGATCACCAGCATTGGCGTTCATTTTCTCAGCCCATGCTGCAAGAGCATCCTGATCAAAGAATTTATCTACGGAAGATTTAAATGAACCATCTTCATTACATTTTACATAAACAAGACCTTTTGCACCAACTTGTGGGCGCTTTACAAAGTCAGTAAGTTTATCAAGTTGTTTCCTTGTATATGAGGCACATCCATCGGCTGCAATACCAACCACTAATTCAGCATCATCAAACACCTTAAATCCCTTATTTTGTGCAACATCGTTGAGTTCAACGAATTTCATTCCGAAGCGTATATCCGGCTTATCGCTGCCATAATATTTCATAGCATCTGCATATTCCATAAGAGGAAGTTCAGGGATATCAATACCTTTTACTGTTTTAAAAAGGTATTTAACCATTCCTTCAAAAGTGCTTAAAATATCATTTTGTTCTACAAATGCCATTTCACAGTCTATTTGAGTGAATTCCGGCTGTCTGTCAGCTCTTAGATCCTCATCTCTGAAGCATTTAACCAGCTGATAGTAGCGATCGTAGCCCGCAACCATCAATAATTGTTTAAAAGTTTGAGGTGATTGAGGTAATGCATAAAACTGTCCTTCATTCATACGTGAAGGAACAACAAAATCGCGCGCACCTTCGGGTGTTGATTTAATAAGGTAAGGCGTTTCAATTTCAAAAAACTCTTTACTGTCGAGATATTTTCTTGTTTCAATGGAAAGTCTGTTTCTCAGAGCAAGATTTTTCATAACCGGACGACGACGCAAGTCGAGATAACGGTATTTCATCCTAAGTTCTTCACCACCATCAGTATTATCTTCAATAGTGAAAGGAGGTAATTTGGATTTATTAAGTATTGCGATATCTTTTACATCAATTTCAATCTCTCCTGTAGGAATATTAGGATTCTTTGATTCTCTTTCAATTACTTCACCTGATACCTGAATAACAAATTCACGTCCCAGTTCACGGGCAATATTAACAACACCTTCGTTTGTTCTGCCTTCTTCCATGATTAACTGAGTAATACCATATCTGTCGCGTAAGTCTATCCAGATAAGTCCTCCCTTATCACGAATTTTTTGTACCCATCCGGAAAGGGTAACAGTATTATTTACATTGTTTATGTTTAGTTCGCCGCAGGTGTGTGTTCGCAACATGCCTTAAAATTTTGATTGTCAATAAATATTAATAAAATCACATTAAAATATAACTGTGATATTTCAGGCGGCGAAGTTACGAAAAACAAGTAAATACAATTATATTGTTTCAATTTAAAGGTAAAACAGTTGATATTAGTTAACAGATAGAATAATATTTATCTTTTTAATGTAACTTTACAAAATGAACACTTAACACCCCTGGGGATATGACGCAAAATGTATTTATTGTATCAGATGGTACAGGGCGCACAGCCAGACAAGCACTTAATTCAGCCCTTGTTCAGTTTGATGGCACTGAAGTGAAAACATATGTTCGTCCAAATATAAGGACTGAAGAACAGATACTGGATGTTATTAAAGAGGCTGTTGTGATAAATGGTGTTATTGTTCACACGATAGTATCTAAGAAGTTACGTGATTTTATGCTTGAGCATAGCAGACTGCATGATGTGGGTGCTATTGACATAATGGGACCTCTGCTGGCACAATTAACACATAACTTTAATGATACACCAACAGAAACACCCGGTATTTATTATAAACTTAACAGAGCATATTTTCAGCGTATAGAGGCGGTAGAATATACATTAAGACATGATGATGGTCAAAGATGGGAAGAATTGGAAAAAGCCGATATTGTACTAATTGGGGTATCAAGGACTTTTAAAACACCATTGAGCGTATATTTGGCTTATAAAGGATGGTTTGTTGCTAATGTACCAATAATTCTTGATATGCCAGTACCTGAAACACTGTTTAATATTCCTCATGAAAGGGTATTTTGTCTTAATACATATGCTCACAGATTAGAAGAATTAAGAAAAGTCAGAGATGTACATCTGGGAGGAGCAACCGGCGATTATTCCAACAGAAATTATATTAAGAAAGAGCTGAATTATGCCATGCGACTATTTAAACGTAATCCCAAATGGACAATAATTAATGTTACTAATAAGCCTGTTGAAGAAATCTCTGCTGAGATTCTGGAATCATTAAGAAAGAAAAAAATAATAAAAAAGTATAAATAGCATGAGTAACTTCATAGCCTATAATCCTGTACGTATGCATTATGGCATTGGAGCTCCTATATCTCTTGCTGATGTAGGTATCGGTAGAGATAACTTCCCGGAAATAATTAATCAAATGAATAATCATTCAGTAAATGGAAACATTATATATATGGATAGTACAGATTATGCTGAATTGGTGATATTAATGGAATAAATAAAAAACTTTAAAAAAAAAAGGCTCTGAGGGGTCTAATTTGTCTGTAAAATGGTACTAATAAGTAGAAAGGTGTCTTTCTTTGGGAAAGTTATACCCTATTCTTAACATTTCTGCATAAGAGATTGTTGTTATTTTTAAATGCTAAATAGGTTACGCGAAACATTATTAAAAAATATACGTATTAGATATCTGTTTACTAAAAAACATGGATAAAAAGCAACATACAAGTAAGTCGGTTGAAGCACAAAATGCTATGCTAAGAAAGCGTATTCTTAAGCTGGAAAGTGAAAATGCTGCTTTGCAACTAATAAATGGTTTGCCTGATAAACCAGTGACTTATTATGGCCATATCCTTGATAATGTTCCTCTTGCTATTCTTACAATTGATCTGGAGGGAAAAATGCAGATAGCAAATACATCATTTATAAAACTCTTTGATATTGATAATAAAGTTCTTAATGGCTATACACACATATGCGATTTTAAATATTTTGATAACAATGCGTTAAAGAAGAAGATACAAAATCTTGTTAATAACCAAATTCAATTTGATCACGAGTTGAGTTTTCCCAGAGTAGGTAATAAGGATAACAGATTCAGAATACGAGGCATCACTATTATTTCCCAGGAAGAAGAAGTTATTTCCTATATGATAATAATAGGTGATATTACAAAAAGAAAGATAGCAGAAAAGAATCTTATTGTAGCAAAAGATAAGGCTGAAGAAGCAAACATGTTAAAAACAGCTTTCCTTAGTAACTTGTCGCACGAGATACGTACCCCATTAAATCATATTCAGGGTTTCCTTGAATTATTGTTATTACAGGATGTAACTACTGAAGAGCGCAGGGAATATTCAGATATTGTAAAAAGCAGTAGTGATGTTTTGTTAAAGAGAATTGAAGACTTGATAGATATCAGTAAGATTGAAACAGGTCAGATGGATGTCAGGAAAATGAAAGTAAATGCAATTGAATTGCTCAAAGAGATCCATGATAGCAGTGCAAAGTTTCAATTCAAGCATAAAAAACCAAATGTTGATCTCAGGTATTCTTACGATGAAAATTATTCGAATGTAGAAATCCTGACAGATAAGGTTAAGTTGAAGAAGATAATCCACAGTTTTGTTGATAACGCATTTGTTTTCACAAAAGAAGGATATATAGAAATTGGTTTTACAATAAAAGACAATAATTCCATAAGCTTTTATGTAAAAGATACAGGAATTGGAATCGAGCCAAAATATCATGAGAGCATATTTGAACATTTCCGCCAGGTTGATAATTCATCAACACGATCAATAGGAGGGTCTGGACTTGGTTTAGCTATTTCCAGAGGCATGGCAACGTTACTTACTGGAAATATAACCATGAAATCAAAAATTGGTTCGGGGTCAACATTTTTCCTCAATCTTGCAGATTCAATAGTATCTCTTAAGACAAAAACTCCTGTTCATGTAATTGAAGATAGTATCTATGACTGGAATAACACAACTATACTAATTGCAGAATATGAAGAAGTGGATTCAAATCTTAAAAAAATGATCCTTGGTAAAACAGGAGCTAAGATTATCAGGGCAAAGACTGGTGATGAGGCTATAAGGCTTTATCATGAGAATAATCCTGATATTGTTATTATTAACTATGATCTTCCGGTAATAAATGCTGCGGAATTTGCGAAAATAATAAGATCTAAAAATTCTATGATACCAATACTTGCAGAGACAGATTACCTTAGCGATAAGATTATTGAGGTCTCGCGGCAGGCAGGAATTGATAAAATTCTAACCAAACCAACACAGAAGGACACTTTGCTTAATAACATTAATGACCTGATAATCAATAGCTGGTTTTGATACATTTACTTAACATCAATTTATGTTATATAAATAGAGTGATTCATTAAAAAAAGTGCAACCATTTTTAAAAATTGAATGTCATAACTTAAAGTTTGGAGGTATTTTATTACCTTGCCGGGTTTTTTAAGACAGGTAATCCTGAATAAAATCCCGATAATGGAGTTGAATGATACCTTCATAGAAAAGTTGAAAAGAAATGACTCTAAAGCGCAAAGAGAGTTTTATAACTATTTTGCGCCCAAGATGTACGGGATTTGTCTGCGTTTTGCGTTGGTTAACGAAGATGCTGATGATATTCTTCAGGATGGCTTTATCAGGATATTTAATCATATTAATGATTTTCGCGGTGAGGGCTCTTTTGAAGGGTGGGTACGAAGGACAATAGTTAATACTGCTATTAATTATTATAAGAAGAAAATAAAACAGGGAATTAACACAGAAATTGAACACTATCAAGGTAAATTAAAGCAAGACAGTACCGTTGTTGAAAAAATGTCGGCGGATGAAATTTTGAATCTTATCAAAGATTTACCCAATGGCTACAGAATGGTGTTTAACCTTAACATTATAGAAGGGTACACTCATAAAGAAATTGGTAAAATGCTTGAAATATCTGAAAACACATCTAAATCACAACTTTCAAGAGCCAGAGTTTCGTTACAAAAGAAACTGGATGAACTAGACAAAAATGAAAAACTTGGAAAATAATAAGCAAATAGAAGAACTTATAAGGCAAAAGTTTAGCGATTTTGCCCCTGAACCTCCAGATCATGTTTGGGAAGGTGTTCAAAAGGGAATTAATCGTGGAAATAGGTTTAGGTATCTTAACACAAGAAATGTAGCTGCATCTGTAATTGTGCTGGTACTTCTTGTTATCGGATATTTTTCTTTTCTTCCTGCCGATGATTATTCTATTACAGAGAAGCAAAATGGTTACTTGGCAGGACAGCAAGTGGCTGTTAGCTCTGATAATATCGCAAAACCATCTAATATACAGATGAACAAGGATGTTACTGAAAGTAATGAAACTACTTCTTTATCATTTCAACCTACAACTCAAAGTAGAGAGTTGAGTGAAGAAGTTCCGGAGAATGAAATTCACAATATTGAAAATAGTACTAAAGAAGTATTACCAAAGAATACTAATTTCGAAAGTGCTGGTGGCAGTACAATGAATTTTGATTCAGAAACAAATTATGAAAATGATGCTGAACTAACCCGAGAAGACTTTTATTTAACAAGTATAGTTGGTTATGAGAATCAATATAAGCTTAGTAGAAATGTGGAACATGATTTAAATTCTGTGGGGGATAAGAATTATTCTGAAGCTGCTGAAACATTAATATTGCCTGATATTACTGGACAGGATCAAGTAACAAGATGGAAAACATCCTTTTTACTTTCTCCTGAATTCTCAACAAGCTCAATTGACTCTGTCGAGGTCTTGGGAACATATTCATTTAATGTTGAGCCAACATATTATTTAAATAAGCACTGGTTTATAAGATCAGGCATTGGCCTTTCATATGCACGCGATAGAGGTTATGCAAGAATAAACTATGTTACTAATGAGTATATGGGCTCTTATGATGATGTGTATGATGTAACGTTTGATACTGTTTCAGGTAATGTAATTCCTGTTTATCATACAAAAAAGGTTGAGATATGGGATTCAGTACGACATGTTACTGTTTCAAGTGTTGTAAATAAATACATGTTCCTGCAAGTTCCTTTACTTGTTGGCTATCAGTGGAAAAATAGTAATATGCCTTTGGATTTTTATGTGTTTGCAGGGCCTGCTTTTAATTTTAAAGTATCGCAATGGATAGATAATCCTAAACCGCCAACAAATGATGCTGATATAATTAGTCTAAAAAATAATTTACCACGAAGATCAGATTTCTATATGCAGATGTGGCTTGGTTTTGGTATGGACTATAAACTAAAAGATAATATTTCACTTACTCTGGAACCAGGTTTCAGATATTATACTAACAGTATTTATCAGAACTCTGAAATACTGCCTTCATCTTCAGGGTTTACTCTGAGAATTGGACTGAGTTACAATATCAAATAAATTATGAAAATCTGATGAAACATATATTACAATTTATTATCGCCTTTTCGCTGTTAACATTTATTACTTCAGGTAATGAACTGTTTTCACAATCAAAAGTTGATATGCATGAAGTGATTATCTCCGGGCAGGTAACCAGTATTCAAAAGGGAATGCCTGTTCCTGATCATAGAGTTGTTATATCGAATAGTGAGATTACCGACAAATATAGTGAATATATTCATGAGGTTTTTACGGATGATGAGGGTTATTATTACGATACAATACCAACAACATCATCTAATGGTGCTTTTGTCGTTTCTACAACAGATCAGGAAGGGAAAGCCATCGATACTATAGTTCATTACAGATTTATTGAAAGAACAAAAAGTATATTAATTGCCAATTTTGCTATTTATTATAATGGTCATACAGAAATTGTTCAGGCGCGTTTTAAAGTCTTTCAGAAACAAAATGATGATAACCTGACCTTTAAATTTGTTGATCTGACAAAGAGTGATAATATTATAGCCCGTTTGTGGGAATTTGGTGATGGTACTACGTCCATAGAAGCAAACCCTGAACATACTTATAAGGAGTATGGATTGTTCAAAGTTAAGCTACATGTAATAGTAGAAAGTGCTGGAACTTATTTGCAGGGCGATATTTCGAAACAAGTTTATTCTACTGATATGGAGTATTATCATATGGGAGGGCATGCTTTTTCAGTTCATTTTCCAATAGATAAAGGCTATGCTTATTTGTACTATGTAGATCAGTATGAAAAGTACATAGCCGTCGATACTTTTGCTTTTGATACTTTGGGTTATTATTATTTTTATCAGGTTCCGGAAGGGAATTATGTTGTAAAAATAGAACCACGAAAAGAATCGGAATATTATGGCGTTCTGCTTCCCACCTATTATGGTAATGAGTTTTACTGGCAGGAAGCCCAAATAATTAACCTGGGTTCTACGTCATGGGAATATGATATAAAACTTGAAGTTGCTAATGGCATTATAAATGGTAATGGTATGATAGGTGGCAATGTTAAGTATATTAATAATCAGGAAATTGGAAGGCTTGATGATAATGCTGTCGGAGTTCAGGTTTATCTGTTTGATGAATCAGACAATATGCTTACTTATAGATACTCAAATGATCGGGGAGGGTTTGATTTCGATCAGATAAACCTTGGAGGATATTATATTTATCCAGAAGTTACAGGCATTGCTTCTGATAAAGAGTATGTACAGCTTACATTTATTGAACCTGTTGTAAATAATATTGAGATAAATATTGATTTGAATAACACTAGTGCTGTTTTCCCTGTTGCTGATAACGGCATTTCTCTTATCGGGATACCTTATCCGAATCCTGCCAGTAATTCGATTTCAGTTCCTGTTAATGAAAATACAGATGAGTTGATAGTGGAGATATTTAACTTAAACGGACAAAGAGTTATGGAGGTTGGTAATATAAACTCTCAACAGTCTGTATTGATGTTCGATATTGAAAATCTGGAAAATGGTACTTATATTCTTAATGCTCATAATCAAAACACCTCAACTAATTACAGGTTTGTTGTAGCAAGGTAAAAGGTAGTAAGACATAAGTTATGAACATGAGCTTTTTTTTAGTCTTTTGTTCCCACTGTTTTTTATCTCACACTATCCTTTCATGTTTTCCTTTAACATTTGAATAGCTTCCTCGACAATTATTTTATGATCGAAGGCTAGTTCAGGTAAGTCATTTACTTTAAACCATCTGGCATTTTTAGCATCATCGCCGGCTTTAATAGTTGAATCTGTTGTAGCAATTCCTAAGAATACAACAGAAATTGTTCTTCCCCTGGGGTCTCGGTTAATTGTGCTATAAGCTTTAAACTGATTTATGGGAACGTTCTTAAGGCCTGTTTCCTCAAATAGTTCCCTATCTGCTGCCTCTTCCAAAGTTTCATTCATATCCATAAATCCACCCGGAAGAGCCCATTGATTCTGAAAAGGCGGATTAAGGCGTTGTATTAGCAATATTTCACCATCCTTACAGGGTTTTCTAAGTACTATCATATCAACTGTAAGTGAGGCTCGGGGATAGCTGTAGGTATATCTCTGATCATCCATTGTAGTATATTTTTGTAGTATTGGTGTGTAAGTTTAACTCATAAACCAGATAATAAATTATGTTGATTAATAAATATCATTAACAGCATCTTTCATTTCTTCCTTATGAGGAAAATCAAAATCAAAGTTTGCTGAATTTATCCATGAAAAAAGGGCAGGGGCAATATCTTCCACTGGTTCGTAAAAGAGTGATTTTTGCTTAGCCTCTGGCTTTATAATGTAATCATTAATATGAAAATAATTGAGTACAAAGAATATAACGCTTAACAGTAGGGCGCCTTTTAGTATTCCAAAAATGGCACCTGCGAATTTGTTTAAGAAGCCAAGAAGCAGAACATCAATAAATTTTTGAACAATCTTACCTGCTGTTATTACAAGAAATATTACAACAATAAAAGTAAGGATAAAGGCAAAGACTGCAACATACTTAGGATTTATCTCAAAAAGATCGTTTAGCATTTCAGCAGCAAAATCTGAGAAATAGAAAGCCATATACAGTCCTAGCACCAGAGCTGCCAATGAAGCAAGTTCGGTTACAAATCCTTTTTTATACCCATTCCATGCAAAATACAGAAGAGGAACAATTATTATTATATCAAGCAAGTTAATAGTCATATTTTCAAAAAATTTCAATAGTAACAGCTAAAATAACTCTTTTTATTTATCTAACATATTTATTGTTGTCCATAAAGTATTAGGAGACTTATTTTCTGCATTTAACTGCTTAATCTGTTTTATCATATTTTCGTCAAGGTTATTATAATTGAAAAACGCTACACCATTGGCACCTCCTTTTAAGGCAGCATTAATAGCTTTATACAAGTTATTACTATCTTTTAATGCTGGCAGATAAATTCCGCAGAATACTTTAGCACTATCACTGACTACATTAATGTCTTCTTTGATAATTTGTTCGATCCATTCTATGGGTTCATTATAGAAATTATGATAAACCATAGGGAAATAGCAATCCAACTTCCAGTTTTTCCAGTCTTGCCTTACCATACGTGATGACATTTCTGGTGTTGGAAACACATCCGCTGAAACACTTATGTTATTTTCCCATATAAAATTGCGTAAGATAGCAACCGTACTATCCAACTGTAATAATCTGAAATCTTCCCATTTATTAATATCTCCTGTATCATTTAAAGCAAGCGGGTCTTTTCCATATTTCTTTAAAAAGAGTTCTCGCATATATGGATGATAGCCATAATCATATTCAGGAAGAACCTTGTCCTGTGTGATTCCGTACTTTGATTTTAGTCCTTCAGGGAGAAAAACATCCACATATCTGATATAGTCCATATTAATGCCGTCGATATCATCAATGGAAATGTACTCACTAAGTTTTTGTTTTAGATAATCTTTCACTTCCGGTAATGCAGGACACATAAATTTGTAGTAATCAACGTATGCTTTTTTGTCAGCTAATGAGTATCCTTCCTGATTAACACTAAGCCATTCTTTTTGAGCATCTCCGCGATTCATTGTCCAGAACCATGCATGCACCTTTATATTATACTGATGGGCCAGAGGAATAATTTTTTTAATATCATTGGCGCTTCCTCTGTAGAGTAGACCATGAATTCCTGCATCATCAAGTGTACGTAATGTTTTTTCCAATGAAAGTATATCGTTTATTTTCCCACCTTTCCAGACCCAATATCGTGGATAGCCATCATCTGTCCATTGTTGTATATTTTTAGGATAAATAGTGTCTTTGAAGGTCACCTTTCCCCATTTATCTGGTAAATGCATGTTAATGACACCTTGTGGCGACCATGTCCAGTTGTTTTCAGGTAGTGTACTTCCAGTTATTGTATCTTTTGTTTTATTATATTTCCCATTATAGTATTGTGCCTCCCATTGTACTCTGGAAAAATTAATTCTCCATGAATCATTGTTATCTGGTCTTTTTACTAAAGAATCCTTGTCCTTATAACAAGTCCAAGGGATTGCCAATTCAACCGTCCATTTAGTATCTTTAATTGTAGTATCGTTTATAGTTCCATAGCATTTTACAGCTTTTTTTAAACCTTCTGCATTCCAAAGTAAATCCGGATGGCCATTATCATCATATGGTTTAGGGAGAAATAAGTCAAGTATAGTCTCAAAAGCATTTATCTCAATCTCAAAATAATTTAATCCATCACCATCAGGATCAATAAACACTTCAAAATCATTATCCCGATATATAATCTGGTCATGGTTATTGAGAGTGGCCCATATATTATCTTCTTCTATTTCAGCTGCTATGTAAAGATAATTGTTGTCCCACAGCATTTTCATTCTTGTTTGAAGATATGGTTGGGGCTTTTGCGGATGTTCGATATCATTAAAGAAATCACTCCAGGGAACAGATTTCCATACGTTGTCATAAACATCACCGTCAACAACAACATTATTAATAGTTCTGTAGCATTGATATACTTTAATTTGCAGGTTATTTTGTGAGTGCATTATTAAGGTAAAAAAAGAACACAGGAATAATGCAATAGTATTTTTGAACATCTTATTAAATTGAACTTCAAAGATAAGAATTATGAGATGCTGAAAACACAAAATGTTGTAGCTAGTTATTTTTCCTGATCATTTTCCTCTTTCAAAGTACGATGTAACAAAACAGTGTAAATAGGTTTATTTCCCAATTGCGTTGTAATTACAGATGCTGTAACAGTAGTAATGATAAGAGGCAGGATAAGTTCGAAGTTAAAAGTCATTTCCACTGCTAGTACCAGTCCGGTTAATGGTGCCCTAACCGTAGAGGCAAAAATTCCTGCCATACCGGCAACGGCGAAAATACCTGGATGATGCACGATATCAGGTAATAGATTATGCATAACAACACCAAATATAAGTCCGAAAGTAACTCCAATTACCAGCATAGGAGCAAAGATTCCTCCCGGTGCACCTGAACCGTAGCTGATTATTGTCAGGATAAAACGTCCTATAACAAGAAGGAAGAGAAACGACAAAGAGAATGAATTATTAAGCGCCTGGAATATTGTTGAATATCCACCTCCAATCATTGATGGCCAGAAAAGTCCAATGGAAGTCAGCAGAACTGATACTATTGCTATTGTATAGATAATAGATTTAGATGATATTTTTTTAAAGATATCTAGAGACAATACCAGTAGTTTGTTAAAAGAAAGCCCGAGCAGACTGAATAACAGGCCAAGGAGAACAAACAGCCATATACCTGATAATTCTGGAACAGGAAAAACAGTCATTTGAATGATGGGATCAGTCCCAATCAACAACCTTACAATAAAGTCAGCCGTCCCGGAAGCCACCATAATTGCTGCTAAAGAGAAAAAGCTATACTTAAAATGACTGTGCATTTCTTCAATAACAAATACTATTCCTGAAAAAGGAGCATTAAATGCGCATGCCAGACCGGCAGCAGCACCTGATGATACCAATGGATTAGTATGATCTTCATGTTGTTTGAAAACATCACGTACCATTTTACCAATATTTGCACCAATCTGTATTGTTGGGCCTTCACGTCCTAGCAGCATTCCACCACCAAGTGAAAACAGAGAAGCAAAAAACTTAACCGGTAAGATCCTCTTCCAGCGCATAGGGCGTACATTATCAAGTGCGCCTTCTATCTCCTGTATTCCGCTTCCTGAAGCTTCAGGTGCGTATTTTCTTACCAGAATAATGCTTACGGCAATTCCAATTGTAGTAAAAACAAATGCAATTAACCACCCTGTTATTTCATTATTGCTATATGTATGGTAAATGTAATCTTTAAGTTTCTCTATGTAAAAAAGCGATGCACGGAATACTGTTCCTGCAAGTCCGGCAATAATTCCAACAATAAAAGCAAAGAAAATAAGCTTTATATTCTTTTTATTTGAATCAATAAACCTGTGATTTGTTTTCCAAATTTTATATTTATTACCGTAACCGCTCATGAATGAAGTTTATACAAAAATATAAAAAAAGAAAAACCCGCCGGGAAGCGGGTTTAATAAACGGGCTTAAGCAGCCCTGGATGTATGTTTGAGAGATGTTAAGAAAACATAATTAATACAGATTGTATTTTACTTTTACTAAAAGGTTTTGATCTGCGTATTTTTTAAAATCTTCCTTTTTAAGACTGTTGATTTCTTTTACCACATGGTCTCTCATACAACAGTTTACACAGTTGGCAGCATCTACTTTTAAACTGCCGTCTTCCTGAACAATCAAGCTTACTATTACTGAACATTCAAGGTTTGATTCTGATGCGAAGTTCGGATATGTAAGATTTTTCTTTAAGTACTTTGAGATGTCATTAGTGGCATCTTCTGATGCTGGAACAGGCATGTTTGCCATTGCACTTCCTGCAAAGAATACTCCTAATATCAATGTAATGATTGCGATTCTTGTTTTCATGATACAATATTTTTAATTTTTATTAATGGTTGCATAAAGAGTTATTCCAACACCGTGCCAAAATATGTAAGACGCATAAATACAGATATATAGATTAACTTTGCTTTTGTAATGTTTTTTTTTCTGTTCGGTTGCAAAACAACATGTGTACAATTGCGAACATCATATAATGTAAATGGAGACATTGAAGACCTGAACTTTATCAGGATAGAAGCATACTTTGAATTTTAAATATTAAACTTGAACCCCAATGTTAAACTTTAAATACTAATGTGTAATTTTGCATTTACTTATTAATAATTGAAACACTGGAAAAAATGGAATTTCCTGAAGAAGAAAAAAAATCGTTAAATTTTATTGAGGCAATAATTGAAGAAGACATCACGGAGAACAAAAATGAAGGAAGAATACATACACGTTTCCCCCCGGAACCTAATGGATATCTTCACATTGGCCATGCTAAATCCATTTGTCTGAACTTTGGCTTAGCTGATGAATACAACGGACTTTGTAATCTTAGATTTGACGATACTAACCCAACTAAGGAAGATGTTGAATATGTTGATTCCATTAAAGAAGATATTAGTTGGTTAGGTTTTGAATGGGATGGTGAGCCAAAATATGCTTCTGATTATTTTGAACAGCTTTATGAATGGGCTATTAAATTAATTGAAGAAGGTAAAGCATATGTTGATGAACAACCTCAGGAATTAATAAGTGAACAGCGTGGTATTCCAACTCGCCCGGGTATTGAAAGTGTATACAGAAATCGTCCTGTGGAAGAGAATCTGGAGTTATTTGCTAAGATGAAAAACGGGGAATTCCCTACCGGAGCAATGGTTCTGCGTGCTAAAATTAATATGAGTTCGCCAAATATGCATATGCGTGACCCTATTATGTACAGGATACTGCATCAAACGCATCATCGTACCGGCGACAAATGGTGTATTTATCCTATGTATGACTGGGCTCATGGTCAGTCGGATTTTATCGAGGGTATTACACACTCTATCTGTACCTTAGAGTTTGAAATTCATCGTCCTTTATATGATTGGGCTCTTGATCAGATTGTGGAAGGATCTTATCGCCCAAGGCAGATTGAGTTTGCGCGCCTTAATCTTAGTTATACAGTAATGAGTAAGCGCAAGTTGCTTGAGCTTGTTCAGGGAAAATATGTTTCAGGTTGGGATGATCCGCGTATGCCTACTATCTCAGGCTTTCGCCGAAGGGGATACACGCCCGAGTCTATTCGTTGGTTTGCTGATCGTATTGGTGTGGCAAAACGTGATAATGTAATAGATGTTAGTCTGCTTGAATTCAGCGTGCGTGAGCATCTTAATAAGGTTGCCCCGAGAAAAATGGCTGTGCTTAATCCTGTTAAAGTGATTATTACTAACTATCCGGAAAACGAAATTGAACAACTCCCGGTTAATAATAATCCTAATGATGAAAATGCAGGTACCCGTATGGTTCCTTTCACAAAAGAAATTTTTATTGAAAGAGATGACTTTATGGAAGATCCTCCAAGGAAGTTTTTCCGATTGGGTCCTGATCGTGAAGTACGCCTTATTGGTGCCTATATTATTAAATGCGAAGATTATAAGAAAGATGCTGATGGTAATATAGAGGAAATTTATTGTACTTATGATGTTGATACTAAATCTGGTGGAACTGGTGCTAACAGAAAGGTTAAAGGAACAATCCACTGGGTAAGTGCCACTGAAGGTGTTAATGCTGAAGTTCGTCTTTACGACAGACTCTTCCTTGATGAAGACCCTGCTGGTCATAAAGATAAAGATTTTAAAGAATTTCTTAATCCTGACTCACTGAAGGTGCTTAAGGATTGTATTATTGAGCCTTCTGTAACAGATCTTAATAATTGCGACAATATGCAATTTCAGCGTTTAGGTTACTTTAGTATTGATAAAGAAAGTGCGGAAGGTAAACTTATTATAAACAGAACAGTTCCTTTAAGGGATAGTTGGGCGAAAAGAAAATAAAGATTGTATTTTCTTTTTGAGAGCGAAAGATTTCGTATTTATATATAGGAATATCGAATTATATTTACTTTTTATTAGGTTGGTTTTAAAAATCTCATTAGCTTTGTACTGCGTAATGCCAAATTGAAAAGTAGATGAGAATTTTAAAGTTGATTGCCTGTGTGAAAAAACATCAGAATAATCATAATCGTAATGAGATGAAAAAACTGATGCTGCTAATACTTTCTGCTTTTTTTGTTATTAATCTTATATCACAGGATGTAACAACTGTTACAGCTACCAGTGATAGTGTAGCACAAAATCTGGATCTTAAAGCTGTGGCTTCTGTATTTGGCGAATCCAATGATCTTGAAGATTTCGAAAAGAGACTGAACGACCCTGACTCCCATATTTCTAATCTGGACCTTAATCATGATGGTGAAGTTGACTATTTGCGTGTTGTTGAAGATTCAGAAAATAACACACATGTGGTGACTATTCAGGCTGTTATGGGTAAAGATAAATATCAGGATGTTGCAACCATTGATGTGGAGAAAGATGAGAAAGATAATACTACTGTGCAAGTAGTGGGTGATGTAAATATGTATGGTCCTAATTATATAATTGAGCCTGTTTATGTGCACCCTCCTGTTATTATTACATGGTTTTGGGGACCTTTGTATCATCCATGGGTATCTCCTTTTCATTGGGGATATTATCCGCATTTTTATCATCCATGGCCTCCTGTGCCTCCACCACGTTATCACAATAATGTTCAGGTTAATATAAATATTCATAATACATATAATCATGTAAATGTTCGCCGGAGTAATAACTCCTATAATATATATAATGCACACGCGCGACACGATTTTTATAATAATAATCCTTCTGTGAATGCTCGTAATATAGCACCCCGGACTGAGAGTGACCGCACTTCAAGAGAAACAAAAATCCATGATAACAATAGGGAATCTACAGGTAGAAAGGTTGATGATGATTGGAAGCCACGTTCAGAGAGCAGGACGCAAACGGTTTCCAGAGAAAATAGCAATGCTGGAAGAAGATCAGAGGCATCAAAATTGAATACCAGAAGAAGTACAAATAACCTTAGTACGCATAAAGCTCCAACACAATTAAAACAAAGAAGTTCACGAACAGGCAGCAAAACAACACAACGTAGAGGTCGTCGTTAATGTCGGTTCTTATTAGTAGAAAGCAAATGAAAATAAACTTATTATTAACAACTAAATTTTTAAAAGTATGAGAAAAATAGTACTTATCGCAGTTATTATTATTGCAGCATTATCAGTAAATCAATTAAATGCCCAGATAAAAGGAGGATTTAAAATGGGTATGGATTTGTCGAACATCGTAACTAAGAGTGATGATGGATCTTCATTTAATGATGACTTTAATACACAACGACTTATTTCACCACGGTTGGGATTTATTATGGAAATACCAGTTTATGAAGGCTTGTATATTGAGCCCGGAGTGTTTGGTGCCGTTAGAGGATTCAGATACGATAGTACCAGGGTAAAAAATGAAGTGGAATATGATTCCAGAGAGTTTGAAGTAGTTATTTGTGTGGATATTCCGGTGAATATTGGATATAAATATGATTTTGATCCCGTTAGTGTATTTGGGAAAGTTGGCCCTGTGTTTTCAATTAATACATATATGACTAATCTGTACAGAATAGATGGTGAATGGGATAACGATCATCAGTCAGTTGGTACGGGTCCTAATGATAATATTAAACCATTTGATTTCAGTGTAAACTTTGAGGCAGGAGTTCAGTTAGATCGTTTTCAATTATCTGCTTCCTACATCCATGGGTTAACAAATCAATTGCCTCAAGATGACTTTAATACAGGCGTGACGATGAAGTCTAATGTTTTTACAATATCAGCAGCAGTATTATTCGGAAAGTTTAATAACAAAAGAAGATACTAGCAAAATAATAACAAGTAGGAATAATCAATTAACCGGGAACTTTTATAGTTTCCGGTTTATTTTAATGGTACTACTGAAGTTTTAGTGGATTAACCAAAATATGAAAAAGTAATTAACAGAAGGTTTTTTTGATTTTGTATTAGACCATGGATAGGCAGAAGTAGTCAATAAGTTAAATCGTAAATAATCAGTTAACTTACAGAAAGATTCAATGGGAAAACTCAAGAAATAGAGCTTATTGGTTGAGGTTAATGTGTGTAAAAAAATTTCTGAAGAGTTATTGCGTTATTTTATGAAAGTTAAACCTTTTCCCTCGTGGTATTCATAAAAACTAATAGTCTAATTATATATTTCATGCAATTTTTTATAAGTTGACAAGTTCGTATTTTCGTGCTCATAAAACATAAACTTGATGCGCATCAAAAGTCATCCTGATGCGCATCAAGAATCATCCTGATGCGCATCAAAAACTATCCTGATGCGCATGAGAATCGTTTCTGATGCGCATCAGATTATTAATTTCACAAAAGAAAATATGTATTGACACAAAAGAAAATATTTGATAAATAATCAATTCATTAGTAGAAAGACCAAATGGGCCTATTTAAAAGCAAATTTTATTGACAAGGGATTGCAAGTTATACACTTACTAAGGCTTTATTCTGTTTACATAGAGGTTTAAATCTCTATCCACTAAATTGGTAGTAGAATCATTTAAATTATATGGATAAAAAATTTGTATAAACTTGCATATTTGTTAAAAGATTTTTTAATTTTGCGCCCTCATAACGCATGAAGCGGAATGAATTAAAGATTGCCCGATGGTGTAATTGGCAACACGTCTGACTCTGAATCAGAAGAGTCCAGGTTCGACCCCTGGTCGGGCAACATTGAAACAAACCACTTACAAACACAGTATTGTAGGTGGTTTTTTATTTGCAAGCGTTTTTACCTATTCTGATTCTTTCAGACTTTTTCTAACTTCGTCCTCAATTTCAATCATAACCCCTTACGTTTAATAATTTTTTTCGTGCGAATAATCAATACTTGATAGCACTTACAAAATTGTATTGCCTTTTTATTTCAGATAAACTATATTTATTCATCACTAAAATGTTTGTTATGAGAACTATAGCTTTTACTCTTGGTTTGTTTTTTACTTTGTTGTGTACAAGTATTCTACTGTCACAAAATCTAATGATTGAGGAACTTTTTGTGGTTGACTCAAGTTATTCTTCCTTTCGCTATGGCAACCAGTCAATTGTTACTGATAATTCAGGTAACATCTATTTCTTCTACATTTCTCCTACGGAAACTGATGAAAATGTGATAATGCGGATGTCATCTAATGCAGGAGTGTCATGGACAGAACCAGATACTATTTCTGTTTTTATTCCTTCATCAGCTTCATACAGATATCTTGCTTATTCACCCTCAGCGGTTATTGATCTTTCTGGTAATATTAAAGTTATGTATGAATACAGAGGCTTGCCTCTTTATAATTCAACATTTACAGAATATCCCTCATCTCATATGAATTATGTGTATAAGTATGATGATCAGTGGGTAACAGAGGTTAATGTTATTAATGATCATGATATTCAGGCGGCACAGGGGAATGGATCTACTGTTTGTTATCTTATGGATAACCAAATTGTTAATTATGGATCTTATCAGTATTACATTAGCTATGATTATGCATGGTGGGCTACACAATATAATATTGTTTATTCTGATAATACATCTGGCTCGTGGGAAACAGGTTCCCCTCTTTATACATATTACCTGGGAGCTATTGATACCAGAATATTAAACGCTCCTTCACTAACTGTTAATAGCGATTCACTGTATGCAATCTGGTATCAGAGTAATGATTGTCAGATTGAAATGAAAGCTTTTGGTGGCAGTGACTGGACTAATACCAGAGTTATTTATACTGATGTTTACATTCCTGAGACTATTTATAATCCCTATAATGTTGCAATGGGTACTTATTCCAATGAATCGGTTGCCAGAATTGCAATGCAGAGAGTCCCTGAGGCAGATTTCAATGAACTGATTTTATTAAGTAAATCTACTTCTCAACCCTGGATAATCGATACATTAATGCTTAATACGTATTATGGTGTAATAAGGCCATCAGTTGTTGGTGATACTACTTTGCTTATGATGATCAACAGCGCTGGAGAGAACTATAGCTATCTTACAAAATACTTACCAGGACAGGGTGATATTTCAAAGGATTTACTGATAACAAGTAATATGGAAGACAGGTTTAGTAATATTATTTTTGCAGATAAGGCTGTGAATCCTATGGTTTATATGGTTTATGATGAAATCAATGGTAAATATTACCTTAAAGTGGGAAGATTGAATAATTATTTGAGTACTGAAGAGCTTAATGCATCAAACAGATTGCTTACTCTTAACCAGAATTACCCGAATCCTGCAGTAAGCAATACTACAATCTCTTATAGTTTAAGCGAGAAGACTCATGTAACACTGCAAGTATATAATTGCGTCGGAGAACTGGTTAATACTCTTGTAAATGATGTTGTAACTCCAGGTATTCATAATGTTCAGCTTAATGTTCAAAGTCTGAATCCAGGTATGTACTTCTATAGTTTGAAATCTGTTAATGATGTAAAAACGAGAAGGATGGTAATTGTTAATTAGTGTTTGATTTCTTATTACTTGAGTGGTTTCGCCTTTTTATTGAATAAAGGTTCTGATTTTTACGAAATAATTCAGGCTTTAACAATCGTTTTCGGCAATGTATAATGCTGATTATGTCTTTCTATTGGTATTGAGCTGTTGTTATTAATATTTTTTATAAAAACGGTGTCTGTTAAATCTTTACTTTTGTAGTGATAAAATAGAAATAGTATTAGTATGAAACGACTTACAATTCAGCTTATTTTAGCTTTCTCAATTATTGGATTTGTATCATGTCAGAAAGATGATGCTGAACCTGATACTCCAACAAATAACGACGATGAATCAAAATATACTCAGTACGGCACCCCTTTTGAAGATGTTCCTGAAAAAGATGATGTGATTATGTACGAAGTTAACCTTCGTGCATTTAGCGATGATGGTGATTTGCAGGGTGTGATTGATAAGCTTGACCATATTCAGGACTTAAGTGTAAATGTAATATGGCTTATGCCGATCTATCCTGATGGTGAAGTAAATTCTGTTAATTCGCCTTATTGTGTGAGGAATTATAAGGCAGTTGGTTCTGAGTATGGTACTCTTGATGACCTCAGAGAGCTTACAGATGAGGCTCATGCAAGGGGAATGGCTGTTATTCTTGATTGGGTAGCTAATCATACTTCATGGGATAATGAGTGGATTGAAAATATTTACTGGTATACACGTGATGATGATGGTAACATTATTTCTCCAGAAGGTACTAATTGGACTGATGTTGCTGATCTTAATTATAGTAATACATATATGATGGATACTATGGTTGATGCAATGATGTATTGGGTGTATGAAGCTAATATAGATGGCTTTAGATGTGATTATGCCGACGGTGTTCCTTATGGTTTCTGGAAAAGAGCATGGGATACTATCACTTCAGTTCCAAACAGGGATTTTATCTTTTTTGCTGAAGGCGAAAGGGATGACCATTTTGATGCTGGCTTTGACCTCAATTTTGGATGGGGTTTCTATAGCTCTGTTTTAGGAGTATTTGAAGGAGATCCGGTATCTGATATTTTTTCGGCTTATACAAACGAATATAATAATCTTGAAGAAGGCAAAAACTGGCTGCATTTTACAACTAATCATGATATGTCAGCATGGGATGGGTCGCCATTAAGCTTTTTTGATGGTATTGATGGTGCCTTGGCAGCATCTGCCGTTACCATATTTACAGGTGGTGTACCTCTTATTTATGGTAGTCAGGAAGTAGGGACAGCTAATACAGTGCCTTTCTTTTCTAACTCTACCATTAATTGGAATAGCAACCCTGATATGCTTGAGGCTTATAAAAAAATGTTTCAGTTTTACTCTGAATCTAATGCTGCAAGAAATGGTGATAATACTTATTATCCTGATAATGATATTGCTTGTTTTAAAAAATCCTACAATAATGATGATGTTGTCATAATCATTAACATGAGAAATACAGCAATAAATTATACTGTGCCTACAGAGATTAATAATAAATCATGGATAGATGTAATGACCCAAAGTAATATTACTCTTAGCGGACAATTATCACTGGATCCTTATGAGTTTTATATTTTGAAGTAATAACCTTTCTTTGTATTTCTATGGTGCTCACTGAGAGTTGAGGTTTTTAAATCTTGTTTTTTTCTTAATACTAATTGCGAAGTTAGGTTATTGTAAAATAATTTCTATTTTTACTTCTGGGAATTGGTTAGTAATATTATCTGATTTTCCGGATATTGGTTGAGAATTGTGTGATTTCTGGGGAGTGTGTTTACATTATAAGTGACGCAGATGCATTAATATCAATGCTTAAGAAGTAGTAGAATTGAAGGTGTCAGAGATAAACCTAGGAAATAGTTTTCAACTTGAAGTAATTAAATCACAAACTAATGCTTATGATAAAATTACCTAAATGCTTAAAACAATCTTTAACCTCAAGTACCCAGAATCTTTCACATACAACTGATAATCATGATGCCAGATTAGTCAACCTTCTTAGCTTATTTACTGCATTAATTCTTTTTTTTGTTGCTTTATTGGAGTTTATTAATAAAAATGATAATTGCTATTATAATTTTTTCTTTCTGTTTTTATTTATTATTCCCATAATATTAAATTGCTTACAAAAATACAATGCATCAAAGCAGTGGCTACTATTGATGTTTTTAGCAAGTATATATACAGGCACCTTTATTATGCATTTCAGTGATGTATTTAGGTTTACTATTATTTTACCAGTATCAATATATTTCATTTTGTTTAAGGATTACAGGAATTGGAAGTTTTTTACAATCATTATTTTAACAGCAACTTTTATTATAGCTAATTTTATTTTATTTTTAAAATCTTTGAATGAGCCATCAGTTAATAATATAGTTGATGCTATTATATTTATGTTGACTATAGTAGTGCTCACTTTTTTATTTGTATTTTTTATACGAAAAATAAATCTCACAGAGAAACAACTTTTGCATAGATTAAAATATGAGAGTGCTATTACCGATTTCTCACATATAATACTGCGTAACATTGATAATTCTTTAAATGAGGGATTGAAAATAATTTTAGAAGTATCTGGAGTATCAAGGGTTTATATATTTAAAACATCTGTTGATGACCAATATATATGCCAGACAAATGAGGTTTGTGCTAAAGGAGTAAAACCTGAGATCAATAATCCTTTGTTAATGAAGTTGCCATTATCGGAATTTGGTTTTTCAAGATGGTTGTCTCATTTTAAAGATAAGAAAATCATTACAGGGTTTGTAAAGAATTTCCCAGAAGTAGAAAAAGTTGCACTTGAACCGCAAGGTGTTTTATCTATTCTGGCTATACCAATTTATACTTATAATCAATGGAGCGGATTTATTGGTTTTGATGATGTTGTTAAGGAACGCGTATGGGATGAGGCTGATATTAACTTATTGAGTGCAATTGCCGACATTATTGGTCTACAAATGGAAAATGAACAATTTGAAAAACAGATAATAGAACAAAACAAAGAGTTGGAAACACTTAATTCGACTAAAGATAAGTTTTTCTCAATTGTAGCTCACGATCTCAAAAGCCCTTTCAATTCACTACTGGGATTTAGCGACTTATTGGAGGAAAAGGTAAAGAAATTGATAATGATGATATAAAGTTGTACTCAGAATATATTAATATAGGACTAATTCAGGCTTTTAAATACTTAAAGAATCTACTTGAATGGTCTCGCCTTCAAACAAAAAGGGTTAGATTTAATCCATCAACTGTTAATCTGAATAAATTAGTAAATGAAATAGTTGAGATGCTTTTTACTCAGGCTCAATTGAAAGACATAAAAATAAATACAGAAGTCTCTGAAGATCTACAAATTTTTGCTGACGAAATAATACTCAAAACTGTTCTCGTTAATATTGTTTCAAATTCTATTAAGTATTCTTTTAAGAATGGTGAATTAAACATTCGATGTATAAAAAATGGGAATGAAGAAGTAGCTATTTATGTTAAAGATAATGGTATGGGGATGAGTCCTGAAAAATCAAGAACATTGTTCAATATCTCTGAAACAAAAAGTTTACCAGGTACTAATAATGAAACAGGAACAGGGTTAGGTTTAATTATATGTAATGAGTTTGTAAAAATGCATAATGGACATATTAGTGTTGAAAGTGAGCTTAACAAGGGTAGCACATTTCGTGTTGTTTTACCTGTAAATCAATTATAATACAATACATTAGGCAAGTAGAAATCCTGAATTGTTAATTATCGTAATACCTGTTATCAAAAGTTTTATTTTTGTTAAATAAATAATGAGGATGTTAAGGAGAGAAATTTTATTATTTGCTTTTTTACTACTAATACCTATTGCGTTAATGTCGCAATACAAAGTTATGTTCAGCAATAACTATCCTCCTTATAATTATATTAATGACAATGGTGAACTTGTTGGGTTTAATGTTGATATTCTTAATGCGATTAATGATCTTTATGATATTGAAATAATCACTGCTGGTGGTAATTGGAATTATATTAATAAGCAGTTAGATGAGGCGCGAATACAGGCAATTGCTGGTGTGCATTATCCGGGTAGTTCTGACAACAATTATATTTATACAAGGTCTGCAATTAGCACTTCGCATTGTTTTTTTTATAATACAGAATATTACAGGGGCTTTTCTATGGAGAAGTTCAGGTCAATAAAATCGCCTGTAGTTGCTATGTGGAAAAATGATGTGCTTACTCATTATGTTCTTTCTATAAATCCATCGACAACTTTTGTTTATATAAATAATTATAAAGAACTGATATTTGCACTGGATAACAAGGATATTACATGCATCTTTGCTCAACGTATAAGTAGTTTATATCAGGCCTATAAATGGGATAAAACTTATATCAGACCTTTGGATCATCGTATTCTTGAACGTAATATGGGTTTTAAAGTCTCAAAAAGTTCACCTGAATTGGCAGATATACTGAATAATGGATTGGAAGTTATACTTGCTAATGGTGAATATCAGAGTATTTATGATAAGTGGATTAGTAAGTATGACAGAAATGATAATATCTGGCTTAGTTATCTGAAGTATATTCTTATAATCGGGGCTGTGCTTGCTGTTATAACATTAATATTGCTTGGATTAAACTGGGTACTGCGATCCAGAATCCGTAGTAAAACAGCTGACCTTCAGCATCAGCTTGATCTCAATAACAGCATTATGATAGAGCTGGAAAAAGAGAAAATCAGAGCAGAGGAAAGTGATAAAATGAAATCTGCTTTTCTGGCTAATATGAGTCATGAAATAAGAACGCCTATGAATGGTATTCTGGGCTTTGCTAATTTGTTGATGAATGTTGATTATCCTTCTGAGAAGCGGAAACAGTTTATTGAAGTTATTCAGCAGAGCGGAAACAGAATGCTCAGCACTATTAATAATATTATTGATGTTTCAAAGCTTGAGTCAGGTGTTGAAAAGACCCATTATAAAGAGGTTGATGTTAATGCTGTTTTGACTCATCTGATTAATTTCTTTACTCCTGAAATACAATCAAAGGGTTTGAAGTTTGTATATCATGAAAAATCTCCCGTGATTTCAAAAGGTTTCATTACTGATGAATACAAACTTAATTCCATACTTACAAATCTTATTAAGAATGCTATTAAATTTACTTATAATGGACAGATTACAGTTACATGTAATGTTGATGAGGAGAATGCGGAGTTCTGGATTGAAGATACTGGTATAGGAATTGAATGTGATAAATGGGCTGGTATTTTTAATCATTTTGTTCAAGTTGATAACTCATATTCCCGTGGATTTGAAGGTTCCGGACTGGGGTTGTCTATTACTAAAGGGTATGTGGAGATTCTAAATGGTGAGATAACACTGGAATCTGAAGTGGACAAAGGATCTGTTTTTTATGTTAGGATACCTAATAATACTGCCTTTAGTAGTAATGGAGGTACAAAAACTGAAATGCCGATAAATCTTTCTGTAATTTCTGATAAATTTAATTTTCTTATTGCTGAAGATGATCAGATATCTCGTTTTTATTTAAAGCAGTTGGTTGGTGATATTTCTAAAAACATTCATTATGCTGCTAATGGAAATGAAGCCGTTGATCTTGTTTTGAAAAATAAGGATATTGATATTGTGTTGATGGATATAAAAATGCCAATAAAGAATGGACTGGATGCTACCAGAGAAATACGTAAGTTTAACAAGGATATTTTTATTATTGCTCAAACGGCATATGCACAACAGGGTGATAAGGAAAAAATTATGAAATCGGGCTGTAATGCTTTTATTTCAAAACCGGTTGACAAAAACGAACTTATGGAATTGATAGCCAGTATCAATAATTAAACTCAGAGTTCTCATAATCTTAGATTGATATTATTTCTTTTCCTGACACAAATATACCAATGAGTTTTGTATTTTTGTTGGATTAATAATGAACATTCTGTAATACAGTTAAATAATCGAAAGAAATAATCATATGAGCAACAATAAAAACAATTATTGCGTAATAATGGCTGGGGGAATTGGCGCACGTTTTTGGCCAATGAGTAAAACATCCCGCCCAAAACAATTTATAGATATCCTGGGGATAGGCAAAACCCTTATCAGACTAACCTTTGAAAGATTTGCTAACATTTGTCCGCCAGAAAATGTTTATGTGGTAACTAATAAAATTTATAAGGATCTTGTTCTGGAACAACTTCCTGAATTATCAGAAAATCAGGTTCTGTGTGAACCATCACGCAGGAATACTGCACCTTGTGTTGCATATGCTAACCATAAGATAATGGAGGAAAATAAGGATGCTGTAGTAGTTGTGGCTCCTTCTGATCATATAATACTTATGGAGGAGGAATTTGTGAGCAATATCAAAACTGCTATGGAAGCTGCCCGTACCAACGACTGGCTCCTGACTCTTGGTATAAAACCCAGTCGTCCTGATACAGGGTATGGTTATATTAAATTTGATGAAGAGAAGGTTCTGAATGATGACACACCTTTGTATAAGGTTAAGATGTTTACTGAGAAACCTAATCTTGAGATTGCTAAATCTTTTATTGCCAGTGGTGATTTTCTATGGAACAGTGGTATCTTTATATGGTCGCTTAAAAGTATTAACTATGCATTTGATCAGTTTCTTCCTGATGTAAACTCATTGTTTGATAAAGGTGCTGGCGTTTATAATACTGCTGAAGAAGAAAGCTTTATCCATGATACATATGCCGTTTGTAAAAACATTAGCATCGATTATGGTATTATGGAAAAAGCCAAAAATGTTTACACTCTTGCTGTTGATTTTGGTTGGTCTGACCTTGGCACATGGGGGTCTCTTTATACAATTCGTGAAAAAGATGAGAATAGCAATGCAACCATTGGCAACAATTTGATGTTATATGATACTAAAAACTGTATTGTAAATGTGCCGAATAATAAACTAGTTGTTTTGCAGGGTTTAGATGATTATATCGTTGTTGAGGAAGATAATACTCTCCTTGTTTGCAAAAAAGAAGATGAACAGGAAATTCGTAAGTTCGTAGCTGACGTGAAAGTTGAAAAGGGAGATAAATACGTGTAGTTCCATTAAAAGGAAAATCATTCAAATAATAGAATAACAGAAATATTAAATTATTAAAGTAATAAAAAAAATGAAAAAATTATTGATTGGAATTATCGCTTTTATGCTGATGTTTAATACAGCCGTAAAAGCTGATGAGGGAATGTGGATTCCTTTATTGATTAACAAAAATATAGCGGAGATGCAGGAGATGGGTCTTAAGCTTACGGCTCAAGATATTTATGATGTTAACCATTCAAGTTTAAAGGATGCTGTTACTATTTTTGGTCGTGGTTGTACTGGTGAAATAATTTCTCCTGAAGGCCTTCTTCTCACTAACCATCACTGTGGTTATGGATCTATTCAACAGGTTAGTACTCCTCAGGATAACTATCTTAAGGATGGCTTCTGGGCTATGAATAAAGGTGAAGAGATTCCTGTTGAGGGTTTAACTGTACAGTTTCTTGATCATATGAAAGATGTTACTGCTAAAACTCTTGATGGTGTTAACCCTAACATGTCTAAAGCTGAAAGAGATTCCGTTGTTCAGAATAATATTAAGTATATTGTTGAGTTTGAAACTAAAGATTCTGATTTTAACGCAAAAGTGGTTCCTTTCTTTGGTGGCAATGAGTATTACCTTTTTGTTTATACTACTTATCGTGATATTCGACTTGTGGGTACACCTCCTGAGTCAATAGGTAAGTTTGGTGCTGATACTGATAACTGGATGTGGCCTCGTCATACTGGTGATTTCTCTATGTTCCGTGTTTATACTGCCCCTGATGGGAAACCTGCTACTTATTCAGAAGATAATGTGCCTTTAGAAGCGAAACATTATCTGCCTGTTAATATCGCAGGCGTTGAAAAAGGTGATTTTGCAATGATCATGGGTTATCCTGGAAGCACTGACAGATATCTGAGCTCATTTGGTGTTGATCAGGCGATCAATATTACTAATCCTACTATTGTGGAAATCCGTGAAGAAAAGCTTGCTAAAATGCGTGAAGGTATGGATGCTGATGATGCTGTTCGTTTGCAATATGCTACAAAATTTGCTCATACTGCCAACTACTGGAAGTATTTTATCGGACAAACAAAGGGTCTTAAACGTCTTAATGTTAAAGGTAAGAAAGAACAGGAAGAAGCTGAATTCCAGAAATGGATTGATAAAAATCCTAAGGCTAAAATGAAATATGGTGATGCTTTACCTTTAATTAAACAGGGTTATGAAGAACTGGGACAGTACGAACTTGCAAATATGTATTTTATTGAAGGTGTTTATCGTGGTCCTGAAATTCTGGGTTATGCCTATAGATATAATAGACTGTTGAAGGTTCTTGAAAATAAAAAAGCTGAACAGGAAGAAATTGATAAAACTGTTGATGGTCTGAAAGCTGGTGTTGATGGTTATTTTAAAGATTATAATGAACAGATTGACAGAAATATCTTTGCTTCTATGATGAAGATGTATCATAATAATGTTCCTCTTGACTTGCAACCTCCTTACTTAATTAAAATGAACAAAAAGTTTAAGGGTGATTATAACAAATATGCTGACTATGTATTTGGTAAGTCTATCTTTGCCACTAAGGCTGGTGTTGAGGAGTTTCTCAAAAGTCCAAAGAAGAAGAAACTTGCTAAGGATCCTGCTTTTGTTGCTGTTGATGCATTCTTCTCTGAATTCAGGAGTATGCGTGCAAAGATGGCTGATGCAAGTGAAAAGCTGGAAAAAGGTAACAGGTTGTATATTGCAGGAATTCGTGCTATGAATCCTGATAAGAATTATTCTCCTGATGCTAACTTTACTATGAGACTTACTTATGGTACTGTTCAGGATTATTACCCTGCTGATGCTGTGCATTATGAGTATTTCACAACAATGGACGGTATAATGGAGAAAGAAGATCCTAATAACTGGGAGTTTATTGTTCCTGATAAGTTGAAAGAAATTTATGAAACTAAGGATTTTGGTCCTTATGGTGAAGATGGTGTTATGAAGGTTTGTTTCCTTACCACTCATGATATTACCGGTGGTAACTCTGGTAGCCCTGTAATTAATGGCAAAGGTGAGTTGATCGGCCTTGCTTTTGATGGTAACTGGGAAGCGATGAGTGGAGATATTGCTTTTGAACCTGAATTACAACGTACCATTAATGTTGACATTCGTTACGTTCTTCTTATTATTGATAAGTTTGCGGGTGCTACTAACCTTATCGATGAGATGACAATCGTTAATGAACGCCCTGACGCTGTTGCGGAAGTTGAAGTGATTGAAGAAACTCCTGTTGAAGTTGTGGAGTAATTAATATAATTCATAAAGAAAGGGTGCCTGCTACAGGCACCCTTTTTTTATTTTTATAGTCTGTCTTTAATAGCTATCTGTTGTCAATTTTCATTTGACATATTGGATTATGGTACGGCTTTCTTTAGTGTTTTAATACGTATTAAAATAGAATATGATAGCTATTAAATGCGCAACTGATAGCTATTAAATGCGCAACTGATAGCTATTAAATGCGCAACTGATAGCTATTAAATGCGCAACTGATAGCTATTAAATGCACAACTGATAGCTATTAGGTACACAACTGATAACTATTAAATATTTAATATATAAGCATGAATTTAATAATATATGAGGTAATTAAAATACATGGCACAAATAACAAAGTTAAACACTACTTAGTCTACAATAATAAAATCCAGTTGACGTTTTTCCATGTCAACATCCTTGACAAGCACATTTACTTTGTCACCTAATCTGTATGTATTGCCTGTCTGACGTCCGATAATTCTGTAGTTATCTTCATCAAGATAGTAATAGTCATCTTTAAGCTCATTAAATCTGATTAGACCTTCACTTTTAGATATTAAAAGCTCCACAAAGATGCCCCATTTGCTCACACCGGAAATAAGTCCTTCGAATATTTTCCCCTTTTTGTCAAGAAGGAACTCAGCTTGTTTATATTTTACTGAGTCGCGTTCAGCCTGTACAGCTTTTCTTTCCATGTCTGAGCTGTGTTTACACATATCTTCAAATAATCCTTTGTTTGCCGATTTGCCTCCATGGAGATATTTTTCCAGCAGGCGGTGCACCATTAAATCCGGATAACGGCGAATAGGTGATGTGAAATGTGTGTAGTAAGGGAAAGCAAGTCCGTAATGTCCGATATTTTCTGTTGAGTATTCTGCTTTGGCCATTGTTCTTACGGCAATGGTCTCAATCATATTTTCTTCACCTTTGCCTTTTATCTTATTAAAGAGATTGTTATATGAGTCAGCCAGGGTTTTACGTGAGCTTACGTTAAGTGAGTATCCAAGTTTCTTAAGGAATTGTACGAAAGTACTTAGTTTCTCAGGATTTGGCTCATCATGGATACGGTAAACGAATGTCTTTGGCTCTTGTTTGCCTTTTGGAGTGCCGATGTGTTCTGCAACTTTTTTGTTTGCCAGAAGCATAAATTCTTCAATAAGATGATTAGACTCTTTAGGCTCTTTTACATATGTTTCTATGGGCTTTCCTTTTTCATCAAGCTTAAATTTAACTTCTTCTGATTGGAAATTGATAGCTCCGTTGCTAAACCTTTTCTGACGAAGAATAATAGCAAGGGCGTTCAGTGTCTGAATTTCTTCCGGATAGTCACCTTCATTGGTTTCTATTATTTCCTGCGCTTCTTCGTAGGAATACCTTCGGTTGGAATTGATGATTGTTTTTCCAAACCATTGTTTTTTAACTTCTGCTTTACCATCAATTTCAAAAACAGCCGAAAAAGTAAGCTTGTCTTCGTTGGGACGTAATGAGCATACATTGTTTGAAAGAACCTCGGGAAGCATAGGTATTACTCTGTCAACCAGATAAACAGAAGTGGCTCTGTTCAGGGCTTCATTGTCAATGGCGCTTCCAGGTTTTACATAATGGCTTACATCTGCAATATGAACGCCTACCTCGTAATTGCCGTTATCAAGTTTCTTTAGGGATATAGCATCATCAAAGTCTTTGGCATCATATGGGTCGATTGTCATCGTCCAAGTGCTCCTGAAGTCTTTTCGGCTTGCAATTTCTTTCTCATGAATAACAGTGTCTATTTTGGCAGCATCAGCTTCCACATTTTTGGGGAAGCAAAGAGGGAAATCGTAGTCGGCGAGAATAGATTGCATTTCAACATCATTCTCACCAGGCTGTCCTAGTATTGTTGTTATTTCTCCGAAAGGGTTATTAGCCTGTTGGGGCCATTCAATAATCTTTACAAGCACTTTCTCCCCATCTTTTGCTCCATTCAGCTTATCTGCCTGGATAAATATATCGTAGGGCATTTTTTGATTGTCGGCGATAACAAAGCCATAATTATGTGTCATTTGCAGAACGCCGACATATGAATTTTTTGTTCTTTCTTTTATTTCTACTATCTGTCCTTCCTGCTTGTGATTTTTGCGTTTGGGAAACATAAGCACCTTAACCTTATCCTCATGCAGTGCGTGCCCTGTATTATTATGGGCAATAAAGATGTCATCACCACCCTCATCAGAAATAACATATGCTTTTCCTGTACTTTGCATATCCACCTTTCCTGTAATATATTTATCGGTGTGTGATAGTTCTTTTAGCTTTTGCGGGTTGAGCATATATTTACCTGATTTGCTCTCAATAATATTATCAAGTACCTTAAATTCTTCCAGAATGTTGAATATAAGATCGCGTCCTGCTTTGTCTTTAATGCCAAGCAGATGTGATATTTGTTTATAATTATATGCCTTGAAAGGATTTTCTGTAAAAATGCTTAGGATTAATCCTGATAGTGCGCTAAGCGACTTGCGGGGTTTTTTATTCTTTTTCATAAAGCTGTATTTTTTCCTGTAAAGGGATTAATACTACAAAGGTAGAGAAATTGATGGAAGAATGAAGTTTAAGCAAGAAAAAGATTCTTTGTTTTATAATGTATTGATGCGATTGCTAATACACAAATTTATATAATACCTTCAGTGATCATCGAACTTTTATCCTTAAACTCAAAAATACTACCTTTGTGGATTAATACTGTAATAGCATTTTAAAAATATTATATGCCGTTGAATTTATTTCTGTTGTCTTGTACACTATTGTCTGTTATTAACCTGAAAGTAGGGTTGTGGATAATTGGCATCTTGGTTTTTGATATTGTTATTTTGTTGATTTACTTTAAGCGGAAGAGAAAAACTGGTAATGCAATTGCTTCTGATATAACAGACTCAAGCCGGATCTCGGATATAATTCTAAGTAATAATGAAGTGAGCGAAAATGCTGTGTTTTTATTTGGGGATTTTAAGATAAGTACAAGCGTTCAGAAAGAAATTACTGCTAAGTTTAGCCCTTTGCTAAAGGAGCTTTTTTTAATGATACTGCTGTATTCTGTAAAAAACGAAAAAGGATTGTCTTCATCAAAGGCATTGGATTATTTCTGGAATGGCATGCCTTCAAAGAATGCTAAAAATAATATGGCAGTGAATCTGGGAAAGTTAAGGTCATTATTTGTAGAAGATTGGGGTAACTGTATTGTTAATAAAGAAGGTTATGTAAGGTTTGAGTTGCCCGATAATGATTTTTACTGTGATTATATTCAATTAAACCTGGGGATTAGCAGAATACAGGAATTCAACAAACAGGAAATATCAGATCTGTTGGTTGTGTTTAAAAGGGGTAAATTTTTAGAGGCTGTAAATTATGAATGGGCTGACCAGTTTAAAGCAGACCTTGCTGATAAGGTGATTGAATCACTTGTTGGGATTACAAAAAAGCTGGATACCAGTGAAGATTCTTCTTTATTAATAAGGGTTGCTAACAGCATTGAGCTTTTCGACAGTGTAAATGAGGATGCTTTATTTACAAAATGTAAAGCCTATGTTGCTCTTAAAAAACATAATCTTGCAAAAGAGACTTATAATAGATATGTTAATGAATATAGGTTACTTTATGATGTTGAATATGAAAGAACTTTTAAATCTATAATTGATTAATTATGCAATGGGTTGCTTTTATTATCGCTATTCATTTTATTTTTTTCACAGCAAGATTTCTGTTTTTAAAGTACAATGCACAAATAACTCTCCTGTTTAGTGGTACTTTAATGTTGATATTTGCTTATTTTGTTAGTACCTCTTTCGATGAAATTGATAGAATTTCTCAACCTATAATAACTCATATGTTTGCAAGTATAAAGGATGCATTACTTCATTCTTTTCAACGCATAGGGTTAGTGATTATGATAATCGGGGGTTTTGTTGCATATATGAAAAAGATAGGGGCAAGTAATGCTCTTGTGTATCTTTTAATGCAACCTCTGGCAATTTTTAAAAGAAATCCGCACTTTGCTGCTATTCTGGTAATCCCTATTGGTCAATTATTGTTTATTTGTATTCCGTCTGCTACGGGATTAGGTCTGTTATTGGTAGCTACCATATTTCCTGTGCTGATTAGCATTGGTGTGAGCCGTTTATCAGCGGTATCTGTTATTGTAGCTTGTACGGTTTTTGATCTTGGGCCTGCATCTACCAATGCTGGTATTGCATCAGATTTATTAGGCAAACCCACTTTTGTGTATTTTATGAATGATCAGTTACCTTTTACTATTCCACTGACGATTATAATGATGATCTTGTTTTATTTTAACAATAGATATTTTGACAGAAAGGAGGGGTTTTCATCTAAAAGATATCAATCGGAAGCCAGAGAGATTAGTCTGGATGTTCCATTGATATACGCTATTTTGCCGGTATTGCCTTTTATTCTCCTGCTGTCTCTGTCTTCTATTTTTAGTATAGTCCCTGATAGATTTCATATTGACACATCAATAGCAATGTTAATGACACTTTTTGTGGCTATTATTTTTGAGATTGTAAGAAAAAGGAATATAAAAACAGTTTTTAATGAAACAAAAAGCTTTTGGACAGGCATGGGAAGGATGTTCAGTACTGTTATTACTTTGCTGGTGGCGGCGGCTGTATTTACCAAAGGGCTGGGAAGTCTGGGTTTTATGGATACTCTAATTGAAATAATTACTCTTTCATCGGTTAGTTCAAATGGAGTTATCTTCTTGTTAGCATCAGTAATTTTTATAATATCTATAATAACGGGTAGCGGTAGTGCTTCCTTTTATTCATTTGCCCAGTATTTGAAGTCATTACCTGTAATTCATAAAGTGTCATTTATCCTGCCTTTTCAAATGTCATCAGGTATGGGGCGGGCTGTATCACCAATATCGGGGGTTGTTGTGGCGGCATCGGAATTATCAGGGGTTTCTCCCTTTGAGCTTTCAAAGCGTAATGCTATACCTTTAAGTGCATTATTTATTATTATGGTCTTATTGTCGTACTTATAGTGTTTCTTTCATCATATATTAATAAACAAAAACAGCTAAAATGAAAACATTTCAGCTGCTTTGCATTCGCCCATGATGCGAAAATTGTTAATGTGAATTGTTATATCTCAGTTTTTAGCAATTTAGTTTTATAAATGAATTCTGTTGATTTAATTTCAATCATGTAAAACCCGCTTTTTAACTTGTTCATATCCAGTTTGTGGTTTTTTTCAAGGATTTTTCCTTCTGTTACTAATTGTCCTAACTGATTGTATACACTTATCTCTGCTGGCAGGCCAACATCGGTAAGCTCTATATTGATATCAGATTTACAAGGGTTAGGATATATCTTAATATGATTGTCAATAGTATTATCTATACCTGAAGGGTAGTTTACATTGAATTCTTTTCTTGTTATATTAATATTTGAATCGGCATCAAATACTCTTATCATAATATAGTTAGTGCCTGTTCGTGCAGAAGATACTTCAATGTTATAGGGCTCTTCTTCAACAACCTCTACCAGTTTGTAGTTTAAATAAAACTCCACTTTATCAATTTCTGAATCACCTGCGATTACTTCTACTTCTATATTAAACGGCTCGTTTTTGTACAGAGTATCTGTTATTGTTGGTTTAAGTAAAGAGACCTGCATCGAACCATTACACCCGGGTTTATATGAATTCCAATAATCAAGAGAATCAAATACCACTGCACTTGCTGCTTCACGGATAATCTGTGCTACGCTGTCGGTGAGGGTATAATTAAAAGAAGTGTTAAGAGGATTATCCTGAAAAAATACTGTGTAAAAGCTGGTTGCAGAGATAAACGATCCTATGGGTGATGGGTGGCTTTCATCCTCAATATATAAGCCGAGCTCAGGATGGTTTTCGCGGACATAACGCCATACAGCGCCTACAGGAGAAATAAGTGCGTCATTCACGTCTTCCATCATCATATATCTTTCACGTAACAGGTTGTTCATTCCTTCGAAAGTACATACTTCAGGAATTTCTGCACAGTTCTGTGTGTCGCCGTTTTCGCGACCCCAGGTCATGTAAAATACTGTTTGGCCACAAGGGCTGTTTAATCTTCTTAAGCTGTCAAGCAGGTGTGCGTATTTGAATGTTTGTTCTTCGACTACTTCAATGGGTTTGGTAGGTCTCTGACTTTGATCTTGTAAAACAACAAAATTGTATGATGCAGACCTGATTTTACTCAAAGTAGTAGCATTTACATAATGTTCCTCCAGAGTATATCCACCAGGAGTGCTTTGATCGTGAATTAGTACTTTGCCATTTGTATTAGCTATACTGTTAACCAGAGTTGGCAGATCATTATAGTATGTGTAGCTGTTGCCAATAAACAGAACAGATAATGTATCAGTGAGTGTGGGAGGGTTTTCGTCACCTATAAAGCTATGACGCCCAATATCGCTTACATCATTTACATTGCGCACAATCCACTGACTGTTGTCGGTATCTGTCCCTGCACTTGTTTCCCAGTCGGTAGTTGGGGATAATACTGTTTCTTTTCTAATAAGGGTGTGATTTTGTGTTGCATTTGATGTGCCTGCAACAGTCCACGCTGCGCCAGGGTCTGTTGTTTCGCTGCCAATTAAGTCAATTACCTCAAATGTGCCATCTGTACCTTTCTTTGCAAGTCCAATAGCATCATCACCACTGATGTTCAGAAAACTCCATGTTTGATCGGAATATGCAATAATGTTTATTGGCTTGTCAGGATCGTTGGGGCGTGTAATAACATAACACTGATTGTTTGCCAGCTTTCCCTGAAGAGTTAATGGCTCTTCAATAACTCCTTCATTATTGAGCCACCCTGTAGCATTCATTGATCTCCACAACTGGTAATTACTCATATCAACAGTGTCACCAGTGCCATTGTATATCTCTATATAGTGATTGTAATAGGTAGGCGATACGATCGTTTGATCGTATTCGCAGTATTCGGAGATAAAAAGATCATCAGCTTGCTGTGATACGCCTATTGATGCATAACCAATAAAAAGCAGAAAAAAGTAAATTTTATTTTTCATAACATTTAAATTTTTTATAAATATTAGCGCAAAAGTAAGTGCCACATATAAATAAAGTCATTAACAAAGTCATTAACGCCTTTATTAACATAGTAAATATCTTATTTTAGTATTACTTTTGTCCTATTTATATATTATTATGAAAACAGTACTAACAGTATTTATCTTTACTTTTTCGTTATCATTACTTTCGCAGGATACGCTTACTGTAATGCAGTATAATCTTCTTAATTATGGTAATTTCACTTCATACTGTACGGAGTCTAATAATAATCTGGATAACAAAGATGCTTACATAAAAACCATTGTTGATTATGTGCAGCCTGATATAATTTGTGTTAATGAGATGTCGCAATATGGGGTTTATCACGAAAGGTTTCTGGATAATGTGCTGAATTCTTCGGGTGAAGATAATTATAGTATGGCTGATTTTATCAAAATCGCTGATTCATATCTTGTAAATATGATGTACTTCAATAACAAAAAGCTGGCATTTCACTCACATACTATTGCTCAGAGTTTTATCAGGGATATTGATGTTTACAGACTTTATTATAAATCTGATGACCTGACTAGTGGCGACACGGCATTTGTTACAATGGTTGTGGCTCATCTTAAAGCAGGATATGATTATGCATCAACCAGACTTGTAATGGTTGAGAATGCTATGGAATATATTAGTAATCATCCTGAATTGTCAAATGCTATGTTTATGGGTGATTTTAATGTGTACACCAGTAACGAGGCTTCTTACCTGCAGCTGACAAATTATTCAGATCCTGATATCGCTTTTAATGATCCGATTAATCAACCTGGTTCCTGGAATAATAATTATGAATACAGGTATGTTCATACTCAGTCTACTCATACTACCAGTAATGGCTGTGCCTCTACAGGTGGTATGGACGACAGGTTTGACTTTATCCTTATATCTAATGATATTGCTGATGAGTTAAATAATGTTGAATATGTGGATGGCTCTTATACAGCAGTGGGACAGGATGGCCTGCATTTTAATAGTTCCCTTATAGCAGCTCCTGAGAACACAAGCGTTCCGGCTGATGTTCTTGCTGCTCTTTATGGTAACTCTGATCATCTCCCCGTTACTCTTAAGCTTTCAGTGGATAAAACTTTTGATCTTGAACAGCATTACTACTCTGTTGTTGAGTATATCAGGATAAATAATCCTGTTGAGGAGTTCCTCTCAGCAAAAATTTATACTTCAGAACCAGGACAACTTTCGGCTATTATTTTATCTCTTAACGGTCAGGTTCTTAGTCAAAATATTATTGAAACATTAAAGGGGTATAATGAGTTTCAAATTAATACGGGAAACTTTAAATCGGGAATGTATTTTCTGGTTCTTACTGATGGTAATGGTGGATGCGTGACTAAAAAGTTTATTGTACGTTAATGTTAACGATCCTGCTGTTACTGTAGGGTTTTGAAACTTCTCTTTTCTTAATGCTCCTTATCACTTGTACTTTTACTTATTTCCTCTTCTTGAGTTAGAGTTTTCATACGTATGATAATTGACTTTCATACGTATGAAAACATCAGTATCTCAGCTTTAATTAACTAATTTGTGAAGAGAAATTAAGTGACAGAACAGGTAGTATAATGCTTACGCACATATATCTTTTCATATAAAATAAATACAGGGTTAAAGCTTACCTGTCATCATTTATTACTTTTGCAGAAAACGATAATCGATGATAAATTTCAATTTCCATCAACACAGTATTTATTCTGATGGCGCTGAAGTGCCGGAGCAGTATGTTCAATCAGCTATTGATCTGGGTTTCTCTGCCATTGGATTTACAGAACATTCACCATTGCCTTTCGACAATCCGTTTTCTTTAAAAAGTGACAATATTGAAAAATATGTGAACACAATTGATAGTCTTAGGAATGCTTACGGAGATGTTATTAATATTTACCGTGCACTGGAAATGGATTTTATTCCTGGTATGTCTGAAGATTTTAATCATTGGATAGAAACATGTAAAACAGACTACCTGATTGGTTCTGTTCATCTTGTATTACCTCCGGAAACAGGCGAGCTTTGGTTTACTGATGGTCCTGATTATAAGATATATGATGATGGATTACATAAATTTTTCGATGGTGATATCCGGAAAGCTGTTAAAACTTATTTTAATCAGATTAATACAATGATCGAGACACAGGATTTTGAAATTCTGGGACATATGGATAAGATCTCTATGCACAATCAGGATCGTTTTTTCACACAGGATGAAAAGTGGTATCAGTTGCTTATTGATGAAACACTTGATCAGGTAAAACAAAAAGATCTTATTGTTGAAGTAAACACCCGTGGAAAATATAAGAAGCGTTCTGACTACCTGTTCCCTGACGGACTGGCTCTTAAGAAAGTTAGTGATATGAAAATCCCCGTTATTATTTCATCAGATGCTCATAAACCAGATGAATTAAACAAAGGATTTGATGATGCTGTACAACAGCTAATAGCCTATGGTATTAGCGAGGTTTGGAGATTTGATAACGGACAATGGATCAGCGAACCGTTGAGATAATCGACTAATTTTTAATTTTTAGTTCAGACTCATTGATGCTTCAACAATATTTCTCACCGACAAGTCGATCTGCTCAGTAATTTTATCATTGTCGCCATCATCACAATCAACGGAAACCTTAATATAACCGGTTGTACCATCGCAATTAGCCTGAACCCTTACCCAGTCGTCGGCTTTAAAGTCTCCGCTCCATGACCATGTCATTCCCGGAGCTACTTCATCGAATTCATTTTCACCATCTTCATTGATATAGGATATGTAAGCGGTTTTTCCACTATATGATCCCTGGCCGTTTGTTACTGTATATGTAACATACCGCTTACTAAACAACTTTGCACATCCTGTGAAAGTAAACAGCATTGCTGCAACAATTGCTAAAAGTAAATACTTGTTCATAATTTTCCAATGTTATTAAAAGCATTCAAAAATAAAATAATTAAAAAGACTTATAATATATTTTCTTAGTATTTTTGAACTATAATAAAATTGAAAAGGTATGATTAGCATGAAGAACAAGTTAAATATGTATTTTGCAATAATACCAGTAGTGTTTTTTTTGGTTTCATTGTTAATACACAATACTTTTGGTGTCTTTTATCAAAGAACAACTGATCCTGAATATTTTCATATGCTGAGTGGTATTAATTTCGCCTATTTTAATCTTGGCACAGGTTACATAGATCATCCTGGTACACCCATACAAATAATCACAGCCATATCATCCTGGCCGATAAGTTGGTTTATTCCCGGCTCTCTTTTGGAGAATGTTATTAGTAATCCGGAGATCTTTATTACAGCTGCTGTTGTCACTATGAATCTGATAACTGCTTTTGTATTATTCTTTTCAGCAAAGAGTTTCTATCGCTCATCAGGGAGTATTATAGCTGCTGTTATGCTTCAATTGATGCCTTTTGGTTTTTTACGGGGTTTATTCCCTTTTGGAAGATTAACTCCGGAAAGTTTTATGATTGTGCCAATTATACTTTTAGTTGTAGTTATAGCGGATTATTATTTTAATAAAGAACAAACCTCCCTTTCGAAGAAACAGATAAACAAGCTGGGGATTATTGGCGGACTTGGGATGGCATTGAAATTTAGTTATCTGCCGTTTCTGTTTATTCCCTTATTCCTGATAAGGGGCTTAAAAGGTAATATAAGATATGGAATTTCAGTTTTAGTTTCTTTTATGGTTTTTGCTATAAACGTCCTGTTTAATTTGGATTACTTCTTTGACTGGTTTGGAAGAATGGCAACTCATAGTGGTAAATGGGGAAAGGGGAATTCGGAATTTATCGACTGGAGCACAGTTCCTCAACATCTTGTGAGGCTGGCAGAGTATAATTACCTATTTACAGCTTTAGTATTTATTGTTCTTTTCTTGGTAATTGTAACAGTTGTAAGTCGTAATAGAAAGAGTTTTTCTAAGCTTAACAAGATTTCTGTTGGCTTTTTATTTGGGATATTATTATCTGTTTTTCTTATCACAAAGCATTTTGATCTTAAATATTATTCACCTACTATCCTTTTTCAGGTAATCTTGCTATTGATAATAATACAATACATTGAGATGTCCATAAAACAAGTTAAATCACGTAATATGGTGTTACAGGTTGGTGCATTATTGTACATTGTTTTTATTATTATTCAAATGCCCGACTTAAATCGAAGATATTCAGATACTGTGAAGAGTCATAATGATTATAATGAATGGTCACAGGAAGTCACAGATATTGTAGATGGTGATACTCCTTTAATTATAAGCTCCTATTTTGCAGGATGTCCGTTTCCTGAATTTTCGTTAAATGGTGCCTATTTACTTTGCGGAAACCTTAAATCGACATTTACTGATCAGCTTAGGGACACATATTCGATGACGAATATTTATGTTACATGGCATTATAAGTTTTACCATTGGGATTTATTTAAAAGCGCCACAGAAATTTTTGATCCGGATAAGGGAGTCTATGTGTTTATTGGTAACAAACAGCAAAAGAATCTGGATGAAATTATTAAAAGGATCAGTACAGCTTATCCCGAAAAAGTAGTGAAGACTACAACAATACTGCAAAACACTCAGTTTAATGAGAAACTATATAAAGTAGAGTTGAGTAATGGTAAACCTTAAACTTAGCGTTTTTTCTTCTTAAAGATATTGTCGAAGAATTTACGGATACCACTTCTTTCTTTCTTCGTCTTTTCTCTATTAGCTTTTCTCTCCTCTTTTTTCTGCTTTCGGTCGGATTTATCCTTATCCTTATCACCTGTGAGCCTGTCAATGAACCCAGGTAATCCTTTAACAAAGAATGGGTCACAGTCTATAGAAGCTGAATCGGCTAGTGAGAAATTGAAATCAGTAAAATACTCACTATCAAGCGAAGGGTTACCTTCTATATACTTCAGAATATTGCCAGCAATAGGAAGAGCCAGAGCAGAGCCACTACCTGCACCACCTCTCATATGTACTTCAGGAGAACGGGCACCTACCCAAGTTCCTACAACAATATCAGGTGTATAAGTCAAAAACCATGCGTTACTGTAGTTTTGAGCTGTACCGGTTTTTCCTGCCAGGTCAGCTTTTATACCAAATCTGTATCTGAGCTGTCGGCCTGTTCCCTTGTTAACAGCCGTTTCCAGTATATTAGTGATCTCATTAGCCACCTCCGCAGAAATAACCTGTTCTGAGGCTGTTGCTTCATTTTCATAGATAATATTTCCCTGTGCGTCCACAATCTTGTCAATCATAACCAGATCATCCCTCAGAAAGCCATTATCAGCAAAAGCACCATAAGCTTTAACAATTTCATAGAGACTTACATCGAGAGCTCCCAATGCTACTGCCGGTGTTTCAGAAACAGGAGCATCAAGCTGGAAACGACGAAGCATATCATTAACAGATTCGTATCCGGTTTGGAAATATAAATCCATTGTTGGCAGATTCATGGAGTTTGCCAGGGCATACCATAGCGCCACCAAAGTATCTTTGCTGCTGCTGTTGTCGTAGTTTCGAGGTGTCCAGCCATCATACTCTTTATACTCCACAACTTCGTTATGAAGATAATCACACGGAGTAAGACCTTTCTCTAGGGCTGCTGAATATACTATAGGTTTAATAGCCGAAGCTATCTGACGCTTGGCAAGAACCATATCATATGGGAGATATCTGTAGTTATTACCACCAACCCATGTAAGTACTCTTCCACTTTCTGGTTCGGTGATAAGCACAGCAGCATTAAGCATTGAATAGTAATGCCACAGGCTATCGGCAAGACTCATTTCATGTGCTTTTTCTCCCGACCAGTTGAATACCATTCGGTTTTTAACCTCATCCAGTTGTTCTTGTGAATATTTATTTTGTGTTTCTTTCAGCCATTGCTTATATGTGTAACTATTCTTAAGTTGATTATCCAGATATTTTTGCTTAGCACTCAGTTGTTGCTTTATGGAATTGCGTGCAGTCTGCTGAAGCTTTGAATTTAATGTTGTATGAATTTCAAGACCATCCTTTCGCAGGTTATAATCACCCATGCCTGCTTTGTTTATGCTCTCCAGAATTTCTTCTGCTTTTTTTCTTACGCGATAGACAAAATATCCTGCTGGTGCTTCCAGTTGATAATTGGAATATGAAAGAACAAGTTTTGTGGCTTTCAGCGAATCATATTCACTCTGAGAGAGATATTTCTCGTTTAACATAAGAGCCAAAACCTGATTACGTCTGTTAACGGCATTTTCAGGGTTTAATCGCGGGTTATAGAATGTATTGGCTTTAAGCATACCCACTAATACAGCTGACTCTTGTATATTAAGTTCACTGCAGTGTTTACCGAAATATCTCATGGAGGCAGCTTCCACTCCATACACATCTTCCCCGAAAGGAACTGAGTTAAGATAAAGTAGTAATATCTGTTGCTTGGTAAGCACTTTCTCCATACGTACAGCAATAATTGCCTCTTTGAGCTTGTTAACAGGCATTGACATAAAGCTATGGTCGTTACGGCCGTACAGATTTTTAACCAGCTGCTGAGTGAGAGTACTACCTCCTCCTGAGCTTTTATCGCCGAGAAGAATGGTTTTTGTTAGAACACGCAGATAGCTGCGACTATCATACCCATCGTGAAGAAAATAGCGCTTGTCTTCCGTAGCTACAAGAGCATTGATAAGATGCTCAGGGATATCATCCCATGTGATATTGGTACGGTTTTCTGCAAAGTATTTTCCTATAATCTCTCCATCTGAAGAGAATACCAGCGATGCTTCCTCATTTTGTATAGCAGCCATTTCTTCACGTGAAGGGAAAGGACCGAAAACACCATTGTACACAGCCATAAAAAAGGCTGTTACTGTTAATAGAATAATCAGGATAAATATTGCTATTAATTTAAAAAACCTGTGCCAGAATTTCTTCATAATAAGTAGATGTCAAATGCAAAACGTACATAATAACAAAGTAGTATGAGATTTATTACTAATTTTATAACCTAATGATTTAAAAAAGATATGATGGAGGCAAAAATAGTTAAATTAGCTGATGGTCGTGATTTGGCTTATGCCGAATTTGGCGACCCTGACGGAATCCCTTTGTTTTTTGCACATGGTGGTCCCGGATCGCATAATGAAGGTAACTTTTTTCATGAAGCGGCCCTTAAACAAGGGTTTCGGTTTATTGTGACTGATCGTCCTGGTATGGGAGATTCAACTTTTCTTGAAAACAGAATATTGCTGGATTACCCCAAGGATATTAGTGAACTTGCCGATATTCTGGGAATTGATAAGTTTGGCGTACTGGGATGGAGCGGAGGAGGTGCTCATACTACAGTGTGTGCTTACGCTATTCCTGACAGGTTATTGTTCAACTACACATGTGCTGGATATACAAATTTTGCTGAATTGCCCGGTGCTGAGAAGTACTTACAGTCGAAAATGGACCAGGTTGCTGTTGGGCTGTCAAAGTCGCATCCCAAATTATTCAAAGCATTTTTTGATATGATGCGGTTGGCCGATAAGTATATGCCGGATTATTTCTATGAATCGATGATGAAAGAGACCAGTAGCACTGATCAGCAAATATTCAAAGATGAAAATTTTCATAAGGTTTTCATGGAGGATATGGCAGAAGCATTTAAGAATGGTAGCAGGGGTGTTACAACAGATGCTGCTGTTCATTATGTTGATTGGGGATTCAGACTGAAGCAGATATCAATGAAGATTACCATCTTTCATGGCACTGATGATCTTCTTGTACCTTATTTATTTGGTAAACACATCAGTGAGAAAGTACAGAACTGTACTTTACATACATTAAAAGGAGAGGGGCATTTATTTCCTTACTTAAGGGCAGAAGAGATCCTCAAACATGCTAAAGAAGAAATATAAGAAGAATTAAATCCGTACAGATTGTTAGTTTGGGTTAATGATATTCTTATCAGGAACAAAATGGAAATGTGACCCATAGCGTTCAAAAGCAGCTTTGTCGAGACTTTCACGATGATCAGGATGAGCAATACTAATAATCAGCCGTGCTCTGTCCTGAAGTGTACGTCCATATAAGTCAACAGCACCATGTTCAGTTACGAGCCAGTGCATATTTGATCTTGTGGTAACAACGCCGGCACCTAAGTTAAGTACATTAGCAATTTTGCTAACCCCTTTGTTGGTTATAGAAGGCATGGCAATAATTGGTTTACCACCAGGACTCATTGAAGCACCACGTATAAAGTCAATCTGACCACCTACACCAGAATAAAACTTTGTTCCTATGGAGTCAGAACATACCTGTCCTGTAATATCAACCTGTATGGCAGAGTTAATAGCAGTTACCTTAGGGTTTTTACATATTCTGTTGATGTCGTTTGTGTAACTTACATCTTTCATAACAACACCAGGATTGTCATCAACAAAGTCGTAAAGCTTCTTGCTTCCCATTAGGAAAGTAGAAGTCATTTTACCTGTGTCAATCCCTTTACGTCGTCCGTTTATAACACCTTTTTCTACTAAAGGCAATACTCCATCGGCAAACATCTCAGTATGGATACCAATATCTTTATGATTACTTAGCTGGGCAAGAACAGCATTAGGAATAGCACCTATACCCATCTGAAGAGTTGCACCATCTTCAATAAGTTCTGCAACATTTCTGCCTATTGCAGATTCAACTTCATTTGGTTCACCAAAAACAGCTTCGATAAGAGGAGTATTGTCTTCACAGAAAATATCAACATGACTCATGTGAAATAAGGCATCACCAAAGGCTCTTGGCATGTGCGGGTTTATCACAGCGATAACGGTATCGGCTGTTTGGACAGCAGCAAGCGTAGCATCAACTGAAGTGCCAAGAGAAACATAACCATGTCGGTCAGGAGGGCTTACCTGCACCATTGCTATGTTTACTTTTGTATATCCTTCGCGTATAAGACGCTGTGTTTCCTGTAAGAAAACCGGGATATAGTCGGCATAGCCTGCTTGTGTATCTTTTCGTACATTATGGCCTACAAAGAATGATTCGAGATTGAAAATACCTTCAAACTCTTTTCCTGAATAAGGCGCAGATCCTTCAATATGCAGATGCTGAAGGGTTACATTGTTAAACTCCTTATTTCGTCCTCTTTCACACATTGCCTCAATCAATTTCTGAGGAGCACATGCTACACTGTGAATATGAATGCGATCACCCGATTTAATAACCTTTACTGCTTCTTCTGCAGTTACAATGTTTATATTTTTAACCATAATTGTACTGATTATTGATAAAAGGCGCAAAATTATCATTTCATATTGGGATAAGCTCAATTTGTTATCGGGTTTAATATAAAAAAGGAGTAATTTTTATTGATTCTAAGTAGAGTCTGTCTATAAACTATGCTAACTTCATTATGCTTGCCTTCAAAATCATCATCAGTCTTTGACAAACTCGCATTATTCAGAAGTCAAAAGATCTTTAGTGAACTTACTAGATCAGAATCAAACACTACACTTTATGGATATTGATTACTTCTCTTCTTTTTTTATATCATTAAACCAGGTTAATGATTCAATAACCATTGGTATGGCAGCCATTGAATGATCCATGTCTTCCAATGGAAAATATGAAACATTTGCTGTTGCACCAAAGTCTGTAAACTCGCTGTATATTTGTTCAGTAGTTTGTATAGGTACCGACATATCAGCAGTTCCATGATACAGGTGAACAGGCTGTTCAGTATTCCATCCTGTAACACTGTTTTCATTCATATCCCAATTTAAATCAGATACAACTTCACCATTAAGAAACTCATCAGTGAGTAAAACAGCAACAGTATCATTTAGCTGCTCATTAATTTGTTCGTTAGTCATGCTACCATCAAAAAGCGAAGGCATAAGTGATGCATAAGGCTCATTAAAAAAGTCTGTTAACGGATTTGTTATCAACCCCAGGTTTTTATATGATACCATAGTGTATGCCATATAAACAGGCTGCTCATAAGTAACCTCACTTAGCATAAAATCCTCCACCATATTAAGATCATACGGACCAGCCCCGCATGATGATGCTTTTAATACAAACTCTTGCTCATTTTGTTCCACCAGATATTTATGTGTGCACATTGTTGCCCAGCCTCCCTGACTGTATCCCATTAAGTACACATCATTATTCCATTCAACTCCGGATTCCTCTTTATCAATCATCTCACCTGTGGCAAGTATTATATTTTCAACGGATGTTACAGTGCTTTGCTTATGCAGATAAGGATGTAAGTATTCATTGGAACTTCCAAAACCAATATAATCAGGGATAATAACAATATAACCCATTGATGCAGATGATTCAAGATATCTGAAAAGAATACCAAGATAATCTTCTGTTGGTGCCTCAGCATGGGCCGTATTTGTGCCGTTTTGAAAGCTTATAACAGGAAAGGTCTCTCCTTCGCAGGAAGGAATGCAAACAAGTCCGGAAGCTTCTATTGTTTCTCCCTGAAAAGGTGTTTTGTAGACTATTTTGTATACATCAACATCATATTTTATTGACGGTAGTAAATCTTCAACATCAGGGTAAAGAAACATCAGGGCTTCAAACTGGTTGTTAATTCCGGAAGAAGTATATGATATTAACTTTTGTGAACTAATGAAATAATCATTATCAACAATATTGTTCTCATCATCTTTACTACACGACTGAAAAAACACTATAGTAGTTAACATTGCTGTGAACATTAATATAGCAATTGATCTATGCTTAATAAAATCCGTTTGTTTCATGTCAGAGTAAGTATTTTTAACAAAGGTAAGATTTAACACTTAATATGCAGCAACTTATTAATTGTACTGAATTAATTAGACTTATCATCTATAAAACTGTAATAACCATTCTTTTCTTCAATACGTTTAATAGGAGCCAGAGGGTGCACAGCATAGTTTTTATTGTCAATCATATTCAGACAAATATATCGGGTACGTCTTTTTGTGCCTTTGCGAAAGATTTTGCCATTTTCAAGAGCAAAGAGTTCATTTTCATCGATATCTTCCAGATGTAAATTGCTGTTAATATCGTAACCACGAAGTACACGTGTAAGTGCCAGGTCCCCGTTACTTGAAGCTTTGCTGTTGATAATGCTTTTTTGAAGTACAACATGAATATCGTTGGGAAAAGAGCCTGTATTCATCATAAAGATCATTAGGTTACGGTATTCGTCTTTCCACTCTTTTCCATGTGGCAGGACTTTATTATTATATTTCTCCCAAACCATCAGATGAGCCATCTCATGAACAAAAGTAATCAGAAAAGCATATTTGTTAAGGTTGTGGTTAACACTTATTCTGTGATTGGTATATCTTATAGGAGGTCTGTAATCACCGCTTTTTGTGGTTCTGCTTTTTGTGATTTTTAAATGTACATTGTACTTTTTAATCCATTTGAATGCAGTTTCAACACTTTGCGCGGGTAAGTATTTACCAAGTAATTCTTTTTCTGACATTGGGCAAATATAGAAAAAAGGTAGTTTTGCTTATTATTGATTGTATTAAAATGAATCCGACTTTAAACCTTGAACGTTAAGTCTTTAACTTCTAAGGTTTTTTGCTGGTTGTAACTCCATTGTGAGCAGTTACAGTTTCTTTTTTTCTTTTTTGGAGGACGGTATCCATACTTCTGGCTTGCACATGATGTTGATAGTAGTGCTATTATTAAAAACAGAAGTCCTGAAAGTACCTTTAGTTTCATCTTTTAAAATTATTTCTGCAATTTTACGTTAAATTTAAAACGAAACAAAAGTTATTGTGTTGTATTACACCCAAACTTTTGTGTAACTTAGCAGATCAAATTGTTATTATACATCTTAAAAAAAGCATAGATGGGATTTTTAACAGAAACAGGACGTTATGTAATGCTGATGCTTGAAACATTCAAGCGTCCTGATAAAGGAAAAATATTTAGACGAAAGCTGGTGATAGATTTTTATTCTCTCGGAGTGGATTCTATCGGCATTGTTGTTTTTATATCACTGTTTGTGGGTGGTATTATCGCTATGCAGATGGCTTATAATATTGATAATCCTTTAGTGCCATTGTATTTGGTGGGATATACTACCAAACAGATGATGATTCTCGAAATATCACCAACGATAATGAGTTTAATTCTTGCCGGTAAGGTGGGGTCAAGTATCTCTTCAGAGATCGGAACAATGAGAGTTACAGAACAGATAGATGCTCTGAAGGTTATGGGGATTAATCCGGCAAACTATCTGATACTTCCAAAAATAACTGCTGCTATGTTATTCTTTCCTGTATTGGTTATTTTTTCCATTGCTGTTGGTCTGTTAGGAGGACTAATAGCTGTGATAATTACAGGCTCGGTAACACCTACTGATTTTATTGATGGTCTGCAAGCATGGTGGGCACCCTTTGATATTGCTTATGCTATGATTAAGACAGTAGTTTTTGCTTTTATTATTGCCTCTGTTTCCGGATATAAAGGATATACTGTTGAAGGTGGTTCCGTTGATGTGGGAAGAGCAAGCACAAAAGCTGTGGTAACAAGCAGTATTCTGATTATTGCTTTTGATTTATTACTAACCCAAATGCTTTTAACATGATAGAAGTTGATAAAATATCAAAATCGTTTGGTGACCAGAAGGTACTTGATGATATAAGTACAACATTTGAAAAAGGGAAAACTAACCTGATTATAGGTCAGAGTGGTTCAGGGAAAACTGTACTTATGAAATGCTGCATTGGTTTGTTTGATATTGACGAGGGTGCTATTAACTTCGATGGCAGATGTTTTTCCGGGTTACCTGAAAAAAAGAAAAAAGTCACACGACAGGAAATGGGTGTGTTGTTTCAAGGCGGTGCCTTATTTGACTCTTTTACCGTTGAGGATAATATTATGTTTCCTTTAAATATGTTTACTAAACAAAGTGCTGAAGAGAAACTTCACAGAGTTAATGAAGTTTTGGAACATGTGAAACTGATTAATGCTAATAAAAAGTATCCTGCAGAGTTAAGTGGTGGAATGGTAAAAAGAGTTGCTATTGCACGAGCAATTGCTATGAATCCCAAATATCTTTTTTGCGATGAGCCAAACTCCGGGCTTGATCCTAAAACTGCTGAAGTTATTGATGCTCTGATATCCGAGCTTACTGAGAAATTTGATATGACAACAGTTATCAACACACATGATATGAATTCTGTACTGCAAATTGGCCAGAAGATTGCTTTTATTAACAAAGGCAAATTATGGTGGGAAGGTGATAACAAGCAAATTCTTACTACCGATAATAAGGAACTTAATGACTTTGTTTTTTCCACTGAGCTTACAAGACGAATAAAATAGAACTTGTACTGAGAGTATCATAAATTTTTTACTTTGCTTTGTTGGGATTGATGATGTATTTTATTAACTTTTGTATATTAATGTATGTATATGTGATAATAAAGTGATAATTTTACGCAATAAAAATTAATTATTGTATGATCATCAGTAATTAGTTTAACGTTACTTTTTGGCAGACTTTGAAGATACTTTCATGTTATATCTGTAGTATGTGACCTTAAAGGCGAAGTTGTTGAGAGTGGAGAGTCAGTTAAAAGGTATTAAATCTGTTCATGTTCTTAAAAGCTATTAATATTAAAATCATTAAGATGAAAAGAAGAATCCCGTTTATTTTAATTATGTTTATTTCGGTTATTTTATTGGGACAGACTGTTTCAATGAAAGGAATTATAAATAATAGTAGTATAAAAGCATATGATTTCAGTGATGAATCCTGGGTTGATGCTTTTGATTCATTACATGCAACCATGTCATTGAGATATCCATTTACTGAATGGAAAGCAATAGACTGGGAGGCAAAGTTACTTTATACACGGCCAATGATTGTTAATGCAGAGAATGCTAGCGATTCTGTGGCCTTTTTGAAAGCGTTATCTGAGTATTTGTATTCTATTCCTGATGGACATATTACTCTCCAGGGGCTTCCCGATTATTATACAGCCAATATTGCAGGAGGAACATTTGGATTCAATATGTGTCTGGTGGATGATGGGTCAGTTCTTATTACTGCTATTGCTGAAGGTGGCCAAGCGTGGGAAGCCGGAATGAGAACCGGTGATAAGATTCTGAAATGGAATGGTGTTAATATTGATCTGGTTGCAGAGCTCGAAAATTATAATACTATTACAAACTATGCCACATTAGATGGAAGAATGTTCAGCAGGTATTTGATGCTGGGGCGTGATTCAGTTGGTGCCGTAGCCAGTGTGACTTATAGTGGAGAAGACAATATTGAACATGCTATTGATATTACTGCTGTTGATGATGGGATGCAAATGCTTTATACTGGTTTCTATAATACAGTTACAGATTTTAATTCTGATACTGTTGTGTCATATAAAATGCTGGAAAATAATATAGGATTCTTAAGAATTAAGGCTGAGATGGCAACGGGTGAGACAATAGAGGAAATACTGTCATACCCTGATTATATTAAAATGAATGAGGCTGTGACTTACTTCAATGATAATAATGTAGAGAAATTAATTGTTGATTTGCGCAACAATAATGGTGGTAATGATCTTCAGGGAGCTGTTTCAATGGGCCTGTTCTTTCAAAACTCTTCCTTTTATGAGTACATTACTTCAACAGTTGATGACAATTATTCGATTATTCATACTTTATGGACAGATCCCCTTATTCCGGTATATAATGGTGAGATAGCAGTAATCGTTGATCCAAACTGTATAAGTACTGGTGAAGGACTGGTTATGATGTTTGATCGTCTGGAAAATGCAAATATAGTATCACAATGGGGAACAAATGGATCATTTGGAATGGTAGATTGGGAACCTGTTGGTATGCCTCTGGGAGTTTCTGTGGGATATCCACAGGCAAGGTCTTTGAACCAGGATCAGGGTATACAAATTGACTCTGATTCTACACTTAAAGGAGGTGTTGAACCTGATATTAAAGTTCCTCTTAACAGAGAAACAATTATACAACAATGGAGTGATGGTATTGATGTACAGCTTGAATATGCAAAGAGTTTATTGCTTTCAGTAGAGAATCAGGAATATATTTCTGAACCTGTAGTATATCCAGTTCCATGTTCTGATCAATTGACTTTATGTTTTAATTGTCTTCCTGCTGTAGGGATGAGTTTGATTATTTATAATGTAAATGGCCAGAAGGTTATGCAAAGAAACCTGGAGGCTGATCAAAATGTTATACATGTTGATGTTTCGACTTTTGATTCAGGTACCTACTTTTGGAAGCTGGCAGGAAATGATAGTGGTTTAGCTGGTAAGTTTGTTGTGAATTGATAGTTATTTTTATCAGTAATAAGAATCAGGTATTAATAATTATATAAAAAATAAATGACACTTAATGATTTAGGATATAATACTGAACTTGAAAAGTATAGACATGATCATAATCTTGATGCATTTAAAGCAGGCAGGGTTGTAGCTGAGCATAAGGAAAGATATATTGTATTGACATCTGAAAAAGAATATGATGCTGAAATAATTGGCAACCTTCGTTATTCAGCACAAAGCCGATCTGATTTTCCCGCTGTTGGTGACTGGGTGGCAATATCTGACTATGATGATGATAAGGCTCTTATTCATTCTGTTTTTCCAAGAAAGACTATTCTTGAAAGACAAGCCGTAGGAAAGCAAGGGGAGAAGCAAATTATTGCAACAAATATTGATTTTGCTTTTATTGTGCAGGCTGTTGACAGAGATTTTAATATAAACAGGATAGAGAGATATCTTACTATATGTTATACTTCAAATGTGACCCCAATTATTATACTGAATAAAACGGACTTAATAAATAAAACAGATCTTAATGATTTAGTTTCAAAAGTTCAGGAAAGGATTAAGCAAGTTTCTGTAGTTACCATAAGTAATGAAACTTTGGATGGTATTGAACAGCTGAACGAAAGCATGAAAAAGGGTGAAACATATTGTTTGTTGGGCTCTTCGGGAGTTGGTAAGTCTACTCTTTCGAATATACTGTCAGGGAAGCATCTTATGAGAACGGATGCCATAAGTATTAGCACGAATAAAGGTCGGCATGTTACAAGTCATCGTGAACTGATGATTCTCAATAATGGTAGTATTCTTATTGATAATCCAGGTATGAGAGAAGTTGGTGTTGCTGATTCAAATAGTGGACTTGAATTAACTTTTGATAAAATTATTAAATTGTCGTCTGATTGCAGGTTCAAAGATTGTAGTCACACTAAAGAAATAGGTTGTGCAGTTATTGCTGCTGTTGAAAGTGGGGAAATAGATGAGTCTTCTTATGAGAATTACTTAAGAATGGAGAGAGAGAAAGAGCATTTTGAGTCGACTGTTGCTGAGAAGCGACAAAAGGATAAGGATTTTGGGAAGATGTTGAAGAACTATAAAAAGAATAGAAAACACAAAAACTAATATCTGGTAATATTAAACAGATGATAATAAGTTAATTAGTAACTGATTCTAATATGACAGAAATATGGGAAAGAACATATAGGGGGATAAAGATATTATGGGGGTTTGAACCATCAGATTCGGCAATAATTTCAAAGGACTTCTTTCTTGAACATGGTGTAAAGGATATTTTAATTCCCGGGATAGGATATGGAAGAAATGCAAGGATTTTCTGCGATAACGGGTTTAATGTTACAGGTATAGAGATCTCTAAAACTGCTATTGATCTGGCGAGAAGCAAGAATAATCTTGATATTAAGATCCAATATGGTTCAGTAACTGAGATGCCTTTTGACAGTAAAAAGTATGAGGGCATATTCTGTTATGCATTGGTTCATTTGCTAAACTTCAGGGAGAGAAGAAAGTTTATTAAAGACTGCTTTAATCAGTTGAAACCAAATGGATATATGATATTTACAATTGTTTCCAAAAAAGTACCAATGTATGGTTCCGGAAAAAGACTTAGTAAGGATAGGTTTGAAGTTGCGAAAGGAATGCGTGTGTTTTTTTATGATGATGAATCAGTAAAGAGAGAATTTGGAAATTATGGCCTTATTGAGTTTTCAGAAATAGATGAACCTATAAAGCATATGGATAACGAACCTCCATTAAAATTAATTTTAGTAAAATGTAAACGAGTTGAGCATTATGAAGGAAGTGAAGCCAATTAGAGAGGAATCTGAGTTACCTTTATGTATCGAAAAATGGGGATGGAAATATCATCATTTAGGTATTCCAACTAAGATTAAGATGCCTGATGAGAAGTATATCGCACAATTTAAGCTCTTTGTATCGGGATTTAGGACCAGCCCTTTTGGCATTGAGTGGATGAGGTTTGAATCGGGGAGTCCTTTCAATGAATTGATTAAATCAGTTCCTCATCTTGCTTTTGAAGTAAAAGATCTTGATTATGAACTAACGCATCGCAACCTGAATGTTATTGTTGAACCAAATTCCCCCGCTGATGATATCCGTGTTGCTATGATAGAGCATAATGGAGCACCCATAGAGCTGATAGAATTTGCCAGAGAGTAAGGGCAGAATTAATTAATTTATTACTTATGACCATAATGAAATGTCCTACTATAAAATATTTGAAAAAAGGATTTGTTACTCCTATTATTATATATACTATTCTGTTGTCATGTCAGTCAAACAATACATCACAGAAAAATATAGAATTTTCTGGAAATCCAGTATTGTCTGGCTGGTATGCAGATCCTGAAGGAATAATATTCGATGATGAGTACTGGATATACCCTACTTATTCAGATCATTACAAAGTTCCTGATACTACTTACGGGCTTTCTCCAAAACAACTGGCAATGAGAAAGAATGCCATAAACAAGCATTACTTTGTGCCTGTGTTCTTTAATGCTTTTTCTTCAAAAGATCTGATAAATTGGGAAAAACATTCTCACGTATTGGATATTAAAGATATAAAATGGGCTGGCTATGCATTGTGGGCACCTTCAATTATACATGCAAATAATAAATACTACTTGTTCTTCTCTGCTAATGATATTCAAAGTAATGATGAAAAGGGGGGCATTGGTGTTTCTGTGTCTGATAGCCCTGCTGGTCCTTTTAAAGATGCTCTTGGTAAACCTTTAATAAATGAATTTCATAATGGGGCTCAACCCATCGACCAGTTTGCTTTTAGGGATGATGACGGACAGTATTATCTTTATTATGGTGGGTGGAGGCATTGTAATGTTGTTAAGCTTAGTGATGATTTACTTAGTCTTGTGCCTTTCAACGACGGTGAAATGTATAAAGAGATAACCCCGGACAATTATGTGGAAGGCCCTTTTGTGTTTAAAAGAGATGGGAAGTACTATTTTATGTGGTCTGAAGGGGGGTGGATGGGCCCTGATTACAGCGTTGCTTATGCCATCAGTGATTCACCAACCGGACCTTTTCAAAGGATAAATAAAATACTACAGCAAGACTCTGCTGTTGCCACTGGAGCAGGTCATCATTCAGTAATTAAGATTCCAGATGCAGATGAGTATTACATTGTTTATCATCGTAGACCTTTGGATACTGATACCCCTTATCATAGGGAAACTTGTATCGATAGACTTACTTTTGATAAAGAAGGATTTATTAATCCGGTTAAAATGACCAATGAGGGAGTAAAAAAAAGGGAATTGAAAAAAATTAATTAACTTGTCAATTGATTTTGAAAATTATTTGTCATTCATAAACTCTGATTTGAAATAGTTATTTTTAATGAGGTGTTGAGAATCAATAAATAATAATAGAATGTATAAGTATTTATTTGGACCTGTACCATCAAGAAGATTGGGAATGTCTTTGGGCGTTGATTTAGTTCCAAAGAAAGTATGTTCACTTGATTGTGTTTACTGTGAGGTAGGCAAAACTATTAAGCTTACAACAAAAAGAAAAGAATACATTAAAACTGACAGGGTAAAAGGGGAGCTTGCTCATTATTTTAATAATAATCCGGATCCGGATTATATTACTTTTTCAGGATCAGGAGAACCCACATTGAATATTTGTATTGGTGATATTTTACAGATTATCAAAAAAAACCGACCATCAATTCCTGTGGCTGTTCTTACAAATGGAACATTATTGTCTGATAAGGCAGTCAGGGAAGCGCTGAAGGATGCTGATGTTGTTCTTCCATCACTTGATGCAGCAACACAAACTGTTTTCCAAAAGATTAACCGTCCTGATAAAGATCTTAATATTGATGATTATATTCAGGGGTTAATTGATTTTAGAAATGAATTTAAAGGTGAAACATGGCTTGAGGTTTTTATTTTACCCGGATATAATGATTCTGATGAGGAGATGGCGGCAATGAAAATGGTCATTGAAAATATAAATCCTGATTCTGTTCAACTAAACACACTGGATAGACCTGGTACTGTAGCTGGTTTGAGAGGAGCAACAAATAATGAACTTATTAAGGTGTCTGAATTATGGAATTTTAATAATATTCAAATAATCAGCGCTTCTCAGAGAAGAAGAAATATACAGTCATACAGAGATGATATTGAGACAGCTATATTAGAGACAATATCACGCCGACCATGTACTCTCGATGATCTAACAATGATACTGAGTATTCATGTAAATGAAATAAATAAATACCTGGATGTGCTGGAAAAGGAAGGACAAATAGAAAGATCAACTCAGGAGAGAGGTGTTTTCTATCAAATAGGCAAATAACAATTATATTTGTCAATGTGTAATGATTTTGTGTGAGAGGATGAAGAAATTGTTTTTAGTGTTCATGTTATTAGTTATGTTTATTTCTGGCTGTAACCAGATTGGTGTTGAACAATATCCAAACTCTTTTCAGGAATCAAATGTGAGTCCGGTTCAAATTGTTCAGAAAGATTCATGTAATTATTTTATTGATTTTGGGAAAGATGCTTTTGGTTCTTTATCTTTTCAATTTAACAAACAGCAATCTGATTCTTTGGTTATTCATTTGGGAGAGAAGCTTGCTGATAATCATACTATTGATAGAAACCCGGGTGGCACAATCAGATATAAGAAAATTGTTCTGAAGGATGTTCCGTATGGAAGGCAATTCAGGTTGGAGATACCTCCTGACGGGAGAAATGATAAGTATCCTGCTGTTCTCTTACCTGATACTTTTGGTAGAATTATGCCCTTTCGTTATTGTGAGCTTGAGAATCTGAAAGTCCCTGTTTCTGAAGTAAGCATTCGGCAGATGGTTTATAACTACCGTTTTAATGATAATGCAAGTGCCTTCAGTAGTTCTGATACAGTTCTTAATCAGGTTTGGGATATGTGTAAGCATACCATTAAAGCTACCAGCTTTTGTGGTAAGTATATTGATGGTGATAGAGAAAGGATTCCCTATGAAGCTGATGCATTTATCAATCAATTGAGTCATTACGCGGTTGATAGTGTTTATTCTCTGGCACGGAGTACAAATAAATACTTTATTGATCACCCCACATGGCCTACTGAATGGATTTTGCATACAGTACTGCTGTTTTATTACGACTACATGTATACGGGTGATACTTCTCTTTTATCTCAATATTATAAAGACCTGCAAAATAAAACATTGATGGGACTTGAGGAAGAGGATGGGCTGATTAGTACATCTTCCCCAAACTTAACAAAAGAGTTAATGAATAGAGTTGGTTTTGATATTAATTATACTGGAAGGAAGATAGAAGATATTGTTGATTGGCCTCCTAATGAACGAGATGGATATAACATGGTTGATGTTAATACAGTAGTGAATTCTTTCTATTATTTGAATATGAAGTTAATGGCTGAAATCGCTGAAGCTCTGGGGAAGAAGGAAGATGTTATTTTCTATAGCCGGAAAGCACTTGATGTGAAAAACTCAATTAATAATAATCTTTTAAGTCGTGAAACGGGAATTTATGTTGACGGTAAAGGAACAGAACATTCATCATTACATGCAAATATATTTCCATTGGCTTTTGGAATTGTACCTGAAGAGAACAAAAATAAGGTTATTGAATTTATTAAATCGCGAGGCATGGCTTGTAGCGTTTATGGGGCACAATATCTCCTCGAAGCTATGTATCATGCAGGTGAAGGCGATTATGCCTTAAGTCTTATAAATTCTACAGAGGGTGATCGTAACTGGTGGAATATGTTAAAAAAAGGTTCTACAATGACTTTAGAAGCCTGGGACGCGAAATATAAATCAAATCTTGATTGGAATCATGCCTGGGGTACAGCACCAGCAAATATTATTACTCGATATTTGTGGGGAATACAACCTATGAAACCCGGATTTGAAAGTGTAAGAATAAAACCTCAGATGTCTGATATCAAATATAGTAGTATTAAGGCTCCTACTATTAAGGGTGTTATTGTTGCTGAATATAAATCAGTTAATGATACTGGTTTATTTATTGTAAATTTGCCATCTGGTATGAAAGGAGAGTTTGTCACTTTAAATAATAAATCTGTTGAATTAGTCGAAGGAATGAATCAACTAATAATTACTAATAACTAAATAATATTACATTGAATAAAAGATTTCAGTTTCTAACCGCATTAATTTTGCTGGCTTTTTTTGATATGCAAAGTCAGGAAATTACTATCTCTAATACTCAAAATCGTGATTATACAAGCCTTAACGGTAAATGGAAATACGTACTGGATTTCTATCAAACAGGTCAAAATGGTTTTCTACCCATATATAAAAATCTGAAGCCCAAAGATAAGACCGACAGGGTGGAGTATAGTTTTGATAATGCTCAGACTTTATGGGTACCGGGAAGCTGGAATACTCAAAAGCCTGAACTTACTTATTATGAAGGTACAATTTGGTATCGAAGAATGTTTGATAAACCGGATATCTCAAAAGATAAGCGTTACTTTATTTATATTGGTGCTGCCAATTATATTAGTATGGTTACTCTTAACGGTGAGCTGTTAGGAGAGCATGAAGGTGGATTTACTCCTATGTGTTATGAAGTTACTGACCTTATTAAAGATAAAGACAACTTTCTTATTGTTGGTGTTAGTAATACGCGTGAATCTGATCAAATTCCTGCTGAAGTAACTGACTGGTTTAATCACGGTGGCATAACACGAAATGTTAAGCTGATTGAAACTCCGGCTACTTTTATTAATAATTATTTTATCTCTTTGGATAAATCATCGCTTAATAAGAAAACAAAGCAAATTAGCGGGAAACTTGAGATTAACGGTAAAAGTATGCCTGAGAAAGCGCGGTTAATTATACCTGAACTTAAAGTGAACCAGGAGATTGAGGTTGACCCGAATGGTGTTACTAATTTTTGTGTTGGTATTAAGAATCTGGAACTGTGGTCACCGGAAAACCCTAAATTATATGATATAACTCTGGAAGCGGGTACTGATATGATTACTGACAAGATAGGCTTTAGGGTAATTGATACAAAAGGAAAGAAAATTTTGTTAAACGGAGAGCCAATATTCTTAAAAGGTATATGCCTTCATGATGAAAATCCTTTATGTCGTGATAGGGCTAATTCTATTGAAGATGCTGAACTGGTGCTTGGATGGGCTCAGGAGCTTGGTTGTAATTTTATCAGATTGGCTCATTATCCTCATCAGGAGAATATTGTCAGACTGGCTGATCAAAAAGGTATTCTTCTGTGGGAAGAACTGCCATTATACTGGGGTATCGATTGGGAGGACACTACTGTACTTCAGAAAGCAAAAGAACAATATTCAGAAATGATTGACCGCGATTATAACAGGGCAAGTTCAATTATTTGGTCAATTGCTAATGAAACAGCTACTACCGAAGCGCGTAATGCTTTCCTGGCTTCACTGGCGCAATATATTAGGTCAATCGATACAACAAGATTAATATCCGCGGCTTGCAAAAAGGATCAGGTTTTGGATGGTCATCCGGATAGTCTTTATACAATTAATGATCCTATTATCAATGAGCTTGATATTATTAGTTTTAATGAATATCTTGGTTGGTATGGTGGTCTTCCTGATGAGTGTCGCGGTAAAACAATTAGTTCTGATATTGATAAGCCTATAATAGTAAGTGAGTTTGGAGGTGGTGCAATTGAAGGGTTTTATGCTGATAGCATAACCCGATGGAGTGAGGATTATCAGGAGTACTTGTATAAGGAAGATATTGCTATGTTTGATAGAATTGACGGTCTGGCTGGTATGACACCATGGATTCTTGTTGATTTTATGTCGCCGCTAAGGCAATTACCGGATGTTCAGGATGGATGGAACAGAAAGGGGCTTATTTCTGAAAAAGGACAAAAGAAAAAGGCTTTCTTTATTTTGAAGGAATACTATAACACCAAGTAGTGTTTGTCCAGAATGTCTTTCCCGATGCATCGGGATGAAAACAAACATCTACGAAAGTAGCTTATTGTTATTCAGTATTTCACAAGCCTCGTTAGGAAGCATTCTGAATCATACACTCTACATTTTTTATAATTGTATAAACTTTATATTTATAGAAATTGAGTAATAACAGCATTTATATGCTATAATAAACATGGTTATGAAACATATTATATTGTGGATTTTTTTGGGCTTAATACTGATAACAGGGATGCTGAATGCAAATACTGTTCTTAATGATTATAAATCAATAAATGATGGTGAGTATACTATTGTGATTGAAGCAAAGGATTGGGGTCCGGCAGTGAGCAAAGTAGTACTTTCATTGGATGAAGTTGTTAATTCAGCTGATTTGGATCTATATTTAGTTGAAGTTGAGAAATCTTCAGACTTTGGTGTAATACCTGAAGATGTTGTCAGGGGTGAAAGAACAGTTATTTATGCCTATGTTTCGGATAAGGATGGCAATAAGACGGAAAAAGGAAATCATATTACTCTTGTTATGCAGGTAGGTCCTGATTTATTGGTTGGCTCGCCAATGCATTTCTTTGGTAATGATAAATGTAGGGGTAATGGTTGGGTTGATTATAATATGACTATTACTAATAAGGTTAATGGTAATACATGGACTAAGGAAGCAGACCAGATTATGCCATTGGTTGATAAGTTTGACCTTGATGGTAAGTTTACATATGATGATGTTACGCTTGCATATGCCTCTTTTATTCCTGAAACAGATAATTATAAATCACCTTTGATTATATGGCTTCATGGTGGTGGTGAGGGTGGTAATGATCCTACTGTGCCATTAATGGCAAATCGTGCTGCTAACTATGTTTCAGATGAGATTCAGGTTTATTTTGATGGCGCTTATGTTCTTGTACCACAGTGCCCCGGTGCCTGGATGGATAATGAAAAAGGTATTATGACTATGGGACGTGAAAATGATGTTTATAATCTAGCTTTAGTGGCTCTTATTAAGGATTATGTTGCTGATCATCCTCATATTGATAAGGACAGGATATATGTGGGTGGTTGCTCCAATGGTGGTTATATGAGCTTAAAGCTTATAATGATTGATCCGGATTATTTTGCGGCTGCTTTTATCAGCTCTTTGGCATATGATTCTAAGTATATTACTGACGACCAGATTGAAAGCATTAAAGATGTACCAATATGGTTTGTCCATTCGGCAGATGATAATACTACTCCTCCTGAAGAAACAGTACTTCCTGTGTATAATCGGTTGATTAAAGCGGGCGCAAAGGATGTGCATCTTTCATATTATGATCATGTAATTGATATAACAGGATTCTTCGGTGGTGATAACTATTATTACTTCGGGCATTTCTCATGGATTTACTTACATGCTAATAAATGTATCTATGATTTTGATGGTGAGCCGGTGTTATTTGATGGTCGTCCGGCTACAATAATGGAGTGGATGGCTGGTCAGAAGAATTGAGAGCGTTAGGAGGATGATATATTGCGACTGTGTGATGCTGGAGTAATTTCCTTAGCTTTAATAAGCTATAAAAACTTCCTGATAATTATATCATATAAAATATCGACAACTTCTTCCGGGACAAAGTTGGAGGAGTTAATACACAGGTCATAGGATGTTACATCTCCCCATTCTTTTGATGTGTAATAATTGTAGTATTCAGAACGACGTTTATCTGTTTTGTGGATAAGAGAGTGACTTTCCTTTATGGAGATATCATATCTTTCTGACACCCATTTTATCCTGTCAGCCATATCTGCATAAATAAAAATATTTAAACAGTTTTTCTCATCTTTAAGAATATAATCAGCACAACGGCCTACAAGTACAGCAGATTGCTCGGTAGCTATATCTCTTATCACATCGCTTTGAATGCTGAATAATGTTTCATTACAGAGGTAATTGCCTGAATATACTTCATCAAGCATTGAGTTACGAAAGCCAAATAGCCCGCCCATAAGACTGTGAGATGTTTTTTCATCAGCATTTTCAAACAACTCTTTATTAAGTCCGCTTTTCTTTGAAGCAATGTTAATAATCTCTTTGTCAAAGTACGAGATATTCAGTTTCTTTGCCAGCATGCTACCTATCTTACGTCCATTGCTCCCAAATTGTCTGCCAATTGTTATATAGTATTTCTTGTTCATAATAAAGGTGTTTTATAATGACAATTTAATTGAGTGTTTGAATTTTCTGATTTGATGTATTAGCAATGTTATTGATAACAGACTTGAAAAGAAGTCTGCAGCAGGCATTGATATCCATACCCCGTTTAATCCCCAATAGTGAGGAAAGATCAATAAAAACGGAAGAAGAAATATTACCTGACGCGTTAAAGAAAGCAGAATTGCTTTTTTTGGCATGCCGATACTCTGAAAAAAGTTTGATGTTACTATCTGGAACCCGATGATGGGGAACATGATTACAACCAGACGCATTCCATCAATTACTAGCTGAGTAAGATCATTATCGCTGGTAAACATATTTGCTACTATTTTAGGAAAAAACTCTCCTATAATAAATCCCAGTGTTGTTACTACTGTTGCCAGAAGTATTGTGTACTTGAGCGATAGCATTACTCTGTTATATAGTCCGGCTCCGAAATTGTATCCTGCAATTGGCTGCATTCCCTGATTAAGGCCAATTACTACCATCACAAATAGGAATAGTATCCTGTTGATAATACCATAAGCTCCAACAGCAAGATCACCTCCGTACTTAATCAGACTCTGGTTAAGAATAACTATTATTACGCTGGATGCAGCGTTCATTAAAAATGGTGACATACCAATTGCCAGGGAGTCGATTACTATCTTTTTCTTTAAACGATATATACCTTTCTGTAGGTGAATAAAGCTCTTTTTGTCGCTGAATATTTTTATTTGCCAGATGAGCATTAATACCTGAGAAATTATTGTAGCTATTGCTGCCCCTTGTATCCCCCAATGAAAAACAAAAATGAAAACAGGTGTAAGTGCGGCATTAATGATAACTGTAAAAATAGTGGCATACATTGAAATCTGTGGCTTTCCGATTGATCGGAGTAACGCATTAAGTCCCATATAGGTATGCGTGATAACATTTCCCAATGAAATAGTGAACATATAGTCGTGAGCATAAGGTAATGTTTGTTCACTTGCTCCGAAGAAAAGAAGAATGGGGTCGAGAAATGCCAGAATAAGAATAGTGAAAAGACTACCCAGAATAAGGTTGAGCATAAACACATTACCCAGAATGTGATTTGCACTTTTATAGTCTTTTTGTCCTAGCCTTAATGACATAAGAGTAGCTGCACCAACGCCTACAAGTGAGCCAAATGCTGCTGCCAGATTCATTAGTGGAAAAGTAATAGCTAATCCTGCTATAGCCAGAGCCCCAACACCATGTCCAATAAATATACTATCGGTTATATTGTACAGTGAGGACGCAGTCATGGCAATAACAGAAGGTATTGCGTACTGAATCAATAATTTCCATACATTCTCAGTTCCCAGTGTAATGGGTGCTTCTTTGCTCATTATTATGGTAAAAGTTTGAAAAATTAATGTTGCAAAAATACTATAATTAAGACATATGGTTTGGGTTGTCGTGTATTTTAATTGTTGTACAATTCAATCATGAGATTCTGGGTGTCAGCAATTCTCTATTAGCTAATTATGACTTCACATATTGTGTACTTTGTGCTGACAAACGACATTTTTCATACGTATGATATTCGCTTTTCATACGTATGAGAATTGATTATGATAGGTATTAAACAATCAACTGATAGGTATTAAATAAGCAACTGATACGTATTAAACAGACAACTGATACGTATTAAATAATCAACTGATAGGTATTAAATAATCAACTGATACGTATTAAATATTCAGTGCGAGAGCGACAATTTAGAAATATGTGAGGATTATGGTTTCAATTGCTGCTGTTAGATATAGCTGTACATAATTAGTAACATATTATTGAATGTAAAGATGTAAGATTGATTTGAGTAATGAATAAAGTTTTGGACTTGAAAGATATGCTAACAGTTTAATAAAAACTTTTGTAAGGTCAGATTTTTGTATTTAAGTATAGAGGTAATAATATCTTAACTGTAGTTCCCTTGCCGGGTTCAGATTTAAAATCAATAGTGCCATCATGCTCTTTTATTATATTATAAGTAATGGCTAGTCCTAATCCGGTTCCTTCTCCGGGATCTTTTGTGGTAAAGAACGGGTCCGTAATTCTTTTAAGATTTTCTTCAGATATTCCAATGCCATTATCCTTAATAATTAACAAAACATTATCCACAATCTTCTCAGCTGAAATGGATATTGTACCCTTGTCTTTTATTGATTGAATAGCATTTTTAAGGATGTTTATAAAAACCTGATGGAGCTGTCCGGAATTTCCTTTTGCTATTAATGCATCTTTATTCTCATATTTTCTTTCGATAGTTAATTTTTCAGGAATTTGATGATTAAGCATTGTCAGACAGTTATTGATAATATTTATCATGTCACAGGCTTCATCTTTATGCTTGGCATCTCTGCTAAACTCATTCAAACTACTTATAATATTAGTGCAACGCTTAATACCCTGATCTAATCCATTAAGTAGAATATTAATTTCATTATCTTTTGTATCGATTTTATTTTTATTTAAATATTTTTTCAAAGCAAAAGAAGAACCAGAAATAAAATTAAGAGGGTTATTAATCTCATGAGCAACACCAGCAGAGAGAACACCAAGTGAGGCCATTTTTTCTGATTGTAGTAATTGAGTTTGGGTATCTTTTAATTTCTTTAATGTATTGTTTAATTCAATATTTTGATTGCTGATTGTCTCGTTTTTTTCAGATATTTCCTCATTTGTTGTTAATAGTTCTTCGTTAATGGTTGCAAGTTCCTCAGTTCGTTCCTGCACTTTTAATTCCAGATTCTCGTTCATATTAATAAGGTCTTTTTCAGCTTTTATTTTGTTAACAATTGTCTTAGTTAGATGTCGGTAATAATTGTTTAAGCCAATTCCAAAAACAATGGAAATACATATTATTGAGACATATTGTAACATCCAATGTAAAACATAGTGACTGCCACCTCCAATTTCAAGACGGGGAGAAAATACCTTTAACGATAATAGAACTGATAGAGTTAAGTAGATTGCTAATGTTGCTAATATATATATATAGGAGTATCTTGTTTGTACCAGTATGGCAACTATCATTATGCCTACAATAACCCAGAAATGTCCTCCTGAAAAGCCAAAATTTACAAGTCCCAACAGGCCAACAATATTAAATAAAGTTGCTGCAATATATATCTTAGCATTAAGACCTATTTTTTTCCTGTAAACAGCAAGAAGATTAGCTGCGATATAAATCAATGTTTGATAAATAAAAAGCACGCTCCACCCATAATCAATATTTCGAATAACTAAAGCTAAATAAACAGGAATCATGCTTATTACTGCTATTAAAATAATTTGGTTTATTATCTGTGTCTTTATTTTTCTTAATTCTGTGGTTACCATAATAAGCCTTGTTAAAGAATCAAAGATTTAGAAATAGATAAAATACTTATCTTGATAATCGATATTATCATTTTTTGCACAACAGTCCCTAATGGTAAAAACCATGTTTTAAGAATATTTATAAAACTATCCAAATTCCTTCCCGTACTAATATTCTAACTTCCACGAGTACTGTAAAGTTATAATAAAATTCATACGATTAATAATTCTTTGTAAAATATTATTGAAGAATTAAGTTCTGTCACTATTTTTGGGATGATTTAATTAATGACTAACAATTCTGTTTTTGTCATCATTACGGTGGTATTCCGGCTGAATATTGCTATGATGAATACCTCTTTCGCTGAGAATATTCTCAATTTGGGTAAGAGTATTCTGAAAATTACTTAACATGAGATCTTCATTAAAATCAACATGAGCCTCAAAAATTGTTTCTTTATCATTAAGCTGCCATATATGTACATGATGTATATTATCAACATCTTCCAATCCGGATATCTTGTTGCAAATACTATCCATATCAATATCTTTTGGTGTAAATTGCATAAGTATTTTAACTGATTCAGCAAGTAATGAATAACTTGAATATATCAGATAAACAGCAATAACAACCGAAAGGATACTGTCGATTCTGTATATACCAAAAAACTTCATTAATAGTCCGCCAATTAATACAGCAACAGAAGTTAGTACATCCGTCAGAAGGTGCAGGTAAGCTGATCTTACGTTAAGGCTTTCCTTTGAGTCCTTATGAAGCATCAGAACACTCAGGAAGTTAATTACTATACTGCCAACTGCAAACCAAATAACAATATCGAAGTTAATTTGTTGAGGGTTAAGCATCCTCTTTACACCTTCAATAATCAGAAACACTGCAATTCCGATAAGAGTGGCTGAGTTAATCAGAGCCGATAAAATCTCTGCACGTTTAAGCCCGTATGTTTGCTTTTCTGTGGGTTTTCTTGTGGCTATTCTGTTTGTAATATATGAAAGCAATAAGGAGATAACATCACTAAAATTATGGAGTGCATCACTAAGAAGAGCTACACTACCTGAAATTAAGCCGCCAACAATCTGTCCTACAGTAATAAATACATTGAGCAAAATAGTAATGCCCATATTTTTACCACTTACGTGATGATGACTGTGTTTGTGACTATTGTGCTGTGAGTGATTTTCTTGCATATGAGAATTAGTGAATCAGGTATCTGCTAATGATAACAATAGCTGTTACCAGTATTATGAGTAAGTAAGTTCCTGGTCTGGCGAAATTAATTGTCCAACCAAGAAATCTGTTACGTTTAGGGACAACAATTCGTTTGTCTGTAGGATTGAAATAGAAGATTAACAACTTGTAATTATCAGGATTGTTAATATCTCTATCAAAATTGGTATCCATTGTTTTTATTTGTAAAAGTAAAAAAAAAGGCCGACACTAAGCCGGCCATCTAAATTATAAAGGTTATCACTATTTAACAAAATGCATTGTAATAGTGTAATCTTCAACTCCTAAACCAAAATCTTCACTAATCTGAGTAACAACAATAAAATTATTGTCATCAAGTGTTGAAACACTCCCGTTTGTTGGAAAGTCAAATGCATCACTTAGGATAATTGTCTGCCCGTCATCACTTAATTCCCATGATCCACCATCATATTGCTGGTCCTCACCCACGTCACAATGGTCTGTTCCTGTATCAATTGTAACAGTTTGGTCAGTGTTAAAGATATAAAGATCATCTTTATCACAATCGTCAATAAAGCTATAAGAACCAATTCCCGGAATAGTAATTGATTCAAACAGATCGTTTACAACAAAGCCTGGAAACATCTCTAATCCGGGGTTTATTTCCATACTAGTAAGTGTCCAGGAATGTGCTGTTAAATAATCAGCCGGAGTTTTTACTTCATCATTCTCATCATCTTTTTTACAAGCTGAAAATGTAACTAACAATGCCATAGTAAGCATTGATAAAATCATAATAGGTTTCTTCATAATTATTGTGTTTTGTTTAAAGAATGGCTAAAATAGTAATAAATAGCATAGGCCGTATGTTTGTAAAATAATAAGCTTCTACACATTTTAGTTAATTTTATAGTGACAAACAATTAATAACTAAAATATAGAAGCTTATGAATGCCAAAGTTAACAAAATTAGTTTTGCCGGAACAAACATTTATATTGGAATAGATGTTCATTTAAAGAGTTGGAAAGTAACAATTATGGTTGATAATATTACTTATAAATCATTTTCAATGGATCCTGATGTTCAGATATTAGTTAAACATCTTGAACAAAACTTTCCTGAAGGTAATTATTTCTCAGCATACGAGGCAGGGTTTAGCGGATTCCATTTACATAGGGAACTAATTCTCTGTGGTATAAACAATATAGTAGTAAACCCAGCAGATATTCCAACAACTGATAAAGAAAACAGACAAAAGGAAGATAAACGAGACAGTAGAAAGATAGCTCGCTCATTACGAAATGGAGAACTCATAGGTATCTATATTCCTGGTCGTGAAATCGAAGAGTTGCGAGGATTGGTCAGATATAGAAAACGATTAGTTGAGGACATATCCAGACAAAAAATTAGAATAAAATCTTTTTTACGTTATCATGGTATTAAGATACCCAACGAGCATAGGTCAGGATCACAGCACTGGTCGGCTAGATTTACAAATTGGTTGAATAACATAGAAATGAGTACTGCTTATGGTTCTGAAGTTATTTCATATTCTGTTAAAACTGTAAGTTTTTTACGCAAACAGTTATTGGATGTAAACAAGTTGTTGAAAGAGATAGCACAACAAGAACCCTATGCAAATCAGATGTCTCTTCTGCGAAGTATACCAGGAGTAGGTCTTGTAGTTGCATTTACACTTTTAACAGAAATTGTAGATATAAACAGGTTTAAAAATCTTGATAGATTATGTTCTTTTGTGGGATTAATTCCAACAACAAACTCAAGTGGAGAAAGAGAAAAAACTGGCAACATAACATACAGAAGCAACCAATCATTACGAGGAGTTTTGTTTGAAAGCGCATGGATAGCAATTAGGTATGATCCAGTATTGGCAAGTACATACCATAAGTTGTGTAAGAGAATGAACGGTAACAAAGCCATAGTAAAAATAACAAAGAAACTGCTTAGTAGAATACGATTCGTTTTAAAGAATCAACAAGAATATAAAGTGCTTATGAATTAATAAAAATCATCAATAATGACTTATCAGTTAAAAGACAGTTACCCAAACCTTGCGATATCAATTGATATTCGTTTCCTTTAGGCTGCTGCTTTTATCAATAAATCTCTAAACAAGGCAATGCGGTGCTATTTATCAAGAAAGTATCCGTTTATAGAAGTGTGTTTTTATTGATGTTGGTTACTGATAAAAAAGAAAATTATGTGAAAAAAATGTGTGAAAGTTTGGAATACAACATAGAAGGTTTGGGCTTTGACCATTATACCTTACACATTAAATTTTGATCTCCCACATTTCCTATCTTTGCAAAATATTTCTGGAGATATGACAGATAAAGAAAACAAAAAAACGGATTCAGCATTATATGTTCAGGGAGGTATTGAACAACCATCCTCAATAAACCCTGGTCTTGCCGGGAAGTTAAAGAAATTCAGGAAGGGAAGTCTGTCCGTTGATCAAATGTATAAAGGAATATTGGACTGTGACCGAGGCATGGTAAGCAAAGCAATTACGCTCATTGAAAGCGAATTGAAAGCAGACCAGACACTTGCTCAGGAGCTTATACAAAAATGTTTGCCTCATTCCGGTGATTCATTGCGAATAGGTATTACAGGGGTTCCAGGTGTTGGCAAAAGTACTTTTATTGAAACATTTGGCCTTAATCTTATATCAACTGGAAAGAAAGTTGCTGTTCTTGCTATTGATCCCAGTAGTACACGTACAAAGGGTAGTATACTTGGTGATAAGACAAGAATGGAAGACCTTAGTGTTAATCCTGATGCCTATATACGGCCTTCTGCCAGTAAGGGGACATTGGGCGGCGTTGCCCGTGCTACACGTGAGGCTATGATAATTTGTGAGGCAGCAGGTTATGATGTGATATTGATAGAGACTGTAGGTGTTGGTCAGTCGGAGACAGCAGTAGCCCAAATGATTGATTTCTTTTTACTGTTAATGCTAGCCGGGGGTGGTGATGAGCTACAAGGTATTAAACGTGGTATTATGGAAATGGCTGACCTTATCGTGATTAACAAAGCAGATGGGGATAATGTTAATAAGGCACAAATGGCAGCCAGAAACTATAAGAATGCATTACATTTGTTTCCGGCACTTGATAATGGATGGATTCCTGATGTTGTTATTGCTTCTGCTATTAAAAATACAGGTGTTGATAATGTTTGGAAAAAGATTGAAGAATTTATAACACTGACAAAAGGAAATGGTTATTTTGAAAAGAATCGTCGGGAACAATTAATTGATATACTTGGTGAGACTATTGAAGACTCATTGAAATCGGATTTTTATAACAATGATATAATAAAATCTCAGCTGTCTGAATTTAAGAAAGAGGTGTTTGGTGATAAAGCCAATCCATATGAAGTAGCAAGATTATTACTTAACAGTTATTATACATCATTCAAAACTATAATTGATGATAAGTGATGCACGACAATACCCTCATTTTGAGGAAAGATTAAATGTTATTACGCACGCTTTGGGATTATTACTTAGTATTGCTGCGTTAGTAATTTTGGTTGTGTTTGCCAGTATTAGGGGTGATGCGTGGCATGTGGTTAGTTTTACAATTTATGGGGCAACATTGGTTATCTTATATCTTGCCTCAACATTGTTTCATAGTGTAAGGAAGCAAAGATTGAGGAATAAGCTCAACATCTTTGATCATATTTCTATATATTTTCTTATTGCGGGTACTTATACTCCCTTCTTACTGGTAACAATACGCGGACCTTGGGGATGGTCTCTGTTTGGAGTAATATGGGGTCTTGCAATTGCAGGTATGATTTTTAAAATATTCTATGCAGGAAGATACGATTTGTTATCAGCAATAATATATGTTATCATGGGGTGGCTTATTATTATTGCACTGAAGCCAATGAACGATAACCTTGGTTCTCAGGGTTTGTGGTGGTTACTTGGTGGTGGAATATCATATTCAATAGGTGTTGTTTTTTATCTTCTTAACAAGTTACCTTATAATCATGCTATTTTTCATATTTGGGTGTTACTTGGTAGCTTTGCCCATTTTATTGCAGTATTCTTTTTTGTGCTTAACTGGTAAATGAAAGTTTAAGTACTCCTTATATTATATAGTATAAAAACAGAACAACAGATTCGACTCAGATGTCGATGTTCCTTTTCATAATATCATAATGCTTTGTCCCCTTTTCAGTAGCAATGCTAATTAAAAAGCTATCAAACATCTGCATAAATACTGTAGCGAAGGAAAAGTCTTCCGGTGGAAAATTACCCGGATCATGCAGGTCAAGCAATCTGCTTATATACCTCCTTGCAACCAGTTCAATGCTAACATCATTACGATATAGTCCTTCTTGTATACCTTTTTCAAGGTTGATTTGTATTTTATCGAAAATAAAATCAATGCGTTTTTGCATATGATCAGAAAATATTTCAGGATATTTTTCCTGATAGCCATGCGTAATTGAAGGAGAAAGGTTATAAAAATTGCCTGCTATTTCTTTACTGACAATAAGAAGAATTTCAATTGCATCATAGTTGTCGTTAAAATCATTATCAGTAAAAATATCTTCAAATTCTCTTCTCTCATGCTCTAGGAGCAGTGTTACCAAATCTTCATCATTATTAAAATGGTGATTAAGGTCATTTGATGAGAAATCTGGGTTATTATGCAGCATTGATAACCCTATTGTATTGATTCCCTCTTTATTGGCAAGAGCTCGAATTTCCGCTATAAGTTCCTTTATATCTTTTGTCATAGTATTCCTGCTATGAGGAAATTTTGCACAAAAGTAGAAAAATACGCTAATAATAAGAATAACTTATCATTTTTATGAGAAATTAAGCAAAAATTAGTTAAAAGTGGTGAGCCTTGAAGTGCTATCTCACAAAAATCATCTTATGGTTTTCAGTAGTATTCCCAACTCTTAACGTGAAGTAATATACACCAGGTTTAACATTGTCTTCTTCCGGATAGTATGTTTCGACATATTTTCCGGCTTCCCGATATTCATTATTAATTATTGTGGCTATATTACGGCCATAGATATCAACTACTCCAAGATAAACTTTATCAGCTTTCCTGATTTTGAATTTAACATTAGTTGACTCTTTAAAAGGATTAGGATAATTAATAACAGAGCTAACTGGTTTGCGATCAGTAGCATTTGCAATATCAGTAGTACTTTCGATTATTGCGGTCCATATTGACATCTGATTTCCATCTGCTCTGGCCCATATTGGGCGTACACGACCGTTATGAGCCGTTATGTTGGTATAATCTCCAAAAAATACAGTACTGTAAGGTAAAAACGGGCTTTCGCTGATGCAGAAGTTCTCAAAGGTCTCGCCACCATCTGTTGATTTAGCAATAAATACATCTGTATTCAGTCCTTCATAATTTCGTCTGTCATAGAATACAATATATATATCACCATTTGCCTGATCAATGGTCATCCATGTAAAAAATTGCTGCTTCCCGGCAGGATCATCATTTACACGCAAAGCTTCAGACCATGTGTTACCTCCATCAATAGATTTTGATATCCAGATATCAGTATCCTCTTCTCCATAACGTTGATCTGCCCAGTTAACATAAATTGTCCCTCTATATTCAGAATTACTTATGTCGCAACATGTAATTGGTAGTCCGTTAGCCCTGCTGATGCCAGGAATATCCATATCCCAGCCTCCAGGCTGTGAATTAATAAAGATGTCATCATCGAGCCATGTTTCTCCGCTGTCAAGAGAGCGGTCAAAAACAATACCTTCTGGTCCGGACCATGCAACATATACCTGACCTTCAGGACCCACTGCAGGTACCGCGCCCTCAACAGTCGAATCACTGTCGACACAATTTCCTGACACCTTGTTAATTCTCAGGGCGTCAGTCCAGGTTTCTCCACCGTCAACTGACTTACTGAAATGAATATTGGAATACTTATTAATGTCGGAGGTGCCATATTGATCAAATTGAGTCCATGTAACATAGATAGTATTGGTGGCACTGTCAACAACAGCCCATTCTTTGTCCTGTGCTTTGGTCCCATCAAGTCCGGTATATGTTCCATTATCCCATGTTTGTTCTTCAAAGTCAAATTTCTGACAGACAATACGATCAATCCAGCTACCTACTGGAGGATTTGCCAGATGGAAGTAATAAAAATCACCAGCAGTGTCTACAATAATACAAGGATCTCCCCATACGCCATACTCGGGTGATTGAAGAGTGTGTATGGTCCAGTTAAAGCCTCCATCCTCTGAAACGTAGTATTTATTAAGATTGGAACCAGCTATAATCTGGTCTGTATTTTTTGGATTCATACATATAGAAGGCTCGCTTATGCCACTGGTTCCAACAGGTGTAAGTCTGATATTTTGATATTGTGCTGTTAATACCAGTGAGGAAGATAACAGCACAATTGCATATATATATTTTAGTGTTTTCATGGTTGTCCTTTTATATAATAGACAGTAATACTCTTCAGTATGTTGTCTGAGAGTGTCAGTAATTTATATTGCTGTTAGCAGTTTTCATGTCTATTTGCTTCTCACTACTTGCTACAATACTTGTAATGCTTAGATCGCCTGTCACATTCACGGAAGTGCGTAACATGTCCAGAGGTCTGTCAACAGCAAAGATTAAAGCAACACCTTCTGTGGGAATACCTACAGATGTAAGAACAATAACCAGCATAACCATACCAGCCCCGGGAACAGCAGCAGAGCCTATGGATGCAAGAGTAGCTGTTAGAATAATTGTTAGTTGAGCGCTTAATCCCAAATCCATTCCATAAACCTGAGCCAGGAATATTGCTGCAACGGCTTGATACAAGCTTGTTCCATCCATATTAATAGTAGCTCCCAATGGTAAAACAAAACTTGCAGTTTCGTTGTTAATCCCTAGTTTCTCTTCGGCTGTTTCCATTGTTAGAGGAAGAGTGGCCGCACTTGAGCTAGTTGAGAAAGCAAGCAACTGCACTGGCGATATCTTTTTAGCAAATTTCGAATACTTAATTTTTGTAAATAACTTTAATAATATGGGATAAGTAACAAAAATCATCATTAACAGGCCAAGAATAACAGTAATCCCATAAACACCTAGTGCAGCAAACAGCGAAACAGTATCAGAAGGATCATCGCCTGCAATATCTACAATAAGTGATGCCAATAAAGCCATTACGCCATACGGAGCGCCTGCCATTATAATATCTATTAGTTTTAGTACAATTTCGTTAAGACTGTCAATGAATTTTTTAACAGGAGAAACTTTCTTTTCAGGAAGCATAACCATAGCAATACCAAATAAAAGGGCAAAGAAAATGACCTGTAGCATTTTAGTATTGTTTGTCATGGCATTAATAATATTCGAAGGAACGATATCGATAATAAACTGAAGTGGTGATTCTTCTTGCAAGTGTGCTGCTGCTGTTTCTTTTTCAGCAGCATTATCAGAGAACTTTTCCTGAAACTCAATGGCTTTATCCTCCGGGAAAACCTTACCGGGATTGGTAATATTAACAATAATAAGCCCTATTGATATGGCGAGAACTGTTGTGAAAATATAGAAACTTATTGTTTTAAGTCCAATACGCGAAAGTCTGGATATGTCTTTTAGGTTTGAAACACCACTTATTAAAGATGTTATAATAAGAGGCATTGCAATAAGCTTTAGAAGGTTTATAAATATTGTACCCCAAGGTTTTATATAGAATGATGTAATTTGATTCCATCCCATATTAATGGAAATAAATCCCCAGATAATTCCAATAATCATCCCTATTAGGATTTTCCAGTGGAATGCAATTTTTTTTATTTTCATATTGTGATTTGTTACCTTATGAAAGAAATGTATAATGAGAATTTCAAAATTAGAAAATTTTGATTAAAATTGACGTTGTAAAATATTATTGCATATGAACAGGAGAAAAAGAATAGGTATCCTAACAGCTGGCGGTGATTGTCCGGGACTAAATGCTGCAATAAGAGGCGTTGGAAAAACAGCAATTGTTAAATATGGAATGGAAGTTTACGGCATTTCATCAGGATTTTTGGGAATGATTGAGAAGGATTATTTTCCCCTTGAGGAACGTATGCTGTCAGGTATACTTACTCTGGGAGGAACAATATTAGGAACATCACGTGAAAAGCCTTATAAGAAATCAAAACGCCATAAGATTGATAAACCAGGGCGTATTGTAGAAACTTATAATGAACTTGGATTGGACTGTCTTGTTTGCATAGGCGGAAATGGAACGCAGAAAACAGCAGCAAAACTTGCTAATGAAGGTATTAATATAATAGGACTCCCAAAAACAATCGATAATGATGTTTGGGGAACTGACCAGACTTTTGGTTTTGATTCGGCATTATGGATTGCAACAGATGCTATTGACAGACTGCATTCAACAGCTAACTCACATAAACGGATAATGGTTATTGAAATAATGGGACATCATGCAGGATGGTTGACACTTTATTCAGGACTTGCCGGCGGCGGTGATGTTATATTGTTGCCTGAACTGGACCATAATATGGATGTAGTTAATAAATATTTACTTAACAGAGCAAAACATAAAAAACCATATTCTATTGTGGTGGTAGCTGAAGGTATTGCAAAACCTGATCCGTCACAATCCGCTGCATCATATATTGCTCAACAAGTTGAAAAGGGTACAGGTATAGAAACACGAAAAACAATTCTTGGGTATATTCAACGCGGTGGCAGCCCTTCACCAATGGACAGAATTCTGGCTACACGTTTTGGAGCTGCAGCAGTGGATCTTATTGCTGAGGAAGACTATGGCAAGATGGTTATTAAGAAAGGTGAGAAAATTAAATCTATACCTCTGGAAGATGTTGGTGGTAAATTACGTCTTGTTCCAAAGGACCATAAGCTTATAAAAAAAGCAAGAGGATTGGATATCTGTTTAGGGCATTGAAATTGCGATAATTAATGTAACAGTGTAGTAGTTTTCCTGTTCTTTAAAATCCATCCAGATTCATTGTTACTGTTGGTATCAACAACAACCATCCAAGTATTATAAGTATAAGCATAAATGGTGCTATCCATTTAACCCAACGGTCGTATGGGATTTTTGCAACACCAAGAACGCCTATGAGTACACCTGATGTAGGAGTTATCATATTTGTAAACCCGTCACCAAACTGAAAAGCCATTACTGTTGCTTGTCGCGATAAGCTTACAAGGTCAGAAAATGGAGCCATTACTGGCATCGTCAATGCTGCTTTAGCTGACCCGGAAGGTATAATGACGTTAATGATATTCTGGATTACATACATAACACTAACCGTTCCCAACTTACCCATACCTGCCATTGATGTTGAGACTCCATGAAGAATGGTGTCTATTATTCTACCGTCTTCAAGTATTATAAGAATACCGCCTGCAAGACCAACAATTAAGGCAGCGGACATGATGTCTTTTGCTCCTTCAAGAAATTGTTTTGTGATTTCATTGGCATGATAGTTATAAGCAATGCCTGAAAACAATCCTAAGGCAAGAAATAAACTTGCTATCTCCTGAATATACCATGAATATCCCATTACACCTATAATAAGATAGATGATAGTAAAAGCAAGAAGATTCAAAATAAAGAAGTGTACTGACTTACGTAAACTGAGGAAACCTGTGATTACAAATAATGCAGCAGAAATTGGTATTGCCGGGAACACACTTACTGAGTTACCAATCTTCATCTCTGTTGATTGGTGGATATATGAAAATATTCCAAGACCAATTACCAGAATACCGTATACTATCCATGCTGCAACAGGAGTATGATAATTTATTTCAGTGTTTTCTGTTTCACTACGTTTGCGCCAGTACTCGTCGCTTTGATAAACAGGAGACTTCTCTGGATTCTTTCTGACTTTAGCAGCGTAACGTAATATCCATGTGATACCAATAGTGTTAATAACAAACCAGCTGAATAATCTATAACCAAAGCCAGAAAATAATGGCAGATCAGCAATACCCTGTGCAATACCTATCGTAAAAGGATTAAGTACAGCTCCTGCAAACCCTAGCCCGGCAGCTACAAAACTAATGCTTACTCCTACAATTGAATCATATCCCATTGATATGGATAGTGGAACAAGGATAACAATAAAGGCAATTGTTTCTTCGCTCATGCCAAAAACAGCTCCGAATATACTAAACACCAGCATAATCATTGTCAGAATGATATTGTTAACACCTATGGTTGCCAGTAATTTGTTTTTTTCAAGTCTTTTAGTGAACTTGAGGAATGAGAATATACCAATATCAATACTTTTTGTACTGTTTACAATCCAGAATGCTCCTCCGATCATTAAAATAAAAACAATTATTCCCGACTGTTTTACAAATCCGTCAAAAAAGGCTTGAAAGATTTGCCATGTCTGTGGATTGTTTTCAACCTGATGGAAGGACCCTTTGTCAATAACTGTTCTCTGTACTCCGTTAACATCTTCAATATGACGGCTGTATTCACCGCCCGGAACAAACCAGGTAAGAATAGCTGCAAGAATAATTATACTGAAAATAATTACGTAAGTATGGGGTATCTTTTTAAACATAGTATTCCTTATTTAAAGGATGCAAATATATATTTTCTGATCGGATGGATGTACTTAACAGAGGTTAATAAGTTAATAGTTTATTTGTTTGGTTCGATGTGAAATTCCATGAAAGCCTAATATTTATACAATTTCCCTTAAGTTGTGTAGCATCCGGATTACTGAAGTTTACGTATTCCCAAAGAAGTTGTAACGATAAAAAATTGCTATAATTATACCGATATCTGTATCCAACGCCAAATGTTATCTCCGGTGACCACAGTGTCTTTGATTTTTTGTTAATCTCTTCATCACTGGCTATGGCTGTAAGTATCTGGGCTCCCAATCCGGCAGATAAATAATATTCTGATTTGTCCTTTATAAAAACAGTTCTCCCATATTCTATACCAAAGCTGGCAATTGATGACTTATCTGTACTTGTTATGGTATCATTGTACATGACTGTGTAATCGTTAACATCTAAACCAAATTTACCTTCAAGTTGTATATCAATGGTGTTTTTATAGAACACAGTACCAAATCCAAATCCAAAAATTAAATGACTTCCTAATACTTTTGCGGATTCATTTGGTAAAAAAATACCAGTATAGACTTTTGCTGATATTTGGGGAATACGCTTTATGCTATCACTGAAGTCTGTATAGTAGTTCCTTAATGTTGAATCAATATTAGTGTTTGTTTTAAGTTCATTTAGGGAGGTATTGTCATTGTAAAAGTTGACTATGAAATTTTCAGTGGCTGTTGTTTTATTGTTTTCTAATATTGAGTTGGCTATTGTGTCCGTAATATCATTCATGCTTTGATGAAACATTAAATAGGGATCTTCATCAATTTGATAATGATAATAAGAATAACCCGGGAAATAATAATAATGTCTCATCTTCGAAATCATGACCAATTCATTAAAGAACGATTTGTTAATTAAGCTACTATTAAAGTTACCTGATTTAATTTCAGTTAAAAACCTGTATTTATTAATTAGCTTATCTTTTCCACATCTGTTTTCGATATAGTCCAGAACAAGGGAGAGGCTATCAGTTTTATCTTTAGCATAATAATCCGTTACGAGGTATGAACTATTTAAGTAGATGTCCTGACAACTAATATATTTTCTTGTCATTAAGCTGTCAAGATTTTGAGAATATACATTAACAGCAAGCAAAATTATCGATAAATTAATCAGGATTATTAAAGATTTTCTCATAATGTGGTATTCATTAATTTTGTTTCATTGTTTTGCTAAAATAAACAATGATTGTGCCATTTATTGGTCACTAGCATAAACAATTGTAATTCTACTTTGATCAGATTTATATGAATTATCAGGCTATTGATCTTCATCCTTGCATAAGTAAATAATTGCTATCATCCGTACGAACATTGTATTAATTGCTGATTATTATTGAACAACAATTTTTATTGTTTTGTTGTAGTTGATATTTTTATGTATAAGAATCATAAAATATAATCCGGGTGGCAGGATGGATATGTCAAACACTAATTTGTTATTTATAAGAAAATTATTCTGATGGTAGACCAGGTTACCATTGGTATTAATAATTTTCATGTTTTGAAAGCTTATTTTGCAATTTGATTGTAAAACAAAATAATTACTGCATGGATTAGGAAAACCCCATATTTGATTATTATCCATATAGCTTTCAGTGGAAACAGGCTGTCCGTAATGTTTCCATAATTCATTCCATAGTTCATTGCGGTCTCCATCATAACCAAGAGCCCACATACCTGATCCGGATAAAGAGTTTTCCTTTGATAGCTCATATTTTAAACCCAGACTTGAGTCGTTATCGAACCAAATCTGGTAATAATCAGAATATGCATACCAGCCCCAGGGAGTTTTACTTATATTATCCCATATTATTGTATCCTGCTCCAGTCTGTCCATTGCGGTTTCGTATGTTGGCTGACTAATATGATCTATAACAGATGAATATGCTGTGTTTGTTGTTGTCATCCATTTGTTGCCATAATAAGGTAGCCCAAGTATGAGTTTTTCAGGACAACATTGAATTACATCCTGATATTCATTAGTAATAACAGTTGTAATATTATAACTACCGCCAGTAAGAGGTGCACACGGACCGCTTGTGCTGCTCCAAGGACCATAGAAGTTGTAACCCATTATAAACAGATAATCACATGAATTGGCAAGTCCGTAAAAATCCCAATCTCCCCAGTTAACAGGTGGTGTAGCAAATGATACTTCATATTCAGGGTTTATATTGTGAAGATATTCAGATAGTTCAGTCATAAACCCGATTAATACAACATCTCTGTCAATTTGTGGTACATTCTCGAAATCAATATTTACACCTTGTAGGTTGTATTGAACGATAATCTCAGAAACTTCGTAAAAGAAAGTACTTCTGATTGTCTCATTATTAAGAATATCGTGTATTTCCGTTCCGCTGAAATTAACAGCAGTAAGTATTACTTTGACGCCATTTTCATGTGAAGCGTTTATAAGATCTGACCATGGCCAGTTTACGGGCATGTTAAGGGTTCCGTTAGGATTAACATTAAAGTCAAAAACAGCGATGTGACTGAGAATATCATATTGTAAGTAATCAAGGGCATCGGGATATTCCCAGTAAGGTAAATACCCAAATACTGTTGATGAAGGGATGCCATTATTTGCCTTAAGTGGAATAATGGAGTGATTTTTTTCTGATTTTAATTGATAATCTTCCGGATTATGTACTTTTGAGTCGTATTCGTGTTTTGATATGTAATTAGAATATCCTGATTGTGCTGATAGGTTCAACGATAGTGCTAAAATTAGTAGAAAATACAGGTATTTCATTTACTTGAATTTAGATTCAGGAAGATTTATCAGCAAAGATGTAAATAATACATGAGTTATCATGCCTAAAATTAAAATTTATGATGGGTTTTTCTCTCATTAAACTGAAGAAGTTTTTTAAAGTTCTTGGTCCCGGGCTTTTGTATGCCGGTGCTGCAATTGGTGTTTCACATCTTGTTCAGTCAACAAGGGCAGGAGCAATATTTAATTATGACCTTGTATGGGTTTTAATTATTGCCAATTTATTAAAGTATCCCTTTTTCGAGTATGGTCCGAGATATGCCAATGCAACGGGTAATAATCTTATTGATGGATATAAAAATGTAGGTAGCTGGGCAGTGCTTTTATTTACGGTTGTAACAGTAGGATCAATGTTTGCAATAATGGCAGCGGTAACAGCGGTTACTGCTGGCTTACTGGCTTTTGTGCTTAAAATTACCATAAGTATGAACATGATTTGTTTGATTGTTCTTATAACTGGATTTTTAATAATTATTGTCGGGAAGTATTCATTACTGGATAAGTTAATTAAAGTAATTATTTTAATTTTGGCTGTAACTACCATTATTGCTGTGTTCTCAGCTTTAGGCATAGAGAAGGAGATAACTCCCGAGGCATTAGATCGTTTTAATTGGGACGATGTAACAGAGATTATGTTTATGATTGCTTTTGTGGGATGGATGCCTGCGCCAATTGATGTTTCTGTTTGGTCATCAATATGGAGTAAGGAGAAGGCCAAAGTGATGGGGTATAATCCAAAACTACGTGATGTTTTGCTGGAGTTCCGCGTAAGCTACATAGGTACTGCATTGCTAGCTTTAGCTTTTCTGGTAATGGGTGCCCTGGTGATGTATGGAACTGGTGAGTTTCTTTCAGAGAACGGAACAATATTCGCTGGTCAGCTTATTACTATATACACCAGTAGTCTTGGTAACTGGGCTTACTGGATTGTATCAATAGCAGCAACTTTTACTATGATAAGTACAACAATTACTGTAATGGATGCTTATCCCAGAGTTTTAAGCCCAATTGTTGAAAACAGCTTGCCCAAATTATGGGAAAGATTAAAAAACAAATTATGGATTACATTATTATGGTTCTTTATTTTAATTGCCGGAACAATGATAATATTGGTATACGCCGCTAAGTCAATGGGAGCTATTGTTGGATTTGCTACTACACTCAGTTTCCTTACCGCTCCTGTGCTTGCTTGGTTAAATTATAGGGTTGTTACTGATAAACATATGCCTGTTGAAGCGCGTCCCGGGAAGTTCCTTCGTATTCTTTCATGGGTAGGAATAGCCTTTTTTACTATTTTCACCTTTATATATATATACTGGGTGTATGTTATTTAGATTTTGACCAACAGAAATGTGATAGGTTATGCATAAAATGTTAAACAATCACAACAAATCTTAAAAGTAAATTAAATTGATTGTAAATTTGCGGCACTTTTTAATTAAGAATACTATTACTATGAGAAATATTCATTTGTCGGCTTTATTATTAGGCCTAATATTATTGATGGCTTCCTGTGGTGGTTCTCCTGAAAGTAAGTTTGTTGGTACATGGAAAGCTGATAAAGTCGAAACGGATTTTGATGAAAAATACACAACACCAGAAATGCTTAAGCAGGTTGTTGAGTTACAAAAAGAGACATATTTTAAGATTGTTAATGATTCAACATTGGTAATTATGTCTCCGGGAAATACACATGAAACAAAGTGGAAGCTGGATCCTGCTACAAATGAGATTTCATATTTTTTTGACAGTGACCCTTCTTATCTTAATAAACTTGGTATTATTACTTCTGATGGTAGAATAAAATCTGAATCAAAAACAGCTTTAGGAATTATTACTATTTATTATGAAAAAGAGTAGTACTTGGAATCTTGTATATAGATAACCTTGCGATTTTGTTTTATTACTCTAATCAAGAAAATTTACTTTTCCTGTTTTAAGATTATACATTGCACCAACAATCAATATTTTATTTTTTAGTTTTAATTCATTAAGAATATAACTCTGATGTGTAATGTTTTGTACAGTCAACTCTACATTCTTCATCGATATTGCATCGTAAAATTCTTCTGTATCAGGTTCATATTTTTGTTCTTTCTCAACTTCCATAATAGCGGGAACAATTTTGTTTATCAGGCTGCTGATATTACCTAGCTTAACATATTCACAAGCTCCAATAACAGCTCCGCAATTGGTGTGCCCAAGAACAACGATTAGTTTTACATTTAAATATTTACATGCATATTCAATACTTCCTGTAATATCATCATTAAGGATATTTCCTGCAATGCGTACATTGAAAATATCATTTATTCCCTGATCGAAAATATGTTCAGCCGGCACCCTGGCATCACTACAGTTAAGTATAACAGCTTTTGGAGATTGTAGTTTAGCCGAGTCAATTGCTTCTTCAACTAGGACTCTTGTTTGAAGCTTGCCTAATACAAATCGTTTATTTCCTTCTTTTAGCAGATCAATTATTTCTTCTGGTGAATAATCTTGATTTTCGTTATCTATTAGCATGATTGACAATATTTCTCTCCAAAGTTAATAAAAAATTAATTTTGATAAGTATAGCAAACTAATTTCTTTGGATAAATGTCTAATATAAATCTATGAAGTATGTGAATAAATAAATATTAAATTTGCTCCATGAAAACATGTAAAACATACATAATACTAATATTACTGGTTTTTTCTGTTAATTTGATGGGACAACAGGAGCTTTTGGTTGAGCCTTTGCCAGCTAAAGATACTCCCTTGGGATACGACAGAGATACACTTGTTGCCTGGATTGAAAACATATTACACGGTGGTGGTGGCAAGATTGATACTAACTCGATTACTTTTACAGGAAACCGCGAAGCATTTGGTCGTTTTTATAATGATACGCTTATAGGATTTGAAAGAGGGCTTATTATCTCTAATGGCAGGGTTGAGAATGCCGAGGGTGATAATGATAAAGGTTATGCTTCTGATGAGTTCTGGCCTATTGATACTGTTTCTCTTGATCCTTCTGTCCAACATGGTGATGAGGATCTTCTTGGATTGTATAAGGCTATTTTTGGTGGTTTGAATCCTGCTTTTAGAGACACTTCTATTGCTTATACAGGTGATGCCGCTGCCATTGAGTTTTATTATTACCCCTATGGTGATTTGATTACGATGGACTATGTCTTTGGGTCGGAAGAATACCCGTATTATAAACAGCCATCAACCTATGACCCCGACCTTACTGGATTTCCTAACTCTACTCAGCAAATATTTGATTTGTTTGCTATTTCAATTAAAGCTGGTAATGGTTTTGAGAATTTAGCTCAATTGGATATTCATAGCCCTACTGGACCTGTCCCTCCTTATCAAAAGTGGGTTAATGTTTACAATGTGAACGCTTCTAGTAATTCTTCGTATTATCAGCTTAATGAAATAAACCCTCCATTTAACCCCGGACTGGGAACTCAATTCGATGCTTTGACTAAAACAGCTGGTGACCTGGGGCCTACTATGATTAAAGCAAAAGATCTCACTCCCTGCGCCAAGCAAAAAATAAAGATTGTTATCGAGGACTTCTATTACAGAGGGCCTAATGAACAAACTACTGGTTTTGTTAATAACTCTGCTGTGTTCTTAAATGAAAATAGTTTTAAGAGTGTTATTCAATTGAATAATGCTATTATCTCTAATTATGATGTCGATTTTGAATATCATAATCCTAATCTGCCTGGAATGGTTGTTGACGGTGATTGTAACTATATAAACGGTACTGTTACTTTGGTTCAGGATTCAATGAAGATTGATTATTTCATTCCTTTCCAGATAAAGCAGGATCAGTTTCGTGACAAGGTTGAAGTGGCTTATGAAGATGGTACTGTTATTACAAATGACACAATTGTTATTCCTCATGGAGCAAAGGAAGTTAAGTTTACTATTAAAGCTATTAACTTAACGGATGATATTAATACTGATGTTTATTTTAAATTTAAAAACGATCCTTGTGACCCGGGATTTATGAATCAATGGCAAGGGTCGTTTGGATTTAGGCTTTATAAGAATAAGCCTATTACGTTTACTATTGCCCCAAAAGTTTATGAGGCTTTTTGTAAAGAAACAGTTGAGCTTACTGTTACTGATGTTACTGAAGATGGCGTAGGTCCATTGTTTTATAGATGGAATAATGATGTAATGCCAAATGATACAATAAATTATCAAGTTCAGGCATCTCCTGATTCTGTTAAGGTTACGGTAAATGACTATTGCAATAATCTGGATTCTGTTTTTGTTCGAATCAATAATAAGCAAGTTCCTTTGCAAAACATAACACCTCCATTTCTTTGTGGCCCGGGACAATTTATTGATGTTGATATTAAACCGGATAGTGTTAGTGCTCCTGCTGATTTTACTTATGAATCAGTAGAATGGTTTAAAAAGTCGACCGGAGCTCTACTAGGGCAGGCTACTGGGAATACTGTTCGTGTTTTTTACGATGATTTAGTTGGTCCTAACGATTGGATTTGTAGTTTTAAGATTACTGATTGTTGTGGTGGTGTTACTGAAGGCGAGTTTACTGTAAATCAGTCTGAGATGTCTTTGGGGGATGATGTGTGGATTTGTAATGGTGAGTCAATAACTCTTACGGCAAATGCTAGTGGTTCTGATTATAAATGGTATGAATCTGGCAATCCTGGAGTGACTCTGGCAAATGATTTGTCTGTAACTGTCAGCCCGTCGGTTACTACTGAATATGTATTTTCCATGACTGATAATTGTTCGGAATTTCAGGATGATACTATTGCTGTAAATGTTGATCAGTTTGTTCCTGCTATTGCTATTGATACAGTCAGCGCTGAAATATGTCTTGGTGAATCGATTACTCTAACAGCAAACGACGCTGAAAGCTGGATCTGGACTCCCGGTAATGAAACAACGCAGTCAATTACTGTTACCCCTGATAGTGAGGGTAATTATACTTATACTTTAACGGCTTCTTCTCTGTATTGTATTGATAAGGTGGCTACAGCTGACTTTACTGTGTTCCCGAATCCTTCTGTGGATTTAATTGTTGATCCGGGGAGTGATGCGTGTACAGGAGAGCCTATTACTTTTGATTATTCTGATATTGTTACTAATGAAACTTTTGCATGGGACTTTGATGATGGTGGTACTTCCGGCGAATCTGATCCTGTGCATACTTATATTAATTCAGGTACTTATAACGTAACTCTTCACGTGGATAAATATATTTGTGATAGTGATACGGCTTTTGACTTGATTGTTAATCCATTGCCTGAGCCAGACTTTGAGGCGGATGTTACTGAAGCTTGTGGACAAGTTGATGTTAATTTTGATGATATGTCGCAGGAGATCTTCCCGGGTGCAACTTATGAATGGTCTTTTGGTGATGGTTCGATTGATAATACAAATGGTAATACTTCTCATGTGTATGATTCAGCGGGATTGTATACTGTTGGTCTTACAATTTATAATACGGCAAGATGTTCTCAATCGAATATTAAGTATAACTATATTAGTGTAAATCCTAATCCTGATGCTGATTTTGAAGCTAATCCATGGATTACTACAATGGATAACCCGGTAATTCAGTATGTTGATATGTCAACAAGTGATTCAACAATTACAGACTGGGAGTGGGATTTAGGTGATGGTACAATAAGCTATGATGAAAATCCGGTTCATAATTATACTGTTGCTAATGATTATGAGATCCTGCTGAGAGTGCTTACTGAAAACGGATGTTGGGATACCATAACACACAAAGTAGCTATTTCTCAGAATATTCAGTTGTTCATTCCTAATGCTTTTACTCCTAATGGTGATGGCGAGAATGATGATTTCGAAATAAAAGGTACGCCTATAACGGATTTCAATTTGTATATCTATGATCGTTGGGGCTCAATAATCTGGACTACTCATGATTTCGAAACACACTGGGATGGAACAACCAGAAATGGTGATCCGGTAAACAGTGGCAGCTATGTTTATGTTATTAAGGGTACCGACTATAAGCTTGAGGAGGTATTTTATCAGGGTGTTGTTACCGTTATAAGATAGAAGTTCCAGTCTCTCATTGTACTGTATCCTGTGGTATCTTCAATATGTTGTAATACCTGATTCTCTATTTCCATTCTACAATAGTGCCACGTTCAGGATTAGTAAGATTTTTCGGAACAGATTCAATTATACAATCAGCCAGAAGGTTGATAAGCTTGGTTTTTGCAAACCTGCGTGTGGTAACTATACTTACTTCCCGTAAAGGAGCAATACTGGAAAAATGACGTATTTGTGATTGCTTGCGATCTAATAGTTCCAGTGCGCTTAGTTCCGGGATAAGTGTGTAACCGCCTTCTTTATCTATGATTTTCATTAATGTGTCCAGAGATCCGCCTTCGAAGTCAAAGGGTAGCGAATCAGATTGAAGATCATGAAGGTCGCAGAGATTAATAACTTGATGACGAAAGCAATGACCATCTGTTAGTAACCACATATCAGGAGTAGCGATGTCTTTTATCTTTATAGCCGGTTGCTTGTTAATAGGGTGCTCCGGACTGCTGTATATCATCATCTCCTCATAATACAGAGGTTTTTCAAGAATGTTTTTTTCATGTAAAGGAGTAACAAGTATTCCAACATCAATCATGTCTTTTGTAAGATGTTCTACAATCTTTTCTGTTACCAGCTCCTCAACTTTCATTCTTACTTTGGGATAACGTCTGTTGTATGTTCCTGTAAACAATGGTAACAAATAAGGTGCAATTGTTGGTATTATTCCAATACGCAGTTCCCCACTTATGTCATTCTTTACTTCCTTTACAAGAAGCTCTATCTTTTTCGACTCTTCAATGACTATCCTGGCTTGTTCAATAATCTGCTTTCCCGGATCTGTTGGTATTACTGGTTGTTTAGTGCGATCGAAAATTACAACACCAAGGCTTTCTTCCAGCTTTTTTATCTGCATGCTGAGTGTTGGCTGTGTTACAAAACACTTCTCTGCTGCTGTAGCAAAATGCCTGTAAGTGGCTACTGCAACTATGTATTCAAGTTGTATTAATGTTATCATTATGCAAATATAGACAAAATCTATCACAATATAGAAACAATCGATTTGACAAATGTTGTATATCGGGATATATTTGCATCGTAAATAAAACAAAAAGAAAATTTAAAAAGAAAATATCATGAATACTATAGGAATTGACAATAACAAAGCAAAAAAATTAGCAGAAGGATTAAGTGATCTTTTGGCAAACTACCAGGTTTTTTATTCAAACGTAAGAGGTTTTCACTGGAACGTTAAAGGTGAGAAGTTTTTCGAATTGCACAATAAGTTTGAAGAGCTATACACAGACCTTATTGATAAGATCGACGAGATTGCAGAAAGAGTTCTTACTCTGGGTTTTAATCCTGAGCATAAATATAGTTCATATCTGAACATCTCCGATATTAAGGAAGAACAGCACACATCTAATGGTGTTGATAATGTTAAGAAACTTCTGGAAAGTTTTGAAATACTGTTGAAGAAACAAAGAAAACTTCTTGAGCTTTCAGGTGATGCTGATGACGAAGGAACTAACAGTATGATAAGTGACTATATAAGAGAACAGGAAAAACTTGTGTGGATGTACACTGCTTTTCTCAATAAATAAGAAATAATAATAATAAACATTTTAAAATTTAAAAACATGGAAAATATCATTGAAAACGAAGTACCAGTAACACAGATGCCACGCATTGGCGACATTGCTCCTGATTTTGAAGCAAACACAACTAAAGGAAAAATTAAATTTTCAGATTACGCACCGGGTAAATGGAAAGTGATGTTCTCTCATCCTGCTGATTTTACTCCTGTATGTACCACTGAAATGAGTGGCTTTGCAACACGTAAAAGTGAATTCGATGCTCTTGATACAGAACTTATTGGGTTAAGTATCGACAGTATTCATGCTCACCTTGCATGGGTTAATAATGTAAGGGAAAAGACTGGTGTTTATTTTGACTTCCCTATTATTGCTGACATTGATATGAAAGTATCTAAGCTTTATGGAATGTTGCAGCCTAATGAACACGAAACAGCTGCCGTAAGAGCCGTATTCTTTATTGATCCTGATAATAAAATCAGACTGATTATGTACTACCCACTTAATGTTGGTCGTAACATGGACGAGATACTACGTGTATTGGAAGGTCTTCAGGTGGCTGATAAATATAAAGTTGCTCTTCCATTAGACTGGACAAAAGGTGACAAAGTAATTGTTCCTCCACCAGCTGACCTTGATCAGATGAAAGAAAGAGTAGAAATGGATTCAGAAGACAAAGTTGATTTTTATCTTATTAAAAAGAATCTCTAATATTACTATTATCAACTAATTCAACTAAGAAAACTAAGTAACTCTCAATACTAAGTTTACTAACATAACTAATACACTACAAGCCCCTTCATACTATTGAGGGGGCTTCTCTATTTTATAATGTATTGTTTTCATCTTGTTTCTGTTGTCTGTGTTATGTCTTCTCCCTGTAAATAGCCGTTAAATAAACAGCTTAATTCAGAAGCATTGTCGCAACTATCTCTTATTAAATTATCAGAATATAAATTTTCATATTTTTGCACTCCAAATAAGAATAACAATGAATAATAAAGAAATAGTAGTAAGTGGAATAAGACCTACTGGTAATCTGCATCTGGGTAATTACTTTGGTGCTGTAAAGAATTTTGTGAAAATGCAGGAAACTAACCAGTGTTTTTTCTTTATCGCCGATTACCATTCTCTTACTACACACCCAACTCCTGATGATTTGCAAAATAATGTTGTTCAGGTTTTAATTGAGTATCTTGCTGCAGGTCTGGATCCTGAAAAGGCTACTTTATATCTGCAAAGTGACCTTCCGGAAACGGCTGAACTTTATCTTTTCCTTAATATGAATGCATACCTGGGAGAGCTTGAGCGTGTTACTACTTTTAAGGAGAAGGCCCGTAAACAGCCTAATAATGTTAATGCCGGATTGCTTACTTATCCAACATTGATGGCTGCTGATATTATTATTCATAAGGCAGCGAAAGTGCCTGTTGGCAAAGATCAGGAACAAAATCTGGAAATGACACGTGCTTTTGCACGTCGCTTCAATAATATGTACAGCAACGATTATTTCCCAATTCCTACTGCTTATAATTTTGGCTCACAGCTGGTTAAAATCCCCGGACTTGATGGTTCAGGTAAGATGGGTAAATCAGAAGGTGAAGGTAATGCCATCTTCCTTAATGATGATCCTAAGAAGTTGCGTAAGAAAGTAATGCGTGCTGTTACTGATAGCGGTCCAACCGAAATGAATCAGGAAAAACCTGAAGCTATTCGCAACCTGTTCTCATTAATGGAGGTAGTTTCACAACCTGATGCCATTAAGTTTTTCGACGATGCATATAATAATTGCACTATTCGCTACGGAGACCTTAAAAAGCAGCTTGCTGAAGATATGATCGCTTTTACTGAGCCTTTCAGGGAAAGAATTGCTGAGCTTTCTGCTGATAAAGATTATATCAAAAAGGTGATAAATATGGGTGCTGAGAAGGCTCACGAAAGTGCGAAAAAGACAGTTAACGAGGTTAGGGATATTATAGGGTTCAGAAGGTATTATTAATTTAACTTAAACCTCGTTGCATAATATTTAGTGAAACAAAATTTTACAATTTGTTAGAAAAGAAAACATCATCAATTAAAAAGGATCCTGAAAAAACAGTTTTGGTAGGATTAATTACAAATGCCCAGCAGAAAGATAAGGTTAATGAGTATCTTGATGAACTGGCTTTTCTGGTTGAAACCGCAGGAGGTGATCCTGTTAAGCGATTTGTGCAGTCGCTTGATTATCCAAATACAAGAACATATGTTGGTTCCGGTAAATTGGATGAGATACGCCAGTATGTTAAGGCTGCAGAGGTGGATATGGTTGTTTTTGATGATGAGCTGGGTGGCTCACAGATCAGAAATCTGGAGAAGGTCCTTGAATGTAAAATTCTTGATCGTACAAATCTTATTCTTGATATTTTTGCTAGTCGTGCTCAAACAGCACATGCAAAGGTGCAGGTTGAGCTTGCCCAGTATCAATATCTTCTTCCACGTCTTACTGGTATGTGGACTCACCTTGAACGTCAGCGTGGTGGTATTGGATTACGTGGTCCTGGTGAAACAGAAATTGAAACCGACCGTAGGATTGTGCGTGATAAGATAACTCTTCTTAAGAAAAAGCTTACCCAGATTGATAAGCAAATGGCTACACAGCGTAAAAACCGTGGTCAGCTTATTAGAGTGGCTTTGGTTGGATATACTAATGTTGGTAAATCCACGATTATGAACCTGTTGGGCAAATCGGAGGTATTTGCTGAAAATAAATTATTTGCAACGCTTGATACTACTGTCAGGAAGGTTGTGGTTGATAATTTGCCTTTCCTTTTGTCAGATACCGTTGGGTTTATCAGAAAGCTTCCCCATGGTCTTGTTGAATCATTTAAATCAACATTGGATGAGGTCCGTGAATCGGATATTCTTGTTCATGTGGTTGATATAAGTCACAGCGAGTTTGAAGATCAGATACAGACTGTAAACCAAACCTTATCGGAGATAGGGGCTGGTGATAAAAAGGTGATTATGGTTTTTAATAAGGTTGATGCCTATAAGTGGATTGAGAAAGATGAAGATGATCTGGAACCTGAAACTTATGAAAATATCTCACTCGATGAACTGAAAAATACATGGATGGCTAAAGATAATCATCCTTGTATTTTTATTTCTGCAAAAACAAAAGAGAACTATCAGGAATTTCGGAAACTGCTTTACGATAATATTCGTGAGGTGCATGCTGTAAGATATCCTTATAATAATTTCTTGTACTAAGCTTATAAGTTCCCATTTATTTCCTTTTAATTATATGTAAAACAAAGAAAATATACTTTGGTTGGTTACCTCTGTATCCATCCCACAAGTACTTTCACCATTTTTCTTTTGTGTAATTAGTAAAGCACACAAGTGATTTTATGTTTCTGATGCGCATCAAAAACAATCCTGATGCGCATCAAAACAAATCCTGATGCGCATCAGAAATGATCTTGATGCGCATCAGAAAGTTAATTACTAAGCACAGAAAGACTATTTAATGTTGAATGAATACATTATTTAACAGTTTAAGTCTGGCAAAAAAAAAGGCAGCACTTTTCGGCTGCCTTTAATTCGTTATAAAAACGTAAAATATTTTGTTTCAGATCTAATTACATTTGAGGACCTGTGTCATTTGATACTTAGCCGCTTCAACATTAGGACCAGTTGTAACCAGTTTGTAAGCAGCACAAGCTTCAGCAGTATTACCATTACCTTCGTACGCCTGACCAAGAGCGAAATTAGCATCACCCATGTTATCACAGGTTAACTCGATAGCTTTTTTACCAGCATCAATTGCATTAGTCCATTCTTTTTTCTTGTTATAAGCAAGAGTTAGGTAATAATAAGTATTGCCATCACCAGGCATGTAGTTGAACGACTGAGTAATATATTCAATTCCCTTATCAGGATGTTCTTTTTGTATTTCTGTAGCACCTTCAAAAACGAGGGTCTTGGCAGCAGTAACCTTTGCTTTTTTTGCAGTTTTAGCTTTTTTGCTGCTTGTGCCTGCAGCTTCAATAGCTTTGTCCATGTTTACCAGCATATTTTTGATATCGCCATTTGTTTTGTAAACAAGACCCATTCCATAATAAGCTTGTTCGTTTTTAGGATATATTTCGCTAGCCATTTTATATTCAGCAAAAGCGTCATTGGTATTATTATCTTTTAACATAGAATTACCGTTTGCGACACGGATTTTTGAGATATAAATCTTTAGCTTTTTTGATGTATCGGTATCGCCAATTGACTGAGCGAGTTCATAAGATTTTTCAAGAGATGCGATGGAAGCGTCATAATCTTTGCTTTTGTAAAGCTTTAATCCATTTTTCATATAAGCATTTACCAGCTGTTTTTCGATGCTGGATTTAATATCCGCAGCATCAGGGCCTACTTCTTTAGCAATTTTTAAGGCTTCTTCATATGAAGCAGCAGCGGCAGCATAATCTTTAGCTTTGTAGTTTTCGTTTCCTTCGTTGTATTTTGCACCGGCCTCATTTACTGATTGTGCAAATAAACCACCTGATAAAAAAATAATAGTAAGTAATAATAATGATCTCTTTGAAAAACTCATAATAAACAATTTTGTAATTTTAATTGGGGCGCAAGATACAAAAATATTGGTATGTGCCGTAGAACAGTATGTTATGATTTGTTAAAGACCTTAGGATGCTTGTTAATGCGTTGTTTTCAAGGCTTTTTTCATAAAAAACATATTGACTGAACTAAGTAATCAATTATTTTTAGATTTGCACCCAATTATTAGAATGCTTACTTTTATCAGTTAAAATTTTTGTAAGTCATGAATATTATCATTGCGGGCGATGGTGAAGTTGGTTTTTATCTGGCTGAAGCTTTGGTTAATTCAAAGCACAATATAACCATTGTTGATCCTCATGAAGAGCTGCTTAAGATGGTTGAGGCCCATACTGACCTGATGACTATTGTAGGAGAATCTAATTCTGTTGCTGTGTTAAAACAGGCTAATGTTGCTAAGGCCGACCTTGTAATATCTGTATTACACAGTGAACAAATTAACATATTGACAGCTATTCTGGCAAAAAAGCTGGGTGCAAAATACACTATTGCACGAGTTGATACTCTGCAAAACCTTGCTGAAGAAAACAGAAAAATATACAATGAACTTGGGATAGATGTCCTTATTTCTCCTGAAGATATTGCAGGCCATGAAGTTATTAATTTATTACAACAACCTGCTGCCATTGAAATATTTGAGCTTTCGGAAGGTAAGCTGGAGGTTTTTCTTATTAGAATTACCAAAGAAGCTAAGGTCCTGAATAAATCACTTACAGAGATAGCTAAGGAAAATGGTGACCTTAAATTCAGAGCCGTAGCTATTCACAGGGGAGATGAAACCTTTATCCCTGATGGTGATACTGTTTTTAAACCTAATGACTTTGTTTATGTAATAACTAAACCTGATGGTTTGGAAATGCTTTTGGAGATGGCAGGTAAACAGGATGTTGAAATAAACAATGTTATGCTTGTTGGTGGTGGCAGAGTTGGTAAGGTTATTGCAAAATCACTGGAAACAGAGTTAAACATTAAGCTTATTGAACAGGATAGAGACAGATCAGTTAAGCTAACAAACCTGCTTGATGAAACATTGATAATTAATGGCGATGCCCGTGATATTAAGTTACTGGAAGATGAGGGGATTGAAGGTGTGGACGCATTTATTGCTGTTACTAACAGTTCGGAAACAAACATTATCACCTGTTTGCATGCCAAAAAATTTGGTGTAAAGAAGACTATTGCTCTGGTTGAGAACCTCGATTATATACAGATATCACAAAACATAGGTATCGATACAATAATAAATAAAAAGCTAAGTGCTGCCAGCTATATGGTAAGACATGCTATGGGTGATGAGATTACTTCCCTGAAATGCTTGAGCGGGATAAACTCTGATGTAGCTGAGTTTATTGCCAAGAAGGGTTCTGCAGTGACTAAAAATCCAATATACAAGCTTAAAATGCCTGATGGCTGTTTGATTGGTGGTATTATCAGAGATGAGGAATCATTTATTGCCGTAGGTAGTTTCCAGATACAGGAAAACGATAAAGTTGTGGTGTTTGCACTGCCTGGAACGCTAAGCAAAATTGAAAAGATGTTCCATAAGCCCGGATTGTTAAAGTAAATTTCAGAAGATGTCCGGGAAACGGTTAATAAATATTCAGATTGTAATGAAAGTGCTCAGCTTCTTGCTGGTTGTGGAAGGACTTTTCATGATTAGTGGTATAGGCTTTGCTTTGTATTACGACGAATCCATTATGCCGTTATTGATTTCGGCTTTGATTACAATGTTTGTTGGTATACCAGTGTTCTTCCTGACAAAGAAAAACGACAAGAAGAATGTTGGCAAGCGCGAAGGATACCTGATAGTAGCCTTAACATGGGTAATAATATCTCTGTTTGGTACCCTGCCTTTTATAATTAGTGGTACTATAACCAGTTTTACTGATGCCTTTTTTGAGACTATGTCGGGGTTTACAACAACCGGAGCTACTGTTCTTGTTGATATTGAATCATTACCCAGAAATATTCTATACTGGCGTGCTATGACGCACTGGATTGGTGGTATGGGAATAATTGTGCTTACGGTTGCTATTTTGCCATTCCTTGGAATTGGCGGATTACAGCTTATGATTGCTGAAATGCCTGGAATTACACCCGATAAGCTGCATCCTCGAATAACAGAAACAGCTAAAAGATTCTGGGGTATTTATGTAATATTTACAGCTGCCGAAGTAGGACTGCTGTGGCTTGGTGAAATGGATTTCTTTGAAGCTGTGTGTCATGCCTTTGCTACTATGGCTACGGGGGGATTCTCTACAGAAAATGAAAGTATTGCAGCGTTCTCTTCATATTCGCAATATATTATAACGTTGTTCATGTTTTTTGCAGGAACAAACTTCACTCTGCATTATTTTGCCCTTCACAGGTCATTCGGTAAAGTAATATCAAATGAGGAGTTTAAGGCATATTTCTGGATTGTTGTAATTATCACCCTATTTATAACCATCGGATTAATGATTACAGAAGATATGAATCTTGAAAGCTCTTTCAGAGGTTCTGTTTTTACTGTTGTATCTATACTTACCACAACGGGCTTTGTTACTAGTGATTATAGTTTGTGGCCTTCATTTTTATGGATGCTTATATTTGCTCTTATGTTTATAGGTGGTAGTGCCGGGTCAACAGGCGGTGGTGTGAAGATAATAAGAATTCTTCTTCTTATTAAAAATTCATTACTGGAGATGAAACGCTCCATTCATCCACAGGCTATTATCCCAGTAAAGTATAACGGAAAAACTGTATCACGTCAACTGATATTTAATGTAATGGCATTTTTCCTTATTTATATTATTATTTTCTCTTCAGGCGTGCTTGTATTATCATTGTTTGGATATAATTTTGAAACATCCATTGGTGCTACTATTGCTACTCTTGGTAACATTGGCCCTGGTATTGGAGGTGTAGGTCCTGTTGATAACTATGAATTCTTTACACCTATTATAAAATGGGTGCTTTCATTTTTAATGCTGTTGGGACGCCTGGAGCTTTTCACAATACTTATAATATTGTCTCCGGCATTCTGGAAAAGATAGCAGGTTAATTTTTTAGTGAGAATATCTTTATTCGTGAGTTTCTTTAACTCTCATATCTCCCAGTAAAACATCCCAGAATCCGATAAGACGACCACCAATTTGTGTTTCCTTGCGTTTTACAAAAACAGTGATGTCCTTTTTTGTGGTGTCCTGATAAACAAGTCTGCCTTCAGCATCAAATGCTTTGAACTTCTGGAAAATGGTAATAACTCCTACATAAGTGCCATCAGGTTGTTTCTTAAGGTCACTCATGTATTCAATATTATACCATTGTATTTCAACTTTGTTATAATTAAGACTGTTGAGTCTTTCAAAATACTTTCTTACAGGATAATAATTGATGTCATCAGGTCTGTTTAATGATGAAACACCTATTTCACTACCCTGCATAAACAGTTCTTCAGCTCTGTTCATAACCCTGATAGCTTCCATGGCATCAGTTTCTTTATCACCAATAATACTGATGTATTTGCTGAGGTCGCGAACTTTTTCAAGTGCAAGACTGTCAATAGCTTGCTTGCGTTCAGGACTTAAATCATTTTGGGCCATTGCACCAAAAGAGAACGTTAGTGCAATTGCTGCTATTATTATGTTTTTGATATTCATCTCTTAGTTTTTTATAAGTTCAAGTTCAGTAATTTTTCCAAGACTGTCTTTCTTAATGGTCTCCACCTTATAATTGTATGATTGCTTATCTTTAAGATAGTTAAGGAATCTGCTGATAGTGGTAGGTCTGTCGTAGTCATTAAAACCGCCAGCCTGACTGATAATTATTAATACAGGAACATCTGATGTGGCAAAAAGTTGTATTGTTTTAGATATCATATTATTTGCAGCATCAACAGAAGGGGCATTAGCAATTTCTTCAAGCTGTGTGTTTAAAGGTTTGAATGCAGCCTCTTTTTCCTTTTGTCGCTGTTCTTCTTCACGACGTAATCTTTCTTCTTCAGCTTTTCTTGCCTCTTCAGCCTTTGCTTGCGAAACAACAGCCTCAGCCTTACTAATCATATCTTTAATTTGTGGGTCATCAATATTATAGGATTTTATTTCATTAATCCTACTATCTTGTTCCTCCAACGACATATCTGTTGATCCGTCAATGATAGCTGTAAGGTCCTTTCGGGCCCGATCTACTTTCTGGGCATATTCAGCAGCAGCCTGTTCTCTGGCCAGTTTCTTCTTACTCTTACATGATGTTACCCCGCCTGAAATCAAAACAGCAACAATAATTAGTGCTGCAAATTTTGATATGTTAATCATACGCTTCATTATTTCCTTTTTAGTTTATTATTCTATTCTTTATTAAGTATCGTTGTTTTAAAAGAATGCAAAAATATTCAAAAAATTGTATCACCTTTGTGAAATATTGTTAATGACAGCGTTATGTCTTTAAAATTTCTGTAAATGTCAGTAAAGCATTATACTATACCTGTTTTTGTTCCTGAGCTTGCATGCCCCTTTCAGTGCGTGTTTTGTAATCAGAAAAAGATTACAGGTCATATTAATATTCCAGGCACTGATGAGATAAAAAAAACAATTGCTGAATACTTGTCCACTTTTAAACAAAGTCGTCGTATTGTTGAAGTAGGTTTTTTCGGAGGTAGTTTTACCGGGATACCTATTGATGAACAAAAGAAATATCTGGAAGTGGTCAGGCCGTTTATGGAAAGGGGAGAAGTAAACGGACTACGACTATCAACGCGTCCGGATTATATAAACAGAGAGATTCTAGATATGCTACAGGATTTCGGTGTTACTACAATAGAACTTGGTGCACAATCATTTGACGACAATGTGTTGCTGCAATCCCGAAGAGGTCACTCTGTAAAGCAGATAGAAGAAGCAAGTGATCTCATTAAGTCTTATGGAATTAATCTGGGATTACAGATAATGACAGGCTTACCAGGAGATTCATTGGAGACAACAATATTCTCTGCCAGAAGAGTAATAGAACTTGGGGCAGTGGATACGCGCATTTATCCTGTTGTAGTAATAAAAGACACAGCCCTGCATAATTGGTATTTTAATGGGAAATTTATTCCGTTAACAATTGAAGAAGCTGTTTTTCGCGTTAAGCATATAATTCCTATGTTTGAAGATAACAACATTAATATTATCCGGGTTGGTCTTCACCCTTCCGAAGGTCTTCTTTCAGGAGATGAACTTATAGCAGGTCCTTTTCATCCTGGCTTCAGAGAGCTGGTTTATACAGAGATATGGCATGATATTCTGAAACAATTATCTCCTGACAAGGAAAAGTGTATAAAGATATCAGTTCCTGAAAAAGAGATAAATTATGCTATTGGATATAAATCAAAAAACAGAGAATCACTTGAGAATAGTTTTAAAAATGTGAGTTTTATAACTGATAAAGACCTTAAACAAAGAAATTACAAGTATCAGATTACTCCTTATATTATATAATGGTCGCAATAGTAAACAGAATATTATCATTAGAAGCATTAAAAACTCTTGAAAATTACGCAGAGCCTCTCTTGTTTTCTACTTCAGGTATTACTTACAAAGCTATTGCCGGTCATCCTGATATTTTCTTTTGCCAGAATAATGATAGATTAATTGTTGCTCCCAATACTCCTTATATATATATAGAACAATTTCTGGAAAATGATATTGATTTTTCAATAGGTTTTGTATTGGTAGGGAATCAATACCCTCAAACATCTCATTACAATGCTGTTATTACTGATGAATATGTGGTACATAACAGTAAATATACTGACAAAGTTATCAGTGAAATGAATACCAACAAAAAGTTTATTGATGTTAAGCAGGGCTATACAAGGTGTAATCTCTTGCCTGTTGGCGATGCTTTTATAACATCAGACAGGGGAATTGAGAAACAGCTGCTCTCAGAAAATATTTTATGTTTATTTGTAAACTCTGATGATATTCTGTTGCCAGGGTTTAAACATGGTTTCTTTCCGGGCGCTTGCGGTGTTATTCATAACAATATTATAATTAACGGTAACCTTAGCTATTTACCCGATGGCAATGAAATAAAGGAGTTCGCATTGCAACAAGAATATACTATTACAGAATTACATGATGGTCCTGTAATGGATATCGGAAGTATTATTTTTGTTTAAACTAATAAGCTTACGCCTGATAGTATGCCGGAAAATGATTTAGCAATCCAGAGAATACCATGATAATAGCTAGTAGGATGTAAATACTAATAAAAACAATAGTAAATATCCCTACAAACTTAAAATGTGACTTAAGGTTTTTAAAGGCAATCACAATATGATCATTATTGTTATTAAACAATGCACTTTTTAGATTTGTAGTAAATCTGTATAAATATAGAACCGGGAATAGATAAATTATTGCCAGGGCAAAGTAAACGACTATTATAATAACAAAAGGAAAAATATCTTGATTCATACCACTGTTGGCAACGAATGGTATCACAATAGCTAATACTATCGTGATTAAAAACAATAATCCTACAAAAATAAAACCAAGGATTGAGAAAAACTGTGTCCAGCCACTAATTTCTTTGAGATAGGTTTTTGAAGTTTGTGAAATTTCCAGGTTTGTTTCTTCTTCTTTTTGTAATTTAATTTCTTCCATAATTCATAAATTGATATGCAGGCTAATTTACAATATTTATGGTTAAATCAGAGAGAATTGAAATATTTATTAAAAAGTTGTACTATATTTGCTTCAATAAAGCTGACCGGATTTCCTACCTTTTGTTTGATTTAATAACAAAAAATGGTTGCTTTATGAAACGATCGATACTACTTATGTTCCTTTTGGGGAGTGTATTTGTTGTATTTTCCCAGATGACTTTATCAAGCGGCTCGCAGGTTATACTTGCAAGTGGTTCACAATTGGTGGTTAAGAACATCGACAACACATCAGGTGCCATTACTAATGATGGTGATATATATATAAAAGGAGATATAACAAACAACAGCGGTGATCTTTTTGATTCAGATTCAGATGGCACTGTTACACTTAATGGAAGCAGTCCACAGGAGATTACAGGCTCTTCAACAACACATTTCTACGGTACTCTTGATGTTAATAATTTTAATGATGTTAGCCTTACATCAACAACTTCGGGCTCTGATCAGCAGATACAGGGCTTACTTACTTTTACCAATGGCAATTTGATATTAAATGGCTTTAACCTAACCATAGGGACAACTGATCCTACAGGAACAGGCTCTGAAAAGTACATTATTACAAATGGAGATGGTATGTTAAAAAGGACAATAGCTTCATCCGATGTAATATTCCCTGTTGGAAATTCTGGTTATAATCCGATAACCATCAATAATATGGGCACTTCCGACTTATATGGTGTTAAGGTTGTAGATAATGAGCCTTCAGGTGCTTCAAATTCTCATATGGTTGACAGAAGCTGGGTTGTTACAGAATCCACATCAGGTAATTCTAACCTTACTATTACTTCTCAATGGAATAGCAACGAGGAAGGTGCTGATTTTGATAACACCAATTGTGCTGTAATGCTAACTACAAATGCGGGAAGCTCTTACTCCTGGGAAGCTTTTGGTGCTGCATCCGGTTTTGATCCTTTTACACGTTCAGGTTCAGGGTTTACAAGTGTTGGTACATTTGCCATTGGCGATGATTATGCAGATGCTATTATTGTTGATATAAAGGCATTCCTGGCCGGGGCATACAATAGCACTACAGGTAAAATGGATAATACACTGAATACTCAAGGACTGATACCAACTACAGATCCATATTCAGGAACAACAACTTTTTCATCAATTCCGGCCAACGCTGTAGATTGGATAAAGATTGAGCTTCGCGATAAGAATGATAATACCAGTATCCTATATAGTTTTGTCAGGTTTATTGATGAAGATGGTCAGGTTATTGAAGAAGATGCTACAGACCTTACCTTGCCGGGTGTTCAAAGAGACTCCTACTATATAGCTATGTTGCACCGTAATCATTGTGCTGTAATTTCTAGTTCAACTGTTAATCTTGATAGTTCGCCGGTCTTAGACTTTACATCTTCACAAGCATCAGCATGGCAGAATGGAAGTATTACTACAAATGCTGCTATGAAAGAAATAGCATCTGGTATTTTCGCATTGTGGGATGGCGATTCTAATGGAGATGGGCAAATATCGTATAATGGAGTCAGTAATGATAGAATAGCTATTCTTAATAAAGTAGGCGCTACTACACCTGACAACACTGTTGCTGATACATATTCTCAGGAAGATGTAAATTTTGATGGTGATGTTAATTACAATGGTACCGATAATGATAGAAATACAATTATCAATAATGTAGGTGCCACAACTCCGGGAAATACAATTACTCAACACTTACCTGAATAAAACTACAAAAGATGACTAAAAAAACAATTATATATATAGTTCTGTTCTTTTTAGCCGGGGTAACAAGTGCCCAGACTTATGAAGTCAGAATTATAGAGAATGATTTTGGATATTTGTCGTATCAGATGAGAGAAACTTCAGGGACTAATACACCTACAACATTATCAGATATTAATGATATGACATTCGTAATAAGATATCCATCCGGTGATGCTGATATTGATTTAATATGTTCTTCCAATGATTATAATATTGGTGACGGACTGGGAGGAGAGCAGTCTTTTGGGGGTTATGATTATCATTACTGGAATGCAGCAACTGTTCCGGCATTAAATCCGGTATCCGACTGGGTGCAGGATGAATGGAATGAGATATGTACTTTAAAAGTAATAGGATCTACAGGTAGCGGATTGTTTGAGATAGCTCCTGATAACTGGGATGGGAGAAGTCTTAATTGGAATCAGACAGTAAGTGGAACAGCAACAGATTTTATCCCTGTTATTTCAGGATCAGGAGTGACTTATTCTTATCCAACTATTGTTTATGACCATGTTTGGATTGGAAGTAATGTGGCAGGCCATGAAACGGACTGGAATTGGTCGGCAAACTGGACAGATGAGTGTGGAGGTGCAGGTTCTGTTCCAACATCCTCGGATAATATCATTATTCCAAATGTAACGGATGCTTCAGGGTATTACCCGAATACAAATATGTTGGGAAGTATGGAAGCTGATAATATGAGAATTGCTCCTGGTGCGCAGCTTTCGGTCCCGTCAGTAAATGGATCTTTAGATGTTTCTGGCAAATTGTTTCTTTACGGGACTTTGTTTATCACTCCTGGTGCTAATGTTACAATAACCGGAGATACTTATATTGATGCTTCTGAATGCTTGGTTATCCAGTCTGATGCAACTGGTACGGGATCATTTATAGATAATGGGACAATAGCTTATGGTTCTGGGGGAAGTGTGAAAGTGCAGACATTTCTTATAAATAATGCAACAGCACCTTACTTTCAATTCCATCTCGTTGGACCAACAATTAACAATACCGGCACAGGAGTTCTTTTGGATGATTTCAATGTGTCTGGTGGTAGCACTTATGCTTATAAATTTGATGAACCAACAGATGAATGGTTGAATTTCTCTTCACCTGATGACCCTGTTTCAACAGCCGAAGGAATAGGCCTTTCTACCAACGATGGGAACTCATATACATTGGATATGACGGGCGAGCTTGTAACAGGTGATGTTTATTATGAATCTTTGACTGCCTTGGGCAATGGGAATTATATGTTAAGCAATCCTTATCCTTCAGCAGTTTTTTGGGATGATATTTATCCTGATAATACGGGAATTGTTAGTGATATGGTAAGAGTTTATGATGAAACATATAGTGGTGGCAACTATAAAGTCTATAATACAACATCTGGAGGAACTGATGACTTTTCCGGATATATACAGGTTGGTCAGGGATTTTTTGTGGATGCATTAAGCACAAATACTTTTTCTTTTGATAACGCAGACAGGCATCATTCAACGGAACCTTTCTATAAATTGACAACATATACTAACAGACTTGATGTAAGAGCTTCAGGTAATGCTACAACTGATGGTATATTGATACATTTTTATGAAGGGGCATTTCTGGGATATAACAATAATGAAGATGCAGAGAAAAGAATGAGCTATAATGAAGATGCTACACAATTATGGACTGTGTGCGATGAAAGTATTAATCTTAGTATTAATGCACTGCCATTGGAATTATTAGCGGATAGTTACAGTGTGCCGACTTCTTTTATATGTAGTGATACCGCAGAGTATATACTAACATTTTTTGGAACAGAGACTTTCGAAACGGGAATTGACATTTTGCTTGAAGATAAACTTTCAGGAGGTGAATGGGTATCTATTGATAATAATACAGAATATATATTCACAGCATCTCCGGATGATCCGTCAAATAGGTTTGTATTTCATTTTATGGGCCCCACTGGCTTTAGTGAAATAAGTGATAATGGTATTTTGGATATTTATAGCTTTGGACAATATATATATGTAAAGAACCTAACAAATGATAATATAAATAAAATTTGCATATATACTTTGTCAGGGAAATCAATATTTGAAACAAATAATGTACATTTGACACTTTCAAAATATTTTATGCCGGATCAATCCGGATATTATATAGTGAAGGTTTTAACTACAAACCATGTATACACTGAGAAACTGTTTTTAATAAAGTAATCAAAACTAGATTGTAAGTAGTATGAAGAGAGTGTTATATTTATTATTCATTATATTAACATTGATTTGTTATATAAATCCAGTAATGGCTGATGATAGCGGCCCCGGTGATCCTCCTGAAGAGCCACAGCCAGGTGATGACCCTATTGGAGGTGGAGCACCTGTTGGTAGTGGTAGTGCGATACTTTTTGGTCTCGCACTTGTTTATAGCGGAGCGAAGTTTTATAAAGTAAATAAGGAAAACGCAAAAGTATAGTTGCAGAAATTTTTATTAAATACCTCAAACATAGTATTAAAGACGAATAGCTATTGTGTTAATAATTACTAATTTACGTGTTATAATTGAAAAATTGCAGTTTTTTTTATAATTTTGCATTTTGAAATTTTCAAAGTTTATATTATGGAAAAAAAGAGGGTATTGTATGTTAATCAAGAAATTACGCCCTACCTGCCGGAATCATACATTAGCAAGATAGGTCGGTATTTACCACAAAAAACTCAGGAGTCAGGTAAAGAAATACGAACTTTTATGCCCAGATATGGGTTAGTGAATGAAAGAAGGAATCAGCTTCATGAAGTTATTCGTTTGTCGGGGATGAATCTGATTATTGATGATATTGACCACCCTCTTATCATTAAAGTAGCCTCAATCCAACAGGCACGCATGCAGGTTTATTTTATTGATAATGAAGATTATTTTCAGAGAAAATTTTTATTTAATGGTGAGGATGGTAAATTCTTCGAAGATAATGAAGAACGGACTGTCTTTTTCTCAAAAGGTGTTATAGAAACAGTTAAAAAACTGGGATGGTCTCCAGACCTGGTTCATGTCAACGGATGGTTTGCCAGCTTCCTGCCTCTTTTTATACGTACTGCATATAAGGATAATCCTATCTTTAGTGATGTAAAGATTATTTACTCCATTTATGATGATGAATTTAAGGGCTCATTTAGAAATAACTTTGAGAAAAAAGTGTTAATGAATGGTCTTTCTTCTGACGATTTAGGGCACTATAAAGGTGGTTCTTACGTTGATCTAATGAAAGGGGCTATTGATCGTTCTGATGCTCTTATTCAGGGAAGTAAAGAAGTTAACTCTGAGGTGTTGGAATATGCAAAAGCATCCGGAAAACCAATGCTTGATTACATTGGTGATGAAGATTATCATGTAGCTTATAACGAATTTTATGACAAAATTATCGGAGAATAAACAATTAATTAGCCTGGCTATCAAAGGCGTTATTCCATTTTTGTTTGTTGCACTCTTTTTACTGGGCTTTCCCTCATGTGAGAAAAAAGCCGGACAAATAGGTTATATTATCCAACCTGAAGACAGTAAACTGGAGATAGGATATAGTGATTCAACATTTATCCATGCATATTCTGTTTTGATTGATTCAATTCGAAGTGACAGACTTACAAACACAGCTCTGGGGTGTATTAATGACCCTGTATTTGGTAAAACAATTGCTAGCTTTTATACGACCTTTACGCTTTCAATAAATGAGAAGGATTTTGGTGATGACAATACTCTTGACTCTTTAGTTCTGCAATTATATTATCAGGGAGCTTATGCTGATACAAATGCCGTACTTAATGTTCAGGTATATGAGATTATAGACGAAGATACCCTGACAGCAGACAGTAGTTATTATTCAAATCTTGAGCTGGAAATTGATAATATTAATTATGCTGATTACTCATTTATGCCCAGACCAAATGACAGTGTCGTCGTTGATGGTGATACACTACCTCCATTAATCAGAATTAATCTTACTGATGTTAATCCAAATCTAGGCCAATACCTTCTGGATGCTGATACCAATGTGATGGAAGATACAGAAACTTTCAGAGATTATTTTAAAGGTCTATATGTAACAGTTGAAAATGTATCTGCAGGTGATGGTACTTTTGCTTACTTTGGATTATCTTCATCGTATTCAAAAATGACACTCTATTATAATGATTCAGTTTCTTATGATTATAATATAACTACTTCAACGCCTACCGTGGGGAAATATGATCATGATTATTCAACTGCTGACAATGATTTTAAGCAACAGGTTGTCTTTGGTGATACAACCCTTGGTGATAAGATTTTGTATACATCAGGATTTTCAGCGGCAAGAACTTATCTTAAGTTTCCTTATTTAAATAAATGGGCGCGTAAAGAAAATGTTGCTGTTAATGAGGCTAAACTAATTATCCCGGGTGCTGATGTAGAAGATTTTTATGGTGCTCCTGATCAGCTCACGATGTTGGAAATTAATGAAGATCATGAACTTGAGTTGCTTATTGATTATGATGAAGGTGCCTCTTACTTTGATGGGTATTATGATGAAGACAGAAATCAATATGTTTTCAGAATAACTAGATATATTCAGTCATATATTAGTGATACAACTTTGATAAATAATGGGATTTATTTACAGGTTTACGGAGCCTCAACAGTTCCCGAACGATTTGTAATTAAAGGTCATGATGTAGTTCATGATTCCCTTGAAGGGATAAGACTTGAACTGTTGTATACTGACTTGTAATCAGATATATATCGAATCAATCAACTAAGACCAATTTTAATTTTATAGTGTTACAATTATAGTATATTTGTATTATTAAAATTAATATTGTTATGTGTGGAATAGTTGCATATATAGGATATAAAAAAGCTCATCCAATTCTTATAAACGGGTTAAAACGACTTGAATACAGAGGCTACGACAGTGCTGGTATTTCATTGTTGAATGGTAAAGTAAACACCTATAAAACCAAGGGAAGGGTAAGCGATCTTGAAGAATTTATCAGTGATCAGAGTGTTGAAGGTAATCTTGGTATTGCCCATACCCGATGGGCCACGCATGGTGAACCGACAACACGTAATGCTCACCCTCACTTCTCACAGACTAAATCTTTATCCATAATTCATAACGGGATTATTGAGAATTATGCTACAATAAAGGAAGAATTAACAGCCAGAGGATATGAATTTGAATCAGAGACTGATACTGAAGTTCTTGTAAATCTTATTGAAGATATAAGGATAAATGAAAAGGTGTTACTTGATGAGGCTGTTCGTATTGCTCTCTGTCAGGTAATAGGTGCTTATGCAATTGTTGTTCTTTCAGAAGATCATCCTAATACTATTATTGCTGCGCGTAAAGGGAGTCCTTTGGTTATTGGTATTGGTGAAGATGACTTTTATCTGGCCAGTGATGCTACGCCAATTATTGAACATACAAAGAATGTTGTTTATCTTGAAGATGAAGAAATTGCTGTGCTGACACGAGGTGAACAATTGAAGATACGAACTACTGCTAATCAGGAAAAAACTCCATATGTTCAACAACTAGAATGGAATCTTGGTGAGCTGGAAAAGGGTGGTTATGATCATTTTATGCTTAAAGAGATTTATGAGCAACCCAGGTCAATTCGTGATAGCCTCCGTGGAAGGTTAAATATTGAAGCTGGTACTGTTTCTCTTGGTGGTATTATCGACTACGAACAAAAGTTACTTCATGCGAAAAGAATAATTATTATTGCATGTGGTACCTCATGGCATGCAGGCCTTGTGGGTGAATATCTTTTTGAGGATATTGCCAGAATCCCTGTTGAAGTCGAATATGCTTCTGAATTCAGATATCGTAATCCAATAATTAGTGAGGATGATGTGATAATCGCTATCTCGCAGTCGGGTGAAACAGCCGATACTCTTGCCGGTATTGAATTGGCAAAGAGTAAAGGAGCTACTATTATTGGTATTTGTAATGTCGTGGGATCATCTATAGCTCGTGCTACTCATGCAGGCAGTTATACTCATGCCGGACCTGAGATTGGTGTTGCTTCAACAAAAGCTTTTACTGCTCAGGTAACTGTGCTTACTCTTATGGCATTGCGAATGGCTGAGTTAAAAGGGTCAATTAAGAAGACCAGGTTTATTCAGATGTTACATGAGCTAAACAGAATTCCTGAAATGGTACAGGAATTGCTGGATAGTAATGGTGTTACAGAGAAGATTGCCAATATGTATAGTGAAGTAAATAACTTCTTATACCTTGGTCGTGGTTATAATTTCCCGGTGGCTCTTGAAGGGGCATTAAAACTCAAAGAAATATCCTATATCCATGCGGAAGGTTACCCTGCTGCTGAAATGAAACATGGTCCTATTGCACTTATTGATGAAAATATGCCTGTTGTATTTATTGCACCACATCTTGGTATTTATGAAAAGGTAGTGAGTAATATACAAGAGGTCAAAGCAAGAAAAGGCAAAATAATAGCTATCGTTACTAAGGGTGATATAGTTGTTAAGAATATGGCAGATCATGTAATTGAAATTCCACATACTGATGAGTTTCTCACACCTTTGCTTGCGTCAATACCATTGCAAAAACTGGCTTATCATATCGCTGTTCTGCGCGGTTGTAACGTTGACATGCCTCGAAATCTTGCTAAGTCTGTCACGGTTGAGTAGCAACAGCAATTTTCTGTTTTTTGTACAAATTAGTTTGTAATCTTTAATCACAAACAATAATTATGTCTGACGATAAAAAAATTATTTTCTCCATGGTTGGTGTCGGTAAGGTTATTCCTCCAAATCGCCAGATACTTTCGGATATTTATTTGTCTTTTTTTTATGGTGCTAAAATTGGTATAATTGGTCTTAATGGTTCCGGAAAGTCAACATTGCTTCGTATTATTGCTGGTGTTGACACATCATATAATGGTGAGGTTGTGTTTTCTAAAGGCTATTCAGTTGGATTGCTTGATCAGGAGCCTGTGCTGGATAGTAACTTAACTGTTAAGGAAATTGTTGAACAGGGAGCAGGAGAAACCGTGGCTCTTCTTAAGGAATATGAAGATATTAATCTGCGCTTTGCAGAGCCTATGAGTGATGATGAAATGGAGAAAACTATTCAGCGTCAGGGTGAGCTAACGGAATTGATAGATCAGCATAATGGCTGGGATCTGGATTCACGTCTGGAAAGGGCTATGGAAGCACTACGTTGCCCTGTGGGTACTACTCCGGTATCTGTTTTGTCTGGAGGTGAACGTCGTCGTGTTGCATTGTGCAGGTTATTGCTTCAGGAACCTGATATTCTTCTGTTGGATGAGCCTACCAATCATCTGGATGCGGAGTCGGTGGAATGGCTTGAGCATCATCTGCAGCAGTATAAAGGGACTGTTATTGCTGTTACTCATGATAGGTATTTTCTGGATAATGTGGCTGGGTGGATTCTTGAGCTTGACAGAGGGCATGGTATTCCCTGGAAAGGTAACTATTCAGGATGGCTGGAGCAGAAATCCAAACGCCTTGAAATGGAAGAGAAAACAGCCAGTAAACGTAGGAAGACATTGGAGAGAGAGCTTGAATGGGTGCGAATGGCTCCTAAAGCTCGTCATGCTAAATCAAAAGCTCGTTTGTCAAACTATCAAAAGCTTCTGTCGGAAGACGGTGCTGAAAAGATTGAGCAACTTGAAATATTTATACCAAACGGCCCTCGGCTGGGAAATAAGGTAATAGAAGCTCATAATCTTAAAAAGGCTTTTGGCGATAAATTGCTTTTTGATAATCTGGATTTCTCTTTGCCTCCCGGTGGTATTGTTGGCGTAATTGGTCCTAACGGTGCTGGTAAAACTACTTTATTCAGGATGATTATGGGGATGGAGTCCCCTGATGAAGGTACATTTGAAGTAGGTGAAACAGTGAAAACAGGGTATGTTGATCAGGCTCATGAAGAGATTGATACGGAGAAGACTGTTTGGCAGATTATCTCCGGTGGTCATGATGATATTCAACTGGGGAACAGAACTATGAATTCCAGGGCTTATGTTTCCAGGTTTAATTTCAGTGGTACTGATCAGGAGAAGAAAGCTGGTGTGTTATCAGGTGGTGAACGAAATCGTCTCCATCTTGCTCTTACTCTTCGTCAGGAAGCCAATGTTCTGTTGCTTGATGAGCCTACAAATGATATTGATGTTAATACTTTGCGTGCTCTTGAGGAGGGGCTTGAGAACTTTGCTGGTTGTGCTGTTGTTATTTCTCATGATCGCTGGTTTCTTGACAGAATTGCAACGCATATATTAGCTTTTGAAGGCGACTCTCAGGTTTATTACTTCGAAGGTAGTTATTCGGAATATGAAGAAAATCGTAAGAAGCGACTTGGTGATACAGGGCCAGGTAGAATTAGATATAAAAAGCTGCAGTAGAATTTATGGACTTTGCGAGAAGGAAAAAGCTCTCGCGCTGGCTTAAGTCTTATTCAGCGTTAAATTAATATACTCCTTTTATTATATAGAAAAATCCCGGGAAGTTGAACAACCCGGGATTTTTGTTATATGATAATTAGTTCCGTTATTTGGAAGCTCCGTCAACCGCCCATTTAACGTATATGGAACCCCATGTAAATCCACCACCAAAGGCAGAAATAATAAGGTTATCTCCTTTCTTAAGTTCCGGTCCCCATTCATGCAGACACATAGGAATTGTGCCGTTTGTGGTGTTACCGTAACGTTCAATATTTATCATTACCTTTTCTTTTATAAGACCCATACGTCTTGCAGTAGCGTCAATAATACGCATATTTGCCTGATGAGGTACAAGGTAAGCAATGTCGTCAGCGGTTAGATTATTACGTTCCATAATCTCAACACTCACATCTGCCATTTTTGTAACAGCAAATTTAAATACAGCTTGTCCTTCCTGATAGATAAAATGCTCACGATTATCAATTGTTTCATGAGTAGGAGGATAAGCAGAACCACCAGCTTTTTGATAAAGATGACTAATACCTATACCATCACTTTGCAAAATCGAATCTTGAATACCAAAACCTTCTGTGTTAGGCTCAAGAAGCACAGCACCACCTGAATCACCAAAAAGAATGCATGTAGTACGGTCAGTATAATCAACAATAGATGACATTTTATCTGCTCCACATACAACTACTTTTTTGTAGGCTCCTGATTCAACATAACGACGTCCTGTTTCAAGTGCATAAATGAAGCCAGAACAGGCAGCGTTCATATCAAAACTAAAGGCATTTTTTATACCAAGATTTTCACTTACAATATTTGCAGTTGCCGGAAAAAGCATATCAGGTGTAACAGTAGCTACAATCATTAAATCCACTTCCTCAGGTGATGTTCCTGTTTTTTCAAGAAGACCTTTGACAGCCTCAGTTGCTATAACAGAGGTTCCTTTGCCTTCACCTTTAAGAATATGCCTTTCCTTGATACCCGTACGGGACATTATCCATTCGTCACTTGTATCAACAATTTTTTCCAGTTCCTTATTGTCAAGGATGTAGTCTGGTGCCCATGCATGAATTCCGGTAATAGCGGCATTAATTTTTGACATAACTTGTAATTTTCAATTTATGAGGCGCAAAAGTACAAATTTTTATTCGGTGAACTTATTGGCACTGAATTACAAACTGGTATAGTTACGCACAAAAAAACAATAGCCTCTGAATATCAAAAATATACAGAAGCTATTGTTGTTAATTTTTTAACAAAAAATCATAAAACCGATAAGAAATTTTATGATTCATTAAAGGTGTTATTAAGCTTTGGCGCCTTCAACTACTAGTTTACCTTTATAATACATATCGCCATCAACGTAATATGCACGGTGGTAAACGTGAACAGTACCTGTAGTTGGGCAAGTAGCCAGCTGAGGTGCTTCTGCTTTGTAATGAGTCCTTCTTTTGTCTCTTCTGGTTTTGGAAATTTTCCTCTTTGGATGTGCCATTTTATGATTTCTTAAATATTACTAATCTAATTTTATATCTTTTAATGCGTCCCATCGTGGATCCGTCTTCTTTTCCGACATCTTATTAAGTCGTTCCATCATTTCTTCATTGCATGTTGGATTACCGTCTTCATCATCTGGGTGTACCTTGCGTAAGGGTATCATCAAATTGATAAATTCATAAACAAACTGACTTAAATCAAGATTGCTTTCCTCTGCGGGTATGGTAATAACTTCGTCAGAGATCTCTTCATACTTCTCTCCGTATTTTACTATTAGCCTGAACTCCTTATCAACATCAAGATTGTAATTGTCCAGACAACGATCGCATTGTAGATCCAGGATTCCTTTGAAATGAAACCTGAAGTCCATCAGATTTGACTCCTTTATCAAATTGACTTTCAAATCAAGTGAACCGCTGTCATTACCGAAATGATCAAACTTCTCAAAGAACGTATTATCAATTTTATAGGAATAACTATGGTTTCCTAATGGTAATCCCTTGATGGGCAATATGTATTCCACCATTTTCATATCCTGTAAAAATCGGGCGGCAAAATTATATATTAATACTGTTAAATACAAACATTTAGCCAAAATATTTACCTCTAAGGTTCAATGTTTAATGTTCAGAGTTCAAAGTTGGGGTTTTCCCATCCTCTATTTCTCCGCATCTCAAAGACCTTTTTTTCTATTTAAAAGCTTTCTCCAGCAGTCCGTCGCCTTCCAGTGAGAGCCTGTGGAAATACTCTGGTACTTCTTTTCCTGTTATCTGATCGACATACATTTTTGCCAAATATTGCCCCAGCATAAAGCCTTGACCGCGTAAGCCAACAAACAAGCCTTTGGCAGGATCGATTACCATTTTTGGCTCTACATAATACCCCGACCATAAAGCCTGGAATCCAACTGATGATAATTCAGGAATCCAGTCAACAAAGACTTCTGATACAATCTCAATGAAATCCTTTGAGTTTACCTTGAGGTTTTTCCCAGTCTCTCTGTATTCAATTGCCGGAGAAGCACAGCCTATTATCTGTCCTGTTTCAGCAAGCTGCTGCCCGTAAACGGCACTGAAGCCTTTGTACTTCCTGCGGTCGATTATCATAGGCAATGGTGTGTTGTTATTACCCATAAATGGAAGACGTCGTGTAATAAAGGCCTGATGTTTTACAGGGAATATTCCTGTATCAATGCCTAGCTTTTTAGCGAACCTATCACCTTCTGGTCCCAGTGCGTTGATAAATACTTCTGTTTCGTATTCAACGTACTCTTTATTATGGTTTTTAACCAGAACATGGTATGTGTTGCCGGTTTTGCTAACATCAACCAGCTGGCAATCTTCCAGAATCTCTCCGCCATTGTTGATTCCTATTTGCCTGATGGTGTCTATTACTCTTCCGGGAGTTGCCTGCCAGCAGTTTTTAGTAACAAGTGCCGACTGATATGTTTTTAATTCAGGATTGATAAACGGACTTATATGATCTTTGAAATCCTTTGGTTCGATCATGTATGCATCAGACCACGCCATGGATGCTTCTAATGCTTTATACATTTCATCATCATGGGCAAATGTTACATAGTTTATCTTACGGAAGTCCACATTTTTGATCTTCTGAAGGTCTTCAAATATCTGCAGGTTGTGTGTTGCTATATCTGAAAGTTCGGGAAGACTAAAGTTAGGGCGTCCGCCGGCGATATTACGCCATGATGCTCCACGACCATAGTTGATAAGCGCAGGCTTCTGTCCTGCTTCAGCAAGATATCTGAAAAGCGCGCTACCACCAATACCACCGCCTGCAACAAGTGCGTTAACTTTTATCTTCTTTATTTCCTTTTTATTACTTACGGCAATCACTTGTTCGTGCTTTCCGTTGGGATAAAGCTCTCCCATAAGCACCTGGTTTGAAAGCGGTCCACGTGGTGTTGCATCACCTACAACTGATATTCCGTACTGACGTATCATCTGTTTTAAACGTGGAATACAACGTTTACCCCGACAAGCTCCCATTCCAAGTCGTGTTGTGTGTTTTATCTCATCTACTGAGATAAACTTCCTGTCGCCTACAACAGCCAGTATTTCGTCAAGCTTAACATCGTCACAGTGGCATACATAAGTTTCCGACTCAATCTCATGGTCGCTGTCTTTATAATCAACAGTATCCGGATAATTTTCTTTAACAATAAAGCCACGAACATTCATAAGGTCATCATTATGGATATCCTTAGCTTTAACTCTGGCAATGTTTGTTTTGTTTTTCTTTTTCAGGATTTTTTCGATAACACCTTCACCAAGTTTATTACCATTATTGTCCACAAGAAATACTTCCGATTCTGTTTCTGCTTCATATTCAATGGGCAGAAACAGCCAGTCTTTTTTAAGGTTATAGCCGAATATAGCCAGTCCGGGGCACTGATAAACACATTCCATACAGCCTATACACTTATCAAAATCGATGTGAGGCACATTGCTGGTTGAAGTTTTAGTAATAGCACCATGAGGGCATGAGAACTCGCAGGGGTTACAGGCGAAGCCATACAGGCAGTCGATAAGCACAAATGGCTTTTGCTGCCTACGTTCGTCAGAAGGTTTAAATGGCTCTTCAATTACCCTTTTAGGGTGTTGCTGTGAGTCAATATATTCCTTTGATGTGGCAAGATATTCATCATACTCATAGCGTACACCAAGGTCGTGAATAATTTCAAAAGCCACTTGTTTACCACGAACAACGGCGCTTGTGCCTTCCCCAATTCTTATGGCATCGCCTGCACCATAGCAACGGCGGCCGAAGATATCATTACCTTTGATAAGAAGCTGGTCGTCAGGCACCAGTCCGGTACAAATATTTATAGCATCAATACCATCAATTATCCTTTCCGTTCCCGGGATAGGCTGGAAATCCTTACAGTCGGCTACCACAGCGCCTGTAATTCCTGTATGATCCTCATTGGGTATAGCTTTTAGAAGAATAGTGCTAAGTTCAATGGGGATACCCAGGCGGCGCACACGGTTGGCTTGTACCGGGAATCCTCCTTCGTAAGGCATTGCTTCAAGAATAGCCTTTACTTTCGCTCCTGCCTGCATTAGCTGATATGAGGTTAGATAGCCAATGTTTCCTGCGCCTACTGTAAGCACATTCTTTCCAAGAAGTGTAAACTCATTGTTCATCATCTTTTGAACAACAGCTGCAGTATATACACCAGGGAGGTCATCATTATCAAATGTTGGCATAAAAGGAACTGCTCCTGTAGCTATTACAAGGAAGTCCGCGTCGACGTAATATATTTCTTCGGTGACAATGTTTTTCACTGCTATGCGGTTGCCTTCAAGAATATCCCATACTGTTGAATCAAGGAATATGCCTTCAGTGGAATCACCAGCAAGTGTGCTGGCAATATCAAATCCACGCATGCCGCCAAATTTCTTTTCTTTTTCGAAGAAGAAAAACTGGTGGGTTTGCATTAAAAATTGTCCGCCTATCTTATCATTGTTATCTATTACAATATTATCAACATTATGTTTGTTAAGCTGCTCTCTGGTGGCAAGACCGGCAGGGCCTGCTCCAATAATCGCAACGGTAGTCTTGTATACTTTTGTGGGGTTTTCTTTGTTGATCTCAGAAACAGATGGCTGGTAATTTTTAGGAATCTCATCCACTGTTTTAACATCGTCAACTTTAGTGATACATATTCTTTTAATGCGTCCGTCAACGAGCATTTCGCATGCGCCGCATTTGCCAATGCCACATTCAAGACTGCGTTCACGGTTTTCTAAACTATGACTGTGAACGGGATAGCCTGCCTGATGTAGTGCTGCTGCTATTGTAAATCCTTTCTTTCCTTCAACTTCTTTCCCCATATAGAGAAAGGTTGTTGTTTTGCTGTCTTTTACCTCCAGAATGGGGTGTTTCTCAATACTGTACATATCTCATTTTTTCAAATCAACACACTGTTAATGATTTAACAGACAAAAGTAATTTTTTTATAAATCAGTAAGTTGAAAAGGGATAAAAAGTTGTGTAATTTAGAATGTGTCAAGGGAATGAGTGGAAAGACCTTAAACTTCAAATAGTAAATCTTGAACCCGACAATAATTTATTATTTTTGTGCTGGCTTTGGTATGGTGATTATCAATGGATAGTATCTGCCAAAGAATAAAAATGAAACTAATACAATGCACTATGTTTAATAAGTTAATTGCTGCGATTTTACCACTGATGCCTCAGGGGTTGGTTTGGATCTTTTCTAAGAGATATATAGCAGGAAAAACACTTGATCAGGCTGTTAAGATTGCCCAAAAGCTAAACTCCGAAGGAAATGTTGTTACTATCGACTTACTGGGTGAGTTTATTACTGATATGGGTCAGGCTAAAACTAATAAGGAAGAGTATCTGAATATTATTGATACTGTTGAAAAAACTGACGTTAAAGGAAATTATTCACTGAAGCCTACTATGTTCGGACTGCTTATCGATAAGGATGAGTGCTATAATAATGTACGTGAAATTGTTGCTAAGGCTGCTTCTTATGATAATTTCGTGCGTGTTGATATGGAAGATTCACAATGTGTTGATCTGGAGATTGAGCTCTTCAGGAAATTAAAGCATGAATTTCCTGAAAATGTAGGACTGGTATTACAAGCATATATGCGTCGTACTTTAAGCGATATTGGTGATATGCTTGATCTTAATACAAAGGATGTTCCTGTTAATTACAGATTGTGTAAGGGTATTTATGTTGAGCCTAAAGAGATTGCTTATAAGAAGTATGAAGAAATTAATGAACATTATCTGGAGGATCTTGAGTATATGTTCAAAAATAAGATTTATGCTGCTATTGCTACTCATGATGAGAAACTTGTTAATGGTGCTTATAAGCTTATTGAAAAATATAAAGTTCCTGAAAATATGTTTGAATTCCAGATGCTTTATGGTGTAACACCTGGATTGCGTAAATCTATTCTCGATAAGGGTTATAAAATGCGTATTTATACGCCTTTTGGTAAAGATTGGTTTGCCTATTCAACGCGTCGTCTTAAAGAAAACCCTAAGATGGCTCAGGATATTATTAAGGCCTTGTTTGTTAAAGGATGATTGGAAGTTCAATGTTGGGATTTCCTAATCCTTCTTTTCTATCTCATACACTGATCTGTTAAAGGTAGTGTCGATGCTGTGGTATATGGGATAAAACCCTTTTTCGTCAAGAACATTCCTGCCTACATAGGCTTTGAACAGGGTGCTTATCTTTTCTTTTGATAAGGCTGTTTTTACTGCTGTGCTCTCTATTCCTTTGTCTTTTGCATACTCAACAAGATCCTTATAATCATTGTTGCTCATAGAAAACTCTCTGTCAAAGGAGTCAAAATCTTTAAAGCTGTTCAGATATGGTCTGTTTTTATCTGTATAGTCGAAGGCAAATTGGTAAATAAGCCCTTTGTTAGCCAGTATATTATAATATGTATGAATGGTGTCTGTTATTAGCGGTACATAAATATCGGGCATAATACCACCACCGCCGTATACAACTTTCCCTTTAGGTGTATAGTATTTTAATGAGTCGTTGAATTCAATACTGTCTTTGCTGTACATTTCACCATCGAGATAACGTTCATAATAATCTTCGTAATAGCTTTCTTTATCACCGTTTTCATAAGGTCGTTGAATACACCTGCCGGTAGGAGTGTGGTATCTGGCAACAGTTATCCTGATAGCGGAGCCATCGGGCAGACTTATTTGTTCTTGTACTAAACCTTTGCCAAAGGAGCGGCGTCCTATTATTAGTCCTTTATCATTATCTTGTAAAGCTCCTGCCACAATCTCTGAAGCTGAAGCTGAGTTTTCATCTATAATAACGGCAACATTAATATCTTCCAGTTCTCCTTTGCTGGTGGCGAAGGCATGACGTCGTGGACGGTTTTTACCTTCTGTGTATACTATCTGTTTGCCTTCTTTTAGAAATTCATCACTGATTTCAATGGCTGCTGGTAGTAGTCCGCCCGGATTGCCCCTGAGATCAAGAATTAGATTGTCCATACCTTCTGACTTCAGTTCTTTTGCTGCTTTAAGAAATTCATCATATGTTGTGGCAGAAAACTTATTCAGCTTTATGTATCCGGTATTATCATTTACCATATAGGCTATATCCAGACTAAAGTTGGGTATAACATCACGGGTAATGGTGAAGTCGATGAGCTTTGGCACGCCCCTGCGAAATACTGATACATTTACTTTTGTGCCTTTCTTCCCTTTAAGGAGATGCATGGCATCGTTGGTGGTAAGCTTTACTCCTGCTATGAGTGAATCGTTTACTTTTACAATCCTGTCGCCTGCCATTAGCCCTACCTTTTCTGATGGTCCTCCGGGAATAGGATTGATAACTGTTATAGTGTCTTTCTCTATCCTGAATGAGATGCCGATGCCCTCAAAGCTGCCCACAAGTGGGTCGTTTACTGCATCAAATTCTTCTTTTGTTATATAAATAGAGTGGGGGTCAAGGTCCTTTAGCATTCCTTCTATTGCATCGGTTTCAAGAACATCTTTATTAACGGTATCAACATAATCATTAATGATGTAGTCCACAACGTCGCTTAGTTTGCTGTATGTATTGTTTCTTGTGGGAATAAGATTTCCTGTTACTTGTTTGCCGGAGGAAAGAAATGTTCCCAGCCATATGCCTGCTACCAGTACTATTGCAAAAGTGATGGGTAGATATATTTGAAGTTTTGTGTTTTTATTCATTCTTAACAATTTTCTACAAAAATAGTTAAGTTAGTTTAATGTTCAATGTTTAAGTTTAAGGTTCAAAGTTAAAGTGTAAGGTTTGAGAGCTTGTTGTGGAATTGGTTTTCCGTTCGTTTTCAGACGGTATTGTATCAATAGCGTACAATTTATAATATGTAAAAACATTGTTTGATTTTGTAAATCAAAGTAATACAATTACATAGCGATCATGGCATGGTGTTGGCGTTCTTAATTATGAAACGTCTACTAATTACTACTACAATGAAATCAGGAATCGCAACCATTCTGATAGCATTGAGTATGCTGCTAACATCCAGCACCTTTGCTATCGGTCCTCCGCCCTACCAGGCCGAGGCTCAAAAAGCAGTATCACAGCTACTGCAGGAAGAACTTGAATACCCTGATTTTGCTCTTAAACAGCAATTTCAGTGTTGTGTGCTTGTCAGTTTAAAGATAAATACTGACGGATCTTTTTCTGTTGAATGTTTAAACTGTGTTAACGATAAGATGAAAACACATGTTAAGAAAGAGATTGAAGAAATCTATATGAAGGATTTCAGTAAGTATTCAGGATGCACTATAAATCTGAAAATTAAGTACAAACTTATATGAGAGTATCTGTTTGTAAAGATTGACGAATAACGACCTGAGGGTATACCCTGCTTTGTTAATCAATTAGTGTTTAACCAGTTTTTGTCTATAGTCTCCCACTGAATCATGAGGGACATTATGGACAAATACCGATTAATTACCAATATTTGTAAAAACATTCTGGACATCTTCGTCATCTTCGATTTTGTCCAGCATTTTGTAAATTTCTTCTAATTGTTCTTCTGTGAATTCCACAGGTGAGGTCGGTATACGCTGAAGTTCGGCTTTCTCTGTTTCAATGCCCATATCTTCAAGACCTTTTGATAGAGTGCCGTAGTTTGTATAATCAGCATAAACTCTTACTATACCTTCTTCCAGCTCTTCGATATCTTCAAGACCAGCATCAATAAGTTCGAGCTCCATTTCTTCAAGGTCTGTGCTTTCATTTTTCTTAAATTCAAACACAGCTTTTCTGTTAAACATAAACTCCAGTGAACCTGATGGAACAAATGAACCACCGCTTTTGTTAAAGTACGACTTAACATTGGCAACGGTACGTGTGGTGTTGTCAGTAGCGCATTCTACAAAAACGAGTACTCCGTGAGGACCTTTCCCTTCATAATGTACTTCCACAAGTGAGTCGGCATCTTTACCAGAGGCTCTTTTAATAGCAGCATCTATATTATCCTTGGGCATATTCTGCGCTTTGGCAGCTTGTATTGCAGTACGCAGCTTGGCATTCAGCTCCGGATCGGGGCCGCCTTCTTTAGCAGCCAGTGTAATTGTTTTACCTAACCTTGGGAATATCTTTGACATTTGTCCCCAACGTTTCATCTTCGCAGCCTTACGGTATTCAAACGCTCGTCCCATAATATGTATTTTTTTCTTTTTTATATTTAGTGATGCAAAAATAGTAAATATCATTGTTTGTTTGTTGTATGGTTTGATTGTTTTAGACTTAAACGATGAAATTATAGTGTTTTTTATGAGAAGAAATAAATGATTTCGTTTACCAGTACTTCTTGCAAAAATAATTTATCTTTATGCCCTTATGATTTAGACAAGACTTGCTGTTAATCTACTAAGGACTAAATAAGAATCTAACCATGGATAAAATAAATTCTAACCATGGATAGAATATAATCTAACCATGGATAGAATATAATTTAACCATGGATAGAATTTGTCCAACTCAAATAAGCAATAGAATTTTAATATGAAATGATATATTATTTAACCTTATAAAAAGTTAGTTATTATGCCTTTAAAATACAAAGTTGTAAGTACGGTAAAACCATATAGTGCTGATAAGAATAACCGCATTTACTTTCCCAGACTATGTGGAGAGAACCAGGTTGATTTGGATTATATTGTAAAAATGCTCACAATAAGATCAACCGCTAGTCCGGGGGATGTTTATTTAGTAATACAAGGTCTTGTTGAACTAATTCCTGAGTTGTTGGCTGATGGTCATACAGTGAAGCTCAATGACCTTGGTATCTTTAGGCTTCATGCAAGGTCAGTTTCATCATTGAGTCCTGATAAAGTCAGCAGGAAAAATATTAAGCAATTGCACTTGAGTTTTATACCTGACAAAGGAATAAGAAAGAAACTTGAAGAAATTGATATTACAAAAGTCAAATAGGCATATACCATTATTTAATCTATTTTCTTTTTCGGTGGGAAACAGTTTCAACTATGAATACCTTTGTCCTCTAAACAATTATTACTACTTTTACGCGATATTTACTTAAAATGGAATTATTTAATAACCCACAATTAAAGCTGGCTTTTAACTTTATTCAGTTAACCGGCACTAATGTTTTCCTTACGGGCAAAGCCGGTACAGGTAAAACTACCTTTTTACATAATCTTAAAAATACCACTACTAAAAGGATGATAGTTGTTGCTCCAACTGGTGTTGCTGCTATTAACGCAGGAGGGGTGACAATACATTCGTTTTTTCAGATTGGTTTCGGGCCTCAGGTGCCCGGTGCTATTCAGTCGGGCGAGGCTCAGAAGCATAAACGTTTCAGCAAGAATAAAATTAACCTGATTCGTAGTCTGGATTTGCTTGTAATTGACGAAATAAGTATGGTAAGAGCAGACCTTCTGGATGCCATAGATACTACAATTCGCCGCTTTAAACGCAATAATAAGCCTTTTGGTGGTGTGCAGTTGTTGATGATTGGTGATTTGCAGCAGCTTGCTCCTGTTGTTAAAGACGATGAATGGTCGCTGCTTAAAAGTTATTATGACACTCCTTTTTTCTTCGGAAGTAATGCATTGAAACAAACAAAGTTTCAGGGTATTGAATTAACAGAAGTATTCCGCCAGAGCGATCAAAAGTTTATTGATATTCTTAATAAAGTCCGTGAAAACAGGATTGATAATGATGTTCTTTCAACTTTGAACAGCAGATATATTCATGGCTTCGACGGGGATGAAAAAGGATATATAACTCTTACAACTCACAACGCTTACGCTGATAACAAAAATCTGCATAAGCTTTCTCAGCTATTTGAAAAGGAGTATAAGTTTGATGCAGAGGTAGAGGGTAACTTCCCGGAGTTTAATTATCCAACGGAGGAGAAGCTTATCCTGAAAAAAGGAGCACAGGTGATGTTTATTAAAAATGATCCTACTCCTGAGAAGCTCTATTATAATGGTAAAATAGGTGTTATTACTGATATTGACAGTAGAAGTGTTGAAGTAACATGTGAGGGTGATGATGAGCCAATATCGGTGAGTAAAATAACGTGGGAGAAGATAAAATACAATCTTGATAAAGACACCAAAGAAATAAGCGAAAGCATTGAAGGTAAGTTTACACAGATACCGTTAAAGCTTGCATGGGCGATAACAATCCATAAGAGCCAAGGTCTCACATTTGAGCGTGCTATTATTGACGCTAACGCAGCTTTTGCCCATGGCCAGGTGTATGTGGCATTAAGTCGTTGTAAAACGCTGGAAGGAATGGTACTTAGCTCCAGAATAACTACCACAGGAGTGAAAAGTGATAATACCATTACTGAGTTCAGCAGTGATGTGGAGAGAAATCAACCCGATGAAGAAACACTACTGGCTTCTAAAAGGGAATATGAGCATCAGCTGTTGCTCGATCTGTTCGACTTTAATGCTCTGACAAAACAATTGTGGTATTTGCGAAGGCAGTGTCGTGAAAACAAAAATGTGATTACTAACAATGCTATTAATGATTATCAGAATGCTGCTGATTTGTTTACTTCTACAGTTGATGAGGTTGGTGTTAAGTTTCAGCGACAGCTGGATGTTCTTTATGCCGACGATAATAGTAGCAGTATTATTCAGGAAAGAATACAAAAAGGGGCGTCTTATTTTCTTGAGAAAACAGAAGGGATAATAATAGAGGATCTGCGTTCTTTTGCTCCGGAAACCGACAATAAGGCTATACGGGATAATATAAATAAAGCTGTTGATAAGCTTAATGAGGATTTTCTGCTAAAGAAAGGATGTTTGGAGTCCGTTAAAGAAGGATTTGAAATCGAGAAGTATTTAAAAGATAGAGCAATGGCAACGTTGGCCGACTTTGGAAAGCCAAAACGTAAGAAAAAGGAAAAGCCCTATTTTGGTGATACTACAACAGATAATCAGGAACTATATCGTGTACTTAAAGCCTGGAGAGATGCCACTGCTGCAGATAGAGGTATGGAGTTGTATAAGGTGATACAGCTAAGTTCCATTAGCGGTATTTGTGAAACACTTCCCACAAGGCCTGAAACTCTTAAACGTATAAGGGGAATAGGTCCTGTTAAAATGGACATGTTTGCCGAAGAGCTTCTGGAAATAATTAATGATTATGTGGGTGAGTATGATATAGATGAAGAGTATCTTAATCTTACAGAAGGGTTGAAGAAGGTTAAAAAGCCCAAATCCGATAAGCCAGACACCAGAAAGATTAGTTTTGATATGTATAAATCTGGTAAAAGCATTGAGCAGATTGCTGAGGAGCGTGGCTTTGTAACAACAACAATAGAAGGCCATCTGGGAAAATATATTGCTTCTGGCGATATTAAAATTGAAGAACTTTTAGAACAAGATGTTATTTCAGAGATCGTTAATTATATTGAAAGCAAGGACAGAGATGTTTCAATTCCGGAGATAAAGAATGTTCTGGGAGAAGATATATCATACTCCGCCATCAGGTTTGTACTGAACCATCTGAAATACGTTTCACAGCAATAAGTTTTGAGTTATAAGTTTTAAGTTATGAGTTATAATAGGAGCATTGTTGCTGAAAAGTCATATAGGTTTTCATTACAAATAATAGAACTATATAAGGCTCTTACAATTAACAATAAGGAGTATGTTCTTTCAAGGCAGATTCTAAGGTGTGGGACATCAATTGGAGCTAATGTAGAAGAAGGCAGGGCAGCAATTTCAAGAAAAGATTTTATTTCAAAAAATTCAATAGCTCTGAAAGAAGCACGTGAAACACATTATTGGTTAAGATTATTGAGAGATACTAATTTTTTACCAATAGACTTCATTAAATTAATTGATGATTGTTATGAGTTGATAAAAATACTAACTTCAATTGTAAAAACAACACAGAGCAGATTATAATAAGTTATAAGTTTTGAGTTATAAGTTTTGAGTTATAAGTTTTGGGTTATAAGTTTTGAGTTATAAGTTTTAAGTTATGAGTTATAATAGGAGCATTGTTGCTGAAAAGTCATATAGGTTTTCATTACAAATAATAGAACTATATAAGGCTCTTACAATTAACAATAAGGAGTATGTTCTTTCAAGGCAGATTCTAAGGTGTGGGACGTTTTGACGAAGGTCTGGCAACTTATAACTTAAAACTTAAAACCCATAATTTAAAAAATGGGCTGCCGAAGTAATCCGGCAGCCCTGCTAATAATTATCCAAAAGGCAATATATATAATAAAATTGGTTTACTAAAATAAGTTATGAGTTAAAATATATAACCCATAACTTAACTCAAAACTATTAAAGCGCTCCGTGATCGTACGCTTTTTCGCCATGAAGTGATTCATCAAGGCCAAGATCTTCTTCCTCATCAGTAACTTTAACTTTAGTAATAAGATTGATAACAATCAGCATTACATAAGTAAAGATAAACGCATAAGCGGCAGCTCCAACCACAGCAACAACCTCTTTAAAGAAGAAAGATGAGTCACCTTCAATTAATCCCGATTGACCATTAATTGCAGAAGAAGCAAAAACACCAAGCAGAATAGTACCAAGCAGTCCGCCCATACCGTGAACACCCCATACGTCAAGAGCATCATCCCAGCCCCATCTGTTTTTAAAGTGAACAGCGATATAACAAACAGCACCAGCAGCTATACCAATTAGAATTGCAGCCCAGATAGGCACAAAGCCAGCGGCAGGAGTGATGGTAGCCAAACCAGCTACAGCACCAGTAAGAAGTCCTACAAATTTAGGTTTGCCTTCTCTTATCCATTCAATGATGAGCCATGTAATAGCAGCAAAAGAAGCAGCTACGTCTGTGTTAAGGAAAGCTACAGTAGTAATAGCATCTACCTGAAGCTCACTACCGGCGTTAAAGCCGTACCATCCAAACCACAGTAAGCCGGTACCAATAGCTACCAATGGAATACTATTTGGTGGTGATTCAAGGTCTTTTCTTCTTCCAACATAGAATACTGCGGCAAGAGCAGCAAAACCTGCTGTGGCGTGAACAACAATACCACCTGCGAAGTCAAGAACGCCCCATTCAGCAAGAAGTCCGCCACCCCATACCATATGTACGAAAGGATAGTAAACAAATAGCTGCCATGCTACCAGGAAGATAAGATATGCTTTAAATGTTACACGGTTGACAAATGCTCCGGTGATAAGCGCAGGAGTAATGATAGCAAACATCATCTGATATGCTATAAATATGTACTCCGGATATTTTCCATCAGCGCCACTATAAGGATTGTCGAATGGTATTCCGTTAAGGAAAGCCCAGTCGAAGTTTCCAATTATGCTGCCTTCGCCGCCACTGAAACACAGTGAATAACCAACGGCAATCCACATAATTGTTGTTATTCCCAATGACACAAATGTTTGCATCATTATACCAAGAATATTTCTTTTTCCGGCAAGGCCACCATAGAAGAAGGCTAAACCAGGGGTCATAAGCATCACTAAGCTGGTGCATATAACCATAAAAGTTGTTGTACCTGTATCAAACATGATTTATAATTTATTATGTATTATTTATTATTTGGGGTTAACCCAATTTGTTATACTTTGCTCTTTATGAGCTTTCAATGTTGAGGTTTTGTTTCACCCTTACAGTGTAAAGCCAAATACGATGAACATGCTTTCGGAGTCGGGATTGAAAATAAGAGATCCGAAAACAGGCATTGAATAACTTTCAGTAATTTTAATTTCTTTACTGATGGTAGCACCAATATTGATAAGACCGAAGTTGTTTTTTGTGCAATAATAATACGAAGTAGGAGCGTTGTTAAACTCATCTCTTGTAACAAGGGATGCCCCAACGAAAGGAGTTACATCTACACCGTGTACAGTTGCAGGATATGATAGTTCTGCATACATCGAGTTACTTTTGTCAGCACCATAAAAGTTATAGCTTAAAGTAACATTTAAAGGGAATTTCTCAACACCGTTGAAAGCCAGTGTGCCTTCGAACACATGTCCTGTTGAGTCACTGCCATATTCAAAATAATTCTGGTTGTTAGCACCTGGGAAATAGTAATCGGTTACTGTTACAGAAAGAATATCTGCAATAGTGTACGATACATAAAGGTCAGCTTCCTGAAAAGTACCTTTGAAATCATATGATCCCCATGCGCCAATTTCCAGATTGCTGAGAGATTTACCTCCTGTAAAAGAGATAGATGGTTGAATAGCAGGAGCATTGCCGAAGTCGATACCACGCCAAACGTAGCGACTAACAATATCACCACTGACATTAAAACTGCTTTTAGCTTCGTTATCCTGAGCTACCATAGCAACAGTACTGAGCGCAAAAACCAGCATTAAAATAATTCTTGAATAAGTATTGTTCATATTGTAAAGTTTTGGTAAAAAACTGTCACAAAGTTGAACTAAAACGAAAAATTAGACAATTGTGCCAATACGTAAAATAGTATACGTGGTTCACGTATGGCCTTGATTAAAACGTTTGCGCAGATAGTGAAGTTAAAGCTCAATAATGTTGTTCTTTATGGCAAATTTTACAAGGTCAACAACATTGTTAAGTCCAAGTTTTTTAAGAATACTTGTTTTATGTGTCTCCACTGTCCGGATACTGATATTGAGTTTTTCAGCTATTTGTGGATTCCCCAGACCTTCGACAATATATCTTAGAAGTTCTTTCTCTCTGTTAGTAAGAGTTTCCAATTTGCCTTCAGAGACGTTATTGCCCTGCCTTGCACTGTTAACATAGCTTTTAAGAATAGTATCGGAGATGCTTTTGCTGAAGTATTCTCTTCCATTAAAGATTTCGTGGATGGCTTTTACCAGTTCATCGCGAGTTGTGTTCTTAGGAAGATATCCGTGAATGCCTGATTTAAGGGCATTAAAGATAAAGTCTTCGGAAGTGTACATGGAGAGCATAAGAATTCTAATGTCCGGATAATCAGTGCTAAGAATTTTTGATATTTCTATCCCTGACATGGTAGGAAGTGAAATGTCGAGAAGTACCACGTCAGGAGTCTGTGTTTTGAGCAGATCAAAAAATTCATAGGCACTTGCAGCTTGTCCGGTTATTTCAATTTCAGGATTATTTGCCAGAAGTGAAACAATCCCGTCTCTTACTATTTGGTGGTCATCCACAAGTATTATCTTAATAGTATCCATGTTACTTTTTTGGTATTCTAATGTTAATGTTTGTCCCTTTATTGTCGGAGTTGATTATAACATTTCCTCCAAGCAGCGCAACTCTTTCATAGATATGCTGCAAACCGCTGGAATCTGATTTATTTATCTTTTTAGGATTAAAGCCTTTGCCATTATCTTTAATCTTTATCTGTGTTTCATTTTCATGGAAGTTCAACGAGATGGATGCTTTTTTAGCTTTGGAGTGCTTAATAATATTTGTAAGACCTTCTTGTATTATCCTGAAAATATAAATATTGTCTTTTTGTGAAAGCGTTGTATTAGTTCCTTCAGCATAGAAGTTGACAATTAATCCTGATGTATCTGATATGTCATTACATATATTCCTTACAGCAGTTATAAGTCCGAATTCTGAAAGAGCAGCCGGCATAAGGTTATTTGATATCCTGCGTGTTTCTTCTATTGTTTTATCAAAAAGTAGTCCTAACTGAACAAATTCAGGGGATGTGTTATTATTAACAATACAACTCTCGTATTTAAGCTTGAGTCCTATAAGCCATTGACCCAGACTATCGTGTAGTTCGCGGGAAAGTCTTTGTCGTTCAGTTTCTTGTCCGTCGATAAGTGATCTCAGACTTTTTACCCTTTCTTTTTCAAGTTCTTCATTGCTATCTTTTAAACTGGCAACCATCCTGTTAAAAGAGTTGGTAAGATCACCAATTTCATCATTAAGCTTATGTTTTATTTCAACATTATAGTTACCCTGTCCGAGCTTTTTAGCTGCCTGATTTAGTCTTTGAATAGGGTAGGTTAATCTTCTGGATAGCACAAATATTACTACTAGCACCATAACAAATATAAAGATGCTGATAAACACAATTTCGTTTCTTATTCTGTATACAGGGATTGTTACTTCGTTGTAGTCCATCTCGGCAAGGATAATCCAGTTTAAACCCGGTATATCAATTTTGCTGTATGAGCTTAGTACGCGAGTGCCACGATAATCGTCAACGATTTCAGTGCCTGTTTCTCCTTGAAGAGCAGAATATACAGCCGGAGTAGTTACTTTTGTAATAAGCACAGAGCTATCCTGAAACCTTGATGAACTTCTCATAAGGTTATCATTACCCACAAGATATGACTCACCAGAATAACCCAATCCACCTGCTGGTCCTTGTTCCAACATTAGTGAGTCAATCTTGTTCAGATTTATCTCAAAAAATATTGTACCTGACCCGTCTTTAAGATGCGTGCATGATAAAATTCTGTGTTCAGGTTTCTTCTCGCAATGTATTAACTCTTTAAATACAGGGTAATTAGTATGAGGTACTGTTTGAGCCAGACTGTCGAAAAAGGTACTGCCACAGTATAATCCAGGATTAGAATTGTGCAGTATTCCTGCAATTCCTGAGTTTGAAAGGAGGATTATCCTGTTGAAATTGTTTTTGGAAATTGCGTTTATAAATTTATTGGTTGTATCATTGAAGCTAATGATAGTGTTGTTACTACTAGTTCTATTAAGCATATTAGAGATATGCTGAATATCAGAAGAAGAACTGATGAGGTTTACTTCTTTAGTAATATTTTGAAAGAAATCTTCCAGAAGGTTCTTTTTTATTACTCTCACGGATATAAGTTGGTCGAAAGATCTGGAAAGAATAGCATCACGTGCACGTAAAAAAGAGTAAGATGCTACTATACTGATAATAGCTACGCTCAGAACAACGGCAGCAAGAATCAGCTTATCAGATATGGAGAATTTACGCATCCTTACTAATTAAGTATCGAGAAGCAAATTTAATAATAAATCATAAGGTTTAATGCTTTCAGTCAGGAAGCATTTCGGGCAAAAAAAACCTGCCGGATTTTAATCAGGCAGGTTTTTTATAGAACACTTAATATATATAAGGACTATTTAACGACCATTTTCTTAACAATTCTATTGCTGTTATTCTCAATGCTTATAAAGTAAACGCCTTTGGCAATATCTGTCAGGTTAATAACTTTCTTACCATCAATAATTGCTGAATAGATTTCACTTCCAATTATGTTAATTATAGTAACATTGCTGCTGCTTTCAAACTCAGAAAGATCCAGAGTAAAGCTTCCGTTGTTAGGATTAGGCAGCAGTGAGATATTGGCATCTTCATTGTTGTCAATACTTACAGGATTAGCAACAATTACTTGTAATGAGTCAGAAACATTACCTTCACCACAGTTGTTAACAGCGGTAACCATAATCCATGCAGTACCAGCATAATTACCATCCCAGGTTATTGTACCTTCTGTTGTTGTGCCATCAAAAACACCAGCAGTTGCAGGGGAAACACTCCAGGCATAGTAATCAGTTTCATCAACAGGTTCTGTTGAATAAACACTGGTTGTTGTAGTTTCAAGATCCACTTGCACAGGACCGTTAGGTGTTAATGCCTGTGAAGGAATTTCATTGAAACTGAGAGTGAGTGTATCAGAATCAATCAGACCGTCTACATCAACAATAGTAAGACTTAATTGTACATTACCATTAAGGACATCCTCATCAGAAGGTGTGTAAACGGGATTGAATACAGTATTATTATCGAATGAACCGGAACCAGATGTTTCCCATTCGATGGAAGTGAAATTAGTGGCAGTACCATCACATTGGTATGTGCTGTTTTCACATGTATAATCATCAGGACCTGCATAAACAGTGGTGATCATCATAGAAGGCAACTCTATATAATCGATCCATGCCTGATCAGCACCACCATTACCAGAATAGTCTTTTTGATAAACCCAACGGAATTTATGTACTCCTGCTGACACATCAAATGTTTCTTTTGTCCAGCTTTGTGTTGTTCCCGACCATTCTCCCATGATATTATTGTCAATATAGAACAGTAGTTTATCGAAATCGGCTTCTGAGCTTACTTTTTTGTAGAAAGAAATCTGATCAGATGACATAACCTGGTATTGAATCCAAAATTCACTTGTTTGGTTATCACCTATATTGCCTGAGATAACATCAAAGTTACCTTCATAAGGATAAGAAGAGCTAATAACCCAAGGATCATTACCTGCTAAATTCCAATCGTATTTATTGAAGTTTCCTGTTTCCCAGTCTTCGATAATAGCACCAACCTTTGGATAATAAGTCTTTTCAGTAAAATAGGTTCCTGCTGAAAGCTGATATTTCATTGTTGCAATTGAACCTTCAGGGGCATTGTCGGCAACCATTATTTCATATGTTGGAAAATATGGGCCGAAAGTACCTAACACATTCAGTGTAGTATCCCCGCTTAGCATTGTAATATATGGATTGTAAGGGATAAGGCTTGCAAGAACATTATTAATAGTACTATGACCTGTGTTTTGTGTCTGAATAGTTATTGTTGCTTGTTCACCAGGATCAAGCAGTCCATTGTCATTACCAAATTCACTGTCATCAATGGTCATCTCCCCGGCAGTAAGAACAGGAGCTTTGGCAATAATTGTGAACTCATTTACCCATGATGAGTCACTAATATCCGTGAGAGTCATGGTAAAATTCAGTTCACGATTATCAGGTATATTTTCAGCAAGAGTAATCTCAAACCCATTATTCTTAACAACAGTAGAGTTAACAGGAATAGTACCATAATTTTCTGCATTATCAATAATTTCTACATAAGAGTCATTAAGAGATATTTCAGCCTGAATACCTTCACCATCTTCAACGCCAAGGTTTTCAACGCCAACAGAGATAAATACAGTCTCACCATAGTCAGCCTGAGAGTTATTATTACCAAGAGAGTCGTTTATATCATGACTGGCATAAATAAGGTAAGGACCGTCTGCAGCAATAACATCTACTTCAGTAATAAAAGGGCGATAGTTATAAGCTGTAATAACAAGGTCAACAAGACCTGGTTCAGTCATCGGACTAAATTCCAGAACAGCTTCACCATCGGTAACAATTGCTGTAGAAATAATAACACCATCTTTTGTAAGGGCTGCGCGTCCATTTTCAGCATCACATTCAACAGTGAAAGAAGTAGTCCCCAGCAAAATAGCTGTAGGCATTGTAACAGTCATTTCTTCCGGAACATCAGTACGAACTACTACAGAAGGATCTCCGAAAACAGTCCAGGTATCAGTCATTTCATTACCTTCACTTCCATAATCATCATTCATCTGACAGCAACCATTAAGAGCAATGCCAGCAAATGTATGCTTGATGTTATCAGTATATTGTTCAGTCAGGATATCATCCATTGCATCCTGACCACGCATAGGAGGGTTCCAACTTTGATTAATTGTTGACATGATAGTGGCAATAGCACCAGTAGGTTCACCATTATCTTCTGCTCTGAGCCATGCTTCAGCAAAGCATGTTGTGCCCACGAAGTTACCGTTAACACAAGCAACAGAAAAGATAAAAGGCCACTTACCAACATTTGTAAGATTGTTAACATCTGAATTTGAGAAACCAGAACTACCCCAGCTGGTATTAGATCCATGGCCAGTATAGTTAATTACTGTTGCTCCGCTGTTAACAGCAATAGCTACATCAGAAGGAGAAGGGTTTCCTGCCTGATCTTCACCACCCTGACTACCATCAAACAGTTCATAAGCATATGTGTAAGTATAATTTAACAGATCAGTATTGATATTTCTGATATGTTGATAATCATATTCGTTATTATCACCAGGTCCCTGATCTGAAGCAATTCCAATGGCTTCTGTGTACCAATCGTTATCATTAACAGGATCCATCTCATATTCAAGTGTACGAGTTACCTGTGTAGTAACCTGATCTTCATTCTCTGCACTAAAACGTCCGATAAGAGCGTCCGGATAATGATCACTTCCAACAATATAAACATAGTTATTATCAGAGTCATTACCACCAACAGAACTTGAAGGCACCTGTGCAGCATCACCCACAAGAAGTACAAAAGTTACTCCTTTTGTATTGTAATAATCTGTAATAAAAGTTTTGATCTGACTTGAACCACCAATAGTTGCAACATCAATGATCTCAACCGGTATGCCTGTTGAGATTTTCCAGTCTATATAAGGCTGCATAGCATCCATAAAATCACCATAAGATATGATAAGCATATTGCCTGTCTCTTCAACGGGAGTATATCTTGATGTGTTGCTGCCATAATTCAGGAAATGATGGCTATAAACATCTTTAAAAGGCGCTGATATTTTTACAGGATTATTAACAGAAGATTTAACATCTGAACTGATCTCGATCTCTAAATTAGTGTAAACGCGCAGTACTTTTGTAACAGGATTATATTGAAAAGGATATATAATCAATGTTTGTCCGCGGTAATCACGTAATGAATAAGGGTCACTCATTTGTGCAATATCTCCGGGGTAGAAAGCATCAACAGAATACTGTTCTCCGAATTCAAATGCAACGTCAGAAGGGTTAATGTTTCTGTAAAGGTTACCTTTTGAAGGGGTTAACAGGATGTTCTCATATTCCACATAATCAGAGGAAATAATATTGACATCCATATTAGCATCCTCAGGAATAATAATAGATGTTGTCAGCTTTTGTACCTCAGGAGCTCCTTTAGCAAGCAAAGGTGTACTGTTTTCGGTGAAAACTTTTGTTGTGATTTTGTCTCCCGTTTTTACCATTTCTTCAAAATAACCATTTATCACAAATCTGACGTTTGTAGTGTTGTAATCAGAAGAAATTAGATTGATGTCTGCTTTCTCTGGAGAACTAGAGCTAATAGAAATCCAGTCTTTTGCGGAGACAGAAAGCATGGTAATTGATACCAGTAATAATAATAAAATTCGCTTCATGTTGTAAATATTTTATTACCCTGCCTTGTCTGTGAAAGGGTAAATATTTAAATATACTGTATTATTTGTAATACAATTGACATTATTTTATCAATAATAGTTTCTTTGTTGTTAAATATTTTTCTGTTTTTACATTCACGTAATAGATGCCATTTTCAGCATTGGCGATATTAAGAGAGAGTTTGTTGCTACCTTCTTCAATGTTAAATTTATTTTCATAGATAACACTTCCCAGCTGATTGTTAACAGTAATCTCAGCCTTCTGACTGGATTCAGAGTCTAAGTTAACTACGAAAGTTCCTGTAGAAGGATTTGGAACGAGAGTGATGGAACTGTTTTCTTCGATATTAGCAATACCAGTTGGATCAGTTACAATAATATCCAATGAGTCTGAATATATTCCGTTCCCACAATTGTTTACAGCAGCAACTTTTACCCAAGCCTGTCCTTCATAACTCTGATTCCAAAATACTGTTGCAGTATTAGTAATTCCATTTATAGTACCAGCTTCAGCAGGCATAAGTATCCATGTGTAGGAGTCTGAATCAGGAGAAGGTGTTACAGTATAATTGCTTTGAGTAGTAATATCAAGATCGATATCCTGAGGACCTTCTGGTGTTTCAAGTTGCAAAGGCATATAGTCAAAAGTTAAAAGCATGGTGTCGCTTGCAACATTACCATCAACATCGACCTGATTGAAACTCAAATTTACATTGCCTTGCAGAAGGTCATTATCTGATGGATAATAACTTGCGTTGAACGAAGTAGCGTTTTCAAAAGAACCACTTCCTGATGTTTCCCAGTATAGAGATTCAAAATTTGTAGCAGCACCCTCACACTGGAAGTAATTATCTTCACAAACACTGGCATCAGGGCCTGCATAAATAGTAGTTGCCATCATAGTAGGTAGCTTGATATAATCAATCCATGCCTGGTCAGCACCTTCATCATTAGAGTAATCTTTTACATAAGACCAGCTGAATTTATGAGTGCCAGCAGTTACAGGGAATGATTCATTTGTCCAGCCCTGTGTTGTTCCAGACCATTCTGCTTTAAGTTGGTCATCGATTGAGAACTGTAATTTGTCAAAGTCAGGCTCCGAACTCACCTTTTTAAAGAAGCTTATGGTATCTGCCGACATTGTCTGATATTGAATATAAAGCACAGATGATTGATTATCATTAATTTCACCTGAAATAGCATCGTAATTACCTTCATAAGGATATACATTGCTTATTTGCCATGGTTGATTTCCGGCAAACTTCCAGTTGTATTTGCTAAAGTTTCCTGTTTCCCAGTCTTCAATTACGAGACCTACTTTTGGGAAATAATGACGAACATTATAATATTCACCTGAAGTCAGTTCATATTTCATTTCAGCAAATACTCCTATAGGAGCATCCTCATCAACAGTAACCAAAAATTCAGGGTATACCGGGCCGAAAGTACCTAATATAGGAATTGTAGTATCGCCACTTATTACTGTCAGATATGGATTGTAAGCAGTTAAAGAAGCAACAACATTATAAGTGGTTCCATGTCCTGTGTTTCTTGTTTTAATGCGCATAATAGCAGTTTCACCTGGGTCAAGATGGCCATTATCGTTTCCTGTTTCACTGTCATCTATAATCATATCTTCAGCGGAAAGCTCAGGAGCATAAGCAGTGATTTCAAATTCACTTTGCCATGTTGAGTCCTGATCATCAGTTGCTAGTACATTAAAGACCATATTTGTCTGATCAGGGATACCTTCAGATAGTTTAATAAGAAATCCGTTATCTCTAGTAATAATATCATTGATGTATATTGAGTCAAATGGCTCAAAACCATCTTCAATAGTAACGTCATTGCATGATGATGATATGGTTACATCTACATCGTAAGCATTATCATTACCATAGTTAGCCATTGAAAGGTTAATAAATACTTCTTCTCCAAAATCGGCACGTCCATTACCATTACCCAGTGAGTCATCATTAATGGTATGATCTTCATAAACGCAGAACGGACCATCTGGAGCAAATATTTGTATTTCTTCAATAAAAGGCTCATAATTTTGAGCAGTAACAACAAGTTCTACTGTGCCGGGTTGTGTAAATGGATTAAATTCCAGTATTGCAATACCTGTTTCGTCAGTCATCACTCTGCATATATTGTTGTTATTATAATTAAGAGCAACGTAGGAATATGGAGCACAGTTCACAGTGAATGATTCAGCACCTACCATAACATATGAGTCATGAATAACAGGATTAACTTCCGGTACAGAATAATAAATCATAAGAGAAGGATCACCCATTAGGTTATAAATATCCCAGTAATATTCTTCGCGGGAAGAACCACTTTCTGAAACAGCCAGGTTGCCGGCAAATACATGTTGATCCATTGTTATGAACCAATCTGAGAATTCTTCACCATGATCATGCCATGCTCTGTCATAGTTACCTAGAGTTGTTTCTTCATATGATGGAGGATTTTCACTAATTGTCCCCACACCAACACCGAAATAATAGTCTTCATCCCAGTATGTACTGTTTGAACCACCAATATAACCTACTGCTCCTTTGTTGGCTGCACGCACAATTTCTTCACCGAAGCAGTCTGTGTCGAATTCACTTGATGAACAACAGTTACCTATTAATAAACCATATTGACCATCATTCTGAAGAGAAGGAATATCACTTATTGAAAAAGCGGGGTCTGCCCAGCCGTTTGGTGAACAGTGTGCTGTATAGTTTGCAAATGAAACACCATCACTGATATTTTGAATTATTGCAGCCGCTGAACTTCCTGATTCCGGATACAAATATGTATTGGAATAGATGTCATGTTCAGCATTGAAATAGTTTATTGTACCATAATTAATCTGACCATTACCCCAGTCGTTACCATGACTTGCATCAGCACCAGCAATCATAACAACAGTATCAAGATAGGCAGGTTGGGCCATAGTATATTGCTCTACCATGAGTGTTTTATCTATAAACGGTTGCAAGTCATCAGTATTTTGCGCAGAGAAACGTCCATAGTAAATCTCAGGGAAAAGGTCTCCAGTGTATTCAACATAGTTTCTGTCTGTTTCCCCGTTACCATTTTCATAAGCAGGAATCTGGTCAACATCACCAACAAAAAGAACGAATGAAGGTGCAGGTACTTCAGGAGTTCCGTTGTCGTAAAGATTTTCAATGTATGATTTAATTTGCTGAAGTGTGTTACCGATAACATCAGTATAGGCAACAGTAACAATGAACCCTTTACGTTCTTTCCATGCAATAAAATCTTCAAGCTGGGCTTCGAACATGCGATCTGAAACAATTAAATAATGAACAGGGTATTGTGTGATATAATCACGGGAGTTTGTCGTATAACTGTTGTTTAACAGACTACTGTATATTCCTTCAAAGTATGGAGAATAAGTTTTTCTTTTGAGTTCATTTGTAGCAGCATAATCAGCGCCTTTAAAAATTAACTCAAAATCTATGTTGTTAATAATCTTGATTTCATTTGTAACAGGATTGTAGCTTACAGGAGAAATATTCAGACGTGCAATACGAACACCTCTCAATATCCCCAGATAATCAATAGTAACAGTTGGCTGATTGAAATAATCATTAGTATTATAAATATTGTCGTTTAACTGGAATGCCGGACATTCTCCGCATTTAGGTTGTGGAGGTTGGGCAGGAATAATCTGTCTAACATACCCTCTTTCATCGAGGCTTAATGTTCGTGATGATTCGTTCTTAATGTTAACTAAGACATCAGCATCAACAGGTATCTCAATTAGCTTGTGAAGAACTGGTAATTCAGGGCTTCCGACTTCCATAGATTTGCCATAACCATCAATGGTAAGTTTTAAGAAGCTGCCTTTTTCAGTTTTGGCATTTTTAATGTTCAATTCACCTACTGTCGAACTAACAAAAAGGTTACCGTCAGAGTTGCCGGTCACATTAAGGCTTGTTTTTTCTGATTTTTCAAGAGCAATAACTTGTGCATTCAACGGAAATGATCCGTAAATCATAGCTATAAGTATTGCCATTAATGAAATAATTCTAAACTGTTTCATGTGTTTTCTTTTTTTATTGTGCGGTGTATCAGGATTCTCTTCCGTAAATAAATCACACAAATTATAACATACTACATTATCCTTTTTTCTATTGACGCCAAAAATAATATGCTTTTGTCAGATGATCAATTTTTTATGAAGATAATTCACTATTATTTTGCTTAAAATTAGATTATTTTTCAGCAAATAGTTTTTTGACAAGATACAAAACAGGATAAAGTGTTGCTGAAAACCCGATAAACATTACTGTTGTAAAAACAATGATAAAATCTAATGCCTTCATTTTTACAGGATAAGCGGAAATAATAAAAGCACCTTCACCCCCTCCTAATTGTAGCAAACCAAAGTGGTCTTGAAGTAATAAAAGTATAAATCCTAAGATTAGTCCAAGTATTGATCCTATCAATGTGATAAGTAATCCTTCAGTAATAAATATTCTTCGTACGGTTTTCTGATTAGCTCCTAGCACAGAGATTATCCCAATATCTTTATTTTTTTCAAGTATTAGAATAGATAGTGATCCTATCATGTTAAACGATAACAGTATTAGTATAAACAGTAATATAAAGAAGATTGCCAGCTTCTCGGATTTAAGTAATGTAAACAGAGACTTGTTCTGTTCGGCCTTATTAAGGACACTAAAGTTATCACCAATAATATCACTAATCTTTTTTTGAATGCTGCTTTCGTCTGCATTTTCATTTATTCGTACTTCCAGGGAAGAGATTTCATTAGTATAATCCATTAGTTCTTTGGCAAATTCAATGGGAACAAGAACATATTTCTCATCGAACTCCTGTTGAACAGAGAAGACTCCCGATGGATGTAACACTCCGTTGTTAAATGCATTATTGAAATTAAATGATGAAGAGTTGCCTCTTCTTGGTACATAGATAGTAAGCATCTTTGTGATGTTCTCTGGATATACATCAAGATGCCAGGCAACACCGGCACCAACAACAGCAAACTCTGACGTGCCTTCTTTTAATACAAAGCTGCCATTGAGCATCATTGTGTCAAGTGGTACAAGAGATGTGAAATTGTCAGATACTCCTTTTAGTCTGGCGATATGCTGTTTGTCTCCATATCTGAAAAGAGCATCTTCCTCAACAACTTCAGTAACACCAGCTACTCCTTGCAACTGTGATATCTTTTCAGATGGAAATGTTTCGTAATTGAAGGTTTTTCCTGTTTTGGCTGTTATTACAAAATCAGGATTGAATGTGTTGTACATGGATTTGATTATATCCTCAAATCCGTTAAATACTGATAACACAACTATAAGGGCCATTGTTCCCACTGTTAGTCCAATTATTGAGATCAATGAAATTACATTTATAAGATTGTGTGATTTCTTTGATACCAGATAACGTTTGGCAATGAAAACAGGTAGTCGCATAATTATCGATTTATTCCTGACAACAAATTTATAAGATTAATTAACAACAGAGAGTTTGTTTTCGTTCATTCTGGTGATAAATTGCTGGACTGTGGCTTTGATTTTATTTTCCAGACTGTCTGCAACGGGATTATTTGTGTTTATTATATCATTCTGGTGCTCGGGATCCAGTTGATTATCATAAAGTGAAACAACATTATTGCCATCAAATAACATGCTGTATTTGCCAGAAGTTATTTGATAAAGACCGCTCACATATTGGAAAGCACATCGTGGTTCATTGTTATCGAGGATGCTTGTACCGAATGCAATGAAGTCATTGCTGTAATTTAAATAATCCAGAATGGTTGGTAAAAGGTCGGTTTGCTGAACAGTTTCATTTATATTAGAAGGATTTAGACTGCCATCGGGTGTAAAGAGTAACATAGGTATTGCATAACGCCCTGAAGTGTTTTTATAATAAGTGCTGAGACTTTCGTCTAGTTTTTGAGACTCCTTTTCGATGTTATCAGTTTCTGAAGGTATAACCGATTGCGCAGGATGGTCGGCAACTAATATAAATAAGGTGTTATTATACCAGGGCATTGTGCTTGCAGTTTCAAAGAACTTACGCAGACTGTAATCCGAGTATCTGACGACCTTATGTATTTTCATGGTTCCTTCCGGGAAACGTTTCTTGTGTTGTTCTGGTAAATGATATGGGTAGTGAGAGCTTAATGTAAACTCAAAGGCAAAGAAGGGTTGTTCGAATGTGTTGAGTTTGTTTGCAAAATACTGAAGAAAAGGTTCATCATATATGCCCCAGTACCCATCGTAGTCGCTATCATTATTGTATTCATATCTGCCATAGTATTCATCAAAGCCGGCATAGGAAGCAAATCCATCAAAGTTCATCGTGCCGTTGGTTCCTCCATGGAAAAAAGCACTATGATATCCTTCTTCAGAGAGCAACTCTGGAAGGCTGTTTGAATTGTTTGTGTTATAGATAGAGGTAATGAATGGGTCATCCATAAGTGCAGGAACACCGTTTACTATGGCGGGAATAGCATCGATTGATCGCAGTCCGTTTGAATAAGCATTTTGCATAACTACCGAGTGCTGCATCAATGAGTCAAGAAAAGGTGTAAAGCCTGAGTAGTTATTTAGTGATCCTACATACTCTCTTGAATAGCTTTCCAGCAGAAGAACAACGACATTCTTTCTGGTAGTGCTGTCATTTTTGTCATAGTAGTTATGAATTACGGGGTATTCATCATTAGCTTCTTTGTCAGAAAAGTATTTTGTTCCGTGTAGTTCGTTTTGTCCATAGGTAGTCATTATAGTGAAAACAGAATTCAGAACCAGAGGCATCTCTGTTGCGCTGACATATTTTGATGCATCAATAATTGATAATGGCTTTAGCTGTATGCCTCCGCGCATTCCAATAACTGTTGCTCCTACGATAATAATCATGGTTATGAGTTGTGCTAATAATGATAACCATAACTTCCTATGCGAGGTTACATTAGTAACTTTCTTTGTTTTTTCTGCTTTTGGATAAATAAACCATATTAATAATCCCAGTGCTATGCTAATTACAACTACGTACCAGTAGTCGCGAAGAAATCCAGGAATAAGTGTTGGCACATCATCACTTAATACTAAGAACTTGTAGATGTCAGCAGTGGATCTTTTCTGTACAAAATGAAAATATACGGAATCAGCAATATTCCCAAAAAATAGTAAAACATTAACAACAACAAAATAGATCTTTAGAAATAACTGATATCCATTTCGAAGAGTTAGTTTCCCCAAAGGTATAATATGCATCAGAATAAAAACAAAATTGAAATAGGAAATAACGGATATGTCAAAGCGCATCCCTGTTATAAAAATCCACAATAATTCAGAAAAGCTTATGTTCTCATACAGTCCTATATTATATATATAAAAGAACAATCTTGCCAACGCAAACAAAGCAAGGGCAAGAATCAGCCTCTTTATTAATAGAATAATATTGTAGAAATAACCCTTCATGCTATTTCCATGCAAGCGCTACCAGTCCTGTGCCTGTCTTGTGTGATTTTTTAACATCCATGTAGTTAAGTAGCACGGCAAAGGGGAATGTTATCAGGTAATAGAATGGCAGTAAAATGAAGAATAAATATGAAGTATTAAGCATTATAATGGGGAACTTCATACTTAATTTCCATGCAATTTTGCCAGGTTTGCCGTACTGGTAATAAACTCTTGTGGTTTTAAATCCAGCTCGTTTCATCTTATTGGTGATGTCGCTCACACTGTATCCGTCGCGAACATGTTCATCAATAAATGACTGTGATCCGTCGTTTTCATGATCATGATCGTGGTGATGCACATCGGAGCCTCCCTGATCAGATGGTGTTGATATAAGGAGCATTCCTCCCGGGGCAAGCGCTTTATAAAAGTTGCTGAGTACTTTCTCATCTTCTTCAATATGCTCCATTACATCTACACAAAGAACCATGTTGAAGTCTTTATTGTAATCCAACTTTGTAAGATCACCTGTCTTAAATGTTGCATTATCAAGCCCTATCTTGCCAAAGAAGTTATTACAATCTTCAATTTGTTCAGTTTTGACATCAATACCGGTTATATTCCAGCTTTTATGTCGTGAAGCAATATAATAGTCATATTGTCCAAAACCTGATCCGGCATCCATAATCTTCTGATCACCAGAAAGCGTCTTTTCCCATTTTTTGATTTCTTTTCTTATATGCCATGATCTGAGCAACAGCAAGTCAAGTAATTTGTAAAACAGCTTACGCAGAAAAGGTGATTGATTAAAAACAACACCTAATTTTCTTTTTATAGGATCATATTTCATTATCCAAATCTTATACCTTAAACATTAAACTTTAATCTAAATCTTTACTCTTTCAATAAACTGTCAATGTTTTCAATGTAATCTAACGAATCATCGAGATAAAAATTAAGATTAGGTACTATTCGTATTTGTTTTTTAATCTTATTACCAAGTTTCCCACGTATTTCTTTGGTTCTTTTCCTTATATCTTTCAATAACAGATCCTTGTTGGGAGTGGCAAATAAGCTTAGATAAACCTTAGCAAGAGTAAGATCGGGAGTAATACGTACTCGTGTTACTGTAATCATACCTCCTTTTGCGGCAAATGTAAAGTCACCTCTGAAGATTTCCCCAAGTTCAAACTGTAATAGTTTATTTATTTTTTCCTGTCGAATAGTTTCCATGATGCAAAAATATTATTTATTAGTTATATATATGATTTAAAGTTAATATATGTGCACCTGTAACAAGATGATAAGGCTTAAGCGCAAATAAAAAAACCCGACAAAAGCCGGGTTCATAACTGAATTTCAGTTTAATAAGAAAAATTACGTTTATTTTTTACCTACTCTTATAAAATCGAATGAGTCCATAAAAGTCAAGGATGTGCCATCAGCAGAAACTACAAATTCACCTTCATAATAGCCACCTTCATCAATTATACCAGTACGAGTGATAGGATTAAATGTGTAAGAGAGTCCTTCATGATAATAATCACCTTCTTCCCAATCGACAGTATTTGTGCCGAACCAGAGATTCATTTCTATAGGGAACATAGCTGACCCCGGATTGTACCATTCACTTCCAACCATTGATAATTGTTCGTCATCTGTAGTAATTGTTATATATTCAGCTGTTGAATATTTGTATAAGCTGTTGTTTTCGTTAACAACATAAACATAGAAAGTATAAGTTGAGTTGCTTTCAAGATCTTCTATTGTGTAGTATTCCTGTCCGGAAGAAAGGAATGCTACCAGGTTTGCAGTGTTTCCTTCAACTCTCGGACCTGAATAAATCTCTATTTGTGTGTAATCACTGTAAGGATTTGCCCAGTTAAGAGTTACAAAATCTGAACCTGTTTCATATTCAATAAGGTTGCTAACAGGTTGTGGTTGCTCTTCATTTACTGTGTATACAGTTTCAGCGTAAGCGATGAGGTTTAAACCTGATAAATCAGAATATGCTTCAACAGTAATAATATCGCCATTATCCAGAGTGCCTAAAGAATAGGATGTGTAGCTGATTGTTGATGAAAGAACGTTTACATTGTTGTTTTTAATCATATATCCTGCTGCTCCTGTATATGCATCCCAATTAACAGATACAACACCATTGTTTTCAGTTAATGTCAGGTTTTCTATGTAGCCAGTTGCCTGACTTTCATATGTTGCTGTCCCTGTTGCAATAAGGGTTTCCATTAATGGATCACTGAATGCTTCAACAGTTATCACCATTCCATCGGTAAGGATACCTGTACTGAATGAGGTGCTTGTGATTGGGTATTCAGAAAGTGCAACACCTGATATGCTTACCATATAGCTTGCCGCATCTGTAAAAGGATCCCATGAAATGATAATACTGTTTCCAATTTCTGAAAAAGTAATGTTTTTAATTACATCATCAGCAATACCTTCATAATCAATGGTGGTTGACGCAATCATGCTTGTCATGGTTATGTCACTGTAGGCATTGATTGTTATTTTAGTGCCAATTGTTGGATAATCCATTGTTATGGCAGGAAACACTAATGGTGTGTCGGATACGTTTATTCCGTTTACTTCTACCATATAAACTGTGGCATTTTCTACGATATCCCATGTAACTAACAAATAGCCATATGAATCAGTGAATTCTACTCCTTCAACTTTGTTAATTTCAGGGTCATCATCTTTTTTACATGATGTGACGAATGCAATGTTTGCCAATAATGTTATGGCTAACAACCATGATGTGATTTTTTTCATTGTTTAATAAATATGTTTAATAATAATGTTTACCCATTATTAGTTGCATTAAGAAGGGAAATCTGAAAAAAGAAATTGTTTATTTATGAATTTATCTTGAAGGTGGGAGTGTGGACGAAATTTTATTGTAGCGTAAGCTTTCCTTTGTTACAATATGAGGATGTGCTATGGGGTTTTGATAAAAAAGAGGTTATAATGTATTTTTTATCTTTTGCTCGATTCTGGTAGTTGAGTATCCTTCAAGAAATTCGATAGTTTTTACTGATCCTCCTTTGGCATTGACAATATCATACCCTACAATTTCTTCTGGTTTATAATCAGCTCCTTTAACAAGAATGTCGGGTTGCACGATTTTTATGAGTTCATAAGGAGTTGTTTCGTCAAAAAGTACAACAGCATCAACAAACTGAAGGGCTGCGATAATCATTGAACGGGATTTTTCATCGGTAATAGGTCGTGAGCTTCCTTTTCCCAGTTGTTTGGCAGAAATATCAGAATTAACTCCCACAACCATAATATCTCCACAATCTTTGGCTTTGCTTAGGTAGTCGATGTGTCCTAAATGAAGTAAATCAAAAACACCGTTTGTGAAAACAACTGTTTTGTGCGACAAGAAGCATGATTCTGAGAACTCCTTTATGGATTCCAAATTATAAATTTTACTCTTTATTTGCTTCAGATTCTTCATTTAAAGCTTTTTGATGTTTTGACAAAAATATTAATAAAAAGTAAGAAATGGCTCCTACAAACACATTCAAAATTGTTTGTCCGGCATGCGTAAGTGCAGCAAATGATCCGGCAGCTGTACCGCCAACTTTGAATATTTCTACCAATACGGCTTTTACTATGAAATGATAAGCTCCTATGCCGCCAGGTACGGGCGCTACTATACCAAGACTTCCCAATGCCAGTATTGTGAGTGCATCAGCAAAAGTAAGCTGTGATGTTTCTGGCAGCATGAAAACAGGTAAGTAAACCATTAGTGAATAAAAGAACCATATTAAAATAGTGTAAAAAATAAACAGCCATTTTTGCTTGAGTCTTTTTATGGTTTTGATGCCATCCATAATTCCCGAGAGGAACTCTTTAATCTTGTTATACCCTGGCATATTCCTTAGCTTCTTTCTTAATAATCTCCATCCAAAGTATATTAATGCTATGGTGACTGCTATTACACCGAAGAACAGAAGAATGCTTTGTATGTTTGCAAAAACATTATGAAAGAAGGGTCCGAATATATTTATAAGAAATTCACGTAATAAATCAAACTGGAACGCTATCACCAGAAAAAGAATGAAAAGCAATACAAACATATCAAATAGCCTTTCGGAGATAACTGTTCCGAAAAGAGAGTTAAACGGTATCTTTTCTTTTTTTGATAGCACACCACATCTGGCAAACTCCCCCATTCGAGGTACTGCTGTATTTGCCAGGTAACCTACCATTACTGCAAAGAAAGTTGATGATAATCGTGTTCGATAGTTAAGAGAGCCAATAAGCAGGTTCCATCTCAATGCTCTGAAAATATGGGAGAAGATTGCTGCTATTAATGCAAAAAACATCCATATATACTCAGCATTCTTGATTTCATACCATACTGCTTTCATATCGAGTTTATAAAAGCTTAACCATAGAAGAACAACACCAAGTCCCAGAAACAGCAGGTACTGAAGGACGGTTACGATTTTTTTCTTTTGTGCAGCTGCCAAAGTCTTATTTTATTCGGTTATTTTCATCCGGAAATATAATCGAGGGTTTGAAAGTCTTTGCTTTTTCAAAATCCATGGAAGCGTAAGAAACGATAATAACAAGATCGTCAACGCTAACTTTACGTGCAGCTGCTCCGTTGAGAGAAATAACACCTGACCCACGCTCTCCCTTAATAACATAAGTGGAAAGGCGTTCACCGTTGGTAATATTATAAATACTTACTTTTTCGTTTTCAATTAAATTCGCAGAATCCATAAGATCTTCGTCAATAGCAATGCTACCAATGTAATTCAAGTCTGCCATAGTAACTTTGACTCTGTGAATTTTTGATTTTAATACTTCTATTTTCATTCTATATTATATAGGTGAATGCGGCTGCAAAATTATTAAATAATTCTGATATTATCTATTAATCTTATTTTTCCTGCATTAATTACAATAAAAGCCATTATTCCGGCTTTCTCATCCCAGCTCATAACTGGTTGTAAATATTCATCATCAGCTACTTCAAAATATTCCAGATCAAGTCCTGTAATATCATCATAATAATTTTTTATCATGGTTTTGAGCTGGGCCGGAGACATAGTCCTGCTTTTCTCTTTCGCCATTTTAAGAGATTTATATATTTCAGGTGCAAGCTTCCGCTGATAGTCAGTAAGACGCTGGTTTCTTGAGCTCATGGCAAGCCCGTCGTTTTCACGAACGATGGGACAGGGTATAATACTAACAGGAGTATCTTCCATCTTAACAAGCTTCTTGATAATTGCCAGCTGCTGGAAATCTTTTTCACCGAAGTAAGATTTGTCGGGTATAGTAATATCAAATAGCTTGCTTACAACAATGGCTACACCGTTAAAATGCCCGGGTCTGTTTGCTCCTTCCATAACCTTGTCAAGTTCACCAAAATTGTAAACTTTTGTTACCTTTTCAGGATACATCTCTTGCTCTGAAGGGAAGAAAAGTACATCACAGTTTACACTTTCAAGTAGTGTTTTGTCTTTTTCTGTATGTCTTGGATATTTTTTAAGATCCTCAGGATTGTTAAACTGTATGGGGTTAACAAATATGCTAACAACAAGGATATCATTTTCACGTTTTGCTCTTCGCATCAACTCCAGATGCCCTTCATGGAGAGCTCCCATAGTAGGCACAAAGCCAATGGATTTCCCCTTTTCTTTATTCTCTTTAAGAAAAGTCGTTGTTTCACTTATCGTTTCAAAGACTTTCATTGTAATTATTTCTTCTTGATTATTTTCCAAAGATCAGCCTCAAGCGATTTCTTTGGTGTCTCTACTATTCTGCCTATTTCAACATCATTTTTATATACAATGAATGTTGGTATTTTTTCAATCTTCAGGTCTGTTATATCTACAACGATGGCTTGTTTCTGTCTGTCAACGGCAATAACTTTCACACGTTTTTGATTGTAATCAGCTTCTTTTAGTATTTTAAAGAATCTTGGTACTTCTTTCTGGCTATCGCCGCACCATGTTCCCATTACGATGGTAAATTCAAATTCGTCAATTTTTTCTTTTAAGTCGTCAATGACTTTCTCTGATGGTTTATAAACATCATACTGGCTATCGAAGTAAATTCCATAGTTGTCTTTTTGAAGTCCTTGCATATCGCAGTAACCAATGAGCATCTTTTCTTTAGTGTCAGGATTAACAACAGTACTGTTAAACTGTGCTTTGAGCTGAACGCCAGCCATCAGTATTATTATAATCAATATTGCTTTTTGTTTCATTTCGGTATCTTTTTTACATGCCGGCTTAAAATCGGCATGAGTTAAAAATTTGTTCTTTTTATTACAGATATTATTTTCAGTTAAACGTAATTTAATGCAAAATTATGTCAAATCTTTATAATAACGACAGGATTCATCAGGAATTGCATGTGGAGGTTAAAGATTCATATTTTAAGTTTAATGTTCATAGTAGGTGTTTTACAGGTTTTGTCTTATTTCCTTTGCTGATAAAATTATTACTGACTCTTCATCCGTTATTGTTCTGATGCGCATCAGGGTTCTTTTTGATGCGCATCAGGATTGATTCTGATGCGCATCAGAATGTTATTATGACAGCAGGGAATAACCATTTCCTCAAGTGAAAACAAATGATTACACAGGTGAAAACAAGTAATTGCACAAGTGGTAATAATCATTTCCTGAAGTGATTATTACCATTCAAAAAAGTTTGTTTGAAAACTGATGTATTGTCAAAAAGGGACAATAAAGAATAGTTAAATGTTGAGATTAATTACAATTTACTATCTTTAAAGTCCCTTCAGTATACTCTGGTCATGGAAATGTCGGATACTACTGTAGGTTGTGAGATTACCTCAAAGTAAACTTAACAGGCAAAGTAAGTCTGACTCTTACCGGAACACCTCTTTGTTTTCCCGGATTCCATCGAGGCATAATCTGAACAATACGTAATGCTTCTTCATCACAGCCACCACCAATTGAACGAACCAGTTCAATATTTGAAATAGCCCCGTCTTTTTCTACAACAAATCCTATAAAGACAGTCCCCGATATATTGGCTTCACGTGCAAGTTTTGGATACTCAATATTATTTGCGATAAACATCATCATTGCATTTACGCCTCCAGGAAACTCGGGCATTACTGAAGGAATCAACACAATAGGTTCAACTTCCTCGATACTCTCCTCTTTCTTCATCTCCGGCTCCCAGTCGGGTATAGGTGAGTCTTCACCAGCAGAAGCATCAATATCCGGAAATAAATCCGGATCAACAGGTTCCTCAACAACACTTATGCTGATATTTGGTTTTGGAGGTAACTTTTTCTTCTCTTTATGAGTTGTTGGCATAATGTAATCAACTGGTGTATCGTCAACAACTTTATAGGTTTGATTTAATACATCATGTTGATACGATTTATACTCAAAAGCTGAGAAGACAATTAATAGTGCTGCAATCATTCCAATTTCAAAGTGAATAATGCGGTTGTTCCTGGGTACTTTAACTCTTGATTTCATAATTTATAGTATTGGTACATCAAATAAAATTCAAGAATTGTGCCATAGATGAGGTGTTTACAAGAGAGGGTATCCGGTAAGTATATTATTGCAGAAAAGAATTAAATAAAATAATTTAAGTTGTATATGGAAACACTCATATATTATTTACTACTTTTGGTCTAAAACTAATTTGGAAAACTCAGTTACTAATTATTACGAACCAGGTAGTAAAATGTTCACCAATTTGTCAAAGGATGAACTGGAAAAGAAACTACATATCTTTATATTAGATCTGTTAGAAAATAATATTGAAAAGCTGAGGCTATTGATTTACAGGCATGATGTTAGCGAAGAAAAGTTTTATAATGCCTTAAAGCTTCCTGAAAAGGAGCAACAAGCATGGAAGATAACACATTTAGTTATCGATAGGGAATTAAAAAAAATAGAAACACGATTAGCCTATAAGCAATCAAAAGAAAGCAATCAAAAGCTTAAAAATCAGTGATATTATGGAATGGGAACCTATATTTTTTGCCTTCGGATTAACACTTTTTGCCGGATTATCAACGGGAGTGGGAAGTGCAATAGCTTTCTTTGCAAAAAAGACAAACACAGCATTTTTATCAGTATCACTGGGATTTTCAGCAGGTGTTATGATTTATGTTTCATTTGTTGAGATATTTGTGAAAGCGCGTGAAGAGCTGTCGGCTGCAACATGCGACCGACAGGGATACTGGATAACAACTCTGGCATTCTTTGGAGGCATACTGCTAATAGCATTAATAGACAAAGTGATACCGTCATTTGAAAATCCTCATGAGATGAAAAAAATAGAGGATATGTCTAAAGGAAAGCCAAAAGATAATCAAAAGCTCATGAGAATGGGATTGTTTACAGCGCTTGCCATTGCAATACATAATTTCCCGGAAGGGTTAGCTACGTTTACAGCTGCGCTTACAGATCCAACACTTGGGGTAGCAATTGCAGTGGCCATAGCTATTCACAATATCCCGGAAGGCATTGCTGTTTCAGTTCCTGTTTATTATGCGACAGGTAACAGAAAGAAAGCATTTTGGTTATCGTTTAGTTCCGGACTTGCTGAACCGGTTGGTGCTCTGATAGGGTATTTAATATTGATGCCATTTTTATCGCCGATAGTGTTTGGAATATTGTTTGCGGCAGTGGCAGGCATTATGGTGTTTATTTCACTCGATGAATTACTTCCTGCTGCTGAAGAATACGGTGAGCATCATATGTCAATTTACGGTTTAATAGGCGGAATGGCAGTAATGGCTCTCAGTTTGCTGATGTTTGCATAATATATTTGCCGATTATTTGATACTGTCTTTATCCAGATCAGTCAATAAAAAAGCCGCAAGTAAAACCTGCGGCTTAAATTTTTTAATAAAAAGGAATCATTATCCTTCTTCAGGATACATAACAACCTGAACAGTTTTACTGTCTTTAAACAGCTCTTTGGCAAACTTCTGTATTTTCTTTACAGTCATTTTCTTAACTATTTCATTGTAGTTTTCTTCTGTAATAGTATTAAGCTCGTATTGATCCATATCCACAAGAGCATTGAGCCAGAAACGATTTTCTTTAAGCTGTTCTTCTCTTGTTTTTAAGAAATATTCAATGGTTTTCTTTACGTCAACTTCTTTAGGACCATTTTGCTGCATTTTTTCCACCTCATCAAAAACAATAGATTTCAAATGCTCAGCACGTTTGTTATCACAGTCGAATTTCATATTCATCATTGCTGACTCATAAGGATATTTACCACTTTGTGACCAAACACCAACGCCATAAGAACCACCTTCTTCTTCACGGATGGTTTCAGTGTATCTAAGACTTAGGATATATTTCACTGCGCTCATGTACACAAGGTTCTCAGCACTATATTTCATCTCAGTGTTAAAGTTAACAAAAACAGTAGCCTTAGGTATTTCCATAGGAACAGTAAAGTCATTTTCAATGCTTTCCTTAGGAGGACGTACATTATTATCTTTCCATGTTTCGTCGGTTTCAACCTTAGGAAGCCCGCCGATATATGTCTGAACAAGTTCTTTTAATTCAGGAATATTAATGTTACCAACAAAATAATATCTGAAATTAGCACCATCTTTAAATCTGTCGGTATATATCTCTTTAATAGTTTCAAAATCTACTTTACCCATACGATCTACATTCATTGGCGAGCGACGAGGGTTGCGATCAGCCATCAGGAACATAATAGAGTCATTGGCTATTGATCTTGGATCGGTACTGGAGTTCTTGATAAATGCTTTCATACGATCCAGAAAAGCACCACAAACTTCCTCATCGAATCGAGGTTCTTCAAAGTACAGATATAACATTTGCATAAAAGTCTCCAGATCCTGAGGAGATGTTGATCCTGAGAATCCTTCAGTTGTAGTACCAATAAAAGGATTTAACCGGAATACCTTGCCAGCCATCATTTTGTTCAGAGTGATATTATCGATTTCTCCAATACCACCTTGAGACACAATAGTAGTAGTCATATCTGCTGAAGGCAGGTCATTAAGATCAATAAGCGATTTACCACCAAAACTATAGGCTTCAAAAAGAATTTCATCTTCTTTGAAATCAGTAGGCTTTACAACTACAACAGCACCATTCTCAAGAGTCCATTCTTCAGTTCCCAGTTTCTCATTTGTTTTAATATTAACAATTTTTGATCCGGCAGGTGGGTTAGCAACTAAAGGCTCGTCAGTAACAGCATCAACATAAGGTTCTAACTCAAGATCTTTTGTTGTGTTAAGAATGTCAAGAACTTCTTCTTCAGTTGGTAATTTTACACCTTCTTTCTCAAGACCAGAGATAGAAACAACAATGTTATCATCTGTAATCCATTTTTCAGGTAAACTATTTATTTCTGCTAAACTTATCTCTGGCAATGTATTGCTGGCAAATTCCATTTCAAACTCAATACCAGGTGCAGGTTCGTTTGTCAGATAGTTTGAGAAATATTCCCAAACATAATTGTTGTTTTTCTGTTTGTCTTTTTCCTTGAAAGCTTTTTCGTACTGACGAAGGATATCTTTTTTTGTACGGTCGAGTTCACTTTGAGTAAAGCCATGTTGGCGTATTCTCTCATTTTCTTTTAAAACAGCAGACAGAGCTGTAGGTATTTCATTATCCTTTGCTATAGCGAAAAGAATAAAAGCATCTTTTGAGCGTTGCATTCCCGAATAAGCTGAGAAGCCATAGATAAAGGGCGGATTTTCTTTCTGAGTTAATTCATTCAGTCTGTTGTTTATCATGTTATTGTAAATTTCCTGAATTAGCAATTCGCGCATGTAATCCATATTTTTGTTTTCTGGCTCAACAATATCATGCTTGTAATAAACCATAATAGTGTTTCTCTGAGCTTCAGGATCTGTAGCAATACCTACTAAAGGTTCTTTGTTATTAGGTATCTCAAAGGTAGGACGAGGTTTAGGATTTTCAGCTTTTGGCACTTGAGAGAATAGCTTAATAACTTTCTGCTCCATCTCATCTACATCGAAATCACCAACAATAATTATTGTTTCAAGATCAGGGCGATACCATGTTCGGTAAAAAGAACGCAGAGTTTCATATGTACAGTTGTCGATAACATCTAAGCTTCCAATAACATCACGTTCAGCATACTTTGATCCCTTGTAAATTTCAGGCATTAGTTCTTTTTGCATTCTAAATTGTGCATTACGCCTTGTACGCCATTCTTCGTGAACAACCTTACGTTCTGCATCAATTTCTTCATCTTCAAAGGCAACATAGTTTGACCAGTCGTGAAGAATAAGTAGAGAGCTGTCTACAACATCAGGATTGGTAATAGGTACATCATTGAGATTATATGCAGTTACATCTACAGAAGTGAAGGCATTCACATTGTGGCCAAATGCAACACCGTTTCTTTCCAGAAAATCAAGAACGCCTTTCTTTGGGAAATTTTTTGTTCCGTTGAAAGCCATATGTTCAGTAAGGTGAGCAAGACCATCCTGATTATCATTTTCGAGGATAGCACCAACATTAAACACAATGTAAAAATCAGCACGATCTTTTGGTAATTCGTTTGAACGAACATAATAGGTCATTCCGTTATCAAGTACTCCGTAACGAACTTTAGGGTCGAGAGGCACTTTTTCAGAGCCGTTTTGCGCATTTAGGTTTAAAGTAGTACCTAAAATAAGCATAAATGCGCCAAATGCAATTAATAATTTTTTCATAATCACTTACTTAAGTTTATCCATAATGCGAACAAAGGTAACAATGGAAATAATATAATGCAGTTTTTTTTAGATTTTCTTTCTTCTCGATAAAGAAAAAGACCAGATGATAAGAGAATAAATAAAAAAACCCGGCTTTTGGCCGGGCTTTATTTAGTTTATAGAGTAACAATTACTATGAGATAGAAATCTCTCGGCTTAATTTTGTTTCTTCATTTTTTGGAAGAGTAACTCTAAGGATACCCTCGTTGTAGTCGGCTTTAATATCTTCGTGCCGAATTGTTTTTGGAAGAGTAAAAGAACGACTGAAGCTACCATAAGAGAACTCTCTGCGAGTGTAGTTATCATTTTTTTCTTCTTTTTCTTCCTTTACTTCACGTGATATTGTAAGTACGTTGTTTTCAAGGTTGATGTTGAATTCATCCTTTTTAATTCCGGGAGCAGCAACTTCAAGAACGAAATCTTTTTCGTTATCGATTATGTTTACTGATGGCATGTCGCAATCATTAAAATTACGGTGTCCAAAATGATTTCTTTCTAAGTTGTCAAAAAAGCTTGATAATGCCGGATTAAATCTTACTAAATTATTCATCGTTTTGTTTTTTATTTATTATTAATCTTTTTAATGTCTTTTCTCTCTCTTTTTCAAATCCTGTTCCTTTTGCGAATATTGATGATTATTAACACAAAACCAGACAATATGACATGTACATGGGTTTTAAAGTGACAATATGGCTTGTTGTTTATAATATTTATTATGCTTAGGGAGGCTTTTCGGATAGTTTATTTAATTTAGAAGTGTTATATGATTAATGCATTATTAACGTTATGTAGTTATATTTGCATAACTTATAATCTGGTAATGTAAATAAGTTTATAAACAAGCGGAGTATTTTGGATAAAATAGTAAACAGTCTGAGACCAAAACGAATAATCTGGCCTATATTAATAGGAGTAGGTGTTAGTGGGTTTCTTATGTATCGTAGTTTTGATGAAAATACTTTTACCTTTCTGAGTTTTACGTGGCATACCTTATTTTATATAGTAGTCGCCTTAATAATGATGGCGGTTAGAGATTTGTCATATATGTACAGATTAAGAGTGCTGACTGATAATGAGATTTCATGGAGAGAGTCGTTTAATGTGATTATGCTTTGGGAATTTAGTTCAGCTGTTTCCCCTTCGGTGGTAGGAGGAACAGGACCGGCCATCTTTTTTTTATACAAAGAAGGTCTTAGCGCTGGGAAAAGCACAGCGGTGGTATTAACAGCTATTTTTCTTGATGAAGTATTCTTTATAATATCGGTACCTATTGTCTTTCTGTTTTTCGGAACTAACATTTTCCCCCCTGAGTCGGCTACCTATGAGCAAATACGGTATGCGTTTTATGGAGGATACATTATTATTTTTGTTTACACCTTGTTTTTAACATATGCCCTATTTATTAATCCGTATATGTTTAAGTCTTTTATTTCCTGGGTGTTTCTGTTTCCGATATTAGTACGATGGAGGACAAGAGCACGGAAATCTGCAAATCAGCTTATCCAGACATCAAAGTCAATACGTAACAAACCATTTTCTTATTGGGCAAAAAGTTTTCTTTCAACAATCACTGCATGGACTGGGAGATATTGGGTTGTGAACTTTATGCTAATTGCATTCTTTGCCAACAGATATGATGTTGTTGATCATTTGTTAATATACGGTCGTCAATTAAGTATGTGGATTATTCTGCTTGTGAGTCCTACTCCTGGAGGAAGTGGTATTGCAGAATATATATTCTCTGATTTCCTTGGTGACTTTATCCCTAACGCCTCATGGTATGCTCCACTGGCCGTGTTCTGGAGATTGATAACTTATTATCCTTATTTGTTTATAGGTGTCATTATTCTTCCGGTATGGTTACGTAGAGTGTTTACCAAAGGGAAGGAAAATGATTAAGTTAAAGGTTCATAGTTTGTGAATCATGTATTCTTTGTGATTGTTTCTACAAGTTTTTCATACCATTCTTCTCCAAACTTACGTGTTAGGGAGTCTTTTAGATAGATATATAAAGGCACACCGGTTTTCTTTCCTTCAATAAGTGCTGGTTTGCAAACATCCCAGACATGATAGTTAACTGCTATATCAGGACCTATATGACTTAGCCGTATTGGGTATAGATGACATGATACCGGCTTTTGGAATGTGGTTTTGCCATCTTTCCAGGCTTTTTCAATAGCGCAAAAGCTGATGCCGTTTTCTTCTATTACAAAAGCACACTCTTCACCTTTTACCAGAGGGGTTACATACTCACCATCATAGTCGTATTCAAAAACGCCAATTTTACTTATTACTTCAATTCCGGCTTCAGTCATGTATGGCTTTATTTCGTCAATATCATCTTCAAGAACAGAAATCTCATGTTCTTCAAGAGGTGCTCCTGCATCTCCTGCTACACAGCATTCTCCAAGACATTCTTTTAGATTACATGCAAAACAAACATCTTTTATATCATCGGAAACAAGTACATTATCAACAGCAATCATGGTTTTCAACTTTCAAAATTTCTGCAAAAGTAACTAAGTTTACATTTAAGCTTAATGTTTTAATGATTAAAGTCAAAAACAAAGAACGTTAAAACAAGAAAAAGTAACGATCTTTTTATTTACTTTTGCCCATCAATTTATGGTTATTAAAGTTATTATAAACGATTAATATTAAACAATATGGCATTCAACCTTAGAAACAGGAATTTTCTGAAATTACTTGATTTCAGTCCAAAGGAAATGAAATTTTTATTGGATCTTTCAGCGGATCTTAAAAAAGCAAAATATGCTGGCACTGAGCAGCCAAAGCTAACAGGCAAAAATATCGCTCTTATATTTGAGAAGGCATCTACAAGAACGCGTTGTGCTTTTGAAACTGCTGCTTATGATCAGGGAGCAAGAGTTACATATCTGGGGCCAACTGGTTCACAAATTGGTAAAAAAGAATCCATGAAGGATACAGCCAGAGTACTCGGCAGGATGTATGATGGTATCGAATATCGCGGTTTTGGTCAGCCAATAGTTGAGGAACTTGGTAAATATGCCGGAGTGCCTGTTTGGAATGGACTTACTGATGAGTTCCATCCTACACAGATTCTTGCTGATTTCCTGACAATGATGGAACATTCTGATAAACCTCTCCATAATGTAAGTTTCGCTTACGCTGGCGATGCTCGTAATAATATGGGTAACTCGCTGATGGTCGGTGCAGCGAAAATGGGAATGGATTTCCGTGCGGTTGCTCCTAAACAAATGTGGCCTGACGAAGAGCTTGTTGCACAATGTGAGCAAATTGCTAAAGAAACCGGAGCTAAAATTACTTTAACTGAAGATGTTAAAGAAGGTGTAGAAGGTGTTGATTTTATCTATACTGATGTATGGGTGAGCATGGGCGAACCTGACGAAGTATGGAAGGAAAGAATTGAAATGATGCTTCCTTATCAGGTGAATGCTGAAATGATGAAACTTACAGGCAATCCGAAGGTGAAATTCCTTCATTGTCTGCCTGCTTTCCATAACCGTGAAACAACTATCGGTGAAGAGATTTATCAGAAATTTGGTGTTGAGGCTATGGAAGTAACTGACGATGTATTCGAATCACCTGCTTCTGTTGTTTTTGACGAAGCAGAAAACCGCCTGCATACTATTAAGGCTGTGATGGTGGCAACGTTAGGTGACTAAGGAATATTGACAGTTGAATGAGTAACTGTAAACGAAGTTAACAATTGTAATTCTGGATTCCGGTTTTCCGGAATTCAGTATTATTGATAATTATAAATAAAATGCAAAAAAAGGAATATGTTTGCCCCAAATGTGGTAATCGTCATTACGAAGCTGATGAGATGAGGGCTACTGGTGGTGCATTTGCTAAGATTTTTGATGTGCAGAATAAGAAGTTTACTTCAATATCATGCACACAGTGTGGATATACGGAGTTTTATAAGAGGACTAGCAGTACTTTTGGTAATGTGATTGACTTTTTCACTAACTAGTGTTTGTCCATATTGTTCTACATTTTTAATAATAGTAGGGACTTTAAAGGCAGATACTAACTAGTGTTTGTTAATAAAGTTTACCGATTACCAGGGATTAAGATTAAGTCTTTAGCTTTAGGCTGAGAAGGCAAGAAACTTTGAACTTTAAGCATTGAATATTAAATATTAAATATTATAACATGGCAAACAACGATGATCTTTTCAAAAAGATAATTGCTCACGCAAAAGAGTATGGATTTGTTTTTCAGTCGAGCGAGATTTATGATGGGCTGAGTGCAGTTTATGACTATGCACAGAATGGTAGTGAGCTGAAGAAAAATATCCGCGACTACTGGTGGAAGGCAATGGTGCAGATGCATGAGAATATTGTGGGTATCGATTCTGCAATTTTTATGCACCCTACAGTATGGAAAGCTTCAGGCCATGTTGATGCCTTTAACGATCCTATGATTGATAACAAGGATTCAAAAAAGCGTTATCGTGCTGATGTTCTTGTAGAGGATCATATGGCTAAGATTGAAGCCAAAATTGATAAAGAGATTACTAAGGCTGCTAAACGTTTTGGTGACTCTTTCGATGAAAAGCAGTTTCGTGAAACTAATCCAAGGGTGCTGGCTAATGCTGAGAAACTGGAGGAAATCAAAAATCGTCTTTATCCTGCGATGGATAATAATGATATGGATGCCATTAAAACTCTTATCGAAGATTTGGGTATTGTGTGTCCTGTATCTGGTAGCCGTAACTGGACTGAAGTACGTCAGTTTAATCTGATGTTTTCAACAAGTATGGGTTCTACTGCTGAGGGTGCTACTGAAATTTATCTGCGTCCGGAAACAGCACAGGGTATTTTTGTTAATTACCTGAACGTGCAGAAAACAGGAAGGATGAAAATTCCTTTCGGGATAGCGCAAACAGGTAAAGCTTTCCGTAATGAGATTGTAGCACGTCAGTTTATCTTCCGTATGCGTGAGTTTGAACAGATGGAACTACAGTTCTTTGTTCGTCCTGGAGATGAGAAAAAATGGTATAGCTACTGGAAAGAGGAGCGTATGAAATGGCATCTTTCTTTGGGTATTCCTGCTGAGAAGTTCCGTTTCCATGATCATGATAAGCTTGCTCACTATGCTAATGCTGCTGCTGATATTGAGTTTGACTTCCCGATGGGCTTTAAAGAACTTGAAGGAATTCACTCACGTACTGACTTTGACCTCAGTGCTCATGAGAAATACTCCGGAAAGAAACTTCGCTATCATGATCCTGAATTAAATAAAAGCTATGTTCCTTATGTGGTGGAAACATCTATCGGTCTCGACCGTATGTTCCTTGCAGTGCTTACTGCTGCTTATACAGATGAAGTTCTTGAGGATGGCAGCAGTCGTGTTGTGATGAAATTGCCTCCTGTCCTTGCTCCTTATAAGGTTGCTGTTTTCCCGCTTACTAAAAAAGATGGTCTTCCTGATAAAGCTCGTGAAATAATGGATACTCTTAAGAGAGATTACATGTGTTTCTATGAAGAGAAAGATGCTATTGGTAAACGTTATCGTCGTCATGATGCTATTGGTACTCCGTATTGTGTGACAGTTGATCACCAGACGCTGGAAGATAACACGGTTACTATCCGCGAACGCGATACTATGAATCAGGAAAGAATTGCTATTAGCGAGATTGCTAGTATTGTTGGTGAGAGACTGAGAGGATAAGCTGGCAGATTAACGATTAATGGTTTTGGGTGTAGGCTTGTATTGAAATATTCCTCTTTTTATTTCTGAGGGTTGATGATAAAACAGCATGCTGTGGTAATTCCAGGTACACGAACCTGAGATTACCAGCATGCCATATAGTTTATTATGAGAATTACAATTTGTTATTAGTTGAATATTTGAGAACCGGACTTAGTGAAGGTTACTACATTGTCAATCTGGTCCACAGCATTAAGGGTTCCATTGTATGTTGCTGAATATCCCAGTCCGTTTGTTACTTTAACTTCGTAGTTGGTAATTTCCATTCCTCCGTAGTAGTGTACCTGAACCATGTATGTTCCGTCAGGGATGTTATCCACCCAGTAAATATTTTCAGGACCATAACCATCTGTATCGTCTCTGTCGAGATAGCCACCGGATACTGATGTTTCATTATCATAATACACTTTCTCACCGTTTGGATCTGTAACCCAAAGGTCAATATCCGTACCATTAGTATCCCATGATAAACCAATCTGTAGTACACCGTCTTTATCAGGAAGGTCGTTGAGGTCTTCGTCATTTATAATAATCTCTTTTGTTTCAATTTCATCAAGAAGGTCTTCAACAGTTGTTTCTGTTATTGCATCGTTTTCCCAGTATTCCTGTAAGCTTTGGCCGTATCCTTCCAGTTTTGTTACGATGTTACCACCGATATCAGAAGCTGTTTCCGACAAGGCATCTATTTTACTTGTTGTTTCATCAAGAAAATCACTCCATTTATCAGTAACAACTACTTCAATTGCTGTTGAGCCTGCTATAAGAGCTAAACCGCCATTAACAAGAACAGCACCTGCAGGAGCACCTATAACGGTACTGCTAACGCCTAAACCTGTAAGAGTAAGAGCAGCACCTGCTTTTCGTGCAGTTGACAACCAATCGGCTATAGTAGAGTTTTTCATATTATCAAATGATGCCATCCAGTCGTTTACTCCATCTGTTGTACTTTTTGTATTTGCTTGCGCATAAGAAGGCGACATCATCTTATCAAAGCGATGTAGCTTTACAGGAAAGCTTTTGTTAACCTTGGTAGTGCTTGTAGACTTTGTTCCGTTGAAGTTTGTATCTTCAATTTCAAAAGTAGGAGTGCTGGTATAATTACCATCTGTTCCTGAAATTACAGTTTCGAACAAAAGTGTTCCCAAACGGTTTTTCCAGTCGTAATAAAAGAATCTGGCATAAAAGTTTGACTGATCAATGCGTTCAAATTCGATTATAGCGTCTTTTTTCTCACCTGATACAAGGTCAACCTGATAGATGAATGCTGGTTCTCCCATATCATCGAAGATCATAATGACTTCAGTATTATCTTCTTCGTTAAAGATATACGCTTTGTTTACAGAACCCAGAAAGCCCACCTGGTCAATATCACCAAAAGTAGAGAACTGAAATCCGTCTTTTCTTACGGTCGACTGAAGGTAGTCGGATTTATCTGCTCTTCCTGTTATATCAGGATTATAAAGGTAGACATCATAAGATGTTGTATCCTCCGGTTGAGGTGTCTCATCGTTACTGTCTTTACTACAATTTGTTAAAGTAAAAACAAGCAATATTGTGAATGTTGATATTAGTAGTTTTTTCATTTTAAGATTATTTTCTGTTATTAATTACTTTTAGGAATGTTTGTTTTACCTGAGATGACAATCATAGAAACAGTAATTTCTTTTGTTTGACCATCTTGAATAGATATCTCAGTCAGAGAGGGCCCACCAAGACCGCCATCACCATACCAGCCAACAAAGTCGCCAAGAGACCAGTCGCCGCTGTTGTCATTGTCTTTCCATACATCCAGATAGTAGATGCCTGCCGGGATATCGGTCAGAGAAAAGCTCACAGAAGAACCAGTTCCAGTAGCTGCAGTATAAGCCAGAGGTATATTATAAGCCCAGTTATCATAAGAGGTGTAAATGCTTACTTTGGCATTTGAAAGGTCACCAGAATATCCAGCAGGAAAGCTTGCAGTACCGTTAATCTGAGTAGCAGCCTCTTCAACAGTTATTGATCCTGTTCCGGTGCTCTCACCGCCATTACCGTCATTAACAGTTACAGTAACAGAATAAGCGCCACCCTGTGAAGGGGTAGTCCATGTTACCGTAGATCCTGAGCCACTAACAGCTCCACCGGTTACCTGATACTGGTAAGAAAGCTGGTCGCCGTCGGCGTCTGATGCAGTAACGGTTATTGTTGCTGTGCTTCCGGCTTCAACAGATGAAGGGTTTACCTGTACATCGCTGATTACAGGCAAGCTGTTTTGAGGTGCTTCAACAATAAGAGTTCCAGAGCTTGTTGTTTCGTCTTTCCCGTCAGAAACAACAACGCTTACATTATATACGCCTTCAGTAGATGGTGCAGTCCACTCAACAGCTGAACCAATACCCGAGATTGAACCGCCGGTTACAGTATATGTATAAGTTAATTCATCTTCATCAGTGTCGGTGGCCATCACAGTTACTAATGCTAAACCGCCTTCTTCAACAGACCCGGGGTTTACACTTACCGAACTTACAATAGGTAGGTTGTTGGGAGTTTCGTCCTTTTTACAGGATCCCAGGGTTAAAACCACAACAGTAAGTATTACCATGAGGTTCACAAACAGTAGATTATATTTTTTCATTTTTATAGATTTTGTTATGATGCAAAAGTGGTTCACGTTTGGCAGATAAAAAGCATATGTTTCAGCCAAATGAGAAAAATAGCTGAAAACAACTAGACTTTGTGAGGAGATAAATTCCAGAGACAAAATGCTAAAGGGTGATATTCCATCTGAACTATGTTTTGATTGCTAAGGAAGGTTTTGTCGGGAAAATTATTGACATTTGTGCCAATAGCACTTTTATCTTGTTTAATTGGTTATTTCCTTTTGTGTTTTTGAATAGTGGCAGAGCTAGTGTTAGTATTTTCATACCTATGAAAGTCATTTTTCATACCTATGAAAATGAAATATGATACGTATGAAAAAATGGTTTGATACGTATGAAAGAAACTAAATTAGCTGAGATAATAATATAAGCGTGAGCTTATTCTATTTCATAATAAATTAACCGTATAACATTGGAAGAGATGTGATTATAGATTAACATTTAATGAGGTGTTATGTTAAAACAATGCCTCCAGTTGTCTTGTATAATTCAGGGAATCATTGCAACAGTAAAATTATACAATTTCGTTTTCAATGGCCCATTTAACAAGACCTGCTGTGTTTTTAACTCCTACTTTCAGCAACAGGTTCGCTCGATGGGTTTCAACCGTGTGTTTGCTAATAAAGAGTTTATCAGCAATTTCCTGGGTAACCATCTCATCACAGATAAGTTTAAGAACGTCAATCTCTCTGCTGCTTAGATCAGGAAAGAGTGAGTCTGTTCGGGAAGATTTACCTTCTTCAAAAATATTAGGCAAATCCTTGCTAAGGAATAATCCCCCTTTATGAATCATTTTAATGGCAGAAATAATTTCTGTAGAAGCTGAGTTTTTCAGTAAATAGCCATTGGCGCCTGCTTTAAGAACTCTCTTAACAAAGCGCTTTTCATCATATTGTGAGAATATTAATACATTTACACTTGAATATTTTTCCTTAATAATTTTACAGGCATCAATCCCGTTTACTTCAGGCATATTTATATCCATTAAAACAACATCAGCATCATTTTCTTTCAGATAGTCCAGCACTTCCACTCCGTTATGAGCTTCGTAAACAAGGTTTATATCTTTTTCCTGATCAAGCATTGTTTTAATCCCATTAACAATCATGGGATGGTCATCAGCTATTATCAGTTTAATCATATCTCAATTTATTTTTCAACATAGTTACTCAGAATTGACAAAAGTGATAAAGAAAATCCAAAGGTAATTCATTGCAATATATTAAAATAATAAAATAGCGGAAAACAGCCATTCATTACAATATCAGACTTTGTTATTTGTGTTTAACGGAATTTTAATCAGATAATCCGAACCTTTTCCTTTTACTGTTTTATTATAAATTGCACCATTTAAATAAGAAACGCGGGAAAGAATTCCGGCAAGGCCAAGTCCGCTGTTAAAAATTTGGTCATTTATATCATACCCTTTGCCTTTGTCGGAGTACTCTATAGTTATCATAGCCGGACTATATGACACCTTAAGATTAATTTGTGAGGCTTCAGCATGTTTAATAGTATTGTTAACCAGCTCCTGAACAATGCGGTAAATCATAACTTCTGTGTTTTCATCGAATCTCCTTTGGTCATCAGGTAACTTAAGATTAATGACAATCCCTGAATCTTCAATATTATCGAAGATATCTTTAATAGCTTCAATAACACCAAAATTAGAAAGCAGTCCTGGCATCATATTATGAGAGATTCTTCGGACTTCTTTACCAGCCTCATTGATAAGCTCAAATGTTTTTTCAGCTAGATTTTCGTCGGTGATATGTGATACCTGACGTATTTTAGCAAACTTAAGACTTATGGTCGACAATAAAATACCCAGCCCGTCATGAAGTTCAGAGCTTAATCTTCGTCGTTCATCTTCCTGACCTGTAATAAGCGATTTAACAGAAAGAATTTCTTTTTCACGTTTTAGCTGATCAATTTCCTGCTGCCTGATAATAGTATTTTTTCTGTTTTTAACCCTGTAAATTATCCATAGTAGTATAATTACAACAATAACTGTAAAACTGGTACCCAGCAGTATATTTATGTAAAGCTGTTTTCTGGCAAGGGCAATGTTATTAGCCAGATTTTTATTTTCAAGAATCAGGTTATCAGATTTAAGTTTTTCAGAATTGTATTTGATCTCCAGCTCATTAATATTATTCTGCCTTGTTTCATTAAATATACTGTCATTATACTTTGCATACAACTCATGATAATAAAGAGCTTTCTCAGGATTACCTGATTTCTTCCATGCGAAATAAAGATTCTTATAAAGGTCGGGGTAGTTGTGGATTTGACCTGTACTTTTAGCCAAATCGAGAGCTTTATTGCCATAATCAATAGATTTCTGGTAATCGCCACGATCTTTTGAAACAGCAGACAGGTTTTGAAGAACACTCATTAACAAAGGCTTGTTTCCGTATTTCTTGGCCATTAAGTAAGCAGTGTCATAGTATACCTTAGCTTTATCATACAATTTCTGATAGGCATAAGTTGTACCTAAATTCATATAATTTCTGGTTATACTAACATTAGAATGCCGTTTATATGCCAGATCCAGCGATTTTTGTTGGTAATAAACAGAAGAATCATATTCTCCGGAAAGGCGAAATAAAATTGCCAGATTATTATATAGCTGTGAAACCCTGTCGGTATCATCTGTTTGCAATGCTAGTTTCAAAGCCTCTCTAGTAAAGAAAGTCGCATTTGGAAAGTCTTTCATCTTACCATAGATAATACCAATATTAAGCATAGCATGAGTTGCAGTATTGTCAATACCAAGATGTTTAGCAAGATTTTGTTCTTTCATGAAAAAGTCCAGGGCCTTATCATAATTACCCGCTCTTTTGTTAACTTTTCCAAGACCACCAAAGGCAAGCATCTGACCACGTTCAAAACCGATACTCTCACTATTGGATAAAACCATGTTAAACAACATTTCTGCACTATCGCTTTGGCCTGTTCTGTAGAGAAAAGAGCCCAGTCTGTATTTAGCTATTAACAAGTCATCTTCCAGATTATATTGCACAGAAACATTGATTGCGCTGTCAATAAACAATTTTGCAGAATCATATTTCCCCTGAAGCTGGAGATTTAACCCGTACATGCTAAGCAATTTGGCTTTAATGGAAGGATAATGATACACAGATGCAAGGTCAAGATATTTCTGAATTAACGGATTTGATTTGATTCTGCCAGTATTATTTTCTTTCATCCAAACATTAAAAAAATCAACAACTTTAGAATCTATATTATTAGTTGTATCAATTTCGAGCAAGAATTGTTTTAGGATGCTGTCAGTATCAGTATGCTGAGTTCTGGCTTCGCTAGTGAATAAAATAAGAAGCGACAGAGGCAATAAAGAAAAGAATTTTATAAGAAAAGATTTCATTGATGATGTTTCTTCCCAGTAATACAAAATAGATATTTGCAAATATCGTAATATAAAATGATTCTAAATAGGGTGAGGAAGAAAATAAGTATTAAATAATTGTTAATGTTTTCCCAGAGACAAACATTCTTAATCGAAGTTAGTATTTTTATTAAGTCTTCTTAGCCCTGATTTACTGTAAGTGAATTCATACTTCTGAAAGCCATCGTGGAGGTTAATAAGTTTATTTTTCCTTCGCACTTTTTCAATCATATTAGTATTAATAACAACAGATCTGTTAATTCTAACAAAATTATTAGTCAGCAGTTCTTCAAGTTTCCCAATTTGTGATGTAATGAGTTCGCGTTTGCCATCAACAAGATTAATATAAGTATAATTACCATCGGCTTCACAAAAAACAATATCATCTACAGAGATCATAAAAAATCCGTCGATAGTGTTTAATCTTAATTTTTTCTTTTCCAGAAATTTTTTAAGATCAGCATACCTTTCGTCAGGTTTATTCTCACCAATGCTTTTCTCAACCCTCTTCACAGCAGAAATAAACTCATCGGGTGCAATAGGTTTAACAAGGAAGTCGAAAGCCGAATGTTTAATAGCCTCAATGGCAAATTTATCGAAAGCCGTTATAAAAATAATATACGGTCGTTTCTTGAAAGCATGAAGTTTATCAGCGAGCCAGAAGCCATCATTAACAGGCATTTGAATATCCAGAAAAATCATATCAGGATTAGCATCAATAATGCTTTCTAGTCCTTGTTGGGCATTTTGACACTCGGCAATAACCTCAATAGAAACTTTAGTGTTCCTGATAAGAGAATGTATCGCTTCCCTTGAGTTATGTTCATCATCAATAATAATAGCAGTCAGATACTTTGGCATAACAGTTAATTTTTTGTAAAATTAGGAAAAAAGTTAATGACAAATGCATTTATTTCATTGATAATATTGACTCTTGTGATTAGGATCTATTTTTTCATTTTTGAATAAACTACCCCCAATAATATTGTTTTATCAATATATAAAATTAGATTTATTACAGCAATTATTAATAGAGGGCAGGTAAGTTGTAATATCCCCAAAAAATAAGACAGTCTAAGATTAGACAAAATTTATTAATTTTAAACTGTTAAATATGAAGAAAAAGAAATTCACACCGGAGAAGATCGCAGCCATATTAAAAGACTATGACAATGGCAAGGATCTACAAACCATTGTTAGAGAAAATGGTATTAGCAGAGCCACCTTTTATAATTGGCGCAAGCGCTATGAAGGCATGGACACAAAATCACTCAAGAGGCTTAAAGAACTGGAGCAGGAGAATACGAAACTTAAGCATATGTATGCTGAAGTATCGCTGGATCTAAAGGTAGCGAAGGAGATAATCGAAAAAAAGCTCTGAAGCCTTGTGAAAAGAAGCAAATAGTAAATGAGTTAAAAGAGGAAAGCATTTGCAGTATTCACAGGGCTAGCAAGGTATTATCGCTTAGCAAGGCTGGTTATTATAACAAACCTGTTAAGCGGGATGATTCAGAGATAATTGACTTGTTAAATCAAAATGTTGAGGCTCATCCAAAAGAAGGATTTTGGTTGTCGTATCACCGTTTGAGGAATAGAGGTTACAAATGGAATCATAAAAGAGTATTCCGGGTTTATCGGTCTATTGGTTTGAGTTTAAGGCGAAAGAAGAAAAAACGATTACCTCAGAGAGTAAAGGAACCATTAGTTGTTCCGGCTACTATGAATAATACCTGGAGTATCGATTTTATGAGTGATTCACTTGATAATTCAAGAAAATTCAGGACATTTAATATAATGGATGATTACAACCGTGAAGCGTTACATATTGATGTGGAGCATTCATTTCCAAGCAGAAGGGTGGTTTATATACTAAACCGACTGGTAAAGAAGAGAGGCTTGCCAAAGAAGATTCGCATGGATAATGGACCTGAATTTATTGCTACAATACTACAGAACTGGGCCGAAGTAAAAGGAATTGAATTTCAGTATACCCAGCCAGGGAAACCTACGCAGAATGCCTATATAGAACGATTAAACAGAACATACAGGGAAAATGTGCTTGATGCATTCATCTTTAGGGATCTGTTGGATGTACGAGAAAAAACTGAAGAATGGATGGAGGACTATAATAATCATCGACCTCATAAATCATTAGGGTATTTGCCACCCAGGAAGTATTGTGATATTGATTTATTGAAAACTTTCGTTCCTCAAGTTTCCAACAAGTCAACATCATTAAATAAACAAATTGAAGAAAATTGTCTAATTTAGCATTGTCTTAGAAAGGGGTATTCTACAAAGTTACAACATAGAAATACGAGTTACCAGCTATTGTAAACATATTAAAAGCAATTTATAAGCTTTGACATTTGTTAATTAAAATTGTCAAATTATAAGAGGCTGGATTCGAATTAACGTTGTAAATTAAAATTGTCAAATTATAAGAGGCTGGATTCGAATTAACGTTGTAAATTAAAAAATTAATCTTTTATACACCGAACAGAACGGCCACTTGATTTTGTGTTATTATCTCGGCGGACTCTGTTGGAGTGATAGCAAAGGCTTCTACTCCATGCTAATTTATTTGAGAATTCAGTGGAGGTCCACCAGTGTCCGTAATACCCAAGACCGTAGAAAGTACCTTTATCAGAGCGATAACATCCTGGAAGTGCAGTAAAACCACTTTTATTTGTGCCATTTCCGCTCTTATACCATTTGCTTTTCGATTTCAATTGTTTTCCTAAGTTTGTTTCCCGCCAATTTATAGCATTTGCTTCATCTTGTTTCAATCCTAGTTTTGTTTCCATTGTTTTCCATTCTGCGTCTGTTGGTAAATGCCATCCAGAGGGGCAAGCGTTAAGTGCTGCCTCCCAAGTATATAGCCTGCCGTATACATCCCCATTGGCTTTACTGTTGTCGTACCACCATGAATTAGAAGTTTCATAGTTTATATTTTCAGCAAACCATATTTGGGAGCCTATCTTTACTGTTTCGTAGGATTTCCCATCACGTGGGTCAGTAAATGTTTTTGCGAGGGCATCGCTATTATTTTTCTTACATGCTTGTACTAACGAGCATATATAAAGAATTCCACATAGTGTGATTAAATAAGCAGATTTTTTCATAAGGCTATCATTTTTATGCAATTAAGGGTTTAATTAAATAGGAAGCAAGAGTTTTCTAAACCATTATATATATGATATACTTATTTGTATGAATACTTATATTCTTGTATATAGAAAAGAAGTTATCTTATTATAAGTACTTGTATTAGATTAACATAATCATCATACTTAGTTTAGTATTTGAAAGTAAACAGTATTAATACTTTTTTCAATTTTTGGTCTTGTTTCCCTCAACCCATACAACAACCCGCGTTCCCATACTATTTCCTTCATCATCTTTCAGATCAATGTATTCAAAAGTAATCTCTTTGTTGCATGTTTTTTTATGTAGTCTGATAAGCTTATTTAACAGTTGAAGACCTTGACCTGAATCTGTTTGGTACTTAGCTGCTTCTTTGCGACCAATTCCATTGTCTTCTACTGTTATTATCACATTGTTTATACCGCTTATGCTGATAGTTAGCTGTTTTTTACTTGTCAGATGTTTTAGCCCGTGTTTTATTGAGTTTTCTGCAAGAAACTGAATAAGCATTCGTGGAATAATGAAATTTAAATTTACATCATTAAGGATGTTAATCTTATATTCAAAATCATCTTTAAACCTGAACTTCTCAAGAGCCAGATAACTTTCTACAAATTCAATTTCTTCTTTTAGGGTGATATTAAGCTTATCGATTCTGGTCATTTGTTGTCGAAGGAGGTGGCTAAACATTAGGATCTGATTGTATGCTTCTTCTGTGTTACTATTGGCTACATTAATAGCTAAACCATTGAGTACATTAAACATAAAATGTGGGTCAATCTGACTTTTAATAGTTTTGTATTGCAAACTATTGATGGTTTCTTCTATTCTTTTTTTTCGAATCTGTTGTATATTCTGGACTTTAATAACGCCTTTGAAAAACAACACTGTTAGAGTATATATAATCAGCCAGTATAAGTATTTTAAATAATATTGATAGTCTATTTCATATGAGAATAAGTATAAATAATCGCTTGTGCCTAAATATATCTCTGATGGTTCATCTCCATTATGTTTTATTCCTATATTGTCTTTATGTAATTCAAATGGTGAAATATTTGTTGGTGCTAATGTTGGATGTTGTAAATTTTCATCAAAAATTATTAACTTGCCATCAATATTCATAAAGAGAAATTCATTGTTCCTATCACAATCAAAATCTTCTTGTTTGATGAATGAGGTTATGTTTGCTGATTTTTTAATTTTTCTGATATTTCCTTCAGCATCTATTAATGTGAAGTTTTCTTCATCAAACATCAGTAGAATGTAATTTTTATCTTGAATATATACAGGAATGAAAAGTATATTTGTTGTTTGTTTTGATAAGTTATCGTCGTTGAAATCTATTGTTTTTGTCAGCAAAGGTGTTTCATTCTGGGATAAATATTCTATTTGAATTTGGTTATTTGTTGCGTTTTTAAGAAGTATAGCAATTAAATCATTTTTGTTATTGTCTTTAAATAATGTTAGGTTAATAGAAGTATTCAAACCCGGATTTTCAACAGGGTCTTTGATAAGGTTCATGTTTTTATCAAAAATCATCAGCCATGAAGAATAGTCATTATACTTATAGCCAAGAGAGTCGTGAATATTAGCAGTAGATGAAGAGCCGCAGTAAATTTCTGCATGGCCATCGTTATTAAGATCAGCGATAGCTCTCAGATTTATAAATGCACCCGTTGATTTACTACAGTTAAACTGATTGTTTTTTCGGTCATATGAAATTAAAATACGGGGTTGAAGTGAGAAACCTGCTTTTAAATCAAATATTAACTCATCCCACCCATCGTTATTAAGATCATATACTATTGGTTCATCAATGGTGTAATCGATTTCTCCATTCATGTTATCAATAGTAGTAATGAATTTATCAGTAAGCAAATGTTCTTTATCAGGATAGGGTTGGCCAACAGACATAAACACTGAGTCATTACGACTATAAATAACATAAATCTCCAGTAGTTTATCATTGTTTAAGTCTTCTATAAAAAAATTAGTACTGGCCTTTTGATAAATACCATTAAAATTCCAGACATCATAATTAACAAAGTTGTCTGATAACACCTTTACTGCAGCCTGATTTTTTACATTGTTGTGAAAAAAGAGTATTTGCTCATCAATACCATCATTGTTAAGGTCGGAGAAAACTACATGCGAATCTTTTTTATTGGCTACTAGCTTTTCTTTTAATTCGATTTTGTACAATGAATTTGAAATAGGGAGTAACAGTATAAGTACAACAGCTACAGGTATAGCAACAAAATAGGGACTAGCTAGTATGTTAATTAATCGGGACTTCAAAGCATTGAATGTTAAAATGATTCAATGGTAAAAATAAAAAAAATATTTAATTAATAGATGCGCTATTTTTAAGGTTCAATCAGTGTCTTTTGATAATCTTACCTTACTTTCCGTTAAACCCTCCCATTGTTCTGTCGATACCAATGGTACAGAAGCTTTTAATCATTTCTACTGTAGTGGGTAGTTTTTCCATCATTAATTTTTCTTCAGATTTTGTCCATTGACCTAGGACATAATCCACCTGGCGGCCACGGGGGAAGTTGTCGCCAATACCAATACGTAATCTGGGAAACATATTAGTGCCAAGTTTCTCAATAATATCCGTAAGACCATTATGACCTGCATCACCGCCTTTGGCTTTCATGCGGAGGGTACCAGTTGGCAAGGCAATGTCATCAAGGATTACAAGCAGGTTATTAATGGGTATTTTTTCTTTATCGAGCCAGTACTTAATAGCTTTCCCACTAAGGTTCATAAAAGTAGTTGGCTTTATAACAACCAGAATACGTCCTTTATATTTAACTCTGGAAACAGAAGCAAGCTTTTCTACTGATGTTTCACCTTTCAGGTCGTGAATCAATAAATCAGCCACTTCAAAACCGATGTTATGTCTAGTGTTGACATATTCGGATCCAATATTTCCAAGTCCGGCTATTAAATATTTCACGATTCTGTTTTATAAATAAAGGGATAGCAGCCTGAAACTTCTATCCCTTTAATATTATTGAAAATAATGCTATTATTCTTCAGTTGCAGCAGCTTCTTCGCCTTCACCTTCTTCGTCTTCGTCTTCATCTCCAACAGCACCTGCAGTACGTGATGTTTTAATACGTGCAATAACTGAGTTTTCAGGATCAAGAGTTGTAACATTTTCTAAAACAACATCCTTAACTTTGATAGAAGATCCGATAACGAGTTTTGAGATATCAACATCTACCTCTTCAGGTAAGTGGTCAACAGCACCTCTAAGTCTGATCTTATGCATCTTTTTGATAAGTTGTCCGCCGGCGATAACACCAGGAGCATTACCAACAAGGTTTACAGGAATACCAATAGAGATTGGTTTGCCCGGAAGCACTTCCAGAAAGTCGGCATGCAATACGCGGTCAGATACAGGATGATATTGAATATCCTGTAAGATAGCTGGAATAACTTTACCGTCGATATCAATTTCGATAATATACACTTCAGGAGTGAAGATAATCTTATCAAATTTAATTTCGTTAGTAACAAAGTGAATCTGTTTTTCACCGCCATAAATCACACAAGGGATATTACCCTCATTTCTGGCTTTTTTAGCATCTTTTTTCCCTACGTTCTCTCTCAGAGAACCGCTCAATGATACTTTTTTCATTTTTATAAAATTTATTTAACAGTAATTTACTATTTTTTCTGAATATTAAATAATGAACTAATTGATTCAAAGTTCTCAACTCTTTTAATAACTTCTGCAAAAAGGTCAGCAGTTGAAAGCACATGAATTTTATCAGTATTTTCTCCTTTTTTTAATGGGAGCGTATCAGTGGTAACTATTTCACAGAACGGTGATTTGTTAAGACGATTATACGCATCTCCTGAGAAAATAGGATGAGAACAAAAAGCCCTCACAGAATTTGCCCCTTTGTTAACAATCAGTTCAGCAGCTTTTGTGATTGTTCCGGCTGTGTCAATTATATCATCAACAACAACAACATCTTTGCCTTCAACATCACCAATAAGCTCCATTCTTTCAACAACATTAGGTTTAGCCCTCTGTTTGTAACAAATTACAAAACCAGTATTTAACGCTTTGGCATAAGAAGCAGCACGACGTGTACCACCTGTGTCAGGTGATGCCATAATCAGGTTAGGAAGATTTAGGTCGTGGATATAATCAATAAAGATATTAGATGCATAAAGATTATCAACCGGAACATCGAAAAATCCCTGAATCTGGTCTGCATGTAAATCAAGAGTGATTATACGTGTTACACCTGCAGAAATCAACAAGTTTGCCATAAGCTTGGCAGCTATTGATACTCTGGGTTTATCTTTCCTGTCCTGACGTGCATAACCAAAGTAAGGTATAACAGCTATGATTTTTCGTGCTGAGGCTCTTTTCGCTGCATCAATCATCATTAATAACTCCAGGATATTATCACCGGGAGGGCATGTTGATTGAATGATAAAAACATCCCTTCCTCTGATATTTTCCTCGTATGATGTTTGAAGTTCACCATCAGAAAATTCTGTTACGATTGATTTTCCAAGGTCTATCCCAAAACTGCTGGCAATTTTTTTTGCCAGATAATGGGTTTGACGACCAGCAAAAATACTTACTTTTGGTTCCTGCATCTGTACGACAAAATTGGTTTTGAAAACTGGTGCAAAAGTACTAACATTTATTTTATTATCAACATAATATTGCAACTTGATTGAAATAAGGGATCTGACAATTCAATTCACACACAAAGGCACTGTTAATAAGGCTGTTAATAATGTGTCATTGACTATAAGAAAAGGAGAATCTTTAGGGATAGTGGGTGAATCAGGTTCAGGAAAGTCTCTTACTGCTCTTTCATTAATGCAGCTTTTACCTTCCCAGGCTGTACAATCATCAGGAAAAATAACGTTTAATAATGAAGAAATTTCTGCTTTTACGGAGAAACAAATGCAAAAAATCCGTGGAAACAGAATATCTATGATCTTTCAGGAACCAATGACATCTCTTAATCCTGTTATGAAGTGCGGAAAGCAGGTTGCCGAAGTTCTTAAACTACATAGCAGTATTAGTTCAACAGAAGCAAAAAAGAGAGTAATTCATCTGTTTGATAAAGTAAAGCTACCTTATCCTGAAAAAATATACACACGATATCCTCATGAAATAAGTGGCGGACAGAAGCAACGAGTGATGATAGCTTTGGCAATAGCAAACAATCCAGATTTGCTTATTGCGGATGAGCCGACAACTGCACTTGATGTTACTGTTCAGAAAGAAATTATTTCCCTGCTTAACGACTTGAAGAAGGAATATGGCATGAGCTTGTTGTTTATTAGTCATGATTTGGGAATTGTAAGGAAAGTGTCAGATTATGTTGCGGTTATGTATAGAGGAGAGATTGTGGAGGCAGGTGTTTCAACAAAGATATTTACAAATCCTTCACATCCCTATACTAAAGGGCTTATTGCATGCCGCCCCTCGCAACATGATAAAAATAAACCCTTACCTGAAGTAGATGATTATCTTAATCCTGAAAAGAAAAGCACAATAAAGCCACTAACAAAAAAATATAATAAAGAAGCAAAAACCATTCTTTCTGTGGAGAGATTGAATAAGAGTTATCCGGTAAGTAAGAATTTCTTTGGGAAAACCACAAAAAGCTTTGCTGCTGTCAATCAGGTTAGTTTTGATGTTGTTGAAGGAGAAACACTTGGCTTGGTAGGAGAGTCAGGTTGTGGTAAAACAACCCTTGGCAGAACAATATTACGCCTTATAGAGCCTGATAGTGGTAAGATATTTTTTGAAGATAAAGATATTGTTAGCCTTAACGACAGCGGAATACGGAAAAACAGGAGTCAGTTTAATATTGTTTTTCAGGATCCTTATTCTTCCTTAAATCCCCGACTAAGCATAGGGAATGCTATAGTTGAGCCAATGAAGGTTCATAATATACTTTCCGGAAAGGCAGAAAGAATACAAAGATCATATTACTTGCTTGAAAGAGTCGGTTTGAGCAAAGAGCATTTTCATCGATATCCACATGAATTCTCCGGAGGACAGCGGCAGAGGATTGTGATAGCACGTACACTGGCACTAAATCCAAAGTTTATTATATGTGATGAGGCTGTATCTGCATTGGATGTTTCTGTGCAGGCTAAGGTTTTGAACCTTTTAAATGAGTTGAAACAAGAATTTGGCTTTACTTATATTTTTATCTCACATGACCTTAATGTAGTAAGATATATGAGTGACAGGATTATGGTAATGAAGGATGGTAAGATTGTTGAGGTTGGTGATGCAGAAAAGATATATCTTAATCCGCAAAATGAATATACAAGGACTTTGATAAATGCCGTGAATTAAATCGGGTTTGATACTCCTTATATTATATATACGCGCGAGAGATATACATTTGCAGCAAACGTTTGTTCCAGTATTGACAAAGCAAATACTTTCAAAACAATAATTTTAAAGCTACTTTCCTGCTAATTTACAAAAGATTAACGTTTTTGTTATTAACTTTGCGTTGAAATAAAAAATACTTTATGGCTATGAAGAATATTGATTCGTTTGATTTTACAAACAAGAAAGTGATAATTCGCGTAGATTTTAACGTGCCACTTAACGACAAATTTGAAATTACAGATGACACCCGTATAAGGGCTGCCATTCCAACCATAAAAAAAGTTATCAGTTCTGGTGGTTCAGCCATTCTGATGTCTCATCTTGGAAGACCAAAAGAAGGTCCGGAGCATAAGTTCTCATTGCAGCATCTTATTCCTGAGTTATCTAAAAAGCTTGATGTTGAGGTTCAGTTTGCCGATGATTGCATTGGTGAGCAAGCTGTTGAGAAAGCTGCTGCTTTAAAGCCAGGGGAGGTTCTTCTTCTTGAAAATCTTCGCTTCTATAAAGAAGAAACAAAAGGTGATGAAGCTTTCGCTGAAAAGCTTTCAAAACTTGCTGATGTGTACATGAATGATGCCTTTGGAACAGCTCACCGTGCTCATGCTTCAACAGCAATTATTGCTAAATTCTTCCCTGAAAACAAGATGTTCGGGTATATTATGAGCAATGAAGTAACAAATATCAATAAAGTCCTTAAAGAAGGTAATAAACCAATAACAGCTATTCTTGGTGGAGCTAAAGTCTCCGGCAAAATAGAAATTATTAATAATCTTATTGATAAAGTTGACAATCTTATTATCGGTGGTGGAATGATGTTCACATTTATAAAAGCGCTCGGTGGTAAAGTTGGTAATTCACTCGTTGAGGATGATTTGATCGAAACAGCAAAAGAGGCAATGAGAAAAGCCGAAGAATGTAATGTGAATTTTTATATTCCTACTGATGCTGTAATCGCTGATAAGTTTGATAATGAGGCAAACACAAAATTCTGCAATTCTCATGAGATACCTGATGGATGGATGGGTCTTGATATAGGACCTGAAACCGGTCAGGCTTTTAAAGATATTATCGAAAGCTCACAAACAATTCTATGGAACGGGCCAATGGGCGTGTTCGAAATGGAGAAATTTGCTCAGGGAACAATTGAAGTTGCTTACGCTATTGTTGATGCTACACAAAAAGGTGCTTTCTCACTTATAGGTGGTGGAGATTCAGTTGCTGCAATTAACAAGTTCAACCTTCAGGATAAGGTTAGTTATGTAAGTACTGGTGGTGGTGCTATGCTTGAGTTTATTGAAGGGAAAGTTCTTCCGGGCGTTGCTGCTATTGAAGAAGAATAATATTTTTCATATAAGACTATAAAAAGCCATAATTCAACAAGGATTGTGGCTTTTTTGTATCTTTATGGTTTATACGTTATAATATTATTAAATACAGACAGTCACCGATGTATTTCCTCCATTCACCGAATTTATATTTACATGAATCAAATAACTATCTAGATTTGCATTAACAATTAATAATACTACCATGGAAAATAAAAAAACTGATAGAAAATTAATAGTAGCAATTCTGCTAATAGTAGCCGGAGCACTGTTGATGCTTGATACTTTTGATATTTCAGGTTTGCCGTTAAGGCATTATATACTAAACTGGAAAACAATCCTTATTGCAATAGGTGTTGTAATAATAGCAACACGCGAAAGAGCAGTAGCAGGATATATTCTCATAGGCCTTGGCCTTATTTCGTGGCTTCCAAGCCTTGTTAACTATAATGTTTCTCTGGGTCAAATCTTTTGGCCTGCATTGCTGATAGGTATTGGAGTTTTGATAATTAGTCGTCGTGGTCGTCATGGAGAGTATCACAAACACAGAGTATCTGGTACAGCAGAAAATATAAGCGACTATATTGATGATGTCTCTGTCTTTGGCGGTGGTACTAAAGTAATTCAGTCACACAATTTTAAAGGTGGTGATATTACTGCAATATTCGGAGGCTCTGAGATTTCATTTAAGGAAGCTGTTTTATCTGAAGAAGGCTGCATGCTTGATACTTTTGTGATGTTCGGTGGAACAAAACTGATAGTTCCTGATAACTGGATAATCAAATCTGATGTTGTATCAATATTTGGCGGATTGAATGATAAACGGGCAGTACGCCCTGATGAAACCCAAACCGAAAATACCCCGGTATTGCATCTTAAGGGTTCTGTAATATTTGGTGGTGTGGAAATTAAAAGTTTCTAAACTTAACCGGATAGATCTGATGGTAATCAGATTTGTCCGGTTTTAACTTATTACACACTATGCTTAATCCAATACTGAAAAGAAAAAATTATATTCTGGCTTATATAGTAATATGGGTTGTAATTATTTTAATACATACCTTTATTATTAACTTCTTTTATGGAGTAGCCAGTATCGAAAGTCTTATTGATTCAGCCTTGTTTAATACTGTGTTTGCAGTAATTGGCTTTAATCTGTGGTATGTTATTAGGTTTAACCTGAAAGAAACACAGAATGTTTTTGACCTGTTATTTAATCATTTTATTGTTGCTGCTATTGCTATTGCTGGATGGATAATAGCCTCATATTTTGCGCTTGTTTATTTGTTTCCTGATAACAGCAGCTATAATGAATTTTTGAAAGAAAGCCTGCCTTGGCGCGTTGTAACAGGGTTTTTCTATTATCTCCTTTTTATAATGTATTATTATGTGATGCTTTTTTATGAGGACCTTCAGGAGAAACTTAAAGTAGAGGCGGAGCTGAAAAATCTTGTTAATGAAGCCGAATTAACAGCGTTGAGGTCACAGATAAATCCCCATTTTCTTTTTAACAGTCTTAATTCTATTAGTTCACTTACCATTACTAATCCCGACAAGGCACAGGAAATGGTTATAAAGCTGTCTGATTTTCTTCGTTATACATTAAGTCATGATAAAAATGAAAAGGCAAGCCTTAAAGATGAGTTTGAAAATCTGAATCGTTATCTTGATATTGAAAAGATTAGATTTGGAAAGCGATTGAATTTTAATACTTCAATCTCCGAAGATTGTATTAACTTTGAGATTCCTAATATGATACTTCAACCTCTTATCGAGAATGCTATAAAACATGGTGTTTATAATAGTACTGATGAGGTGCTTGTTGAGTTAGCATGTGATCATGACAATGATTACTTTTATATTGAGATAAGTAATGAGTATGATCCTGATGCGGTTGTTAAGAAAAAAGGCGAAGGAATAGGATTGAAGAATATCAGGAAACGACTTAAAATTATTTATAAACGATCCGATTTATTTGAAATCTCTGCTGAGAAAATGATTTTTAGAGCGAAAGTGAAAATACCAATATCCTTAAAAGATGAATAAACTGCGTACTGTTATAATCGAAGATGAAGCACCAGCACGTGAACTGGTGAAAGCTTATATTAAAACTAATGGAAATATTGACCTTATTGGTGAATGTGAAGATGGTTTTTCTGGTGTTAAAATGATTAATGAAACAAAACCCGACCTGATATTTCTTGATATCCAAATGCCTAAGTTAACGGGTTTTGAAATGATTGAGCTTCTTGATGAAGTACCGGAGATTATCTTTACTACTGCATATAATCAGTATGCTATTAAAGCTTTTGAATTGAGTGCAGTGGATTATCTGATGAAACCATTCTCAAGGGAGCGCTTTAATGAGGCTATTGATAAAGTTTTGACAAGAATAAGTAGCAGACCTGTTGATAAGCCTTCAGTAAGGGTAAAGAATGCAAATATTGAAGAATATGCAAATAGAGAGAAGCAGGGTATTGAGGAGATTGAACGTCTTTTTGTTAAAACAGGGACTAAAATTGATGTTATTCCTGTTGATACGATAATTAAAATCGAAGCGCAGGATGATTATGTGGAGATTTACACACCACAAGGTAGTTTCCTGAAGAATGACACAATGAATTATCTTGAGAAGGTATTACCGGTTAACACTTTTGCCAGAGTCCACCGTTCACATATTATTAATCTTAATCATATAGAAAAGATTGAGAAGTATGGAAAAGAAAGCTATATTGTAAAGCTTAAAGAGGGAAGTACCGTAAATGTGAGCAAATCAAGGATAAAAGACCTTAAAACCAGGCTTGGAATATAAATTGTAAGCCTCTTCCTGATAGGTTCTTTATTAACTAACAATAATTTATCCGGTATAACTTAAAGAACCAGACAAACTTTTTCTGACTACCTTAACAGCTTGTGCTAATACTGTTAGTGTTGCTATAATATAGGAAATAGAAATGCCTCCAAGAAAGTACCAAATATTAAGATCAATGTGATAGGCAAAATTGTCCAGCCATTTGTTCATAAGAAAGTACACGATAAAAGAGGTTATTATACCAGCAATAAGAACAACACGTAGATAGTATTTAATGAGCATTGTGGTTATGCCCATGTCTGAGCCTCCGAGTATTCTTCGGATACCTATTTCACGCGTTCGTTGTTGGATAAGAAATGATGTGAGTCCGTAAAGCCCGAGGCTTGATATAAAAATCACAAACATTGAAAAGTAGACAAACAGTAATAACATTTTTTTATCTGCTTTGTACAAGCTTTCAATCTTATCACTTAATAGAAGTTGTCGCATATATATTCCCGGATTGTACTTACTCCATATACTCTGAATGTATTTTAATGCCTCAGCATCGTGGCCTTTCTTAAATTTCACAATCATATATCTTGCCCTAATAGTATCTAACATAAATACCAGAGGCTCTACTTCCTTGCGAAGTGATGAAAAATGGAAATTCTTAACAACTCCGGCAATCTTCCCTTGTCGTATTCCGTAATCTGATGTTGTGTTCATAAGCATCCCCACAGGATTCTTAAGATTTAGGTATTCTTCCGCCTTTTCATTTATTATAAAATAGTTTATGGTAGAATCTATGTTGCCAGAATTGAAATAACTTCCTTTTGTTAGTGTAGCTTGTAATAATTCAAAATAATTAAGACCTATGTAATAAAAATTTAATGTCTGGACATTGTTAAGCGATGTATCTCCTACATAAAACATTCTTTTTCCTCCTGTATAACCTGGTACATTATATGAATATGAAATATCGAGAATGTTTTCGTTCTTTTTAAGGTCATTAAGAAACGGTGCTATCTTATGCTGAAATGATGTATTATCAGGAGTGTTGATAATATAGATATCATCTTTGTTGAATCCCAGACTATGTGAATTAAGATAATTAAGCTGGGAGAAGATAATCAGTGTGGATATTATCATTCCTGTTGATACAATGTACTGTATTGTTACTAACAGCTTACGTAAAACATCTGCTGATTGATTCTGTCTGCCTTTTTTACCCAGCATAAAATTATTACCCCGTAATACTGATGATGGTTTATATGATGATAAAATAAATGCCGGGAAACTACCTCCAATTATTGCAAGCAATATCATTAACAGTAAAAGAAAGATTCCAAAGATCCATCCTTCACCTGTAAAGATACTTCCCACAAGTGTGAGATCTTTTCCAACTAGTTTGTTAAATTGAGGTATTAGTAATTCAACAACAGACATACCTACAACAAATGAAAGTCCTGTTATTATTAATGATTCACTGATATGTTGTAAGATAAGTTGCTTGCGATAAGCACCTAGTACTTTTCTGATACCTATCTCTCTTGCTCTTTTAATTGACCTGGCAACCGCCAGATTTATATAATTTATGGAAGCAGTAAGTAGAATAAATCCTGCAATAATTCCGATAATGTATAACAGCCGTACATCATTGTTTGTTGGTGAGTCATATTGAAGGTCTGTATTGAAATGTACCTGACTCACAGGTTCCAGCTTATTTGTGAAATAACCATTGAGCTCAATCTCATCTTCACTCAGCTGTTCAGCTTTCTTAATATTTGCGTAATCGTTAAATCGTTGTTCAAGACTTTCGTAATCAGTTGTGTCGTTAATTTCTATATATGTATATCCGGTCATCCAGTACCAATCAAAGGAGAGTCTGTTATAAGTATTTGTGTCAATGGATGAAACTGATACAACAGCATCAAAATTATGGTGGCTTGTTATGCAGCTTTTATCAAAAACACCTGTAACAGTGTATTCTCTTACAACAGTACTTAATTTTTGCCCAAGGGCTGGCTTATTACCAAAAATTTCAGCTGCTGTCTCTGATGAGATTACCATTGTATTTGGTGAGCTTAGTGCTGTATCAGGGTTTCCTTCAAGAAATTCATAGTCAAAAATTCTGAAGAAATTATTATCACTAAGTGTGATATCTGGTATTTCATATACTGTATCGTTGTACGTTACGGAAGAAACATCATTAATATCTGAAGGGTCAGTAAAGAACATGCGTGTTGCATATTTGACTTCAGGAAATTCTTTTTTAAATTCATCAGCAAGACGAAATGGTGTAAGGGCAATCTTCTCAACTTTGTTATCTGTATTGAATTCTGTTGTTACACGGTAAATGTTTTTGTAGTCAGACCATTGTCTGTCATATCTTATCTCACTCTGAATGTACAGGTAAATAAAGGTAAATACGGCAATTCCCATAGCCAGCCCAAGGATATTAAGCAGTGTATATCCTTTCTGGCGTAAAAGGATTCTGTAGGCTATTTTAAAATAATTACTGATCATTTGAGACTAATTAAACATTGCATTGATATTCTCGTTGATAATCTGACCGTCAAACAAATGAATGATACGCCGACTATATGATGCATCGCGTTGTGAGTGCGTTACCATTATTATTGTTGTGCCATTTTTGTTAAGATCGTTAAGTAATCCCATAACTTCTTCACCATGTGCTGAATCCAGATTGCCTGTAGGTTCATCAGCTAATACAAGAGTAGGACTGGCTATTATTGCCCGGGCTACCGCAACACGCTGCTGCTGTCCACCAGATAATTGAACCGGAAAAAGGTTACTGCGGTTTACTATATTCATTTGTTTTAGAACTTCATTGACCCTTTTTCTTCTGTCATTCTTCTTCCATCCTAAATATAATAAAGGTAGTTCAATGTTTTCATAAATTGTCAACTCCTCTATTAAATTGAAGTTTTGAAAAACAAAGCCTATATTTTGTTTTCGCAGATTTGTTTTTTCTTTCTCACTAAGTGAAGAAACATCCTTTCCAAAAAACATATAATTGCCCGATGAGGGCGCATCAATCATGCCCAGGATATTTAACAAAGTAGTTTTGCCACAACCTGAAGGACCCATAATTGCAACAAAATCACCATTGTCAATGGAGAGATTAATGTTCCGTAGTGCTATGGTTTCTACTTCTTCCGTAACGAAAGTCTTATTTATCTTTAGTGTCTCTATCATTTCTTTTCCTTCCTGTATTAACAGTTCTTAACAAACTTTAACTAACTCTGTGCCACTAATGTTAAAAGGCTGCAACGATGTTAATTACAATTTAATTAATTTTGAACTGTAACTTTTTGTGTTCGATTACGTCCATATTTTTGTACAAAGGTGAACAATTTATAGTAATTTTAACCAATCTATTATCAATTAAGTAAAATCCAGGAAAATGAGTAAAATAAATGCTAAACTGCTGATTGTTGACGACGATGCAGATATATTGCTGGCCGCCAAGATGTTTCTTCGACAACATATCAGTATAGTACATACAGAAAAAGACCCTCAGAATATTCCTGATAACATAAAGAATGAGAATTATGATGTTATATTATTAGACATGAATTTCTCACGCGATGCTACCAGTGGAAAGGAGGGCTTTCACTGGCTGAATGTAATTCTGGAGTATGACCCTGCTGCTACAGTAATCTTTATTACAGGCTATGGTGATATTGAGCTTGCTGTTCAGGGTATAAAGGAAGGGGCTACAAACTTTATTCTGAAACCCTGGGATAACAAAAAGCTACTTGCTACAATCGAAGCATCACTGCGAATACGTGAATCCAAGGTGGAGCTCGAAAGTCTTCGGTCAAAACAAAAAGTGCTGATTGCAGATCAAAATCAGGGACATTATAATCTTATTGGGTCTTCTGAGTCTATGCAAAAAGTTATGAAAGTGGCATATAAGGTTGCTGCAACTGATGCGAATGTTTTAATACTCGGTGAAAATGGTACTGGTAAAGAGGTAGTAGCGCGTGCTATTCATCGTGCTTCTGACAGGAGGGATAATGTTTTTATCAGTGTTGATCTGGGAGCTATTACGGAAAGTCTTTTCGAAAGTGAACTCTTTGGTTATAAGAAGGGTGCTTTTACTGATGCAAAAGAAGATAGGGCTGGACGTTTTGAAGCTGCAAGCGGTGGTACTTTGTTTTTAGACGAGATTGGTAACCTAAGTCCCGGATTGCAATCTAAATTGTTGAGCGTATTGCAAACACGTAAAGTATTCCGACTAGGGTCCAATAAAGAAATTCCAATTGATGTACGCTTGATATGTGCAACAAATATGCCCCTTTATCAGATGGTTAATGAAAACAAATTCCGCCAGGATTTGTTATACAGAATTAATACCGTTGAAGTAAAGCTGCCTCCTCTTAAAGAAAGAAAAGAAGATTTTGAACCTCTTATTGAGCATTTTATTGAAATGTATTGTAAGAAATACAAGGTTCCTAAAAAGAGAATTACAGCTGGTACCTTGAAGAGACTACAAAAGCACGACTGGCCTGGCAATATCAGAGAGCTTCAGCATGCCATTGAAAGGGCTGTTATTTTGAGTGAAAGAATTGTTCTTGAGCCTCATGACTTCTTCCTGAATGATAATGAGGATGATAGCTCTTCAGAGGATATTATTGCTGAAAATATGAATCTTGAAGATGTTGAGAAAGTACTTGTGAGAAAGGTTATTGATAAGCATGGTGGTAATATAAGCCGTGCAGCTAAAGAACTGGGCCTTACAAGGGCTTCCCTTTACCGAAGAATTGAAAAATATGGTCTATAGCAGGTTCAGAATACAAATTATTGTTAGGGTATTGCTGCTTGTTGTAACATTAGTCCTTATAGCATGGATATGCCAGAAAACAGCATACGCTATTAGTGCTATTATTCTTGGTGTGTTGTTTATAGCTCAGGTTATTTCCCTTATTAGATATACTGAACAAACAAATGTTAAGCTTGCTCGTTTCTTTGAATCAATCAGACATGCCGACTTCACTAGCAGCTTTTCTGATAATGACCTTGGTAAAAGCTTTGCTGATCTTCATAAAGAGTTTAATGAAGTTATTAATGCCTTTAATCAGAATAAAAGAGAAAAGGAAGAGCACTTTAATTATCTTCTGACAGTTATTCAGCATGTTAGCGTTGGTGTTATTGTTTTTAAGAATGATGGTACTGTTGATGTTTTTAATAATGCTGTTAAACGTCTTTTACAGCTCCCAAGATTAAGGAATGTTAATGATTTGATCGTAATTGATCAGGCTTTACCTGAAAGGCTTATTAGTATGAAAGCCGGTGATAAAGCTTTATTTAAGGTGTTTGTTAATGATGAGTTATTGCAGTTGTCAATGCATGCTACTCAATTCAGGATGAGGGGTGAGCAATATACTCTTGTTTCTTTCCAGAATATCCACCCTGAATTGGAGCAGAAAGAAATTGAATCATGGCAGAAGCTTATTCGGGTTCTTACTCATGAGATAATGAATTCCATAACTCCGATATCTTCGCTTTCAGAGACAGTACAGGATATTCTTGATAATGTTCTTCCTGTCGAAAGTGATGATCCTGAATTCCTTGAAGACGTTGATACTGTAAAGCAGGCTATTGCTACCATTGGTAATAGAAGTAAAGGATTGCTGAACTTTGTGGAGATATACAGGAATCTTACCAGAATACCTAAACCCAATTTCCGACACTTTTATGTAAGCGAACTGTTTGATCGTGCTGTTGAGCTGATGGCTACTAAATTTGATGAAAACAATATTGAAACAACTATAAAGATTTTCCCACAGGATCTTAAAATCCTTGCTGATCCTGATCTTATCGATCAGGTTATTATTAATCTACTGCTGAATGCTATTGATGCTGTCTCTCACAAGGATGTCATTAATCCAAAAATTACAATCGTAGCTTCTGTTAATCTTAATAACAGGACTATAATTGAAGTTGCTGATAATGGAGCAGGTATAAAGCCTGATATTCTTGATAAGATCTTTATGCCTTTCTTTACTTCGAAAAAAACAGGATCAGGTATTGGTCTTAGTCTTAGCAGACAAATTATGCAGATGCATAAGGGTAGTATCAGTGTAAGATCTAAGCAGGATGAAGGGGCTGTCTTTACTATGGTATTTTAATCTGTTGTATTGTTGCCCGTTTATCAGCTTTAAGCTACTTTTGCCGAAAATTTTTAAATATGAAAAAATTAACAGACAATAAATATCCTATAAATAAAATTATCACTGAAAGATGGAGTACACGCTCCTTTGATGGTAAACCTGTGGAAGAAGATAAAATTAATAGTGTGCTGGAAGCTGCAAGGTGGGCACCGTCGGCATTTAATGCTCAACCATGGAGATTTATTGTAGGTGTAAAAAATAGTAAGGAGTATAATAATATTCTTAGTACTCTGGTTGATTGGAATATTCAGTGGGCAAAAAATGCTCCTGTCTTGATTCTTAATGTCGCTGAAAAGAAATTCTCACATAATGGAACTTCTAATCCAACATATAAATATGATCTTGGACAGGCTGTGGCAATTATGTCTATTGAAGCTACTAATCAGGGATTGTTTACACATCAAATGACTGGCTTTAACTCTGATAAAGCTCATCAGCTTTTTAATCTGAATGAAGATTTGGATGTGGTTTCTGTTACTGCTCTTGGCTATTATTCACCAAATGCTGTTATTCCTGAGGATATCGCAAAGCTCGAAAAGAATCCACGCGAACGTAAGAATGTTGAGGATATGCTTATTAAGTAGAATAAGTACATACTTGCCAATCCTGAAATGGGTCTCTTAACATTCTTTTTTATTTCAGATGAATAATATTTATACTTTTGTTAGTGGTTTTTATGATCTTAAATAAAATGATAAGAGTAGTTTCTATTATAATGATAATAATTGCTTTCGCAGGATGTAATCAGCATGCTGTTAAGCAAGGAAATAAAAAAACACACCAAAAAACAGTTGTTACCCCTCCGCCGTTTAACAGCGATTCTGCGTATTATTTTGTTAAGAAGCAGGTGGAGTTTGGCCCCCGTGTGCCTGGTTCAAAGGCTCATAGTGAATGTGCTTCATGGCTTATCAGCAAATTAAAACAGTTTAATGCTCAGGTAACAGCTCAAAAGTTTAAGGTGCGTACATATGATGGAGTAACACGTAATGGAATTAATATCATTGCTTCTTATAATCCTGATGTTCAGAAGCGTGTGTTGCTTATGTCTCACTGGGACTCACGTCCTTTTGCCGACTATGACAAGGATTCTGAAAATCACAATACGCCTATTGATGGGGCAAATGATGGTGCCAGCGGTGTTGGCGTGCTTATGGAAATGGCTCGTCAGTTTGGTATTAAGAATCCTGGTGTTGGTGTTGATATTGTGTTGTTTGATCTCGAAGATTGGGGTCCTCCTCATGATTTACAAATATCTTATAATGAGGAATACTGGGGACTGGGTTCTCAGTTCTGGTCTAAAAACCCTCATACCATAGGATATAATGCTAATTATGGTATTCTTCTTGATATGGTTGGCGCGAAAGATCCTGAGTTCAGAAAGGAAGCTTTTTCCCAAAGGGATGCTGAGTTTGTTGTGGACTTAGTATGGAACACGGCGTCGGATATGGGATATGGCAGTTACTTTATTAATGAACAAGGTGGTGCCATTACTGATGATCATTTCTTTGTAAATAAATATGCTGGTATTCCTTCTATTGATATTATTCATCTGGATCCTTCAAACAATACCAGCGGATTCTTCGAACATTGGCATACTCTTAATGACAATATTGAAACTATCGATCCCAAATCTCTCGAAATCGTTGGTGATGTTCTTATGATGATCGTTTACAACGAATAATACTTTTAACCGTTATTCAGCTTTAATTCTTATTCCTTTTGTATGTGAACTAAACTCAGGCGCATAGATACTCTGAATTGTAGCTATTCCGTTTGTGAAGTTTCCCGATTGTGTAACGTAAAGTGAATAATCAATCACATAAGTGCCTTTGTTTAATCTCTGTATAAACAAGTCGTTACCGGTATCTGTAATGTTTTTGTAATACCATAAGCCTCCGCTGTAACTATTTCCTGATAGTTGCTTAGAAGGCTCAAAACATGTTGCCCTCATATCTGATACATGAATATACTCCATATCGCGGTCTGATGAGATGATAAGTCTTACTATAACCTTATCACCAACACGAAGCTTGGCATTGTCCTTTAATTGTACAAGTTTCATTTTCCCGTCAACTTTCTGCTCTGTAAACAGTTGTTTGTCGATCGAAAGAGATGTGGAAGCTGACTTAACTTTATCCATATCTTCTGTGTATTGCCAGTAAGCTGCACCCCAGGCAATATGGTTGTTGGGATTTACAACTACTATTTTAGCAAGGCTGTTATTGATTTCCTTACCTTTCCATGAGTGTGTATAATAGCCTGTTCCTGCTTCAGGGATGCTCTCATCATTTACAGTGCTTATTTTTTGTTTTCCCACTGTTACTTCTGCCAGTTCTGTTGTGCTTAGCTGGTTATCACCATGCATTAGTAATGCAAAGATTGCTTCTGCTGTGGCTGATGATGTACTCCAATGCTGTACCTGCTTTTGCTTCAGAAGCCAGATTTTCATCTGTTCTGTTAGTGCAGGATTGTTATTAAGGCTTGAGAATGTTTCTATCATCATGGCTTGTGTTTCAACGGGGGCGTCATACCAGTAATAGCCTTTGTCAGATCGCCAGTACATTCCCATTTCTTTATTATATAAACTTCTTTCTTGTAATGATCTCACAATGGCTTCTGATTCATTGCGGTGTCCGGCTGTGGCCAGATACTGTGCTATCATTCCCTGTAAGTAGTTTGATTTCTTTAACCAGTATTCTTTTGATTGTGATATGTAATAGTTATATGCATGTTCTGATTCTGAAGGTAAGGGTATTAAAGCTGATAATAGTCCTCTGAGATAAAGATATTGTATGTCATTTCCTGAAAGATTGTTTCTTTTAAGAGTTTTACTGCCTTTATCTTTTAGCTTCTGGTATTTAGCTGCTATTTCTTTGTCAAGATATGAAACGGCTTTCTTAACCATGCTGAGTCGCCGTTGATCACCGGAAAGGTCTATTATTCCTTTCTTATGTAGTCGTGCTAATTTAAGGATAATTGTTTGTGTTGTATATCTGTCGGCACTCATTCCTTCAAACCATGGCCATGCTCCTGAGAATAGTTGCTCTTTTTGCAGCTTGTTTAATATTGTTTCTTTTTCCTGAGCCATTTTATTGATATTCATTAGTTCTCCAATCATTCGTTTTTGCTGTGACTCATTTTCAGCTTCGAGTATCCATGGTGTGGCTTCGAGAACAATGTCTTTTAATTCCTGATTTTTCTCCAGATTTGAGAGGAAAGCATCTGGTGACTGACTTTTCCAGCTTTCAAATACTGCGCTTACTTTTGGATTACTGTTTACTATGTATGCTGATAGCGCATTTGCGTAATATTTGTTAAACAGCGACAGGTTGCTTCTGGAGTTATTTTCGCTGAGATATGGCAGGGCCTGAATAGCGTACCATGCCGGATTGGATGCAAATTCTACTGTGAAGTTTACGTTTTGTAGTGATTTTGAATCACTCTTTAACATTTCATGGAATGTGTAGTCTTCTGTGGAATTGCCACTAACATGCATTGGCATTGTGGTTGTTACTAACATGCGGTTTGTGAGTACCGGGAACATTTTTTCTTCACCATCACTGAAATTATCAGTGTGTGACTTAATTCGGTACGCAATTAAGCCTGCAGTCTCAGGTGCTACTATTTCCCACTTAAGTGATACACTTTGTAGTGCCTTGATGTTAGTTAGTCTTTTGTTGTCGTTATGGGTGAACAGTCCTAGCTTTTTATCTGTAACCGGATTGAAAAACTCGATTTCTGTTGCTGCTGTGATATCATTTTCTGTATAATTCGTGACTTTTGCCGTGAATTCAAGTGTGTCTCCGGTTCGGATAAATCGTGGTAAATTAGGTATTACCATCAGATCTTTCTTTGACTTTATTGTTGTTTCGTATGTTCCTGTTTTTAAATCGTCAGTATAGGCCAGTACTTGTACTTTCCATTCTGTTAATGCATCAGGGGTGGTAAAACTGATCTTGGTCTCTCCGTTGTCATTGGTTGTTAAGTCAGGATAGAAAAACGCTGTTTCATTGAAGTTTTTGCGTAATGGGACAACAGGTCCTTCCGATTCTTGTTCAGTTTTCACGACTTCCTCATCAGCTGGTTGAATTGCTATGTCATTTTCTACATTAATCGCATCCATTTTCATTATATCTGAACGTGATTCGCGTAATGCTCCTTCTGGTACAGGTGAATTTTTATACATAAATCTTCCGTAAACAGGATAGCCAAACCAGTTAATCTGTGGATATATTATAGGTGTTGTTTTTATATAGTCAATGTCTTGATTGTAAAGATATGATGAACGAATTGTTGAGAAAAGTCCGGATTCCCAATGTTTATTTGTCATCTTATCGTAATAAAGACTCATATTCCAGTTGTTTTCTCTGTAAACATCCAGCGCTGCATCGTACATGCCTGCCAGTAAATTAGCTGAAACTTTGTTGTTTTGATAATCGTTTATTGTTACTGTCCATTGCTCTTTGCTTGCTGGTGTTAGATAATCACGGTAAGTATCAAGTTTTATATCAAGTACTTTGTTTGTGAAAGGCACGGTGATTTTATCAGTTGTGGTGTATAAGCTATTGTATTTTACCATGGCTGTATTAATGATAAAGTTGCCACGATATTCTTCTTTAACAGGAATCTCGATAACCTTTTGTGAGTTGCTGACCTTTATCCAGTTACTTTCAATAATGGAGTCACCGTTAACGATCTCATAATATATTTTCGACTTCTTGGCAGCTGATCCAACAGTTAATTTAATTGTTTCTCCCGGTTCTGCTTTTGCTGCTGAAACAGCGTGGAAATAAATATCATTTCCCGGAACATCTTTGCTGTCTGTGGAATAGATAGTAATATATTTTCCTGTCTTTACAATATTGCCTTTATTATCTTTCCCTGTTATTGAAAGAAAATAATCTCCTGGTATGGCATCTGTAAATAAGCTTTCAGGTATTACAGCTTTTCCGGAAACGGAGATATTTGCTGTTGAAAGCTTTGTTTTTTCCCATGTACTTTTGTCGTTTTCATTCTTGTAAGGAATGTGAGGAAAAAGATTGATAAATTCTCCTTTGGATATAATATTAAGATCAGGAGCTTCCCAACGATTGCGTATTAGTATTCTGTCGGGTTGCTGCATATGGAACAATTCTGCTGTTACATCAATAGTGATGCTTGCGTTATTCAGATTTGTAGCTATTATACTTCCTTTATTATTTTCGTTTTGTGCCAGAACATTTTCTATGTCTGTTTGAATGATTACAGGTTTTCTGCCAATACGTATATCAGCATTGGCCGACTGCATCTCACCACTAATATCAGTAACATCAGCATGTACAGAATAATTATAGATAGGATAGGCATCGTCAGGAATGCTTTCGTCATCTTTGGTAATGAATGATATTCTAAAAGTTCCATCCTCATTAGTTGTTACTATACCGTTGGCGATTTCAATATCAGGTTGATTATATACAGGATACCATCCTCTGTAGTAAGGTATAGGGAATGATGTACGTTTAGTAACTACATATTTTACTGAAGCATTGTTGATTGCATTACCTGCATATCCTGCTGCTTTGCCTGTTATAATAACGGAATCACCCGGAACAGGTTGGGCTTTAAGGCTGTCCATAACAACTTCAAAAGTTGGTAGCTTGTATTCTTCAACAGTAATGGATGTGCTTCCATGTTTTGTTCTGATTGTCATTCTGCCATTGAGTAAGTCTTGAGGTATGGGGAAAGACCCACTTACTGATCCGCTTGAATTTGTTGCCGGAGTTATCTTGCTTATTTCTTTTCCGGATGCATTGATAAATCTGATTTCTGTGTTTTCATTCTTCAGTAACCTGACTTCGTTTCCATTTCTTTCAGTGAAAATGGCTTTAAAGTTAACAATTTGTCCGGGACGATAAACAGCTCTGTCTGTAAAGATATTGCAACTCTTTCTCCATGCTTTATCAGGCTTTACCTTATAGAAGCTTAGATAGTTTTCAGATAGTATTTTATTATTGTCTTTTTCAAACATCAATAAGAATGTACCGTAGTTTACATTCTCATCAGCTTTAAATATTGCATAGCCATTCTTGTCTGTGGAAAGCTCCTTTATCTTTTTAGTTACATAATCTCTCGATTTATTATCGTATTTCCTTTGGTAAACAGTGATATCAACATTTCCTTCAGGGCTTCCTGTTTCACGGTTTAAAGTGAATATTTCATTAATACCTTTTGTTCTGTTATAGGAAATTATATATGAAAGCTCTGAAAGCCAAAGTCCTTTAAATACTACATTTTCAGAAGAAGAGAAGTTCTCATCATCAGAAGCTGCCAATATATAAAATCCGGGTTTCATTGAAGGAATAGCCATTTCAACAGAATGTGTCCTGTAATCTGATGTCTCCGGAAGTTCCTGCGTCCATGAAAGTGCGGGGCTCTCGTTTAGCAAATTCTTTATGTAATGTTTAACATCTGTTCTTTGTGCATAATCAATGGGGTTACTTTTGAGTAACCTGAAGTAAAGATGATCGATATTTCTGAATTCAACCAGTGATAAAGATGGTTTATCAGGCATTGAGGCAAATGGAATGTTGAAGCTAAAGCTAACTTTCTCTATTTCTGCACTGAGATTGCGGCACTCATTTGTACCCTTAGCGTCAGGAAAAGCAGCTATTGCTTCTTCACAGATATTGTTGGCCTTCACAAGATAATCCTTATTACTATTGGTAATAGTGTTATTATAAACACCTGCATTGTTGTGGTAATATTTGGCTATCTGAAAAGCAATCAAAGGGAAAACAGTCTGATTGCTGTATTCTTTCTTAAGATTTTCCAATGCATTCAGATAATTATTAGTTAATGCCTTGTCTTGTCCCGAGTGAGTGTAAACGTAATTTAAACGTCGTAAATCAACATCAGTAAGCGCTTCAATGTTCCCGCTTCCAATATGTACTTTCAATAATTGTTGAAAGATATTCAATGTTGTCAGCTGAGGGTTGTTTTCAGGAATGTTGATGTTAATAAACTCTTTTGCAGGAAGGAAGTAATCTTTGTTTTGATCCAGATTAGTGGATAATTGCATTAATTCTGCATCAGATGATGAGAAATATTCCATAGCTCTGTTAGCGAGCAAATCGTATAATGTTGGCCAGATATTGATATCCGGGTTTTCATCATTATTTATGATACTTGTATAATCAATAGTCTTAATACTTGATGTTAGTTCTTTGTCTTTCAACGAGGAAAGGTACAGTGAACTTATTTTTTTAGCAAATGTCATTGCATCCCAGGTAATGATATCATCCTCATTAGTGGAAACATATTGCTGACGTTCGTTTATTACCCATTCGTTTTTTTGGTAGTATGACTGATAAAGCTGAGCCAGTAACGATTGAAGCAACTGTTTCTCAACAGGAGCAGCTGTTCCGAGTTCGCTTTCAAAAGTCTCAATGGAGTTTAGTTCATAATCTTCAGTATAGGTGCTTTCCATACTTATCTTATAAATCAATGCTTTTATTATTTGTGGTGTGTTCTTTTCTGCTTTGGCAGATGAGTATATGTCATCAATTACTTTAATGGCAGATCTTGGCTGGCCCTTTTTTGCCATTTCTTCAACTTTTTGCCATTGGCTGTTGTAATCATTCTCGTCAGGAAGAACTTTAAATCCTGTAATAACCAGTACAACAAGCGCCAGTATTATTGTAGTGAATTTGTAATTTTTCATAGTGTAATTTTATTTGCTGTAAAGATAGAACAAATATAATGCCTTAAATGTTGAAATTTTTGATTTGAAAATATATGTTACTAAAAGCAGTTGCTTGCTTGCACTTATTCCGTAATGTATTATCACTTGTGTAATCACTTGGTATCACTTGTGTAATCATCTGGTTTCACTTGTGTAATCACGTCTCTGATGCGCATCAAAAACAATCCTGATGCGCATGAGAAACAATCCTGATGCGCATCAAAAATGATTCTGATGCGCATCAGAATATTAATCTGTGAGCTTGTAGCATCACACACAAGCGCAATGAGTAATTGGAAGTACCTTATAGACTTATAATCTTTAAGTTGAAAACTGAGTAAATGTCATTAAAATATTATTCATATCTTTGCAGCATATTTCAGTTCCTCATGCTTAAACTGCATAGAAAGCACTGCTGAGGCTTCTTGATTTATAAAGAAGGGTGGAGAGATTAGGCTCTGTGAAACTCTGGCAACCTGTTATATAATAAGGTGCCAATACCTAACCCGCCGCGACGACGGGAAATGATAAATTATTATGCAGGAAATTATTTCATTGTTACTTATTGCTTGCATAAATTGTTAAACTAATGATGTACTAATATGACTGATATTAGAACTATACTTAAAGAAAGAATATTGGTTCTTGATGGTGCCATGGGGACTATGATTCAGCGTTATAAGCTTAACGAAGATGATTTTCGGGGTAACAGATTTGTTGACTCGCAGATTTTGTTGAAAGGTAATAACGATTTACTGTGTATTACAAGACCGGATATAATCAGGGAGATTCATGAACAATATCTGGATGCTGGTGCTGATATTATAGAAACCAATACTTTCAATGCTACTCGTATATCACAATCTGATTATAATCTTGAGAAATTTGTTTATGAGATAAACTTTGAGGCTGCAAGTATTGCTTCAGCAGCAGCGAAGAAATACTCTGGTATTACCCCTGATAAACCGCGTTTTGTTGCTGGATCGATGGGCCCGACCAATAAAACTGCTTCGATGTCACCACGTGTTGATGATCCGGGTTTTCGTGATGTTGCATATGATCAGCTGGTTGATAATTATTATGAGCAGGCCCGTGCACTGATGGATGGTGGTGTTGATTTGTTTCTTGTGGAAACAATATTTGATACTCTTAATGCAAAGGCTGCTCTAAAGGCTATAAATGATCTGATGAAAAAGCATGGATGTAAGATTCCTGTTATGGTTTCAGGTACTATAACTGATGCCAGTGGACGTACTCTCTCAGGTCAGACTCTGGAAGCTTTTTATACTTCCGTTAGTCATATTGATTTGTTGAGCGTGGGCTTGAACTGTTCTCTGGGTGCAACACAACTGCGTCCGCATATTGTGGAATTGTCTAAAATTGCTTCTCAATACGTAAGTGTTCATCCCAATGCGGGATTGCCTAACCAGTTTGGGGAATATGATGAATCACCTCAACAGATGGGTGAGAATGTGCGCTCTCTTATTGAGAACGGTGATGTGAACATTATTGGTGGCTGTTGTGGCACAACACCCGATCATATCAGAGCAATTGCAACGATTGCTTCAGAAAATAATGCACGTGTGGCTCCTGACAAAGAGAGAATTACTGAGGTTAGCGGTCTTGAGCCTGTGCATATTATTAAACAAAATAACTTTGTTAATATTGGTGAAAGAACTAATGTTAGTGGCTCCCGGAAGTTTGCCAGACTTATCAGGGAGAAAAAATATGAAGAAGCGTTAAATGTTGCTAGACATCAGGTTGATGGTGGTGCTCAGATTATCGATGTGAATCTGGATGATGGCATGCTTGACGCAGAGAAAGAGATGGTTACTTTCCTGAACTTTATGGCTTCAGACCCTGATGTGAGCAGGCTGCCGGTTATGATTGACTCGTCGAAATGGAGTGTTATTGAAGCCGGACTTAAATGTGTTCAGGGGAAACCCATTGTTAATTCTATTAGTCTTAAGAATGGTCAAAAGGAATTTCTTGAGCAGGCTGCTCTTATTCGTGAATATGGGGCTGCTGTGGTTGTAATGGCTTTTGATGAAGATGGACAGGCTACTGATTTTAAGCGCAAAACAGAGATTTGTGAAAGGGCTTATAATCTGTTAACGGCTAATGGTTTCCCCGCTGAGGATATTATCTTCGATCCTAATATTCTTTCTATAGGTACTGGTATAAAAGAACATAATAACTATGCTGTTGACTATATAAAAGCTATTTCCTGGATAAAAGAAAACCTGCCGCTGGCAAGAGTTAGCGGAGGTGTCAGTAATTTGTCGTTTGCTTTTCGTGGTAATAATACTGTTAGGGAGGCGATACATTCTGTTTTTCTTTTTCATGCTATTGCTGCTGGTATGGATATGGGTATTGTGAATCCGGGAATGTTGCAGATTTATGATGAAATACCTGAAGAGTTGAAGAAACTTACTGAGGATTTAGTGCTGAATAGGAGAAAGGATGCTACTTCCAGACTTCTTCTGTACGCTGAGAATCTGACAGGGAAGGAAAAGTCTGATGCTGATGATAAAGAGTCGTGGCGTACTATCTCAGTAGAGGAACGTCTTAAACATTCATTAATAAAAGGTATTACTGAGTTTGTTGAACAGGATGTTGAAGAAGCCAGAAAGAAGGCTGATAGGGCACTTGATGTGATTGAAGTTACTCTGATGAGTGGTATGAATAAAGTTGGTGAGCTTTTTGGTAAGGGAAGCATGTTCCTTCCACAGGTAGTGAAAAGCGCACGTGTGATGAAGCAGGCTGTTTCTTATTTGTTCCCTTTTATTGAAGCAGAAAGCAAGGGCGAGAAGGTAAGCAATGGGAAAATTGTACTTGCTACTGTAAAGGGCGATGTTCATGACATAGGAAAGAATATTGTGGGCGTTGTTCTTTCTTGTAATAACTATGAAGTAATTGACCTGGGCGTAATGGTGCCTGCTGAGAAAATAATTGAAACAGTTAAACAAGAGAAGGCTATTGCGTTGGGACTTAGTGGCCTTATTACTCCTTCTTTGGAGGAAATGGTTAATGTGGCTTCTGAACTTCAGAAAAGTAATCTTGATATACCTTTATTAATAGGAGGGGCAACAACATCAAAAGCTCATACAGCTGTTAAAATATCGCCGGAGTATAGTAATCCTGTTGTTTATGTAAGGGATGCTTCCAGAGTAATTGGTGTTATCGGTAATCTTCTCTCTGAAAAAGAAAGAGATAACTTCCTGACTACTTTATATAATGATTATGATAAGTTGCGTCAGAAGCACAATAGCGGAGTAGTGAATAAACAGTACTTAAGCATTGGCAAGTCGTTGCTAAACCGCTTTAAGCAAACTAATTATAAGGATATTGTTATCCCACGGAAAACGGGAATAACAGTATTTGATAATATTAATGTAAGTGATGTAAGGCCATTTATCGACTGGACTTTCTTTTTCCATGCATGGAAGCTAAACGGCAGGTATCCTGATGTACTTAAAGATCCTGTTACAGGAGAGGAAGCCCGTAAATTGTTTGCTGAGGCATCGGCTCTTATTGATGAGATTGAAGAAAAGAACATATTGCATATAAAGGCTGTAGCAGGGATATTTAAAGCAGGCTCTGTAGGTAATGATGTTGTAATTACTGATGATAATAGCGAGGAGGTTGTGTTTAACTTCCTGAGAAATCAGGAACTGAAGTCGGAAAGCATTCCAAATCTCTGCTTAAGCGATTTCATCATTCCACGGGAAGAAGGACGGGATGACTATATGGGTGCTTTTGTTGTTACTGCCGGACTTGGAATAGAGAACCAGCTAAAGAGTTATGGTGATGATGACTATCAGAAAATAATGTTGAAAATTATTGCCGATCGTCTTGCTGAAGCTGCTGCTGAGTATCTTCATCTGATAGTAAGACAGGATATATGGGGTTATGCACCTGAGGAGAAATTATCCACTGAAGATATACTAAGAGAGAAATATAAGGGAATACGTCCTGCTCCCGGATATCCTGCCTGTCCTGACCACTCTGAGAAATCGAAATTGTTTAAGCTTCTCAACGCACAGGAGAATACAGGCGTTAGTCTGACAGAGAACTATGCAATGTATCCGGCAGCGTCTGTTAGCGGATACTATTTTGCAAGTGAAGAATCCAGATATTTTGCTGTAGGAAAGATTCAGGAAGATCAGATAGAAGATTATGCTAAAAGAAAAGGAATAACAAAAGATGAAGTGCGACGGCTGCTGCCTGTAAACATATAGCAATTCTCATAAATATCACTATTGAAAAAAACTATCAATGAAAAAAACAGTATTAGAACATATACAGGAAGCAAAGGAAACTCTGTTCTCATTTGAGTTGCTTCCTCCGCTAAAGGGACATGATTTTGAGTCTATACAAAAATCAATCGATCCACTTCTGGAGTTTAATCCGGCATTCATTAATATTACATATCATCAGCAGGAAGTTGTTTATGAGAATGCAGGAAACGGACTAATGAGAAAAAGAGCTGTGAGAAAAAGACCGGGAACTGTGGGTATATCAGCAGCTATAAAGTACAGGTACGGGATAAACGTTGTGCCTCATATTATCTGTGGTGGCTTTACTCGTGAAGAGACAGAGAATGCATTAATAGACCTCCAGTTTTTGGGCATGAATAATATTCTTGTGGTTCGTGGTGATCCGCAACCGGGAACAAAAACCTTTAAACCTGAACTGGAAGGTAATGAGCACGCTCTTGATCTTATTAAGCAAATTAATGGTCTTAATAATGCACGGTATCTGGATGACAAATTAGAGAATACCCGTGCAATGGACTTCTGCATTGGAGTAGCTGGTTATCCTGAGAAACATGCTGAATCACCAAATATTGAGAGTGATATGTACTTCCTGAAAAAGAAAATTGAAGCAGGAGCAAAGTACATAGTAACTCAAATGTTTTTTGATAATACAAAGTATTTTGAATTTGTTGACCGTTGTCGTGAGGCTGGTATTACTGTCCCGATTATTGCCGGTCTTAAGCCGGTTTCGACAAAAAGCCAGTTGGTTAGTATCCCAAAGACTTTCCATGTTGATATTCCTAATGATTTAGTTAGTGAGATGATTAAATGTAAGGATAACCAACAGGTAAGAGAAGTGGGAGTTGAGTGGGCTATACAACAATCGCGTGAACTAAAAGAAGCAGGTGTGCCTGTTCTTCATTTTTATACAATGGGGAAATCTGATAATATTAGAAAGATAGCAAAGGCTGTATTTTAAGTGTAAACTTACTGACTTTAAGACACAAGGAGTTTGATACTGTTAAGCGCGCTTTGAAACAAAATTCAGAAATGGTATCACAAGTAGCAGCTTGTGCTAGCATTTGGTATTATTGATTAATCATTCTGACAATCCTGCTTTCACCAGGTTCAATGTCAAACCAAAAGATAATATCCTTACCTGATTTCTTATGAGCAGGAATAAGTCCGTCAACTGTAACAAAAGCACTTTGTACTGCAAAGGACAAGCCCTTAACCGCAACTGAATTGTTGTTAGTGATTTTTATTCTGTCATCAGGTAAAATGATATATTCAATACTATCAAGAGCAGTCCTGTAATCAAGGTAGTCAGCAATTGTTGTCAGATTGAGCAATCCTTCGTCACGTAGAATATCAAGGGTATTAAGAGCTTTATTAAATCCTTGCTGAGCAATAATAACCGAATCCTCACCATAAGTCCACATACCTTTAAGAGGATCTGTCCATGCCGGATACACATGATTAAACTCAGTGTGTCGGTTGACAATCATATTTCTTAACTTGTCTTCGTTAAAGAGATAATCCCAAAGGAAAGGCTGATAAACAAAGATAGCACTAGTTGTAGGCCAGTGATATAATCCTTTGGTTTTAGTTGGGAATTTGTAATAATCTTTTTTTGGGAAGAAATCACCAAAGCCGCTGTAAGGTTTTTCCAGAGAAGGTTCAAATTGCCACTTTTCGTAAGTGAACATCTCTTCATAGTATGCATTGTGAAGATATTTAACGCCGTAATCATCCCACAGCTCAATGGCATAATATGGTGAATCTTTTAGTGTCGCATCGCAAATCAGATCTTCTCTATTGTTTTGCGGACCATTATTATTTCCGTGGTCAATCCATGATGGTGATCCAAAATGAATCTGCATATATGAAAGCGCTTCTTTAAATCGTTCCTGAGTGGTAGTGTATTGCTCTGGAGTATGCAAACAAACATCGTTTCCTTTATCACGTATCTGGAAAAGGAAATCTTCAAACGCAGTATCGGTCTTGATTGTACTTTCCAGTGATGTGAACATACCATGTGAAGCATCAAAATTTGTAATACTGTCGGGATTGTCGTAAAACACGCTTTTTGTTACGGGCACATCGTAGAAAACAAATCCACCTGTAGAACTATCGGCATCAGTAATTAACTCAGATCCGAAGTATGTGGCTCTGTTTGTTCTTAAATCAGTGAAATCAGCATGCTCTGTCCAGATATACGTAGCTTCATAACCTGAAGGATTCTTCATGAATCTGGGGATAGCATTATTATCGGAACCAAAAGCAATCTTAAAACTATAAGTGAGTTTTGCTTTTTTGTTGTAATGGCTTTGAGATTCATCAAGCTTCCAGTTGGAACTGTCAGGTGCTAACGGAAAGCGGAAGAAAGGATGATCATGATAATAATCGAGATTAATAAACAATTGTTTGTCGGTAGTATTTAACTGCTGTGATGAAACAAAAGGCGTATGGTAAATAATCATTGAATTTGCGCCATTACCCACTTGCAAACCCTGTTGATCAAGCCAGTATTCACTCAGGATGTTATCTGAATCAACAGTTCTGTTATTTCTGAAGATGTGGTTTATATCATTATGATAATTAACAACAACCGACTCCCTGTAAACTTCCTGACGTGATCTGTATTTCTCATCAATAAAAAACTCAACTGTGGGGGAGTTATAATCACAAATTATTGTCATTACCAATAATGATCTTTTAGTCTTGCATTTAAAGATTAACCTTTTACCGTTTGAAGAAGACTTACTTTTGATGAATTTCCATGTGCTGAGTTCTTTATAACCAGCATCATTGAATGTCTTATTCGAATAATAGCTGATATTATCAATAATAGTATCTCCTTTTTTTCCTGTGAAAACAATATTGCTTTCATCAATAAAGACATTAAACCAGTTATTTGTAAAAAAAGTTTTGGCTTCAGCCGATGACTTATTGACCATGGCATCCGACAACTGAGGTAAAAATGAAGGTTCGCTAAGTGGAAGCAGTTCAAACTTCAGATCATCGATATAGGTGGCAGAGTGTTTATCTCTGTTCCACATATAAGTTTTAATGATAGTATTCTTTGTGTCTCTTGCGGGGATTACTATTGAATCAGAAAATTCAAACCAGTTGGTTGTATCTTTCAGAATGCTACTTAACTGAATTCCCTTCCAAAGGGATGTTTTGTTATTGTTATTAAGAGTAATAGTGTAAACAGAGTTATTAGGAATCTTGTTTGTTCTTACATAACCACTTATTTTTAAAATGACATTCTTAAGAAAGTACTCATCAGGCACAGGTTGTTCAATCCCCAGGCCATAGATTACATCTCCGTTAGTTTCAGAGAAGAAATCACCTGAAAAGGCATTTCCTTTAGTAATGGTTTTGTTTCCTATCCAGTTTCCGGCAATGGTATCACTTTCCAGATTATTAAAAAATATTTGAGCGACTATATCTCCTGAAAAGAAAGCATTAAATACTGTAAACAATATAAGTAAGACAAAGTGCTTACCCATTTTAATACTCTTTAACTTCGATTTCATTTTTAATGACCATAAGTCCGTACATGGCAAGAGCAGCAAAGTCATTTACTGAAGGGTAGAGAGCGATAGGAGCGATGCCGCCCACACGTTCTTTCACATTTTTCAGGAATTGTTCACTGTCGAATATTATCCCCGTAAGGATTATACAATCAACCTCACCTTTAAGAGTAGCAACGTGAGAAGCAATTTCTTTAGACACCTGATATGACAGGGCATAAGATACAGCCATAGCTTCTTTATCGCCTTCAGCAATACGCTCATTGATTTTAGTGATATTACCTGTACCCAGATAAGCATAATAACCACCTTTGGATGTAATCATCTCCATAATTTCATCCTTTGTAGCTTCACCACTAAAGCAATAATCAACAAGCTGACCCATTGGCAAAGTGCCAGTACGCAACACTGAAAACGGACCACAGCCATCGAAAGCCTGGTTCACATCAACCACCCGGCCTTTTTTATGTGCTCCAATTGATATCCCTCCCATACCAATATGACAAACAATAAGATTCAGGTCTTCATAGCGCTTGTGAATAGACTTTGCATACTGCATTGAAACATATTTGTGATTAAGAGCATGGAATATTGACTTCTTTTTAAATTTTGGATGTCCGGTAAAACGTGCTACATCACATAGCTCATCAACAACAACAGGATTTGCCATATATGCTTTTTTGTCAAGATCAAGGGCAATCTTGTGCGAAATAAGCCCTCCGAGGTTTGTATGATGAATGCCAGGCAAGCTTGTTTTAAGGTCTTCTGCCATGCGGTCGTTAATATGGTATACGCCCTCCTGAACTGGGTTAATCATGCCACTACGGCCCATTATAATTTCAATATCGTGGATATCTATATTATTAGTCTCAAGCTCATTATAGATGCTTTTTACTCTGAAATCAACCTGATTAACAAAATGTTTTGCTGCTTCAACCTGTTCCTCTGAATGACGAATAGTCTTAAGAAAAATGGGCTCAGTGTTTCTGTAAACAGCTATTTTAGTTACAGTTGTTTCCGGGTAAACGATAAGGATATTTCTTTTTAACATAACAACTCAATTTTTACTAAATTACAAAATTAAGCATTAAATGCAAGATTAAATCAATAATTACATATTTCTTCTGTATTGGCCACCTACCTCAAAGAGAGCTCCTGTAATCTGACCAATGGAGCAATATTTGGCAGCTTCCATCAACTCAACAAATATGTTGTTATTATTCACAGCAGCAGTTTTGAGATTTTCCAATGCTTCAGATGAACTATTTTCCCATGTGTTGTGAAGCTGTTTTAGCATATGAATCTGGTAATCTTTTTCTTTCTTTGTAGCACGGATTACCTCACCCGGGATTACAGTCTTTGATCCTGTACTGCTAAGGAACGTGTTAACACCTATGATAGGAAGTTTTCCGGAATGTTTTAGATTCTCATAATAGAGACTCTCATCCTGAATTTTACTTCTTTGATACATAGTCTCCATACTTCCCAGTACACCGCCGCGCTCTGTAAGCCTGTCCATTTCAGAGATGATAGCTTCTTCAACAAGCTCTGTAAGTTCTTCAATTATAAAAGACCCTTGCAGTGGATTTTGATTTTTAGCCATTCCCAGTTCCTTATTAATAATCATCTGGATAGCAATGGCTCTTCTTACAGATTCTTCAGTAGGGGTAGTAATAGCTTCATCATAAGCATTAGTATGAAGTGAGTTGCAGTTATCATAGATTGCATAAAGGGCCTGAAGTGTAGTACGTATATCGTTGAAGTCTATTTCCTGAGCATGTAATGAACGCCCCGATGTTTGTATATGATATTTGAGTTTTTGAGATCGTTCGTTGGCTCCGTATTTTAGTTTCATTGCTTTAGCCCAGATTAGTCTTGCCACACGACCTATTACAGCATATTCAGGGTCTTCACCATTAGAGAAGAAGAATGAAAGATTTGGAGCAAATTTGTTAATGTCCATACCTCTCGACAGATAGTATTCTACATAAGTGAACCCATTAGCAAGTGTGAAAGCCAGCTGACTGATAGGGTTTGCTCCGGCTTCCGCAATGTGATAACCGGATATGGAAACACTGTAGAAATTTTGAACATTGTTATCAATGAAATACTCCTGGATATCTCCCATAAGCTTAAGAGAGAAATCAGTAGAGAATATGCATGTGTTCTGTGCCTGATCTTCCTTAAGGATATCAGCCTGTATAGTTCCTCTGACTTTACTTATGGTATCTATTTTTATTTTATCATAGATATTGGCAGGAAGAACCATGTCTCCTGTAACACCAAGCAGCATAAGCCCTAGTTTATCATTGCCTTCAGGGATGTTGCCCTGATATGATGGCCGTTCTGTGCCTCTTTCTTTGTAAATCTTTTCAATTTTGGTGTTTATCTCTTTCTCAAGACCATTTTCACGGATATAAATTTCACATTGTTGGTCGATAGCTGCATTCAGAAAGTAGCTCACCATTGTAGGTGCTGGTCCGTTAATAGTCATTGAAACAGAAGTCATGGGATCAGCAAGATTAAACCCTGAATATAGCTTCTTGGCATCATCGAGACATGAGATGCTTACTCCCGAATTCCCTATTTTGCCATAAATATCAGGGCGTTCATCAGGATCTTCACCGTAAAGAGTTACCGAGTCAAAAGCAGTTGAAAGCCTTTTGGCAGGCATGCCCCTTGAAACGTAATGAAACCGGCGGTTGGTTCTTTCTGGTCCTCCTTCACCGGCAAACATGCGTGTTGGGTCCTCACCTTCGCGTTTGAAAGGGAATACTCCGGCTGCAAAGGGAAATTCTCCGGGTACATTCTCACTTAATACCCATCTCAATATTTCTCCCCAGTTTTTATATTGTGGCAGACTAACTTTAGGGATCATCAGGTGTGACAGCGATTCTGTTTTTGTTGCAATACGGATTTCTTTGTCTCTTACTTTAAAACTATAACAATCCCCTTCGTATTTCTTTTTCTTGTCATCCCATGTGTCAATAATCTCTTTATTAACAGGGTCAAGTTCTTTGAGCTTTGAATTATAAAGTTCTTTTATTGCATCTGTGCTACTTTCTTTATCCGACTCGTTTAATATTTTAACAGTGTTGTCCAGACTATATAGATTATCAGCAATAATACTTTGTTTCTTAACCCACGAGTTATAGTTTCTGATAGTGTCAGATATTTCAGATAAGTATCGAACACGTCGCGGGGGAATTATATAGAACTTCTCATTATTAATATTATGGTGTTTATCGTCAGGAATAAAATCAGATGATGTTTTTTCATTGATTACTTGAAGAATATTCCGATATAATTCATTAACACCCGGATCATTAAATTGTGATGCAACAGTACCATAAACAGGCATGTCATCCAGGTTTATTTCAAACAGCATGTTGTTTCTCTGATACTGCTTCTTAACGTCGCGCAAAGCGTCCAGAGCACCACGCTTGTCGGATTTATTGATGGCAATAATATCTGCATAGTCTAGCATGTCTATCTTCTCAAGCTGGCTGGCAGCTCCGTATTCAGGAGTCATTACATAAAATGAAACATCACTGTGATCGATAATTGCGGTATCCGACTGTCCGATTCCTGAAGTTTCAAGTATTACAAGGTCGAAACCAGCAGCCTGTGCAATAATTTCAGCATCTTTAACATGCTTGGAGATACTCAGATTAGACTGACGTGTTGCCAGAGATCTCATATACACTCTATCATTATCAATTGCATTCATACGTATGCGATCACCGAGAAGAGCTCCTCCTGACTTCCTTTTTGATGGGTCAACTGAGATTATAGCAAGAGACTTTTCGGGAAAGTCTGCAAGAAACCGCCTTACCAACTCATCAACAAGAGAAGATTTACCAGCTCCACCTGTACCAGTAATACCAAGAACAGGAGCTTTACTCTTTCCGTTTGATTTCTCCAGTTCATCAATCATAGCTCTAGCTTCTTCCGGATAATTCTCAGCTTTTGAAATAAGCCTGGCTATTTCTGTATAATTCCGGGCTTTGATTTTCTCTGAGTAGTAAGGAAGATTGCCAGTAGGGAAATCAGATTTCTTCATTAAATCATTTATCATGCCTTGCAGCCCCATTTCCATACCATCATCAGGGGAGTAGATACGACAAATGCCATAATTGTGTAGCTCTTTTATTTCTTCAGGAAGGATAACACCACCACCTCCGGCGAATATTTTAATATGTCCACATCCTGCATTCTGCAACATGTCATACATATATTTAAGGAATTCCATGTGCCCGCCCTGATATGAAGTAAGAGCGATTGCTTGTGCATCTTCCTGAATGGCGGCATTAACGATTTCATGTACTGAACGGTTGTGCCCAAGATGGATGACTTCTGCGCCTGTGGCTTGTATAATCCGACGCATTACATTGATGGCTGCATCGTGTCCGTCAAAAAGAGATGCTGCTGTGACAATTCTAATATGGTTAGCAGGTTTGTAGTTTTCTTTCTGTAATGTCATAGTAATTGTATTGTTCTATGCAAATATATGAAAGTATAAGTAAATTTCAATCAGGTAATTGATGCAGAAATCTTTTTTTATTACGCAATACAAAGTCATAGCAACTCGACAGTGTGCACTTCTATGTTACACACTGCGAAGAGACAAATACAATATAAGTTAATAATCTTAAGAAGTTATAGCTCTTTAACACATTTTCCCAAGGCCCCGTTATCAATAAGTCTGTTGATTTCTGTCACCGGGTCTGTGAATTTGTATCGATTACCACAGTTATACAGCTCAATTAAAGGATCATTATCAATTATTAATGACATAAGACTATCAGCAGAAGGTGTTGTTTCAAGATTTGCATATTCCTCATATGTTATTGAAGTAAATGCAACATCTTTTGAGATACCTCTGACATCCAGTAAATATCCATCATTTAGTAATACTGGTTTGGCAAGTTGTCCTTTATAATAAACATCCTTTGGGGCAGGATAAGAAACCACTGCTGTTTTATCATCTGACAGGATAACAGGAACATAGTTGCTGTAATCTTTCTTTGTTTTATATATAATAGTAGGTGGTCCCTGAGTTTTTGTTATTTCCACAGACTTTTGTGCCTTATCTGATTTTTCCATTTTCTTTTTTGTCCCACAGGATGTAATTACAATAGCAACAATGCTAATTGATATAACAAACATATACGTGATTAGTCTTTTCATAGCTTGATAAATGATCTTTTTAGAGTTAGTTTATCATTTTTAATCACAGCAAAATATGTGCCGTTATCATAGCTATTCATATTAACAGATGCTTTTTTTACTCCGTCAAATTCCGTAAATGATACTATTTTTCCTGTTACATCATAAATGGTAACAGAATTAATTTTATCATCAGACTTGAAGTTTACAATGTCAGTAACAGGAACAGGGAATACATCGATGCTGTTTTGTTCAATCTGATCTACACCAAGTGCACTACGCACAATTTGTAAATCCATAAGATATGTACCTGTTTCACCAAGGAAATAAGGAGATACAAGAAACATAACCTGACCTCCGTTATTAACTTCAATAGTGCCTTGCATAACATCATCATATGCCAAGGACCAGAACAGACCTGTATCATACGACCAAAGCACATCACAAGTATACACCTGTCCGTTGCCACTATTGTAAGAGTCGTGGGCTCTTGCAGTAATAGAATACTGATAACCTGAAGGAAGGTTAAGGTAGTAGAAATCGTAATCGCTGGTATTGTTAATATTGGAGCCAGTGGTGTAAACAGATGCTCTGTCTCCCACAAAGGTAGCTGATAACAGCGTAGCTTCGCTTTCAACATTGTTTGGCTCATAGACATCTTGTTGCATGCCTGCTTCTTTAACAATTACCTGAATGGGGTTTGAATAATAAGTAGAACCTGATAGCTCCCAGTTGCCACCAGTAGGTTGATGCTGAAGGGCAAGCAGGTAAGTGCCCGGATCAATATCAACACCATAAGTTGCAAACTCAACATCTTCGTAGTAATGATCAGGATCAAGTGCAGCACCTGTTAGGGTTTGAATTGTAGTAACAAAATATCCATCAAGGTCATAGAGAGATACATCGAACATACCATAAAATGTAGAAGTCCCGTAGTTTGCTATATCCACATAAACGGTGAAAGGATCATTAATTGTTATTGTTGTCCCGCATGTAAGATAGAAGTCTGAGTACAATTCGATAGAACTTTCATTACCTACTGTAAATGAAATACTATTTGAAAAGCTTCCATCACCAATTCTTATCCATTCTCCACCTGATTCCCTGTAATATATGCTGATAGAGTATGAACCAGGAAGTAACGATGACATTCCGGAGGTGGAGAAACTGTAGGTGTTATAATACCCTGATGTTAGTGATGTGCTTATGATATCTACATTGTCAATAGCGTTCATATTTGCATCGAAAACCCATGCAGTAAAATCTCCTGAAAAATTATTATCGCCGTAGTTGCCTATCTGTGCCTGAACAGTAAACCCTTCTCCATATTCAATGGGATTTGGAGAAACGCTTGATTGAGAATAAAGCTGTAAATCATAAGAAGAAGTAGTTGTAGAAGGGCTCATATTAAAAATAGCCTGATGGCCTGAATTGAAACCACCTGATCCGCCACCTGTACCAGTTCCACCCGGATCAAGTGCATCAATATAAAAAAAGCCATCGTAAGCGCCTCCCCATCCCCAGTTGAAATGGTAATAGTCACCATCATTATAGCCATCACAAACAAAAGCATGGCCGCCACCGGTTCCAAAACCTGCATAAACAAGGGGTCTTCCATTATTTAGGTCGTTATTAAGCATTTGTGTCCATTGCGAAGTTGTGTACCAATCGCGTTTATCACCATGAAGGTCACTACTATATCCGAAATAATTCTTAAAAGCACTTTCGGAACAAACCGGACTATCATCTTCAATTACAAAAGCCCCACTTTCCTGAGGGCTATAGTTCATATCAACACTAACACCACAATGGTACATCAGTGTAGCAATTGCATTATTATTTGAATAAAGAGCATCAGGCATTGATGACCATTGATAATATGTAGCTCCAAAGTCTGCAGACAGTGTACCGTAAACACTATGGTTATAGGAATGCATGCCGGTTCCCTGAGCGGGATGGTTCCAGTATTTCATTACCTGTGCCATTGCAGTAGCGACACATCCTGTTACAGAACCTCCGGGGCACATGGCATTATAGTAAGGAGACTGGTCCCATGTGGTAGTACATAGAGGAGATACAACGGTAGTAATGGCAGGGCTCTTAATATTGCCACTTAATAGCTGTGTCCACATATCTGAAACATCTTCTGTTGATTCAATTTTATTTTCCATTGCCCAAAGGATGTGATTTTTATATCCTTCAATCCATTTCCTGAAATTATATGGTAACTCTTCTGGTTGATAGCTGTTATTTAAAGAGTAACCCAGTACAGGTGCTGCAATATTATCACCTGATATAAGAATAAACCCATCATTATCACCTATATTAAATATATATATCAGAGGGTGAGTTTCGATCGCATTAGGATTGAAACTCGAAATAGTTTTTGTTTCAATAATTTGTGCAAGGGTAATATCAGAAGCATCAACTTTAAGAAAATAGTTTAACTGGTTAATGGCAGCAGTTCTTGCAGACTCTTTGTCGACAGAACCGGCAAATACAAGAAAGTATAATCCTGTAATAAGAAACAGAGTAGTAAGTAATTTCTTCATGATTATGAAATTTGTTAAAATGTAAAATTAATTCAGAAGAGATATTATGTCAACAAATTTATGTATTCGTTATAGTTTGCTGAATATTCGTTGTTAATTTTCTATTAAAAATGCAATCTGCTTTCATTTCCCAGGTAACAATATTCAAAAGTATTTTTCTTTTCAGTAACTTTGTTCTCCAAAAATTATCGACGATAAATGTATTCAAAAGATTATTCTTCAAGGAAAAACATAATTATTGCTCTGTTTATTCTAATGGGAATAATCTTTATTGTCAGATTATTTTATTTACAAGTTGTTGCCACTAGTTATAAGCTTAGTGCTGATAACATAGTAACTCGCAATATTCGTGAATACCCGGCAAGAGGAAGAATATTCGATAGAAACGGTAATCTAATGGTTTTTAATGAAGCGGCATATGATCTGCTGGTTATACCAAGGCAAATAAAGAATTTGGATACAATATCATTCTGCCAGCTTTGTGATATTACTAAAAAAGATCTTATAAGAAAGGTAAAAAAGGCGAAAAAGTACTCATATTACAAGCCATCGCCTTTTATTGCTCAAATATCAAAGAAAGATATAGGTGCAATACAGGAGAAGCTATACAAATACAATGGTTTTTATATACAGACCAGAACCTTAAGACAATACCCCCTACCTATCGCTGGCCATTTGTTGGGAAGCATTGGAGAAGTAAGCCAGAGTGATATTAACAGAGATAATTTTTACCGTGCCGGTGATTATATAGGCAAAAGCGGAATTGAAAATTATTATGAAAAGTATCTTCGCGGTAAGAGTGGACTTAGTATTGTTGAAGTGGATGTTCATAACCGTATTGTAGGTAAGTATAAGGAGGGAGAATATGATACTCTGGCGATTGCAGGGAAAGATATATATCTGGGTATTGATGCAAAATTACAATACTACGGTGAGCAGCTTATGCAAAATAAAAAGGGAAGCATTGTTGCTATTGAGCCAAAGAGTGGTGAGATACTTACTTTGATAAGCAGTCCCTCGTATAATCCCAACCTTTTGGTGGGAAGAGAGAGATCGAAGAACTACGGGATATTGTTAAATGATACACTGGTGCCGTTAATGAACCGTGCTACCATGGGAACTTACCCTCCAGGTTCAACCTTTAAGATGGTTAATGCTTTAATCGGACTACAGGAACATGCAGTTACTAAGAACACAAGATTTACTTGTCAGGGTCCATTGTCTGTTCCCATTAAATGTACACATAACCATAAGTCACCACTTGATCTTGCGGAAGCAATCGAACAATCATGTAACCCATATTTCTGGCAGACATTTAAAAGCATGCTTGAAAATCCGGATTTTGAAAACGTAAAAGAAGGATACAGGCAGTGGTACAATAATGTTACAAGCTTTGGCTTCGGTCATAAGTTCGGCACTGATATTCCTTTTGAAGTAAATGGAAATATTCCTGACAATGAATACTATGATAAACTTTACCGTAAGTCGTGGAATGCTCTTACTGTAAGGTCGCTGAGCATCGGGCAGGGTGAAATACTTGTGACACCTATTCAGCTGGCAAACCTAAGTACAATTATTGCAAATGAAGGCTACTATTATAAACCGCATTTGCTTGTTAAGATGGAGGATAATGATGAGATGTCAAACAAGTTTTCTCAAAGAATTGAAACAGCAATTGATCCTGAGAACTTTGATATTGTACGTAATGCAATGCTAAACGTATTTGAAGCAGAGCATGGTACTGCACGCTGGTATAAACTAAATAATATTGTTCAATGTGGTAAAACCGGAACAGTACAAAACCCTCATGGTGATGATCATTCAATATTCATTGCTTTTGCGCCAATGGAGAATCCTGTAATTGCTATTGCTGTGATTGTAGAAAACTCAGGATATGGATCAACATGGGCGGCCCCAATCGCTAGCCTTATGATTGAAAAATACATAAGCGATAGTACCAGCAGGCCTGCACTTGAAAAGAGAATTATGGAGGGAGACCTGATACACAACACAAAAAAAGATAACAAGAATTGAGAAACAGGGATAAAATATCAGGAAGCCTTGATTGGATAACCATATGGCTATATATCTTATTGGTTACAATGGGGTGGTTTAGTATTTTTACTGCATCTGCAGGAGAGGATGTGTCAGCATTTCTGGACATGGAAACGCGTTATGGCAAGCAGCTGATATGGATTATGATGGCGGTGGCGCTGGCAATTATTATTTTGCTTATTGATGCAAAGATGTTCAGTGCATTGGCCTATGTTTTTTACTTTGGTATGTTGTTGTTATTGTTTGGGGTATTGCTTTTTGGTGATACAGTTGCAGGGTCAAAATCGTGGTTTAAGATTGGTAGTTTTGCCATTCAGCCGGCAGAGTTTGCAAAGTTTGCTACGGCATTAGCTCTTGCTAAATATCTAAGTACACTAAATGTAGATATGCGTCAATTAAAAACACGTCTTATTTCTATTATAATTCTTGCTGCTCCTGCAATATTGATATTACTACAGAATGACACAGGATCGGCTCTAGTGTATTTCTCGTTTGTTATTGTTCTTTTCAGGGAAGGACTTTCAGGGATGTTGTTAATAATAGGTGTAGTAATGGCTGCCCTTTTTATTCTTACTTTATTATTTGGTGAGATATATATTATTGCTGCAATTGCTGTAATCGCTGTTTTGGTTCTGCTTCTTGCAAAAAGAATTAGAAAACACTGGAAGGCAATTCTTGTTATTATGTCTTTGTCAGCGGCTTTTGTATTTAGCGTTAACTATGCCTTTGAGAATGTTCTGGAGCCTCATCAGAAGAAAAGAATTAACGTCCTTCTGGGTATTGAACAAGATTTGCGTGGTGCCGGATATAATGTTAACCAGTCTAAAATAGCCATTGGTTCGGGAGGACTTCTTGGCAAAGGGTTTAGAAAAGGAGCCTTAACAAGATATGATTTTGTTCCTGAACAAAGTACTGATTTTATCTTTTGCACTGTTGGTGAAGAATGGGGGTTTGTTGGTGTTTCGGTGGTAATTATGCTTTTTGTTGCTTTGTTATCACGACTAATTATTCTCGCCGAAAGGCAGCGATCGAAATTTAGTCGGATTTATGGATATGGGGTGGCTTCAATATTGTTTTTTCATTTCTCTATTAATATTGGAATGACCATTGGGTTGGCGCCGGTTGTTGGTATTCCATTACCCTTCTTTAGTTATGGCGGTTCTTCGCTATGGGCATTTACTGTTTTGCTTTTTATCTTTGTTAAGCAGGACGCCAACAGGTTAAATGTATTGTAATATTAGAACGTATTATCCAAAGTTTTACTTTTGTAACAAATTCAGAAAATAAATGACTATGAAATTATATCCTTTAGAAACAGGAAACTTAAAACTTGACGGAGGAGCAATGTTTGGCGTTGTTCCAAAAGTAATGTGGGAAAAAGCATATCCTTGTGATGAGAACAATCTTTGTAACTGGGCAATGAGATGTTTGCTGGTTGTAAATGGCGACAGAAAAATATTGATCGATAATGGTATTGGTAACAAGCAGGATGAGAAATGGTTGCGTCATTATTATCTCAATGGGGATGCTACTCTTGAAGATAGTCTTGCTAATGTAGGCGAATCACCAGAGGCAATCACTGATGTTATTATTACTCATATGCATTTTGACCATTGTGGAGGAAGTGTTAAGTGGAACGACGATAAAACCGGATATGAGCTGGCATTTCCCAATGCAACATACTGGACATCGAAGAAACAATTTGAATGGGCTACAAATCCAAACCGCCGTGAAAAGGCTTCTTTCCTGAAAGAAAATATTATGCCTGTTATGGAAAGTGGAAAGCTGAATCTTATTGAAGATGAAGGGGAGTATATACCAGATATTGATTTTAAGCTCTACAATGGGCATACAGATGGTCAGGTAATCCCCCACATTAAGATTAATGGAAAAACTGTAGTGTTTATGGCTGATCTTCTTCCGGCAACGGCACATATTCCTATGCCATGGATAATGGCTTACGACACAAGACCATTACTTACTTTAAAGGATAAAGAGCGTTTTTTTGCTGAAGCGCTGGAAAACGATTATGTCTTGTTTCTTGAGCATGACCTCTATAATGAAGCATGTACTATACAGAATACAGCAAAAGGAGCACGACTATTAAAAAGTGGTAAATTATCTGATTTTATTTAATGGCTTCACATAACGACCTGGGCAATCAGGGTGAAAAGATAGCAGCACATTTTATTATAAAGAAGGGATATCGTATTCTTGAAACTAACTGGCGTTATAATAAAGATGAAATAGATATCATTGCCATGGATGGTAAGGAACTCGTTATTGTGGAGGTTAAAACCAGAAGCACTGAAACATTTGGCTTTCCTGAGGATGCTGTTGATAAGAATAAGGAAAAATTTTTAATTCGGGCTACTGAAAAATATATTGAGGAAAATAATCTTGATGTTGATGTGAGGTTTGATATTGTTTCAATTATTCATAATAGAAACAATATAACCATCAGGCATTTTGAAGATGCCTTCTATCCGGAATAAGCAAGAGTTTTACATTTTAAAGTAATTATTTGATGTATATAATATATTCAAACAAGGGATTGGTGTACCTGGTCGATAATCCCTCAAGTGAAAACAGTAATTCTCTCAAGTGAAAACATCAATTCTCTCAAGTGAAAACAGATGTCTGATGCGCATCAAAACAAATCCTGATGCGCATGAGAATCAATCCTGATGCGCATGAGAAATCATTTTGATGCACATCAGAACAATGATAAGAGAGAAGAGAAACAGTATATCAAAAATGAGAATGAAAAACAGCTGCACTAACAATAAAGATTGTGTAAACAAACAATGTAGTTTAAATTAAGTAAAATTGAGTTTTATCCAATGAAAATAAATATCGATAAAATAATATTCTATATCTTTATAGATTGCTTAATTTCATAGCTTGAAATGAAACAGAGAATATGATAAAAAGGCTTATACTCATTATTTTTACTCTTACTGCTATTAATTTGTTTTCTAAGAGTACCACAAACTTGATTAATGGAGATACAATTGCAGTACAAAAGATTCAGCCCATAGCGCTTGAGGATATTAATATGCAAATAGAACAAACGCGAGAGCTTATAACCGAGAAATCATACAATATTAAAAAATCGACTATCTTTGCGCTCCTAAAATGTTAATCGGGGCGTAGCGCAGTCCGGTAGCGTACTTCGTTCGGGACGAAGGGGTCGCAGGTTCAAATCCTGTCGCCCCGACTAAATAATCAGAAGCCTTGCACTTTTGTGTAAGGCTTTTTTTTAATCTTCAGTGTTTAAAGTTGTCTAATTCTTTATATTTTATTATTTTTGGGATAACGAAACTAACTTATAGAAGAATATTGAAGAGATGAAAATACCATCATTTGTTCCTGAGTTAATAATGAATGTATTGTTAGTAACTGTTGCTTTTTTAGGAGGTTTTTACTTTACATCAATGTTTCATAAACCAACCTCCCTGATTGGAGGCATGTGGGCAGCTATTTCTGCTATAATAGTTATTGAAGCTACACATAAAGAGACCCTGTCGTCAGCTATGCACAGAGTACTGGGAACTTTAGTAGGATCAGTTGTCAGTGGTACTTACCTTATTCTCTTTCAGTTTTCTTTGTTTGGCTTTGCTGCAACCGTAGGTGTGGGTATGTTGATATGCTACTTGTTCCATATTGAAAAAGCCATCAAGCTTACAACTATTACTATTGCAGTTGTTTTAATTGTGGCAACTGTTGATAATGATTTGCACCCATATATAAATGCCGGACTGCGACTCACGGAATCAGCTATTGGTTCAGGGCTTGCGGTTTTAATAGGATTTTTATTCTATATTTTAATAAAAAAGAAAATCCATAAAAAGAACAAAACAGAATAGGACGTAATTTTCTTTTAGTATGCCAAGTTATTAGTCTTCAATTATTAATAAAATAATACACAAACGCATCAGTTTAAAAGCTTAGTTATCTCACATTTTAATGAAATATTCTTCTCAAAATTAAACATAAATTAACGTATATTATGAACAAATGTTCATAATTTTGCAGAAGAAAATATTTATAATTGTAAGATAGATAGAATGAAGACAGATGTATTAGTAATTGGAAGCAGTGCTGCCGGACTAGTTGCAGCAACAACAGGTAAAAGAAACAACAAAGACAAAAAGTTTACTGTAGTTACAAAAAATGAAAAAACACTTATTCCTTGTGGTATTCCTTACATTTTTGGGTCAGTACAAACAAGTGATAAAAACATACTTCCTGCAGAAATGATGTTTGAAAAAGGAGGTGTTGAAGTTATTCATGACGAGGTTAAATCTATTGATATAGAGTCAAAAACTGCTCATATTGCAGGAGGTGAAAGCATTGAATATGATAAGCTTGTTATTGGTACAGGATCTGTTCCAACAGTGCCACGTTGGTTATCAGGTGCTGACTTCAAAAATGTGTACTATGTGCCAAAGGATAAAGTTTATCTGGATAAAATGCAAAAGAAACTGGAAGGACTTAAAAAAGTTGCAGTTATTGGTGCTGGTTTTATTGGTGTTGAGTTGTCAGATGAGTTAAATAAGCTAAATAAAGAAGTTACTCTTATTGAAAAATTACCTAGAATCTTAGGACTTGCTTTTGATCCTGAGTTCTCAGAAGTTGCTGAGAGTTTAGTTAAAGAGCGTGGCGTTAAAGTGCTTACTAATACATCTGTAAAAGAAATATCAGGTAACGGCAAAGCTGAGAAAGTGCTATTTGAAGATGGCAGTAGTTTAGATGTTGATGCAGTAGTTATCTCAATGGGTTACAAACCAAACACAACTTTGGCAAAAGAGGCTGGAATCCCTGTAACAGATAATGGATTTATTGTTGTTGATGAATACATGCGTACTGATATACCTTCTGTTTTTGCTGTTGGCGACTGCGCTGAAAAGAAGGATTTTGTTACACGTAAGTCAAGTCCTGTGATGCTTGCTTCTACAGCTTGTGCTGAAGCCAGAATTGCCGGTATGAATCTTTATAAGCTATCTGTAATTAAGACTTTCAGTGGTACTATCTCAATCTTTGCAACTGCTATTGGAAATACAGGTATTGGCGTTGCCGGTATGACTGAAACAATGGCGGCAAATGAAGGCTTTGATATTGTAACTGGTGTTTTCCAAGGCATTGACCGTCACCCCGGGACATTAAATGATACTCATACTCAGATGGTAAAGCTGGTTATTGGTAAAGAATCAGGAATAATTCTTGGTGGAGAAGTAATTGGTGGTCTTTCAATAGGTGAGCTCACTAACACTATTGGAATGATTATTCAAAATAAGATGAATATCAATTCACTGTTAATTGCTCAGATTGGTACTCATCCTTTATTAACTGCTTCTCCTGCTGGTTATCCATTGATTAAAGCAGCTGAAGATGCTGCTGCTAAGTTAATGTAAGAATACTTTAATCAATCATTATATCCTTTAGCTGTCCATGATTCATTTCAGGACAGCTATTTTTTTATTTTGTTTATTAATGATTGAATAGCTTTTATAGCATCATCATCTTTTCCGTTATTTATTAATTCACTGATTTCTTTAATGGTTTCTTTATAGTTCGATTCCTCAATTTTATCAAGAATATTAAATACTTCAGGAGATTTCTTTAATAGGTTCTTATTAAGTTTATTAAGATATTTAATAATGTCAATATCATTATCTGAAGACTTCAGTTTATTAATTTCCTTTTTTATTGATGAAACAGTATTATTCAATTCTGAATTAAGTAATTTAATTTTATTGATAGCAGGTTGTTTATCTCCGTTTTCCAACATGTTTTGTATTGAAACACATAACTCAAAAATGCTGTTAGCTCCAATATTGCCACTTTCACCTTTTAGTTTATGAATGATATCAATAGCATCATTGATTTGGTTGTTCTCAACTAGTTTTTCAAGTTTTGCTGACAATTTTGATTTTCCTTTCGTGAACTTCTTTAATACTGAAGTAAATAGATTGGTGTTTCCTGCAAATCTGTTTATAGAGTTTTCAATATCCAGAACTTCTTGCAGAGGTTTGAAAAGATTATCCTTTTTTTGGTCTGTTTCTTTTTTCGCAATAGTCTTTCCTGTTAGGAGTTTGATGATCTTACTGTAAAATATTTCTGTGTCAATAGGTTTGATAACGAAGTCATTAATAACATCTTTGCCACAACCACTTTCCTCAATTGAAAACGCATCTGCTGTAACAATAATAATAGGTATTGTTTTACCCTTACTTCGAATTTCTTCGGAGGCAGTACAACCATCCATTCCTGCCATATGCAAATCCATAAGAATCAAGTCATATTTATCCAGATTACTATTGTTAACGACTTCATTACCTGAAGAAACAATATCTGTTTTGATTCCTATGTTGTTTAAAAGTTCCTCAATAACTTGTTGGTTTATCTCACTGTCTTCGGCTACAAGTACAATCTTATCTATTAGTAAGTTTTTTATATCCTTAAAATCAGGGATTAAATAATCATCATTAACTTTATCAGTAATGCTAAACAGACTTTGCATGGCATGGATAAGATCATTTTCAAGGACGGGTTTTGTAACTGTAGTAATTTGTGGATTAGTATTATCTGGATTATGTGAATTCTTTTCTAGTAAGATGAATTTATGATCTTTATATTTAGTTGTTATTTTGGCTAAAATTTCCTTATCTTCTTTCTCAACATCATTATCAACAATAATCAGTTCGTAGTTGTTTTTATTCAGCATATTTGTGACATCAGAAATATGGTTAATGCCGCTATTGTTAATGTTGAAATAATCAAGCTTGTTACACACACTATTCATTACTGAGGTGTTTGGTATGCAAACCAGCACATTACACGTTGCTATTATATCAGGGATTTTTATTTCTTGTTTATTGATATTGTTGTCAATTTCCAGATTCAAACTAATACCAAATTCAGATCCTTTTCCAATTCCCTCAGATTTGTACCATATTTTTCCACCCATCATATTAACTAGTTCTTTACTAATAGCCAGACCTAGTCCTGTTCCTCCAAATTGACGTGTTATTGAATTATCGGCCTGTTCAAACACTTTAAATAAGAATGAGCTTTGTTCTTTATCAATACCAACACCTGTGTCTTTAACGCTGATCTCTAATGTGATATGATTTGTGTCTAAGGGTTTGAATCTGAAGTCAACAACTACTTCACCTTCGTTTGTAAATTTAATAGCATTACTACATAGATTGGCAATAATTTGATTAATCCGTAAAGGATCACCAATAAGGTTACTTGGTATGTTTTTCTGTGTGTTAATAATAAACTCAAGATTTTTCTTAAAAGCGCTGTTTGAGCTAAGAACAGCAACAGAGTTAATTAAAACATCAAAGTCAAATGGTATGTGATCAATATGTAGCTTCCCGGCTTCGATTTTTGAGAAATCAAGAATATCATTTATTAGTCCCATAAGTGTTTTTGTTGACTTATCCATAAGGGACATATATTTCTTTTGCACTGTATTAAGTTCTGTATTGGATGACAAATGGATTAAACCCACAATAGCATTCAGTGGTGTGCGAATTTCATGTGATATAGTAGCAATAAATCTGCTCTTTGCTTCTGTGGCCATCTCTGCAGATTTAAGAGCGTCATCCAATTCTCGGGTACGGTTGAATACCATATTCTCAAGCGATGCTTTTTGCTGTTGTAATATTCGTATTCTCCATTTGAATAGAAAGTTTATCAGCACCGCTGTTAATAGAATATAAATTATATATGCCCACCAACTATTCCACCATGGCCTAAGAATTCTGAAGTTGTAACTGTACTCCTGGCTCCAGTTTCCTTGCTTGTCTTTTGCTTTTATTACAAAGGTGTAATGGCCGGGAGAAAGATTACGATAATCAGCAACTTTTTTACTAGTTAATGGTCCCCAGTGATTATCCAGGCCTTTCATTTTAAAATTATATTTAGTGTCAAATGGCAGGAAGTTTGACACTGAAGAAAAAGTGAATGTTATATGATTACAATTATACCGGAGAGTGAGGTTTTCAGGTAACATTGTAAAAGGATTTACTTTTGTATATTTTATTTCTGAGGTAAGTTCTTCTTGCATTTTCAGATTGTTGAAATCATAATTGGTATTATTAATAGAAATATTATCTATTTGTATTACCGGAATGTCATCTGTGTCATGATCTTCATAGTTAAGTAATAACAATGATTTATCTGTACCAAACCAAAGTCTTCCATAGCTATCGAATAAACTGGAATTTGTATAAAAGTCAACACCTTTCAATCCGTCAAGTTTACTGTAATTAACAAATTCACAAGAAATAGGATCACCCTTTGATTTAGCAAAGATATTAACTTCCGAAAGTCCTCTAGTTGTTCCTGCCCACACGCTGCTATCAGCAGTTACAAGCGAGAACACATAATTATAGCATAACCCTTCATTCTCAGAAAAGTTATAAATAGTATCTCCTGTAAAACAAGAGAGCCCTCCTCCATCTGTTCCAAACCATATATTATCAAGGTAATCCTGAGTGATTGTCCAAACAGAATTATTTGCAAGTCCGTTTTCTGTTTTATAAATGGTAAGGGTGTCATTATTAAGCATTATAACACCGTCATTCATTGTTCCAAACCAGAGGTTTTTGTTTTTATCTTCATAAATAGAAAGAACATTATCAGCCGGGAATCCGTTTTTCTTTGACAAGGAAACTACCTTATCGCCATTAATAACTGTAATACCTGCTTCAGTGCCCAGCCATATTCTGTCATATTCATCAACGAAAATTGCCCTGACGGTTAAGCTCCCCAAGCCTTGTTCAGCATGATAATTAGTAAATTTTGCTTTACCTTTCTTCAAAGTTTCTTTATCGAGTCTGCTTAAGCCATTCTCATAAGTGCCAAAGAGATAATCTCCATTACTGGTTTGTGTTATTGCTACTACTACATTATTAACAAGTCCTGATTTGGTTGTTAGTTTTGTAGTTTCTGTATATGTACCTTTCTGAAATGGGTTTTTAAGAATGTAAATTCCATGCTGGAAATTACCCAGAAGAATATTTCTATCCATATCTTCGAACATGCTTATAACTGTATTATCAGCTAGTCCGTTATCTTTGGTGAAGTTTTTGAAACCATTAGGATTAATAATTGATATTCCACCACCATCAGATCCAAGGAATACACGTCCGTCATCATTAATATACATTGAACGGAAATATGAGTCGTTTAATCCATCATCGTAAGTTAAATATGAAAAAGTATTATCATTAAATCTGGTTACACCTTCACCATATGTCCCAAACCAAATAGTATTATTCTTATCTTCACCTATAGTAAATATGTTATTACAACCCAAGCCCTGATCAACGCCATAGGAAATTATTTTTTCTCCATCAAATTTTGATACACCACCTAAATACGTGCCAAACCACATATTGTTTTCGCTATCCTGATAGACTGATAAAACAATGTTTGACTCCAGTCCGCATGAGTTTCCATAACATTTAATTGAGTCACTTGTAATTTTTACAGCTCCTTTTTTTGTTGTCCCAAGCCATACATTGTCTTTGTTATCAATGTAAATACAGTATGTTTTGGTAAAATTTACGTTTTGATCCTTATCATAGTTATAGATTGTATCATTCGCTATCCGGAAAATACCGCCATGATATAAAGCCCATATTTCTCCTTTACTGTTCATTGCGATATCGAGAATAACATTTGAAGGTAACCCCTGATCTTTTGTATAATGGGTTACGTTTTTGCCATCGAAGATATTAATACCGCCTCCCTGTGTTGCTACCCATATGCGGTTTTCAGAATCTAAACATTCAGCCAGGAGCATATCGTTGTTGAAACCATTTGTAATTACATATTGCAGAAAATTATTCTGATCATATGATATTAATCCTCCGGTATGGCTTGCAAACCAGAGTACGCCGTTGTCATCTTTAATAATATCTCTGATGTAAGAGTTAGGTAGGTTTTGGTCTGAATCAAGGAAACTTACATCCATTACTGTTTCATCTTTGTAACCTGATGGCAATGCTGGTAATAGCTTTGGCTTTAATGCATGAACCACTGATGGTGGAATGATAGTATCGTCATCTTTGACTTTGTATTCACCTGAGGCAATGGCTTCTTGTTTAAAATTACTAAGATTGTTAATGGTGGTTAATCTGGGTTTCATTAGTGTTGTAACTTGTGGATTGCCAAGTTTGCTTTTCAAAATATTTTTTTGTTCCACTTTCGTGATAGCTGGCTTTGTGCTTTTTATTTTTGGCTTTCCTTCCAGTCTTTCTTCTACAGTTTGTTTCAAAAATCCTTCACCCGGAACTACTGAGTAGAACAGATTTAGTTCTTCTGGCTTGGGCAGGTCTGTTATAATAACTTCTGGCTTGGCAAATGTGTCGTTGGCAACAAGTAGTAATGAATCAATGTTATAGCGCAAGACTAAAGGAGATTTAATTTCAGGTTTTTTTTCTTGCTGTTCGTTTGTTAATTGATTGTTCGTGCAACTTGTAAACAGGGTAAGTAATAGAGCTAAAAATATAGAAACTTGACGATTCATCTAATACACTTTTATTAAGCAGGCTTTAAAACTGTAAAATTAAAAAAATGTTTTTAAAATCAGAACCTATTGAGTATAGTTTTTACTGATGATAAATAACCGCCTCCAAACAAATTTACATGAACCATCAATGGATAGAGATTGCATAAGTCTGTACGTTCTTTCCATCCTTTTTCCAGTGGATAGTGTTCATTATATGAGGAATAAAATTCCGGATTAAAGCCGCCGAATAATTTCGACATGCCAAGGTCCATTTCACGATGGCCGTAATAAACAGCAGGATCAATAATAACAGGTTCTCCTGTTTCACTTACCATATAATTACCTCCCCATAAGTCACCATGCAACAAAGCCGGTGGCTCATGTGGAAATATTTCATCAATAAAATTGAAGTAAGATGAGAATTGCTTTACGGTAATGGAATCTATTCGTCCATTGTTACGGGCAAGTTCGATCTGTTTTTCAAGTCTTTCAGTTATAAAGAATTCTGTTCAGGTGCTTTTGTAATTGTTGGTCTGGATTAATGAGCCAATATAATTATCATGATCTAAGCCGAATTCGTTGTTAGTGTGTTTGTGCAGGTTTGCCATCTTTTGCCCGAATACTCTCCAGAAGTTTTCTTTTGAAGATGTTGAATTTATATAGTTTAACACCAGAAATGATTCCTTATTATTGTTAAGTACTGCTAGTACCTCCGGGGTTTGTATTTCATGTGTTGATTGAAGGATACTAAGACCTTTGGCTTCTTTTTCAAACATCCTTGGAAAGCGTGTGGCGGAATTTGTTTTTATAAAATAATTACCTGTGTTTGTTGATACTTTTAATGCAGTGTTGATAGAACCACCTGAGACATGGGATATATTGTTAATTATAATTGTCTTTCCGAGATTTTCTGTTAGTAGTTTTTCCAGAGTACTATTGTCAATCATTTTTTTTTGTGATCAAATTACAAAAAATATTTGTTATCTGGTTAAAATGACCTGATCTGTAATTAATGCAAATGTGATAGATGTTTTAATAATTATAATAATAATGTATAAGGGAAGATGAATTAAGGTTTGTTTTCCAGAGTTGTATTATTTAGCTCTCTTGTTCTGATTACTAATTCTTTAGCTGATATTATGATGTTGCTAAAATGAAATTAGATTTTTGATGCGCATCAGGATTGTTTTTGATGCGCATCAGAATGTTATTTACACAGGAGAAAATGGGTAATTACACAGCAAAGAATGTGTGATTACACAAGTGAAATCAGGTGTTTACTCAAGTGCATTAATTATCTTCTTCTCTCCATTCTGCAAATGAGTTTGCTGTTTCACGAAGAAGAAGATATTTGAGACTTAAATTCTCCGGCAAGCGGAATCGAATTTTATCTGCAAAATCAATAATCATTAACTCACTTGTGGGCTGATAATCTGTATAAATTACGTTATCAAAGCCAGCCGACAGGCTTTTTTTAATACTTTCTTCCATTTTGGCGTTAAGTACCAGTGCGTGGTCATATTTATGGACAATAACCTCATTTACTATTTTCTTTAAATCGCCAAAGTCCATAACCATCCCAAGTTTAGGATCATTTTCATCATCAATGGGTAAACCGGAGATTGTTACTAAAAGTTCATATGAATGTCCGTGAATGTTTTTACACGGGCCATCGTAGTCTTTAAGGGCATGAGCCATTTCAAACCGGAACATCTTAGTAATGCGGATAACCTGAGATTTCATTATTATTAGAGTTTTGTTAGTTTCGAAGTAGATTTTACTCCGTTTTTATTTAGTATTGATATTGAATAAAGTCCAGGTGGTAATAATCTAACATCCAACGAATACTTTTGGTAAGGAATATTCCCTTTCATTATAACACCACCTAAGGAGTTAAAGATCATATAGCTGCATTCTGAAATATTTCCCGAAAGGGTAATAGAAGAAGCTGCAGGATTGGGATATATTTTAAAATCAATCTTTTTAATATCGGTTGTTGATGAAGGGTCGCCCCATATTCTTTCCACAAATTCAGGATGATCGATAAAGGGGTTTCTGTTATTTTGGTATTGATAATAAATCACATCATTACGATTCATTTCAAAATCATCAGGAGGATCCAATTCATTCCAAAGAATAAGCTGAGAAAGTTTACCATGTTCAGGAGCAGGAGAGGTGTTTACCCTGTCAACAACTTCTAAGTCAGGTTCACCATTGTCACCTTCATATCTAACAGCCATATAAAATATCATACGTGCAACATCACCTTTAACAGCGTCGCGGGGTTCAAATGAATCAGAATCTCTATAGCATCCCGGTGCTTCTGTAACAGGGGTGCCTCCAATATCAAAATCCAGGTTACTTCTGGTGCTGTTAACACTAACATCTGTTGGTTTCATATGATGAGCGTCGGTTCCACAGGGAGGTGCTGTACCAAAATCACCATGCGACTTTGCCCATACATGTTCCCGGTTCCATTCGTTAGCTCCTCCACCAAAAGTTGTTTTAGCTTGTGTGCGCCCTGTATAAAACAAAATCACATTATTAGGATTATCAGGATCTTCATCAGTATTACGAAGGATAAAATCACGCAGATCATTGTATGAAAATTCCACATGATCTTTAATTATATTGTGAAGAGCTGATTTGAGTTCGTCACCATTTAAATCGTCTGTTCCATTATAATATCCTGCAGGTATTTGTGCTTTGATAAAGATTACTGAAAAGACAAATAAAGCCGACAATAGTGTTTTCGTGTATTTCATAATTATTTCTATTAAAAGTAAAAAAATGTAAAATAAATGGCTGCAAATACCATTACTATCCCGCCAAGGGTAGCAAAAAGAGTTGCCAGATACAGATTAACTTTGCGAAGGTTAGTTAACGACCCGATAAATGAAACAATAAATGTTACCAGAGCCATTAATGATATTAATTGGTGGATGTTAACTTCCATATAGTTTAATAAAAGGCCTGTTAGGAACGGATTAATTCCCATTGCCACTCCAACAAGAATAAGTTGAGAGGGAGATGTTATGGCAAAAGTTCTTTCACCTTTTCTTATAGACAGAACATCGAAAAACAATCTTACTCCAACGAGAGTAAAGCCTAAAAACATAACAATTGTTTTAAACCCATCCATAAGATGCATAAAAGTGCTGCCAAGCAGAAATCCCAGATAAAGCATAAGGGAATGAATAATGGTAAGTATACCGATGAACCCAAATACTTTTGCAGGATCTTTTTTTAAGGTAAATCCTAATGCTACCGGATAACACTGGATAGCCAGCACAGAAACAATTATTACAACTACTGATGTTAGCATGCCAATCTGAATTTGGATGCAAAAATAGTTGAAAAACTGTAAAATACAGATAAAATCACAATAATCAGTATCAGATTAAATCAATAATTCTCTCAAGCCAGAATTTATCAACAACATCGAAACTACCTTCAACACTGCTGTCAATATCCATTACGCCTGTGATATTGCCATCTTTATCCTTAACAGGAATAACAATTTCTGATTTTGAACGCGAGTCGCACGCAATATGTCCGGGGAAACTATGCACATCATCAATAATAACAGTTTCCTGATTATTGATAGCAGACCAGCATACACCAGTGTTCTCCGGAAGGTTTATACAGGCAAGAGATCCCTGATATGGCCCAACCTGTAGCTTTCCATTATTTAAAAAATAGAATCCTGTCCAGAAGAAATACTCCATCTTATTATGTAATACAGCAATAATGGTTACCATATTCGACAAATTGTTATTTGAGCTTTTATTAATAAGTTCTTCAATTTGGTCATAAAGACGTTGATATCGTTTATTCTTCCGGTCAGGATTCATTATTGATATTAAATTTTATCAAGTTCAACAGTAAAGTGACGAAGGATAGGAGCTTCCCTAACAATTTTCAGTCCTTTGGAGATTTTATCTCTTCGTTCAAAAACATTAATAAGCGCGGCAGCGATATATTTCATATGATCGTTAGTGTACACGCGTCTGGGGATAGCAAGGCGTAATAGTTCCAATTCAGGATATCTGTTTTCACCCGTATCCGGATCTCTGTCGGCAAGGATACTACCAATTTCCACACCACGAACGCCTCCTTCAAGATACAGTTCCACTGCCAGTGTTTGTGCAACAAACTCTTCTTTAGGAATATTCGGGAGGAATTTTTTTGCATCAACAAATATAGCATGACCGCCAAAAGGATACTGAACCGGAACACCATTTTCCTTTAACAGAGTACCTAAAAAAGCAACCTGAGATATTCTTGACTCCAGATAATCAAATTCAGTACCATCATAAAGACCCTGTGCAAGGGCATTCATATCACGGCCACTCATGCCACCATAAGAAAGATAACCTTCAAACAAAATACTAAACACGCTGGCTTTATCATAAATTTCCTTATGACGCAGGCCAATAAAGCCTCCCATATTAACAATAGCATCTTTCTTTGAGCTCATTGTCATACCATCAGCGTAAGAAAACATTTCTTTTACAATATCTCTGATACTTACATCCTTATATTCCTCTTCACGGGTTTTAATAAAGTAAGCATTTTCAGCAAAACGCGCTGAGTCAAAATATACGGGAATGTTATGTTTTTTAGCTAACCGGGAAACATCTTTAATATTTTGCATTGATACCGGCTGACCACCAGATGAGTTACAAGTAACTGTAACAATAATAAAAGGTATTTTATCCTTTGGATTGTTTTCAATAACATTATTTAGCTTGTTAATGTCAACATTACCTTTAAAAGGATGATCGAGAGCAGTGTCGTAGGCTTCGTCTATTGTACAGTCGATTGCATGAGCTTTTCTGTATTCAATATGAGCTTTGGTAGTATCAAAGTGAGCATTACCGGGAACTATGTCTCCATCTTTTACAAGAGTTGAAAAGAGAACATTTTCAGCAGCTCTTCCCTGATGTGTAGGAAGGAAATACTCAAATCCTGTAATATCCTTAACAGCAGCTTTTAATTTATGAAAGGAAGAAGCTCCGGCGTAACTTTCATCTCCAAGCATCAACTCCGACCATTGTTTGTCGCTCATAGCTCCTGTTCCGGAATCAGTGAGAAGGTCAATAAATACCTGATCGCTTCTTAAATTAAACAGGTTGTATTTTGCGTCTTTAATCCATTGATCACGTTCTTCACGTGTGCTTTGGCGGATGGTTTCCACCATTTTTATTTTATATGATTCGGCATATGGTAATTTCATTTTACTATTTTTTAGATTTATAAAATAATTTAATATTCGGTTAACGGAAATTAAATCAATTACCTGAATGAATCTCTTTTTTTAATATTGAGATAAAGTTTAGCCTTATGTTTACGATATACTTTCATATAATAATAGTGCCCAAAATTATAAAAAAATATAATTCCGGGCACAGACGCTTAATAAAGATGATATCAGCATTTTTGGATTACTGATATGTTATATTAAAATTCGGGTTATGAAGCCAGATTAAGTTTTGAGATTTTATCTTTAACATTGTACGGACTTTGGTACTTTTTCAGTTTAACCTTAATACCTTTCTCAGCACAAATAGGACAATGTTTCATCTTTACAGGATAAATATAATCACACTCTTTACAGTGATAATACTGTATCTCAGATGTTTTATTTTTCCTGTTGTAGTAATAAATCATGCCTGCCATTGGCGTTAATAGTAAACTAATGAAAAATAGTTTGAAGCCTTCAGTTTGCTTTTCAATACCCATAACCGTTAATACGAAGGTAACAATCAAATAAATCGCAATCAGAGTAATTAACATAGCATATTGAAATTTTAATACGCTATCTTATTTGCAATACTGATGCCAATAATTGTAATAAGCTGATAAAAAACCTATTAGAAATATGTTGTTTTTCCTAACCTTACAAATTCATTAAAATCGGATATATAATTATTCATGTACTATCCGATATTGTAAAGTGATGTTTTAGGGGTACTAAAATACACCGGTTATTGAGTTAATAGCAATATAATTGTGGGGAGAGACAATGAAAATGAATCAGAGATAAAACAATGAATTATCTACACCTTATACATATATTATAGTGGTGGTAATTTTACAATTATTCCGAGAGAGTCATTTTAATACGGGATGTTACCATATCAATAGCAACTTTATTTTGGCCACCTTGTGGGATAATCACGTCAGCAAACAAGCTGGTTGGCTCAATAAACTGCTGGTGCATTGGTTTCACGTATTTCTCGTAGTGAATAAGTGCATCATTGTAGTTTCTTCCTCTTTCCTGCACATCCCTGCGTATTATCCGCATAAGTCTGTCGTCAGGGTCAGTGGCAACAAATAGTTTTATATCCAGTAAGTCTCGTAGCTTTTCATTAGTTAAAATCAGAATGCCTTCAACAATAATAACAGGTTTTGGTTTTACCTTAATTGTTTCTTCAGCCCTGGCACAAGTAACATATGAATAAATAGGTTGGTCAATTGCATCGCCTTTTTTTAATTTCTCAATATCTTTAACAAGTAAGTCAAACTCAATTGAGTTAGGATGGTCGAAATTAATCTTAAGTTTTTCTTCCGGCGACAGGTGTCCGTTATCATAATAATAAGCATCCTGAGGAATCAGTGAAACTGCGTCCTCAGGAAGATTATTAATAATTTTCTTTACAACGGTGGTTTTGCCTGAACCACTACCACCTGCAATTCCTATTATAAGCATATTGTTTTTCAACAAAAATAAATAAAAACAAATTACATCAGGAAGCTCATCATAACACCGGCAGCAACAGCAGAACCAATAACACCCGAAACGTTAGGTGCCATAGCATGCATGAGCAAGTGATTTGTTGAATCATATTTTAATCCTTCATTCTGCACAACACGTGCACTATCAGGAACAGCAGATACTCCTGCAGCACCAACCAAAGGATTAACTTTATTATCCTTTCTTAGGAATAAGTTCATAATTTTTGCAAACAGAATACCACCTGAAGTAGCTACAACAAAAGAAAGTGCACCTAGAACAAATATGAGAATAGATCCTTTTGTAAGGAAAACATCGGCTTGTGTTGATGCACCAACTGTTAAACCAAGCAGAATGGTAACAATATCAATAAGTGAATTACGTGCTGTGTCAGCAAGTCGTTTTGTTACACCACTTTCTTTAAGGATGTTACCAAAGAATAACATACCAAGCAGTGGTAACGCACCTGGTGATATAAAAGTAGTAAGAATTAACCCGAGAATAGGGAAGATTATTTTTTCCTGTTTACTTACTGCACGTGGTGGTTTCATACGAATTACGCGTTCACGTTTACTTGTAAGGAGACGCATAATAGGTGGCTGAATTACAGGCACAAGAGCCATATATGAATATGCTGCAATGGCGATAGGCCCAATAAGGTTTTGCGTTTGAACTCCGTTGATAATACCACCGTTAGCAAGTTTGGATGATAGGAAAATAGCAGTAGGGCCATCAGCACCACCAATAATTCCAATTGCACCAGCTTCCGGAAGATTAAATCCAAGCCACAGAGCTCCAAGAAATGTTAGAAAGATACCTATTTGTGCAGCAGCACCCAGGATCATAAGTCTTGGATTGGAAATAAGTGACGAGAAATCTGTCATGGCTCCAATGCCAAGGAAGATCAGTGGTGGATATATTCCTTTTAACACACCGAAATATAAATAATTCAGCACACTTCCCTGTTGATATATACCAAGCTGAAGGTTAACACCTCCGTCCTGGAAAAACGGTATATTACCCAATAGTATCCCAACACCAATAGGTATTAGGAGTAAGGGTTCATAATCATACTTAATGGCCAGATAAATAAATATCAGTCCAACAATTAACATAATAAAGTGACCAACTGTCGCATTTCTAAACCCGGTAAAGCTTAAAAACTTATAAACACCGTCCATGAGATTTGAATTGCCGGCACTGGCATTTTCAATAACCGGCTCTTTATTTATTTCGTCAGCTCTGCTTTCATTCTGAAAAAATAACAGATTCAGAATAGCTAACAGGGCAATTATTCCGAAAACAGTAACTGCCTTTCTCTGTAAATTCATAATAATCTGTTATTAATTAGTTTCTAATTCAACTAACATATCATCTTGCAGAACTGAGTCTCCAGGAGATACCTTAATAGATTTTACTATACCGTCTTTTTCGCTTTTAAGCTCATTTTCCATTTTCATTGCTTCGTAAATGAGTAGCTTATCTCCTTTCTTAACAGAGTCACCCTCTTTTACGAATACCTGCATAATATTACCTGGTAATGGAGCTGTTATTTTATAGCCCTTGCTTTCTGATTTTTTAATCTTATGCGAACCAGCAGGATTTTTAACTTTTGATCTTACAAGAACAGGAGTTTTTGATGTTTGTACTTGTTTTTCAAGTTCAACAAAGTATGTTGTTCCGTTAACTTCCAGTTTAGCGGTACCCTCGTCAAGACTTTGTATGTCTACTTCATATTTATTACCGCTTATGGTGAATTTAAATGATTTCATTTTTCTTTATTTTTAGCATTATTTCTGGAAATACCTCATACCATAGATTTTCGAGCTCCATGGAGAATATGTTTTAGATACTCTTTTAATAGTAATTATGTCACTTTCATCATCATGCAGGTCGCGGCACAAGTATATTGCCATTGCTATTGCTGCACTTACTTCACCTGACACATCAAACTCTTCGTCTTTAACTTCTTTGAGTCTGTTTTCTTTCTGAAGCTTCCTTTTTTTAGTATAAATAAGAAATTTAGACAGGTTGCTGAAAACATAATATAATACAACAAGCGCAAGAAATACGATTGTATATCCAATTAATGCAATCTCAGCCCCCTGTGTCATTACTGATTGAATAATAATTAGTGATTCCATCTGACTGTGATTATAAAGGTAAATTAGAATGTTTCTTAGGTGGATTCACATCTTTCTTTGAAGAAAGTGTCTGGAGAGCACGGATAATTCTGAACCTTGTATTTCTTGGTTCAATAACATCATCAATATAACCATAGCTTGCAGCATCATAAGGATTAGCGAATTTCGTTCTGTATTCGTCTTCTTTTTCTTTGATGTACTTAGCACGCTCATTTTCGTCTTCAATTTTTCTGATGTTACGGCCTTCAAGTACTTCAACAGCACCTTCCGGACCCATAACTGCAATTTCGCCAGAAGGCCATGCATAATTTATATCTGCACGTAATTGCTTTGATCCCATTACATCATGTGCACCACCGTAGGATTTACGCAGTGTAACAGTGATTTTTGGAACGGTAGCTTCACCATAGGCAAACAGTAACTTAGCACCGTGAATAATAATACCGCCCGACTCTTGTGCGCTTCCCGGAAGAAATCCTGGTACGTCAACAAGTGTAATAATAGGAATGTTGAAAGCATCACAAAAGCGTACAAAGCGTGCAGCTTTTCTGGAAGCGTTGATATCAAGTACACCGGCTAAATAGCTTGGCTGGTTGGCTACAATACCTACTGGCATTCCGTTCATCTTTGCAAAACCAACAACAATGTTTTGAGCATAATGTCGCTGCACTTCTAGAAATTCAGCGTAATCAGCTATTGAATAGATGATGTCTTTTACATTGTAAGGCTGGTTTGGATTTACCGGGATTATCTCGTTTAGTATATCCTCTTTGCGATCGATAGGGTCAGTACACTCTGTAATAATCGGGTCTTCCAGATTGTTTTGTGGCAAATAGCACAGTAGTTTGCGAATGAGCATCATTCCTTCTTCTTCATCCTCAGAAATAAAATGAGCTACACCTGACTTTTTACCATGAACATCAGGGCCACCAAGGTCTTCTGTTGTTATATCTTCTCCTGTAACAGTTTTTGCTACCTTTGGTCCGGTAACAAACATATAACTGTTTTCTTTACTCATCATAACAAAATCAGTAAGAGCAGGTGAGTAAACAGCGCCACCGGCACAAGGGCCGAATATTGCTGAAATCTGTGGAACTACGCCTGAAGCCAGGATGTTACGCTGGAATATCTCAGCATAGCCGGCAAGACTCTTAACACCTTCCTGTATTCTGGCCCCGCCACTATCGTTAATACCAATAACTGGTGCACCCACTTTCATTGCCTGATCCATAATTTTGCAAATCTTTTTTGCATATGTTTCAGATAATGAACCTCCAAACACAGTGAAGTCCTGAGAGAAAACATAAACAACTCTGCCGTCAATAGTACCGTGACCGGTAACTACACCATCAGTAAGAAATTTTTGTTTTTCAAGACCAAAAGCATGTGTTTGATGTGTTACAAACATGTCAAACTCTTCAAAACTTCCCTCGTCCAGCAGTAAATCAATTCTTTCACGGGCAGTGAGTTTGCCCTTACTATGCTGCGACTCAATTCGTTTCTCACCACCTCCAAGTTTTGCTTCCTCGCGCTTTGAAAGCAAGTTCTGGATGTTGTCTTCAATTGTCATGATTTATTATTTTCAGTATTTTTATTAGCCAGTAGCTTAGTACTTGCTTGTTTATTATTGCTTTTTATTTTTGTCTTCGCAGAGCTCGGTAAGCACACCGAATGTTGATTTAGGATGTAAAAAGGCAATATCCAAACCTTCAGCACCTTTGCGGGGTGATTTGTCAATTAGTCTTACTCCTTTTTCTTCTGCGTCTTTTAATGATTCTTCTATTCCATTGGTGGCAAATGCCATGTGATGTATTCCCTGACCGCGCTTTTCGATGAATTTTGCTATGGGGCCGTCTTCAGCTGTACTTTCCAGTAATTCAATCTTTGTTTGTCCGATTTTGAAAAAAGCTGTCTTGACTTTTTGGTCTTTTACCTCCTCAACAGCATAACATTTTAACCCAAGTGTTTGTTCATAAAAATTAATCGCGTCTTCAAGATTTGAAACCGCGATTCCAATGTGCTCTATGTGAGATAGTTCCATATTCTTTTAAATGTTGTGAAATAATTCACAAAATTATATATTTTTTACTTCATGACATTTAACAAATTGTTATTATTTTTAGAATTCAGAATCATACCAAATAAGGATAAGTATTTCCTGATTTTGAAATGATAAGGAGATTAAATATTATTGTAAAAAATTTTTTATCAATGTACAGATTTTTCTTTGTGTTTTTTGCGATTATCTTTTCTGTGTCTGTTAAAGGACAAAGCTTTACGGATATCAAAGCTGGTTTAACCGGTGTTAGTGAAAGTGCGTGTAACTGGATAGACTATAATGAAGATGGTGCTCCCGATATTTTTGTCACGGGTGATTTTTATAATAATTCGGGACATAAAGTATTAACAAAGTTGTACAAAAATCTTAGAAACAACAGATTTGCTGAGGTGCCAACCTATGTTGTAAATATTAACAGGGGGGATTTCGACTGGGGTGATTATAATAATGATGGTATTGAAGATTTGTTTATAACAGGTGAAAATTCAAAAGGCAATGTTGTGTCATATCTTTATAAAGGTAACAGAACAAATCAGTTTTCAGTTGTGCCGGTTCATATTACTGGCTATCGTGATGGAAGTGTAGAGTGGGGGGATTATGACGGAGACGGTGATTTGGATATTCTTATAGTTGGAGATACTAAAGATGGCCCTCAGTCATCAATTTACAGAAATAACAGAGATAACACTTTTTCAAAGATTAAAGCCGGGTTTCCCGGGGTAACTTATGGAACAGGACGTTGGTGTGATTATGATAATGATGGTGATCTTGATGTTCTGATTTCTGGTAATGAGAGCTCCGGAATTGTATTTACAGCTCTGTATAAAAATGATAAAGGAAGTTTTATTGATCAAAATATAGGGTTTAAAGGTTTGAAATTGAATGATGCTGCCTGGGGTGATTATGATAATGATGGCGATGAGGATTTGGTTATTGTTGGTGAATCTCAAAATGGCTCTGTTGAAAGCCGGCTTTATAGAAATAATGGTACGGGAGGATTTAGTCAGGTTTTCCCTGGTTTTATGAATGTACGTTCAGGATCAGTCGACTGGGGTGATATGGATCATGATGGTGATTTGGACTTGCTTCTTACGGGTGAAAGTGCTAATGGTCCTGTATCCAAAGTGTATAGAAATGACCGGAATGGGGGTTTTTATGATATTCATGCTGATATCACGGGGTTGTATATGAGTGATGGGCGATGGGGCGATTATGATAACGACGGCGATTTGGATGCTGTGGTTTCGGGGATGTCTCAAAATTATCAATTTATTTCAAGGGTGTACAGAAATGATCCTGTGCATACGGATACTGTTATTGATAAAAGTTCTGAGAATATATGGAATAACACTGTGGTGGTTTATCCAGGCCAGAAAAATATATATTATTATGTATTTGCTTCCTGCTATTGTGATTTTAATGGTGATGGTTCTGAAAGTTACAATGTGTTTTTTAGTCCGGTTAAAAAACAAACTAGACTTCATCAGCTTCAGGAAGAGTTTAACAGGGTAATTAGAAAAACGTTCCCTAATTGGGTTGAGTTTGATCAGGCTTATATTATTGAGAATGGTTTTGTTACTATTGCCAATGCCAATGAATCAAAAAGAATAGCTATTGATGAATACAAATCCAGCGGATTTAGTGTTCATGAATTAAATTGGTAGTATGTATGAAAGTTAAGCCGGGTTGCTTAACCCCTGTATTCTTTCAATTTTTCAATGGCTTCCAGATGTTCTTCGAATTTCCTTATACCATGACGTGTTATCTTGTATGTAGTTTTTGGCTTGTTGTCAATAAATTGCTTTTTCGATTTTACCATATTATGCTTAACAAGTGCTGAAATGTGATTGTTAAGATTTCCGTCTGTTAGATCTAGTTTATCACGTAGTACTGTAAATCCTACCCAGTTGCTTTGTGATAAAAGTATCATTATTCCCAACCTGATTCTGTTGTCAAATACTTTGTTGATATTTTCAATTATGTCATTCATAGAAAAGGACTTTGGGTTCCAAAGATAATGAATTATTTTGTTCGGATGTATCTTAGCAGGGTTTCAACAGCATCTTCTTCATTAACGTTTTTTTGTATTACTTTTCCTTTACGGTAGAGGTCAGCTTTGCCAAGGGATTTACCAACAATACCGTAATCAGCATCATGCATCTCCCCGGGGCCGTTTACAATACATCCCATTACTCCAATTTTAAGGTTTTTCATCCTTCCTGCTTTTTCTTTTAGCTTATTATGAATATTCTCCACATTAATGGTAGTACGAGCACAAGTTGGACATGCCACAAACTCTGTGAATGAAGTCCTTAATCTGGTTATTTGTAAAATTATTAATGCACACAGTGATGCTTTTTCTGATTCTTCTGATTTGATATACAATCCACGGATGGTATGCGAATAATAATATGATATAATATCAACAGCCATGCGTATGGGCAAATCATCATCTCTTACACCTCTGTAGTTAAAAACACTGATATCTGTCTCTCCTTTATGTGATGATATATTATTAATATCAAAATCTGTGTATTTCGATTTAGTCTCTGTAATAACCGGAATATTAATGTTTTTTATTGCATCAGCATTAATGCTAATCTTTTCCGGAGATTGAACAGCCTGTAAGTTTCTGCTGCCATACAGATTAACTATTTTTAAAGCAACAGGAATTTCGTTAAAAGGGTTTTCTGTAAGAGATACGCGGATTGTATCACCAATTCCATGCGACAGCAAATAGCCAATTCCGGCAGCCGATTTAATTCTTCCTTCTATTCCGTTTCCGGCTTCTGTAACTCCCAAATGGAAGGGGTAGTTATATCCATTATTATCAAGGGCTTTCTTTAACAGGAGATTTGCTTCGATCATTATTTTTACATCACTGGCTTTCAGGGCTACCACAAGGTTATGAAAATCAAGCTTCCTGAAGGCTTCAATAAACTCAAGTAGTGACTCTACCATCCCGGTAACTGTATTGCCGTACTTCTGTAATATTCTGTTTGAAAGCGAGCCGTGGTTTACTCCTATGCGGATAGCGGTGTTATTTTGCTTGCAGATATTTACTAATGGGGTTAGCTTTTCGCAAATATGTGTAATAACTTTATCGCGGGGTAGTTCATTATTCCATTTTTCTGAAATATAGTTGCCTGGATTAATTCTTACTTTCTCACAATATTGTGCTGCTATTTCTCCTACTTTGGGATTGAAATGGATATCGGCTATTAAAGGGATGGTGATGCCTTCAGATGATAGTTGTGATTGTATATTTTTCAGATTCTCAGCTTCACGAATATTACGTGTTGACACACGAACCATCTGACATCCTGAATTTACCAGTTTGATAATTTGTTTAACTGTGGCATTGGTATCTGAAGTATCAGTGTTTGTCATCGATTGTACAATAACAGGGTTGTCACTACCAATGGCTATGTTTCCAATGTTAACAGTGCCTATTGTCAAAATTTATTCTGATTTAGTAAATCTGGTAAGAAATACCCAGATTAATGATTCCTTTATAACCGTAACCCACTTCAAAGAAGCCGCCAAAGTCACCTCCAACACGCATCCCTATGGCATTTATTTGCCATGCTATGCTGCTGATGCTCCCCGACTGGTTTTCAATACCACTTTCAGGAACAGATTCAAGGTTTTCAGTGCCAACAGTGTATCCAATACTCAATCCTGAATACAGCTGTACTTTGTTAAGATTTTTATATCTGTACTGGAAGTCGCCGGCAACTGTTATACATTGTCTGTCTAATATACCAATATATTGTCCAACGTTGTAAATTTTGGCTGATGATGTATGATAGCTTCCTGAAACGCCGAACATTACAATTCCGCTTTTTGGGATATACCTGTAACCTGCTGATACAACACCGGTACCTGAATAACTATCACGCACATACCTTTCTTCCGGAAAGATATCGTTAAGGACTCCGGAATTAAATTTCTGAATTGATTCCGGTGCTGGTGTGCCAAATGATGCTCTTATGTCGTGATGTGCATAACTTCTTTCCCAGCTTTGGGCGCCTGCGCATATATATAATAATATGAGTATTACCGAAAGTACTTGTTTTTTCATCTGTATCTGATATTTATCATCCTGCAATAAAAGGGAATTGTATTGGCCAAAAGTAATACATTATTTTTTGACTGTGCTTAAGTTGTTAAGTCAAAATTATCTTTTGGAATAAAAGCCATAAACAAACACTATTTTTTTTACTTTTGACAACTTATGAGAGAAGTAATAAAAATAGGTAGGTTAAGATGGCTTCATATCAGCGATCCCACTGATGAGGATTTCAATGAATTTGAAACTAAATTTCATTTTCACCAGTTGGATATTGAAGATTGTAAGCAGATTAATCAAAGGCCTAAAATCGATATTTATGATGATTATTACTTTTTAATATTGCATTTCCCTGTTTTTGATCGTAAAAACTTGTTTGTAAAACCCAGGGAGCTTAAGGTGTTTTGGGGTGAAGATTTTATTATCACTGTTGGAAAAACTCATTGGGTTGTGGATAAACTGGTGGAAGAAGCCAAAGAACAGGAAAAAAATGATATTGATTTTGAAATAGGTACCTCGGATGCTTTGCTCTATACTATTCTGGAAAAGCTAATGACAGAATCAGTGTTTATCCTGAGAAAGATCGGACTTGAGCTTGAGCTTATTAACAGGGAGCTGTTCTCCAATAAGCAACGCCGGATTATTGAGCGACTTTCTGTTACCAGGAAGAATATTATTGCTATAAATACTATGTTTAAACCACAGCTGAGGGTTTTTAATAAATTTGAATCAGGTAAGGTTGAGGGTTTTGCTGATAATATGGAAGATTACTGGGGTAATATCCTTGACTATTACAATAAAATGTGGGATATGACAGAGGATTATGGTGAGCTGATAGAAGGGCTGTCTACTACTTTTGACTCAATGCAGACCAACAAAACCAATGAAATAATGAAGATACTCACTCTTATTTCTTCTATTATTCTGCCACTAACTTTTTTAACTGGTGTTTATGGGATGAATGTATTGCTTCCATTTCAGGGTGATAACCAGGCTTTCTGGATAATTTTAGTTGTTATGATAGTTATTAGTGGCGGCATGGTTTTATACTTCAGGAGGAAGAAGTGGATGTGAATGGGATTTGTAATCTGTGATAGTTTACATACCTTTAATAGCTGATATTAACAGCCTAAACGGGCTTGTAGTTAACTCATTTCGTTGTAAAGTTGCTTTCTAACAATCTTTTTTAATAAAAATATTCTCCTGACGTTGAATAGACTCTTTGTGTATTAGGTTCAGCAGCTTACGCAGAAAGGCTTTATCCAGATTGAGGTTAGTGCCAATACTTAACCTGTCGTTTATAATCCCTGCCCACCGTTTCATCTGCAGGATAGTGATATCATTCTCACATTTATACTCGCCAATTTCATCAATAATCTCCATTCTTTTGGCTAGTATCTGAAGTAATTCACCATCAAGCTTATCTATTTCTGTACGAAGCTCTTCAAGGTGGTTCTGGAAATCCACATTGCCTTTTTTGTTTCTTATAACAAGATTGTCAATAAGTATTTCAAGTTCCGCGGGTGTTATTTGTTGTGATGAGTCTGTTAAAGCGACATTAGGATTTATATGACTTTCTATCATCAGTCCGTTCATTTCCAGGTCCAGTGCTTTCTGCGATATTTCCTGAAGTAGTTGTGGCTTGCCACAGATATGACTGGGATCTACAATAACCGGCAGTGAAGGTGCAATGCGCATCAACTCTATGGGTATCTCCCACATAGGAGCGTTACGGAACTGTGATTTCTCAAAATAGTGAAATCCTCTGTGGATGGCTGCTATTTTTTTAATTCCTGAAGCATACACTCTTTCAATGGCGCCAAGCCATAGTTTTAAATCAGGGTGAACAGGGTTTTTAATCATTACCGGAATATCAACGCCTTTTAGCGAGTCGGCAACAGACTGTACAGAGAACGGGTTTACTACAGTGCGTGCTCCAATCCATAGTATATCAACACCGTATTTTAATGCCAGCTCCACATGTTTTGGTTCGGCAACTTCTGTTGTTAATAATAGGTTTGTTTCCTTTTTAACATTTTGTAGCCATTTAAGGGCCTCTTCACCCATGCCTTCAAAGTCGCCAGGACGTGTACGTGGCTTCCATACTCCGGCTCTGAATACCTTTACTTTTCCTGTTTTACTAATGGCTTTGGCAGTCGACATAACCTGCTTTTCATTCTCAGCACTACAGGGTCCTGAGATTACCAACGGCGTTGAAATGCCATTAAACCAACCGGTAAGGGGTTCAAAATTCAAAGTTTACAGTTCAAAGTTTAATTATCCACAATATTCATTTCCTGCAGCAGGTATCCGGCTCCGGCGTATTTATCTACAATAAACAAAAAGTATCGTATATCCAGTGAAATATTTCTGCAAACTTTAGGGTCATACATAAGGTCGCTCATGGTACCTTCCCAACAGCGGTCGAAGTTAACTCCTATCAGTTCACCGTTGGCATTTAACACCGGACTGCCTGAGTTGCCTCCGGTAGTATGGTTGCTGGCAATAAATGAAACATGCAGCGTGCCATCATCATCAGCGTACATGCCATAGTCCTTATTATTATATAGCTCATGGAGCCTGTCGGTAACTACGTAATCGTAAATATCAGGGTCTTCTTTTTCCATTATACCTTCAAGAGTGGTGAAGTAATTGTAATTTACAGCATCTTCAGGTGAATATCCGTTAACATTGCCGTAGGTTACCCTGAGTGTGAAATTTGCATCCGGATAAAATCTGTAGTCAGGTTTCATTTCCATCTGCGCTTTCATGTAAATTCTTTGTAAGCTATCAATGGAGTTATCGTATGACAGTAACGCCGGACTTAGTTTATTATAGTATAGATCCCTCATCTCTTCATTCATTATAAAGGCAGGATCTTTGGCAATTTTTTTCCATTTTGATGGCTTGTAGCTATCAAGAAAAGCATTAATCTCTTCCTCGTTGTCGAATATCGATTTCTTAAATACATGGGCTGTATATTCTTTGTAATTGCCCTTGTATTTCTTATGTATTTCGTTGAAAAATGCTGGTTTGAACTCTTTTGATATCTTATTATCATAAATGCTCAGCATAGCAGTCATAATCTCTTCATCAATGGGCATATAGTAATCTTTAAAGAAGCCATTAGCTTGTTTTTTCAGCGTTTGTATTTCTGCTTGCACAGCCTCTTTGTCAACATCCTTTTTATTACTCATTTTCACCAGCGCACCAAATGAGCCTGCATACTTCACAATTTCAATGGCTCTTCCAGCTTCCATCAGATAGTCGGTTGCAATTTCATAGGGTTCAAGTTGTGAATACAGCTTTTCGAATTCAGGAAGCACACTGGTATAATTTTCATTACCTGATTCTTCAGCCCAGGCAGCAAATTCTTTTTCAAAAGCTTGTTTTTTTGCAATTCCGTCCATACGCTTTATACCACCACTTTCGCCAATCATCTTTTTCCAGTAATTGGCAACACGTGCATCTTTGCTGGCATATTGTATCCTTACTTTAGGATCTTTTTCTGCATATTTACCAAATATATCGAGTCTTTTTCCCCTAAGTTCTATTTTCCCGGGGTTGCGTTTTTCTGTTATTTGTTCAATAGCATATGATGGCAGATATTCGCTTGTTCTTGCCGGATATCCAAAAACAAAGGTAAAGTCGTTTTCATCAACTCCATCAATGGAAATGGGCAGATAGTACTCAGGTTGATAGGGTACATTATCTTCTGAATACTCAGCAGGGTTTCCTTCTTTGTCAACATAAATTCTAAAAAGTGAGAAATCGCCTGTGTGTCTGGGCCACATCCAGTTGTCGGTATCACCACCAAATTTGCCAATATTTGAAGGAGGGGCTCCCACAAGGCGTATATCTTTAAATACTTCTGTTATCATCATATAATACTGATTACCATTGAAGAAGTCCTTAATTTGGGCATTATATTCTGAGTTTTCTTCAAATTCATTGATAATCTTTTTCTTATTTTCATTAATGATTTCATCACGCTCACGCATAGTCATATTATCATTAACGCCATCAAGAACCTTATCAGTCACTTCTTTCATCTCTTTAAGGAGAGTGGCTGTGAGTCCGGGATTGGGCAGTTCTTCACTTTGGTTCATAGCCCAGAAGCCGTCAGTAAGATAATCATGTTCAACAGAACTATGTTTTTGTATCTGGCTGTAACCGCAGTGATGGTTAGTAAGAAGAAGACCGTTTTTTGAGATAATTTCACTTGTGCACCCTCTGCCAAAAAGCAGAATGGCATCTTTCATACTGCTGTGGTTTATGGAGTAAATATCTTCGGCAGTAATATTCATGCCCATTTCTTTCATTTCCTGCTCATTCATGTTCTGTAATAACATGGGAATCCACATGCCTTCACCAGCAAATACAGTGGCTCGCATTGCCAGCGCTACTAAAAGAGTAATTATTTTTATTCTATAGTCCATCTTCAAATTATTTTATATTGCAAAATTAATAAAAAGGGGGTAACTTTTTGGGGTTGGAGATATTAGTTGTGAGAAGTAAGAATTGGGGTTATTATTTATGAGTTAGTTAAAAAAGTAATTCATAATTTTAAGTTAACATATAGTTGAATAGCATTGTGTTTGTTTAGGAGCTGCTATTTTACTATCAGTTTATTAAAATAATTGTTGCCTTCGCTAAAGACAGAAACAATATATAATCCTGATGTGAGACTATTAAGCTTTAGTTCAATTTTATGTTTGTTAATATTATTTTTTGAAAGAACGATATTGCCACGAGTATCATAAATGTTGATATTATTAATAAAATTGCAATCAGGCAAGGAAATAGTAGTTGCTAAGCTTGCCGGATTAGGGAAAACACTTAACATTTGGTTTATAGTTGTTGGTAAATTGGTACCTGTTAGAATAGTACCGTTAACATTTATTTGTTGCGCAATACGCGATGTGTCAGTTGAATGAAACAATGAGAATAAAGAATTGTACTTGTTACTTTCAACTGGCTTAAACATTATTTCCATATTAACTGATGATTTTGGTTCAATTGTAATAGGCAATTCTGTTACCAATACAAAAGCGCTGTCTGTACTGTTATAGCCATTAATAATAAGAGGAGAATTTTGATTATTATTAAGTGTAATGCTTTTTGTTACCGAGTCGCCAATGGAAACATTTGTAAACTCAAGTACTGAATCTTCAATATTGAAAAGAGTATTTGTCCAGTCAAATTTATAAACTCTGTAGCAAACAAAAGATGTATCAGGGCATGATGCTTCGAAAATTGTATTTAATTGTTCGTCGAATTCAGTAAAAATTAAATCAAGACTATTGGATGCCCAGTTTACGATAGTATTGTGATTTGCAATACGTTGGATGCCTCCTTGTGCAGATGAGTAAACGCTTGGATTATGAGAAAATTGTTTTATTTTTGTAGCTGTCATGGTTTCCACATTGATGGAGTATTCAACACCCCGTGAATACTCAGGATCATGCCAGTTGCCATTATCAAACAAAACATAACTATTGGTTTCTTCGCAATACCTAATGCAGTGCTGTCCGTAGAAACAATCCCCATCAGGGGAGATAGTAAACTGATTTTGCTTCCCACCTAATCTCCATATTATTTCACCAGTATTCACATCAATTTTTGTTATCTCATTAAGATGACGACTTGACAGCAATATGTTTCCATCATAATCGAAATCCAATGCATTGGCATGGATATAATCAATTGTAGATGAAGTAAGGTTAACAAAGCGTGTGTCGCAATCCAATATCGGTATATAATCCCAGCTGTTCCATTGGAACAGAAGATCACCGTTGCTACTGATATGTTGTATTACACAACCTTCAACAGATGCATCTGGGTTACCTCCTTCTACTATCTGGCTCATATCATAAGTCCTTATATCAAGTCCTAAAATCCAGTAACTATTATCTTCGAGAATTATTAGTTCATGAGGGTCTGTAATATATCCGTTTATTGCTGCACAGTTATATATAGTGTTGAAATTACTATCAACTACAACAAAATTGCTCTGAGGATTGTATAATGCTCCTTTATAGTATGATATTAATCCGTTGGGTTGAACATCAAAATCAACAACACGCGAATCCTGTCTCTGGAAATACACTGGCATTCCTGTAGTATCCATAATCATAGTAAAAGATTGTGAAGGGTTGGAGAAATATGCTCCTGACATAAAATACTTGCCTGATTCAACGATATGAGTGTTAGTATTTATTATTATTTTAGGAAAAGAAGCTGGCAGATTGTTGTATACCTGTGAATTAAGTTTTGTTGTTAATAGAGTGGATATGATTAACAAATGAAGAGGTATTTTAATGAGATTTTTATAGTAACAATTGCTCTTTTTTACTCTCATAAGTGATTTATTTTTATCATTTATTGCAGTTTGTCTCTAAAGGCTAACTTATGCCTTATCAGTTGTGAATTCAGGTTAATAGACACAAAAACTATTATTCTGGTTGCATAAAAGTTCTTTATAAACTCTTATTGAAATGAAATTTTGATTACTTTTGAATTAAATATACTAACCAGCCCACTAAACCATGAGTTATTGATAATCATGTGGGTATAAAGATTAAATAGATATTATGGCAGGATTGAATAAAGTTATATTGATAGGACATCTGGGGAAGGACCCTGATATATTTACTTTTGATGACGGTACAAAGAAGATTAGTTTTTCGTTGGCTACTACTGAGTCGTACCGCGACAGAAACTCAGGCAACTGGGTTGATACTGTTGAGTGGCACAATGTTGTGGGCTATCGTTACCTTGCTGAGAAAAATATTGCCAAAGGTGATATGGTTTATGTGGAAGGCAAGATAAAAAACCGTAAATACAACGACCGTGATGGTAATGAGAGGTATATTACTGAGATATTGGCTGAGAAGATTAATCTGATTGCTCATCCAAAGGGTACTTATGGTAATCAGGATTATGATAATTCGCAGGTTCAGGATAATAATCAGGGTAATACAGGTAATGCTAATACTGAAATACCTCCACAACAACCGGAGGATGATCTTCCGTTTTAAGTTAGGGTGATTGATTGGAGAGACTGGACCCTCCTATGCTAAAGCTACGGCGGGCAAGGAGGGACATGGAGATATAAGTGAAAGCTTCAGCATTGAGTTTCTTATGGCGTTTTATTATTAGTTTTTTAAAGTGAATGAGTATACGTGTCAGAAGGCGTAAAATATTACGCCTCTGCAATACGTACGATTTTTGTGGATTGCAACAGGACGATAATTTCTAAATATGCTGTCATCCCAAACGATGAAGGAGGAGGGATTCCCCGGATTACTATACCGATCATCAATAGACCACCTGCTATAATTTTGCAATGGAATAAATATTTTTTCAAACTTAAGGGATTCCTCAATCCCTCAAATATTTACAACATAATCCAACACAAACCCCAAATTTCATAACTAATATCTTTTTTTATACTAATTTTGCATCTGAATCATAATAATAATATTTTGGAAGACATTGATGCAGAATCTATCATATCCGGTTTAGTGCTGCTGACCGGAAAGTTTTTTATAGGATTTACACCTGATACTTTATTCGCATTATTTATTCTTATTCTTTTGCTTATCTGCTCAGCTCTTGTTTCAGGTTCTGAAACAGCGTTTTTTTCTCTATCACCTGCAGATCTGGAATCTTTAAAGCAAAGGGGTGGAAAAAGTGATAAAGCTATTATTAACTTGTTGTCGGTGCCTAAGAAGTTATTGGCTACAATCTTAATATCAAATAATTTTATAAATGTTAGTATTGTAATGATATCAACTTACATTACAGCAGGTATATTTAATCTTCAAGCAAATGCAATACTGGTATTTGTAGTACAAGTAGTTATTGTTACATCGATATTACTGATATTTGGAGAAATAATCCCCAAGATACTTGCCAATAAAGAACCAGTTGCTGTGGCACATCTAATGGTGCGTACGCTACAAGGGCTTGTTTGGTTCTTTAAACCCCTAAGTCATTTGCTGGTATCATCTACTTCTGTAATAGATAAAAAAATATCGAAACGAGGCCATAATATTTCTATGAGTGATTTGAGTGATGCTCTCGAGATTACTTCTGATAATACAGTTACAGAAGATGAGAAATCTATTCTCAAAGGGATTGCAACATTTGGTGAGAAAGAGGCTAGCGAGATTATGATATCGCGTGTTGATGTTACCGCTATCGACACGCAAATGAAATTTAGTGAGGTTAATGATATTGTTATTTCTTCGGGGTTTTCACGTATACCAGTATATGAGGATACTCTTGATAATATTGTTGGTATACTTTATATAAAGGATTTGTTATCGATTCCTAACAGCTCTTCTAATGCCTACTGGCAGAAGCTGATACGTAAACCTGTGTTTTTTGTTCCTGAGAATAAACATATCAACGATCTTCTTCAGGACTTTCGCCAGAAGAAGATGCATCTTGCTATTGTTGTTGATGAATATGGAGGTACATCTGGGATTATTACGCTGGAGGATATTATTGAGGAGATTGTGGGAGAAATCAGCGATGAGTTTGATGTTGACTCTCATCAGTTTAAGTTTAGTAAGCTTGATGATGGTATTTATATTTTTGAAGCTAAAACTCCTATTGTCGACTTTTGCAAGATAATGGAAGTAGATGATGATGTTTTTGAAGAAGTTCGTGGTGAGTCTGATTCTCTGGGAGGATTAATTTTGGAAATTGAAAAGAAAATTCCTGAACCGGGTTCGGTAATTAATTTCTCAAATTTTCGTTTTGAAATAACAAAGGCAGATGAAAGAAGGATTATTGAACTTAAAGTGAAGATTGATGAGGAGAAATAGTATGCATATATATATAAAGGTGTTTTTTGTTGCTATAGTATTGACTATTATTGGCTGTAACGGAAGAAACTATACACCACTGCCCAGGGGTTATATGCGCATAGCTCTTCCTGAGCACAGTTATATACAATCAGACACAACATATCCTTATTTTTTTGAATATCCTGTTTACGCAGAAATAGAAAATTTTGAAAACAGTGATGACAAAAAATATTGGATGAATGTAAAGGTGCCTCAGTTTAAGGCCACTATTTACTTAAGTTATAAACCAGTTAATAATAACCTGGCTACTTATCTTGAGGATTCATATAAGCTGGTATCTAAGCACATACCAAAGGCAGATAATATATATGATAGTATGATTATCGATCGTACTAAACATATTTATGGTCTTACTTATGTAATAGAGGGAGATGGAGCTGCTTCGCCATACCAGTTTTTTGTAACTGATAGTGCAAATCATTTTTTACGAGGAGCTTTGTATTTCGATATACTGCCTAATAATGATTCACTGAGCCCTGTTATTGATTTCCTTACGGAGGATATTAAGCATATGGTTAATACACTGGAGTGGGATTAGCGATTTGCGAGTTGGCGAAAATGCGAAGAGGTGACTTTGTGACTTTGTGAAAATGCGAAGTGGAGAATAGAGAGACAAAAGGGACTTGGCAACGCTTGTTGCTAATAACAGTACGCTCGATATATCATGATAGGGTATTTGTTTAATAATTTGGTATTCTGATTATTAGTATTATCTTTGCATCGAGACCAGTCCATTTTTTAATTACAGTTATGTTTTAATTATAACCTGATTATATAAAAATATAGCTAAAGTTATGAAAAAAAACGATTATATATTATATGATGCTGAAAATTATCTTAGCGATGATATAAAGCAGAAGATAATATTACAAACGGCAGAGGATAGTTTTGTTATTCAACTTAACAAAATTATAAGATGTGTAGCTGACAAGAGTTATACAAATTTTTATTTAACAGACGGAGAAAAGCTCTGTGTTTCAAAAAACCTACAGGAGTTTGAAAATATGTTAAGTGATCATTGTTTTATCAGACCACACAGATCACATCTGGTAAATGTGGCGCATATTCTTTCAATCAGAAAAGGCGATGGTGGATTTATAATTATGAGTGATAAGTCGGTAGTACCTATATCATACCGAAGAAAGAAAAATATCCTGAGTAAGATCAATGAATATTTTATACATTGCTAGAGGTTTTAGAAGGTATAAGAATCAGAACTTATAATGTTATAGGATTGTTTTTGTAGGTGTGGTACTTTTTATTTGTTAATATCATTAAATAAACAAATTGAATAAAATTGTCTAATTTAGCATTGTCTTAGAAAGGGGTATTCTACAAGGCCTATTCCCTGACTGAATGGTTTTGAATAAAAATCTTCCTGAAAACAGAACCGGAATTCCCAATATATTAACGAAAATAATCAGGCAATATAATCCAGTCCTGCAAAACCAATTTTCTTTCCTTTAAAAAATCAATTTAAAAATGTTTAAAACCCATAGCTTCGTGTCTGGCTTCGTTCAACACGGTCTTCAAATCTGGCACTGCGTGCCTTTAGAAGACTTATTTATTGTGCCCGGTATTTTGCTCATAATCTGTAATTTAATCCTATTCCAAGATTCAAATAGCTATAAGGTAAAATTCTGTCTGTATTAGTAAATTGATAAATTAAAGTTCCGCCAAGTTTTATATTTATTCTTAATCTACGTCCTCCAAATCGTATAAATCCAACTGGCTCAATCAAAATACTTTCGTCATGATAAGTCTTAAATGGTCCCGTTTCTGATGTCCAGTCATAATAATTTTTGTCTGTTAGATTTGAATGAAGGTAACCAGCTTTTATTCCAAATCCAGTTTCAAAGTTTGAAGAATTACTTGAAATCTTTCCGAAATTTGCTTGTCCAAAATAGAGTTGATAATCACCTAAAAGATTTCCTGGATTTGCATCGTTGTAAGCGTTTCCGTATCCATAGCCAAATCCACCATAAAGTTCAAAAATTTTGTTGTCACCTTTATTCTTGTATAATCCAGTTGCTGCTTGAAAATAATACCTGTCATCTGCTCCAATACTCCCAAATCCTTGAATTGCAATTTTATCAGTCAGTCCGTATGAAACGGTTGCATTTGTAGAAGGAACAATTGAAATTCCTGCATCAATTCTCAAATCGTTTTTTTTGCTAATTAAGGGAATATCAGTTATCATAGGATGATAAACTATACAACTTGACATCATCAACGAAATCAAGAATCCAAGTATTATTAATCTATTTTTCATAGTAGGTAGGGTTTTTCTCATATTGGGTACAATGGTTCGAATATGCGTAGTGCGGGATTTCAAGGCACTTCACTGTCAAACCGCTACCTTGTTTATTAATTGTACTAACGCTCAAATTTACCAAATCGCCACGCATTACGTATATTTATTGTGTGTGCCCAGCTAATCTGCAGTACACCCATCTGCAAGCTTTGAATAAATTCCGAAAATACAAATTTATTTGATGTCTTTAGAATAATAAGGGTGTGTTAACTTAATTATTCCAGAGGGTGAAAGACCCTTATTGGCAAGTTAGTGAAGCCAATTAGCAAGCTGCAAGCTGGTTTTTCGTGAGGAAAGCACTGAAGGAAGCAGGACTGCAACAACCTGTATCGACGAACAGGAAGCATATATGAGACAACATAGGGAGGGTAAGCAAGCACATCTTTGTAAAGCCCCTGACCAATAATCTCTATGATGTAGATATGCCGGGGATAGGTTAAAGGAATGAGCTTTTACCTGGAGAGGTCTCACAAATTGATGAAGGACTGAACTTTAAAACGTTATTAATTCCTGACGGATGTACATTGCTTTGATCAATGCAAGCCCACGGAAAGCGTAACAAGGGAAACAATTTTAATTAGTTAAACAATGGAATTAATTGACGAAATTTTAAGAGCGCCAAACCTTACCCGGTTATGTATCTATGCTTAGTTTATATCAAAAGGTTTCCAACAATAACTAAAAAAATTCGCTTTTTCTTATGTTTTAAGGAACTGCCGTATACGCGATCTCCCGAAAGCTTTTCGGGATACAGTGGTGTGAGAGGTGCTCCGTGAGTCTTAAGGCTTACGGTTATCTACTCGATTGGGATTTCCTTTTTTATGTATTTTTCTTTTCAGAAATCCAGAACCGATGGTCTTTGTCAAGAAATACTACGAAAAAGACATTATCTTCAACATATCCAGCAACACGCTCTTTCCCCTTTATTCTAATCGTTGCCCATTTGACTCCTTCCGGAACATACTTTGGGTGATTGAAGTCAGAATTTTCTGGAAATGAATTATAGATTTTAATGATTTGTTTTGCCAGTGCCTCTTCAACTGAGTATGCACAAATCACTCTCAAACGAGTAAGCATATTTGAAAGAATTTGTTCTTGTTCCCATTCCTCAAATTTTTGTCCTTGATTAATGTCGAAGTCTTTAAAACTAAATACTACAAATCTTTTTGGAGTACCAGTTCTAAACTCTAGTCCTTTTCTTCTTCTTTGGGGGCTACTCATCGTACATTAATTCAATTAGTTTATTGTCAATGTCAAAAAAGGAAATAGCGCCATATTTACCATTTAGATAATTTTTATTATAAGAAGAGGTTTTTCTGACATCTTCAGTTTTAAAATCAGCTAATGAATAAAGATGTGATGAGCCAAATTGGTCTTTTTCTGTAAACCAAATCTGGTCTCGTCTTAACAATTCTTTGTCAAGTAAAGAAGTATCATGTGAGGTAAGAATTAATTGTGCATTCTTTTTATTGAATTTATGAAAAAGCTCAATTAACTTTTTGGTTAGATGTGTATGAAGTCTGGAATCAAGTTCATCAATTATTAAAATTTTCCCGTTTTTTAAAGTATCATACCATGGACCCAATAAATTAATAAACTTTTTTGTTCCCTCTGATTCTTGATTTTCAAAATCAAATGGTATTGTATCAATTAGAAGATTATCCTTATCATATTTTTTGTGCCATGTGGAAATTTGAATTTTATTCTTTCCTGTTTGCTGTAATTTGTTTAATGCATCAAAGAAATTAGCTAGAGATTTGTCATTTGTTTTCTGTACAATTTTATTGATATCATCTTCTTTAATTTCGATTTCTTCAATAGTTATGTTTGAGATTTCTAAGGTTCTAATAATTAGCGACAACCATTTATTGAAGTTTTTATCATTTTTTAGTTTTTCGATTGTATATACACTATAGCCAAAGTCTTGTAAACCAATAATGAAGTTTAAATTATTAAACCATTCTATAATTCGATTAGAAATCTCTCCATTAAATTGAGCAACCAAACTCAAAAATAAAACATTGTTTCGAGTTTTAGATTCAAGATTTAAACCTTCTTGGAATGATGATTTATTGATGATGAATTCATCATTTTTTCTCTCAAAAAGTGGTACTTCTTTTGTAGTTGTATGAAATAACCATTCTCCAGTAACCTGTTTATTGTCAATCTCAAATCCATATCTATACCTTATCTGATTTTGAACAAATACAACTTCAAATTTTGTAGGTGTTTTCTCAGACTCGCTGTTTAGTAAATATTTTTCGATTTGAATCTCTCCTTTCTCTACTAAAGCATCTCTAAATGAAGATTTAACTAATTGTTTCATCTTTTGTAATCCATTCATGAGATTACTTTTTCCGCTTGCGTTATTACCGTAAACTGCCGCACTTTTAAGAACTTTGAATTTTTCAAAGTGAAATATATTATCTGGTTCATGTTCTTTAAACGAACGAACCCCAATCATTGATAATGTATTCGATTCGTGAAACGATTTATAGTTTTCGAAGTTATATTCTAATAACATGACTTTTTGTTTAAATTTTTGCAAATGTAATCATTTTTAATAAAATGAAATTAAATTGCATAATTTAAGGTATGTTAAAATTTTAATTACTCAATATGAAATTAAATTGCAAATATGAATTCTTTTAAAATAAATACTAATGATAAATTATATGTTGTCGTAGCGGATTGCGGGTGATTGTCTGTCCGTGAGGACTGAGACAATCAGGAGGGAATCTGAGCTACGCATACACACAGAAACCGCTATGCAATATGTAAAATGTTATGCGGTCGTTGTTTTATTTTCTAATCCAGACGTAAAACCATACATATCTATGATTTTTGCCTTCGGATAATTTATGTTTGTTTTTTTATTAGTCTTAAAATCAGTTGTAAAAGTTTCAGATGATAATTTGTCTATTGGCACTTTATTGTTCTCATAAAATGCTTTTATTATTGACAATGAATTGGCATTGACTCTTCTAAAGCCACATTTGCCATTGGAAATCTTTCTGAAAGAATTACAAAAATAATTGTCAAATGCAGGAATAAATCCAAAAACTCCAAGAAGGATTTTTGTTATTAAAGTTAAATCAGCATTGTTGTTGTCAATCAGACATTTCTTAATGTCATTATAAATTTTGATAATTGTCTGAATATTATTGTTATCGTAATTGTCAACGTCTATTAGCCATACCGACTTATCTAATGTTGCAATATATTTAATTGTTGACTCAAACTGTTTTACACTTTTTTGAAGTAGAAAACTAGAACCTCTAAACATTCCCCAACTTGCCAAATAGAATCCAAGAACTAAACAACTTTTTTCGAAATCTTGAGTAATATCTTTTGTTACTATGAAATAATTGTAGCAATAATCAAATGAAGTGTATCTGTCTTGAGGATTCATTTGACTTTTGAATTTGGAAACAATATTTTCAATGTCTGTTTTTGTCATTTAAAGTTAATTTACGTTATCTTGAATTCTTTTGTTCAAAATCTTTTTTAATACAAGTTTGCCTTTGGGATTCTGATAAAAAGTAAAAATTCCCCCCACTGAGCGTAGTTTCATCCTTAGGCAGACACGTGCAACTACGCTCGCCTATCAAAAAAAATAAGAATAGTTTCTATGCAGAATTATATTTACAGTATTTGGGGGTTGTTGCAATCTGCACTCACTACTGTTTCACTTCATCCACAACTCCGCTCCCTCAGTCACACGCAACTCGTACAACATTCTGCTACACAACCCTATACCAAAACCAAAAAAAAGCAAAAAACTACTTCAATAACAAACCAATTTAAGTGTGATAGCATCTTAGCAAGTCCAGTTTTTTTAGTCTCAATAATTAACAAGTGTCAAATATAGAAAAAATATTTATATGAATGGTTAATGGTGAATGGTGAATAGTGAATAGTGAATGGTGGCCGTGTCCGACTCGGTCGGATGAATAGTGAGCTGTGTCCGCCTACCGGCGGATGGTGAGCTGCGCGATATTCTCACCTTGTCGCTGCCTGACCGCCTCAGGCGGTTCCCTTATCCCGGTCTTACTTTCTGCAAAATGATTTTAATATCTTGTTTAATTTCTTTTTGGGCATTACGTATGTCTCTTATATCCTGGCGAATGAGCTCAACATCTTTGTTGTGATAGTTGTATAGTTCAGTTACACGGATGTTGTTGTTGTTCTGCTTTTCAGCCATCACAGCAATGTTTCTGTACATGGTCATGATTCCCATTGAGCTGGCGATTATTAATGAAGCTGCTATGAAAGCGAACCAATATATAAATGATTTTTCTTTGTAAGACATGGTTATAAGAATGAAAAATGAAGAATGAAAAATGAAGAATGAAGAATGAAGAATGAAGAATGAAGAATGAAAAGTGACAAGGGAACCGCCTGAGGCGGTTAGGCAGCGACAAGGTGAAAAATGAAAAATGAAATTTAACTGAGCTTTATTTGTCACTCAGTAACTTTCGTCACCTGGTCACTTGATTTTCAAGATAAGTATTCAAAGACTTATGGCCGGCTGAAAACGACAATAATGCTATAACAATCGGCAGGGTTGTTATTGGGTCTATTTTATTAATAGTTATTGCTAATAGTGCAAGTAACAAAGCTACTATAGCTGATAGGGTTGACAATAGTCTGCTGGAACTGTTATTACCTTCGCTATCCTGGAGAAACTTTGACTTGCTTACATGCAATTGTCTTTTATTCGGCGTTGAATAATTATTAAGCATCTTGCATTCCGCATTAACATAACATAGCGGGGATTTCTTCTCCACACAAAAACATGCTACATGATCTTCCAATTCTTGAGTGCTGTTAAGCTCAATTAAAGCATCTGTTTTGGGATAATTTTCAGGCTGATTAATACTTCTAATGTTACGATTTTTGTTCATTTTGGTTAATGTTAATATTGGCACAAAGATAAGTAAATAAATGCTACAAAATACACATATACAACGCGTTGACTGGTATTGTCCGCACTTGTCCGCATTTGTCCGGTATTTTTTTTAATAAAGATTTTTATTTGGTGATTTCAACAATAAAATATTAACTCCAAATTGAATTTCTTAGGACAGTATTATTGGCACTTTTTGATAAGCTGAGGGGGGGGGGTGCCTTGATGATTTTAATTTATTTACTTAGAATCGATAAATTCGCTTATGCTTATTTTGCTCAAAGCCGCAGGGCTCTAACTTTTTTTTGATAGACGAGCGTAGTTTCAAACTACGCTCAGTGGGGGTAGTACCTATATCATACCGGAGAAAGAAAAGTATCCTGAGTAAGATCAATGAATATTTTATACATTGCTAGAGGTTTGGAGGTGGAGGATAGGAAGATATCAATCCTTGAATATGGTTGACAAGATATTATAACGGATGTAAGCAGTTACAGAGACATAATCCCGGAGTTAAATGCCACTGTGAATAAATTGAAAAGCTATTGTTTATTTGAGACGCATAATACGATCTGGAAATGTGAACGGACTGTTCTTTTTTCTTTTCTATTTAATATTGTTTTACCTGATTTTACTTTAAGTTTTAAATGCTTTTTTGAACTCTTTCTTTTCACTTGAGGAAACGCATTGTTTCACTTGAGAAAACACATGTTTTCACTTGAGTAAATAGTTTTCTGATGCGCATCAGAAGTGATCCTGATGCGCATCAGAAACAATCCTGATGCGCATCAGAATATTGATTACACAAGAAGAAAAATGATTTTATACAAATGGCAGAAGGTGTTTTCTCAGCACTAATTGTATACATTGATAGTACATAAGGGATAAGATAGTATTTGCCTATGATGAAATGTTATATACTTCCCCACAAAGCGCAGTTTCATGTCTAATGTAGACAGGTGTCTACCCTTTACCAAAAAACAAGTTAACCCACAATACTAGTTATTCAATAATATATTATCTTTACGATGCATTAGGACGTAAGCTGCGAAAACAAACCTGGGCTGATGGCACACTAAATAGCACAATTGATTATATGGGTGATTTTGTTTACAATAGTAATGAATTTGAGTATTTGTTAACTACCGAAGGAAGGGTAATACCTGAAATCGATAATAACAATGAGCTTGAATACCAGTATTATATTAAAGATCACCTTGGTAACAACAGGGTAGTGTTTAATGATGATGGCATAATATTACAAGCAAACTGTTATTATCCTTTTGGAATGGAAATGGAAGGTTTGTTCAGTAATATACCTGTACTAAATGAAAACAAATATCTATACAACGGCAAAGAATTTCAGGATGATTTTGAGCTTGAGTGGTATGATTATGGGGCGAGGTTTTATGATGCGCAGATTGCACGCTTTCACATATTAGACCCACTTGCTGAAAAATATAGTTTTCAATCTCCTTTTGTTTATGCAGAAAACAACCCAATTAGATTTGTTGACTATAATGGAGAGGGACCTTGGGACTTTTTGAAGGCTCTTGGTTCTAGTATTACAGCCTCAATTACTGTTGGGTTTCAAGCAGGTGCTGAAGTAAAGGCAGCCAGAAGGCCTGCTGTCTCTGCGCATATAAATTTTGGCAGTAAAGATTTAATTGGAGTTAGGGAAGGGAGTTTTAGTCATATCGCACAGGAAGATTCTCCAACAAGATATGGTCACAGCCTTGGTTTTGGAGGTTTTGGTACTTCAACAGTAGCAGAAGTTGTTAAAACAACAGAAGTTGGAACAGAAACAATCTATACTCCAGAGGGAGGAGTGGAAGTAGCAACTGAATTTGAGGTTGAGAGAGGTACTAAGACTATTAGTGCTAGTGTGTTTGGTATTGCTGCTGAAACAACAGAAACTGCTGAGATAAAAACGAATAAAAGAACTGGCCAAAAGGAAACAAGTACTACAGATCCAGAATTATCAACAGTTAGCGTAGATGTAGGAAGCAAGTTGGACATTAAAGCAAGTGTTATAGTTGGTGTCGATATTTCCATTGATGTTGGAAAAATAGTAAAAGCATTTGACGAATTCTAAATAGATGTAAAATGAAGATTATCGCACATCTCTCTTTGTTTCTAACCATTTTGTTATTTGTCGGATTGTGTTTGAATGTATTGTACTTTTTTGTGTCTCTATTTTTTTGGGTATTATCAATTAATACTAATATTTTCCATCCAGTTATCGGTGCAGTTATTCCAATTATGCTTTTGATAAATATGATAAGCCTGTTATATTCTTGTGACCACAGAGATAATATTACTGTTTTTTACAGCTTTGCTAAAAGCAATAAGATTAAATTGGCAATATACGCTAGCATAGGATTAATAAATCCCATGTTACTATATTTATATACAGAGTCATTCAATACTCCAATACGAATTTTTGGGATATTAAAATGTTTTCCTGTTTTTAATATTTTTTTATATACAAGGCTTGCAAGAAAATTAAAGTTAAAAGGATATTCCAATAAAAAAGTTATTGCTAAGTACTTTATTGGATTATTGATTTTGAATATAATCAAGGAAGATAAATTATGATGAAACAATACATATTATTTGTTTTTTCATTATTGCTTTTCACAAGTTGTAATGAAACAATTGAGAAGAAGGAGTTTTATGAAAGTGGTGAACTTAAAGCGTTATATTATGTTAACGAAGAAGACTCAAAAGAAGGAAAAGCCCAGATGTATTATTCTAGTGGATCTTTACAATTTGAAGGAAAATTTAAAGATAATTTAATAGATGGAAAAGCGATCATTTATTATGAGAATGGTGATATCAAAGAAGTTACTAATTATAAAAAAGGTAAATTGGATGGTTCTTTTAATAAATATTATCCTGAAAATATACTAAAAGTCAAGATGAACTATTCTAATGATAAAATTGAAGGAATAGCATATTCTTATTATGAATCAGGAGTTCTCAAAATTGAAGAACAGTATCTGAATGGAGTATTGGATGGCTTATCTAAACACTATCATGAAGATGGAAGTCTCTATGGAGAAATTAAATACAAGAGTGGTTCTAAAAATGGAGAATACAAACTGTACAATAAGAATAGTACACTATCTGAACATGGAAATTATTTGGATAATATGCTAAACGGAAAAGTTGAATTGTATGATGATAACGGAAACTTAAGAACCACTGGTTTTTATTCAAATGGCAAAAAAGAGGGAGTATGGGTAACTATCAATAAAGATGGAACAAAAAGTACTATGTCATACAATAACGGAGAGTTAAAAAGTTCAGTAGATTAACAACAACCCCCCATCTTGCTATAGTTTGCAACAATCTCCAAATATTGCACATATAATTATGTACAGTAACTGTTCTTATTGTTTTTTTGATAGGCGAGCGTAGTTTCAAACTACGCTCAGTGGGGGTTCTAAAACAGAAGAGAAACCAGTCGAAAATACAAAACCCCAAGTGCCATAAGAAGAACGAAACAGGTAGTTAATTTGAAAATAATAATAAGATGAATAGGAAAACAGCTTTTTGGTTTATATGTTGGATAATAAGTATTTTGTATGCTTTATCAATTATTTCAATACCCCTTTTTTACATTTACTTTGCAAGTGATTTTGAATCAAAGAGACAATTAGGGGAATTTATAAGAGAATATGCATCACAAGGGATTTTTCGTTTTGCAGGTTTAGTTTCATTTGTATTTTGGATATATTCAATTGTTGTTTGGAATAATCGAAAAGACGGGTTGTTGAATTTGTTGTTGCTTATCTTTCTTAATGTTATCTATGATCCAATATATTATATACGAGTAATTAGAAATCGAAAATAAAACCTTTTGAAACCCGGCATCGTCCGGGTTTTTGTTTTTCTGTTCAATCCTTACACCTAAACTTTCATTTTCTATGCTTAAAAAGGTATCTCCAGAAAAGTTATTAACAATTGGTGGGTTCCTCCTGCATCCCTTTTCCCGCCTTGCTTTTCTTCTTTCCTTCCTCCCCTAAAATCCCTCTAAATCCTTGATGGGTAGGGCTTTACGTTTTCTTTCCTGTTCAAAACTATTTTCCCCTTTCTTCATTTATTCTCTTTTAATTAGTGTCTCATTTTAAACATTTCTCCATGCAAAGCCTACACATCTATAACACAAAGTTCATCAACTACAAAGACGATTTTTTGACCATTGACATTTTAGGCGGAGTGGATTTTTAGCAGGTGGAGCGGATGGTATGCACGCTCCGCATTGCACATGCCAAATACCCCATCTGGGTGTAGTTTGCAACTACCCCCAAATATTGCACATATAATCCTGTACAATAACTGTTCAATTGTAATTTGATGATATACGAGCGTAGTTGCACGTGTCCGCCTCCATTGCGGATGAAACTAAGCTCAGTGGGGGGTACGCAAAATTTAAACATCAACCACCTATACCACAAAGAGTCCTGTTAATCCTGAAATCCTGTTCAGACAATAAATAGCGACGGAGCGAAAATGCTACTTTGCGATGAAGCAACTTGCAGGCTCCCTGAGTACCTATAAAGAAACGCTCTGCTCACTGTTCACTGCTCACTGCTCACTGATTACTGTTCACTGCTCACTCCACAGTATTTACTATCTATCCTAAAATCTTTTTCAGACAATAGCAGTAGTTCAATACCCTTACTCCCCATAAAAATCAATCATCTTCTGAATAGCTCTTTCACAAACCGGACAAAAAGAATCTCCTGCAAATGACTTCATCAAACAATCTTCCACTGGCCGGTAAACTCCCTTGCTTACATATCCGCCGCCTTCAAATACTCCAACCTTGTTTTTATACTTGTCGGTGGCTGGTGTTGGTATTGGTATCCTCTTCTTTACCATATCCTCCCATTTGCTGCCGAAATCCACTAAAGTGGTAATATTCGGCTCCCAGGGCTCTACTGTTAGATTGTAAAAATCGTTGTACGATGTTGATGATGTGTAGTACTCATCAGCCAGACCGGCAAAACCATGTCCCAGCTCATGGATGAATATCTTAGCAGCCTGACTATTACTGTTAACACTAACATTGTAATAGTTGTATATGGCTCCTCCTCCGTACTTCTCTGTGTTAACAAGAATATAAATCTGATCGTATGGCGCATTTGCCGCAAGATCCCTTACGCTTTTATTGTCCATTGTCATGCAATACCTCTCACTGTCGAAAGTATAAAAGCTAGTGTTCATCAGTGTGCTCTTCCAAACACTGTCGGCAGGAATATCGTTTCCCGAATCCTCTGAAGGTGCCAGAACTCCTCTTATGTTAAACTTATGACTGTTATTGCGGTATGGCTCATATTCAAACAGCCCCTGTGCAAACTTATTACAATCGCTGATAAACAATCCCATCTCATCCTCCGAATAGCCATCAGGAAGAATTACGATATCCACATTCTTTGCCGGATCTCCCGACAAGTGAACATCAAAAGAAGGATAAACAAGTCTGCGGTCGCTTTTGATAAAATAATCTTCCGGATCTACTGTAATTCTGAACTTCTCTTCAAACACACCATCCCAGTTCCTTGAGTATATCACAACATCAACAACCTGTTTAGGATAAGGGAAAACCACAGCTTCTGAGAATGCACGCCTAATATTACTTGCCTCATCAGTTGTTTGCCACTCACCAAACAATGATGAATATCCTCTGGAATACAATAATGAGTCGTTACTCTTGTTAAACACCTTTATATAATACTTACCATATTCAAAAGTATCCACCAGATTTACTTTCGACCCACCCCAATAAGGCTCAGCAATAAGCTCATCAAAAAAATACTCCTCACTGTTATTATCACCCGTATGATAGTAATCCATACGAAGCGTACGATCTTCGAAATACTTATCAAATTGCCCAAAAGAAGTGACACTCATCACTAATAGCACCACTAAGAAAGATATGTTTTTCATGAATTTAAAGTTTGTTAGTTAAAAGTTGAAGGGTTGAAAAGTTCAAGTTCTCTTCAGTCCCTCAAGTCCCTTCAGTCCCTTCAGTCCCGTTATATACTATCAGTTACCATTCTCTGCTGCCTGTTCTTCTTCCGGAGTAATCCATCCTCCGCCAAGGGCATTATAAAGCCCGATAAAAGAAGAAAGCAGCTCCATACGTGTTTGAGAATAATTCAGTTGCGCATCGAACGACTGACGTTGCGACTCCAGCACCTCCAGGTAACTGGTTTCGCCAAGCAGATAACGCTTATCAGACAGCTTTTCAGCATTAATAGCAGCAATATTCCTTTCACGTTGAGCAGCCAGCTCAGCCTTAAGCGTGCTGATAGCGATAAGAGCATCTTCAACATCTTTAAAAGCCATAAGCACAGTATTTTCATACTGCTGTAAAGCTGCTTCTGCCTCATAGCGTGCTATTTCAGCTCTTTTCTTGTTTTTACCAAACTCAAAGATAGGTCCCAGCAGGCTACCACTTGCCGACCAAGCCATTTGTCCTGTAGTAAGAGAGCTAAGCTCATCGCTGCCAAGGCCGAACAAACCAGTAAGATTAAGAGAAGGCAGTCGCATAGCCTCTGCTGCTCCTATATAAGCATTTTGTGACATAACATTTGCTTCAGCCTCCAAAATATCCGGACGACGGTCGAGTAGCTGTGAAGGTAGTCCCACAGGTATTTCTGATGGAAATTCAATACCAAACAATCTTTCATGAGTAGCCATATTACCGGGATTATCACCCAGCAGGATTTTTAAAGAACTCTCTGTTTGTGCTACTGCCCTTTCATATTGCGGTACAGCAGCGGCAGAGATAGCCCTTTGAACTTGTGCCTGATTAAGATCAAGCTCCGCCACAACGCCATACTCATATCTCTCTTCAATAATAGTAAGGCCACTGTCGCGGGATGCCAGTGTAGCTCTGGATATCTCCAGTTGCGACTTATACGATAACAGTTGGAAATATGTAGCTGCCACATTAGTAATAAGGCTTAGTTGAACAGATCGTCTGCCATATTCTGTTGCCAGGTAATCAGCTCTTGCAGATTCTGTTAACCTTCTGTATTTACCCCAAAAGCCTATTTCCCAGTTTACCTGAGGGTATGCGAAGAAGTTATCAGCCCGCGACGATAGTTTAGCGCCATTGAAATTGCCACTGGCGGCACCAATGTCAAAAGAAAAAGAAGGCCATTGATCGGCACTGGTATATCCTACATTTATACGTGCAGCTTCTACACGGGCTGCTGCCACCAACAGATCTTTGTTGTTTTGCAGTGCGAGGTCTATTAATGAGTCTAGTGTAGGGTCATTATACAGCTCCCACCACCGCAGATTAACAACAGTGTCAGTACTTGCCTGTGCATACCGGAAGCTGTCGGGACCGGTATATTCCGGTCGTTGGTAATCAGGTCCAACCTTACATCCCGACAGATAAACTATTAAGGCAAATAATAATAATGGAAATATCTTTTTAATCATTGCTTTGAGTTTTATCATTATTATTCTGTGCTTCCAGAGCAGCTTTTTTCTTATTATCCTTTTCACGCTGTTTCTCATAACCGGCTATTTTTCCGATAAGGACAAAAAGCATAGGATACATAAACACTCCCAGGAATGTAGCTACTACCATACCTCCCAGAAGAGCCATACCCATTACCTTACGGGATTCAGCACCTGTACCTGATGCTATTACTAACGGGAAGATACCGAAAATAAATGAGAAGGCAGTCATAAGGATAGGACGGAACCTCTCCCTTGCTGCCACTAAAGCAGCGTCGAGCAGTTCGCGACCTGATTTAAACTCATCAATGGCATACTCAATAATAAGGATAGCATTTTTAGCAGCCATACCAATAAGCATCACAAAAGAAACCTGCGCGAATATATTATTTTCAAATGACGGACTGATAAAACGAGCCAGCCACAGGAAAAACAGTGAACCAAATATAGCAAAAGGAGTACCCATAAGAATACTCACTGGCAACGACCAGCTTTCGTATTGTCCGGAAAGAATCAAAAATACAAATACTAGTGAGAAAACAAGTATTATCCCCAATGAACCGGTAGCTTTCTCCTGCTGGTACGACATTGCTGTCCAGGCATATGACATATCCTTGGGTAGTACCTCATTGGCAACTTCTTCGAGGGCAGTCATGGCCTGTGCCGAAGAATAGCCCTTGGCAGGTGTTCCTGTTACCTCCACTGATCTGAATAAGTTATACCTGTTGGTGAAGTCAGGGCCACTAACATCTTTTACAGTTACAATAGTATTAAGAGGAACCATGTCGCCATTGTTGTTCTTAACAAAGAAATTCTCCAACTGCTTTTCGTTGGCACGATATTTATTCTCTGCCTGAATATACGTTTTATACAACCTGCCGAATCTGTTAAAATCATTAACATAAGTACCACCCATAAACGATCCTATTGTTTGATATAAGTCATCAAGACTAACACCAAGCTTTAGGGCCTTCTCTTTGTCCACATCAAGATAGCGTTGCGGAACAGTAGCCTGGAAAGTTGTGAAAGCATTGGCTATTTCAGGTCTTTTATTGGCTTCCATAATAAATTTACCAGCATATTGAGCAAGATACTCAGGAGTGTTACCACCCTTATCCTGGATCATAATATCAAAGCCAGAGCCATTACCCAGTCCGGGAATAGCAGGAGGCCCGAATGCAAAAGCGTTAGCACCAAGTATCTGCGTTGACAGCTTGACGTTTACCTCAGCAATAATTTCTTTCGCCGTTTTACTCCTTTCATCCCACGGTATCAGTGTTATAAACATAAATGAGCTGTTGGATGTAAAAGCACTTGAAAGCATACTGTAACCAGCGGCAACAGTATAATATTTTATTTCGGGGACTTCCGACAGAATCTTCTCAATTTGCTTGGAAATATTGTTGGAACGCTGCAGCGATGCTGCATCAGGCAACTGAACATTCAAGAAAAAATACCCCATATCCTCTTCAGGGATAAACCCTTTAGGTACTGATTGTAATAAAACACCGGCACCAATAGTAAGCACAAGAATGAATATAATACCCCTTTTAAACTTAATGGCAATACCCTTTGTTTGATTGATATAGCCATTGGTAATCTTTTTCAGACCCCTGTTAAAAGCGTCAAAAATCTTACCCAGCCATCCCTTATAAGGTTTAGGTTCCTTAAGTAAAAGAGAGCACAATGCCGGGCTAAGCGACAGAGCATTGATAGAAGAAACAAATACCGAAACAGCAATAGTAATAGCAAACTGCTGATACAAACGACCTGTAATACCAGCCATCCCGGCAACGGGAATAAACACTGCTATAAGAACAAGCGTTGTAGCAATAACAGGCGCTGTTACCTTACGCATAGCTTCCAGAGTAGCTTGTTTGGCATCCATACCTTTGGAGATATTTACCTGTACGGCTTCCACCACCACGATGGCATCATCCACCACAATACCTATGGCAAGAACAAGACCCAGCAGTGAGAGAACATTTACAGTAAACCCAAGCAGAGGGAAGAAAATAAAGGCACCAATTAAGGAAACAGGAATAGCGATTGTTGGAATAAGAGTAGCACGCCAGTCTTGAATAAACACAAACACTACAAACACTACCAGAAATATTGCAATAATAAGAGTAACAATAATATCTTTAATACCGGCAGTAATAGGCAGGGTGGCGTCAAGAGATATTTCATATTCAACAGACTCGGGGAAGAACTCCGACAGTCGTTGCATTTCATCATCCACCGACTTTGCAAGGTCAACGGCGTTTGATCCCGGTGATTGATACAGAGCGATAACACTACAGGTTTTACCATTCATTCGAGTGAACGCGTTGTAAGTTTCAATACCCAGGTCGACTTCAGCGATATCCTTAATTTTCACCTGTGCACCGTCAGGATCAGTACGAACAACAATATTACCAAAAGCTTCGGCAGAGTTAAATCGTGCCGGCATACGTACAGTGTAAGTAAATTCTGTACCGGCAGGAGCAGGTTCGCCGCCAAACTTGCCACCAGGCACAATAACATTCTGTTGATTAATAGCATCCAAAATTTCAGGAACTGTTATTCCCATCTGAGCGATCAAATCAGGCCTGATCCATATACGCATGGAATAATCAGAAGCTCCCAGCACGTTACAATCACCAACGCCGGGTAGTCTGGATAACTGATCCTTAATATTAATAATAGCGTAGTTACCAAGAAAATTCTGATCGTAACGCCCGTCGGATGTTAAAGTAACAAGCATAAGGATATTTGGCAGTGTTTTCTTGGTTGTAACACCCAGTTTGGTAACCTGCGAGGGAAGTCTGGCCTGTGCTGCGCTAACCCTGTTCTGAGTAAGCACAGTATTCATATCGGGGTCGGTACCAACGATAAAAGATACCTGAATCTGCATTGTGCCGTCATTGGCATTAGTAGATTTCATGTAGATCATATTATCAACACCATTAATTTGTTGTTCCAGAGGTGTTGCAACGGATTCTTCTACATCAATAGCATTGGCACCCGTATAGGTAGCTTTAATCTGAACTACCGGAGGAGTAAGGTTAGGATACTGCTCAATAGGCAGCCCTGATACCATCACAATACCAACAATTACAATAACGATGGCGATAACCATCGCAACAATTGGCCTGTTTACAAAAAAATTACCTTTAGACTCAGCCATTTGTATCTGTATTTTGTTCGTTATTTTGTGGTTTAAACTCAGTTACTTTTGGAGTAATACGCATTCCGTTTCTTACTTTTTGTAAAGCATCGATTACAACTTTTTCACCAGGTTTAAGACCGGATTTAACAACCCAGTATTCACCATATTTTTCACCAACTTCAACTTCTTTATTAACAATAGTGCTGCTGTCGCTCACAACATAAAGAGAATGTGTTCCCTGTAGTTCCATCATACATCGTTGCGGCACTAGCAAAGCATCTTTTATTGTTTTCATACGAGCACGTACTTTGGCATATTGCCCCGGACGAAGGAGATAATCAGGATTGGCAAATTTTGTTTGTACAAGCAGTGATCCTGTGGAGGCGTTTACCTGTCTGTCGACAAAATTTACAGACCCCTTATATTTAAAGGTCTCACCGTTAGCAAGAATAAGCTGCAAGTTTTTGGCAGTATCAGCTTTACGGATAAATGCCTCTTCTTCTATTTCACGCTGGTTATCGATAAATTTGCTGGCAATACCAAGGTAATCGGCTTCAGTAAGATAAAATTCTACATGTACTGTATCAATTGTAGATACCGTATTCAGAATAACCGGGTTTGGTGATTGTCCTACATATTCTCCAACTTTTGCCTGTGTTTTACCAATCAACCCGTTTATGGGTGAATGAATCCTGCAATAGCTCAGGTTTATTTTAGCAATTTCAAGGCTCGATGAGCTAGCTTTTACACCAGCCACTGCCGCATCATATTCAGCCTGAGTAGCATCAAGGTCACTTTGGCTTACAGCATTAATCTCTGCCAAAGGCTTGATACGCCCTATGTCACTCTGGGCTTTTGCCAATTGTGTTTGTGCTGCAGCAAGATCACTCTCAGCACCTGCTACCTCGGCAAGGTAGGTATCTTCGTCGACGATATATAATAGGTCGCCCTGCTTTACCCATGTACCTTCTTTAAAATAAATACCATTTAAAAAACCATCTACTCTGGCACGAATAGGGATGTCTTTCTGACCATATACCTGGCCAATAAAATCTTCGTAAATGGGAACATCTTCTTGTAATACTTTAACAACAGGAATTTGTGGTGGCCCCTGTTGAGTATTTTTATTATTCCCGCATGAGGTGATTACCAGTAATGCAATTACCGGAATGCTTATTCTTGTAAGCGTTTTGTACAGGTTATTCATGAATCTTTTGATAAAATTATTACTCTTCAATTGCCAACAAATGTAATAAAAAATCACAGTTTTGCAGCACGTTTGAATATCTTGTTTCTGTCAAATATATATCTGTATGTTATATGTACTTTCTTAACATTGGCTCCTAACTCTTTAACAAGCCTTATCATTTTTGGATTAAAGTCTCCTATCCAGTTCATTTCCAGGCTACTGTATTTAACGCCTCTCTTTACTTCATCTTCAAAAAATAATATCATAGCCTCAGCGATTCCTTTACCCTGAAATTGTGGGGAAATACCAAAAATTAGGCCCAGTGCTTTATCGCATGTCTTGACTATCTTAAGATGGTACATAAATCTAAGCTTGTTAATCAGTCCGAATTTGCCATTAAACCGTTTTGTTATCTGGTATAGATCGGGAATCATAATAAAAAAGCCAATGGGCTTATTATTGTGAAAAGCAAAGATAACAAGTTTGGGATCGATAACAGGCTTTAAAGTTTTGAGAAATATCTTTGCCTGTGCGTCATTAATTTTTTTAACCCCCGGAAACTTAGCCCATGCTTCATTGAACACCTCTTTAAAATAAAAAGCTGACGATTCAGGATTTTTAGTATTATGGAAAGCGAAGGTAATGTCTTTGTTTTTTCTGGCTCTGGAGCCATTTTTATAGATAGCTTCACCCAGATGTCCGGGTATAAGATCCATCTGGAATGTATATTGTTCGAAGTAGTTCTTAAACCCGTAATTTTCAAATAAGTCGTTATAATAAGAGAAATTATAGGGCATATTATAATTTGGCTCAGAGAACCCTTCCTTAAGGCAACCCCAGAATGTTTCGCGTGAGCCGAAATTAACAGGACCGTCCATTGCTTCCATTCCTTTACTGCTTAACCACTCTTTAGCTGCATTAAAGAGAATATTTGCAGCTTCCTGATTGTTAACACAATCGAAAAACCCGCATCCGCCCGTAGGCTGATCATTTTTATAAGCCGTTTTTTTATCATAAAAAGCAGCAATACGTCCTGCAACCTTGTTTTTGTTGTCAATGATTATCCATCTTACAGCATCACCCATGCGGAAAAGCTTGTTTTGCGCAGGGTCAAATATTTTCTCTAAATCTTTATCCAAAGGCCTGATCCAATTAGAGGCATTTCTGTAAAGAGAGGAAGGGAAATCAAGAAATTGCTTAATCCTTTTTTTATTATCGACAACCAGTAATGTGTAGTTATTGATCATAAAGATAAATCATTTTACACAAAAATAGAAAAAGTTAACGTATATATAATCTTAAGTGGCTATTTTTGCAGTTTTAAAATAAGCTTAATAGTATTTATAATGTCAAAGAATTTATATATTGCTGCTGCTGAAGCAGAGGCAGGGAAGTCATTAATAGTGCTGGGGATTATGGACTTTCTGTCGAGACATGTGGAAAAGATTGGCTTTTTTCGCCCGATTGTAAGATCAGCTGATTTAATGGATAATCATGTGAGATTAGTGAAAGAGAGGTTTAATCTGGATTTTGATTATAATCTTATGTATGGTATTACCAGTGATGAGATGCTCGGTTATAATAAAACAGGAAATACCGAGGCTGTGCATTCTGCCATTCTTGGAAAATATAAGATGCTGGAAAAGCATTGTGATTTTATTCTGGTTGAAGGCAGCGACTTCAGGAGCTACCTGAGTACTTATGAATTTGATTTTAATTTGCTGGTAGCAAATAATCTGGGTTGCCCAATTATACCAATTGTAAGTGGATATAATAAAGGACTGGAACAGATACAGGAATCACTGTATGTGATGAATACTGTGATGGCAAATGAGAAAGTATCCAAACTGGGGACTATCATCAACAGAGTTAACCCGGCTATTGTTGATGATGTTAAGAAAATGATGGGAGAAGTTATCCCGGAAGACTCAGATGGTAGGGCGAATTTTGTAATTCCTGATGATAAATATCTTCAGAATATTACCATGCGCCAGATTAAAGATACTGTAGATGCAGAGCTTCTTTATGGTGATGACAGCACTCTTAACCATGATGTGACTAACTTTAAAGTTGCAGCCATGACTGTAGATAATGTTCTCGATCACCTTAGTGAAGGTACACTTATTATCACACCCGGCGACAGACTTGATGTGTTGCTGGGACTGTTTGTGGCACTTATGTCTGACAACTATCCTAAAGTAGCTGGTGTATTGCTAACTTGTGGTGCTACTCCTGCCAAGCATTTTAAAAATCTTCTGTATGGGCTAAAGAAGCTCCCTGTGTCAATATTATCCATTAAATCAGACACCTTTGAAGCTGCAGCTGCTATCAATAAGATACGCCCTATTCTCCTTCCTGAGAATGAGCAGAGAATAGCCACAGCTCTTGGTATTTTTGAGAAATATGTGAATATTGAAAGTCTGGCTAATAAGATTACAATTGCACGTTCTGATGTGGTCACTCCTTTGATGTTTGAATATGAACTATTTAACAGAGCACGCCAAAACAGAAAACATATTGTATTGCCGGAAGGTAATGATGACAGAGTGCTGCGTGCTGCCAGTATATTGTTGAAACGTGATGTGGTTGATATTACCCTTCTCGGAAACGAGGATGAGATATATAAAAGAGCAGCTGCATTGCATATTAGTATTGATGGCGCTTTTGTTATTGATCCATATGATAATGATCTGATAAACGATTACGCAAATACCTATTATAAGCTGCGTCAGCATAAGGGAATATCTAAAGAATCAGCAAAAGAAATTATGTATGATGTTAGCTACCTTGGAACTATGATGGTTTATAAGGGTCATGCTGATGGTATGGTATCAGGTGCTGTTCATACTACACAACATACCATACGTCCTGCCTTTGAGTTTGTGAAGACAAAGCCGGGGATTTCTATTGTGTCAAGCTCGTTCTTTATGTGCCTTGCCGACAGGGTGCTTGTTTATGGTGACTGTGCCGTAAATCCAAATCCAAATGCGGAACAGCTGGCAGACATTGCCATCAGTTCTGCTGATACAGCTCTGGTATTTGGCATTGAACCCCGTATTGCTATGTTGTCGTATTCAACCGGACAATCAGGTAAGGGTGCTGATGTGGAGAAAGTTCGTGAAGCTACTGAGATTGTTAAGAATCGCCGTCCTGACCTTAAAGTTGAAGGCCCTATCCAGTATGATGCTGCTATAGACGCCAGAGTGGCTCAGACTAAAATGCCGGATAGTGAAGTGGCAGGCAAAGCCACAATCTTTATCTTCCCGGATCTAAACACAGGAAATAATACTTATAAAGCAGTGCAGCGTTCAGCTAACGCTATTGCAATTGGCCCTGTTCTTCAAGGGTTAAATAAACCTGTTAATGATCTTAGCAGGGGTTGTTTGGTGGCTGATATTGTAAATACTGTTGTTATTACTGCAATACAGGCACAGATAGAAGGGTAATTAAATTATGAGTTATGAATTATAAGTTTTTAGTTAACGTATAATTCATAACTCATTGAATACTATCGGTCACATTCTGACCGTACTTTTGTTATCTTTTCCCGGCTGGCCCAACATATTCTGCATTACTAAATGCCAGAATAGGGAAGAAGATAAAACTAAGGAATATTAATCCCAGTGTAAATCCAGAACCTTTTCCAAAGCTGAGCGACAGTAGATTGTACATCCATACAGCAATAATGATATTGACAAAAGGAACTAAGAACAGCAATAGCCACCACCATGGTTTGCCAATTATTTCTAGCATTACAATGGTGTTATAAATAGGTATTAATGAAGCCCATCCCGGCTTACCGGCTTTTTCAAATATACGCCAGTAAACATAAAGGTAGAATACAGTAATAAAAATAATTAGTAGGATTGAACCGGTTCCCAATCCATCGGATATGTTTTCTACAGGATCCATGATATAAAATTTATTGTTAGAAAGAGCCAAATTTAGTAAATACTTTAATATGTTTAAAGTTCTATGGTCAATATTGGGATTTTTCCTAAAACACTGTACATGGTTTTGATCTTACGGTATTCTTTTAACTTATAAATTCGGATATTACTATTTCATCATCTTGAGTATATTAATCTCTTTTTCTTTTAAAAATCTCCACTTACCACGTGGTAGGTCTTTTTTAGTTAATCCGGCAAGCATAACCCTGTCGAGCTTAACAACATCATATCCAAGATGTTCAAAAATACGTCGTACAATACGATTTTTACCAGAGTGCAACTCAATACCAACATGCTTTTTGTTATTTTCTTCTTTTACCCAGTCTACTTTATCAGGGATTATCAATCCATCATCCAGCTCAACACCTGTCAGTACTTTCAGCATGTCATTTTTTGATAAAGGTTTGTTAAGCACAACATGATATAGCTTTTTAATACCATGTTTAGGATGAGTAAGCTTCTTTGTGAGATCGCCGTCGTTGGTAAGTAGTAGTAATCCGGTAGTGTTTCTGTCGAGGCGCCCAACAGGGTAAATACGTTCCGGACATGCATTTTTTACAAGACTCATTACAGTCTTGCGTTCCTGGGGATCATCCATTGTTGTTATAAAATCTTTGGGTTTGTTTAGCAGGACATACTTAAGTTTTTCACCCTTAAGAACTTTGTTGTTGTAGGTAACTGTATCGTCAGGCATAACGCGAATACCCATTCTGTCAGCAACTTCACCATTTATTTTAATTCTGCCTTCTTCAATAAGCTTGTCAGCATCTCTGCGAGAGCATACTCCTGCATCGGCAATATATTTATTAAGCCTGATGCCTTCTTTCTGACCTTCACTGGATTTATCATTACCACTGATATTTCTTTTACCACCTGTTTTCTTTTTTCCTGAAAACCGTGAATCTTTTCGTGCTCCTTTTCTGCCTCTGTGCTCCATTGTATTATAATTGAGAAAACTTTGCAAATATCGGTAAATGAATTGGAAGTTTATGTTCCATGTTCAATGTTTAAATCAGGGGAGTTGTAAATATATGTCTTACACTCTTATAATCTAATGCTTAGCCCAAGAGTTATCCATCGGTGCCAGAATGCATATTTAAACTCCGGACTCATAAAATTAGCTGTTACAGAAAAGCTTAGGGCGTTATATTGTATTTGTCCCCCTATTTTTGTTGTATACACAGCTTTGTTTATATCACTTATGGTGTAAGGGCTTTCCTGATTTACTGTTCCTCCCTGTAATGTTGCGTTGTAATTAACAAACGCTGCATATGCTGAAAATATCAGCCATCCTTGTAGTCCTTTTCTGTTAATGTCAATACTTTTACCTCTGAAATAATCAGAGAAAATCCCTACTCTTGAAAAAGCCCCCACATGTGCCTGAGTATGTGGTACGCCCAACATTCCACCTAGGCTACCAATGAGTTCGAAATAAGGAGTGTTAATAATTCCTTTTTCATAAACTACTGTGTATTGTAAACATATATCGTTTTTAATCTGATTATCCCAGCCTTCGGAAGCCTTACCTACATTAAATGTATTATGGATTGTGTTTTGAAAAGGCTCTCCCATAGCCAGTGGTCCTAAAACACCCACATCTATCTTTGAAAGAATATGACTTTTAGGGTAGTAATTGTAATTTTCCTTTGTTAATCCAAGTAAAAGGTAGGCTGCATAAGTGTAATCGCGGTATTGTATATAAGGAGTGTATGTTCTTTCAGGCGTATACATATGGTGGGTTATACCTATAGAATAATATGACTTATCACCGTTTCCCGGAATCAGAACTTTGTAAAAGGGTAGTTTCTTAAGATTATTGTTAGTTAGCGATATAGTGACTCCGCTTGTGTAATATCTGTCTATATAGAAGAAGAAGTCATTTTCAATACTTGTATCTAGTATTTTAGTCGGACTGGTTGTTTGCGCCATCACAATGCAATGTGAAAGCAGAAAAACAGATATTATTAGTTTCTTTAGCATTGAAATTGAAACAGTGATTTACAAATATACGATGTTTATGATTAAAGGTCAAGGTTAACATATATTGCATCCAGACAAACGTGTGATTTCATTTTTTTGATTGACTTTTTACATTATAGCAGGTTAATGATGCTAAGGTAATATGATATAGTTTTTTAATAGTAATTGTTTTTTTATGGTTGAAATACTTAATCAAATTAAAACAAAGTATATCCTAGGATTACAGACATTGTTTTGTATTTGGAATCCCAACTTGAATAATTCCATAACAAATTTTGATCTGTTTGATATCTGAATTCAATGCTAAACTTATCTTTAAGTTTATATCCAATACCCAAAGCCAGGTAATGATCTGGATTGATTTCTAACACCTTTGTATAGTGACCATCTGCCTGTTCGGATTTAATAGTTGAGTTAAAATTATATTGCACTACATATGAAGCATTAATAAACAATTTAGATTTATCGTTAAGGAAGAAATAGTATCTGGCACCTATTGGTATAGCAATTGAATTTAAATTGACCTTTGTGATTATGGTTTCTTCACTGTTGTCAGGAAAAACAACATCTTTTGATTTCTCTGATATGAAATACTGATAATTTGGTTCAAGGATAACACTTAATTTTTTCTTCTTAAAAGGCATAAATACTTCTGCTTCAATCCCAAATCTAAAATTTAATTTGTTATTAAATTTAACACTTCTTGAGTCAGAAACGAGATAGTCTAATGAGAGTGATGAATACATAATGCCGGGACGAATATTCAAATTAAATGATGCACGGTTTCGTTTATTTTTATATGTGATATATTTACTGCTTTTACATTCATTATATTTCACAAAAATATCAATCAAGTCATTCTTTTTATATTCTATATTCATTATTTGATTAAAAGAAAAATCCGGACATTTCAGTAGTTTCATTAACTGATGTCGGAAAAAATCATTTACATAGATTTCATTCCCATTTACAATATAACACTTATATATTAATTGCTCAATATCTGAACTATCAACAGAAAAGAAGTATCTGGTCAGATTATGGCTTTCATATGAATACAAATTTGCTTTACCTTCCAATAAAACTCTTAAAAAAAGCTGCTCTTCAGAAAAGATCGGATCTCTCTGATGAGTTAATTCATTAGTGGTTTCACTTGATATGTCAATTTTAACCTTTTTTCTGATAAATTTTGAAGTATTATTATTTCTTCCAAATTCTTTAATATCTTTAATTGTTGCTTTTTTCACTTCTCCGTCATCCGATAATTTATATTTAATAAAGTTAGGATTGTTTTTCCCTGCTTCATCTTTAATCAGGCAATCTGTTCTTTTATTTGTGTTGTCAATAAAATAACCTTTTTCAAAAATTCTCTGTGTGTATGCGTTAATGCTTATAAATGTTACAATAATCACAATGAGGTTTTTTTTCATTTCAAAGTTTAATTAGTAAAAATTCCCTCAAAGATAGAACATTTAATACAAAAAAACAGCTACCTGATATTATAGGTTAACTGCCTATTACATATGATAGGTTTTTGATTGCAAGAATTTATAAAAGCCAGATAACTAAATTTATAAAAAGAAAGTAGTCGATTGGAAATTAAAAGTACAATTTTATTGAAAACGTTAGATTCATAAAATAATAGAGTAAATAATAAACTGTATGGTAATAATTAATTGTAAATATTGTCTGAATAAAATACTGATTCGGGAATAAATGCTTGTTTTGATTTGTCTGTATATTTGTAAGGACATGACAGTGGACGAAAAACATGATAACGACATACAACTTGTGGCTGCAGCTATTGAAGGCGATATGTCGGCATTTGAGAGTATTGTAAAGAAATACGAAGGAATGATTGCCGGGATAATTATATCTATGGTAGGCAACAGGGATGATGCTGATGATATAGGTCAGGAGACATTTATCAGGTTTTTTAAGTCTATGAAGAAATTCAGAGGAGAATCGAAACTTGGGACGTATCTGGCACGGACTGCCATTAATCTTTCACTGAATGAGATAAAAAGAAGTAAACGAAGGGTGATGAGTTCGGTTGATAATGAGGGTGATTATATATTAGGTGGGCATAGTGATGAGCAACAACGCGATAATGAGGATGTTGTTAATAATGCACTTGGGCTGCTGGATGCGAAATTCCGAAGTATAATAGTTCTAAGACATATTCAGGGTTTTTCTACCAAAGAAACAGCTGATATACTTGGATTGCCTTTGGGGACAGTCCTTTCCAGATTGTCACGTGGTCAGGATAAACTAAAAGAGATAATAACAAAAAACAATATATTATGAATACTGAAAATACTGATTCAAAAATTGAAAATATTCTCAGAGCACACAATCCCCGGTTTAATCCCGGCTTTACCGACAGGGTAATGGATCGTATTGCCAGTGTTGAAGTTGATATTCTCAGCATCTTTAAATGGATCGCACTCTCTGGAATGGCTGCAATTATTTTACTTTTAATTGCTGTTTATTTTACAGATGGGTCTTTCTCTTCAGATGCTATATTCGGTGTGTACAACTATAGTGAACATGAGTCGCTTATTACTGCTTATAATTTTTAACCATTAAAGATCTGCAAAATGAATAACAGAATTAAATATTCCCTGATATTAATATCAACATTGATAATAGGAATGGTAATAGGTTTTCTGATTAACGGACGTGTTACCAGCTCTCGTATCGAAACTATGAATACTTATTACCATAGCCATGGCTTTAACAGAGAAATAATCAGAGTTATTGATCCTACTCCTGCACAACGTGATGAGGTTATGGGTATACTTAATGATTTTGGATCGAGAAATATTGAAATGATGGAAAGCTGCCGTGCTCAGCACAGAGACCTTTTTAGTGAAATGCGAAAAGATCTTGATGGTTGTCTTACTGATATACAAATTAATCGTCTTGATCGGTTTTTAAATGGTAAAAGAGAAAGGTTCTTAAATATGCAGGAAAACTGTAATGCTAACAGAACCAGCGTTAGGAAACATAGAAACAGAAGATAGTATAGTAAACTGTTATCGGGAGGGGAATAAGGTTACATAAAAACGAGAGGGCTATATTATTGAGTAATTAATATTAACAACCCTTTAACAGACTATAATACTACTTTCTAATACATTTGCGCCTTGTATGAAGAATATTCTGATAAATACCTTAAATTTATTATTGTTGGTGCTTATGCTTGTGAGTACCACAGGAATAACTATTCATACTCATTATTGTAAAACTGAAAACAACAAACAACAGAGTTTATTTTTTTGGGATATTCATTGTCACCACGATGCTGCTAATAATGATTGCTGCACTAATAACAGTGAAAAATGTTCTCTTGAGACAGCAAAAAGCAATTGTTGCAGTAATAGTGAACAGATTTTTATTATTGAATTAAATTATGATGTTCCTGGTTCAAATACAGAACTGGAACCAATGGTTATTATTGTACCTGATAATGAGTCGCTGCAAAGTACAGCTAGTATAATATCAGACAATAAGAGCAAACCCCAATATACATTCTGTGCTTCTCCACCCCTTACGGGAAAACAGAAAGTTATAAACTACAGAAAAAGCAAAACAGATCCACTTCCTGAATTTGACGCTTAGGTTTAAAGTTCAAAGTTTTTATATTATTAGTCTGGCCTCAATCCTCAGATTTGTGGTCTTTTAAGATTTGTTTTTTATTGTTAGAGAGAATGTTAGCTGTTAACTAACACTCTGAAAGACTTATAACTTTAAACAACCCATTGATCTATTTTTTTAGTTTATTAGTTAATTATTTACAAAATGAAAACAAAGATATTATTCACAGCAATAACCATATTAGCCTGGATGGCTGCTGTTTCACAAACAGTAACAGGAGGTGTTTTTGAACACTCGCAAAAAGGGCATAACCCATTGCCGGGAGCTACGGTACAACAGCTAAACACAACAAATGGTACAACTGCAGGAGAAGATGGTCATTTTACACTGGAACTTGAAAAGCACAAGCCTCATAAGCTTGTGGTAAGTTATGTAAGTTATGAAAATGATACCATTGACCTTTATAGCACTGGTTTTGATCATGTGCACATTATGCTTGAAGGTCATCATAATCTTGATGAAGTAGAAGTAAATGAGCGTGGAGCCGGTAGTCATATTTCACGTGCTGATACCCGACAGGTGTACACTATAAATGAAAATGAACTTCAAAAGGCTGCCTGTTGTAATCTTTCCGAGAGCTTTGAAACAAGCGCAGATGTAGATGTGAGCTATACAGACGCCGTTACTGGTGCTAAGCAGATTCAGATGCTTGGCCTTGCCGGGATATACACTCAGATGCTTACAGAAAATATGCCTAATATGCGGGGACTTTCCACACCTTGGGGACTTAGTTATATACCCGGAAGCTGGATGCAGTCGATTCAGGTATCAAAAGGTACCAGCTCTGTTATTAATGGCTATGAGTCAATGGCCGGACAAATCAATGTTGAATATAAAAAAGCCGACCAGGGAGAGAAGTTCTTTATCAACGCATATGGTAATCAAAAGGGTAAGATAGAAGGTAATATGAATACCCGTTTTCAAATTAATGATAAAGTGAGCACTGCTATTCTTGCGCATGTTGAATCTATGAATGTTAAACATGATGATAATGGCGACTCATTTCTGGATATGCCTCTGGTAAATCAGATAAACTTATTTAACAGATGGCGCTTTGTGGGTAAAAACCTGCGCTCGCGACTGGGAGTGAAATTTCTGTCGGAAACACGTCAGGGTGGACAAATGAGTTATGATCCTCATAAACCGAACACAACAGAAAATGGTTACGGTATTGAAGTAAATACAAATCGCTATGAGGGATTTTGGAAGGTTGGATATATCTTTCCGGAAAGGCATGAAACAAGTTTCGGTTTCCAGAATGAAGTTATTTATCATGAACAGAAATCTATTTTTGGACTGAATGATTACAACGCAACTCAGTTCTCTTATTATGGTAACCTGATGTTTCAGTCGTGGTTTAGCGACCCAAGACATAAGTACACCATCGGCGTGAGCTATAACTATGATAATTATGATGAAAATCTTAACGATAGTATCTTTACCAGGATGGAAAGTGTGCCAGGCGTTATGGCGCAATATACTTTTTCTAATAAGGAGAACCTGAATATCATTGCAGGTGTTCGCGTTGACGAGCATAATCTTTATGGAACATTGTTTACACCGCGGTTGCATGCCAAATATGATATCAATGAGCATAATACCTTGCGTGCCAGTGCCGGTCGTGGCTACAGGTCGCCTAATGTTATTGTTGAAAATATGACCCTGCTGGCATCATCGCGTACCTTTAATATATTGGAAACCCCTGAGATTGAATCATCATGGAACTATGGGTTAAGCTATACACATTATTTTCATATCAATGAGAGGGAGATGACATTGACAGCCGACTTCTTCCGCACAAATTTTGAAAGCCAGGTTATAATAGACCAGGAAGAGAACGCGAATATGATATATGTGTATAACCTCGACGGGAAATCGTACTCTAACAGTTTCCAGATAGAAGCTGCTTATGAACTTATTAAAAATCTGGATGTAACACTGGCTTTCAGATATAATGATGTTATGACAACCATTGACGGTGAACTGGTTGAGAAGCCTCTTGTAAGCAAATACAAAGGACTATTGGCCTTGTCATATCAAACAACTAAACGTACATGGCAGTTTGATGTGAATGTTCAGGCTATTGGTAATCAGCGGTTGCCCAACACCAGTTATTATCCTGTGGAATACCAGTTAGGTGATTATTCACCGGATTATATGATTGTAAATAGTCAGATCACACGATATCTTGGCAAATTTGAGATATATATTGGTGGAGAAAATCTTGGCAACTACAAGCAAAAAGATCCTATTATTGCACCTAATGATCCCTTTGGTGAGTATTTTGACTCTTCAATAGTATGGGGGCCAATTACAGGTACAAAGGTATATGCCGGTATTAGGTTCAAGGTTGAGTAGGCTTCTTTCATTGTAATACGATTAGTCGGGGTATACTATTGTGATTGTGAGAGAACTCAATTTAAAAAAAATACCTTTAATTTCATAGCAGGATACTAACTAACTCTTAAATTTGCAGAAAAAAGAATAATGAATAAATACTTATATTTTCTTGCTTTTGCATTAATATTCTCTGCTTGTGGTGAAGCGGGTACTAAAAAAGAGTTACAGGTTAAAGAGAAACCTTCTGTTCCTAAAAATATTATTCTTATGATAGGTGATGGTATGGGGCTTACTCAGTTCTATGCAGCTTATAATATTAAAAAGGATAATACAAATATTCCGCGTTGTAAGCATATTGGTCTTGTGGTTACCAGTTCGGCTAATGAACTTATAACCGATTCTGCAGCTTCAGGAACAGCAATTGCTACGGGTACTAAAACTGATAATGGCAAGATTGGAGTTGATTCCGATAATAATGAACTTGTTTCTATATTGAAGCTTGCTGAAAATCATGGATTGGCAACCGGATTGGTAGCAACTGCCGCAATTACACATGCTACTCCTGCTGCTTTTATTGCTAACGACCCCAACAGAGGTAACTATGAAAATATTGCATATGATTTCCTCGCAACTGATGTTGATGTGTTTATGGGTGGCGGTCTTGATCACTTTACAAAGCGTAAGGACGGGCTAAATCTTCTTGACAGTCTTAAGGCACGTAATTATTCTGTTTATACTGATGTTGAAGATATTTCTGCTATTAGTTCTGATAAAGTAGCAGGATTGTTCTATGATGAGCATCCTCCAAGGTATAGTGAAGGCAGAGGCGATTTTCTGGAAACAGCAAGTATGAAAGCAATTGATATCTTAAGCAAGAGTGAAAAAGGTTTCTTTCTCATGATTGAAGGCTCACAGATTGACTGGGGTGGTCATGCCAATAGCACTGACTACGTTGTTGAAGAGACTTTGGATTTTGATAATGTAGTGGGTAAGGTGCTGGATTTTGCTGAGAAAAATGGTGAAACTCTGGTTATTATAACTGCCGATCATGAAACAGGTGGGTTTACTATTACTGAGGGAGACCGTACATCAGGTGAGATTACCGGGGATTTCTCAACAGGTCATCATACTCCGGTTATGGTTCCTTTATATGCTTTTGGCCCGGGAGCAGAGGAGTTTATGGGTATTTACGATAATACTGACGTGTTTAAGAAGATGAAAGCTGAGTTTGGGTTTTAGGTGTCTTCTTATACCTTTAGAAAAAAAGAGATTATGAATATCAGGAAAGGTTTTGCCAGTGATAATTGGTCGGGAGTGTGTCCCGGGATAATGGAGGCTCTCAGCGATGTTAACAGAGGACATATCCAGGCATATGGTGAAGGTGAAGAAGAAATTACAATTAAGGCTCGTGAGAAATTTAAGAAGCATTTCGGAGTTAGCGCTGAAGTGTTTTTTGTATATAATGGTACTGCTGCCAATGTATTGGGAATAGGACATCTGCTCAGGTCTTATCAGGGAATTGTAACAGCACACACTGCTCACATTAATGAGGATGAATGTGGTGCACCTGAAAAAAGTACTGGCTCTAAAATCTTACAGATTGATTCCGACAATGGGAAAATAACCCCTGATCAGGTAAAGCCATTTTTAAGTAGTGTGGGATTTCAGCATCACTCACAGCCTAAGATAATAAGTATTTCCCAGGTGTCGGAACTTGGTACGGTATATACGGTTGAAGAAATTAAAGCCTTGTCGGATTTTGCCCATAATAATAATATGTATCTCCATATGGATGGTGCCAGAATAAGCAACGCTGCTGTTGCTTTGAATATGGACTTTAGGAGCTTTACAGTTGATGCCGGAGTTGATGTTCTGTCATTTGGCGGTACAAAAAACGGGCTTATGTTTGGTGAGGCTGTCGTTTTCTTTAACAAGGAATTGAGTAATGAATTTGAATATACCAGAAAACAGGGGATGCAGCTACACTCCAAGATGAGGTTTATCTCTGCCCAGTTTGACAGATATCTTACCGATGAACTTTGGAAGAAGAATGCTCAGACAGCAAATAATATGGCTCAGTATCTGGCAGAGAAGATCAGATACATTCCTGATCTCATTATATCGCAAAAGACTGAAGCAAATGGTGTTTTTGTAATTATGCCGGAGGACCTTATTCCAAAACTGCAAAAGCGTTACTTCTTTCATGTCTGGAATGAATCACCTGTTATTAATGGTTTTGAAAGCTATTCTCATAAAGAGGTAAGACTAATGTGTTCATGGGATACCTCTAAGGATGATATTGATGAGTTTGTGAGTTTGATTTAGAAAATGACAGGGCTAATGTGATAAGTCATGTTACACAGTAAGCCCGTGTGGTTGAGAAAAAGCGGAACACATTTAATTTATTTCCTTATCATTATGTGAGTTAACGAACAGTGTTGTCCCTATTTGATCATATCCTGAGAAAGTAGTTTCTTTTTTTACAGATTCTTCCCTGAAGCCGATTATTGTCAGTCCTGCATCATATGATTTCAGGTTAACAATCTTTTTCTGATTGACATCAGCATCATGTGGTATGATTTCAATATTAGATGAAGTTATTGGAAGTCGTCCGTTTTTAACCAGCTCATTAAGGCTTTCTCTTGTTTCTTCAACAAGTTCGGGCTTACAAATATCGAAAATCTTAATATCAGCTTTCTTCCAGTCGGGGTGCCCCGTAATAATAAAGCCAAGCATTATCATCAGATTTGCATTGTTTGAGTCGGTAGATGAGATCCAGATATGGATGCCATTTTTGTACTTGATTTCACGACGGCTGCATGCAAGAATAAGAACATCGAAGTTGCCTGCATTGACAAGTGCGAAATTATCTACAATATGGTCCAGATTGCCAGGATCATCTTTGTCGAATTCAAAGATTACCATATTGTTTTCCATTCCTGCTATTCCGGGTATTTGAATTGCCTGGGCAATGGCTGATGTGTATGATGGTGATATGATTGTGTCAAGATAAACATGGCTGTCTTTTTTCCTTATCATCCTGTTTATTTTAGCAAGTTCATCTTCCGACTGTTTATATGTTGCTTTTGAGTAATAACCTTCAATGCGGTGCAAATATGTGCCAAACCCATATTTGTGGGATATCCAGTTTAATAACATGAGTGCCTGTTTTCTCTCAAAGGTATTTTTAGAGATACATATAGCACTGGGTCTCCATTCCTGATAAGTGTTCTTTCTGCTTTTGCGTTGTAATAAAACCTGCAGATTTCTGTTAAGCTGGAATATGGCATTTGAAAATAATGAAGCAAATCCTTTTCTGTAGCGATGTGTACGATTAATATAAATATAGAGCCCTGTCATTAATACAAATGCCAGTAAAGCATATCCGGTATTAATTTTAAACATCACCCAGATTGAAACAATGAAACCAATAAGTGAAATATACCATTTGGAATTATATGATGGTCTGTATGATGGTGAGGAGCCAAAGTGATTTAAAACAGATATTAGGCACAGCGCTCCGTATGTTACCATAAAAAACATGGAAATTATCTCAGCAACAGTATTAACATTTCCCAATGCAACAAATACAAATGCTATGATTAATGTTATCAAGGAAGCATTAATAGGCTCATTATCTTTTTCACGTCCTCGTGCCATCCACTTGTTTAGGTTCTTATTGGGGAAAGCTTTATCATAAGCAAGTGCTTGCAGCGTTCTTGGTGCTACCATTACGGATCCTAAAGCTGATGATATTGTTGACGCTGCCAGTCCTAATGGTATTATCCAGCTGCCCTGTATGGCAATATTACCCATTATAAGCTGATTGTTCAGAAGGTCCTCAACATTTGCTGAAACAGCTAATTTATAAGCTATGAATACATAAATTATCATTCCTGTGAAGGCAGCGGAAATAGTACCAATGGGTATAGACTTTGAAGGGTTTTTAAGATCACCAGACAGTCCTACACCTGCTGTTATTCCAGTGAAAGCGGGAAATATAATAGCAAAAACCACAAAGAAATCAGACATGTTTCTGAAATCCGGATTTAAGAAATTAAAGCCAATAGTGGCAGATTGTTCATTTGTGCCGGCGAAAAACATCACCAATGATACAATAAGTATTGCAACAACAAAATACAGTGCCTTTACTCCCAGGTTTGCTCCTTTTTTAAGTATAAGAGCACCTAATATCAATAGTGCCGGAATGCTTATTGCCTGTCGGGGCAGATACAGATCGTAGTTAATCTGCAAGTAATCAAATAAAAACTGGAATGACTCTGTGAAGGCGATAATGTAAAATGCAACACTGATAGCCTGTGATAAATACAAGGCAATACCTATTGTAGCACCTGTATTCAGTCCGAACGATCTGGATATAATAAAGTATTCACCACCTCCTTCAACACGTTTGTTGCTGGCAATTTCTGATATTGCTAAAGCTGTAGGGACTGTAACAAGGTGCCCGACAATAATAATAAGGATAACTCCCCAGAAGCCTACAGTGCCTACTGCAAAGCCAAAGCGTAAAAATAAGATTGCTCCAAGAATAGTAGAAATTGCAGTAAAAAATACAGGCGCTGTTCCAAATTTCTTTACAGTAGTTCTCTTTGCCATTTCAGTTTGTTTAGTATCTGTAAGCCAAAGATATTACAAAAACTAATATCAGAATATAAATTATAAAAAAGAAAGTACTGTTTATTTCAAATGCTCCGGATCTCTTAGATGCTTCTATTTATGAACATCTCTGATGAAATCTTCAACTTCCGGTACACCCCCTTGATAAATAAGATATCCGTTATATGGCTCACGTATGGTTATTTCATCGTTAACCGGAGTTAACATCATTTTCTTAACTTCTTTTGGGTCTTCTGTTTGACCAAGTATCCAGCTAAGTTTAACCCATGCTACCTCAGGAAGCATATTCCCTGCAGGTATAATTCCCTTGGCCATCATATCACGACCAGTGTCATAAACAAACATATGTACATAACCCCATAGTGTTTGCAGAGTCATAAACATATGAACACCCTTTTCATGCGCACGTTCAATGGCGGGGTAAAGTTCCTTGTTAACGTGCCCCAGTCCGGTTCCAACAAATATAATTCCTTTATATCCTGCATCAACCAATGCGTCCAGAGTGTCAGGATTCATGCCCGGATAGTAGTAAAGCATTGTTACCCTGTCGCTGAAATAAGGTAGTATCTTCACATCCTTATCGGTACGGCGTTTGTTATAATTTTTTTTGATGGGGATAATTTCTTTTCTGTTGATTCGAGCCAATGGTGTATCGCCGATTGTACGGAAAGTAGAGCGATAAGAAGAGTGCATCTTACGTACTCTTGTGCCTTTGTGAAGTAGTCCGTATTCATCGGAAGTGGGTCCAAACATGCAAACCTGTACCTCGGCAATGTCTGATTGGCCAGCAGCTTTCATAGCATGCATCAGGTTGAGGGCTGCATCGGAACTAGGTCTGTCGGATGAGCGTTGAGAGCCCACTAAAACAACCGGTACAGGAAGATTCTGGCACATAAAAGTAAGTGCTGCTCCTGTGTGGTGAAGGGTATCGGTACCATGACCGATAACAATGCCGTCTGTTCCTTTTTCGATTTCTTTACCTATGGCTTTGGCAAGAGCAATATACTGCTTAGGTCCCATATTCTCACTGAATACTGCAAATATCTTTTCTGTTTCAAGGTTACAGATATCAGCAAGCTCAGGTACAGCACCGTATAGCTCACCAGGTGAGAATGCAGGAATAACAGCACCTGTACGATAATCCAAACGGGATGCTATTGTACCCCCTGTTCCAAAAAGCTTAACCTTAGGCAGGCCTTCGGTATAAGGGAATTCCTTTTCAGGGATTTTATAGTTGGCTTTTTTATATCCTGTTTCTTCCATGGAAATAATTGTGCCAGTATCTATTCCAATATTATACCCTGTTATTATTTTAACGACAATGTGCTTGTCATCGTCATTTTCAGCACGCGGTAATACAGTGCCTTCAAACGTACCTCTTGTAGTTTTCGCAACCACCGTACCCCAAACGCGTACTTTATACTTTTTAAGAAGCTCCAGAGCCTCGCCTTTGTATCCTTGAAATATATCGTTATCCATTTGTAATTTCTTTGCTTAATTCACATAATTCCATATTACCCATTGCTATGTTCCTGAGTTTTCCCATTACCCAGTCGCGCAGATCACTTTCAATGATCATATCCTTGTCTTCTTTGAATTTTTCATACAGTAATGGAAGTTTGGATAATATCTCATCTTTTGTGTACTTTTTAAACCCTAAACTTGTAAGTATTGACTCAAAGTCCATCTGTGGATGTTCAACTAGTTCGGGGAGCATCTTTTCGGCTAACTCATACGTAAGGTTGTTTTTCTTCAGGAAGCAGAAAAGGGAATAAACTCTTTGATGATTAAATTCCTCTGGTCCTTGATAGTGGCCTTCAGCAAACTTTACCTTATGTCCGAAGAAAGTACATACATATGATGGTTTAGCACCTGTTTCTTCAACAATCTTTGTGATTAGTGGGAAGAGGTTTTTTGAAAAGATGTAAGTATAAATATCCTCAGAAACACCCCATTTTTTAAGCTGTTTGTAGTTGTTGATAACATCCACAGGAAGCTGATTGCGCAGATTTTCAATATAACTGTCTTCAAGAGGAATTGGAGCTGAGTCAGTATCAGGATACATACGATCGGCTCCTGGTAATACGCGTTCGAAAATGGTTGTGCCATCTTCAAAAGACTTACGTGTTTCTTCAGGAACGCCTTCCAGAGCCATGCGGCATCTTTCTTCCACAGTTTCGATCGCTGTCTTCATGTCAGCTTCGTCTCCCCATATTACAACCTGAGTGTCGCCATCATTAGCTTTAAGTGCCTTTTTGATTTCTTTCCACTGATTTTTATTAAGAACAGGCTCCAGTTCTTCTGAGTGAGTCATATTTGGTTTTTCAATACAGGCTATGACTTTCAATCGTGTTATCAACTCGTTGGCAAAACATTGCCCTGGTTGTGTAAAATAAGAAAGTGCACCTTCGAACTTTGGAAGATTGATGGCAATTATACTTTCTTTGTCGGACAGCTGAGGGATGTCACCAATTATATTTTTTACATTTATGTGAGATGTTTTCCATGATTCAGGAGTTATACCCCTTGCAAGGAGCATATCCTTTATTTGTAACAAGGCCCACTGGCGGAATACTTCGTTATGTGTAAGCTCAGGGATCCATTTTGTGTGAGCAACACCTTTTATTTCCACACGGCTGCCACCACGACAGCTAACGTTCACATCCTGACGACCAGCGCCCATTCCGGTGCGTACATTGCCTGTGCTTCTGTTTAGGAAACGGATATAGTCACAGCCTTCTTTGACTTCATCAGGATTGGCAAAATCAGGGTAGGTGACCGTTTCAATAAGAGGCATGCCCAGTCTGTCGGTTTTATATACACGAACATGGCCAATATCTGATATCTCACGACATGAGTCTTCTTCTATACTTAATTGAATAAGACGTATCTTCTTGGTGGGTAACTCCAGCTCTCCTTCAACGCCAAGGATGGCAGTACGTTGAAAGCCCGTTGGAATACTACCGTCGAGGTATTGCTTACGGGTTATATGTACTTCACCAACGATATTTAGTTTAGAAAGCAATGAAATCTCCAGTGCTTTTTCCAGCGCATCCATATTTAATGGGAAAGGAGGTGTGTCATCTACCTCGTAAGTACAGGCATTTTCGTTGTTGATGCGATATATGATTTCTTTACGGGTTTTAAATTCCATAAGAGCTGTTCCATCATATTCTCCAAGCTCGCTGAGTGTTGGACGCATATGTCGTATTAACTCTGCATCATAATCATCGCTGTCGTTAAAGATACCTGCCGGACAGTGGCAGAAAAGTTTCTCCTTAGTAAGTAGCTGCTGGTGTACTTCCAGTCCTGACATAAAGCCCAAAGAATCGTAGGTCTCCTGCGTGGCCTCTTTACGTGGCACATAGCCTACTTTCTTTTTACTGTCTTTATAATTTGATTGTGAATCAAAACTCATCTATTATCGTATTTACTGTATTGAAAAAAGGCCAAATTTAAGAAAAATGATATGATAATACCTATAAAAATAAGCAACAAATTTGTAGTATATTCCGAGTCTAAATAGTGTTTGTTTATAACGAAGTTAACGGTCTTTATAAACAGACTTTATTTAGTCCCCACAAGATTACCAACATCAAAAACAAGCGTAGGGTCGTTTTCCGGATAACGATACCAGTTATTATTTACAGTGCCGCCAGACTCTGCCCAGCTTTTAAAGCGAGGGAAGGCATCCATAATATCAACCTTTTCAAATGCAACTGAAAGATCGCCACTGTATTCAATCTCAATACCCCATGGATGATGGTTATCGGTTACAAAAAATGATTCCTCAAGGGGATAGAGGAACTCATTGCCTGGATCCCAGTTCCAGCCTGTTGTTGGAGAGTCATCATCACCAGTATGCAACAGATTCATATCCATGCCTGCTGTTGGCGGTAAACCTACTGTTCTAACTTCATGACTACGATCATCTGAATAAAACAAATACATATAAGCCCTCATGTTTTGTGGCACATGGGCGTCCCATTCAAATGACACATAATTTATCATTGGATCAAAGCTTATTCCCTCTCCTGTATTGTAATAATCAACGGGTTTTACATCATCTGCATTATTAAATACAATAATTGCATTTTGTGCATCAGGGTCAGTGCTTGTGTAGGCAGGGTTATAATTACCTGATACTAAAGAGATGTTATTATCCTGCATATATTCTAATCTTGATTTGCCACTTCTGGAGCCATTGTATCTAAAGAAATCAATGCCACATCCAAGGTCAATGCTGGCGCCATTGGTCCAGATATATACATCAAATGTTCCTCTTTTCCATCTATTTGAGCCATTTGTTTTTACTGTCATTTTTATTTTTAATGTTAAGTCATTAAAATCATAATCACCAGTATATGGCCACAGATCTTCGAATATCTGGTAATACCAAAATGAGAAACGTCTGTTCTTTGTTGTTGTACTGCTCTCATATGGTGAAGGATACTGAAGCTCATAAGCAATCTCAGCATCATAAGGGAAATCATCGAAATCATCATAAACACCATCACCATCACTATCAATATAACCTGCCTTTGGAGACTTGTCGGGAACAGAAAAGGTGATATTGTCATCTGTTAAGTTAATAACTGAATTTAAATCCAATGATGGCGAATAAAGAGCAATGCTTTCAATAGAGTGGTTAAGTTCAAGGTAGAAAGAAACCTCGCCATCAATAACACTGGAGCGAACCAGTCTGTTTCCCTGCAGGTCTGTTGCATCTAAAGGAAATCCATCAAGGTTATGTGATATTTCTCCATCAGGGTCGGTAATAGTTACATTTATCTCACTCTTATTCAGTGTTGACCATGTAAAGTTATCTGGTACGACAAGTTTTTCAAATTCATTTTCTTTTACAGGATCGTCGTTTTTATTATTACATGAAACGGATATCAGCAATGAAAATATTGTTAGTATTACCATTGCTTTTGTAAGTCTTTTCATAATTATTATTTTTTAGTCATAAACAAAATCAACATATTAAATCCTTGAAAATATCAAGGAATACAATAAACAATTAATAATAAGTATACGAGTGCAGTTAGTTATTTGAAGTTAAATTTAGCTTTATGTTTCTAATATGGTATCCTTTTCCATACCATATTGCAACAAAGATATATATATAACTAATATAAATACAAATTAATATGTAAATTAATTCGTTCTGTTTTTGTCGTAGCAGTCAACAAGAATAATCCTTACTTTTGCCTTTATTTGTAAATTGTGAATAAACGCGTATATAAAATACTATTGCTCCTTGTTATTTTTTTACTTTCGGAGAGAGGTCTATCTCAACAGAAGTCAAGAGTTAGCGTGAAACATGCTGATACATACCAATATGATGAAAATATTGGTAAGGATATTCAAAGACTGGTGGGCAATGTTGTTATTAAACAGGATTCAACACTTTTCTATTGTGATAGTGCCCATATTAATGAGCGACTAAATAATTTTGAGGCTTTCAGCAATGTTCATATTAAGGTTAATGATACTGTTGATGTTTATGGTAATCGTATGATTTATGATGGTAATACCAGAATAGCTGAGCTTTTTGATAGTGTTAAGCTGGTTGATAAGAATACCGTGCTAACAACCAATCACCTTATATATAACAGGATTTCAAAGACTGCCTGGTATGATACAGGTGGTAAAATTATAAACAAGGATAATACACTTACTAGTGTTTACGGGCTTTATTTTACACTCACCCGTACTTTCCACTTCAGGAAAGATGTTGTGCTTATAAATCCGGATAACGAAGCTTACTCTGACACACTTATATATAATACCAATAATGAAACGGCGTATTTTAAAGGACCGTCAATAATTCGTGGAAAGGAGAGTACAATATACTGTGAAGATGGTTGGTATGATACCCAAAATAATGTGTCGAAACTTGTTAAACGGCCTTTTATTGCTAACACAGATCAGATTGTTTACGCTGATAGTATCTACTATGAAAACAATAGTTATTTTGGGAAGGCCATGGGTAATGTTATAATTGCTGATACTATGCATCAGGTTATAATTAAAGGTCGTAAAGGGGAAATGTGGGATGACAGGGGACTGTCATATATCACTGACAGTGCAGTGGCTATTACCTACGATAGTGAAGACTCATTGTTTATTCATGCTGATACAATGTGGCTGAGCTTTGATGAGAATCGCCAGGCAAAAACCATGAAGGCTTATTATGGTGTGAGGTTTTACAGAGATAAGCTTCAGGGTAAATGTGATTCGCTGGCTTATGTGGTTGCTGATTCTGTTATTAAACTATATAATGAGCCTGTGCTTTGGTCGGGTAAGAATCAGCTTACTGCAGATTCGATTAATATTGCCGTGTCAGAAAATAGTATTGATTCACTTACGATGTATAACACTGCTTTTATTGTTAACCGTGATTCCACAATAACATTTAACCAGATACGGGGTAGGGATATGGTTGCTTATTTTAATGATAATGAGCTTTCTAAAATCAGGGTGTTGGGTAATGCCCAGACTATCTATTATGTTCGTGAAGAAGATGGTTATCTGGTTGGTATTGATGTTGCTGAAGCAAGTAGCATGCTTATCAGAGTTAAGGATAATGATATACAGTCAATTACTTATCAGTCGAAAGTTAATGAAGATATGTTCCCTGAAGAGAAGCTCTCGAAAGAGCAAACTACTCTTAAAAACTTTTCATGGCAGGATACTCTGAGGCCTGTTAGTAAGGAAGATATCTTTAGGAAGGGTGTTGTGATTCCTAATCAATAGAATAACAATATTATAAAACTGAGGAGTTCCCGGAAGGAATCTTTATTTCCTAAAACAGTGAGAATTTCACATATCTCTTTGGATTTTTACGAATATCCATTAGTAATGAATCAAGAGATGCAGATGCATTTGTCAGTTCCATATACAGACTATCATTATTAACCAGTTTGCCCACAGTACCATCGCCTTCATTGATTTGCATTAGTATTCCCTGCAGATCATCAAGAGTTTTGTTAAGAGTGGCAAATGTTCCGGGAATATTGGTCTTTGACAATGAATCGCTTATTGTTTCAATATTAGTGATAATGTTGCTGATATTGCCTTTGCTTTCGTTCAGTGCCAGGGAAAGGGAATCCAGATTAGTGAGTATGGAAGATATTGTACGTGATTGAGTTTGAACTAATGTGTCAATATTGGAAGTTGCATTTTGCAGGTTTGCGAATGTACCCTCAATACTGTTAAAACTTTTCTTAAGATTATCGCGTGCATTTTCGTTGAATACCGATTGGAAAGCTATTACCAGCGTATCAAGCGACCCAAGTAGGTTTTCTGCTTTTGCTTTTATGGGCTGTACTTGTGCATTTACTTCTTCCATAAGTCCTGCTTCAACACTTGTAGCGAGTGTGTCACCGGGTTTAAGAATATTCTTTGAATCGCCAAGGTTTAGTTCAATTGCTTTTGATCCCATTAAGTCAGAGCTGAAAATTCCTGCTATTGTGTTATCTGGAATTGGGAAGTCTGTTGTTAATGTAATGGTTACAATTATATTTCCCGACATATCAGGGTTAAAATAAACATCTTTAACCTGCCCTACACGAAGACCATTTATCACTACCGGATTAGCTTTTATCAATCCGTTTACCTCTTGATATGAGGCATAATAAACCTTTTCATTTTTAAATAAACCACTGCTTTTTAAGAAATTATATCCCCATACAAAGATGGCAATAGCAGCAATAAAACTAATCCCGATTATTACGGGCATAAACTTTCTTTTCTTTGAATCAGTCATATGAGTATCATATTAATCCAGTTATATATTAACCCGTAGAGTTAACTAATATTGCTCAAAGTTAACGACAATTTATGAAAGTACTTACTCAAAAGGCATTTAATTTTTGTTAATTGTTTTTGCTTTACTAATGGAAATTCTCTCTCCTTTATAAAAAGCAATAACAAAAGCATCCTTAAACCCAGTACTTTTAACGCTATTACGATGTTTTATAGCACTATCCAGATTAGTATAATTGCCGGATGTGTATTTATATAGTCCGTTATGTTTATAGTACCAAATATTATCCAGATTTTTAAATCGGGAGTCTGTTGTTTTTAATAATTGGGGACTTGTATAAAACTGGACCTTATATATTGCCTGATCTTCAGTAATAACAGAAACATCTGATTGAACGGTCTCATTGTTATTCTTATAGATAGTTTCAGTATCTGTATATTCTATTGTTTGGTTTTCACTTTCATACTCACTTTTAAACTCTTTAAATGCTCTGTAAATAGCAGATGCCATATAAACCTGCCCTTTTTTTGATCTGAGGAATTTCTCTTCAGTAGGATTAGAAAGATATCCAAGCTCGACCAAAACAGACGGCATATATGTTTTCCAGAGAACGAGAAAACCAGCCTGCAAAACACTTCTGTCTTTTCTTCCCACCCGCTCAGCAAATTGCTTTTGAATAAGCTGCGATAGCCTTAGGCTGTGTTCAAGGTTCTCAGGTTGAAACAGTGTTAAGCTAATATAATCCTCGGGCGAGTTGGGATTGAAACCATCGTATTTATCGCCTGTATTGTCTTCAAGAAGAATGGCAGCGTTCTCCATCATGGCCACATCCATATTTCTCTTTTCTCGTTTTTCTTCAATACCAAGTACATAAGTTTCTGCTCCATAAATCTTTGATGAATTATTCGCATTGCAATGTATTGAGATAAAAACGTCGGCTTCAGCCTTGTTGGCAATATCGCCACGTTTGTAAAGGTTCACAAATACATCAGTCTTACGAGTGTAGATCACCTTGATATCCGGGAAATTTTGTTCAATATAGCCACCTGTTTTTAAGGCAACAGCAAGAGCAATATCTTTTTCTTTGGAATATTTGCCCAATGCACCGGGATCTTTCCCTCCGTGTCCTGCATCAATAACAACAGTCTTTATTTTCCCATTTTCCTGACCGTACGCTGGTGACAGCGTAGCAAAACACGTTACTGCTATTAATAGCGTGGTGAAATTCATTATTATATTTATGCGTAGTTTACCCATTAAAAACAAAATTATTTGTATTGAGTATTGTTATAACGTAGATCTGCGAAAATTATTAACACCCGGACGTTCATCAATTTTATAAGTTATGAATTATTAGTTTTGAGTTATAGTATTTTTCATTTGAGGTATTACTCACTTTCACTTGAGAGATTGGTCATTTACACTTGAGAGATTGGTCATTTACACTTGAGTAATTGGTCATTTACACAAGAGATTTCAGAGTTTTCATACGTATGAAAATTGAATATGATAGGTATTAGATTGGAATATGATAGGTATTAGATTGGAATATGATAGGTATTAGATTGGAATATGATACGTATTAAAATAGTAAGCACACATCACTAAGCAACTAACATGTGCTGTAATGGTTAACAATCACACAGTTAATGTTGACAAGAGTCAACTTTCGTAAGAGGATAAGAAAAAGTTAAAGTATCAATAATTGGGAAAGTAAAATTACCCCTCTCCAAAAATAGATTGGATATTTTGAAATTTAGTACGATAATCTTTCAACGACTCATTTATTACCCTGTGAGCCTCTTCAACGCCGTAGGTATGAGTAATTTCAGCATTTCTTTTACTTCCGCCGGGCATATCTTTGTAAGTAAGGAAGTAATGACGCAGTCTTTCCACTACCATTTCCGGGAGGTCATTAATATCCTGATATTTTGCATAAACAGCATCATTTTTAAGCACAGCGATAATTTTATCATCAGCTTCGTTGCCGTCAATCATTCTGAATCCACCCAAAGGGCGTGCCCTGGCGATAATATTACCATGCGCAATGGTTTTTTCTGTAAGTATACAAATATCCAGAGGATCACAGTCGCCAACAATATCTTCACGTCCGGTAGCTTCCTGACTTAGCTTTGCTACATTTTTAGCACAATAGGTTTGTGGGATAAATCCATATAGCGCCGGAATAACATTGGAAAACTTCTGAGGCCTGTCGATACGCAAGTACCCGCTTTCCTTATCGATTTCATATTTAACAGTGTCGGTAGGTACCATTTCAATAAACGACATAATTATTTCAGGAGCATCTTTACCTATATCTATGCCATGCCATGGGTGTGATTTGTATCTGAGCCCCATTAACTGGCCTATCTGGTCCATAATGTTATTCTTCATAGTAATAGTTTAGTATTTCAGTTTATGATTTTGTGCAAAGTTACGGGGAATTATCATATATGCGATGGTTTTGTAACTGTTGTATCAAATTTATTCAAAATTAATATAGTAACAACTTTATTTTTAATTTTACTGCTTAGTATTTTTCTTGAGAGTTATTACTGAACTATGATGAAAGATTTAATAATTACACGTGTGGATGAGAAGCAGGCTTCTGATTCGGGTATGGCTTTTGTTTTGATAATGCTTATACTGGGTTTCTGGACGAAATCCACTGTTCTTTTTGAAGTTGCTATTCCTGTTCTTTTAATTAACATGATATTTCCAAAGTTGTTTTCACCTTGGGCTGTTATTTGGTTAAGCCTTGCTAATGTAATGGGGTATTTTGTGTCAAAGGTATTTTTATCCCTGCTGTTTATTTTTATGGTAATACCTATGGGACTTATACGAAGGATTAGTGGAGCAGATTCTTTGATGCTGAAGGATAATAAACGAGGTAAAAAATCTGCATTTATTGACAGAGACCATACTTTCTCCTTTAAGGACATTGAAAACCCTTATTAATAATATGATATATGGATACATTAAAAGACTTGTATAAATTTTTAATGACCAGAAAAAAGTACTGGTTATTTCCTCTTATTTTAATCCTTGTGCTATTTGGATTTCTAATGGTATTTACTGCAGGATCTGCTGTGGCACCTTTCATTTATTCAATCTTTTAATAATGGATATAATTGTTCTGGGTATATCAGCTTATTATCACGACAGTGCAGCAACGTTAACTATAAATGGTGAAATTATAGCTGCAGCACAGGAAGAGCGGTTTACTAGAAAAAAGCATGACTCATCATTTCCGGTTAATGCAATAGTGTATGTGATAAATGAGTCGGGATTGGAGTTGAAGGATCTTACTTATGTTGTTTTTTATGATAAACCGTTTATTAAATTTGAACGTTTATTGGAAACATATCATGCTTTTGCTCCGAAAGGGCTTGCAAGTTTTGTTACTTCTATGCCTGTATGGCTTAAAGAAAAGCTTTTTATTAAAAACAGGATAAAATCAGAACTCAAGGCTATTGGTAAAGTAAAAGCCCCTGTGCTGTTTCCCGAACACCACTTATCACATGCTGCTAGTGCATTCTATCCTTCTCCTTTCAAAGAAGCTGCAATATTAACTATCGATGGTGTTGGTGAATGGGCAACTACAACAATAGGCTATGGAGTTGGAAATGATATTAAAATAATAAAGGAGCTACATTTTCCGCACTCATTGGGGTTGTTATATTCTGCGTTTACATATTACTGTGGCTTTAGGGTTAATAGTGGTGAGTATAAACTTATGGGTCTTGCTCCCTATGGTAATTCGGATGCAGAGGAGACTTCTATGTTTAAAGAATTGATAATGAAAGAGCTAATAGACATCAAAGATGATGGTTCACTTTTGATGAATATGAGTTACTTTCGATTTGCCACTGGTTTTAGAATGACTGATGATAAGCGATGGACAAAGTTATTTGGGATTTCTCCACGTAAACCAGAATCAGAAATTACACAGTCATATATGAATATGGCTTTAGCTATTCAGCAGGTTACCGAGGAAATTGTTATTAAGATGGCTAAAACAGCCAAAGCGTTAACAGGTAGTGATAATCTTGTTATGGCAGGTGGAGTGGCCTTGAATAGTGTAGCCAACGGTAAGCTGTTAAGTGCAGGAATTTTCAAAGATATATGGATACAGCCAGCTGCAGGGGATGCCGGTGGTGCATTGGGAGCAGCCTTATTGGCAACATATCTGCAAGGAAGCATTAAAAGAAATCCTGACACGAAACCAGATTCAATGAAAGGTGCTTTTCTTGGTCCTGAGTTTTCTGATAAACAAATAATGAACATACTTTCGAAATACAAGGCATCGTATGATAATATCAGTAATGACGGTGATTTATTTAAAGCTGTTTCGAAGCATATTGCATCAGGCAAAGTAGTGGGATGGTACCAGGGTAGAATGGAATTTGGACCACGAGCATTGGGAAACAGGAGCATACTTGGTGATGCAAGAAACCCTGATATGCAAAAGAAAATGAATCTGAAGATTAAATATCGTGAAGGTTTCCGTCCATTTGCCCCTACTGTTCTTGAAGAAAATATCAGTGATTATTTTGATTTTGATAGAATCTCACCATATATGCTTCATGTAATTCCTGTTAAGGAAGAAAGATTGCATCCCAAACCTAAAGATTATTCTGAATTAAGCTTATATGATAGACTTTATTTCATGAGATCAGATTTACCGGCTATAACCCATATTGACAATAGTGCGCGAATACAAAGCGTAAACAAGGATGTAAATAGTAGATATTGGAAACTTATTGACGAGTTTAAAAACCAAACAGGCTATGGAATAGTTGTTAACACAAGCTTCAATGTAAGAGGAGAGCCAATAGTATGCACACCGGAAGATGCTTTTAAATGCTTTATGGCAACTGAAATGGACTTTCTGGTAATGAATAATTTTGTATTGTCAAAACAAGAGCAAACAGGGGTTGACTCCAAGATTAAAGAAAAACGTCGTTTTAAATTTGATTAATTCTGGTTTAACTTCTCAATGATTTTATCAGCGTAAGCTTTATGAGCCATTGGCTGTGGATGTTTTCGACTATATTCACTGGTAGGCACTTTATACTCATTAAGAGCTGTATTTCCATCAACAAATATTATATCAGGATGTTTGTTTGCAGCTTTGATCATATCAGCAGTTGGAGCTTCATTCGGGACAGAAGGCATAAATAAAACAACAATTCTCACATCATCTTTAGGAAAAATGTCTTCGATTTTAGAGAAATAGTAATCATATACTTCATATTCACTCACGGGGTTTGAATTGTAAAAGAAGTTGGACCTGTTTGACTTTCCAAGGTTTTTTCTGAAAATAGAAATAATCTCAGGAGTTGAAAAGAATACTTTCACAAACTTTCTAATACTAAGTCCCCTGTCAGATGCTCTGTATAAATGAGCAAGATCAAATACAAGAGGAGACCCTGAAGGAAATTTGATCATTACACTGTCGTGGATTTTTGTTAAGTATGAAGTTTCCAGTTTCATAGCGTTAGATCCCAACGGAGGATAAGGCGTTTTTGATCTGTTAACAAGACCTTTCCAGCAGCCTAGTACAACAATTTTCGGATTAAGAGAATCAAGAGTACCATTTTTTTGTAATTGTTGGGCCTTAAGCAAGGCATGTATATATGAGAATGAGGAGATTCCATAATTGTATGCAGGAATATTTAAACTGTCGGCAATTAATTGCGAAAAAGTTTGATTACAATCAACCTCATCACCATATGTAAAAGAACATCCCAGAGATAATACGCCGCCTTGAGAATAATTGTACATATCATCATTCTTATTAATACGATAGCCCATATTGTGACTTTTTACATAAAAGCTGCCATCAGAGATATAATCAGAAATAAGAGGAGCAAAGTCGAAGCCAATTACATCATCGTGGATATAAGCACCTGCTGGCCATCTTCCCGGCTTTTCTGTTAGCTTTTCAAGTTTGTTATGGATAATAAAAGTTAATACAACATTAAACAGAAATAATATTGATACAGTTGTTATTATAATATATACAATGTAATTTCGGGTTTTACTACTTTTCATGCTTATTTAAATTATAGAAATACACTAATAATAAAGTAGTAAAAGTAAGAAAATATTTTATCTTACATATTATCAGTGCCATAGTATTCAGCAGCAATATCTTTCATCCACTTCTGAGCCTGATCTGTCATCTTTTGTATGGACTGCATGTCGGTGCCGTTGCTGTCGGTTACGGGATTATCAGGATAAATAGCAGGACCAATTATAGTTGTAATATCCAGAACTTCATCAGAAAGCTTACGTCCGAAAAATGTACGTGTTTTAAAAAGGTGCACCATAGGAACAATGGGACAATTAGCCTGGTGAGCCAGGTAAAAAGCGCCACGCTGAAAATAATCAATACCAGTGTAACGGTGCCACAATTCTTCTTCAGGGAAGAGGTGTACAATCTTACCTTTGTGGATAGCTTCTGTAACAGGTTTTAATATTCTGCGCAATCCCAAAGGACCATCCGGAATAGGAAACCCACGCAATGAACGGAACATTTTACGGAAATATGCAGCTTCAAAGTTACGCTGTACGGAGGCAAACCAAGGACGACGAGGCAATACAGCAACACCAGTAAGAACAGTATCAAAAATATGGCAGTGGTTAGCAACAGTAATAAACCCTTTTCCTTTTAGCGGTTTCAGATTCTCACGGCCTTTGATCTTATGTTTGCCGATTAGTCTGAACCACCCAACACCCAACACCCAATGGAACAGAGTATATACAATATGTGAATAAACTAAGTAACCGGGGTTATATTTGATAAATGTATATTCACTTGTTATTTTAATCGGGTACTTTGCCGGCATGGGAACCTGCTGCTCTCTGACCTTATCCTTACTCATACGCAAATTTATTTTGCCTTGGCAGTAACCGGAGCAGGTATTGTTTTACTAACCGTTCCCGGATTTACTACTTCATTGATAAACGACTCATATTCAGTAACAGCTTTGTCAAACCTGAAATGCTCAGCTTTATCAAGAACTTTATCTTTTATTTTTTTATCTCTTAACTCATCAATATGTTCATACCAGTAGTCGATTTTTTTTGCCAGATCATCAGCATTGTCTGATTCAAATAAAAATCTTTCATCAAGTGCAAACTGAGGTGCTGCTGAGTATTCAGAATTACTTATAAGGCAAGGCAGTCCACAACCAACAGCTTCTGAACATGAAAGACTTTCCAGCTCAACAATTGATCCATGGATGTACATATCGGCAGTATTGAGATATGTTATCTTATCGTCATAACTGATAAACTCAAGAAGAGGTTCAACAGGAAGCTCCTTTGCTTTCTCCCTAAGTTCTTCTGTTCTTTCACCCTTTCCGGCAAGGATAAGCTGAATATTTTTACTGTATTTTGATCTTCTCACTCCTTCCATAAGCAGCAACTGGCGCTTTTCATAAGCATGACGACCTACGTTAAGAAGCACCATCTTGTCGCCGAACCACTCTGGGCGCTTAAGATTTTGAGGTATATATTCTTTAGGAATGCCGTTTGATATAACTTTTGTTTGTGCTTTAACGCCTTGAGATTTTAGCAATTGTGAAGCAAAATTTGAAGGGCAGATAATTTTATCAACACGCTTGAAAAGAAAATACTTAAATGTTGACCATATAAACTTCTCCAGATTTTTACTGGTTTTGCCCATAGCAGCCATAATATTCTGAGGTTGCACATGGAAAGCACCAATAACAGGCTTCCCCATTCTTTTTGCTGTAGCAATAGCTCCTTTGGCCATAACGAACGGAAACTGGACCTGCACAATGTCTGCATCACTGAAAGCGTCCTCGTATACTTTATGGTTACTACGTCCAAATAAAAACTTCATGTTTTCTAGTGAAGATGCTGTTCCCGGTAATACAAAACCAGGTACCTTATAAAAGTCAGGATCCTCCGGATCTTCATGAATAGCTGTTATTATTTTTACATTGTGGCCTCTTTTTTTCAGCTCACCCACAAGACGTTTTGTGGCTATTGTTCCTCCGTTTGCATCGTTATAGGAGTCAATTACTATGGCTATGTTCATCTACCTTTTTGTTTTGACGGGTTTTAATACAAGGATGAATTATGCTAATCAATACGACAATAACTTTATATGTCAAAATTATTCAATCACAAAAACAACCCGCATATCTTAAAGTGACGCAAATTACTAAAATAACACATTAGGCGGAAGGAAAGATCAACAAATTATCACAAATTTTATCAGAAGTGAGTTAATACAACAAAAATAAAGAGTGATGTTCTTACATATTTTGCAGTCCTTTTCTGGCATTATCTTCAATATATTCATAATAATCAGAGTTATAAAGCTTAATGCACTTTTTGAAATAATAACTTGCTTTTTCATTCATTCCTTTGCGTGCATAAATTTGTCCCAACCGCAAAGCAGCCTCTGATGCCAGATAATAATCTTCATCTTCTCCCAGCTTTAACACTTGTTGATAAAGACTAATTGCATTATCTGTACTATCCTGAGCACCAGCAATACCTGCTTTAAGTAAAATATATTCTATCTTCTGTCCATTAAAGATAACCTGAGATGTATCCACCAGATTCAACTGATCATTGGCATTATCGATGTAGCCACCAGCCAGCAGTAGTTTAGCTTTAATCAGAGGAACAGATGGGGGGTAGTCAAGGCTAACATCATAAAGAGCCTCTCTGTCGCGTTCCTGCATTTCTTTTCCATTTTCCATAACCAGGTCGGCATGATTGGCATAAGCAGCCTTATCGTCGTTAAACAGATGATAAAGGGCAATATAATATTGAATTTCTTTGTAGTACTCTTCCTTTTTATGGTTCACCAGATAGTGGTTCAGGTAAAAAACAGCATTAGAGTCAAGTTTTCTCATTAGCACTTTTCCAGTGAGATAGTCTGACGTTAGAATAGTGTATTCATTCTTTTCAGTATCCATTTGATCAATAACTGCTAAAGCTTCCTCATTATGGCCTGTACGGTAAGCAACATTTGCCCTGAAATACTGATGTATGTATGTGCTGGCAATACTTGAATCCAGAGAGTGCACAAACGGGTATACTCTTTCGGGTGTTTTGTTGATTTTGGCAGTTAGGATAACAAATAAAGCCGCCTCTGAATTGATGCCAGGTATGTCTTTCTGATCCTCATAGTTCTCATTAAGTATCTTAAATCCACCATCAATATCACCGGTTACTCCAAAAACCGAAGCAGCAGATTTAACAAAAGGAGGGAGGTTTCCAATGGCCACATTAAAAAAACCATCCAGTTTCCTGCTCATTGAAAAATCGGGATATTTATCAAGGTTTTGGTACACTTTCTTGTATGCTGAGTACATCTTTCGCAAGCCACTGAATTGGTCACCTTCCAGAATATTAAACAGTCCGGCTTGAATAAGCATTTCAGAATAACATGCCAGATAATATGGAGAATTCTCATCATGTCCGTCCATAATATCCCTTCTGTCCTCGAAATTATCCAAAAACCGTTCATAATCATCCGGGTCAGAATTTATAAACATGGCATATGCTTCACAAGTTTGATCAAGATAATAGGCGTAATAGTTCTTTGGATTCTCATTAATTTCCTGTGCCAAAAGGTCACGTGCTCCATCAATATCCATATCCATTAACAGAATCCATGCTTCCCGGCAACGGGTATTGACATCATAACCGCCATCAGGGTTGTTAGCCATTGCTTCTGAAAAAGAAAAAATCAGAACAATAAATGCAAATATGTATATCCTTAGTTTTGTCATTGTAGCGTCGCAAAGATAATCTTATTAATTACACATAGCATTAGCATTAGAAATGAAACTACAGGTAGTTGGAGGGAATCGATAAAAGCGACAAGGCTACGGCGGTCAATGGCGGGTGAAATGTGAATGATTATAGTTAATGCGAACGAGTTAATACTTTGGGAGATGAAGTGTACAGGCATAAAAAAGCCCGCTCTTAGGCGGGCCTAAAGTTGATATTCAGGTAATTAATCTGAATATTAGCTGAGAGTATTAGTATTTATTAGTATTGATTAGTGTAAATAGATAAGTTCATTAGTTTCCACCGGAACCGGTGCAATTTCCAGGACCATTACCATTACCATGATGTCCGTACCCATATCCATTTCCGTTACCGTATCCATTTCCGTTACCGTATCCATTTCCGTTACCGTTTCCCGGGCCATTACCGCCACCGCCACAAGGACCATTAGTACCTGCGATTATTTCATTGAATTCATCAACGCTTATAAATTGTGGAGTGTAGCTGGCATCATTGGCAGTAAGCATAGAATAGAATGCTCTCATATGGTTCTCTGATCCGCATTTTAGGTGAGAGAAAATAGTAAGAATTGCTTCATTGGAAGTTTCTTCCATATTCTCTTCAAGGTCAAAGATATCAACATCCTCAATGGTTGCACCAACAGTATAAGCTTCAATTGAAGAAGTTAACCCTTGTGCAACAAGGTCATTATATAGTTCCTGTAAATCAGAGTTGGAGAATACACCAACTTCGTCAATAACAGGGTCCTCAATGTTGTAATATTGCAACAGGCAAAGAATTCTGTCCATATGTCTTTGTTCACTAAGGGAAATATTGTTGAAGATATTTACTTGGTACTCATTATACAGAGTGATGTAGACATCTCTGGCAAGTTTTTCTTCTTCACGCATGAAAACTAACATAGAAATTTCATTTTCATATATTGTATCAGCAGGATTAACCAAACAACTGCAATCAATAGAATCGGTAGTTGAGAAAGTTGTTACAGGAGTTGTTGCTGTAGTCTTTGTACCATCATCAGGAAGAACATCATTGCTTCCCTGACAGCTAAATAGTAGTGAGCTTCCAAGTAGGATTGCCAGTGAGGCTAAAACTAAATTTTGAATTTTTTTCATGATTCTTTTTTTTATTATTTAAACAAACTTCATTTTGAAAACAACCGGAATTCGAGCTGTTTTCAATATTACTACGCGGAGAGAAGTATTTTCTTCCACTTTTCTAAAAAAAAATCATGAAAAACTTTAAACGGCTATATTTCTTTTACTTTCTAAACCTTTTAGTGCCTCCCCACGGACGTATTTCATCAGCACGAAAATGATTATCTGAAATCTTTTTGCCAATAATCTTTATTTCCTGCCCAACAACCAGTTCAGAGAATGGACGCATATTGGCATTTTCATAATAGATAGTCCATTTATTATCTTTAAAACTTTCGAGTACAAATTCTGTAGGACTAATTTTTATAACAGTTCCTGCAAGGTAACCCTCATCGGGGATAATCCACATTTTTTCTTTTCTTTCACTAATACTCTCGTAAGAAGAAATGTTTACTTCGAATTTGTTTTCTAACCACCCGGCACCTCCGCTTATGAAGAAGAATGTTCCAATAAGAATACTTAAACCCGTGTTGAACAGAAATAATTTACTCAATGAAAACTTATATCCTGATTTGGAGTTTTTAATTCCAAGCATTGCAAGAATCAGGAAAACAATAAGAAAAACAATCCAGATAAATGGTATCAGAGCCAGCAGAAATTCTGGCCATGAATGTGACATGTGATTAATCAGACTAAAATCAAGCTGCTGTATGGCAAAGAGAATTACAGAAAATGATAATCCTCCAAATATCAAAGCAATAATGAATATGATGGAAATGCTTTTCTCCTTTATAGTAAACCTCCACTTTGGAGTAGGCTTTATTTTTTCTGCCTTTATTTTTTCAATTAGACTTTCTGAATTTTTCATGCCATCAGTTTTTTTCATTTAAAGAGATTTTTTCCTTTTCAGCAATAGATTTGAACATCTTTTTAGCCCTGTTGATACGTGATGCAACCGAGCCTTCCGGAATTTTTAGCACATCTGAGATTTCTGTGTAATTCATGCCTTCAAGGTAACTTAATACAATTACTTCTCTGTATTTCAACGACATCTTCTGAAGAATCATGTGTGTTGTAATTTCTTGTTCTTCAGAATATCCACTATCATTATCATCGCTTATGTCGAAATATTCAACATTGTCAATATTAATAATTTTATCCTTACCATGAGAAACATTTTTCCTGTAGTGAGAGACAGTTTCATTATGAACAATACGGTAAATCCAACTTGAAAGCTTAAGATTACTATCGTACTCATTAATATTGCGCCAAATTTTAATAAAGGAATCCTGTAATATATCATTGGCTTCCTCATCGGTAGTCATCGACATTCGTCGGATATATCTAAGGAGTTTTTTGTCGTAACGATTGAAAAGGCAAGTAAAATATTCAATGTCAACAAGAGATTTTTGGATAATCTCTTTGTCGCTAAGTTTGTCACACACCTTTTCTTTTATTATCATAGAATTGTTGCAGAATAGAAATCACGCTAAATTATAAATAATAACTTAACCCCAATGTAATCTTAACAGCTCAGAAAAGTCAATATCTCAGAAATTCTGATGTCTCTTTAAAAAGTCAATAGTTTTCTTTTGCACTTCTTTTGAATCTTTATGCACCCAAAAGGCTATGTGAGATCCTTCTTCAATCCATAATCTTTCTGCCCCCGGAATATGTTCATAAGCATAAACACCATCATAGAATTTGGCATCTGCGTCATTAGTCCCATGAATGATAAGCGTTGGAGAAGTAATAGATTCATCAGGGTATCGTCCTTGTTTGCGTACAACAATATCCTGATCGTTTTCAGTTCCCACTTTGCGGGTATTATAAGGAAACATAGCACTCATAAAGGCAGTAACCCATTCTTTAATTTCGGGAGTATTTTGCACATATTCAATGTGTTCTTTTAATTGCGTTTTTGTAAAGTATCCTTCTGTTTCAAAGAATTTCTTAATAAACGCATCAGGTTTTAATTTTGTCAGGCTTTGTAGCAGCTTTTGTCCAGTGTCAGATAGAAAGATTGCCTGTGTTATGGGGCCAGCAGTTTCAGGGATATCATAGTGACCACTAACAGCATCGCAAGCCACCAGGGCCCAAACCCTGTCAGGATGACGCTTTGCAAAGACATACCCGAAAGGTCCACCAAAAGAAGCACAAAATACAGCAGCTTTATCAATCTTCAAAGCATCAAGAGTAGCAGCAAACAAATCAGCTTGTTCTTCAGGACTCTTTCCACTTTCAATAGGAGTACCCAGATATCCCGGTCTTGACAAAGAAAGTAACCGGAAATCGGATTGTGCAAACTGAATCATTAGCCGCGCCTGATCAACACCGCCAACACCACCATGAATGCCCATTAATACAGGTGCATCATTTTCTGCAATATCAATTTCAATTTTCCCTCTGGCTGTTTCAATAATTTGGGGATTAATAGTAAGTTCTTTAAGTAGTTCCTGTTCCATGTTAATAACTTTTTTATGAGTAATTATTGGGTCAGCTAATGAAAGTATTATTCAGTATAAAACTTATTACCAAAAGCAGACTCGTTGTTTCTTATAATCCAAATTTACAATTTTTATCAATTAGTTTTTAGGTGTTATGGAGTTTGTGACAAAATGTACATCTTTTGTGATAAAACGATTAGTTAATATGAAATTTAGTACAATATTATTGTGAAATAGCACAAGTTCAGATAATTCTAAGTGATTATAGTTGTGTTTTTAATAAAAAATAGTACTTTTATCAGAAGTTCGAATAAATGTGGTTAAGTATTACAATGGAAAAACTTTCTTTCATAGAACCATATTTAATTAAATAAGACCGATGGAGAATAAATCTAAAATTTTAATCGTTGATGATGCTGTTGAAAATATAGATGCCTTAGGTGCTCTATTGAAAGACTACAGACGGCAATTTGCTCTTAATGGAGAGAAAGCTTTAGTACTTGCAAAAAGAGATCCAAAACCTGATTTGATCTTACTGGATGTTATAATGCCCGGAATTGACGGGCATGAAGTATGTAAGATTCTGAAATCTGATGAAGATACAATGCATATTCCTATTATATTTTTAACATCTAAAACAGACAGAGAAGATATATTAATGGGGTTTGAAATAGGAGCTCAGGATTATATTACAAAGCCTTTCGACGCACGTGAGCTGATGGCAAGGGTGAGAACTCAGTTAAAGATTGTTGATTACAGGAAAAAATTGCAAAGTGTAAATGAATGGCTTGAAGAACAAGTCGACCAGCGAACAAAAGAAATTCAGGAGGCAAACAGTAAATTGGAGCGGGCCATGGAAGAGATAGAAAAACTCGACGCCAACAAAAGTGAGTTTCTTAATATTATTAGTCATGAAATAAGAACTCCCTTAAATGGTATTATAGGCAGCTTGTCAATTTTGAGAAATTTGAATGTATCTGAGGAAACTATTGATTTTATTGATATACTGGATGGTTCTGTTGAGCGATTGGAGAAGTTTTCTTTGAAAGCACTGGAAGTTTCTGCATTAAAAATGAAAGGCCCGGATATTTTAAAAAGAAAACCAACAGATATTTTTATATTAACACAGGAAGTAATTGATTCGATGAGAAGCTATATAGAAGAGAAAAATATCACATTAAAAAAGAACTTTGATGGTGAATACCGGGAAGTAAATATTGACCCCAGATATTTCCGTAAAGCTTTTTATGAAGTGATGATCAATGCTGTAACATTTTCTCCTAACACTGGAACAATTGAATTTTATATTAAATCTGATGAGGATACGGTATCCATTGAAATTCTTGATGAAGGTGATGGATTTACCGAGGATCTATTGTCAAACATTGCATTAATGGCAACAAGTAATCATGTTGATAAGAATCCTGGTTTGGGGTTATATTTTAGTCGTCTTGTTGCCGATAATCATGGAGGGAAATTAAACTACAGTAACAGAACAGGTAGTGGAGCCAGAGTATATATGGAATTTGCAGTCTGAGTTTTTTTACAAATATCTCAGTGATTTGTCATCATCTCATCTATTAATTTAAGAGCAGTATCGAAATCATAACCATTTATGGATTCTGTGATTTTTTTGCATATATCTTCACACTCTTCAACGGTTTTAATTTCTTCCCAAAGTTTACCTGCTTCAGTATCATAATTTTTCAGTTTATCAATTATAATATAAAGCTTGTCCTTTATGTTATCAAGCTGTAAAGCTTTAGTTTTGTCAGGTTTATCTGTAATTATTTTTTCTTTTATTTCACAGAGCACTTTTTGAAGAATAGTATCAACTTTCTGAATATCGTCTGGAGTAAGATTATTGAAGTTATCTCTTGCTTTATATTCAAGGTTTTTTGATTCAAGGTTTAATTCTGCAATTCCCAGATTTCCTGCAACACCTTTTATTGTATGGGCAATTCGTACCAGTAATTCAGTATCACCGGCTTTCCATGCATTATTAGCTTCTTGTGCAAAATTCTGATTATTTGCATAAAACTTATGAAGAATCTTGACATAGACACTAATGTTATTGCCAATACGCGTTAACCCTTCTTTTGTATTAATATTATTAAACTCTGGTAGTGTGTAGTTATCAATATTAATATCTTGAGTTGATTTAGTTTTATTAATCAGAGCCGAAGGTATGTGAGTTATTTCATTGGGATTAATCCATTTTGTCAGCGCGTTGAATACAGCCTCCGGGTTAATGGGTTTTGTAACAAAATCATTCATGCCCGACTGTAAACATCTTTCTTTAGTGCCACTCATGGCATCAGCAGTCATGGCTATTAACGGCAGGGAATTGTATTCTTTAAGTTTTCTTATTTCTTCTGCTGCCGTGTACCCATCCATAACAGGCATCTGAAGGTCCATTAGCACTATATTATATTTAGAAGGAGTACCAGATGCCTGTACTTTTTCAAGAGATTCTTTACCATTATTGGCAATTTCAACAATAAATCCTTCCTGTTCCAGCATTTCACTGGCTACCTGTTGATTTATCTCATTATCTTCTGTCAAAAGAATGCAGGCTCCTTTAATCTTTTCAATATTATGCTTGTATTTAGCATGATGTTCTGTCTTTATCTTGAGTCTGTCATCTTTCCCGAAAGCTATCATAATAGCATTAAACATCTCTGAGTAATTATAAGGCTTTGGCAGGAAACCATCAATGCCAATATTGCCCATCTCCTTAATTAGTTCCTCCTTGCTAAATGCTGTGACCATGATAATCTTAAGATCATTATACTTGTTGTCGCTTTTTAAGATCTTAATTAACTCAACACCGTCTATCTCCGGCATACGCCAGTCAACTAATAATAAATCAAATGTTTCGTTTTTAAGTTTATCTAAAGCATCATTTGCAGAGCTTGTAAGCACAACATCAAATTTAAAGGCAATCATCATTTCTTCAATGATAGAGAGAGCAGTTTTATTATCATCGCAGGCAAGAACTTTCAATTTCTGTAGTTCTCCCGGCAGAATATATTCATCACGCTTTTTGTTTTCTGTTGTGCCAAAGGTAGAGGAGAAGAAGAACGTACTGCCTTTGCCATATTCACTTTCTACCCAGATTTTGCCGTCCATTAACTCTGCTAACCGTTTACTAATAGCAAGACCTAATCCTGTACCTCCGTATTTTCGTGTTGTTGAGCTATCAGCCTGACTGAATTCCTTAAACATTTTACTGGTTTGCTCATCAGTAAGACCGATACCGGTATCTCTTACAGAAAACTCTAGTTTAATTTTATGATCATCATATACTTCAACAACGGCAATGTTTATTACTATCTCACCTTCAGAAGTAAATTTAATGGCATTACTGCAGAAATTAGTAATAATCTGGCCAATTCTCAACGGATCTCCATACAGATAATAAGGAACATCTGTTGAAACATGAATTGCAAATTCAAGACCTTTGGATTGTGCTTTCTGGGAATTAAGGTTCGAGATAGTATCAAGAACTTGCTCCAGATCAAAGTTTACATTTTCAATATTTAGTTTTCCTGCTTCTATTTTTGAAAAATCAAGAATGTCATTAATTATTCCAAGTAATGATTGTGCTGATCGACTTACTTTGTCAAGATAATCTTTTTGTTTAAAAGTTAACTCCGTGCCCAAAGCCAGATCGGTTAACCCTATGATAGCATTCATAGGAGTTCGTATTTCATGTGACATGGTAGCTAAGAACTGGCTTTTGGCTTTTGTTGCATCTTCTGCTACTCTTTTTGCTCCTATAAGTTCTTCTTCCAGATGTTTTCTATTGGTAATGTCAAAGCGTATATAAATAAACTTTGAGGGTATACCTCTATCATCAGTAATAGGTGATATTACTGTGTCAGACCAGTAGAATTTTCCGTCTTTTGATTTATTAAGTATTTCCCCTCTCCATACTTTTCCTTGATTAATAGTACTTTTCATTCTTTTCCACTCATCTTTACTATGATAACCGGAGTTTATTATGTTGTGTTTTTTACCAATTAATTCTTTTCTTGTGTACTTAAATTGTTTAACAAAATTATTATTTACATAAGTAATTATGTTGTTGGAATCAGTATGGGATATTAAAGCACTTTGATCCAAAGCCTCATTCTGGGATGCAATCTTTTTATGTGCTTCTGTTATTTCTTTTGCTTTTGTTTCAAGTTCAACATTTTGTTCCTGTAAAGCAAATAATAATTCTGAGCGGGTAGGAGATGAGTATTTTGCAATTATCTTATCAATTAATTCTGAATCAATTTTCTGTTTGCTTAAAGGAAGAATTTTGGAAGCAGTAATAATTGATTCTCCGGAATCTGAATATTCTTTCACTTTATTGAAGATCCTTTTGAGGATATTATAATGATCAGATCTATGGTTTTGAATGAATGTAAAAACAAGTATAGCGTCAATGCCGGAACTATCGTATACTATTGAGCCTTTTAATTCAATTTCATCAGAAATAACGCTTCTGAAATAGTCTGATATTATACTTGAGAATCTGGAAGATTGTTGTTTTGTAAACTCCAGACTATCAACCAGTTTTTTTATTTTATTTCTGTTTGAATTAATAGAATTACTGTCTTTTATTATGCATTCACCTATTTTAATCATAACAAAGTTTTACTGTTAAAATTGAAGCATCGTCACTCTCTTTGGAATATCTTTTGAAAAGATCATTTGTAATTTCCCAGGCAGACATACTGCGAATATTGGGAACCTCCAAAAGGTCGAAGTTCTCTTTAACTCCATCCGAGTACATTATAATGATATCACCTGGATGGACTTTAAATTCCTGACTCTTTAACCGGGGTTTAATTAACCCGGCAATACCGTCCTGATAAAATATTTTTTGGGATTCATTTCCGATTAGCCTTGTGGTAATATTACCGATACCGCATGTAGTGAGATTACCTGATGATTTGTCGATAACGCATAATCCAATAACAGCACCTCTGGTACTCTTAAGAAGGTTGTGAATATTGCTAATAGTATCAATGATGTTAGTTACACAATTTTGTTCAAGATAATCAAGTGCTTTTTGTGCTGCAGTATGAGCATTTTTACCATGACCAAGTCCGTCAATTACACTAAATGAAATAATATTGCTATTGTCGTTAATATATATTAGGTCTCCGCTTTCCCCCATATGTTCAAGCAAAGGTTTTATAATATATTTATAATCGGCTTTCATATTATTTCATCCATTTAATACCCACAATCCTGGTTCCTGTATTTATTCCCGACTCAATATTAAACTCATCCATAATTCGTTTTAAACTTGGCAGTCCAAGCCCCAGACTATTTTTTGTTGTTGTATACGAATCTCTCATAGCCTTCTCAACATCATTAATACCGGGGCCTTCATCAATGGCTTTAAGCTCAATCCCTGATTTATTTTTATTCTCAATTTTCTTCAGGAATATATCACCTTCGCCTGCATATCTTATAATATTTGTTGATAATTCTGATACAACAGTAGCAATTAGAGTTGCCTCCACAATGCTGAATCCCATTTCTATAGCAAATTTTTTTGCAGTAATCAGAGCAAAGTAGTTATCTTCTGCTTCAGCAACATGTATTTTTATCACACGCTTACCTTCTTTAATATCACTCTTCGTCATCGGGAGAAATGTCATATTCATCTTGATTTTCTATCTCTTCTACTTCGTTTATAGCTTCATGAGTTGATAATTCTTTTACTATATAATTTAACGCGGTTTCAAGGTTTAAAAAAGCTTTCAGATCATTGGTCTCAACATCCATATCAACCAATGCTGATACTACACCAGGTTGCAGACCAGCTAAGACTGACATAATCCCAAACATCCGTATCATCAGAATTAATTCCCTTAGTTTGTTAAATTCAAAACTGTCAATTATCGTAACAGAACCAAAGTCGAAAATAACACCAAGAAAACGGCTTTTAGTAACCGTATTCATAATTTCTTCTGATACACTAATGATAGAATCCTCATTTACTTCAACAGGAAGTTTGACGATTAAACAATCATCAACGATATTAATACCATAATTGCTTGAAAAATCATTAAAATCATTCATGTTATTTCTTTTGAACGGACTTTACAGGAATGACTTCCAGATCAACATACTCAAAAGCCTGGGCAAGTGCAGAGCTTAAGTTTGATTTGGTTTCAACACCTTCCATATTAATGCCAAGATGAACAATTGTTTGTGCTACTGCCGGTGATACTCCGGAAATAATACTTTGGCATCCCATAAGTTTAGTGGCCTTGGTAATTTTTATCAGATGGTTTGCAACAGCTGTGTCCACTGCAGCAACTCCTGAAATATCAAGAATAATTACCTGTGCTGAGGTTGAAATAATTTTATCCAGCATTTTTTCCATCATTTGCTGGGCTCTGTTGGAGTCGACAACGCCAACGATGGGTAATACAACAACACCTTCCCATAATTTTATAGTGGGCGTAGATATTTCACGGATTGTTTGAGCCTGCTCACGCAACCTGTTTTCATGTTTTACTCTCTCGGTAATGTCGAGTATATATTCAAGACCTCCGATAATCTCACCTTTTTTGTTTTTCAAAGGTGCTGTAAAATATTCAATTGAAATTTTTTTACCATTAGATGTAATTTCATTACGCGCTGATTGAGCAACGCCTTCTGTTATTGCTTTTTTCATTCTGCAATGATCTGTGCCGCAATGAGCACTATTAAAAATACCTGAGCATTGTAGCCCACAAATTTCATCGAATTTTATTCCGAGAAATCTATCACAAGCATCATTGGTATATATTATATTCATTTCTGTGTCAACTGCCATTACTGGTGTTGGGATTTGTTTTAGCACTTCCTCATGAATCTTAAAGTCATCTGAGATGTTGCTTTTTGTAGTAGTGTTCTTTGCTGTCATGATATATAAATTTGAGTTGATTTATTAAATTATGTCCAATAATCTGAGATTTCAAACTGAAACCGAGAAGTGGTTATACTATTGCAATAAAAGTACAAAAAATATTTTAATAATCAAGCAATTATGTAAAAAGATTAAAGTTTTATGTTTAAAGTTAGTCTGAAAAATAAATAGATTATATATAATGACACTTAATTTTAAATCATGATTTTAAGTTTTTTTGTAATTTTTGAAGGAGTAATTTTTTGGGAAATGCTGGATTATTCAATAGAGGATATTGTTAATCTACGCTTAGTAGAGAAATTGATAAAAGCACCAAGTCGCTTTTTGCTCAAGCCGCATGGCTTTTACATTTTTTACTCACATATTGTTTATATTTATTGGAGTTCATGATTGCTCCGCAGTTCTTGATAAAAAAGTAAACAACCCTCCTATCAGCTTGCAGCGGACACAGCGCCAAGGCTTCGGCGGGCGAAACAAAAAATCATGGGCTTCTTTTGCTTAAGTCCGCCTGAGGCGGACCACTTAACCAAAAGAGGCCCGCCGTTCCCAACTCCGGTAGTTCTGACTAATTAGTTAGATACGGCCGGGTGGGTATAGGAACATTGTGCGTTAATTCTGAACCACCCCAACATTGAACTTTAAACCTTGAACATTGATCCTCAAAGCCCTATGAAATGATGATGATCTTACAAGTAAGCATCAAAAAGAAATTACGTAAATCTTGCCCAGGAAGTCTCCATTCTGAAATACTACAGAATCATGAATAGGGTCGTTTTCACTATGAACAGACCCTGAGAAAGTTCCTTCTACCCATCCTGATCCCTCATTATAATCCCATGATGCAACGTTAAGGGTAATAGTTCCACCATAATAGGAGCTATAGAAATTACTGTCACCATCATAATATGTGACTAAAAAATCACTATCCCCAGCATGATATGTTGCGCCATTTGCAACATCAGAAGGAAGGCCTATTCCAAGTAAATTGCTATCGACTGCATCTTTTTCCATTTCAAATGAACCACAATAATGCGACATAATACAAATTTTATTAAAGTTCGTGGCATGATTATATTCTACAGAAGTGCCATCAACTGTGAACTTTGCATATGGTACCGGGTCCGGGTCACTCTTCTTACAACTTGCTATTATAAACACAACAGCAAAAAATGAAATTAGCAAAACTTTATTTTTCATGATATATTTTTTAAACCGCAATAAAAATACAATTATTATTATTCTGAAATATTATTAAGTAAATAAATAGATTATTATATAACACGCTAAAAATGAAAATTATAGATTGTTATGTTTGCATAAGACTGGTTAAATGTTTTAGTATTGACAATTAATCAGCCTTATGCAGTCATAATAAAACAGATTTCTACTACTTAAGTTAGTACACCTGCACCTTAGATGCGATAGTTTCCATGCCTATCGTAACTTCTACTATATACATTCCCGGATTTAAGATACTTACATCCAGACATTGAGTATTTTCACCAGTTACTAACTTCCATAGTTTAGATGAGATTATTGTACGTCCTGATACATCTGTTAAATTTAAAGTAGCATCCATTGGTTTGTCCGCTGACAGTTTCACCCACAAATTTTGATTAGCGGGATTTGGGTAAGTACTTAAGATTGTATTTGTCGTGTTATGATTAAAAATGCCAGTCCCAATAGATCCCCTGCTTGTAATATTCTGTGCATATGGTAAAAGAATATGAGGATTTGCAGAAGTATCAGCCTGCTCTATCCAGAAAGCCACCCATTGGTTATCTACTCCCGGCGTAACCTCTAATCCTGTTTTAATACTTTGCTTAGCTGATAACGCTACGTCCAGAGGCCATGGTTCCTGACCATCAGCATCCATTTTATGGCATGCCACTCCTACTGTTTGATCTTCATTAAAGTAGTGCATATAGAACAGCATAGCATGGTTATCATTTGTTGATTCAACATTAACCCATCCATAGTTTTCATCCAGAGTGGAAACTTCTTCCAGAACACTTAGGCCTTCGTCTCCCCATAACCTTTCTCCTGTTGTGCTAATTTTTTGTGCTCTGATCTGGCTTGTTTGGTTGACACTTGTTCCTTGTTCTTCAACCCATCCTACCACAACATCACCAGTGGTACTAAGCGATGCCAATCCGAAAACAGCGCGGACAAGGTCAGGTTCTAAAAATGTTGAAACTCCCACAGGAGAACTGAAAAGCACCTCTGCATTTTCATCAAAGTGCTGAACAAACATTTGAATTGCGGAGTTTTCACTGTAAAATGTTCCTAAGTAAAATCCCCCGTTATTATCAGATGTCAGCTTGAAATTCATCATAGGTAACTCAAGATAATAAGTAACATAAGTGAATACGGTTTTCGGATTATCAAAAACAGGAGTGCCTGTATTATCAAATTGTTGTGCTACTATTACCTGATCAAACATAAATGATGTGTCCATATAAGTTAGAATATCAACATCTTTGTAGATACACATAACATAATCATCGACTAAAACCATTTGATTACCCCATTCCATGTGATTTTCCTGAAGATCAAATGCATATGACCAAAGTATTTCACCTTCTGGTGACAGAGATTTAACCATCATTTGACTGACATCAAAACCTAGTTGGGCATTTTGTAAAATGTGTTCATAGGATATAACAAGGTTACCATTGCTGTTTATCACCAGTACAGGTTCATAATCACCAATACCAGTACCATCGCTGATGTTAATGCCATGATCACCCCATAAGCGGGTACCATCAGCAGAGATGGCATTTACATGGATTTGCCCTTGTGTATTACCATCGGAAACGTATGAATAACCAACATAAACAGTGTTGTCTGTGTCAAAGGTCAGGCCAATAGTTGTAACCCATTCCGGATTAGGGGCATCGTCAACAACTATACCTGGTTGCTCCCATTGGCGTTCACCGTGAAAATTGAACTTTTGCAGGTATAACTGATAGTTTACGGATTGGTCATCAACTCTGTCGTAGTACAATAGGTAATATGATGAATCATTCGGATTCATGCGCCACTCGCCATAAGCATAGGTTGAGTCCGGAGATGTAAGCAACTGGTTCTGGAACGGATCATCAGACCATTGAGCCTTAAGTTCTGTATTTATGAGTCCTGATAAAAACAGGACACAAAATAAAAAGTATAATCTTGTTTTCATAATATAAAGTATAAATTAATATTAACTATTAAGAGTTAAAGATAAAAAATAATTTAATATTATTTACACTTTAATGGTATTTATATCTAATATATATTAGTGTATAATAGTATAAAGAATAACTAAGTAAGTGATATTATTGAAAGATAATGAGTTAAAAGTATATTTATTTTATTTGCAGCTCAATGCTTATTATTAGTTTCGTGATAGGAAGTTGTGTTATACAGGTTTTTTGCTAAAGCGGCCATGTAATCACTCAGCCCTACCTCCTGTTCCAAAGTTACGGTGGTTGAATAAGGGTAGGGTTATTGCTGATATTCCGGGTTTCTTCTGGTATCAATCAAAGGATGGTTTTGTGGGTGATGATTTAAAATCTGACAGGTTCCTGAAATTCAAAAACCCTAATGAGTGGTTCAGTTACATAAAATAAAAAAAGGCTGTCATCCTATGTTTGCAATTAAAAGTCAGGGGCAGGTCGCGCACTATTTATGGGGTTGGACATATAAATAATAAAAAACGCTCATATAATTGACTAACAATAATATGAGCGTTTTAACTTTGTAGCCCCAACAGGACTCGAACCTGTATCTAAAGTTTAGGAAACTTCTATTCTATCCCTTGAACTATGGGGCCTGAATTTTGAGGTGCAAAAATAATACTTTAATTTTAATTGTGTTATAAATTATCTGTATTATTGGTTTTGTTTAAGGCTGTGCTGATTTTTAAATACTTTTACTTAATCAAACTTAGCCCCTCTTGTGCTGATTCATCATCAGGATTGTATAGTAAAGCTTTGTTAAATAACACTTTGGCTTTTCGCATCTCTCCCATCTTAAAATGTGTCCATGCTGCCATAATGATTGTATCATAGTCGAAAGGATAGCGGTTTAATACCTGATCGAAATAACCCAGAGCTTTTGTATAATCTTCTTTGCCATAGTAAATAACTCCCAGGCGGTAAAGGGCAATAGGGTTAAAATCATCAAACTCAAGTATTTCGTTGTATGTGTTTATTACTACTGTCCAATTTCCAAGGGCTGAGTTTGGCATTACAAGCCCCATCCTTGCTTCTATGGAAAGTGGCTTTAAAGTAATACACCTTTTATAATATGGTATCGATTCTGAAAATGATCCTGACAAATATTTAAGATACCCAAGTCTTATGTTTATTTCGTAGGAATCCTCATCATAAACCTTTTTTAACTCTTTTATAGCCTCTTCATATTTACCCTCTGCTTCCAGAGTATATGATTCCTTCATGGCATTGTAAACATCACTGTTAACCTGACCGCTTGTGCTAAGCGCGATAGTTATTAAAAATGCTATTAAAACACTCTTTAAAATGTCCATACTATTCCTCCAAAGATATTTTGTGACTGATAATTATAATACTCGATATTTTCATCATCTGATGAATCAATAAACAATCCTTCGTATACTATATATTTATAAAATAAATTAACTGACAGGTTGTCAAACAGATAATAACTTAGAGTAATTCCAGCATTGGTTTGCGTGTTATCAACTTGATTGTAAATAATATAACCTTTCTCTGCTGACGAATTTCTTAAATTGCCAAATGTAATGTATCCTTCGCTCCAAAATCTGTTAAATATATTTCCTCCCAGTTTTTGTGTGAAGATAAATCTATTTTCTGTTCCGATATAATCATTCTTTTCATGGAAAAAATTGATCTCACTTCCTCCGTAAAAATTTCCTTTTCTGTTAATGTAGTACAAGGCACCAAGGTTTATGTTAAATTGTTTCCCAAGATTAAAATCCGACCAGTTAATAAAAGCATTAGTAACAACTCTGCCAAAGTCTGCTTCAACATTAATTCCGGCAAGATAATTTACAAATGATGAATCTATTTTACCAAAACTTATATTGTCATATTCATAATCAACATATACCGGATTTTCTTCATATGCTTTGGATTCAATTAAATGCTGTGTAACTACAGTAGTGTCAGGTAATTGAAATCCTGTTGAAATAAATACAATGTTTGAGATAATCGAAAACGACATTATTCTGTTGTACTGATATCTTAGGTCCAGGTAGAGTTCACTTTGATCAATTTCATCAGGAAATGAAACCCTGTAATTTTTTTCCTTTTCTGAGTAATAGTTTTGATACCCCCAGCTATAATTCACTATTGAATCAAGAGTTGCTGGTGATTCCTGGTATTGATAATCAACTCTTTTTTGCACTTTTAATTTGTTGAAGCCGGAAGTAAGGCTTAAATCGTGTGATAAATTTATCACTAATCCGGCATAAATATCTGTTTTGTTGCCTGTGAGCAGTGAAGATCCGGGCAATGTGTCACCATTATCAATAAACCATGTATCATTTTTACTAAAGTTGTTGGAGCTTACTACACCTCCTCCCGCAAAAATCTTGCTAATAATTTTGGGCTTATCATTTATTTTATTCCGTGTTTCAATACTTAATTCAGGCCATAACCAGTTTGCCTGATGTTGTTTGCCTGAGAATATATATGAATAATATAAATACTCTTCTGCCAAATGGCTTTCTGGCTCAAACTTTAGTGCTGCTGTGAAGTTTTCTGATGCCATTAAATAATACTCAAGGTTGTAGGCAGCGATGCCTATTCGCATCCTTAAATAATAGAAATCAATCCATAAGTTCAGTGCTTCTGTTCCTGTTTCGATAACTCCCTCCCAGTCTTGATTTATATATTGGGCATATGTTATTGAGTCGTAGTATTGCTTGTACGATTGGTTTGCATTTTTAGCCTCTAAAGTTGATGCTCCCAGTAATAAAAGTATTGTTACGGAGATCAATTTAATGAGTATTCCCTGTATCAGTACTTTCTTGCTGCGCATATGGTATTATCATTTTTCTTTATTGTGATTTTGTCTATTCCCTTTTCGGAGATAGCAATATCTGAACTTATAATATTTATACATTTATTACTAAAACCAAATCTTGCTTTTGATGACAAAGTAAAGTTCTTCCCGGATAACACATCACCGTCACTTTCATAATCAAGATTGTATTCTGCTTTTAATACTGTACCAAAAGGTACTAGCATATCCTGTATAAATAGCATAGTTTTATTTGGGAAAATATCCAATGGGTAATTATCTGATATTTTTAGTCCCTGATAATAAGCAAGGACTACTTTGTATGCAGACAGAAAGAAATAATACAGCAATGATTTTTTGCTTCCGCGATAAGTAAGCGCACTAAAAATTTCACCATTGTTATTGTACCACATTTCATCTTTTGAATCAATATCTGCAATACTTGTGTTTTTATACATATCGGTTCTTATCTCCCATGTGTGATTATGAGTAATGCCATTCTCCACAGTTTCAAAAACAAGCTTTGAACCGGGAATAAAATTAAAAGCATCTCTTAATTGCTTTTGTGAGACAATATTTTGTACACATTCATCTTTTTCAGGAAGTGCTCCCATTAAAAGTTCTGGTCGTTCTTTTTTATTACCGATTATTGATGTAAACGGATATTCTTTTGTACAAGCTCCAATAATATTTGACGATTGAAACTGAAAATGCAGATGCGGGTAGGGTGATCTTCCTGAGTTTCCGCAATAGCCAATTATTTCACCTTGTTTTACTGTTTGCCCGGATTCAACAATAATACTGTCTTTTTTAAGATGGCTTAGCTGAGAGTAAAGCAATTCATTATGCTTTATTACCACAGAGTTCCCCCAGTTTTGTTCAATATTAACTTGTCCGGCAATGTTATCTTCAATATCTGTAATTATATTGTCTATAACACCATCAGCAGGAGCTACAACAGGCTTGTTAAAGCAGAAATAGTCACTTAATTCATCTCCTGAGTTTTTGTATGTACTCCCTGATAAATCTGTAATTTCAAAATCCCAGGCATGCCGCCAGTTGTCTTTATGAGTTATCTCTCCGTTATGTGATTGAGTTATTTTCCACTGTCCCCAGAAAGGCAGCTTCATAGAATGCAAAGGCAGATTGCCAAATCTGTCAAGATAACTGCTATAGCTATATGCATGCAGCTCAGGAGAGTTTTGTTGAATAGTAACAACAGCCAGCTTGCCGCTGAGGTGCTCTCTGAACTTCAGTACATAGAGAAATAATAATACAATTATGTTGAAAGGAAGTGAATAAACAGATAGCCCGAATGATAGAAACAAGGCAGAAGTTGCTGAAAGTGTAATTGCGACCAAAGGAGTAAGTAATATAACCCAGAATAATGATCGTCGTGATGGCACTACAAATATTCCGCCTATTGCTATGGCAGTGAGGATATAGTTAAATCCAATATAGCTGTAGTTAAGCTCACTAATGTCGGCACCTATTATATTATAGAACAACCATGCGCTGAAAAAACCAACAAGAGACATAACAAACGACACTCTTGAGAAGTAAAGTAAGCCTGCGGCAATCAGGAATCCTGCAAAAAGATGATACTGAAATAGTATTGCGCTCAGCGATTTAAAATATACTCTGATGGCTTCAGGGATTCCCAGATCATTAAACCACTGATAAACATTCACCATTTTCATGCCACCAACAGCATACATATCATTAAGGGCAAATATCCCGCGTTCACTTATCACTAAAGCCGAGTATCCTTTTGTGGCTATTAATACAAACCAAATACCGAACAAAAAAGGAACACTAAGGTATGGTAATCCATATTTTCCTATTATTCCTTCCATGCTCAGTGTAATAAAAAAAGTGAGTATGGAAATAAACAAGAGGATTAGATATAGCTCAAGTGTTGGCTGATAAAGTAGTCCCAGTCCTAATCCTACCATAAGATTATTAAAGCCATACATTCCTGAGGCTATTTTCTCCTTGTTTATGCCAAGAGTAAAAGCCGTAATCCCTGATATAAGTACTGACAATAATCCGGCCACACCGGCATAAACATCAAAAAAGGTAACTACCATTAGCATAATGGCAAACACTTTGTTTTTTGAGAAGAATACCTGTGAATAGCTATAGATAACACTATTGCCCAGTAACCTGGCTATATTTCCCGCATTATTTTCTTTCATTTAAGAATAATTGATAACTACCTTCTGAATGTCGAATATACAACAAATCAGAGGTCAAAGTAAAAATCAGAGATCAAAATTTTCAAGATGTGAAGGTACATCTTCATTTTGAATTAGTGTTTCAAGTTTTTCGCTTTCGCGGATAATGTGAGTATTACCTTCCATGTCTATCAAAACAATCCTTGGGCGGAGTGTAATAAACTGCATCCATTGTGTCATATTGTAGGCTCCAACATTATGAACAACAATATGATCACCTTTGTTAAGTAATGGGAGAGCAATATGTTCTCTGATCACATCAATATTCATACACAGAGGTCCGTATAGCTTTGTGTCTTCAGTGTATTTAGTGAAAGGTTGTGCAGGCACAACACGATGGTCGTACCAGAATGAGGTAAAGAGGATATTAACTCCTACATCAGCTACTGTACTTCTTGCCCCGTCCGACAGGCGTTTGTTAGCCAGAATAGTACCTAGCAGATAACCTGCATCGTCAATTAGGGCACGTCCTGTTTCCAGGATGAGCAGTGGCATATTTTCTGTATCAAGATTACTGCTCATAAGGGCTGATGTTATTGCTTCAGCAAATTCATCAATGGAAGGATTTACATCCACTCCCGGAAGGTAGCTGCCTTTAAGAGTATTGCCTGATGCAAAACCACCACCCATGTCAATATAGCTAACACTGTGGTTAAATTTGTTCTTTACACTAACAGCAAGCTCTGAAAGTTTGCGTGCAGCAACAGCATAGGCGTTAGGGCTAAGCATAAAAGTACCTATATGTGTATGTAAACCCACAAGTTCCATGGTGTTGCAACGCATTATTTTGTTAAGAACATCCCAGGCCTGGCCGTTCTCGTAGTTAAAGCCAAAACGGTCCCACATAGGATAAATGCCTGTGTCCATATTTACGCGTATGGCAACACGGGCTGTTATTTCTAATTCTGCTGAAATCTGTTTGATAGCATAATATTCATCCAGATGGTCGATATGCAGTATGGAGTTATTAGCTATAGCCTTTTTGAGATCATTCTCAGTTTTATCAGGGCCGTTGAAGATTATCATTTTACCGTCAACGCCATTGTTTATAGCTTTGTCATATTCAAAGCCTGATACTACTTCTGCCCATGATCCTTCCTGATGGAAAGTACGACATACAGCATCAAGGTAGTTTGTTTTATATGACCAGGCAAAGAGAACTTTCGGGTATCTTGTTTCAAAGGCTTTTCTGGCTTTTTTGATATTATTTCTGATTGTCTTTTCTGATATTACAAATAATGGGGAGCCATATTTGTCTATCATTTCTTTAACCGGAACATCGTCAATGTGTGTAACAGGTAAATAGTCTGATCTTGTCCCGAATTTACCGGGCATATTAGCCTCAAGTTTTTTAATAACCGGTCGTTCGTATCTGTTCTTATCCATGTGTATATTTTATAGTTCTCCTGTAGTTGATAGCTCCTGGTATTCTGAGATATCAACAATCATATCCCATGAATATCTTATAAACATTTTGCCTGCCTTTAGTTCTTTTATTGGCTTTACTTCATTTCCCATAGCGAGATTTACAATAATCTCTGGTATATTTTGTCCTGATCCAACGGCAAGATATACCCAGGCAGGTATCCTGGGGTTAATCTCCATTAGCCAGAATTTATTTTTTTTATCTTTCATTAGCTCTAGCTCAAAGCCACCTTTCCATTTTGTGCTTTCTATAAAATGGTGGGTAAGGCTGAACAAGTTGTCATCGTTGATGGCTATACCGCCCCATGCTTTGCCGTTATCGGTAATATATTGTTTGCGCATGGGTACTGCGCTAAGTGTGTTGCCCTTTCCGTCGCCAACGCCGGTTACATTGAACTCGGTGCCATCAACAAACTGCTGTATTATTATTGGTAATCCCCATTTGGCAGAAATCTTCCCGAAGTAAGAATTAAGTTGTTCTTTGTTACGTGCTATTCCTGCGTCATAGTATTTACCTTTAACTACTACAGGCCACTCGTAGTCGTCTTTTATCTTGTCAAAGTCGCTTAATGAATATAGTGCATCACTTTTAGGGACGTTCATATCATATTTTTCACCAAAATCCGGCAGATTGACTTTTGATCGTTCCTCAAATTGCTCCAGTGATGGCAGAAGCATCTTTATTCCCATTTTGTTAAGTCGGGATTCTAATTTGATAAAAGAGTATAATTCAGCATCAAAATTGGGAATGATAACGTCTATGTTCTCTTTCTCATGGATATATGCAAGCCTGCTTACCAGTACTTCAATACCTGCAGAGGGGTATGGTATCTGGTATGTTTTATTGACCATATCATGCATATAAATACCGGGTTCAAGAGATTCATAGGCGAGCCCAATAATCTCAGCTTCAAATGTAGTAGCTTCCAGTAGTCCTCGTATTACAGGCACACCTGGTCCGGGATTATCAATAGCATTCAGACCCGTTACTGCGATTTTGATCTTAGGCAGCATCAATAGTTTGTATTAGTGAATGTTGTTTTAGCATGTCAATAAAGTCGCTGACATCTTTTTCAACAGTTATGAGGTCAGCATTGTATTTTTCAAATATCTTTTGGTTAATTTCATCTGATTTTAGTCCTTGTTTTAGCATTTCAATGATTTCAACGCCTATGGGGTTAACAGAGAATGATTCTCCTGTAGTCGAGTTAAAGACAAACCCCGAATCGCTTACTGCCACATTTTTGTTTAAAGTCATAGTTCTTAATATTAGTATTTACAAAATAACTACGAAATATCTCATAAAATTATATCTATAAGATTTTTTAACGTTTACTTGTAAGTCCTGTGAAATACAAATACCTTGCCAGAAAAGAAGTAAGAGAGGAGGGTAGTGGCGAGTGTTTTTGTGATATTCTTATATTTGTGGTTTTTCTAAGAATACTACACAAACTACAAATATTTCAACTATGAGAAGAATTATAACAACGCTGGCAGTTATGGTGATATGGCAAATGATGTTTTCGCAACAAATTGTCGACACAACGAAGATATGGTCGATTATGGAAGAATATTGCCAGCCATGGGGTACTGTTTATTCAACTGCGTACTACAAATTTAGAGGCGATACTTTAATTGAAGGTAATACATATAAGAATGTCTGGATTTCTAATGATGAATTTCATGATAATTGGGATTTCTTCGGGGCATTTATCCGCGAAGTTGACAATAAGGTATATTACAGGAACTATAGTGGAGATGAAGGTTTAATATATGATTTTAATATCGAACCCGGGGATTCTGTTGTTATTGATAATCCTCGCGGCCCCGGAAGTATGCCTCTGCTATTTGCCGGGATTGATTCAGTGGAAACAAATAACGGACTTCGTGCACGGTGGGAGCTTACTAATGATAATTATGAAATTAGTGAGTATTGGATTGAGGGTGTTGGAAGTAAGGCTGGAGTAATTAATAGCAGTACGGGGCTTTTTGGGTCGTTGTGTGGTTTGTATTATTTGCTCTGCGAAAGCGAGGATGGTGAAACAGTTTATGTAAATCCTGAATACAACCAGTGCTGGATGTTAACCACTGGTATTAATGAAGAAAATAATGATAAGAAGATTATTGTGTCTGTTACTGATAGTAACCTGGAAATAGTTATGCCTGTCAATGATGTTAAAACAATATTTGTTTCTGATATCTCAGGAAATATTCTCTACCGTGAGGTTGTTAACGACAAAAGTATTTCTTTTCCGCTTAGCTTTTTCTCAAATGGTATATATCTCGTTACTGTAAAAACCAGTTCGTATATTCAAACAAGGAAAATAATAATAAAATAAAGTACCAAAATCGTTTATATGTTATTAACAATATTGCTTGTAGCCTTTTATATTTTCACTCCTTTTTTGATTTTGTATGCATGTCACCGTTTGTCGTTATTACGCCGATTGGGTGCAATATTGGTTGCTTATGGTGTTGGAATACTTGCGGGAGCAAGCGGATTGTTGCCTGATAATGCAGCTGCTATTCAGGATATCATAGCCACTATTACTATTCCTCTTGCGCTTCCGCTGATGTTGTTTTCATCGAATATAAAGTCATGGATAAAACTGGCGGGCAATACAATTAAGTCGTTGGTAATTGCACTTGTTGCTGTTGTAATTGCTGTTGTTTCGGGATACGTGATATTTAATACTCCTGAAACAGGTAACCTGTGGAAGACAGGTGGTTTGCTTATTGGTGTGTACAGTGGTGGCACGCCAAATCTGGCTGCTCTTAAGCTGATGCTTGACGTTGATAATAATAGCTATATACTTACGCATGCTTATGATATGATTATCTCTGCAGCATATTTTTTCTTTTTGATTATTGCAGGGCAAAAGGTTTTTGGACTTGTTTTGCCTCGTTTCAGAAGTACAAATACTTCTGCTTCTGAGATAGAATTTAATGATATGGATAAGAATCCCATGTGGGGACTATTCAAAAAGCAAAACACATTACCTATGTTAACAGGGCTTGGCTTGTCGGTAGCAATATTTGCCCTTGGCGGAAGCACAACGTTGTTTGTTCCGGAAAACAGCCAGATGATGGTTGTAATGCTTGTTATTACTACCCTGGGAATTTTATTTTCCTTGTGGGGGAAAGTAAATAAACTAAAAAACACTTTCGAACTGGGAATGTATCTGATTCTTATTTTTAGTATCGACGTTGCATCAATGGTTGATATCACGGAAATAAATGGTATTTCATCTACCTTGTTCTACTATGTCTTTTATGTAATTTTCGGTTCATTATTATTACATGTTCTTTTAAGCGCCGTATTCAAAATTGATACTGATACGGTAATTGTAACTTCAACGGCCTTAATATGTAGTCCTCCTTTTGTGCCTGCTGTAGCCGGATCGTTAAAGAACCGCGAAATTATCGTTCCGGGATTAACAGTTGGGATAATAGGATATGCTGTTGGTAATTACCTTGGTGTTATTGTTGCTGAGTTGTTGCGTTATTTGTAAGGTTCAGGGTTTAAAGTTTTCAGGTTCAAGAGTTATGTATTAAAGATTTTTACATATATTTGTAGTATTGCTTCTGCTAATGTTGATAAAAGCCGTTTATGAAAAATAGAATTATAAATTATTTGGGACTTTTGTTTGAATTGATTATTGCCAAGTGTATTGAATATCAATGTAATACCCCCCCCCCTCATCTCTCATGCAATGTGTCCTTAAGCAAGCTACTGTATGGGATAATTATATTGCTGATTGACTGGAAACAATTACGAAATGTATGCTTAATAAATGATATTGATAGAAAATATGGAGATAAAAACTTATCAGAAACAAATTTAGTATGTATCAACAAATTCATAGTGTTTAGCTGTTTTATTGAGCACAACAAACTATAAAACAGCGTTAACAAAAGTGATTTTTAGTTGTGCGATTAACCTTAGACAAAAGATAAATCATGTTTAACCCATTTTCCAAAAGAAAAAGGAAAATGAAAACAAAGAATAAAATAATGAAAAAATTTATATTTGCTATAATAATAACCAGTATAGCTCTTATTTCAATTAGTTCCTGTAAAAAGGAAGATCAATCCATAATGGATAACAGTAACGGTAAATATACAGAAAATGCTCTCAATATATGGAATAGGCTAAATTCATTCAATAATAAAATGAAAGATGGAAATAGCAGTCGAGATATTGTATTAGTACCTGCAGACAGTGTGATTTGGTATTTGGAGAATATGTTAAATATACAGCTTTCTGTAGATACATCGTTTAGTACTTCAGATAAATATAGAGAAAACTATACTCTTGATTTGGATGAAAACGGATTTGTTGCAATGAGTGAACTTACAACACTTTATAACCAAATGGAATCTGACATAGAGAATCAGCTTGGCCAAATAGAATCGGATTATAAATATTTGTTAATAGCTGATTTGTACGAAGAAAATTCTCGCTCCGGCGATATGGAAATAGCATTGGATGGTATTTATGCAACAGGCAGATTTATGACTTATACACCATTTACAGAAGATGATAACTGGTATTATGGTCATATGTTAGGTAGAGAAGATGGCTCTTATTTATATCAATCTGATGCAATAGTACAATTAGCAATGAGAATAAATAACCAAGGTATTAAACCGACTTTTCAGTATAATACATGGTTAGATCCTATTCAGAGTCCTAATAATATTGGAAGCCCTTCGAATGACAGGATGTTTTATGAAGTAGCTGCAAGTGCTCCGGTAATTGAACATAATGATATGCTCACTTATCTTATGAGCTGGCACTATTTAGTATATAATAGCTCATCGGATATTCCTTATGGATATTTTCCAACTGGTCCGGGTTACGAAGATTATTATTTTCATTTAGTTGATTATTGGACAAACGAACAGCCTCCATCTGATAATAAATATTGGCATGGAATGGATGCTTTTTATGGAGTACCAGTATACATGCCACCAATTAATTAAAAATTTTAATAAAATTCAGGTTGCATAATAGTGACCTGAATTTTTAAATCAACAGATTATGACAAAAAGAACACTTATCACATTAATATTAACTTTCAATATTGTCGTGGTTTATTGCCAACCCTACAATGTTTTAAATAATAATATATATAACGACACAACGTGGAGTGCAGATACGATTAAAATATTTGATAATATTACAGTACATGAAAACGCATCTCTAACTATTCAGGGTGGAACATATATCGAATTTCAGGGGCATTACAACATTGAAGTATATGGAATTTTAAAGGCTATTGGGACTATATCGGACAGTATTTTTTTTACAATAAATGACACTACAAGTTTTAGTGATACAACTACTAATAGTGGTGGTTGGGGAGGTATACGATTTAGGCAACGGGATAATAATGATACATCTTATTTTACTTATTGTTCATTTAGTTATGGTAAAGCAGTTGTGCCCGGTAATTGGGGTGGCTATGATGAGGGTAATAATGGGGGTAGTATATACGCAATTCAATATCCGAATTTAATTATACGCAATTCAAGTTTTATTAATAACCGTGCAAATTATTTTGGTGGTGCTATTAGTTTTTTTGAATGTAATTCAGTTAGTATTAAAGATTGTTTTTTTAAGAAAAATTTTGTATATAACAAAGGAGGAGGTATTTATATTGAAAGAGCATCCAATTTCAGCATTAATAACAATATATTCTATAAAAACACTGCCTATAAGACATTGCCCGGTAATGTTGAAACTGGTTCCGGAAGTGGAGTATATATAAGTTATAGTGCCTCAACTGGTGGATATGCGATAGTAGAGTCAAATGAATTTTATAATAATAAAAGCGTTGATGGTACACTATACGAAAGTTGTTTATTTATTATTGTTGTAAATAATATAATCGCAAATAATTATGGTGTTGGTTTAGCAGAAGGTATTACTACTACTTATAATGCATTATTTGAAAATAATACTATTGTAAATAATTATGGTTTTATAGTACCCGCGTTGTGGTTTAACAGTACCCAAACTAAAATGATTAATAATATTATATGGGGAAATGGCTCTGCTTCGTTCTTTGGTTACCAAATATATGATATTGATGGTAGTAAAACAGCCGATATCAGCTATTCCTGTATCCAGGATGGTTATCCCGGTGAAGGAAATATAGAGACTTACCCTGAATTTGTAAATCCTACTCAGGGTTATGGTTTAGAATATGATGCGCTTAACTCCGATTGGTCGTTGCTGGATAACTCGCCATGTGTAAATTATGGTATGCCAGACACGAACGGGTATCATATTCCTGAATTTGATATTGCAGGGAACCCCAGGGTATACGGATGTCGTATTGATATGGGGGCATTTGAGAACCAGGAGGTGGTTGCAGTATATGAGAATATAAAGGGAAATAATTATACAATTGGACCAAATCCTGTAAAAGATAAACTGCTGCTTCACTTGGGAGAAGACGCTGATTTTAAAACGATAAAAGTAACTAATTCAACAGGACAGGTAATAAAATTTATTAACAATCCTGAAGTATTTAGTCTTTATACCGTTGATTTTAGTGATGACCCTGCAGGCTTGTATTTTGTGCATTTTGAAAGTGATAATGGTATAGTAAAAACTGAGAAGGTGATAAAGCTTTAAATGTTAATGCTTTGTTGGGGTTTCTGGTTTAATAGTTAAAGTTAACATTGAAAAGGTTAACGCAATCTTAATTTCTTCAACATTTCGTCACTAATGCCCTGCAGTTGGTCACAAAACTGTGTTATTAATACATGCATAAAATCCTATTTTTTAAATTTGTGTTTAATCATAAAACTAATGTACTATGTCGATTGAATACAAAAAGGCTAAAGCAAAAGGTATTAGGGAATGTCTTGAATGGGAACCAAAAACCATTGAAACACGATTAGGCCTAATTGAATATGCTGACAGGGGTGAGGGACCTGTTGTGTTTTCTGTTCATGGTGGCCCTGGTGGCTATGATCAGGGACTTGGGTTAAGTGAGATGTTCAAAGAGTCTGGCTTCAGGATAATTGCTCCCTCCAGAGCAGGATATCTTGGTACACCATCAGAAAATGGTCTGACTTATGAAGCACAGGCTGATATGCATGCTGCTTTGATGGAGGCTCTTAATATCGATCAGGCTATTGTTGTGTCTGCATCGGCTGGCGGACCTTCTGCCTATTCTCTTGCACAAAACCATCCTGATAAAGTAAGAGCTCTTATTCCTATTGACTCTGTTTGTATGGAGTATACCAAGCTTCAGGAGATAAGTAAAACGCAGGAGGTAATGTATCTTAGTAAGCCGGGTATATGGTTTATTGATTATCTGATGAAGCATTTTCCTGCTTCTATGGTGGATAATTTCCTGAAAACGGAAAGTACTCTTGATAAAAAAGATATTAAACTGCGTATTAAAGAGGTTGTTGATGATGAGAATAAGATGGAGTTTATGAAGCTTATGATGGGTACAATGACCAGAAAATATGATAAGCGCAGGCCCGGACTGGAAGTGGATATTGATATTTTGAGTAAAATTGATAAAGTTCCAATGGATAAGATTGAGTGCCCTACTCTTATTGTTCATGGTAAAGCTGATAGTGATGTGGGGCCTCATCAGGCTGAATATGCAAAAAGTGTAATTCCTGGTTCTGAGATTTTTTGGGTTGAGAAGGGTTCTCATATTGGTTTTTGGCTTGCTGCTGATGCTTACGATGTTCAGAAGAAAACTATTGACTGGATAAATAAATTATAATAATATTGTTATGAGTAAGACTGTTAAATTGCGTGACAAGGGTATTGTACGTCGTGTAAATGCTCTTGAGAGGGTATTTTATATGGTGCCTGGTTATAAGGTTATTGTTAATGCTCGTTTAACAGGCCATATTGATGATGATAAATTCCAACAGGCTGTTGCGAAAGTGCAGGGTATACATCCATTACTGAGATCTAAAATTGTTTTTGATGATGATGGCGAGGCTTATTTCTCGACTGAGAATGTTGGGGCTCCTGATATTCAGATAATGAAGATGAAGTCTGACATGCATTGGTATGATGCATATGTTAAGGAATTTGCAGTGCCCTTTGATCCGGAAAACAGACCTATGGTGACTTTCCTGCTATTGAAAGGTGATGAGTATAGTGATCTGATTGTGCTTGCAAGTCATGTTGTTACTGATGGTATGTCGGCTGTTTTTATTATCAGGGATTTACTTGAAGCTTATGCAAATCCTTCTGAAAAGAAAGATGAATTATTTCCGGTGGATATTGTTGATTTCCTTCCTGCCAGGGTTGTAAATTCTTTTAAAAATAAGGTGTCCGGCTTGTTTACCGGGTATTTTAACAAGAAGTGGAATAAAAACCCTATTTTGTTTAATAATGATGATTACTTAAGTATTAACGATTGGTTCTGGAAAAAGAATGATTACCAAGCTATCTTTCTGGAAATTGCTAAGGATGACTCGGCAGAGTTGATTAGTTGGTGCCACGAGGAAAAGGTGAGTATTGGTAACGCTGTTATTGCGGCGTTTGTTGCTGCACGTTATCAGATTAAAGGACCGTTTGAAGGGTATAGCAGGCATGTGAGTATTCCCTTTGACTTAAGAAGGCATTCTGTAACCCCCTTGGGTGATATCGTTAGTATGTGCTCAGGTGCTGTGGAAATTCTTTTGGACTATAATAGTGAATTGTCATTTATGGAAAATGCACGCATTTTTCAGTCAAAGTTGGTAAAAAAGGCTGCAAAGTTGGATACTGATTTCCTGGATTTGCTAAAGGTAGATCCCAATTTACTGGATGCTATGGCGACTTTCGCTTTCCCGGCTCTTAAATATCCTGATGAAGTTGGTAATACTGATAATATCAGAAAGCTTATCAGTGATAAAAAGAATATCGCTTTTAAGATGGTTGCTAAATATATTGACAGGGTGGCTGGTACTTTGTCTTCAAACCTTGGAAGGCTAAATATTGCGCAGGATTATGGAGAGCTTCATCTTGACAGGATGATGCTGTTACCTCTGTTGAAAAGCAACGTGGATCTTTATATTAATGCTGCTACTATTGATGATAAAATGGTTTTTTCTCTGAGCTTTGTAACTCCGGAAGGTGTTACTCCTGAAGAAAAAATGACTGAAATGACTGAGATAAGGTCGCTGGCTGTGAAACTTCTTAAGATTGATAAACCGGCTTCGGGAAAGAGGTACTGTTGATAGTACTCTCCATTGTTTTTGTCGTTTGCTGAGTTAAAAGTTTTTTTTCTTGTTCTGGTCTTTATTGTTTAGTACACTGATTCTGGTGTTCTTTACATTTATTAAAAATATTCTAATCATGGATAGAATAAAATCTAACCATGGATAGAATAAATTTTAACCATGGATAGAATGATATCTAACCATGGATAGAATGCAAAATGAACATGAACAGAATATATTTAGATGAGCATTAAAATATAAATGAAACAAGTAATAAGGAGTATTCACTTAAGTGAGAACAGGTATTTTCTCAAGTGACAATCTATTTGAGTAAGATTATAATAATATATTTCACATTTGGTTGATTTGATACAATAGATAGTTCATGTATCAAAAGAGAATTTTAATCCGTCAGAGGCTGATGAGGGATGAATTTCCTGCCGCTTTCGGCGGAGAGATTCATTTTAACCTAATAATATGAATGTAAAACCTAAAATAACCAGTTCAATCCAATATAAAGTCCGGTATTACCATCTTGTGGATTAAGAGCTTTGCCAAAGTCGATTGCCAGGATAAAATTTTGGTTCATGGCGATGTGCAGACCCACACCCAGGGTATTGTGGAAGTTTTCTGCACCGAAGTCGAAATAATCGCTTTCGGTATAAGGACTGTAATCAATATCTTCGGTTTTGTCTTCAACTTCAAAATTCTTAATCACCCTGCCAGTATCCCAGAAAGTACTGAAAGCAAAGTAGAAGTTCTGTTGAAATAATTGAGTAGTAAAGAATTTCCATCTGAACTCAAAGTTCCCATAAACAATACCATCACCAACAACTCTGTTTCTTAAAACACCACGGAGTGTTTTACTTCCGCCAAGGCCTTCGCTGTAAGCACCGTTCATTTTCGACATATACATAATTGGTTCAACATAATAGGGAGCTGTTCCGGCTATAGTTGATTGAAAACCAAGCCTGTAGTCGAAATTAAGTTTGTTTTTAATGAGTGGGAAATACTGACGGTGTGTTATAACAAGTTTTGTAAACCCATACTCCATATTTGAAAGAGGCTTTGGAGCGGCAACCAGAATAGCTTCAGTCCAGATACCTTTGTTAGGATTTGGTTCATTGTCGCGGGTGTCGTAAACCAGTCCCAGTTTAATATTTGTAAGCATTCCTCCGTTTTTCTGGTCTTCGGAAATCACCCCCCAGTTAACATATTCATCATAAAGGCCCGGGACATCAGGCAGCTTATCTTCATCACTTTTATTTTTATTAAGATGTTCGATATCCACGGAAGTAGTATAGATATGAAAGAAATTAAAACCAGCAAGCCAGTTCAGGTGTTTGGTAATTTGTCCCTGAAAATCTGCCTTAACGCGCGTAAATTCACGTTTTTGACGATAAAACATACGAGTACGGTAATCATCGCTCGACTGCACTTCCCAGTCGTGATTATAAACAGCATCATAACCATTAAAGCCGTAAAAGCTATAAGCCTGATCGGGGATATAACTAACATCAACGCTGGTACGGATTCCTTTGATAAGCTCTTCAGAATCGTAGTAAAATCTGAAAATACCACTTCCTTTTGTGTACCACGAAGCTTCAAAATACAGCGAGTGATTATATGTGGGATAACGGCTGCCATCACCATAGTGATATAAATTTACAAGCGCTCCGTACTGGAAGCCCAGATCCGAGTTATAAGAAACCACAGGCAAAGCACCCAGATTCCATCCTGTTTTGATCTTTTCTTCTTTTTCTTTTTTCTTTTTCTTGTCGGTATCCTGCTTATCAGCATCTTGTGCTGCCAAAGGAGGTAGTACTATTAATAAACATATTAGTACTGTGATAATCCTGTAAAATTTAGTCATAATGTTGGTGTTGGTTATTTCTTAGTAAATAGTCCGCGTGCTTTAATAATGTTTTTCTTTTTTAATAAATAAACATACTGGCCTGATATTATATTATCCACTTTAAGTGTAATATTTCCGCTTTCAAAAGGTGCAGATAATATTTGATGTCCGTTGAGAGTATATATTTCAATATAAGTATCATTATAATTATTTTCAGACTTAAATGTTATTTCTGTAGTAGCAGGATTTGGAAAAACAGTTAGTTGTTCCTGAACAAATGGAAGGGGAATAACACCTGTATTTGTTTCAATAGCCAGACTGTCGATATATAATCGCGAGCCGGTCATAAACTGGTAGTGTTCCATATCAAAAGCAGAAGACAGGATTAAAACATTAAAAGTATCAGGAGTATTTGTATTCAGGTAGTTCATATCGACCGTAAAAGGAGCCCACTGGCTTGTGTCATGAAGATAAGTAAGTCCAAAGCCGATAGTGTCAATGATTTCCTCGTCATTATGTGCAAAATTGTATATGAGAGCTGTTGCCGAATCACCATTAGCTCCGTCATATTTATACATGCCAGTTAGTTTTATAACATTCTCCTGTAATGCCAGCCCCCCGCTTATGGAAAAGTTAACATTAAGAAAATCAATGGTAAGATCAGCTAATGTTATTAAACCAGGTACCTGAAATGTTCCGCCAAGTATATCCTTGGTTTCCAGAAAAGCAGAATAGTCGCCTGAATAGGCATCTGTAGATTTTGTGACAGTAGTAGTAAATATTGGTGATCCTGCCGTAAACGGATTAGCAGTACTCCAGTATTCAGGGTTTTCATAATTAGTCTCTGAAATCCATGTTTGGAAATCATTATTAGGCAAAGTCTGGCTGAATATATTGCTAAAGAAAGAAAAGAATACTAAGGTGACAAACAATTGTTTCATTTCTCTTATCTATTTAATGAATAGTTTTGTGACGCTAATTTATAATTATTTCGTTATTTATGACTGTCTGTTAAAATAAAGTTGCTTTTCTTTATATTAATTGAAAATATAAATTTGGAATTTTTAACTTAAAATATGTTGGTTTTTAATTATGTCATGGCGTTTATCCTAATATTAGCTTTATCTTCGTTGCAAATTTGAATTAAACAGTTATATGCAATACAGTAACTTTCAGAATTATATCAGGCTATTAATTATAGTGATAGTGCTTTCTTTATCAGGAAATACTATGAGTCAGAATAGTATTGATAGTCTGTATGTTCTTGACGCTGTTGTGCTCTCAAGCGACAGCTTACTTCCTGTGGTAAATTCGCACATAGTAAGTAAATATACGCGCTGGGGAGCAATAACAAATCAGGAGGGAAGGTTTAAGCTATATGTTACTGGGAAGGATTCTCTTTTGGTAACTTCTATTGGATTTGCTCCTAAGATTGTAAAAACTAATCCTGAAATGTTTAGCAATGACTCAATTTATGAGATTCATCTTGAAAAAGATACTATTTCCATTAATGAGATTGTTATCAGAGGTTACTATGACTATGCTACGATGAAGCAGATTGTTGTGGATATGAAGACGGTTGACTTAAGTGTATTTTACCCCGACTGGGAGGGTACTGAGTTATTATATAAGGAGCCGCAGCCGATGTCTTTTAAAGGCCCTATTCAGGCTTTATATGATGCTTTTAATCATAGTGCCCGTCTTCAGCGGAAGCTTATTAAAAACAGGCTGGATTATAACAGGATTATGAAGCAAATGGGAAGATACCAGGATACGATACCTGCTATACCTGAGCATATGCAAGAGTTGCAACGCTGACTCTGATACCGGGAATATCGACCAGTTTTTGTGCACATGCTTCCAGAGTTGCTCCTGTTGTGAGTACATCATCAACAAGAAGAACATGTTTATCTATTACTTTTTCTGAATTAGCAACAGTAAACTTTCCTTTTACATTTTGCCATCTGTTGTATCTGGATTTTTTTGTCTGTGTTGACGTGTGTTGTGTTCTCAACAGAACATCTGTTTCTGTATAAACACCCATTGATTGCGCTATACCATCAGCAATCATTTCACTTTGGTTGTATCCTCGTTTTTTCAGTCTCTTTCTATGTAAAGGTACTGGTATTATAGCATCAATATCACAAAACAGGTTGCTTTTTATTATTTCTGCTCCCATAAGTTTTCCAAGATAAACAGCAGTTTCTGATTTGCCGTGGTATTTAAATTCATGCATAAGCTTTTGCACATGACCTCCCTTGTTAAAAAACAGAAATGATGTTGCTGCATGTAAATCAACACGTCCCCAGAAAGTTCTTGAAACAGGATTATCCTGAAAATTGTGAAAGTTTGTGCGCGGTAATGTAAAAAGACATTTAAGGCAAATTACTTTTTCACCTTTTATAAGAATTTGTCCACAAGCCTGACAAGTATTGGGAAAAATCAGGTTTAATAAATCATTAATCCACATTTTGAGCTATTCAGATTATGGTGTAAAGATAATGATTTTATTTCACTAAAAGAGTAATAAAAAGCTCACCAAAGTTATATTTTATGTATAAAAAAACAGCCTGACAATTAACGCCAGACTGTTTAATGGTTAAATTAATAAAAGTACTAATCTTCTAAGGTAATTACAGCCTGTTCTTCGGCCTGTAGCACCTCTTTAGTTTCGTCATCATAAATAAAAGCTACTATGTTACAGTCTTCCGGAATCCATTCATCAGGAAACTGATAACTGTATTCTTTAACAACGGATGTACCTAAGCTAACAACAGAGTTAGTAACAAGATCTTCACCCCAGGTGCCGTTTAATGTGCCTCTAAGTACATGGTTGTGCACATAAGTAGTATCAATAGGTGTAGGAGCAATCTCAGGATTATTATTTTTCTGAGGAGCTATAATATTATTCTGAGTAACACATACTACCAACTTATATGTTCCTTCCAACTCAAACAAAAAGTCAGAGGTAATTGTTGTGCTAATAGTACTGTTGTCAGGGTTAAACTCATTATAGATAGTAATCCCGGCTTTAGCTGCCTGATTAAGTAAAGGGCCTGCAACATTACCCCAGTTATCCGGACCAATCACAAAGTTATTATCTACTTTAACTCTGTCAACAAGGCCATTAGGGTTACCCTGAGCGCTAACACCGAAATATGTGTCCCATTCATTTCCTGCTTCAGTACGGAAGTCGGTAGAAAACAGCGAGTCATGATCGATATAAGGCTGTGCGAAATAACCAGCATGAACAGCTATAATAACAAGTTTTTCTTCATCGGCACAGAAGCTTTCGTTGAGATTATGTGCAATAACAGCAGCATCAGGGCAGTTAACACAACCATGGCCTGTATAATCTTCCAGAAGCACTTTCTTATTACCATCGCAATAATTTACGTTTTCAATGAAAGGCGGCTCAACTTTGTCGCATGAATAAACCATGAGAGCCAGAATTGCAAGAATAGATATAAAATATTTTGTTTTCATATTTTCCGATTTTAGAAGCTACTGGATATTGTTACATAAAAACCACTTGATGCAGGTACTGCACGGCATATACCACCTACACATACGATACCTTCGCGCTGACGTCCATAGCTTATTGATATACGAGTTGTGCGTAAGGTGTACCCAAACGCACCATTATAATAATGAATTCTTTCACTTTCAATATCATTACCATAATTATATTGATCAGACAATGTAAAGAACCAATGTGGTGAGATAGTATATTCAACTAAAGCAGCAGCCCAGTTGCCTTTATCTTCTTTAGTAAATAAACCCTGTAACTCCCAGCGTAATGATTTTTTGTGTGTAAACTTGTATGTCATGTCGAGGATACCAATATTTGCATGTACCATAGGTTGGCCATCATGGCCTTGCATAACAGCAATATCGTAATCCTGATGGATATATTTTGCTATTGTTTTAAACTTACGTGAGAACTTCTTATCAATCTCAATAGTAAGATCTCTGTTGAACAATTGATCACCAAACTTGAAGAAGTCAGACTTCCAGCCCATAGTTCCTGGTTGGTCAATATATGCAGTATCATTAGGAACAGTGCGGGCAATGTTGTTCATTTGCGAGTAGTTAATAATAATACCCATTCCATATTTACCACCAATCAGACTCTTCTTGGGAACTTTATAAGTTATTTCTGCCTGAAAACCAATTTCGCCGTTAGGCTGAGTAGCATAAGGGTACATTGAAGCCAGCATATAAGTATGAGGCTCTGTTATAGGAGGAAGGAAGTTAATATCAAGCGCATTAACTTTAATGTTAGCGTCTGATTTATAACTCATGTTGTCAATACGTTTAAACTGAGCATAAATACCAAGTCCGTGTTGTGAAAAAGATCCTGATAACATTAAACCTTCGCCGCTTTTATAAATATAGTTGTTAACAGCAGAAGGGTCATTTATCTTATAGGCATATTCACCAGAGAAGTTGAATTTGCCAATACCAAGATTAAATCTTCCTGCAAAGTTGGCCACGTTAAGAGGCATCTTATATGTGATATTCTCATCAGCCTGATATTTACTCACAGCACTACCGCCAAGAATAAGTTTAACTTTGGATTTGGACATGCTTTTGAACACATCGTTGAAATTGATCTCTCCGTCAAAACCCTTTACAATACCACGGGAGTTTTTCTCGTACTTTGACCAGAAATAACGCTGAGTACCGTAAACACCTTTTAGAATAACACCTTTTGTGGGCTCAAATACTACTCTGGCACCATTAATGGAGTTGTCATAGCCAAGGCTCCATTCCTGATATGTTCTTAAAGTAAGACCGTTTCCAAACTGCTCATAGAAATTACCTACTGTAAAAGCAAATTTATCAGTAGTATATGATGCCCATAAGTATGGGAAACCCTGACCTTCGAGATTACTGTCGAAGCCAGCAATAGGAGGGAGGTATGCTTCATAGCGGAATCCAGCTGAGAAATCACCCAGTGTGTAAATAATATCTGCGAAAGCGTTAAATCCAAAATTCTCTCCATTTATTAAAGAATCGGTGATGCCCATAGCCTCGTCAGGATTATAAAACATCATATCTGCTTCGAAACTTCCGTGAACTTCAGACTTCTTTAGAAAGTCCTGTGCTGATAATGATGTTATCACTAACAGGGAAAGAAATAAAATTGTAAATTTTTTCATATGCTTTATTATTTGTCCCCGGATATATCTTCGCCTGCAGCAACTTTCTCTACTTTTTCAAAGATCTCATATTCGAGACCTTCATAATATGAAGTGTGCTGGTAAACAATGTTGCCTTCTCCGTCAAGGATAAAAGTATGAGGTACCATATTTACACTCATTGCACGTTTGAAATCACCATTTGGATCAAGAAGTACGTCAAATTCCCAGCCTTTACCATTAAAGAAAGGCATTACTTTGGCAGTTGAACGTGCGTCATCAATTGAAACAGCAATAATCTTAACTCCGGTTTCATCTACCCAATCTTCGTAATTTTCATTATATGCATCCAGCTCTTTTTTACATGGCTTGCACCATAAAGCCCAAAAACTTATGATAATAGGCTTGCCGTCATTATCAATATCCTGAGTGTTGAAAGTTTCACCATCCAGGGTTTTGATGTTAACAGACGGAAGTTTACTACCCTGCTTTTCCTGGGCCATCATTGTAATGCCTGTAAAAAGGACAAATGTAAGTACCAATAATCTTTTCATATTCTGTTTTTTGTTGTTATTAACAATTTCTTATCGTCATATTTATCACATATGACTCCAGCTAATCCTGACAACCTCTGATTTTAATCAGTTGCATACTCTTAATGTATAAAGCAAATATAACACCGTTTTTATAATGACATGTTATTTTAGAGGTTGTGTTTATAATTTTTACTGTTTTATAAATAAGTATTACTCTATAAGTAAACTTCCAGTAACTTAGATTTTGTTTTCGGAACAAGGCTTATCTGACTTAGGTAAGCAGGTACAAGTACTGCTTCCCCGGTTCCTATTTTTATTTCCCCCTCATCCCATACAAGAATAGTGTCGCCTTCCACGCCTATATATATAATAAAGGAGTCAAGCCTTTCAGTATCTTTGAAAACAGGTTTGTCGAATTCTACAATATTTGTTGTGAATTTATCGCATGATACAACTTCTGATGCTTTGTTAAGCTCTGTGCTGTATTTTGTTTTATACTCATCATGTTGTGTAAAATCGATGGCGTCCAGAGCATCGTCAGTATGAAGCTCACGTTTTGTGCCATCAACACCAATTCTGTCCCAGTCGTAGATTCTGTATGTTGTATCCGATGATTGCTGTATTTCTGTAAGTAACATTCCGGGGCCTATGGCATGAACACGTCCTGATGGAATAAAGAACACATCACCTTTCTTTACATCTTCAAAGTTCATAATATTCTTTAAAGTGCCATTCTCAAGATGTTTTACGTATTTATCTTTGTCCATTTCGCAGTTGAAACCACTTATCAGCTTTGTGTCTTTATCAGCTCCAAGAGTGTACCACATTTCTGTTTTACCCTGACCAATATTTCTTTTCTTTGCCAGATCATCATCAGGGTGAACCTGAATTGATAGCCAGTCGTTGGCATCGATGAACTTAATGAGTAATGGAAATTCTTCTCCGAATTTATCAAACACCTTTTCACCCACAAGGTCTGCCATGTAGACTTCCACAAGCTCATTAAGCTCATTATCTTTAAGAAAGCCTTCAGAAACAACAGACTCACTACCTTTAACGCCTGAAATAACCCATGCCTCACCACAGTTTGGAAGATTACCATAATCAAGACCAAGCTCTGTTTTTATTTTTTGTCCACCCCAAACCTTGTCCTTAAATACAGGCTTGAATTTCAAAGGATATAATGTGTTCATATTATTAATCTTGTTTGGCGCAAAGGTAAAAATTATAAGTGATATGGGCTTACCAAAAGTTTTTTGCTGCGTTTATCAAACGTGTGCGTGGTTAAGTTTGTTTTTATATTTTTGACCATTGCTGTCCCATTAAAATCTAAAAGAGTTCTTTGAAATATTTAAAATTTAGTTAATTGCAGAGGTTTTCTTAGCGAACGGACTTGAATTTTAGTTTTGCTGTTAGATTAATTTGACAGCATATGTTTAAAGATAAATACGTTTTCGCTCAATTGACCTCGTTTTTAAACAGAAGTAAGTTCAACCGAATTGTAAAAAAGTATGACGGTGATAAATATGTAAAACATTTCACTTGTTGGAATCAACTTCTTTCAATGATGTTTGGACAGATGTCAAATCGCGAGAGTCTAAGAGATTTGATCGTTGCCCTTGATGCTCATCACTCCAAATGTTATCATCTGGGAATGGGTAAGAATGTTTCAAAATCATCCTTGGCAAGAGTTAATCAGGATCGGGATTATCACATCTTTGAAGAATATGCCTACTATCTCGTAAACGTAGCCAGGCAGAAACGAGTTGCTAACATATTCAGCCTTGATGGAAAAGTCTATGCTTTTGATTCAACTACGATTGACTTATGCCTTTCAGTATTCTGGTGGGCTAAGTTTCGTAAGAAGAAAGGAGGAATAAAAGTGCATACATTGTATGATATAGAAACACAAATCCCAGCATTCTTTCATATCACCGAGGCTTCTGTTCACGACTCAAGAGCAATGAAAGAGATTCCTTATGAATCAGGATCATATTACATATTTGATCGTGCATATAATCACTTCAAGATGCTATATAAGATTCATCAAATTGGAGCTTTCTTCGTGGTCAGAGCTAAGAAAAACCTTCAATCGAAGATAATCAGATGGAAACGAAGAATGCCCAAGAACATCCTTTCAGATGTTACGATTGAATTGACTGGTTTTTATCCAAGTCAACACTATCCAAAACACCTTCGATTGGTCAGATTCTGGGACGAAGACCAGGAACGTGAGTTTGTCTTTTTAACAAATGCAATGCACATTTCTGCACTTCAAGTTGCTGACCTTTATAAAAATCGCTGGCAAGTAGAGCTTTTCTTCAAATGGCTTAAACAACACCTGAAGATTAAAAAGTTCTGGGGCACAACAGAAAATGCTGTTCGGATCCAAATTTACGTTGCAATATGTACTTATTGCTTGGTGGCAATTGTTCAAAAAGACATGCGACTTAACAGAAGTACATATGAAGTTTTGCAGATCCTGAGTATATCATTAACAGATAAAACTTGCCTTCGAGACCTGTTTGATAAAACTAAATTTCAAGATGACAAAGAACGATTTAGGCTTAATGAGCCAAATTTGTTTAATTTTTAATATGGTCCCAATTTTAATGGGACACTAATGATTTTTGACAATTTTTAAATCAGGGGCAAACCTAAAACAAAAGTAAATGTATAAACAAGCAGTATATTTCTTTTTCCTTATAATAGTACTTTTTCCGGTTATTTCACCAGCGCAAAAAGTATATAAGATATCTTATGATTACATAAACAATGGAAAAAAATCTGATGTACAATCAGATATTTATTATTATGATAGTCTGGTGTATTTATCAAAATCTGATGCAAAAATTCAGCAATACACAGACCTCAGGAAGAAACAAAATATTAGTACAATAGTGTTTGAAGATAAGGTGTATGCCAGATTAATTCCATTCTCTGAATTGCCTGAGCCTGATTTTGACTCATCCAGGGATATGGAAGTCTTGGGCTATAAATGTAGTTATGCTTCTTACACATATTTCTCGAATAAAATAGAAGTTTGGTTTACATCTGATACCAGAGCAAAGGGTTCTCCATACAGCAGATTCCTGCCCGCAGAAGATGTGCTTGTTACAAGGGTTTTAGTTAACGGAAATAGTGAGTTTGTGCTGGCATCTGTGAAGAAAGCTAAAGATTATGAGCCATATTGTAATTTTAATGATTCTTCTATTGTGGTTAATGATGCTGAGTTTGAAGAAATAAAGATTAATTCCAGGTTCTCAAAGCTAATGGTATTTGATAATGAAAAGATTAATTTTAATCCTGACATACTGCCTCCGACAGAAAATGAACTGAAAGCAGATACAACTTACAGGATGTCCAAAGGTTCTGTTATCCTGAAAAAGATAAAATTAACCCCTGAGTTGAGTAACAGTGAATATATATTTGCACAACTAACATGCAGGTCAAATGGCGATGCATATGACAGAACAGGATCGGTATTCACTTTTACAGATGAGAATGATAGCATAACAACAATTCTGGATGCATATATTAATGGTAAGGATGTGCTTCCGGTTTTTACTGATAATAATGGGAAGAATTATCAGGGGATAGCAAAGACTGAGAAATACGCGCCTCCTGTTGAACTTATGAGATTCTTTACATCATTTGGGGCAGGGCATTTCAATGAATTGCGGGAGATTAATAATTACCCATGGGCTGGCGATGTTGTATACAAACAGGATATTACTTCTTTAATACCTTCCGAAGATGATGAAATATGGATCGGGGTTTTTATCGGGAACTACGATGGCGGTGGCCATGTTGTAAGCCTGGAGCTCGATTTCTATCCTTCCGGACAGGAAGTTGAGGATAAGCATAGGTTTATAGAGCCTTTGTTTTCAACTGTAAACACAATGGAAATGTCGGGACAAAATTACGGTCGTTTCTTTAACAATGACACGCTTGAGGTGTCCTTTGAAATTCCTGATAGCCTTGATAATGTTCAATTACTGTACACAAGCACCGGCCATGGTGGCTGGGGTGGCGGTGATGAGTTTAATCCCAAGCTCAATCAGATATTTATCGATGGTGAAGAGATATTCCACATTGTGCCATGGCGTACCGATTGCGCTACATATCGCTTCTCAAACCCGGCATCAGGTAATTTCAGTAATGGAATGTCATCAAGTGATCTTAGTCGTTCCAACTGGTGTCCGGCAACGCTTACTCCTCCTTATATTATTCCTTTAGAAAGTATTGAAAAAGGCAAGCATACCATGAAGGTTGTAATCGATCAGGGGGATAAGGAAGGTGGTAGTTTTAGCCACTGGTGTGTTACCGGAGTTATGGTAGGGGAGTAAGTGAGTAGTAAAGATGCTTAATTGTTTTTTGAAGCAAAGATTCTTTCAGCTTCTCTTTTTGAAACAATGGACAGGTTGCCGCCAAGGCATCCTCCGTCACAAGACATTACCTCCAGAAAGTTGCATGAGTGATTCTTTATAGTTCTCTTTATTTCTCTGATATTAGATTTGTTCAGGTCACATATACTGCTTACTTTGTAGTTGTCTGAAGTGCTTTTAACGAGAGCTTCTGCAACTCCGCCTGCTTTGGCAAAACCATAACCTTCCTGGCTGGCTGAATGTTTTGGTACATAGCTTTGAGATGCACTTATTTCAATTCTGGCAGCAACCAGAAGAGACCCCAGCTCTTCAAAGCTGATGCAATAATCGCACTCAGGAATAGAAAGACTTTCTGCTTTTTTTGAGACACAGGGAGCTATGAAAACGATTTTAGAATCAGGGTTTTCTTCTTTTATCTTTTTACATGTGTAGTTTAATGGACTTAACGTCTCTGAAAGGATGCTGCTATCAATTCCCGATTGTTTCTTTACATAGTCAACCCACGACGGGCAGCATGAGGATGCCATAGTTACATTGCTGTTTTGTTTAATAAGAGAAGCAAGCTCTTTAGTCTCATTGGCAACTGTGATATCAGCTCCCATAGCAACAGGTACAACATCTGAGAATCCTAAAGATAAAATACTGCCATAAACCTTATCCATACTTTCTCTGAATTGTCCTGCCAGGGCAGGTGCTGTTAGTGCTATCACTTTCTGATTGTCTTTGATATCATTTAGAATATGCGGCACATCACTGGCAGGAATGATCGCACCAAAAGGACAAGCCTGCATACATTTCCCGCACAGGATACATTTATCCATATCAATGCACTCTTTGCCATCTTCATTTTCATAGATTGCATCAACAGGACAGGCATTCTCACATGGCCTTGCAATGAAGCTGATAGCATTAAAGGGGCATTCTTTTTCGCACTTGCCACAGTTTACACAAAGGTCTTCTATGATTTGAGCTTTCCCTTCTTTAAAAACAATAGCATCTTTAGGGCAGTTCACCTGACAAGGCCTGGCATCACAACCCTGACAACTGCTGGTAACAACATATTTTGACGTTTGACAGTTACTACAAGCTTCATCAATGGTGGTGATAAAGAAGTTTTCAGTACCTTTAGGATGCTCAGCATAATGCGCTAAAGGGGTTAACTCATCAGTCTCATCTTCTTCAGAAAATCCAAGGATGGCCATCATTTTGTATTTCAACACAGCTCTGTCTTTGTACACACAGCATCTCCATGATCCTCCTGTTTTTGGTTTGAGATCGATTGGAATCCTGTCAACATCATTAGAATTTTCATTTAATAAAGCACGATAAAGACGTATCAATAACTCACGGCGTATTATAAATGCATTGTTCTTATTGGGGGTCATCGGGAAATAGATTTAGTATTTTAGTAACAAGTTTTTCAATGGTTGCACTGCCAATAAGTTCGCCATTAATTTCTGCAAATGGTGGTTTAAGCTCGTCATCTTTACAATGGTTAATACATGTTGAGCCAATAACCTCTACAAAAGGTCTTATCTTTTCGGGTAAATATTCAATAATAGCCGGCAACTCACTGCCGCCAAGTACGTGGCATAATGTTCCGGTGCAGATGGTTATTTTTATCTTATTCATATGTATACTATTTCAGTTTCTTTTAAAAAGGTGTTTTCAAGTATGTATGCTATTTTCTTTATTACATTACGGCGTATTTCAAGCTCAACCGGCATATTTGGATCCTGATGTGCTTCATTAATTCTGGTTCCAACAAAAAAAGTTATTTTATCATGGTTCAGTAGTATATTACATAATTTTTTTGCCGGATTATCCTGTGCTATTGATGACATATTGTTGTATTTGAGCATTTCAGCAGCTTTACCAAGGGTCAGAATTCCTTCGGTCACCAGTTCAAACCCTTCTATGCTGGCAACAGGTGGTAATCCCGGATGGATATTTTTCAGATCTACGTCAATCTCCTTGCGTAAGCCCCTGGCAATAATCTGGGCAGTTGTTCCTCCGCTTATTACCTTATGCCCTTTGAAATTTCTCACGTTCTCTATTACCTGAGCATCCTTTTTGCTGTCGTAGGGAGGGCCGCTACAGAGTAACAGCTTTCGTGGTTTTCTGAAATACAACACAGCACAACTGATATCATCCTGTGGTTGCAGATCATCATTGAAGGATGCCCGTCTGGCTATGTATTTCCTTAAGTCCGATGCTGATATATCCGGCCTCCTTTTCAGGATATCTTCAATAAACAGAGCCATTTTAGCTATTCCCCATCCAAATGGCATTTCTTTTTTCCCTATTCCCGATTGCGACACTCCATCACTAAAAAGAATAATGCGATCTTCAAGTTCAGCTTTAAAACTGGTTGTGTAAAGTTCATCTTCAGGGTCGCCTTCAGGTCTGGTATGTATATATTTACCCTTGCGGAAGATCATAAACTGTGAGTTGCCATATTCCATTATTCTGGTAAATCCATCAAATTCAGTGTCGATAATAGTAAAGGTGGCAAATGCAATCTTACGTGTTGAGTCTATTGGCAGAGTTTCCCTGATGGATGTAGCACTACGTTCAATGGGCTGATCGTTGAGCATAAACCTGAGAGCCATGGATGCTGCCAGTTTAGCAAGTATATTGGCTTTTATGCCGGAGCCAAGACCATCAGACAGAACAGCGGTTAACCGGTTTTCATTTTTTAGCTTTGAGCTGAGAAATACATCTCCACATACAATTTGTCCCTTCTTAGGTATATGTCCGTGGTCAATATCAATATACATATCTCTCCTGGTAATTGCCTCCGCAATAGGAGTCAAGGATTTTATTAATAGCACTCTCTGTATCTGAAGCATTCTCTCCAAGTAATCCTGCTACCTTTTGGGCTGTAGCCATATTGTCTCTTATAACTTTCTGCATCATACCGATAAGATCATCGCGATTGATATTGCCCATATCTGGGTTCTCAACAATGGCACACACCTGTTTGTGTTTTTGAATGGTGAATACTGAAATATGCAGGACATTGCGGTCGAAATGTATTTGCTTCTCAATTACATCATTGCCGGATTCAAGAAGGTTCTTGAATAACCTTGAAAAGTTTGTAATCTTACTGATATCAGCACCTTCGAGGCCTGGCAGCGCGTCATAAGCCAGTAGAGCATCTTTGCCGCATATTCTGGCAAAGAGTTTATTGGATTCAACAATTTTCATGTCTTCATTGACAATAACAAAGCCGTAAGGCATCTTCTGTAGCAGTACCGAGGCTTTGTTCTGAGCCATATTTCTCATATAGCTGACACACATCTGTGGCTCTGCTTTACCATCAAGGATTGCAGTAGCAAATTGCCGACATGTGTAATAGCCACAGCCACCACAATTCAGCTCATCTTCTTCGCTGTTTTTGTTTATATCTTTAAGGACGCTTCTGATCTGTACATCATGGTACTTTTTCTTTACCACCGGCTTGATAAAGTTATAATCCAGAGTTATGTCTTTATGGAATTTTATTTCAACGGGTTCACCGATGTTCTGGTGGTAGTTGTGGGAGATAAGTATCCTTGATTGTGCCAATGATTGATCGTTTGAAGCGCAAGGGCCGTTAATACATCCTCCCTGACAAGCCATAAATTCAAAAAAGACTTTATCGTTGAAAGTATTGATAGGATTGTTCAGAATGGAAGTGATGTTATCCAATCCTGAGAAACTCATAAACTGTACTTTCGAATCATTCAGTTTTAATGAAGATGCATAGATCATTCCTCCGTCAACGGGATACATAATACCATTTTTTGCTTCCACAGGCTCAAATTTCTCATTGCCTTCAGCAACAATAAAATCCGGACTCAGACCATTTGACTCCAGAAGTTCATCTAGTTCATTGAATGAAAGAGCAAGATCAAGATCATTGTCTGGATACTTTAGTTCGTTCTTTTTGGCAATGCAGGGTCCTGCGAAGATCACATGAATGTCTCCATATGTTTCGCGAAGAAAAGAAGCATGAATTTGTGCCGGTGTTTTAAATGGAACTATCTTCTTGTTAAAGTCGGGGTAATATTTATTTATAAGACTTACGACAGAAGGGCAGCATGATGAAATATACATTCCCGGTTTTTGTTCTGGAATCCAGCTGTCGATATTTGCTGATAGGATTTCAGCACCAATGGCTGTTTCTGAAACAATGTCGAATCCCAGCTTCTTTAAAGCACATATTAGCTGTTGCTTTGTGTAATTGCTGAAGCTTGAAATATAGCTTGGCGCCAGTGATATGGCTACAGGCTTGGATTGTTTTAAAAGAAACCTTGCTATCTGTGTGTCGTTTCGAAGCTTTTTCGCTCCTGCTGGACATACAGAAACGCATTTACCGCAAAAGATACAATCATCATGGATAATAGATGCCGAATGGTTCTCAATTTTTATGGCTTTAACCGGACAGTGCCTGATGCATTTATAACAGTCCTGACAATTTATTTCTTCAGTATAGATAGCCTCAAGTTTGTTCATTACCTTGTTGGTTCAGACTTTAAGAGATGTTTATCTAATATGCGGATGACTGAGTCGTTGTCAACGCATACATAATCTCTGTTGTCAATTGATACTATCGGGCCTTCCATACATTTCCCGGCACATAAATGTCCTTTGAAGACAACTTTATCTTTAAGGTTGTTTTTGTTGAGATAGTCTTTTATTACTTCCAGAACAAATTGATTTCCTCTTCTGTAGCATGAACTTCCCAGGCAAATGGATATAACTGGTTTTTCATTCATTCTTTAAAGTAATTCAGTGGTTAATGAATTTAACTATATATATAAAAGGTGTCTGCCAGTAAAATCTGAAAAGCCGTTTATTATGACAGTTAAGTTTGATGAGAGATAGTACATATTAAATATTTCAAATCTTAGTTGGCTGTTAAGTATTTCAGTTTTATTGAGCAGACACCGGTGTGAGGACATTTAAACTATATTGCAATTAAAATTTCGACAAGGATTAAAGGTATCCGGTTGTTTATTTGAATAATGTTATCCGGATTGTAGTTTGGTGAATTATGCCATCACAATATTCTCAATGAGGTTGCCACCGGATGTGGCAACCTCATGAACAATGTTTATTAGAAATCAATATCATTTCCGTAGTATACTGCTTTGAATATTTTCTCAAAGTCAGCGGCAACTGTTTCTCTAGGATTACATCCTGTGCATGCATCACCTTCTGCATTAGCGGAGATGCGTGAAAGGTTATTCATAAATTCTTCTTCGTCGATACCATATTCTTTGAGACTTGAAGCTATATTCATCTGCTTGTTAAGATCGCGGATGAACTCAATATAAGCGTCAGTGAGTTCTTTGTCTGTTGATCCTTCAAGACCAATACATCTTGCTATTTCTGCATATTTTGCTTCAGCTGATTTACGGTTCCATTGTATTACATATGGTAAATAGATAGCGTTGGCACAACCATGAGGAATATGATATACAGCACCTGTTTTATGAGCCATACTGTGACATATGCCAAGAAGAGCATTACTGAAGGCCATTCCTGCAAGACACTGAGCAATGTGCATATTATCGCGGGCAGTTTCATCACCCTTATATGAATTGATGAGGTTATCTTTGATCATGTTGATGGCCTTAATAGCCAGAGGGTCTGAGAAGTCGGAAGCCAGACTTGCAGTTACTGCTTCTGTTGCATGTGTTAAAGCATCCATACCTGTGTGGGCTGTGAGTTTCTCAGGCATTTTGTAAGCAATTTCCGGGTCGAGTATTGCAATGTCAGGTGTGATTTCAAAGTCTGCAAGCGGATATTTAATACCTACTTTATAGTCAGTTATAACAGAAAAAGCAGTTACTTCAGTTGCTGTACCGCTTGTTGACGGGATTGCAACAAATTTTGCTTTGTTTCTTAAAACAGGAATGTTGAAAGGTTTGGCAATATCTTCAAATTTTGCTTCAGGATGTTCATAGAAAACCCACATTGCTTTTGCAGCATCAATAGGAGAACCTCCACCAATAGATACAATCCAGTCGGGCTGGAATGCCTGCATCTTCTCCGCACCTTTAAGCACTGTTTCAACACTTGGATCTGGCTCCACACCGTCAATAATTTGTGTTTCCATCCCTGCTTCTTTCAGATAGTCAGTAACAGTATCTAAAAATCCAAAACGTTTCATTGATCCGCCTCCTACAACAACGGTGGCTTTCTTTCCTTTTAACTCTTTTAATACTTCCATACTTCCTTTTCCGAAGTATAAGTCTCTTGGTAATGTAAAACGGTTCATCGCTTTTTTGTTTAAAAATTTAACTTACTGTTAATCCTTTAACAATGGGTGTGCCAAAGTGTGTAATGAGCAATAGAACAGATAGATACAAAGAGTATTGGACCTGCTGCTATTTGATTAAAAGGGATGTGTTAAAAAAGAGGACAGTTTTTAATAATTCAGTGTCCTGAAAGAGGACAGTGTCCTGAAATGAGACATTATTATTTTTTGAAAGGAATCTTACGGATTTTCTGGTAAAGAGTGTTTCTGCTGATGCCGAGTTCTTTAGCTGTTTTCGACATGTTGTTATTGTTTTTCTTAAGCGAGTTAACAATTGCTTCTTTTTCTATTTCATTGAGAGTTTTTCCTTTAAAATTGATAACTGTGGCCGATTGTTCAGGCTCTTTTATGGTTGAATTATCAACTTTGTTATGCTGAAAGAAGGAAAAATCACCATCCATAACCACCATGCGTTCCATTACGTTTTCCAGTTCACGGACATTACCTGGCCAGGTATAGGCGAGTAGTTTTTTCTCAATATCTTTATTAATAAGAGGCATTGTACGGCCAATTTTCTCAGATTTTTGAGCGGCAAAGAACCGGGCCATTGGCAGAATATCATCAATGCGATCCCGTAAAGGGGGAATATGAAACTTGATAACATTTAGTCGGTAATACAGATCCAGTCTGAACTTACCCTTTTCGATCTCTTCCTCCAGATTTTTATTAGTAGCTGCTATTATTCTAACATCCAGATCAATTTCGTTTTTGCCTCCTATTCGTGTTACTTTGCCTTCCTGAATGCTGCGAAGGAGCCTTACCTGCATCTCTGCATTCATCTCTCCAATTTCATCAAGGAACAGAGTGCCGTGGTTTGCAAGTTCGAATTTACCTGGTGAGCCACCTTTTTTTGCCCCTGTAAAAGCACCATCTTCATAGCCAAACAGCTCACTTTCGATGAGTGTTTCAGGCAATGCACCACAATTAATAGCGATAAATGGTCCTTCATGCCTTATGGAGTAGTTATGAATAGCCTGAGCGAACACTTCCTTACCTGTTCCACTTTCACCACTTAGAAGTATTGTGGATGGCTTTGTGGCAACAAGTTTAGCTTGTTTTATCAGGTTTATCATTTCCGGTGAGTCGGAGATCATATCATCAAAAGTGAATTTTGCATGATGGCCTGAGAATTTCTTTATCAGATTAACAATTCGGCTGTATTGCCTGAAGGTAATAAGGTACCCATGCATTTCATTTTTCTCACCCTGAATAACATAAGCATTACTTATGAACCGCTCTGTAATTCCCGGAATGCTGAACATAATTGGTTCATCTATAAAAAGCAGCTCGTTTAGGATTATCCTGCGTATTCTTTTCCAGTCGGGAAGCAGGTCATTTATCTCCCGGTGAAGCAACTCAGTACGTCGTATGTTAAACATGCGGCATGCTGTATCATTTACCCATTCTATCTGATCCTGAATGTTTATTGCCATTACTCCGAATGTAAGGTTGTTCATCATGGCAAATGCAAACTGATTGCTGGTCTCCAGCTGTTGCATACTTTTCTTTTCCTTTAGCTTGTTTTCTATGGCTTGTGCCGCAGAAACGACTATACCCAGACTGTGTGGATGGACTTTGTCGGCAAATCCGGTCATGTTGATTACTCCAATAACATCGCCATCAAAGAAAATGGGAGCTGCTGAGCATGTCCAGTTATGGTATGCAGATATGAAATGTTCTTTGGCTGTTACCTGTACGGGTTTCTTTTCATTAAGTACTACTCCCATGGAATTAGTGCCTATAGATGATTCATCCATATATGCGCCGCTTACCATTTTTAGCTTGCGTGCTTCATTAAGTACATCATCGTCGCCAATAATACTGATAATACACCCTTCGTCATCGGTTAGATTTATAAAAAATCCTGATCCTGTAACCGCTTTAAATAATTGTTTAAGAATGGGTTCTGATACCTTTAGCAGACTTTTGTTTTTCTTGAGGTTTTCTTTCAGTTCTGTTTCTGACAACAAATGTCGTGGGTAAATACTGGTCGACTCAACACCGTATTTTTTACTGCGCTTGTGCGATTCTTCTATGGATTTCTTCTTTGCCGACATTTGTTATTTTATTTCATGGCAAAATTATAACATTTTAGGATTTGGAGTTCAATGAATAAAGCATAATGTTTGTTTGATAATTTCGGCATATCGCATAAAATCGTAATTTTATCAAAAATTTCAGTTCATGACAGAAAAGAAAGTGCTATACGTGTCAGTAGTCTTTGCTGTGTTGTTCGCTTTGTTTGGAATAGTGGGCGGCATTATTATTAAATCAACAATGATAATGTTTGATGGTATCTATTCAACAATTAGCGTTCTGTTATCGCTGTTGTCTGTTGTTGTACTTTCACAGGTTAGCAAAGGCAAGGAAAATGATAAGTTTCCTTTCGGAAAGTGGCATTTCGAACCTGCTTTGCTGATATTAAAATCCTTTGTGATTGTTAGCTTATGTATTTATTCTCTTTCCAATGCCGTTGGAGATTTGTTTGCTGGTGGAAACCATGCTAAAATAGGATTGGCATTTATTTATGCTTCCGGGTCTTTTATTATTTGTACAGGAGTTTATTTGTATATAAAGATAAAAAACAAGGACATTAAATCAGATCTGCTTTCCGCAGAAAGCACTCAATGGCTGGGTGATTCCTTTCTGACATTCGGTGTTATGATTGGCTTTGGTGTTACTTTCCTCCTAAGAAATACTGGCTTCTCAACATTTACTCCTTATATGGACCCCCTTATGGTTGTTATTGCTTCATTGTTTTTCCTGTATTTCCCTATAAAATCGCTTACACAGGGTGTTAGGGAGATTATCTTCTTCAGAGTAGATGAAGCTATTGCACAAAAAGTTCGTGAGCATCTTGATACTATTTCAGTAAGACTGGATGCAGAATATAAGATGCACCTTGTTAAAATAGGTCGTGAATTGTTTCTGGAAGTGAACTTCCTTACTAAAAATATGAGATTGTCTGTTGAGGAGATGGACAAGATACGTTATGAGATTGAAGAAGGTATTGATGGTAATATATGGCTAAATATGAATATCACGTCAAATCCAAAATGGGTTTAAATGATATTTATTGCTGCCGAAAAGGTAAGTTTAGTCAAATTCCATATTTTTGCACGCTACAATATTAAGATGGGAAAAAAACTTATTGACAGGACAGAAGTAAAGGTCCGTTTTGGAGAAGTAGATTCAATGGGTATTGTGTGGCATGGCAATTATGTTAAATACCTTGAAGACGGCCGTGAATCATTCGGTGAGAAATTTGGAATCACTTACCTCGATTTTTTAAAAAACAGGGTGATGTCTCCTATTGTGAATATGAATATTAATTACCTTAAGCAGGTTAAAGCTGGGGATGCTATTGTTGTTGAAACAGAATTTGTTGACACCACTTCCGCTAAGATTATCTTTAATTACAGACTCTACCGTAAGTCTGATAATGAGTTGGTTGTTACTGCTCAAACAACACAGGTGTTTATTAATATGAATCGTGAGATGCTTCTCTATCCACCGCAGTTTGCTATCGATTGGAGAGCTAAAGTTGGACTTACAGGTTGATATAAATGGTATATTTCACAGCAGATAATATTATAACATCACTGGGATTCAGTACTACGGAATGCATGACTAATATGCTTTCGGGCCTGACTGGGATTAAGATAATTGACAACAAAAAGTATTATCATGAGCCTTTTCCGGTTTCTGTTATTGATGATACCCGACTTAATAATGAGTTTGATACGCTTGCTCATCCCGTTAATGAGAGGACATTTACCAGACTTGAAAAAATGATGATTACTTCTGTGGCTTATTCTCTGCGGCAATCTGCCGTTGATGTTAAGTCGGAGCGTACATTGTTTATTATTTCCACAACCAAGGGGAATATTGACCTTCTTTCTTCTGAGAGCAGGGATTCCAGATACGGTGTTCATCTGTGGCAGCTTGGTGATATTATTTCAGAATATTTCGGTAATCCCAATAAGGCTGTGGTTATTTCCAATGCCTGTATATCCGGAGTGCTTGCTGTAAATACGGCTGCTATGTATATTAACAGCGGGGAGTATGATAATGTTATTGTTGTTGGCGGTGATATCGTAAGCCGGTTTGTTGTAAGCGGATTTATGTCGTTTTTGTCGTTAAGCCCTGAATCATGTAAGCCTTTTGACAAAGACCGTAACGGCCTTTCTCTGGGTGAGGCTGCAGCAACAGTAGTATTGAGTCGTTTTCCTTCCGGGAAACAGCATCTTATGTTTAAAGGAGGGGGGTCTGCCAATGATGCAAACCATATCAGCGGGCCGTCACGTACTGGCGAAGGCTCCTTTATTGCTATTAAGAGAGCTATGGAAGAGGCCGGATTAAATGATGTTGATCATATCTCTGCTCATGGTACAGCAACGCCTTATAATGATGAAATGGAAAGTATTGCCATTGCACGTCATGGGCTGGAAAATGCTCTGGTTAATAGTGTTAAGGGGTTTATTGGTCATACTCTTGGGGCTGCTGGTGTTGTGGAAACGGCTTTGTTATTGGAGGAAATGCGTCAAAATAAAATAATTAACACACTTGGGTATAAAAGTCATGGCGTTAGTAAGCCAATTAATGTTGTTTGTGATAACACGGATAAAGAATTGGTTACATGTCTTAAAATGGCATCAGGATTTGGTGGCAGTAATGCGGCAACAATAATCTCTAAAGTGCAATAGTTATGGATGGTCTTAAAATTAGCAGTTGGTGTCATATTGTTGAAAATAAGGTTTTCCTTAACGGAGAATTAATATACTCTGATGCTGAAGCCTCATCATTAAAGGAGTTTGCCAAATCATATTACAGGAAGATAAAACCGGGATACAGTAAGTTTTTTAAAATGGATGAGATAAGCAAGCTGGGCTTCCTTGCTGCTGAAACTTTATTGACTGATTTTCCTTTAACAGAAGAGCAAAGGGATAACACATCTGTGATTATTTCGAACTCTTCTTCAACAATAATTACGGATACTAAACACCAGGAATCAACTGAAGATTACAACAACTTCTTTCCCAGCCCGGCTGTGTTTGTGTATACTCTACCAAATATTATGACTGGTGAAATATGTATTCGTCACAAGTTGAGAGGAGAAAATGCTTTTTTTATTGTTGAAAAATTCAGCCCGAAATTAATTACCAATCATATCAATAGTTTATTTTTGACAGATAAATCGAAAATATTTACAGGGGGTTGGATCGAACAGTCGTACAATGGCTATGAAGCCTTTTTGTATCTTGCGTCGTTGAATGGTGAGGCAGACCACACTTCTGAGGAATTAAAAAGAATCTATAATTTAATACATCGTTAATAACATGGACGAACTTATTGAAAAATTGAAAGTACAGATAATTGAGCAGTTGAACCTGGAAGATATGGAACCAGAGGATATCCAAGCTGATGATCCTTTATTTGGTGATGGCCTTGGTCTTGATTCTATTGATGCTCTTGAGCTTATCGTGCTTCTGGAGAAGGAATATGGTATTAAAATACAGAATCCAAAGGATGGACAGAAGGTTTTCTTCTCCATAAAAACAATGGCTGAATTTATTCACGAAAACCAAAAATAGTATTCCGGAGTGTTTCGCCGGTAGTATTTTTAATAAGTCGGGTTTGTGCCCGGACTGATAATCACGAGAGGTAAATTTTTATGAGTATTTCTGATAAGGTTGTTGTAACGGGTATTGGTATTATCAGCTCCATTGGTAACAATTTAAGTGAGACTTATGAGTCGCTTATAAATGCCCGTAGTGGTATTGGAAAGATTACAGTTCTGGATACAATCCATAAGAATGATTTTCTCCTTGGCGAGATAAAGCTTACGCATGATGAGCTCATCAAATCAGCAGGTGTTAATCCTGACAAAGCATGGACGCGTACAGCTCTTTTGGCTATTATTGCTGCTAAACAAGCTATTGCTGATGCTGCCATATCCACACAAAATACATCACTTGTGTCGGCTACTACTGTTGGTGGGATGGACAGAAGTGAGCTTTTTTATAAAGATTTTCTTACTGATGCCAGACACGCTGAATATATCGACACACATCATGCCGGTAGTAGTACTGAAATGGTTGCCCTGGAATGTGGCATCGATGGTATTGTTACTACTATCAGCACTGCATGCTCATCTTCATTAAACAGCATTATGTTTGGCTGTAGCCTGATACAAAGTGGCAAAGCTGATAAGGTGCTGGTGGGTGGTACTGATGCGCTTTCTGCTTTTACTCTTAACGGTTTTAAAACCTTGATGATTCTGGATAATGAGCATTGCAGACCTCTGGATATTTCCCGTACCGGATTAAATCTTGGCGAGGGTGCTGCTTATCTTGTTTTGGAAAGTGCTGCATCCGCCTTAAAGAAGGCCAAGAAGGTGTATGCTGAAGTGAGGGGTGCTGCCAATTCCAATGATGCTCATCATCAAACAGCATCTTCCGATGATGGCGAAGGACCTTATCTTGCAATGAAAAATGCTATTGAAGCTGCAGGTATCAATCCTTCTGATATAGGTTATATCAATGCTCATGGCACAGGAACTGAAAATAATGATGTAACAGAGAGCAGGGCTGTTATCAGACTCTTTGGTGATAATGTCCCTCCTTTTAGCTCCACTAAAGCATTTACTGGTCATACTCTGGGTGCTGCTGGTGTTATTGAATCAGTGATTTCTATTATAGCTCTTAATAATGAGATTGCTCCTCCTAATATTAATTTTAAAACTCCTATTGCTGAAACAGGACTTATCCCGGTTACGGAGGTGACTAAGATAGAGGGCGTTAAGCATGTTATTACAAATTCCTTTGGCTTTGGTGGCAATGATTCATCTGTTGTGTTTTCTGCTTTTGACGGGATTACGCAGCCAGTAAGGAGTTATGATTATAGTAATAACAGTGTGTATATTACAGGGAGCGGATGTGTTTCACCACAAAAATCTCTAAGTGATGATTTCTTTAATGAGGATGTTGTTGTGCAGGATGATAAATTTCTGAAGATAACAGCTCCCAACTATCGTGATTATATCGACCCAAAGAAACTGCGTCGCATGAGTAAGATAATCAGAATGGGTATGGTTAGCGCTAATGTTGCCATGAAGGAAGCTGGTATCGACAATCCTGATGCAATTATTACAGCCACTGGTATGGGATGTCAGGAAGATACTGAGAAGTTCCTTAATCAGATGATCGATAACAATGAAGGCCTTCTTGCTCCTACTTCTTTTATACAGTCTACTCATAATACCGTGGGAGGTACTATTGCCTTGCAGCAGAAGAATTATAATTATAATCTTACCTATGTGCATCGTACTTTTAGCTTTGAGAGTGCACTTATGGACAGCATGCTACTGATTAACAGAAAGCAAAAGAATAATATACTACTGGGGGGTTTTGACGAAATAACTGAAGAAAGCTGGCTTATTAAAACAAAAATCGGTTATTATAAATCCCATAATCTGAAGAATACAGATATCTTTAATGATAAAACTAAGGGAGCGCTGGCAGGTGAGGGGAGTGCGTTCTTTACTCTTTCAAATAAGAAAACAGAAAACACAAACGCAAAGATAGATGGCGTGGAGATGTTTTTTAATCCGCTAACGGCTGATGAAACAAATGAAAGGATATTATCATTCCTGAGTAATCATAATATTAAAGCCGAAGATGTGGATATGGTTATCTTTGGCAGGAATGGGGATATTACATTTGATGGTGTCTATGATGCTGTAAAAGAAGGTGTTTTTAAGGAAAGCTTCACTGCTTCCTATAAGCAATACTGCGGAGAGTATGATACATCATCGGCATTTGCCGTGTGGCTGGCTTCTGAAATAATCAAAAACAACGCCCTGCCGAAGGGTATGACGGAAAGCGGAAGTGTTCCTAAAAAAATCAGTAATATTCTTATATATAATCAGTTCAGGAATGTAAACCATAGTCTTGTTTTACTATCTAAGGCATAGAAAAGAGAATTATGTTATTAAAAGAATTTTATCGGGTTATTAATACATCAGCTGATGATAATACAATAAACGTGAGTATTACCATTAATCCCGATCATAAGATATTTAAAGGGCATTTCCCTGATCAGCCTGTAGTGCCTGGCGTGGTGCAGCTGCAGATTATTAAAGAGTTACTTGAAGACTTCTTCAGTAATCCCTTAATGCTTACAAAGGTTACACAGATAAAATATCTTGTCCCGGTTATCCCTGATGAAGAAGTGGTAATTGAAGTTAAGATAAGCATCAAAGATCAGGAAGGTGATTTGATAAAGGTTGATGCTATTATCGGAAATAAGGAAACAATATATACAAAAGCAAAGCTGGGATTTGCTCAAAGAGTTGGTATATAACCTAAGTTAAATCCTATTAAAACAACACCTGAGAAAACTTATGTTTCCATTTGTGTCGTCACTCATTTTCACTTGTAACGTTGCTCATTACTTCTTGTGTTGTTACTATTTTCATACGTATGAAAACTAAGTTTGTTACGTATGAAAAACAATTTTGATACCTATGAAAAATCATTCTCATAGGTATCAAAATATTAATCTGACTGCATGCAATATACAATCAGTAAAGTAATAGTTATCTACTTAACTACACAGACAGACGCTATTTAACCATCTTCTGCTTTACCAGGAAAGCTGCAAAATCCTTACCTGCTTTTGCGTAAGCTTCGCCCACTCTGGCACCGGAGTCGTAATCACCATATCCCATACTCCTTCCCGGAGCTTTCAGGATAGTAAACTCAGCAAGGACATTATCAGGATCATCATTTTTAACGAATGTGACAACAAGGTTTATAGAGGCATTCTTTCTGGATATACCGATATTGTAGCCTGGTTCGATAAATGTTGTGGTAACAATCATGCCGTATTCCGGACTAAGTGTTTCATCAGCAAACAAATCTACTTTCTTCTTCTTTAAAATTTCATTAAAAAGTTCAGCAAATTTTGGTTGATAATGATCATCGCGATCAGCGAGCCACATCTGTTTCCATCTTTCTCCACCACCAGCTTCATCTTCTTCGGCGTCCTGCATTTTGCCTGTTACATACTGCTTTTCGGTAAGCTTCCCAACTTTCATATCATCGGGATACACAAATGTCAACGACAGCTCATCCTGTCCCTTAAGGAAATCCATATTTCCTTTTTTCAGTTTGATCTTTTGTGCAGAAGCACCTAAAAACACTATCGCAAATGCGAGTAATAATGTAATTTTCTTCATGATTTAATGTTTAATGTTTAAATTTAAAAAGCTTAATGTTCAATGATCAATGTTTAAAGTTACCCTAACCTTAAATTTTGAACCTTGAAACATGAACTTCCTACCTGTCTTTGTTAAAGGTAAATACAACACCATCATCGGATATTCTTACAATCTTTCCATCCTTTTGCAATGTAAAATGTTGTACGATATTATCATTATAATAGAGTGTTATTTGTTCTCCATTTTGTTTCCATTTACCCTGTCCGCTTCCGATATAAGAACCGGAGTTCTTTGGCTGGTACTTCTCAGTAAAAGATCCGTCATTTTGCAGAAAGATATAGTGATAGTTAACCAGTGATTTACCATCTGATCTGCTTTCCAGATAATATTTGCCGGAGATCGTATTGTGAATTGGTGATGTGCCAGTAACAGTGAATGTTTTACTATCAATAAGCTTACCATCAAGCTCAAAAACAATCTTGTAATTACCGGCAGGCCATCCATTGTCGGGTTTTGAAAGGCTTACAACACCGATTCCTCTATCATCAGTAAAATTGTATTTATCGCTGGTAATAGTTCTGTTCCAGTTTGTGTAAATCCATGATACTGTAAGGTCCTTATTGGTATTGCCTGTGAACTGAATAACGGCATGTATCTCCGGTGTGCTGCTGTTGAATTTCGTTGTGGGATTAACAGCATTATTATTAACATTCAGCTGGCTACATAGTATAATCTGGTTTATTTTAAAAGTAGACATCATATAAGCACCACCGGATAAAGCCCCTATATTATCAGGTCCAGTGGGCTTGTTGTTTATTAATTCAAATGTTTCTGTGATTTGCTTAACACTGTAGGCTTTTCTTTCCAGCATGGATACAGGAATCAAAGCACTTACAATATAGCCATATCCGTTTTTGATAGCATAGAAAACACCCATGCCTACTTCAATGCCATTATAATCGAAGCGGTATGTTCCTTGTTTACCCTGAATTCCGGTTTTTGATCTCATGGGAACAACTCCTTCATTAATACTTCCGGCAGGTACCATTTGTTCTTCGTAAACGTTCACAAGCAGATTGAGAGATAGTTCTTCAGGTGCCTCAAAGGCACGTATTTGAATAGCGACATTTTCATCCGGACTATATATATCATATACCTTGTCGGAACCATCCATGTATGATGATCTGCTCCAGCTGCCGGGAACATTAATTTTGAATTTATAGTCGTTATCTGTTATCCATTGTGCTGATAGTCCGTTGGCCAGAAAAATAAACAGAAAAGTTATTGTTGGAAGGAAAAACTTTTTCTTCATAATTTTAATTTTTGAAGTTGAATCACAAATCTACCATTTTATTTAATAGGTACGCAAGGTTCTTGACTGAGTGCTGCGGGTTTATTAACATTCGCAAGAGGTTTTTTAGTAATTGTTACGAAAGTTAAGAGTTCGAGGGTTAAGGTTCATATTGTTTAACCTTTGTATCTAATACTGATTTTCAGGTATAGCAGTAATATAAGCTCTGGTTACCGGCTCGGCGAAAGTTCTGGCGTCATACCACATATAATAAAATCTGCCTGCGTTAAACCAGGTAAATCCATCTTCATTATCATCATGATAGTCATAAGGATCAGCAAAAATAATCACATCATCCCAAATATCGTCAGTTTGACGTGTGTCGTAACCTATCGCAACAACCCAGTGTCCTCCCCAGTCGCTCCATTCTACAATAGTAGGCACACCACGCTGTAGCCTGTTGGTGAGAGTGTCTAGCTCACCATACTCGCTCCACGAGGCTTCAAAGCCATGAGTGTTTAACCATGTAGCCATTTGCTCCGGATTGGTGCCATAAGGCGGGGGCTGAGTTCCCATCTCTTCTGCAATTACCATTTCATCGGCAGCTATGTTATAATAACCGAGATAGGTGACAATAGCAGCAGGTCCGCAGGTGTATTCAGTGGTTTGCTGATATGAATTAATATCCAGTAGCGTAAGCCCGGGGCGCGATGCACCATTAATAACATCCAATACATAGTAATCACTCGATGATGGTGTGTCATCTTCTTCCTTAGTGCATGAAACCAGTACCAATACCGCCAAAAGAATGGATGGTAACAGATAATATGTTTTTTTCATGATAACCTTAAAGCTTGAACTTTGAACCTAAATTTGATTTCCTTATTTTTGCTTCAAATGTAATATTTTTCAGATTGGAAAGCAAAATTGAATTAACAGAAGTATTTATTGAAACAACCAGTTATTGTAATCTTGGTTGTGTGTTTTGTCCGTATAGCGATATGACGCGTAAGAAGGAGAATATGCCCACAGACAAGGTTATATGGTTGATTGATGAACTTCATAAACATACTACTTTCGACTGGATTTCTTTGCATTTGTATGGTGAGCCATTAATTCATCCCGACTTTGTTAAGATAGCCCGCTATGCTTCGGTAAACAAACAGATGAATGTTAATGTTACTACCAATGGTGTTCTTTTAACGTCTCAAATTATGGAAAGTCTTTTGCAGGCGGGTATATGGAAGATTATCCTTAGCATACAGGCACCTCCTGATTTGTTTGAGGTGAGAAGAAGCAAAACGCTGAATTCTGTGGAATATCACAATAAAATTGAAGAGCTTATTACGAGCTTCATTACTCTGAGAGAAAAGTATAATAATAGTATGATGGAGCTTCATTATCTGGATACTGCTTTGTTTAAACCGGCTGTGAAGCTTATCAACGGCAGAGAAGATTTTCAGCAGATTATTGATTACTGGCGGGGACGTCTGATTAGTAAATACAGCACCTTGCTTTATAACAAGCCTGTTGTTAATGAAGATGAGGGATCAGGAATACTATATGAAATTTTACCCGGACTCTCATTTCGGTTAAAGCCGGCCATTAGTTTTGGCAATGCTGTTAAGAGTCCTGATGTTAGCAGAGAAGATGCTGAAAAGAGATGCTACACGGGCTACTGTCAGTTTTCTTTTAATTCTATAGTTGTGCTTGCTAATGGCGATATAGTTTCTTGTTGTTTGGATTATAACGGCGAAAATGTGTTGGGCAATGTGTTTGAAGAAGGTAGCCTGATGAATGTTTATAATAGCGACAGAGCACGTTTGTTTCGTCAACAGTTTGTGAATGGGCGTGTTTCTTCTGAACGTTGCCAGAGGTGTTTAGGAGGGGTGTTTTTTGGTTCGGCTATTTGAGGGGTTTAACAGAAAGAAGGGAATGTAGGAAGCCCTGGAGAATGATACTCCTTTGCTCAGTTGCTTCTTCGCATTTTTGTTCCTTCTCAAATTTTCTATAAAAACCTCCCTACTTTCGCAATTCCTGTACGCATATCATTCTCTGGTTGTATTCCCAGTTTCTTCCATGCTGTATGATTGTTGATGGTCTGGTTGCTGTTAAGCATAAACGGGAAGTCTGGCACATCATCTGTGAAAACAATCTCAGTATCTCTATTTAACAGATGGGCAATTTCATGGATTACATCAATAAAACTTATTTCTTCAGGATATACTAAATCGTAAATGTCAGACGTGGGATGTTCATTTTCAATAATATCACAAGATGCATTAGTAAGATCATCAACATACACCAAATGCGCTTTATATTTATTAAGATTAGCCGGTACAGTTATTTTATCAGAACTCAAAATCATATCGGCAATCTTTTTTATACGCTCGCTGGTGTCATAAGGGGCATATACATATGTGGGTCTTATCACCGAAAGGGCTATATTTAGATTCTTCTTAAGAAATTGCTCACAAAGCAGCTTGTTATAGCCATATTTGCGCATGGCACTGCCTTCGCCATTGGTAAGCAGATTGTTTCCAGGGAAATCATAAACAGCAATGGATGAAAACAATACATAATGAGAAATACTTTCAGTTAGTGCATCAACAATAGTTGTTACATCGTCCACATTATATGCACACATGTCTACAACAACTTCTATTTGTTCCGACTCAAGAACTTCTCTTAAGTGTTGTGTGTTAGAACGCTCTCCTACGTAAGTTCCAATACCATCAGGCAACACATGGTTTTTGCTACCACGGGTAAATGTAAAAACATCATGTCCGTTATTCCTAAGTTTATAAACAGCAGGCAAACTCACAGTGCCTGAGCCTCCAATAAAAAGTATTCTCATTTGCTGCTATTATCTTTATCAAACAAGTCAAATATCAGCCATTCCAGTGTTTTGCGGGCGTGAACACAAAACTGTCGGTCGATATCCCAAATGGAGCCTTCTTTGTATTCAGCAACAAAAGGGCAGCCACCACCACATATGCCCAGGGCTATGCAGCTCTCACATTCTTTTATATTTAAGGGGCTACGTTTGGCCCATTCGATATATGTATCATCTTTGGCAGGATCAAAAGTCTCATCCCACACATCAGTAACAATGTACTTGCCGGTATACATTAATCCCTGACAAATACCTACCTTTCCGGAGGGATTAACGATAATCTGGTTACCACCCGCAGCATTGCAGTCGAAAGGGTACACCTTCGAATGTGCAAATGCTATGGCCTTACGCATCATACGGTCTTCTGAAATGCCTTTTTCTCTGTATTTTGTATATGAATCAATGATAAAATCAGCAGCCTTCTCAGCATAGCCGTCGGGGATATTGATATCATCATTGGTTTTTAATATGGGATTGAGTCCCAGAGAAACAGCTCCTGTATCGAAAACAATATCTGCTGTGCTTTGGGGGTTATTTAAAGAAGCTTCTGTAAGAGTTACCGACAATCCGAATGGCAGCTCTTCCTGTTTACAGATATCCATAGCCTTGCGGATGTCGTTGTACACAGGGCGGCCGTTGGCATAGCATCTTGAATTATTGGTGGATTCTTCATCCCCATCAATGGAAATACTTAGTCCGATATTGTATTCTTTAAGCTTACGGGCGATATCTTTGGTTACCAGAGAGCCGTTGGATATCATATTTAACTTCACATTTGTAGTGAGAAGTTTTTTATTTTGTAAATCATGTATTTCGTTAATTATGGCTTCCACAACAGTGAAATTCATTAATGGCTCACCACCATAAAAAACAATCTGTTTCTCTTCGTCAAAGCGTTCATTGTTAAGACGAGTAAGGCGGGCAAAGAAGCGCACCGACTGAATGGCTGTTTCAATTGTCATATGACTGTTTTCCTCCCCCCGTTGCTCAATTTCCTTCTCCAGATAGCAGTATTTACATCCAAAGTTGCAGTGGTCTGTTACCAGGAAAAAGGCTGTTTTTACATATGGGGGCTTAATGGCTCTTTGAAATACAGGCAGTACTTTGTTGTCGGTATCAGCTGCCGTTGATAGTATTTTATTATCCAGTAGAATGCTAATGGTGTCTTTTAGCTGGCTACTATCATTATCGTTTAACTCTATATAATCAAGCCCGTTGTTTTTATCGTGGTTGCTTAGCTTTTGTAGCTTGTCAGATATTTCTTTTGTCAGATAAACAGGCTTCATACGCAGTGAGTGATAGTATGCATATATATCGTCTCTGTTAAGAACAAAGGCGAATCCTGAAAAGTAATATCTTGATTTTAATCCTGTCATGGCTGATGGCTTATTTCTGCTGAATATTATCGTAAAGATCCCAAATTAACCAATTAACAGTGTTTATCATATGATCGCAGTTTATCCGGTTAAGGGCAAATATATCACCTTCATTTTTAATGGCAGCAACAAGACAACCTCCGCCACATATGCCTAAAGCCACACAATCCTGACACTGATCCATCAGCAGTGGTTTACGTTTGCCCCATTCGTTGTATACGTCTATCTTCTTGGGATCAAATTCCTTATCATAGATATCAGAAACCATAAACTTACGCTCTCCGATAAAGCCTTCACAAGCTCCTATTTTGCCGTCGGGCTGAATAATAATCTGGTTACCGCCCACAGCGCCACAATCGGATACGCATACTTTGGCTTTGGCAAACGATTCTACTTTCCTGATAAAGTTGTCTTCGTATACTATTCCGGTTTCCCTGATAAGCTTAAAGGCGTTGATAATAAAGTCGGATGCGCGTTTAGAATAATCGCCAGTTACATCATTAAAGTGATCGCCGGGCAACAGCAGGTTAAAGCCTACTCTGTCTGGGCTTATTTCAAAGATAGTGTTGAGAGTCCTTTCGGGATTGCTGATGGTTTCTTCTGTAAGAGTAACAGACAGAGCAAAATGGGCTCCTACCGTTTTGCAGTTTTCAATTCCTTTGAGGATTTTATTGTAAACAGGCTTTCCTGCGTGATCAACTCTGTTGGATGTTGACATCTCATCGCCGTCGATGGAGATGGTTATGCCTACGTTGTGCTTTTTCAGGAAGGTAACGACTTCCATTGTCAGCAGTGAGCCATTAGTAACGACTGTCAGCTCGATGTCTTTCGGAAGGATTTTTTCCTGTTTGTACTGGTCTATCTTTTCCAGAACTTTTTTCATTACTTTAAAGTTCAGCAGGGGCTCTCCGCCATAAAATTGTATGGCTTTTCTTTCGTCAGTGCGTTCTTTGTTTTGTTTCACCTGGTCGACGAAAAAATCCAGACCGTCGAGAGCAACTTTTTCAGACATATACCGCTCTTTGAAGTTGTTTTTCTGTCTGTCGTGTTCAATAAAGCAGTAAGCGCAATTGAAGTTGCAGGCGTCGGTTAGTATGAAAAAGGCAACGTATATACCAGGTTCGGGAATATTGTCGCGGTAATATTTGATAGTCTTTTTATCAACTTCACTGTTTTCAATAAGTATGCCGAATAAAGTCAGGGTTTTTATCAGGTTACTCCATTTCTCTGTATCCTTATCATCAATTTCCTTAAGAAAGGAGTCGACCAACAGAGGCTTTTCAAACATCTTAAGTTGTCCGGCAGTTTTGTTATCCAGATACAGAGGATGAAATCGCAAGGAGTGAAAAACAGCGGTTATGCCGTCTCTACTGATAAAGTGAGCGTAAGTGGATAGTTTAAGGTTCAATGTTTAATGTTTAAAGTTAAAAAAATAGAGCATTTTACCATTATAAAATGCTCTATCAGAAACAATACAGAAATTGTTTACCAGTTAAGTTCAGCTAATACCTTCTCATCGATTTCTTCAATTTCGTGACCTTTATTGCAAGAACCGCATGAGCAGGTAATCATAGTAGGGTTAAAAACAATGCTTCCGTAAATCTTGTTGTAATCACCTTTTCCAGGAATTACAACACCGTCATTTTTTAAATTTTGTGTTAACATAACTTAGTTCATTTAATGTTTTAGCGCCATAAAAGTATAAAAATATATTTAAACAAAAGGAGTGTTATGTTATTAAATTGTAAAAAAATATAAATGAAGTATATGGAGAATCCGAAAATATAACTTTCAAAGAAGCTACTTGGGGGTCTGGAGAATATTCCATATATATAAGTGCATAGCTGTTCAATGAGAAACCCCGACCGAAGTGCTGCCAATTCACTCTTAATCTCATCCTGATTGGATTGTATAATGGGGGAGGCTTGATTAAAAGCAGATTATTTTGGGAAATGATGTAGTTTGATTTTGTTTTCTATAACAGAAAAAGAGATTTGAGTTATGAAAACAACTGTCAGACAACGTTTGTCAGGAATGTTTTCCAATGCTTTGGGACTTCTTAATCCATAGTCTCTGGATGTCTTGACCTTAAGCATCCTGGAGAAGCCCATCAGACTTAATGAAAGACCCTCTCTAATACTAATTATTATTTGCTCGCAAATTGCTACTTTTTAGAAATATTTTCATATCTTTGATGCGCATCAGAAAAGTTTTTGATGCGCATTAGAATGGTTTTTGATGCGCATCAGGATGAGTTTTGATGCGCATCAGGATGAGTTTTGATGCGCATCAGGATGAGTTTTGATGCGCATCAGGATGAGTTTTGATGCGCATCAGGATTGTTTTTGATGCGCATTAGAGATGTCTTTCGTGAAGAGAGAATATGTCTTTCATGAAGAGAGAATGTGTCTTTCATGAAGTGAAAACAGATGCTTTGATATTTTTAATTATTATAACCAAACTTCATTTATTATGAGCGTACAATACAGAGTAATTAGTACAGTTAAACCAGGTAGTTCAGACAAAAGTGATCTTATTCATTTTCCCAGATTGTGTAAAAGCACACCTGTTGGATTAAAGGAAATATCTAATATGCTGGCCAAGAGGTCAACAGCCAGTGCCGGCGATTTGCAGTTGGTAGTAGAAGAGTTAATATCTCTTATTCCTGAATTAGTTTCTGATGGAAAAACTGTTACACTAGGTGATCTTGGAACTTTTAAGCTGCATGCGAAAACGGAACCTTCAGATAAATTGGAAAATGTTAATGTAAAAAACATAAAGGGTTACCGACTTAGTTTTACTCCTTCAAGTGTGATCAGAAAACAGCTTAAGGGAATTAAAGCAGAGAAAGCTAAGTAAATTACACCTTACAGATAATTTTAATATTATACTCTTATCATAAGGATAACAGGGGGGAAGTATTAGTATGAGTGAGCCAATAAGCAAAAAAACAGAGCAAGGTTGCAAGTAAATGACAACTTTGCTGTTCACTCACTCTCATTCTCACTCTGTTCATCAAGTACCCAAGGCCGGGGTCGAACCGGCACTCCAGGGAAGGAACTGGTTTTTGAGACCAGCGCGTCTACCAATTCCGCCACTTGGGCATTTCAGAAATATTAAGGTATTGCATTATTACTACTTGAATATCTCCCTTAAGTGTTCAAAAATGGAAAAATGAATGGATTTTTCTCCACAATTTCTCCACAAATGATTATTAAATATTATTTATCCCATCGAAATAAAGAATGTTCGATAAGAGTATGTATTTGTGAAAACAAAACTCAGCAGTTTAAAATTAATATTCCGCATAAAATACAACCAAAGTATTGGGATATCAAGAACCAAGTTGCAAAAAAAAACAATGAAAGGATATATTTCTTTTAACAAAAAGATTGAGAAATATAAGCTTGATTTATTAACCATTATTAATGATAATTATGATTCACCAAATGATTGGAGTGTTCTCATTGAAAGTATTAAAAGCTTTGTTAAAGGAGAAAAGAAGGAGTATTATGAGACAATCAAAATCACGAGGCTTATTGATAGCTTTATAAAGGAAAGAAAACCAGAATATAAACCTGGGACTATACGCAAATATGAAATCCTTAAAACCTTGATCTCCCATTTTGAAGGGAAGCATAATATTTTGCTTTATTCAAATGTCGTTAATTACGAAAATATTGAGAAGTTTCGTCAGTATGTATTATATGAACGGGATAACAGGAGTTCGTCCTCCTTTGTCGAGCAATTTTGTTGCCAGAACCAGAAAAGAGATAGATTATCACATTACTGTCCGTAGGTTGCATAAGCAATTCTGTCATCAAAATATGCTTCTCCTGCGGTAGCCCTCACACATAACTCCCAGTATTTTAATAATCTTCATTCTCTTCAGGATATAAAAATCCTTTTGTTATTTATAGTTAATGCTCGCCTGCGATCAGTCGGGCTGCGGATGATTACTATTAGCCTCCGGCAGGTAGGAATCCTTGTGTTTACAATATATCAGCTACCAGAGCAAACTCAATGCGTTAGCTGACCCTCCTTCAACTCGCGGACGGCTCGCGGGTTAGTTTTTGAAAATAATTAACAGCTATGTAGTTTGAGCGGGCTACAAACTTTGAAATTTAACACTTTACCTGCCATTACTTATACAAAATGTTAGGCATATTTATTTTTTAATAAAAGTAAATGTATAATCATCTAATAAAACTGATGTCACTTTGCAATAATATTTTGATTTGTATTTAGTTCCTTCCATATCTTCATAGCTTATTTCAAAGTTACATTTTGGGAAACCGTCTAAACTTAAATAGTGGCCATACTTATTCCTTAAATAGTCAAAACAAGCCAAGAAAGCCAAATATGAATCTGTGAATATGTACTTGCTAGGCTTTTTCTGATGTCGACTTACAAAAGTACCTAATTCTCTTGCTTCTGTGTCGATTTGAGTATATATGTAACTTTCATCAAATGTGGTGCGAACTTCAAACAAATCCTTATTGTCAACAAAAACAAATTCATTTTTCAAGTCAATCTTTTTTATAAACCTTATTGCCTTATTTACATTAAATGATTCCTTTATTCTTACGTTTTCAGCAATACCTTCACCGACATTTAGCACATCGAAACAAAAATCTACATTCTTTTCTTTCTTTTTAGGATAGGCATCAACCCATTTGGTTTTAAATAACCAATTTTTATCATAATCATCATCAATGATACATTTAGCAGAAACTCTATGTCCAAAAATAACTCGAGGTCGAAAAGAGTCCTTTCTTTGTTTTATTAAAACATATAAAGTAAATAGCGTTATCACTGAAGTAATAAATGCTCCAATTCCACTAATGTTTTGGATTAAATTGTCATAGTTTAAATCGCATAGAAACTCTTTCATTTCTTGGTTTTTTAATTATGCATAACGGTTTGAATATGATGCGTGCCGCATTTTATTCGATAAGTTTCTTTAGTTTCTATATCTTCAAATTTACAATTCATCTTCTTTGAGGCACTTAACTGCGGTATGCATTATATTTTTTGTTGGGGGTAGTTTTATTTGTCTTTTAATCTCTTTAATGGGCCTCTAAATTCATCAATTAGTGCACTAAGAGGTTCAGCACCCCGATAAAAGGCCTGGGAATCAACACTATCATCAGCAGTTAAGTTTGCTGCTTTAAGGACTTCTTTAACAGCCTTTGGATTTACCTGTCTTTTCCATCCAGGGAAGCCTATCTGAATTACCCTTCTTTCTGTATCTTTTTTAGTGCCAAAAATTGATGTTTTTACTTTCTTTTTAATCACATCTGCAGAATTAGAGGATGGCTTAGGTTCAATCCTATAGTTATAATTTTTTAATAAGCTGTTAAAATCATTATATGTGATTGGGTAATATCTTTTATCAACATTTCTGGTATTCCTTCTTAAAAAGTCTGACAAAAATAAAATTTGAGAATCTTGTTTATCCTCAAAGTATTTATACCTTGGGTACATTGCCAAAGTTCCCGCTGCAACTCTTACTGAAAGTACCTCAAATTCCTTTTGCTTTGAGGTAATAGTTTTTTTGAAAGTTAGTAAATGATAAATTAGTATTAATAAAGCAGTTCGCTTATTGCCATCATGGAATGAGTGGTTTTTAACCAAACCAAAAAATAATGTTGCACAGATTTGTAATGGTTGATCCCATTTCAATTTTCCATTAAACCCTGTTACTTGTCTGCCTAATGCAGAACCCAAGATATTCATATCTTTTATTCCATAAACTATTTCCTCTCCTTCATCAATAAAGTAATCACAAATTAAATAATGCGCTCTTAAAACATCATCATAGGAGATTAATCCATTTGCTATAAACGGGTCATCTTTTATTTGCTTCTTTGTTCTTTCATAATCCTGGAATAAGTGTCTAGGTAAGTTCTTCATTGAGTCAAATTTCTATGTTTTGTGCTTCATTTGCAAATTACTGCTAACTATTATATATCGCACCGAAAGTGCCGTTTTTCGCCACCCGTTGGTTGTATATCGGTAGTATTTATAAAAATCTTTCAAGTTATTAGTATTAACAGGTCGTTCAAATTTAACACTTTCTACCCTATGTTTTTTATTGCGTGTTAGCACCTGGTTTTTATTAATGAATTAGTATAGTTTCAGTTAATTCTATTTTATTTATTAAGTGTTTTATTTTCAAATCATGCATATTTGAATAGTATCTTCGTGATGAATCTAAGAAACCCAAAAGTTTTATATTATTCTCAGATTTATCAAACTTAGAAGTAAATGTCAATTTTTGTTGCGAGTCACTTTCATTATGTACTGTTAGTTTTTCCATATTTGGGTACTCTCTTGAGTTATTATAGCTTCTCAATAGCATTGATAATGTATGTAAGTACATGTTTAAATCGTCTTCGCTTACATTCTTTGGTAAGATTGACTCGATTTGATTAATTAATTCCTGCAAAGAGTATCTTTCATTTTTCAGATTATTGTAAATAGTGTTGTTCTTGAATTTGATATAAATTAGTAATATGAATAAACTCGGTACCACATAATTATTTGCAGGAAATTGTGTTAAAACTAACCTTGCATGGGCAAATATTTTTTCTTGAACTCTTAATGTTAATCTTTCATAGTTAAACAATGAGGCGGCAAACTTTATGAAAGCTGAATTGTCTTGTTGTAATTCACGATATTGAAGCCTTTGTTTCTCTGCAAAGAATTCATCAAATCCAAAATATTCATACAAGTATTTTGTAAACGTTTTTATGTCTGGCTCAGGAATAGAATATTCAATATCAATGAATCTTCTTAAATATTCATTTGAATCTATCAAATCACTACCATAAACACCCCGAACTGCATTCCCTAACTGAATTTTATCTATTGATAAAACGAATACTATTCCGGGAACAGAAAATAGATGTTTTAACTGTTCCAATAATTCGACTGCATAATTTGGACGGCATCTATCTAATTCATCAATTATGAAAACAACTGGTTTGTTCTCAGTTGTCTGGGAAACAAATTTTTCCAATGATTCTTTGAATTCTACGATGCTTTTTTTCTTACTTGTATAAATTTCAATTTGCTCTTGTAATCCATCAGCTACGCTGCTGGAAGTTTGATTTATGAATTCCTGAACAAACTCATTACCTACATGTTTTTCAATCTGAGTTTTAAGTAATCCCAAAGCCAAACTTTTTGCAAGTGGAAAAGCTTTATTAATTACTTTTTTAAATGATTCTTCGTTTTTTGAAGTTTTTAATTCCTTTAATTCAGAAATTAGTGTGACTAAAATATCTTGCTCGAAATCATTCTCCCAAGCATTAAAGTACAAAGTTTTAAAGTCCTCATTGTCCAGATATTGTTTCCACATTTTTATGAATGTGGTTTTTCCCGTTCCCCATTCATTGTCAATTGCTAAAACAAATCCGTCATTAAAGTTTTTTACAATATCTGTTAATACGATAGCATATTCTTTTCTTCCCAATTTGCAATTTGAGAAAGGGTCTGTTTTATTGATTACTATATCATTATGTCTAATTCTCATAATTGTAGAATATCAGTTTAAACTTGGCGTTACGGTTTGAATATGGTGCGTTTGGCATTTTGAAACGCTTCATTTTCAAGTTAAGACTAATTTTATTTATTGCTAATATCTTCATATTTAGCACAATTTGCCAAATGTATTATATTCTTTGTTAGTGGTAATATTTATTTTTCAGACACAACTTTTTGTAACCCTTCAAGTTTTGCTAATAATTCATCAAATGTTAAAATATCAACATTTTTCTGGTTTGACCTTAAAAGTTCAAAGCATTTAGTTTGATATTCGTTTAATCCCCTTTTTAATCCAATTACCAAGATTGTTTTAGGATCAACAACATGCTCTATATTACCAAACTCTTTTGTAAAAACATCCTTTTGATCTAAACATTGGCTAATACCGCCAGACAAATCATCAGAATATGAATACACATCAGGTTTTCTATATGGTGTTTTTTTCAATAAATCTTTCTTATGAGTTTTTATCTCTAACAGTGCAAAATTATCTTGAAAACCATTTTGAAATAAAAAATCAACTATTCTACCATCTTTGTTTTCTAAAGATTTTCCGCCAACATATGCTTCTTGTTTTCTTAATATTACTTCAAAAGGGAATAAGTGATTTAGTATCCAAGAATTTTCACCAAAGAATTTTTGCCATTGCTTTTCATTATCAGATTTCGAAGACATTAGTCTTTCAAAGTTTTTGATAATATCTTCAATAAAGACATTATTTATTTTATCTCTTGTTCTAATAAAATTTGAAGTAACAGAGATCTTACTTGGCGGAGCGGTTTCCATCACAGTTGAAAGGGATTCAATATCTCCTTTTGTAACTTTTTCGAATGAATCAAATTTACTTAGAAAAGCATCTAATTGACCAGCATTTAAGTATACATTTTCTCTGGTTAATTTTGAACTGATTTTAGATAGATTATTATTAATCAATAGTTTTCTTGTCCTATCATACCATCGTTTCTCGTTGGCAATTTTTTTTAAGATTGGATCAAGGTCAGCCCAGTTAAATGAAAGTGTCTTTTTTGAAAATCTATTTCTAATATTTACTCCAACAACAATTTTATCAAAGTCTTTAAATTTTGGATATAGAAAAGAAAAGAACAATTTAATTCTTTGAGATGAAAATCCATATCTTCCATTAATCTTGAAATCTTTTGGTATATCTCCAATGTTTTCCCATCCTCTTAGCTCAATAGTTTTTAATCTCTTTGAGCTTACAACTCCATTTGTCGGATTAACTGAATAAGGATAGAAAATAAATGTCCTTTGCCCTTTTAAAATTTCTTTCGTTTTGAATACAGGATTTCCTTCATCATCGCAATACTCATAAACACTTTTTACTTGATTGTCTCTTGTCAAGTTCTCTTGATTTGGAGTAAAATCATTCATTATTTTCTGTTTTAAATATTACTTGCAACGTTTAGTCTATGCAAAGTGAGTAGTTACGGACTCTAAACTTAGCAATCCAAGATAGATTTAGTTTTACATATTAGATTAATGTGTTAATCATTCCTAATGATTCACCTATTATCTTTTGAGAATGTATGAAAATATATTTTTTATTTTTTGCTATTTATCTTTACGTTTTGGTGGTTTTAAAGATGGTGTATTACCTGGAGTGTCTTTATTGTCCCTTTGTCGTCTATCTGGTTTTCCTGTTGATTTTGCAATCCTTTTTGGACCTGTTTTAAGTGCCATAGTTATAGTTTTTTGATGTTAAATTAATTAATATTTTTTCTTTTTGTCAACTACTTAATCTGATAATTTTGTAATCATTTTAGTTATTCCATCGAAATAACAGTATCATTTATCAATATCAAATTATTAGTATTTACAGGGCTTTCAAGTTTTTTGGTCCTGCTTTCTGAGTGTAAATATACAAAATAATCTTAATGACAAGTATTTATGTATATATTTTGGTTGGATATTATTATTTTATTCCATTCAAAGGTAAATTAAAAAGGACTTTTGTCTTTAATCACCATTGTAACTATTTGATATAAAATAACTTCTAAGGTTATGAACAATATGCACAAAAAAAAAATGAAAAAAAATAGTAAGAGTATGCATTTTGTTAACATACTCTTACTATTTTTGTTTTTGTTACTGGGGGAGGATTCAAACCTCCATCTAACTCTTCGTTCAAGTTGCTTTATTCAATTAAGCTACCCAGTATGTGATTTTAAATTAGGCTGGTGCATCAGCCTTTTTTGTTTTAAAATCGCTACAAATATATGTAATATACATACTAATACCTATCAATTTTTATTAACAAGAGGTGTGGAAAAAAAAATCGCCCAGCAGATTAAAGCGTTAGAAAGAAAATGCTAAAAATATTTTATTTTGAAGAGTTTGGCACAGTTTTTATATGCGCTTTTGCAATACAACTATTGTATATCAATTCTAATTCAATAATTTGCGATTATAATTTATCATTTCTTTTTTGTGAATTATATATCATACTCACCTATGCCAGTCCCACACTCTTATAGTACTTAGGACAAGCGTGACTGAGTGTAAATATCAGATAATATACAGCATGTGTGGATGATAAGCGTATCTGGATTATGAAAAATGTGAAAAAGTTGAATGTGGATATTTACAGTTTTTACGGTATTTAACATCGATAAGGCGTATAAATATTCTGTATTAAACCATCGTAACATATAATATATCAGCACATTGTCGAACTGCATATTATCTACACGAAATCGCGTAAGCGTTAGATGTACCCTTACATTAGCTGTTGAATTTTTGATTATACAAGTGTACATTCAACCAAATAGATTCTTCCAACATAGTCATGAGATATAAAGTACTGCAAGCACTATTTTAAGATGAAATAGAGTGTTTATTTGAGCCTATTTCACCTCTTAATGCAAAGGTAACTACTTACGCAGTCTATGTAAAGGGTATATGAATGCTTTTAGAGATGTTGGTGATTGAGAATAATTGTTAACCGGTACGCACCATTGACGTGATCTGCTCACTTCGTTTAATGGTGCTTACAATCTGAAAAGGCGATATTGTGTAAATTTGTAAATGAGTTATTAAAATTATTGTTTAGCCGGAGTATTTCTCCATTATTTCTCCAGATTTGTTCACTGAGGTAATGCAAATAAAACAAAAAGCCTCTACACTAAAATATTAGTATAAAGGCTCTTTATCTGATTAGTACCCAAGGCCGGGGTCGAACCGGCACTCCAGGGAAGGAACTGGTTTTTGAGACCAGCGCGTCTACCAATTCCGCCACTTGGGCTTATTACTTTTGTATACGATGGTTTTAACCCATCATCGCCAAAAGTGAATGCAAAAGTAATAATTTCCGTTTAACACGGATGTTTTTTTCTGAAAAAACGTATTATGGCTCCACTGCGTTCATTACAGATACCATAATCATATCCACAATCTCCTTAACACTACTGCCCATGCGCAGTACGTGTGCCGATTTATTCATCCCCGTAAGGATTGGTCCTATTACCTCCATATTGCCTATTTCCTGTAACAGTTTCTGTGCAATATTTGCTGCCGCAAGATTAGGGAAGATAATGGTATTTACATTATTGTTAACCAGTTTGGAGAACGGAAACGCTCCTTTCATAAGATCCTGATCAAAAGCCACGGATGCCTGCATTTCGCCATCTACAATAAGATTTGGATAGTTGGTATGCAGGTAATCTACTGCCCTTCGTACACAATTTGTGTCGTCGGACTTAATGGAGCCAAAATTAGAATACGACAACATTGCAATCTTAGGCTCAATTTTGAACTTACGTATTTCTTCAGCGGCAAGTAAAGTAATATCAACAAGATCCTTGTCGCACGGTGTTTTATTAACGGTACAGTCGGCCAAAAACAGCGGTCCCTGTTTAGTGTTTACAATATACATACCCGACACAATCCTGCTTTCCTCACGTTTTCCAATTACATGCAGCAACGGTGTTACTGAAACGGGATAGTTACGTGTAAGGCCCAATAGTACTGCATCGGCATAACCCTGTTTTACTAACATAGGAGCATAGTAATTTTGATGAGAAAGGGCATCCAGTGCCGAAACCATCGTCATTCCATTACGCTGTTGTTGCTCAAAAAGAATTTGAGCAAACTCATTCCTTCTCTCATCCTCTTTGTTCGATTTATGGTCAATAATCTCCACACCATCCAGCTCCAGTTCATGGTCGGCTATTTTCTTTCTGATAATCTCTTCATTACCAAGCAACACAGGTATAGCAAGATTCTCATTCCATGCAATTTCCGCAGCTTTAAGCATATTATACTTATGTGCATCGGCCAGCACAACCCTTTTAGGAGCACGCTTACAAGCCATTTTCATCTGCATTTTAAGCTTGTTAGTAAGACCCATACGCTTTTGAAGTTCTTCAATATACGCATCCCAGTCTTTAACAGGCTTTTGGGCAACGCCTGTTCCCATGGCCGCCATAGCTACAGCAGGCGCCACACGTTCAATCAAACGCGGGTCTGTTGGTTTAGGGATAATGTAATCGCGGCCAAAGCTAAGGTTCTGTATTTTAAAAGCGATATTTACCTCTTCAGGGATAGGTTCCTTGGCCAATCGGGCAAGAGCCTTGGATGCAGCCAGCTTCATCTCATCGTTAATTTCCGTAGCCCTCACATCCATGGCACCGCGGAAGATAAATGGGAATCCCAGTACATTATTGATTTGGTTAGGGAAATCAGAGCGTCCTGTAGCCATAACAATATCATCACGGATAGAAGTAGCTTCATCATAAGATATCTCCGGAGTAGGGTTGGCAAGGGCAAATACAATAGGGTTCTCAGACATTGACAGCAGCATTTCCTTTTTAAGGGCACCACCAACCGATAGTCCCAGAAACATGTCAGCGCCTTTTATGGCCTCTTCAAGAGTATGAACAGAGGCCGAAGTAGCAAACTGCTGTTTGATGGAGTTCATATCCGTGCGATCGGTATGAAGCACCCCTTTACTGTCAAGCATAATAATATTTTCAGGTTTTGCTCCCAGTGCTATATACAGCTTGGTACATGACACAGCAGCAGCGCCGGCACCATTTACTACAATCTTAACATCTTCAATCTTTTTGTCTACTATTTCCAAAGCGTTTAACAGTCCGGCTGATGTAATAATAGCAGTACCATGCTGGTCGTCGTGCATTATAGGAATATTCAACTCAGCTTTAAGTCTGTCCTCAATTTCAAAACATTCAGGGGCTTTAATATCCTCCAGGTTGATACCACCAAATGTAGGGGCAATGGCTTTCACGACAGTGATAAATTTGTCGACGTCTTTTTCATCCACCTCAATGTCGAACACATCGATATCGGCGAATATTTTAAAGAGCAAGCCTTTACCTTCCATAACAGGCTTACCAGCTTCGGCGCCAATGTCACCAAGGCCAAGCACTGCTGTGCCGTTAGAGATTACAGCCACCAGATTGCCTTTGGCCGTGTATCTGTACACATCTTCTTTGTTTTCGTGAATGGCCAGACACGGATCGGCAACGCCGGGGGTGTAAGCCAGCGACAGATCTCTTTGTGTGTAATATGGTTTGGTGGGAACTACTTCAATTTTTCCCGGCCGCCCCAATTCATGATAATTGAAAGCGTCTTTTCTAAATAGCTTATCCATGTTAGTTAGTGTTAATTATTGACAATCTCACAAAGTTATGAAGTTAATTGATATATGTTGTATGTTTTAGTTATTTAGACTTGCTATAAATAGATGAGTTAAATGCGGGATTGTGAAAAAGCAAAAAAGAAAAAGGGCGATTGTGATACAGTCGCCCTTTCTCTTTTTCGCCATTTTGTAATATCTTCTACTTCTTTACAAGTTTTCCTCTTTTTACTATTCCTTTTGATGAGTTGATAACATAGTAATAAACACCAGCTGCAATATCAGGGTTGTTCCAGATTATATCTTCATTACTGTTCGTGCTTTTATCCATAATAACAGAGCCATAACTGTTATATATCTTTAAACTAACTGGTCCAATATTGTTTCTGATGGTAAATCTGACAAAATCAGTAAAAGGATTTGGAGAGACCATTACCCGGGCATCAGAAATATCATTAATACCTACTTCCGTTTTCACATGCATTATAACAGGAATAGACTTGTCATTACCAATATCACTACCAAGGTCAATAACACAGTCATAATCGCCATAATCATATCCTGTGGAGTTATAGTACATTATAATATTATGGCTTTCGCCTGAGTTAAGTACACCGGAATAACTATCGAGAGTCAGCCAGTCGGGCTGATTTTCTATAACAATATCATACTCTATAGTACCGTTACCCGGATTAGAAATGACCAGAGTATCCTCATCAGTAGAATCTTTAAGAATATCCTTCTCAAAGATATCCTTGTTAGTTTCCAGATAAGGTTCGTTAAGAAGAAGCAATACAGAGTTATACACATTAAGACGGCCATTGGATACAGTGATATCATATAGGTCGGGAAGAAAGTCGGTACCATTAAGAATGTGATCTTTAATTTCAAGGATTTTAGCACCCGGATTATCTTTATAAGAAGCTATAAAAGCACTATCGGCAGCAGCAAGGAGAAGCGCCACAGCCCCAGAAACATGAGGTGTAGCCATAGAAGTACCTGAGCTTGTTCGGTAAGCGTTATTTAGCCCCAGAGAAAGAATTGTAGTACCCGGTGCACCCAGGTCAATTGTTGTTTTACCATATCCGGCGCTGGAATACAGATAATCCCTTCGAGTAGTATTAGTAACAGAAATCATATAGTCAGTAGTAAAAGCAGTAGGCACATCGCCAATACTATCAATATCCCAGTCTTTGTTTGCAGTAGCAGCTACGTTAAGCACCCCCAGTTGTCCCAGTGAGTCATACATAGCTTCCCATATGGGATATTCATCGGGCTGAGCACCGTCAACACCAAAGGAGCAGTTATCGGCCACCACAAAAGCACCCTGCAAACCATTGGACTGATCATAAATTTCGCGCATCACATAAACATACGACAATGCTTCAACAACTATAGACTCATAGCGAGAGTCGCCTGCTACAAACATTGTTTTTGTGTTCCAGTTCACACCGCTTATGCCAGTAGTATTGTTACCCCTTGCACCAGCAATACCAGCCACATGAACGGCGTGAAGGTTTGGAGAGAGAGAGCCGTTATGGCCATAGGCATTCCAGCCATAATAATCATCCACATAGCCGTTGCCGTCATCATCGATTTCGTTGTCAGGGATTTCATTTCTGTTTACCCAAAGGTCCAGATCATCATTGTTAAGATCAGCACCGCCATCCACAATAGCAATAACAATAGTGTCGCCATGAGCTGTGAGTCCTCCTGTGGAGTAATCCCATGCTTTGGTAACGTCAATATCAGCGCCCGGTGTTCCACCACCCTGACCTGTATTGAACAGTGACCACTGTTCGGTAAATAATGTGTCATTGGGAATAGTGGAGTTTATCTCTCTCATTTCAAGAATATGATTATTTTGAACGTTTATCACGCTTTTTTCATTTTTTAGGGAATAAATGACAGCTTCATTTGTAGTTCGTGAATTATCGTATTCCAAAAGGTAAATGTTAAATCTTTTTGAGATAGTATGTTTAAGAGTAAGATTATGTGTGCTTAACAGTTTATTTAGCTCTGTATTGTTATTTAATTGCACCATAATCTCACCATCAATAACATTTGATAAGAGATAGTTCTGTGATACAACGGATGTGCTCATCATTATCAGCAGGATTATTATAATTGAATACCAGGGTTTCATAAGCGTTCTATTTGTTTGAATTTCACAAAAGTAATAAATATAAAAACAAAAATGCAGCAAAACTTATCAGTTCTGCTGCATTTTCTTATTAAATGAATTGTTTTATTATTTGTTAATCAAAACTTTGCGTGACATAATATTATTATCCTGATCAACAGAAAGAACATAAACACCAGCAGGGAGGTCGTTGAGCTCAATGGCAATGCTATTACTTGCTTCAGGAATAACATTGTTGAGATCAAGAACTTTCATACCCATGTAATTTACAAGAGTAATATCAGCAGGAGCGTTGCTTTCAGTATCAACAGAAAGAGTAAATATACCATTGTTAGGATTAGGGATAATGGTTATGCCTGTATGTTCAGGACCTTTATCACCAACACCTACAGTATTGTCAACAATAATCGGCAGTTCTTCAGAGAATTCACCAAAATGACATACATTAGAAGCAGCCACAGAGATATAAGCATTGCCAATATAATCGAGGTTCCATTGAACAACAGCAGAAGTATCGACAGAAATAATAGTACCAGCATCTTCCGGTGATAACGACCAGAGGTAATCAATAGCACCATCAACTTTCTCAACAGCGTATTCAGTTTCATATACCTGATAAACATCCACATAATCAGGGCCAACAGGTTGCTGAGGAGTTTCTGCACCAGCAATTACTGTTAATAACATATCATCCTCAAAAGTTTCACCGTCGAGGTCGATAATAGTAAGAGTAAGAGTAGCAATACCATTGAGACTGTCCTGCATGCCAGGAGTATAAACAGGCTCTAAAGCAGTAGCGTCGCTAAACTCACCATCACCTGATGTTTCCCACAATGCTGAAGCCAGATTTGTAGCAGATCCCATACATTGGAAATCAATACCAGCACATGTTTCATCATCCGGACCAGCAAAAATAGTAGTACAATACATGGTAGGTAGTTCAATATAGTCAACCCATGCACAGTCTGAACCATCTTCACCAGCATAGTCTTTTGCGTATTCCCATTTAAATGTATGGTTACCTGCAGTTACAGGATAAGCTTCATGTTTCCAGCTTTCTGATCCTGACCAGCTTCCTACAACAGTGTTATCGATATAGAAGTTTAGTTTATCAAAATCTTCTTCACTGGATATTTTTCTCCAGAACTTAATACTATCAGCAGCAAGCACGTTATAAGTGATTTTAAAGGCTGTAGTCTGGTTGTCACCTATAGATCCTGATTTTGCATGATAGTTACCTTCAAAAGGATACAAGTTTGTAATTTCCCATGGGAGATTGCCATCCTGAACCCAGTTATATTTATTAAAGTTACCAGTTTCCCAGTCTTCAAGGAAGATACCAACCTTTGGATAATAAGTCTGATTAACGGAGTAACCTGCTGCAGAAGCATTAAATAGCATTTCAGCAATAATAGAGTTAGGTGCATCATCTGCTACAGTAACATTAAATACAGCCCATTGTCCGCCAAAGTAACCCAGGCTAGGAATAGTCTGTGTACCTGAGTTAACAGTTATATATGGATTGTAGGCAGTGAGGTTACATGCAACATTTGAAACAAAGCAGTGACCGGTGTTTTTAACTTCGATTCTCATATCAACAGTTTCACCTGGATCAAGCATTCCATTATCGTTACCTGTTTCGGAATCGTCAATTACCATTTCGCCCGGTGTGATATTTGGTGCCAGCGCAGTAGCATAGAATCTGGATGTCCATGTTGAATCATTTTCATCAGTAGCAGTAACATTAATTTCGAATTGGTGCTGATCAGGTACGCCATCGCTTACATGCATTTGATAAGCATAATTTTTTGTTTTATACTCACCAATAGCTATTGTGTCATACATTTCTGAGTTATCAATAAACTCACCATATTCATCAGTTGAAAGAACAACGTCAACGCCTACACCATCTTCACTACCGAGGTTTTTAACAGTAAGAGTAAAGAGAATATTTTCATTAAACTCTATCTTGTTATTTCCGTTACCGAGAGTGTCATTTGTTTCATGATCAGCATACATACAGTAAGGGCCATCAGGAGGAATAACTTCAACTGTAGCTTCGTACCGGTAATAATCCTGTTTTGTTATTACTATATCTACTAAAGTACCAGGCTGCTGCGGTGTGATAGGTACTTCAAGAGCAGTTCCTGTTCCTTCAGCAAGACCTATAACTTCTTCACCAACAGTCATGCAAATTACAGAACCTTCGTTAGCTGTAATTGTAAAGCTGTCAAGTCCACTCAGGATAACATCATCATGAATAACAGTTAGATCCTGTGGTACCTCTGTGTATAGTCTTGTAAAGGCATCACCATGCATGTGAAATAGGTAATAAGTAACCTCTTTGTTACTTGTATTGTAAGGCCATGACGACTGCTGCAGGAAGTATTTACCAGCAGCGTTACCAAATGCAGGAAGGACACCACGTGATGCAGGAGTTTCTCCATAATCAGGCATAAACTGAGGCCACATATTATCATACATACCCCATGTATAGGTATCATTTACAAATGAGTAACTAACTTCAGTAGCTGCAATAATACCAAGTGCACCACTATTATGGCCATCTGTGGTATAACGGTGGAATTTCTCAGCAAAACATTCACCTGAGATATCGAATTTACCTGTTAAGCAGTTAACAGAGAAAACAAAAGTAAGGTCTTCATTGCTAAGTCCGTCAATATTACCCGAGTTATAAGCAGGTTCGCCCCATCCGGTTTCGCTACCGTGATCACGGTGTTGTAACAGGAATGCACCGCTATTGATATCATTGTTGATTCGTGTAGCATTTCCGCCCCAATCGGTGAGGTAGTTAGGACTATCTGGTATGTAGCCAAGACCGGCTTCTCCAAAATAGGCCACAACAGTTGATGTATTTGTTGCGGAAGACCATGAGCCGCTTGGGCTTCCCTGATATATTGCATTTTCACGAACTGGTGTTTTGCCTAATGCATTTTCGAAGAATCCTGCAACAACCTCAGAACATATCTGGAACCAGCGTTCTGTTTGCCATCCCATTGCTGTAATAGGATTAGCGTAGAAGTCAGGGTTTGTTGGTGGGTTACGTTCGTAATCCAGGAACTTAGTAACCATTGTTTCCAAATGTGTTTCATTCTGTGCTGTCATACGTGCCATTACTACGTCAGGCATCATATCTTCATCAACATCAGCGTAGTAGTTGTCAGAGATACAATAGTTATCCCATACAGGAGAAGTAATTGTATTCCCCGCTGAACCGTAATCGGCCATAAGTAGACAAGCAGCAGGAGGTACGTCCCATGTGCTGTATGCATTGTCGATATAACCTTCAATGGCTGCTGTAGTGTTTCCTCCAACATCTGTTGTAGTAACAACCATTGTGCTGATACCTTGTTTTAATCTGAATATTCTGATAGAATCAGCCCATGATAAGTAAATTGGATCATCAGGAGCGATAATAAGATACTCAGCACCTGTTTCAGATGAACGACTAGTAGTAACTTTCTTTTCAGGGATGGATGCCTGATTAATAACTGCATCACGGATAATAGGATCCCAGAAGCGGTTTCTTAGCCTGTCTTCTCCAAAATGACCATTGCCGCCTTCAAATGTAACTTCAACCTGAATGTTTTTGTTGATAACAAGCTCTTTAGTGACAGGATTGTACTGGAAAGGGCTTATTGCCAGAAGAACAACATCCATTCCTCTGATTTTCATTGGCTCGCTTACTTGAAGAATGTTTTCAGGATATAAGGCATTTGCGCTGTATATCTGCTGATTTTTCTTGTACTCCAGAGGGGTCTTTTCTGTATCCCATGGAATGCGTGGAGCAGGAGCTATTTCCATATTTTCTCTTAATTCAGACTCTTTTTTAACAACGTGGGCTTTAAGAACAGCGCCCTGAGGAATAGCTATATACCGACTGTAACCAGATACATTAGGTGCTCCTTCGTCGTTCTGTAACTGTACACCACTCATGGTGATAGTTGTCATGGGAGCTTTGTTAACAGTTGTTTCTGACATTACAAAATCTTCCACACTGAAATTTAATGTAAGACCACTTTTATTCTGCGACAACACAGTGATTCCCTGATCACCCCAAGTGTTATCCAGAGATACTTTTTGCGCCATAAGCTGTATTGAGGCGAATAACACCACTATAACAGCCAAAGCTTGAAATGTAGTTAGTAGAAATTTTTTCATGATGATTGATGTTAAAAACTGGTTTTGTTAAATGATTGACATTTCTGTCTTTTTTTTATCCGTTTTTATTTTATTTGCCAAAAGTAATAGTTTTATATTTTAAAATCATTATAAATTAGCTCTTATCTGTTTAGTAATGACATTTTTTAGGCCTCTCAAGGTTGTCAGTATTTATTTTGAATACTTTTGTATTATATTTTTTTAACATTTGGATCTTTATGAAAAGTGTTGATTTTGTACGCTTCATATTAGATCTGATCTTTTTTAAGAATATTAAAACTAGTTAAATTGGGTAAAGAATTGCGTAAACCTCACTGGTTAAAAAGCAGGATACCTTCGGGTAAGGAATATAGAAGTGTGAGGGAGATTGTGGAAAAGAATAAGCTGCATACAATTTGCACAAGCGGCCATTGTCCGAATATGGATGAATGTTGGGGGAGAGGCACTGCCACTCTAATGATTTTGGGTGATATTTGCACACGCTCTTGCAAGTTCTGTAATGTTAAAACAGGTAGACCTTTGCCTGTTGATAATGATGAACCGGAAAGGGTGGCTGACTCTGTTAATATTATGAAGCTTAAACATTGTGTGCTTACTTCCGTTGATCGTGATGATCTTGATGACTTGGGTGCGGAAATATGGATTAAAACTGTAGAGGCCATTAAGAGAAAAAACCCGGATACTACCATAGAAACTCTAATTCCCGACTTTGACGGTAGAAAAGAGTTGATTGTGCCTGTTTGTAACGCAGGTCAGGAAGTTGTGTCGCATAATCTGGAAACAGTACGCCGGATTACTCCATCTGCCAGAAGCAGAGCAAAGTATGATGTTAGTCTGGATACCCTGCGAATAATAGCAGAAACGGGGGTTGTTACTAAATCAGGTATTATGGTAGGTCTTGGTGAGACACCGGAAGAGGTTGTTGAGACTATGAGCGATATGTATGAATATGGCGTTGGCGTTGTTACTATCGGGCAATATCTGCAGCCTACAAAAAAGCATTTGGATGTGATTGAGTATGTTACTCCCGATATGTTTGAGTATTATTATAATGAAGGTAAGAAAATAGGCTTCCGTCATGTGGAGAGCAGTCCGTTGGTCCGCTCGTCATACAGGGCGGAAAAACATGTTCGCTAACAATATAGCAGATGACAAACAAAGTTACTGAATACAGGAATATTGGCCTTATGGACTATAAACAGGCTTGGGATTATCAGGAGAAACTGTTTAATTCAATTGTTGAAATTAAGGAAGCTAACAGAAAGACTGAAGAAAAGCAGCCGACTAAAAACTATTTGCTTTTTTGTGAGCATCCTCATGTTTATACTATTGGCAAAAGTGGTAAAGAGAGTAACTTGCTTATCAGTGAAGAGTTTTTAAAGAGTAAAGGAGCCTCACTGTACAGGATTAATCGTGGTGGTGATATCACATATCATGGCCCGGGGCAAATTGTGGGATATCCTGTGCTTGATCTGGATAACTTCGGGCTTTCTATTAAAAGTTATATCTATAATCTTGAAGAAGTTATAATACGTACGCTGAGACATTACGGCATTGAATCGGGTAGGGCACAAGGTGCTACTGGCGTTTGGCTTGATGCTGACCATCCTGTTAAAGCACGTAAGATATGTGCCATTGGTGTGCGTACCAGTCATTGGGTGAGTATGCATGGTTTTGCTTTTAATATCTCAACAAATCTTGATTATTTTGGCTATATCGTCCCTTGTGGGATAGTAGGCAAAGATGTTACTACTTTGAATAAAGAATTGGGCAGAGAAGTGGATATGGATGAACTGAGGCAGGTGCTGGTTGACGAATTTTTTGACGTTTTTGGTATGGAGAGATAGCTAGGCTTTGCTTACAGGCAAGGTTTTGAGTCGAATCAGTCAAATACAGCTGCGAGGACTTCTACTGATTTGAATTTTCCCAGTGAGGGTAAGTGCAGGTCGTAATAACTGATGAGTATATTCAGCAACTCTTTTCTGTCTTTGTTTGATAGAGAGGTATTTGCTGAGCTGTCATAGGTTGTGCTCATTAGTGATGATAGTAGTGGGACAATCCTGCCCGTTACGTAGTTTGTATGAAAGGGTGTGTTGCTAACAAAGTTTCCTTCCTGCATATCGAAAACTTCAGGTGATTCTGTAAGGTGACCGGGATAGAAACCCAGAAACTTAGTGAGCTGAATCATAAATACAAGATGGAAATTCACAAAATCGTTGCCAGATATATCAAGCCATTTAAGGGAATTTGCTATCCATGTAAACAACTGGGGGTTTGACGACTCTTCCTTTAGTGTTTTATATAGCAGCTCGTTGAGAAAGAAGATCTGTGTGCTTTTGGTAATATCTGTTGTGGCTGTCCGGTAATTATAATCTAATTCAATCTCGCTGAATGTTTGCAGTGTGTCATTCCGGGAATGCCTGAAAACAATATTAACCATAGTCAGGGGCTGAAAATAAGAAGCCTTTGCTTTCGAGCGTTTGCCTTGCAGTCCTTTTACAAAAAACGACTGCAACCCGTGTTCTTTTGTAAAGATATTCACTACCGCTCCTGAATCAGAAACTTTAGTAACTCTAAGTACTATGCCCCGCGTTTTTACAAACATGATGCAAAGATAGGAAGTTTAAAGTTCAAGGATAAAAGTTCAATGCTTAAGATTGGAGCAACTTTGAACTGTTCTCCTTGAACTTTGAAATTCTTATTCTTTGACGACATATGTAAAATATCTTTCTTTCCCGTTTTCATCTTTGTCAAGATAAGCGCCTTGTATTTCATTATCAAATCCCGGGAAAGAAGGATTTGTTTGTTCGAACAGAGCAAAGTAATCCATCATAGGTTTGGCTTTATGGTCATAGCGTTCGCCAGGCATAATTACACCAATACCAGGAGGATAAACCAGCGCCAGAGTAGCTGCTATTCTATTGTGAGCTTCAGTAAGAGGAATGTAATCTACTTCACCGGCTACAAGTTTGTTTTGAGCTTCTTGAGGTGTCATAGCCATTTCAGGGAAGTGTTCTTTTTTAAACATTTTCTGCTGAAGTGTTTTAGCATCATTCTCCTTATATATATTATGGATAATCTGAGCCACATCCCAAACGCCTTTGCCCTTGTAGTGATCGGGGAATTCGTTGGTAAGCTCTGGATAAACTTCATCCATAATAGCATTTCTGTCGAACAGCTCTTTAAATCTCAGTAATTCTGACATAAGGGTTCCTGCTTTATTCTTTTCAATACCCGGAGTAATGAGGAACAGAATGGAGTTAAAGTCGGTTTTTTCATGAACAACACCACGCGATCTCATATATTTGCCTAGCATAGGAGCAGGAAGCCCCCATTCTTCGTAAGTGTTTTTGATGCGATCAATTCCAGGTGTTATAAAGAACATCTTTGTGGGATCCATCATAACCAGGTCATCTTTTAGTGAGGAGTATCCGTGCCATTTAGCATCAGGACGCATTAGCCATGCCTGCTGTTCGGCGGCAAGCACATCGGTGGGCAGGTCTTCCCATGGAATATCAGCTACATCTTTATGATGATCTGAATCTTTAAGAGTAACCCTGTCGGGAACAAATGGATCATAGAACCATCTCCTTTTAGGATCATTGTGCTCTTTGAATTTTCTTCCTATTTCTCTGATTTTCTTCCTTACTTCGATGGACTGTTTCAATGCATCATCCCACAAGAAGAAACCATTCTTTCCTTTCATCATCTGTGCGCCCACATCCAGTGAAGCAAACATTGGGTAGAATGGTGATGTGGACATATGCATCATATACACTTCATTCATTCTTTTGTGGTTCAGTCTTCTGTCCTGACCCTTGATATGGTTGTCTTTAGCATGGATCTGCGATGCTTGCGACATCCCTGCCAGTTGCTTATGAGTAGACTGTGTAACATAAATCCCCGGATCTTTTTCTGTGAGCTCAAGCCCCATACCGAAACGACCTTTAAATACAGGGTGGAATTTCATAAACGCACCCCATGCTTCATCGAAGAATATATAGTCACACAGATGTCCTATCTTATCGACAATAGTCTTGACATTATAAGTAGTACCATCATAGGTATTGTTTTCAATAATGGCAACACGGAAAGGGCGTTCTTTCGTCCATGCATCTTTATCTTTAACAAGCGGATTAGTGCGTATGGATTCTCTGAGTTTATCTTCATCAAGGCAATCGAGTTTAACAGGGCCAACCATTCCGAAATCATTTCTGTCGTCTTCAATGAAAATGGGAATGCCACCGTTAATCATCAGGGCACTGTGATGATGACTTTTGTGATTATTCCTGTCGAACAGGACAAGATCACCCTGTTTGATAAGAGCCCCGTTAACCATCTTCACGGAAGTGGAGGTGCCATTAAGAACAAAATAAGTTCGATCGGCGCCGAATATTCTGGCAGCTTCCTGTTCCGACTCCAAATAAGCACCTGTATGAGTGAGGATGTCACCCAGATCGGGTACAAAGTTAAAATCTGCTCTCCAGAATTGTTCGCCCAGATAGTTATAGAGAATACGTCCTTGAGGGCTCTTTTTATAGAAATTACCTCCGTTATGACCCGGACAGAGCCACATTTCATTGCCGGCCTCCACCCAGTCGATCATGCCACCAAAGAAAGGAGTCTTCAGTGAAGTAACATATTCCTTATATGCTCTTATAACGTATTTGGCAGCAAACGCAGGAGTCTCTTCTTCGGGATGAATAAATCCGCGACTTTCATTAAGAAGCTCGTAATCGATATCAGAAATATTTTCTTTCTCCGTTACAATAAACACAGGCATATCAAGCCCTCTTTCTCTGATGAATTTGATAATTGCCATGGTGTCAAATGCTTCACTATTCTCGTCCCAATCGATTAGCACGCAGCCAAAAGTGGGGTTGCTCATAATTGCAACTTCTGACTCAAACTGATCCTCAGAAGTGACTACATTATACCCGTTATCAACAATGGCATTGGCTATGTTACGGATTAATTCACCTGAAGTAGTATCCTTGTTAATATCATTGTCGATAATCAGGAACTGAAACATTTTATTATATTCCATGTCTTTAGTTTTAAAGTTAATAACTGAGTTTATTTGTTGAAATTAAATATATAGTTACGATAGCTGCGATTACAAAGATAATGGCAATTATCAGCTCAAATTTTTTAAATACTTTCTGGTTTTTGTTTCTTTCTTTTTGTGCTATTATATAAAAAGGTATCCCTACAGCGTAAAACAATGTTGACATGAGGATAAAGTTAAAACCAGCTGCGTAAATAAGCCATGCGCAATAAATTGTTGCAATAACGCCTATTGTTTTAGCTTTTGCAGAAATTTTATCGCTGAAGTACTTTTTGTTGGAAGAAGCTTTCCAAAGATATGCTGTGCTTAATATATAAGGAGGCAGAATCATTATTCCGGTAATGTCGATAGCTGCCATATACACATTTTTGGCAAATACCACCATAGCCATAAATATTGTCATAGTAATACTTGATATATAAAGTGCGTTGGATGGAGCCCCTTTGGAGTTTTCTTTGGTAAACAGCTTTGGCAGGATGCCATCCCTCGCGGCTTCGAAGGGTACCTCAGCAAGAAGGATAGTCCATGCTACCCATGCCCCACCCACAGAAATAATCAGTGAGACATTCACCATGTCGATACCCCATTGTCCTACAACCGATTGAAGGATATAACCGGCAGAGGGGTCCTGAAGCTTTGCAAGATCAGGCTGGTGCATAATACCGAAGGCCAGTACGCTGAGGGCTACATAAAGCAGCAGAGCCAGTACAAGACCGATTACTGTTGCCTTGCCAACATCAGACTTTTTCTTTGCTCTTCCTGATATAACTACTGCACCCTCAATACCTATAAAACACCAAAGTGTAACCAGCATAGGAGCCTTTACCTGCTCGCCAATGCTGCCCAGATTAAATCCTTCACCCCAAAAAGAAAAAGAGAAGTTTTCCAGATTAAAAAAGATGATCATAATCACAATAATCAGAGCAATGGCAATCATTTTAGCAATAGTTGAGATAGTGTTTATACTGGCAGCACCTTTAAGGCCGTTGAGTACTACAAAATTCATAATCCAGATAATGGCAACACCGAATACAATCGTCTGCCATCCATGTTTAAGAAGTATAGGGAAAAAGTAACCGGTAGCGTCGTTAAGCATAACAGCGAAAGCAACGTTACCCAGAGCAGCAGCAATCCAGTAACCCCAGGCAGCATTAAATCCTATATAGTTACCGAACCCCTCTTTTGCATAAGCATAAATACCTGAGTTAAGGTCGGGCCTTGCATTAGCCAGACTTTTAAAAGAATATGCCAGGAATAACATACCAACGCCTGTAATAATCCAGGAAATTAAAACAGGTCCAAGTGCTGAGGCGGCAGCCATATTCTGTGGGATATTAAAAATACCTCCGCCAATCATGGACCCAAAAACAATGGCAATAAGTCCAAGTAAGCCAACTTTGTTAGAAGAATTAGTCATGGATGTTAATTTTTGCTACCAAATGTAGTGAATATTTTGGGAGTGAATAATCTTATCAGGTATTAATTTGGTTTTTGATTTATTTTTCATTTTATTTAAAAGGTTTTGAATCAACATATTTATATAAGTATTTTTATATATTTGTAGAAAAAACTACTATCAATGCGCAATGTCTATCGTATAATTGTTTTGATAATAATGATGCTAACCATTATTTTTATTACAATAGCATTGCTTAACTTTGGGGCAAGTTACTACAATACTCCATTAGGAGAAAGGTTCTATCACGAAGATCACCAGATACTAAAACCCAGTGGAGCTATTGGTCATGGACTTGGGATTGTTGGTTCTTTACTTATGTTTATCGGAGTAGGCAGTTATATGATCCGAAAACGGTGGCACCTGATTTCTAATTTGGGTAAGCTTAAATACTGGCTTGAATTTCATATTTTTGTGTGTACATTAGGACCAATCCTTGTACTTTACCACACAGCATTTAAGTTTGGCGGAATAGTATCGATAAGTTTTTGGAGTATGGTGGCAGTTTTTATCAGTGGAATTATAGGTCGATTTATTTATATCCAGATACCAAGAACAATTGAGGGTAGAGAGTTATCTTTAAGTGAAATTTATAGTTCTCGTGAGAATATTCTGGAGCAAATTAAAGCTAAAAGCGAAATTAATAGTAAAAATCTAAATGACATAATTTCGATCATTAATAGAGATTATAATATAAGCGAAGGAAAAAGAAATATATTTATTGGTTATGCAGACAGAAGAAGAATACGGTCAATTAGAAAACAACTAAAGCTTAGTAAAATGCCGGCAGGAGAAAGGTCTGACATAATTAAACTGATTAAAAGCGACCTCCAACTTAACAGACGTATTGAAAGACTCACATTGATGAAGAATCTATTTAAATACTGGCATGTGGTTCACTTACCATTTGCAATTCTTATGCTTGTAATATTGTTAATTCATGTTGGAGTGACTATTGCTTTTGGTTATAAATGGGTTTTCTGATGGGGCTATTATTAGAACAAATATTGATTTATGGGTCGGTTTTTTTGGTAACCGCAATTATTATTTTTTTCTATTTGAGGTCAGTAAAAAGGAAATCCGATAAGGTAAAAGGCAAAATTAAGATTGCACGGCAAGCGGGTTTGTTTGAACCGGTTTCCCTTCATCCGGTTGTTGATATTAATGACTGCATTCAAACCGGAGCATGTATATCGGCATGTCCTGAAACTGATATTCTTGGAATTGTCGACGGTAAAGCAACAACAATTAATGCCTCTCAATGTATAGGACATGGAGCCTGTTTCCTTGCTTGTCCTACAGAAGCAATAACGTTGTGCATAGGCACTGAAAAAAGAGGTGTCGATCTGCCACATGTGAGTGAAACTTTTGAAACAAATATCAATGGGATTTTTATTGCCGGTGAACTGGGTGGTATGGGTTTGATTAAAAATGCTGTTGAGCAGGGTAAACAAGCGTGCGAAAATATAGTAAAATCCATAAAAAACAAGGGAATAAACGAATATGATTTGGTGATTGTGGGGGCTGGACCTGCTGGAATATCAGCAGCACTTACTGCAAAAAAGAAAGGGTTAAAGGCTATTGTACTTGAGCAGGATACTCTTGGTGGGACTGTAGCTACTTTCCCCCGCCAGAAAATAGTAATGACTTCATCAGTAGACCTTCCTCTTTATGGCAAGGTAAAACTTAGTGAGACTAGCAAAGCTGAATTGTTGGGAATTTGGAATGATGCCATAGAAAAAAATAATCTTACTATTTTGGAGAATTCAAAGGTTGAAACTATTGGAAAAGTTGGAACAGGCTTTGCTGTAACAACTTCCAAGGGCTCTGAATATGTAAGTACAACGGTATTATTGGCAACTGGAAGAAGAGGAACTCCTAGAAAATTAAAGGTCCCTGGTGAATTGTTGGAAAAGGTAGCATACAGATTATTGGAACCTGAAAACATTGTTAATAAAAAAATTATTATCTTTGGGAACGGCGATTCGGGAATTGAGTCAGCTTTGATGCTTTGCGATAATAATGAGGTGACAATGGTTTACAGAACGGAAGGATTCCCGAAATCTAAACCAAATAATAGAGAAAAAGCACTGAGAGCAATGAGTGACGGCAAGTTGACTGGCCGTTCGGATATTATCATCAGGGAAATTAAAGATAATATGCTTGTGTTTGATTCTAAGGATGGTAATACTGTTGAGCTGATGAATGATCTGGTTTTTGTTTTCATCGGTGGTGAACTGCCTACTCAGTTTCTTAAAAAAATCGGTATTGATATAACTACAAAGTATGGCGACGCTATGCTTACACATAAAAGGAAATAAACTACTAATGCACAGGTCTGTTAATATATTGCGGAAGTGGTTGGTATTGCTTATGGTGATACTCTGTAATATTTCAGTTATCGGGCAATTATCTCCAGGCGATCTTAGTGAGCCACATTCTCACCTTGAGGGAATGTCAAACTGTACTCTTTGTCATACTCTTGGGCAAAAAATATCTAACCAAAAGTGTCTTGACTGTCATGAGTTGCTAGCTGAAATTATTAGTTCCAATAAAGGATATCATTCGAGCTTTGAAGTAAAACGTAAAGAATGTGTATCATGTCATAGTGATCACCATGGGAGAGAATTTAATATGATCCGTTTCGACAAAGAGAATTTTAATCATGACCTTACGGGATATAGCCTTGAAGGAAAACACAAGGAGGAGGATTGTATAAACTGTCATCAGCCAAAGAACTATACATTAGAGCTTAAAAAAGAAAATTCATATCTTGGGCTCTCAACCCGATGTTTGAGTTGTCATGACGATCAACATCAGGGAACTTTAGATAATGATTGTGCCAAATGTCACGATTTTAATGGCTTTACCCCTGCCTCTGTGTTTAATCACAACAATTCTGATTATCCGTTACTGGGAAAACATCGAGAGGTAGAATGTGCTGATTGCCATTTAAATACTGTTATTAATGGTATTGAAATTGTTAATTACTCCAATATTCCGCATTCTTCGTGTACAGATTGTCATGAGGATATCCATGATAATAAGTTCGGAAATGATTGCCAAAAGTGTCATTCCGTTTTTTCATTTAATGAAATAAAGGAAACAGTTAGCTTTAATCATAATCTTACTGGTTTTCCACTTGAAGGTAGGCATAGTTCTGTAGACTGCAAAGATTGTCATACAAATAATGTTACCGACCCTGTTGCTCATGTAAATTGTACTGATTGTCATGACGATTTTCACAAAGGACAGTTTATGGAAAATAATAAAGTAAGGGATTGTAAAGATTGTCATACAGTTAATGGGTTCCAGGGATCACTGTTTACAATTGAAATGCACAGAAACACAAAGTTTTCTTTGGAAGGTGCCCATATTGCAACGCCGTGCTTTGTTTGTCATAAAGATGTGAATAATGAATGGAAATTCAGAAATCTGGGTATTAACTGTGCCGACTGTCATGACGATGTACATAAAGGATGTATTGACAGTAAGTATTATCCTGAAAAACAATGCAGAGAATGTCATGGGGTTGAAAGATGGAACAAAATATCTTTCGACCATAGTATTACTGGTTATGAATTATTGGGTGAACATAAAAATTTGTCATGCAGAGATTGTCATTTTCAGAAAACAATACCGATTATCCAAAGGTTTAATGTGCTTAATGGTGATTGCCTGGAATGCCATCTGGATGTACATCAGGGACAATTTCAATCTACAGACAACACAATAACATGTTTGGCATGCCATCAATATAACAACTGGGATCCAACATTATTTAATCATGATAATACTAACTTTCCATTGGATGGAAAGCATAAGGATGTAAGTTGTGACAAGTGTCATAAAGAGGTTACAACTAATGAACAAACTTATACTCTATACAAACTAAAAGACTACAGATGCGAGAATTGTCATTAATAATAATTTTTTTAATTACCTTTTTTGTCAGGAATTCAGATTCACCTCATGGTAATGACCTCGATATCAGTTGTAGCGAGTGTCACACATCAGAAGGGTGGAAAGTTGACATAAAAAACATTAGTTTTAATCATGACATTACAAATTTCGAACTGACCGGAGTTCATGAACAAACTGATTGTAAAAATTGCCATCCTACATTGGTTTTCAATGAAGCACCCATAGAATGTGCAGGCTGCCACACAGATATGCATAACCAAAGCGTTAGTTCAGACTGTGGTAGTTGCCATACAACCAATTCATGGCTTGTTAACAACATTATACAAATACACAGAAAGGGTAGATTTCCATTGGTTGGGGCACATCTTACGGCTGATTGCTATGAATGTCATATCTCAGCGTCGACACTTGACTTCACTCCATTGGGAATAAATTGTTATGACTGTCACTTCACAGATTATAATTCTGCCAAAGATCCGGATCATGTTGCCAGCGGGTTTTCTATAAATTGTATAGAGTGCCATGAGGTAAACGCTTTTTCATGGTCAGGAGCAGGTATCAACCATTCATTTTTCCCTCTGACACAGGGTCATGATATCAACAACTGTGCAGAGTGTCATACCACTGGTAGCTTTAGTGGACTCTCTCCACAGTGTATAACCTGTCATGAATCGGATTATCAGGAAGCTGCTATACCAAATCATACAGAGTTGGGGTTTTCTACTGAGTGTACAGAATGTCATACAACAAATCCAGGATGGAAACCTGCAGAATTCCGTAATCATGATGTCCTGTTTCCCATCTACTCGGGAGAACATAATGGTGAGTGGTCGGACTGTATGGATTGCCATCCGAACACATCAAATTACAGTGAGTTCACATGTATCAGCTGTCATGAGCATAATCAGGGTGATATGGATGAGGAGCATAATGGGATAAGTGGGTATGTATATTCAAGTACTGCATGTCTGGCATGCCATCCCACAGGAAGCGAAGATGGAGCTTTTAATCATAACTCAACCAATTTTCCACTTACGGGAGCACATATTACTACACAATGCGCTGAATGCCATACAGAGGGATATGCTGGAACTCCTATGGATTGTGCTTCTTGTCATACAAACGATTTTACTGGAACAACAAATCCCGGGCATCTGTCACTTGGCTTAAGTACCAATTGCTCGCTTTGTCATACTACTGAGCCAGGATGGGCTCCCGCATCATTTGATATCCATAATGAATATTATCAACTAAATGGTGCACATCAGCTTATTGCTAATAACTGTTTTGAGTGTCATGAGGGTAATTATAATCAAACTCCTAATACATGTTTTGGATGCCATGCTGATGATTATAATTCTACTACCGATCCTAACCATCTTTCTGCGCAGTTTGGAACCGATTGCCTGTTTTGCCATAATGAATCGGCATGGGAACCCTCTACATTTGATCATGATAACCAGTATTTTCCAATATACAGTGGAAAACATAGGGGGGAATGGTCTTCTTGTACAGATTGCCATACCATTCCAGGCGATTTTTCTTCATTCTCCTGTATTGATTGCCATGAACATAACCAGTCAGAAATGGACGATGAGCATAGCGGTGTGTCAGGATATGCATACAATAGTTTAGCTTGTTTGTCTTGTCATCCTGATGGCAGCGAGAAAACTATGTTTCGTAGAATCAATAACATTTATAAGTGATGTACAAGTATTTACTTCTGATAATACTAATGATAGGAGGAACACAATCGCTTTTGTCTCAAAATAGCGAGGAAAAGGATGGTGTTATTTCATACATTACAAACCAAAATGTGTATGTGAGGTTTGACTCAACAGTAGATATTGAAGCGGGTGACACAATTTTTAAAAACGTGGATGGCGCTATGATACCGCTGATGATAATAGCAAACCTATCTTCTATATCCGCAGTATGTAAACCAATTGGTAATTATGATCTGGAGGTTAATCAGAAGGTAAGTGTGAAAATAAATAAAAGTAAGTCTGATAATTACAAAGGTGTTAGTTCTGATGCCAGGAAGTCGGATTCGCAAAATAAACAATTGCAACAAACCGAAGTTATAAATACAGAAGATACTAATAAACAAAAAAAAGTTCAGAAAGAAGATGCTGAAATAAAAGAAGTTGTAGAAAAAAAGTTTAGTGTTTCGGGTCGACTTACTGCTTCATCTTACCTGAATTTGAGTGATACTCCAATGGGAAATGGTGTAAATAACAGGTACACATTTCGTATACAAACTGACAACCAGAATGTAGTTGTTGGAGCAAATATGTATTTGTCGTTTGTTAATAGTACATCAAACCGTGAAAAGCTAAAGCAAGATATTTTTAACGGACTTAAAATATATGATATGTCGGTTTGGATAAAACCGATAAGTAACATGAAAATTACATTAGGGAGAGAAATAAATCCGCTAATCCCAAGTGTAGGTGCAATTGACGGAATTCAGATTGAACAGAAAGTTTCTGATTTTAGCATTGGGGCTTATGTAGGATCACGCCCCGACAGTTATAATTACGGGTATAATATTAAGCTGTTTCAGTCAGGAGCGTTTGTGTCGCACAATAAAGTGCTTGAGAAGGGTGGTATAATGCAATCAGTACTTGCTTTTGCTCAGCAGCAAAATAATGGTAATACCGATAGAAGATTTCTTTATTTTCAGCATTACAACTCGTTGCTGAAAAATCTTTATCTTTTAGTGAACGGTGAAGTTGAGCTTTATCAGAATATCAACGATACAGTAACTCATACACCTAAACTTACAAGTACATTTATTTCTGTTCGCTACCGATTTTCCCGCAAGATGGTAGCCTCAGCAAGTTTCAGAACACAAGGAAACAGGCTTTATTACTATACCTATAGAGACTATATAACAAATCTTTCCAATGATCAGAATATTGTGGGTTTGAGATTTGGGATATCATTGCTCCCTATTAAGCATTTAACACTTGGCTTAAAGGCAGGTTATTCTAACGGAACTATGGATTTAAAATCAACAACCAATTTTAGTGGCTATGTAAGTTATCGCAAAATACCGTTTTTAAAGAATGTTGTTTTTAATGGTGGTTATACATATCTTGAGACATCATTTATATCGGGAAGTACTTATATGGCTGGATTAACCAGGGATTTCTTCAGGGGTAAATTAGTGGGATCATTAGGTTATCGTTTTGTTAACTATAGCTATCCAAATTCAAGTTTGAGAACAAAGCAAAATGTTGCAGAAGCAGACATTAGCTGGCGTATTTCTGATATGTTTATGGCTAATGTGTCTTTCGAAGGCACTTACTTCGATAACTACAATAACAATAAAATTTATGCAAGTTTAAGTATGCGTTTTTAGCATTCCTGTCAATGATTCTCTTTTGCATTGATATTGTAATATTCTAAATCATATCTAATTATTCTGTTGGAAATTTCAAAAAGACTATGTGATGAAATTATATATAAGTTACGATATTAAGTAGTAATAAACGTAGTTTATTGAGCATTAATAATTAACTTTAACTTCAACCTGATGCCATTTTAACTTGGGAATTCAAGACTTTAATGCCTATCAGAATTTTTTTTCTTGCGTATGAAAAATAGTTTTGATACGTATGAAAATCTAAATAAATCAAGTGACAAGAAGGTTTTACACAAATGGAAATACACATTTCCACTTCACGAAATACACATTTTTATTTCACAAAACAGATTTCTGATGCGCATCAAAAAGTATCCTGATGCGCATCAAAACCAATCCTGATGCGCATCAGAATCAATCCTAATGCGCATCAGGAATGTAAAATTAGCTTTATGGAATTCTATTATTTGAGAACATATGATTTAACAACACAGAATGATTGATTCTATCCTACGTCAACTAGTATAAATATTATAAAGAGACAGTAATGATGATAATGGGAATTATCAACAAGTTTCTAATAATAAATAATATAGGCTGTTAAAAATTTATACTTGATGTAATAAAATCCCTGGAAAGTTGGCTTGAGTTGAGATTATGGCGAGTGAATTGAGCGTGAGTAAAAAGAAACAGAGCAAGATTGAGGGTAATTGACCGTTTCGTTGTTCACTCACTCTCATTCTCACTCTGTTTAAAGTGGTACCACCCGGGATCGAACCAGGGACACACGGATTTTCAGTCCGTTGCTCTACCTACTGAGCTATGGTACCAACTAAATTGGAGGTGCAAAAGTACACTTTTTTTCAATTTAACAAAAAAAAACATAAAAAATTAATCATGGTTATTTCATATCCGTATTTTTGCGTCCTGAACACATAGTTTGAAACTTATAATCGACATAGGGAACTCTTACGCCAAAGTGGCTGTTTTTAACGGAGACGTTATTTCCGATATCCGTATTATCAATAACACAAGCTTGTTTGACGATCCGGTTAATAGAGGTGAATATGATGGAGTAACATCAGCGATTATTTCAAGTGTTTCTGTGGATACTGCTGTTATTAAAGAGCAGTTAACAAAAAAAGGAATAAAAGTATTGGAGTTACATCAAAATACCCCTTTACCATACATTAATAAGTATTCAACCCCAAACTCACTTGGAAAAGACAGAATAGCAATAGCTGCTGCTGCTGTATTACTTCATCCTGGTAAAGATGTTCTTATTATTGATGCAGGGACATGTATTACTTACGATTTCGTTAATAAAAGGAACGAGTATATTGGTGGGAGTATATCTCCGGGTTTGAGTATGCGATTGAAATCGTTGAATACTTTTACCAGTAGATTACCGTTATTGAATATGCCTGATGTTGGTAAGGATATTGCTTTGATAGGGGATTCGACTGAAAATTCGATGCTTTCAGGTGTTTTCCATTCAGCTTTTCTGGAAGTTGAAGCAGTAATTAATCAGTATAAAAGGCTGTATTCATCCCTGATAACGGTTATTAGCGGTGGCGATTATAAATATTTTGAAAAATTAGTAAAAAGTAACATCTTTGCAACCCCAAATGTAGTAGTACTTGGGTTAAAGAAAATCCTGGATTTTAATGAGGACTGGTAGATATAGTATATTGTTTTTTATCTTGATAACAGGTTTGTTTGTTAGTGCACAAACAGGCATTAATTCACCGTATTCAAGATTTGGATTGGGTCAGCTATACAGCGAGAATCAAAATGTTATCAGTATGAGTATGGGAGGCATAGCCATTGGTCTACATGATCCTACAGCTATTAACCCTGCTAACCCTGCCAGTTACGGAAGTCTTGATTCGTCAATGTTCCTTTTTGAAGCAGCTTTGTCAGGAAACTATACTGGCCTGAAAACCACAACACAAACAGAGAGCAGTAATGATATTACTCTTAGATATATGTACTTGGGATTTCCTATAAGTAACTGGTGGAAGATTGGTGCTGGCGTGATGCCCTTTTCTAAAATTGGATATGATGTTGAAGTAACTGCTGATGTTGAAAAATTCAGCAATGTTGTACATGCATTTACTGGTGACGGAGGAATTAATCAGGTGTTTTTGGGTAATGGCTTTAATATAACAGAAAACTTACGCGCTGGCGTGGATATTACTTATCTTTTTGGAAAGTCAACACGTACCAGTATGATTTATTTTCCTGACTCATTGTACATTTTTGGTACTAAGGTTGAAAGCAATGTTAGAATGAGTGATTTTGTATTTAATTATGGTATTCAGTATGATATACCATTAAATAGTAGTATAAAACTTACTCTTGGTGCTAACTATGCCAATAAGTTCAATGCACGATCTAACCGTAATTATCTGTCGTACACTTTGCTTGGAGGTTATGATGATATTATTGAATATGTAAAAGACACAATAGAATATAACCCTGATGAAAAAGGAAACATTGTTATACCACAGCGTTTTGGCGTTGGTTTTACATTAGTGTCCGACAAAGAGTGGCTGGTTGGTGGTGATTTTGCATGGCAGAATTGGAAGGAATATTCAGCTTTCGGGCAGAGTGATTCGCTTAATAATTCATGGAGAGTTGCTATGGGTGGTTCATTTAAACCCAGTCATACGAATATATCAAAATTATACAGACGTCTTACTTATCGTTTAGGGGCAAGATATAATCATTCATATCTTAACTATAACGGGACTAACATAAATGAGTTTGGCATAAGTTTTGGAGTTACTTTTCCTATGAAGAAATCAAATACTGAAATAGATCTTGGTTTTGAAATAGGTAGAAGAGGTACAACCAGAAATGAACTTATTCAGGAAAACTTCTTTAATTTTTCTCTTGGAGTATCAATACAGGAACATTGGTTCCAGAAAAGAAAATACCAATAATAATAAAAAATAGTAGCAATATGAAACTAAAAGCACTATTATTGACAATTGCAATTTTAACAGGCATTTTCTCATTTGCCTCTACACCTGATTTTATTTTATTACCACAAGACGATGGGTCGAAGTACGGAGCTGATAGCGCCACTTGTGTTATGAAGCTTTCCTTATACAGAGAGTTTTATAAACAATGGAAACAGAGTAACGAAAAAAGTACTGCTATTAATGATGCCCTTAAATCATGGAGATGGGTTTTTGCCAATTGTCCCAGAGCAACAGAAAACATCTATATTGATGGTGCTAATATGATGGATTTTAAAATTAAAAAATCCAAAGATCAGGCTGTGAAAGATGGTTTTATTGACACACTAATGAAAGTATATGACCAAAGAGTGGAATTCTTCCCTGATCATTATAAAACAGGAAAGTCACAAGTAGGTAAGATATTAGGGTATAAGGGTGTTGACTATTATAAGCTTGATCCTTCTAAGAACTATAAAGCTGCTTATGAGATTTTGGGTGAATCAATTAAACTTGATGGTGCTAAAACTAAAGGTCCTGTTTACGTTTATTACTTTCGCTCGGTTGTGAAAATGGCTCAGAAAGGTGATATTGATACAGCTGCAGTTGTTGATGCCTATGATATGATCAGCGATTTTGTTGATGAAAATATAGCTAAATACGAAAAAGCAGGTAAACAGAAATATGTAGAACAATATAATAATATTAAAGGTAATATAGAAAACACTTTCCAGCCTTTTGCTAACTGTACTGATCTGGTTAGAATTTATCAGAAGAAATTTAATGAAACTCCTGATGATGTTGATCTGCTGAAAAAGATTTCAAAACTTCTTGATAAAAAAGACTGTCAGGAATCTGAATTATATTTCAAGACAACTGTTGCTCTTTATGATGCTGAGCCTTCACCTGAGTCTGCTTACCTAATTGGTAAAATGTTACTTAAGGATCAGAAATTTGTAGAAGCTGTTCCTTATCTTCAGGAAGCTGTTAATCAGGAAAATGAAGAATATGCTTATAAGGCAATGATTTTCCTTGCTGAAGACCTTATGTCACTGAAGAAATATCAGGAATCACGTACTGTAGCCTATAAAGCAATAAAAGCAAAACCTGATGCAGGTAAGCCATATATTATTATAGGCGACTGTTATGCAGGAAGTGCAAAAGATTGTGGTAATGATGAGCTTACTAAGAAAGTAGCTTACTGGGCTGCTGTTGATAAATATCAGAGAGCAAAAAATATTGATCCTGAATCAGCAGATGTGGCTGCAAAAAGAATCGATGCTTATCAGGAGTACTTCCCGGCTACAGAACTTTTATTCTTTCACAATCTTAATGAAGGTGATGAGTATAAAGTTGGTTGCTGGATAAATGAGACTACAACTGTAAGGGCTGCCAAATAACAGCCACTGGAATTATGTTATCAATCTTAAAAAAAAGCATCATTTTAACTATTGTTATAGTGATGCTTTTTTCTTGTGAAAACTCAATAACCAGAGTTCGTGAGATAACATCACAGGATACACTGGCAGCTGCTGCTACTTATAATATTATTTATGAAAGATCGGATTCGGGTTTTATTCAGGTGCGAATGAAAAGCCCTGTTATGAAAAGATACGAGGGACCCGATGCTTATTCCGAGTTCCCTGATGGCTTTGAAGTCATTTTCTTTGATAAAAAAGGAAATGAAACATCTTTCATAAAAGCTGATTATGGCGTTTCATATGATAAAAGAAAGCTAATGAATGCCAGAAAAGATGTTGTAGTAAAGAATTATGAAACTAATGAAAAGCTATATACTGAAAACCTTACATGGGATCAGCGAAAGAAAATAATTAAATCAAATACTTTTGTGAAATTTGTGATGCCGGATAAGACATTCTTCGGTGATAGTATGAGGGCTAACGAATCATTTGCAAAGCGAAAAATATATAATATTAAAGGTGAGTTTGAAATTGAAGAAGATTCTGTTGCCCAGGGCCAATAATGAAAACAACACATGTATTTGTAATAATTTATTGGTTTACTCATGTCGTATGCAGGATTATTTCTAAATTTGTTTGTTGCTAGAATATGAATACTAATACTCTGATAATTATTCTTTCGTTACTTTTCTCAGGCTTTTTCTCAGGAATGGAAATTGCTTTTGTCAGCTCCAACAGATTAATGCAGGAATTGGATGTAAAAAGAAGAGTAATTCCGGCAAGGGTGTTGTCAGCTTTCTTTAATAATCCCTCAAGGTTTATTGGTGCTTTATTGCTTGGTAATAATATAGCTCTTGTTATTTATGGTATTGCAATAGCCAACTTGCTTGAACCTGTAATTATTAATATATTGCCACGAGGCTTCCAAAGTGAATATCTGATATTGTTAATACAAACAATAATATCAACATTGCTTATTTTACTAGTTGCTGAGTTTATCCCGAAAGTGTTATTTCGGGTTAGGCCAAATGCAATTCTTAAGGCATTTGCTCTCCCGGTTTGGATTTTTTATTATGCTTTATATCCTGTAATAATGATATATCTGGGATTATCAGAGCTTATTCTCAAAGTGGTATTTCGTGTGAAGCTGGATAAAAATGCTTATCAATTCAGCGCCGTTGACTTTGAAGGCTATGTTAAGGATTCTATTAGCGATGGTGAAGCGGATGAGGAGATTAATCAGGAAATTCAGATGATTCAGAATGCAATAGAATTTAAACATGTTAAGCTGCGTGAGTGTATGGTGCCTCGCCCTGAGATTGTTGCTCTTGATATTAATACAAATATAAGTGAGTTCGTACGTCTCCTTACTGAAACAGGTTTGTCTAAGATTTTTATTTATGAAGATTCCATTGATCATATAACAGGTTATATTCATGCTTATGATTTGTTTAGTAAACCTAAGTCGGTAATGGAAATTGTCAGGACTGTTGACCCATATCCTGAAACTATGCAGGCAAGAGTTCTTCTAAAGGATTTTATTGATAATCATAAGAGTACAGCAGTAGTAATTGATGAGTTTGGTGGTACTGCCGGTATCGTTACAATGGAAGATATTATTGAAGAGATTTTTGGTGAGATAGAAGATGAACATGATAAAGAACATAATGGTGATGTTGAAAAGCAGCTGTCTGATAATCATTTTGTATTTTCTACACGGTTGGAAATAGATTATCTGAATGAAAAGTATAAGTTTGACATCCCTGTTCTTGATGAATATGAGACGTTAGCGGGATTTATTATTCATAATTATAATAATATCCCTGTGGTAAATCAAAAGATTGTTATTGATAACTTCGAGTTTACCATTACAAAATCCAAAGGAAATAAACTCGAAGAAGTGAAAATGATAATTCTTGAAAATAGCTAATAGCAATACTGTTACATCATTTTCGTTTATCTTGTAATTAAACAGACTTTCTTTAGGGATTTTGGTGCTATATTTGCAACTTATTAAATCTTTGAAGAATAATTTAACAGAGTTTATATCGGTACAATAATGAATAATAAATACAACATTTTTATTTTTTCCGTATTGCTACTGATATTGCTGTCATCGTTGCTTAAAACCCGTGCTTTAGCTTCTAATGATTCCTTTTTTCAAACACCAGATACGACATTTGTATTGAAGAAACTGGATAGCCTGAGTTTACAGAAAGATGACCATTATAATTTGTTAAATAGTGATGCTGTTATTGGAGATACCTTGTTTTATAAGGATACACTGGTTGGAGGAGATACTGCAATTACAGAAAGTATTAGCGGAGATACAATTGCTGAGGTAACAGAGAAACGTAACAGAATTGATGACAAAGTGGGACGTTATGCTGTGGATTCAATTGTTCAGGATGTGATAAACCGAAAAGTATATTTATTCGGACAGGCAGTGGTGAATTATCAGGATATAACACTTAAAGCAAATTATATTGAGGTTGATTTTACAACAAATACTGTTTTTGCTGCAGGTATAGAGGATTCAACGGGTAAGATGACGGGCTTGCCTGAATTTACACAAGCTGGTCAGACTTTTAAGTCGAAAACAATGACCTATAACTTCGATACTAAGAAAGGTATCATTGCCGGTGTGGTCACCGAAGATGGCAATGGGTTTCTTCATGGTCAGAAGGTGAAGAAACTTGAGGATAATACTGTAAATATTCTGCATGGTACTTATACTACCTGTAACAGAGAAGATCATCCGCATTTTGGTTTCAGGTTTAAGAAATCAAGAGTAATCCCTGATTCAAAGATTGTGTCAGGACCTGCATATATGGAGATAGAAGGAATGCCAACACCTATTGCGCTTCCTTTTGGGTTTTTTCCTAATAAATCAGGTCAGACTTCAGGTATTGTGATACCTACATTTGGTGAATATACTAACAGAGGCTTTTATCTGGAAGATGGTGGTTATTACTGGGCTATTAATGAATATATGGATCTCCAGGTGCTTGGTGATATTTATTCAAGAGGAGGCTGGGGTATTAAACCAAGATACAGATATAAAAAGAGATATCGCTATAATGGTAACCTGGACTTGGGGTATGCCATAAATATTGTAGGAACTAAAGGTGCTTCTGATTATACTAAGTCTACAGACTTTAGAATCAGATGGTCACATACTCAGGATCCTAAAGCAAGACCCAACAGTAGTTTCTCCGCAGATGTTAACATATACAGCTCTAACTATAGTAAATATAATGTGACCAGTACTCAGGACTATCTTTCAAATGAGTTTCAGTCGAGTGTTGCTTATCAGCGTAACTGGGGTGGTAATTATTTTCTTACCTTAAATGCGAGCCACCGACAGAATACAAAAACTAAAGCAGTTGATGTAAGTCTCCCTGAAATGACTTTTACAGTTAACAGGTTTTATCCTCTGAAAAGATCATCAGGTAAGAAGATGTTCTATGAAGACTTGAGCGTATCTTATTCTATGAATGCAAAAAGCCAGCTAACTACTAATGACTCCGTATTATTTGATCCGGCTGCTTTTGATACAACATTGCAAATGGGAGCTATTCATAAAGTACCAATAAGCCTGCCTTTGAAAGTGCTTAAATACTTTACACTTAGTAACTCTGTCAATTTTACTGACAGGATGTATGCAAAAAGCTATAATAAGTATTACCAACAGGATACAATATTTAATGCCAGTGATACCCTGCTTCCAGGTGTTTATACTGATACTGTTAATGGTTTTAGAAATTCACTGGATTATAGCTTTTCTTCATCCTTATCCACAAAACTGTTTGGTATGGTTGGCTTTAAAAGAGGTCCCATTAGAGCTATCAGGCATGTTTTTACACCAAAGATCAGTTTTAATTATATTCCTGACTTTGGTTCTGATAAATACGGATATGCTGGTACTTATATAAATGGCGATGGTGAAGAAGTCCGGTATAGTCATTTTCAAAATAGCCTTTACGGAAGGCCTCCCATTAATAAAAGTGGAAGCATAGGATTAAGTTTTGGAAATAATCTGGAGATAAAAGTTCCTTCCAAGAAAGATACAATAACCGGAATGAAAAAGGTAAAGTTAATTGAAAGCCTGTCCATTTCTGGAAGTTATGATTTGGCGAAAGACTCGTTAAATATGTCATATATAACAATGTCGGGACGTACAACATTATGGAAGAATTTAAAGCTACAGTATTCATCATCATGGGACCCATATGCTGCTGACTCGGCAGGAAACAGAATTAATAAATTTGAGTGGGATGTTAACCGTAAGTTGATACGTCCACGTAATTCTTCATGGAAAGTTAACTTTAATCTGAAGTTAAGTGATAAGGATTTTGGAAAAGGAAAGGATGATAAGGAAACAGATGATGAAGAACCGTCCATTTCACCAGGTTCCGGTACTCAGGATGAAGTGGATGCCATTGAAACTAACCCCGATGATTATGTTGACTGGAATATTCCATGGTCGCTGAATATTAGTTATATTTTCTCTTATAACAGCACGTATGATTACGAAAACTTCCAACGAATAATTGATAACAAAATAATTCAGACACTTAATTTAAACGGTCAGATTAATATAACTCCAAAGTGGAAGTTTACTTTTAATACAGGATGGGACTTTGATGCAAAAAAACTATCATATACTAGTGTTAATATATACAGGGATTTGCATTGCTGGGAAATGCGATTTAGCTGGATTCCTCTGGGAACAAGAAAAAGCTGGAACTTCTCAATTAATGTAAAAGCATCGATACTTCAGGACCTCAAGCTGAATAAGAAAAAAGACTTCAGGGATTATTACTAGTTCAAAGTTTAATGTCAAAATAGGGCGTTATCCGGCCCTTAAACCATTAACTTTACGTTATTTAGATTCATTCTAAACGGATATTTATATAATCTTGCAGCTGTAAATTATAATACTAAAATCATGGTAAAGCAGTTAATCTTCTTGCTGATTCTGTTGATAACACTGGGTGTTTTCACATTTTCAATTCTCAAATACGCAAAGTTCTTCAAGCTTACAAAAAAGAAACCTATTAGTGAAATAGGTAAGCGTATCTGGATGACAATTAAAATAGCTCTCTTTCAGGATAAAATTCTTCGCCGTCCTGTAGTTGGATTAATGCATGCCCTTGTTTGGTGGGGTTTTATCTTTATACTATTTGGAAGTATTGAAATGGTATTTGATGGATTGTTTGGAACAGAACGACTCTTTGTTTTTCTGGGACCTCTCTATGATTTTGTTATAGGTGCCGGAGATATCTCAGCATTGATCATAGGATTATTAATAATAGCTTTTCTGTTTAGAAGATTGTTTATGCACATCAAACGCTTCTATGGACCGGAAATGAAGCCTGTATCGAAGATGGATGCAAATCTTGCACTTACCATTATTTTCATTCTAATGATTAGCCTTTTGGGGATGAACACTTTCTATGTACTTTGGGCTAAAACAACAGGAGAACCAATAATGGGAAGCTATCCTGTTAGCTCGGTTATTGCCGGATATTTCTCAGGAATACGCCCTGAAAACCTGTGGATGGGTTATCAGATAAACTGGTGGATACACATAATATGGATCTTTATCTTTGCCAATATTCTGCCTTACTCAAAACACTTCCACGTGTTTATGTCGGTACCAAATGTGTTCGTTAGTAACATTACTCCAATAGGATATGCAGAAAACATGCCTGCCATCACTAAAGAAGTTAAGCTTATGATGGATCCTGATGCTGCTTTTGCTGATCCTCCTGAAGGTGAGGAAGAGGGTGAACCGGAAAGATTTGGTGTTAAGGATGTGGAAGATATTACCTGGGTTAATTATTTTAATTCCCTTGCGTGTACTGAATGTGGCAGATGTACTTCTGTTTGCCCGGCTAATACAACAGGAAAGCTTCTTTCTCCAAGAAAGATTATGATGGATACAAGGGCTAGAATGAAGGAGAAAGGCCCTGATCTTGCAAAAGACAGTAATTTTGATGATAATAAATCGCTGGTAAGGAATTATATAACAGAAGAAGAACTGTGGGCGTGTACTCAGTGTAATGCATGTGTTCAGGAATGTCCTGTGAATATCAGTCAGGCATCTCTTATTCTTGATATGAGACGGTATCTCGTTATGGAAGAAAGTGCTGCTCCTGCAGGTTTGAATACTGTTTTCCAGAATATTGAAAACAATGGGGCCCCTTGGCAGTTCTCACCGGAAGACAGAATGCTGTGGGCTGATGGTCTTGAAGTTCCTCAAATGGCTGATGGCGTTACTCCGGAATATTTGTTTTGGGTAGGTTCAGCAGGGGCTTTCGACGACAGATATAAGAAGGTCACACGTGAATTTGTGAAGATTCTTAACCATCTGGGAGTAAGCTATGCTGTTCTTGGCGTAGAGGAGACTGATAGTGGAGATGTAGCACGCAGAGCAGGTAATGAGATGCTTTTCCAGATGCAGGCTATGATGAATGTTGAAGTACTAAATGCTTATGAGGTTAAGAATATTATTACTTGTGATCCTCATGATTTTAATACATTGAAAAACGAATATCCTGACTTCGGTGGTAACTATAATGTTATTCATCATTCTCAATTTCTTAAGCAAATGATTTCCGAAGGTAAATTGAAGCTTAATTCATCTGCTTTTGCCGGAAAGAATATTACTTACCACGATCCATGTTACCTTGGACGTGCCAATGGTGAATATCAGGCTCCTCGTGATGTATTGGCTGAGATTGGCTGTAATACAGTGGAAATGGCAAGAAATAAAAGCTTTGCTCTTTGCTGTGGTGCTGGAGGTGGTCAGATGTTTAAAGAAGCTGAGAAGGGGGATAAAGAAGTGTTTATGGAAAGGACTGACGATGCCCTTGCCACTAATTGCGATATTATAGCTACCGCCTGTCCGTTTTGTATGGTAATGATGACAGATGGTCTTAAATATAACAATAAGGAAGAAGAAATCCTTAATCTTGATATCGCTGAATTAGTTAGCAGGAGTTTGTTTGAGGGAGTTTAGATACTATATGGAAGTTGGGAGGTATTATAAGCCTCCCAAAACTTATATCCTAAACTTTTAATCTCATTCTTTTGAGCTCTTTGTGGAAAGCAACCCACATGCAGCATATATATCCTGACCGCGTGAGGCTCTGATTGTAGTAATAATGCCCTTTGCGTTCAATGCATCCTTAAAGATATGTAACCTGCCTTCATCAGTACCTTGTAGCTGTGTATTTGGAATAGGGTGGAAGCGAATAAGATTGATCCTGCAGTTAATACCGTTGAGTATCCGGGCAAGTTCTTTTACATGCTTGTGTGTGTCGTTAAGCTCTTTAAATACAATATATTCAAATGATACTCTGCGTTGTTTCCCCAAGTCATGTTTACGCAGTTCGTCAAGAATATCTTTAATAGAATATTTATGGCTTACAGGCATTAGCATCTTACGTTCACTTTCAAAGGGGGTATGCAGACTAACAGCAAGATGAACATCGCTCTTATCTAAGAACTTCTTCATTGCAGGTACAATGCCTATAGTGCTGACTGTAATCCTTCTCTTGCTCCAGCCTAATCCCCAGTCGGAAGTAAGAACTTCCAGACTTTGCAATACGGCATCAAGATTATCCAATGGCTCTCCCATGCCCATATATACAACGTTGGTAAGCTCCTCTGATTCGGGAATGCTGCGGATCTGGTTAAGGATTTCACCCGCAGTGAGATTGCCTTTTAAGCCCTGACGGCCAGTCATGCAAAATAAGCAACGCATCTTACATCCCACTTGAGAAGAAACACAAAGTGTGTGTCTTTTGTTTTCCGGAATATATGCTGATTCAACTGATCCTGTATCACCAATATTAAAAAGGTACTTTTTGGTGCCATCAATGGAAGTTTGTACAGTGGATGGAGAGGTTAGTCCTACATCGTATTTCTCTTTCAACAGTTTTCTGGCTTTTTTCGATAGGTTTGTCATTTCATCAATGGATGTGACTCTGTTAAGATATAACCAGTTGGTAATCTGTGATGCGGTAAAACGTGGTAATCCCAGATCTTTTATAATCTCACCTATCTGCGCCAGCGTAAGTCCGTAGAGTTTTTGTTTCATAGTATTTATGAATAATTAACGGGCAAAAGTAGTTATATATAATGAGATTTTCAGTTTATGTATTATATTTGAGGTTAAAATAACTTGCAATGAGACCTTTATACAAATTCTTATTATTGGTAACAATATTGTATAATGTTGATAAACTACCAGCGCAAACTGAGAAACTCCCGAAAGATAATTATCTTATTGTTTTAGACATTCAGCAATACTATACGCATGAATTGCTTGATTCAGTTGCCGCAGAAAATTTAATATACAGTATCAACAGCCTTTTGGATGAATACGAACCACAGAAGGTTGTTTATATACGTTCAATGCACAAATTACTAACACTTTCATTTAAAGGTGTAAAAGTTGATACCGCCGATGGTATGGAGTTTGACCATCGCCTAAGGGTTATTAATACTGTCGACTTTGTTAAATCAAAACCCAATGCTTTTTCTTTGGAAGAGTTTAGAAGCTATTTGGAAGAAAACAATGCAAAGAATATTGTTGTTGTGGGACTAATGGCGGAGTATTGTGTTTATCAAACACTACTTGGCGGGAAAGAATGTGGTTTTGAGATGTTTGTTGTGCCTGATGCAATAGCTGCAAAATCAGAGAAGTCGAAGAACAAGACTCTGGAAAAGTTGAAAAAGAAAGGAGTAGTTGTGCTATAATAAAAGCACAACTACTTGATGAGGGTTACTTAAGTACGGCCAGAAAGATATCCAATCCGGCAATTGTTTCTTTTAATTTCTGCAGTATTTTTAGTTTGATTTTTCCTGTAACATAATTACTTTCTTTTCCTGTATGGTGTTCATATATCTCAGTGAAATGGAATAAATCACGATCTTTTTGTTTTGAATACCTTAGATAAATATTAATATCTACATCAGAAGTGTAGCTCAGATTCTTATTGATGATCTTCTTTTTGTACTCATATTTATAGCCATATTTTCTTGCTGATATGTCAGATAATACAGAAGTAGCAGTTGGTGTGCCACCGGCTCCTTTTCCAAATATAAACTGCTTATCATAGAATTTGCCTTGAATTACAACGCCGTTAAATTCATCATCAACGTTGTAAGTGTATTGCTCTTTGTCGATAAGCTTTGGCATAACGTATAAGCTAATTTCTTCGTTGTTTTGCCTTTCAACCTGAGCAATAAGCTTGATCTTACAGTTTTTCTCCTTAGCATATATGATATCGCAATCTTTGATGGTTTGTATCCCGTAATTAGTAACCTTATCCGGATTAATAACAATTCCAAAACTGTGCAGAGTAATGATTATTAATTTGTACAATGAATCAAAACCTCCAACGTCTGAAATGGGATTGCTCTCAGCAAATCCTAATTCCTGAGCTTGCTTTAAAGCTTCATGGTATGGTTGGTTTTCATTAAACATCTTTGTTAGTATAAAGTTTGAAGACCCATTGAGTATTCCTGTTACCGACTGAAGCAAATCAATGTCATAGTATTCTTCCAGATTTCTTATTATTGGGATGCTACCGCAAGCTGAAGCATCGTAAAGAAGTGCTACCTTTTTATCATTCTGTATCTTTATTAGCTCTTCCAGATGATAAGCCAACATTCTTTTATTAGCAGAGACAACACTTTTCCCCTTTTGCATTGCAGACTTTACAATGTTGTACGCGTCTTTATGATCGTCTATTAATTCAACCACAAGATTGATCTCGGGATCATTGAGTATTTTATTTGCATCAGTTGTGAAGTTGTCCTCTGGGATATTCCTTTCTTTCGTTATATCTCTGACACATATTGTTTTTATTGTGGCGTTTGCATTTTTTGCATCCTGCAATACTTGGTGAAGTCCTGAACCAACTACGCCAAAGCCAAATAGTCCTATTATTAATTCTTTATTTTCTTTCATTGCTTATTGTTGTAAAATTTATCTATTATTGATTTGATCTTATTTCCTTCAATTAAAAATCCATCATGACCATACCTTGATCTTACTTTCTTATAAGTTGAGTGTTTTATGTATTTAGCTAAAAAACGTTGCTCATTAGGAGGGAATAGCAGATCAGTATCGATACTGATTACAAGTGTCTTTGAGCTAATAGAACCAAGAGCTTCTTTAATACTCCCCCTGTTTCTGCCAACATTGTGAGTGTCAACTGTCTTGCTTAGTGCATAGTATGAATATGCATTAAATCTTCTTACCAGTTTTTCCCCCTGGTATTGCTGATACGTAGAAGCTGCGTAGTTGTCTGTTTTATTACAATCACTTTCACCTTGAGTAGAATTATACGTATGATAGTTTCTGTAACTCAGGAGTGCTATTGATCGGGCAGCTTTTAGTCCGAGAGTGCCCCCATCGCGCGTATTATAATAATAGGTGTAGTCAGCCTCAATAGCCATCCTTTGTGATTCGTTGAGAGCAATAGCCCAGGGCGACTGAACAGCATTTGTAGCTATTAAGATTGTGTGTTCAAATAAATCAGAATTTTCAATTGACCATTCGAGAGCCTGTTGTCCGCCGAGCGATCCTCCGATTACTGTGTGAATTTTGTCTATTTTTAATTCATTACGCAAAAGGTTGTGTGCTTTTATTATGTCTCTTACGGTAATAAGAGGGAAGTTTCGATAGTATGGGACTCCTGTTTCAGGGTTTACTGAGGCAGGTCCTGTTGAACCGTAGCATGATCCTATTACATTTGCACAGATAATAAAGTACTTGTCAGGATCATAGAGTTTTCCTTTGCCAACCAGATTGCTCCACCAGTCTTCAGGATCTGAATTTGCTGTGAGAGCATGGCATATCCATACAACATTACTTTTGCTTTTATTGAGCAAACCACTTGTATGGTATGCAATCTCTATCTTTGGCAGACTATTTCCCAGCTCCAGCTCAAAGATATTATCTGATAAAAAAATGTTTTTTTTCATTATATCTGATTTAAGGCTTGTTCAAAATCATTGATAATATCCACAATATGTTCAATACCAACCGATACTCTTAATAGGGTTGGTAATACGCCAGCAGCAAGTTGTTCCTCATCACTTAACTGCTGATGTGTTGTTGCAGAAGGCTGAATTATTAATGTTTTGGTATCTCCAACATTTGCCAGATGGCTAACCAATTGCAATTTGTCGATGAAACTCTCTGCGCTGTTTTTTTGACCCTTAATAACAAATGACAGAACTCCTCCAAAGCCATTAGTTAAATACTTTTTAGCATTTTTATGATTTGGGTTATCGGGTAAGCCAGGATAGTTAACAGTCTTTACTTTAGGATGTTTATCCAGCCATTTGGCCAGTTCAAGAGTATTATCCACATGCTTTTTAACCCTAAGAGAAAGAGTTTCCAGTCCTTGAATAAACAAAAATGAGTTGAAAGGACTTGGAGCTGGCCCTAAGTCACGTAAACCTTCAACACGCGCTCTTACTATAAAAGCAAGCTCACCGAAAGTTTCCCAAAACTTTAATCCATGATATCCTTCTGAAGGTTCTGTGAATTGAGGGAATTTGCCATTAGCCCAGTTGAAATTACCTGCATCAACAATAACACCCCCAATGCTTGTGCCGTGACCTCCTATCCATTTGGTAGCAGATTCTACAACGATATTTGCTCCATGATCAATAGGTTTACAAATATATCCCCCGGCGCCAAATGTATTGTCAACAATAAGAGGAATGCTGTATCTCTGGGCCAGAGCTGAGAGGCTGTCGAAGTCCGGAATATTAAATCCCGGATTGCCAATAGTTTCAACATATACAGCTTTTGTTTTTTCATCAATCAGGGTTTCAAAGTCAGCCGAGTTGTTGGATTTTGAGAATCTGGCATCAATACCAAGGTTCTTAAATGTTACTTTAAACTGATTATATGTACCCCCATACAGATAAGGAGATGAAACAAAATTGTCGCCTGTTGTAAGGATATTGTTTAATGCTATGAATTGTGCTGCATGTCCTGATGACACTGCCAAAGCCGCTTTGCCAGATTCGAGTGCTGACATACGCTGTTCAAATACGTCTGTAGTGGGGTTCGATAATCGTGTGTATATATTCCCGGCCTCTTTTAGGGCGAATAGATTTGCTCCATGTTCAGCGTTTTTGAAGACATATGAGCTTGTTTGGTATAAAGGGACTGCTCTCGATAGAGTGTCCTGATCTGGTGTGTGGCCTGCATGCACTTGCAATGTGTCGAAATGGTAGTTTTTATTTGACATGATTATTTTTTTATTGTTAAAAGATTAACTATGTGGTGCAGTTATTATCAAATGTATGTCAGTATTATGTTTAAGGATTGACCCACTAAACTTAATGACAATTCTGTCCATAGTTATTTTAATAAATGATTAATGGGAAATAAGAGAATTGACAATTCTCAACGACTGGAAGGGCTTCTTAAATCAAAAAATATTTGAAATAAGAAGCTATTGCATAGACATAAAGAGCGGGTCTGTAGAATAAAATATACAGAAACATATTTTTCTATGCTCAGGCTGAAAGCCTTTTTTAGTAAATAGTGTCATAATTTTACGTTTAAATTATAATTCCCCTTAAGGGGCAGGTTTTGGCACCTTTTCCGTTGCCGGAAGGTTGCCGGAATGTCAACGAGCCTGATCTCTCAATTCCTCTTTATAATTCAAACATTCTTTAAGGAAAGAATATCTGAAATTCGTGGCAAAGATAGTAAAAAAGTTTATTGTCGAATGTTTCGCATAAATAAAAAGCCAGTCCTGATAATAAAGGACCGGCTTTCCTGTACTCGAGGCGGGACTTGAACCCGCACGGCCGCAATGGCCATTGGATTTTAAGTCCAACGTGTCTACCAATTCCACCACTCGAGCCCTTGCTCTTGTTTTCAATAAAAAAACCCCGAACCCGATTTAACGGGATCGGGATTTGAGCGGGAAACGGGACTCGGACCCGCGACCCCGACCTTGGCAAGGTCGTGCTCTACCAACTGAGCTATTCCCGCGTGCCAATCAACACTTCTGTGTTTTTTGGAGGTGCAAATGTACTACTTTTTTTTATTTCCAAAAGTTTTTTTCAAAAAAAATTGAAATTCTCTCATGATTGTAATCTTATTATGAATATTAGTACCCTTTTAATGCTCTCTTTATTTCATTTAGCTTCATTAAAGCCTCTACTGGTGTTAAAGTATCTATATCGGTCGTTAAAATTTCATCTTTTATCTGATGTAGAATAGGGTCATCAAGCTGGATAAAACTCAGCTGCATGTTTTCTTCGCTATTTTGACTTAACTTTTTACCATTGTCTTCTGTATCTCCTGATCTTTGCTTAGCTTCCAATATCTCAAGCATTTGCCGGGCTCTCATGAGTACTTTCTTTGGCATTCCTGCCATCTCAGCTACATGTATTCCAAAACTGTGAGCACTACCTCCTTTTTTAAGCTTTCGCAGAAAGATAACCTTATTACCATGCTCCTTAATGCTAATATGATAGTTCTTAATGCGTTTCATGGTTTGCATCATGTCATTCAACTCATGATAGTGAGTGGCAAAAAGAACTTTAGCCCTGTAAGCTGGGTGGTTGTGTAGGAATTCGGTTATTGACCAGGCTATTGAGATGCCATCGTAAGTGCTTGTACCTCGTCCAATCTCGTCAAGCAGTATAAGGCTGCGGTTGGATATATTGTTCAGAATGCTTGCTGTTTCATTCATCTCCACCATAAATGTTGATTCACCTGAACTAATATTATCAGATGCACCTACTCTTGTAAACACCTTATCTACATATCCTACCTTTGCCGATGTGGCTGGTACCATACAGCCCATTTGACCAAGTAAAACAATAAGAGCTGTCTGTCGCAGCAGGGCCGACTTACCTGACATGTTAGGTCCTGTTAATATGATTATCTGTTGCTTTTCATTGTCGAGTAAAACATCATTGGCAACATATTCTTCTCCCGGAGGCATATTGCTTTCTATCACCGGGTGACGGCCATTCTTTATGTCAATTATATAATCGTCTGTTATAACTGGCCTGTTGTAATGATTCTCTTTTGATACTTTGGCAAATGATGATAAACAATCCATTTCACTCACCAGGGTGGCATTTAGCTGAACTGGTGCTACATATTGAGAAGCAGCATGAATAATCTCTTCAAATAGTTTTTGCTCAATGGCAATAATCTTCTCTTCTGCTGTAAGTATCTTCTGTTCAAATTCTTTTAACTCTTCTGTTATGTATCGTTCAGAGTTGGTGAGTGTTTGCTTGCGGTGCCATTCAGGTGGCACCTTATCTTTATGAGTGTGTGTTACTTCCAGGTAATATCCGAAAACATTATTAAAGCCTACTTTAAGGGAAGAAATTCCTGTTTTATCTACTTCGCGCTCCTGCATTTGCTTAAGGTAGTCTTTTGCGGAAGTTGAAAGATTACGCAGGTCATCAAGTTCTTTGTTTATACCATCTTTGATAACATTTCCTTTGTTAACCAACGCCGGAGGATCATCATTAAGCTCTTTAGCAAGTTTTCTGATAAGGGAATTACATGTGTTTATCTTTTCTCCGGTACTTTTCAGTGCATCATTTTGCGACGCCAGGCAAAAGTTACGCAGTTGATTTGTTGCTTCCAGCGAGCGTTGTAACTGTTTTAACTCTCTGGGGTTAACACGCTGGGTAACAACTTTTGATATAAGTCTTTCAAGGTCGCCTGTTTTCTTGATCTCAGAATGAACAGACTCGCTTGTTGTATCATCCTTCATAAGATATTCAACAATATCCAAGCGTTCATTTATGGCGTTTTTATCTTTAAGAGGCAGTGCAACCCAGCGGCGCATTAATCGTGCGCCCATAGGGGAGTCAGTTTTGTCGATAACATCCAATAAAGTTGTGCCATCCGTACTTAAAGGGTAAATTAGTTCGAGGTTTCTGATTGTAAACCTGTCAAGCCATACAAACTGACCTTCGTCAATTCTGCTGATTTTACTTATGTGATCCAGTTTGTCGTGATGTGTTTCACGAAGATAATGCAATGCAGCACCGGCAGCAATAATACCTTTATTATAGCCTTCAATGCCAAACCCTTTCAATGATGTAGTGTGAAAGTGTGTTAACAGCAATTCATTGGCAAAGTCAGATGCAAATACCCAGTCATCGAAAAATGCCAGAAAATAGCTGTCGCCAAAGCGTTCTGTAAACTTACCTCTGTGTTGTCGCTGAATAACAACTTCGCTGGGGCTGAAGCTTTGCAGTAGTTTGTCGATATATTCATTATTACCTTCTGATAGATAATATTCGCCTGTGCTGATATCAATAAATGCTATTCCGGATATTCCTGAAGTAAGGTGTACAGCGGCAAGGAAATTATTCTCTTTTTGTTCAAGAACATTGTCGTTTAATGTAACGCCGGGTGTAACAAGTTCTGTGACTCCTCTTTTTACAATTTTTTTTGCCAGCTTTGGGTCTTCCAGCTGGTCGCATATAGCTACTCTGTGGCCTGCACGTACGAGTTTAGGGAGATATGTATCAAGGGCATGATGCGGAAAGCCTGCTAGTTCAATATGTGATGCTGCTCCGTTTTTTCTTTTTGTAAGAACAATACCAAGTACTCCTGCTGTTTTTATTGCATCTTCACCAAAAGTCTCATAAAAGTCACCTACTCTGAATAATAATAATGCATCAGGGTATTTACCTTTGATGTTATTATATTGTTTCATCAAAGGGGTTTCTGCATATTTACTCTTTTCTACCACAATTTTTAATTTTATCCGCAAATATAATCATATGCTGCAACTAATTTTTTTTTATTTGGTCATAGTATTAGCTAAATGTCCGAATTAGTATATTTGCGGCATTAGATAATAAGTTTAATGTAATAGACAGATGTTCAGAAAACTTTCCAATAATGAGTTAAACAGGCTTTCGATTGAAGAATATAAGGATGCTGCGAAGTACCCGGTTGTGGTCGTGCTTGACAATATAAGGAGTCTGAGTAATGTTGGGTCGGTTTTTCGTACATCTGATTGTTTTCGTATTAACGGTATTTACCTTTGCGGAATTACTGCCAGACCTCCGCATCGTGAGATTCATAAAACATCACTTGGGGCTACTGATACGGTTAACTGGAAGTATTATGAGCATACTACTGACGCTATACAGTTTCTGAAAGATGATGGTTACACAATTATTTCTGTTGAGCAGGTGCAAGGCAGTACAGCTTTGGGAGATTTTTTTCCTGATAAGGATAAAAAGTATGCTCTGATTTTTGGCAATGAAGTAAAAGGAGTTGATAAGGAGGTTGTTGATGTTTCTGATGTTTGTCTTGAAATCCCGCAATGGGGATCAAAACACTCATTTAATGTTAGTGTTAGCGTTGGAATTGTGCTGTGGGATATAGTTCTTAAGTTGAAATAGTTGAAATATTTTGAAACAAATCGTTAAGTTTACCGTAAAAAACGTGATTTGTCTGTGATTATTAACAATATTTATTATTTTTGCGTTATGATCAGGGCTTAAGTTATAAATTTACATAACTCTGAAAGTTAATATTTTTGAATTAAATAATTTCTACAATAAAAATTACTAGCATGAAAAAAGCTTATTCTATTTTCTCGAAAGCCTTGTTGTTGGGCTTGGTTATGGCTTTACCTTTGTCTTTTATGGCACAGGAAGAACAAGGTGATAAGGAAGCAAAAAAGAAATCTTCCTCTTTTACCCCTTATTGGTATTTTGAAGGTGAAATTGGACCATCATGGTCACATGCTGACCTTAGCCAATATGATTTTGCTCCTGACTTTAGCCACACAAATATTAATGGTGCTATTGGTTTTGGCCGTCAACTGACATCTGTTTTTAGCGTTTATGGTGACCTTGAAAGAGGTTTCTTTGAAGGTGAAAAGAAGAACGTTCCTACTTTAACTGTGCCTAATGCCCAATGGGGACGCGATATGCGTTTTGAGGCAGACTATTTTGGTGGAAATCTGAATGTAGGCATTAACTTGTCAAATCTTATTGCGGGTTATAATGAACGTCTGGTTGATTTTGGTCTTCACCTTGGTGTTGGTCAGGCTCAATGGAAATCAAAGACATATGATCTAGCAACTGACGTTGAAATTAACAGTTGTGGTTATAAAGGAACAAAAAATGGTGGTACTGGTAAAGGTATCAACGAAAGAAATGTTGATTTAACTGTTCCTGTTGGTTTTAATATTGATTTCCACGTTAGTGATAAATGGGATGTTTATGGTGACTACTCTTACACCTGGATGCAAACTGATTATGCTGATGGTGTTGTTCATGGTGCTATGGAGGTTAAAAATGATGTGTATTCACATTTTAACATTGGTGCCCGTTTCAAATTTGGTGGAAACAAAAACAAAAGTATGGCCAGCAATTTTGAAGAAGTTGAGTTAACTGTTACTCCAAGCCCGCTTGAAGAAAGAGGTGATTCAATCGAAGTTACTATTAAAGGTACTTTCCCTCCAAAATATTTCGACAAAAAAGCAATTATGTGCTTCCAGCCTGTTCTTACATATGAAGGTGGCGAAACAGCTCTGGCTGCTAAAAACTTCAAAGGCGAAGCTGTTGAAGGTGAAGGTGAGTTGATAGGATATCATAACGGTGGCTCTTTTACTTATACAGATAAAATTCCTTACGACCCAACAATGGATGTAAGTGAACTGGTTGTTGCTCCTGTTGTTTATACTTACAATGGTGAGGTATATGAATCAGCAGCTGCTGCACAGGAAAACGGAAGTAAAATGTTTGTTGCTCCTGAAAGAAAACTTGAAGATGGTGTAATCCACACTTCTAAATATTTACGCAATACTGAAGTTCTTGCATGGGCACCTGATGCTTATGAAAAAGTAACTATCAGTACTCAGCAATCTGATCTTTATTTCCAGGTTAATCGTTCTGCTCTTAACTGGAGACTTCCTCTTAATAAGGACGAAGGTAACTATGATGCTCTGAAAAATAATACTTCCGATATGGAAAAAGGATGGGTATTACAGGATATTACAATCGACGGTTGGGCTTCTCCTGAAGGTGAAGAAACTTTCAATGAAGGTCTTTCTGAACGCAGAGCAAATACTGCGAAAGATTACATGGAAAAGAAGATTGAAAAACTGGCTAAAAAGAATGAGCTTATTAATGGCGAAGGTATTGATATCGTAACTACTTCTAATGGTCCTGACTGGAATGGCTTTATGAAAGCTGTTAAAGCTAGTGAGATTAAAGATAAGAGCGCTATCCTTAACGTAATTAACTCAGCTGATCAGTCTAAGAAAGAAGAAGAAATCAGGAATATGATTCTTATCTATCCTGAAATTGAAAATGATATCCTTCCTCCACTGCGTAGAGCTGATATTAAAGTAAATGCATTTGTTCCTAAGAAAACTGATGCTGAAATTGCTCAACTTAGTACTTCAGATCCTCAATCACTTGATATCGAAGAACTGTTCTATGCTGCAACTCTTACTGATGATAATGGTGTTAAGAAAGTGGTTTATGCTAATATCATTGAACTGTATCCTAAATGTTGGAGATCAGTAAACAATGCTGCTGCTGTTGAACTGGATGAAGGTAATCTGGAAATTGCTAAGGAACTTCTTATGAATGGTATGGAGCTTAACGAAAACTCATTTGAAATCAGAAATAACATGGGTGTTTACAATATGCTTGTGGGTGAATATAATAAAGCTGAACAGTGCTTCACTAAAGCTAAAGAATTAGGTGGTGACGAAGATTACAACCTAGGTCTTGTTAATATCGCTTTAGGTGATTATGCAAAAGCTGAAATGTATCTCAAAGGCAATAATTGTGATTATAACCTTGGTCTTGCTCAGTTACTGAATGGTAATGCTGCTGCTGCAGAAAAAACATTTGGTTGCTCAGAACAAGATGCTGAAACTTATTATCTGCAGGCTATCGCTGCTGCTCGTCAGGACAACAAAGACGGTGTGCTTGATTATTTAGGCAAAGCTATAAAGGCTGATAAAGAAGTAGCTGCTGCTGCTGCAACTGATAGAGAATTCTTAAAATATTACAATGATGCCGACTTTCAGGCATTGGTAAATGTTAAGTAGAGAATAGATTTTTCATGTATAAAAAAGTCCTGGCGTAAGTCAGGACTTTTTTTTTGTTTATAGTTTAAGCTTAAAGCTCTGTGTTTGAAATTTACGATTTGGGGTTATGCTATTATACTTTAATTCTCCGGGGCTTTCTGTATCAATATTCCTTATAATATAATCCTGTGAACTCCATTATCATAATCCTGTGATATAACCTCAATTACCTTCTGATAATCGCTTTTGCTTTTCACAAAATCAATATTGTTGGTGTCGATGATAAGTACCGGGAATTTTGTCTGTTGCTTTATGTACTGGAAATAGCCTTCCTGTATTTTATCAAGATAATCATCCTGAATATTTTGCTCATAAGATCTGCCTCGTTTTTTGATATTCTGCTGTAGCTTATTAGTAGTAACATAAAGATAAACCATCAGATCAGGGCGCGGTATTTGCTGGAAAATAATGTTGAAGAATCGTGTGTAAAGTTTGTATTCATCTTCGGCGAGGGTTTTCTCAGCAAAAATTAATGACTTAACAATGAAGTAATCGCTAATTGTAAAGGTTTTGAAAAGATCAAACGATCCCAGTTGATCTTTTAATTGCTGAAAGCGGGATGCCAGGAATGACATCTCCAACGGAAAAGCATACTTGTCCTGATCTTCATAAAATTTAGGAAGAAAAGAGTTATCTTCAAATTGCTCAAGGATAAGCTTTGCATTATAATCATTGGCAATCATGGTGGCAAGAGAGGTTTTCCCTGCACCAATATTCCCTTCTATGGCGATAAAATTATGCTTCATTTGTGTATATGCTTACTTTTGAGCTGTCTGTACAGGCTGTTAATAGCTCCCTCTGACTTTTACCAGCAACGGGATGAATCAAATCTGGAGCAATATCCGCCAATGGTAAAAGTGTAAATTTACGCTCTCTTATTCTGGGATGAGGTATTTCAAGCCCTGGTTCGGAGATAGTCTCCTCATTATAATAGAGTATATCAATATCAATTGTTCGTGATGAATAACCATTGCCGGATCTTACTCTGCCAAGATTTTTCTCTATTTCAAGTATTGTTTTTAGAAGTTCCTGTGGTGAAAGTGCTGTTTCTACTTTTATTACCTGATTTAAAAAGTTGTTGTTACTCTCAAAACCAACAGGTTCTGTTTCATATATCTTTGATTCACTGAGTATATTTCCTGCTTTGATTGCTATTTCATGTATTGACAGTTTAAGGTATTCTAATCTGTCGCCAAGATTACTTCCAAGTAGTAAATATGTGATATTCAATGAATCCATTAATGTTCTATAGTTGAATTGAAACAAAACAAAGGTAAAAAAACTTACGCTTGGAGCATACTTTAGCTTGCAGATATTGAGTATAGCCTGTGAAGAAGGTTACGAATCTTTTTATCGTACTGTTTATCACTAGCCCACCTTCCTGTAAGTCCGGTGATGTCTTTAACGCTCCCTCTTTTCACAAAGCGAAAGCGGGAATCCACAAGATTATTATTTAATTTATTTACAGATGCATACGCCTTTAAGTGCTGAATATGTGCTCTTACTCCCTTTCTTTCATCTTTAAAGGTTAGTCCTTGAACTCCGCGCCCTGTGACGCCAAGACCGCAAAAGTTGTACTGTGATGGTTTTACAGTACCATCAAATCTTAAAAACCCTGTTTCAAGACACATCTGTGTAAAGGCTATGTCGGGATTTACTCCCTCACTGTTCGCTTCTTCAATATATAAACGAGCAAGTTTGACAGCGTAGTTATGGTCTACCATGGAGTTATTGGACGATAAAAAACCAGCAAGGTAATTTGCAGATATTAACCCTGTATCCATTATTAGCTCTGACGGCTTTTGTGTTGGTTTTTTAATACTTGATAGCTTTTTTATGGTGGGTATAACGCCCGGATGAACCGATATGCATTCAATCCCTGAAAAGGTTATACACGAAATTAATAGTGAATTTGAATTGTTGTTGGGTATTTTGGTGTGGCTTTTACTTCCTTCTGAATATGTATATGATCCTAGTGTAAGGAGTATAAAAGTAAGGGAAAGAAAATATTTCCTTTTGAATATCAAAGCGATATGATTTCGTGCATTTATTTTTCCCATTTTATAAATGTCGAAAACATTAATAAAAAAATTATTTGTTATATGCTGTTTTTATTCACAGTTATTTGTTAATATTGTAAGCCTGAAAATTTTTTAACTAACAATTATAGCGATGAAGCAGTTTTTTAAATTTATGTTTGCCTCTTTGTTGGGCACAATACTGACTTTTGTTTTAATTTTTCTGATGTTCGCCGGATTGATTGGGTCAATCATTGCAATGTCGGGTGAAGAAGAAACAAAAGTAAAATCTAATTCGATCTTACATATTTCCTGGAATGCGGAAATTGTTGATCGTGCCAGCGACAACCCTTTTGAAGGATTTGATTTTGCTACTATGCAGTCGAAAAAACCTGTAGGTTTATACGACATTCTTAATAACATTGAAAAAGCTTCCAAAGACAGCCGTATCGATGGTATTTTTCTTGATATGGAATCACTTCCTGCCGGATTAGCTACTTCGGAAGAGATTCGCAATAAGCTACTGGAATTTAAAGAATCGGGTAAGTTTATTGTAAGTTATGGAAATAATTACAGTCAGAATTCATACTATCTTGCCAGTCTTGCTGATGAGATATATCTTAATCCCGAAGGTATGATTCTCTTTAAAGGCCTTCATGCACAGCTTATGTTCTTTAAGGATCTTCTTCAAAAGCTTGATATTGATATGCAAATCGTACGTGGTCCTAATAATAAGTACAAGAGTGCTGTTGAACCACTAATGCGTGATCATATAAGTGAAGCTAATAAAGAGCAGATGCAGGTATTGCTGAATTCTGCATGGGGTACTATCATTCAGGCTATCGGCGAAAGCCGTGGCATTACTATTGATCAGCTGCAGGAAATTGCTGATAATCTGGAATTGTCAACTGCTGAAAAGGCTATTGAGTATAATATTATCGATGGGGCTTTGTACCGTGATCAGGTAATGGATATCCTTAAAGAAAAAACAGGCAAAACCAACAGCGATGATATTGCTTTTGTGACTTTTGGTAAGTACCAGAGTGCTAAGATCAAAGATGAGAAAGGTCTTGCCCGTGACAGAATTGCCATTGTTTTTGCTGAAGGTAGTATCGTGCAGGGCAAAGGTGCTGAAGGTGAGATTGGATCAGAAACTACTGCTAAAGCTATTAGCAAAGCACGTAAAAATGATAAGGTAAAAGCTATTGTTTTCAGAGTGAACTCAGGTGGTGGTGATGCTCTTGCATCTGAGATTATCCGTCGTGAGGTTGAGCTTGCTTGTAAAGAAAAACCTGTGATTGTGTCAATGGGTAATCTTGCAGCATCAGGTGGTTACTGGATTTCAACTAATGCTGATTATATCTTTGCACAGCCTAATACTATTACCGGCTCCATTGGTGTGTTTGGAGTAATTCCTAATTTACAGGGATTGATGAATAATAAGTTGAGCATCAATATTAACGATGTTATGACCAATAAAAATTCAGACTTTATTGATGTGATGAAGCCTTTGAGTCCGTTCCAACTAGCTAAACTTAATGAGTCTATTACTGAGATTTATAACGATTTTACTTCTCTTGTTGCTAAAACACGTAATCTTGAGGTTACTTATGTTGACAGCATTGCAAAAGGACGTGTTTGGCTTGGTGCTGATGCCATCGGTATAGGCCTTATAGATGAATTTGGTGGTCTTGAAGATGCTATTGCTTATGCTAAGGATAAGGCAGGTATTGATAACTACATGATTAAAACTTATCCTGAAAGAAAAGAATTCTTTGAACAGCTGATGGAACAGATTACTGAGTCTACATCAGAAACTATGGTTAAAAGAGAGCTTGGTGAGTATTATACTTATTATGATAATATGAGAACACTCACTGATATGAAGGGAATTCAGGCTCGTGTTCCTTTCTTTCTGGAGATAAAATAAGGTACATAATAGCTTAAAACATATTCAGACCGTTTGTCCCATTTAAGTGGATGAACGGTCTTTTTTATTGATATCTGTAATATTTTGGTTGTTGGTTAATAATGAACGATTGTACTGATAGATGATTATCATACGGATAATTCTGATTTATTTGTCAGTGCCTTTGCAGAGATGATTCAGGATATCATTATAAAATTGACATTCTATGCTTACATATTACAAGTCTGGTGCGCATCAAAACAGATCCTGATGCTCATCAAAACGAATCCTGATGCGCATCAAAATTCATCCTGATGCGCATCAGGATAGATTCTGATGCGCATCAGACATGTAATAACACAAGTGAAAATGAGTGATTTCACAAGTGGGAACATGCAGTTTGTCAAGTAGTATTGACAGAAATTTTTAATCATGATAACATAGGGCACAAAAAAAGCCGTTCTCATTTGAGAACGGCTTTTTATATTTAGTATCTACCTTATTAATATTCGGCGTTAGCCATTCTGAGGTAGTTGTTGTATCTCCATTTAGCATCTTTTTCGTTTTGTTCGAAAAGTCTGCGAGCTTCTTCAGGGAAAGTTTTCTTAAGAGAAGCATAACGTACTTCGTGATTAAGGAAATCCTGATGTTTAGCCCAGTCAGGTTCTTTAGAATCAAGAACGAAAGGATTCTTACCTTCTTCTTCAAGAAGAGGATTATAACGGTAGTTAAACCAGTAACCAGCCTCAACAGCGAATTTTTCTTCTGCCTGAGCACCCTTCATACCACCTTTAATACCGTGAGCGATACAAGGTGAGTAAGCGATAACAAGACTTGGTCCGGGATAAGCTTCAGCTTCTTTAATAGCTTTGAAAGCCTGTGCCTGGCTTGCGCCCATAGAAATCTGAGCTACATAAACATAACCGTATGTCATGGCCATTGCTCCAAGATCTTTCTTTCTGATTTTCTTACCTGAGGCAGCAAATTTTGCTACAGCACCAGAAGGAGAAGCTTTGGAAGCCTGACCACCAGTATTTGAGTAAACCTCAGTATCCATAACTAGAACATTAACATCTTCGCCAGAAGCAAGAACGTGGTCAAGACCACCGTAACCGATATCATATGCCCAGCCGTCACCACCAAAGATCCATTGTGATTTTTTAACCATATATTGTTCAAGGTCGAGGATTTCTTTAGCAAGCGGACTGTTTTCTTTTTTCAGTGCTTCAACAACATCAGCGGAAGCTTTAACAGAAGCGTTGGCAAGATTTTTATTTTCGATCCAGCTTTTCATAGCTTCTTTAGATTCATCAGAGAAGCCATTTTCAATAGCCTGATTCATCTTCAGTTCGATACGGTCTCTGAGTTTTTCAACGCCTATTGCCATACCAAAGCCATATTCAGCATTGTCTTCAAACAATGAATTAGCCCATGCAGGACCATGGCCTGATTTCTGATGTTTACAATAAGGAGTAGCAGGAGCAGAACCGCCGTAAATAGAAGAACAACCAGTTGCGTTGGCAACCATCATACGTTCGCCAAACAGCTGAGTAACGATCTTCACATAAGGTGTTTCACCACAACCAGCACAAGCACCTGAGAATTCAAACAGTGGTTGAGCAAACTGGCTGTTTTTAACAGTCTTTTCTTTATCAACAGCATCTTCTTTATATCCAACTGTGTCGTTAAGGTAGGTCCATTTTTCAACTTCAGCTTCCTGTGTGCCGATAGGCTTCATCACAAGAGATTTTTCTTTTGAAGGACATACTTCAACACAAACACCACAGCCAGTACAATCGAGAGTACTTACCTGAATTCTGTAATTGAATTGCTTAAGTGTAGCAGCACCTTTAATGGTAGTTGTACCTTCAGGAGCGTTTGCTACTTCTTCATCAGTAAGCAGGAACGGACGAATGGCAGCGTGAGGACATACATAAGAACATTGGTTACACTGGATACAGTTTTCATCAACCCATTCAGGAACATTAACAGCAACACCACGTTTTTCGTAAGCAGTTGTGCCAGCAGGGAAAGTACCATCTTCAATACCATTAAATGCACTTACAGGTAGTGAATCGCCATACTGGTTGTTAACAGGTTCCATAAAGTTTTTGATGAAATCAGGAAGAACGCGGTCGTCTTTTTTCTCAGTAACAACAACACTTTTCCATTCTTCAGGTATAGCAATTTCAATTACATCGCCACCCTGATCAACAGCAGCATAGTTCATGTTAACGATTTCTTCACCTTTACGTCCGTATGTTTTGTGGATAGCTGTTTTCATTTCGTTAACAGCATCTTCGTAAGGAATTACGTCAGCAACCTTAAAGAAAGCCGACTGCATAATAGTATTTGTACGGTTACCAAGCCCAATACCTTCAGCAATTTTAGTTGCGTTGATGATGTACATCTTAATGTCATTATCAGCGAGGTATTTTTTCATATGGTTTGGTAGTCTGTCTTTTGTTTCTTCTTCATCCCAGATACTATTGAGCAGGAATGTACCACCTTTTTTCAGGCCCTTAAGCATATCATATTTTTCAAGATATGCAGGAACGTGACATGCTACAAAGTCGGGAGTACCAACAAGATAATGAGAAAGGATAGGTTTGTCGCCAAAGCGCAGGTGACTTACTGTAATACCACCTGATTTTTTAGAATCATAAGCAAAGTAAGCCTGGCAGTATTTGTCAGTAGAACCACCAATAATTTTGATAGAGTTCTTATTAGCACCAACAGTACCATCAGCACCAAGGCCATAGAATTTAGCTTCAAAAGTACCCTTAGGAGCAACACTGATTTCAGGAAGTAATGGTAATGAAGAATTTTTCACATCATCATTAATACCAACAGTAAAGCCATTTTTAGGAGTGTCCAAATTAAGGTTGTCAAAAACAGAAATGATCATGGCAGGTGTAGTGTCTTTGGAGCTAAGTCCGTAACGGCCACCAACTATCATAGGAGCATTTTCTTTATTATAGAAAATATCTCTTACGTCAAGATAAAGAGGTTCTCCGTTTGCACCAATTTCCTTTGTTCTGTCGAGAACAGCGATACGTTTAACAGTATCAGGAATTGCTTTCATGAAATATTTTTCAGAGAAAGGACGATAGAGATGCACACTGATAACACCAACTTTTTCACCATTAGCAATTTTATGATCAACAACTTCCTTAATAACTTCAGTAATTGATCCGATAGCAACGATAATATTTTCAGCATCTTCAGCACCGTAGTAAGTAAACGGATGGTATTCACGACCAGTGATTCTTTTTACCTCCTGCATATATTCTTCAACAGTATCAGCAATATCATCATAGAATTTAGTACCTGCTTCGCGAGCCTGGAAGTAAATATCAGGGTTTTGTGCTGTACCTCTTGTTACAGGGTGTGTTGGGTTAAGAGCGTTTTCACGGAATCTTTCCAGCGCATCATAATCAACAAGTTTAGCCATTTCATCCTGATCCATAGCTTCAACTTTCATAATCTCATGAGAAGTACGGAAACCATCAAAGAAGTGGATAAAAGGAACTCTTGTTTTTATGGCTGTTAGGTGAGCAACACCAGCGATATCCATAATTTCCTGAGCGCTGCTGGTTGCCAGCATAGCAAAACCAGCCTGACGAGTACTCATAACATCACTGTGATCACCAAAAATAGATAGCGCCTGAGCTGCAAGGCTACGTGCACTAACGTGGAATACACCAGGTAATAATTCGCCTGAAATTTTGTACATGTTAGGAATCATCAGCAATAATCCTTGTGATGCAGTAAATGTACTGGTAAGAGCACCAGACTGGAGTGAACCATGTACGGCACCTGATGCACCACCTTCTGATTGCATCTCAGCAACTTTTACAGTTTCTCCAAAAATGTTCTTCTTACCATTAGCTGCCCACTGGTCGATATACTCGGCCATGTCTGATGAGGGAGTAATTGGGTAAATTGCAGCAACTTCACTAAACATATAAGCAATATATGATGCAGCATAGTTACCTTCACATGTTATAAAATTTTTCTTTCTGTTCATAATCTGTCTATTTAGAAAGTAGTAATATGTACTGGTTGTTATATTTTTCGCGAAAATACTCATTTACGAATATTTTTTCACCTCTTTTATAGAGTAAGTTATGTTAAAAACAGTAATTTAAAATGATTATAGATTAGCAACTTATTTACAATTATTGAAAACCTTAATACGAATAGCTCTTTTTTGAGGAATAGTTTAATGAGAAATGGTAGGAAATAAAAGAAAATCAGACAACTACAGTCTGAATAATTCAAGCTTTCGAAAGATGTTTAATATCAATGACTAATAATTGATGCAAACGGTTGCAAAGCTATTTGTCTAAGCATAAGTATGTTGATGATTGATTTTAGAAATATTAATAGTTTGGTTCTGTAAATTTTGTGATATAAGTCGCATGATACATCAAAATTTGTTAATTTTACAGCTGTAGAAACTAATAATACTAAATGATATGGATTTAACCACAAATTATCTAGGGTTGAAATTAAAAAACCCACTTATTGTTGGAGCAAGCAATCTTGTTACAGATCTTGAAATTGTAAAAAAACTAGAAGCAGCAGGAGCTGCAGCAATAGTATATAAATCATTGTTTGAAGAGCAAATCCACTTGGAGAACCTTGAGATGGATCAAACCATGAGTGGAATAGAAGAGCGTCACGCAGAGATGTCTGCTGGTTTTGCTGACAGTTTTGATTCAGGTCCTGAAGAGTTTATTATGAATTTCTCAGATTTGAAGAAAGCAGTGAACATTCCTGTGATAGCAAGTCTTAATGCTGTATATGATGACACTTGGACTGAGTATGCAAAGAAACTTGAAGATGCAGGAGCTGATGCACTTGAGCTGAACTTTTACAATAATCCTAAGGATTTTGAAATGACAGGCCGTGCTATCCTTAATGCTGAAGTGGATATTATACAAAACGTTAAGAAATCAGTTTCAATTCCTGTTAGTGTGAAGCTTAGCCCTTTTTATACTAATCCGTTGTATGTTTTCAGGGAAATGGATAAAGCTGGTGCTGATGGTTTTGTACTTTTTAACAGATTATTCCAGCCTGATATTGATGTTAACAATGAGAAGCTGGTTTTCCCTTATAATCTGAGCTCAGCATATGACAGCAGATTGCCATTACGTTATGTAGGACTATTATACGATAACATTAAAGCAAATATATGTGCCAACAGAGGTGTATTCACAGGAGAAGATGCTGTTAAGATGATCCTTGCTGGTGCTGATGCTGTTCAGGTAGTAAGTACAATTTATAAAAACGGTCCTGCACAGATTACAAAAATGCTTGAAGACATTGAGATATGGATGGCTAACAAGCAATATGAATCACTCGATGATTTCAGAGGTAATCTTTCAAAGAAGAATGTAAATGACCCATATGCTTACCGTCGTGCACAGTATGTTGATATACTGATGCGTTCAGCTGAAATATTTAAGGATTATCAGGTTTAATGTAAGTTATAAATTATGAATTATGAGTTAATTCAAAACTCATAATTCATAACTTAAAACTATTAGATCATATCATTTTTTATCTGCTCTTTGGAAATTTCCTTCGATTCAGAAAGGCTGCATCTGCCATTTCCGTTGCAATTATCTTCCTGAGAACCTTCACCGCATTCAGTATCCAATTTCCCATCTTTAAAGATAAGATTACATTTATTGCAACATTTGCCACGTAATGAATATTGAGCTGATTCGGGATGGAAATACAGTCTGTAGTTATGCTCTTCCAGTTGAGAGTAAACAGAATAGCAGCTATAGGTCATGTATTTACCTTTAGAAGTTAAATCAGCATCAAAAGCCAGAAAATATTCGTAACTGTCATAACCTGTTTCAACAACTTCCACCCATGCATTAGTATATTTGTAGTTAAAAATATCCTGAGTGAGTCGGTTATTGTCTTTTATCAACTCCACTGCTTTCTCGATAGGGATTTGAAGATTAGCTTCTGCACGGTTTCCTTTTCTCAGGGTTCCAATTTCAACCCCGCCTTCTTTTTTAGCAGAATTTTTATTATTGTTTTGTCCAGAATTACATGATGATAAAGTTATTATGCCAATCATGACAATAAAAAACAGATTTTTCATAACGCTGTATTGATTTTATAGTGATAAAGTATTAAAAATGCATCTTGTGGTAATCAAACTTTTGATTTTTACCATAATCGCTAATTTTTTTTGCAAGAATAATAAAAACTTCCAGATTGTTATCCTTAAACCATCTAATTGCATCCTGTTTTTCATTAATAGCATCGGCGAAAACCACGAGAAAGTCGAAACCATAATTACGCAACCATGCATAAGCTTGTGGATTTTTATCAATAGCTCCATCCAGTGCTGCGAATTGTGGATACTTATTTTTCAAAAGCCAGTCGATAGCTTCATGACTGCCCCTGATCCCACTACTTAGCGCAGCAAGCTCAGGGTATCCGTTTTCAAGAAGCCATGTAAAGAACTCTTCACCGTCAGCCCCGAAGGTTTCGCCAAATGCAAGTAATATTTTAACAGGATAGTCTAACATTAGTATTTGTCAATGCAATTAAGCTCACCAAAGGCTCTTTCCAGCCTTTTAACCATAGCCTCTTCACCAGCTCTTAGCCATTTGCGAGGGTCATAGTATTTTTTGTTTGGTGAATCTTCACCATCAGGGTTGCCAATTTGTCCCTGTAGGTAATCATGATACTTAGCTTCATATTCACGAACACCGTCCCAGGTAGCCCATTGAGTATCAGTATCGATATTCATTTTGATTACGCCGTATGAGATAGCTTCATGAATTTTTTCAGGTTCTGATCCTGAACCCCCATGGAAAACAAAGTTAACAGGATTTGCAACAGTGTTGAATTTTTCCTGAATATATTCCTGTGAATTTTTGAGGATAACAGGCTCCAGTTTAACATTACCTGGTTTGTAAACACCGTGAACATTACCAAATGCAGCGGCGATAGTGAAATTTTCACTTACAGATGAAAGAACTTCATATGCACGAGCTACTTCTTCTGGCTGTGTGTAAAGTTTAGAGCTGTCGATATCAGTATTATCAACGCCATCTTCTTCACCACCAGTGATACCAAGTTCGATTTCGAGAGTCATTCCAATTTTGCTCATACGTTCGAGATAACTTTTTGAGATCTCAAGGTTCTCTTCCAGAGGCTCTTCTGAAAGGTCGAGCATATGTGAGCTGAACAGTGGTTTACCATTGGTTTTAAAATATTCTTCACCAGCATCAAGAAGACCGTCAATCCATGGAAGAAGTTTCTTAGCTGCATGGTCTGTGTGAAGAACTACAGGAATTCCATAAAGTTCTGCGAGTTTATGAACATGCATTGCACCTGCTACAGTACCTGCTATAGCTGCTTTCTCGTTTTCGTTTGAGATGGCTTTACCAGCATAAAAAGCACCACCACCATTTGAGAACTGAATAATTACAGGTGAATTAACTTTTTTAGCAGCTTCCATTACAGCATTAACTGAATCGGTACCTACTACGTTTACAGCAGGAATAGCAAATTTATTTTCTTTTGCAATGCTAAAAATGGTTTTAAGATCATCACCAAATACAACTCCCGGTTTAATCTTATCTGAAATCTTCAATGTCATTGTAGTATGTTTTTGTTTAAAAAAACAAAAATACTTATCTTTTTAATAGCAAAGTCAGAGAATCGTGTTTTGTAAACCAAACTTAATGAATTGAAGCGTTTTGCAAGTGATTGTATCTCCTTGATGCAAACCTTTTCATAGGGGATTTGACCCTGAAAATTTATTTATAATTCTGATGGGCTAATGCTGTGTGCTCTCCCCAAAGGAAGAGTATCTGCATTAATAATATTCCATAAATGTGCTGATCCTGGGCCTTTATCTTTGTTGGTTAATACAATAAGAGTTTTCTGATGTTTCATATCTCTTATGTAAAATGTTCTGAATCCTTTCCACCATCCAAAATGAAATGCTGTGCTATCCATGTTTTCTTTTATTCTCCATCCAAAGCCATAGTTATTTTTTCTCTTCCAGTATTTCGGACTTCCTCTTTCAAAAGCTTCACTAATAATTGAATCAGGCAGTAGTGTAAATTCATCCAGCGCACGGTCGTATTTATATAAGTCTTCCACAGTAGTGTAAATATTTTTATCGCCCATTACACCGTTAAGGTAATCGTTGCTCATTTCGCGCCATCGGCTGCCGCGGTAATAGTATCCAGGTACACCTTCTTCAACAAAATATGGGACAATGGTATCATTACGCATATTATAAACAAAGGAGTTGTTCATTTCAAGAGGGGTAAATATTCGTTCTTGTACAAATGTCTCAAAGTTTTCACCAGAAACTTTTTCAACAATATTTGCCAGAATAGCATAATTTGTGTTGCAGTAATGAAAGCCAGTATTTGGAGCAAAATATTTGTCAGGTACATACTCTATTAGTAGATCCATCATGTCATCATTATCCATCGGAATGCGTTTGTTGTTCCATTGGGCATGTGATAAGCTCATATAGCGGGGCAATCCGGCACGATGAGTCATAAGCAGACGAAGAGTGACATCATCATATGGAAAGTCGGGGAGATACTCCTTTATATCAACATCATAATCAACCAGACCATCATTCTTGAGGATCATTATTGACATGGCGCTGAACATTTTGGAAATGGATGCTAATTGAAAAGCATCTGATGTTTGCAATGAATCTTTCCGATATCGTACATTCCTGTATCCGTATGCTTTTTTGAAGATTACTCTTCCCTTTTCGGCATATAACACAGTTCCGTTGAACCCTGTTAATTTCTTTAAACGGCTGAAAATATTATCCAGCTCCTGGGCTTTTTCTGCTATTACAGCGCTATCTATATCATGAATATATTCATTACTGATGCGTGGTATTGTGTACGGTTTTTGTTCAGGCTTCTCACCAGAACAGTCTGAACATGAATAGCTAATGCTGATGATTATATATAATAAAAGAGTATTCAATATTGTTATTGGTTGTGCTTTCATAAACGGGCAAAAATAATAAAACCTGCTTATGACTTAACACTGTAAAACGTGTTTTTATTATTATCTTTTTATAATGCTATTAGAAGAATTATCCTAAATGCTATAAGATTCAATGCAAAATATATATTAATGATTGTCCGTAATCGGAGATATTTAATATTTATTAATAAATGCGTGATAATTGTAATAAGCAGAAAACCAGTAAGTACTATTTGCTGGTACAAGATTTGAATATAGAAAGCTATGTTGGTTTTGATAACATATCTATTATTATCTGTAGCTGTTGTACTGTTCGCAAGAAAAAAGAGGATAGGAGTAGTCCAGGTTTTTCTGGTGTCGCTGTTTTTTACTCCACTGACAGGGATATTTTACATTCTGCACGCTGATCCGGTTATAAAATATCATCATTACAGTATTACAAATAATTGCAGCGTATGTAATATGAAACTAACTCAGGATCAATTAGAATGTCCAAATTGTGGTGCTCAAGCGGAATCAGAATGGGGAGTAGTTATGGAAGTTTGATTCCGGGATTCTTCATGATATCATACCTTTTCTTTTCATCCACAGCAAAGCTTCTCTTTTACTAAGATTAGACATGTTATTATTATCAACATAATTGATTACAAATGATGGATTAGTTTTGGAATATTCACGAAGTATCCAGCCAATTGCTTTGCGAATAAAGAACTCTTTAGAATCTTTCAATCTGCTTATGAATACGTCAAGTAGCACAGTGTCCAGTTTGTCACGATATTTAAGTTGAAACAATAAACAGCATCGCTGTAACCATATATTACCTGAATCCATCCATCGGGATGTTGTTTCGTTAATCAAATGCGGGTGCTTCTTAAAGAACTCGCCAAGTAATCTGGCTGCAATATAATCAATAGTATCCCACCATGATTTATTAAGAATCATCATTTCATAAAGTTCAATAATCGCTGTATTATCCTTTTTCACAGATTTGTCAAGAAGCTCCATAGCCACATACTGACATTCTCTTTGCGGAGCATTCCACAATTGTGTTATTATCTCCTTTTTGATATCTTCAGGAACTGGTCCCTGTGTTTTATAAAACTCTCTGAATATTTCTTTACGCAACGGTGATTTGATCCCATAAAAATCAAATTTATCCCTAACGTATTTTTTCATTTGAGCAGCATAAGCTTCATTTGTGTTCTCCTCAAAGGTTTTTGAAAGCGGGTGTATGTATTCTTTAGCGTCCATTATCTTGACTTCATTATTATTTTTGAACTGGCAACTGTGGTGCCATTACAGCTTATCATAATAATGAATGTGCCTGTGTTGACATTTAATCCGGAAAGGTTGTAACTTCCTTTATTGTCTTTAATGGTTTGTTTATCAAGAAGTCTACCGGCATTATCATAAACATATACATTATAAATATTGCTTGCGTTGAATTCAAAGTTTACAACGCCTGTTGTTGGGTTTGGGTATATCTTAACTTGTTCTTTGTTGTTATTAACATTGTTGGTACTAACAATTGTTTTATCCCAAACAGCCATCGTATATTCACCTGGCTGCAAGTCTTCAACTAGAATATTGCCTGTAGACCAAATGCCTAATCGTGACTGTTCCGGTTCTTGCCATTCATGGGCTGCATCTTCTCTGTAAAGGATAACAGCTGAGTCGTTAGGAGAAGTAATTAGTCCGTCATCCAGATGACTCATTGTACTATAAAAGAAGCTGCCTCTTGCCTGAATATCTCCGCGAGCAACATTTTCAATTTTCCAGTAGCGGTATGGTGATAAAGTAAGTCCTTCGATAGGAGTTTTAAGGCTGTCGGGAGCTACCCAGTTGTGTGTAGTCCTGATAAAACAAGAATCAGATAACTCATCTATAAAGACTTTAAAATATGTATCAGGGAAAGAATACTCATCAGGGCTATCGAAGTAATGGTAATTATCGGTAGTAGCATCCATTGTTTTGTAATAGATGTCCATGGCTGAAACGACAGGAGATTTGGGCATTACATCTTTTGAGAATGATAATACAGAATGGCCTGTTTTGCCCGAGAAGTGTACAGTATCAGTAATGAAACGGAAATCTTCATCAATAAAAGTGATCTCAAGGATGTTTGCATCTGCAAGGTTGTCAACACCTTTATACTTTTGTTTTAAATATACATTAATAGTATAGGAATCTTGATTTTCTGTTATTATTGTCGAGTCAATTGAAAAATGCGGTGTTCCGGGAGTCATAACCCATGCATCAAAGAAAGGTGTCATATCAATACCGGTATATTCTGTAATAAAATCCCTCATTATTTCAGTGGAAACAGAACGATAAGCAATGGTGTCACAGCTAAGGAAAGCTGTCATAGTCTCAATAAATAATGAGTCACCCAAATAGTTACGTAGGGTATTAACAACAGTAGCACCTTTGTCATAAGCTGTCATGCCATATGTAACAGATTGTGGGATATTGTTAAGTGCCCAGTATCCTCCATCTTCAATGTGAGCATTTTGGAGAACATCCTTATGCATAGATGTCATTTCTGTAATAAAGTCATCGTAACCATAAAGCCCAAGTAGGTAATATACCTGAATAAATGTTGCCCAGCTTTCATTAAGCCACATTTCCTCAGCTCTGGCACATGTTACTTTGTTTCCGAACCACATATGAGATAGTTCGTGAGTATACAGATATTCATAAGTAAGACCTCCGTCTATGGCAAAACTTGGGTAAGCAATGTTTGAAGCATGTTCCATAGCACCAATGGCTGTGCCAGTGTAACCAACTTTCTCAAAAGGATAAGGGCCGAAATGTGATTCCAGAAAAGATATAACCTCATGGAGATTTGCGAATGAACCAGCTACGTCATCAAGGTCGTTTGGTCTTACGAATATGCTAATAGGAATAGTTCTTTCAATACCAACATGCTCATCGGTGTATTCAACATAATCACCCAAAGTAACCGAAGCAAGATAAGTTGGTATCTCATGAGGTATCTGCCAGTGCCAAAGTGTATGGTTGTTACTTTGTGGTATTGTGTCAACAAGAATACCTCCTCCTGTAACTGTCAGTCCTGTTTCTGCATTTACAAACAGATTGTATGTTGCACGATCAGTGAAATTATCAACACATGGAAACCATGTTTTACCTAGATTATGGGGAATAGACACAAAGCCTACACCCAGATTAAAAGCGTAGTCTCCGGAATAATGAAATCCACCCCAATCTTCATGAAATGGTTGCCCGTTATAATATACAGTTACAGTTGCTGTGTCTATAATGTCAAGCGGTGTTATAAGGTTGATCTCAAGTCTCATATTCTCATGAGAAAAGGTAGTCTGTTCTTCGTTTACAAGAACAGAGTCAACAGTAAGCTGTTGTAGCTCAAGAGGGATATAGCTTATCTGGTTAACCTTTGGTGTGATATCAATTTCGGTGAATCCTTCAATAATATGTGAATTAACGTCAATATTATCTAAATGGATTCGATAACTGACAGCATCAATAGTATCACCTATGTATTCATTAATATACTGAGCTTGTAATACTGATGTTAATAATATGTAAATCATTAAAATAACAACTCGCCTCATATCCATAATTTTAGAGCGTAAAGTTAAAGTAATTATTTGAATAAAATGAAAAGTAATATAGGGCCTATATATATTAAGGTATAACATCAGCTGTCCGTATACGGACATTCTTATGTTGTATTGTGAACACTAAAAGATATAAACAAGATTTATGTTGTATTTATTTCTCACAAAATCAGATGTTTGTTTTTATGGCACATTTTATGTTGAATTAATGATTTTTAAGAAATTAAATTGTAATTATTGTGTAATATTGTGAAAGTAACAAGAAAGTGAATCGTATTATTACACAAGTAAAATAATTAGAGATGAATAATAAATCTTCAATTTTTCTTTCCATAGTATTATTAATAGGTACTGCTTTAACCCTTACTGCGCAAACTGCGTGGACTTTGGAGCAATGTATAAATTATGCATTTGAAAATAATATTGAGATAAGACAAAGTGAGCTGAGTGTTGAAGCGGCTCATTATGATGTAAACCAGAGTAAGATGGAGTTTTTGCCGTCAATGAACGGATCAGCGTCTCATACTTTTGGGTGGGGACGGTCGTTTGATGATGCAGCTAATCAATATTCAGATCAAAATACACAGCAGTCGTATTTTTCTGTTAACTCAGATGTTACTTTGTTTAATGGTTTTCAGATAGTAAACAATATGAGACAAAAGCAGCTGGATTATTTAGCAGAGAAATATGATTCTGATAAGATAAAAGACGACATGTCCTTAAATGTTGCGGCATCTTATCTTCAGATATTGTTTAACTTGGAGCTTGTAAAGAACGCACAGCGTCAGGTTGAGATTTCCATGGAGCAGATAGAGAGAACCAGTAAACAGGTTGATGCAGGAGCAGTTGCCAAAGGTAGCTTATATGATATAGAAGCACAGGGCGCCGCTGAGGAAGCTAATCTGGTAAGTGCAAAAAACAATGTTATGCTTGCCTATCTTGATTTGAAACAGTTACTGGATATTAAAGCCGGAGCTGAGTTTGAGATTGAGAAGCCTGATCTTGAAATAATAGGGGAACCGTCAATTCTTCCGGCTGATATGATTTATAATAAGTCGGTTCAAATAATGCCACAAATTAAAAGTGCAGAGTATAAACTTGAAAGTGCAAATAAAGGTTTGTCAATATTAAAAGGTCAGCGTAGTCCCCGGTTGTATGCTTCTGGATCAATTGGAACGAACTACTCAGATCAGCTGATAAAGAGTTACGATCCGTTAAGTCCCGACTTTATGGTAACGCCAAACTTTGGTGAACAATTTAGGGAAAACAGGAATGCAACAGTAAGATTAGGGCTTACAATCCCTATATTTAATAGCTATCAGGTATCTACAAATGTTAAAAAGTCTAAGATTTACTTTGAGACTATGAATCTTAATCTTGAGTCAGAAAAGCTACAACTACGTAAGAATATTGAAGCTGCTTATGCTGATGCCATAGCAGCTTATCAAACTTACTTGGCTCGTCAGAAGAGTGTTGAATCATTCAGGGAAGCTTTTAAATATTCTGAGGAGAAATTCAATGTTGGGATGATCAATGCTACTGATTATAATGTGGTTAAGATTCAGCTTGCTAATGCTGAATCAGATCTCAGTGCTTCTAAGTTTGATTATATTTTTAAAGTTAAAATCCTTGACTTCTATCTTGGCAAGAGTCTGACTCTTTCTGATATTGCTAATGTTAGACAAAATTAAGTCCGTTAGGAAAATATTTCCCCATTATTTTGAATGATTGTAAAATATCAATTACTTTTATCTTTTTTAATTGTGTCAATAAAATACTGATTGATGTCAAAGAATAGAAAGAATACCAGAACATGGATTATAATCTCCATACTTGTTTTACTAGTTGTCCTTATTGTTTTTGCAGTTCTAAAGGGAAAGCGTTCATCTTCCACAGAAGTGACAACAGAGTTTGTAGAACTAAGGAAGATTGTAGAAACTGTTTCGGCCAATGGCAAGATACAACCTGCCAAAGATGTTAAAATCAGTCCTTATATCTCTGGAGAGGTTGTTGAACTTTTTGTAAAAGAAGGAGATTTTGTTAATAAAGGTCAGAAGCTTGCTAAGATCGATCCGGAGATGTATCTCAGGACTTACGAGAAAACAGAAGCATCTCTGAAAACCTCACAGGCGAATGAGGCGAATGCAAGAGCACGGCTGGTTCAGAGTAAGTCTCAGTTTACAAAGTCAAAGCTGGATTTCGATCGCAATACTGAACTTTGGCAAAAGAATGTTATCTCAGACGCAGACTATGAATCAGCAAAATCAACGTACGAAGTAGCTCAGGCTGATGTTGAAGCTGCAGAGGAGAGCCTTAAGTCTAGCCAGTTTCAGGTTAGCAGTGCAAAGGCATCTTTGAAAGAAGCAAAGGAAAATCTTAACAGAACCAGTATATATGCGCCAAACGACGGTACTGTATCTAAGTTAAATATTGAAGTTGGTGAAAGGGTAACAGGTGCTTCTACATTTTCAGCAGGTACTGAAATTATGCGTATTGCAAATCTGGATGTGTTGGAAGTTAATGTGGAAGTTAATGAGAATGATATTGTAAGGGTTTCTCTTATGGATACTGCTGTAATTGAAGTTGATGCATACCTTAACAGAAAGTTTAAAGGTCTGGTGACAGAAATAGCTACATCTGCTAACACAGAAGGAGTAAGCGCTGATCAGGTAACTAACTTTGATGTCAAAATCAGAATGCTGAAGGATTCATATGCTGATCTTATAATGGATAATGCTAAGATTTCTTCTCCTTTCAGACCTGGCATGTCTGCTACTGTTGAGATAGAGACAGAAACTGTTGTTAACGTGCCAACCATTGAGATACAGGCCGTAACAACACGTGCTGATACTACAGGAAGAAAGAAGTCAGTACTTGAAAAAAGGGAAGAGTCGCGGTTAAAGAAAGAAAAAGGTGTTGATAATGATGATGAGATAATCGAATATGTATTTCTGTATAAAGATGGTTTGGCCAAACTTGTGCAGGTTAAAACAGGTGTGCAGGATAATACGTATATTGAGATTACCGAAGGACTGTCTGATGGTGATGAAGTTATTGTTTCTCCTTATCGTGCGGTATCGAAGACCTTAATGAATAACGATGAAGTTATGAAAGTCGATAAGAGTGACCTTTTTGCATCTGACAACGATTAAAATTTGAAATCTTGACAAAAATATTAAACATTGAAACATCAACAAGGGTTTGTTCTGTTGCAGTATCAATAGATGGTATTGTTGTTTCGGTTAAAGAAACTGATACTCAAAACTCACATGCTGAAAATATAACATTATTCTGCGAAAGCACTATTAAAGAAGCAGGGCTTACATTTTCGGAGCTTGATGCAGTTGCCGTAAGTATGGGCCCGGGTTCGTATACCGGATTGAGAATAGGTGTTTCAACAGCAAAGGGGTATTGCTATGGGCTTAACAAACCATTACTAGCTATTAGTACCCTTCAAGCAATGGCCTCTGGAATGATTGAGGAATTTGGCGCTGGTGATAATAATCTGTATATCCCAATGATTGATGCCCGGCGTATGGAAGTTTATTCATCTGTTTTTAATGATAAACTGGAGACTATTGAAGAAATTAAAGCTAATATTATTGATGAAGGCTCATTCTCAGAATATCTTAAGGGTAATGATGGAATCTTTGCTGGTGACGGTTCAGCAAAATGTAAAGATATTCTTGGTAAGAATCCCAATGCCGTTTTTATTGATAACTTCGGAACTTCTGCCAAGTATTTAGCCAAACTTGCACAACAAAAGTTTGATTTACATGATTTTGAAGATACAGCATATTTTGAACCTTATTACCTTAAGGACTTCGTTGCGGGAACTCCCAAGGTGAAAGGACTCCGATAGCTTACTGTATAATTATTTTTTTATTCTCAGTCTGTTCACCGGACTGTAACTTTATAATATAGGTACCTTTATGTAGATCTGTTAGTTTAATAGTTAGGGGAAAAGCATCCTGAATATATTTTTTGTTGAATATCACTCTTCCATTAATATCTGAAAGAGAGATTTTGCAATTATTGCCAGAAGAAGATAATCTCTCAATAGTAATATGATCCGTTGCAGGGTTTGGATATATTGTAAAATTACTTTCGTCATTTACAAGTTCATTAGTGCCAACATAAAAAGGATCAATATTATAAGTAGAAGTAAAAAGTCCGCGACCATGTGTGGCAGCCAAAACTAAATTATCAGACTCTCTGATACGAATCATATCAACGCGTACATTTGCCATATTGTCATTGGTTGGTATCCATGTTGTATTATTTTCTTTAAGAGTGTTAGTCCACCATACGCCGGTTTCCGTTGCTAATAATGCTTGACCTTCATTGATTGGGTGTATTAGGGCCCAGCGAATTGGCATATCTGGTAGGTTTGATTCCTTTTCGATCCATGTAGAACCACCATCTGTTGTATACCAAACAGAAGAAACACCATAATTGGAGAAAGTCACAAGCAGATGATCTTCATCTTCTCCAATGGCAACACAAGAAAGGTTAGCAGTTGGGAAATTATTGCTTCCGATATCTGTTGTCACAGGTTCACTCTCAGCATTTGTAACCTTATACAACTTGCCTGATACTGTTCCCACAAACAATGTCGAAGTGTTCTCAGGAGAATATTCAGAGTAGGAAACATGTGAGAATGGCACATTAGTTCCTGTACCAAGAGTAATCAATGCGTCTTGTACCTGATAAGGGATGCCACTTGATCTTAACAGTCTGTCTGCATTTCCTCCGGTAAAGTCACAGGCGTTGGAGTATAGTATATTATTAAGGTAATCATAATCAGCCGGACTTGTAAAAGTACCTGAGTTACCGCCAAAGTTATCAGCCTGATAATTGTTGTCCCAGGATGTGTATTGGTTATAATAAACAGAGGTTATATATGTATTAGGATTGTTTTTGTCCCAGAAACAGTATGCACCATCACCTCCATCAATCATATCATTAATATCTAATGGAGAGCCTTTATAATACAATGTTCCGTTATCTTGTAGACCTCCGATATATTTCTCAGCTCCTGATACAGGATTCATAGCACAGGTATAGAACTGTAGTGTTCCAAACCCTTGGTTTCGCTCTTCAAAGACAGGGTAAGTATAGTTTGCTGTCTCAGAAAGAAAAATACCACCATCACATGAAAATATTGCACAGGAATTTGATCCTGGTTGAAACTGGATGCAATGTTGATCAGCGTGAATATATTCGTCACCTCCTCCGTAATACATTAATACCCAATTGGAAATTTTAGCCCAGCTACTTCCTCCGTTAACCGACTTATGAAGATCAAGGCCTCCAGTATAAACAGCGTCAGGGTTAAATGGGTCGACTTTTAGTACAAAGGCATGCCATGCCAGCGTAGCCCAGTCAGTACCAGGGATGTTTATGCTTGTCCATGAGTCACCTCCAGTAGTCGATTTTGCCATATAGCGTCCAGTATAGCGAACGAAGTCGCTTGTATATCCTGCTGCAAACTGTGCATATATAACGTCGGGGTTTGATGGTGAGCTTGCTACCAAAGTACGTGCAGGTATTTTATAATAAGGATCGCTGGATATAAGTTGGTTGTAATCGTTATAAATTGTCCAGCTACCTGACAGACCGCTGTCGGAATACAGAATAGTTGCTCCTCCATTACCGTTAAGGTTTTCCATTGTGCCTACAAAGATTCTTCCGTCAGAAGTAATTTCAATATCTGCAGGTGTATATGGTTCGTCTTCTGAAGTACTAGGTATCAAAGGAAGTACTTGTTGCCATGATTCTCCTCCGTCGTCTGATCTGAAGACCCCATCTGAAGGCGTACTTTGGTGGTCAACACCTTCGTATGTTCCTGAAGCAACACAGGCATAAATAACGCTTGTACCATCTTCATCGTGGACAGCAATATCGGTAATGTAATCAAAACCTTCTGTAGATTCCATCTGTTGCCATGAATCACCAGCATCGTAGGTTACAAAGATTCCGGCACCAAGCCCGGATGATGCACGATATATAATACGTGCTGTTTGCGCTTCTCCTGTACCTACAAAGAAAGTTTCTGTGTTGTTGGGGTCATATGTTATACAGCTAATGGAAAGATCACTCCAGAAATCTCCCACAGGTTCCCACTCTTCTGATGTATTGGTAATATCGTAAGTGAACCAAAGTCCACCGGTAACACCTCCTGCCCATACTTTAACATTATCGTCATCATTGGGATCAAACATCATCGCTCTGGTACGTCCTCCCATATTTGAACCAGTTGTTTCCCAGTCCATAAGGTTGTTGGTCCGTGTGGTGTTACTGTATTCAGATTCCAGCCTTTTGGTCTCTTTATAGGCATCGATTAGCCTGTCTTTAGGAACAGTGCCTGTTGCAGGATCAGCTGTCATAATGTATTCCTGAAAGGCTGCCATATCAGGTTGGTCAGGTGATTTTGCTTCATCTTTGACTTCACCTTTTGTTACCATAGCATTAATTTTATTTGCTTTATTTAATATTGATTCTTCATAGAGAGTGCGATTATCAATATGTTTTCTTGTTAATCCAATAGTGGCAACTATCGCTAATAATATTAAAATGGAACCTGCAATGCGAATTTTCATAGCTAAATGTTTTTTTTTGTAAAAATAGACAATCCAAAATAAGTACGGGTTGCTAAATGATAAAAAATTAGTCGATTATTAACCAAATTTGCTATATTTGGTAATTCAAAAATAATTATCTAACTAAATTCAATAATATGACCTACGATGAAAGACTAAGAAACGTGTCGGTATTGGGGGCTGGCGGTAAGATGGGTAGTGGTATCCTTTTACTTACAGCAGTAGAAATGGCTGATTTGAGCCTGCTCCCTGAAAATAAAGGCAAATCCTTTATCCTAAATGCCATAGATCTTTATCCTGACGGATGGGCTGGTTTGATGAAATATCTTCGTGATCAGGTGCGTAAAATTGCTGAGAAAAAGACTGTTTGGTTAAGAGAACTTTATGCTGACCGCGATGATCTTGTTGAAAACTTTGATATAATTGATGAGTATGTTTTTGATGTACTCAATATTGTTCATCCTGTTACGACTCTTGAACCAGCTTATGACTCCACAATAATTTTTGAAGCTGTTAGTGAGAACAGATCTTTAAAGGTTAAGCTTTTTTCAGATATTGATAAAAGGAATAAACATAATCCATGGTATTTTACAAATACATCTTCTGTGCCTATTAGTATTATTGAGAGTGAGGCTAAATTAAGAGGACGTATTATAGGATTCCATTTTTATAATCCTCCGGCTGTTCAGCGTTTGGTTGAGCTTATAAGGACTGTAGCAACTAAAGATGAAGTCCTTGAATTTGCTCAACAGTATGCAAAAAAGCTACGTAAAATTATTGTTCCTTCTAATGATGTTGCTGGGTTTATTGGCAACGGACATTTTATGCGCGACGCTTTGCACGGAATTAAAGAAGCTGTATCTCTATCTAAAGAGAAAGACATTCCTCTATACAAAGCTATTTACATGATTAATAAAGTTACTCAGGAATATCTTGTGCGACCAATGGGGATTTTCCAGCTTATTGATTATGTGGGTATTGATGTTGTTCAGTTTATTCTTAGCGTAATGAATCCTTTTGTTATTGATGAGGAGTTGTCAAGTGATTTACTTGACGAAATGCTTTATCAGGGAGTAAAAGGCGGTCAAATGGCAAGCGGAGCACAGAAAGATGGCTTTCTTAAGTATAAAGGAGGAAGAGTGACTTCTGTTTGGGATACTCATAAACAGGAATATGTTGACCTCGATGTTTTCAAAGATGAGTGTGATGACATGTTGGGTGATATCCCGGAAACGGTTGTTGCATGGAAGTCGGTGTTGAAAATGAAAAACAAGGAGGAGCTCCTGAAGACTTACTTTAGTGACTTGAAAGTATCTGACGATCTGGGTTCGGTTATTGCTGTTAAGTATGGAAAGCGAAGTAAAGCAATAGGAGAGAAGCTTGTAGCTGATGGTGTTGCTGATGAGGTAGATCATGTGAATACTGTGATGCTTACGGGTTTCTTCCATGCATATGGTCCTGTAAATAACTATTTTGATTAATCCTAAACATGACTAAAATGAGAAAAAAGATATATATGACTGGTGGTTATAACACCACTTCATTAGGAACAGGACGTAGTGAGTTTCATCCAAAAAAGCCACGTCCCGGTATTGAACATTATATTAAAGAAGCAGGTAACGGAACACTTAATCAAATTGGTGGTCCTGATAATGTCGACGAGTCGGTTATCGGTAATTTTATGGCAGCTCGTTTTAATAAACAAGCAAATCTTCCTGGATTTGTACCTCATATTGATGAAAGGCTTGAGTTTAAGCCAGCTATAAGTGTTGAAGGTGCTTGTGGCTCAGGCGGACTTGCTTTAATGAGCGGGATAAAATCGGTTCTTGCTGATACTGCTGATGTGGTTCTTTCACTTGGCGTAGAAGTGCAGAACACTGTTAAAGCTATCTATGGTGCTGATATTCTTGCTGGAGCAGGATGGTTCCAGAAACGGAAAACTGGGCATGCTTATTTTTTCCCAGGACAGTTTAGCGACAGGGCAGGTGCTTATTATGAAAAGTATGGCTATGATAAAGCACGTGCTGGTATGAAAAGATGGTTTAGAAATGCAATTGAAAATGCTCGTCTTGATGAGACGGCACAAGAGCATCAAAACCGTGTGCCTGATTTGGATGCTTTGTATGATAAACTGAAGCCCAATGGAAAGGCTTTTGTTGATAATCTTAGTGTACTTGATTGTTCTAAGGTGAGTGATGGAGCTTCTGCTATTGCCATTTGTTCGGAAGAAGGTCTTAAAAGAATTGGTATTGACAAAAAAGATGCTGTTGAAGTTATTGGCTTTGCTCAGGTAATAAGAAATATTACTAATGACCCTACAGATCTAACAGAACTGGAGACAATAAAAAAAGCTGCTCATCAGGCAATGGAGAAAGCAGGTATAACAATTGACCAGGTAGGTACTATCGAAACACATGACTGTTTCTCAATTGCGGGTATCCTGGCAACAGAAGCTCTTGGTCTTGCTAAGAGGGGTGAAGGTGCTGACTATGTCGCTGCCGGAAATACTGCCCGTGATGGTGCAATGCCTATGAATACTACCGGCGGACTTATAGGATGGGGACATCCCACAGGAGCAACCGGCGTTCATCAGGCTGTTACTATGTGGCAGCAACTTACCGGTAAGGCTGGTAAGGCCCAGATAAAAATTAGTGATGACCGCCCTTATGGTATGACTATTAATATGGGTGGTGATGATGTTACCGTTGTGGCTATTGTTTATAAGAGAGGTTAAACCTTAAGCCTAGAGCTTTAAATGTTTACGTGCTTTGTTGAAGTAATCAGAGTTGATTCCTGTTGTAATGTCATTTGAATGGCAGTAATCGAGAAATTCTTCTGTTGGCAGGTTGCTTACAAGATCTTTTCCTGTTTGCGGACAGCCGCCTAATCCGTTGATAACTGTATCAAAACTTCGTATTCCTGCCTGCCATGCTGAATTTACTTTTTCAATTCGCTGTTCAGGAGTTGAGTGTAAGTGTAAGCCAAATTCAACATAAGGAAATTCATCTGATAATGTTTTAAAAGTGCTCCCGATAACTTCAGGGGTTGCTGTTCCTAGTATATCTGAAAAAGGCATTATTCTTATACCTTTATTATAATACAGATCAATATATTTAAGAATAATGTCAGTATTCCACATATCTCCGTATGGATTGCCAAAACCCATTGAAAAGTATAGGCGAAGTTCTTTGTTATGCTTTAGGCAGAGGTTATGGATTTGGTCTATACGTTTTTCAACATCAGCAAAGTTGCTGTTAATATTCTTTCTCAGGAAGGTCTCCGACAAAGAGAAGGGGAAGATAATGCTGTTTATTTTTTCAAAATTCATAGCCATCTCAGCACCTTTCAAAGATGCAACGAGAACAGCTATTCTGGAAACAGAATTGTTAGTATTAATTTTTCTTAAAACTTCGGCAGTGTCAGCCATTTGAGGTATTAAAGCCGGAGAGACAAAACTTCCGGCTTCAATAGTATGAAAACCACAACGCAACAGCAAGTTGATATAGTCAATTTTCTCCTGAGTGTTGATAATATTTGTAATGCCCTGTAGGCCGTCGCGTGGTGTTTCGGTAATCTTAACCACAATTGATGTACTTTGTGACCAGTTCCATCACCTTGTTATCATCATTTTGTATTTTAGTGATAAGACCAGAGTCTTTAAATTTTCTTAGATTGCATTGTAGCAACTTTAGAACACTTTCAGGGAACACATCATATTTCATATAAATATCCTTATGTTCTTCCAGCTTATCAGCAGATTCGACACAAGAAGTGGGAAGCTGTTCAAGCTCTTCCTGTTTGGCTTTGTTTTCCTCGTCGAAGATATTAATATCCACATAAGTTTTCTCAGCTACAGCCAAAGGATCGTTAATTTCAAATCCATGACGCGCAGCAACACAAATACCTGCCGTAAGAAGATATAAATCTGCCGAACCATCGGGGCTACGTACTTCAACTGTCTGTTTACTTGAAAAGTCAATCATATCACCACTCTCCTGAGGATTAACAGCATGTATCATATTAACAGGTGTTGTCCAGCCAAGTGGAACCCTTACAAGAACCGAGCGGTTGCGATCGCCCCAGCATATATTTGTTGGAGCTTCCTGATGTGGAACAAGTCGGAAGTATGATGTTGGATTAAGATTGCCAAAGGCTGTAATAGAAGAAGCAAGCTCCATATATCCCGCAATAGCAGTTTTGGCAATATTGCTTAATTCGCCTTTTTCAATCATTTTATTCTTTTCACCATCCATAATACGTGTGTGGATGTGCAATCCGCTACCAGCTTTGCCCACAGTAATTTTAGGTGCAAAAGTAACATCCACACCATATTGCATTGCTAGTGTTCTGATAATCCACTTGGCCTTTACAAGCTGGTCGGCAGCATCTTCCACATTTGTTGGCAGAAACTCAATTTCATTCTGTTCATAAACAAGACCATCCTTTGTGAAGTTACCCACTTCAGAGTGACCGTATTTTATCATACCACCAGCTTCAGCAATAAGTTTCATGGCTTCTGTACGGAAGCTGCCCCACTTTGAAAATGGAGATGACTCATGATAACCTCTCTGATCATCGGCTTTGAAAAGTCCTTCATCTTCACTAATGATATAATACTCAAGCTCGCCCATTGCTTCGAACTGGTATCCAGTAACATCCTGGAAAGCTTTATGAGCTTTTTTAAGAATGTTCTCAGGAGCACCATCCAAAGGTTCTCCGTTTCGGTCATAATAAGAGCACATGATATCAAGAGTCGGAATCTCAGCAAATGGATTTACAAATGCAGTTTTATACCTGGGAATAACATAAAGATCGCTTGACCCTGCTTCAACAAAAGGCAGCAAACTTGATCCGTCAACACGCTCACCGGCAGTGAGAATATTGTCGAGATGATTGCGGCTGCCAATTATAAAGTTAAGAGTCTTTAATCTTCCGTCCCAACCCACATACCGAAAATTGATCATTTCGATATCATTATCTTCAATATATTTTATCAGGTCAGCTTTTGTAAGCTGGTCTGCCGGTTTATTCAGATACTGAACCACCGGATTTGGATTCATTGCTATATGTTCGTTCATACCTTAAAAATTAGGGGCAACAAACATAATAAATTTATATAACAAGCATGATGCAAACGTGTGTTATATTTTAACAGAATGTGGTTTCTCTGTAAGTTGTATTGATTTGAAATAATCAGGGAGATTAAAAAGTTTAATGATAAAAAAAGCCCGACATTTTTGTCGGGCTTTTTAATTTTGCTCCCCCACGAGGACTTGAACCTCGGACACCCTGATTAACAGTCAGGTGCTCTAACCAACTGAGCTATGGAGGAGTGTTTCCTTCAAAACAGGGCGCAAAAATACATAATATTTTTATTATCCAAATAATTTTTTGATTTTTTTTTGCAATTATTAATATTTGTCTCTCTATGTACTAATTACGATCATACATTAATTTATCTGGTCAGTTTACTTTATTTTCTTAATAAATTGTGAAAAACTAATTGGTAGTTATTTGTATTCTCTTTGTTAATTCAATTAATTTTACTCCTTATGCTGTGAAAAACCAGTGCTAATATAAGAAATTCGCTAATGAAAGGAAAATCAGTTGCCAGAATGTTGCTTCGTATTACTTTGACAATGTCGGTTGTGATAACTTTTGCCATATCATTAGTGGGACAAAGCGCAAATGACATTAAGGTAATAGTTACTTTAGATAGTGAACCATCTACAGCAAGTGCAGAAATAGCCCCATTGAAGTATAACAAGAGGTTACCACTAAGCATGCAGGTTGATGATGGTTTTGGCAAAGAAACACAATCAATTATTTTGAGTCCGGAGATTACTACTAATTATTGGGTTTTAGCACAAGATGATATTTCAAATGAAATGGTAACAGACACTATTAAAGTTGTTGTTGAAGATCCTTATATAATAGACCATTCTCCTTTGACCGTATTACACGTTGTTGGAGTAAATGACACACTTTGGGTTGAACCTCTGCCAGATGTTACTGTTAAATGGGATAACGGTTCAACGGATACTTCAATAATTGTTGACCCTGAAGTATCTACTATCTATACTCTTAAAGCTTATTATAATGATGAACTTGTGGATTCACTTGAATTTACATGTCATGTTGCGAATTTTCCTGAATTTACATTTGATACTGTATGCTTTGGTGATTCAACTACACTAGTTAATATCACAACAGCAAATGATTCTATTATTGAAGTTTTATGGGATCTGAACGGCGATACTAAGTTTGATGATGCCGAAGGCGATACTGTAACTTATAAATATGATACAAGTGGTGTTTACCTTGTGGGCATGAGGGTTTATTTTAAAAATGACCCAATGGAAGTCGTGTATAATGCTGTTCCTGTTGGTGGTATCCCGGTTGCGGATTTTGATTATAATAATATATGTTTGGGTAGCACTACTGAATTTGATGATATCAGTACTGTGGATATTGGAGAAATTATTAGTTGGTATTGGGATTTTGGAAATTCTGATACGTCTGATTTTAAAGATGAAACGATAACATATGATGGCATAGGTACATATACAGTAATACATAGTGTATTGACTAATATTGGATGTGGTGATACGGTGACTAAAGAAATAGAGATTGTAGATACTCCCGAGATTGTTCTTTCACTAAATGATGGAGAAGTGATTGCTGATAATGATACTGTATACTTCAATGAAGGAAGCGAGGTAACAATTTCTATTGAGGATTTTAACTCCTATGATTCTGTGGTTTGGTTTGATGGGAGTACTAGTGGGTCAGTTATTATTGCTGAAGAAGGCGATTTTTATATTAATGTATTTAAAAATGGATGTGATGCTTATCAGGAATTTCACACTATGTGGGGAGTTGAGCCACAGCCTTCGGGTAATAGTATTATGAACTTAATCACACCAAACGGTGATGGTTATAACGATTATTGGATTGTTAATGACTCTACAATAACAACTCCTTTTACTGTGAGTATATACAACCGAAATGGTAAGCTTGTCTTTAATCAGGATAACTATGACAATACATGGTCTGGTACATATAATGGTAATGTTCTGCCTCAGGGCACCTATTATTATATAGTAGAGGACGCCGATAATAAAAAAGTTAAAGGTAGCATAACAATTATCAGGTAAATGAAGGTGTTGAAAAGAAATATTGCATTGTTTGTGTTCAGTTTACTGGCATTGGCAGGATATTCTCAGCAGTTTTATCCTGGTAGTCAATATATTTTTAACAGCTATTCTTTATCACCTGCAATGGCAGGAATGTATGATTATTCTGAGGTTTTTGCAGATTACCGGACCAGTATGACGGATATTGACGGGCATCCGAGAACCATTAATGTAAATGGCTTTGGTAATATTTATGATGGCCGTATGTGGCTGGGGGGTAATGTTACCAGTGATAAAACCGGACTTCTTACTGTATTGAAAATAGATCTTTCATATACTTATAAGCTTCAGGTTGAAAATAATCAGTTCCTGTCTTTTGGTATTTGGACTTCTCTTTATCAGGGCACTGTTGATATTGCTGATGCAGTTGGGATCAACACGAATGACCCTCTTCTGGTGAATAACCCTGATAAGATTAACAGCACTTCTTTTAATGCTGGGTTTGGTTTGAACTATAATTGGAATAATCTTGATATAGGGTTGTCTATGCCGGCTTTGTTTGGCAGAAATGAGGATTATACTGAAGGTTCTGATTTTATTTACAGGTCGCAACGTGAGTTCAGAATTTACGCCTCTTATATTTTTGATTTAAGTGAACAGTTTAAGCTGAAAACCATGGGCGTTGTTTATAAAACAGCCGATGAGCCTGGTTCTTTTGATCTTTCAGCAACAGCTATAATCCATAACCGTTTTTGGGGAGGCTTGCTTTACAGAAGTGGAGGAGCTATGGATATTTCCATTGGAGCTCACGTTACTAAGGGTTTTGTGTTAGCCTACTCTTATGAAGTTGGATTGGGTAATATTTATCAGGGCTCCGGTGGTGCACATGAGATTACACTGGGATTCAGATTCGGATTTATTGATAATGATAATTACTTTGAGAGCGATAACTCTGGAAAATATAGTGAAAGCAAAAAAAGTAAAAAAAGGTCAGGTAGTGTGGGCTATCCTGAAGTTCAGGATTTTAAGTACAGGAGAAGATGAAGGCATTAATTAAATACATATTACTTACTATTGTGCTTACAGCTGGTATTAATGTATTAGCACAACAGGGAACCACTCCTGTGGGAGTAGATGTAATTATTGTAACCTTTAATAATCCACCATCTTCATTAAATGTTTTTGAAGCTCCTTTAAAATATAATAAGACTTTTGCTTTGAGTATGCAGATAGATGATGCTGACTTATCATTATATACAAATGGCTATCCTGTATTTCATGGTGGAGTGGTTGATGGAGAATCTTATCCGGGCCTTTTCTATTCTGATGGTTGTGGTAACATGCATGAATTTAAAATGAGTGCGGTTGTATATTGTTTCGGAAATAGTGGAAATAATGGTCCTGATGTACATATAGATAATAGTTCGGGACAATTATCCTGGCAACAAATGGATACTATTTATGGACAAGGATGGGGAATTTATAATCATGGCGTTAATTCGGATGCCAGCTCCAATACTGACTTTGTCGATTATTCTATAAATAGAGGAAGAAGCTATATCAGAAGATCCCTTTTCGAAACTACTGAAGGTGGTGTTATAACAAATATTTTTGTGAATCCTAATGGGAATCCTTATTATACTCAGCCATCATTTAACTTGGGAAATATTTCTGCTCTTAATCAGAATGTGCAGTTTCCTCTGGGAAATAATGGAGGCAATGTCAATGATTCATTAATTGACTGGACTCAACCCCAAAGTTTGTACAGGCTTATTGCGGAAGACTTAAATGTTCCTGATTTTGTTGACGGACTTGCTGATTCTTCGAATTATGGAAAGAATTATTGGTCTCCAATATTTACTCATTCACTTGTAAATAATTATCTTTTTGATGATTTCACCTCTGATTTCAATTATATCGCAAATACTTATGGTGCTGATGGTTTGGATAATATCCTTATGACTACAGATGAAGAGATTCAGGATTATCTGATTGTACGTGATGCTGTTTCTATGCATTATGTAGTGGATGGATCAACAGTTTATATTTCATATGATGGTGAAGCTCCTGATGACCTCAGGTTCTATTCTTCATCAATTGTTATCGAAGCCGATGCTGCTATATCTGATATTACTATCTATGGTAATGATGATCATACTTACACTGGTATTGGTCAAACAGATGGGTTGATTAACCTTAACTGGGACGGTAAAGTGATTATTCCTGATACAGTTCTTGCTGATTCAATGGTTAATATTGCAGTTGCTTCAGGAACTCAATATGATGCATGGGTTGCAATGGATTATGTTATTACTCTTGAAAATGGATCACATAAAGACTCATTACGACAGGTGCTTTGTGATATACCCGGGACAGTGTATAATGACGGATTTTGCGATTGTGAAATCGACTTACAGCCTGATACTACAACAATAAAATATGGTGATTGTATTGATTTAGAGGGCGCTGTTGGTGATTATACCTGGGAGTGGCTCATTGGAGATTCATTAATTGCTACAACGCAGGATATTTATGAATGTCCGGAGGATACTACTTTATTCAGGCATGTGGCCACCAACATCTATGGCTGTCCTGCTGAAGATAATATCCTTGTTAATATTGACTTTTTGAACTTCTCTCTTGGACCTGATGATACGATTTGTATTGGTACATGTGACACACTTCACGGACCACCAAATATGAGTATGTATTGGTGGTATGAAAATGGTGAGGAGTTTTCAAATGATTCTGTTGTTATTGTATGTCCTGAACTTACAACCGATTTTTCACTAACTGTTGAAGATACAATAGGATCAACAGCTTCTGACACAATTACTATATTTACTTTGGATGTGCCAATCATGGAGTTTGATGCAGATACTATAAGGTCTTGTGATGGTATTGATTTTGACCCGGGCTTGTTGGTTGTTGGTGAATTTGACAGTCTTAACTGGGTGTTTAATAATATTGATACTGTTACATATACTGAGGAATTTATTCTTGTCGAACCTGATACATCCGGGACGCTTTTTGTTACTGCATTTGGTGTTAATGGTTGCAATTCCATCGATTCAGTTTATTTGTCCGTATTCCCTTGGCCGGATATTATAGTAACAAATGATACTTCTCTCTGCAAAGGCGATAGTATTGACCTGAAAGTAACGGGTGGCACAATATTCAGATGGATTGCAGGTACTGATACAATTTCAATGGATTCGGTTGTTACTGTAGTGCCTGACTCAACAACCGCATATATTGCAGAAACGGCATTTGCTGATTCATTATGTTTTGCCATGGATACTGTTATTGTTTCTATTTTATCTCCAGCTGAGACGGCAATTGAATATGATACTAATGTTGTTTGTCAGTATTCAGAGATTGTACTTACAGCAACTGGTGCTGATACTTATTTATGGACACCGGGTGATGATACCACAGCTCAATACTCCTTTATTATTACAGACACAACCAAAGTATGGCTCACTGGAACTTCTGTTGATGGCTGTGTGCACACTGATAGTGTTGAGATGGCAATTATTGAAGCTCCGGTTGTGAGTTTCTCTGGATTGCTTCAGGCTTATTGCGAGAATGATGATGCTCAGGTTCTGGTGGGAGTGCCTTCAGGAGGATCTTTTTATAGTGATGGCATTGTTGGGGATGAATTTTATCCTTCATTAGCCGGAACGGGAATGCATGAGGTTGTTTATGGATTAATCGATACAACTGGTTGTTGGGGATATGATACTTTAATAACGACTGTTTATGCCAATGGAGGAGAAATTGATCTTGGCTCTGATTTTGACCTATTGCCTGACTCAAGTAAATTGTTGGATGCAGGTGCCGGGTTTAATTCTTACATATGGACAACTGGTGAAACAACACAAGAAATAACTGTTACTAACGATGGTGTGCATTTTGGTACCTATGAATATGCTGTGATGGGATTGATTAACGGATGCTCTACCAGAGGTAGTGTTATGGTAACATTCAGTAACCCTGACGGTATTTCTGAAAACCTATTTAAGGGGCTTAGAATATATCCTAATCCGGCTAACGGTAGCTTCAATATTGAGTTTGAAAGCAATGACAATAGCTTTGCAGTGGATGTATTTAGTGTCCAGGGATACAAAGTTTATAGCAGGAATAATATAGGTTGTAATGATAATTGTCATGTTACAATTGAATTACCGCAGCTTCAGGCTGGAATTTATTTTATCGAGATAAGAACAGCTAATGGTGTGGTAACTTCAAGGATTGTTATCAATTAATTGTAAATTTGCCCAAAAATATTTCTATGACAAAGATATTAGGCGTTGGTAATGCGCTCGTTGATGTGCTTATCCAACTGGATGATGATATACTCCTTGAAACATTGGAGTTACCTAAAGGAAGTATGCAGCTTGTTGATGTTGAGAAGTCAGCGAATATTCAAAAGCACAGTGATATTCTTGAGAAGAGTATGGCTTCAGGCGGAAGTGCTGCCAACACTATTCATGGTTTAGCTAGTCTTGGTGTTAAAACTTCATTTATCGGCACAGTGGGTGATGATGAAATCGGTGAGTTTTTTCATAATGATATGCTCAAAAACAATATTGAGCCTATGCTTATCAAAAGTAAATCACCTTCAGGTATTGCAAATGCTATGATTAGTAAAGATGGGGAGCGTACGTTTGGAACATTTCTGGGTGCTGCCATTGAGCTATCTTCTGATCATATAACCAGTGTTAGTTTTAATGATCATGATATACTCCACGTTGAAGGTTATCTGGTGCAGAACCATGCTCTGTTGGAAACAATCCTGAAAAAAGCAAAAGAAAACGGACTTAAAGTATCTATTGATCTGGCGAGCTATAATGTTGTTGAAGATAATCTGGAGTTTCTTACTGAGATGGTTAAAAATTATGTTGACATACTTTTTGCCAATGAAGAAGAAGCTAAGGCTTTTACCGGACTTGAACCAGAAACTGCTCTTAATAAAATAGCACAATGGGTGGATATAGCCGTTGTGAAGATTGGTAAAAAAGGGTCTCTAATTAAAAAAGGCGATGAGATAGCTGTTGTTTCTGCCAGTGAAGGTGTGAAACCTTTAGATACAACAGGTGCAGGCGACCTTTATGCTGCCGGATTTCTTTTTGGTATTGTCAATAACCTTGATCTTCAAAAGGCTGGTGAAGCTGGTAATTTGTTGGCTGAACATGTTATTCGTGTTATCGGAGCTAAAATACCTGAAGATGCCTGGAAGGTTATTCATGAGAAGCTTAAATAATTAAGCTGTATTGACTGCTAAATGCGGGAAATGATTGTTAACGTGATAAATTCGTTAATAATATTTCGGGGTTAAATTAATTTTACTACATTTGCGCACCTGTTTTGTCAGGTGCTAACTTGCTTATATTTCGAAGCTTACAATTTATAAGAAATATATGTATGTAGCATGTTGGTTTTCTGTGATATAACAATTATTAAAAATAGTATAAATTACTGAAGGATGAAGGTTTACGAAACTAAAGACATTAGAAATATTGCTCTTATCGGAGCTGCAAAATCGGGAAAGACCTCAATGGCTGAAGCCATGGTTTTTGAAGGGAAAATTATAAACAGAAGAGGAAGTGTTGATGATAAAAACACAGTTTCTGACTACAAGCCAATTGAGCTTGACCGTCAGCATTCTGTTCACTCTTCATTACTCTATACAACTTATAATGATAAAAAGATAAACCTTCTGGATACTCCTGGTTTTTCTGATTATATTGGTGAAATTATTGCTGCTCTTAATGTTGCGGATACTGCATTGTTTATGGTGAATAGTCAGAGTGGTGTTGAAGCAACAACTGAAACAGCATGGAAACAGGCTGATGATCAGAATGTGCCTGTTGTATTTGCTATGAATCAACTTGACCATCACGGTGCTAACTTTAATGAAACTATTCGTTCGTTAAAAGAGTATTTCGGTGAAAAAGTTACAGTTACTCAATATCCTGTAAATGCTGGTGAAGGCTTTGATACTATAATCGACCTTGTGATGATGAAGCAGCTTAAGTTTGATGCTGAAGGTGGTGAACCTGAAGTTTCTGATATTCCTGCTTCTGAAAAAGATAAAGCTGAAGAATTGCATTTAGCTCTTATTGAAAATGCTGCTGAAGGTGATGAAGCTTTAATGGAAAAATATTTTGAGAATGATACTCTTACTCTTGAAGAAATGAGAGAAGGTATTCGTTTGGGTCTTATCAGCCGTTCTATTTTCCCTGTTATGTGTACTGCTGCTAAACATGGTATTGGTGCTACTCGTATTATGGACTTTATTACTAAATCATGTCCTTCTCCTGATCAAATGCCAGCTCGTAAAACGAAAGATGGAAAAGAGTTTGGATGCAAAACCGAAGACTCTACTGCATTATTTGTGTTTAAAACTTCTATTGAACAGCATTTAGGTGAGGTGTCTTTCTTTAAAGTATATGGTGGTACTGTAACTGAAGGTATGGACCTTATTAACCCTCGTAATGGTAATAAGGAAAGAATTTCACAGCTTGTTGCTCTTAACGGTAAAAATCGTGAGAAGCTTGAAAAAGTTGTTGCTGGTGATATTGCAACTACTATTAAGCTTAAAGATGTGAAAACTAATGACTCACTAATGGAATCTAAAGAGTCTGATTCTGGTTTTGAACCATTACCATTGCCTGCACATCTTTATATTATGGCTATGAAGGCTGTTAATAGCTCTGATGATGAAAAGCTTGGCTCTTCACTTAATGAGTTACATCGTACTGACCCAACTATTGAAATTGAATTTTCACGTGAACTTAAGCAAATGCTTGTAAAAACTCAGGGTGAATTTCATATAAATACTATAAGATGGTATCTGAATAATCAGTTTAAAATTGAAACTGAAGTATTTGTACCTAAGATTCCTTATCGTGAAACTATCACAAAGACTGCCAATGCAGATTACCGTCATAAAAAACAATCTGGTGGTTCAGGTCAGTTTGGTGAAGTGCACTTAAGAATCATGCCTTACACTGAAGGTTATAAAAATCCAACTGATATCCCTGTTCGTGGAACTGATGTTCATGATCTTCCTTGGGGTGGTAAGCTTGTTTTCAATAACTGTATCGTTGGTGGTGCTATCGACGCTCGTTTTCTCCCTGCTATTCTTAAAGGTATTATGGAACGTATGAACGAAGGCCCTCTTACTGGTTCTTATGCACGTGATATTGTTGTTTATATCTATGATGGTAAAATGCACCCGGTTGATTCAAATGAAATCTCTTTTAAACTTGCCGGACGTAATGCATTTAGTACTGCATTTAAAAATGCTGGTCCTAAGATTATGGAGCCTATTAATGATGTTGAGATTAGCGTGCCAGAAGATATGATGGGTGCTGTTATGACTGACCTTCAGGGGCGTCGTGGTATTATTATGGGTATGGATGCTGTTGGCCGTAACCAGCTTATTAAAGCTAAAGTGCCTGCTGCTGAAATGAGCAAATATGCTACATCATTAAGCGCTATTACTTCAGGTCGTGGTACTTTCTCATCAAAATATGATACTTATCAACAAGTTCCTTCTGATGTTCAGGATGCTCTCCTGAAAGCTTACGAAGAATCTTTGGAAGAGGAAGAATAGATATATTTATTAAAATTATATTAGAAAGGCTGTTTCATTTGAAGCAGCCTTTTTTGTTATGAAGATTTTCGAATTGTCGCTCGAATCTTGTCAAAACAATTATTTTCACTTCACAAATGACACATTTCCACTTCACAAAAAATAATCCTGATGCGCATCAAAAACAATTCTGATGCGCATCAAGAATGATCCTGATGCGCATCAAAAGTAATCCTGATGCGCATCAGAATGTTAATCAGACAAGTGAAAAGAAGACTTTACACAAGTGTGAACAGATGTTTTCTCAAGTGAAAATCAGAATCTAATAGCGATGAAGCATTTTTATACTTAGTCCTTTTTGTGATGACCATCCTTCATGGTCTGTCAGGCTTATGAAAAAATGATAATCCCCTTCGTCGTATTCACCATCACTATTTCCGGATGGAATGGTTACACTTATGTCTGTTAAGTATTCATTTTGTCCTTCCGGGATATCGTAATCTTCAATTGTTACAAATGGATTAATGGCTTCCTTAACAGGATCCAATTCACATTCGGTTACTTCGGTTGTATGTGAATGATGATCGAAGTTGTTGTGGATGTCGATACTGTATGAACCCAGTTGAATATTATCTGTAAATAATGCCTTGAAAGTGAATGATTCACCAAAATATATTGTATCGCAGTTTACTGGAAATGCCTCACTGAAGTTCAAATCAATAACAGGTTCTGTTTTGTCGATATCTTCATCCTTAGTACATGATGTGGCTATAATTACTGCGATTATGAGGAAGTAATATATCTTAAAGTTTTTCATTATCTAAATAATTTAATAGTTAATTATTATTGAGTAATGATCTGAAAATGTCCAATTACCTCCGAAGGCGTCCACGGTTTTTACAATGATGTAATAATCTGAGGATTGCCAGGAAATTTCTCCTGATATTTCATTTGGTGTTATGTTGTTGTCGTAGGTTGCTCCAATGTTTATTTCTGCTGAAAAGGAATATTCTCCTGAGTCTTCAAAGTCGTGGGTGTGAAGGAGTGCTATTGTATTAGTAGCGTTTACACTTTCGTCAGACAGGTTTTGGTTAACGCGAACCAGACCGATATATAATCCGCCAAGAGCCTGATCATCGCTTACAATACCGCTGATGCTGATTGTTTCTCCATTGTTAAAAACCTGATTCTCTGAAGGGGAGCTTGATACTGAAATTACAGGAGCTGTATCATCGTCGGGTAGCTTAATTTCCAGTGTGTCTGTAATAATAGTCTCTTGCCCTTCCATGTCTTTAACAATGAAAGAGAAGCTGTAATAGCCTTCTTCGGCATAATCAGGTACTTCGATATGTTTATGAAAAGTAGTGTTTTTTAATCCTGAAAATTCTGTATAAGTGGTATCGGCTTCCCAGTTCTCTTCTTGTTGCTCAAAAGGCGATATCTGTACTGTGATATTGTCAATTGTTCCTTCGGCAACTACATCTGCTTCAATGTGCAGGTCACTGCCGGCATATGCTATTCTGCTGTTCTCGTATCCCAATTCTGTAATGTTTGCTGTTGGTACTGGAATAGTGTTATCATCTTTTGTGCATGATGATAAAGTAAAGGTTGTTATTGCTGCAATTAAAATAATAAGTGTTCTTGTATTCATAATTTTAAATTTTATTGTTATTCTGATTTTGTTTTATTTTTCCTGAAAAGGGGATGGAAATATTAATGATTAAATTCCTTCCCGGCTCAGGGACATTAATAAGCCTGTAATAGCTTGTGTGATTAAAATATTTGTTATTAAGAAGGTTCTGTATTTGAAGATTGATGTCAATCCTCTGGCTTTTTATTCGTATCTCTCCACCAAAGGCAATGTTAATTACCTGATAGCCTTTTGTTGGTTCTTCAGGTGGCACAATATTATTTTGTGCTGCGGTGATCAAATAATCTATTGAAAAATATGGCATATCGAGAAAGAGTAGTCTTTGATTTTGATATTTTATGTTGAATATTACAGACGCAGGTGGCGAAAAAGGAAGCGTAAATCCTTTCTTTTTACCTGATAGCTGAACTGAATAAACATATTCGCCAATTACACCAAGCTGAAGAGTTTTCAATAACTGATAATGTGAATGTATTTCTCCGCCATATCGAAAAACCCTACTTTGTGTATAATAGTAAACCTGGTTACCATTGCCATACAGCCTATCGTGCTCATAACCGGGATTGAGAAAGATATAATTAGGGAAATAGTTTATAAAAGGGGTTGCCCCGATGGCCATTTTCTCTGAATTATATTCAATACCCAAATCTATTTGGTATGATATCTCTGAGGATAAGTCAGGATCGCCAACTTCATAACTGAAATGATGGTAATTCACTCCATTGGCGGCCAGCTCTTTTGCGATTGGCATTCGGAAGCTTTTACCTGCGTTGGCTTTCAGAAGCCAGTTGTTTAGCTGATAAATGTATCCAAGTGACCATGAAATATTTGAGAAGCTTCTGTTTAGATGATCTGCTCTTTTAAGAAAGGCATATGTTGTGTCGCCGTCTGTAATAACAGGTGATTCAAACCAGTCGTAGTACTCTTGTGTTATGATATTCCCATAGTCGTACCTTATGCCGGCCTGAATGGAGCTGTTTTCTGTAAAGATGTGTTTTGCAATAACATATGCGCCCAGATTTAATTGCTTAAATGCCGGAATGATAAACCCACGACCTCCAATTCTGTTATCCTGATATTCTCCGGTAATACCGCCATTAAACTGATTCTTTTCAGAGAGATATCCTGTAAGCCTCATGTTTCCTGAATATACGTATTTGTCAAACTGCCTCTCCAGATCAGGATTGAAGCTCAATGTATCCGGGAATATTGCAGGCATATAGCCATGACTAACATACTGGCTCCATTCCTGTCGGAAATTGCGTTGAAATCCTAAATCGGTCTCCAGTGAGGCATTTCTCATGATATACTGACTTCTGTTAATAACCTTCAGGTGATTAACATTCTGGTAAGGGTAGTTTATATCTCTGTTTGATTTATCATGTAAATCAGTATCAACATTTCTTGGCTCCAGTCCGTGAGCATTTGCAAAGAAGCCACTCTTGCTATTAAGGTCACTAATGAAAAAACTACTTTGGAACTTTGGTAATATCATTCCAAATGTAAGGTTGATATTTTGCTCATTTCCTGCAGTGTTTCTCATATAATTGTTGTAAAGCTCAGCTTTATATGAATAGATATCAACTGTTGAAGCAGGTACTTTGAAATCACCGTAATCAAGAATTGTAAATCTTAATTTGGAGTAATACCAGTCTTTCCTGCCAAACAATGATACCGAAGTTCCCAGGAAATCATTGTTGGTCTTCCCCGAAAGGTCAACCGTTGCTCCAATAGAATTTACTTCAGGAATATCGTTGCTATTCAGATTTATTACACCACCAATAGCATCTGATCCATACATAAGAGAAGCCGGTCCTTTAACAACTTCAATATTATCAACAGAATACTGATCTATCTCAAGCCCGTGATCTGCTCCCCATTGCTGACTCTCATGTTTGATATTTCTGTCAACAACAACTACACGATTAAAACCAAGTCCGCGGATCACAGGCTTTGACTGCCCTGAGCCTATGTCAATGGTTGTTACTCCTGGCAACCGATCAATGGATTTCATTAAACTACCACCAAGATTCCTTTTAAGATATTCACCATTAACAATCTCAATATTCAACGACTCACTCTTATTCCTTGATTCAACATGATTGCCTTCTACAACAACCTCCTGCAATTCCATTTGTGATACAATGAGATGGGCTGTATAAATAGTATCGTGATATAGATTTATAGTATCAATAACTGGATTATATCCAATATATGAAATCTCAATCCTGTACCGACCTTTTTCGAGGTTGCTTATTTTATAATTCCCATGAATATTTGTAATTACACCTTTTGCTGCAGGTGCTAAAAAGACAGAAGCACCAACTAATGGTTTATTTTCTTCATTGAAGATATATCCACTCAGGCTTATTTCTTTTTGTGCAAAAGTTGTAAGAATGATATTCATACTAATTATGAGCATGAATAGTCTCTGCATACTTTAACTTTGAATTTAATAACAAGAAGTTGTTGTTGAATGATGCAATTCTTTTTGCAGGAAAAGTGATCTGCACTTAAAGAAGATTGCATATTTATCGATAGGTTTTAGGCTGGTGGACCTCTGGTATTTGTAAAGCGTGGAATAAGTATATAATACTGCGCTGTTGCCTTTACTTGGAAATCACCCAAGGATTCAGGCAGTTTTATCTCCGAATAATAAATATCAGTTACATCATTGATTGAAAATTGGTATTCACAAATGGGACAATGATTATGTGATTCTGTGAGAATTATATTGCCGCCATTTGTTTGAACAACGTGATAACATTCAATGCCTTGTGTGCGATGCCACAACATGTGCATTGACTGAAACATTATGGGGAAAATAAATAATCCCGCAAACAGTAAGGTTATATGTTTCTTTGTTATTCTCAATTATCTGGTATTATTTATTACAAACAGGGCATGTCCCTTTTATAATGATCTCTGTTTCGTTATGTTGATATCCTTCAGGCAGTGAATATTTATTAATGGGTACGTCGTCAAGACAAAGAACAGCGTGACATGTTTGGCAGAAAAAGTGAGCATGCTCCTTTTTATGTGTTATAGAGTTGTCAAGAGCAAACTTTACAAGTTGGTTGTCAATTACAATCTTGTGAATAATTTTATTGTCTTCCAGAGTCTTAAATGATCTGTAAAAAGTTGTTCTGTCGTAATTGCCAACTAATCTTTCTCTTATTTCATTTTCAGAAAGAGGTTGTTTGGCATTAATTAAAACATCAATAATTCCTTCACGACAGCTTGTACGTTTAAGATTACTATCTACTAATATTTGAACAGCCTTCATATATGCAACAACATTTCAAATGCAACAATGTTGCAAAAGTAATATATTTTTTGAATATGGAGCAGGTTGAGTAATATTTTTAAGATATGCCTGAATATATTCATCAGGCATATCTTAAAACATGTTATATTATAGTAGGTATCTACAAAGGGATATTCCCGTGTTTCTTCGGCAAAGAATTATCCGTTTTGTTTCTGGTCATATCCAGAGCCTGTACAAGCTTTCTGCGTGTTTCATGAGGGATGATAATTTCATCAATATATCCCATTTCAGCAGCCTTGTAAGGACTTGCAAAGTTGCTTCTGTATTCAGATACCTTTTCCGGGCGTTGTTCAGGAGGGATGTTTTTATAAATGATATTAACAGCCCCTTCAGGTCCCATAACAGCAATTTCTGCCGTAGGATAAGCATAATTAATATCTGCCCCAATGTGTTTACTTGACATCACATCATAAGCACCACCATAGGCTTTCCTTGTAATAAGCGTTATTTTAGGGACTGTTGCTTCAGCGAAAGCGTAAAGAAGCTTAGCGCCATGTTTAATTATTCCGCCAAATTCCTGAGCTGTTCCCGGTAGGAATCCTGGTACATCAACTAAAGTAATCAGTGGAATATTAAAGGCATCACAGAAACGGACAAAACGTGCTGCTTTCTGGGAGCTGTTTATATCAAGAACGCCTGCCAGCACCTGAGGCTGGTTAGCAACAATCCCCACAGGATGGCCTGCAATACGTGCAAAGCCAACAATAATGTTTTGTGCATAATGTGGCTGTACTTCCAGAAAATGATGATTATCGATAACAGGCATAATAATATCATACATGTTGTATGGTTTATTAGGGTCTGTTGGTACTATTTCATCAAGTTTTGGTTCGATGCGTTTTAAATCGTCGGTGCAAACTTTAACAGGAGGGTCTTCCATATTGTTTGAAGGAAGAAAACTCATTAATTCGCGAAGCATCATCATGGCTTGCTCATCATTTTCCGCAGTGAAGTGAGCTACACCTGATTTCTTATTATGTGACATAGCACCACCAAGGTCTTCCATTGTCACTTCTTCGTTGGTTACAGTTTTGATAACATCAGGACCGGTGACGAACATAAAAGAAGTGCTTTTCACCATCAGGATAAAATCAGTTATTGCAGGTGAGTAAACAGCGCCACCGGCACATGGACCAAGTACAGCAGATATCTGCGGCACAACACCTGAAGACCGAACGTTTCTGTAAAAGATATCGGCATAACCGGCAAGGCTTTCAACACCTTCTTGTATACGTGCGCCGCCCGAATCATTTAATCCTATTACAGGCGCACCCATCTTTACAGCAAGATCCATAATCTTGGTTATCTTATTGGCATTAGTGCGACTTAGTGATCCTCCCAGTACTGTGAAATCCTGGGCGAAGACATAAACAAGTCTATTATCTATTTTGCCATAACCTACTACAACACCATCTCCATATACTTTGTTCTTTTCCATTTCAAAGTCTGTACAGTGATGCTTAACAAATTTGTCTATCTCGACAAATGTGTCAGGATCCAGTAACTGAAGAATCCTTTCTCTTGCAGTTAGTCTGCCTGCTGCATGTTGTCTGTCAATTCTTTTCTGACCACCGCCAAGTTCTGCCTGACGAATTTTATCTTCAAGTATATCTATTTTATTTTGTAGTGACATTTTCTGTGTTTTTGTGTATTAAAAAAAGGTATTATCGAAACTATTCAAGTGTAATTAATGGCTGATCGCCTTCAATATTATCTCCTTCTTTAACGAGTATTTTTTTAATAAGCCTGTCTTTTTTAACCTTGTACTCACTTTCCATTTTCATGGCAGAGACAATGATAACAGTTTCCCCACCTTTGACTTTGTCGCCCTCTTTTACAAGAATCTTGACAACTTTGCCCGGCATAGGAGTTGAGATATGAGCATCATCATCATCATCGTGGTCCTTTCGGCTGTTTTTATATCTTTCTTCAGCGTCTATCACATCTATATCAAATGAATTGTAAAGAGTAGTAGCGTGATAGGAGTTCCTTTTCCTGTTAATGAGTTCAATATTATAAGAGATGTCATTGTATAGTATGGAGTATATTCCGTTTTCAACCTCTACAATATCAACTTTATATCTTCTTCCGTCAATATCAAATTCCATGATATTGCCTTCAACATTTAATAGTTTAATACCGACAACTTCGTCACCGATCTTTATTTCATAAGCCATATTAGTGATTTTGTGTGTTAAAAATGAGAAACATTTTTCTTTCGTCCATACGACTTCCAGTCGTTAAGTTGTGGTTTACACTGTTTTTTACCATGTTTATTGAGTTTCGAAAGGAAATCAGCAAAAACAGCAATTGATGCCATATCCTTAACCCTTTGCGGCACATCTTTTCTCACTTTAAGGTACTTCTCGTTATCCTGAATAAAATGAGTATTATATCTGCCATTAATAAAATCAGGAACATCCAGTATTCTATAAAGGAAAGGAATAGAAGTTTTTATTCCAGTGATTTTATAAGCATACAGCGCTCTTTTTAGTCTTTCGATTGCTTCTTCTCTGGTAAGGGCCCAAACAATAAGCTTTGAAATCATAGGGTCGTAGTGAATAGGGATTGTATAACCGGCATATACATAGCCATCGTGCCTCACACCTAAACCCAGAGGTTCGGTAATATGTTCAATACGTCCAGGGTTTGGCATAAAGTTATTATCAGGATCTTCGGCATATATCCTTACCTCAATTGCGTGACCATATTGTCTGAGGTTTTCCTGTTTATAAGGAAGTGTTTCATTGTTGGCAATTTTAATCTGTGTTTTAACAAGATCAACACCAACTACCCTTTCTGTAATGGGATGCTCTACCTGCAAACGAGTGTTCATTTCCAGGAAGTAGTAGTTTAGGTTCTCATCAACAATGAATTCGATAGTTCCTGCACCGCTGTAATTTACAGCTTTTGCTGCTGCCACAGCATGTTTGCCCATTTCCATTCTTACCTTATCTGTTAAGATAGGAGAGGGGGTTTCTTCTACTACTTTCTGATGTCTTCTCTGTACTGAGCACTCTCTTTCAAACAGATGGACACAATTGCCGTGATTATCGGCAATAATTTGAAATTCAATATGGTGAGGTGAGCTTATGTACTTCTCGATATACACTGCATCATTGGAGAATGCTGCAAGGGATTCTGATTTGGCTGCTTTAACAGAAGATATTATGTCTTCATCCTTAGTAACCAGTCTCATACCTTTACCTCCTCCTCCTGCGCTTGCTTTAATCATTACAGGTAGTCCGATTTCTCTGATGATTTTCACAGCCTCATCAAAGTCAGTAATAGGTTCTGCAGTTCCGGGAACGACAGGCACATTGGCACTCATCATCTTTTTTCTGGCTGTGATTTTGTCTCCCATGGTTTCTATAGCATAGGATGAAGGTCCGATAAATATTATCCCTTCTTTTTTGCATCTGTCACTGAATTCAGCGTTTTCGGAAAGAAAACCGTATCCGGGATGGATAGCATCTGCGCCGCTCTTTTTGGCAGCTTCGATGATGTTGTCGATAACAAGATAGCTTTGATTGGATGGTGCCGGCCCGATGAACATGGCTTCGTCAGCATATCTGACATGCATTGATGTTCTGTCGGCTTCAGAATAAACAGCAATGGATTCGATGCCCATCTCACGGCAACTTCTCATAACCCTAATTGCAATCTCTCCTCTGTTGGCAACAAGAATCTTTTTAATCATAAAATAGTATTTATAGAATTGATAATTAGTAACTTATTGGTGTTTGCCAAACAAATTAGCGTGCATAAAGATAAAAAAAACTCAAACTATAATACATTTTTCTACATATTTAATGTAACAAAAAGCCTATATTTGAGGTTAAAAAGCAATAAATAGTACGATATGCGAAAGGTCTGGTTTTTATTATTATTTATGTTTCCTGTGTTATTATTTTCTGCCCCGCAAGCTAAGGAGCTTACTACTGTTGAGGCTACAATGATTATTGATAGTCTTGAAACCAGACTTAATTTGTCTGATAATGGTGTTGACCCTGAAATAATCTATGAACTTGCATTCTTATATGCCAATGTTGATGTATCAAGAGCAATTGATTATTCTGTTAAATATCTTGGAATTAATGACAAACCAATGCCTGTTAATAATAACTATATGATTTACGGGCTGCTTTCTGATCTTTATTATAATGCTGGTAATGCTGAAAAAACAACTTATTATCTGAATAAACAGCTTGAGTTAGCAGATGATAAGCTAAGGGAAAGTGTAGATCAATTGAAAAGTCAGGAATTGAATACTAATGAAAGCAGGGGTTTTGAAGGGATTACTTTGTTTCAGATTATTTTTCTTGGGGTTGTATTAATCTTAGTGATTGCTATTGTTGTTCTTAGATCCAGATTATCATCTCTGCATAAGGAGATTAACATTGAAAATAAAAAGTTAGAGGAAGCAAATACAAAATTTAATAAGTTTAACAGCGAAGTTAATAAAGGTGTTAAACTGAACACTATTTCTCAGGAAGCCGAGCTTGAAGAAAGTAAAAAGTCGTTAATAGAGCGCAGGAAATCATTAAAAATTGCAGAAGAGTCCAATTATCTTAAGAATGCCTTTTTCGGGAACATGAGTCATCAGATACGTACTCCTTTGAGTGGTATCCTTGGTTTCTCTGATCTTTTGGAAACAGAACTGGCTGTTATGGGTAATGAGGATTTGTATGATTATGCAAAGAGTATCCAGGAGAGTGGAACCAAGCTTATGAGCCTAATCGCTAATGTGATTGATATTTCAAGTATTGAAGCCAATATTCTTGAACTTGATATTAAAGATGTGGACTTAAATTCATTGATTGGTGAGATTGAAACTGAGTATCTGTTAAAAGCAAAAGAAAAGGGACTGGTCTTTAAATCTAAATTTGATGATGATATTAAACAGGTTCAGGCTGACAAAGTTAATCTGCTTAAAGTGTTAAGGATTATTACCGATAATGCTGTAAAGTATTCATCATCCGGATTTGTAACTGTTTCAACACAGCTTAATGATGATGGAACAGCAGGTATCATAATTAAAGACAGCGGTACTGGAATTGCTAAGGATAATCTTGAACAACTTATCACTTCATTTGATTTTAGCAGAAAGGGAACGTCAATGACATATACTGGCCAGGGGTTAGGGCTGATACTTGCTAACAGGTTGATTATTCTTATGAATGGTACTTTGAATATTAAATCTGAAGAGGGAAAAGGTACAGAGGTTAAGGTTACACTTCCGTGTGATAGTGAGTTCACAGGCGTTTCCCCTGAGAAGGAGTCTGTCCCTGTGAAGCCATCAATTATGAATGCTCCTGATTTGGGTGTTCTCAAAATATTTATTGTGGAAGATGACCGTATGAATCGGATGGTTATAGAGAAGATGCTTAAGAAAACAGGTCATGTTACATTAGCTGTGGATGGTGATGATGCTATAGCTAAGCTTAATAAATCGGTTAAATCGAAAAATATCTTCGATGTTATTCTAATGGATATTAACTTACCAGCTCCATGGAATGGTGTTGACCTTATGAACTATATCAGGGAAAGTATACCGGAATATAAGAGAGTGCCATTTGTTGCTCAAACAGCATACGCTTTTGCTGGAGATGAAGCGCAATATCTTGATGCAGGGTTTGATGAATATGTTTCAAAGCCTCTTGACAAGAATATTTTGCTCACAAAAATTCAGAATCTGCTTGATGTTAAGCGAGACTCTGAATAGTTTATTGCTGAAATTACATTCTGAAGGTTATTAAGTAAAGATCATTATCAGGGTGATGAGCCCGTCAGATGCACCATGAGCAATTACCGGACCCAGTAAATTGCCTGTTTTGTCGCGCATGTATGCATAGAAAATGCCTAACCAAAATGCAAAAATTAGTTGTACCCAGTTTATATTTAATGTGAAATCCGTATAGTTTATTCCTATGTGGCTTAATGAAAATAGTAGCGCCGTGATTATTCCTGCATATGAAATTGATACCTGACCCAGCTTAAGGTTTTGTTTTATTACTAACAAAAGTATTCCCATTATCAATCCTCTGAATAGTATCTCTTCTGATAATGGCGTGATAATAAAGTCGAAAAATAAATCTGATATAATATTGACCGGGTTAAGATTATAACCGGGATTGCTTTTTGTGGTTACAATATATGTTATAATAAACCAGACTAGTGCAAATAAGAGCGCAACTCTTACTGACCACGCTGCTTTGTTAAAGTTAAACCCCCAGCTACTTAGGCTTTCTTTCCTAAATACGGCAATTATTAGTATTGTTATGACTGCTAAAAGCAATTGTGTAATATGATGAATGTACATCCATGTAATTGTGTACCAACTTTCAAAAACAAATGCAACTTTAACGCCAACTTCCGGGAATACTAGTGAAATAAGGATTGCTGATAATAAGCCAGTAATAAGAGGTGTGTGTCTTTTCATGTTCATCTTGATGATATTACATAGGCAAATATACTAAATATGATATTTAGGGAGTATATTAGATCTGTGGTTTTAGCAATAGCAATTGTGTGCGGAATTGCAGGTATCTGATTGCGTTACATATTGGGGGATTCAATATACGCTTTAATGTACTGTCTTTTTACAGCAGTAATTACTTAATTTGTTTTGTAGTATTGCAATTATGATACGTATCATATCAGAATTTCATACGTATGAAACTTCTTTTTCATACCTATGAAACTCCATTTCCATACGTATGAAAATAGTAACAGCACAAAAGAAAATGAGCAACAGCACAAAAGGGAATTAGCAAAGCTACAAGGAAGCCTGTCAATAAGAACTATTTTGTAACAACGAGCTTAAAGCCAACGCCATGTACATTAATAAGTTCAACATTTGGGTCTTCTTTGAGATACTTACGTAGCTTTGTAACGTAAACATCCATTGAACGCGCATTGAAATAGCTGTCGTCAAACCAAATTTTGTTAAGCGCAACAGTTCGGTCGAGCACATTATTCATGTTTTCGCACAGAAGTTTAAGGAGTTCTGATTCTTTGGATGTAAGTTTATTTTCTTTTCCATTAAAAATGAGAACCTGGCGATTGTACTCAAATGTATATTTACCGAAATTAAAAACAGACTTAGTATTTGTTTTCTCATTGCTTTCGCTACGGCGCATAATAGCCTTAATTCTAAGCAATAGTTCTTCCATACTAAAAGGTTTTGTTAGATAGTCATCAGCACCAACTTCAAAACCGTGGATTCGGTCTTCCTGCATTCCTTTTGCCGTTAGAAATAAAATAGGAATATCCTTATCTATTTTCCTGATCTTCTCAGCTACAGTAAAGCCATCCATCTCAGGCATCATAATATCAAGCACACAAAAGTCAAACTTATCCCGTTTAAAAGTTTCAAAGGCGATTTTACCATTGGGGCATAATACCGTAGGATAACCTTTTGCTTCAAGGTATGCCTTTAAAATATTTCCAAGATTTTTGTCATCTTCAGCAAGCAGTATTCGTGTTTCTTTTTTCATAGCATTGAAATTAACTCGTTATACATGGTAGTTTAATGGTAAATGTTGACCCTTTCCCAAGTTCTGAATCAACAGAAATTGTTCCTTCATGTTGATCAACAATGGCTTTAACATAGCTTAAGCCTAAACCAAATCCCTTAAAATTATGAATATTTCCAGTAGGTACTCTGTAAAGCTTTTCAAAAATCTTTTTTCTGTTGGCTTTACTTATACCTATTCCATTATCTTTTATTCTTATAAGCAGCAAGTTACCACTATTATTTGTATTTACAATGATGTCAGGCTCAACAATACAGTATTTTATTGCGTTGTCGAGCAAGTTAATAATAATATTTGTAAGATGCACATTATCTCCTAAAACAACAGAATGCAATGCTTTTAACTGTACACTTATTTTGCCACCTTTACTTTCAACATCCATTTTTTTTGCATTAACTGCAGTTGCAATAACATCATGAATATTATTCTCAATAACTTTAAGCTTAAGCTGACCTTTATCTATAACTGCTGTTTTAAGAATCTGCTCAGCCATAACTCTCAATCTGCCATTTTCTTCACTAATAACACCAACATAGTTCTCATAAAGGCTTTCAGTTTTATGAATGTCTTTATCTTTTAATGCTTCGCACGCAAGTGCTATTGTTGAGATAGGCGTTTTGAATTCATGTGTCATATTATTGATAAAGTCGTTTTTCATCAGCGATAGACGTTTTTGTCGGAATATTGTATATATACTGAAAGAAAACGACAGAATTATTACAAGAAACAGCAATACGGAAACGGCCAGCAGTTTCCATAACTGGCTTACAATAAACTGCTTTTCGTTGGGGAAATACAGAAGCAGTTTATTGGGATATGAGAACAGCGACCCCAAGGGGTTTAAATCAAAAATAAAACTTTCATTTATAAGTTTCTCAGGATATTTACCGGTTTTCTGTACAATCATTGAGTTTGTCAAAGGGCTCAGAATACCAAACTCGAAGGTTGTTGATATATCTTTTTTCTTCAGTGCCCTTGATAAAAGGGAGTCGATAATTACTTTCTTACTGTAATAGAAGTTCCCTGGTTCCTGTGAGTTGTAACTGAAATTTATATCATTGTATAACTTATCTGCTAACTTTTGATTTTTAATAAAGATATCAATGTCACTTTGTGTATTAAGATTATTGTAGTTCAGATATAATACCTGACTAAGGGAATCATAGGCTTGAAAATAACTTTTGTTCTCTTCATAGAATCTTCGCTGACGTTTTATCCTGTCTTCAAGTCGCATTTGGTCCATGTTAAAAACCACCTCGTTAACAGCTTCTTTAACATCCTTAACAAATATTGAATGTTTTAGTTGCACAGCGTCGCGTATCCAGTAAACCTGAATGCCCATAAGTCCTATTGTAGCAATAGTTACCAAAGAGATTAGTGCAATTGTAGCCCATTTATTCATGGCACAAAAATACTTTAACAAATAATTGAAACACAGGGTTTAACTTTTCTTAACAGTTATTAAGTCGGCTTAACATTTGCAAATCTTATTGTAATATACTTTTGTAACTGAATTAGTAAATGCATACTTACAAATGGACAAAGCAAGTCCATGATTCTGCTTTATTTCATAATTGTTGGTTTTTGACCCTCCGTTTCCCTGGAGGGTTTTTTATATATGAGTTTGTTGTTATTAGTTATACAAAAAAAGGGACTGCGTAATGAAGTCCCTTTTAATTGTTTTAGTAATAAGTTTTATCTCTCAAGAAGAATATATTCCCATGGTTTTAAATCAACAGTTATTGGTTTGTCAACAACAACAGTTTCGCCTGTGAATACATTAGTAAATTTACCTGCTACTTCTTCATTGCTGATAGTAAAAGTTTGATCTTCTGCACTAAGATTAAGTACGCCTACAACTGCATCACCATCTTTTTCACGAATGAAAGCAAAAACATGAGGGTTTACGCCGCCACCAAGACGAATGATCATGCTGCAATCATCGCAATTCCAAAGGGCTTTGTTGTTTCTCTTCAGAGCATTCATGGTTTTGTAGAAATCAGCAACATCCAGATTATCCCAGTTAATGGTATCCTTTTCAAAGAATTCAAGACGTTTGCTGAGACCAGCTTCCTGACCGCTGTAGATTAAAGGCATGCCAGGAAGAGTATAAGTTAACACTGCCATTACTTCTGTTGCATCACCCATTCTTTCTTTGGTTGTACCATTCCATGAATTCTCATCATGGTTAGTAGTGAAATACATTCTTTGGGCATTAGCCGGATAAACACTGTCGTTCCAGTTTAGATAATCCCAAATGTCATTAGATATTTTTTCACCCTTAGCAATAGCATTAAGCAACTTATGAAGTTTCCATCCATAGTTCATGTTGAAAGCAGTGTCAAGAAGACCAACGTTGTCTTCATCTTCAGCAAGCATAAACACAGGCTTAATAGAATCCATCTTCTGACGTGCATTATTCCAGAAGTCAGTAGGAACCATACCAGCTACATCACAACGATAACCATCAACATCTGCTTCATTAATCCAGAACATGAGAGCATTAGCCATTGAGTCGCGCATAGCAGGATTATTGTAATCGAAAGAAATAACATCAGTCCAGTCAAAAGGAGAAACAAGGTTACCTTCAGAATCTTTTTCATAAAACTCAGGATGTTCTTCTTCCCACACATTGTCCCATGCTGAGTGATTAGCTACCCAGTCGAGAATAACAAACATGCCAAGCTTATGAGCTTCAGCAACAAGATCTTTAAGGTCTTGTATTGTTCCAAACTCAGGGTTGATATCTTTGTAGTCTTTTACAGCGTAATAACTACCAAGAGTTCCTTTACGGTTTACTTCACCAACAGGGAAAACAGGCATAAGCCATAATATATCTACTCCCATTTCTTTTAATCTGGGCAAATGTTTCTCAAATGCCTTAATAGTCCCTTCATCAGTGTATTGTCTGATGTTTACCTCGTAGATATTGGCTTTTTTAACCTCGTCCTGATTCAGTACTTTCATTTCTTTTTCTTTGTTAGTGTTCTTTGTTTCTTTTGTTGCACATGATGTTATCAGTGCTATCGCCAGCAAAATTATAGCCGACGAAAATAAACGAATTTTTAATCTTTTCATTTTGTCAGGTGTTTTATTTAGTGTTTTATTTTTATTTCTGTATTTCTTGATTTCAGGTTAAACCAGATTTTCCAGCTTGTTGTAATATCATCGTAATAATATCCCGACTTATCCTTTGAGTCTGATTTTTTGTATTTAGTTCCGTTAATGAATATTCTTAGATCTTTTGAATTATCGTAGCCAATCAGCTCCAGACATATGTCTCTGTTATCAGGAGCCCCGGGATAGCTACCATCCACAACAATTGTAATGATATCAGTATCATTGCTGAAAGCTTCCTTAGTGAAGCACAGTGTCTGATATTCACTGTTATCAATAGTACCAAATGTATGTCCATCATCCTCGAACATGGTATAAGTATCTGTTTTAGAAGTGCTGTTGTAATATTTAATTTTCAGAAAGTCAGTTGAATAATAATCTGTACTATTAACAGGATTAGTTACAGGTATAAATGATCCTCCTTTAATAAATAGAGGTATTGTTTCAAGGCTAAGCATGTAGCTTATATTTGAACCACCGCTCTCTTTAATATTACACCACCAGTTATACCAGCAAACTCCATTAGGCAGATACACATCCTGTGTTGTAATACCAGGTTCAACAACAGGGCTTACAAGAATTGATGGTCCAAACATATATTCATTGGCAGCAGTATAAGAGTTAGTATCGTCGGGGAACTCAAAGAAAAGCGGGCGTACAACAGGATAGCCGTTTACTGCTGCTTCTTGGGCTGTAGTATAAATATAAGGTAGTAGTGAATATCGTTGTTTAATGAAATTACGGACAATAGTTTTGGTGGTATCATTGAAATAAACAGGTTCAGAAGGAATCACTGATCCGTGAGGTCTTAGTATAGGTGAGAAGCACGACATTTGTAGCCAGCGTGTGTAAAGCTCATTGTCTTTTATACCCAGAGCAAAGCCACCTGCATCGCTGTGTATAAAAGGCAGTCCGCTAAGGCTCATATGTATCATAAGAGGGATCTGCGCTTGTAGTCCGCCCCATGTTCGTGAAACATCTCCAGTCCAGGGGTAAATGGAATATCGTTGAGATCCTGCAAAGCCAGCCCTGTTGAGGTTGAATAATCTCATTTTTGGATAATCATCCCTAAAATGATTATAAAGGGCCTTATGCCAGTAGTGACCATAAATATTGTGTACTTCATCAGCTTTGCCAGCAACATGAATCTGGTCAGAAGGATGGTTCTCAGGCTCACCCAGATCACCCCACCATCCGGCAACTCCGATATTCATTTGTTTTTTATACTGCTTCCAGAACCAGTCACCGGCAGCGGGTTTAAATATATCTATCAAAGCGCCATGTCCGAAGTAAAACTCATTATTCACATAAGACTCTCCTTTATCGTTGGTAGCGAGTATTCCTAAGCTGTCGGTTATATTAAAGTTTTTAAGTGAGTCGAGTATGTATGGTTCTGTGATAAGTATTGTTTTTACACCTTTTTTGCGTAAGCCTGATATCATCTGTTCAGGGTCAGGCCATGCAGGTTTGTACCATTTTAAGCGGCCCATAGTGCCTTTAATGCTATCGCCAAACCAATAGAAGTCAAGGATTATTGCGTCGAGGGGGAAGTCTTCCCGCTGCATGAGGTTAACGATGCTATCTGTTTCCTCCTGGTTGCGGTAACCCATTCGCGACTGCAGGTTGCCAAGAGCCCATAGTGGGGGCATTGGTTGAAATCCGGTAAGTTTATCGTAGTTTGTGGCAATAGTTTTATAATCATCACCAGTAATTACAAAGTATTTCATTAACCCGCCAATGGCGCCCCATTCAAATATACCTTGTTCTGTCTCTCCTATGTCAGCATACCCCTTTTCAGGATTGTCGAAGAGTAGCATGTATTTATTTGATGACACAATAACAGGTACAGAATAATTCAGGTTGCGGGCTCCCAACTCATAGCCATATTGTGGACGGTTGTACATATTGTAACGACCACCAACTAAATCAAGGTCGATGGCTCGTTCACCCATACCATAAATCTTTTCGTTTTCAGTAATTTTAAAACGCAGACCATCGTTGTCGGTGCGTTCATAAAGCCCTTTCTCTTCTTCGAGAATAGTGTCATTTCCGTAAATAAACATGAGATGAAATGGTTCTTTGGAGGCGATTACTGTTATGCTGTCGGTAAGTATGCTGAGATAGTTATCATTTTCTTCAACTCTTGTGAAGGTTTTCTTGGGTTTCATTATCACAGCACTGGATGAGTCGTTGCGAATAATGCTAGTGGTGAAATGTTTTACTTCGATAATGTTTGAACAGTAAGGGATAATACGTGTGATACCGTTGGTTGTGAGTATATCAACAGTGTCACCATGTTTTAAATAACTTTTGTACTGTCGTGATTCATATTTATAGCTTTTTCCTTCCGGAACAGGTGGGATAAATCCGTTTACGGGAATTAATATATTATCGCTTTTATCGGTTTTGCCTACTTTAGTGCCGTTTTCATTTCTAAATACAAAAGCCAGTTGTTCAGCCGTTTCATCATCGTACAGACCGTAAAAATCGTTTATTACGAAGGTGAACTCATAAAGACCATTTCCAATGTCTGTCATTTTTGTATTGTTATCAGCTTCACCCCAGTTACCTATAACATGCTTCCAGTCGCCACCATCTATGCTTTTGTCTGTAATAACTCCTGTATGCAGATAAACATCGCCTTCACAATCTGCCAATCCTTTGTTCCCGGAATTAGTATTGTAGGTAAGAGTTACCTCTTCATCCATTGTTGGATTTGATGGGTTAAGCCAAACTGTCTGAGCATTTGTGTTTAGCGAAATCGCTGATAATAAGATAATAAGAACAGCAATTGTTTTTTCTGATGACGCCATATTGTAATTTTTAATCTATCAAAGATAAACCAAATCATAATAACCTGTAATCAGACACATGTTGTTTTTCAAAATACATACAATAATTATAAATATTGATTTCTATTGCTTTATTGCAAACGATTGAGATGGTTTTAACAGATGTTTTTAATTTTTTGGTAAATTTAATATTATCCCAGTATTACAAAAATGTTAACAAAACGCCTGTTTTATTCTAATTTTGTAATGATTTACATTTACACTAACTAATCATGGATAATATAACAAGAATTAATAACTACTGGAAGGAACTTTATCCTGACGTGCCTGTCAGCGTACTGGAATCTTTCCTTTCAACCTTAAACCCAACAGAGAATACATCAGTCATTAGTGATTGGTACAAAGATGCTGTTGTTTATGCTCTTTATGTTGATCTTTATAACAACGACTTTAACGGACTTATTGACCGTTTGGATTATATTCAAGGTATAGGCGTTAACTGCTTGTGGTTATTACCGGTTTTGAAATCACCTATGCGTGACGCAGGATTTGATATCAGCAAATACGATATGATTCGTCCTGAATTGCTGGGATTACCAGAAGACTGTACAAGGGAAGAACAAGAAGTGGTGTTTGGAAAGTTTTTGGAAGAGGCACATTCACGTGGTATCAGAGTGATCTTTGATGTGGCTATTAACCATTCATCAGACCAGCATCCCTGGTTCCTTGAGTCACAAAAGAAAGAGAAAAATGAGTTTAGTGATTATTATATATGGAGTGATAAGCCGGATAAATATCTTGATGCACGCTTGCTGTTTAAAGGTATTGAAGACTCAAACTGGGAGCAACACGGCGACAGATATTACTTCCACAGGTTCTTTAGCTTTCAGCCTGATTTAAACTATCGTAATCATGAGGTGCTGCTTGCTATGACTCGTAACCTGCTTTATTGGCAGTCGTTTGGTCTTGATGGATTCCGTGCTGATGCAATTCCTTATCTCTGGAAAGAAGACGGCACAGCATGTGAAAATCTCGATAGCACGCACACAATCGTTAAGTTTTTCAGAGCTGTTTTGGATTATGTAAAGCCAGGAACTCTTATGCTTGCAGAAGCATGCCAGAAGCCAACGGAAGTTGTGAAATATATGGGTGAAAATGATGAATGTCATGCTGCCTATCATTTCCCCCTTATGCCTATGATGTATAAGGCCATTGCTATGGGAAACAAGCAGCCTGTTATACATACACTCAGTCCGGATGTTACTCCGAATATCGGCCAGGAGAATCAATGGTTTACTTTCTTACGTGTTCATGATGAACTCAGCCTTGAGCTTGTTTATGTAAGTGAAGAGGACCGTGAGTATATTCATACAAATTACTGCCACCAACCTGAATGGGATTTCAGGATAGGTGAAGGCATTAGTGCCCGTTTATCGGAACTTTTTAAACGTGATGTCTATTCCATTGGGCTGGCTTATTCAATGATGCTAACATTGCTTGGAACACCGGTTGTATACTATGGTGATGAGTTTGGAAAGCTCAATGATGAGAAATTCTATAAAGAGCAGATCAAGCGTACCGGTAAAGATGATACACGTTTTCTTGTTCGTGGACGCATTGACTGGGAGGAAATGGAAAAAGAAATAAACAATCCTGACTCATTCCACGCCAAAGTATATAGTCTGTTAACATCAATGATTAATACGCGAAATGAGTACAAAGCCTTCGGTCGTGGTTCTCTGGAATTTGTTGATATGAAAAACCAGGAGGGAGAGGTTGTTAATGAAGTTCTTTCTTATGAGCGTATATATGAAGATGAGAGAATGCTGGTAGTGAATAATCTGTCTGACAAGAGCGTTGAGTTTGTACACCCATGCGATGATCATGATCTTGCTGTATTGCATTTTAATGGCTTCTTTATGAATGATGCTGAAAATACAATGGCACTGGAACCACATGGTGTTGCATGGTTTATGATTCTTGAAGATTAATTTGATACAATACCGGTATATGGCATTATATTATAAAACTGTAATAGCACAAGCTGAGGACAGAGCTTCCAATATGTCAGGAAGCAAGGCCGGGTTCAAGATGTTATTTGTGCTTTGTGAGTTTGTGTTTCTTATTGTGAGAGTCTATTAAATTATTACCCACTCTCTTAATAACTCCGAAATATTTTTGTTTCCAAACTGCAGATTGGGTTCTTTTTCCGAAATTTGCACTCATGGCAAAGAATATACTTTTTTGGCTGATAGCCGCAATATCATTTATCTCTGTATCATGTATTCATGAAAAAGCAGATACAAATGTAGTAGAACTCAATAATAACTGGAAATTCAAGGCTGTGGATGATAGTCTTTGGTTGCCAGCAACTGTTCCGGGAAGTGTGCACACCGATTTGATGAATAATGGTGTTATTGAAGCCCCATTCTACAGACTTAACGAGTTGGATGTTCAGTGGGTTGATAAAAAAAGCTGGGAATATACCACTACATTTGATATCAGTAGCGCCATTCTTAATAGGGATGTTGTTGAAATGATCTTTAAAGGTCTCGATACTTATGCAACTGTTTTCCTTAACGGGAAAGAAGTGCTGGTAGCTTATAATATGTTCATAAGTTGGAAGGTGGATTGTAAGTCTTACCTTAAAGAAGGTGAAAACAATCTTAAAATTGTATTTGATTCTCCAATTGAGATTGGATTAGAAAAGCGTGAAGCACTAGGCTTTTGGTTGCCTGGAGCTGAAAATGACCAATCTGAGAGAGGTGGTGTTGGTGATAAGAAAACATGTGTCTTTACAAGAAAGGCACAGTATCACTATGGTTGGGACTGGGGACCACGACTAGTAAGCTCAGGTATTTGGCAGCCTGTATTGCTTAAAGCATGGGATGTGGCTGAATTTAATTACCTTCATGTTGTGCAAAAGTCTCTTAATGATAAAAAAGCAGAAATTGTCCTTAATACTAAGATAACTGCTGTAAAAGATGCTAAACTAAGTATCAGTGTGCAGCTTGATAACCAGATTGTAGCATCGCAAAGTGTAAGCCTTAAAAAAGGAGAGAATAATCTTTCGCTACCAGTAACAATTGTCAATCCTGAATTGTGGTGGACAAACGGTCTGGGGGAGCAAAAGTTGTACAATATAAAGCTACAGATAAAGGATAATTTCAATATTATATCTGACATTGAAGAAAACATCGGGCTTCGTACGTTAAAGTTGATACAAAAACACGACTCAGTTGGAAGTAGCTTTTACTTTGAGCTTAACGGAAGGCCTGTTTTCGCCAAAGGGGCTAATTATATTCCACAGGATGTGTTCTTAAATCGTGTCAGCGAAAGCGATTATGAAGATTTGATTGTGTCTGCTGCCGACGTCAATATGAATATGTTGCGTGTGTGGGGTGGTGGCATATATGAAAAGGATATCTTTTACAATTTGTGTGATAAATATGGTATTCTTGTGTGGCAGGATTTTATGTTTGCTTGTGCTATGTATCCCGGTAACGATGAATTTTTAAGCAATGTTGAAAAAGAAGCTATTCAGAATGTAAGACGCATTAGGAATCATCCGTGCCTGGCATTATGGTGTGGCGATAATGAAATACTTATAGCCTGGAATCGATGGGGATGGCAACAGCAGTCGCTTGACAGGCAGGATAGCTCTTATCTTGATACTATTTGGCATGCCTATGATACTGTATTTCATCATATCCTTCCGGAGATTGTTAACAAATATGATCCACAAACCTCATATTGGGCTTCATCTCCAAGTGCTGGGATAGGTGAATTGGAAGATGGTAAGTCGGGTGACAGACACTACTGGGGTGTTTGGTGGGCCAAAGAGCCTTTTGAGAAGTATAAGGAAGAAATTCCGCGGTTTATGTCGGAGTACGGCTTTCAGTCTTTTCCGGAATTTAACTCCGTAAAGAAATACACGTTGCCTGAAGACCATGATATTTATTCTGAAGTAATGAAATCACATCAGCGGTCAAGCATTGGCAATAAAACCATTGATGAATATATGAAACGCGATTATCGTGATCCAAAGGATTTTGAGATGTATTTGTATGTGAATCAGGTGCTGCAGGCCAATGGTATTAAAACAGCCATAGAGGCACATCGCCGAAGTATGCCTTATTGTATGGGTTCCCTGTACTGGCAGCTTAACGATTGCTGGCCAGTAGCTTCATGGTCGGGAATGGATTATTACGGTAACTGGAAGGCGATGCATTATTTTGCTAAAAAAGCCTTTAAAAACATATTGGTATCTCCTGTTACGGATTCACTAAATAATACAGAGGTTTATATTGTTTCTGATAAAAGTGAGGCCATTAATGGTGTTCTGATGATAAATATTATTTCCTTCTTGGGAGATACGCTATTCACAGAAACATCTGATGTTTATATCCCTGCTAATTCGTCCGACGTATTTTTCAGAAGGAACTTTGATGAATATGTAGCTAATGCTGATCAGGTTGTTCTTAATACCAGATTGCTCTCTGATGATGGGGGAGTAATGGCATATAATAATATGTATTTCCTTCCGGTAAAAGACTTAAGTTTGCCAGCGCCAGTGTTGAAATATAGTATCAGAGAAGAAGATTCTGGTTTTATTATCGATATAACAACAGAAAATCTTGCAAAGAATGTGTTTCTTTCGTTTCCTGATATTGATTGTATGTGGTCTGATAATTATTTCGATATGCTACCCGGTGAGAGAAAAGAGGTGTTTTTCATCCCTGAAAAGGATATTACAACTGATGAGATATTGCTGAGAACAATTGATAAGAGTTTTAGGTGTGGGTTTGAGTGATTTTGGGATGAAGTGAGATAATAAACAACACAAAAATCGATTGATGAAAAAGCATGTTTATTTACTACATAAGGCAACCTGTGGGTGATTCAGGTGGTCATATTTCTTATATTGCAAATAAAATTAAACTTTATGAAAAAATTTACTTTCTCATTATTAATGATGATGTTTGGTGTTTTTACATTACAAGCACAAATTATTGATCAAAATTTCGACAGTTTCACAGCTGGAGAAAAGCTTGCACAACAAGCAGGTAACCCATGGACAACCTGGAGTGATGCACCTGGTAGTGCCGAAGATCCAATAGTTTCTGATGAACAGTCAGAATCTGCTCCGAACAGTGTGAAGATAGCATCCGGTAACGACTGCGTTCTTTTACTGGGTGATTCAACATCAGGAAGATATAAAATTAACTTCCAGATTTACGTCCCAGCAAGCCGTTTGGGTTACTTTAACGTACTTCAGGATTTTGATGGTGGAAACAGCATCTGGGGCACACAGTTGTATTTTGATGCAGGCGGACAGGGTAGAATTGATGCTGGATCTGAGTCTGCAGCTACATTTGAGTACAATTATGATGAATGGATTGACATTGAAATTTATGTGGACCTTAACAGAGATTGGGCTGACGTGTTTGTTGCCGGAAATTATCTTGTAGGATGGCAGTGGACCCTCGGTACTTTCGGAACTGTAGGTCCTAACCAGCTTGGTGCTATTAATCTGTTTGCATGGGATGGCTCTGCTGATGGTACTCCTGAATATTATTTTGATAATATGTTGTTTGAAAGTGTTACCCTGGGCGACGCACCACAGAATCTTGTTGCAGATGTTGATGGACAAAATGTTACTTTAACCTGGGATGAGCCTGAAACAGGGTCTCCTTTTACATATTATATCTTTAGAAATGGTGAACTTGCCGGAATTGATAATGTTACTTCTTTTGAAGATTATATTGAATATCCGGGAACATACACATACACTGTAAAAGCAATGTATTTTGAATCAGGGTTGTCACCTGAATCAAATGCTGTTGATGCTGTTATAGAAGGCGGTACCGATCGTGATCTCGTACTTGTGGAAATAGGTACTGGTACTGGTTGCCCCTACTGTCCTGGTGCAGCAATGGGTGCTGATGACCTTGTTGCTAACGGTCATGATGTTGCTATTATTGAGTATCATAATTATAACAATGATGACCCGTATAATAATCAGTATTCAGCCGACAGAGCCAATTACTATGCTATAACAGGTTACCCTACTGCTTTCTTTGATGGTGGTAATGAAAGTGTTGGAGGTAATGCAACCCAGAGTCTGTACTCAGGTTATGCTCCTAAAGTTGATGAACGAATTATGGTATCATCATTGTTTGATCTGGAACTGAATGTTACTGCTGCTTCTGCTACTGACTTCAACGTAGCTGTTACTGCAACAAACATTTATGAATATACCGGAACAGGCACTTCTGTTCATCTTGCACTTACAGAGTCGAACATTGATTATTCATGGCAAAATCAATCGCACCTTAATTTTGTATGTCGTGAGATGTACCCTGATGCAGGTGGTACTGCTACTTCTTTTACTGTTGGTGAGCCTGTTACAATAGATTATAGTATTGATGTTCCATATGAGATTGAAAATTGTGACCTGATCGCTTTTATCCAGGATATGGATACAAAGGAAGTTCTTCAGACAACAAAGGTTAATCTTGGCGAGATTGTTGGAATGAATGAATTGGGAAGCTCAAGCATAAGAGTATATCCAAATCCTGCTTTCGGCAGTGTTACTATTGAAGCTATCACATCAATTAAGCACATAAATATCTATGACCTCAACGGCAGAAATGTTTATTCAGCTGCTCTTGATAATTCCAGTGCTTATATTAATGTGGATTTCCTTACAACGGGTATCTATATTGTTAATGTTGAAACAGAAGCTGGTAATATTATTGAAAAGTTAAATATTCGATAAATAAAAAATGAACAAATGACGGGTGCTCGTAAAGAGTGCCCGTTTTTTTTGCATGTAATTCAGAGGGCAATCAAGGATTGATGCAGCATTCAGCAACAAAAATAAAATTCACGCTTAGCTATTGCTGTGTTCAACTTCATAAACAGTATGATTGATGCTTTGGCCTTGTTTATCTCATAGCTATCATATCCGAATATGATACGTATGAAAGTTGAGTTTCATACGTATGAAAACCGAGTTTGATACGTATGAAAATAGCAATTAAAGCTGTGTGATCAACCACTTCCACAAGAGAAAATGAGCAATAACACAGGAGAAAATAAGTAACCACTTAAGTGTTAATGGTTGTTGGAACAAATGGAATTTGGAGTGGAATATAATGTCTTAATTATGAATCACTTTCCTTATAGCGGATCCGGAATTTATTAGGTGTAGTTCCGTATGTTTTTTTAAAGCATTTTATAAAATAGTTACTATCTGTAAATCCGCATAAATCCGATATATCATATATCTGTCGGTTTGTCTCGCGTAGAAGAAATCGTGCTTTTTGTAATCTAACTTGCTTCAGGTAATTAATAGGAGACAAACCAACAGCACCTTTAAAAACCCTCATAAAATTTCTTTTAGACATGAAAGCCATTTCTGATAACTCATCTATATTGATATTCTTTTGATAATTTGTTTCAATGAAATCAATTACTTTGCTAATACGAAGCAGGGCTTTGGCCCTAGTGGTTTTTATATTGGAATAATGTCGTGAAAGCAAAACAACTAGCTCTTCCAGTCTGTTAAGCAGAATTACTTTATATCCATCATTCTTTTGTTCCTGTTCAACAAACATTGTATTGAGGATAACTTCAATTGTTGCTAGTTCATCCCTTGTTAATCTCAACATGTTTTTGAAGTGATGCTTTGATCTGTAAGTTGGCTCCAGTATAAAAAGTGCTTTATACCCCTCCATTAGTTTTACTTTTTCATTAATAAGATCAGAATTATTAATTCCGTCGAACATTAGGTTAACAATTTCAACAGACCCAGCGTCTTTAAAATAATGTTTTTGGTTACCCTGAAGTACAAATACATCCCCGGCTCTTACTTCGTATTCATTTCCTTGTAGCATTTGAGTGCCATGGCCATTAAGGATAAAAACAACTTCGATAAAATCATGAAAGTGTTCGGTTTCGGTAAGGTCAAAGTCGTGCGACTTATTCTTTCTTCTGTCTATACGACTAAGATTTATCGGACATTCGTCATCTTTAAAGTAATTTTGCCCAAGGGCTTTCTCTGTCATTATATCAAAATATTTCTCTGGCATAATATTACTATAAATTGGTTACATACGCAAATAAAAAAGGCGACCAAGCGGTCACCTTTTAAAATATAGCTATCTGGAAAAAATTATTTATTCAGAACAAAGTTATTTCCAGATGTTCTCAATCTCTTCAAGAGTCTTACCCTTTGTTTCTGGAACCATTTTCCATACAAAGAAGAATGACAATACACTCATCAGCCCATAGAAGCCATAAGTAACAGCACCGCTAAATTCCATCATCGAAGGATAAGTTGATGATATCAGATAGTTTGCCGCCCATTGAGCGACAACAGCAATAGCAACAGCACGTCCACGGATTTTGTTTGGGAATATCTCAGAAATGAGCACCCAGCAAATTGGACCCCATGACATCATAAACGATGCGGTGTAAATAATTATAAATACAAGAGTGCCTATTCCAATCACTTCAAAATACGACAATGCAGCAATAGCAATCATGCCAATAGCCATTCCAATTGAACCAACCATCAATAAAGGCTTACGTCCCCATTTGTCAACCGTAACAATGGCAATAACAGTGAAAACAACATTTACCAATCCCATTACCACAGTTTGCATCATAGAAGCATCTTTAGCAGCACCCATGCTTTCAAAAATACGTGGTGCATAATACAAGGCTACGTTGATACCTACAAACTGTTGAAAAACCGAAAGTAGTACACCTATTATTATAACAACTTTTCCATATGAGAAAAGTTTACCTGAGTGATGCTCGATAGTATTCTTAATTTCATCAAGGATAGCCTTTGCTTTTTCAGTGCCATTTATTCTAGTAAGTATAGATAAAGCTTGATTATCCTTGTTTTTTAAAGACAAATATCGCGGAGATTCAGGAACGAACAGTAGCAACAGTCCGAATAATCCAGCGGGGATAGCTTCAGACAGAAACATTCTTCTCCATCCTATAGTGTTAATCCATTCAAGAGACTGACCTTCAGATATCCCCCAGTTTACAAAATATACCACCAGCATTCCAAAGATAATGGCAAACTGGTTAATAGAAACCAGTCGTCCGCGTATGTGAGCCGGAGAAATCTCTCCTATATACATAGGTACAATAGCCGATGCCATACCAACACCAATACCACCAATAATCCTGTAAAAGTTAAACATATATAACAAGCCCATTGTTGCTTTACCTTTTTCAAAGAAGAGAAACTCCGGGAATGCGGAACCCAAAGCTGAAATAAAGAACAATACAGCTGCCAGAATTAATGATCTTTTTCTTCCCATATGTGAAGAAAAGTATCCAGACAAAGCACCACCGATAATACAACCAATAAGTGCGCTGGAAATAGTAAGTCCATGAATAAGTGTGCTTAATCCCTGGCTTGTAATGAGAAATGCCTGCACTGATTTTTCAGCACCGGATATAACAGCAGTATCATAACCAAACAATAATCCACCGATGGTAGCAGTTAATGTAATAGCGGCAAGGTACAGACCTGTGCCGCTTTTATTATTTTTGTTTTCCATGATCAGAAAATTAAATATAGAGATTTAACAGAGCTTCATACAATTCCTGCTTGCCGCTTAACTGTTTAGGCTCACCATTCTCGATTGCTATCTTTCTCAGATCTTCAAGAGTGAGGTTACCTTTCTCAAAGTCGAGGCCTGCTCCTGTATTATAAGTACCATATCTTTCAGCTCTCATCTTTTGGTAATCAGAGTTACTCATAATATCATCAGCAATTATAAGAGCTCTTGCAAAAGCATCCATACCAGAAATATGAGAAATAAACAGATCATCTGCATCAGTTGAGTTTCTTCTGATTTTAGCGTCAAAGTTAACACCACCAGTCTGGATACCACCAGATTCAAGAATAACAAGCATCGACTCAACCAACTCATAAATATTCACAGGAAACTGGTCTGTATCCCATCCATTTTGGTAGTCGCCACGATTAGCATCAATAGAGCCAAGCATACCCGAGTTAGCAGCCACCTGAAGCTCATGCTGGAAAGTATGGCCAGCCAGAGTAGCGTGGTTTACTTCAATATTCAGTTTAAAATCTTTATCAAGGCCATAATTTTTAAGGAAGCCTATAACAGTAGCAGAGTCGAAGTCATACTGATGTTTTGTAGGCTCCATAGGCTTAGGCTCAATAAGGAAAGTACCTGTAAAACCATTCTTACGGCCATAATCTCTTGCCATGCCAAGAAACTGAGCCATATGGTCAAGTTCTTTCTTCATATTAGTGTTGAGAAGAGACATATAACCTTCGCGACCGCCCCAGAAAACGTAGTTTTGTCCGCCCAAGGCAATAGTAGCATCAATAGCGTTTTTAACCTGCGTTGCAGCATAAGTTACAACATTAAAGTCAGGATTAGTAGATGCACCATTCATATATCTTGGGTGAGAGAACAAGTTAGCAGTACCCCAAAGCAATTTTTTACCTGTTTCCTGTTGTTTAGCTTTAGCATAGTCAACCATTTTTTGTAATCTACTTTCTGTCTCTTCAATGGAGCTACCTTCATCAACGAGGTCTACATCATGAAAACAGTAGTAATCGATACCACATTTATCAAGAAATTCAAAGCCGGCATCCATTTTAGCTTTAGCCTTCTCAACAGGGTCAGCAATATTATCCCAAGGATGGAAAATAGTAGCACTACCAAAAGGATCGCCACCGTTTGCACACAGGCTGTGCCACCATGCCATAGCAAATCTTAAATGTTCTTTCATAGGTTTACCTGCAATCATTCTGTCAGGTTGAAAATAACGGAAAGCCATAGGGTTCTTGCTTTCAGGTCCTTCAAACTTAATCTTATCAATTCCTTTAAAATATTCTGTACTCATGATTTTATTTTTTAAGTGATTATTATCAAAATTATAGTGTATAGTTTTTCAGAGTTGCTTCAAGCATAGATTTCCATTTGAGGTAATATTCTCTGATATTTGAATTAGCAGACGGTTCGTAAATCTTCAGCACCTTTAATCCATCAAATGCATCAGCAGGACTGGTAAATAAACCAGCGCCAATAGCAGCACCGCGGGCAGCGCCTTCCGCACCATTAGTATTCGTAAGTTCAATTTGAGAGCCTGAAATATTTGCCAGCGTAGACGCAAACAAATCGCTAAGGAACATATTTGCTTTACCTGCTCTGATAACCACAGGATTTAGTCCGACACCTTTCATGATATCAATTCCATAGTTGAAAGCAAATACAATACCCTCCTGAATAGCTCTTAAAATATGAGGCTGCTTGTGGTTAATAAGATTCATATTATGCATGGAAGCCCCAATGTTACGATTTTCGAGAATACGTTCAGCACCATTACCAAAAGGCAGTACAAGGAGTCCACCGGCACCTTCAGGAGCAAGAGCTGCTAACTCATTCATCTGATAGTAATCAAGGCTATTACCAGAAATTTGTTGTCGTGCCCATGAATTAAGAATTCCCACAGAATTGAGGCATAACAAAACCCCTAAACGTTTTTGTTTTTCACTATTATTAACATGTAAAAAGGTATTAACTCGTGATAAAGCGTCATAATCTTTTTTATCAGTAACACCATAAACAACGCCAGAAGTACCAGCAGTGGCGGCTACTTCACCCGGGTTAAGTACGTTAAGTGATAAGGCGTTATTGGGTTGATCTCCTGCTCTGTATGAAACAGGTATATTTTGTTTCAAGCCTAACTCAGCAGCCATTTCCTTTGTAAGATGGCCCTGATCAGAGAATGTGTCAACTACTTCAGGAAGTACTTCCCGGTTAAAACCGTAATAATCCAGTAATTTGTCAGAAATGGTACCTTCATCAAAATCCCAGAACACACCTTCCGACAAGCCCGAGTTTGTTGTTCTTATATCATTTGTAAGTCTGTAAGCAATATAATCGCCCGGTAGCATTATTTTGTGAATCTTTTCAAATATATGAGGTTCATTCTCCTTAACCCAACGTAATTTTGATGCAGTAAAATTGCCCGGAGAATTAAGCAGATTATTTAAACAGTAATTACCACCAAGTTCCCGCATTGCCTTATTTCCTATTTCCACAGCGCGGCTGTCGCACCATATAATTGAATTACGCAAAGGTTTCCCCTCTTTATCAACAATAACAAGACCGTGCATCTGATATGAAATCCCAATTGCCTCAGATTGAGATAATAGCTGACTATTTTGTTTGCGTAAAATCCCAATTGCAGACTTTAGATTATCCATCCATACTTCAGGATCCTGTTCCGCCCAATCTTTGTTGGAAGAAATTATCTCCATCTCATTTGAAGGATAAGCAGCTTCTGCTATGCTTACACCTTTGGCAGCATCAAACAAAGAAACTTTTATAGAAGAACTGCCAAGATCAATACCCAATACGATCATATTATTTTTCTTTAATACAAAGAACTGCATAAAATTCCTATCGAAATGGTATTATATTGACAGATAATAGTAATATAATGCCAAATAGAGCATGTAAATGTTAAATATTATGTAAACAACAATGATTTGTTTTAAAATTGTAACTTTAACACTTATAAAAATGATGTGCGTATGAGATATACTATTTACTTATTAGTAATTACAGCTTTGCTGTTGGCTTCCTGTTCATCGCAACAGGTAAAAATAGCATGTGTTGGAGACAGTATTACAGAAGGTTTTGGTTTAAAGAATCAAAGTCAGACGTCATATCCAGCAGAACTAAACAATCTGCTTGGGCCAGATACATCAGTTATTAATTTTGGGCGCAGTGCCACAACCATGAGTAAAACAGGAGACTTTCCCTATTGGACAGCCAAGGAATTCTCAAATGTTTTTGAATATCAACCCGATATTATTATTATCAAACTCGGCACAAACGATACAAAGCCTCATAACTGGGATGCAAATGCATACAGGTCATCATATCAGGCAATGATTGATACATTCAGTACAATCGGTACACATCCCCGAATATTTGTATGCAAGCCTGTACCCGCTTTTGATACTAAATGGGGAATTAATGATTCCACTTTGGTAAATGGTGTTATCCCGGTTGTTGAAGAGATAGCAGAAGCAAACAACCTTAAGGTAATAGATTGTTATACACCAATGGTAGATAAGGGGCAGTATTTCTTCGACAGCATACATCCTGATACATCAGGAACAAAGATTATGGCAGAGATTATTTCAAAGCAAATATGAGGTCAAAAGTAGAGAGTAAAAATATATGTAAAGATAAATCAGCAGATGATACAAACGTTAGATGAAAATTTTAACATTGGAAACATTCATTGCGATAATTGGAGATTTTTACTGCAAACGTTTGATTTTGCTGAATTTTCTTAACATTATTTGTCTGATTTTTAATACTTAGTTAACATATGATACACATTAGCATTAACATTTGACACTATTATGTTTACAATTACAGCATTAGATTGGAACATATTACTACAATGTTAACAATATGTTAATGATATTTTTGGTGCAAACAATAATTTAATAGTAATAAACAGTTTGAGAGAATATGAGAAAATTTACTAATCTAAAAAAGGAGTCAGATAAATCTCGTTCCGGTATGCATATATCGGGAATTAAGATGATTATTCTGACAATTATCTCGTGCTTTTTCTTTCAATATAATATTTACGCACAGGAGACAGCCATTGCCGGTACAGTTACCGACGCAAACGGTTTAACTCTTCCGGGGGTAAATATTGTAATAAAAGGAACTACTACGGGAGCTGTTACTGATGCTAATGGTGAATTTAGTATCAATGCAAAACCAAGCGACATTCTGATAGTAACATACATCGGCTATGAAAAGAAGGAAGTTGAAGTTGGTGATCGCAAGATCGTAAAAATTACATTGGCTGAGGATGTATCCCAGCTAAATGAAGTAATAGTGATAGGTTATGGTACTCAGAAGAAAAAGCTTATTACCGGAGCTACATCACAGGTTAAAGGAGAGCAAATTGAGAAACGAAATGCAATTGGCGCTCTTGAATCCGTACAAGGAACTGTTGCAGGTCTTAATATTACACCTACTTCAGGTCAGCCAGGTAGTGATATGAAAGTTAACATTCGAGGTTTGGGTACAATCCAGAATGCTACACCTCTTTATATAGTAGACGGAGTACAAACAGGTGATATATCATATCTCAATCCAGCAGATATTGCTTCTTTTGATGTACTCAAAGATGCTGCATCCGCTGCAATCTATGGTAATCAGGCTGCAAACGGTGTAATTCTTATTACTACAAAAAAAGGCGAAATACTTCAGGATGGCTCAGGTCAGAAAAGTTATTCTCAGGTAACATTTGATGCTTATTACGGTTATCAGGATCGTGAAAAGAAAATCAGCACATTAAATACCGAAGAATATGCAATGATTATGAATGAGCAGCATCTTAACTCTGGCGGAAGTCCGAGTACTTTACCCTTTAATATGAACGATCTACCAGCATATACATCAGAGGGAGTTGCCAATACAGACTGGCTCAATGAGATGTTTGTAAACGATGCTGTAACCGAGAATTATGTTGTTGGTTTTAACGGAGGAACTCAGTACTCATCTTTGTCAATGAGTTTATCATACACAGGTCAGCAAGGTATTGTTGGAGGTGAAGATCTTAGTGACTATAACAGATATGGTGCACGTATTAATTCAGAACATAAATTATTTGAAGGTGTTCTTAATGTTGGAGAAAACTTTACATTTTCATATGTAAAAAGCAGAGGCATCAGTGTGGGCAACCAGTATGACAATACTTTGAGAGGTGCATTTAATACAAGTCCGCTATTACCAGTATATGATAATGATGGTAATTTCTTTAATTCTGCAAGTGAAACTATTGTTGACCAACATGGTGATACATACTGGAATGATCAGGAAGCAAATCCATATGCGTCTATGGTAATTAACAATCAGAATATTAATAGATCACAAAAGCTTATAGGAAACATCTTTGCTGAATTGAATTTTACTAAAAATCTGAAATTCCGTACATCATTGGGAATGGATTATTGGGCAAGTAGCTATAGAACTTATACTCCGATATATCAGTTATCGATATATTCATTTTCTGACCATTCAAAAGTTACACAGGAAATGCAGAGTGGTATAGGACTTACATGGGACAATCAATTAACATACACGAAAAATATTGGAAAGCATCACCTTACAGGAATGGTAGGTAGCTCAGCACAGCAGTATAGTGGTACTTGGCTTTATGGTGAAAATGTTGATCTTGCTTTCAATGATATGGAACATGCATGGTTGGATAATGCTACCAACATTACTAACATTACGTTGATGTCAATTGAAGGAGCACCTTTAGAAGATAACAGGATGATGTCATATTTTGGAAGGGTGCAGTACAATTATAACGAAACATACTTGTTTAACGCAACTTTCAGAGCTGATGGTTCCTCTAAATTTGCTGATGGACACAGATGGGGTTACTTCCCATCACTTTCCGCAGGATGGGTTATGACTAACCAGGATTTTATGGAAAACATTAAAGGTGTGTTACCTTATTTTAAACTTAGAGGTAGCTGGGGACAGGTTGGTAACTGTAACATTGATCCGTTCCAGTATCTGGCACCTATTAGCTTCACCAATGCTCAGTACAATTTTGGTGACGAAGAAGGTGTAAGTTATACTGGTTCTTATCCAAGCAGATTATCAAATCCTGATCTTACATGGGAAACAAGTGAACAACTTGACTTTGGTTTTGATGCTGGTTTATTTAACAGTAATCTTTTCGTTAACTTCGATTATTACAGAAAAATTAGTAAGAACTGGCTCATTAAAGCACCTGTTCTGGCAACAGCAGGAACAGAAGAACCATTTATTAATGGTGGTGATGTTCATAATAATGGTGTTGAACTTGGAGTTACATGGCAGGATAATGCCGGTGAATTTCAATATAGAGTAAATGTTGTAGGTGCTTATAATAAAAATGAAGTGACAAACATACCAACAGAAGATGGTATTATACATGGAGCAGCAAACTCACTCTACAATAATTCAACTGAATTTTATCGTTGTGAAAGTGGTCACTCTATTGGATATTTCTGGGGTTTTGAAACAGATGGTATATTCCAGACAGGTTCAGAAGTTACATCATATGTTAGTAGTGATGGTACAGTTATCATGCCAAATGCTCAACCTGGTGATTTAAGGTATGTTGACCAGAATGACGATGGTGTTATAAATGATGATGATAAAATTGATCTTGGTGATCCAAATCCGGATTTCTCTTTTGGTATTACATTTTCATGTGATTGGAAAGGTCTTGACTTTATGCTCGTTGCCAATGGTGTTATGGGCAATCAAATTGTACAGTCATATCGTGGACAATCAGGTATGTATTCGAATTACACAGATTATATACTTGATAGATGGACCGGTCCAGGTACATCTAATTCAGTACCACGTGTAACAAATACCAATATTAACTACAGGTTCTCAGATATTTTTGTTCAGAATGGTGATTATCTGCGTTTAAGCAATATTACAATTGGTTATGATCTGGCAAGAGTGATTAAGATTAAATCACTATCACAGTTCAGAATTTATGCAAGTGTCCAGAATCTATACACATTTACAAACTATACAGGAATGGATCCTGATATAGGCTATGGCCTTGATAATGGTGTTACTGATATGTTCTCATCTGGTATAGACCTTGGTTTTTATCCACATGCGAGAACTTTTTTATTTGGAATCAACATAAAATACTAAAAACATGAAAGCATTAAAAAATATAATACTTATAGTTTTTGTTCTGATCATGTCGTCATGTACAAAGGACTTTCTTGATACAGATGACCTGACACACAAAAATGCAGGTAACTACTATAGAACACCAGCCGATGCTCAAGAAGCATTAACAGGATGTTATGATGCGTTACAGCTTATTTATGCCGATGGCATTGCTTGTCCATTAGCATCTGATATAATGTCTGATCTTTGTTTTGCAGGCACAGGAGCAGGAGATGCCGATAATTATCCGATGATTGATGAATTTGATAAGTCTGTTTCCCCTTCTGATCAGAATTTGTATGAACCTAACTGGGAATATTACTATGTCGGTATTTTTAGAGTAAACACATTGCTTATGAATCTTGATAATATTGACTGGAGCGGTGATGAAAGTCAGAGGGATGTAATAGAAGCTGAAGCTAAATTCCTCAGAGCCTATTTCTATTTTGATATGGTGCGTCTTTGGGAAAAAGTACCATTGCTTACTGAACCTACCCGAGAAAATATACCACAGTCGGAACCTGATGATACTTACGAGTTAATCACAACAGACCTAATATATGCTGCTGAACATGGTCGTTCAGCAACTTATGGAGAGATTGTAAGCACTGAATATGGTCATTCAACAAAATGGGCTGCTGAAGCAATGTTAGCCCGTGTATACTTATTTTACACCGGTTATTATGGATCATCTGATCTTGTAGGCCTTGTTAGCGAAAGCGATGCTCTTTCATATGTGGAAGATGTTATCCAGAATAGTGGCCATGATCTGGTTCAGAATTATTATGATTTGTGGCCTGCAGCGTCTACTTATCAGGCAGCAAAAGAAGGTAAACCAATTGATGATAATACATACGCTGGTGAAAATAATATTGAAATAGTATTTTCTATTAAATACACATATACATCAGATTACGATGGTAATACTGACGGTAACCACTGGATGGTAATGAATGGATTGCGTGGTCAGTCATATCCTGAGTATGGCTATGGCAACGGTTGGGGTGCCTGTACAGTTGTTCCTGAATTCTATGAAGGATGGGATGAAGGTGATGACAGACGTGAAGCTTCTGTTATGGCTATTGAACAAGAAAGTATGGATTATACAGAATATACAGATGTAAAAGAATACACAGGTTATTTTACAAAAAAATATATTCCACTTTGCGATGCTGATGGAAATAGTACTGCGGTAAACTATGGAGCTGTGAACTTTATGATTGGACAGTATCAAGATTACTTCGTTATGAGATTCTCTGATGTATTACTTATGGCTGCTGAATTGGGAAGCTCAAACGCTCTCGAGTATGTTAACAGAGTTAGAGAAAGAGCAAAAGTTGATCCGATAGGTTCTGTTGATAAGGATGTTATCTACAATGAAAGAATGTATGAATTCGCTTTCGAAGGTATCAGATACTGGGATCTTCTTCGCTATGATAACACTTTGCAGTATGCTGCTGATAGAGTTACTTATTCAGGTCCTGTGCTTAATGGTGGTGTTGAACAAACTCTTGAAATATCAGGTAGTTATCTTAAAACAACACGTGGCTTAAGTCAGGTGCCTTATAATCAAATTACACTTTCAGCAGGTGTTCTTAAACAAAATACCGGATGGTAATTAAAATACGATAGTTAAATTAACAAATACACTATAACTTTAAATTTTACAAAATGAAAAAATTTAGTTTTTTATTAAGTTTGATTGCAATTATTTTCGCAATCGTAGTAGTTTCTTCCTGTAAAAAGGATGATGATGATGATAATCAACCTGTTGATTATACTCCTGTATTAAACACAGATTTTAGCTTTACTGTGGATCAAAACACAGTAAACTTTACTACATCACTTACTGGTAATGTTTGGATTAACAATGTAAACACTGATGTTTCAACAAACTTTGAAGATGGAGCATGTTCAGTATTTCTTCCATTAGCTGGTGATTATCCATTTACATGTAATATTCTTGTTGATGGTGTTGAGTACAAATCAGCAGAATTTAATGTTGGTATTGAATCAGATGATGTATCTTATCTTAATTCAGGATTGTGGCTGTATCTTTCAGGTGGTGCTGGTAATACCAAAACCTGGCGTATGGACATGAATGCTGATGGTAAATGTGTTTATTTTGATGGTCCTCTGTATTTCAGTGGTGCTGAGGACGAGCCTTACTGGGCATGGGATGTTTATGAACTTCCTTACGACCTTAATGGTACTTTAATGGAATCTTATTTCAACTGGAGCCCTGCGTATTCAGACAATACTTGGATTATGGCTGCTATGGATTATGGTACAATTACTTTTAGTGGTAATGATCTTATTGCAGTAACTAACAAATTTGGTGTTGAGCAAACAGGTTCATTTACTTTTGATACAACAACTTTCAAACTTGATCTTACAACTGTTACACTTCCAACTGACACAGCAAGATTTAATGAGCCTCAGGTTGAAGAATGGGGAAAAATCCGTGTGTTTACTCTTACTGATTCTTCAATGCAGTTAGGTCTGAAACGTGTTTATGAAGGTTTTAATGAAGATGGGTCACAGATTGAATCTCGTTGGACTCTTGTTTACAACTTTGTATGTGCAGATTATGATTATCCAATGCCAGAAGAGTTTACTTATACAGAAACAATAAACACTTCTTTTACCCAGGATGATATGGTAGGTACTTGGAGATATGCTGAAGTTCCTATGGGATGGATTGCATGGCAAAAAGATGGCGACCAGGGTACAAGCTTCCCTGCTCACCTTTATGAAAAATGGTATACAACATCTGATGTTGTTACTACATTAGAAAGTTGGGGACTCACTGGTGTTGACTCAACATTTACTGCCAACAGTACTAAAGAATATGTTTTCAACGCAGATGGTTCTTGTAACTTAAATGGTGAAGACAATACTTACACTGTTGTTGACGGTGTTATTACATTTGGTAATGAATTATTAGGTCATGAATTTAATGGTGCTGCTGATTTAGCTTTATCAGGATCTGAAATTAAAGTTATAAGTTTTGATAAAATGGGACCTGAAACTGATCTTATCGACACACCTCCATTTACTGGTATTTGGATTGGTCAGCAAAATGACTCTAAAATGGAGTATAAAGCTGTTCAGCTTCAAAAAATTAATTAGCATTTTTTAGTTAGTGTGAATAATAGTATTGGTGGCTTTTGAAAAAAAGCCACCTTACTTTCTCCACTTCAAAATTGATTGTGCTTCAAATATGGCGGTTTATTAATTTTAAAAATATTGATAGAAAAAAGGTTGTTTGAGGCTTATTTAAATTGTCAATCATTATAAAAACATGAAATTTATCCAATTCATTTCTTCCAAATCAAATCAGATATTTTGGCTACTATTTGTTATCAGCGTAGTGAGTTGTACAAAAAGTGAGCAGGAAACAAGAACGAGAGTGAATTTTAATGATGATTGGTATTTTGTATTGGACGATTCTTCTGTTTATTGTAATCCTGATTTTAACATTTCTGGCTGGAGAGCGCTTACTCTGCCTCACGACTGGAGTATAGAAGGTAAATTTGATGTTAATAATCCTGCTGGTATTGGCGGAGGAGCCTTACCTGGTGGTATAGGATGGTACAGGAAATCTTTTTCTCTGTTACCTGAGGATTCGTTGAAGAGAATTTATGTAACTTTCGATGGTGTATATCACAATAGTGAAGTATTTGTAAATGGTCATTTAATTGGGAAGCGTCCTAATGGATATATAGGATTCCAATATGATATTTCGGATTATCTTAATTATGGTGACAAGACAAATGTTATTGCTGTACGTGTTGATAATTCTGATCAGCCAAATTCAAGGTGGTATAGCGGGTCGGGTATTTATCGTAATGTGTGGCTTGAGAAAAACAACCCCATTCATATAAGTTTATGGGGAACACACATAACAACCAGTAATATTACTAAAGAAAAAGCAGATGTAATAATATCTACAATTATTAAAAACACAACAATAACTCAGGAAAAACTGATTGTAAAAACACAGATTCTGAATGACGATAACAAAGTTGTTGCAGAATCTGAAAATAACCTTCTGGCAAAGCCTCTTGATTCAACAAGTTTCAGGCAGGTTATAGAAGTAGATTACCCTAAATTATGGAGTATTGATAACCCATATTTGTACAAGGCAAAAAGCCTGGTATATCTTAATAATGAAATAATAGATAGCTATATAACTACTTTCGGAATCCGATATTTTAACTTTGACGTTAATGATGGATTTTCTCTTAATGGAGAAAATGTGAAAATTCGTGGGGTTTGTAATCATCATGATCTTGGTGCTCTTGGCGCTGCTGTTAATACCCGAGCTATTGAGCGTCAACTGGAAATTCTGAAAGATATGGGGTGTAATGCAATACGAACATCCCACAACCCTCCAGCACCTGAATTACTAAACCTTTGCGATAGCATGGGTTTTGTTGTTATGAATGAAACCTTCGATATGTGGGCAAAAAAAAAGGTTGAATTTGATTATTCAGATGATTGGGATGAATGGCATGTGCAAGACTTAACGGATCATTTATTGCGTGATAGAAATCATCCAAGTGTTGTTATCTGGAGTATTGGGAATGAAATTCTTGAGCAATGGGATACTACAGGTACAGCAATTGCAACAGAACTTGCAGAGATTGTTCATCAGTATATGCCTGAAGTGTCTGTAACTTCAGCTTTGAATGATCCCGTACCATGGAATTTTATTGCTAAATCCGGTAAACTTGATCTTATCGGATATAATTACCATCATGAAGCCTTTGATACTTTTCCTGAAACCTTTCCAGGGCAAAAGTTTATTGCTACAGAAACAACATCATCACTAAACTCAAGAGGTAAGTATGATATGCCAAGCGACAGCATCAGAATATGGCCAAAAAAATGGGACATACCATTTTATGATGGTAATGAAGGAAATACTTGTTCATCATATGATAATTGTCGTGCTCCATGGGGTTCTACTCATGAAGATAGTTGGAGAGTTATAAGAGATAATGATTTTCTCTCAGGGCTTTTTATATGGACGGGCTTTGACTATCTGGGTGAACCGACACCATATCAGTGGCCTTCAAGAAGTTCGTATTTTGGTATTGTTGATCTTGCTGGCTTTCCCAAAGACTCCTATTATATGTATCAAAGTGAATGGGCTGATAAGCCTGTACTTCATATTTTCCCTCATTGGAACTGGAATTACGGTCAGAATATTGATATCTGGGCTTATACGAATTTTGATGAAGTTGAACTTTTTATCAATGGAGTTTCGCAAGGAACAAAGTCAAAAGCTAAAGATGATTTGCATCTTAAATGGAATGTGGATTTCTCCCCTGGATATATTAAAGCAATAGGGAAAAATGCTAATGGATCAACGATGGTTCAGGAGATTCATACTGCTGGGGAGCCCGCAAAAATATTACTCACTGCAGACAGGTCAGTCCTTAATTCAGATGGGAAAGACCTGTCTTTTATTACTGTTTCTATTCTCGATAAAGATGGTAATCTTGTGCCATTTGCTGATAACCTGGTGAATTTTGAAATTAATGACCTTGTTACAATAGCTGGTGTTGATAATGGAAATCAGGTGTCTCATGAATCTTTTAAGGCTAATCATCGAAAGGCATTTAATGGGAAGTGCCTTCTTATCATCCAATCTAAAAATAATAAAGGTAAAGCTCTTATAAAAGCTACGTCAGAAGGTCTTGATCCTGGTTTGCTTGAGCTTACAATACAATAATTTTTTTTCATAATTGTTTGGTGAATTTAGTTAATACAAGGGGTAGCAGATAGCTGCCCCTTATTTAAGAGTTTTAAAGATAGAAATGAAACAGATACTCAGAAATTATAATGTGCTTTTTTTAGTGATTCTTCCGGTTATTTTATTCGGACAGAACCCTGATAAAGGATTTTCAAGCTGGTTACCTGCACCAAATGATGATGATGCATTGTTGATTGGAAACGGTGAAATGGGGGCTATGGTTTTTGGCTATCCCCATGATGAAACAATAATCATGAATCATTATGAACTTTATTTGCCTCTTTCTGAACCTGTATTGCCAATAAATCAGGCCGACAGGCTTGATGAAATCAAACAACTGATACTTAATGGCAAGGGTTATGATGCAGCGAAAATTCCTGTTGAAATGAGTATCGATGAAGGGTACAACGGACAGGTGTGGAGCAACCCTTATATTCCTGCATTTGATATAAAGATTAGTACTAGTCCGGGTAATGTTAGGGATTATAGTAGATCATTGAACTTTGAAAATGGAGAAGCTGTTATTAGCTGGAAGCAGGATGAAAAACAATTTCTGAGGAAACAATTTATGTCCAGAGCAGATAGTTGTCTGGTAATTTTTTTAACGGCTGATACTTTATTTGATGCTACAATCTCTTTTTCAGGAAGGCCTGTTGCATGGAATGAATGGGGATATATAAATGATAATTTTAAGAATACTCAGAATAATATATATAAAGGAGACCTTCTTTACCATACTGAATTCGTTCATCAGTGGGATGGTAGTCTGGCAGGTTTTGATGGCATTGGAAAGATGCTTGCTTGTAATGGTAAAGTAACTGACAATAATAATTCCATTACTGTTAGTGACGCATCTTATGTTCTGTTTACTGTCAGGATAGAGACTTATCATAAAAATGAGACTCCTCCACGGGATAGAATAATTTCGGAACTGGATATATTATATAAGGAGTATAACCGTCTTCTGGATTCCCATAGTAAAATACATGAGGAAGTGTTTAACAGGGTTGATTTTGCTCTTTATGGCAACAGTAAAGGCCATCTCGATTCAGAGACAATGAATCAGAAGGCAAAAGATTCGGTAACACCAGAAACAATAGTTAACAAATTCTATGCATCGAGATATAATATCTATAGTGCAACCGGAAAAACTCCTCCTAATCTTCAAGGCATATGGGGAAGCTCATATCAACCACCATGGTCATCCGACTATACTCACGATGGGAATCTGCCAACGGCTGTTTCTTCTTTTATGTGTAGTGATATGCCTGAGTTAATGATGTCGTATTTTGATTATCATGATGAACGTATTGATGATTATCGTGAGAATGCTGAAAAGCTCTACGGCTGTCGGGGTATTCAAGTGCCTTCACACAGCAGTACTCAAGGTTATAATGTTCACTTTGATTCAATATGGTGTCTGACTTTCTGGAATGGTGGTGCTGCATGGGCTTCTCATTTCTATTATGATTATTGGCTGTATACCAAAGATTCTGCTTTCCTTATTGATAGAGCGTATCCTTTTATGAAAGAAGCAGCCTTATTCTATGAAGACTTTCTTACAACAGGAAGCGATGGTAAGTTTGTGTTTAATCCTTCTTATTCTCCGGAAAATCATCCTTTAAATCATAAATCTCAGGCAACAGTTAATGCTACAATGGATATAATGCTTGCCAGAGAACTCTTCACAAATTTGATAAAGGCTGGTAAAACTATTGGCGAAAGCAAAAAGACTTTAGAATCCTGGGAACAAATTATAAAGAAACTTCCTGATGTGGAAGTTAACTCTGATGGTTATGTACGTGAATGGATTTGGCCCGGATACGAGGAAAATTATAATCACAGGCATGTTTCTCAGCTTTATAGTTATTATGATCCAACAGATTTTAGCTTTTTAAATGACCCGAAGCTGGTTGAAGGTATTAAAAATGTTGTAAACCAAAAGATGGAGATGCGAAGGAATGAAGGCGGTGGAATAATGGTTTTTGGATTAGTACAGCTGGCATGGATTGCTGCTAATATTGGGGATGAACAACTTACTGAAGAAATTCTGAATATGCTTTCTTCAGCATATTGGTCTGATTCGCAGGCAACATATCATGATCCGGATGGACTTTTTAATATGGACTTAAGTGGTGGCTATCAGGCAGCTGTTATTAAAACTCTGATAAATTCTGATGAGGAGACTTTATATTTGATGCCCGCAAAACCTAAATCATGGAATAGTGGTCATATTGATGGAGTTAAAACAAGAAATCAGCTTTCAATTAATGAATTAGTATGGGATAGTATAGGAATGAAGGTTACTGTTACTTCGCCTGTTGAGCAGAAGATAAATATCAGTTATCCGGATTGCTATTATAATCCTCAGATAGTGGAGAATAATAGTACCAGAACTGTAATTAAAGTAAAAGATTCTGAAGGGTTTGCTGTGAAGCTTATGCCTGATCAGGAAATTAGTATTCTTTTTAAAAAAAATAGTCAATGAAAATAATAACAAGTGTCATATTATTTGTAGTAATATCGTTATCGTGCTTTAACTGTTCTGTACAGGAAAAGTCGCAAATATCTTCTCCTGATGGTGATATTGTTATGGAGTTCTGGCTGGAAAAGGGAAGTCCATTCTATTCTGCCAGTTATAAAGATAAAGAAATTGTATCTCCTTCGGCATTGGGAATAGTGCTTGAAAACAATGATACTATCTCTGCTAAACTTAATGTTATTGATACTAAATGTGAAAGTGTTGACGAAACCTGGGAACAGGTGTGGGGTCAGCAACATGTAGTTAGAAATAACTATAATGGGGAAAAGTTTACTCTTGCAAAAAAGGAGGGTAGCAATAGAATTATCGAAATTGAATTCAGAGTCTTTAATGATGGAATAGGGTTCAGATATTCTATACCTGAACAGGAGAATATGGATACTATCATTATAATTGATGAGCTTACTGAATTTGCTATGGTTGATAATCACCAGGCATGGTGGATACCTGCCTTGAAGGATAACAGATATGAATATTTGTATAATTGTGATCCTGTCAGTGACCTTGATACTGTTCATACTCCACTTACCATGGAGGCTGCTGACGGCAAGGTTATCAGTATTCATGAGGCTGCTCTTATTGATTATGCAGGTATGACATTGGCTAATACTGGCAACAATGTTCTGAAATGTTATCTGGCACCTCTTAGCAATGGTAACAAAGTTGAAGCTGATTCACCATTAAAAACACCATGGCGCACTATTCAGGTTGCTGACTCAGCTGCTGACCTGATAACATCAACGATGATACTTAACCTTAATGAACCTAATAAGATTGAGAATACATCATGGATTACACCCATGAAATATCTTGGTATCTGGTGGGGTATGCATATTGGTAAATATAGTTTCTGGGAAAGTAATAATCATGGTGCCTCAACTACAAACTCAAAGGAATATATTGATTATTGTGGTGATCTGGGAATTGATAACCTTCTTATTGAAGGCTGGAATATCGGATGGACTCCCCAGTGGTATGAAAACAGAATGCATGTCTTTAGCTTTACTGAAGGAACATCAGATTTTGATTTTGATGAGGTAACGGATTATGCAGATAAAAAAGGTGTTAATGTTATTGGATACCATGAAACTGGTTCAAACATTATTAATTATATCTCACAGATTGACTCAGGCATGACGATGTATCATGATGCCGGAATGAATTCTGTTAAGATTGGTCAGGTTGGTTCGAAGCTTAATATGGAAGAATGGCATTACAGCCAGTTCGGTGTTAATTACTACCAGTTTGTTTTGGATAAAGCAGCAGACTATCAGCTTACGGTTAACTTCCATGAGCCTGTTAAACCTACAGGGCTTAGTCGTACTTATCCTCATCTGATGGCTGGTGAAGGAGCCCGTGGTCAGGAATATAATGCTTGGAGTGAAGGAAATCCTCCTGAGCATACTGTAATTATTCCTTTTACTCGTCTTCTTGGCGGACCAATGGACTTTACGCCGGGGATATTTGATATTACTTCAACAAGGGTTCATACAACAATTGCTAAACAGCTGGCTCTTTATCTGACTATATACTCACCAATTCAGATGCTCGCTGATTTACCTGAAAATTATATTGGCAACCCGGCTTTTAAATTCTTGCAGGATGTACCGGTAGATTGGGATACTACTTATGTGGTAAATGCTAAAATCGGTGACTACTATACTGTAGCTAGAAAAGATATTGATTCCGACGACTGGTACCTGGGAAGTATTACTGATGAGAATGACAGGTCGTTTACCATTGATCTTGACTTTCTGGATAATGGCAAAGAATACGAAGCTCAGATTTATTCTGATGGTAAAGATGCTGAGTATGATAAGAATCCTGAATCAATTGATATTATTACAAAGACGGTTAGTAATAACTCTCAGCTTACTCTTAATCTTGCAAAAGGAGGAGGGCAGGCTATAAGGTTCATGGCATTAAACTAATTTGAATTTAATAAATAAAATATAATAATATGAAATACGGTGTAATAAATAAGATCATTGTCGGAATGGCAATACTTCTTTGCATTCCTGCAGTTAATGCTCAAATCCAAAATTTTGGATTGCAAAATGAGCCTATTGACATTAGTTCTGATTTCAGTAGTTTTAAAAACACATATTATCTGGCTGATAGTCTGGTGAGTTTTAATCCTGAAACTGGCGAAGGAGTGTTAAAATACAAACGTTATGAGTATGCAACACGTATGGCTTTTGATAATATGTTGGGTAAACTTGTTGCTGTAAGAGCCAACGAATTTCCTGAATATGAATATGAGGCTTCTCCGGAATTATCTTTCAGACTGGATTTCTCTGCCCCTGGTACAATCAGGATACGTGCAAAATCAGGATTTGTCGTTAATAATGATCAAAGTTCCATTATGTTAGTAGATGGATATGCACCTGTTGACGATACTTCCTGGAAATATAAAAAGACTGATAAGGGTTATACTTATACTTCTGAATATGGAAAAGTAGTGATAGAGACTTATCCATGGCATGTTAGAATCTACAATGCTGAAGGTGATCTGTTAACTTCAACAATCCATATGAATGATGTTGAGATAAGCACCTATACTCCGGTTCTTCCTTTCTCATATGTTCGCAGAGCTTCTGATTATTCAAGAAGTTTCTCGGCAGCATTTACGCTGTCTCCGGATGAAAAGATTTTTGGTATGGGTGAATCATACCAGTCGTTTAACAAACGCGGATCGAAAGTCGTTCTGTGGGTTGACGATGCTAACGGTATCCAGAATGAGAGCCAGTATAAACCAATTCCTTTTTATATGAGTAGCAGGGGTTATGGTGTGTTTATGCATACATCATCACCTATTACATGCGATTTTGGTAAATACTTCAGCGGTGCTAATTCAATGATGATTGGCGATGAAGAGCTTGATCTCTTTGTATTCCTGGGCACTCCTAAGCAGATACTTGATGCTTATACTGATCTGACAGGAAAGGCTGCAATGCCACCGCTTTGGTCTTTTGGGTTCTGGATGAGCAGAATTACTTATTTCTCACAGGAGCAGGGTCTCGCTGTTGCTGATAAGCTTAGAGTTAATCGTATTCCTGCCGATGTGCTGCATTTCGATACAGGTTGGTTTGAAACCGACTGGCGTTGCGATTATAAGTTTTCTGAGTCGCGTTTCGATGATCCTGAAAAGATGATTAAAAAGCTTAATAAGATGGGTATTAAAACTTGTCTCTGGCAGTTACCTTATTTTGTTCCTAAAAATAAATTATTCAGTGAGATAATAGAAAAAGGGTTATTTGTTAAGAATGCAAAGGGTAATCTTCCTTATGAGGATGCTGTTCTTGACTTTTCTAATCCTGAAACTGTTACATGGTATCAGGATAAGATTAAGGGACTTCTTGATATGGGTGTGGCTGTTATTAAAGTCGATTTTGGTGAAGCTGCTCCTGCTAATGGTATATATGCCTCAGGACGTACAGGATTTTATGAGCATAACCTCTATCCGTTACGTTATAATAAGGCTGTTGCTGATATTACAAAAGAAGTAACAGGTAATACTATTATATGGGCCAGAAGTACATGGGCTGGTAGTCAGCGTTTTCCTTTACATTGGGGTGGTGATCCTGCCAATACTGATCAGGCTATGTCTTCAGCGTTACGTGGTGGCTTGTCGATCGGACTTTCAGGATTTTCTTTCTGGAGTCATGATATTGGTGGCTTTGTACTTAAAACTCCTGAAGAGATTTACAAGAGATGGACTCCATTTGGTATGTTAACATCTCATGTGAGAAGTCATGGTGCTCCTCCTACTGAACCTTGGGAGTACAGCGAAGAATTTCTTAATGGTTTCCGTAAAGCTGATGAAATGAGATATAAACTGATGCCATACATTTATGCACAGGCAAAAGTATGTACTGAGCACGGATGGCCTATGATGAGGGCACTATTTGTGGAATATCCTGATGATGCTGGCTCATGGCTTATTGATAATGAGTATTTGTTTGGTTCTGATATGCTTGTTGCTCCTTTGTTTGAATCTACAGAAAGAAGAGATGTTTATCTTCCTGCTGGTACTTGGATTGACTACCAGACTGGTATTTCATATGAAGGTGGGTGGCACAATATTAAAGCTGGTGAAATACCAATTGTAGTGCTTGTAAAAGAAGGCGCTGTTATTCCTCATGCTGATCTTGCTCAATCAACAAAATTCATCGATTGGTCGAAAATAACATTGAAAGTATATGGTAATGCCAAAGAAGCTTCTGGTGTTATGTATCTCCCTGATGGGGAAAAAACTGAGACTTTAAAAATTGTAGATAATAAACTTGTTTCTGATCCATATAATGGTAAAATAAGTTGGAATATAATTTCATTAAATTAGTGTTTTATGTCTACTGTTAAACGGATAGGTGTCTTGTTGTTTTTTTTTCTTCTATGGGTTAATAAACCTGTAGCGCAGGACATATATCCGTTTTTCGATGCAAATCTGGATACAGAGGCGCGCATCGACAGTCTGCTGTCGGTGATGACTCTTGATGAAAAAGTGAACTGCCTTAGTACTGACCCTGATATTCCACGACTGGGTGTTTCAGGAACTGGTCATGTTGAAGGTTTGCATGGCTTATCCCTGGGAGGCCCTGCTGGGTGGGGTGGTGATAATCCTCAGCCAACAACAATCTTCCCTCAGGCAATCGGGCTTGCTGAAACATGGGATACTTCTGCAATTAAACAAGTTGCATCTGTTGAAGCTTATGAAACACGATATTATTACCAAAGCAATCAGAGTAGAGGTGGCCTCGTTGTAAGAGCACCTAATGCTGACCTGGGTCGTGATCCACGATGGGGCAGAACTGAGGAATGCTATGGTGAATGTCCTTGGTTTAACTCGCAGCTTGTGGAGCAGTTTGTGAAAGGATTGCAGGGTCCTGATCCTGATTACTGGATGACAGCTTCGCTTATGAAGCATTTTCTGGCAAACAGTAATGAGGATGGCCGCGATAGCTCGTCTAGTGATTTTAGCACTGAGCTGTTTTATGATTACTATAGTCTTCCTTTTTATAATGGTATTGTTAATGGTGGCTCCAGAGCTTTTATGGCGGCTTATAACTCCTATAATAATATACCCATGGCCGTTAATCCAGTTCTTAAAGATATTGCTGTAAACAGTTGGGGTCAAAACGGGATTATTTGTACTGATGGTGGTGCTTTTAAAATGCTTGTGAGTTCACATCATTATTTCCCCGATCTCTACACCGCTGCTGCCAGTTGTGTTATTGCCGGTGTTAATCAGTTTCTTGATAATTATAAGGAAGGTGTGTACGGAGCTCTGGCTAATGGTTATATAAAAGAAGAGGATATAGATAGTGTACTGAGGGGTGTTTTCAGAGTGATGATTAAACTGGGACAGCTTGATGCCGATAGTCTTGTGGAATACAAACAAATTGGTGTGGTTGATACTGTTGACCCCTGGTTAACTGATAGGCATAAGCAAACAGCTTTGGATGTTACAAGGAAATCTGTTGTGCTTCTGAAAAACACTGACAATACTTTACCTCTGAATGCTAATAAGAAACAGCGTATTGCTGTTATCGGTTATCTTGCTGATACTCTTATTCAGGATTGGTACAGCGGTATGCCGCCCTACGAGGTTACTATAATGGATGGTATAAAGAATAAGGCTGGATCTAAAGTATCTGTTACTTTTGTAAAAGATATTGCTTCTGCTGAAGCCTTAAAAGCAGCAAAAAAAGCTGATGTGGTTATTGTTGTTGCCGGTAACAACCCTACTTGTGGGGCAAGATGGAAGCAATGCCCTGATCCTGGTGAAGGAAAGGAGGCTGTCGACAGGAAGTCGCTTAAGTTAAGCTGTGAGAAGGATATTCTTAATATATGGAAAGCAAACCATAATACAATATTGGTTCTTCAAAGTAGCTTCCCGTATGCCATAGTAGATTCTGACAAGGATATCCCAGCTATAATACATATTACTCATTGTGGTCAGGAAACGGGAAATGCTTTAGCAGATGTGTTGTTTGGGGATTATAATCCTGCCGGAAGGTTAGTGCAGTCATGGCCCTTATCTGTTGATCAGTTGCCTGATATGATGGACTATGATGTTACAAATGGCAGAACATATATGTATTTACAGGATGATCCTCTTTATTGCTTTGGATATGGGTTAGGATATTCTGATTTTGAATACTCCAATATTAGGGTAAGTAGTACGAATGTTGAATCTGGTGAAGTAGTTACTGTTGAGTTTGATATTACCAATACAGGGGATTATGATGGCGATGAAGTGGCTCAACTTTATGTGCAGTTTCCTGACTCCGGAGTAAAACGACCAATAAAGGAGCTTAGGGGGTTTGCAAGAACAAACATCCCCAAAGGAGAAACAAAGCATGTGGCTATAGATCTTAGTGTGAATGATCTTGCTTACTGGAATGCTGAGAAAAATAAATGGGATGTTGAGGATGGGACTGTGAAGATCCAAATCGGGGCTTCATCATCTGATATAAGATTAGAAGCATTAATTGAAATACAGAAATAATAGAATTATGAAGAGGTTAGAATTTAAGAGGTTATTTGTTATTTTAGTAGTAGCATTATTTATAATTTCTGATGCCATTGGTCAGGCTAAACTTGCAGGTATTTTTGGTGACGGGATGGTGTTACAAAGAGATATTGATATTCCTATCTGGGGTACAGCTGTGCCCGGAAGTGGTGTTAATGTAAGTATTTCTGGTGTGCAGGTTTCAACAAGTGCCAATGATGATGGTAACTGGGATTTGTATTTGCCAAAGATGAAAGCAGGTGGCCCTTTTGAGATGCAAGTGGCATGCGAGGGCAGCAAAGAGATGCTGATTGTTAAAGATATTTTGATAGGTGATGTGTGGGTGGCTTCCGGCCAGTCGAATATGGAATGGGAAGTTTGGCAATCCATGAATGCTGAAGAAGAAATGAAAAATGCCAATTATCCTGATATCAGGTTGTTTGAAGTTGAACATAATATCCAGATTAACCCCGTTGATGAAGTTGCCGGTGGTAGCTGGAGTAAATGTGATTCAGCAAGCGTTCACAGCTTTTCTGCTGCTGCTTATTTCTTTGCCAGAGATTTATATAAAAAAGAGGGTGTACCTATTGGTGTTATTCAGTCTACATGGGGAGGAACACCTGTAGAGACATGGACAAGCCGGGAAATGTTACTCTCTTCTAATATTACTCACAACAAAGTCCTTGTTAATGATTCTATTACTCCTGCTCATTTTGTGAAAGATAGTGTTGATCTAATTGAATTCTGGGATATCGTTTATAATCCTAAAAATAATACTGATAACATTATCCCAAAGGAAAAGTATAATGACTCCGATTGGGGCGAGCTAACAATGCCTTCAGTTTTTAAAGACTGGGGATGGCCTTTCTATGAAGGAATGGTTTGGATGAGAAAGGATGTTGATATCCCTAAATCAATGACGGGAAAGGATCTTACAATTAATCTTGGACATCCTGAAATGAACTATACTCTTTATTTTAACGGGCACGAGATTTGTAAGAATGTGTGGAATGCAGAACCGACACATTCATACACAATTCCTGAAAATATAGTCCATAAAGGGAATAATGTGATTTCAATACGTATTGCAGTGCTTTGGACTGGTGGTGGAATAAACCCTCCGGCATCAGATATGTATATAACAGATGGCAAAAAGCAGATCTCATTAGCTGGCAACTGGAAATTTAAGAAAGATCTTGAAGATAAAATTCCTTCAATAAAGGGTTATCAACAATATCATTCTTTTCTGTTCAATGGTATGATAAATCCTATTGTGCCTTATGGTATTACCGGGTTTATCTGGTATCAGGGGGAACATAATGTTCCTGATGCATATAATTACAGGTATTTGTTTCCAAATATGATTAACGACTGGCGTATCCGCTGGAAGCAGGGATATCTGCCTTTTATTTTTGTTCAGTTAGCAAACTTTATGAAAACTGATGAGGAGCCGGCAGAAAGTAACTGGGCACTGTTGCGTGAGTCGCAAACTGCTACACTGTTACAACCTAACACAGGTATGGCTTGTATTATTGATATAGGTGAAGCTGAAAGCATCCATCCTTTGAACAAGCAGGAAGTAGGGCGCCGCCTTGCTATGATTGCAGGAAACATGGTGTATGGTGATAATAACCAGATAAGTGGTCCTGTTTATAAAGATTATGTAGTGGATGGAAATAATATAATTATTGAATTTACTGATGATAGTAAGGAGCTTAACACAAAGGATGGTGGTAAACTTATGGGATTTGCTATTGCAGGTATTGATAGTAAATTTTACTGGGCTGACGCAGAGATTGTGGGAACCACAGTCGTTGTGTCATCAGAGAGCGTAGAAAACCCTGTTGCTGTTAGATATGCTTGGGGTAACAACCCGGTTTGTAATCTTGTCAATGAATCCGGACTACCGGCTTTGCCTTTTAGAACTGATTCATGGTGTGCAAGTGAGAAAACAGAAAAATAGAAATTATGAGAACTTTGGAAAACATTAAAAGCATTTTAGTAGGTTTTTTGGTCCTGCTGTTATTAACAACGAATGGTTGCAAAAAAGAGGATGTCGTAACAATACTTAAGATTGAACCTGAAGGCATTAACTTTCAGCCGGAAGGCGGTTTAATTGGTATGGAGATTATTACTGATGCAGAATCCTGGAGTATTGTAAATCAATCTGACTGGATAAATCTTTCAACATCATCAGGAACACAAACAACAGCTCTGGTTACAGTAAGTGTGACTACAGTAACGCCGGAGTTCAGAAGTGATACACTAGTTATCTCTGCAGGTAATGCCACTCCTGTTAAAGTTTTTGTAACACAGGAGGGTACTGAATTTATTTATTCTTTATCAGCTACGGCTGAGGATATGAGCTTTAGCAGAACTGGAAGCGAGGAGAGAATAAAGATTAGTACTACGGCTCCTGACTGGGAAATAAGTGATGATGTTGACTGGATATCTTATGATAATGAAACTGGTGAATCCGGTGAGTCATATGTAACAATTACTGCCTCAAAATATGAGGGCACTGAAGCACGTAGCGGTACTATAACCATCAATGCTCAATATGCTCCTACGGTTGAGATTACTGTTGGTCAGCGTGGTGCATACTATCCTGATTATAATACTAACCCACAGGATCCTGATGCTACTGGTATGTCACATACTGCTATGGAAATAGCTTCTGAGATAAATCTTGGATGGAATATGGGTAACTCTCTCGAGGCTATTGGTGGTGAAACAGCTTGGGGTAATCCTTTGGTTTCTCCTGAATTAATCGACTTAGTTAAAGAGAATGGGTTTAATGCTGTGCGTATCCCTTGTTCCTTTAACCAGTATATGTCCAATAGTGAGACTGCTGAGATTGATGTTGAATGGCTTGAAAGAGTGAAAACTGTTATCGGGTATATCACGGAAAGGGATATGTATGCTATTCTTAATATCCATTGGGATGGCGGATGGCTGGAAAATAATGTAACTCCTGATATGGAGGAAGCAAATAATGCTAAACAAAAGGCTTTTTGGCAGCAGATTGCAACCTATCTGCGCGACTTTGATGAGCATCTTATGTTTGCCAGTACAAACGAGCCTAATGTTGAAACTGAATCACAGATGGAGGTTCTTAACACATATCATCAGACTTTTATTGATGCTGTTCGTTCAACTGGCGGGAGAAATGCTTATCGTGTGATTGTGCTGCAGGGACCATCAACAGATATTGCAATGACACATAATCTATGGACTGAATTGCCTGTTGATAATGTTCCTAATAAAATGATGGCTGAAATTCACTATTACACTCCATGGAATTTCTGTGGGCTTACTGAAAATGCAAGCTGGGGGAATATGTTCTACTACTGGGGTGAAGGTTATCACTCTGCTACCGACCCTGAGCATAATGCAACATGGGGTGAGGAATCTGATGCTGACTATTTGTTCAGTTTGTTGAAAAGTCAGTTTTATAATAAAGGAATTCCGGTTATATTGGGAGAATATGCAGGAGTGCGACGCTCTGCCCTTACCGGTGAGGATCTTGAATTGCACCTGGCATCACGTGCTTACTATTTCTATTATGTTACAAAAGTAGCAAAAGCTAATGGTGTAATACCTTTCTATTGGGATAACGGATATACTGATAATAACGGCTGTGCTATTTTTGACAGAACAAATAATTCTGTTTTTGATCAGCAGGCGCTTGATGCTATTATTGAAGGTGGAAATGAATAAACTTGTCTTACTATATATATTGAGAATCATGAAATACTTAAATTTAACTTTGTTTTTAAGCGTGGTATTAATAATATCTTCGTGTGGTGAAGGCCTACAAACGGCCTCCCATGATAAATATGAAGCCAGAATAGATTCTATTGTGAATCTTATGACTCTGGATGAGAAAATAAATATGATCCATGCATCATCGTCTTTTACTTCTGGTGGTGTTGAAAGACTTGGTATTCCTGAGCTTGTTATGTCTGATGGCCCTCATGGTGTTCGTGTGGAGCATGGCCGTGACTGGGCTCCTGATCCGAATGCCAATGATGAAGCTACTTATCTTCCAACTGGTATTTGCCTTGCTTCTACCTGGAATCCTGAGCTGGGCTATGAGTTTGGTAAGGTGTTGGGTTCTGAAGCTAACGCCCGTGGTAAGGATGTTATCCTTGGCCCTGGAGTGAATATTATAAGAAGCCCGCTTAATGGTAGGAATTTCGAATATATGAGTGAAGATCCATACTTGACTGGTGAGATGGCAGTGGGATATATTAAAGGAGTGCAGGATCAGGGTGTGTCAGCTTGTATCAAGCATTATATCGCTAATAATCAGGAGACTGATCGCAGTGGAGTGGATGTAATTGTCTCTGAACGTGCTTTGCGTGAGATTTATCTTCCTGCTTTTAAAGCTGGTGTCCAGAAAGGGGATGTGAATACTCTGATGGGTTCCTATAATAAAGTTAATGGTCAGTATGCTACATATAACCAGTATCTTATTAATGATGTACTTAAAGGTGAGTTTGGTTTTGATGGTGCTGTTATTAGCGACTGGTCAGCAGTGCATGACACTAAAGATGCTTTGATTGGTGGTACTGATATTGAAATGGGTACTGATCTTGATCAGATGCCAAATATCGATTATAATGCCTTTTTTATGGGTGATTCAGCTCTTGCTATGGTTGAAAATGGTGAAGTTGATGAGTCTGTTATTGATGATAAGGTAAAACGTATTCTTAGGGTTATGTATAAATCAGATATGCTGGATGGCAGCAGACCTGACGGAAGTATGAACACTAAAGAACACCAGAATACAGCGCTTAAGGTTGCTGAAGAGGGTATTGTGTTGCTTAAAAATGACGGGATGCTTCCTGTTAAACCCGGACAGTACAAAACAATTCTTGTGGTTGGCCATAATGCTGAAAGGAAGTTCTCAATGGGCGGTGGTAGCTCACAGGTTAAAGCATTGTATGAAGTTACTCCTCTGGAAGGTATTAAAAACTATTGTGGTGCTGATTCTAAAGTGATATTTGCTGAAGGTTATACCACATCTAAAGATAATTCTGTTGATAAAAAGCTTGCTGCTAAGGCTATTCAGGCTGCTGCTAAGGCTGATGCTGTTATCTTTGTTGGAGGTTGGATTCATAACTATGGCCATGAAGTTTGGGGCGCCATTGGTTATGATGCCGAAGGTAAGGATAAATCGGATATTAATCTGCTTTACGGACAGAGTGACCTGATTAATAGTATTGCTAAAGTTAATCCCAACACTGCTGTTGTTATTATGGGTGGTAGTAATGTTGAATTGAATAGTTGGATGAATAGTGTGCCTGCGATTATTCATGCATGGTATCCTGGTATGGAAGGTGGTAATGCTATTGCCAGTATTATCTTTGGTAAGACAAATCCTTCCGGTAAGCTGCCAATGACTTTCGCTAACTCTTATGAGGAATATCCTTCACATTGTGTGGGTGAATTCCCTGGTAAAGATATGGTGGTTAACTATGATGAAGGTATTTATGTTGGATACAGGTACTTCGATAAGGAGAATAAAGAGCCGGTATTCCCATTTGGTTATGGCCTTTCGTACACTACTTTCTCATTTAGTGACCTGAATGTTAAAAATAATGATGGTGTTATAACTGCTGAGTTTAAAGTTACAAACACAGGAGACGTTGCTGGTGCTGAAGTGGCTCAGCTTTATATTGCTCCTGTAAATCCTGCCGTTGATCGTCCTGTTAAAGAACTTGCTGCTTTTGATAAAATATTCCTTAACCCTGGTGAGTCAGGCAAGGTTAGTTTTGTGTTAAGTAATGATGATTTTAGTTATTACGATGTAAACAGCAGCTCATGGAAGACTGACAAGGGTGATTACAAGATTGAAATTGGTAACTCTTCCAGAAATATTAGTTTGTCAGAAACAATTAGTCTGTAAAAATATAATAGATGAATTTACTGAAAGATGGTCGTATCTCCATAAAGGAGAAGGTAGGCTATGCAATGGGTGATGCGGCTGCTAACCTTGTGTGGCGTGGTGCTCTTGCTTATCTTACTATTTTCTATACGGATACTTTTGGATTGACTGCAGCATCAGTAGCACTTCTGCTACTGCTTGTGAGGCTGTCTGATGGTGTAACAGATATAATTATGGGTATGGTTGCCGACCGTACAAACACACGCTGGGGTAAATTCAGACCGTGGGTGCTGTGGTCGGCTCCTGTATTGGGATTGTTTATGGTGCTTACATTCACCACTCCCGACTTTAGCTATGGTGGTAAGCTGCTGTGGGCTTATGTTACTTATATTATGCTTACCCTTGCTTATACTGCCAATAATGTACCGTATTCTGCTCTAATGGGTGTAATTACTCCCAGTACTACTGAGCGTACCAGCCTTTCAGGGTTTCGTTTTGCCGGTGCTTTTCTGGGCGGTATCCTGGTAATGGGGTTTACTCCTGATTTGGTGAAAATACTGGGTAAAGGTGATGATGCAATGGGTTATCAGTATACTATGTATATATTTGCTGCGGCTTTAGTGGTTATGATGATTATTACTTACTTAAGTACCACCGAGCGTGTTAAACCTAAGATTACAAGCACAAAATCTCTTAAAGCAGAGCTGGGCGATTTAACTAAGAACCTGCCTGTTATTATTATCCCTCTTCTGGCAATGACGTTGTTCTTCTACTATCGTAATCTGTTAACAGGAGTGATCTTTGCTGTGGTTATTTCTGCTGCATATGTACTCCTTCGCAGGTTTATAAAAAAACCTAAGGAGCAAATGAGTCATTCACAGATTGATATGGTGGATCTTTTAACAAATAAACCATGGTTGCTTCTTTTGGCTGTGGGCTTTTTGTTTATGATGTTTAATGCTGTAAAATACGGCGTTATTCCTTATTATTTTAAATATTACCTTCATGAGGAGCTTATGGCTGGTAAGTATTTTATTGCATTGCTGGTGATATCAGTAATAGCTGCACTGTTAACTGGTCCGCTTTCTGCTGCCATTGGTAAGCGCAGGTTGTTTATCTGGTCGCTGATATTGGGAGCTCTGTTTTCAGGATTGTTTTTCTGGCTGCCGTCGTCAAATATTGTTTTGATATTTGTTTTTGGATGTGCTTCTGAGTTTTTTGCTGCAATAATGCCTACTCTGTTCTTTGCTATGCTTGGCGATAGTGCCGATTATTCTGAATGGAAAAATGGACGTCGCGCTACAGGACTTGTCTTCGCTGCCGGCACATTTATTAATAAAACCGGTGGTGGTTTCGCTGGTGCACTGGTGGTTGTTGTCCTTAGTATTTATGGATACAATGGTATGGATGCTTCTACTGCTGAAGGTGCTATTCCTGCTATGAAGTTGCTGATGAGTTGGATACCTGCTGCTTTTGCTCTCCTGGCAACGGTGTTTATGGTTTTTTATCCTTTAACTCAGGCTAAAAATATACAGATTGAAGAGGAATTGGCTGTGATGCGTAGGAACGCAGAATAGCATAAATCAGGTGTAATTAATTATACAGACTACTATTACTATGAAATACGGATATTTTGATGACGATAACAGGGAATATGTTATTACTAACCCTCAAACTCCCTGGCCATGGATTAATTATCTTGGTAATGAGGATTTTTTCTCGCTAATCTCTAACACTGCTGGGGGCTATTCCTTTTTCAAGGATGCTAAATTCAGACGTATAACACGATACCGTTATAATAATGTACCCATTGATAATGGTGGCAGATATTTTTATATAAAAGATGGTGATTCTGTCTGGAATCCGGGATGGAAGCCTGTTAAAGCCGAACTCGACCATTATGAGTGTCGTCATGGAATGAATTATACTCAAATATCTGGTTCTAAAAACGGTATCACCGCTAAGGTACTTTTCTTTGTGCCTCTGAAGACTCATGCTGAAATTCAGAAGGTAACTATTGAAAACACAAGTGGTGCTGTGAAAAAGATCAAACTTTTTTCTTTGGCTGAATGGGCTTTGTGGAATGCTGCTACTGATATGGAGAATTTTCAGAGAAATCTGAGTACAGGAGAAGTGGAAATCGATGGCTCTGTTCTTTATCATAAAACTGAATACAGGGAGAGAAGGAATCATTATGCTTTTTATTCTGTTAACTGTGATATACAGGGTTTTGACACCGATAGAGATAGCTTTATTGGTATGTACAATGGTTTTGATAGCCCTGATGCTGTTACTAATGGTATAGCAGGTAATAGTGTGGCCCATGGCTGGTCGCCAATTGCTTCGCATTATCTGGAGATAGAATTAGAGCCGGGGGAGACAAAGGAACTTGTCTTTGTTCTCGGCTATGTTGAGAATGCTGACGATGATAAGTGGGAGTCAAAAGGTGTTATCAATAAAACCAAAGCAAAGGAGATTATAGCAAACTTTGATTCTTCTGAAAAAGTTGATAGTGCTTTTGCTGATTTAAAAGAGTACTGGGATGGGCTGCTTGGTAAGTTCACTCTGCAAAGTGATGATGATAAGCTTAACAGGATGGTTAATATCTGGAATCAATATCAGTGTATGATTACATTCTGTTTCTCACGCTCTGCTTCTTATTTTGAAAGCGGTATTGGTCGTGGTATGGGTTTTCGCGACTCAAATCAGGATCTTGTGGGCTTTGTGCATCAGATTCCTGAACGTGCCAGAGAGCGTATTATCGATATTGCTTCTACGCAGTTTCCTGATGGTGGTTGTTATCATCAGTATCAACCGCTTACTAAAGAAGGTAACAACGATATTGGTGGTGGCTTTAATGACGATCCTATGTGGCTTATATTTGGAACAACAAGTTATATAAAGGAATCAGGCGATTTCAGTATTCTGGATGAGATGGTGCCTTTCGATAATGATGATAGTATTGCCAGAAGTCTCTTCGACCATCTTACTGTTTCTTTTGATCATGTGATTAATAATCTGGGGCCACATAAACTGCCATTAATCGGGCGTGCCGACTGGAACGATTGTTTGAATCTTAACTGCTTTTCATATGATCCCAATGAGTCTTTCCAGACAACCGAAAACAAAACCGAAGGCTCAAAAGCAGAGTCGCTTATGATTGCTGGCTTGTTTGTAGTTTATGGTACGGAGTATGTAAATCTGTGTAATGTTCTGGGTAAACATGAAGAGGCTGAACGTGCTCAAAAGCATGTTGATAATATGAAAGAAGCTGTTATTAAAAGTGGTTGGGATGGTGACTGGTATCTGCGTGCCTATGATTACTATGGCAATAAAATAGGAAGTTCGGAAAATAAAGAAGGTAAGATATTTATTGAATCCAATGGCTGGTGTACAATGGCTGGTGTAGGAAAAGACCAGGGTATGGTGGAAAAAGCACTTGATTCTGTTAAACAATATCTTGACAGTGATTATGGTATTGTTCTCAATAACCCTGCCTTTACTGAATATTATGCCGAATATGGTGAGATATCAAGCTATCCGGAAGGATATAAGGAAAATGCAGGTGTATTTTGTCATAATAATCCATGGATAATTATCGGAGAAACAACCCTCGGGCGTGGTAACATGGCATGGGACTATTATAAGAAAATATGTCCGGCTTATCTGGAAGATATTAGCGAGCTGCATAAAACAGAACCTTATGTCTACTCGCAGATGGTTGCCGGCAAGGATGCTTTTAAGCCAGGTGAAGCTAAAAACTCATGGCTTACTGGTACAGCCGCATGGAACTATTATGCCATTACACAGTTTATCCTTGGAATAAAACCCGATTACAATGGGTTGACTATCGATCCATGTATACCTGAAGAGTGGAAGGAGTTTGATATTGTACGTAACTTCCGCGGAAGCGTTTTTAATATTCATGTTAAGAATCCGGATCATAAATCAAAAGGCGTAAAGCAAATTACCGTCAATGGTAAAGTCGCAGAGGGAAATTTCATTCCTGTTTCTGATTCAGCAGCCGAATATGATGTAGTGGTGACAATGGGATAATATGCCCTTGCCGATAAATATTTGTTAGCGCAAGTAATCTTCTTAATAGTAATGTTCCTATAATATTCTTCTTTAGATAATTGTAATTATTTGATGTGAAATTAGTTTTCTGATGCGCACCAAAAAGGATCCTGATGCGCATGAGAATCAATCCTGATGCGCATCAAAAACATTCCTGATGCGCATCAGAATCATTCCTGATGCGCATCAGAATGTTAACAACACAAGTGGAAACAGGTGATAACACAAGTGGAAACAGGTGATGACACAAGTGGAAAAGAGTAACGACACAAAAGAGAATGATTAATAGCACAAAAGGAAATGACGACTTTCTCAAGTCAGGCAAAATTGATTAGCTCGGGTTAAGAATTCATTATTAATCAGTTAAAACAATCACAGAAGGCACATAGGATGTAAAAACAACACCCACAAGGAGTTTGAGATATTATGGACAGGCCCTACTCTGTGCTATCGGCATTATTGTCTTCACCGTGAAGCCGATATTTTGAAGGTAATACCCCGAATTCATTTTTAAACATCTTGGAGAAATAGCGTGGATCACCAAATCCTACTTCATATGATATCTCACTTACTGTATACTCTCCGGTAAGTAACAGCTCAGATGCTCTTTTTAACCTTACCATACGGATAAGTTCAATAGGTGTTTTGCCTGCAAGGGACATAGTTTTTTTGTAGAGGTGAACACGACTGATGCCTAATTCTTTACTTAGTGTATTGACAGAGAAATCAGGATTGGAGATGTTTTCATTTACTTTATCAAGTATATTATTAAGAAGCTTCTCATCAAGGCTTGTGATGGAACTGCAGTTGGTTTCAATGTGCAGGCTTTTCTGGTATTCTTTGATAAATTTCTGCCTTAAGTTAATGAGGTAGCTGATTCTTGACTCGAGAATATCCAGATCAAAAGGCTTGGTAATATATTCATCAGCGCCCGATTTAAAGCCTGTTACTTTGTCTTCATGCGTGGATTTGGCAGTAAGGAGAATTACAGGGATGTGTGAGTATTCCGGATTGTTCTTTATGGTGTCGCAAAGTTGTATTCCATCCATCAACGGCATCATAATATCGCTTACTATCAGGTCAGGGTTATTATCATTGAGAATGTTTAGTGCTTCTTTACCGTTTTCAGCCTGGAGAATATTGTAACGGTCGCTGAGGCTTTCTTTAAGGTAACTTCTGAATTCTGTGTTATCTTCAACCAGAAGTATTGTTCTTTTGTCTGTATTTAGTTTTTGTTCGTTATCTTTTGGTTTAGAGTTGAGTGTAATGCTATCAGTTTCTTTGCTTTCTTCATCAGCAGCCAGTCGCTCTCTGTTAACAGGAATACTTACAGTAAAGCAGCTTCCTTTGCCTGGTTCACTTTCCACCGTGATTGTTCCCTCATGTAGATCTACAAACTCTTTGGTGAGTGACAGGCCGATACCACTGCCTGTGGTTACAAAGTCGCGACTAAGGTTTACCTGATAGAACCTTTCGAAAAGCTTATCGCGGTGTTCTTTTTCTATGCCAATACCAAGATCCATTACTTTTATAATCAGATTTTCCTGATTGTTTTCTTGCTTTAGCTGTGCGATTACATGTATGCCTCCTCCTTCTAGGGTGAATTTAAAGGCGTTGGATAACAGGTTGTTTATTACTTTCTCTATTTTGTCTTTGTCGAATTGCATAAACAGATCTTTCTCATAACTCAGAAACTGTAGGTCGATTTTCTTTGATTCCGAGAGCTCACGGAAGTTTTCTACTGTTCGGCGCAATAGGTTTATAATATTGCCATAAGTTAGGTCAAGCGATAGTTTATTACCTTCTACTTTACGGAAGTCAAGCAGTTGGTTAACAAGTCCTAGTAGTCTGCCGGCATTCTGATGAATCAGTTTCAGGTGCTTAATTACATTGGGGTCAAGATCCCGTTTAAGGAGGTTGTCCAATGGTGTTAATATTAATGTTAATGGCGTTCTGAATTCATGACTGATATTGGTAAAGAATCTTGTTTTGAGTTCGTTAAGTTCTTTTTGTTTGTTGGCTTCTTCTCTGGCTTGTACTTTTAGATAGCGGTTGCGTGTTTTAACAATAATGTAGTTTCTCAAAACAATAATTACCATCAGCATTATTATTGCATATATCATATATGCATACCATGTAAGGTAAAAGGGTGGTAATACTTTAATTTCAACTGATGCTGATGATGTTTTCCAGTCGGATGTAAAGTCAGATGACTGTACTGTAAAGTTGTAGTAACCCGGACTAAGGTTTGTAAAGGTAGCTTTGCGGTTTTGCCATGTTGTGTATATCCATTGGTCATTAAAGCCCTCCATCCTGTAACGGTAATGTATCTTTTTAGGAGTCAGAAAATCAATAAGGACAAATTTGAGGGAGAACATGTTCTCTCCACTGCTTAAGGTTATTTCGCTGTTATTAAGTAACGATGAGCTAATGAGTTTCTTGCCGTTTACTTTTTGGTTAATGCCAACAGGGTGACCAAATACTTCAAGGCCTGTGATCTTAGGCGAAGTGTTATTGGTGTATTGCAGATTAATTTCAGGAACAAACAGATTGAAACCATTGGGGCCTCCAAATATTAACTCACCTTTGCTGGTTTTAAAAGCAGAGCCTTCATTGAATTCACGGCCTTGTATTCCGTCGGATTCATTAAATAAAACAGAATAATGATTAGTGTAGTTACCTTCATCATCAAAAATAGCAACAAATTTTATTAGTCCTGTTGAAGTCCCCAGCCATAGGTTGTTATTGTCAGATTCAAGAATCGACATTATGGAATTATCATTAAGAGGCTCTTCTATTTCAATGGGAATAAAATTATTGGATTTGCGGTTATATAAATTTAGTCCGTTTCTGGAGCCTGCCCAAATATTTCCTCTTGAATCGTTGAATATGTTATATACAAAGTCGTCACTAAGACTGTGAGGATCCGAGGGATTATGTATATATTCAATAAACCGTGAGCTGTTAAAATCAAGAACAAACACTCCATTTTCTGTGGCAAACCATATATTTCCTTCATCGTCTTCTGTGATGTCCATAACAAAATTGGAGTTGAGAGAGTTTATTCCGGTTCCGCTGTAGTGATTAAATACATGCTTCTTTCTGTCGAACATATTCAATCCACCACCAAGTGTTCCTATCCAAAGATTGCCATGTGAGTCTTCGAATATATCCCATACTTTGTTGTCACCAATAGAACTTTTATCCTCAGGGTTGTTTAAATAGTTTGTGAATTTATTACCATTGTACGATGATAATCCCCCGTGATATGTTCCTACCCAAAGGTTATCTCCGTTATCAACAAAAAGGGAGACAATAACATCGCTCTGTAATGCATTATTATCAGAAGTGTTTGCTCTGAATGTATTGTAGGTGTTATTTTCTCTGTCAAAATAAATTAATCCATGCCCGTTTGTGCCTATCCACAGATTCCCTTTTTTGTCTTCGGCAAAGCAGTTTACATCATTATATGGTAGAGTATTTTTACTGTTAGGGAAGTTTACATAATGCCAGAATCTGTATATATTTTTGTGATAGTAGTTTATTCCTTGCTTAAAAGTGCCAATCCATATAATACTGTCATTGCCCAAATAAAGATCTGTTATTACATTTTGTTTCAGACTGTTTTCGTTAAACGGATCAGTAGTAACATAATCAATTGTGTTGCTTTGAGTGTTCAGGATATTTATTCCTCCGTGGTCGGTACCAATCCATAGATTTTTATCAGGAGCACGCAAAAGACATGCGATGTTGTTAGAATTAAGTGCAGGTGATGATGTGGTGCTGTAGTGTATTAAACTGTCCGAAGTGTTAATTCTGAAAAGGCCAAGTGCTTTGTTTAAACAGAAAACCCATATGTAATTATTGTCATCAATATAGGATTCAAAAAGGATATTCTCATAATCTGAGTTCTCTGATATGGTGGTTATTCTTTTTTGCAGATTAAGATTGTCGGCGTTGAGGATGTCGATCATCCCACTTTCGTATGTTATATATAATAAATTATTTTTTATTGTAATATGACTGATGTCGGATAGTGGTACATTCTGTTTGTCATTATTTTGTGTCTTTATAAGAATACTTTGGTTTGTTATGATGTTATGCTTTATAATTCCTACTCCCAGAATGCGTACAAACATAATACTATCTTTGTAAGGTATAACATTTTCAAAACTGCTGTTCTTATAAACATTCTTTTCTGTTACAATGGAGAAATCTGTAATAAATTCTTCGTTAACCGGATTGAATATGCATGTTTCGTAAGGTAGCTTTATCCAAAATCGACCCAGCTGATCTTTAGTAATCTCCTGTATGAAGTTGTTGGGAATGCTTGTGGAATCATTAGGGTTGTGTTTGAATATTTTAAAATTGTAACCATCGTATCTGTTAAGTCCTGCCCGGGTACCTATCCATAAAAAGCCATTGTTGTCTTCAGCGAAACACAATATGTGATTGTGCGATAAGCCGTTTTTGTAATCCAGGTGCCCGAAGTTGTATTGTGAACCAAATAAGCTTCCTGCATAAAAAACAACAAGTATGGTAAATAGGTGTCTTATCCTTTGCTTCATAGTTTGTGTAGTGATTTCGCCATATCAAAAATATAAAAAATTCACAGACTCAACGAAGTCCCTTTTATTAAAGGATGTTATCTTTGTCAGTAATAGATCTCAATCTTATACTTTTTTGCCATAATAATATTTAATACTATATAATATGTATAACAGAATCAATGCTATAGTGCCATATATGATTGTTGTTTTGCTGGTGTCTTTGGCTTCATGCGGAAAACAAATTCCAAAGATTGTTAACTCACCGGATAATAATATTTCAGCAAAAATAATCTTAAATCAGGGAATACAATATGAAGTCTTTTTTAATAAAGATAATATCATTGACACTTCTGTGATTGATATTACTTTAGCAGACAATATACAATTACATGATTTTGAGTTGTTGGGCACAGAAGAGCAAAAGGTTAATGAAAGCTGGGAACGTGTTTGGGGGAAGAAGAAGGATGTTGTAAACAACTACAATGAATTAGTATTTCACTTGCGTGAGAAGAGCACTGATATTTTCATGGATCTTTACTTTCGCGCTTATAATGATGGAATTGCTTTCCGATATGGTTTCCCTGAACAGGAGAGTATAAAATCATTTAACATTGGCAAAGAAGAAACGCAGTTTGCTTTTCCTGATGAATGCAAGGTGTGGAGAGCCGATTATCAGAATTACAGATCATCGCAGGAGCAGGAGTTTATGAATGTGAGCATTTCTGATATTACCGCAGATCAGTTGATAGGTATGCCATTACTGGCTGAAGTTAACGACAGTTGTTATGCTGTTATTACAGAAGCTGATTTAACAGACTGGGCAGGGGCTTTTCTGGTGTCTGATTCTAAGCAGAACACTATAGTAACAAATCTGGCACCTCATCCTGAAGATACCCTTATAGCCGTTACCAGAGAAACGCCTGCATTATCGCCATGGCGTGTTATTATGGTGGCTAAAACTCCCGGTAAGCTTATCGAATCGGATTTAATAGCCAATCTTAATGATCCTGTTGCTTTTGATGATTGTTCATGGATACGGCCCGGTGCTGCGGCATGGGACTGGTGGTGGTGTAATAGTTATATGCCTGACGCCGGATTTGAGCCCGGGCCTAATCAGCAAACAATGAAGTATTTTATTGATTTTGCTTCAGAGATGGGGTGGGAGTATCAAATTGTCGACTGGCAGTGGTATGGTGAGCCATTTGCCGATGGTGGTGCTAATCCAAATGTGGATATAACTACTTGTATCGATGGTATTAATATTGAAGAACTGGTTGACTATGCTGCTTCAAAAGGTGTTAAAATAATTGTGTGGCTGCATTGGGAGCATCTGCAAAAGCAAATGGATGAGGCTTTGGCATTGTATGAAAAGTGGGGTGTCTCCGGTATTAAAGTCGATTTTATGGATCGTCAGGACCAGGATATGGTTAACTTTTATCATGAAGTAGCCCGTAAGGCTGCAGACCATAAGCTGGTGGTGGACTTCCACGGGGCTTATAAGCCAACGGGTGTTAGTCGTACTTATCCTAACCTTATTACACGTGAGGGTGTTATGGGCAATGAGTATAACAAATGGAGCAATAGAGTAACACCAGAACATAATGTTACATTACCTTTTACAAGAGGTTTGCTGGGTGAGATGGATTATACTCCTGTTTCTTTTAATAATGTATCTCCGGATGAGTTTGTTACTGAGGATAAGTCTGATAATGGCTCACCAATGGTACAGACTACACGCTGTCAACAGATGGCAATGCCTGTGGTTTATGAGAGTGCTTTTACTGTTTTTTGTGATTCGCCGGATAATTATTTAAAGGGTAATGGTGTGGAGTTTCTTAAGAATATACCTACTACATGGGATGAGACAAAAGTATTAGCGGCTGTAGTGGGGGATTATGTCGCTATTGCACGTAGGGCGGGCACTACCTGGTATATGGGGGCAATGACCGACGGCACATCGCGAGAGCTGAGTATTGATTTATCATTTCTTGGAGAGGGACAGTACAATGCTGTTATTTTTGAGGATGACCCTGATGATAGCCCTTCAAAGACAGTAAGGAAAGAGTTTGTTGCTACTGATAATGATAGTCTGACTTTTGTAATGGCAGAAGGAGGCGGGGGTGTTGGAGTATTTGAGAAAATTAAATAGATACCAGGCTTCTGTAAACTTTATAGTCAGACTTTAATTAATTCTTATATCGATTATCTTGCATATTAAAAATATTAACTCTTATTTTGCACCGCCAAAAAATATTGGCACTTTAGTAACAAAGTAGATTAATATCAGTTTGTTGATTAAAATGATCTGTCTGGAATTTGATAGTTAAATGCCACGATTGCTTAATTATCGGTTAATAGGAAGGGTAATAAGCCTGAACTTCCTGATTGCAGGTATTGCATTTATCCCTTGCATGATTGTTGCAATAATCTATTCTGAATCCATTTATCCTTTTCTTGATTCATCTCTTGTTTCCATTAGCATGGGTCTCGTATTATATTTTCTGTCTTTTGGCGTAAAGCATTCAAAAGATATTCAAAAAAAAGAAGCCTATTTAGCAGTAACACTATCATGGGTGTTTCTTGGACTCACTGGCACTCTGCCGTATTTGTTCTCTCACACAATACCAGGATTTATAAACGCTCTCTTCGAATCAGTCTCCGGATTCACTACTACCGGTTCTTCTATTCTTACCGATATAGAATCTCTTCCAAAATCAGTTCTTCTATGGCGTTCATTAACACACTGGATAGGAGGTATAGGTATTATTATGCTAGTTGTGCTGATATTGCCCTCTTCAAAAATTGGAGGTATTAACTTGTTCTCTTCTGAATCATCTCTGCAGGATAAAATAAAGCCCAGGATAAAACAAGTTGGCTACCGTTTGCTAAGTATATATGTGTCGCTAACTGTAGCAGAGGTTGTGTTGCTGTTGTTTGGTCGTATGAGTTTGTATGAAAGCGTGTGCAACGCTTTCGGCACTATTGCCACAGGAGGATTCTCTCCTAAAAATGACAGCATAACCAGTTACTCTCCTTATATACAATATGTGATAATGGTGTTTATGTTGCTTTCGGGTACCAGTTTTATAATACATTATCTTTTAATGAAAAGGGATTTTAAAAAGATAAAAGACAATGATGAGTTTAGATTTTATCTGTTTGTTACTTTTGTGATAGGTGCTGTAATTACAGCTGTTCTATATTTCCAGACCGACAAAGGATTGGAACTGTCGTTCAGAGAGTCTTTCTTTCAGGTTATTTCCATTATTACAACCACCGGGTTTGCTACTTCTGATTATATGCTGTGGCCACAGTTTGGATGGGTGCTTATCTTTTTTGCAATGTTCCTTGGTGGCAGCACTGGGTCGACATCCGGAGGAATTAAAATGGCCAGACACTTAATCCTGATAAAGAACATTAAGCATCAGCTAAGACAAATGATACACCCAAGGGCTATTATTCCTATAAGGTTTAACAATAACAATCTGGATGAAGAAACAAATACATCCGCAGTGTCATTAATTGTGCTATATTTTATAACCTTTGTTGTGGCTTCGGTAATACTATTGGGAACCGGCCTTGACGGAACAACATCAACAAGTGCAGTAGCAACATGCATGGCAGGAATAGGACCGGGAATAGGTACAGTAGGCCCAGCCGGTAACTTTGCTTATATTCCCGGTATTGATAAAATCATCCTTTCAGCAGTTATGATACTGGGACGTTTGGAGCTTTACACTGCTTTTGTACTCTTCTCCAAATCGTTTTGGATGTTTTGATTAGGGGTTAGTAATCCAGACAACTTATATCAATATCATCAAATCTGTTTAAAACAGACCTCAAACTGTATGCAATTTCTTTAACACCACCCTCAACATCTGATTCAATATTCAGCGGCATAACTGGATCATGCAGCGACATACGCAATAGAAACCATCCTTGTTCATTGTTGTTATTGCAGCGTACTCTAAGGCCTTCATAGTTTGGTGTTATTATTTCCCAGTCAGGATTAGCCTTGGCAATATCTTTCAGCTCTTTAAGAACACTTTCTCCGTAAGCTTTGAAATCAGAATGACTTATTTTGAACCTGAATTCCCTGTCTTCAACAGGCTGTTTAAGGTTCTGTATTAAATCAGTAAGCTGTTGTCCCTTTCTTTTTAGAGACGCCATTTCTACTAATAGCTTAGCCACCAGAAAAGCACCATCATCCAGGAAGTAGTTTTCCTTTAAAGCTGCATGTCCTGATGTTTCAATGGCAAGCCAGCTTTCATGGCCTTCGTTGTTTAATCTTATTGATTCGTTAATAACATTTTTATAACCTCTTTTAAATCTGTGATGCTTCCCGCCAAGGTCATTTTCAATAAAATGAGTAAGACCTTCAGAAGTAATAGAGTCAGTAACTATTGTACTTTTCGGATGTTCCTTTAAAATAACAGCACTGATAAGTGCAATCAATGCATTTCTGTTAACAGGATTGCCATAATGATCCACAATAGCAGAACGGTCAACATCAGTGTCGAAGATAATGCCAAGATCAGCTTTTTCTTTCTTTACCCTGTCGCAGATTGACTGCATAGCCTCTTTATCTTCAGGATTTGGTACATGATTAGGGAAGTTGCCATCTGGATCAAGGAACTGGCTGCCTTCTGTGTCAGCACCCAAAGGCAACAGAACTTTATCAGCGAAGAAGCCGCCGGCACCATTGCCAGCATCAACAATAATCTTTAGCCCCTTTAAAGGTTCATCATTACCGGCATTATCTCTTATAAATTTAACCAGATTGGCCGAATACTCATCAATAAAATCTCTGTCGACAATGGAACCATTAGTCTGCAAACTTTTAAACTCATTACTTTTGGCAATAGATAAAATCTGAGAGATATCCTCTTTACCAAGGCCTCCCTCTTTTGTAAAAAATTTTAGTCCGTTACGGTTAAATGGCAGATGACTTGCAGTAATCATTATTCCTGCATCAGCAGGATTATTCTCAGCAATGGTAGTCATAAACATGGCAGGCGTTGACGCCAGTCCGCAATCAAAAACCTTAACTCCGGCAGTCTTCATACTTTTAGAAAGAGCCTCCTTTAAAGCTGGTCCTGAAAGCCGTGAGTCCATTCCTACTGCTATAGTCAGATTTTTTGTAATATTCCTTTTCAGTAGCCAAGTAACAAAAGCCTTGCCTAAAACCTCAACAACTATTTTATCCAGATTTACATCTTCTCCCGGAATACCCTCTAACGCCACACCTCTAATGTCAGATCCGTTCTGTAGCTTTTGCCAGTTATTATCTTTTGTCATTATCGTAGATTTAAAGCGCAAAGGTAGGTAAAATGCAGATGGGTGTATGTGCGAGAATGCTAAAATACAATTACAGACTTGTTCAATAGTACATAATATTTGAAGCGCAATTGGGGTTTTTGCAAATGGTTTAAAAAAAAGACTTGCAAATAAATATTCACAAGTCTTTATTTCACACGTGGAGCATATCGGAATCGAACCGATGACCTCTTGACTGCCAGTCAAACGCTCTAGCCAACTGAGCTAATGCCCCGTAATAAGGGTGCAAATATAGTATAATTTGAAATAGATGAAAATATTTTTTGCCCCGCAACTATTAAGTTCGGATTTTTGTCATTTTACAATAAGACAGTTTATTTATGAAACGACTATTCGTTGCCATTACCTTTCCGAAAGGAGAAAAATTTTTATCAGCATACGGTGAACTCAGGAAATCATTGATGTCTGATAAAATAAGATGGGTTGATACAGACAAAATGCACCTTACTTTAAAGTTTATCGGCGAAACAGAATCATCACTTACACCTTATATAATAAGAGCACTTGAAAAATCTGTTGAAGGAATATCTCCTTTTGATATTGAGGTAAAAGATGCAGGTGTGTTCGGAAGTAGTTACAATCCAAGAGTGATATGGTTTGGAATTACAAAAAATATTATGCTTGATAAACTTGCGTCAAATATTGTTAATGCATTGGATGACATAGGTATAAAAAAGGACAGACAGAATTTTGTGCCACATATTACAGCTGGAAGGATAAAAAATATTTTTGATAAGCAACATTTGAGGCAAAAAATAGGTCAATATAACAATGAATTTTTTCAGACAAGCAGAATAAACAGAATTGAATTATTTGAAAGTGTTCTTTCTAAGACTGGGCCCGATTATTATTTAATTAATAAGTTTGAATTAACTGACAAGCAAGCAACTGTTAATCATGAATTTAGATAATAATTTTGATAATAGGCAACAAAAAACGTAAAAATGAAGTTATTACATATGTTTTTTATATTTTAGCCATTCAATTTTGAGTTTGAAAAGGGTACATATCTATATAGTATTGCTAACGCTGTTAATATCTGTTAACGAGCTAGTTGGACAGCAAGCACCTGTGTTTACACAATACAGACAAACACAGATGTTTACTAATCCTGCATATGCTGGTATGCGAGAAGGCATATGTGTAAACGGATTAATGCGCCAACAGTGGGCTGGTTTTAAGGATTACGAAACCGGTGACAATGCATCACCTGAAGATTATCTGGTTACACTTGATTCCCCAATTCGCTTCTTACATGGTGGGCTTGGAGGTGTTATTATACAGGACAGACCGACTTATACATGGAATGATGTTAGTTTGCTCCTTTCATATTCTTATCATCTTGAATTTACAGGTGGGACTCTTGGAATAGGTGTTGGAGGTGTTCTTAAAAACAGGAATATAGATGGAAGCCTATACAGATATGTTGATAATGATGACCCAGTAATACTCACTACGGCACAGGGTGATATGAGGTTTGATGCTAATCTGGGCGTCTTTTATCAATCGTTAAGCGATTATTACGTAGGATTTTCTGTTACAAATATCCTTAAATCGACATTTAAGAAACTTGATCAGGATAGTAATGGTGAGTTATCAACAGATCGAACATTTTATTTTATAGCAGGATACAAATACATAATGCCAGCCGACCCAAGGTTTGAGCTGGAACCATCAGTGTTAATACAAAGCGATTTGTATTCAACACAATATAATGTATCAGGAACCGTTACATACAATAGTAAGTTTTTAGCAGGTTTAAACTATCGCTTTCAGGAATCTGTAGGAGTTATGATAGGTGTAAGGTTTAAAGATTTTAGAATTGGCTATGCTTACGACGTGGTAACCAAGACAATGGGTTTGCCGGGAAGTCATGAAGTAAGTCTTAATTATTGTTTTAAATTAAAACCGGACCGCTCAAAGACCAGTTATAAAAATACAAGATATTTATAATAAAAGGGAGTTTTTTTATTAACATCTTTTTGTTGAATGTATATTTTATTACTTTTGGGGGCTCGAAAACAAGGAAAAAAGGATTATATCGCAATAAACAAAGTTTTATGATGAAAAAATTGTTTTTATTTACAATGGTCGTAATGATTCTTGCCAGTTGTAGTAACTCTGGTAATGGTGAATTAGTCGGCACGAGAAAAAAGTCTAAACCATTTTATCAACCTGATCCTTATGGTATGGTTTTCATACCTATGGGTAGTTATATAATGGGAGCGGGCGATGAGGATCTTACACATAGTTATTTGATTCAGCCTAAAACAATTTCTGTAAGTGCATTTTTTATGGATGAAACAGAAATTACAAATGACAAGTACCGTCAGTTTGTTTATTGGGTAAGAGACTCTATTGCTAGAACAATTTTGGGTGATGTAAATCCGGATGAATATCTGATTACAGAAAACGAAAAGACAGGTGAACAATATGACCCTCCTTATCTGAACTGGGAAACAGACGTAGACTGGAATAGTGAAGATCAAAATGTAAGAGATGCTTTGGAGGATATGTATCTTCCAGAACATGAGCGTTTCTTCCGCAGAAAAGAAATCGATACACGTAAACTTATGTATGAGTATTACTGGGTTGATCTTCATGCTGCAGCAAAAAAAGATTTTTCTGAAAGTGCTGATTATAGAAATGCCGGTCTTGCTAACCGTCCACAAGGTCTCCGCGATCGTTCTGTGTATGTTCGTAAAGAAACTATCGCTGTATATCCGGATACATTGGCATGGATCCATGATTATACATATTCCTTTAATGATCCTATGACAGAGAAATATTTCTGGCATCCTGCTTATGATAATTATCCTGTTGTTGGTGTTAACTGGAAACAGGCTAAAGCATTTTGCGTATGGAGAACAGAGCTTCTTAACTCACATTTACGAAGCCAAAAAGGTGGTGTGGATCTAGCAGAGTTCCGTCTTCCAACTGAAGCTGAATGGGAATGGGCTGCACGTGGTGGATATTCTTTGAATCCTTTCCCTTGGGGAGGTCCTTATACTCGTAATGAAAAAGGATGTTTTCTTGCAAACTTTAAACCACTTCGCGGTAATTATATTGCTGATGGTGGTATACGTACAGTAATATGTGCACACTATCCTCCAAACGACTGGGGATTATATGATATGTCAGGTAACGTTGCTGAATGGACAAACAGTGCATATGATCCTTCATCATACAACTTTACATGGGATATGAATCCTAATTATACATATAATGCCAAGGAAGATGATCCTCCGGTAATGAAACGTAAGGTAATTCGTGGTGGTTCATGGAAAGATATCGAGTATTACCTGCAGGTATCAACACGCTCTTATGAATATCAGGATACTGCAAAATCATATGTTGGTTTCAGATGTATCCAACCATTCCTGGGACGTAATAAAGGAGATAATCCTAGCAAAGCGTCAAGAGTATATAATTAATTAGAAAGATTAACAAAACCATATCATACTTAACAAACAATAAATCATGGGCTTATTTAGTTTTACAAAAACAAGAGGTTATCGTAATTTTATGGCCAAAGTTTATGGCCTTGGTGCAACAGTAGTACTTGTTGGTGCACTCTTTAAAATTAACCATTATCCATATGCTGACATCATGCTGATCGTTGGTTTGGGTACAGAAGCATTAATATTCTTTTTCTCAGCATTTGAGCCACCGCATGTTGAACCTGACTGGAGTCTGGTTTATCCTGAACTTGCAGGAATGTACGGTGATACAAAAAGTAAAGAATTAAAGAAAAGAAAATCACCTACCGAACGTCTTGATGAAATGCTTGAAAAAGCAAAAATCAATGAAACAACAATTGAACGTCTCGGCGCAGGTATGGAGAAGCTTTCAGAGAACGCCCAGCAATTAACAAGCGTAGCTGATGCTGCTGTTGTTTCGGAAGAATTCTACAAAAACCTTAAAACTGCATCAGGTTCTGCTTCAGAACTTGGTCTTGCATTTAGTAAGGAAGTAGAAGCAACCAGCCAGTATTCAGAAAACATGACTAAAGTAAATGATGGTGCTAGAGGTCTTGCTACTGCTTATGAAGAAGTTGCTGATTCTATGAAAAACGATGTCGTTTCTACTGATGTATTCTCAGGCTCAGTTAAAGCTGCTGCTGAATCAGCACAGAGTCTTGCTGCTAGTTATGAGAAATCAGCTGAAATTCTTTCAAAATCTGTTTCAGCTCTTGACTTCACTGCCGTTGAAGGTGACGCTTATAATGAGCAGTTAAGAAAAATTGCTGAGAACTTGAGTGCTCTTAACGCAATTTATGAAGTACAGCTTCAGGGAACAAATAAAGCTGTTGAATCTTCAGAAAGTCTGCAGACTACAATGACAGATTTCCTCGCAAAACTGGAAACATCAGCTGCTTCTACTGCTGAGTTCTCATCGCAGATGGAATCATTAACACAACGAATGACATCGCTTAACAAAGTTTACGGTAATATGCTATCAGCTATGACTGCTAATGTATAATTATTGTCGGGTAATTAGTAAACTAGAATAATAATTAATACAAAAGAAAATGGCTGGATATAAAGAAACCCCACGGCAGAAAATGATCGCGATGATGTACTTGGTACTCACCGCCCTTCTGGCTCTTAATGTGTCAAAGGAAATTTTGGATGCCTTTCTTGTTGTTAACAAAAGCATGGAAAGTACCAACGAAAGCGTTACTGCCAAGATCAAAGAAAAATATGCTCAGTTTGAGCATCAGTATACAATGAATAGAGAAAAGGTTGGCCCTTACTGGGAAAGAGCTAAAAACGTTAAAGTGGAAGCTACTGACCTTATTAACTATTTGGAGTATACTAAATATAAACTGGTTGAAATAAGCCAGAAGGAAGATTCTGCTGATATTATGCAGAAATATTATGTTGACACTATTATTAATGGTGTGACTAAGAAAGTTCTTGACCTTAGGTCGGTTCCTACTAAGGATAAATTTGATGCAACAACATTTTATCTTATCCGTGAGCACCAAAATGGTGAAGCTTATGAAATGTCTAAAATGATGCAGACTTATCGTGATACTATACTTTCCGTTATGGGATTGCCTGCTAACTCAAGAAAAGTTGGGCTTATTACTAATATGGAAGGTGTTACCTATCGTAATGCTGACGGTGCTACCCAAACATGGGAAGAACATAATTTCTATCATACAATTCTCGCTGCTGATGTTACCATTATTAATAAAATTATTGGTGAGGTAAGATCTGCCGAGTTTAATGCTCTCAACCATCTTTATGCTTCTGTAAGTGAAAAGGACTTTAAATTTGATGAGGTTGCTGCCAGGGTTATTCCTACAAGCACTTATATATTTAAAGGTCAGAAATATGAAGCTGATGTGCTTGTTTCTGCTTATGATACAAAAACTAAGCTTAACAGTAAGGTTCTTCGTGGTGTTGATAAATGGGATCCTGCAAAGGCTTCAAAAGCTCAGGTTGTTCCTGGTGAACAGGGACAGATTAAACTTGAGTTTGCTTCAACTACTGAAGGTTTGCAGAAATACGCCGGTGTAATTGAGATGTATGACCCTGAAACAGATCAAATGACTGAATATCCATACGAAGGTCAATATTATGTTGCTCCTCCATCATTAACAGTAGCACCTCTCAAAATGAATGTGTTTTATATAGGTGTTGATAACCCTGTTTCAATATCTGCTGCTGGTCTTTCCAAAGATCAAATCAATCCTGTAATCAGCATTGGTAAACTGAAAAAGCAGGGTGATGAATGGTTTGTTCGTATTGACAAGAAACCAGAAGGAAAGTCTATCGCCACTGTTAGCGCAACAGCAAATATTGATGGTGAAACATTGTCACTGGGTTCATCAGAATTTCGTGTTAAACGTGTGCCAAGTCCTACTGCTCAAATTAGTGGTATGGCTGATGGTGCTATCGATAAAAACGTTCTTCTGGCTGCCGGTGCTATTATCCCGGATATGGGTGATTTTGAATTCGACCTTTATTTTATTGTTTCCTCTTACTCATTTGGTACTTTAATGAATGGTGACTGGGTACAGAAAAATATTAAAGGTAATATCTTCACAGAAGAGGTTAAGAACATGATCCGTAATGGTAAAAGAAAACAAAAGTTCTTCTTTGAAAACATTCAGGCTCAAGGTCCTGATGGTACTATCAGAAGTCTTAACCCTGTAAACTTAGAGCTTAAGTAAAAAAGAAAAAACAATAAGGATGAAAAGAGTAATTGTAGCATTATTATCACTTTCGATGTTTATGTCACTTGGCAGTTTTGCCCAGATAATTGGTGATGCCCCTGTTGATGGATTGTTCGCTGAAGAGGAGTCCTGGAGCATACAAAAGGAACCTATCCCTTATCCTCCTATCAGAAGGGCGGATGTTATGTGGCAAAAGAGAATATGGCGCGAAATTGATTTCCGTCAGAAGTTTAACCAGAAATTTTATTATCCGCTGGATGCACAAAAAGACTGGAAATCATTTATAATGGTTGTTCTTGATGCTCTTAAAGAAGGTGGTCAGATGACAGCGTATGATCTTAGTAATACTGATGAACTTTTAGTTCCTATTACTTATAATGAGATAGTAAGCCGTCAAACAGATACAATCCATCAGATTGGTCGTCGCCCTTATCCTCCTTATGAAGAATTTGATACTATCATTGTTACTAGTTTTGATCCGTCGAAAGTTATGCGTTTGCGTATTAAAGAAGACTGGTACTTTGATAAACAACGTAGCCAGATGATGGTGCGTATTATTGCACTTTGTCCGGTTATGATGATTGAACGTGATGGTCAGGAACAACCTTCTCCACTTTTCTGGGTTAGCTATGCAGAAGCCCGCAATGTATTTGCTCAGGCATTGGTGTTTAATGAGTTTAACTCTGCGATGAGGCTGACGTATGATGAGTTATTCTGGAAGAGGCTTTTCGATAGTTACGTGTATAAAGAATCGAACGTTTACGATCGACGTATCAATGCATATGCTACAGGCGTTGATGCTCTGCTTGAGTCAGAACGTATTAAAAGTGAAATGTTTGAATTTGAAGAAAATCTTTGGTCCTACTAGTTCCAGAGAAACTATAAATAAAAAACCTGTTAGCTTTAATTAGTTGACAGGTTTTTTTATTATCCCCTTATAATTCTTAACGTAGGTAGATTGATTACAGAATGGGGGCATTGAGTATTGAGTTCTTTTCCTTTCTCAAGGTCATTAGGTCACTCCATCACTTTTTATCCTTTTCAGCATTATCTTTTTTTAATACTTTTGTATTCTATGCACAAGGTATTTGAAACAAATATTACCTATCTGAAAGGAGTAGGCCCGAAAAAAGCAGCTGTTCTTGAAAAAGATTTGTCAGTCAGCACATTTAATGATATGCTGAATTATTTCCCATTTCGGTACGTTGATAAAAGTAAAGTGTATAAAGTAAGCGACATAACTACTGATTCAATATATTTTCAGCTTATTGGCACTGTTTCAAACCTTCGTAAGACAGGGGAAAAGCGTACACGATATATTACAGCTGATTTCACTGATGATTCAGGAACCATTGAGTTAATATGGTTCAGAGGATTGCAATGGGTTGCCAATAGGTTTGTTTACGGACATAAGTATGTTATCTTTGGTAAGCCTTCGGTTTACCGTAATTCATTTAATTTTGTTCATCCTGAGATTGAGGATTATGATGAAGATAAGTTTAAGGCTGCAGGACAACGCCTTGAGGGGATATACAGTTCTACAGAGAGTTTAAAAAATATCGGCCTTGGTACTCGTGGTATCAGCAAAGTTATCAGGGAATTGCTGGTGAAGCATTCAGCAGCCATAACGGAAACTCTTCCTGATTATATAATTAAAAAGTATAAACTGATTTCTAAGCAGCAGGCGTTAATAAATATTCATCTTCCGGGAAATCCTGAAATTATTGATAAAGCACGTACAAGACTTAAATTTGAGGAGCTGTTTCTTATTCAGCTTCAGATTCTGCAACAGAAAAATTCCACTAGCAGGAAGATTCCAGGACATATATTTGATACGGTTGGTGATAATTTTAATTCATTCTATCACCTGAATCTGCCATTTACTCTTACTGGAGCTCAACAGCGCGTAATTAAAGAAATACGTGCTGACATGAACAGCGGCTTTCAGATGAATAGATTACTTCAGGGTGATGTAGGTAGTGGGAAAACACTTGTGGCTTTAATGACAATGCTTATTGCTATGGATAATGATTATCAGTCTTGTTTAATGGCTCCTACTGAGATCCTGGCAACACAGCATTATAATAGCATTAAAAAGATGCTTGCAGGGTTAGGAGTAGAAGTTGAATTACTTACGGGGTCTACTAAAAAGAAGTGCAGAGAAACAATTCATAGTAAACTTAAGGATGGTACTTTAAAAATACTTATTGGTACTCATGCTGTTATTGAAGACACTGTGAAGTTTAAAAACCTGGGCTTTGTTGTTATTGATGAGCAACATAGGTTCGGTGTGGCTCAAAGGGCACGATTGTGGAGAAAGAGTAAGATCCCTCCTCATGTTCTGGTAATGACAGCCACACCTATCCCACGTACTCTTGCAATGACATTATACGGAAATCTGGATATTAGTGTTATTGATGAATTACCTCCAGGAAGAAAAGCTATAAAGACCATACACTTTTTTGAGAAAAGCAGGTTGAGATTAGTGGGGTTTATTCGTGATCAGATTAAAAAAGGTCATCAGGTTTATATTGTTTACCCATTGATATCTGAGTCTGAGAAAGTAGATTTAAAAAACCTGATGGATGGTTATGAGAATATTGTGCGCGACTTTCCTCTTCCTGATTATCATGTAAGTGTTGTGCATGGGAAGATGAAACCCGATGATAAGGAATTTGAAATGCAGCGCTTTGTGGAAGGTAAAACAGATATAATGGTATCCACTACAGTAATTGAAGTAGGAGTGGATGTTCCCAATGCTTCTGTTATGATTATCGAAAATGCTGAGAGATTCGGATTGTCACAGTTGCATCAGTTGAGGGGCAGGGTAGGTCGTGGTGCTGAGCAGTCGTATTGTGTCCTTATGTCAGACTATAAACTGTCGAAGGAAGGGAGAAAGCGCCTTGAAATAATGGTTGATACCACAGATGGATTTAAGATTGCTGAGGAGGATCTTAAATTGCGTGGACCGGGGGATTTGCAGGGAACCCAGCAATCGGGTGTGCTGAACCTTTCTATTGCAAGCCTTGTGAATGATACAGCACTAATCCAAACAACCAGAAACCTTGCAGAAGCTATCCTGAAAAAAGATCCCGCTCTTTCAGTTTCTGAAAATAGCCGACTGAAAACACAACTTGAAGAAATACGTAAAGGAAAACAAAACTGGGGAAGAATTTCGTAAACTCTGAGTTCTGAATTCAATGTTCAAGTTCAAGGATGAAAGTTCAGAACTTTCAATAAGAATCATTACTTTTGCAGGTTATTAGAAAAATAAAAGATCAATGAAGATTTCTTATAATTGGCTGAAAGACTATGTAAACATCGATGTGAATCCTGAGCAGTTATCTGTGCTGCTTACTGATATCGGACTTGAAGTAGAAGGGCTGGAGGAGCATCAATCTATAAAAGGTGGTCTCGAAGGTGTTATTATTGGTGAAGTAGTTACATGTAAACCACATGAGAATGCTGATAAATTAAGTGTTACAACCGTAAATGTTGGCGATAATGAATTGCTGCCTATCGTATGTGGCGCTCCCAATGTTGCTGCCGGACAGAAAGTAGTTGTTGCTACTGTTGGTACTGTTCTATACAGCGGTGATGAGTCATTTAAAATTAAAAAAGCTAAAATCAGAGGGGAAGTATCACAGGGAATGATTTGCGCTGAAGATGAACTGGGCCTTGGTACTTCACATGAAGGAATAATGGTGTTATCTGATGATGCTGTTGTTGGTTCTGCTGCTGCTGACTATTTTAACATTGAGAGTGATTATATATTTGAAATTGGTCTTACACCAAATCGTAGTGATGCTATTTCACATATTGGCTCAGCACGTGATGTAGCTGCTGGTCTTAACCAACTTAAAGAAACAAGAAATTATAATTTTATTACTCCTGATATTTCTCAGTTTGTAGTTGATAACAATGATGTGCCTGTTGATGTTGTTGTTGAAGATAGTGAGGCATGCCCCAGATATTCAGGTGTTACCCTTTCAGGAATAAAGGTGCAAGAGTCGCCTGACTGGATAAAACAACGCCTGGAAGCTATCGGTGTTAGACCGATAAATAATATTGTGGATATTACAAATTACGTGCTTCATGAAACAGGACAGCCATTACATGCTTTTGATTATGATCTGATTAAAGGTAACAAGATAGTTGTTAAGAAGCTTCCTGAAGGCACACCTTTTATTACTCTTGATGAGGAAGAAAGAAAACTAGGTGCCAGTGATCTGATGATATGTAATGAGGAGGAAGGTATGTGTATTGGTGGCGTTTTCGGCGGTGCTAAATCTGGCGTTACTGAAAAAACAACAAAAATATTCCTTGAAAGTGCATACTTTGATTCAGTTCATATCAGGAAAACATCAAGGCGTCATGCATTGCAGACTGATGCATCGTTCAGGTTTGAGAGAGGCACAGATCCTAATATTACACTGTATGCTCTGAAACGTGCTGCTAATCTGATGAAAGAGATTGCAGGTGCTGAAGTTTCCTCTGAAGTGGTGGATATCTATCCTGAAGTGATTGAGCCATGGACTGTTGAAGTTAATTATAATAATGTTGACAGGCTTATTGGTAAGAAGATAGACAGGACAACCATAAAACGGATTATTACTGATCTGGAAATGATTATTACTGATGAGAAGGATGATATTATTCAGGTACTTGTGCCAACATTTAAAGTAGATGTTACCAGAGAAGCTGACATAATCGAAGAGATTCTGAGAATTTATGGATATAATAATGTTGAAATAACTGGAAGAATTAACTCATCAATAAGTAGCCGCCCGAAGCCTGACCTTGAAAAGATTCAGAACACAATTGCTGATTATCTTGTCGGACAAGGGCTAAATGAAATATGGAGTAATTCGCTTACTAAATCCGAGTATACTGAAAAAAATAATGATTATAACTGTAAGGAAAATGTTGAATTATTAAATCCACTTAGCAAGGACCTGAATGTTATGAGGCAGACTTTGTTATTTGGCGGTCTTGAAACACTGGCTTATAATATCAACAGAAGGTCTCCTGATTTGAAAATATTTGAGTTTGGTAATACTTATAAACAAAAGGAAAACTTTAATAAGGAAGCAGGTGTGGCAAATTATAAGGAAGAAAAACATCTTATGATTATTGCTACAGGTAAGATGGGTGAAGTGTTCTGGGATAAGATAAATAATGCAGTCTCCTTTAGTTATGTGTCGGGATTGGTTACCAGTATCTTTAACAGAATGGGTATTGATGAAAGCAAATTGGATATAACAGAAAACGATAGTGAATCGTTTGCTTATTCTATGCAATATAATCTCAACGGTGTTAAACTGGCAGAGATTTCCATGGTGAGCAATAAGGTTCTCAGGAAGTTTGATATCTCGCAAGATGTTTTCTATGCTGATATAAACTGGAATAAAACTGTGGAAGGCTCCAATGTAGAGCATCATGTTTATAAGGCTGTTTCTAAGTTTCCTTCTGTAAAACGAGACCTTTCACTTACAATAGATAAACGTGTACGATTTGCTGATATTAAGAGTGCTGCATTCAAAGCGGAAAGGAAATTGTTGAAGCATGTGTCTTTATTTGATGTTTATGAAGGTAAAAATATGGAAGAAGGTAAAAAGTCATATGCGGTTTCATTTATCTTGCAGGACGAATCGAAAACTCTTACTGATAAGGTTATTGATAAGGCCATGAAACGAATTTTAAACGTCTTTGAGCAGGAGTTTAATGCAAAATTGAGGTAATATCGCAGTTACCAAGATATTTACTATTTTTATAGACTAATTTATTCTGATGGAAGTACAATCAATAAAACAACGATTTGGTATAATTGGTAATTCTCCTTTACTTAACAGAGCAATTGATGTGGCTATACAGGTTGCTCCAACCGACCTCACTGTACTGATTACAGGTGAGAGCGGTACAGGTAAGGAAGCATTTCCAAAGATTATCCATCAGGCTGGATCACGTAAACACGGACATTATATTGCTGTTAACTGTGGCGCTATTCCGGAAGGTACAATAGATTCTGAGCTTTTTGGACATGAGAAGGGATCGTTTACCGGTGCTCATGAAGCACGTAAAGGATATTTTGAAGTAGCTGATGGCGGCACTATCTTTCTTGATGAGGTTGCTGAACTTCCAATATCAACTCAGGTGCGCCTATTGCGTGTTCTGGAAACAGGTGAGTTCTTCAAAGTAGGCTCTTCTAAGGTTATTAAAACAAATGTGAGAGTCGTTGCTGCTACTAATGTGAACATTCTGAAGGCCATTGAAGATGGTAAATTCAGACAGGATTTGTATTACAGGCTTAACACAATTCCTATATATATACCACCATTGCGTGAGAGAAAGGATGATATACATTTAATCTTTAGGAAGTTTGCTACAGATTTTGCAGAGAAATACCGCATGCCTCAGCTGCAATTAACTGATGATGCAGTTATTACTTTGAAGAATTTTTACTGGCCAGGAAATGTAAGGCAGCTGAAAAATGTTACTGAGCAGATATCAATTATCGAGACAGGTAAAATTATTGATTCGGCAACTCTTAAAAAGTATCTTCCCGGAAGTGAAAATTCAGATCTGCCTGTGGTTTATAGAAAAGAAGAGGAAAGATTCTCAGAAAGAGAGTTGCTTTATAAGGTGCTTTTCGATATGAAGAAGGATATGAATGAACTGAAAAAGATCGTTGTGGATATCCTTGAAAAGAATGAGACTACTGAACAGATGGAGCAAACAAAAGCTCTTCTTGTTAAAGACTTTGATGAGGATATTCATTTTCCGGAGCCTCATACTGAGACTACATCTTCTGTAAGTATAGCATCTCCTGATCAATATAGTAATGATGATTTTGATAATAGTGAGATTATTGAAGAGTCGCTGTCGTTGCAGGATAAAGAGCGGGAAATGATTAAAATGGCACTAGAAAAACATCACGGAAAACGCAAAGATGCGGCCAGAGAGCTTGGTATATCCGAAAGGACATTATACAGAAAGATTAAAGAATATAATATCAGGTAATATGAGTGGAATATACAGATATATGGTAGCATTTCTGTTGTTTATGATTGCTTTGTCGTTTACTCCTTCATGTGGGGTATATTCATTTACTGGAGCATCAATTCCACCGGAAGCAAAAACTGTTTCTATTCAATATTTCCCAAATCGATCTGCTTTGATTGAGCCTACCTTAAGTCCGACATTTACTGATATCCTTAGAGATATGTTTACTAGTCAGACAAATCTTGAAATGGTGGAGCGTAATGGTGATCTTGCAATTGAAGGTGAGATAACAAACTATTCAATTAAACCTGTGGCTATTCAGGGAGATCAGACAGCAGGACAAAACCGTTTGTCAATTACTATAAATGCACGGTTTACTAACAGATATGAGCCTGATAAAGATTTTGAGAAGAAGTTTACTGAGTTTCGTGAATATGATCCGGATGCTAATTTTAATTCTATAAAAACAGGTCTGATTGATGAGATTAGTGAAGATCTGGCACAGGATATTTTTGACGAGGCTGTGATTAATTGGTAACTATGAATAAGGATAAGTTTACATCGTATCTTGAAAATCAAGAGCTTTTGGATATCTCTTCAACTGACCAGCTTGAGGAACTTGTTCAGGTTTATCCTTATTGCCAGTCGGTACGCATGCTTTTAGTAATGAATCTTTTCAGGAATAATAGTATTCGCTACGACAATGAACTTAAAACAACAGCCGTTTATGTAAATAACAGAAATGTTCTGCGTAAGCACATTGAAAGTGTTAATGTTGATGATGGTAAAGTTCTGTTTCCTGATGAAGACGTTAGTAATGAGAGTGTATCGGGTGAAGATAAGATTGATGAGGCTGAAACTCCCGAATCGATTAAAGATATAGGAGATACTGTAGAGGTTGGTGAAGAAAAATCTGCTAATAGCAAGCATATTGAACCTGAAACCTCCGGGTTATCTGTTGAAGAGGAGGCTGAAAATATAGCACAGCTCAGAGCAATTGTTGAAAATCATCTCAATGAGTTAGAGGTAGCTAATGAAAGTCGTCGCCAGACTGAGAAACAGTCTGAAACAGAAGAACAATATAAGAAGACCGAGGCTAAGAAAAAGCCTGATAAAACAAAGAGCCAGATAATAGAAGAGTTTATTAAGAATGAGCCGTCAATCAGCAGACCAAGAGCTGAATTTTATAATCCTGTATCAAAAGCAAAGCAAAGTGTTACCGATTCACAGAATATTGTTAGCGAAACTTTAGCTAAGATTTTCTATGATCAGGGGCATTTAGAGAAGGCAATTAAAATTTATCAGAAATTAAGTTTGAAATTTCCAGAAAAAAGTAGTTACTTTGCAGCCCTTATAAAAAAGGCTGAGAAAGAACTAAAATCTTAAAAGTAAGAACAATGTATATATTTATTTCAATACTGATATTAGCCGTTAGCGTTTTGCTGGGGTTGATAGTACTGGTTCAGAATCCAAAAGGTGGTGGACTTACTGCAAATTTAACTGGTGCAGGATCACAGATAATGGGCGTTCGTCAAACAGCTGACTTTCTTGAAAAAGCATCATGGGGTCTGGCTATAGCGCTTCTCGTGCTTAGTCTTACTGCTACTATGGTTGTTCCTCGTCAGATTAATGTGGCCGGAGTTGAAGAGTCTGAGATTATGGATAAAGTAGATGATATGAATGCTGCGGCTCCTATCGACTTTCAGGCACCTCCACAACAGGAAGATGTGCAGTCTGAATAAGTAACAAAGATATTTCCTGAAATAGAATGTCAGAATGACATGCCGATTTTACCGGCATTTGCGTTCTGACATTTTTTTTGCTTATAGATTATTAGAGTATTTGCTTTCTGTTTAATACTGTCTTTTATTTTTCGCTTATTAATGAATTGCTGCAAAAACAGAGCCTTTTGCTACTCCTTATTATATATATATTATACAGATTGGGATAAAGCAGCCTCTCCTTTTAAAGTAAAAGCCTTTTTTCATACCCAGAATATTCTCTGATTAATAGCAATAATAAGACATAATCAATTTTTTTGAGTTATCCTTGCAGGGTTTGGCATAGATTATGACAAGAAGTATGCAGTAAAATTTAATTATTACAAATATGACAAATCCTAATATCAAACCTCTTGGAGATCGCGTGGTAGTTGAGCCACTGGAGGCAGAAGCAAAAACAGAATCAGGAATAATTATCCCTGATTCAGCAAAAGAAAAACCAAACCAGGGCAAAGTTGTTGCTGTTCCTGCGGAGAATGATGATAACAAGATCACTGTTAGTGTTGGTGATATTGTGCTGTATGGTAAATATACAGGAACAGAGATCGATCTGGATGGCAACAGTTATCTTATAATGAGTGAAAAAGATATACTGGCAATAGTTTAAAAATAAAATTAAAAAAGAATAATATTATGGCAAAAGACATTTTATTTAGCAATGAAGCCCGCGATGGCTTGAAAAAAGGCGTTGATGAATTAACAAACGCTGTAAAAGTAACTCTGGGACCTAAAGGCAGAAATGTATTAATTGAAAAATCATTTGGTGCTCCTCAGGTAACAAAAGATGGTGTTACTGTTGCAAAAGAAGTTGAACTTAATGATGCTGTTGAGAATATGGGTGCTCAGATGGTAAAGGAAGTTGCTTCTAAAACAAATGATATTGCTGGTGATGGTACTACAACAGCTACTATTCTTGCTCAGAGTATCTATGCTACCGGTTTAAAGAACGTAACTGCCGGAGCTAACCCAATGGATCTTAAACGTGGTATTGACAAAGCTGTTAGCACTGTTGTGGAATCTCTTAAAGGTCAGACACAGGATGTTGGCGATAGCAATGAGAAAATTGAGCAGATTGCTTCTATCTCAGCTAATAATGATCATGTTATTGGTGCTCTTATCGCTGAAGCTATGGGCAAAGTGAAAAAAGAAGGTGTTATCACTGTTGAAGAAGCTAAAGGTATCGACACTTACGTTGATGTAGTAGAAGGTATGCAGTTTGATCGTGGTTATATTTCTCCTTACTTTGTGACAGATACTGAAAAGATGGAAACAGTTTACGAAAGTCCGCTTATCCTTCTCTATGACAAGAAGATTTCTGTTATGAAAGATCTTCTTCCTATTTTGGAAAAGGCTGCTCAAACTGGTAGAGCTCTTATTATTATTGCTGAGGATGTGGAAAGCGAAGCTCTTGCTACTCTCGTTGTTAACCGCTTAAGAGGTTCTCTGAAAGTTGCTGCTGTTAAATCTCCTGGATTTGGTGACCGCAGAAAAGAAATGATGGAAGATATCGCTGTTCTTACAGGTGGTGCTGTTATCTCTGAAGAAAAAGGTGATAAACTGGAAGATGCTACTCTTGAGATGCTTGGTGAAGCTGAAAAGGTAACTATCGACAAAGAAAATACTACTATTGTAAGTGGTAAAGGCGATAAAGCTAATATTGATGCTCGAGTTAAACAGATCAGAAATCATATCGAGACTTCAACATCGGATTATGATAAGGAAAAATTACAGGAACGTCTTGCTAAGCTTGCAGGTGGTGTTGCTGTTATTTATGTTGGTGCTGCCAGTGAAGTGGAAATGAAAGAGAAAAAAGATCGCTTTGATGATGCACTTGCTGCTACCCGTGCTGCTATTGAAGAAGGTATTGTCCCTGGTGGTGGTGTTGCACTTATTCGCACTATTCCTGAATTGGAAAAACTTTCAGCAGAAAACGATGATGAAGCAACGGGTATTGCTATCGTGAAAAGAGCTGTTGAAGAACCTCTTCGCCAGATTGTGGAAAACGCAGGTCTTGAAGGTTCTGTTGTTGTAAACAAGGTTAAAGAAGGTGAAGGTGACTTCGGTTTCAATGCTCGTACAGAAGTTTATGAGAATCTTTTTGCTGCTGGTGTTGTTGACCCAACAAAAGTTACCAGGGTTGCTATTGAGAATGCAGCTTCTATTTCAAGTATGCTCCTCACAACCGAATGTATCCTTTCAGAACATAAAGATGAAAATGCACCTGCTGCTCCTCCAATGCCTCCAATGGGCGGTGGTATGCCAGGCATGATGTAATAAAAAGTTGTTAATATATAATTGATAAAAGCCATTCCGGAAACGGAGTGGCTTTTTGTGTATAAGGTTAGTGGGGTAATAATAATACTGAATATTGCCCCTTATTAATCTTCTGAAAATTCCTGTAGTAGCTTACGGTAGGTTGAAAATATACGGGCACGGGAAACAAAGCCAATGTATTTGCCATTATCAATTACAGGAAGATTGTAATGCCCTGTTACCTGAAATTTATGGGCTACTTCTTCCATGCTCTCATTTGGGCTTACAACCGGGTCGGGCATATACATCAAACTGCTTACTTCTATTTCATCGTAGAGCTCATGCTTGAACATTATATTTCTGATATCATTTACAAAAACAAGGCCGAAGAACGTGCCGTCATCATCAACAACGGGAATAATGTTTCTTTCTGATTTGGCAATTACTTTCACGAGATCACCAAGCTTGGCATCACGCTTTATGGTTTTAAAGTTTGTTTCAAGATGACTTGTTACTTTCATCATCTGTAAAACAGACCGGTCTTTGTGATGTGTTAGTAATTCCCCGCGCTCTGCAAGTCGTTTTGTATATATTGAATGAGGTTCAAAATACATTATTGTTAGATATGAGATAGTGGCTGTAATAATTAAAGGAGTAAACAGTGCATATCCTCCTGTGAATTCGGCGATGAGGAATATACCTGTTAAAGGAGCGTGCATAACTCCTGCCATAACTCCTGCCATTCCCACAAGGGCCATATTCTTTTCAGGTACCTGATTGAACGAGAGTAGTTGCAGGAACTTTGCAAAGAACATTCCGGCAACACCACCCATAAACAAAGATGGTGCAAAAATGCCACCTACACCTCCGCTGCCGTTTGTTACGGCCATGGCTATTACTTTTGTTATCATTATTATTCCCAGTAATGCCAATAGCTGGTAATCTGTGTGGTTTATATTAATCAGGTCTCTGTTAACAAGACCATCTACCTGGTGGTTGATAAATAATTGTAGAAACTCGTAGCCTTCACCATATAATGAAGGGAGCACGAAGATCATTGCTCCAAGAATTATTCCGCCTAATATTACTTTGGCAAACAGGTTTTTAAATTTCTTTAGTTTGCCTTCAATATACATTGTAGTACGCGTAAAATACACTGAAACCAGTCCAGTAAAGAGGCCTAATCCAATATAAAACGGAATATGTTTAATGTAGAATTCTTCAATAATGTCAAAAGAAAATAAAACGCTGTTGCCCATTAGCAAAAAGGCTACTGAAGCTCCGGTTGCACTTGCAATTAACAATGGTATTAATGCTCCCATTGTAAGATCAATCATCAGTACTTCAAGGGAAAATACTATTGCAGCAACGGGTGCTTTAAAGATACCGGCAATTGCTCCTGTTGCACCGGCACCTATGAGAATCATTACTGATTTTCTGTTAAGTTTAAAAAGTGTTCCGAAATATGAACCAAATGAGCTTCCTGTTAAAACAATAGGTGCCTCAAGTCCTACAGAGCCTCCGAAAGCGATGGTAAATGTACTTCCTATCATTGATGAGTACATGTTGTGACTTTTTATTCTGCCATGCTTACGCGAAATGCTGTATAGTATTTTGCTTACTCCGTGGCCAATGTCATCACGGACTATGTATTTGGCAAATATTACTGTCAGAATTATACCAAATAGCGGAAATGCAAAGTAAAGGTAGTTGGAATCATCGAAAACAAAGCCATGTGTAATAAGGTCATGTGTCAGGTGGACTGTGTTTTTCAATAGAACCGCTGCCAGTCCGCTTATTAATCCAATAATCAGACTTAATATCAGCATTAGCCTGTTAAGCTTTTTCGGATTATTACTATACCGTGATAAGTTCGGTTTGCTAAAAATTGATTTCAACGTTTGGAATTTTGCGATGCAAAAGTACGTCTTTATATTGTATTGTTCAATGTTTATTACTAAAGGATGCTTTTTAGTCTTCTGACATTTCTTTAAGAATATCCCTGTAGTGTGAGAAAACGTTTGCTCTGGAAACAAAGCCAATGTATTTACCATCTTTTAAAACAACCAGGTTGTACTTACCGGAATGTTGAAACTTACCTGCAACTGTTTCCATATCATCATCGTAATTGACAATATTTGATGGCATAAACATGAGTGTATGGACAGCAGTTTTATCATACATTTCCGGCTTAAACATGATATTCCTTATCTGATCAAGGAAAATAATGCCATAGAAATTATTCTCTTTGTCGACTACAGGAAATACGTTTCTTGTAGAATTAGCTATCACTTTTGTGAGTTCCCCAAGGTTTGCGTTTATATCAACCAGACTAAAATCAGTTTCAATCAGGCTCTTAATATTCATCATTGACAATAATGCCCTGTCTTTGTGATGAGTGATTACATCACCACGGTTTTTAAGCTGAATTGTATAAATAGATTTTGGTATGATAAGCTTTGCTGTTGCATATGACATTGTTGACACTATCATAATAGGAAGCAGCATATCATAACCACCTGTTGTTTCTGCTATTAGGAAGATTGCTGTTAATGGAGCATGGACAACACCTGCCAGAAGACCTGCCATTCCTACTAATGCGAAATTAGCTACCGGGAGATCCGTTAACCCTAAAAAGTTCAGTAAACTTGCGTAAAACAGCCCTGACATTGCACCGATAAACAGGGTAGGAGCAAATATTCCGCCGATGCCACCTGCTCTGAATGTAAGTGATGTGGCAACAACTTTAAACATTATTACGGCAAAAAGTATTATAAGAGCTATTGGGATACTGTCACTGAAATTGTAAAATATGCTGTTTTCAAAAACAAAATCCAATCTGCCGGCAAGACCTTCATTAATGGCTTCATAACCTTCTCCATAAAGCGATGGCAGCAGAAAGATTATTCCTCCAAGGGCTCCTGCTCCAATGATAAACCGTAGTCCCCAGTGTTTGATCTTCTTAAAAAGCTTTCCGGAAGCTACATAGGCTTTAATAAAATACACTGAAATAAGAGCTGAGAATAATCCTAATCCAAAATAATATAATGTTTGTGACAGCTCAAATTTGTGATTAATAACAACCGGGTAGAGAATATCTTGTCCAAGAAATAAATATGATGTTAATGCAGCTGTAATGGAAGCGACTAACAATGGGACAAGCATTGTCATTGTCATGTCGAATAGTATTACTTCAAGAGCAAATACTATAGCAGCAATAGGGGCCTTAAAGATAGCCGACATGGCGGCAGCAGCAGCAAAACCAAGTAAAGCTACCATCTGTTTGTAGTTAAGCCTAAGCGCTTTGCCAATTGCCGAACCCCAGGCTGCTCCTGTTACTACAGTCGGGCCTTCAAGTCCTACTGACCCACCAAATCCAACTGTAAGGGCACTGGTTATTATCGATGAAAACATATTATGCTTGTTGATAACACCATGTTTCTTGGAAATACCAAATAACACATTTGGTATACCATCACGTACAGGCTTCCGTAAGATAATTTTAATGAATATCACGGTGGCAAGTATTCCTATGGCCGGATAGATAACGTACCAGTAGCTGGAGTATGTAATAGAAAAGTTACTGGTTAACAGCTCTCGGATGTAATACACTAAATTTTTCATCAGGACTGCGATGAGTCCTCCAATTACACCAATAACTACACTAAGTATAATCATCAGCCTGTTACGGCTCATGTCGTGTAAGTAGTGTACTATTTTGTTTAATTTAATGTGCATGACTGGTGCAAAAATAGCAATTGTAACCTTATATCAAATAGCTTTAATAATTTGTTCAGAAAATTATTAATCCAGCACCAAATAGCATTGTCAGCAGTAATGTCGATATTGCAAGTTTTTTTAGATATGGATCCAGATTTCTTTTGTTCTTTACATTGCTTATTTTGACAAGATCGTTTATGAATAGCGGATAAATTATGATATAGAAATATGAAAACAGACTTTGTGATGTTAATAATGAATAAACGGGTAATAAAGCCATACTGACTGTAATTAGTAAATAGTGATATTTGCGTGCCTTTGAATAGCCAAGCTTCATAGCTATTGTATGTTTTCCAGATAACTTGTCGTTATCCATGTCGCGCATATTATTTAGATTAAGAACTCCTGTACTTAGCAGTCCCATTGTTGATGCTGGCAGCAGTACTAAAAAATTTATCTGTAGTGTTGCAAGATAGTATGTGCCACAAACAGCGATTATACCAAAGAAAATGAAAACAAACAAATCACCAAGGCCGGAATACCCATACGCTGATCTTCCCACAGTATATTTTATTGCAGCAGTAATAGCACTAATCCCAAATAATAGAAAGACTAAACCAGTTAAAAAGTTTTCATGTAGGCTTGTTCTTATTAAAGCCAGTCCGCTAAATAATGATAACAGAGAAAAGATGATTATTGCTGTTTTCATACTCCCGGGAGAAATAATACCGCTTTGTACTGCCCTTTCAGGTCCAAGTCTATTTTCATTATCAGTACCTCTGGTACCATCACCGTAATCGTTGGCCAGATTTGAAAGTATCTGCAACAGCAATGTAGTTATTATTGATAATATGACAACGTTTAAGCTATATCCAGAGACATCGTATGCAATAAATCCGCCCATCATCACTGTTGACAAAGCCAGGGGCAGTGTCCTTAGTCTGAAGGCTGATATCCACGTTTTTAATTTGCTCATTGGTTATAATCTAAAGCCTGAAAAGATACACGGTTTTCTTTTCAGATCTCGTTTAAGGGAATTTAGGATATTTATGAAAATCGGGGTCACGTTTCTCAAGAAATGCGTGCTTACCTTCCTGGGCTTCATCAGTAAGATAGTACAGAAGAGTTGCATTACCTGCAAACTCCTGTAGTCCTATTTGTCCGTCAAGTTCTGCGTTCATCCCCAGTTTAATCATTCTAAGTGCCATAGGACTACGTTTGTGCATAGTAAGACACCAATCTACTGCTTCATCTTCCAGTTTGTCAAAGGGAACAACTTTGTTAACGAGTCCCATATCCAATGCCTCCTGAGCAGAATATTGTTTGTTCAAGAACCATATCTCTCTGGCTTTTTTCTGCCCGACAATAGATGCCAGATATGATGATCCTAATCCTGCGTCGAAGCTACCAACCTTAGGACCTGTCTGTCCAAAGATGGCATTCTCAGTGGCTATGGTCATGTCGCAAACAACATGCAACACATGACCGCCTCCTATTGCATAGCCGTTAACCATTGCCATAACAGGCTTTGGCATTGATCTGATTTTTCTCTGTACATCCAGTACATTAAGACGAGGTATGCCGTCTTTGCCAATATAGCCACCTTTTCCTTTTACATTTTGATCGCCACCGCTACAGAAAGCCTTTTCGCCTTTGCCTGTAAGCAGGATAGTGTATATGTCCTGATCTTCACGTACCATATCCATTGCTGCAGCCATTTCTGTTGTTGTGGTTGGCGTGAAAGCATTGTAATACCTGGGTCTGTTTATGGTAATTTTTGCTATATGATTCCATTTTTCGAGAATTATTTCCTCAAAATCATACATCTTTTCCCAATTTCTTGTGCTCATCTCAGTATTTTTTAGTGTACGAAAATATAAAAAAGAAGGATTGCCATGTCATAAAAGAATTTGTATTATTACATTATGAAATTTAAGGATAAACTGATTCCTGGTAAGCTTATTCAAAGGTATAAGAGGTTTCTTGCTGATGTGACACTTGAAGACGGGCAAACAGTTGTAGCTCATTGTACAAATTCAGGATCGATGAAAACATGTATTGAAGAGGGAGCACCTGTTTTTCTTAGCCCTGCTTCGGATCCTAACAGGAAAACAAAATATACATGGGAGATGATTTATATAAACGGTGACTGGATTGGGATTAATACTATGATTCCAAATAAGCTAGTTTATGATGCGGTTGTTATTGGTGAGGTGCCAAAATTAAGTGGCTATAATATGGTTAAGCGCGAGGTGAAATTTAACAATAGCCGTTTTGATGTTTATGCAGAAAATAATAATGAGAAATGTTTCATTGAGGTTAAGAATGTTACTATGAAGGCAGGTGATTTTGCTCGTTTTCCGGATGCTGTAACTACTCGTGGTAAAAAGCATCTTGATACTCTTGTGGAGGTTAAAAGGCAGGGAATGAGGGCTGTTATGGTTTATGTTATCCAGAGAATGGATGTTGGTAAGTTTGGGATGGCAGCAGACATTGATCCACATTATGCCTTGGCTCTTAAGAATGCTGTTGAGAATGGAGTGGAGGTTATTGCATTGCAGGTAAAGGTTACTCCTGAAGGAATTAATATTGTGAATGAGCTTGAAGTTGAATTATAGATTGATATTTAATACTCTGTTGTTTAATGAATTATCTTTAATTGTTTCGCAACAAAATTTTGAACAGGTTCTGCCATCGGTTATCATTTGTGTTGTTGGTCATTTTCACCTGTGTTGTTAGTCATTTTCACTTGACATAATGGTTGATGACACAGCTTGCGTTGGTGTTTTCATACGTATGAAACCGGAATATGATACGTATTAGATTGGAATATGATACGTATTAAAAACCCAACTGATAGCTATTAAATATATAATACTTAAGAACGGATTATTCAATATGTGCTGTAGAGGTAGTCTTCAATAAAGCGTGTCTGAGTTATTACATGAATTGTGGTTTCGACACCGTAAGGATATAAAAGGAGTGATATTGAAGAAGTTATAAGCGATCTCAGTTTAATACCCAACAGGAAGAATGCCGCCCAGCATTTCATCAGCTTTCTGCAGGTTGTAGCTATAGCCCAGCATCATACCGCCACCGCCTGATCCACATAATTTCAGTGAATATATGCCAGAAGCGAGTCCTTGTTCCCATTTTTGTATTACGGTTTCAGGAATCATGGGTTTAAAATGATTGTAAGTTAGTTGAGATAACAATGCCATATTATCGTTAAGGGAATAATTATTTCTGATAATGAAATTTTCGATACAGCGACGATTCGCAGGGATTATCTCATTATTTATCACATTTTGATATTCTGGTTTTTGGTATTCATTAACAAACCATTGTACCAATGGCTGTGTTTCTCCGGTTGTTTTGGTGTCCAGCAAAAATAACCCCGATTCTTCATGAAAGCGATGCTTTAACACAAGAGTTGTAAGGTTACCGCTCTTGCTAATTAATATAGGTTTGTTCACATATGAAACCAATGGATCAAGTCCGGAACTATTTCCATGATAATATGATTCCATTTTGGAGAATATCTTTTTCAGATTATTAATGTCATCTGTTTTTTCAAACGCATAAGCATCATAAAAGGAAGCAACAACAGCGCCCGAACTACCAAGGCCGTAGCTAATGGGTATATCGCATTGAAATTGTAATCCTCTGTCAACATCAGCTTCAATCTTGTTTAAGTCGAGTTGCTTAGAAAAGCCTAATGATTTTAAAAATTCAAGATATTCAAGGATATACTTCCGCGACAGATACTTTTCCTGTTCATCAGTATCATTATCTATTAGCAGTTGTCCTGTGAACAAATTATAAGGAACGCTGAGCGCCATTGAACCATACATGAGGCTGTATTCTCCAAACAAGAGTAATTTTGAATTAAATCTGCGGCTAATTTCTTCCATTATGCTTCCAGTTTCTCAGGACCTATGCCTGTTTCATCGTGTATTACCATGTTGTTGGCTGTGAACTTCATCAGTTCATCATTAATAAACTGCCTGACTTGTGTTTTGTAGCTGTTGGGGTAGAGCAAGTGCACATTAGGACCCGCATCAAGAGTAAAGCAAAGAGGTACTCCCGTTTCTTTTCTGTAATCCCATACCTTATTGATTGTGGCAATAGTACCGGGTTTCATAAGCAGATAGTAAGGAGATGATGTCATCATCATCGAATGTAAAGTAAGAGCTTCCCATTCAACAACCTTGATAAAATTATCGATGTCCCCGTTTTTTAGTACTTCCAGCATTTCTCTGATATTTGTGTTTGCTTGCTGAAATCTGTTTTGAGAAAAAGGATTTGAGTTCATTAATCCATGGCCAATGGAACTTGATACTTTCTTTTTACCTGAGTCTACTATTAGAATGCTATCACAGAAATCATTGAAAATATTATTTATTGAAGCATTGGGTAATTTCATGCCAAACAAATCAGAACTGCCCTGAATATAACCAGTTTGCCCCCAAATGACAAACCCTCCGTAAACAGAACGACATGCGCTACCGGAGCCTAATCGTGCAACATAAGACGCTTTCTTAAAAAAGCTGTCCTTATCTAAGAAAGTCATAAAATGTTCATTCTCTATATCACATAATGCCAATGCGATAGCGCTCATGCCTGATGCAGAGGAAGCGATACCTGCAGAGTGAGGGAAGGAGTTTTTGGAGTAAATCCTGAAGTTAAGCTGATTAATAAAAGGGAATATCTCTCCCAGCTTTGAGAAGAACAGTCTTGTTTTATCTGTAAATCCTTTATTTGGTAAGCCATCAAGATAAAATTCCACACCACAATCGCCGGTCTTCGAAGGTGAATATTCAACAGAAGTATCAGAGTGCGATTTGGAAAGTGTAAAACTTATGGATGGGTTTGCAGGTATTTGATTGCCTGTTTTACCCCAGTATTTTACCAGTGCAATGTTTGACGGGCTGCTCCATGCAGTCTTCCCCGTAGGGATATTGTCGAAAATCAGGTCTTTATTATTGTATATCAATTTGCTCTATTTATTAAAAAAGTATTATATATATAAGGTGTTATTTATTCTTGATGTATTCAAAATAATTTCTTAGCAAGATACCATTTTTATAAGATGGAGTAAAAACTTCCAATAGTTGAGGTCCTTTTAAATTTGTGTTTATGAATTCATCAATCTGTTTCTGATAATTGGTATTGTCGGCAGCTGTGTACTCAACGTTAAAGGCTTTGCAAATATGCTTAGCATTCCAGTTATGCTTTGCTTCGAAAAATTGTTCCAGATTATTTGTGGTGTCAGGCCCTGGAATAAACCTGAAGATACCACCACCTTGGTTATTTATAACAATAATTCTGAAATTATCACCAAGGTAGTGATTCATTAAACCATTAGAATCATATAAGAATCCAAGATCTCCGGTAATAAGTAAGTTCTGTTTCTCAGAAAATAAGGCATAGCCAGCAGCTGTACTTACCTGTCCGTCGATGCCACTTACACCTCTGTTAGATTGATAAACGATTCCTTTAATGTTTCCAAACAACTGTGAATACCTTACGGGAGTGCTGTTTCCCAGATGAAGCACTGTTTGCTCCGGCAGATTATTTAAAATGTGATTAAACACTTTTAAGTCGGAGTATTCCAGAGATTGCAGGTATTCCTTTCTTCGTATATCAACTTTTTTCTTTAAAGAAAGCCAGTTGTTTGCATAATTAGATTCCGTTGGTGAAATACTCTTATAGATTTTATTAAGTATATCAACCGGGCAACCTGTAAGTGCAGCTGTGAGGCAGGAATACGTATCCATTTCTTCACCTGAAGGACTTATATGAAAATGACTATCGGGTTTTGCTTTACGAAGAAACTTCTTAACAATCTTTGATACTACTTGTCCGTTAATACTCAATAGGATATCAGGCTTAAAGTTGTTGATTGCATCATGAGGAATAGCCGTAACAACATTGTCAATTGTATCAATAAGACTGTTCCCCTGAAGATTTGAAGTGGTCTCCGTTAAAACGATAATATTTTTTAATAGAGAGAACTTAGTAATAATATTATTAAGTTTCTCAACAGGTTTATTCTGACCTGCAATAATCATCACCTTCTTACCAGTATTTATATTCTTTGAAATTGATTCTATGAATAAATTTTCAGGTATTACAGGTTTGCTGAAACTGATTAACTTGCCTGATGTTATCTCTGTGGTTGAATTATATAAGGGCTCATCAAAAGGCACGTTGATATGAACCGGACCAGATTCGGGATACATACAGTAATGAAGAGCTTTGTTTATTTTGCTTTCAGCCTTGGCAAATAGTATGGGATCATCTATATTCTCTGGTAAAGAGAAACTCTTTTTGACAAAGTTTTTAAAGACTTTCTTTTGCCGTATAGTCTGCCCGTCGCCAACATCAATAAGATGTTCAGGTCTGTCAGCAGTAATAACCAGCAAAGGTATTTTTTGATGATAAGCTTCAGAAATCGCTGAAGAATAATTTAATACAGCACTACCCGAGGTACATGAGATTGCACAGGCTTCTCCTGTTTGCAATGCAATACCAAGAGCAAAGAAAGCCGCACTGCGCTCATCTATTATACTATGGCAATTGAATTTAGGGTTATTTGCAAAGCTGAGTATCACTGGAGCGTTGCGCGAACCCGGAGAAATAACAATATTTTTCAGTCCGCTTTTCTCAAACAAATCAGCAAGCAGACTTATATTCTTCTTATCAGATGTCATGGTGCAAATTTCTACAAATTTTCCACAACAGACAATATTGCTTTGGATTTATAAGTTGTTTCATCAAATTCACTATCGGAATCAGAGTCGGATGTTAATCCACCTCCTACATAAATATTGATATATTTCTCTCCCAGCTCAGCACAACGAAGATTAACAAACAGAGTGCTTTGTCCTTCAATGTTCCATGGGCCTAAAAATCCAGTGTAGTACCTTCTTTGATGTTTTTCTGCTCTTGAAATAAGATTAAATGAGTCAGCTTTTGGTAAACCACAAACAGCAGGAGTAGGGTGTAGAGAAGCTATTAACCTTCCTGTTTTTTCCGTCATGTATTCAGCGGGAATAGTAATCTCAGTCTTTAGATGGGCAAGGTTACCAGAGGTTATGGTCTGTAAAGAAGACTCCTCATAGTTAGTAACTCCTATTTCTGATAAAACGTTCCTGACAAAATAAGTTACGTATTCTTGTTCTGTTATCTCCTTGTCGGTCCAATCAGGAATATCATTATCATCGTTTAATAGTCTTGTGCCAGCCAGTGACTCAGTAATAAGTGAGTTATTCTCCATCCTGATAAGAGTTTCAGGTGTTGCGCCAAACCAAGTGCCTACACCTGGAATATGAAACATATTTACAAAGTTATTCTTGTATTTGGCAGCCAAACTACGTAAAAGCTGTTTTATGGATATTACTCCTTTCAGTTCATTTCTGATAATCCGTGACAGAACAACTTTGTCAAAATCATCACCATTAAGTTTTTCGATTATATATTCAGCAACATTCAGGTATTCATCTTTGTTCATATAATAATTATCGACAAAGGAATAATCACTGACATCATTGAAGTTTTCAAAATACTTAATTAAAGATGAGATGTCATCTCCTTCATTAAGAAAAAAGTCAGGTTCTATAAAGTCAGCCACCCCTGTTTTTGCTGAATTGAAGCTGGCAATAACAAATCCAACGCATTCAGAGATATCCAGAATATTAAGAGATGATATCTGACAATTGTTTTGGCATACAAGCTGGAATTCTTCATTACCGGGCAATGAATAAATTGCAAAAGGAATACCCTTTTGAATAAGAAGTTGAGGTATGTCAAGCAGATCTTTCATGCTTTTTAACGATAATATTAGTAACTCTGATAGTTGAGATTAGTTTGCCTTCAGTATTTTTTATATCAATATTCCATACATGAGTATGTTTTCCTTTGTGAACAATGTTAGCATGTGCAAAAACAAAACCTTTAGAAATGCTCCCCACATGATTAGCACTTACCTGTGAGCCTCTTACAGTAAAGTTTTCTATGTCAATTAACAACATCGAACCCAGTCCTGCTGCTGTTTCAGCCAGTGCCAGTGAGGCGCCACCATGAAGGATTCCTTCTGGTTGGCATGTACTACTGCAAACAGGCATTTTAGCAATAACCTTACCTTCTTTAGCTTCTACATATTCAATGTGTAGCTGGCTCATTAATGTATCTTTATTGATCTTATTCAGATCCTCCAGGGTATGTCCGGTAATTATCATTCTTCTTCTTTAGTAAAACAGACGGTAAAATTAGTTATTTCCTTTTTACTGTCAACCTTCAAAGTAGCATTATGTGCATCCAGAAATGCTTTAACATATGCAAGGCCCAGTCCGGTGTTTTTATCATAGTGCGCTTGTCCTAATTCAAACAAACCTGTTAATTTTTCCAGTCTATCTGGGTCGATAGTAACTCCATAATTAATAAATTCAATTGAAGTAGTTCTTTTGTCAGATGTAACATTAATAACTGTTTCGGTATTTTCAAAAGCAAATTTAACAGCATTGTTTAAGATGTTTGACAGTGCTTTTATTGCCGAATCAGGATTAACCCATAGATGCAAATTATCAGGACAGTTAATAGTAATTGTTATTTTTTTAGAATCTGCAAATTCTTTATTCTGATCAAAGGCACGCTGTATGAGGTCAGTAGCATTAGTGTTCTGCTTTTGAACCTTTTCACCCATGGTTTTTAATTGAGTAATCTCAAGAGCTGTTTTTGAAAATGAATCCAGGCGTTTAACAGATTCTTTCAGCATATCAACAAAGTCTTTTAGTTCAGGATCGTTGATCATTTCTTCCAAAAAAGAAGTGGAACCAATAATTCCGTTAAGAGGCGTGCGTATTTCATGGCTCAGGAGCATAAGGAAGTCATTCTTTGCTTTATCGAGTCCCAAAAGTTCTTTATTTGCCTTATCCAGAGAAATATTACTTTCCTTTAATTGTTCTTCTCTGTTTTTAATATCAAGAGCCATTTTATTAATGTTAGTAGCAAGAGTACCTATCTCATCACTTTTATTTAGGTCAATCTTATAATTATAGTTACCTTTTGCAATATCTACAGTTACATTACTTAGCTTTGTTATGGGTTTAGTTATCAGGTTACTGTTAATATAGACAATAACAACAATAACAAACATTGAAAGAATAAGTATTATAATAAGATTGTTAATGGAATCTTCTACATGATTTGAGATAGTATCTTTGGGAATAACATCAACAACGATCCAGCTTGTTGATATTATTGGTGCATAGAAAGCATACAGATTGAAGGCACCACTGAAATTTTTAAATTCACCGGAGCCTGTTTTCCCGGAAATAACAGAGTCAATAACCATAATTCCTTCAACATTATTATTATAAGTATAATTATGAACAATTGTTCCAATCATGTCCTCTCTTTCTGCATAAACGATAAGGCTGTCTCTGGTATTAATAATATATACCTGTGAATTAAAGCCGCCTTCAATAGGCTTCTCGCTTTTTTGAATTAGAGTCTTCATGTCGTTTAGCTTAATATCCAGTGTTATTACACCTATTGGATTACCATTGTGCATTAATGGAAAAGAATAAGTAAACATAGATATATTGCCGGCTCCTTCATCATAATAAGGAGATGTCCATATTCCCTTGCCAAGCTTAACAGGCTGACTTAACCAATCTCTTTCTTTAGAAAAATAATCATTAAACTCCTTATCGCCTTCATGCATAGTTAATTTTTCCAAAGTATTTTTATTCCGATGTACATAATAAAATACACTGCTTTTATTATTTAAGGTACTTTCTGTAATATAGACAGATGCTCCGTAGAAGATCGTGTCGTAGTTAATTAGTTTATCAAGCTGACTATATGCCTCCTGTTGTGAAATATTTTCAGTATTAATATTTCTGGCAATGTAGTGAACATGGTCAGCAAATGATTTTAATCTTAAGTCAACAAGAGTTGCGTAATCCTTTGTTGTTCTTTCCAGCCGTTGTTCGAAATAATTTTCCGCTTCATTAAAAAAAGCATCGTGAAAGAAATGAATAATAATACCAGATGCAATCACAACAGGTAGTATTACAATAAGAATAGTTTTATAAACAAGTTTCATAATTATATTTATTACATTCCCCAATTATCCCTGTCGAGACTACGATATTGAATAGCTTCAGCAAGGTGTTCTGTTTTTATATTTTCGCTTACATCCAGATCAGCAATTGTACGCGATACTTTAATAATTCGATCATAAGCTCTGGCACTTAAGCTAAGTCTTTCCATTGCAGTTTTAAGAAGTTGTTTACCTTCATTACTTAAAGCGCAGTGTTCATGAAGTTCTTTGCTCCTCATTTGAGCGTTACAGTATATTTTCCTTTCCCTCTCATATCTTTTATCCTGAATTTTTCTGGCCATTATAACTCTTTTACGAACATCATCACTTGATTCTCCCTGACTAATATCTGCAAGCTCTTTAAAAGGCACAGGTGTAACTTCCACGTGGAGATCAATACGATCCATAAGCGGGCCTGATATTTTATTCAGATAGTTTTTTACAATTCCCGGTGAGCAAACACAGTCTTTCTCTGGGTGGTTATAATAACCGCACGGACAAGGGTTCATAGCAGCAATAAGCATAAAAGAAGCTGGATAGTCAACAGTTACTTTAGCCCTTGAGATAGTAACAATACGATCTTCCATAGGCTGACGCATAACCTCAAGCACAGTTCTTTTAAACTCAGGCAGCTCATCAAGAAACAATACACCATTTTGTGCCAGGGAGATTTCACCTGGTTGTGGATATGTACCTCCTCCAACCAGTCCTGCATCACTTATAGTATGATGAGGAGATCTGTACGGGCGATTAGCAACAAGAGCAACATCACTTTGAAGTATTCCCGCAACGGAATGTATCTTTGTGGTTTCAAGGGCTTCTTCCAGCGACATTGGAGGAAGAATTGATGGTATTCGTTTTGCCAGCATAGTTTTCCCTGAACCGGGAGGGCCAATCATAATAACATTGTGACCACCTGCCGCTGCAATTTCCAAAGCTCTCTTTATATTTTCCTGTCCTTTCACATCAACAAAATCGTAAGGATAACTTTCCATAGCGTTAAGCTGCTCTTCACGGTTAACAGTGATAATATTATCCTTTGAATTTGTTGAAAGCATTTCTACAACTTCTGTAAGGTTGTCAAAGCCATAAACATCTATTCCGTCAACCATAGCAGCTTCCATGGCATTTACTTTTGGAATTACAATGCTTTTAAATCCGGCTTCTTTTGCTTTTAATGCCATAGGAAGAACACCTTTTACCGGTTTCAGACTTCCATCGAGGGAAAGTTCTCCCATCATTACAAAATCTTCTGTATTCTCGCAACTCAGTTGCCCAGATGCGGCCAAAAGAGCCACCGCTATTGGAAGGTCATATGCTGAGCCTTCTTTCTTAATATCGGCAGGAGCCATATTGATAACGATACGCCTGCGCGGAAATTTAAATCCAATATTATTTATAACCGCAATAAGTCTGTGATGACTTTCTTTAACAGCATTATCAGGTAATCCCACAAGATAAAATTTACTTCCACTACTGATATTAACTTCAATAGTAATAATTATTGCATCTATTCCATGAATAGCACTACCATAGGTTTTTACAAGCATTCTTACAGATTAATATTTATACAAATATAAATCTTTCTTTAATATGAACCTTATTTGCAACAGTGAAATTAAAACTTGTTAAAGTAAAAATCCTACGGCTTATATCCCGAATTATTAAAAATAATCTGGCTGTCTTTGGTGTTAATCAATTCTTCAAGAGTGATGTCAGGATTGTTCCTCATATATTCTCTGACAATTTGCCAGCCAAGCCAAACGCCTGTACGCGGCGGTGAGTCATTGGAGAAGCCTGTTGTAAAGGGCCCGTCTTGTATAAGTTTTGTTTGTGTGTCATAATCAGAAGAGTAAAAAAGCTTATTGCTGACCATAAATCCCCATACATTTTCTTTATTATTCTCTATCCATTTCATCTGTGAGGATGTATACCGTATTTTAGTACTGTCATTAACATCCGGAAGAACAGCATCAAGGAAAAACAGCTGCTTACCTGCGCCTATCATTCTGTCGATAAGAGTACGTTGATCAAATCTTGGGTCAAGTTGATAATCATACATTGCTTTCATGGCATCAACAATAATATAATCTGGTTCCATTGTTTTTATCTTATAATAAGGTAAGCCAAGTCCTGAATATTGAGGAGTGTCTTTACCAAGATAAACATCAAGTGCAATAACCATTACTCCATGATTTACTGCAACAGGATTCTCATAATATATATCTGAGATATAAGAATAAACTTCGGGCAGACTCATTTCAGGAAAGAAATAGTGATATCTGCTGAAAGCTTGTGAAAGTTCATCTTCCAGCCATTTAATATCATCAAATTTTGTTTTTACTAGTTTGCTTAAGGAAACAAGTTGTGTGTCTGTGATGTATTCAAACAGAGGGACTACCTGATCAGGACTTGTTATGTTTGTGCCTGTAAATAATCCATAAGTTTTACTTAGCTCTTTAACTTCATTAAAAAAATCAGATGTGTCAGCATTAAAAAGATCTTTCCCGTATCTATGTATTGGTACCGGAGTACTTGTTAACTCTGATTTGTCTATTGATGGTCCTTTATAGTTATTGTTATGGCATCCTGCAAAAGCCAGTATAAAAAATATTACAGGTAAATATTTCAAAAAAAGTTTCATATCAAAAAAAATGTCAGCACAAAGGTACTGACATTTTTCGTTTGATTTAGTTAAGAATTATTAACTAAAAAATCTTCCATCCAAGTGTAACCATAAACAGGTTAGATTTAGTATTAATTGTATTACCGTCAAATGTAATATCATTGGAGAGATTGTTAAGTCCGCCCATATACTTAACATCAACAGCAAACATAAGTACGTCAACTCCTGCACCTACCTGATACTGCCAAATCATATCTTTCCAGTCAGAATCTTCAATTGGTTCTGTAATATTCTGGACTTCAATATTTTTATCAGTAACGATATTTGCAGAAAGCCCGCCAAATATTCGAATGTTTACTAATTTAAGATCAATCATTCTCCAACCAACGCTAACTGGAATCTGAATGGTTTTATATTTCATTTCCAGTTTTTTATAATCTTCAGTGCCACTGTAGTTGTTTTCCCATACACCGCCTTGTGTTAGCCAGTTAACTTCTGGTTGAACATAAACTTTGTCGCCAATCCTTACGAAAGCACCAAAAAGAAAGTTGCTCTTGAATTCTGATTTAATATCGCTTGTATTTGTTGTCAGCTTTGATGTTGTAAAACCAATTTGAGGACCAAAGTGAAGCTGTGCTTGCATAAATCCTGCTAACAACATTGCTACAAATAAGAAAAGAAGTTTTTTCATGATGTGAGTTTTAATTTATTTGTATCAAAAATAAACAAAATATTATACAAAATATAGTTGAAGTAATGGTTTAACTATATTTTTGCATTAATAACCATTTTTGTTTGTTTAAATAGATAAATGAATGTTCAATATTTAAATATATTAATATGTCAATAAGAAATATAGCATTAATAGTTTTTATTCTTTTATCAGTTAATGTTTTTGCTCAGCATAAGCCATTTCAGTTTGGTTTTAAAGCGGGAGTAAATATGGGATGGTACTCATCATCAGAAGATATCTTTGAAAACAAAGGAGTAGATATTGGCGCTACATGGGGGTTTGTTGCCGACTTTTTTGTAATGGAGAATTATTCTGTTACAACAGGATTCAATGTCCTTTTTCTTAACGGAACAATGGAATATCCTGATTTATACATTCCGGAGTATTCAAGCATCGGTACTCAGGGTATTCTGTTAAGAGATTATAGAACAAAGTATCTTGAGATACCTGTGATTTTTACAATGAAGACCAACGAGATAAAGAAGTTGCGTTATTATGGACAGATTGGTGTGAGCCTGGGAATATTGCTTACTGCTGATGGTAAAGATGAGTTTACCCCTGATAGTGGCGGCGATGTCATATCTGAGAAACATAACATTTATGATGAAATGAGGTTCTCACGTGAAGCATTTATTCTTGGTGCAGGTGTGGAGTATCCATTGTCGGGATCAACATTTCTTCGGACAGGCATTGTATATGATAATGCCTTCCTAAATGTATTAAAGGGAGATAACTCGGTTCATACATCTGTTAAAAACAATGGTAGAAATAACGCAATTAGTCTTGAAGTAAATATCCTTTTTTAGTTATGAAGATTGCATTAGCACAGTTAAACTACCATATTGGTAATTTTGAGAGTAATACGGATAAAATTATTAATAGCATCTTAAAAGCAAAGGAACAGAAAGCTGATTTGGTGTTGTTCTCTGAGATGGCTGTTTCTGGTTATCCTCCACGAGACTTTCTTGAGTTTAATGACTTTGTAGATCAGTGTGGTGAATCTGTAAATAAAATTGCAGAGCATTGTGACAGTATTGCAGCTATTGTGGGACTGCCAACATATAATAATGGGGCAAAAGGGAAGCCTCTTTTTAACTCCGCGGCGTTTATATATAATAATAAGGTGCAGTCGCTGACTAATAAAACACTGCTACCAAATTATGATATCTTTGATGAATACAGGTATTTTGAGCCAAATAATGAGTTTAAGGTTATAGAATTTAACGGCCATAAACTTGCGTTGACAATCTGTGAGGACCTATGGAATGTTCAGGATAATCCTTTATATATAACCAACCCGATGGATGAGTTGATAGGATTTAACCCTGATATGATTATTAATATTGCAGCATCTCCTTTTAATTATCATCAAACAAAAATCAGGAAAGAGATACTAAAGAAGAATGCTTTACAGTATAAATTACCTTTGTTTTATGTTAATCATGTTGGTGCGCAAACAGAGTTGTTGTTCGATGGTGGGTCTCTTGTAATGGATTCTGATGGTACTCTTGTAGATGAATTGAATTATTTTGAGGAAGATTTTAAGATATTTGATACTGACAAGATTTCTGATAAACAATACCCTGACTATCAAACAGATGAAAAGTCAGAGATTGCCTCTATCCATGATGCGCTTGTTATGGGTATAAGGAATTACTTTGAGAAGCTAGGTTTTAGTAAGGCTATTCTGGGTTTGTCAGGTGGTATTGATAGTGCGCTTACAGCTGCCCTGGCTGCTGAAGCCCTTGGTGCTGATAATGTGTATAATGTTTTGCTTCCTTCTAAGTATTCATCTGATCATTCTATTAATGACTCACTAAAGCTTGTGGAAAATCTGGGAATGCCATATGATATTATCAGTATAGAAGAAGCTGTTTCAGCTTTTGAAAACACGCTTTCTGTTTATTTCAAAGGCCTTCCTGTAAATATTACTGAGGAGAATATTCAGGCCAGAGCACGCGGTGTTATTCTTATGGCTTTGTCAAATAAGTTTGGATATATACTACTTAATACAAGCAATAAGAGTGAAGCTGCTGTTGGGTACGGAACTCTTTATGGTGATATGAATGGTGGATTATCTGTTATTGGTGATGTGTACAAAACGCAGGCTTATGAGCTTTCAAGATATATTAACAGAAATGGTGAGATAATTCCGGAAAACATAATTACCAAGCCGCCATCAGCAGAACTCCGTCCTGATCAAAAGGATTCAGATTCACTGCCTGATTACGACATTCTGGATGAGATCCTTTATCAGTATATTGAAAAAAGGCAGGGACCAAAGGAGATAGTAGCTATGGGGTTTGATAAGGCTCTTGTGGACAGAATCCTGAAACTGGTTAACACAAATGAATATAAGCGCTATCAAACACCACCGATGTTACGTATTTCTACCAAAGCTTTTGGTATGGGCAGGAGATTGCCTATTGTTGCTAAATATTTGGGATAAATTTAATTCTTGTGTCACCAATAAAAAGATAAGGCTATCATAAAAAAAGCCGCTGGATAAGATCCAACGGCTCCTGAACTATAATAAAATAACAATTGTGTCTTAGTATTTGTTTAGAAAGTCCATGCAACTATTAATAACATGGAGTGTTTGATTCAGAATGTTTCCTAACGAGGCTTGCGAAATGCTGAATAACAATAAGTTTACTATAGTAAATGCTTGTTTTCAGCATGAGCGTAACGAAGTTAGGAGACATTATGGACAAACACTAACTATACGAGACCCTGTGCAAGCATTGAATCAGCAACTTTAACAAAGCCACCAATGTTAGCACCTTTAACGTAGTCGATGTAATCACCTTCTTTACCCCATGTAACACATGTTGAGTGGATATCTTTCATGATTTGGTGAAGTTTTTCATCAACTTCTTCGCGTGTCCAGTTAAAGCGCATTGAATTCTGGCTCATTTCGAGACCTGAAACAGCAACGCCACCAGCGTTAGCAGCTTTACCAAGGCCATAAAGAATCTTAGCATCCTGATAAGCATAAATAGCTTCTGGTGATGAAGGCATGTTAGCACCTTCTGATACTACGAAGCAGCCATTAGCAATAAGAGTTTTTGCTTCTTCTTCGCTAACTTCATTCTGAGTAGCACATGGCATAGCAACATCACATTTAACACCCCAAGGACGTTGACCTGCGAAGTATTCAGCACCAAATTTCTCAGCATATTCGCTGATACGGCCACGACGTACATTTTTAAGATCCATTACCCATGCAAGTTTATCAGCATCGATACCATCTGCATCATAAATATATCCGCTTGAGTCGGAAAGTGTAACAACTTTTGCTCCCATCTGTGTAGCTTTTTCTGTAGCATACTGAGCAACGTTACCAGAACCTGAGATTGTTACAATTTTACCTTTCATGCTGTCGCCACGAGTTTTAAGCATTTCTTCTGCAAAGTAAACAGCACCGTAACCAGTTGCTTCAGGACGGATAAGTGAACCACCCCATTCAATTCCTTTACCAGTAAGAACACCTGTGAACTCATTTCTTAATCTTTTGTACTGACCGAATAGGAAACCGATTTCACGACCACCAACACCTATGTCACCAGCAGGTACGTCAGTGTTTGGTCCGATATGACGGAATAATTCGCTCATAAAGCTTTGGCAGAAACGCATTACTTCGTTATCTGATTTTCCCTTAGGATCGAAATCAGAACCACCTTTACCACCACCCATTGGGAGTGTTGTTAATGAATTTTTGAATACCTGCTCAAAAGCAAGGAATTTTAAAATGCCAAGGTTTACTGTTGGGTGAAAGCGTAAGCCACCTTTGTAAGGTCCTATTGCGCTATTCATTTCAATACGGAAACCACGGTTAACCTGTACATTTCCTTTGTCATCAAGCCATGGTACACGGAACATCATTACTCTTTCCGGTTCAACTATTCTGTCAAGAATCTTTGCTTCTTTATATTGTGGATTTTCTTCAATAAAAGGAATTAATGATTCTGCTACTTCATGTACAGCCTGGTGAAATTCTACTTCACTTGGATTTTTGGCAATAACTTTAGCCATAAAGTCATTTACCTTTTGTTCATAAACGTTTGACATTTTATCTGTTTTTTAAATGAATATTATATTAAATAATTAACTTTTCGTTGGTCGAAATTAGTAAGAATAATTTCTCAATAGTAAATCCAGGCAGGCATTTGAGGGAATTACGTAATAATTTAAGGGTTTTACGTAGAGTTCTGTGTTCAATGTTGGGGATAACTTTGAATATTGATTTTATTTGGTTTTCATCTTTAATAAATGTATTGTCACTCCCGCTAAAACAATACCCAGAAATATTCTTACCCATAGGATATCGATAAAATACATTGAAATAGAAATGGTTCCCCATAATATTACAATGGATATTATTTTTGACATAAGTGGTACACCGGCTTTTGTACGGTAGTTTTCTATGTACATTGAAATAACCCGGTTGCTGTTAAACCACTTTCTTATCCTTTCTGAACCCCTGTTAAAGCAAAAAGCGGCAAGCAAAAGGAACGGGGTTGTTGGTAGAACGGGAAGAAAAATTCCTAATAAACCCAGTGCCGTTGCTATTATTCCAAATATATTCCAGACAAAGTTCGGTAGGGTTATTTTTGCTTTCTTGTTTTCTTTGTTATCCATTGTTTAAAACAGAGTCAATTGCGTCTTTAAGTAGTGATGTTGTGTTAGTAATTTTCAATCCACTAAAGTAAACAGATTTATCTATGGATTTTTTAAGATCGAAATCTTTTTGATTCATTGTATATGCTATTTGCTTTTTCTTCATCATGTTAGCAAGATAAATCTGTTCTGTTTGTCCTGGTGTGGGAACGAATACTGCTTTTGACCCAAAGTTTGCCAGGTCCATCAATGTTGAGTACCCCGGCCGGCTTATTATCAGTTTTGCTGATGATATAAGACTGGCAAAACGTTTATCATCAAGATGTGGATATACAGTGATGTTCTCTTTTTGTAAGGATTTGTCAAGTTCAGGTTTCCCTGATATTATAGCACAATGTAAATTGCTGTCCTGCATTTGCTGCATTATGATGTTCTCAAAAATTGTTCTTTGCGGCTCAGGTCCTGATATTATTGCAACAACATCATACTCCTTATTAATATTAGTATCATGAATATGGAATCTGCTTAATAATCCAACATACCTTGCTTTGCTGTTTTTATTCTGCGAAAGCGATCCTGAAAGATTAACTAATGGATCATCGGGAATCCATATTTCATTGAATCTGTTTGTAAATGCTTTGATTATATGGTTAATTATTGGTTTGGCTAGTATTTGTAGTCCGTGAGTCTTAATATTTAACTGATGAGTTATAAATACTGAGTACACCTTTTTGCTGTAGAGTTCATAACGGTTATCTGAAATAACAATGTCAATATTTTTTTCTATAAGTATTCTCTTAAAACTCTTCCGTGCATTTATTGCTGATGTTATCATTCCCGGAAAGGATGACAGTAGCATCATCGCCATGCCGCCATTCTTTGGATAGCGTGGTTCAAAGCCAGACAAATAAATAATTTCAGTATCAGGGAATCTCTTTTTCAGGAGTATTTCAGAGCTGCCATAAGCAGCAATAATAACATTTATGTTCAATTTCTGTAGCATTTCGATAACAGGAATCATGCGTGTTGCATGGCCCAAGCCCCAGTTGAGAGGGCATATCAGGATATTTTTAATTTTTTTGTCAGTCAATTGAATAAAATGAAATTTTTATCAAAAGTAATTTATTATATTTGAGCAATGCAAATTAACCTATTAAAATACCGTATTGGCCTTACTCTTATTTCCGGAATCGGCGGTATAACAGGAAAAAAGTTACTGGCTTTTTGTGGTAGTGCCGAAGCTGTTTTCAAGGAAAGCAGGCGTGCGTTGATGAAAATCCCCGGTATAGGAGAGTATACCGTGAACTGTATCATTAAACAGGATGTGTTGGAAAAGGCAGAGAAAGAGGCTCGCTATATAGAGAAAAATAATATCTCGCCGGTTTTCTTTACAGATGAGACATATCCTCACAGGCTTATTAATTGTGAAGATGGCCCACTAATGTTATATTACAGGGGGCATGCTGATTTGAATCATCAACGAATGATAGGTATTGTTGGTACACGCTCTGCGACATCGTATGGTATTTCTTTTTGTGAGCAGCTTATAGAGCAGCTTAAAGTGCTTGATGTAATTATTGTAAGTGGCCTTGCATATGGAATTGACACTTGTGCTCATCGTGAAGCCTTAAAGAATGATATCCCTACTATTGGTGTGTTAGGTCATGGGCATGACAGGATTTATCCATGGCAGAACAAAAATATGGCTGTTGAGATGTTGGGAAAAGGTGGATTACTTACGGAATTTGTATCAGGAAGCAGACCTGACCGTGAAAATTTCCCTAAGCGTAATCGTATTGTTGCCGGTATGTGTGATGCTATTGTTGTAGTTGAATCGAAAAGAAAAGGTGGTGCAATGATAACTGCTGATATTGCCAATTCTTATAATCGTGATGTTTTTGCCTTGCCGGGAAGAATAGGGGATGAGATGTCGGTAGGTTGCAATCTTCTTATTAAATCCAATAAGGCGGCAATGATTGAATCGGTTAAAGATATAGGATATATTATGGGATGGGAAGAAACCATACAAAAGCCGAATATTCAGAGGAAGTTATTTCATGAATTTACTCCTGATCAGAAATTGATTGTGGAGATTTTGGAGAAGAGCGAGAAAACAAGTGTCGACAGGTTGTCTGTGCTTTCTTCGTTGCCCGCATCAAAGGTTTCATCAGCATTGTTAGCTCTTGAGTTTGATGGATTGGTTATCAGTTTGCCGGGAAAACTGTATTCAATGAGGTGAAACCTGTGAGTATTAGTTTTTATAGCGCATCACCTCACAACAATCATCTTTTTAACATCCACAACTTTATTCTCAATCTCAAGAGCGTAAAAGTATATCCCGGATGATAAATCATCGATGTTTAATGTTACTGTATTTATTCCTTTATCTCCAGTAATTGAAAGTCTCTTTATTTTAATGCCAATGTTATTTATGATATCTATCGTTGCTGTTGAATTTCTCTCAAGAATAAAAGCAATTTCAACAATTCTGTTTGATGGATTTGGTTTGCTTTGTAGTAGTCTGTTTTCTTTTATTAGTGCATTTGAAGCTTCATTGTCATTACCGTTATGAGGTTTAACCTTTGGCAAGAGTTTTAATAGCTTGTTGCTTCTAACTTCCAAATCTTTTTCAGATTTTGGAATGTATTCTGTCATCATTCCCATTGCTATATCTCTGCCTGAATAATTATCCATAAGTATATATAATTGTCCTAGGTCAATAATTGCAAATATACTATCATCAGTTGTTAGAGGATCAACAATAATGCTTTCATAATAATCTATGGCATCCTGCCATTGTTTCATCTCAATATTGCATTGGTTAGCGAGAAATATAGCTATTCTATGCAATGTGCTGTCCGACAATATAGAGGAATTATTCAGGTAATAGTTTTGTAATAAAGAATAATCATTGTTTACAAATTTTTCGATATCCAGCAAATTTTTCAATGCAGAACGTGCATATGTTGTATGTGAATGTTCTTCAATTACCTGGAAAAAAGTTGTTTGAGCTTGTGTATATTGTGCACTGTCAAACTGATCAAGTCCTGTAAAGTACAATAATTCCGGGTTTTGAGTTATGCCGCTTTTTTTACCGGGACATGTAGTAGGATTGACCTTATAAAGAGGATATGGTGGGTATAGGTCTGTTATAGAATTGAAGTTATCATCCCAGCAATTATATCGAATATCGAAAGTGTCGGGTATAAGAAGCGAAGGGTCAGGTTCACAATAAATAATAGGATCTCCCGGGTTGCCAGCGTTATCAGTGTCATGTATAACATTATTTCTTATGTACCAAGGGAAAGACCCAACTGAAGAATATAATTCATATGAAGAGTTGTTTGATATTTGTTGTGCTTCTTCGAAAGTTAATGCACCTGGATCACCTAAGATAGCAGTATTGCTGTTATTCCATATTGAGATTCCGCGTAAATTATTTTGAATATCATTTCCTGCAATAGAGACTTTTGTATCATAAGTAGAGATGCCATTAAAGGAACAATTATAGATAGTATTTTCCAATACAGATTGATTGCCTGTTTGTCCTTCGCCACTATACCTGAGGTCAATTCCGGTAAAATATCCTTCTATATAATTATTAGTTAAAAAGAACCTGTCACAATGCTGCATCCATATACCACATAAAGTGCCTGTATTATTTGTAAGTAAGTTGTTGTTTGATATTGTAGTAAGAAAATCATATTCGTCAGGATTCAAAATATAGATTCCCGTATTAGTTAAATTACAATTAATAATTAACGACTTTCCAAAACTTGACTGTATTCTTTGGCAGTTATTAAAGGTGCTGTTTTCAATATTTATTTCAGATCCATAGTTTAGGATTTTACAATTTTCAAAATAACACGAATCGAAAGTGGTTTGCAGATTTTCATTGTTAAGCTTGATTTCCAATAATGCACTGTCGTCAGCCATAAAATTAATATGTTTGCCGAGATTGATATTTCCATCAATAATAATCCTGCAGGTATCTCGTTTGGCTATTATTGTAACACTGTCTTCAAGTGTAAGGGTGCTACCTTCACTTATAATCAAATTGCTGTTGTACATATCAATATTAACCCCATTTAAAACCAGCAGGGTAGAGTTATTACCTACTGTTGGATTAAACCGACTTACCATATCACTGAATAGAGTGTCATTGTTTGTTATTTGTTGGTTATTGCCGGGAACAATGAGATCATAGTTGATATAATACTTATTAGAGATATTGTTTAGTAAAGTAATATTAGAATCAGGGTAAAATAGCTCAAATACCTTGTCCCATCGATAATCAACAATTGACCACCATTTTGTTGTGCCTTCATATTGTGAAGAATCATCAGCAAATTCTCTTATGTATAAAAATATTTTACCAAAATCTTTATCAATGAATTTATCAAAATTCACTGCTGCCTCAATGGACCCATTATATGAACCTCGCATTGAGTTACACCCTCCCTGTCTATTAAAAATTTTGTATGAAGAACTCATCTGGGGATTATCACAATTAGCATTTGATGCATATCCTATCATATACATAATTTTTTCTCTACAAGTATGTTCAATGTTTGTTTTAATAATTAATTCAGGATTATGATTACTAACATAACACACATGTGCTTTATCTGGAGTTGACAATCCTTCATCCATTAATTTATAAGGAATATAAATATAACCACTCCCATACCATTCTTTTCCATAACTATTAACTGCTTTAAATGCCCCGAGTTCACATTCTGAAAGTTCAATAATGCCATCATTATCAAAGTCTTCATTTGAGTACTTATTATCACCATTAATTTGAAAACACTGTACGCTATCATTATAGCCTACTATTGTCAGAGCATGAGAGCCACCTTCACCCCATTGGGAAACATAATACATAGTATCTTCTGGTGTGCCTGGATAAAACATTGAAATTTGCCACCATGCAGGTTTTACTCCAATCACAGCTAAACCACCAGTAGAATCACCATTATTATGATCATTCAACCAATGTTTCATCAAGTCAAGGCTTTCGTAAGTGTCATTCCATGTTATATTCTTTATTGAGTCAACACGAGTTTTCATTCCTTTATAATATTTATCGTTGCCATGCATCCAATAAATATAACGAGTTGAAGGATCATCAATAGCTTCATCATTGTAAATATCCCACGAAGGTATGCCATCTTCCATCGCTATATTAAATCCACTTTTAAATTGTGTTCCGCTATCAGCGGTGCCATAATTCAGGAAATTATATGTGAAGTTTGGATGGTATTGATTATCCATATAGCAAGTATCTCCAACTTTTTGTCCTGCTGAATCATTATTTAACCTGTTGAGCTCATACCCAAAAGTATACCATATTTCAGCAACTTGTACGCATAATGCAGCTCCTCCTTGATGAAATACTGGTGGCATATATTTGTATTTTGAATTATCAGCTTTGTAGTTTATAATAGTTGCTGCCGATTGAGATGTTAATTCCATATTGGGAATAAGAGCCTGTATTTCTGGAGGTGTGGCGTAAGCATCGCCAGCAATCCATGGGATATCAGTTGTATCGGGGTTGATATTTATAATTTGACTGTAAGCATTACATATCGTTGTTGTAAATAATGCAATTACAAATAATTTAACAAGTTGATTCATGGTTTTATAGATCTAATGTTTAATAAATTTTAATGTTTGTGAATAATTTTCATTGTTAATAGTAATAAAAAATATACCTGGTTTTAATTTCTCAATATCCAAATCTAAAATACCATTCTCATTATTTATTACTGATATTTCAATAAACTTACCATATATGTCAGAAATGATTAGGTTATTTTTAGTGGCATTATTGCTCATATTACTAATAAAAAGACTGATGTGATTTTTAGCGGGATTAGGAAAAAGGAATATTTGCTTATTGCTTTTGATAATTTCCGTAGAAACAATGGGGTTTAAACTTTTTGATACAGACAAATTATCTGTTACATAAATATATCCTTCATTGTCCTTTATAATATCATCCATTAAACCACTAGGCAACCCTTCATTTATTAATTCAAAAGTTACTCCATCATCTTCAGATCTAATAACACCATTAGGGAACATGGATGTGCAGTAAATATCATTATTTGCCATAATTACTAAATCGTTAATGTACGGACCAATAATCAGAGTATCCCACGTATTACTACCATTTCGCAAAACATATACACCTGGCCATGCACCCTGTTCATGGCTCCAAACTCCAGCAAAAAGATCCTTGTTACTATTCATTGCAAGAGATGATACCATATGATTTAATAATCCTGTGAATTCCCATGTTTGCCCGAAGTTAGTCGATTTTATTACGCCACCACGTTGCGGATAATAAGCATATAAGCTGGCATAAATAGTGTTTTCTTCTGTTAAAATAATATCAGAAACATGTTCTCCTTCATGGTTTTCCAGGTTTAATATATTTCTCCAGCCAGTATCCGGATCATTTGTAAACAAAAGATTAGGGTGTATATCATCCCATGTACTAATTAAAATTGTATCATTTCTTGAAACAATAGTTACGATATTACCATATACTTCAAGATCTACATTTAAGGTATCCCATGAATTTCCACCATTAGTTGTATTATAAAAGCCACTAAAATACTCATTGAGGTTGAATCCGGCATAAACCGTATTTTTATAATAATTTATAGAATAAATAGTCCCACCGGGACCAAGGTATTCCCAATCCAAACCATTATTATCAGAAGAATATACACCATCACCCTTTCCAAGAAAAATAACACCATCATCATCAACAGTAATACTAAAAATACTTGATCCGGATGGTGTATTTAGTTGCTCCCAGAACTCCTGTGCATTTATCTGGTAGCATAAAAATATAAGTGTTAAGCTTGCCAACAGAGTCTTAATTATTTGGTGCATGATCTCATCTTTTATGGATATGTGGTGTAAAGATAAAAAATTTTCAATTACGATACTCCGCCCGCTTGCAGTGTGTATATTCATCTTTTTTTGTATATTCACTCTATTTTGCAGACAGTTCCCGATTAGCTTGCTAGTTAAGTTGTATTAGATGAAGTAAATAGAGTGTCAGGGTTTTAAGACAATAAAGATTTGAAAAGTTACTATCTCACAATAATCATCTTTTTAATATCCACAACTTTATTCTCAATCTCAAGAGTGTAATAATATATCCCGGATGATAAATCACCGATGTTTAATGTTACTGTATTTATTCTTTTATTTCTTAAAAAATATTAAATCCTGAACCTGTGTTTACAACGCCTACGTCTATATGTCAGCTAAGCGTCAAAAAAATACTATTTTTGCGATCGTAAAACGGATAATATGTTTGCATTATATTTAAAGGAAATCAGAGCTTTTCTTAGTTCAATAACGGGATATGTTGTGATAATTGTTTTTCTGCTGACAACAAGCTTGTTTTTGTGGTTCTTTCCGGGTGAGTTTAATATTCCCGACTACGGTTATGCAAATCTGGACGGACTGTTTATTGTTGCGCCTATTGTTTTTCTGTTTCTTGTGCCGGCAGTAACCATGAGATCATTTGCTGAAGAGAAGAAGAGTGGTACTATTGAGTTGCTGTTTAGCAGGCCTGTTTCTGATATGAAGATTATTTTTGCCAAGTTTATGGCTGCTGTAACGTTAATTGTTATAGCTCTTATACCAACTTTGTTCTATTACTTCTCGGTTTATTCATTGGGGTATCCTGTTGGTAATCTTGATTCGGGAAGTATTTGGGGTTCATATATCGGACTTGTATTTTTAGGCGCTGTATTCGCTTCTATTGGTGTGTTCTCGTCGTCACTAACCGATAATCAGGTTATCTCATTTATTATTGCCATTATCCTTAGCGGATTTCTTTATCTGGGTTTTGAGTTTATTTATTCTCTCGATTGGTTTGGTGATTTCGACCTCACTATTAAGTCTCTTGGTATAAGTGCTCACTATAGCTCTGTAAGTCGTGGCGTAGTGGATACCAGAGATTTGGTGTACTTCCTTAGTCTGATAACTTTGTTTTTGTTTTTAACGAATTTCTCGCTTTCGCGACGTAGCTGGTAACGATATAATTATGAAGATTTTTAAAAATAGTGTATTCAATCATTACTTGCTTCAGCTAATTGTGGTAATTGTAATTCTTGTTGTTGCTAATATTATAAGCTCCACTGTGTTTACGCGTTTTGACCTTACCAGTGAAAAACGTTACACTCTTTCGGATGCAACGATTAATCTGCTGGAAAATGTTGATGATATTGTTTACTTCAGGGTTTTCCTTGATGGTGAATTTCCGGCTGGTTTTAAAAGATTGAAAAGGGAAACGAAAGAGTTGCTCGATGAATTCAGAGCTTATAATAAGAATATTGAGTACAGGTTTATTAATCCCTCTGAAAGTGATGACCCTGAGGAAAGGAATCATACCTATCAACTGTTAATGGAGCAGGGTCTTAACCCTACAAATTTGCAGGTTAAAACAAAAGGGGGAGTTGAACAGCAAATGATATTTCCGGGTGCATTGGTTACTTATCGTAATAATGAAATGCCGGTTGAACTACTGGATGCGCAACGCAATGTGCCTCCTGAAGCTGCTTTGAACAATTCTGTTCAGAATCTTGAATTTAAGTTTGCAACGGTTATTAATCAGCTTATCAAGCAAAAGAAACCTAAGATTGCTTTTATTGAAGGTCATGGTGAACTTGATTCAAAGGAAGTGTTTGATATTACTCAAACCTTAAAAGAGAACTATGTTGTTAACAGAGTGAAAATCGACGGGCAGGTTGATGCTCTGGTTAACAGGTTTCTTGTGGATTCTCTTACTCAGGATTATGAGATACTCCCTGAATATGCTGCTATTATTATTGCAAAACCTGATTCAGCATTCTCTCAAAAAGATAAGTTTATCATTGATCAATACATAATGTATGGGGGTAAGGTCCTTTGGCTGCTTGATCCTGTAATAGCCAGTATGGACAGTATTCAAACGCAGGAAAGCACTGTGGCTATTGAAAATAATGTCGGGCTGCAGGATCAGATATATACTTACGGGGTTAGAGTTAACAGGGATCTTATTATGGATCTTAATGCTATGGTTATACCCATACGTACCGGGCAAATAGGCGGACAGGCACAGATTGATTTCTTTCCGTGGTATTACTTCCCGCTGATTACTCCTCTTGCTAAAAACCCTATTGTTAAGAATCTTAATGCCATTAAAACACAGTTTGTTAGTAGCTTGGATACAACTACTACAAAAGGTGTTAAGAAAACAATCTTATTGTCAACTTCAGATTATTCCAGACAGGAAAATATACCAGCACTTATTAGTCTGAGAACGCTTTCTGAAGAGCCTGATATTATTGATTACCCCGGACCCTCATATGATATTGCTGTTTTGCTTGAAGGTAGATTTTTGTCTAATTTCAGAAACAGACTTCCTCAGTCTATAAGTACTAACAAAGAGATTGGTTTCAGAGAGAAAAGTGAGCCCACAAGTATGATTGTTGTTACTGATGGGGATATTATAAGAAATCAGTTTCATATCCCACAGGGCTATCCGTTGCCTTTGGGCTATGATCAGTTTACTCAGGAGACGTTTGGTAACAAGGAGTTTATCCTTAATGCTTTAAATTATCTTACGGAAGGTGCTGATCTGGTGTCATTGCGATCACGTGAGATGAAGCTTAGATTGCTTGACAAAACTAAAATCAGTGCTGATAAAACTCTGTGGCAGCTGCTAAATATTGCAGGCCCTGTTGTGCTTGTTATCCTTTTGGGGATTGTGCTGGTTTGGTTAAGAAAAATGAAATATACAAGATAACTATTATGAAGAAAAACAGGTCATTAATAATATTGCTGATAATCATTGTGCCGGTTGCAATCTGGTTTTTAAGACAGAACAATGAGTCGACATTAAATGCCGATGAATCGGACTTCAGTATCGCTGATACATCACTGGTTACAAAGATATTTATTGCAGATAAGAAAGACAGATCCGTTTTGCTTGAGCGTACTGATAAGGGCTGGGTGCTTGATAACAAATTCCTTGCCAATGCTCATGCTGTTGAGCTTTTTCTGGGTACCATAAGTAAAATCGAGATTAAAGCGCCTGTGCCATTGGCTGCCCGCGATAATATTGTTAAGAGAATGGCCGGGATCGCTATTAAAACAGAAATATATGAAAAAGCGTGGCGAATAAATTTTGGTGATAATTTTAAGTTTTTCCCTTACGAGAAGCTTGCCAAGGTATATTATGTTGGTGATGTTACTCAGAATAACCTGGGGACTTATATGCTTATGGAAGGGGCTCCGGAACCTTTTATTGCATATATTCCGGGTTTCAGGGGGTTTCTTACTCCTTATTATTCTCCTAAAACTGACGATTGGAGAAGCCATCGTGTATATAAGAATGATCTTACTGAAATTAAGCAGGTGTCGCTTACCTTCCCTGATATGCCTGAGGAGAACCTGAGGGTTGATGTAGCCGTTGATGGGAGTTATTCTTTATCGGGGGGTGTTGATAATAGTGCTATTACTAACTATGATACTCTAAAGATTTTGAATTTGCTGACTTCTTTTAATGATTTGCGTTATGAGTCAAGGCTAAACAATGAACTTCCTGCTATTATGATTGACTCTATTGTTAATTCAACACCAATGTTTAATCTTGATCTTATTGATGATAATGATGATACCATTGAAGTAGTTGGTTTTAAAAAGAATTATTTGTCTGAAGAGGTTCGTGACGAAGCTTACTGGAAACTTATTCCTCTGGATAGCGATAGGTTCTATGGCTTGATAAATGATGGCGAGGATTTTGTGCTGCTTCAGTATTATACTTTTGATAAGGTAACATACCCTTTAAGTCATTACACTGAATAAATTACAATCCTGACAAGGTAATTAATATTCTTTCATATATTTAGAAGACACCTACAACGTTATTGGCAAATACGCCGATGCTTATTCCATAATTTATTTTTATCTGGCACTTAAACCTGTTATGCCATTGTTTTTCTTGTGCACTAAATTCATTTCATATCATTTGTGAAAACACTACTACTGAATTATAAATTGTTCAATCAATTGACTGAAGTGTAATAATGTAATTAGCATAATATGTAAGCCTGTGGTTTTAGTTTGAATATCTCAACGCGGAACTCGTGATTTTATGTCACTTGCTGAATTTTTAAGTTTTGTTTTGTGTAATCAAGTATCTGTAAGGCGATAATATTTTATTATATAGACAAATAGCCCTGAAAGGGCGTTCTGTATTAGCATAGGGCGGAAGCCCTATGAATACTGTGCAGTAAATGATAAGGCTGAAAGCCTGACCTGTTTTTAAAAACTAATCCCAAACATACGTTTCATTATATTCAAGATTATACTTATTAAGGATACTTTTATGATATTATGATTGGGTCATGATTAATAGGTCTGGCTTACAGCCCTAAATTTAATTGAACATCTTCATAGGGCTTCCGCCCTATGCTATTACATTTATGCCTTTCAGGCAATTTCTTTACTTGACTTATTGTATAAGTTTTAGGCAATAATTTTGGTAAAGATAGAATAATTATTAATAGGATCTTAAAATAGCAAATGAAGAATGATAAGTTATTTAATAAGTGTTTGTTTTTAAAGTCTGATCATTAAACACTAATTAAATGAGTTTAATGATGCATCTGAATGCAATACCTACAAAGAGACTTAGATGTTAAGAAATAAACCCCTACTTGCAAGTATTCGATTTTTAGTTTGAATATCTCAGTATGGAACTCATGATATTTTTTCACTTGAGGAAACACTTCTTTTCACTTGAGAAATCACTTCTTTTCACTTGAGGAAATGGAAGTCTGATGCGCATCAGGAATGATCCTGATGCACATCAAAAACAATCCTGATGCGCATCAAAAATGATTCTGATGCGCATCAGAAGGTTGTTTTGTCAAAAGAAGTCAATAAACCTTTGCTGTTGAATGTAATCTTCACACCTTTCTTATCTGTAATCCTTAATCAAAATAGTATCTTTGTATCATGTTCAATTAGTCATGAAAAATCAAATATCATGCTTAAAGCCTGCTTTAAAAAGCATACGTTCGAATTTATAACACCGGGTGGTACTTCAAGAGGTGTTCTTAACACCAAAGATTCATGGTATATAATTGTATATGATGACCAGTTCCCTGATCAGAAAGGTATTGGTGAATGTAGTCTTATTTACGGATTAAGCATTGACAAGCCAGACCTGTTTGAGTCGAAGCTTACAGAGGTAGTCAATAATATCGAAAAATGGGACCTGTGGCTGGAGGGGGGGCTTGATGATTTCCCTGCAATCAGGATGGGTTTGGAAACAGCTATTAAAGACTTGCTGGAAGGAGGGGAGCAAATATTGTTTCCATCAGAATTTACAGAAGGCAGGGCACAGATACCAATAAACGGTTTGGTTTGGATGGGTGATTACAGGATAATGAAGGAAAGGGTTATTGAAAAAATAAATGCCGGGTTTCATTGTATCAAAATAAAAATAGGAGCCATTAAATTTGATGAAGAGATTGCACTCCTTAAATTAATTCGCAAAGATTTTTCTGATAAGGATATAGAGATACGCGTAGATGCCAATGGAGCTTTTGCACCCGGTGATGCTATGGAGAAGCTTAACCGCTTGTCTGAATATAATCTTCACTCCATAGAGCAGCCTGTTAAGCCCGGCCAGTGGGATGTTATGGCTGAGCTTTGCAGAAAATCACCTCTGGCAATTGCTCTGGATGAAGAGCTTATAGGTATTAAAACAGAATCAGAAATCAGAAACATGCTAACAGTCATTAAGCCACAATATATTATTCTTAAACCATCCTTACTGGGAGGTATGCGTCAAAGCTACAGGTTTATTGCTGAAGCTGAGAAACAAGATATCAATTGGTGGGTTACATCGGCTCTGGAAGGTAATATCGGGCTAAATGCAATTGCCCAGTGGACATACACCTTAAATAATAATGTGCCCCAGGGGCTGGGTACTGGTATGCTGTTCAGCAATAACATACCATCGCCTTTGGCAATTGAAATGGGAGGACTGTTTTATGATTGTCAGGGTATTTGGGACTTATCAACTATTACATGATGAATAATGGTATCACAATAGATGGTAAATATTACTCTCCTGAAGGAATTAGGGAGAGGTGTACTAATATGCTTCAAAACAATACTACGAAAGAATGGGAGAAGTCTGTGTACAATTTCATCAGTGAATGGTACAATAATCGTGAATATATTGTTGTGAGCACTTCCGGCTCAACGGGCAAACCCAAGCCTGTCAGGATCAGGAAAGAATATGCTGTGGCATCTGCGAAAGCAACAATACAATACTTTGGGCTGACAAAAGGGAATACAGTTTGGCTATGCCTTCCGGCAGATTATATTGCCGGAAAGATGATGATAGTGAGAGCCGTTGCCGGAGAACTTAATCTGGTTCTGTCAAAGCCATCATCACTTCCGGATATTAGTAACCAAAGCGTGGATTTTTGTTCGATGGTCCCAAATCAGGTATTTGAACTATTGAAGAATAAGCCTGATGTTTTATACAAGATAAGAATGCTTCTAATAGGCGGGGCTCCTGTTTCAGAAGTTATTGAAGAGAGGCTAATCTTCAATAACAGGATTAATGCATGGCATTCATACGGAATGACAGAGACAATTACCCATGTGGGATTGAGAAAAATATCTGAAAACAACAAATACTTCATACCTCTCCCAGGTGTTAGATTCAGTATTGATAAGGATAGCAGGCTAGTTATTGACGCTCCTTCAATCGGAGTTTCAAAGCTCGTTACAAATGATGTGGCTGAGATAAATAGCAACGGAGGGGTTAGAATTGGGGGCAGACACGATAATATTATAAACAGTGGCGGTAAAAAGATTCAACCTGAGGTTATTGAGTCGGCAATAAGTGATATTGTTGATGGTGATTATTTTATCGGCTCATTGCCTGATGACAAATTAATACAAAAGGTTGTTCTTCTTATGGAAGGAGATTATGAGAAAAATGCAGTAACAAATACAATGGATCTTATTAAAAAGAGGCTGCTTAAGCATGAATGCCCCAAAGAGATTATTCCTGTTCCGGCGTTTGTAAGAACCGCATCAGGAAAGATAAACCGTATTAAAACGATTGCGAAAGTATGCGATAAGGAATAAGAGCACTACGGTTAATAAAAAGCATAATAAATTCACTCATAAATGTGAATTATATTTTTTTTCTGTATAGTTTTGCGCTAATTAGCAAATATTTTATTAATTTGGTAGATTGTAATATTTGAAAGGAAGATGACTACTTTAAGCGATTTTGATTTTTCAGGAAAAACAATACTAATTGTTGAAGATACTGAAACAAGCAACAGGTTTTATAACGCTGCTTTAAGCCGCACCAAAGCTAATTTATTATGGGCACTTGATGGAGAACAGGCATTAAAACAGGTTAAAGAAAATGATGATATTGACGTAATCCTTCTGGACCTTAATCTTCCAGGCATTAGTGGATTTGATGTTTTAAAAAAAATAAGGAAATCCAACGAAACAATATCAATAATTGTACAAACTGCATATGTGCTATCAGGTGAAGAGTCTGCGTGTTACGAGTTAGGAGCCAATGATTTTATTACCAAGCCAATTATGCTGGATCAGTTATTAAATTCCCTTAAGAAGCATCTTAATCTGTAGAATACATAGTAATTTGTGCTGCTTCTTCGATAATCTTCCCAATCTTTCTTTCTGTCATACCCATATTTTTTAAAACCTGAACATTATCTCTCAGTTGTCGGCATAGCACTATTTCTTTATCCATAAGGGCTTCTTTATCTCTTTTAGTAAGGCTATGTAGTGATGTTATTGGGTGCATACCTTTCTGGTCAATAATTTGCTTCAGGTTACCCTTGGCAGGAAAATCCCACGATACAAGCTTTAGTCCGGCACATGTACCAAACTGTTCGGCATCATTAGTAAATCGTGTATTTGTAACTAACCATCCTTCATATATCTGATCACCGTTATCCGACTGTCTGAATTTATTCTTCAGATCGTGAAAGCGGGAGTTCACATAAAGAGATGTCTTTACGTCGCTTTTACGTCTTACATCGTTATGGAATTTACATTCGGTAAAGACAGTTTTATTACCTTTTATTGCCAGAACATCAACTTCATGACTCACGCATTGTCCGTCGATAACAAGTCCGCTTGTTGCAGAATAGCCCATTAGTTTAAACATCTCACATATAAGTTTCTCAAAAGGATAACCAGTAGGGCCCATGTCAAGAATAGCCTTTTTTAGTCTGTATCGTCCGGCTACTTTCCCTGATTTTTTACGAAGGAGGGAATATGCTCTCTGGTATAACTTATGCGTAGACATACCATCAACAATCTTATCCTGCATTAAAGTAATAACATGTTCAGCATCTTTTTTAGTTGCCCCTGAACGTATTAGTGAACGGGTGAACTTGTCAATATCGAAAAGCTCTTTTTCGCCATTTCGCTTTGTGATGTAAATATCTTTCATGTGCTATAGAATAAAGGCCGAAGGTACAAAAAAAGCCCGAACTTAAATTAAGCCCGGGCTCTAAAAAAAATGAACAATACAGCTATCTTTTAATGAACTTTTTAGTAATCTTTTCGCCATTGGCTGTTTCTGCTATAATAAAGTAATAGCCAGGTTGTAGATTACCTACAGAAATGTTGGTTCTTTCTGAGTTGACATTGCCTTCCTCAACAATATTACCCAGAATGCTCATAACTTTATAAGTAGCAACCCTATTGTTACTCAGAAGAGTAAGATTGTCCATAACAGGGTTTGGATAAATAATAAAGTCAGTAGCATCAGAACTGATCTCATCAGTGCCAACATATGCTGGTTTTGCAAGCCTGCTTGAGGTATATAACCTGTATTCACCGGCTTCAAGTTCAATATTTGCGTTAACATCAGTTACTTCAATAGAGTCACCTGTCCAGTATTCGTACCATGTACCAGTCGACTGGAATTCAGGGTCTATGTCTCCACTTACAACATCGAAATTACCAAGAATAACGACATTCATATCATCGGAGTTAAGTTTTATCTTTTTAATTGCGCCGTAAGTATCAAGTGTGAAATCAGTTGTTGAGAACACATCCTGATTCTTTTTGAGGTCAATGAGAGCTTTATTTACATAAAAGAGATTAAGTCGCCTCCAGTCGTCCATATATTCCCATCTTGGTGGTTTCTCACCTACACGACCATTGTATTCAATGCTTACATCATAACCTCTTTCGCCAAACTGCCATATCATTTTAGGACCAGGAATGGTTAAAAAGAAGTTATTGGCAAGCTCCTGGCGTTTGAGGGCTGTGCTAAGATTCTGAACATCATAATTACCACTGCTTGCACCATAAGAAAGATTCTTAAACATCAGTCTTTCCTCATCATGGCTTTCCATATATCCAACAACATTAGGATCATTCCATCCTCTGTCCTGATATGATATCCATTCGAAGTTGGATTCACCACCTGAGTTATAACCCATAGTGGCCTGGTTGTAATTATAGTTCATATTTCCCCATAAAAGGATACCATAGTTTGCAAGAACAGTTTCTTCACTATTCACTGAAAGATGCTCAAATACCACAGCAGCATCAGGATCATATTCCCATATTCTGTCTGCCATGCGTTTAAGATTTGCAATTCTGTCGGCATCATAATTGCTGCCCCATGGATCGTTGTCACCTTTTATATTATTACTAAATCCTTTTGTGAAGTCAAATCTAAATCCATCAACTTTGTATTCTCCAATCCAGTACCTGTTTATACTGTCAACCAAAGCTCGTGTTTGCTCACTATCATGATTAAAGTCGTTACCCCATTGCGCATCCGGGTTAGTGAAGTTACTTTCTTCGTTAAACCATGGATTATTGGCAGCAGGCCTGTTCTCAGCACTGTTCCAGTACATCATAGCCATTGCATTAGTGCCATAGGAGTGGTTAAGTACCATATCCATAAATACTGAGATACCGCGCTCATGACAAGCATCAACAAATGCTTTAAAGCTATCTTTTGGTCCGTAGTATTTATCAGGAGCGAAATAGTAGTTTGGATTATAACCCCAGCTGAGGTTTCCTTCAAACTCACTGTTAGGCATAAGTTCAATAACGTTAACACCTAAACGCTGGAGGTAATCCAGAGTATCTACAAGAGTTTCAAAGTCGTGATTACCTATAAAGTCCCTTACAAGCAGCTCATAAATAACCATCTTCTCAGGAGCAGGGTTCAAATGATCAGCATACTGCCATTCATAAGGCTGTTGATCAGTTTGAAGATAAGTAGCAATACCCGATGTTTTCCCTGTAGGATAAGGAAGTAATCCGGGGTAAGTGCTTTCACTTATATAGGAGTCGTTCCATGGGTCACTTACTTTGTCAGCATAAGGATCACCAACGCGAACAGAACCATCAATAAGATATTGGAAGATGTATTCTTTACCAGCTTCCAGGTTTGGTATCTCCAACCAGAATCTGAAACCGTCAGGAGTGATTTTCATCTCATATGCTTCTTCAACTTCCCAGTTATTAAAACCACCTATTACAAAGATATGTTGTTTTTCCGGGGCAAAGAGGCACAACGTTGCAGAGGTTGGACTGGTGTAGTTAATACCATCTTTAATACCTGCAGGTAACTCTTCAACAACCGGAATAGGTGTAACATAATAATAAACGGAGTCGTAGGCTATCTCATCTTCATTCTTGGCAATGGCCACAATCCAATGTTTACCATCTTCAGTAACAAGAGTGCTTGTGCTGAAATCTGCATCAGTACCTGAATAAATAACCACGTCATCAACTGTAACAAAAGTGCTGTCAGCACCAAGGCTGCTAACTGTTATTTCAATTTCTTCATTTAAATCAACAAAATACGGATTTGCATCAGGGTTTGTAATTAACACATTAAGTCCTGATTCATAAACAGCATAAAAGATATCACCGCCATCTTCAGTTTTCCCTGTTTGAGTTCCGTCGTCACTACGGAAAACAAAAGCAAGTTGCTGAATGGTTTCGCCTGAAGGCACACCATAGTAATCAGTAATAGAAGGTCCGATTGTAATTTGCCAAAGTCCGTCACCCAAATTAGCCATTTGGCAGGCAGGAATATTTTCATCCCAGTCAGCTTTCACATATTTCCAGTCGGATCCCGATGTGCTTTCACTGGTAATCACTCCTGTATGCACATACATGTCGCCGGTATAGCCTGATAGTCCGCCATTACCCAACGATGAATTAAAGGTTACAACAACCTCATCATCAGCAGAAGGAAATGCAGGTTCAACAACAATTAGCTGTGCAACTGATGCTGTAGAAATCAGCGCAGTTAACAGGAGTCCTAAAATAAATTTTCTCATACCCTTTTTACTTTATAGATACAAAAGTACCGCAAATAGTTGCAGGATGCACATAAAATCGTCTCAAAACATTCATAAAATCAGTTAAATAGATGTGCTTTGTAGTCATGGTAGTGTTGCAAACGTGTGCAGATTAACACGAATCTTATAAATATTTATGTGATAATAATGAGAAATATTAGCGTTGAAGGCTAAAATATACTAGTTGTATTGTTAATTATGAATGCGAATCTCCATTTATTTCAGTAATTATTGACAATTCTTTTACATAATACAGTCCAAAGCTATTATTTTTCACTTCGTGCCAAAGATTATTCAAATAGAATAGAAAATATTACCCATTAGTAAATGCAAACGTTTGCAATTTTGGACAAAAAAAGTATGGAAATAATAAAACCTGATATATTATATGAAAAAACGTACATTTGTAATGAGGTGAAAATATGTATTATGCATTGTGGTTCTTTGGTTTTTAAATAAATCGATAAGAAAATTATCCTATTAAAATATGTAGTAAACCGAATATTACTTTATTTAACTTTTTTAAAATTTCATTAACAAATATTAAGAATTATTTAAATAGGGATTAAATAAATCTTAATTTTGAATTGTTTTCAGCAGAGATGCTGATGTGATTATATATATTAAGGTGTTCAATTCACAATAACTAAACTAAATATCATGGTAAAACAATTATTTACAAAATTGCTGATGTCTGCAGTAGTTTTACTTTTTGGTACTTTTTCAGTTTTTGCTCAAACCGGAGCTGTTACAGGAGTTGTAACAGATGCTGGCGATGGTAGTCCGCTACCAGGAGCAACCATTGTTGTTAAAGGTACTACGTTGGGAACTGCGACAGATATCGATGGAAAGTATTCCATTAATGTACAGCCTAATCAGGTATTGGTATTTCAATATGTAGGGTATACTTCACAGGAAGTTACAGTGCAGCCCAATACCACAGTAGACATGGCACTTCAATCATCAGCGCAGTCGTTAGAAGGCGTTGTAGTGATTGGATATGGTACAGTAAAAAAACAAGATGCTACAGGATCAGTATCCGTAGTGTCTGATCAGGACTTCAACAAAGGGGCAATTACCAACCCGGTAAGTCTTATCTCTGGTAAAGTTGCCGGTGTGCAGATTACTTCTGATAATGGAGCTCCCGGTGGTGCTAACACTATCCGTATTCGTGGAGGTTCATCATTAAATGCAAATAATAATCCATTAATAGTAATTGATGGTATTGTTACTTCAGGAGAAGGCGGATCAGGATCGCGTAGTGCTCTTAATGCTGTAAATCCTTCAGATATTGAAACATTTACTGTTCTTAAGGATGCTTCTGCAACTGCTATCTATGGTTCCAGAGCTTCTAACGGTGTAATTCTTATTACTACTAAAAAAGGTAAGAAAGGACATCCTCTTAAACTTGAATACGATGGTAAGCTTTCTTATTATGAGAAACCAAAACCACTTAGCGTGCTTTCATCGAGCGAATTTGTTAACACATTTACAGAAATTGACCCTGATCATACAAATATGTTAGGTGTGTGGTATGACAGCGACGGCCACCAGGTGCCTGGTAATAGTTCTGCTGATGCTGATACAAATATTATTTACAACACTGATTGGCAGGATCAGATTTATCAAAGTGCTTTTGCAATGGATCATGCATTGTCAGCAACTGGAGCTTTTGACTTTATGCCTTATCGTTTTTCTGTAGGTTATACAGATCAGGATGGTACACTAAAGACCTCTGAATTTCAACGTACAACCCTCAGTGCAGCATTAAATCCTGTATTCTTCGAAGATCACTTGAAATTAAATATCAACGCTAACGGTACTTTTATTAAAAACCGTTTCGCTAATCAGAGTGCCATTGGTGCAGCTATTCAGATGGATCCAACTAAACCCATTTATAGTGAGGATGGTTCATGGGGTGGTTATTATGCATGGTTAGGAAATGGCGGTGAATTAAATTCAATGTCTACCAGCAACCCTGTTGCTATGCTTGAGCAGAGAGAAGATAATTCGGACCTTAAGCGTTTTTATGGTAACTTCCAGGCTGATTATAGCTTCCACTTCCTTCCTGAATTACATGCTAATTTGAATTTAGCTATGGACAACAGTAACAATGAAGGAACAGTATACACACCTAATACTGCTGCATGGGATGCGGGCTCAGGTTCTGGTGGTGGTACTGATAATACTTACTCAGGAAAGAATGAGAATGAGCTTTTGGATTTTTACTTGAATTATAAAAAAGATATTGCTTCCATTAAAAGTAATATTGATGTAATGGGTGGTTATTCATGGCAGCATTTTAAATATGAAAACACATGGTTTAATAGTAATATCCCAATTATTATTGATCCGGTAACAGGCGATTCAACAGGCCAGTATTATGATACAGTTTCTGGTATTGATAATGGTGAATTATACTTAGTTTCCTTCTTTGGCAGGTTAAATTATACCTTTAATAATAAATATTTGTTGACAGCAACAATTCGTGATGATGGTACTTCACGTTTCTCTGAAGATAATCGCTGGGGATTATTCCCTGCCTTTGCCCTTGGTTGGAAAATCAATGAAGAAAATTTTCTGAAAAATTCAAAGACGATCTCTTTATTGAAACTTCGTTTAGGCTGGGGACAAACAGGTCAGCAGGATGTTGGTGGTTATTATGATTATATGGGTAGGTATTCTTATGGTACTCAATATTCAGAATATCCTTTCGGAAATACTTATTATCCTGTTATTCGTCCTGATGCTGTTAACCCAAGTCTTAAATGGGAAACAACTACCACAACTAACGTTGGTATTGAATATGGTTTCTTTAACGACAGGTTATATGGTTCTGTTGAGTATTATATTCGTAAAACAACTGACTTGTTGTCATACACTCCTGTTGAACCAGGTACTAACTTTACAAACTATATGAATCAGAATATTGGTGATCTTGAAAACAGAGGTGTTGAATTAGCTATTAACGGACGTATCATCTCTAAAGAGGATATGTTCTGGGAAGTTGGTTTAAACGGTACTTATAATAAGAATGAAATTACTAAGCTTTATCAGGATACTCCAATTGAAACAGGTGGTATTTCAGGTGGTGTAGGTAATAATATACAGGTTCATGCTGTTGGACATCCTGCTTCTTCTTTCTATGTTTATGAACAGGTTTATGATGAAAATGGTGATCCTATTCAAGGTCTTTATGTAGACAGAAATGGTGATGGTATTATTAACAGCGATGATAAATACATTAGTGAAAGCCCTAATGCTCCTCTTTATTTTGGTATAACAAGTAATTTCAGCTATAAAGACTGGACATTTAGCTTCTCAGGTCGTGCTAACTTTGGAAATTATGTGTATAACAATGCACAATCAGAGCTGGCTACTTACGACAGACTCTATCGTGACGAAGGCCCTTATGCAAGTAATGTTCTTTCATCAGTAAATGAAATAGGTTTCTATTTACCACAATATTTTTCTGATTACTTTGTTCAGGAAGCTTCTTTCTTCCGCATGGATGATATCTCACTAAGCTATACTTTCCAGGATCTACTTAAAAACAAACTTGATGTTCGTTTGTCAGCAACATGTAATAACGCCTTTGTTATAACAAATTATGATGGCCTTGATCCTGAAGTTTTTGGTGGTATTGATAATAACTTGTATCCACGCACACGTGTTTGGGTGTTTGGTGTAAACGTTCAATTTTAATCTGATAAAAACTAAGATATCATGAAAAAAATATTATATATAATATCATTGATAAGTGTTTCAGCAATACTTTTCAATGCATGTACAAAAGATCTGGACACAACACCAACAGACCCTGATGTTGAGACTTCAGATATGACATTTGAGAACCCAGAAGCCTTTACATGGTTTCTTGCTAAATGCTATGCAGGCCTTGCCCTTGGTGGTAATGATGGTGACGGTAGCGGCGATATTGCCGGTATTGATGGCGGGTTCAGCCCTTATTTAAGACAATACTGGTACCACCAGGAATTATCAACTGATGAAGCTGTAATTGCATGGGAAGACCAAACTATTAAAGATTTCCATTATCAACAATGGGGATCAAGTGATGTTTTTATTAATGCTATGTACAGCCGTATTCTATATCAGGTTTCTCTGGTAAATGAATTCTTGCGTCAGAGCGAGCCAGGCCATCTTGATGAACTCGGCTACAGTGATGAATGGAAGAATAAAATTGCTCAATATCGCCTTGATGTACGTTTCTTAAGAGCACTTTCTTACTGGCATGGTCTTGACCTCTTCGGTGGAACTGCTTTTGTTACTGAAGATGATCCAGTAGGTGATGCTACTTTTTATCCTCCAAGAATTGGTGCTAAAGCTATGTTTGAATATATTGAATCAGAACTTCTGGATATTGAAACACAAATGGCAGAGCCACGTTACTGGGCACTTAATGGTGAGTATGGCCGTGCCGACAGAGCTGCTGCTTGGGCGCTTCTTACAAAACTCTATCTGAATGCTGAGGTATATATTAATGAAGCAAAGTATACTGAATGTGTAAATTATTCAAATAAAATTATTGCATCATCATATGAACTTGCTCCTACATGGGAACAGCTTTTCTGGGCTAATAATGACCAGATAGATGCTACAATGCAGGAAATTATTTTCCCTGTACGCTTTGATGGTATTCATGAACAAACCAACGGTGGTACAACATTTATTGTTAATGCTTGTGTTGGTGGTGATATGGATAAGAATGATTATGGTGTTTACGGTGATAATGGCGGCTGGGGCGGCACACGTGTTTGTCCTGAGTATGTTGCTTTATTTGATGAAGTAACTGACTTAAGAGCTACTTTCTTTACCGATGGACAGAGTCTTAGTATTGATGATATTAACGAGTTTACCAGTGGTTATGCTTATCCTAAATTTGTAAACTATTCAATAGTGGATGGTGCAAAGGTTAATGGTTCAGATGGGAACTTTGTTGATACAGACTTTCCTATGTTCCGTGTTGCTGATATCTATCTTACATATGCTGAAGCTGTGCTAAGAGGAGGTTCAGGTGGTAATTATGGTGATGGCGCAGATCTTATTGATCAAATCCGTGATCGTGCAGGTATGACAACTTCATACACCTTAGACCTTAATTTTATTCTTGATGAACGTGGCCGTGAGCTTGGTTGGGAATGCCATCGTCGTACAGACCTTATCCGTTATAACAGATTTAGCCAGTCTACTTATGTATGGCAATGGAAAGGTAATGTAAAACAGGGGCAGTCAACTGATGCTCATTATAACATATACCCAATACCGGCATCTGCTGTGGCGTCAAATCCAAATGTAGATCAAAATCCGGATTATTAATATTAAATTCGCATTACAATGAAAAAAAGTATAAACATAATAATAATCTTATTTGCACTTGCTGTGATATTCAACGGGTGTAAGAAAGATGAAAAGGAGCCGGTGCTTGACACATCAAAGACTGTAAGTCCGGCGTGGATTCTACAGCCAGCAGAAGGTACACATTATACTCTTGTTCTGGATTCAGCAGCATCAGTATTGACAACCTTAGAATGGTCAAATGTAGAATATAATCTTACTGAAATCCCATCAGCGTTATACACTTTCCAGTTTTATATGGCTAGTGAAGATACACTGGGTCCATGGGGTGAAGCTATTGATATTTTAACACAGGCAGAAACTGTTAAGGAAATAACATATGGCGAGCTTAATACTGCTATTATTACTGAAATAGGAACAACATTCCCTGCAGATACTGTAATAGATGCAGCTTTCAGAATCAAAGCCAATGTTAATTCAAATGATGTTTCAAGTTCTATTGATGCTTATTCTGAATTTGCTACATTCCAGGTTACTCCTTATACCGCTGAATTAGGACCATCTGTATTATACGTACCTGGTGATTACCAGGGATGGGATCCTGCAGGCGCTCCTAATGTATATTCTGAAAGTGGTGACGGTGTTTATGAAGGATTTATTTACTATCCTGAAGGTGGTACTTATGAATTTAAGTTTACCTCTGCTCCTGACTGGAGTCATACTAACTTTGGTGCTGGTGCATCCGAAGGTCTGCTTGATACAGATGCTGGTGCTGGTAACCTTAGTGTTCCTGACTTTGGTGGTTATTGGTTAACATGTGATACAATTGGTCTTACATGGGAATATGAAGTGCAGAACTGGGGTGTTATTGGCTCTGGTATTCTTGATGGTTCATGGTCTGAAGATGTTAATCTTGAGTATGATGCTGACAACATGGTGCTGACTATTACTACAGATGTTATAGCACCTCCTGATGGTAGTGAACTACGTTTCAAATTCCGTGCTAACGATGCATGGGATATTAATCTTGGTCAAGGCGATGGTGATAATGAACTTTCTTATGGAGGTGATGATATTCCAATGCCTGATGGTCCTGGTAATTATACATTTGTATTGAATATGTTTGAAGCTACACCTACATATTCATTTACTAAGAATTAGGGATACTAATTATACCTTAAATAATAGCGCCGCTCTGTAGAATGCAGGGCGGCGTTTTTTTATGTTATTACTATTTACAATCGTTAAATAATTAATCCTGATATCAAAGGTGTGTATATATAATGATTCATCATTTCTAACAAATCCCTATCTTTACCACAAAAAGCAATACAATCATAGAAGCAAATAAGCAAATATCAACCACAGAACACCCAGCCAGCAATGTGTTTGCACATAGTATGCTCGCTTTCATCATCACCCCCGAAGGCCGTGCCATACCCGATTCTTCAGGCAACTTCACATACCAGTACTATTTAAAAGATCACCTGGGCAACACCCGCGTAACATACACCCAAAAAGGGGAGGTGTTACAGGATAATAACTACTACCCCTTTGGCATGTCCACCGGCGAAGCAACAAATTATATTGCCGATGCTTGTTTGGAAAATAAGTATCTTTATAATGGTAAGGAGCTGGATGATGATTTGGGGGTTGGGTGGTATGATTATGGGTTTAGATTTTATGACCCAGCAATAGCCAGATGGCATGTACAAGATGGGCATGCGGAATCTTATTATAGTTGGTCTCCTTATAATTATGTAATGAATAATCCAATTAATTTGCTTGATTTACTTGGTCTTGACCCGGTTTATAGAGATGGGAAATACTACGAAACAAATGATGATGGTGAGGAATATGAGGTTAATTGGAATTATGTTTATGATTGGATTCAAACGAATGATGGAATTGGTGCTCAATATAGTTTTAGTACTGAAGGAGGAAAAACAGAGATAACCGAAACTGGAGAAGGAAATGGAGGACTCTCATTTACAGTAAATGGAAAAGATTATACAGCTAATAGCTATATGACTTTAATGGGGCGCGATGATAGGAATAATGCTGTTGGAGATTTTTCTGGAATAGATTCATGGAGTGAAGATGAAATTGTTAGGATAATGGGACATGGAGCCTGGGTTATTCATGACTTATATAAAAGTTGGGTTGAACAGGCTATGTTTGGAGAATCTGTTGGAGGTAAGCTTGATTACAAAAATATGGCATACGATATTTTTGGTTTGAATCGAAAGAGTTTGATTGAAATAAATGGTGTAGTATATAATGCTAATGAAGCTGGTAACTTCCTTTGGGGGATGGTGTTAGAATATCATGGCGGATTGTTGTCGCCTAATGCAGTTGCACAAATAGCTACACAAAGGGGGCAAAATCGAGATGATGAACGATGGGAACAGAAGGCAATTTCTGCAGGCCGCGCGTATGCTTTAGAGTTATTGAATAGACAAGATTTAAAACAAGGAATCTTAGATAATCGATTAGATTTTAGGAGGTAATTATAAATGAATAGATTTTTAAAAAATATATCGATTGTTTTAAGTGTTATATTGCTTCTAACTTCGTGTGTTAAGGATAAAGAAAAGTATACTAAAACCCTTAATAAGAAATTAGATGATTTAAATAGTTTATTAAGCTACATTGAGACTAATTATGCTGATGTTTTACAGGACACTATAAATGAGAGAGAACGCATTGTTTTTATAAACTGTAAAAAAGAAGGGGAATTATCCAAAGATTATATGTGTGAGAGCAATGATGTTATTGAAAAACTTAAAGATATTGGATTAAGAGAGGTGCGGTTTGAAAAAGTAAAGGTAGACTGTGAAACAGGAAAGGTTTTTACTGAAGTTTATTTTCAAGAAAAAAAGTTGTTTTATTATCCTGTTGTTTATTATTTATTTGAATATTGCGAAACTAAAAATCCAATAGAAACAAATACAATTTATTATAAGCCAGTGGATAAGCATTGGAGTGTATATATTGACTCAAATTTTCCTTAAATACAAAAGCCCGGCAAGTCCGGGCTTTTTTATTGGTTCAAATTTATTTTATCGTCCAGTAAATCCTTCATGCGTTTTTTTGTAAACATGGAATTAATAATCTTTACCAATGGATAATCTGGTAATGTTGACCCCCTGATTCGGTGATATTGACGTATCCATCCTACTAACCCCGTACTCCAAACATCATCGGCAATTCATATTTTAGCCGCATGAGAACAAAAAACAAATACACCAAAGAACAAATGTTCAGTTTGATTCGCAAATGGGAAAACGGAGATCAAACGTAAGAAGAATTTTTCAAAAAACACAACATAGCTAAAAGCACATTCGATTATTGGCGTAAAAAGAATTTGCGAGGGGTTATTTAAATGAAATCAGTCAATTTGAGGTCAATAATTACCAACAAATCCCTATCTTTACCCCAACAAAAGCAATACGGCCATAAACTTAAATAAACAAATATCAACTACAGAAAATACAGCCAGCAATGTGTTTGCACTTGGGATGTCTGATTTCATCATCACCCCCGAAGGCCGTGCCATACCCGATTCCTCAGGCAACTTCACATACCAGTACTATTTAAAAGATCACCTGGGCAACACCCGCGTAACATACACCCAAAAAGGGGAGTTGTTACAGGATAATAACTACTACCCCTTTGGCATGTCCACCGGCGAAGCAACAAATTATATTGCCGATGCTTGTTTGGAAAATAAGTACCTCTATAATGGTAAGGAGCTGGATGATGATTTGGGGGTGGGGTGGTATGATTATGGGGCTCGGTTTTATGACCCCGAACTGGGGAGGTGGCACTCATTAGACCCACTTGCTGAAAAATATAGTTTTCAATCTCCTTTTGTTTATGGTGCTAATAATCCTATTAGATTTATTGATTTTATGGGGATGTATCCAGGGGAACCGGATGAAGATGATCCACCACAACAGGTGACTGAAATCAAGGAGTCTATGACAAATCCTGTTTTAGAAGTTTTTGATGCAATTTTTAGTGGAATATCAGAGGCAGTAGATAATTTAGTAACTGCCGTTTCAGATGAGCTTGTGGAGAATAGCGATGAAATAATTGAAGTTATGGATGTTGCTGGAGATATTGCAGAAAATACAGAAACTGGTGGTAAATTAACCAATAATAAACCTCTCAAAAAAGTTGCTGGACAATTAGGAGATGGTGTTACTGTCTTGCAAGTTGGGTTTGATGCAGCGACAACTGATTTTAGTGATAGTGAACAAACAGCCGACTTTATTGAAAACACTGCTTCGGAAGGAGTAGAAACTGCTTTTGGACCACTTGGCCCTGCTGTTAACGTAATATTAAATGATTCGAAATCAGAAAATGGCGTGACAAATACAAAAAACATGTCTCGAAACTTTAGTAGCACATACAGAACAACGAATGCATATATTCATAAAAACTTCACATTGAGGTTTCAGCAACAACAAAAAGTTTCAGAAAAAAATAAAGATTAAGTAATTGTATCTTATTTATTATTTATATTATAGAATCTATAAATTAGCAAGGTTTACAAGTCTCAAGATGAGTTACCCTTATTCTCGAGCTTCTGCTTTATTTTCATTGTTAACATGGAGTAATCTTGCATCATTGTTAAAAATAGTTGGGGTAAATATTGTTAACCAGAACATTCTGTTAAGTCTCTTAATTTTACTTGGCTGGATAATATTTTGGATGAAATACTTTATTAATTATCGTACGCAGAAGAGAGTACTTCGGTTGTTTTATAAAGAACCAACAAGTAAAGCAATACAAGGTTATGTATTTCTACTGATTTACATTATTGTAACTATAATGTTGTTTTTGTTTGCAGTTCGGTTATAGAGAATTTCGTGTTTAAATAACTAACAAATTTGAGTTAAATTCTTTGATAATTTGTTTTAACCTACAGAATTTACTTTCGTAGTCATTGTGCATGTAAATAGTTGTCTGGATTAAAAATAAATTCTCTGAACTATCTGTTGTGTAAATTGTTAGGTTATGAAACCTATCTGGCTCAATAATTGTCTGGTAGCAGACCCAATATGAGTTTAAGGATTCATTTTCAAGTTTTCCAAGTTTGATTATTTCATAACCTTTTTCATTTTTCATTAATTCTATTTCACTAATAAAATAGTCTTTTAGTTCTTTTACCTTTTGAGTGTATTTTGTTATTACAATTGATTGAAAATCCTTATAATTTACACGGAAAGATGCTGTATCAATAATAAGAACACCGTACAAAGAATCGTTTTTATCAACTTGAACTTCCCAGTTTATTGGGATATCCAATTGAAAGTTGAGAAACGGATCTTTGTAGGTTTGTAATTCGTTTCTTACAACTATGCAATCAATACCTTCCATGTATTCTGACATTTTATAGCCTTGAATATTATTATTCTCACCACATGAGAGAAGAAGAAAAAATATATAAAGCAGGAGCGATTGTATTATTTTGCTACTCATGATCTTAGGGTTTTAAATTTCAATAGTTATCTGTTCAAATTAGCCTGGCTGGTTTTATAATCCCTGCTGGGTAGATAAAAAATTTACAACGCCAACCGCTTCAATTTTCCTTTAGTAATAAAGGCATCAATCAGTTTTTTAATCACAGCCTTATCTTCTTTGTCCATGCTGTCCACAGCTTTGAACTGTTGCAGGAGTTTGGCATCATTAATTGAAGCTGTTGCCTTTTCATATTTATTACCATACATCAGGTAATCGGTAGTTGTGTCCAGGGCATCCAAAATTTTTTTAAGCAGTTCTGCAGAAGGTTGTGAGCCTTTGGTCTCATATCGGCCAATTTTGGCGTATGAAATACCCACCGCATTGGCCAGGTTGGATTGCGACCAGTTTTGGTGTTTTCCTATATCTAATATCCTTTTGCCGAGTTGCATCATGTTTGCTACTTAAATTAGTTATTAATAACACAAAAGTAACTAATACATTGCAGTTATTAGCTATTATTACTACCCATTGTTAAAATCTTTAATGCCCCCCCACTGAGCGTAGTTTCCAACTACGTTTAATGGGGGGTGTGAAATTTATTACCATCGCTTTTTACACAAACCGTACTCATCATTACCAACAAATCCCTATCTTTACTCCAACAAAAGCAATACAGCCATAAACTTAAATATGCAAATATCGACCATAGATAGCACAGGCAGCTTTGTCTTCACCGACAACGAGCTTGCTTTCATCATCACCCCCGAAGGCCGTGCCATACCCGATTCCTCAGGCAACTTCACATACCAGTACTATTTAAAAGACCATCTGGGCAACACCCGCGTAACATACACCCAAAAAGGGGAGGTGTTACAGGATAATAACTACTACCCCTTTGGCATGTCCACCGGCGAAGCAACAAATTATTTTGCCAATGCTTGTTTGGAAAATAAGTATCTTTATAATGGTAAGGAGCTGGATGATGATTTGGGGGTTGGGTGGTATGATTATGGAGCGAGGTTTTACGACCCACAACTTGGGAGGTGGCATGCATTAGACAATCTTGCAGATAAGTACTTTCATCTCTCACCGTATAGTTATGTTGCAAATAATCCAATTTTGTTCATCGACCCAGATGGGCAAAAGATCGTTATTGGTAATAATACGAGTAAAGCATTAACAAACTTAGCCAAAATAGCAGCTACAAGTAAAGGACGCCTAAGGCTTAATCGATTGATAAGCTCTCCCCATACATACACAACTCAATCAACATTTTGGTCAACTAGCTCTGGATATGATCCATATGGTGAAGTAGGAACTGCTCGATCAATTTACTATGTTGGATCAGCCTGGCGACCAAAAGTAAGTTTGAGATATGGGGGAGCAATGTCAAGTATGTATGCTATGGGGCATGAACTAAATCACGCATATGATCACGATGTTACTGGGTATGGTGGCGGCTTAAATGTGAAAAAAGAAAGAGAAACAACATCTGTTAACTTTACAAATTATTTAAGGTCTGTGCATGGTGACGGAGATGATTTGAGAACAAATTATAGTGGGCTTGGACATAATTTTTCCGATAGAGAAGTTGCTTATAACAGCCAAGGTGAAAAGGTAACTGATTTTACACGAACACTTGATGTTAGCACTGGTGGTAATACTTTTATGGGTTTCAGTTATAAAACAAGCACCAAAGGGGAAGAAGCGCAAACATCCTATGTTATCAGTGTAAAGACAGAGTCAGGGGAATATGCTTACCGTGTTTTCGATAATCAGAAAGATTATGACGCTACTGTTGAACGAATTAATAACCTTAAAAACAATGAAGATGAAAAGAAATAATATTGTTGCTTGGTTAGTAGGCGTTTTTGTTTTGATTTACTTAGTAGTTGACGTCTTCCATTTTTTCATCTACAGAATAAATCCTGTTTATCCAGCTTTCACAGAAGCGTTCTATGAAAGCATTGCTATAAGTCTAATAAAATGGGCCTTTTGTGTTATTATTTTGATTGGCTTCCTATTAGATAAAAAAAATAGGTGTCTATCATTTTACTTAATGTTCTTGCCTACAATTGGAATAATACTTCTATTTATTCTGAAAGGTCAGTTTCCATATTTAATACGTGGTAGTGTTGTCTTCAATACTGGGCTTTTGGAATTGCTGGCATTATTGATCTTTGTATATTCAATAATTAATATAAGGAAGAAATACAAAATCAAATGGATAAATGTAACAATAAGTCTTATTACAGCAATTGTGTTGTTTGGATTGATATTTTACAAACTCCCTGTTTATCACGAACCAAATTTTTAATGTGCAATTTCTTTAACGTAAAAGAAGCAGAAAAGCCCAGCGTAGTCCGGGTTTTTTATACCAATAAACTTTGTAGCTTGCTTTTGGCAAAGAAAGCATCCAGCATAGCAAACACATGCGATTTATCTTCCTTAGAAAGCTTATCAATGTTCTTCATCTTTTTAAAATTCATAATCAAGCCACCTTGTAACTAGTATTATTATTAACAAAACAATACTACATGTTAGTCTTGCTTTTGCACCTTATTACAAAATGAGAGCATCAAATTTATTACCATCGCTTTTTACACAAACCGTACTCATCATTACCAACAAATCCCTATCTTTACCCCAACAAAAGCAATACAGTCATAAACTTAAATAAGCAAATATCGACCATAGATAGCACAGGCAGCTTTGTCTTCACCGACAACGAGCTCGCTTTCATCATCACCGCCGAAGGCCGTGCCATACCCGATTCCTCAGGCAACTTCACATACCAGTACTATTTAAAAGACCATCTGGGCAACACCCGCGTAACATACACCCAAAAAGGGGAGGTGTTACAGGATAATAACTACTACCCCTTTGGCATGTCCACCGGCGAAGCAACAAATTATATTGCCGATGCATGTTTGGAAAATAAGTATCTCTATAATGGTAAGGAGCTGGATGATGATTTGGGGGTTGGGTGGTATGATTATGGGGCGAGGTTTTATGATGCGGCTTTATGCAGGTGGTTTGTACCTGATCCCTTGACGGAAAAGTATATGGGAATATCTTCTTATGCGTATTGTTCAAACAATCCCATAATTTTTGTAGACCCAAAAGGAATGGATATAGAAGAAGGGAGTAGAAAAGAATGGAAACGACAAAAGGGATTTGTTATAAAGGAAAGAGATAGACTAAAAAAGAAATCAAAAAAGCAAGCTGTTTGGTTAAATGCGTCTTTGGATGCAAAATTCTGGGGTGGTAGTGTTGGAACAAAGTTAGGACCAATAAAACTAAAAGCAGAAGCTAGTGTTGTAAATGTTGAGGGTTCAGGAAAGAAGAGAGATGATGGAATAAAAGGAGAGGGAGATTTGAAGGTTGGAAATGTAGAATTATCTGCAGGGGTTAATAATATTGCTGAAGTTTCTGGTGAAGGTAGTTTGGCGGAAGGTAATATTGTTATTGGAAATGAAAGTGTAAACCTGGATGGTGAGATATTGACAGGAGATGTTAATTTAAATATACCAAATGCAAATATTTTATTTGGAACAGAAGGATCTGTGATTCCTCTTAACGGAGAGTTGAAACAATCAAATATACCTATTGGTAATTCTGTTGATAATTACGATCTTGAAATGGAGTTAAATATTGGGCCGGTAAAAATAAATGCAGGAGTTAATCCTGTAGTTGGAGGAGTTCAAAGTGTTCAAATAATGGATGCTGCTTCTAAACAAGCCACAGGTAAAGCACCAGTAACACCAATGATTTTAATAATAAGATCAATCTTTGGCAAGTAAAAAAAATAATACTATGATTAATGCTAACTGGAAGTTAAGAATTCTAAATTACTTGATTGATACTATTACCATTGTAATTATTTTTTATCTGGTTTTGGAGCTATTAGTTCAAATTACTAAACATATTCCAAGTGAATTTTCGCTAGATTTTAGTTTAGTCCTACTATTTGTTTTCGTTCTCTATTATTTATTATTCGAAAGTATTTCTGGTAAAACTATTGGTAAATACATTACTCGAACAGTGGTCGTGTCTGATTCTGGGAATAAACCAGCATTTATTAGGATTTTATTAAGATCGATTGTGCGAATCTTTTTTATTGAGGTTTTTTCCTTTTTTTCGTCAAATCCTTCAGGGTGGCATGATCGAATATCTGGAACTAAAGTAGTTGTAATTAAAAAGTGATTAACTCAATTTTCTAATAGAACCACACGCTATCGCTAGTTTGCAACTGTCGAAATTTATAACAAAAGAAAAACTTAATAATAGTTTTTCTTTTGTACTTAACTTAAATACACTATAAAAATAGTGAACATTAAATCACTGCGTTTTACCCAAGCCAAACTCATCATTAACAACAAATGAGTATCTTTACGACCTCAATGGCAATATGACCGTGGATTTAAATAAACAAATAGAAAATATAGACTACAATTATCTTAATCTGCCTGATAAGATAACAGTGTATACAGATTCGTATGATTATTTAGCCTATGTTTATGATGCCAGTGGTACAAAGTTACGTAAATTGGTTACAGATGGACTGGATATATCCATAACCGATTATACAGGCAGCTTTGTCTTCACCGACAACGAGCTCGCTTTCATCATCACCCCCGAAGGCCGTGCCATACCCGATTCCTCAGGCAACTTCACATACCAGTACTATTTAAAAGATCACTTGGGCAACACCCGCGTAACATACACCCAAAAAGGGGAGGTGTTACAGGATAATAACTACTACCCCTTTGGCATGTCCACCGGCGAAGCAACAAATTATATTGCCGATGCATGTTTGGAAAATAAGTATCTCTATAATGGTAAGGAGCTGGATGATGATTTGGGGGTTGGGTGGTATGATTATGGGGCTAGGTTCTATGACCCGCAGATTGGCAGGTGGCATGTTGTGGATCCAATGGCGGATGATTTATCGAATATTTCATATACACCCTATCATTACACTATTAATAATCCGATTAGATTTATTGATCCTAATGGAATGTGGGTAGACCAATACGAACTTAATAGAAAAACAGGTGAGATAAAAAAAGTTCAAGAATCTGATAATGATGTTGTTTATGCAGTTATTAATAGGAATGATGGTACTTCAGAGAGAACAGGAGAATCAATTGAATTTAGTGGGGAAGTAATAACAATTACAAGTTTAGGGAAAACAAATGAAGATATGTATGCTTCAATTATTGAAGTATCCAATACCTCAGATGGAGATGCTCTATTCAATTTTGTAATAGAGCAAACAGGTGATTTACAAGAATGGAGTATTTTAGATTATAGTGTTAATGGGAATAATCCAACATCTAAAGTGTCAACATCAGGGTTTGAAAAAAGACATCCTATTGCTACAAATCAAATAGAAGATATTTCTAATAAACCTGGAAATAAAATAACTCGATTTGATCATAATCATCCTAGTAGAGATACTCAAGAGTATTCTTCAAAAGGCGATAGAGATGCACGCGATAAAGTACTAAAAAATAATAAAGATGCGAAGGTTAATATTTTTTTCAGAGGCAAAAATAACCAAAAATGGTTCCATAGAAGTATTCGCAACGATACAAAGGTTCATTTTAAAGGTGAATTTAATTAAATTTATTTTATTAATATGCCTTCTTCATACATCTGGAATTGTCTCTGCCCAATGTTGGAGATTGAATGATGTGCCATCTGGTTACAAAATTAATACAGTCTATGAACTAGATTCATTAATAGTTTCAGAATCGTTTTATTCTATACTTGATCATTCAATAACTTTACAGGACTCTATCGAAATGAATTACAACGAGACATGGATATTTTATGTAATTATTCTGGATTTCAGATATGTTCTGGATAGCAATCTTATAATAGAAACCAAGCTTTTACAAGGAGTAAAACACAATATTTTTGTAAATTGGACGCAAAGCGCAGGACAAAACTTTTCTGGAGCTTTTTGCTATAATGGCCTCACTTTTTTTGTTTTATGTAATGATACTGAAATGCCAATTTATCGAAAATTATTTACATCTACTTCTCATAAAACTTTGTTTCCCGTTTTTTACAACAATCCTTCATATATTAATAATTGGGAAGATTACGGTGGTCCTCAATATTTAGAGAAAAGTGCCATGTTGTATTATTCATACTATAGTGGTAAATTTACTTATATTAAAACACATTATTTCAATTAGTAAATTAAAATTGGAATGAGTATTAATAGAGAGAAAACTAATAGCGCGAGGTTTTAGGTTGTTATCTCATTAATTTAATTTATTATTTGCTTAGATATGAGTCTTCCGATTTGTGTTACAACAAAATTCAACATAACCCACTAAATACAATCAAACAATGATTCATAAATATAAATTCTGAAATCCTGATGGTTTGTATTTTATCCCCTGTGTGGGTGTCCGCTTTGATGTTCCAATAGTATGCTCATACCTCAAGCAAGTGTAACTACCCTTTACCAAATAAACAAGTTAATCAACAATACTAGTTATTCAATAATATATTATCTTTACGCGACGCATTAGGACGTAAGCTGTGAAAACAAACCTGATCCGATGGCACACTCAATAGTACAATTGATTATATGAATATTTTTGTTTACAATAGTAATGAATTTGACTATATGTTAACTACCGAAGGAAGGGTAATACCTGAAATGGGTATAATTATGCATTATAATTGTTTTTATAATATGAAGGAGCGTAGTTGCAAACTACGCTCAGTGGGATTGTTTTGTGGGTGATGTTTTAAAACCTGATAGGTTCCTGAATTCCAAACAACCCACAATGTTCCGATACTCACCCGGCCGTATCTACATAATTAGTCAGAACTACCGGAGTTGGGAATGGCGGGCCTCTTATGGTTAAGTCCGCCTCAGGCGGACTTAAGCAGAAGAAGCCCATGATTTTTTGCCTCGCCCGCCATTGACCGCCGTATCAGCCTTAGGCTGAGAAGGAGGTCGTAGCCTTGGTGCTGTGTTCGCTGCAAGATGATAGAAGGGTTGTTTCATACTGATACAATCGTAACGTAAAAGCCATGCGGCTTGAGCAAAAATTGCCTTGGCAATTTTATCGATTCTCTATAAATAAAACTAACGCGAGTCTCACGACTCGTGTTATAACATTTTCTGAACAGGATTCTTTGTCTGAAAGAGATAATAGATGAGAAATGAGAGAAAACATTCACCCAAATACAACCATTCACAATCACCTCTCCCACCAACCATTATCACAGGTGTAATTGATCATTATCACTTGTGTAACTGATCATTTCCTTTTGTGATAACGATTGCTCCCACAAGTGATAATTTTTGTATCACAAGTGCTTTTTGAGACTGGGTAATTACCAACCTGATTTATTGCTCACCATGCAACAAAATTACAATTTCAGACTGAGTATAATTATTCAGACTACATCTCTCTCATCAGCACATCAGTCGTCTGATGCGTTATTAAAAGAATAACGAATTTAATAAAAGTAAGACTGTATTTCTATGTACAAATGTCTGGTTTCGAATTTTGAAATATCACAAACAATATTTATAGATTACTGTGAGTTTCTTCGCATTATAAGATAAAATATCATTACATTACAAATACTTATGGAGGTTTTAATTTCATGTATTCCAGATATTTATCCGGATTTGTAACATTAATCTTATTTAAATGACGTAGAACAATAGAAGCTGAATATAGTCTCTGCATCAGGAACCACTTATAAGCTATCCCCGGAAAACATAACATAGCATATGCCACAAAAATGTGCTTATGTAACCTGTTTATGATCCAGTCTGCCAAAGCAGACCATCTGTATTCATTCATTTGAAATAATTATAGTCAATATTTTAGCTTCAGGAATAATCGGACTGCCTTTAGCATAAGCACTAAGAAGTGGCATACCAAAGAGTTATGCTGCTATCAGAATCAGTTTTCTGCTACTAAAAAGCTTGTCCGGACTTAACAAAAACTTAGTGAGTTTATGGTTAAACTTCCTGGATTTTAAGCTGTAAATATACTAAAAAAGTTCCAAAGTAATGGTACTGTTTTTACAATTTCTTTTGATAAAAATTATTTGAAATTTTTCCTAACAGATAGTCTCATTCGGAATTTTTGTATTCATTAATTTTGAGTAATAATGATTAATATCAAAATTTACAAAAAGACTTAATATTTCTTTGAAACTCCTGAATTAAAGGGTATTTTGAGAAGGCTTAGACAATCGATTCATGCATCCCGAACCTTCAGCTTAACAAACACATATTAAATCTTTTATTAAATTAGATGTAACCATCTAATTCACTATATCCAAAGCCGGGAAACAATCAGAAATATTCAATATTTATCAAATAAGCAAATTTCAAAGGGTGTAAGATAAATTGATCATCTTACACCCTTCTTTGTCGCTCCAGTCGGGTGTTTCAGAGAAAAGGGTGTAAGGTGTAAGGTAATTCCCATTCTTTTTCAGCAAAATTTTGTTATAATATATATATATATTATAAACTTGCAACGCGGGCGCAAAAGGAAAGAAAATAAAATGCAAAATAAACTCAAAAAGAATGGGAAACACCTTACATCCTTACATCATTTGGTATATAATGCTGTATATCAAACCATTTAGGGGTGTAAGATAAAATTATAATCTTACACCTTTTTGCAAAAAAAGCATTTTCACAAAAAACAGTGATGCAAGGTTATTTTTTTATTCTTCTTAAGAAGATGCAAAATCACTTTAGTAAACCAGATATATTTCCAGAGGGCCTAAAGAACAATTTGTTTCAAATCATAACAATTCATGACAATACATTACAACCACCAGATAATATTTTATTAAGGCATTAAATCACTTAGATACTAACATTCTCAATATCATTATGATACCAATCCTGTATTGGGTAGTTTTACTTGAATTTATTGTTTACTGAGTATTACATTTTGACAAGATTTAACTAAGATTGCCATTTTAAGCGATGTAAGATGAGAGATTTATCTTTCACCCCTCTTTCCTGCTTCAGTAAATAGTTTCAGCAAAAAGATGAAAGGATGAATCATGTTTCTTATTAAACTTTTTCTTTTTCGGGGTTATAATATATAAATATATATTATAAAGCTATTCAACGCGCGCCCGAAGGAAAAAATTAAAAAGTATAAAATATATAACTTTAATGGAATTATCCTTCATCCTTTCATCTTTTGTTATAACATGCATGGGGACAAATCATTATCGGATGAAAGATAAAATTTTATCTTTCACCTTTTTTTGAAAAAATAGCTATACCATTAAACATATCGATGAATTATAGATGTATATTATTGATATATAATTCATCAATTTGCTGTGACAAATCGTGACAAATCGTGACAAATCGTGACAATTCGTGACAATTCGTGACAATTCGTGACAATTCGTGACAATCGCCCGATGGTAAGTTTTTTAAGGCAATAAATTACTTATGTTTGCAGTACAATTTAAGCATTAACCAATTATGACAAACGAACAATACGCAATTATGCACGCAGTACTTTTTTTGATAATCACAGTATTCACTGCAAGCTCTTTCGTTGCAAAAATGTTAACAAACAACATGAAATCTTCTGTAAGCTCTACAGTTGGTTCTGAGTCTGCTTTGATTGGGCACTATTATCCCGAGGAAGATCCGATGGGATCAGCAATGATTCCATCTAACTTAAGCAATAAGATTACAAGATGCTTAAGAAAGAGAATTCGCTGTTTATTTACGATGCCTTGCTACCTGAGGGATTATGAGTCCTGTGGCTTAGACGAGCACACTTAACGCTCCTGGATGATTATATCGTACTTTAAGTCTTGTTTGTATGGATTTGTATAAGAATGGAGGCTGTAGTAGTAGCGGGAGAAGTTCGCAAATCCACAGGATTTAAAATTGTTCTTTGACGTATTGAAAAAAAAGATTAGCTATGCCAGAAAGCAGAGATTATTTGGCTATGCATAGCGTTGAACTCACAATAATATTTGTGCACAATTACAGCATCTTAGATGGTACCTTTGTCGTATTAAGGATACAACTTATCTATGCCTGAAAGCATAGATTTCATGTCTATAAATCGACTTGAATTACAAACTTTATATTTTTTTGAAATTGTGACTGAAAAGCATTTCAAAATGTATCACTGACGCATCGAGTACCAATTTATCATGCCTGAAAGCATAGATAAATTTGCTGTAAATTGGATTGACTCACATCTTGTCTATTATTTAGGAGTTCGCGAATGCATAGCATTTGACTCACATCTTATTTATTATTTTAGGAGTTCGCGAATGCGTAGCATTTGACTCACATCTTGTCTATTATTTAGGAGTTCGCGAATGCATGGCATCTTAGATTGCATCTTTGACGTATTAAGTACAGCATTTTTGGTTTAACACCTCTGACGAATATAAATCAAGCCACCACCAACACAAACTCCATCCCTCTCCCCTGCCATGTTGTGTGGTGAGTGGTGAGTGGTGAGTGGTGAATGGTGAATGGCTGATGGTTGCCGTGTCCGACTCAGTCGGATGAGTGGAGTCATCAGCCCGGAAAAACGCGCAGCTTACTATTCACCACTCACTATTCACTATTCACCATTCATATAAATATTATTTATATATTTGAAACTCATTAATTATTGAGACTAAAAAACTGGACTTGCTAAGATGCTATCACACTTAAATTGGTTTGTTATTGAGGTAGTTTATTGCTTTTTTTGGTTTTAGTATAGAGTTGTTTAGCAGAATGTTGTACGAGTTGCGTGTGACTGAGGGGGCGGAGTTGTGGATGAAGTGAAACAGAAGAGAGTGCAGATTGCAACTACACCCAAATACTGCAAATATAATTCTGCATAATAACTGTTCTAATTGTTTTTTTTTTGATAGGCGAGCGTAGTTGCACGTGTCTTCCGCCAAGGCGGATGAAACTACGCTCCGTAGGGGGGAGAAAAAATCTCATGATTGATATTTATAATATTTTAATAGGTTGTGGACTAATACTTTTAGGAATTTTAATTGGGATTCCAAATATAAAAGATAAACTTGACGGGAAGGCTGATAAGTATGGTGCCTTTATGAAAATTATATTTGGCGCTATAGGTTTAATAATTGTAGGAATAGTGATGATATTAAGAGAAATATTTTAAGTTGCGAGCTGGTAGAATTTACACTAAAGAAAACATCATATTAGTTTTGCTTTAGCACCTAATTGCAAAATAAAAATAGTGAACATTAAATCACTGCGTTTTACCCAAGCCAAACTCATCATTAACAACAAATGAGTATCTTTACGACCACAATGGCAATATGACCGTGGATTTAAATAAACAAATAGAAAACATCGACTACAATTATCTTAATCTGCCTGATAAGATAACAGTGTATACAGATTCGTATGATTATTTAGCCTATGTTTATGATGCCAGTGGTACAAAGTTGCGTAAGGTAGTAACAGATGGACTGGATGTTACCACAACCGACTATACAGGCAGCTTTGTCTTCACCGACAACGAGCTCGCTTTCATCATCACCCCCGAAGGCCGCGCCATACCCGATTCCTCAGGCAACTTCACATACCAGTACTATTTAAAAGATCACCTGGGCAACACCCGCGTAACATACACCCAAAAAGGGGAGGTGTTACAGGATAATAACTACTACTCCTTTGGCATGTCCACCGGCGAAGCAACAAATTATATTGTCGATGCTTGTTTGGGAAATAAGTATCTTTATAATGGTAAGGAGCTGGATGATGATTTGGGGGTTGGGTGGTATGATTATGGTTGGCGACAATATGACCCAGCTTTAGGGCGATTTATGACGCAAGATAGATTTGCCGAAAAGTACTACAACTTATCGCCTTATCAATATGCTGCTAATAATCCAGTGTTAATGATTGATGTTAATGGGGATAGCCTTTGGATAAATTATCGAGGGAATGATATTCTTTACCAAAATGGAAGCCTATATAATCAAGACGGAACAGCATATACAGGTAAGGGGGTCAAATTAGATAAGAGCGGAAATGTCACAGGATATAAAGGTTTCTTGAAGCAGTCAATGAATGCACTTGGAGCAATGGCGGGAACTACAGAAGGAGGTGCAATGTTAACAGAGTTACAAGGTTCCACAAACAATTTTACAATAATGCATTCTTCGAATAATCCTAATGGTAATATAAGTGAATTTAGCGAAAGTAATCCAACTAAAGCGTATGCGAATCAATTAATGACAGACCCAGCACATGCTGCGTCTTATGCTGCACTAACTAAAATGGGGGTTAGTCTTGCTGGTGGGTCTGGAGGAACGATATATTGGAATCCTTCTGGAACAACTTTACCAACTACAGCAGGACCGCAAGCAAATTCTACGATCGGATTAGCACATGAAATGTTTCATGGATTGGATGCCAATAGAGGATTACTTGATTCAAGACCACATTTAAATCCAAGAGTTGACCGGTCTGAATGGCAAGCTGTCTACAGGGAGAATACTTTGAGGGGACAAATGGGAGTTCCTTTAAGAACCCATTATATTACTGATCAAAATCCTTCGGGTGTAGTTACAGGTGGTACAGAACCGAGGATGATTACCCCAGCAAACAAACCGATATTACCAAGTTGGTACATACCTTAACACCTGCAAGAGATGAGAAACATATTAATATTATTAATAGTCCTAATGATGTCATGTACTACAAATAGAGACTTAGTAACTGTAAAATATAAACCAACAGAAACATATCCGAAGTATTCATTGGATGTCCCTAAAGGTTATGATTTGAAAATACTAAGTGTAACTGTAGAAAATGAGCATCAATATACTTATAGCGACTCTTCTGTTATTTACATGACTAATTTTAGAAATACGCCCAATTACGATAATATAAAGGAGTTGGGAGATAGTGTTCTTAATCATAGGTTCCAAAATGAGGAAATGGCAAGAGAAATTAATCAACTACTGGGTAAAGAATCTGTTAAGGTTTTGCCTGATACTTTGTATTTATCAGGAATTGATAGGAACTCATTGCATTGGAAAGATGTAAAAATAGGTAAGATTAGCATAGGCTATCAAAGAGTACCAGATGAAAAGAAGAAAATGTTTGATGAAGCTTTAAAAACATTAAAAGTGAAATAAAAGAAGCCCGGCAAATCGTCGGGCTTTTTTTATTCCTTCACCCAATCGGGGTATTTAATCCAAATAGGGACTTCAACAACAGAACCGTCATTGCATATAAGCGTATCCCCCACTGAGCGTAGTTTCCAACTACGTTTAATGGGGGGTGTGAAATTTATTACCATCGCTTTTTACACAAACCGTACTCATCATTACCAACAAATCCCTATCTTTACCCCAACAAAAGCAATACAGCCATAAACTTAAATAAGCAAATATCGACCATAGATAGCACAGGCAGCTTTGTCTTCACCGACAACGAGCTTGCTTTCATCATCACCCCCGAAGGCCGTGCCATACCCGATTCCTCAGGCAACTTCACATACCAGTACTATTTAAAAGACCACCTGGGCAACACCCGCGTAACATATACCCAAAAAGGGGAGGTGTTACAGGATAATAACTACTACCCCTTTGGCATGTCCACCGGCGAAGCAACAAATTATATTGCCGATGCTTGTTTGGAGAACAAGCATCTCTATAATGGTAAGGAGCTGGATGATGATTTGGGGGTTGGGTGGTACGATTACGGGGCACGTTTTTACGATCCAGCTATTGGAAGATGGAATGTTATTGATAATAAGGCTGAGAAGTATATGCCTATTACTTCTTATGCATACGCTGTAAATAATCCAATACTATTCTTAGACCCTGATGGTAATGACGTAAAGGTTAGCACAACTCAAAATCAAGAAACAGGAAGAACTACAGTAACCTTTAATGTTACAATGAGTGTACAGAATAATTCTCGACTTAGTAACGAGTTTGTAGGTCAAAGAGCAAATACTATAAAATCCCAAATCGAAACATCATATTCAGGATATGATTCTAAGACTAATACAGAATATGTAACGAACGTAACTTTTGACCAAAGTGAAACAAACTACGTTATTACCTTTACTGATGAAGTTGAAGGTGGAAATGGTTATAGTACTGTAGGTAGAGTTGATGAGATTGGAAATACTAATGAAAACAGAATGCAAGTACTTTTAGAAGGAAGTAGTGAAGGTGGGTCTCTTCAAACAGAAGCTGAAACATCACGAAGTGGAGCACATGAATATGGACATACGTTAGGCCTGCGGCATGGAGGTACAGAAGGGAGCGTATTGCAAAATAAAACCGATGCGAACCTTATGAATCAATCACAATATACCAATAGTACAAGTATCAATAATGCTCAGTTAGGTAAGGCTCAAACGAATGTCAATAACAATGAAACTGCACAAAGACAAGAGCAAGTACAACAGCAAAAGGCTATTGATGAACTAAATAGAGCAGGAGGAGTTTATTAATGAAGATAATTATAGTTATTGCCGTTTTGACTTCAATTTTACTATTTGGATGTAAAAATACAGATACGCAGCAAAGAAAACCTTATAACTTTTCCTTGGTTTATGATTACACTCACCCAGTTGAACGGGAGGATAAGTATAGAAGTAAGTTTTCTGAGAATAAGCTCTACTTATTTATAGAAAGCGATTTTAATAATGATACTATCTCGTTAAAAATTGATAAGAGAGATGAGATTATAAATATTGTTAAAACAGAACCTTCTTCTGGCTTAGCAAAAGTTATTGAGATTGATAATATTGAAAGTATATCAAGGGTTTATTTTTCAATTAACAACAGTCCAATAATAAGTTTTGAGATTTTTGATAAAAATAATAACCTGATTGGCGTTAAGAAGGATAAAGAAGAAGTGGATTTGGTTTTTTATAAAAGAGTTCCAATTTTTGATTAGAATATTAAAGCCCGGTCATCACAACCGGCCTTTTTGCTTTATAAAGCAGCAATATTTTTAAGCTTAATAGATTTAATAAACCCGTCGATAACCGAAAGGATATGCCCTTTGTCGGTATCTTCCATTTTTTGTATTTCGTTCAGGCGTTTAAGCATATCCGGGTCTTTAAATAAATCTTCCTGTTCGGTCTCGCCCACACTAAGAGTAGTTTCATCCGCCTTAGCGAAGACAGGTGTGGCCACGCTTTACCAAATAATCAAGTTAACCCACAATAATAGCTATTCAATAATATATTATCTTTACGACGCATTAGGACGTAAGCTGTGAAAACAAACCTGATCCGATGGCACACTCAATAGTACAATTGATTATATGGGTGATTTTGTTTACAATAGTAATGAATTTGACTATATGTTAACTACCGAAGGAAGGGTAATACCTGAAATGGGTATAATTATGCATTATAATTGTTTTTATAATATGAAGGAGCGTAGTTGCAAACTACGCTCAGTGGGGGGTACATCATACTCTTACGATAAAAATGGCAACATTGAATCTATATCCCGAATGGGTGATATTAATCCTGAAAGCACAGGTCTTATTGATGATCTTACACTTGGTTACAATGGTAATCAACTTAAATATGCAAATGAATCAAGCGAAACTAATTCCGCCTTACAAGAGAACGGATTTACAGATAATGGTTCATCATTAACAACAAATGAGTATCTTTACGACCACAATGGCAATATGACCGTGGATTTAAATAAACAAATAGAAAACATCGACTACAATTATCTTAATCTGCCTGATAAGATAACAGTGTATACAGATTCGTATGATTATTTAGCCTATGTTTATGATGCCAGTGGTACAAAGTTGCGTAAGGTAGTAACAGATGGACTGGATGTTACCACAACCGACTATACAGGCAGCTTTGTCTTCACCGACAACGAGCTCGCTTTCATCATCACCCCCGAAGGCCGTGCCATACCCGATTCCTCAGGCAACTTCACATACCAGTACTATTTAAAAGATCACCTGGGCAACACCCGCGTAACATACACCCAAAAAGGGGATGTGTTACAGGATAATAACTACTACCCCTTTGGCCTGTCCACCGGCGAAGCAACAAATTATTTTGCCAATGCTTGTTTGGAAAATAAGTACCTCTATAATGGTAAGGAGCTGGATGATGATTTGGGGGTTGGGTGGTATGATTATGGGGCAAGGTTTTATGACCCACAATTAGCACGCTGGCACTCGGTTGATCCTCTGGCAGAAAATCATTACGATTTCACCCCATACAATTATGTGTTAAATAATCCTATGTTGTTTATCGATCCTTTTGGGATGGATACTACTGTCTATGTGCTTGATCAAGCAAATAATCCTGATAATAAAAGAGTTTATACAGCAGATGTTTACGTTGATGTTGATGGGAAAATAAATGGACCGTATGAAGGCAGTTCATATCCTAATGATGATTCAAAACACAATACGCTTGATGATGGGGAATACGACTACAATAATGAATCTGGACATAAGGGTGGAACTCAAAAAGGATTGAATATTGTTAATGCAGATGGAGAGAGAAAAGCTGATGGAACAGATCCTGAAGGTAACGATGTTGAAATGACAGTTGTTAATGTCCATTCGGGAGTAAAACCTGAAGATGATCCTTCTGGCTTGAATAGGCAAAATAGGGGATCAGCAGGTTGTCCAACAATTAAACCTTCTGATGCTAAGGCATTTTTTAAGAATTTTAATTGGAATACAGGAGCGGGTCAGAACTCTAATAAAGGTACTTCTAAAGGTAAAATTAGGATATCCAGAGATCAGACATATAATACGAATAAAACGAAGTATCTGGAGATGATCAAAAGAACTCAATTGAATAAAGGAATCTAAATTTAATAGATATGACAAAGCTTTTATTAGTTGTTCTGATATCTTTTCAAACCTTGAATGCATGTTCAGGGGTGAAGGTAACCCGGAATAACAAAGTAGCCGAAACCATGCAGACCGTGCCAGATAGTTGCAATCGCTGTGATATAGAAGTTGTAAAGGAAACAGCCTCTAACTTGGAGAAACTAGAATACTCTGAGATATCCCAATTTTTATATACGTTTTCAAAAGACTGTTCCAAAAATGTAGAATACTCAGAATATAGTAATGAAGTGCTTTTTAAAGTTTTAGAAAAGTACCCTGAAGATTTTATTATTTGCATGACTAAAGATAAGGGGCTTGAATTGGAATACATTTATTCTGAATTATCAACACCGATTCTTGATATCAATGGAAGAGTAATTTATGAGAAGGTTCAAAATGTATCAGGGGATAAACATGTAAAAGAGAAAATCTTAAAGGCACTAAAAAAAGCAATAGATTATTAATGATAATAAAACCAGCCTTCGGGCTGGTTTTTTGCTTTTATAGGGCAGCAATATTTTTAAGCTTCACGGATTTAATGAACCCGTCCAGGACATGCAGTATATGGGTTTTGTCTTCTGTCCCCATTTTTTCAATCTCGTTCAGCCGCTTGAGCGTATCCGTCCGAGTACCTACATCCAACTGACTACCAAAAAAACATTTACTCTTGTCAGAAAAAAAATGTAACCCTTCTACCAACCCCGTCTTTCCTATCCTTCTGTGAGTTCTTAAGTTTGCCCCATGAGAAAAAAACAGAGATACACAAAAGAACGGATATATTCATTAATCCGAAAGTGGGAATCCAGCGGGCTAACCCAGGAACAGTTTTTTAAAGAACACAAAATATCAAAAAGCACCTTTGGTTACTGGCGTAAGAAGTACCTCAGGGATCAAACCGAAGTTGAAGCACCATCTAAAATAATACCGGTTCATATCATTCCTCCTGATATTGTTAAGCCAGCAACCCCAGCTGAAAACATAGAGATTGTCTACCCCAATGGGGTTCGCGTACTATGTCCATCACAAGTCGAAACTTCGCGTATTAAAGCATTGATCATTTAAGCCATGTTTACTTTATCATCCGACCTTCAGTTTCATTTGTACAATCAACCTACTGATATGCGAAAAAGCTTCAATGGCCTTTCGGGTCTGGTTCGTAACGAACTGGGAGATAATCCTTGTAACGGAGATGTTTTTATCTTTATAAACAGGACACGCAATAAAATCAAATTATTACACTGGCAGGGAATAGGATTTACACTTTATTATCGAAGGCTTGAAGAAGGTACTTTTGAAGTTCCCCGATACGATTCCAAGGTTGGAAGCATCGTTTTAAGCTATACTCAAATAGTGATGCTAGTTGATGGTTTAAGTATAAAGAATATCCATAAAAGGAAGCTGTACAAGCAACCTGATAATACTGTAATTACTGCCTAAAACACAAATATTTACAAGGGTTTTTATCCAGTTTTTTAGTGGATAAACTAAGCATAAAGAACACCCGAAGAGCCTCTATTTACTGTACTTTTGACACATGTCAAAGGCACTGGAAAATATGACTCGTGATGAGCTGATTGCAGAAAATAGCAGGCTGCGTTTTCAGATCAAAGAATTCCAACGCCTGATATTCGGTAAGAAAAGTGAACGCTTTGTTCCTTTGGCGCATGGCGAAGGACAAATGGCACTTCCTTTTGATGTTGAACAAAAGCCAGTTGAGCAAGAAGTTCAAACAGAAGAAATAACATATAAGCGTAAAAAGAAAGATCGTGATAATCATCCAGGCCGTTTTCCTTTACCTGATCACCTTCCTGTTGAAGAGATAATCATAGAGCCTAAAGAAGATACAACAGGCATGAAGTGTATAGGAAAGGAGGTAACAGATAAACTTGAACTGGTACCTGCCAAATTATTTATTAAGCGTTTTATCCGTCCAAAGTATATTAACACAGAAGATGAAAATAATCTTAACTGCAAAGGCATAATTGGTGAGCTACCATCATTCCCCATAGAAAAAGGAATAGCCGGAGCTGGATTATTGGCTCAGATCATGATAGATAAATATGTGGATCACCTTCCTATTCACCGCCAATTACAACGTTACAAACGTGAGGATGTACACATACCGGCAAATACAGTTAACGGATGGCAGGACAGGGTTGCTGAATTAATATCACCATTGTTTGAAAAACAAAAACAACTGGTACTTGGCCAGGGCTATTTGCAAGTTGATGAATCACCAATCAGGGTGTTGGATAAGAAAACAAAAGGCAAATCACATAACGGGTACTACTGGGTATATAACTCACCCTTGCAGAATGCCATGATATTTGATTATCGACAGGGTCGTGGCCGGGAAGGTCCGGGAGAAATGCTCCTTGGATTCAAAGGATATTTGCAAAGTGATGGGTATAAGGTTTATGATTGGTTTGGTAAGAAACGTGAAATATCGGTCCTTAACTGTTGGGCTCATACACGACGGTATTTTGAGAAGGCAAAAGATGATGATCAAAAGGCAGCAACTCATGTTCTTACCGAAATACAAAAGCTTTACATGATAGAGAGATTTGCAAGAAATGTCAACCTTAATCATGAAGAGAGAAAAGAATTACGTCTTGAACATGCTTTGCCTATCTTAAATGACCTTGGTAAATGGATGGTTGACAAGGTAAAGAGTGCCTTACCACAAAACCTGCTGGGCAAAGCTTTGAATTACACAATACCCCGTTGGCAAAACTTGCTGGTTTATCTACATGATGGCCATCTGGAAATTGACAACAACCTGGTTGAAAATGCAATCCGCCCACTGGCACTTGGCAGAAAGAACTATCTGTTTGCGGGATCCCATGATGCAGCTCAACGTGCAGCTATGTTCTATTCATTTTTTGGAACATGTCGTCGTCACAACATCAATCCCTTCGATTGGTTGAAAGATATACTGGAAAGAATCCCGGATCATAAGGCTAATAAACTTGAAGAGCTGCTACCGCAGTACTGGAAGAAAGCATAGAACAGACTTCTCCACAATCAGCAAATTTATCCTAACATCCACATATTTTCATGACGAGGTTGGTAGAAGGGATACTAATATATTATCTTTACGACGCATAAGGACGTAAGCTGTGAAAACAAACCTGATCCGATGGCACATTCAATAGTACAATTGAGTATATGGGTGATTTTGTTTACAATAGTAATGAATTTGACTATGCTAACTACCGAATGAAATGTAATGCCTGAAATTGATTTAATTATGCATAATAACTGTTTTTATAATATGAAGGAGCGTAGTTGTAAACTACCCTCAGTGGGGGTGATGTTTTAAACCCTGGTAGGTTACTGAATTCCAAACAACCCACAATGTTCCGATACCCACCCGGCCGTATCTACATAATTAGTCAGAACTACCGGAGTTGGGAACGGCGGGCCTCTTTTGGTTAAGTGGATTTTTAGAAGTGTAGCGTTAGAGAAATGGAGAAGCTCCGAGGAACGAGGAGATCACTCCATTGAACTTACGCTACACGATAAAAATACGCTTAAGCAGAAGAAGCCCATGATTTTTTGTTTACTTTTTTATCAAGAAAAAACGTAAAAGCCATGCGGCTTGAGCAAAAATTGCTTATGCAATTTTATCGATTCCCTTTAAATTAAATAGAAAGCATCTGGGTGCTTTTTATTTGGGGTTTCTTAAATTATTCGCAATGCAAAGCCCACAAAAACAGGCTAGGCTTTTTGCCTTAATACGTACTTCGCCCTTTCAGGGCTCTGAAGTTCAAAGTTCAAGGTTCAATGTTTAATGTTGGGGTGGTTCAGAACAACCCCTGTAGGGACCTCCCTGTGTGGGTGTCTGCTTTGATGTTCCAATAGTCTTCTCAAACCTAAAACAAGTGTAACTACCTTTCATCAAATAATCAAGTTAACCCACAATAATAGTTATTCAATAATATATTATCTTTACGATGCATTAGAACGTAAGCTGTGAAAACAAACCTGATCCGATGGCACACTCAATAGTACAATTGATTATATGGGTGATTTTGTTTACAATAGTAATGAATTTGACTATATGTTAACTACCGAAGGAAGGGTAATACCTGAAATGGGTATAATTATGCATTATAATTGTTTTTATAATATGAAGGAGCGTAGTTGCAAACTACGCTCTGGGGGAGGGTTAGCAATGAAAAAAACCAATATTACCAAAAAAGCAATATTTATTCCTGTCTTATTTAGCAACTGCCTTTAGCGCCATCTTATGCCCAATAAAACCAAGAATAAGCCACGGAACAATACCATCAGCAAAATATGCCCATATATCAGGTTCTTTATACCATATAAAGTTTGAATAAGGGAAGTAAAGGAAGGATATTATTCCAACTGCCAGTGATAGCAAAATCCTGTTAAGAAGTGTTGGGTTTTTTTGTTGCGTGAACAGCCAGAATAACAGGAATGCTGTAATAATGGTGATAATAATTCCTCTTACCATTGGCATTACCATATCCATTTCCATGGTTTCATGGTAGTTGATAACAGCCCATGGCTTTCCTGCGAAATTCTCCATTTGCTTTTGTTGTTCTTCTTGTGAAAGAGAAGGATCAGGCTGACCAAGGGCATACATACCTTTTTCCATTCCAATTTCATCAAGGTAGTTCAGTATTTCCTCCTGTTGAGGAGTGTAAGTCATGGAACTTTGGTGGAAGTTTGGCATGGCAAATGAAAGGAACTGCCATATAAACAGTATTAGTCCGCCAATTACTGAAAAAAGAATTTTTTGTTTCATAGTATTGATTTATAGTTAGAATTATTTGTAAATATAAACCAAAAAAAAAGCCCGGTGAAATCAACCGGGCTTTTTAATCTATGTTATTCTGTTTATTTTACAATGAGCTTTTTTGTACTGTACACTTCTTCGTTAAGGAACAGTGAGTAGAAATAAATACCACTGTTTAACTCAGAAATATTGATGCTATGGTTGTTAGCCGATGCATCCAGTTTTTGTTCCATAACAACGGAGCCCACCAGATTAACTACTTTTACTTCAGCATTTGTAACAGCAGCAGGGAAATTGTAATCAATTTTCACTACGCTTGTTGCTGGATTTGGGTAAAGGTCGCTAATCCAGGTATCTTTAAATATATTTTCGTTTACGCCACTAGGACGTGTATCGAAATTAACAAGAACAGTAACAGCCTCATCAGGGTTGTCTATATTATAAAAGGTATATGATATTTTTGATATCCCTTCATCACCAATTGTGTAATGAGCAGAAAAATCACCTTCGCCTGATGATGCACCTGCATCAATTGTCATTGACATGCCAGATGTATCAGTAGCTGGTGGATAGCATGCACCCCAGCAGAAGTAGCTTTCAGAACCTGCAGCCATTTCAATCTCATTACGTGCAACTTTAATAGCAGCACTTGCATCAGAATTATTTGTAAAAATTAAATCCAACTGAATTTCGGTTGCTCCAGGGTCATCTGGTATAATTGTTATTTCATTACCTGTAATTTCTCCGTCCATAGATAATAAAAATGGGTTGGTGTTAAAGTTTACAGTAACAGTAACAGCAAGTTCCGGATTGTCTATATTATAAAAGGTGTATGAAATTACTGAATTTCCATTAACTCCTGTCATAAAATGAGCTGAAAAATCTCCTTCATTTGATGATCCACCTGCAGCGATTGTCATTGCTACTCCGGATGTGTCAGTAGCCGGAGGATAACAAGCACCCCAGCAGAAATAGCTTTCAGAACCGGAAACCATCTCAACCTCATTACGTGCTACTTTAATAACTGCATCTTCATCTGATTCATTAGTGAAGATTAAATCTAATTGTAGCTCTGTGGCTGATGGGCTATCCGGAGTTACTGTTATTTGATCGCCAATAACTTCTCCATCCATCGTAAGCACATATTGTGCCTGTACACTGACTACAGTTGCTAAAACAACTGTGAATATGAGTAGAATTTTTTTCATACTTTTATTTTTTTTCTTAACTATTATCAATTATTGTACCAAAATAATATGCAAAAATAACACCTAATTTAGTAATGATCAGCATATTTTCACAATTTTAACAAATATGATACGATTATATGACACCCTATTTAGCATGGAGGTTGCCTCATTTATGCCTATATGGTAAAAATTGAATATTATTTTGTAACACTTCTAACACTATGTATATGAGGGAACGTTAACAATTCTCTGTTAAATCGCTGTTAAAAAACAACCATGATGCTGTTGAGGATGTCAGTAAATGAAAGTCATGTGAGAATTATGTTACATTTGTGACACTGATATGTTACATTTGCGACATTGATTCGTAATATTAATAATTATAAACGTAATAACAGATGAAAAAATTTATTACCCTGATGATGGTTCTTTCTTTATCAGCATTTTATGTAAGTGCACAGGATATTGTAAGTACTGATCCAGAGAATAAGAATGTTGTTCTCGAAGAGTTTACCGGAATTTATTGTGGGTATTGTCCTCAGGGGCATGCCATTGCTCAAAGCATTAGGGATGCACATCCTGATGATGTTGTTTTGATAGCTGTTCATACAGGTAGTTATGCTGAACCAACAGGTAGTGATCCTGATTTCAGAACTCCGTTTGGCGCTGCTATTGCAGGTCAGGCTGGTGTTGTAGGTTACCCTGCCGGTACTGTAAACCGTCATCTATGGCCTTCATGGTCGCAGGGGACAGGAACAGCAATGAGCCGTGGTGAATGGACTTCTGCCTCAAATGTTATTCTTAATGAAGCCAGCTATCTTAATGTAGGGCTGGAAGCTACTATTGTAAGGTCTACTCGCCAACTGGTTGTTCAAGTGGAGGTTTATTATACTGGTGATAGCCCTGAGTCTACCAACAAACTGAATGTGGCAATTCTTCAGGATAATATTGTGGCTTATCAGAATGGTGGTTCATCAAATTATAACCATATGCATATGCTTCGCTGGATGCTTACCGGACAATGGGGCGTGGAGATAACTGAAACTACTGAAGGGTCTCTTTATCAAAAAACATTTGCTTATGAAATTCCTGAAGATTACAATGATGTGGAAGTTGATCTTGATAATCTTGAAATTGTAGCTTTTGTTGCTGAATCAACTCAGGAGATTATTAGTGGTAATTATGATCATGAGATTACTTATATTGAATCTAATGATTATGATGCTGCTATTACTACTGCTGCTGTGCCTCAGACTGCTTGCTCAGAAGTTATTGAACCTGTTATTACTCTTAAAAACTATGGTGAAATTGACCTGACTAGTCTTGAATTTAAATATTCTGTTAATAATGGCGAAGAGCAATCTTTTTCATGGACAGGGAATTTGTCTCAGCTGGAGGATGAAGAAGTGGTGTTGCCTGCTGTTTCTTACGTGCCTTCTGATGATAATAATATTGTTATTGAATGTGAGATGCCTAATGGTAACCAGGATGAGTTGCCTCAGAATGATTATTTCGGACAGATTATTACCGGTTCACAGAATTTTGAACAGACAATTTACTTCGGACTTAAAATTGATGGTAACTCTGATCAGGTAACATGGAATATTGCTGATGCTGATGGTTCTGTGGTTGCTGAAGGTGGCCCTTATGCTAATAATGGTTTCTTTATTTCCCCTGTAACATTTCCTGAAACAGGTTGTTATATGCTTACTGTTAATGATGCATCTGGCGAAGGCCTTTCAGGTGGGTTCTATCTGATTACTGATGGTAACAATGACATCATCTGGGAAGGTAATGATTTTACTTATACTGCTAAAGCTGATCTGGCTCATGGTATAACTGTTGATATTGATGAAAATTTGCTTGCTGATGATATTAATGTTTTCCCTAATCCGGTAAACGGCAATGCTACTATCGAATTTAGCATTTATGATGATTCTGATGTTAGTATCTCATTGTACGATGTGATTGGTAAAAATGTAATGAATATTTATGAAGGAAGATTACAGAACGGTCCTAATAAAGTTAATATGAATACTTCTGATATTAATAAAGGAGTGTACTTTGTTAGAGTAAAGGCTGGTAATAGTATTGTGACTAAGAAAGTTATCGTGAATTAGCACAATGTTTTTAAATGATTAAGAATACCCGGGCTTGTTTGATAGTCCGGGTTTTTTTTAACTTATAACTCATAACTTATAACTCATAACTTATAACTCATAACTTATAACTCATAACTTATAACTCAAAACCCCTATTGTGGGTCAACATCAAACTGAAAGATAACAGACTTAACCCCGGCTATTCTTTTGGTGACAATAACAGACTTATATATCTCTTGTTTGATGGATGCGATATCAGCATTGCGTGGCATTTTAAGCATTGTTTGTTTTATGAAATAGTTTCTGATTCTGCCAACAACAGGGTACTCAGGGCCATAAACAAGATTGCCGTATTTAGCCCGCAGGTCTTTAGTGAATATATTTGCCCCTTCATTTAGAATATCTGATTTTTTGTGTCTCATTCTGATTATAATAAGACGGTAAAAGGGAGGGTATTTAAATTTCTCACGCTCATGTAACTGTCGGTTGAACATGTTTTGAAAGTCGTTATTAACAACATCCTTGAGTATTGGGTGGTCGGGTTTCCATGCCTGAATAATAACCTTTCCCTGTTTGTCCTTTCTTCCTGCTCTGCCGCTTACCTGTGTCATTAGCTGAAAGCTTCGCTCATGTGATCTGAAGTCCGGATAGCTAAGCAGACTATCGGCACTTAGCACACCCACTACATGAACATTTTCAAAGTCAAGACCCTTGGTAACCATTTGCGTTCCCGTAAGGATATTGGTTTTGTGGGTTTCAAAATCATGTATTATCTGTGCGAATGAGTTCTTTGTTCTGGTAGTATCCAGATCCATTCTGTCAATTTTAGCCTCCGGCAGGATAATGCTGAGCTCGTCTTCAACTTTTTCAGTTCCGAAGCCTTGCATTTTCAAACTTGTATTACCACAGTCAGGGCACTCTGCCGGAACTGATGTCGAATATCCACAATAGTGGCATTTAAGAAGCTGGCTATGTTTATGGTAGGTTAGTGTTACATCACAGTTTTTGCACTCAGGAATCCAGTGGCATACATCACATTCAAGTCTTAATGAAAACCCCCGTCTGTTTTGAAATAGTATTACCTGCTTGTCATCAGCCATAGCTTGTTCCATGTCTTTCATCAAAACAGAAGAGAAGTGAGATTTAAGCATTTTGCGCTTTTTCTCAACGCGCAGGTCCACAAGCTTTATCTGCGGAAGCTGAACACCTCCATACCTCTCGGTTATTTCAGCCAGTCCGTATTTCCCCGACAATGCATTGTAATATGTTTCGATGGCTGGTGTTGCCGATCCCAACAGAACTTTGGCTTTGTGCAGTGTTGCCAGTACAATAGCCGAATCGCGTGCGTTGTACCTTGGTGAGGGATCATATTGTTTGTAAGAACTGTCGTGTTCTTCATCAACTATTATAAGTCCGAGATTGTTAAATGGCAGAAACAATGCCGACCGTGGTCCTAGAATCAGATCGTAAGGTGTGCTTATTTCTTCTTCATCTGTTCCTGCAATATTATTCCATACTTCGGCTCTCTCATTCTGGTTGTAACGCGAATGATAAACGCCAACACGTACTCCAAAGTATTTCCTTAGTCTGTTAATGATTTGTGTTGTAAGTGCAATTTCAGGTAATAAGTACAGTACCTGTTTTCCTGATTTGATTACCCTGGAAATCAGATTGATATAAACTTCTGTTTTACCACCGGATGTAACACCATGAAGTAGTACTACATTTTTCTTCTCAAATTGTTGCAGAATTGAATCATATGCCTGACTTTGGTGCTCCGTAAGCTTTGGCATGCCTTCCGGACTTTCTTCAATTTCCCGGAAACGGCTTATGGCTTTTTTTCGGGATTCCATTACTCCTTTGTCAATAAGTGCATTAAGAACGCTGGTGTTGCAGCCTGATTTCTCAAGAAGCAGTTTTTGTTTAACTTCTTTATCAGGATTGGGAGGCATCCCCGCAAGGGTTATAAAAGTCATTAATAACTCCAGTTGTTTGTGGGCCCGCCTGCCAAGTTCGTTCATTAGTTCCTGCAGGAATTCGTTGTTGGCAGCTTCGTTAGTAAGCTTAACATATTTTTCTGTCTTAGGTTTGTAGGTTTCTTTTAGTTCCTCTTCCATAACGATAATCTTTTGTTCAATCATTGTTTTTAAAAGAGGCAGAACCTTTTTAAAGCCAACCAGCTTACTGATGTCGTCAACGGTTAATTTTTTCTTTTCCAGAAGGGCTTCGGTAACCTGGAATTCGAATTCATTGAGCACTCCTGAATCCGGGATAAATGCCGGTGAAATAACTACCTTCGATTCGCTGGCAAGTTTAAAGGCAGCAGGAAGTGCTGCATTCATTACTTCCCCTTCGGTGCTCATATAATAGGATGCCATCCATTCCCAAAAGTTAAATTGTATCTGGTTAACAACAGGATGCTCATCAAGTATGGTTATTATATATTTAGGAGTATTTTCCGGAACTTTTGTATGTAAGTTTTTAATAAGGCCGGCATATATTTTCCTGCGCCCAAACTGTACGCTAACTCTTTGTCCGATCTTAATAAATTCGTTTAACTCATAAGGAACACGATATGTAAAAACACCCTGAACCGGCAGTGGTAATAATATATCAGCAAAAAGTGTTATCCGTTCCATTTATTATTGTTGTTAATATAATCTTCCCGGGATCAGCTGTTTATGTTTTCCTTGCCGGGATAGACTCAGACTACAATAATAATAAAATTTACTTATTGTTTGTCTATATTGTTCCCCCAATGCATTGAGATAATGCTTGTGCTGAAAACAAACAAATACGAGTAAACATATTGTTATTCGGTACTTAATAAGCTTTTTTAATAAGCATTCTGAATTCAATTCTTCACATCTTATTAAATGTTAGACTTTAAAGACAGGCACTGCTTGGATTCTGTTTTTAAAGTTGATGAGATAATTAAAGAAATTTGGTATTATCATCTTAAGGTCTGAGATTTAGTTTGTTGATAGTTCAATTTATATCTAATCTAAATAAAATTCTGAATTGCCTGATTCAGAATAAAATAATGGTTGAATATACTTGCGTTAAATGTGATAATTATTGATTGTTAGAATATTAATTCAATAGAGTATGATTTTTCATTTGAATTAATTGTATATTTGAAAACGAAGGGAAAGTTGTTTAGCATAGTAATTGCTAAATGTGAGGTTGGAAAAAGTACATATTAAGTTAGGATTTGCTTTTGAAAGTTGTTAGAAGTCCTAAAGATTTTATTTTATAAAACAGAGCGTTTAAACAAGTATAAATTAAAGTAATTAAAAAAATGAAAACACAAAAAACCGTAATTAAAGCTGTAAGCTTTCTTCTTATTTTATTATCATTATTTGCTATTGTTAATTGTTCAAAGAACAATTCCCGTGTAGTACCCTCAAATGATTCAGGGGATGAAATTGTTGAAGAATCAATTGTTACAAACATTCATAGTTTTCTTGAGAAATCTGCCTTAGCAAGGGAGGGAGGTGTTTTAAAGAGTTCAACAGAAATTACAGTTGATTCTGCTAAATTTTTAGTGGGTTCAACAATAAATTATGCATATGGATACGCAACAAGTGGATACCAAAGGTCTATTTGGGATACTTTATATGTAGACATTCCTGTTAATTTTGGTACAGGAATGGTTTACTATGATGCAGCAGTTAGTACCTATAATGAATGTGTTGATAGTTTAATTTCGTTTTATAGAGCCATTGAAGATACTACTAAAATATTTGTTGGTATTTCGATGGAAGATCTTGGTACAAATGGATCGTTGCAAAGAGAATTACTAATAATAGCTCATTTTGGAACAGGTGGATGTAAATTATCTATATTAAATCAAAATGGATTGTTTGAGTTCGATGATGAGTATTGGTATAGAGATAATTCATATGAGTGTGACGGAACTGGGGATTTTGGTGGTGCTCCTGATATCCTTGAAATGGAAATACTAAATAAGTTTTTACCTTTACCCGCGCCAGGTTATCATGTTTGGTTTGAATCTGGGACTACTGGCTTTGAGCCACCTTATAATATTTTTCAAGGAGATGGAAATATAGATAACTATTGTGATTATTTTATATTTTATGCTAACTCGAATGTTGGGACTATTGATGATAATACCAAATGCCTTGGATATAATCAGCAAGGTTTAGGCATTTCGGAAATGGATTATTATTTAGATTGTGCAGACTCAATTACAAGGTATGGCTTGGAAGAAGAAAATCCATATGGCTATTCTTTCTACACATGTTCTTTTATTAGCCATAATAAGCTAAATGGAACGGTGTTAACTCTTGAACATGACTTAGCATTTGAATTTGCTAAAAAGCATTTAACACCTAATCCTGTGGGTGGAGGTATCTATCCCATTCCAATAGCAGATTAATTATGAACAAAATAATTCTTTTTATTTCTTTGATTCTTGTTTTTACCTTGAGTTTGCAATCACAAAACTCATTTGAAGTGTTGTATTCAACACCTGAAAGCAATAGAATTATTGATATTATCGAAGACGAAGATGGAAGTTACCTGGTTTGTGGATGTAATGGAGAAATTTATTTATCCCAGGATACAACTAATGCATATTTGATGAGAATTAGCACTGAAGGAGATACGACCTTACGAGAATATATTAATGCAGATACAGGTTATGTTTTTTACAAAATAGTAAAGGATGAAAACGGATATTTAATATTTGGAACAACTTTTAAATATCCATATAATCGTAATGAAAAACTTACAATATTTAAAATGGACAATAACTTAAATATTGAGTGGAAAAAGATATATTCTTTTGGAGATGATAATACATCCCCTATTAAGATAATTAGATTGCCTGATGGGGGTTTTCACGTGTTAACATGTACTAGTTATAATGGCGTGTATTACAGTTATTTGTGTAGATTTAATCGCAATGTAGATACAATACATACACAGTTTGTTAGTGCTGAAGATGGAGGATCTGTATGGATAGATGATTTTACTTTCTCACAGGACAGTAGCCAGCTTTATATTTTTGGAATGGGATATGGCACTCAAAGTGTAGGGTCAATTGCTACTTATGATACAAATTATAACTATCAGGGTTATGAATGGCTACCTGAGCGAAATGATGGTATTATGACTGCCAGATGGATAACAGATACTACAATTCTTTTAAGTGCCCAATATATTTATCACAATCCATTATACTTTTCAATTGGTATTTATGAGAGTGATACTTCGTTTTCCGATATTGATTTACACGAGTTTTATGCTATAGATACATTCGACTATCCTGCGTATCTTAATAGTTTCGATTATAAAAACCCTGATAGTATTTTTTTGTGTGGAACACATAATGTATATGCTGAATTTTGGACTCATGAATTTTCATGGATTGTACTACGCCAGTTAAACAGGGGGCTTAATGCCAGGAGTGAATTGTTTTTTGGAGGCGATGCATCCTATTCCTCAATGGTAATTAGGGCTACATCAGATGGAGGATGCATTATTGGAGCCTTACGATACGACTACAGAGTCCAGAATAGCGAATACGATGTATATATCTTAAAACTTGCAAAAGAAGATATAATTACCTCAAATGAATTGCAATTTGTCGCGGAGGATAATACTACTGTTTATCCTAATCCCGGATCAGGTATAATGAATATCAATGTTAATGATGATAATAGTAATATCCAAATATTTGATGCAAGGGGCAGGCTGGTAAAAAAGCAAACGCTAATGGCAGGCCATAATATTATATCAACTGCTAAAATACCTTCAGGGGTTTATTACTATACGGTGATTCACAATAGTGTTAAATCGGAAAGCGGATGCTGGATTAAAAAGTAAATTATAAAATAAATAATCAGGAAAAAATGAAAATAATTAAATTAATTGTAATTCTCTGTTTGATGCCAATTGCAACTATATCATATGGGCAGTGTTTGCAATGTACGGGGAATACTGCTTCGGGCTATAAATCTACAGCAATTGGATATGGCAGTTTCTCTATTGGGGATTATTCTTTCGCTTCAGGTTTAAACTGTACATCTAATGGAATCAGTGCAATATCAATGGGTAAAGGTTGTACTTCAGGAACATATGGTTTTGCAGCAGGAAGAGGATGCGTTGCTACTGCAAATTCAGTTGCTATTGGAGATTATGCAATTGTCAATGTAGAAGCATCACTTGCAATAGGTCATTATGTACAATCGAATGCTGACGGGGCATTTGTAATTGGCAGCGCTAATAATTCTGATCCTTTAATCAATGGCATATCATCAAGTTTAATGGTAGGTTTTCAAAGGCCGTTTCCAACACTTTTTGTTGGTCCACCAGCTAGTATAAGCGATGAGTTTGGGAAAGTGGGGATTGGTACAATAGAGCCAGCAGCTACGCTTGATGTAAACGGAGGAGTAAAATGTCAGGAGTTCACCTTGGAGCAAAGATATATTAAACCTGGGTGGGTATTAGCCACAATTGATGAAGAAGGGAACTCAGCATGGATGGATCCACAGGTTGCCAACTTATGGATTCTGAATGAATCTGGCGATATTTATCGCCCGGAAGGCAATGTTGGTATAGGTATTGAAAACCCTACTTCAAAACTTGAGGTTCGTGGACAAGTTTCTATTGGTTACCACGAAGCTTCATTAGGAGATAATGATTTAATTGTGGAAGGGAATGTTGGAATTGGTACTTCTAATCCGTTAGCCAAGCTTGATATTAAAGGTGAAACCAGAACGCAGGAATTTCAAATGACAGAAGGTTGTCTTAACGGGTATATTATGCAAAGCGATAATGAAGGCAATGCTACATGGGTAGATCCATCATTAATAAACGATGGAGATTGGACCTTATTAGGAAATAACCTTTATGTAGGGACTGGCAGATATATTGGGATTGGAAAAACAATCCCGACACAGGCATTAGATGTTGTGGGGAATATGAATTTAACAGGTTATATTTATGGAAATCATAACGATTGGCAGCCTTTAAAGATATTTGGAGGTAGCGATGAAACTGATGGTTCATACATAGCATTGCATAATAATTATGATAATAATGCTTCAGTAAAACTATTTGCACGAGGAAATAGTGGTAGTATTCAATTTCATAACTATCAAAGACAGATAATGACAATAGCTGCAGATAATAATGTTTATATTGGAAATAACAGTGAAAGTGATATTTCAAACCTGATTGTTTATGGAGAGATTAAGTCTCATCTTGTAAGGGTTACATCAGACATTCCATGGCATGATTACGTTTTTGAAAAAGACTATGATTTAATGTCATTAAATCAACTTGAAGATTATATACGTCAGCACAAACACCTCCCCGATATCCCATCAGAAGAAGAAGTACATGAAGAAGGATTAGATATAGCTGAAATGAACGCCCTGCTGCTCAAAAAAGTTGAAGAATTGACTTTGTATATTATTGAGCAGGAGAAGAGGATTGAGATGTTAGAATTGGAAATTAATAAATAGTTGAAATAATGAATTTTCGTTACAATAAAAAGGTATTAAATATTGTAATTGCAATATTAATATGTAGCTTTGGTTATTCTCAATCTGGCGATACTTCAATCAAAAAAATCAGATATATATATGATTCAACTGGTAACTTTGTTGATAAATTAACATTTCATGACTCAATAACCGGGGAACAGATAAATAGTTTTGATATTCGACAAAATAATCCCTTTAACGGGCTTCCTTATCCGAAATTTAATACCAGATTTTTGTCATATGATGTAAAAGGAGTCAAGCTTAATGAATTGTCAGAAAAGATAAAAAACCTGAATATTGTGAGTGGTATTACTGATGATTTTGAGTTACTTGGCTCTGCTTATATTTTTTCTGGTGTTTATGAAAGTAATAATAACTATTCAGTTATAACATACCATTTTAATGTTGGTAATATTGAAGATGTAATTGCATATTGCTCTGTAATATATGTTTTTAACAACAGGGGTGAAATTATAAAAACAGTTGATGATATAAGCTCACCGGTTGGTGATAGGGTTTTAACACCTGACGGCAGGTTTTTGGCTGTAGCATATTTGGGAAATTATAACACTGATTATGAAATAATCTCTGATCAGGGATGTATGATTTATAACTTGGAAAATGATTCCGTAATAAATATGGTTACACCAAAAAAGTATAATGGCTTTACAGCTCCAGTAATAGCTGGAACAAAATTGGTTATTAAATGCAGAAACGCAAAAGAAATAAATTACTCTATAATGGATTTCGAAAAAAATATTAAATATACCAAGTCATATTCAAAATCCTTAATAAAGAATGGTTTACTTAAAAAGATTACAGATGAGGGTTTTGTGTTTGAGAAAGGAGAAAAAGGATCAGGTATCTATAAAACTGATAAATATGAAGAAGATTTTTCAAAATTTCCTATACAATGAAAAATAGTTTTAAATATTGTTTGTGCTTGATTATTCTGATTATTAATATCAGGTATTCATATTCCCAACAACGAACATATACAATATACTATGAGGAATGTAACAACTGCAATACTAATAACCAATCATATACAGGCAATCAAGCCGCTTTTGATACGGAAGATATTGTATCTGATTTTGGAAGACGTAGAGGAACTGTTTCAAAATGGCATAAGGGTATTGACTATAATTTAGAAGGACACGATTATGTAGGAGATCACCTTTTTTCAGTTTTTGATGGTACAATTGAGAAAATAATTGTCACTTCCGGAAATCAATATAAAATTGTTGTAGTAGATGGTTATCGTGATCTTGGTTATGGACATATTTTTGAATACGGTGTAGTACCTAACGAGGGTATGAAATATGGAGATATGGTATTAAAAAGAATGGATGATGACAATGCAGATTATTATGCAATAATTGATTTAGAAAATGATATTGCATATGGAGAAATAGAAGGTTTTGTTACATATTCAGATGGTACTAATACTACTGAATATGAAGTATTAACATCAATAGACTATGATTCACCGTTAGCAGTCATTGGTCGGTCAGGTGATAATACTGAACCTTATTTTGATTATCATCTACATTTGTATTATTTTAAGGACATAAATATTGTAAATAGTAAATTAGGTTATCAGAATAAAAACAATGACAAAGATCCATTGGAGTTCATAAATCATCCATCCACAAATTATAATGTAACCATCAAAGGAAAAGAACTTGAAATAAGTGGTCAATCATTTATTAACAATCAAAATATTGTGACTTTTTCAGGGGATAGGACTATCTCAATAAATGTAAATTACGCAATGGAAGGAGGTGTAACAGGTTCCAGGTATAATAATGTTGTAATGGATGTTGATGATGTTGAACTTTTCATTAAAGATTATTTTAAAGAAAGTGAATCTTATGAAAATTGGGGTTCAGATAATTCAAGTTATAAGCATATTCAAGGTCCCTTTTTTGACTCAAAGATATCACACGGTGGGCGTTTAAATTCAGATAGGTATTTTCAAGAAGGGACACCTAATAATAATACATATGATATTGCCGATGACACTAGGTTGGGCTCAACTACTACAACCGGTATTTATCCTTCTGCATATAATTCAAGTTCTGATGGATACCCGTGGGATGATTACTATTTTTCTGATTTTAAAACGCGTATTCATACTAATGATGAATTTGGGCGTAATCAATGTCAGTATGCTTTATGCAATGAGAAAACAGAAGCCAGATACCCTGATGGGCTTTATCAATTATTTGCTAAAGTAACAACTATAACAGACAATATATTTATTTCTGATGCAACTAATCCAGCAGAAATAATAATCGACAATTTTCGTCCGTTTATTAAAAAGGTGGAGATTCGTCTGGCAGATATACCAACTTCAGACCCGGAATACTCTAGAAGTTGGGATTGGACAGGAACCCAATATTTATTGGAGCCTTTCCCATGCCCTGGACCTGGTCCGTATGATTATTGTAACAATATAAAAACTAACACACCAATAGTAATAAGTGTATATGGATCAGAAGCGATGTCGTCAGTAACCTTAAAGATTAATGATGTTGAGAAACAGACAATGCAATATTCTGATGATCAGATAATATGGGAATTTGATATTCCAGCTAGTGATTTAGTTTCAGGTATGAATTATTTAGAAATAAATGGTACAGATCTTGCAGGTAATAATATTCTAAGTAGCGCGCAACAAATACCAATACGACAGGATAACAATGTTTGGTCTCCTGACCCAGCAAATTTAACAGGACCGGATTTAAATCATTCATTTTATGTTAGAGAAGCAAATGAAATTGATTTTATTGCTAAGCAACTAGGTACTTTTAATAATTATATCAACTTCACTGATATTTCAGAACTTCCGGAAATAACATCATATAAATGGGATTTTGGTGATAATTATTTCACTGATTGGAGTGAAGATGATAATGTTATTAACCATCAATATGCTTTCTCGGGCACATATATTGTAACACATTGTGTAAGAGATAATGAGAATGAGCATTCGATGATTAAAGCAGTTGTGGTGGAGGATCTTGATATTCCCACTTCGATTTTTTATTATTCAATAGGTGTTAGCTCAGGTAAGGCAAATACTACGACAGTATCAGTTGATTTTACAGATATGTCAGATGGTATAATAGCCTCCTGGGAGTGGTACTACACAGGTGAGGATGGTGTACCTGTGTTATTTTCAACAGATCAGAATCCGACGTATGAACTAGAAATGTATACAGAGTATGAAATAGAACTTAAGGTAGGTAATGGAGCTGGTGAAGATAGTTACATTGTAGATTTTTATTACGATCCGTCCCTAACTCCTTTGGTAACAATAATACCATGGCAGGAAAATTCGTTTTGCTATGATTTTGAGGTCGATATAACAAACTTACAGGCAGAATATAATTATACAATTAATTATGGTGATGGGACAAGTGAAACAGTTACGGGAGAACAATTACACTGGTACACTTTTACTCATCAATATTTCAACTGGGGTACTTATAATGTTTTTGCAGAAGTTACCGGATTTAATGCTGCAAGCAACACGAATGAAACATATTCTTCAGTAATTGAGATTACAGTATCTCCTGAAGGTTTAAATGTACAGCTTAGTTATAATGCGCCTTCATCTCCTCCTTATCCTGGATGTCAGGAAGTAGAAATAAGTGCAACTGTCGGAGGTGGATCATCAGAAGGTTATGGATCATGGTATGTTTATAAGATAGGGGATCCGTCAATTAGTTATATTGAGACTTTTTCATATACTTCTGGTCTGGGTATATTTACATATTCATTCCCAGAAGAGGGTTCGTACAGGATAGGGATAGATGTTTATAGTAACAGTGCACACGGACATGATGATATCACAATTGAGGTAAGCAATGCGCCACAATTTATCCAGGCAGGTTTTTATCCACTTGAACCTATTCAAGTGGGAACTGGTTCTACACAGTTGTTTGAAAGTTCTTGCTGGCCAGTAGGTGACCCGGGAGTACATGAAAGTTATTGGTACCCTACCAATTTACGATGGACAATTTTCTATAATGATATTGAACAAGATAGTTATAGTGATAATTTTGATTATAATGAGTATAATTTTGTTCATCCTTACGAATATACTTTTACGAATAGTGGTAATTACAAACTACGTCTTGAAGTCTGGAATAATAATTGGTATTCCGAGAGTGAGGTAAGTCCTGAATGTGTTAATTCATTACCATATTATGATTATATTGAGAAAGAAATAATTGTTGGAGATGATTTTCCTGTGTTAATTGTAAATATTCCGGATCCCTTAGAGATTCATTTTGATAATGAAGTTGGTTTAATGGGGAGTGGGTGGAGTTTTAATTGTATTGAGATTACGAACCCAGGAAGCGATCCAATGAGCTTTATTGCAGAATTTGAAACAAATAATAATACAATTTTTGTTGATCAAATAATACCCAGTACAACCCTTGATCTATCCGATAATGAAACTGCTTCTTTTAGTCTTCATGTTCAAGATAATCTTGAATCAGAATACACCCGTTACGGGATTGTGAAGATACATGGATATGATACTGATGGAAATGAAGTACAAAATAGTCCGAAAATAATTCAGGTTGAACAAGATGGGAGCCTTGGTCCTCGAGGTCAATATGTTTATAATAACCCTGAAACAGGAAACGAAAATTTTGGCACATCTGTCGCTATATATAAAAATCATGCGGTTATAGGTGCTGTTGATGGAAATAATAATGGTTTTGCCTATATCGCTGAGAAAAATGATTATGGTTACTGGAATGTAGTGGCATCATTATTACCATCAGATAGTTACACAGATCATTTTGGACGGTCAGTTGGTGTATATGAAGATTATGTTATTGTGGGTGCATCAAATAGGGTTTATTTCTTTACCAAACCTACGTCCGGATGGAGTGGCGATGTTTATTCCATTAATTCTTTTCAGGGGACAGGAGATTTTGGTACGAAAGTAGAAATTTGGGATGATTGGGCAGTAGTGAGTAGTCCTGATAATGATATGGTTAAAATCTATTATAGAAACTTGGGTAGTACTAATTCTTGGGATTTATATACTACATTAACTGGAACATCAGGGTCAAAATTTGGTTATAATATTTCACTTTATAATGAGTACCTTGCAGTTGGAGCTCCATATATTGATAAAGGAGAGATTCATATCTTTAACAGGAATAAAAATTCTGCCAATGACTGGTTATTGGAACAAGTAATTAGCGCAGCAAATAGTTCCCCCAATAATGCATTTCTTGGAGGGAAAGGGTTTGATTTATTTGATAATAAGTTATTTTGTTCGCAGCGATATTATAGTGATTATTTTGACATTGATCAAATCTACTTAAGAGTTTTCCAGCGTGATAACGATGGTACTTGGAATTGGAATTCTACTACCGAGGCCATTACGCCCTCAACTACAGCTGTTGCATATCCTAGTTTATTTAAGGAATATGCTGGAAATAATTGTGTAATTTTTCCAGGTATTAATAATGGAACAGTAAACTGTACTGATGGTTTGTATAGCAAACAATATGATGTAGAGACAGGTTATGGTGATATTCTAGGCGGAATAGTAACTTGTTGGCCTTTTATTTCTTTTCTTCCTGAACCTATACAATATGTAACTGTTCCCTGGAATAGTGGTTCACAGTTTGGTTCTTCTCTTGATTCTGATTACAGAAGTGTTATTTTAGGAGGACCAAATAAGAACGGAGAAACCATTAATGATTGTGGTGCAGTTTATATTGTTGATTATCGTTACAAAAGTTTTTGCGAAGCTAATACTTCTTTAATTTTTGAAAATTTTGAAAAGCCGGCTGGTACCTACCCGGATATTGAGGCAAATACAATAACATTAGGTGGAAGGGGATTTGATGCGATTATACATGATGCTGCTGAGATATCCTATTTTGCGAACGAGATTGTACTAGATGACGGATTCTTTGCTGATGAGGGATCTGAATTCTTAGCTGAAGCGATAGAATGTGAGCCAGTTGTATCTAAAAGTAATTCACCTGAGAATTATGAATATCTTTCTGAGAATAGTTTTGAAGATACAGATTCGCGAAATATGGAACAAATAGATTTTGCGGATTATAAGGTTGTTGAATTAACAAAACTCAGGAAATTGTTGGAGCACCAGGTACAGGGATTTCCATGGTTTGAGATCAATTTCTTCCACGATATAGACAGAATGGATATTATTGATGAAGATTACAAAATAATAGCATCAATTGATGATCCAAATCCAATTATTTGTCTTTTTAGAAAAGATAGACTTCCGGATAAGTATAATATTTTGTTGCAAATAGGCGAGCGAAAATTCATAATACGTCTTTTTAATCCATCAGATAATCAAAAAGAAGATGAAAAAACATTTAATTAAATATATATTTATAATACATATTATTACATTGTCAACGATATCAGTTTGTCAAGTAGATGATAATGCCTGGATTAAATCATTTGGGGGTATTAATTCTGATATGGCAAAATCTGTTTGCTCTGATGGCTATGGGAATATTTATGTTACTGGTTATTTCCAGGGAGAAGCTAGCTTTGATAAGATAGAAGAACAAACAAATGGAGATACAGATATTTTTATTGCTAAGCTTGACTCCTATGGCAATTTGGATTGGGTAAAAACTTTTGGTGGTGATGTACGAAGAAACTTAATAGCAACTGAATTAGGTATTTCAATTTGCTATTATGAAAACAGTATATTGGTGTCAGGTATTTTTTCAGGTAAAGTCGAATTTGGAGATACAACGGTTATTTCAAAAGGCGGTAATGACATATTTGTTTTAAATCTGGATGATAAAGGAAAGGTTAAAAATGTAGTTACGTTGGGAAGCCGTTCCCACGACCATATCTTCGAGATGTGTACCACAAAAGATAATCAGATTATTTTAACAGGTATATTTGGTTCTACACCAGAATACGATAATTATAAACGAAACAATAACATGTCATATTGTTTCTTAGCCTCAATCGAAATGGATGGGGAGTTATATTTTTTGGATAATCTTGTATGCACAGGTGCTATTACAAATTCTTGTATTTCATCTGATTGTGAAGGTAATATCTTTCAAACGATATCTTTTTCAAATACACTTGAAGTGGATGAAATACAATACAATTCACTTGGAAAAACTGATTCTTTTGTACAGAAATTTTCCGCATCAAATAATAAAATATGGAATAAACATATTTCTGGTAAAAACAGCATTTACATTAATAGTATTGATGTAAAAGGTGAAAAACTTTTATTAGCCGGAACATTCTTGGGAGATGTTATTTTTGGAAATGATACCTTGAGGTCAATAGGAAAAAGTGATTGTTTCTTGATGAGTCTGGACAGTGATGGAGATTTTTCTAGAAGTATTAGTTTTGGAGGGCTAGGAAATGATGTCGCTAAATCGGTTATTGCTGATAATAAATATGGTATCGCTTTCAGTTCTGTAATTGGTGAGAATGCCTTAATCGAGCATGACACAATAAGATCAGAAGGTTATAATGATATTGTTTCGATTTTTCTTGATAATGATTTTACTATTCTAGGAGTTTATCAGGCAAATTTTCCTGTCTGTGGACAAGTTCAGTCAACAATAATCTCCCTGGATAATTTATTAATAGCTGGAAATTATAGATATAATCTTCCTAATGAAAGTAGAGATGTATTTTCTGAGGGCAGTGATGATATACTAATATCTTCTATACCAGTAGATAATATCCTTACTTATGATGATAATAAAAGCTTTCTTTATCAAAGTAATATTGTAATACTACCTAATCCTTCAAGTGGTTTGTTTAAAATTACAAGTTCAGATAATAAGATATTGAATTCCACAATTCGGGTTGTTTCTATAAACGGTATTGAGTTGAAAACAATTTCAAACTTTAAAATACCGGGTGAAATTGATATATTACATTATAGTAACGGTATTTATTTTTTCGATATTTCGTATGGTAATAAAACTGAAATTAGAAAGGTTATTGTAAAGCACTAATGAAAATAGTTAATAATATTTTAAATAATCACCATAGTTAAATAAATGCTTAAATTGAATATAAGAATAAACTTAAACATCAAAAAATGAAAACACAAAAAATCGTAATTAAAGCTGTAAGCTTTCTTTTTATTTTATTATCATTATTTGCTATTGTTAATTGTTCAAAGAACAATTCCCGTGTAGTACCCTCAAATGATTCAGGGGATGAAATTGTTGAAGAATCAATTGTTAATAACATTCATAGTTTTCTTGAGAAATCTGCCTTAGCAAGGGAGGGAGGTGTTTTAAAGAGTTCAACAGAAATTACAGTTGATTCTGCTAAATTTTTAGTGGGTTCAACAATAAATTATACATATGGATACGCAACAAGTGGATACCAAAGGTCTATTTGGGATACTTTATATGTAGGCATTCCTGTTAATTTTGGTACAGGAATGGTTTACTATGATGCAGCAGTTAGTGCCTATAATGAATGTGTTGACAGTTTAATTTCGCTTTATAGAGCAATTGAAGATACTACTAAAATATTTGTTGGTATTTCGATGGAAGATCTTGGTACAAATGGATCGTTGCAAAGAGAATTACTAATAATAGCTCATTTTGGAACAGGTGGATGTAAATTATCTATATTAAATCAAAATGGATTGTTTAATTTTGATGATGAATATTGGTATAGAGATAACTCCTACAATTGTCTAGAACAAGGGAATTTAGGTGCTCCTGATATTCTTGAGAGGGAGATACTATTTAAGTTTTTACCCGCTCCCGTGCCAGGTTATCATGTTTGGTTTGAATCTGAGACTACTGACTTTGAGCCAGATTATAATATTTTTCAAGGAGATGGAAATATAGATAACTATTGTGATTATTTCATATTTTATGCTAACTCGAATGTTGGGACTATTGATAATAATACCAAATGCCTTGGATATAATCAGCAAGGTTTTGGCATTTCTGAAATGGATTATTATTTAGATTGTGCGGACTCAATTACGAGGTATGGTTTGGAAGAAGAAAATCCATATGACTATTCTTTTTACACATGTTCTATTATTAGCCATAATCCAACTATTAATGGGGTGGAAATACTTGAGCATGATTTCGGTTTTAAATTTGCTAAAAAGCATTTATCTCCCAATCCTGTGGGTGGAGGAATCTATCCCATTCCAATAGCTGATTAATTATGAATAAAATAATTCTTTTTATCAATTTTATTTTTATTTTGAGTTTGCAATCACAAAACTCATTTGAAGTGTTGTATTCAACAACTGAAAGCAATAGAATTAGTGATATTATCGAAGAAGAAGATGGGAGTTATCTGGTTTGTGGTTTTAATGGAGATATTTATTTGTCACAGGATACAATTAATGCATTTTTAATGAGAATTAGCAGTGAAGGAGATACAAATTTAAGAGAATATATAAATGCAGATACAGGTTATATTTTTTACAGAATAGTAAAAAAAGAAGACGGATACTTAATATTTGGAACAACTTTTAAATATCCATATAACCGGAATGGAAAAATAACTGTGTTTAAATTGAATAATGACTTAAATATTGAGTGGAAAAAGATTTATCCTTTAGGGAATGATTGCTCATCCCCCAATAAGATAATTAGATTACCTGATGGGGGTTTTCACGTGTTAACATATACTAGTTATGATGGTGTGTATTACAGCTATTTATGGAGGTTTAACCGTGATGGAGATACTGTCAGGACAAAATTTGTTGGCGATGAAAATGGAGGAAGTGTAATGATCGATGATTTTACTTTCTCACAGGACAGTAGCCAGCTTTATCTTTTTGGAATGGGATATGGAACTCAAAGCGTAGGGTCAATTGCTACTTATGATACAAATTATAACTATCAGGGTTATGAATGGCTACCTGAGCGAAATGATGGGATTATGACTGCCAGATGGATAACCGATACAACAATCCTTTTATGTGCCCAATATATTCATTATAATCCATTATACTTTTCAATTGGTATTTATGAGAGTGATACTACATTTTCCGATATTGATTTACACGAGTTTTATGCTATTGATACATTCGACTATCCTGCAGATTACAACAGTTTCGATTATAAAAACCCTGATAGTATTTTTTTGTGTGGAACACATAATGTATATGCTGAATTTTGGACTCATGAATTTTCATGGATTGTACTACGCCAGTTAAACAGGGGGCTTAATGCCAGGAGTGAATTGCTTTTTGGAGGTGATGCTTATTACAGAGCGTTGATTATTAAGGCTACATCAGATGGAGGTTGTATAATTGGAGCTCAGCGATATGACTACAGAGTTCAGAATAGCGAATACGATGTATATATCTTAAAACTTGCAAAAGAAGATATAATTACCTCAAATGAATTGCAATTTGTCGCGGAGGATAATACTACTGTTTATCCTAATCCCGGATCAGGTATAATGAATATCAATGTTAATGATGATAATAGTGATATCCAAATATTTGATGCAAGGGGCAGGCTGGTAAAAAAGCAAACGCTAATGGCAGGCCATAATATTATATCAACTGTTAAAATGCCTTCAGGGGTTTATTACTATACGGTGATTCACAATAGTGTTAAAACGGAAAGCGGATGCTGGATTAAAAAGTAAATTATAAAATAAATAATCAGAAAAAAAATGAAAATAATTAAATTAATTGTAATTCTCTGTTTGATGCCAATTGCAACTATATCATATGGGCAGTGTTTGCAATGCACGGGTGATATAAGCTCAAAAACAATGTTGTCTATGCAGTTTAAATTTATCATATTATAATAGCAGAAGTATTATGAACAAAATAATTCTTTTTATTTCTTTGATTCTTGTTTTTACCTTGAGTTTGCAATCACAAAACTCATTTGAAGTATTATATTCTACACCTGAAAGCAATAGAATTATTGATATTATCGAAGAAGAAGATAGAAGTTATCTGGTTTGTGGATTTAATCGAGAAATTTATTTATCCCAGGATACAACTAATGCATATTTGATGAGAATTAGCAGTGAAGGAGATACGACCTTACGAGAATATATTAATGCAGATACAGGTTATGTTTTTTACAAAATAGTAAAGGATGAAAACGGATATTTAATATTTGGAACAACTTTTAAATATCCATATAATCGTAATGAAAAACTTACAATATTTAAAATGGACAATAGCTTAAATATTGAGTGGAAAAAGATATATTCTTTTGGAGATGATAATACATCCCCTATTAAGATAATTAGATTGCCTGATGGGGGTTTTCATGTGTTAACACGTACTAGTTATAATGGTGTGTATTACAGTTATTTGTGTAGATTTAATCGCAGTGTAGATACAATACATACACAGTTTGTTAGTGCTGAAGATGGAGGAGCTGTATGGATAGATGATTTTACTTTCTCACAGGACAGTAGCCAGCTTTATATTTTTGGAATGGGATATGGAACTCAAAGTGTAGGGTCAATTGCTACTTATGATACAAATTATAACTATCAAGGTTATGAATGGCTACCTGAGCGAAATGATGGTATTATGACTGCCAGATGGATAACAGATACTACAATTCTTTTAAGTGCCCAATATATTCATTACAATCCATTATACTTTTCTATTGGTATATATGAGAGTGATACTTCGTTTTCCGATATTGATTTACACGAGTTTTATGCTATAGATACATTCGACTATCCTGCATATCTTAATAGTTTCGATTATAAAAACCCTGATAGTATTTTCTTGTGTGGAACACATAATGTATATGCTGAATTTTGGACTCATGAATTTTCATGGATTGTACTACGCCAGTTAAACAGGGGGCTTAATGCCAGGAGTGAATTGTTTTTTGGAGGCGATGCATCCTATTCCTCAATGGTAATTAGGGCTACATCAGATGGAGGATGCATTATTGGAGCCTTACGATACGACTACAGAGTCCAGAATAGCGAATACGATGTATATATCTTAAAACTTGCAAAAGAAGATATAATTACCTCAAATGAATTGCAATTTGTCGCGGAGGATAATACTACTGTTTATCCTAATCCCGGATCAGGTATAATGAATATCAATGTTAATGATGATAATAGTAATATCCAAATATTTGATGCAAGGGGCAGGCTGGTAAAAAAGCAAACGCTAATGGCAGGCCATAATATTATATCAACTGTTAAAATGCCTTCAGGGGTTTATTACTATACGGTGATTCACAATAGTGTTAAAACGGAAAGCGGATGCTGGATTAAAAAGTAAATTATAAAAATAGCTAATCAGAGATGATAAATGATCACTTTTTTTGGTGTCATTGTGGATAGATTATAACTGACTAAATATCTTTGGGGTGCTTGTTAGGAAGCAATAAAGGCACTGCCTTTAACTTGAGTTTGAGCAATCAGGAAATTGTTGAGTGAAGTGCAAGTATAATCCCAAGGCATTGCGAGACTTACCAGATATACGCTATTTTACAGGTTGCTCTTCCATTACAGGAACAATTATCCCATGTGTGCCAACTTTGTAACCTTTGGAGTTATAACCTGTTTTGATTATATTCTGACCTTCGCAGGCCGTTAATCCCTGCCATTTGCAGTTGATATTACGGCAGTGGCTTAATCCGTTTATCTGTATGCCCCAGCATTCATCTGAGGAAAAGTATGCTGTATTTACTTTCTTCATAAGAGCTGTAATTATAAGCCAAAAGTAATGATTATGGTTAATTGGTTTTATTCTGAAAAAGAAATTATTAACAATTTTAAATGTGAAATAAGTTTCATTTTAGCAGAATTGTTTGTGATATGGTTTATTTTACTGTTGTGTAGTATTGCTTTTTGTGCAGATTGATTTAATTCAGGTATTAATCATTTGCAGAAGAAGAGGTTTTTGTTGCCTGGTTTTGTTGGACTGATATTCTGATCAAGGATAAGAAAAATTATAACCATGGATAGAAAGAAATTTAATCATGGATAGAATAAATTTTAACCATGGATAGAATGAGTTTTATCCATGGATAGAATAAATCCCAATTTGTAGTGATTGGATATCTCATTTGATCTGATAGAAATGAGGTCAGGACCAGAATAAAATTGCAATAAGTGTGCTTATTTTTTTGTCAAATAAAAGTAAGTGGTGAGTAAAATGATAAGGCCCTTAAACTAAGAAACAACATAAAAATTTCTAACTTTGCTTAATAATGAAAATTGATTAACAAATAGGCTATGGAAGACTATCAGACACAGATGCTTGTTGTAATGATAATTTACATGAGCTTTATTGTATTGCTTGGATTTTATCAGGGGCGTAAGGTAAAAACAGAAAGTGATTTTGCCATTGCGGGCCGTAAGTTACCCGGATGGGTGGCTGCCTTGTCGGAAAGGGCAACCGGTGAGTCGTCATGGGCGTTGCTGGGATTACCGGGAGCTGCATATGCAACAGGGCTTCTTGAGGTTTGGACGGCTATTGGTTGTGTTGTGGGGATTCTTATTGCGTGGATTTTTCTGGCATGGCACCTGCGTAATGAGGCGGAGAAATATGATGTTAACACCTTTACTGATTATATAGCCAAACGTCATGGAGAGGTTGGCTTGTGGATAAGGCTTATTGCCGGGTTTACTATTGTGTTCTTCTTTTTCTTCTATGTGGGAGCACAGTTTATTGGGGGTGGTAAAACTCTTGAGCATTTATTCGGTATTGAGAAAATATATGGAATGCTCATCGTTGTTATTCTTGTTGTGCCTTATACAATTTATGGTGGTTTCAGAAGTGTGACATATACTGATGCCGTACAGGCTGTTATAATGATAATAACGCTGATTGCCGCTCCTGTGGTCGGATTGATTTATCTTTCCGGAGTGCCTGATGGGGCTGTATTTGCTCATTCAATAGGGGAGGCATTGACTAAAGCCGGACCAGAATATTCAACGCTGACAGGTGGTGCAATATTACAGCCTGACGATCCTTTGTCGATTGAATTTACTGGTTGGTTTCCAAATTCTATTAGTATTGTAAAAGGTCTTGGTACGGGAATTTTAATTGCAAGTGCTTTTTCGTGGTTCTTTGGTTATCTGGGTGGACAGCCTCAGCTGAGCATGAGATTTATGGCTATTACAGATGAAAAACAGGCTCGTAAAGCCAGGAACATTGGTGTGGCATGGACTATTATTGCCTATATTGGTGCTCTTAGTATTGGCTGGATCGGAATAGCTTTGTTTGGACCGGAGGTGCTTCCCGATCAGGAGAATGTTCTTCCAAAAGTGCTTGTTACTCTTTTTCATCCTGTTATTGCTGGTATTCTGATAACAGGCGTGCTTGCTGCTATAATTTCTACTGCGAACTCATTGCTGATACTTTCATCTACTGAGCTTTCTGATAATATTGTAAAGCAGGTTATAAGGAAGAAACTTTCTTCCCGTCAGTCGCTGCGGTTGTCACGAATAATAACTGCTTTATTATCAATTATTGCACTTGTTTTAGCCTATTATTCACGTGGTGATATGGTTTATACTATTATAGGATATGTGTGGGCTGGCATTGGATCCACATTTTCTATAGTAATATTACTTACGCTTTTCTGGAAACGGTTTCATGGCATACCGGCTATCCTTACAATTGTTTCTGGTCTTGTTTTTACCATTGTATGGATAAGCACCGGAATGGATGAAATTATTACTTCACGGATTCTTACATTTGTTGTAGCCGGAATTGTAGCTGTTTCTTCCACTATTCTGATAAAGAAAAAGCAGAAATAAAAAAAGTTGGATAATCTGTAAACTAAATTATTCTGGAAAAATTAGTTCTTTTTCAGAATAACTCCTGTCAGAGGTTTAAGTGTTATTGTCCTTTCTACAGTTGTATTATCCATTAGATTTGTGTAGCTGGCTGAAGGAAGATTAAATATTGCGTCTTCATTTTCCATATTAAAAGCAACAATAATCTGATCAGAGCCATTAACCCTTTCGTACATAAGCTTATTACCTTCTGCCAACAGGAATTTCAAATCGCCGGTGGTAAGCACAGGATTGTCTTTCCTGATTTTAATAATCTTTTTGTAAAAGTTGTGATATTCTTCGTTGTAGCCAACCTTATCATATGTTTTCTCTCCTTTTTGGTAGTTGTTTCTGTATTCATCATCAAACTCATACTCAGGCCACCATAAAGGTTTCCTGCAATCAGGATCATCGGCACCCCACATGCCCATTTCATCACCATTCCATATTTGAGGGCCACCGGGAAGAGTAAACTGATTCATCAGATATAATTTAACACGCTTATAACTCTCAGGTGATGGTTTGCCAGTTTGGTATGTGCTGTCGTCATTAGGTTTAGCCCACACCTTGTATCCACCTTTATTATCAAAAGAAGTGAGCAAACGAGGTGAGTCGTGTGTTGCAGCTGTATTCATCATAGAATATTGCATAGGCTTATCATGTCGGCCATAGATAGAGATGAGACTATCTTTTAATTGTTCAGCATTTAGTTTATCATCAACATCGGCAAAGAACATACGTTGTGAGCGGTAGAGTTGATAAAACATCACAGCATCAAAAACATCTCCCATCATATAAGGAGTAGGATCCATAAGCTTATCAGGCCATTCCTCCCACCATATCTCTCCGATAAGGTAGGCATCCGGATTAACAGATTTGATAAAAGTGCGGTAGTCGCGCCAGAATCCTAATCCTATCTGGTCAGCTACATCAAGGCGGTAACCATCAATACCTTTACCGGTGTTGCCATCAGGCGCAAGCCAGCGTTGTGATACATTGAAAATGTGTTGCTTTGCTCCTTTATTTATATTGCCTTCATAAGGGCGTCCATGATGACGTTCAGTAGTTATATCTACCTTTCTGATTTCAGGCAGGCTTGATAGTCCGGCCCAGCCTTCGTATTCAAATTCATCTTCGGGAGTATCGGGGTTGTCGAATTGCTTTATTTCATACCAGTCTTTGTACTTTGAGTTGTTTTGGTTCTTAAGAACATCCTGAAAGGCCCAAAACTCTGTTCCTGTATGATTCCATGAATAATCCACAATAACTTTCATACCCCTTTTATGTAATTCATCAACAAGGTTAAGGAACAGACTGTCAGCTGATGTCCATTTCCATGTTGCAGGGTCAGCAGGGTCTTCAGAGGCGATAATCTCCATATCACCTTCCGGGTCAGGCCCAAAAGTTACATCAATATGCCTCCAGTTTCTTGCATCAAACTTATGCAGGGAGGGGGCATCATTTAAAGGGTTAAAATATATGGCAGTAACACCGAGTTCCTGCAGATAATCAAGCTTATCCATCACTCCCTGTAAGTCGCCACCAAAGCGACGAAACTGTAACTTTGAATAGAAATCGCCATTTAAGCTGTCGGCCCATTCTTCCGTTTCGTACCAATTATGAGTCCATGGAGTAATTTCCCAATTGTCGGGAGCTTGTTGGAAGTTACTGGAGGCGTACATAGTTTGTGGAGTAGGATCATTTGTTGTATCACCATTATTGAACCTTTCAACAAAAATCTGATACCAAATCTGGTCTTTAGCCCAATCGGGAGGGAGATTTGTTTTATCAGGCTTTGGGGTGGTATTGCACGAGGACATTGTCATAGCCGCAATAATACTAAGTAAGAGAATTGGTTTTTGCATGATTTCAAAGTTCAAGGTTCAAAGTTCAATGTATAAGGTTAAATTAAAAAAGCCGCAGGCACAAGGCCAACGGCTTTTTCTTGTAATTTTAAATAGAGTTAGTTTTTAACAAATTTTGCTGTAGAAACGCCTTTGTCATTGTGAACATTAACAAAGTAAACACCTGTTTGAAGTTCAGAAACATTAATGGTAATGTTTTGCTGAGCGAAAACATCCATAGTCTGAATAAGTCTTCCGTTAACATCATAAACATCAACCTTAGTAACATCATTAGTGTTACCAATGTTAAGAATATTTACAACAGGATTTGGATACATGCTGTAAGTAAACTCATTAGGTTGAGTGAAAATGCTGTTAAGCTCACCCCAGATATTATCTACAGTAGAAGCAACAGTATCAACAGTTACATCACGGTTTGGGTCACCAGTCCACTCACCGTTATCCCAGCTTGCTACGCCATCAATTACACGGAAATATTTGTATTGATAATCACCAGGATATAACAACAGAGTAATTGTGTACATAACGTCATCATCTGAAGTCATTTCATAAGCAGGAATTGTACCAGGCATTGCCCAACCATTAGCAAGGCTACCACCAATGTAAATAGCATCAGTAGAAGGATCGAAAGGATCAGCACCAGTCATATCTACGTTGAAAGTAACTTCAAAAGGTTTATCAGCCCAAACATCTTCAACAGTTGCAGCGTCAGTGATGTAAATTTTACGGTTAGGATCACCTGTCCATTCGCCGTTATCCCAGCTTGCAGCACCGTCAATCACGCGGAAGTATTTATATTGTACTTCACCTGAGTCAATAGTAGCAGTTAAAGTGTAAATCATAGAACCAACTTCAAGAGGTTCCATCATGAATAGAACATCGCTACCAGGTTGAGCCCAGTCAGCAAAGCTACCTGACATATATACTTCATCTGTTGCCGGATCAAATGGATCAGCTTCTGTCATATCAACCTGGAAGGTTATTTCATAAGTAGTTTGTGCAAAAACTGATGTTCCTAATAAAGCAAACATTGCAATTGCAAGAAATTTTAAAGTAGATTTTTTCATAATAATCATTTTTTAGTTAATAATAATTTGTGTTTACCCCACAAAAGTAATAAAGCATTTTAATAAATGCTACTTTTTATTAATGATTTTTAATCTTAGGGATATTAAAATGAGGATTTTAAATGAAATTAATATAATTTAACAAAACAATCGATTGCGAAAGCAAGTATGAAAAGGAATTCAGAAGAGTAATTTCTTGTCAGATTTATAGAAAACTTCTCATCAGTTCAGGTGAGATAATTTGTTTTCATCATATAATATCTGTAAAAGCCAAAGTTTTTCTGTTAACTGGAGCCTCTTACAATTAGTTTAGTCTTGATAACTTCTTTTGCAGGAGTGTAATCGAATGTGTCGCTTTTAATACGTGAAAGTAATAATGTCATCGCTTTTTTACCAAGAGTAAACCCAAATTGATCAACAGACGTTAACTCAGGGTCACAGATAGAAGCACTTTTGCTATTTTCAAATCCCACTACTTTTAACTCATCAGGTACTTTTATACCAAGGCTTTTGGCCGATTTCATTACGCCAACAGCAGTAAGGTCGTTAACAGCAAAGATGCCATCAGGGCGATCAACTTTACGAAGAACGCTATTGGAAATTTTCATAGCTGTATCAAAAGTATCGCATGAATAAACAAGGTTCTTATCATACTCAATACCAGCATGACTAAGTGCATCAATATAACCATTAAGTCTGTCTTTACCTAATAAAAGGTGCTGTGGTGCAGAATAGAAAGCAATTCTCTTGCATCCTCTGTTAATAAGGTGTGTAACAGCATCAAATGCTCCTGAGTAGTCGTCAACTACAACTGCATCGGCATGAATGTTGTCAATTGTGCGATCGTAAAACACTAAGGGTATTTCATTATCAATAATCTGCTGAAAATGCGAAAAATCTTTGGTTTCTTTTGAAAAACTAACAAGCATACCATCAACCCTGTTTCCAAGAAGAGTTTGTGTGTTAAGAACCTCACGCATGTACGATTCATTGCTCTGAACAACAAGTACATTGTAATTGTTTTCGTATGCTACTTCTTCAATACCATTAATGATAGTAGAGAAAAAATGGTGCTCAACCTCAGGAACCAGCAACCCAATAGTATTAGTGCGGCTATGTTTAAGATTTAGAGCAATAAGGTTTGGTTTATAGCCAAGAAGCTTTGCTAACTCTTTAACAGCATTACGCGTTTTAATACTAATGTCGGGATGATCCTTTAGAGATCGCGATACTGTAGAAGGTGAAATGCCCAGCTTCTCAGCAATATCCTTAATTGTGACTTGTCGTTTCATTATAGTCTATCCTAATTATACCTTTAGAGCTTGCCAAAATACGTATTTTTTTTTAATAAATACCAGAAAATTAAAAGATAAGCGTTAAAAGTGTAAAAAATACATTTATTATTAAAGAAATATAAAAAAGAGGCCTGATTTTACTGAAATCAGGCATTGGTTATATTTAATTTGAGACTGTGAATTTAGAGTTAAAGTTATTTCCATTAACAGAAGCATTAACAAAATAAATTCCGTTTTCCCATTCATTGACAATAATATCAGTTGTAAATTCATCACTGATACCGGTTTGGCTTTGTGTTTCGTAAACCAATTCACCAAGGATGTTAAACACTCTTAATGTCATCAATCCTTTTGCAGGAGTGTTTATTTTTACAATTGTTTTATCAGATGCAGGGTTTGGATAAACCTGAATGCCTGATAAATAGTTTTCATTATCAACACCCACTGTATTTGCTGAGTAGAAGTCTTTCATTATATTATACCCAAAATTACCAGTTGCCTGAAGGATATTAACGTTATTGCCATAATAGAGAATACACATAGCCGGAGAAGTGAGTCCGTCACCACCGGCATCGCTGAGGCTAAATCTGTAGCAACGATCATCCTCCAGTGAGAAAGTCTCAATAACTACTTGTCCGGATTGTGTATACGGTCCGCCGGAGCTAACAACCTCTCCCAGATCATTTAGTAATTCCCATGTAGTTTCTTCAGGGTGATCGTCGGTACGTAGATACAAAGATACATCAGAGGAGGTGTATTCCGCTGACAACATCGAACTTGAAACAGTATCATTATTCGTGTATTCGTCAGGATTTCCGTCAGGGTTCTCTGAATAAATTAATATTTGGTTATTATCCTGTGAGTCGAATGTAATAGTTGGCAGGACAATAATCTCTTTTTCCAAAAATGCAAGTGACCCTGTCCAGTCGTAAGAATACAATTCTCCATCATTTACCTGGTAATTAATTGTAAGAGAAGTAAGATCAAGGTTACCACTATTTTTAAGAACAAATTCCGGCTCAAGTATTCCCATGCAAATCTCATCAGGAATATTAGTTAATCCTGATAAGGCAGCGTCGTAGTCGTTTTCATTTTCAAAGTCCATTAGGTTGAGTTTCGTTGTGTTAAGGACTTCCTTAGTAGTATTATTTTGTAGAAATACAACAAGTTCACAGTTTTCAGGTACCCATTCAGGTTCAATAGTGAAGTTTAAGTCTGTTACGATAGTACTGCTTGATGAGAAGTCCAGTTGAGTGCCAAACTGACTTGGAACCATAAGCCTGTTAACAAAGTTCAGATGATCCATACCTTGCCATGATTCCTCAATTTCTGATTCAGTAACAACACAGTGAAGGCGGATATCGTTAGCTGTATAGCTTTCAACCATCTCAGAAGTTATCTGGATGTTAAACTCTGAATAGCCTGATGTTGTTCCGGTAACATCAATGGTGAAATATGATGGGATGGTAATTTTCTGGTTGTACCTAGTGAGGTATGTAGAGTAAAGAGAATTAGTAGCACTTCCTCCAACATAAGGAGATCCTCCATCAAATACAGCAGTAGGATATCCTGTAGTATTATAATAAGCAATCCTGGCATACGAAGCTGTTGTCTGATAATCATCGCCCCCATGATTTTCAATGATAGCCACATCGTGTCCGTTAGCGACAAGCTCATCAGCACCCATAGCTGCACCCGGGCAATATTGGCACCATGTTCCTGTTGCTATTTCCACAAGCACTTTATCGCGTTGTACAGTCTGGGATAATAAGGTTGTAATTCCCAGAATTGTTGTTAAAATGATAGTAAAGAAAAGTTTCATAATCCAATTTTTATATGTTAGCACAAAACTAAATAAAATATATTGTCAAATTTTGTTTAATACAGCACTTTAGAAATTTTTAACTCATTTCACCTCTTAATGACTTACCGATTAAATCCTGAACGTTAATACCATCTTTTTCTCTCCCCAACAGATACATTAACTTTGCCAGTGCTGCTTCAACCGTTATATCCTTTCCGCTGATAACGCCTGCCTTCTCCAGTTTGATACTTGTTTCGTATTTTCCGTGAGCTACCGCACCCATTAGGCACTGAGTTACATTGAGGATGATAATGCCTTTATTAATAGCAACTGCTACTGCATCAATAAACCAATCAGATGAAGGGGCATTTCCTGAACCAAAACTTTCCATTACTACAGCTTTTAATCCGGCAATCCTGAAAAACGACTCCACAAATTCTTTTGTAATGCCAGGAAAAAGTCTGAGTACTGCTACATTGGAATCCAGATTTTTATGTGCTTTAAGCTTCTTAAATTTAGGCTTTAGAATAAAATTCTTGTTGTATTTAATATTTATACCAATCTCAGCTAATGAAGGAAGATTACCTGAAATAAAAGCATTAAAGTTTTCTGCATTGTATTTCGTTGTTCTGTTAGCACGCATCAGTTGGTTCTCAAAATAAATACATACTTCAGGAACCATAGGAGTATCTTCTTCTTTATCAGCAGCAATTTCAATAGCGGTTATCAGGTTTTCTCTGCCATCAGTACGTAAAACGCCCAATGGTAATTGAGAGCCTGTAAATATTACTGGTTTGCTCAGGTTTTCCAGTAAGAAGCTTACCGCAGACGCGGAATATGCCATTGTGTCTGATCCGTGCAAAACAACAAATCCGTCATAATCTTCGTAATTTGTTTTAATAATTTGTGCCAGCTCAATCCATACTTCAGTTCCTATATTTGAAGAATCAAGAATAGGATCGAAGCAATGAAATCCAATGTTAAAGTTAAATTTATCCAATTCGGGAATCTGTTCGTAGATATTATCAAAATCAAATGGAATAAGAGCTCCTGTGTCGGCATCAGCAATCATTCCGATTGTGCCACCCGTATATATTATAAGTATTGATGTTTCTTCATTCATAATCATAACTAAAGATTAAAAAGTTGTTTGGCAGTTGTTGATGTTATTTCAGCAACTTCCTCAATAGAGATATCCTTAACTTGTGCAATTTTTTCAGCAACATAAGTAACATATGCACTTTCATTACGTTTGCCACGATATGGGGCAGGAGTGAGGAACGGTGAATCAGTCTCAAGTACCAAATGTTCCATTGGTATATCAGCCACTGTTTCTGCTAATCCTGCTTTCTTAAAAGTAACAATACCACCAATGCCCATCTTAAACCCCATTTCCATAATTAGTCTTGCTTCATGCAAGTCGCCGGTAAAACAGTGAAAAACACCATGCAGGTCATCTGTAAGCTCTTCTTTAATAATGGGATAAATCTGACTAAAAGAGTCACGCTGGTGAATAACAACAGGAAGATTATATTCTTTTGCAAGTTGAACCTGAAGCCTGAAAGCATATTTCTGCTCTTCCACAAAAGTGTCATCCCAATACAGATCAATTCCTATTTCACCAATACCAATATAATTACCCTTATTGAGCTCCTGCTTTACAAAGTCCAGTTCGTTCATAAAGGTTTCTTTAACAGAAGTAGGGTGAAGTCCAATCATTGGCAGGCAGTTATCAGGGAATTCACCTGCAAGCTTCATCATAGCATTGTAAGTGCCTGTGTCAATGGCGGGCATTAGCATCTTTGAAACATTCCTGTCAATAGCATTCTCTACTACCTGCTTGCGATCGGCATTGAAATTTTCAAGATATAAATGAGTATGTGTATCTATAAATTGCATCTGGCAAAATTAATTTAAATTTGCGTTTCCTTAACGGAGAATAGTATTAATCAACTACAGATTGTATGAACAGAATATGTGTTTTTTGTGGTTCAAGCATGGGCAATAGAAAAGAGTATGAAGATGCTGCTTTTAATTTGGGTAACTATTTCGCTGATAATGATATTGAGCTGGTTTATGGAGGTGCTAATGTTGGACTGATGAAAATAATAGCTGATGTTATGCTGCAAAAAGGTACAAAGGTGATAGGTGTTATGCCTCATTTGCTGATTGAAAAAGAAGTTGCTCATAACGGACTTGATGAAATGATCGAAGTAAACTCAATGGCTGAGAGAAAAGAGAAGATGGTGGAGATATCAGATGCTTTTATTGCTCTCCCCGGAGGTTTGGGTACTCTGGATGAGATTTCGGAGATTCTTACGCATAATCAGTTACGTATTTCTGATAAACCATTGGGGTTGTTGAATACTTTAGGCTATTTTGATAAATTGCTTGATTTTCTGGATCACGCAGTTGAAGAAGGTTACGTACGCGAAGAGCATCGCAGAAATATTATTGTTGCTGATAATATCAACGATCTGATGCAAAAGATGAATGAATACTCTCCTGTAACAATGGGAAAGTGGATTGAGGATATAAAAGCTGAAAGCAAAACAAATTGATATATGAGTTTGTGCTAACTTATAATTCAAAACTCATAGCTAAAAAATAGTGTTATGATAATTATTGGAATTACAGGCACATTGGGTGCGGGAAAGGGTACTGTTGTTGATTACCTTGTTAAGGATAAAGGTTTTACGCATTATAGTGTGCGCGGTTATTTGATCAAGCAGATTAAAAAACTGGGCATGTCTGTAAACAGGGATTCGATGACTAAGGTAGCTAATGAATTAAGGGCTTCTCATACTCCTTATTATATAATAGAGGAATTGTTTAAGGAAGCTGCCGCTATTGGAGATAATGCAATTATCGAAAGTATCAGAACACCCGGTGAGGTTGACTTTCTGAAAAAGCAACCAGACTTTATCCTGATTGCTGTTGATGCTGATCAGAAGGTGAGGTATGATCGTATTACTATTCGTGGGAGCGAAACAGACCATATTGATTATTCTACTTTTAAAGCCAATGAGGAACGTGAATATTCATCAAATGATCCGAATAAGCAGAATTTGAGTAAGTGTATTGAAATGGCAGATGTGACTATTTATAATAATGGTGATATAGAAGAACTTCAGCGTAATGTTGATATAGTTTTGGAGAATAAAAAATATTAGTTTTTTTTGATATGTTATCTTTAAATATCTAAATTTGCTAATATCAAATACACTGTCATGAAAAAAATATTACTTATACTTTTAGTAGCAGTTGGATTCACAACTTATGTCAAAGCCCAAAGTGAATTTTATACAACATCTGGTGGTGAGATGATTTTCTCGTTTGCCACTATTGATGATAATGGAAGCGATAAGGGAAGCATTATGCGATGGTCGCCTGTTTTTAACCTTCAGTTTTATGGAAATTACGACTTAAATAAAAACATAGGTTTTATGTTTGGTGGTGCTGTTCGCAATGTTGGTTTTATTTATGAACAATCTAACGGAACCAAGAAGAAATTCAGGAATTATAATGTTGGTATTCCTGTTGGGATTAAGGTTGGTAATATGAATAAAGTATTTTTCTTTGGAGGATATGAGATAGAGTTTCCCATAAACTATAAAGAGAAGACAATTATTAATGAGCAAAAGACAAAGTTTAGTGTGTGGTTCAGTGAAAGAGTTCCTGTTTATTATAATTCTTTTTATGCAGGAGTGCAGTTCCCATATGGACTTAGTTTGAAGTTCAAATATTATGTGTCTGAATTCTTTAATCAGAACTATACAGAGAATGATGGCACACAGCCATATAAAGGATTAAAAGCTAATGTTTTCTACTTCTCATTAAGCACCTCTCTGTTTAGAGGTAATCAGGTTTATGTAAAGGAGTATAAGGAAATGTATTGAGTATACCTATAAAGTTTATTGGTGTATCGGGATTAAGTACTTCTTTTGGAATCATAAACCCATCCCAAAAGTATACATGCAACAAAGAATGCCATTAGTAACAGGATGTTTGGATAGATGTCTGCCAGTCCTGCATTTCTAAGGAGTAGGTCATAATAACCATTCAATGCCCAGTTTAGGGGTGAAATCATGCTAATGTGTTGCATTGCATTTGACATGATGAAAGTCGGGACCCATATTCCTCCTACTGCTGCCAGAATCACTACCGAAATAGATCCGAAGATTGATGCCTGTTCCTGTGATGTAGCCAACGAGCCAATTGCAACACCATAACCCGTAGCAGCAAGTGATACTGCTATTGTAAGTAAAGTCAGCCCGAATATATTATCCCCTAATGTTAATTGTGGCATTCCCATTAATGGCAGAATAAATATTCCTATTGACAACATAATTATAGCTTGAAGCACTCCTATAATAGTATATGTAGTAACTTTTGCGAAAATCACAGGTAAGTATGAACCTGATATAACCCTGAGGCGCATATATACACCTTTTTGGCGCTCATTGATAATATTACCTGCCAAAGGAATTACGATAAAGAATATTGCAAAGATGCTCCATGCCGGAACATTGTGCTGAACAGAGTTAGGAATGGAGATTTTTTCATCGCGACTTGCATAATGGGTTTCAAATTCAACAAGTGAAGAGAACTTGCCTTCCTGGTTTAATTCAATATCAAGCATTTCCCTGAAAAGAGAAGAATAAATATCGAAAATCATACTGGCTTCCACCGCTGATGAAAACTCATGCAAAGCGCTGGTAATAGATTTTTTAAAAGAGCTTTTTGTGACAGGATCGAAATAAATATCAATCTTTGGCGGAGTGCTCATAGTAGTTAATGAGTCGCTAAATACTGGTTCGTTATTGCCAAATTGTTGTTCTACAGTAAATTTAATATTGTTTACCATATTTTCAGTTGCATTGTCATGAATGATAATCCCAATCTGGTATTCTCCCATGGCAACCCTATCTTTTAATTCTCTAATAGCTTCTGTACCATTATTATCAACCTGAACTACTTTGAAGAAAGTTGATTCAGCAAGGCCTGATGTTATCTTATTCCCAAATGTATTATTATCATTGTCGACAATCAATACAGGCAGTTGTCTTTCTTCCAGAGCTTTGAATGTTGAATCCTGAAGAAGGGTCATTATAATAATCAGGGCTGCCGGCATTATGAAAAGCATAGCCAGTCCTGCTTTATCACGACTAAGCAGCAGTATATCTTTAATTGTAGATGTTATATATTTAAGCATACTCAGTTATTTAATCCCTCAGACTTCTGCCTGTTTTTTCAAGAAAGATATCTTCAAGGTTGTGACAATTATCATGATTGGCTATTAAATCTTTTGGTTTCCCATTTTCAATAATAACCCCGTTATCGATAATAGCGACTTCTGTACATAGCTTTTCAGCCTCTTCCATATGATGGGAAGTGTACATTATTGTTGTTCCCTTATTATTAAGTTCTTTAAGGAAGTCCAGTATTACGTTCCTTGATTGCACGTCAATGCCTACTGTTGGTTCATCAAGGAACAGGAGCACTGGTGAATGGAGAATAGCAGCAATGAGGTTAACCCTTCTCTTCATTCCTCCTGAAAATGACCTGATCTTTGAATAAGCCTTCTGTGATAGCCCGAACCTTTGTAACAGATCATAAATAGTGTTGTTAAGTGACTTCCCGGAAAGGTTGTACATATTACCAAAAAACCTAAGGTTCTCAAATGCTGTAAGGTTCTCATAGAGGGCAATATCTTGTGGTACAACGCCAATTTTCTTTCTGATAACAGATGACTCCTTATTAATATCATGCCCAAAAATCTTTATATCACCTGCGGTAGGTTTCATCAAGCTATAAAGCATTGAGATAGTTGTTGTTTTTCCCGCGCCATTAGGCCCCAGAAGTCCGAATATCTCACCAGCCTTTATTGTAAGGTTGATTCCATTGACAGCGATAGTGTCATTTTCAGAATATACCTTTTTCAGGTCAGTGACTTCTATTGCAGGGATTTTTTTCATTTGACAGCATTTAAAAGTTTCCTGAAAAAGTCTCGTTCCCTGTCAGATATAACCAAGAGTAAATCGGCAGCTTTATCATAGTTTTCGTCAACAGTATTCCTGTTTTTAACAATTCTACCAGTAATAATTGCAAACTCTCTCCATAAGTCACCTATTTCAGATATTTCAATAGACAGCTCTCGTAATTTGCTATTGTTAAGTGTTTCGGCAGCTTCCTGCAGAAATGCTCCGTACATATATCTAAAGCCTGCACCCCCTGTACCTATTTCTTCCTGTGCTCTTACAATCTGACCTGTATAAGATGCTGCCTGGCGCGCACTAAGCTTTGAAGGATAGTTTCTTACTTTTTTTGAAAGAAAGCGGATTCCTTTAACACCAAACATAGGAACAGGAATATTCAGCATGTGATCGCATGTTTGCTTAATACCTTTAATAATAGCTCCTTTTATATCCGGATTTTCAGGTACATCAATAGCCCAGAACATATGACCCTTGGGAGCGAATAACCCCTTAGCATATCTCACTCGCTTCAGCTCATTATATGTCAGAATTTCATAATAATCCATTATTGGGTCACTTATCAGGTAGTTGTTATCTTGCTTTCCATATACAACCAGATTATGTGCATTAAAGTGAAATCTGTAAGGGTCAGGGAAGTAACTCAGATTGTAAACCCCAACAAGCATACCTGTTGGAATGCCTTTCTCAAGATTATGGTCAAGTGCCTGCATTGCCTTCTGAGGATTTGAGTATCTGTGTTTTTCAAATTTGATACCCAGTCTCTTTGAAATTCTCTTGAAGATAATTCCCGGTATAGGGCGAAAAGATGTAACAGGGATTCCACCAACTTTAAGGAAAGGCATATGGGAGAAGAAAAGCCCTGAACCAATTCCAAATACCATAGGCTCACTCAGCTCAATACCATAGAAACGCATCATGTTACTTACAACACCATTCTCACAATGCGCAGATTGCTTATGTTTAAAATCAATGATAATATCTTTTCTCTCGCTCATATTCATTCTTCTGTTAATCAATTATTCTCCTTCTTTCTTAAGAGCATTAATATCAAGCAATTCATCTTTAGTGATATTAAACACATCAGCATATTTTGAAAGCGTTGTATCGTCAAGTTTTGAAAAATTTGCAGGTTTGAGATGTCTTTTCACTTTAAGACGCCAAAAGCCCATGTATTTGGCAACCAAGCTTGTGTCCATGATGTTCTTTTCAATCCAGTATGCCAGCGGCGAAAGGTTACCTTCAATAACTGCAAGCCTGGCTTTCTCAACCTTTTCGTTAACATTATCCCAGGCATCTTGCATAACAGCATTTTTAGGATCCCAGCCAACTGAAGGCACAGTTGTATAATTGTCGTTCTCGTCGAGTGAATAAACAGGCTCTTTGAATTTGCCCTGCAGCATATTGGCGTCATCCTGGGGTACATCCTTAGTTTTCATTAGTCTGTTTTCGTTTTTTTAATAAAGATGTTCATATCACCCTTAGCAATAACAACATTACCCGATGTTACTATTCCTGAAACAACAAGAATATCACCCATGTTACTTGTAATGGTAACTTTTGTCGTAATTTTAGTATTTACTTCCGGAAGATGTAAGATTTCCATTCTTTTCACAGCACCGATAAAGCCAATGTCAGGAGTTTGATTTTCCTGAATTGCTTTATATCCAGCCCTTGCTGCTACTGTTTGTGCAATATTCTCGATAATCCCCGGTTCAGTAAAATGAGTACCATCAGAAAAAATATTATCCTTTCCGGGTGTGAATTCAGATAATGAGTATGTAGTCTCATTTTCTATAAGCTTGTCAACCATAATCATGGGAGACCTTTGCGGGATTAATTTTGTAATATTAATTTCTTTATTCACGTAAGCAAACTCTAAAAAGGCAAAAATAGTAAATTAGAGATAGGTCGAAAGCAGAAAAAACAAACCTTGTTTAATTGTGGGGTTTGAAGTGCATCACTAAACAACTGTTAATAATGCATATGTATATGAGAATCTAGCGCTTTCAGGAATCATTAATAATACTTTCTGTCCTTTTTTAATCTTTCCTGTGTTAAACAATTCCTCTACCATAAGCATACCAGAGGCTGCTCCTACATTTCCAATCCAGGGCAGGTTCATAAACCATTTCTCTTCCGGAATAAATATCCCTGCCTTTTCAAATCCATTTATTGCCTGCTTTTTGAAGAACATAGATGATAAATGCGGGAGGAAGAAATCAATTTCACTTTCTTTCAGATTATATTTTTCAACAACCCTTTTCAAGTGCTCAGCACCTTTATCAATAATATGTTTTTGTAATAATTTGGCATCCTGTTTAAGAGAAAATACTGAAGTTAGGTTTTGCTCTTCAGGAGAAAGTTCACGCCATCCTTTCAAAGAACCATCAGGTTGTTTAACAGATCCTGCATACATACATGATTCCAGTTCATTGGCAAATGATAACACATCCATCCATTCAATCTTCAGTGAGAGTGAATCCTTGTTTGGTTCTCCTTCCAGAAGCGTTGCAACAGCTCCGTCACTTAGCATCCATCTTAGAAAGTCTTTCTCAAATGCAATAAAAGGATTTTCTTCTATTTCTTTCCGTTTATCAACTTCATTCTGGAAGTTCTTAGCATGCATCCATGATGACATTGTTTCTGAAGCAACATTTACTGCTTTCTCAACCTGACCTGTCATCATAGAAAGGTATGCGTACTTTAATGATAGCATTCCGGCATTGCATGTACCATGAGCAGACATTGTTTCTATTTCACCACCCCCAAGTTCACCATGAACCATTAATGCGTGAGCCGGCTGAATAGCGTCTGGTGAAGATGTGCCAGCTGTTAAAAGTCCGATATTGTTGTCGATAAGATCACCTTTAATCAGTTTTCGCACTGCTTCTGCTGACAGCTGGGCATTAGTATGTGTGATATTTCCCTTACTGTCAAGCGCATAATACCTTGTCTTAATCCCATTGTTTCTAAGAATAAGACTACGGCTTTTGGATATGTTGCCATTAATAAGACCAAGCCTCGATTCCATCTCATCATTGGAAACAGGCTCGTTGGGTAATACTTTCTCAATACGTGTTATGTAAACGTCCCTCATTAACCTTCACTTTTTAATTCAATACCACTGTAATATTGTAATTTTCTTTTTATTTTCTTAATAAAGATTGGTCTTGTTATAAAGAAATATAAACTGCCAAATGGTGATACGATAAAAATCACAAACAATAAATACCACTTAAACATATGTAAACGACCAACCCTGCCCGAATCGCCGGGACCACCTTTTTTTAGTATAAATTTTGACCAGAGGCGAAATATCTTCTTACCTCTTTCTTCAACTGATACAATACCTGAGTTAAGCTTAATGGCTCCCGTATTAATTAACTCCTGTTGAAGATTTGAATAACTCCCGGAAAGAACAGCATTTTTTACAGAAGGTGAAAACCTTGTTGCTGATGCAATATCTTCATCACTTACTCCTGGTTTTGGGAAAATCCCCAGATACTTGTCTTTTTTCCCTGTTGACATCCAGTAGATGATTGTAACAACACTCAGCAGATTGTTATGATGATCACATAAAGCAATGTTCCCTGCATGTTTTGCCCCGGCTTCTGAGAGCATCTTCTTGATCTCTTCCTGAGCTGAAACCCACATATTCCTTGCTCCGATAACAGTAAGTACAGGCTTTCCCTTTAGAACTTGTTTGCCAGATTCAGATTTAAGGAATGTTGTTATAGGAGTAGGAGGTGATAAAAACCAGATAGGATATCCAAGAATAACCAGGTCATAGTTTTCTCCGGGATTAAACTTGTAAGGCTTATTGTTGCCTGATATCAACTCAACGCATTCAGGCATAGCATCATAAAATGTATCACCTTTCCATGGAAAATTAAATCCAGGTTCAGGCTCAATTCTTTCAATATCTGTTTGGATATCATTGCCAAATGATGATATAACATTGTTGACAATCTCATTAAGCTGTCCTGACTGTGAATATGTAACAACTAATACTTTCTTCATGGGGTAAAATTGACGCGCAAATTTAGCACATTATATTTATTAATGTATAAATTGATAATTTTTTTAGTTTACATGCTACTTCAGCTTTTGAACTTGTCATGGCAAAAGAAAATCATGCTTCATTTTCTCAATTACATCTTCCACTTTTAACTGAAAAGAAGATACTTTAGAATTGAGTAGAAGAGAATCGGATGAATCTTTGGCAAGTGCCTCAATTTCTTTAATATCACTATAAATATCTTTGAGATCAAAAACATCAAAAGAAGGTTTAATACGGTGTGCCATTTTATATGTGTTCTCAAAGTCAGAAGCAGCAGCATATTTATTAAGCTTTAGCAAATCCGGTGGTATTGTATTGATAAATAATAGAACCATCTCTCTTATTTGCTTTTCATTGTCTCCAACATATTGGCGTAATTTATCCAGACTATATGTACCATTGTATTTTATCACAATTCATTGTTTTTTAACATTCTGTAAATAGTAGACTTCCCAATATCAAGCTTTTTAGCAGCTAAAACAACATTGTTATCGTATTTTTCGAGGTAATATTTGATAATTTGACGGTTGTATTCTGCGAGTGTATGGTCATCAAGGAGGAAGTTTGACACAGAATCAGTTGAGTTAAAGTTAATATCAGAAGCCTTGATTTTATTACCGTCAGCCAGAACAAAAGCAAGTTCAATTATTGCTTTAAGTTCCCTTACATTTCCAGGGAATGAATATTTCATAAGCTTATCATGAGCTTCTGGTGAAATCTTTTTGCTTTCCACTTTATTTTCTTTGCAGAACTCGTCAATGAAAAATTTGGCAAGAACCATAATGTCATTTTCACGCATTCTTAAAGGAGGCAATTCAATGGGGAGACCCAATAATCTATAATAGAGGTCCTCACGGAAAGTACCTTTTTTTACTTCTTCAGTAAGATTGCGGTGTGTCGATACGATTATCCGTGTGTCAATACTGATAACTTCATTTCCCCCGACTCTTGTCAGTTCTTTTTCCTGTAGAACTCTCAGCAATTTTGATTGCATGTTGAGGTCCATTTCGCCAATTTCATCAAGGAACAATGTGCCCTTATGTGCCATTTCGAACTTACCGGCTTTTCTTACTACAGCTCCTGTAAAGGCTCCCTTTTCGTGTCCAAACATTTCACTTTCAATAAGCTCATTTGGAATGGCAGCTACATTAACAGCAATAAAAGGGTTTCTGGACCTGGATGAGTTGTAATGAATAGCTTTGGCAACTAACTCTTTTCCTGTCCCTGTTTCACCGGTAATGGATACGGTAATGTTAGTCTTAACAGCTTTATCCATAAGTCGGAAAACATTCTTAATTGCCTGACTGTTTCCTATAATATTGTTGAAGTTGTATTTCTTACCTACTTCTTCCTTTAATACATCCAACTCACATCTGAGTTTTGAGTTTTCCCTTAACTTATTTGTTAAGTTCCATAAACGGTCTTTTGTGTCATTATCTTTGACAAAATAGTCATAAGCCCCCTTCTCAATCAATTTTAAGGCGGTCTTAACATCCTCCTGCCCGGAAACAATTACAATGGGTAAATTAGGGTATTCAAGATGTACCTTTTTCATTACTTCAAGACCTGAGAAATCCGGTAAACGATAATCAAGTGAAATAAGGTCTGGTTGCAAGTGTATGTTGTCAAGGCATTCTTTCCCATTTTTGTAAAGGTGTACTTCATTTTCCGGATTCAATTCAAGATGACGCTTTAATAATTCACCGTAAAAAGGGTCGTCTTCAATGATAAACAACTTAAAATTATTCATAAACAGCAAGTTAATAGATTAAAATTGTAATGTTATACAAAGGTAGGGAATTATTTCCAATTTTGAGAATGTTTCCAAGATAATTATTTTAATATGTGCCTTTAGTGAAGAGATGTATTATTGATATTTGTTGTTTTATGGCATTGTCTAAAATTTTTATAAAGGAACAACAGACAGGCAATAGAAACGTTTGTATTTCATATTTTGTAATTTTGTATAGTATTTCATTAAGACAATATTTCTTTAATGGTTGAGAAAAGTTATAAGAAACAGGTTTATTATCTAATTGGTATAGCAACAGTAATAAGACTGTTTCTGGCATGGTTTACAGAGTTTGGGAATGATGAAGTCTATTACAGGCTTTATGCAATGTATCCTGATTGGTCTCATTTTGATCATCCTCTGATGGTTGGCATTGTGATGCAGATTACGACATTGAATTTGTTTCTTAAGGGCGAATTATTCTTCAGACTATCATCTGTGATTTTTGTTGCTGTTAATACATGGGTAATCTATCGTATCGGCACAAAACTGAAAGATGAACGTACTGGATTTTACTCAGCAATACTTTATACTACTTCAATTTATGCATCTGTTATTTCTGGTGTATTCATACTTCCTGATGGTCCTCAGAGTTTCTTCTGGATGTTATCTGTTTATATGTTGGTGATTTCATTGCCTTCATCACCTTATGATAAAAAATCAGGCAGCAGTATGCTATTTGCCGGGTTGTTCATTGGTTTGGGAATTCTATCCAAATACACAACAATCTTCCTGTGGGGAGGAGCTGCATTGTATATATTGTTTTTTAATCGTGTCTGGCTGAAATCATGGAAATTATATGTTGCAATCTTAATTAGTATTACATTATGTATGCCTATTCTTGTGTGGAATATTCAGAATGATTTTATAAGCTTTACTTTTCATTCAGATCGTGTAGATATGGTAGGCAGAGCTCTGCGGATGGATTATTTCTTTACTGAACTTATTGGAGAAATACTATACAATAATCCTCTCAATTTTGTTTTTATTATATTAGGTCTTGTTTGCCTTTTCAGGAAAAAGATGAATCTCAAAGGACAACAAGGTACTGTAATACTCTTCTTAGGTCTTCCTCTAATTATTACATTCTTAGTTTTTTCTCTCACCAGAAGTACGCTTCCACACTGGACTGCCCCCGGATACACTACGCTAATCCCAATAGGCGCTGTCTTTATCGCCTCAAGGCAAAAGAATCTAAAACGGCTGTTGCCTGTTTCTTTAGTAATTACGCTTTTGGTGATGGTTACCTTTCTTATTGCTGCGTTGTTTCAGATTAACTATGGTATCATTAAAATAGATAATACAACAGAATATCATCGTATCGGTAAAAACGATCCAACTCTTGATATGTTTGGTTACAGGCAGCTTGGAGATAAGTTTCATGAGATACGCAGCAGGGACATCAAATCTGGTGAGATGCCTGCCGATGCAGTTATTGTTGGCGATAACTGGTTTCCATTGGCAAATTATGATTACTACATAGCTTCACAGGAAGGGATGCATACTGTTGCAATCGGAAAGTTAGACCGTATTCATAAATATGCATGGATTAACAGGATAGAAGGGATGCCTTATTTGGGAATGGATGCATGGTACATTACTGACAGTCGCGAATATGATTATCCTGATAAGGTGTTTAACAGACTGTTTGAAAAAGTTATACCCGCCGACACCATCAACCTTTACAGAGGCGGAGAGGTAGCCAAGCGGGCATTTGTCTTTAGAATGAAGAATCTTCAGGAATTACCTGCTGATGTTCTTGAAAGAAACAAGTGAGCAGATAATTCCGTAAAGTTTTAAATCATTTTTGAAGGATCCACGAGTTCGGTGAATTCATCTTCTGTTAAAAATCCTAGTTCAAGAGTAGCTTCCCTAAGGGTTGTCCCTTCTGCATGAGCCTTTTTTGCAATCTTTGCTGCTTTTTCATACCCAATATGAGTATTCAGTGCTGTTACAAGCATCAATGAGTTTTCCAGATTACTTTTTACATTTTTAGCATTAGCTTCAATGCCAACTACAGCATTTTTTGTAAATGAAACGCATGCATCACCTAATAATCGTGCTGACTGTAGTAGGTTAGCAATCATAACCGGTTTAAACACATTAAGCTGAAAATGACCCTGCATACCTCCAACACTGATAGTAACATCGTTACCAATTACTTGCGAGCACACCATTGTAAGCGCTTCGTTCTGTGTTGGATTGACTTTGCCTGGCATAATTGATGATCCGGGCTCATTGGCAGGAAGATTTACTTCACCAATGCTGCAACGTGGACCTGAAGCCAGTAATCTTATGTTGTTACCAATATGCATCAGGCTTACGGCTAATTGCTTAAGAGCCCCTGATGTCTCTACAATAGCATCATGTGCTGATAATGCTTCGAATTTATTACGAGCACTCACAAATGGTAGTCCGGTTAGTTTAGAGATGTTTTTTGCAACCAGATCAGCATAACCAACAGGAGTGTTTAGTCCTGTTCCGACAGCTGTTCCTCCCAGAGCGAGCTCAGATAGATGCTTAAGAGTATTTGAGAGAGCAGTCAGACCGAAATCCAATTGAGTTACATAACCAGAAAATTCTTGTCCAAGTGTGAGAGGTGTTGCATCCATAAGGTGCGTACGTCCTGTTTTAACAACATCCATCATAACTTCAGCCTTTTGGGCTAGGGCATCTCGCAGCATCTCAACACTAGGGATAGTGTTTTCAATAATCAGCTTATATGCTGCAATATGCATTGCTGTCGGGAATGTGTCGTTGGATGATTGTGATTTGTTTACATCATCATTGGGGTGTAACGTTTTCTTTTCATCATCAAGTGAGCCCCCTGATATTACATGTCCGCGGTTAGCGATAACTTCATTCATATTCATATTCGACTGAGTACCTGATCCCGTTTGCCAAATAACAAGAGGGAAATTACCATCAAGTTTGCCCTCTAGTATTTCATTAGCAGCTTTACTTATCAGCTCAGCTTTCTTTACATCTAATACGCCAAGTTCAGAGTTAGTAATGGCGGCAGCTTTTTTAAGATAGGCAAATGCTTCAATTATCTCTTTTGGCATTGAAGCTTCAGGACCTATTTTAAAATTCATCTTTGAGCGTTGTGTTTGTGCACCCCAGTATCGGTCTGCAGGTACCTGAACTTCGCCCATTGTGTCATGTTCTATACGGTATTTCATCTGTATATATTTTATTGGTCAAATTATATTCAAATTATTAAAATAAAACGCTGAGGTTTTCAGCAGGATCACCCCAAACAGCTTTTGGCCCTTTTACTACAATCGGACGTTTGATAAGCTTTGGGTTGTCAATCATTATTTTTATCCATTCATCATCAGTAAAGTTTTTTCCTTTGAAATCAGATTTATAGATAGCTTCTTGGGTACGGATCATTTCAGTTGGTGAGGCATTTAGTCTTATCAGTAAGTCTTTAAGTTCACTGAATGCAATTGGATTTTTAAGATATTCGACTATTTCAAAGTCGTTAGTATGTTCTTTAACGTAGGCCAATCCCGCTCTTGATTTCTTACATCTGGGATTGTGATAGATTTTTATCATAGCAATTATTTTGATTAATTGCCAAATTTACAAAATAAAACCGACTGTTTTGCAGTCGGTTTTATGAGTTTACGGTTTGAAGTTTAAAGTTCTTTTACAGCTTCTATGAATTGTGGTATGACTTTGTTTACGTCTCCAACAATTCCATAATCAGCAGCTTCAAAGATAGGAGCTTCAGCATCTTTGTTGATTGCTACAATTACTTTAGATGAGCTAACACCACCCAGATGTTGTATTGCACCTGAGATACCGAAAGCAAAATAAAGATTAGGAGCAATAATTTTACCTGTTTGTCCGACATGTTCGTTATGTGAACGCCATCCTTCATCACTTACCGGACGTGAGCATGCCAAACCAGCACCTAATTCTTCAGCAAGCTCTTCGAGTCCACCCCAATTATCAGGACTTTTCATCCCACGACCACCTGAAACAACAACTTCAGCATCTGTAAGCAGAACTTTACCTGTTACCTTGTTGGTTTCTTTAACAGTAGTTGCAAAGTCAGCGTCAGCAACACCATGATTAAAATCTTCAATTACTGCGCTATTATCTGTTTCAACCAATTCATACGAGTTTTGTGCGAAGGTGAGTACCTTTTTAGCAGCTGTTATCTTAACATTTGCAAAAGCTTTACCTGTAAATACCTTTTTCTTTACAATAAAAGGATCTGTTGAAGATGGTAATGCGCTAACGCCCGAAACCATTCCTGCGTCAAGCATAACACTGACGCGTGGGGCGATGGCTTTTCCAACATTATTATGAGAAAAGATAACAATATCAGCTGCTTCACTCTCAGCAGCAGCAGCAACAGCCTTAGCAGTTGCTTTGTTATCTATTGACTTGAATTTGTCATCTGCAACATTTATTACCTTTGTTGCACCATAATTTCCAAGCTTCTTTAATTCTTCCTGATCAACATTACCCAACGACAGGGCAGTTACTGTTGATCCTGTTTCTTTTGCTACTGCAGATGCATAAGAGACAAGCTCAAAGCTAAGTTTCTTGAATTTACCATCCCAGTTTTCTGTATATACTAAAATTGACATGTTTTTAATTTTTAGTTGTTCTATTGTTCAGTAAATCCATCGATTTAAAGAACCTTAGCTTCTTCGTGCAACAATCTGATAATTTCTTTTGCATTATCTTCTTCAACCATTTTGCATGCAGCCTTTGGTTCTGGAAGTTCAAAGTTTATAAATTCTGTTTTCTCTTCTGCGTTAACAGGAGCAACAACGTTAAGAGGTTTTTTACGGGCCATCATAATGCCACGCATTGCCGGAATACGAGGTTCTTTGGCGATACCTTTCTGTACAATAGCAACAAGTGGTCCATTAATTTCCAGTACCTGTGATCCACCATCGATTTCGCGGTTAATTACAATATTATCTCCTTCAAGTGAGATGCCTGAAACAGCAGATACAGAATTTATTCCCAAAATCTCAGCAAGCATACCTCCAACAGCATTGCCGTTATAGTCGGATGCTTCAATACCTGATAAGATTAAATCATAATCTTTTGCAATTTCTGCAAGTTGTTTTGCAACATAATAAGCATCTTTTGCAGTGGTATCAACCCTGATTGCATCATCAGCACCTACAGCCAGAGCTTTACGTAGTGTGGGTTCAGTAGTTTTTTCGCCAACATTGGCAACAGTAATTTTATCTACACCGCCAGCCTCTTTAAGTTCCATGGCGCGTGTTAAAGCAAGCTCATCCCAGGGATTAATAATCCACTGTACACCTGCAGCATCAAAAGCAGTATTGTCGCCCGTAAACCTAATCTTTGTTGTTGTATCGGGAACATTACTAATTAAAACAAGTATTTTCATACGCTCAATTTTTATTTCTGATAATATTTTTGCCTATCAGTTATTTAGTTATCTTATTGATCGAAATAAGAGAGGCAAATTTCGTAAAAAAAATAATACGTCAAAGTTATTATAATTATAGGTGTATGAAGTTACTTTAATTTCTCTGATTCTTAAGCTTTACAGAAAATTAATTTAATGTTATTATTCTGTAAGGCAGATGAAGTATATTTGAAGCAAAAATGATATTCATGAAAAAATATGTAGTACTTCCTTTTGTTATTAGTTTATTGTTCTTTGCTTTTACAGGATGTGGGGAATCTCCGGAAAAAGAATCAGCTAAAACAGCAGGTCCTGAATTTACTTTTGCTTTTTTAACAGATATTCATGTGCAACCAGAAAGACACTCTGAAGAGGGATTCAAAAAAGCTATTGATAAAGTTAATGAACTGAATCCTGATTTTGTTGTTACAGGAGGTGATCTTATTATGGATGCTTTGGGGCAAAATTATTCTCGTGCCGACTCCTTATATAATATATACGACAGTTTGCAACAATTTTTCACGATGCCGGTGTATAATACAATGGGAAATCATGAGGTTTTCGGACTTTATGAAAAAAGTGGTGTTAGTCCTGATCATAAAGAATATGGTAAGAACCTTTTTGAACATAGATTTGGAAAAAGATATTATTCATTTGATAAAGATAACTGGCATTTTATGATTCTGGATGTGATAGGATTTACACCGGAAAGAAGATATATTGGCAAAGTAGATTCTGTTCAGATGGAATGGATAAAAAAAGATCTTGCAGATGTTGACAGTACTAAGAATATTATTGTAAGTATTCATATTCCGCTTGTTACAACTTTTCTTCAACATTACTATAATCCTTTGGAACCAAACACTGAAGGTGTAATTGTAACAAATGCCAATGAAGTTCTTGAACTTTTTAATGGTAAGAATTTAAAGCTGGTTTTGCAAGGGCATACACATATCCTTGAAGATGTTTTCATCGATGGTATTCATTTTGTGACCGGAGGTTCCGTGGCAGCACGTTGGTGGACAGGATCTAACCTTGGTACGGAGGAAGGGTTTTTGTTTTTAAAGGTATGGAAAGATCACTTCACATGGGAATATATAGATTACGGATGGGAAGTGTCTCCTGAAGATAAGATTACTAAATATTGATTATATACCTGCATTATTCATTATGGGAATATAATTAACAAATGAATAATGCAGGATATTACTCCTTTTACTTCTTATTCTTTATTAAACTTTCTGTCAAGAAATCTGGAAATAATAATTTTCTGCACTTCAGAAGTTCCTTCATATATCTGTGTGAGTTTTGCTTCACGCATAAGCCTTTCAACGTGATATTCTTTTACATATCCATAACCGCCATGAATTTGAACAGCCTCTGTTGTTACTTCCATGGCAATATCGGCTGAATACTGTTTCGCCATTGCGCTGGCAATGGCAGTGGGTTTGTTGTTATCTTTTAGCCATGCTGCTTTCAGACACAGATTACGTGCGTTTTCAACTTTCACAGCCATATCTGATAATTTAAATGCAAGCGACTGATGATTGATAATCTCTGTTCCGAATGCCTTGCGTTCCTTGGCATAGGCTATTGCTCTTTCCATTGCTCCTGATGCGATACCCATTGCCTGGGAAGCAATACCAATACGACCTGCTTCCAAAAGTTTCATGGCGAACTTAAAGCCAAAGCCATCTTCTCCAATACGATTTTCTTTAGGAACTATCACATCGCTAAACATAACTGAGTGCGTATCTGAGCTGCGCATTCCCATTTTGTCCTCGTGAGGACCAAGTGTAATACCGGGAGACTTAGCATCAACGATAAAAGCATTAATCCCGCGATGTCTTTTTTCAGGATACGTCTGTGCCATTACAATGTACGTTGATGCAGTGCTTGCACTTGTGATCCAGTTTTTTGTGCCGTTAATTAAATAATGATCACCTTTGTCTTCAGCTATTGTGTGTTGTTGTGTGGCATCTGACCCTGCTTCCGGTTCTGATAAAAGAAAAGCTCCAAAACCTTCTCCTGTGGCTGCTGGCACAAGATATTTACGCTTTTGTTCTTCTGTGCCATACTTCTCAAGACCATAGCATACCAGTGAATTGTTAACAGATAGTATGACACTGATTGATGCGTCAACCTTTGAAAACTCTTCCAGAGCAAGAACGTATGAAATGGTATCCATTCCGCTTCCCCCATATTCCGGGTCAACCATCATTCCCATAAAACCCAGTTCTGAAAGGTTTTTTATGTGTTGTGTCGGGAAAATTGCTTTTTCATCTCTTTCAAGTACGTCCTGTATAAGTTCGCGCTGAGCATAATCACGGGCAGCCTGCTGTATCATGAGCTGCTCCTCGTTAAGTTCAAAGTTCATTTTTAATAGAATTAGTTTAGAACACAAACTTAAGAAAAAAAATATGCAGTTAAAAGGTATAGAAATGAAATTATTAACTCACCGGATGTCGACCTTTGTCTTTAATCCTAATATGCATCATAGTATTGGATAATTTTTAAATGTATTAACAGCGTTGTTGAAATTTTTAATCAGATCATCCATTATACTGGCAACAGGTTTTATTTCGTCAATTAAGGCACTTACCTGTCCAATTTCAAGCTCACCTTCGATGATGTCACCTTCGAACATTCCTTTTTTTGCTCTTCCTGTTCCCAGAAGTTCCTGAAGTCTCTCTCTGTTAGCTCCATTTAAATCTTCAGAATGTATTCTATTAAAGAACTCATTTTTTATAAGCCTTACAGGAACATGTTTTTTCAGAGTAAGATAAGTATCTCCATCGTTGCTTTTTACTATTTCATTTTTGAAATTGACGTGTGCTGATGATTCTTCAGCAGCAGCGAAAAGACTACCTATTTGCATTCCTTCTGCACCAAGTACCATAGCGGCCAGCATTGACTGACCTGAACCAATGCCCCCTGCTGCGATAATGGGAATATTAATAATCTTTTTAAGCATTGGTATTAGTACCATTGTTGTTGTTTCTTCAAAGCCATTATGTCCACCAGCTTCAAAACCTTCGGCAACAATGGCATCTACTCCGGCTGATTGTGCTTTTAATGCGAACTTACTATTGGCTACTACATGAACAACAGTGAGTCCGTTTTCCTTGAGTAGCGATGTGTATTTCGCAGGATTACCTGCCGAAGTAAATACAATCTTTACTCCTTGCTTAATAACGATATCGATTATTTCATCTGTTTGTGGATATAATAATGGAATATTAACACCGAAAGGTTTATCTGTTGCCTGTTGACATTTAATAATGTGTTCTTTAAATGTGTCGGGATGCATACTGCCTGCACCGATAAGCCCTAAGCCGCCTGCGTTACTGACAGCTGCTGCCAATCGCCAGCCACTGCACCATATCATTCCGCCCTGAATGATGGGATATTGAATCCCAAATAGTGTATTAATAGTCGTTGCGTTCATATTTTTTAATTTGTTGTAAAAATGTTTGAGTAAAAGCTTTATTATTATTTTTCTAATACTTCTATCATCGCTTTAACAACATTCTCAGCTCCATCGTCAATATCAGCGATAGTTGCTTCGAGCATATAGCAAGGTGTTGTGAATACAAGTTTATCTTCGTCAACAACAACATCACCATGATCTGTTAAAACATGTGTTGCTCCCATTGCTTCAACAGCTTCGGCAGTGCCTTTGTCCTGACCAATTGTTACATTTACATCCTTAAGGATTTTGGCGATTATTGCTGGTGAAATGCACAGAGCTCCTATTGGTTTATGTGCTTCTGCCATTGATAAGACTGCTTTCTCAAGATCAGGGTTTACGCTGGCATTCGGCCCATCGAATGCTACTGTTGATAAATTCTTGGCAGCACCAAAGCCTCCCGGAATTATCAATGCATCATATTCATCAGCGTTAAATTCATTTAATGCTTTAATGTCTCCACGTGCTATTCTTGCTGATTCAACAAGAACATTTCTCTTTTCGCTCATTTCTTCCCCTGTGATGTGGTTTATAACATGATGTTGTTCTATGTCGGGAGCAAAGCACTGATATTCTGCTCCGTTTCGAACAATAGCAAGCATTGTTAGTGTGGCTTCATGGATTTCAGCACCATCAAATACACCACATCCCGCTAATATTACTGCAAATTTTTTCATCTCTGTTTCTTTGAATTATTATTTCTGCTAAATTACAAATAAACTATGGACATAATAATTTGATTTCGTTTTCAAATGCTGAATTTAGTATCTTTACACTATGGAATCGATAAAAAATATTTATAAGATAGGTAACGGTCCTTCCAGTAGCCATACAATGGGGCCGAAGAAAGCTGCTTACCGGTTTAAAGATAAGAATCCAGTGGCTGATCATTTTAAGGTACATCTGTATGGTAGCCTTGCTTTAACAGGAAAGGGGCACCTTACTGATGTTGCTTTGATGGATGCCCTGGATAACAATGCTGAGATTATTTGGCATCATGGCGAACTTCTTCCTAAACATACAAATGGGATGCTGTTTGAAGCATATGATGAGAAAAATAAGCTTCGTGATAGCTGGGAAGTATATAGTATCGGTGGAGGTGAGCTGATGGATGAAAACACAAGCTTTGAAAAGAATGTTATTTATCCTCATACTACAATGCTTGATATATTGAAGCATCTTGAGAAAGAAGGTGGTACATATTGGGAATATGTTTTTAGAAATGAAAATGATATGCTTGTTGACTATCTTACAGAAGTATGGATGGCAATGAAAGCTGCTATTGAGCGTGGCTTGAATACTGAAGGGACATTACCTGGTGGATTAAAGCTTCTGAGAAAGGCATCATCATATCATTTTAAGGCTAAGATGCAGAATAATTTTGTTAGTGATGATAGCTTTTTGTTTGCATATGCTTTGGCTGTCTCTGAAGAAAATGCATCAGGTAATGTTGTTGTTACTGCTCCTACTTGTGGCTCAAGTGGTATTTTGCCGGCTGTGTTATATCAGTTTCATAAAGACAGAGGGTTTAATGATGATTTCATTATAAGAGCATTGGCTACTGCCGGCCTGATAGGTAATATTGTAAAGAAGAATGCTTCTATATCCGGCGCTGAAGTGGGATGTCAGGGTGAGGTGGGTGTTGCCAGTTCAATGGCTGCTGCTGCCGCTGCCCAGCTTGCAGGGGGAACTATCTATCAAATTGAATATGCTGCCTCTTCTGCTCTTGAACATCACCTTGGCTTAACATGCGATCCTGTGAACGGACTGGTGCAGATACCATGTATCGAACGTAATGCTTTTGGCGCTCAGCGTGCTATTGATTCTGCATTATTTGCTATTAATTCTGATGGAAGACATTATGTTATGTTTGATCAGGTAGTGGAAGTTATGAAGCAAACTGGTAATGATTTACCTAGTTTGTATAAGGAAACAGCACAGGGAGGATTGGCTAAGATGTTCCGAAATATTACTTAGTATCATGCTTGCTTTATGTGCTTTTAACATTTTATTGACAACTTTATATTGTGTTTTCTTGTCTTTAATCAGTTAATTTGCAGGTTTTATTATTTGACAATATATTAATTTTGAAAATATTACATTATGAAAAAACTTTTACTGTCATTAATATCATTAATGGTTGCTGTTGGATTATTTGCTCAGTATAATAGCATTGATGATTCTAAGTACCAATGTTCACGTCGTGTTGATTTTGAAACTAAGAACATGGTTTTTGGTCAGTATAGCTGGCAGAGTGATTATCTCTTTGATTACGATGTTAAGTTCTATTTTATTGATATTGAAGTTCAGAATAATTCTATTTACATTGATGGTAATACTACAGTAAAGGCAGAAGCTTTGACAGATATTGATACATTTGCCATTGAACTTATTCCAGAGCAAACTATAACTCAGATATTTGTTAATGGTGATGAATACACTCAGTTTACCAGGGATGGAAATAATGTGCTTGTGCCTGTAACTACTATCCCTGAAGGTACTGTTTTTGATGCTCAGATTTATTATAACGGTGAGCCTTCAACCGGAGGGTTCTTTGCCGGAGTGTCGACTGATTATTCTGCTGGCTGGCAAAAGGATGTTACATGGTCTTTGTCGGAGCCTTTTGCTGCTTCCGACTGGTTTGCTGTGAAACAGGATTTGGAAGATAAGGCTGACTCAGTATGGGTTTTTCTTACTACAGATACAGCTAATATGGCTGTTTCTCAGGGGCTTCTCACAAATGTTGAGAATCTTGGTAACGGCAAAGCACGTTATGAATGGAAGTCTGATTATCCTATCGACTATTATCTTATTTCATTTGCTGTTGCTGAATATGAAGAGTACAATGTGTATGCTCATCCGGAAGAGCTTGAGAATGATTCGATTTTAGTTCAGAATTTTGTTTATAATACTCCGGGTTGTTTGGAGAACTATAAAGATGGTATTGATGCAACTCCTTCTATGATTGAGCTTTTCTCTGATCTTTATATTCTTTACCCTTTCTGGGAAGAGAAATATGGTCATGCTCTTACGCAGCTTGGAGGTGGTATGGAACATCAAACAATTACTACAATAGGAGGGTTTACTTTTGATCTTGTATCACATGAGCTTGGTCATATGTGGTTTGGTGATAATGTAACCTGTGAAACATGGAGCGATATCTGGATTAACGAAGGATTTGCTACTTATTCTAATTATCTTGCCCGAGAATTCCTGCAGGGGGCTTCCAGTGCTTCTTCTTTTATGTCCTCCACTCATAACAGTGCCATGAGTCAGCCGGGAGGAAGTGTTTATATACCAGAGGATGAGGTTTATCCGGGTAATGAATGGAGGATCTTCAGCGGAAGGTTGTCTTATGATAAAGGTTGTGGTATTGTGCATACTCTTCGTCATGAGATTCAGGATGATGATCTGTTTTTTGATGTGTTGGGAGTTTTTCAGGATGAATATACTAACAGCACTGCTACGGGCGAGGAGTTTAAGGAAACAGCTGAGCAGGTAACAGGCATGGACTTTAATGATTTCTTTGATCAGTGGTATTATGGTGAAGGTTACCCTATATATGATCTTGAATACTATAATCTTAATGGTACTTTTTATTTGACTTCCATGCAATCGGGATCATCAACAACTCCATATTTTGACATGCTGTTGGAAATGAGATTGTTTTTTGAAGATGGTAGTGATACTCTTATTATGTACAGACAAACAGATAATGTCACTACTTTTAATGAATATTATGGCGCAAATGTGGTTTTTATTGATGTTGATCCTTATAACTGGACAATGGAAAGGGTAAACAGTATTTCTGTTGGAGTAGGGGAGAAACAAAATCTTGTTTCTTTTGCTCTAGGTAATGATCAGGTAAATGGTAGTGTTATTCTTTATTTTAATGATTTTAATACTCTTACTAAGGATATTAGCATTGTTGATTTAAGTGGGAAGACTGTTTTTGAAGGACAAACATCCCAAAATGAATACCATATTAATACTTCTGGTTTGAGTAAAGGGGTTTATATGGTAACATCAACTGATGGAAGGGAGAAATTTGTGCATAAGTTTGTAAGATAGAAAGATACTTAAATTTTATTATTTTATTGGGATTGCTTTTTAATAACAGTTATCTTGTTGTTGTTATTATAGCTGTATGTATTGTTATTTTTTGTAATTTTCACATGACAAAAGATCAAAGAAAATATGCTTGAAAAAATAATACAATTTAGCATAAAAAATAAATTGATAATAATCCTGTTTACTCTTACTGTATCAGGATTTGGCCTTTATTCTATTATTAAGATTCCTGTGGGGACAGTCCCTGATATTACCAACAATCAGGTGCAGGTAATAACTACTTCAGGCAATCTTTCAACACAGGAAATAGAGCAATTTATTACGGCTCCTGTGGAAATGGAAATGGCAAATCTACCGGGTGTACAAGAAATACGTTCTATTTCAAAGTTTGGCATCTCATTGGTTACTGTGGTTTTTGATGAGAGTATGGGTACTTATCTTCCGCGGCAGCTTATTGCTGAAAAGATTAAAAGTGCAGCTGAGAAGATTCCTGAGAATTATGGTACACCTGAGATGGGTCCGATTTCCACTGGTTTGGGGGAAATATATCAGTATATACTTGATGTTGAGCCGGGTTATGAAGATGAATACACTCCTATGGAGCTAAGGACAATTCAGGACTGGATTGTGAAACGCAGGTTGTCGGGCATTGACGGTGTTGTGGAAGTAAATAGCTGGGGAGGATATCTTAAACAATATGAGGTTGCTATTAATCCTTTGCAACTTCGTAGTCTTAATACTAGTCTTTTGGAGGTGTTTGAAGCACTGAAAAATAATAATAACATAAGTGGTGGTGCTTATATTGAAAAGAATAATCAAAGTTATTTTATTAGGGGCGACGGACAGGTAAAGAGTATTAATGATATTAAAAGCATATTTGTTAAGTCTAATGATGGTACGCCTGTTTTTATCCGTGATGTTGCTGAAGTGCGGTTTGGTCATGCTAACCGCTTTGGGGCTATTACTGCTAATGGAAAAGGGGAGACTATTCTTGGTCAGGTTATGATGCTGAAGAATGCCAATTCAAAGGAGGTTATTAACGCGGTTAAAGAAAGAGTTGATGAGATTCAGAACAGTCTTCCTGAAGGAGTATTTATTAATCCTATTCTTGAAAGAGGTGAGCTTATTGATAAAACTTCTAAAACAGTTGCTGAGAATTTAATCCTTGGGGCTCTTATTGTCTTTTTTACTGTCCTAATATTATTAGGTAATATGCGCTCGGCATTGGTAATTGCTTCAATGATTCCTTTGTCGTTGTTTTTTACTATTTCAATTATGTATATTTTTGGAATAGATGCCAACTTAATGAGCCTTGGTGCTCTTGATTTCGGGATAATAATTGATGGGGCTGTAATAATTGTGGAGTTTATTGTTCTTCGCATGGGTTTGTTGAATAAGGAAATCAGTAATGCACCTAAGGATGAGAGACATCAGTTAATTGATAATATATCGCGTGAGGGAGCTTCAAAAATGATGAAGTCAGCTATTTTCGGACAGATTATCATTCTTATTGTTTTTATTCCAATATTATCTCTTCGTGGAGTTGAAGGGAAGATGTTTCAACCTATGGCATTAGCGTTTTCATTTGCTATAATCGGTGCTATGATAATGGGCTTAACATGGCTTCCTGTGGCTGCTTCTTTGTTTTTAAAACCACAGGATTCTGAAAAGAAAAACTTATCGACATGGCTTTTGGATAAAATTTATGCTTCATATTATCCGGTAATAAGATGGTCGTGTGATCATAAGCGTATTGTTTTAGGTGCTGCAATTGCTTCATTGGTTTTTATTGTCTTTTTATTTACCAGAATTGGTGGCGAATTTGTTCCTACTCTTGATGAAGGTGATTTTGTTATTCAGCCTGCATTAAAAACAGGAACATCACTTACAGAGACAATAAATATGACTACCAGAATGGAAAACATCCTTATTGAGAATTTTCCTGATGAAGTAGATCAGATTGTTTGTCGCATTGGTGCTGCCGAAGTGCCAACAGACCCCATGTCGATGGAAGAAGTTGATATGATTATAAAGTTAAACCCGAAAAGCGAGTGGGGTAAAGCAAAAACAAAAGAGCAGCTGGCATCTTTATTTAAGGAGGCACTGGAAGTGATACCGGGTATTGATTATGAATTTACCCAGCCGATTGAGATGAGGTTTAATGAACTTATTACTGGTGTAAGGGCTGATATTGCTATTAAACTCTATGGTGAAGATCTTGATTATATTAATGATAAAGCTAATGAAATAAAGGATTTGATAAAGGATGTGCCTGGTGCGGGAGATATTATTCTGGAAAAGACCACTGGTTTGCCTCAGATAAAAGTCGCCTATAACCAGCAAAAGATTGCGATGTATAATATGGATGTTAATTCTCTTAACACATATTTGTCGGCTGCTTTTGGAGGTGCTACTGCAGGGATTGTATTTGAAGGTGAAAGGCGCTTTGATATGGTTCTGCGTCTTCAGAATCAAAACCGTACTGATATTGATGATATTCGTACTTTACTGGTGGAAACGCCTACAAGTGGTCAGGTCCCTTTGTCTGAGTTTGCTGAAATTGAATATACTAAAGGACCTGCAAAGATATCACGCGACAATACCCAGCGGAGGGTTGTTGTTAGTGTTAATGTTCGTAATCGTGATTTGCAGTCGGTTATTAATGATATTCGAAAAAAGATTGATGATAATTTAACTTTGTTACCAGGAAATTATATTGAGTATGGCGGGCAATTTGAGAATCTTCAGAATGCTACAAGAAGATTGTTAATAGCAGTGCCGGTTGCTTTATTGCTGATTTTTATCTTTTTACACTTTGCATTCAGGTCATTAAAAGATGCTCTTTTGATTTTCACCGCTATCCCTCTTGCAACTGTTGGTGGTGTTGTTTTGCTTTGGATTCGCGGTATGCCTTTCAGCGTTTCTGCCGGTGTTGGGTTTATTGCCTTGTTCGGTATTGCTGTCTTGAATGGAATTGTGCTAATCGAGCATTTTAAGGAACTGCAAAATCAAGGGATTACTAATATGCGGGAACTAATTATTACCGGTACTAAACACAGACTGCGTCCTGTGTTGCTTACTGCTGGTGCTGCTGCTATGGGGTTTTTGCCTATGGCTCTGTCAACTGGTGCAGGAGCTGAAGTGCAGCGCCCGTTGGCAACTGTTGTTATCGGAGGACTGGTTACATCAACAATGCTTACTTTGATTGCCTTACCTTTGCTTTTTGAAATATTTTATAATGTGAGGAGAATTAAAATATTTCCTTCTAAAATTAATAGTACAAAGACAACAGTAATTGGACTTTTGTTGTTAATTCCTGCAATTTCAGTATTTGGGCAGACACAGGAACTTAATCTTGAGCAACTTTCACAGCTTGCGCTGGAAAACAATAGCCGTTTACAAAGTTATTCTTTGAAAACAGAGCAGGCTGAGGCTTTAACGAAAACTGCTGTTAGTATTCCTAAAACTTATATCAGCTATGGTTCTGATCAAAATAATATTGCTGAAAATGGATACCCTCTAAATATTTTAAGTATTGAGCAAGTTATTGCATTTCCTACTCTTTATTCAGCTGAGAAACGTTCAAGGAAGATTGAACTTTCTATTGCTGAAACGAATTATGAGCTTGAGAAGAATCAATTATTAAAAGAGCTTTCTGTGTCCTATTGTGAATGTGTTTTGCTGGATAAAAAAATAGATATTTATCAAAAATTGGATAGTATTTACAGCAAATTACTTGCTCAATATGAGAAAAAGCTGGCATTAAATGATGCTAATAAGCTTGAGTATCTTAATATTAAGTCAAAAAGAAATGAAATTGCTGTTAATCTTAGCAGATTTAAAAATATGCGTGATATAGCTTATGATAAGCTCAAGATGCATGTTAATACTTCTGATGATTTTACTTTGCCTGATAAATGTGAGATTTTTCCAATGAAAATATTTCAAAATGATTCACTTGATATATTGTCATATCATCAGCTAATAAAAAATTATGCTTCTTCACAGATTGACGTGGCAAAAAATATTGCTTTGCCTGATTTGACTCTGAATTTCTTCGTTGGCTCTAACAAACATCCTGATGCTAAGAGTTACTATGGTTTTGAGGTTGGACTTGCTGTTCCATTGTTTTTTGGTAGCCAGAGTAATACGGTTAAGTCGGCTAAACTGGCCTTGAAATCACAGGAGAAATTCATTGAAAGTGAGACGGCTATGGTGAACGGCAAAATTTCTGAGTTAAATACTTTGCTTGTTCAAAGCAGTGCTCTTGTTGAGCAATATAAGGAAACAGAATTACCACTTGCTGAAGAGCTAAAAAGAACGGCTTTGGAGGCATACAAGCTAAAAGAAATAGATTTCCTGCATTTGACAAATAGCCTGGAATCAGCTCTTAATATTGAATCCGGATATTATGATGCACTTTTCGATTATAACAAGAATTACTTAGAGTTACTTTACTTTGCAAATTATTAAATCATGAAAAATCTGATTATATCAACTTTTACTCTTTTACTGTTTATCTCAGCTTGCCAGAATGATACGGTAGTTCAGAAGAAAGCTGAGAATTCTGAATATATTGAAATTACCAGAGACCAGTTCGATTCGGAACAAATGACTTTAGGTTTGCCCGAAAAGATGGCACTGGAGGAAATGATTTATTTTTCGGGAGTGATTGTGCCTAAAATTAATGGTATTGCTGAAATAACTGCTCCGGTTGAAGGTATAGTGCAGGATGTTAAAGTTTACAGAGGACAGTTAGTTAAAGCTGATGACCAGCTTTTGAAGATAGGTGGTACTGCTTTTATTGAATTGCAACAGGAATTTGCTACTTCAGCAGCAAAAATTAAACAGCTTAAGGCAGGATATGAACGTACTAAGGCTCTGTATGATGAAAATATTAAGACTGAAAATGAATATCTTGTGGCGGAAAGTGACTATAAATCTGAATTGGCTAACTATAATGCTCTTAAACTGAGGTTAAAGCAAATTGGACTAGATGTTAAAGGGATAGAAAATGGTAATTATTATGCATTTTATTGTTTAACAAGCCCGATTAATGGACAGATTAGCAGATTGAGTGCACTTACCGGGCAATACATTAACAGAGAAGATGAAATTGCTGAAATAGTTGATAAGGAAAATGTTGAGCTTCAACTGTCTTTCTATGAAAAGGATTTTCCTAAAATTGCTGTTGGACAAAATGTTGTTTTTGGTGGTCTCAGTGAAAATGAATACAAGGCTCATGCGATAATTTCCAGATTGGGTGCAAAACTTAATACTTATTCAAACTCACTGGAATGTTTTGCTGAAATAAATAAAGATGATGCTGATTTATTTGTTATTAATCAAAAGATTACAGGCGAGGTAACTGTTATGTCTGACTCTGTTTTTGTAATTCCTCAATCTTCTATTGTTTCTGAAGCTAATAAGAAATTTATAATAGTTAAGGTAAATGAAACAAGCGATGGTTATCAGTTTGAAAAACAGTTAGTGGAAATTGGTAACACAAATGATGATTTTGTTGAGATAGTTAACTTTGATAATGACAGAGAAATTCTTATTAAAGGAGTTCAAAGTATTGAAATAGATTAATTTATATAATGCTGAGCCTTCCATGGGACTCGAACCCACGACCTGCTCATTACGAGTGAGCTGCTCTGCCAACTGAGCTAGGAAGGCTATTAATTGAGGCCGCAAATTTAGAAAAAAATCAATTTCTTGTGTGTTTTTAAATCAAGATGTATCTTTTATTTGGTCGGACTATTGCTTGATCGAATTAGCGTGAGATGTGCCGATTTTTATATTCATTTTTCAATTTCCGGGAGTGAACAGCTATTAATAACTATTGTTATTTCAGGAATTAGATATTCACTGAAGACGAATCAGTTGTCTGATGCGCATCAAAAACAATCCTGATGCGCATCAGAAACGATCCTGATGCGCATCAGAAATCATTTTGATGCGCATCAGAATGTTATTTATACAAGTGAGAATAGGTCTTTTCACAAGAGAGAGTAAGTGTTTTCACAGGTAATAATTACTTCATTATTTAATTGTATGATTATCAAGGCATAAAGATATCTGTTTAGTTCACATATATCAAGGTTTCTATTTATTTATAATCAATATTTTTATATAAAAAAACCCTGCAGCAAGAGCTACAGGGTGATAGTTTAATAAAACAATAAATTGTATTGTAATATTAAATTATAAACCGAAGGCTTTCTTAACCTTGTCTACGTGATCAAGTTTTTCCCAGGCAAAGTAATCAACGTTTTTAGTATAAACATTAACACCATTACGATTTTCTTTGAAAGTAGTAGTTTCATCTTCGTAGAAAACTTCAATTTCTTCAGTATAAGCCTTGCGGCCAAAGTGTCCGTATGAAGCAGTCTTTTCAAAGATAGGGTTTTTTAAACCGAATCTTTTAACAATAGCATAAGGTCTCATATCGAATATAGTTTCCAGTTTGCGGGCAATTTCCCCGTCGTTTTGGTCAACATTGGCTGTTCCGTAAGTGTCTACAAAAAATCCAACAGGTTCAGCCACACCTATAGCATAGGCAACCTGCACCAGCACTTTGTCGGCAACACCAGCTGCAACAATGTTTTTGGCGATATGACGAGTAGCATATGCTGCTGAGCGGTCAACCTTTGATGAGTCTTTACCAGAGAAAGCACCACCACCATGAGCACCATGTCCACCGTAAGTGTCAACAATTATCTTACGTCCTGTTAATCCTGTGTCACCATGAGGACCACCAATTACAAATTTACCGGTAGGGTTTACCAAAATACGTATATCATCACCAAACAGCTTTTGGATTTTTTCATTATGCTGCTTTTTAATTCTGGGGATAAGAATATTTTCAACATCCGTTGTGATAATTTTCTGCATTTCTTCTTCCGTTCCCAGATCGTCATGCTGCGTTGAAATAACAATAGTGTCAATTCTTAAAGCATTGCCATTATCATCATATTCAATAGTAACCTGTGATTTAGAATCCGGACGAAGATAAGTCATTAACTTGCCTTCTTTACGAATTTGTGCAAGTTCAAAAAGCAGATCGTGAGCAATCTCTGAGGTATAGGGCATGTAGTTTTCCATTTCCTTGTTGGCAAAACCAAACATCATTCCCTGGTCACCTGCACCCTGCTGTTCATCTGTTTGACGTACTACTCCCTGATTGATATCAGATGATTGTTCATGAAGAGCTGAAAGAACAGAACATGAATCGGCATCAAAGCGATAAGCAGCTTTAGTATATCCAATTTTACGAATTACTTCCCGGGCAACAGTTTGTAGATCAACATAAGCAGTTGTTCTTACTTCGCCCGCAATAACAGCCAGACCAGTTGTAACAAGAGTTTCACAAGCTACTTTAGCATTTGGATCCTGACGAAGCATTTCGTCAAGAACGCCATCTGAAATCTGGTCAGAAACTTTATCAGGATGTCCTTCTGATACCGATTCTGAAGTGAAAAAGTATGACATATTAATAAATTAACGTTTAACAAAATTTTAGTGGAGGGATGTGATTGCAGCGGCAGGTATTGCTTTAGCATTTTTTACCGTGGTTGCAATCAATCAAATCTATCCACATTGCCGTTTATCCAAAACGAGCATGCAAAGATACATAATTTTTTAAAACCGTGAACTTTAAATCTTAAACTTTAAACTTTGAACTTCAAGAAGTAAGTCTTTGGAAAACATCCTCCATCTTTTGTTCTTCAGTGCTAAGTGATAGTACATTTAGTTTTTGGTTTACTGCAAATTTAAACACGTTTTCACGAATGTCTATGTTGTCTTTTGAAGTTAGTATCCAGACGTTGCCTTTTTCTTTTACTGCTTTAGCAACTCCGGGAATTCCTTCGAGAGTCTTTTTCTCAACATTTTCTTTAAATTCAACCTTATAAGTTGTTGTTAGTTTATTGAGTTTAGACAGGTTTTGTGGTGTGTCATCAGCAATAATTTTACCATGATCAATAATAACAACGCGGTTACAAAGAGCCTCAACTTCTTGCATGATATGCGTTGACAGTATTATGGTTTTGTTTTTACCAAGGTCAGATATAATCTTGCGTATTTCCACAAGTTGATTAGGATCAAGTCCGGATGTTGGTTCATCGAGTATAAGGATATCCGGATCATGTATAAGAGCTTGAGCCAGTCCAACACGTTGGCGATAACCTTTTGACAGAGCCCCTATCTTTTTCTTTTTCTCAGCCTCCAGTCCGGTTAATCTGATAATATCATCAACAGCTTTTTTTGAGTTTTTGTGATCAGGATATGTCTTATAAACAAACTCCAGATACTCCTTAACATACATTTCAAGATATAAAGGGTTGTGTTCAGGGAGGTAGCCAATGAGTTTACGTACCTTCAGTGAGTTTTGCTGAACATTGATTCCTTCAACGGATACATTTCCTGAAGTTGGAGGGATAAATGATGTTATTATTTTCATCAATGTAGATTTGCCTGCTCCGTTAGGGCCAAGTAATCCCAGAACTTCACCCTTGCTGATGTTAAGAGTTACATTATCCAACGCTTTTTGTTCGCCGTATATCTTAGTAACGTTCGATATCTCAAGTGTATGCATATTTAAAATTTTTACAAAAGTAGTAAAAGCAATTAACTAATAACCTTAAGCTTTGCAAACCTGAGAAGCAGATTTTTATTGCCCACAGAATGAAAATAAACAGTTGCTTTCTGATTGGGCCCGTTTCCTTCCACTGAAATTACCTTTCCTTTACCAAACTTGCTATGTTCTACTTCTGCACCTTCTCTGATGTCTCCGGCAGAAGCTGTTTCAGCAGCGGATGTATCATTGCTAACAGGTTGTAGGTTTCTTTTTTTCAACACAGGTTTGTCTGATGAAGTAAACTGCTCTTTTGTTCTCTCTGTAAATGAAACAGGAGTTGGTTTGTTTATCAGGTTAGAAGGAATCTCTTCAAGGAATCTGCTGGGTTCTGATATTGTGAAGTTACCCCATTTATAACGCGTTTGAGCATGGGATAATGTTACACTATTCATAGCTCTGGTTATAGCCACATAAAACAGACGCCTTTCTTCTTCAAGCTCTGGCCTTGTGCTAATTGATTGTATTGAAGGGAATAGGTTTTCTTCCAGACCAACAATATAAACATGCGGAAATTCCAAACCTTTGGATGCGTGAATAGTCATTAGGGTAACCTTATCAGTATCCTCATCCTTATCATTGTCGGCATCAGTCAGCAATGCAACATCTTCCATAAATTCATCCAGTGTTTTACGTACAGACATATCACCTTCGCTTTTTTCAATAGCCTTATCAGTGAAATCCTTAATGCCGTTAAGCAGTTCTTCGATATTTTCAACACGGCTTATGGCTTCGGGAGTGTCTTCATCACGTAAGGATTTTAATAATCCTGATGAAATTGTAATTTGATTTGCAATGTCAAAAGCATCCTTTGTTTTGTTCTCAACAACAAAGCTTTGGATCATAGTGCTGAAATTGCGCAATTTTGCTGCGATGCCTGAATTAACATCCAGATTATATTTAACAGGGTCGTTTATAATCTTCCACATATTGACATTATGTGTATCAGCAGCAATGATGATTTTCTCAATTGTTGTTTTGCCAATCCCACGAGCCGGCACATTAATAACACGTTGAAGAGCTTCTTCGTCATTCTGATTTATCACAAGTCTGAAATATGACAAAAGATCTTTTATTTCTTTTCTACTGTAGAAAGATGTGCCACCATAGATTCGATAAGGTATATTTTTTCCCCGTAAGGCATCTTCTATTGATCTCGACTGAGCGTTAGTACGATAAAGGACAGCAAAACTTGTGTTGGGAAGCTGTTCTTTCATCTTCATCTCGAAAATAGAATTAGCAACCTGCAGGCCTTCTTCATTATCACTGGTAGCATTTATATATTCAATCTTGCCTCCTTCAGGATTGTCCGTCCATACGGTTTTCTTAATCTGATCCTTGTTATTAGTGATAATTTGGTTGGCTGCATTTACAATTGTCTGCGATGAACGATAGTTTTGCTCCAGTTTAAAAAGTTTGTAATCAGGGTAATCACTGCGAAAGTTAAGGATGTTGCTGATATTGGCACCCCTAAAACCATAGATACTCTGCGCATCATCACCTACAACACATATTTGTTCAGTGTTGGCAGCTAATTTTTTTATAATCAGGTACTGTGCATGGTTAGTATCCTGATACTCATCAACAAGTATGTAACGGAATTTCTGTTGGTATTTGTAGAGTACTTTTGGGAATTTGTCAAATAATATGTAGGTATTAAAGAGTAAATCATCAAAATCCATTGAATCAGCCCTGATAAGGCGCGCCTGATATGAAGCATAGATGTCTTTAATCAGAGGTTTACGTGAGCTTTGGTCGGCCGACTGAATATCTGGGTCATTTTTGTATTCCTCAACAGAAATGAGTGATGACTTTGCCATAGATATTCTGGAGGCAACATAGTTTGGGGAATAAAGTTTGTTATCGAGCTTCATATCGCTGATAATGTTCTTTATCAGACGCTTGCTGTCTGTACTGTCATAGATGGTATAGTTAGAAGGATAACCAAGATGATGCCCTTCAATTCTGAGAATCTTTGCAAATATAGAGTGAAAAGTGCCCATCCACACGTTTCTGGCTTCACCATCACCAATAAGGTTAATAACCCTTTCTTTCATCTCACGCGCTGCCTTATTTGTAAAAGTTAGCGAGAGAATATTGAACGGATCAACACCCTGTGAGAGCATATAGGCAATTCTGTATGTAAGGACACGTGTTTTACCAGACCCAGCACCTGCAATTACCATTGCAGCTCCCTGAGTGTGGACTACTGCGTCATATTGTTCTTTATTTAGTTGTTTTAAAAAATCTATCACGTCAATCGTATTTGGGGAGCAAAATTAATTAATCATAGTTGATTTTTAGTATTATCTTTAATTGGTTATTAACATTAGTTTATTTTTGAAGATTCAATACCATGGTTACGGTGTTGAGCAATTTATTGTAAAGTACTTTGTTATATTAATTATGGTTAAGAAAACACATTTCTGGAATTCATATTATTTCTTATTACTCATTATTGTAATTGTTGCTGCACTTCTTAGGTTCTGGGATTATGGCAATATACAGTTTATGCATGATGAATTAAGTGCTCTTTTCAGATTGCAATACGATAGTCTTGGCGATGTAATCAGATATGGAGTAATAGAAGGTGATACGCATCCGGCAGGAGTTCAGATATTTTTGTACTACTGGACAATGATATTTGGTTTCTCAGAAATGGCTGTAAAACTGCCGTTTATTGTTGCAGGTCTCTTGTCAATTGTAATTGTCTATGAGATTGCTAAAATATGGTTTGATGATATTACAGGATTGTTTTCTGCAGTTATGCTTGCTTCTACACAGTTCTTTGTAATGTACAGCCAAACAGCCAGACCATATATTTCAGGACTCTTCTTAACTTTAATGATGGTGTATTTCTGGAGTCTTTACTTCTTTAGAAAACGAAAGGTTATCTATTTGGTTTTTTATGTATTGTTTGCTGCTTTGTCTGCGTATAATCATCATTTTAGCCTTTTGTTCGCAGCACTTGTGGGAATAACAGGCATTTTTCTGATTGACCGGAAAACAATATTACCTTACTTCTTATCTGGTATAACTATTTTTGTTTTATACATTCCGCATCTACCAATTTTCTTCGCTCAGCTTAATAAAGGAGGAATTGGTTATTGGTTGCAAAAGCCAGACCCTGCTTTTTTTACTGATTTCCTATCATATTTAATTCATTACAGCTACATACTTTTGATTATTGTTATTGGTGTGATTATAGTATTACTGTTTACAGGAAAGCAAGTTAGTTTTAGAAAACAGCTATCAAAAAGACTGATATTACTTATCTGGTTCATTACTCCAATATTAATAGGTTACATCTATTCAGTTCTGGTTAATCCGGTTATTCAGTATTCTATGCTTATCTTTTCTACACCTTATATATATATAGTACTTTTTTCCTTCCACAGAAAAGTCCCTCATAAGGTTATAAGACTTTTAGTGTTCGTTCTTCTTGTGGCCAATGTTCTTACATTAATCTATCAGCGGCAGCATTACAAAGTTTATTACCATCAGCCATATGAAGAACTGTTTAAGACTGCCTTACTGGAAAATGATAATGTAACCGTTATTGATGATTGTGTTGGTTATTATCATGAGTACTATTTTAATAAATTCAGTAAAGAAGCACCTTTTATTACAAAGAAAGATATTGGTGAAGGGCTATGCGTTTTTGATTCAGTAGTGTCAGCAATTAAAACAGACTACGTAGTTACACATGCCCTTACCGGAGAAGAGTTGAGTATTGTAAAACAGTATTTCCCATATCAAAAAGGATATAAGGATGGGTTTACCTATGAGATTTATACTTTCTGTAGAAAACCTGAGAAGGGAACAAAGGAAAGTGAAAGCCTAGTTACTTACGATAATTTAACCAGTAAGAAAGGCAACTGGAAAGACCTGAGTGATTATATAGTTTGTGATTCAACAGAAGACACCTATTATTATATAGATAATCAAGAGTGGGGGCCGGCAATCGAACTATCATTTGATACCATACTAAAAAGAGAAGCGGGAATTATTGATTTTTCAGCACAAATTAAGTTGAATGATGAGAGTGGTAAAGTTTTGTTAGTGATTGCAGTTACGGACAGCGACAAAGAAACAATCAGATGGAAAGGAATAAATATAGCTGAATATTGTCCTGAAAAAGATATTTGGACAAAAGTAACAGTAAGTTCAGATATGCATGGAGTGATTTTGAATAGAAGCTATGATGATAAAACAATCATCAAGGCTAATGTTTGGAATGTTTCAAAAAAACCTGTGAAGGTAAAAGATCTTAAACTCACTGTAAGACCATTAAATAAGATGCGCTACAACCTATATTAACAATTAGCCTGACATTATGAATTATCTTGTAGGGGAATAAAAAAAACATAAAATATTAAATTTTTTTTCATCAATGCATTGTTAATAAAAAATATATTTATATCTTTGCACCCCGTTTTAAGCGAGAAAACAGTTAAACTTGCTGAAACAGTAATAGTTAAAGGGACCTGATAAGGTAAAACGATATAGGTTTCGGACACAGCAGTGATAAGCGATGTTGTGTGGGTTTTAAAAACCACCCGAAATATATTCACTTTTTCATTTTCCTTATAAAAAAATAAATTGGAGTTAATATTTTAATAATATGCCAACAATACAACAATTAGTAAGAAAAGGACGCAAGAAACTTGTTGAGAAGAGTAAATCTCCTGCTCTTGATTCTTGTCCACAGCGTCGGGGTGTATGTGTGAGAGTATATACTACAACGCCAAAGAAACCTAACTCAGCGATGAGAAAAGTTGCAAGGGTAAGGCTTACGAATGGTAAAGAGGTGAACGCATACATTCCTGGTGAAGGACATAATCTTCAGGAACACTCTATTGTTATGATCAGAGGCGGTCGTGTTAAAGACCTTCCTGGTGTACGTTATCACATCATTCGTGGTGCACTGGACACCTCAGGTGTTGAGGGTCGTACACAACGTCGTTCAAAGTATGGAACAAAACGTCCTAAAAAATAATTTAATTGCATAAGCTTTAAGTCATGAGAAAAGCGAAACCGAAAACGCGAATTACCCTCCCTGATCCCAAATTTGGTGATATATTGGTAACACAATTTGTTAACAATTTGATGAAGGGTGGAAAAAAGAGTATAGCATACAGATTGTTCTATGAAGCTATGGATATAGTAGCTCAAAGGACTGAAGAAGATCCTTTAGAGGTATGGAAAAAAGCATTGGCAAACGTAACTCCATCAGTTGAGGTACGTAGTCGTCGTATTGGTGGTGCTACTTTCCAGATTCCTTCTGAAATACGTGCAGGACGTAAAATGTCGATTGGTATGAAAAATATGATCGGATTTGCTCGTAAACGTCACGAGAAAAGCATGGGCCAGAAGCTTGCAGGTGAAATTCTTGCTGCTTATAAAGAAGAAGGTGCTGCTTTTAAAAAGAAAGAAGATACTCATCGTATGGCAGAAGCTAATAAAGCATTCTCTCATTTTAGATTTTAATATCAGCGATAGATAAATAAATGGCAAAACCTGTAAAAAATATCACTAATCTACTCCAAACCCGTAATATTGGGATTATGGCTCATATTGACGCCGGTAAGACCACAACTACGGAGCGTATCCTGTATTATACAGGCCGTAATTATAAAATGGGTGAGGTGCATGAAGGTGGAGCCACTATGGATTGGATGGTTCAGGAGCAGGAAAGAGGTATTACTATTACTTCTGCTGCTACAACTGTTTATTGGGAACTATTCAACAAAAGACATAAGATAAACATTATCGATACTCCCGGTCATGTTGATTTTACTGTTGAGGTAGAGCGTTCATTGCGCGTACTCGATGGTGCTGTAGCACTGTTCTGTGCCGTTGGTGGTGTTGAACCTCAGTCGGAAACTGTATGGCGTCAGGCAAGTAAGTACAAAGTGCCAAGACTAAGTTTTGTTAACAAAATGGATCGTCAGGGTGCTGACTTCTTTGGTGTTATTGACCAAATGCGTGAAAGACTTGGTGCTAATCCTGTTCCTATTCAAATTCCAATTGGAAATGAAGAAACCTTTAGAGGTGTTGTGGACTTAGTAAAGGATAAGGCATTTGTCTGGGAAGAAGGTAGTGATGGTACTATGATAGTTGAAATTCCAATTCCTGAAGACTTACAAGATATGGCTCAGGAATACAGAATGAAACTTATTGAAGGTGTTGCAGAAGAAAGTGATGAACTTTTAGAGAAATTCCTGGATGATCCTCACTCAATTACCGAAGAGGAAATGAGTGATGTTATCAGGAAAGCTACACTTAGCATGGAGATAACTCCTGTAATGTGTGGTTCAGCCTTTAAAAATAAAGGTGTTCAGATGCTGCTTAATGCGATTATCGAGTTCCTTCCAAGTCCGCTTGACGTGGATTCTGTTAAGGGTATTAATCCTAAAACAGAAAAGGAAGAAATCAGAAGTGCAGATCCAAACGACAGCTTTAGCGCTCTTGCGTTTAAAATTGCTACTGACCCGTTTGTTGGTAGGATATGTTTTTTCAGAGTGTATTCAGGTACTCTTAAGGCCGGTTCATATGTTTATAACGTAAGTACTGGTAAAAAAGAGCGTATTAGCCGTATTATGCAAATGCATGCTAACAAGCAGGAACCTCTGGAACAAATTGAAGCTGGTGATATCGGCGCTGGTGTTGGATTTAAGAAGATCCATACCGGTGATACTCTTACAGATGAGAAACATCCTATTTTACTTGAAGCTATAACTTTCCCTGATCCGGTTATCAGTATTGCTATTGAGCCAAAAACTCAAAAGGATATCGATAAAATGACTAATGCTTTGATTAAACTGGCTGAGGAAGATCCTACTTTTAAAGTGGAAACAAATGAAGATTCAGGTCAGACCGTTATTTCTGGTATGGGTGAACTTCATCTGGATATTCTTATTGACAGACTGAAACGTGAATTTAATGTTGAATGTAATATCGGTATGCCTCAGGTTAATTATAAAGAGGCTATTACCGGAAGTGTTCAACATAAAGAAGTATATAAAAAGCAAACCGGTGGACGAGGAAAATTTGCTGACATCCAGTTTGAATTAGGACCTGTTGATGAAGGTTATGAAGGTCTCCAGTTTGTTGATGAAGTTCGTGGTGGTAATATTCCAAAAGAGTTTATTCCATCTGTTAAAAAAGGCTTCGAAAGTGCAATGCAGAATGGTGTCCTTGCAGGTTTTTCTGTTGATAGCATGAAGGTGAGATTGTTTGATGGTTCTTATCATCCTGTGGATTCAGACCAGTTATCTTTTGAGATGGCTGCAAAAATTGGATTCAAGGTGGCTGCTAAAAAAGCTAAATCAATTTTACTGGAGCCTATTATGAAAGTAGAAGTTGTTACTCCTGATGATTATCTTGGGGATGTAACAAGTGATCTTAATAAGCGCCGCGCAATACTTGAAGATGTAACTGCAAAAGTTGGCTATCAGGTAGTGAAGGCTAAAGTGCCATTGTCAGAAATGTTTGGGTATGTTACCTCATTACGCTCTCTGACATCAGGTAGGGCAACCTCAAGTATGGAATTCGATTCATTTAAACATTGTCCGGATTTCATAGCCGAAGAAGTAATAAAGAAAATTAAAGGATTTTTTTAGATAAATTATACTAAAGTGAGTCAAAGAATTAGAATTAAGCTGAAATCGTACGATCATAATCTGGTTGATAAATCAGCAGAAAAGATCGCAAAGGCAGTAAAGACAACAGGTGCTGTAATTAGCGGACCGATACCTTTGCCAACACATAAGAAGGTATTTACTGTGAATCGTTCAACTTTTGTTAATAAGAAGTCGCGTGAACAGTTTGAATTAAGCACCTATAAGAGATTAATGGATGTATTTAACTCATCTTCAAAAACCATTGACTCATTGATGAAACTTGAGCTTCCAAGTGGTGTTGAAGTAGAGATTAAAGTATAACTATAACGGTTTAAAGATTAGTAAAAATGTCAGGATTATTAGGTAAAAAAATAGGCATGACCTCGATTTATGACGAGAATGGGAAGAATATCCCATGTACAGTTATAGAAGCTGGCCCATGTGTTGTTACCCAGGTTCGTACAAAAGCAGTAGATGGTTATGAAGCTATCCAGCTTGCGTATGAAGATAAAAAGGAAAAGCACACCACAAAGGCTATGAAAGGTCATTTTGCAAAAGCTAAAACAACGCCAAAAAGATATATGGCAGAATTTAGCCGTTTTGAAGAAAAGAAACAATTTGGAGATCTTCTTACCGTTGAAGTTTTTAACGAAGGTGAATTTATTGACGTTGTAGGAGTATCAAAAGGTAAAGGTTTCCAGGGTGTTGTTAAACGTTACAACTTTAGAGGTGTTAATGATGCAACACATGGTCAGCATAACAGATTAAGAGCCCCTGGTTCTATAGGTGCTTCTTCTTACCCATCACGTGTATTTAAAGGTATGCGTATGGCTGGACGCACTGGTGGTAATCGCGTTAAGCTTATCAACCTTCAGGTGATGAAAATTATTCCTGAAAAGAATCTAGTAGTAGTAAAAGGAGCTGTACCAGGTCCGAATAATTCATTAGTAAAATTAGAAAGATGGAGTTAGTAGTACATAAGGTTAGCGGTGAAACCACCGACAGAAAGGTGAAGCTCGATGATTCCATCTTTGGAATTGAACCCAATGATCATGCCATTTATCTGGATGCAAAACAATATATGGCTAATCAGCGTCAGGGAACTCACGATTCCAAGGAAAGAAGTGACATCATGGGTAGTACCCGCAAGATTAAGCGTCAAAAAGGTACCGGTACAGCACGTGCAGGTAGCATAAAGAATCCTTTGTTCCGTGGTGGTGGTCGTGTATTTGGACCTCATCCCCGTGATTATTATTTTAAGCTTAATAAAAAGGTGAAAAGACTGGCTAGAATGTCAGCCTTATCATATAAAGCTAAAGAAGATGGTGTTCTTGTTGTGGAAGATTTTTCTATGGAGAATCCAAAAACAAAAGAATTCAACAATATTCTTTCTGGCTTGAAGGTAAATAATATTAAAACTTTATTAGTTCTGGATAAAGCTGATGAGAATATATATTTGTCAGCGCGTAATCTTAAAAAGGTTAAAGTCCTCAGAGCAGAAAATATTAATACTTATGAAGTTCTGAATGCTAAGAAAGTTGTTTTTGTAGAAAGTTCGTTAAAAACCATCGCTGAAGTATTCGCGAGTAAATAAACTATAAAGAGATGGGTGTAATATTAAAACCGGTGATTACAGAGAAGATGACTGCCAAAGGTGAAAGTCTTAATCAGTATGGGTTTATCGTTCTCAAAGATGCGAATAAACTCCAGATTAAAACAGAAGTGCAGGATCTTTACGGTGTGGATGTAATATCTGTAAACACTATGAATTACTCAGGTAAAAGGAAACAACGTATGACTAAGTCAGGCATTATTTCCGGTAAGACAAAGGCCTTTAAAAAAGCAGTTGTTACTGTGGCTGAAGGTGAAACAATTGATTTCTTTAGCAATATTTAGAAGAAATGGCTCTCAAAAAATATAAACCAACAACCCCAGGTCAACGCTATAAATTAATTAGCGATTATAAAGACATTACTACCGACAGACCTGAAAAAAGTCTTATCGTTGGTAAAAAAAGCACAGGTGGTAGAAATAGTAATGGTAGAATGACTATCCGCAACGTTGGCGGCGGTCATAAAAAGAAGTATAGAATTATTGACTTCAAAAGGGACAAAGAGAATATCCCTGGTGTAGTTAAAACTATTGAGTATGATCCTAACCGTACTGCTCGTATAGCTTTGGTTAACTACGTTGATGGTGAGAAACGTTATATCGTGGCTCCTCAGGGTCTTGAAGTAGGTCAAGAAATTATGTCGGGAAAAGGTGTGTCTCCTGATGTTGGAAATACTCTCTATCTAAGTGAAATACCTTTTGGTACAGTAATTCATAATATTGAACTTCGTCCTGGTCAGGGTGCAAAACTGTCACGTAGTGCCGGTTCTTATGCACAGCTTATGACTCGTGAAGGTAAGTTTGCTATTATTAAGCTTCCTTCAGGTGAAACAAGAATGATTCTACAGACTTGTAAAGCAACTGTAGGTATGGTTTCAAATAGTGACCATAATATTGAAAAGTCTGGTAAAGCTGGCCGTAGCCGTTGGTTAGGTCGTCGTCCACGAGTTCGTGGTGTTGCTATGAACCCTGTTGATCACCCAATGGGTGGTGGTGAAGGTAGAGCCTCTGGAGGTCATCCACGTTCACGTAAGGGATTACCTGCAAAAGGTTATCGTACCCGTGCTGCTAAAAAAGCATCTAACAGGTATATTGTTGAAAAAAGAAAGAAATAATTAAGGAGCGTTAATTGAATTATTATGAGCCGATCATTAAAAAAAGGACCATACATCGATATTAAACTCGAGAAGAAAGTACTGGCAAATGTTGAGTCAGGAAAGAAAACTGTGATTAAAACCTGGTCGAGGGCGTCAATGATCTCTCCTGATTTTGTGGGACAGACCATAGCCGTACACAATGGAAATAAATTTATCCCTGTGTATGTTACTGAAAATCTGGTAGGTCACAAGCTTGGCGAATTTGCCCCTACACGTCTATTTCGTGGACATGGTGGAAAGAAAAATAAAGGTAACAAATAAAGTACAGTATAATGGGATCAAGAAAACATATTAGTGCAGAAAAAAGGAAAGAAGCGCGCAAAACATTGTATATTGCCCGCCTTCGTAATGTACCTACTTCTCCACGTAAAATGCGAATTGTTGCTGACTTAGTCCGTGGCATGGATGTAGAACACGCTCTTGGTTTGCTTCAGCATTCGCCAAAAGAAGCTTCTGGAAGACTGTACAAGTTATTACGTAGTGCTATCGCAAACTGGGAGGTTAAGAACGAAGGTGAACGCGTTGAAGATAACCAACTCTATATTAAAGAAATCAGTGTAGATGGCGGAAGGATTCTTAAGAGAATTCAGCCTGCTCCTCAGGGAAGAGCTCACCGTATTCGTAAAAGATCAAATCATGTTACTTTAATTTTAGGTAACAGATTGCAGAAAGAAGTAGAAGAAGTTATTACCGAAAACACAGAGAAATAATGGGACAAAAAAGTAATCCAATAGGGCTCAGATTAGGAATCATTAAAGGATGGAATTCATACTGGTATGGTGGAAAGGATTTTTCAGCAAAACTTGTTGAAGATGGAAAAATCAGAGATTATCTGAATGCTCGTTTAAGTAAAGCTGGCGTTTCGAAGATTATGATCGAAAGGACATTAAAACTTGTGACTATAACTATTTTTACTGCTCGTCCTGGTATTATTATTGGTAAAGGTGGTTCAGAAGTTGATAAACTTAAGGAAGAGTTAAAAAAGCTTACTAATAAAGAAGTTCAAATTAATATCTCTGAAATAAAACGCCCTGAACTTGATGCTCAGATCGTTGCAACAACAATTGCACGTCAAATCGAAGGAAGAGTAAGTTTCCGTAGAGCTATTAAAACTTCTATTGCTTCTACTATGCGTCTTGGTGCTGATGGTATTAAAGTACTTATCTCAGGTAGAGTAGGTGGTGCTGAAATGGCTCGTAGTGAGATGTATAAAGAAGGTCGTATTCCTCTGCAGACTCTTAGAGCTGATATCGATTATTCTCTTGTTGAGGCTCATACAACTTATGGACGTATAGGTATTAAAGTGTGGATCTTTAAAGGTGAAATCTATGGTAAACCAGAACTTGTTTCAACAACTGTAGGAGGAACTAAATCAAGGCAGTCTTCTCCAAAAGGTGGCCCTCGTCAGCGTAGAAGAAGATAGTAGAAAAATTTAAGAAATTTAAAAAGTAAATAGGCATGTTACAACCTAGGAAGACAAAATATAGAAAGCAGCAAAAAGGCCGCATGAAAGGTAATGCTAACAGAGGTCATCAGCTTGCATTCGGTTCTTTCGGAATCAAAACATTAGAGGAAGGATGGATTACATCCAGACAGATAGAAGCTGCTCGTCAGGCTGTTACACGTTATATGAAACGTGAAGGTCAGATATGGATAAAAATATTTCCTGATAAGCCGGTTACAAAAAAACCTGCGGAGGTAAGGATGGGTAAAGGTAAAGGTGCTCCCGAATATTTCGTGGCGCGTGTTACTCCTGGACGTATCATTATCGAAGCTGAAGGTGTACCATTAGATGTTGCAAAAGAAGCAATGAGATTAGCAGCGCAAAAACTGCCTGTAGTTACAAAGTTTGTTGTTAGAAGAGATTACTCTGAGTAAAATTTAGGATGATGAAACAAGAAGTAATAAAAGAGCTGAGTACAGCTGATATCATTGATCGTCTCGAGGAAGAACGTAAACATCTTACTCGCTTGAAACTAAATCATGCTGTTTCTCCTTTGGAAAACCCACATGATATTGTGACTAACAGGAGAACAATTGCCCGACTGGAAACAGAATTGCGCAGTAGAATTATCGCAGAAAATAATAATAAGTAGTCATAAGATGGAAAAGAGAAACTTACGTAAAGAAAGAATTGGCTTAGTTGTAAGCGATAAAATGGAAAAATCCATCGTTGTGCAGGTCGAACGTCGTGTGAAACATCCTGTTTACGGTAAATTTATCAAGAAAACTACTAAGTTTACTGCTCACGATGAGAACAATGATTGCGGTATCGGTGATACAGTACGTATTATGGAAACAAGACCGCTAAGTAAAAATAAGAACTGGAGATTAGTAGAAATCATAGAAAGGGCTAAATAACCATGGTACAACAAGAAACAAGACTTGCTGTTGCAGATAACAGCGGAGCTAAGGAAGTACTTCTAATAAGAGTACTGGGCGGAACAAAACGTCGTTACGCATCTATTGGAGACCAGGTGGTAGTTACTGTTAAAAATGCGCTCCCATCAGGAAACATTAAAAAAGGTGCTGTTGCTAAAGCGGTTGTTGTTAGAACAAAAAAAGAAGTACGTCGTAATGATGGATCGTATATTCGTTTTGATGATAATGCTGTTGTTTTACTTAACCAGGCTGGTGAAATGATGGGTACCCGTATATTTGGCCCGGTTGCTCGCGAATTACGCGAAAAGCAATTTATGAAAATAGTATCATTAGCACCTGAAGTGCTTTAAAAGAAAGAATTTAGTTATGGCTAAGTTACATATAAAAAAAGGAGATAACGTAATGGTGATTGCAGGTAACAATAAAGGACAATCAGGCCGTGTGCTTGTTGTTAATGTTGCTAGCAATTCTGCTATCGTTGAAGGTGTTAATGTTATTTCTAAAAACACCCGTCCTAATGCTGATAATCCTAAAGGTGGTATTGTGAAACAGGAAGCTCCTGTGCATATCTCAAACCTCATGCTTATGGATAAAAGCGGGCAACCTACACGTACAGGTATTAAAATCGACGAAAGCAACGGAAAAAAAGTTCGTTTTTCAAAAAAATCAGGGGAGGCTATTAAGTAATGGACACTACACCAAGATTAATAACAAGGTATAAAGAGGAAATTATTCCCGCACTCACCAAGCAGTTTGGTTATAAAACTGTTATGGAAGTGCCAAAAATTACAAAAATAGCAATTAACCAGGGTATAAGCGCTGCTCTTACAGATAAAAAGCTTATTGATCTTGGTATTGCAGAAATGTCAGCTATTACAGGTCAAAAAGCTGTTCCTACAATTTCTAAAAGAGATGTTAGTAACTTCAAACTTAGAAAAGGTAATCCTATTGGAGTTCGCGTTACTCTTAGAGGAGTGAAACTTTATGAGTTTCTTGACAGATTAATTGCTGTTGCTCTTCCACGTGTTCGTGACTTTAATGGTATCAGTGATAAAGGTTTTGATGGCCGTGGAAACTATTCATTTGGTGTTACTGAACAGCTGATTTTTCCTGAAATTGATATTGATAAAGTAAACAATATTAATGGTATGAATATTAACATTGTAACAACTGCAAAAACTGATGAAGAAGCTTTTGCATTGCTGAAAATGTTTGGATTGCCATTTAAAAATCAAAAAAACGGATAGCTCATGGCAAAAGAATCAATGAAAGCGCGTGAGCGCAAAAGACAAAAAATGGTAGCAAAGTATGCTGAAAAGCGTGCTGCTTTGAAAGCTGCTGGTGACTACGAAGGATTACAGAAATTACCTCGTAATGCTTCTCCTGTACGCCTGCATAATCGCTGCCAGTTAACAGGAAGACCTAAGGGATATATGAGACAGTTTGGTATATCACGTATTAATTTCCGTGAAATGGCTCACAAAGGTCTTATCCCAGGGATTAAAAAAACTAGTTGGTAATTAAATAAAAGTATAGTCAGATGATAACCGATCCAATAGCAGACTACCTGACCAGGATAAGAAACGCTGTTGCTGCAAAGCACAGAATGTTAGAAGTACCTGCTTCTAATATAAGGAAGAATATTACCAAAATCCTCTTTGAAAAAGGATATATCCTTAACTATAAATTCGAAGACGATGATACTCAAGGGAAAATTAAAATAGCATTGAAATATCATCCGGTTACTAAATTACCGGCGATTACTGATATTAAAAGAATTTCAACCCCCGGATTGCGTAACTACGTTAGCTCTGATGAATTACCTCGCGTAATTAATGGCTTAGGTATTGCAATTCTTTCAACTTCTAAAGGAGTAATTACCGATAAAGAAGCTCGTAAACTCGGTGTTGGGGGTGAAGTAATTTGTTTTGTAAGTTAAAAGAAGGAGATAGAGAATGTCACGTATAGGAAATTTGCCGATAGCTTTACCTGATGGTGTTGTTGTAACTGTTAGCGACAAGAATATTGTTAAGGTGAAAGGAAAATTAGGCGAGCTTGAACAAACAATTGATCCTGCTATTACCATTAGCGTGGATGATGGAAATGTTGTTCTTAATAGATCTACAGAAAGTAAAGACCATAAATCTAAACATGGGTTGTACAGAGCTTTAATAGCTAATATGGTGACTGGTGTTACTGAAGGTTATACCATCGTGCAGGAATTAGTTGGTGTAGGGTACAAAGCAGACGCAAAAGGTCAATTACTTGATCTTGCGCTTGGGTTTTCCCATCATATTTATCTTCAGCTTCCTGAAGAAATTAAAGCTGAAACTGTTTCTGAAAGAGGAAAAAACCCTCTGATTAAACTTACTTCAATTGATAAGCAGCTAGTGGGACAAGTAGCAGCAAAAATCAGATCTTTACGCAAACCTGAACCTTACAAGGGTAAAGGAATTAAATACCAGGGTGAAGAGCTTAGAAAGAAAGCTGGTAAAGCTGCTGGTGATAAGTAATTAACTAATAACAGTTAAAACCTAGTATAATGGGAATTAAAAATAAAAAGGCATATAGCAGATTCAGAATCAAAAAGAGAATCAGAAAAACTATTATTGGTACTGCCGAAAGACCAAGAATGACTGTTTTTAGAAGCAATAAGCAAATCTATGTTCAGTTAATAGACGATTCTGAAGGCACTGTTTTAGCATCAGCATCTTCACGTGATTTTAGTGTGGAGGATTCAAAACTTACAAAGATTAAACAATCTGAAAAAGTAGGAACGGAAATCGCTGATAAAGCTAAAATCGCTGATATTGAAAATGTTGTTTTCGATCGAAACGGATATTTGTATCATGGCCGTGTGAAAGCAGTTGCCGAGGCAGCCAGAAAAGGAGGACTTAAATTTTAATAGATCATGACAAACGCAAATATAAAACGTGTTAAATCCAGTGAGATTGAGTTTAAAGACAGACTGGTAAGCATTCAGAGAGTAACGAAGGTTACTAAAGGTGGTCGTACCTTCAGCTTTTCAGCAATTGTTGTTGTTGGAAATGAAAATGGAGTTGTAGGTTATGGTCTTGGTAAAGCAAAAGAAGTAACATCAGCAATTGCTAAAGGTATTGATGATGCTAAAAAACATCTTGTGAAAGTACCTGTGCTTAAGGGTACACTTCCCCATGAGCAAATTGGTAAATATAGCGGTGCGCGAGTATATATTCAGCCTGCTGCACCTGGTACTGGTGTGATTGCCGGTGGTGCTATGCGTGCTGTACTCGAAAGTGTTGGCGTTAAGGATGTGCTTGCTAAGTCTAAAGGATCTTCAAATCCTCACTCTGTTGTAAAAGCAACTATCGATGCTCTTACTAAAATGAGGGATCCTTATACTGTTGCTCAGATGAGAGGTGTTGAATTAGATACTGTTTTTAACGGTTAATGTGTAAAATATAGCAGAATGAAGAAAGTAAAAGTTACACAGGTAAGAAGTGCTATTAATAAGCCAAAAAGGCAAAAGTTAACACTTCAGGCTTTGGGAATTAAAAAGCTTAACAACCCCAAAGAACATACACTTACACCTCAGATTGAAGGTATGATTAATAAAGTTAAGCATTTAGTGAAAGTTGAAGAAATTTAAAAATTATTATAATGGATCTAAGTAGTCTTAAACCTGCAGATGGTTCTGTAAAGAACAAAAAGAGAATAGGGCGAGGCCAGGGTTCTGGTCGTGGTGGCACTTCCACAAAAGGACATAAAGGTGCACAGTCGCGTTCGGGATATAAGCGTAAGCTTGGTTTTGAAGGTGGTCAGATGCCTCTCTACCGTAGAGTCCCGAAATTTGGGTTTAAAAATATTAACCGTGTAGAGTACAGGGGAATAAACGTTCGTGATCTCCAGACCCTGGCGGAAAAGAAAAATATTTCTGAAATAAATATTGATGTACTGATCGAAAATGGTATGGCTCGCAGGAATGACCGCGTTAAAATTTTAGGCGCTGGTGAACTTAAAGCTAAACTACAGGTTAGTGCTCATGGTTTTACTAAATCAGCACAGGCTGCCATTGAAGCACAGGGTGGTTCTGTAAATAAAATCTAAAATAGATGAAGAAGTTAATCGAAACCATTAGAAATATAAATAAAATTGATGAGTTGAGAAATAGAATTCTCTATACTCTTGGTATTATTTTGATCTATCGTTTAGGATCATATATCGTATTACCGGGTGTTGATCCTAATATGCTTGCAAACCTTCAACAGCAAGGGCAGGGTGGTTTGATGGGACTGCTCAATATGTTCTCGGGTGGTGCTTTCTCAAATGCATCTATTTTTGCTTTGGGTATTATGCCTTACATTTCAGCATCTATTGTTATTCAGTTGCTGGGTATGGCTATCCCATACTTCCAACGTTTACAACGTGAAGGTGAAAGCGGTCGTAGAAAAATTAATCAAATAACACGTTACTTAACTGTTATTATTGTTGCTCTTCAGGCTCCAGGTTATATTGCAAATCTTGTTTCGCAATTGCCGTCTGAAGCGATTACTCCTTTTAATGCTGCTATTTCATCTCCACCTGTATTCTTCTGGGTTTCGTCTACAATAATATTGATCGCCGGTACGCTTTTCGTAATGTGGCTAGGTGAGAAAATTACAGATAAAGGTATTGGTAATGGTATTTCACTCATTATTATGATAGGTATCATTGCCCGATTGCCCAGTTCACTAGTTCAGGAATTTGCATCTAAAATGGGTGCTTTTGGTGGTGGCCTTGTGTATTTCCTGTTGGAACTAGTAATTCTTGTTTTTGTTATCCTGTTTACAATTCTTCTCGTTCAGGGTACGCGTCGTGTTCCTGTACAATATGCAAAACGAATTGTGGGTAATAAACAGTATGGTGGTGTGCGCCAGTATCTACCTCTGAAAGTTAATTCAGCTGGTGTTATGCCTATTATATTTGCTCAGGCTATTATGTTCCTGCCTATTACTTTAGTAGGTTTCTCAGATTCTGAAACATTAACTGGATTTGCTGCAGCATTTGCTGATTATACAGGATTCTGGTATAATTTCACTTTCTTTGTGATGATTATAGCATTTACTTATTTTTATACTGCTATAACCATTAATCCTAAGCAAATGGCTGATGATCTTAAGAAAAATGGCGGATTTATCCCTGGTGTTAAACCTGGCAAAAAGACTGCTGAATATCTTGATAATATTCTGTCTCGTATAACACTACCTGGATCAATATTCCTAGGGATTATAGCAATTATGCCTGCTTTCGCAATGTTAGCTGGTGTTAATTCTGGATTTGCGCAATTTTATGGTGGAACATCATTGTTGATTCTTGTAGGTGTTGTTCTGGATACATTACAGCAAATTGAGAGTTATTTACTGATGCGTCATTATGATGGTCTGACGAAATCAGGTCGTATTAAGGGTAGACCATCTTTTAACATGTAATTCATTTTTCATCGTTTTATGATATATATTAAAACAGAAGAAGAAGTTGAATTACAACGACAGAGTTCTTTACTTGTTGGAAAAACTTTAGCCGAAGTAGCTAAGATTATTGAACCTGGTGTCCTTACTAGTAAATTGGATAAGGTTGCTGAAACATTTATTCGTGATAATGGAGCGGTACCTGGATTTAAAGGATATGGTGGTTTTCCCGCAACATTATGTATCTCAGTAAATGATGAGGTTGTACATGGTATTCCGGGAAATAGAGTCCTAAATGATGGAGATATTGTTTCTATTGATTGTGGTACTTTAATGAATGAATTCTATGGTGATTCAGCTTATACTTTTGCTGTTGGTGATGTTGATTCCGAGGTGCTTTTGCTTCTTGAAAGAACAAAAGAATCTCTTTATTTGGGAATTGAGCAGGCAATTGTGGGTAAGAGAATAGGTGATATTGGTTACGCTGTTCAGAATTTTGTGGAAAGTTTTGGCTATTCGGTTGTGAGAGATTTGGTAGGACATGGTGTTGGCAGAAATCTGCATGAGAAGCCAGAAGTGCCAAATTACGGTAGAAGAGGATCAGGGATAAAGTTAAAATCAGGAATGTGTCTGGCTATTGAGCCTATGATTAACCTTGGTGTTAAAAATGTAGTGCAAAATAATGATGGCTGGACAATCCGTACTGCTGACTCTAAGCCTTCTGCTCATTTTGAGCATGATGTTGTTGTCAGGAACGGAAAAGCTGATATTCTTTCAACTTTTGAATATATTGAGGAAGTGTTGTCAAAAAAATAATATATTATATGGCTAAACAGAAGTCGATAGAACTTGATGGAACAGTAATTGAATCTCTCGGAAATGCTATGTTTCGGGTTGAACTGGAAAATGGGCACATAATTATAGCTCACATTTCTGGTAAAATGCGGATGCATTATATTAAAATATTACCAGGCGATAAAGTAAAATTGGAAATGTCGCCTTATGACTTGACTAAAGGTAGAATTACATTCAGATACAAATAGAAATAACGATGAAGATAAGAGCATCTATAAAGAAGAGAACACCTGACGACAAAATTGTTCGTCGTAAAGGAAGATTGTATATTATAAACAAAAAGAACCCTAAGTATAAGCAAAAACAAGGGTAACCTGTTATTGTTAAATGCTGATAAAAAATAATAATTATGGCTAGAATTGCAGGAGTAGATATCCCAAACAACAAAAGAGGAGAAATAGCTTTGACTTATATCTATGGTGTTGGCAGAAGCACAGCGCAGGATATTTTAACAAAAGCTGAAGTGGATTGGAATGTTAAAGCCGGAGATTGGACTGATGAGCAACAAAATACAATTCGTAATGTCATCAGTGAAAATTTAACAGTTGAAGGTGAATTACGTTCAGAAACGCAAATGAACATTAAACGTTTAATGGACATTGGAACTTACAGAGGTATAAGACATCGTCTTGGATTACCATTAAGAGGTCAGAATACTAAAAATAACGCCCGTACACGTAAAGGACGTAAGAAAACTGTTGCCAATAAGAAAATGGCTCCGAAATAATAGTTAATAATCAATTCATAGTCTAGTAAATTTAGAAGTATGGCACAAAGGACCAGAAATCAAAAGAAAAGAGTAGTAAAAGTTGAGCCAAGTGGTAATGCATATATTAAAGCTTCTTTTAATAATATCATTATTTCTTTGACTAACGAAACAGGTCAGGTTATTTCTTGGGCGTCAGCTGGTAAGATGGGATTTAAAGGTTCCAAGAAAAATACCCCTTATGCTGCTCAGATGGCAGCTACCGACTGTTCAAAAACAGCATATGATCTGGGGCTAAGAAAAGTAAAAGTATATGTAAAAGGACCTGGAGCTGGTAGGGAATCAGCTATTAGAACAATCCATTCATCAGGTATTGAAGTAACAGAAATTGTTGACGTTACTCCTATGCCACATAACGGATGTCGTCCTCCTAAACGTAGAAGGGTATAACTTATAACCGAGAAAAAATCTAAGCTATGGCAAGATATACAGGACCAAAGTCCAAGATCGCACGTAAATTTAACGATCCTATTTATGGACCGGATAAATTCCTTGAAAAAAAGGCATTCCCTCCGGGACAACATGGTGCGAATAAAAGAAGAAAGAAACAATCAGAGTACGGTATTCAGCTTCAGGAAAAACAAAAAGCTAAATATACTTATGGAATTCTTGAAAAACAATTCCGTAATATTTTTAAAACGGCCTCACGTAAGAAGGGTATTACAGGTGAAAACCTTCTCAAACTAATCGAAGCACGTTTGGATAATACTGTTTTCAGATTAGGTATTGCTCCTACTCGTTCGGCTGCACGTCAACTTGTTTCTCACCGTCACATAACTGTTAATGGTGAAATCGTAAACATTCCATCTTTCTCTCTTAAAGAAGGTGATATTGTGGGTGTTCGTGAGAAGTCGAAAAGTATGGTTGTAATCAGCGAATCACTTGAAAGTCCACATAAAAGCTTTTCATGGCTGGAATGGGATAGTGAAAAACTCCAGGGAAAATTCCTTAATTATCCTCCTCGTGAAGAAATTCCTGAGAATATAAAGGAACAACTTATTGTAGAGTTGTACTCTAAATAATAAATTACTATTTTCGATAATTTTAAAGTTAAAGATAAATTATGGCAATTTTAGCATTTCAGAAACCCGATAAGGTTATAATGAATGAAGCCGATGAATTCCACGGAATCTTTGAATTCCGTCCGCTGGAACCGGGATTCGGTATTACAATCGGTAATGCCCTCAGACGAATTCTACTATCATCACTCGAAGGATTTGCCATTACATCTGTGAAAATTGATGGCGTTGTTCATGAATTTTCTACCATTAAAGGTGTGGTGGAAGATGTAACGGAGATTATTCTTAATTTGAAAAAAATCCGATTTAAGCAGCAAATACAAAGTGAGAATAGTGAAAAGGTCAATATAATTATCGGCGATCAGGAAGTGTTTAATGCTGGCGATATTAATAAATTTTTGTCTGTATTTCAGGTGCTTAACCCTGAAGAAGTTATTTGCCACCTTGATCCATCTGTGAAACTGAGCCTCGAATTAACAATTAAAAAAGGCAGAGGATACGTTCCTGCTGAAGAAAATGTTGACGAGGAAGCTTTAGTGGGAACCATTGCAATTGACTCAATTCACACTCCTATTAAAAATGTTAATTTTCATGTTGAGAATTTCAGAGTTGAACAAAAAACTGACTATGAAAAACTCGTGATTGAAATAAAAACTGATGGGTCAATTCATCCTAAGGATGCTCTGAAGGAAGCCGCAAAGATATTGATTCATCATTTTATGCTTTTCTCCGATGAGAAAATTACTCTCGAAACAGAAGAAAAATCTGTTAATGAGGAATTTGATGAAAATACATTACATGTACGTCAATTGCTTAAATCTAAGCTCGTTGACTTGGATCTTTCAGTTCGCGCTCTGAACTGTCTTAAGGCAGCAGATGTGGAAACACTTGGCGAATTGGTAGCTTATAATAGAAATGACCTCCTCAAGTTTAGAAACTTTGGTAAGAAATCTCTTACTGAACTTGATCAGCTTGTGGCTCAGAAGGGTCTTGAGTTTGGTATGAATACAGCGAAATATAAATTGGATAAGGATTAAGCGAGATGAGACACAAAAAGAGTTTTAACCATTTAGGTAGAACATCCACACACAGGAAAGCAATGCTTTCAAATATGGCAACATCGTTGATTATTAATAAACGAATTACTACAACCCTCGCAAAAGCTAAGGCTCTTAGAGGATATGTTGAGCCACTTATTACTAAATCTAAAAATGATACAACTCATTCCCGTAGGGTGGTATTTAGTTACCTGCAGGATAAAGATGCTGTATCTGAATTATTTAGAGAAGTTTCAACCAAAGTTGCTGACAGACCTGGTGGATATACACGTATTATTAAATTAGGTAGTAGACTTGGCGACAGTGCTGAAATGGCTATGATTGAGTTGGTTGATTATAATGAAAACCTTCTTGCTGAGAAAACTGCTAAGAAAAAATCAACTCGCCGACGTCGTGGTGGTGGATCTAAAAAAACTACTGAAGATGCTCCAGTGGATGTTGTAAAGACTGAAGCTCCTGTTGCAGAAGCAGAAGTTGTTGAAGAAAAATCAGAAGCAGAAGTTACTGATAATTCAAATTCCGATTCTGCATCAGATGAAACATCTGATGTTGAAAAAAAATAGGAATAGATAATATTTCTTCTTACTTTATGAGAAGGATGATAATCGTTAGGTTATCATCCTTTTTTTTTATTTTCTATGCAATCGTTTTAAATTGCATAATGAAGACGATTGTGTTAATAAGATATGATTTTCAGATAAATAATAGCTTTCATATTAAAGAAATAAATGGGTTTTATTAAAAAAATGGTATTTTCGCGCAACATTAAAAATTAAAGAATATGAGTCAAATTACAGGAATACACGGAAGACAAATTCTGGATTCAAGAGGAAACCCTACTGTTGAAGTAGATGTTTATACAGCAAGTGGAATCGTAGGAAGAGCTGCAGTGCCTTCTGGAGCATCGACAGGTGTTCATGAAGCTGTTGAATTGCGTGACCAGGATAAAGATACATATCTGGGTAAAGGTGTTCTTAAAGCAGTTCAGAATGTAAACAATATTCTGTCTGAAGAACTTAATGGCTATTATGTTACTGATCAGGTTGAGATTGATAAAAGAATGATCGAAATTGATGGTACTGAAAATAAAGGAAATCTTGGTGCTAACGCCATTCTTGGTGTTTCTCTTGCAATTGCTCATGCTGCTGCTCAAGAAACAAATCAACATCTATTTAGATATATAGGTGGTGTTAATGCTAAGATGTTACCTATTCCAATGATGAATATCTTAAACGGTGGTTCTCATGCTGATAATAGTATAGATTTTCAGGAATTTATGATTATGCCTGTTGGCGCTGCTAACTTTAATCAGGCGTTGAAAATGGGTGCTGAAGTATTTCATAACCTTAAGGCTGTGCTGAAAAACCTTGGCTATTCAACTAATGTTGGTGATGAAGGTGGTTTTGCTCCTAATCTTAAATCAAATGAAGAAGCAATTCAGGTTGTGCTTAAAGCGATTGAGGCTGCTGGTTACAAACCAGGTGAAGATATTTACATAGCTCTTGACCCAGCATCATCTGAATATTTTATTCCTGAAGAGAATGTCTATCATCTTAAATGGTCTACTGGTGATAAACTTACTCCAGCAGAAATGGTTGATTATTGGGATAATTGGACAAAAAAATATCCTGTTATTTCTATCGAAGATGGTATGGCTGAAGATGACTGGGATGGTTGGAAACTCATGACGAACAAAATGGGTGATCGTGTTCAGTTGGTTGGTGATGACCTTTTTGTTACTAATACAAAACGTTTAAGCGATGGTATAAAGAAAGGTGTTGGAAACTCTATTTTAATTAAGGTTAATCAGATTGGTACTTTAACTGAGACTATTGACGCTGTGACAATGGCAAATCGTAGTGGTTATACTGCTGTTATTAGTCACCGTTCAGGTGAAACAGAGGATGTGACTATTGCAGATTTAGCAGTTGCTCTCAACTCTGGATTAATCAAAACCGGATCTGCAAGCCGTACTGACCGTATTGCTAAATACAATCAGTTACTTCGTATTGAAGAATTACTTGGTGATTCTGCATGTTATTTGGGTAAAGATTTTAAGTTTATCAAATAATTTCATTTAAGCTTTAGAGAAAAGTCTGGCTTTTAGTCAGACTTTTTTTATTTACGTAAAATATGAATACCTTATATATATATATAATAGGAGTAGTTCTGAATGCTAAATTTCACGAAACTTCTCATAATAGATTTGCTTTGTTGTATTGATGATGCAAATTTGTATTAGATATTCAAAAAAACTGAAAATTATATGTGACATTAATCACCAGATAACTAGTTAGATAGTATTAATGTCAAATTAAGATTAAAAAAAACTCAACAAAAAAGTTGCAAGGAAAGAAAAAAGGAGTACTTTTGCCGCTCGTTTGATACGAACAGTTCATAAAAATAGTGAGAGTAATACAGCCACAGGAGGGAGAAAGAGGAAAACAGGAGTGGCAGAACGGTCAAAAGAGAGAGTTTAAAAAAAGATTAAATTTTTTTACAAAAAGGCTTGTTTGGAATAAAAAAAGTATTACTTTTGCAACCCCGTTCAAATGGGGAAAACAAGAAGAAAAGAGCCGTGATAGAGCGGCGAGTTCATAGACATAATGAAGCCAAGCCAAGTAAAGGAACACATACCCCTGTTTTGAGATAAACAGGAAAAGATAGCAACCTTTTGTCAGGATCTTGAAAGCATATAAAACATTCTTTTGAAAAAAAGGACAAACAATATACAATGAAGAGTTTGATCCTGGCTCAGGATGAACGCTAGCGGCAGGCCTAATACATGCAAGTCGAGGGGTAAGGGTCAGCTTGCTGACCACACGACCGGCGCACGGGTGCGTAACGCGTATGCAACCTACCTTTAACAGAGGGATAGCCCCGAGAAATCGGGATTAATACCACATAACACTGCACAATGGCATCATAGAGCAGTTAAAACTCCGGTGGTTAAAGATGGGCATGCGTGACATTAGCTAGATGGTGAGGTAATGGCTCACCATGGCAACGATGTCTAGGGGTTCTGAGAGGATGATCCCCCACACTGGTACTGAGACACGGACCAGACTCCTACGGGAGGCAGCAGTAAGGAATATTGCGCAATGGAGGCAACTCTGACGCAGCCATGCCGCGTGCAGGACAGAAGGCCCTATGGGTCGTAAACTGCTTTTATATAGGAATAAATGTTAATTTGTAAATTAGCTTGAAGGTACTATACGAATAAGCACCGCTAACTCCGTGCCAGCAGCCGCGGTAATACGGAGGGTGCAAGCGTTATCCGGATTTATTGGGTTTAAAGGGTGCGCAGGCGGACTATTAAGTCAGAGGTGAAATCCCGGGGCTCAACTCCGGCACTGCCTTTGATACTGGTAGTCTTGAATACGGTTGAAGTAGGCGGAATGTAGCATGTAGCGGTGAAATGCATAGAGATGCTACAGAACACCGATCGCGAAGGCAGCTTACTAAGCCGATATTGACGCTCATGCACGAAAGCGTGGGGAGCGAACAGGATTAGATACCCTGGTAGTCCACGCCGTAAACTATGATCACTCGTTGTTGGCGATACACAGTCAGTGACTAAGCGAAAGCGATAAGTGATCCACCTGGGGAGTACGATCGCAAGGTTGAAACTCAAAGGAATTGACGGGGGCCCGCACAAGCGGTGGAGCATGTGGTTTAATTCGATGATACGCGAGGAACCTTACCTGGGCTCAAATGTAAGTTGACAGTAGCTGAAAGGCTATTTTCTTCGGACAATTTACAAGGTGCTGCATGGTTGTCGTCAGCTCGTGCCGTGAGGTGTCGGGTTAAGTCCCATAACGAGCGCAACCCCTACTCTTAGTTGCCAGCATGTAAAGATGGGGACTCTAGGAGAACTGCCTACGCAAGTAGAGAGGAAGGTGGGGATGACGTCAAATCAGCACGGCCCTTACGTCCAGGGCTACACACGTGCTACAATGGCCGGTACAGAGGGCAGCCACCTGGTGACAGGGAGCGAATCTCTAAAGCCGGTCTCAGTTCGGATCGAAGTCTGCAACCCGACTTCGTGAAGCTGGAATCGCTAGTAATCGCGCATCAGCCATGGCGCGGTGAATACGTTCCCGGGCCTTGTACACACCGCCCGTCAAGCCATGGAAGCTGGGGGTACCTGAAGTCGGTTACCGCAAGGAGCTGCCTAGGGTAAAACTAGTAACTGGGGCTAAGTCGTAACAAGGTAGCCGTACCGGAAGGTGCGGCTGGAATACCTCCTTTCTGGAGAGATCAGAGGCATAAGGTAAAAGCAAAAAGAGTATGTGAGAGATTACATTGGTTTGGCATTCATTTTTTAAAGAGTTCAGGAGAAGGGCAATTCCTTATAGTAGATTGTCAGAAGCTATAACGGAAAGGCTACCGGGTGATAGAGTCCCGTAGCTCAGTTGGTTAGAGCACTACACTGATAATGTAGGGGTCCGCAGTTCAAGTCTGCGCGGGACTACTTAAGCAGGACCGGGAGAGAGTGAGATATAGAATAGACTTACTACCCGGGACAAAGATTGGGGGATTAGCTCAGTTGGCTAGAGCGCTAGATTTGCATTCTAGAGGTCAAGGGTTCGACTCCCTTATTCTCCACAACTTAGGGAAAGACCTAAGAGAAGAGTTCATTGACATGTTGAAAGAAAGTTAAAATATTTTGCTGGTGCGAGAGCACCTATTACGAAATAGGTTAAGAAAGTTACTAAGAGCGTACGGCGGATGCCTAGGCTCTCAGAGGCGACGAAGGACGTGATAAGCTGCGAAAAGCTTCGGGGAGGTGCAAATAACCATTGATCCGGAGATATCCGAATGGGGCAACCCACCTGGTTGAAGGCCAGGTATCCTGATTCGTCAGGAGGCAAACCCGGGGAACTGAAACATCTAAGTACCCGGAGGAAAATAAAACAATAGTGATTCCGTAAGTAGTGGCGAGCGAACACGGAAGAGCCCAAACCACAGATGTTACGGCATTTGTGGGGTTGTAGGACCTTAATATACGAAATAAATTGATAGTAGAACATAACTGGAAAGTTAGACCAAAGAAGGTGACAGTCCTGTACATAAAATTGATTTATAAGTTAGAGGAATCCTGAGTAGGGCGGGGCCGGAGAAACCCTGTCTGAATCTGGCAGCACCATCTGCCAAGGCTAAATACTACTGAGAGACCGATAGTGAACAAGTACCGTGAGGGAAAGGTGAAAAGTACTCTGAACAAGAGGGTGAAATAGAACCTGAAACCGTGCGCTTACAAGCGGTCGGAGTCTTGATTTATCAGGATAACGGCGTGCCTTTTGCATAATGAGCCTACGAGTTACTCCTCTCTGGCAAGATTAATCCGTTAAGCGGAGTAGTCGAAGCGAAAGCGAGTCTGAACAGGGCGCAAAAGTCAGAGGGGGTAGACGCGAAACTTGGTGATCTACCCATGACCAGGTTGAAGTTGCGGTAACACGCAATGGAGGACCGAACCAGTTGACGTTGAAAAGTCTTTGGATGAGTTGTGGGTAGGGGTGAAAGGCCAATCAAACTGAGAGATAGCTCGTACTCCCCGAAATGCTTTTAGGAGCAGCCTCGGATAACATTCTTACAGAGGTAGAGCTACTGATAGGGCTAGGGGGCTTCACCGCCTACCAACCCCTGACAAACTCCGAATGCTGTAAGAAGATCTCCGGGAGTGAGGGCATGGGTGCTAAGGTCCATGTCCGAAAGGGAAAGAACCCAGACTACCAGCTAAGGTCCCAAAATATGTGTTAAGTTGAACTAACGAGGTCTGACTGCAGAGACAGCTAGGATGTTGGCTTGGAAGCAGCCATTCATTTAAAGAGTGCGTAACAGCTCACTAGTCGAGCGGTCGGGCATGGATGATAATCGGGCATAAACACATTACCGAAGCTGTAGATTCATAAATTATTATGACTGGTAGGGGAGCATTCCATCGACGTAGAAGCAGTATCGACGAGGTATTGTGGAGTTTATGGAAAAGCAAATGTAGGCATAAGTAACGATAATGCAGGCGAGAAACCTGCACACCGGAAGACTAAGGTTTCCTGATCAACGCTAATCGGATCAGGGTTAGTCGGGTCCTAAGGCGCACCCGAAGGGGGAAGTCGATGGACAACTGGTTAATATTCCAGTACCAGCTTATACTGCGATGAGGTGACGGAGAAGTGAAAGGTCCGCGTACTGACGGAATAGTACGTTAAACACTGTAGGTAAATAGATAGTAGGCAAATCCGCTATTTATGCTAAAGGTGGATAGTACCACGAGCCTTCGGGCGAGTGGATAGAGACCCTAAACATGCTTCCAAGAAAACCCTCTAAGCGTCAGGTATAAGCTGCCCGTACCGTAAACCGACACAGGTAGTCGAGGAGAGAATCCACAGGTGCTCGAGTGATTCATGGCTAAGGAACTAGGCAAAATTACCCCGTAACTTCGGGAGAAGGGGTGCCTCGCTCAGGCGAGGCCGCAGAGAAATGACCCAGGCGACTGTTTATCAAAAACACATGGCTTTGCTAAATTTAAAGATGACGTATAAGGCCTGACACCTGCCCGGTGCCGGAAGGTTAAGAGGAGGGGTTATTCAGCGCTCTAAGTGTTGGAGAAGCTCTTAATTGAAGCCCCGGTAAACGGCGGCCGTAACTATAACGGTCCTAAGGTAGCGAAATTCCTTGTCGGGTAAGTTCCGACCTGCACGAATGGTGCAACGATCTGGGTACTGTCTCGGCCATGAGCTCGGTGAAATTGTAGTAACGGTGAAGATGCCGTTTACCCGCAACGGGACGGAAAGACCCCGTGCACCTTCACTACAGCTTAACATTGACATTGGATAAATGATGTGTAGGATAGGTGGGAGACTATGAACCGGTTTCGCCAGGAATCGGGGAGTCACCCTTGAAATACCACCCTTTGTTTATCTGATGCCTAATCCGCCTAGGGCGGAGACAGTGTTTGGTGGGTAGTTTGACTGGGGTGGTCGCCTCCAAAAGAGTAACGGAGGCTTCTAAAGGTGCCCTCAGTACGGTTGGTAACCGTGCGAAGAGTATAATGACATAAGGGCGCTTGACTGTGAGACCGACAAGTCGATCAGGTACGAAAGTAGAGCATAGTGATCCGGTGGTTCCGTATGGAAGGGCCATCGCTCAAAGGATAAAAGGTACGCCGGGGATAACAGGCTGATCACTCCCAAGAGCTCACATCGACGGAGTGGTTTGGCACCTCGATGTCGGCTCGTCATATCCTGGGGCTGGAGAAGGTCCCAAGGGTTGGGCTGTTCGCCCATTAAAATGGCACGCGAGCTGGGTTCAGAACGTCGCGAGACAGTTCGGTCCCTATCTGTTGTGGGCGTTAGAAGCTTGAGAGGACCTGACTCTAGTACGAGAGGACCGGGTTGGACAAACCTCTAGTGTACCTGTTGTGGCGCCAGCTGCATCGCAGGGTAGCTATGTTTGGATGAGATAAGTGCTGAAAGCATCTAAGCACGAAACTCACCTCAAGATGAGGCTTCTTTTAAGGGTCGTTAAAGACGATGACGTTGATAGGCTGCAAGTGTAAAGGTGGTAACATCAAAGCTGAGCAGTACTAATTACCCGTAGACTTTTTAACCAGATAGATACTCTCATTCCAGAAAAAGTTTTAACCTTTCTTTCATAATTGTCATTGATATTGTCATAAGGATAATATCAAAAAATACACACCGCTAATAAGCGGATAAAGAACTTTGGGTGACTATACCCTCCTTCGCTAAAGCTATGGCGGGCGAGAAGGTAAGTTAAACCATAAAGAACTTTGGGTGACTATAGCGGCAAGGTCCACCTCTTCCCATTCCGAACAGAGAAGTTAAGCCTGCCAGCGCTGATGATACTGCTATACCAAGTGGGAAAGTAAGTCGTCGCCGAAGATAATAAGGCTGTCATGTAAATGGCAGCCTTTTTTTTTTGTTTACCCGCCGAAGCTTCAGCGTAGGCGGGTCTCCAGTACCCTTTACCATGTTATGCCATACCCACCATTGTTTTGAACCTAAGGTCTCCAGTTACCCTATACCATATTATGTCATATCCACCAATGTTTTGATCCTAAGGTCTTCAATCCCCTTTACCATGTCTTACCTTGCCCCAAATCCCTCTATCTTCGAATCCTTCAATTAAGTATAAATCTCATTAATGCCAGATTATCAAATCATTAACACTTCCATTTAATCTTCTGTCTTTTATTACTTGTGCAATTGCATATTCCTACTTGTGGTATTACTTATTTCCATTTGTGGCATTACCTATTTTCTTTTGTGGTATTAGAGCTCTGATGCGCATCAAAATGGATCCTGATGCGCATGAGAGACAATCCTGATGCGCATCAAAACCGATCCTGATGCGCATCAAAAATGATTCTGATGTGCATTAAAAACGATTCTGAAGCGCATGGGACATTTAATTGTAATACAGGATACAATTGATTGATGCGTTAGATTGGTTAAGCCTGCCAGCGCAAATGATACTGCTATACCAAGTGGGAAAGTAAGTCGTTGCCGATGATAATAAGGTTGGCATGTAAATGGCAGCCTTTTTTTTTGTTTACCCGCCGAAGCTTCAGCGTAGGCGGGTCTACAGTACCCTTTACCACGTTATGCCATATCCACCAATGTTCTGAGCCTGGGTTTTCCAGTACCCTTTATCTTGTATTGCCATATCCCAAATCTTTCATAAATCGTTGTCCACAATAGTGCTGTGATTATAGTTTGTATTAAGCTTATTAGAATTTAATTTGTGCAGTTAACTTAAATTACTTATTATTGCATTCTAAGAACTGCTTTTTTTACTAACTATATTACTATGAAAGGACTAATTACGCTAATTTTCCTATTTACTTTATTATTTCTTGGAATTAACTCGTTTGCACAAGATAAGGGACAAACTTATAATTCTGTGCAAAGTGGTAACTGGACAGATCCTGCTACCTGGGATAAGAATGATGGATTTCCTGATCAAACGGATAAGGCTATTATAAATAATGGTCATACAATTACATTGGATACTGATATTCCAAGTGCTGGTAGTCAATCCGGAATTTCTGAAATAACTGTTTATTTAACTGGCTCTATCGTGGAGGAAACTGATGTGAGTTGTCATACGATTCAAATCCTATCAAATTGTGATATGAATTTATATGGCAATGCTACTATTGGTTGTATTCAGTTTAAGAATAAATCTAATGTTAATATTTTTCAAGATGGTCATTTGACTACTCGTTGTTGTATTGAAATGGAGTCCGATGGTGGAATTGTTGTTGATGGTGTTATTAATATTTCTGGTGATGTAACAGTAAATGGTGCTATAACGGGAGAGGGTACAATGGTATTTTCTTCTAGTAGTACTACTTTTAGTGGCACAGGGTCTATTTATAATATACCGGTAAGCGATTTCGAAGTTAATACAACAATAGCTGGATATACTTGGTATGGTGATTTGACGAATGATTGGGCAACAAATGATAACTGGTATGATCAGAGTTTAGGAGTCCCTATTGTGAATACGGATTTTGTGTCAATCTTAAAAGGATCTGATGTAGGTAAAGATAATAGGACGGATTATTATGATCCTGTTATTGATGAGGATGTTACTATTGAAAACCTTACTGTTAATTCTGGTAATACCATTACTGTTGCTTCAGGAAGTACCTTAACAGTAAATGATGTTATTTCTAATGATGGTGAAATAATTCTAAATGGTTCTATTACTGTAAATAATTTAACCAATACAGGTACTATTATAATTAAGAGTGATGCTACTGGTACAGGTTCATTAATAGTTGATAATATTACAAATACTGGTACTATTATTTCCGAGCACTACTTACCGGGAGACGCTTTAGCATGGCATGAGGTTTCTTCTTCGATGGATGGTAATGCAATGATTTCTGGTAATCATTGGAGTTCTCCCTCATATGCAAATGATTTTTATGCATGGGATGAACCATCGCCAGGTACTTGGGTGAATTATCAAAACGGCACAACTTACCCTACTTTTACTGATGTTAATGGATCTGCTGATTACTTTGTTCCTGGTAAAGGATATCTTATTGCCTTTGATGAGGCAAATCCCACAAATACAATATCCGGCGACTTGTGCCTTGGTACTGTTCCTTTTACCTTGTCTTATAATCCTGGAAAAGACAACTGGATATGGACTGCAGGATGGAATCTTCTTGGAAATCCTTATAGTGCTCCTATCGATTGGAGTGTTGCAGTTGCAAATTATTCTGCTGTATTGAATGATAATTTTGCGTATATGTATGATCCTAATAAAGAAGGTGGTGCTGATTATGTATATATTGATGGAGGTACTGATGGGGCGATTATCGCACCTGGCCAGGGATTTTTTGTGCAGGCTATACAGGATGAGTCTGTTATTAATTTTACTGAGAATATGAGGGAGCATGGGTCTTCGATGACTTTTAAATCATCAAATGAAGAAAATGCTTTGGTGTTACGATTAAGTAATGATGAGTATTATAATGAAACTAAGCTGTTGGAGGATAGTAGGTCAGAGAATATTCGTGACAAGTATGATGCTGTGAAGTTTTTTAGCTATGATAGCAATGTGCCAATGTTGTTTTCTTATAGTAATGATAACACTCCATTAGCTATCAATAGTATACCTGATTTTAATACAGAGCTTTCTGTTATTCTTGGAATGCGTATTCCTGAAGATGATAATTATTTTCTTAATGTTACTGATGTTCCTCTTTCTTTGTCGGGAACTCCTATATATATTGAAGATAGTCAAACCGGAAATTGGAATCGCGTTGATAATGGGTCTATGGAGATATTTGTTCAGGCAGGAGATATTTATGACCGTTATGTACTGCACATGGGTGCTGTTGGCATAAATGGAGTAGAAAGTAATAGCAATATCATTAATGCCTGGTATTCTGATGGTCAGATGAACATAATTGGTCAGGATGGTAGAGGAGAAGTAAATATTTTTGATATTTCAGGCCAGTTGGTATATTCTGAAAATACTGAACTTAATGTGCCTGTAAATATTAATGTTTTCTTATCGGAAGGTGTGTATATTGTTAAATTACTGAAAGATAGAAATGTGTTTACAGGAAAAGTATTGGTTAAATAACTAAAAACTGGTTAAGATTGTAATTATCACTCTCCATTTTTACATTTAATTTATTTGTTATATGCTAAAAGCTTAAGGCATATTAGGCTATTTTGGTTAAAATTGGCTAATATTATAAAGATATTTATACTTCCAGACACCCAAATTCAAAAAACATGCGTCTACTATTATAGAATAAGTTTTATAAATAATGTGTATGTAATAGAGATAGGTATGTCCGGAATTTATGAATATAATAATTGAATTATTTGTCGACTAAATTTTAATTATTGTAAACATCTGGAGCACTGAGTGAATGGCATTTAATTGTTAACATTAAGATATGTTGATTTTTTTTTAACAAATTGTTAATTCAGTTTGACAAAAAGCTGTAACTTGTGCGTTCAAATTTTGGATACCATAATTATGAGTATAATAAAGTTATAAAGTATGAAACGAAAAAATTTACAATTAAGCTTAGTGTTGACTTCCATTGTGTTAGGAGGGTTATTTTTGGGCTTTTCTACGAAGGGAATTGATTCAAACTTTGAGAATGAATCAACTGCAATTAAATCGTTGGTTAATGGAAACGATCCTTCTGTAGAATATTTCTCAGTTATCAGGAATAATCAACATACAGGAGTTATTGCATTGGAAGATCTCCACAGATTAAATGAACAAATGAAACAATTTCAGGGATCACGTTCAGTTTCTGATATTAAATGGAGTCAGTTAGGTCCTGATAATTACGGAGGACGTACTCGTGCAATTTTGTTTGATAATACTGATTCGCAGAGTAAGACTCTATACGCTGCTGGTGTTTCAGGAGGTATTTGGAAATCAGAGAATGTTGGTATTAGCTGGAGAAAGGTTAATGAGCAAACTTATAATCTTAATGTAACCTCCATGGTTCAGGATAACAATGGTAAGATTTATGTTGGGACAGGAGAAGGTTTTCAATCATGGGGTGTATCAGGTTTAAATCAGTATGGAATTTTATCTGGTTTTGTTGGTCAGGGTATTTATACATCAACTGATGGTGAGAACTTTTCGCTACTTACCTCTACACAACCTGCGTTAAATAATCCTGATAGTGATTGGGCATTTGTTAATGAATTGGCAGTTGATAATATGTCAGGAAATGTATATGCTGCAACTAATACTGGTTTGAAATATTCATCTGATGGGGGTGATAGCTGGAATATTGCTACTGATACTGCTGGGACTGAGTTAGCTGCTAATTCCTGGGAAGTTTCTGTTTCTGAAAATGGTATTGTTGTTGCATGTGTTGATAACTTGTGTTATTTGTCAACATCAGGAAATCCTGATGAGTTTGTTTTAAAATCAACAGGAGACTCAGTAAGTTTACCTGTTGATAATGTAGGAAGAATTGAGTTTGCTTTTGCTCCTTCTGATCCTAATGTTCTTTATGCAAGTGTTGTGAATGCAGTTGGTCAGTTGGAAGGTATTTACCTCTCAGAAGATGTCGGTGAAAACTGGCGTACAATACTGCCAGCATCTAATTCACTTGGTATTTTTCTTGGATGGGGCGTTTATAATAATGCTTTAGCAGTTAATCCTGGAAATCCTTATAAAGTTCTTCTTGGTGGCTTTTATGGTTGGGAAGGTGAAATGGTACAGGAAACTGGTTATTTTGCATGGAAAAGTATCTCAACTAATGCAACATTACCTTATTTACCTAATTATCTTCCTAGCGGACATAATGCTTATGTGTTCCAGCCTGGTGATAACAGCACATTCTTTATTGGTACCAATGGTGGTGTTGCAATAGGTTCTATTGTTGAAGGTGAATATGAATTTGAAACTAGTAACAGAAGCTATTTTACAACTCAGTTTTACAGTGTTGGAGTTTCAGGAAGTATGAATTTTGTTACAGGTGGTGGCCAGGAAGTTGGTAATATCCTTATTACTGGTGAAGGAAATACTGTTAATCAAGGTGAAGTTCTTCTTACTGGGTATGGTGGATCAACTGTTATCTCAAAAATTGATAGAAATGTACTTGTTGTAAGTACAATTGATGGAGTTAATTTTAGATCTAACGATGCTGGTGAAAACTGGTCAAATCAGTTTATGGATGATTTGAGTATTGCAACAACTAATTTTTATACTCCTACTGCACTGTGGGAAAGCTTCGATAATCTAAATAGTCGTGATTCTGTTATGTATTATGCTTCTGAAAATGAAGCGTCAGGTACTACTGTTCAGGTTCGGAGTAATAATAGTGGTCAGCCTTTTTATTATACTTTGGAAGAGGACTTGCCGGCAGGTGATTCTGTTTTAGTTCAGGATATTGTTTCATCACGGTTTTTTATTGCTTCTTTTAATAAGGTATATATGACTGCTGAATTGCATCAGTTTGATAAAACCCCTGAATGGTTTGAAATTTCAAATTTTGATGAAGGTTTTGTAGGAACGGCTCAAAGTATAGGTGTTTCAAATGATGCAAATTATATTTTCGTTGGTACACAGGATGGTAAACTATACCGTATTGCAAATCTAGCTCTGGCTTATAATTATGCTCGTGCTGATGTGTCAAGTCCTGAGTGTATCGTATCAACACAGGAAATACCTTTAACAGTTCCGGGAACATCTGATCCTATTACACAGTCTGTTACTTCTGTAAGTGTTGATCCTGAAAATCCACAGAATGTGATGATTACTCTTGGTAATTATGGAAATGAGCAATTTGTAATGTATTCTGAGAATGCTCTTGATGAAGTGCCTGAGTTTAGAACTCGTCAGGGTAATCTTCCTCAAATGCCTGTTTATTCTTCTGTAATTGAGATGTCAAATCCTGATATGGCTTTTATTGGTACTGATAAAGGTATTTTTGTTACTGAAAATATTCACTCTGATAATCCAGTATGGACGCAACATGATAGCTTAATGGGTAACGTGCCTGTAATGCAACTTAAACAGCAAACTGTGGCTAAGACTGCTGATACTGTTTATTTGAAAAACGGACTGGAAACTATTGTTGTTCCTTATCCTGGTACTGATAACTACGGTATTATATATGCTGCTTCTTATGGACGTGGCTTGTTCCGTTGTAATACTTATCGTCAGTCTGTTGGGATAAATGAAAAGCCTGCACAGACTGAAAGTAAAATTCTTAATGTAATGATATATCCTAATCCTGTTGCAAATGATGCTTCTGTGAAGATTGAAGCTGTGGAAGGAAGTAATGCTCAATTAAATGTATTTGATCTGAACGGAAGAATTGTTAAGTCTTATCAAATTGAACTTAGCAAAGGATCTAATGAAATTTATATGGAAGCTTCTGACTTAACAGTTGGTACATATATTATTCAGGTAATTGCCGGATCGGATATGTATTCAGGGAAATTCATTAAAAATTAATCTTGAACGAAAAAAACTGTGATATGAAAAATATTTATTCAATTCTAATTTTGTCGTTGGTACTTTCTACAGTAGCTCTTTTCGGACAAACAAAGATATATACCCCTAAACTGAGAGCTCCGGAGAGCCAGTCTGTAAATCAGATGCCAAACGTTATTCTTGATTGGGATGCCGTTACAGGTACTACCCCTGATGTACAATATGAATTATATCTGGATTTTAATCCTGATTTTACTGATCCGGTAATCTTTGATAAAACGGATGTTACTGCAAAGAAAATGGATGACCTGCTTTTTGGCGGTACATATTATTGGAAAGTTCGTGCCTGGGAAGGTGAAGAAGTTTCTGACTGGTCGGAAGTATGGAGCTTTTCTGTTTTATGGACTGTACAGCTGGATAAACCAAATGATGGAACTGAAGTATATGCTAATCCTAATATTAGCTGGGATTCATTAGGTGGTGTTGATGGTTATCAGATGCAGGTGGATACCGCATATGCATGGTCACATGAAAATTCAGGTGTTGACGTAGATCTTAATGGAACTGCTGTTATGGATGATCAGATGTGGGTTGTTGGTGCTGAAGGAATCATTTTGAATTATCAGAGTGGAAGCTGGGTTACTGTTGAATCTGGAATTGCTACTGATCTGAATGATATTTGCTTTATTAGTGCTGACAATGCTTATGCTGTAGGTGACGATGGCGCTATCCTTAATTATAATGGTACTACATGGACTTCTGTTGATGATCCAAGTATTACTGTAAATATTAATGCTGTTGATTTTATCGATGCAAATAATGGTGTTCTGGTAGGCGAAGGTGGTATGGTTGCTATATACTCTTCAGGTACTTGGAATGTTGCTAGTACTGGTGATGATAAAAATCTTAATGATGTTGATATGCTAAGTACATCATCAATATGGGCTTGTGGTGAATCAAGTGTTGTTGTTAATTATGATGGATCTGAGTGGTTTGTTAATGAGATTGGATCTAAAGATTATTTTGCTATTGATATGATTAGCGATATTGAAGGTTGGGTAGCTGGTAAAGATATTTATCGTTATAATGGTGTTCTTTGGTATGAAGAAGAATCTAACACAACGAAACAAATAAACGGGCTATCTATGTCTGGAGCTAACAGTTATGCTGTTGCTGATGATGGCGTTATCCTCCTTTATACAGGATCATGGGACGTTGTTACTTCTGGTGTTGATGAAGACCTTCTTGGGGTTGATATGAGTTCTGACAATGGTTTGATTGTTGGTACTTCGGGTACTATTATTCAGAAGGTAGATGAAGGTTTTAATAGTTCTTTTCTAGAGAATATTGCAATTCCAGCTGATTCAAATAACTGGGATCTTAGTAACTTGCTTTTCGGTCAAACTTTCTATTACAGAATCAGAGCTTATCATGGCACTGATACTTCAAACTGGTCAGGTGTTAAAACTATTACTACTTATCCAACAGTATATTTAGATACTCCTGAAGATGGTGAAATTGTTGACCTGGAAGTTGATTGTAAGTGGTCAGAATATAATGGCGTTACTAACTATTTGCTTCAGGTATCTTCTGACGAGGCATTTACTAATCCTAATACATATAATGAGCAGTCTTATACTGCTACTATTATAAATCCAGCATTTGGTAGAACTGGATATTGGAGAGTTGCTGCTCAGCATGCTGAGGATATTTCAGAGTGGTCGGAAGTTAGATCATTTAACGTAATTAATACTGTTGCACTTGCTTCTCCTGAAAATGGGGCTACAGACATTGCAAGCTGTCCTCTCCTCCAGTGGGAGTATATTTATGGTGCAAGTGGATATGAAATTTGGGTTGATACTGATCCTTCTTTCCCTGAACCTTCAGTTTCTACATCTGATACATCTGTATTGCAATGTGCTACTCCTTATGAAAAGGGAACAACTTATTACTGGAAAGTGCGTGGTAAATCAGGTAGCTCTCAAACTTTGTGGAGTGATACATGGGACTTTACTACTGAAGGTGCTATAGGTATTGTTGAAGTATTTAATTCTGATGCTGTTAATATTTACCCTAATCCAAGTGATGGTGAATTTAATATCTATTTGAATAGTGTTGCAAATGAGGATTACTCTGTGAAGGTTATCGATATTAGCGGAAGGATTATTTGTGAATTCAATATTGCTTGTCAGTCAGGAAGTAATCACATTACTTATACTTTAAATAATGCTGAGAGTGGCACATATAATGTAGTTATCTCCAATGGAACAGATATTGTTACTAAACGACTAATTTTGAATTAAAGAAACATTAATTTTCAATATAAAAGGGCATTCCGTTTGGAGTGCTTTTTTTTTGTGATTGACGATTCAATGTATTGAAGGGGATTGTAATAAATGTATGTATCCTTTGCGGAGTTAATGGTTATAAATGGTGTTTTTTGCGAAGCTTGTGTCGCGTGGTATCCTAATATATGATATTTCTAACTTAAGTGCTTGTCTATATTCAGAAGTGTTCTTCTGAGATGTTTAGGTTAAAATAATGTTAGTACTTATTATATCTCTGCCCGAATAATAGACTAATATAAAAAGTAGGGAAAAATATCTGATTCTCCGATGAAGCCATAATTGTAAGCCCTGTTGGCGTAATGTCTATAGCAGCACCTATTTCAACTGATTTAATTTTTGTATTGCGTTTTCCAAATTCAAAGTTAAGACCTGTTTTGATGTCAAGGCCCGGGTGTACTTTAGTTTCATCTAATCCGTCAGAAAATGGTGCTCTTCCAAAAATATATGTTGTACTGTGTTGTTGTGGATCGTATTGCTCTGGTTCAATCTCTGAGTAATAACCGTCTCCGTCAGGGTCTTTCCACACGTACAGATAATATGGTTTTGCAATGCCCAGGCTAAATCCTCCACCATAAAGCCAACGCACCTCAACACCTCCCCAATAAGGTTTTCTGTTAAGAAGTTTTTTCCATACAATATTAGCTCTTAGGAAAAATGCATCATTCATTTTTCCAAATACGAAACGTTTTGAGTTTGGATAATCAGTAACAAGGTAAATTTGCTTGTACGCTTTCATTGTAACGAATTCAAATTCCAGCATACGTGTTTTAAAAATAGACAATCGTTTACCAGTCCGAAAATTTATTCCAAAACCAAGATTGTGTGCGACAGCACCAAAAGTTCTTTGCTTGTTATACAGAATTTTGTTTTCCAGCGAGTCTACAGGCTCTTCAGTATCAAATTGTCCAAATAAGGGAAAACTGACTACGAAAGTCAGTGTGAAAAGAGTCAGTATGTATAAGATTCTTTTCATATCCGTATGTTCTACTATTCTGGCTATTGCCCGAAGGAATGCCAATATAGAATGTTTTAATACTTCGTTTCCTTTTGATATTTATGATTCTCCCCGTAAGCAGCACATTTGTTTGATGACTTACAAGAACTGGCTGCAATTGCAATAAAAAACGCAACAGTGATGAGGATAACAACTTTTTTCATAATATTACAGATAAAAATTTTTGCTTACGACAAAGAAAAGCAGATTTTAACTAAATAACAAGAATTTTTTAGTTTTATTGTATTAAAATAGGATTTATAATGACTAATATTAAACCATTAATAGAGAATAGCTGGTTGGAAGTGCTGAGTGAGGAGTTTGGTGAGCCTTACTTTCAGGACCTTAAGCGTTTTCTCGCAGAAGAGAAGTCGAAGTATTCAATTTTCCCCCCAGGTTCATTAATATTTAATGCATTTAATCATACGCCACTGCCTTCTGTAAAGGCGGTTATTTTAGGACAGGATCCTTATCATGGAACACGACAAGCGCATGGGCTTTCTTTTTCAGTTCCTGATGGTGTTCCAATGCCTCCTTCATTGAAAAATATCTTTAAAGAAATGTCTGATGATTTAGGCATTGATTATCCAAAATCGGGTAATCTGGAAAAGTGGGCCGATGAAGGTGTATTATTACTAAATGCTACTTTAACTGTTCGTAGTGGTGTGGCTGGTTCTCATCAGAATCAGGGATGGGAAAGATTTACAGATAAAGTGATAAGCACTATCTCTGAATTGCGTGCTGGTATTGTTTTTCTGTTGTGGGGGAGGTATGCCATTAACAAGGAGAAACTTATTGATCATAGTAAACATTTTGTTTTAAAGGCCCCGCATCCATCGCCTTTATCCGTCTATCGTGGTTTTTTTGGATGTAAGCATTTCTCTAAAGCAAATAATTTGCTTGAACAAAATGGACTTGAGCCGATTAAATGGGAACTCTGAGATTAATGATGCAGTTTTGCTATTTTGAACAAGTCTTTATGCTATTTATGACTTCAATGGTTTGTCATTATAAGCTGACAAAACACTATTTTCATACGTATGAAATCTAATTTTGATACGTATGAAAAACAAATATGATACGTATGAAAAATACAACCAATAATCGTCAGTTGGATTAAATGAAAGCAACAATATACAACTGGCAGAGGTTTAAAGTATTCAATACAATTTATAAAAAAAGCCGGTAAACAATTACCGGCTTATTAGAATCTTTTTGTGTTTAACTTAACGGTAAACAGATTTTTTATTTTTTCTTCTTATTTGCGATAGTAATATCTAAACCAACAGCAAAAGCTATAGTTTCTTTTTCATAAGAATCAGTATAAGGGATTGTTGTTGTTCCATCCATTAAAGTATAATCGTACTCATAAGTTTTCTTTTCATAGCTTGCCAAATAAGCACCTGCATTAACTCTTAACATGTCATTAATTTTATAGGCACCACCCAATGCAAATGTGTTTGAAGTCAGGCTATAGCTAAGATCAGACTGGTAGTTTTGATTAACACCTGTATGTGCATGAAGATATCCTGCACTTACGAGGAATTTTTCGTTAATATTGTATTCAAGCCCCACAGCCATTTCCCAGTAATTGTTGTCAATTTCCTGAACACCATTCTCTTCTGCCCATTCAACATTTTTGTCAAAATAATTATGATATGACAGTGATATTTTTAATGGATCAATAATTTGATAGTCGAGACCTGCTGAAAACATTGCTGGAATATCAGCATTTGTTTTTTCACCGTCAGGGAACATGTAAACAGTATTGCCCTGGGCATCAATACCTATAGCAAATCCTTTGCCATCAGGTACATCATTAGTAAGATCCATCTTTGTTTCAAACTCATATTTTAACCCAATATTCAATTTGCTGTTAAAGAAGTTAAAGTTAGCACCAATGAGTGGTGTTAATCCTGTTCCTGTTTGAGTTATATCGCCTTCCTGATCTCCCATAAGATAAGCACCTCCTTCCAGTTGAGCTGATTTTGCATTAAGTACTTCAGCTCCGCCATAAAATGATTGTTGTGCAACAGCCATATCCATAGCATTAACTTCATCCTGAGTAAATCCTAAACCAACAAGACCTGTTTGCATTGCAGTTACCTGTTCTGATGATAACACACCATATGCTACAGCCTGATCCCATGTTAATTCACCATAGCCAGCATCTATAATCGGAGTCATGCTTTCGCCTGTTGCAGTTGCTCCTGCTGCAAGAGTTGCTACTTCGCCTGCAAGTTCGCCCATGAATACATCGGCACGTATATCACCCTCAGTGGTTTCAAGTGTAATGTCTCTTATATATCCAGTATAATGGTTTACTGCAATTACCTGACGTAGTCCTGCATAAACAGAAATGTTGTCTGTTATTGCATAGCTTACACCTGCCTGAATTCCCCAGTAAATAGAGGATCCCTCAAATTGCATGTCAACAGAGTATCCTGTAACTGAAGGTGCTCCCGGGACAGCCGGAGTTGAGAATGTAGGTACTAATGCAGCAATTGGGATTTCCATTGTTGGGATGCCTTTTGAGTAAACAGCACTTCCGCCACCTCCCATAGGAAAGAAACCTGCCGAGAATGCCCATTTGCCTGTCTTATAGGCGAAATATACAGATGGGAAAACAGGGGCAGATACTTTGCCGTCAAATGTTTCATGATTTAAATAGGGAAAGGTTGATGTTATGGGTTTGTCTTGCCATATTGTCTGGCTGTTTGCCGAAATATGAAAACCATCTTCAAGTTTTACTAATCCGGCAGGGTTGAAGTAAACCCCGTCAATTTCAAGAGTAGCTGATCTTGATAGCATTCTTGACCAAGCAGCACTCTGGTTCGTGTTGTGTACTAATCCGCCGGCAAATATTGTTCCTGTACCCAGCAGAATAGTTAAAATCATTACTGTAAATTTTCTCATGTGAATGATATTTTGGTTATAACGTAATAGCTAAAATATGTAATTTTTCATCTGTTTTCATTTTTTCTGTGATTTTTTCACTGCTGCTGTTTTCTCGCGTGTTGTAATGTTCAATAAATCAGACGTATGTAAAATTATTTATATTTATTAATAACAGTGATTAAATGAGCATTGTTTATTTAGAAATAAAAAAAGTCCGGCTTAAAGTCGGACTTTTAATAGAAAATAAGTTCTTTTAATTTTTTACCATGAATAATCACATGATTCCCATAGCTTTCGTTCTTGATCTTCTGTTAGGTTTTCAGCTTCCTTTGGAGTGTACTTTTCAGAAGTCTTTTTAAGCATGCAGTCGCAAAACCCTACAGCATCTTCTTTCTCTACTCCATTAGATTCCATAAACTTAAGACAGCTTTGTGTCCATTTAGTAGTGTCCTCTTTTGTCCAGGTGTCAGCTTTCGAATCGCTGTTACATGCAGAAGCAATAAATAAAACCAGTATAATTCCGATGGCAAATTTGATCGTTTTCATTTGAAATGTTTTTTTACTTTATGAAATCAAAGGTACTAAAATATTAAAGTAATCGATTAATTTTGCTCAATTATCGAAATATTTTTAATCTCCAACTTATGAAAGAAATTGTAATGGCTACAAATAATCTGCATAAACTTGAAGAAATCAGGCAGATACTAAATGATGAGTATAAAGTACTAAGCTTAGCTGATATTGGTTTTTATGATGATATTGAAGAAACAGGTACTACCTTAAAGGAAAATGCAGGCATTAAGTCATGGACAATTTTTAACAAATATCATAAAAATTGCTTTAGTGATGATACAGGACTATTGGTTGAAGCTCTTAATGGTGCTCCTGGGGTTTATTCTGCACGCTATTCTGGTGAGAATGCAACCTTCGATAAAAACGTAACTAAGTTACTTAAGGATTTGGAAGGTATTGAAAACAGACGTGCTGCTTTTAGTACGGTTGTTTCCTTAATTATTGATAAAAAGGAGTATTTTTTTGAGGGACGTATTGATGGGATTATAACTAAAGAAAGACATGGAAAAAAGGGTTTTGGCTATGATCCCGTATTTTTACCAGATGGTTATAATGAAACATTTGCAGAAATGTCGGCAGAACTGAAGAATCAAATAAGTCACAGAGGTATTGCTATGCTTAAGCTTACAAACTTTCTAAGGGACAATGCTTTTTAGTTAGATGGTGAATAGATTGTCAGTTAGTGTGTTAAACAATTCTTCAGTACTTATATCCATTGCATTTGCCTGTTTGGGAACTATACTGGCCTCAGATAATCCAGGAATTGTATTTACTTCAATAAAATAGAGATCATTTTTAGTAAGGATATAGTCAATACGAATTAATCCTTTGCATCCCATTTTGTTGTAAATATATGCTGATAGTGTCTTCATATCTGTTTCTTTATCAATATCCAGATCGTATGGAGGAGTAATCTCATCAGCAAGGCCTTTAGTGTATTTTGCTTCGTAATCGAAGAACTCATGTTTACTTTTTATTTCGCAAAGAGGTAATACAACAAGTTCATTTTTTCTTTTAAATAATCCACATGCAAATTCTCTCCCTTGAAGAAACTCTTCTATTAATATAATATCATCGGTAAGAAAGGCATTGTCGATTGCTTTTGATAAATCTTTTTCCTTATTAACTTTTGTTACACCAACACTGGAACCACTCCGGGATGGCTTTACAAATACAGGAAGTCCTAATGCTTCTAATATTTCTTTGTTATTGTATTTATCTTCTTTTCTTATGGAAATTGATTTCGCAGTTGTAATACCAATGGCATTAACAAACTTATTGCATAGGTATTTGTTGAATGTCAGTGCCGACACATCTGCGTCGCTTGAAGTATGGGGAATGCCAAGAATGTCAAAATATCCCTGAAGCTTTCCATCCTCACCTGGCGTTCCGTGTATGGCATTGAAAACACCATCGAATACTATTCTTTCGTTGTTGATGAGCAATGAGAAGTCATCTTTGTTTATTTCATGTTTTTCGTTGTTCTGGTCAAGATGATACCAGCTGTCTTTAGTAATTACAATAAGATAAGTATTGTATTTTTCAATTGAAAGTTTGCTGGCCACAAGTTTGCCACTTTGTATTGATACATCATATTCACCTGAAAAGCCACCACAAACAACTGCAATATTTTTAGCCATAACTTCTGTGTTGTATATATGTGTGCAAAGGTAATTAGAAATGGTATATAATAATTATTTTGATGACAGCTGTAATGCAATAAATTCTGATTTCGTATTTTAAAGAGTTTCCAATAATTTTTACTTTTGCACCAGATACAATAATTAATGATTTATCAAGTTATGTGTTGTATCAGATAGATCATAATATTCAGTTAATTAGCAGTAATGGGCTTTTTTTATTTTCTTGGTAAACGGAAGTTTTATCTTCATTTGTTACTAGTCATAATAGCATCTGTTTTGCTGTTTTGGGTGATACTGATGTCGATGGATTTGTTTACTAAACATGGCGATGTATTTATTGTCCCTGATTTTGACGGGCAAACACTTGATCAGATGTATGATAACGGATATGGTGAGTATTTTGAGTTTTCAATAATTGACTCAGTTTACTTCCAATCCAGAGAAAGGGGAACTGTTGTAATGCAAAATCCCTTGCCAGGCTCTAAGGTAAAGCAGGGAAGACATGTTTATCTGACGATTGTTGCACAAGCTCCCGAGAAGGTGCTTATGCCTAATCTTAAAAATCTTTCTTTAAGGCAGGCACTTGTAACACTGGAATCAGCAGGATTGCCAGTTGGTAATCTTGAATATGTGAAATATTTTGCCCGTAATGCTGTTGTTGATCAGCTGCTTGGTGAGGAGACTGTAGAACCGGATACTGAGCTTACTAAAGGTACGTATGTTAATCTTGTTCTGGGAAAAGGAGATTATCCAGTAGTAATACCTATGCCTTTTCTTATTGGTCTTAAGCCAGCTGAACTAAGAAAGAAATTGCATTTTAACTCATTAAATCTGGGAAGGGAGTATTTTATGGATGATTCTGATACTACTCATGCTCGTGTTTATAAAACTGATCCGGAGACATTATCTGAAGAAATGTTGATTCTTGGTCAGTCAGTTAATGTTTGGTACAGATCAGATGAACTTATTGATTTTAAAGAGTATATCATGCAATTTGATCCTGACACAATTGCAGCAAGAAATGCGGTTAAGTCAGCAGAAACAGAAATGATAATAGAAACAGATGAATTTTAGAATACATATTACAATATTACTTTTAGCATTAACAGTTGTTGGTACTGCCCAGGAAGTTGTTTCGGGCTTGCAGTTCAATGAAACAATAATGCAAGAGGCAAAAAAGATTAATATAACTGAACGTGACTGTGATTGTGGCAGGACTGATGAATCGCAAAAAGTTACTTTGCCTTTTTATGATGATTTCTCTACATCGAATATATATCCTAATCAGGAATTGTGGCAGGGAAGATCTGTTTTTGTTAACAAAGACTTTTCATATATGCCTGCTAATATTGGCGTAGCAACACTTGATGCTATTGATAGTGTTGGTGCTGTGTACAAGAATGCAACTTCAGCTCCTTTCAGGGCGGATGAATTATTATCCAGAGAAATTCGTCTGGACTCGGTATTTACTCAATCACCACGTCCTCTTTTTCCTTATGATTCACTTTATTTTAGCTTCTTTTATCAACCTCAGGGTGTTGGTGATGCTCCACAAGTTTATGATTCTTTAGTCCTTGAATTTGCTCGGTATTCTGGTGATTCAGTATTCTCTCATATCGATAGTATTACTGTAAATTCAAGGATTTATATAAATCAGGGAGAGGTTATAAATGCTTTGGATACTCTTTATGCTCCGTCATCTCTTGGGTGTAACCCCTATATGTATACAATTGTGTATTCGCAATATTCCTATGATGAAGAAATAAGAATAGCTTGTGATTCAGTGTTTATTCCTGAAATTATCTGGGATGAAGTGTGGTACAGCCAAGGACTGTCGCTTTCTGATTTCTATGATACTATAGGTAGGTATATGCAACAGGTTATGATTCCTATTGTTGATACTAATTATTTTACCGATAAATTTCGTTTTCGCTTTAGGAACTATTGCTCTGTTTCCAATGAATATTATCCATTGACATGGAAAAGCAATGGTGATCAGTGGAACCTTGATATGATTTATCTTAACTATAACCGAAATGCAGGTGATACTACTTATAAATCTGTTGCTTTTTCACAGAGAGCTCCTTCATTTCTTAGTCAGTATCAAGTAATGCCTTATCGACAATACAGATATTCACCAACATATTTTACCGCTGAAAGTATACATATGTATATTGCTAATCTTGATAATATCGAACATAATACTAAGTATACATATACTGTTCAGCAGGTTAACGGAAACTTTAGCTATTCGTATGATGGAGGTAACTGTAACCTGAAGCCTTTTTATGAGGTTGGGTTCCAGCAATGTGAGGGATGTGGTGCATCACATGCATGTCCACCTGTTAACTCTTTGTTTTCTCTCGATTATGATCGTGATACAACTTCTTATATAATAAAGCACTATATAAGTGACTCATCTGATCAAAGTTCTATTGTTGATTCTGCTGTATATCATCAGGGATTTTATAATTACTACGCATATGATGATGGTACTCCTGAAAAGGGCTGGGGCTATGACGGTGCTGGTGGTGCACAAATAGCGTATAAGTTTGAACTTAATACAATGGATACTCTGTGGGGTTTGCAGATGTATTTCAATAAAACACTGAATAATGTAAATGAACTTTATTTTGATATTCTTGTGTGGAATGATAATAATGGCAGACCTGGTGATATTATGTATCGACAGGAATATGAAAAGGTGGACTGGGAAAATGGTATCTATAAATTTGTGCCATATATGCTGGATGACCCTCAGATAGTAACGGGAACTATTTATGTTGGCTTTGAGCAATATGAGTCTGTAAGTTATAATATAGGTATGGATGCCAATTTTGATGCATCTGATAATCTGTTTTATAAGACTGACTCAGTTTGGAAGGGTGCTACTGTTGCTGGGGCAATTCTCATGCGTCCAATTATTGGAGAAAATATGATTCTTTCTGTTGACTCCCATGAAAATGATATTTATGGGTTGACATTATATCCTAATCCAACGGGAACAAGCTTTTCTGTTAAAAATAGTTTTATTGATAATGCATCTGCGGAGTTAAAAATCTATAATATGTTCGGCAGTATGTTGTTAACAACAACTGATATAACAGATCCAATAGATGTTAGCAGATTATCTCAGGGAATTTATATTGTAAGAGTTATTTCAAATGGGCAATTGTATTCTGCCAAATTGTTGATAAATAGATGATAGAGGAAGAAAAAGAAGGGCAACAGGGAGATAGCTTTGATCTTTATGAACACTATAGTTTTATTGTGGACCCGGGGCAATCACCCTTGAGAATAGATAAGTATCTCCATAATAAAATAGTAAATGCTACACGTAACAAAGTGCAGCAATCGTGCAATGCAGGTAATGTGCTTGTGAATGGTAAGGCTGTTAAGCAGAATTATAAAGTAAAACCCGAAGATTCAATTTCTGTAGTAATGACATTTCCGCCCAGAGATGTGGAAATTATTGCAGAAGATATCCCTCTTGATGTGGTTTACGAAGATGAAGATGTTATTGTAATAAATAAAAATGCAGGGATGGTCGTTCATCCTGCTTATGCAAATTACTCCGGAACTCTCCTGAATGCTTTGCGGTACTATTTTGAGAAAACTGGTGCTAAAGTGGAGAATCATTTTGGTTACCTGGTTCATCGTATTGATAAGGATACGTCAGGATTAATAATTGTTGCAAAGAATGAACTGGCTCAGTCACGACTGGCTAAACAGTTTTATGATCACTCTATTGAACGGGCTTATGAAGCACTGGTCTGGGGCGACATGGAGGAGGAAGAAGGAACAATTAGAGGTAACCTTGGCAGAAGCCCTAACGATAGAAGAGTAATGATGGTTCTGCCACCTGATAGTGATGCAGGAAAGCATGCAGTTTCTCATTATAAAGTACTTAAAAGGTATGGTTATGTAACTTATGTGGAGTGTCGTTTGGAAACAGGACGTACGCATCAGATAAGAGCTCATTTTAAGTATCTTGGTCATCCTCTTTTTAATGATGAACGTTATGGTGGTGACAGAATTCTTAAAGGGACTACATTTACAAAATATAAACAGTTTGTTCAGAATTGTTTTAAAATCATGCCTCGTCAGGCTTTACATGCACGGACATTAGGATTTATTCATCCCACAACGAATAAAATATTGAATTTTGAATCTGTGCTATCCGATGACTTTAAGAGTGTACTGGATAAATGGGATGTTTATATTTCTGCACGTGGTACAGAGGAGTCTTAATTAACCCTGATATTGATTAATAAGCTTTTACAACCTTGTAAGTATTGCTGAGATTTTCACTTTCCAGATGAATGAAATAAAATCCAAGAGCTTCTGATATTAAGCTTATTTCTATATAATTATCACCCTTTGCAGAAATAGTAACAGGTACTTCTTGTCCTGATGTGCTAAAGGCAGTAATCTTTATGTTCTCGGGTAATTCGTCGCCAAACGCAATTACTACTGTACCATTGCCCGGAACAGGCGCTATACTGGGAAGAACAGTAATATAGTCAATTGCTTCTGTTGTGTCTGATCCTGATGCTGATGATACAATAAGCCTGACATCAAACTGCCCTGCACTATTATAAGTAATTTCTTCCGGATCTTCTTCAGTGGATGTTGTAGGTTCTCCTCCTTCAAAAAACCATTGGTATGATGTAATATTCCCAAAAGATGTATTAGTAAACAGAACTTTATTTCCAAGCAATACGGACTGTTTATCAGATGTAAAATTTGCGTATACGTTTGTAGAGTCAAGGTTTGTTCCAGCCAATCGTTGTGCTCCTGAATTCTTCGGGTCAAGCCAATAACTTAGCTGACCTGAGGAGTCGGAATTTGCCGGTTGCCATGAGCTGTTCAATTTTCCATAGAAGTCAGGGTTCTCCAATAGCTCACATGATGCTGAACCTCCTGTTAAGGTGCCAACGATATATCCATCCGGATTAAACAACGGACTTCCTGAGGATCCTCCTTCTGTTACACCATGACCGTTTGTGGTTTCTGCCCAGTACACCATCCAGTATAATCCATCAGGATTTGGTGTTGTACTGTAGTAATCTGTTGAAACAAGAGGTGATTCATATGTTGATATCATCTTTAAATCACCTTGAGGATGATGTATAGTAACTCCGGAAGGTGATGAATTGCTGGTTCTGTCCCACCCGTTGTAATATGGCTCATAACTATCAGGTACGGTATTGTTAAGTTTAAGTAGTTTGAAATCTGAACCAAAACTTGTGCCGCTTCTGCTTTTGGCAAGTAATTGTGCTCCACTCAAAGATTGATATTCAGGTTGAAATAAAGGCTGGCTACAGTCTTCCGATTCGTAATTAAAATAGAAAATCCATTTAGAGTAATCTGCAGAGTCTGCTGTTTCACCGCAGTGATTAGCTGTTAAAAGATATGGTGCTCCATTATTCTTTGTATTATTTACTAGAGATCCTGTGCACCAGAATGTGCCTGTGCCATCTCTGAGTAATATCCTTACAACACCGTTCTTTTCTTTCTGCCAGTCTTCTCCTTCGATACAATTTACATGTACTTCACAATTGCCTGCATCTCCAAAACCCCTCTGCCAGCTATCACCATTAACAAGAATTCCTATATCACTTATTGTGAAAGGCAGATTATTTGTTTTTCTTTTTGTGTTGAATTCAATTATAATCCGGTCACCGGGTATGAAATCAGTAGCAAAATATTTACCGTTGTTAATTTTAGAGAATGCTCCATGAAGCACTGTTTTGTCAGGAGAGTAGAGATATAATCTGTCGCTGTCTTCAAGTTCAAAATCAGAAAAGTAAAGATTAATTGATCTTTCATCTTTGACAACCAATTCTAATGTCCAGATGTTAATATTGTTTGAAAATGTCCATTTACCGGATTCAGTTATGTTCTTATCTGCTTCAATAATATATCCTGCCTGCTTTGGGTATTCTTTATCAGAAAGCTGATAATCTGCCAGAGTGTTGTATATATATATAATAGGAGTGCTAATATCTTTTTCTTTTATTGAAAAGCTGGCAGGTTGTTGTGGTAATGAGATTTGAGACATTAAATTAGTGCTTAAAAGCAAAACTGCCAGTACAATCAGATATTTTAAATTTCTCATTCTCAAATTTTTATTGTTGCTTTGTTAGCTGTATAATCTTATGTTTTTAATATTAACAAAGTTAAATATAATTTATAATAACGAAACATTATATCAGTTTATTAATCTAATTACTGTAATTTTGAACAAATTTTTAAAATATGATTGTTGTAACAGGAGCTGCAGGATTTATTGGCAGTGTGCTAACAGGACGTTTAAATAAAGATGGTTATAGAGATATTATTCTTGTTGATGACTTTAATATACCATCAAAGCGGATGAATACTAAAACCAAAGACTATGAGGAGAAAATTCACAGAGATGATTTCTTTCTTTGGTTTGATGAGAATTATAAGGAGGTTGATTTTGTTATTCATATTGGTGCCCGTACTGATACAACAGAGTTTAATGCTGACATCTTTGACGTTTTGAATGTTAATTATTCTAAGCAAATCTGGAATCGTTGTACTGAATATCAGATACCAATGATTTATGCTTCATCTGCTGCTACTTATGGAATGGGCGAGCTTGGCTATGTTGATGATCATGAGATTGTTGAAAAACTTAAGCCCCTTAATCCTTATGGAGAATCAAAGAATGAGTTTGATATCTTTGCCTTGAATCAAAAGGATACTCCTCCGTTTTGGGCAGGACTAAAGTTTTTTAATGTATATGGTCCTAATGAATATCATAAGGGTAGAATGGCTTCTGTTATAATTCATGCCTTTAAACAAATAAACGAAACAGGAAAAATGAAACTCTTCCGTTCTCACAATCCTGATTTTAAGGATGGAGAACAGCTCCGCGACTTTATCTATGTTAAAGATGTAGTAGATGTTATCCTTTTTCTGATGAAAGAAAAACCTTATTCTGGTTTATATAATCTTGGTACCGGAAAAGCGCGTACTTTTATTGATCTTGTTAAGGCTACTTTTTCAGCAATGGATAAAGAATCGGATATTGAGTTTATTGACACTCCGGAAGATATACGTGATAAGTATCAGTATTTCACTGAGGCAGATATGACAAAACTAAGAAGCGCAGGCTTTACACAGGAGTTCACTTCACTGGAAGACGGAGTGGCTGATTATGTTAAAAATTACTTATCAGAGAATAATTATTATTAATTGTAATAATTTCTTTTGTATGTTTGCATTCATGTTTAAAACAATTGGAAATAAAATTTGGTGGTGGCATAGTGAAACTTTGTTAATGCACAGTTTTGTTATGTAGGTCACTGATTATATAAAAATAGTTACAGAAAGCCGTCTCATTGCAGAATGAGGCGGCTTTTTGTTTTTTAACATATTAGGATTATGAGTGAAATAGTATTATGGTTGGCAAGAGTATTACGGCGATGGCACTGAGAAAGTGTTACTTCGTTGACCAGATTGTTGAAATGAATGAGTCAGGGATTAATTATCCTGTAATCTTTTATTAAAACTTTAATACTAACAGAAATGAATTTAAATAACAACACAATAGAAATAGAAAAATATAACTCCTTAAATGGTTATTACGGTGATTTTGGTGGGATGCATATACCTCCGGTACTTGAAGAAAAACTTACTAATCTTGCAGAAGCCTTTTACAGTATAAAGAATGATAATAGCTTCTATAATGACTACATCTATTACCTAAAGCAGTTTGTTGGCAGACCTTCACCTTTATATTATGCTGCTAATTTTTCGCGTGCTGTGGGCTCAACGGTTTACCTGAAAAGAGAGGACTTGAATCATACGGGATCTCATAAAATAAATAATGCAATCGGGCAGATACTACTTGCGAAACGAATGGGTGCCAAAGAGATTATTGCTGAAACTGGAGCAGGGCAACATGGTGTAGCTACGGCAACTGCGGCTGCTTTGTTTGGTATGAATTGCAAAGTGTTTATGGGCGCAACAGATGCTGAACGTCAGAAGATGAATGTTAACAGAATGGAATTACTGGGTGCCGAGGTTGTTTTAACCAGTAATGGGAGAGGCACACTGAAAGATGCTGTTGACGCTGCCCTGGGATATTATATTGAAAACAACAGTGCATATTACCTTCTTGGCTCTCAGGTTGGTCCGCATCCATATCCTGAAATGGTTGGCTATTTTCAGAAGATAATAGGAATAGAAGCAAAAAAGCAAATACTGGAAGCAGAAGGTCGTTTGCCGGATAACTTGTTTGCCTGTATTGGTGGTGGCTCAAATGCCATAGGGTTGTTTATGAATTTTCTTGAAGATGCTGATGTGTCAATTTATGCTGCCGAAGGTGGTGGATCAGGCCCTGTATTAGGCGAAACCGCTGCTACTTTAAACCTTGGTACGCCTTCTGTCTTCCAGGGGACTTATTCGTATGTGCTTGTTGATGGGAAGGGGGAAGTATATCCTACTTCTTCAATAGCAGCTGGTCTTGATTACCCGGGCGTTAGTCCGCAGCATTCGTTGCTAAAAGAAACTGACAGAGCTGAATATCATCTTGTTACGGATAAAGAAGCTGTTGGGGCTTTTAAGATGTTATCTGTAACTGAGGGTATAATCCCGGCTATCGAGTCTTCTCATGCGGTTGCTCTTGCTACGAAGATTCTTAAGGATAAGAAAGATCAGATAAGCATTATTAACCTTTCGGGAAGAGGGGATAAGGATGTCAGCAGAATCTGTAATAATGAATATTAATAGAATTACCGGCATGTCAATTTGTGCATGCCGGTGTTTTTATCTTTCTGATATAACAGCGCTGCCTATGCAGGTTTTCTCTTCATGGTCATATATAACTGCAAACTGCCCGGGTGCAATTCCTGATATAGGTGATTCACTTTTGATGATAAGTCCTTCTTTGGTTTCTTGTAACACGCCTGTATTAAATTCTGGTTGATGACGTATCTTGAACTTTATGTTCGATAAACCCTGATAGTCGTGATTTTTATTCAGATAATGAATAGGTTCTAAATTTATTATATCGCTGTAGCGTGATGCCGGGTCATAACCTCTTGAGATATAGATGATATTCCTTGCGATGTCTTTTTTTACAACAAACCATGGGCCTCCGCTTAATCCAAGTCCTTTACGCTGACCAATAGTATGGAACCAGAATCCTTTGTGCTCACCCATTACTTTATCTGTCTCCAGTTCTCTGATTTCACCGGGCATATCACCTACCTGATTGCGGATGAATTCACTGTAGTTGATTTTTCCCAGGAAACATATTCCCTGACTGTCAGGCCGGTGTGCGCTGGGTAATTTCATCTCTTCTGCAATTTCCCTTACGCGTGATTTTGGTAGATCGCCGATGGGAAACATGGTTTTTTGTAACTGCTCATGTGTTATCTGCCCCAGAAAATATGTCTGATCTTTGAATTTGTCTTTGGCAGTTGAAAGAAACACTCCTTCTTCCGTTTCGTAATTAGTAGCATAATGACCAGTTGCTATCTTGTCGTATTCATGTCCGAATCTGTCATTGAACGCTCCGAATTTTATAAGAAGGTTGCACATAATATCCGGATTGGGAGTAAGACCGCTTTTAACTGTCTTTACTGTGTAGTCAACAACAGTTGCCCAGTATTCATCCTGCAAATCGACGATCTCAAACTTGCACCCGTATTTTTTGGCGATCCATGTTGTTATCTCAATATCTTCTTCTGAAGGACAGTCCATAAAACCTTTTTCATCTTCCATCCCTATCTTGATATAATATATATCCGGATTATATCCTGCTTCCTTTAACAATGGAACAGCTACTGAGCTGTCTACTCCTCCTGATACCAATGCAGCAATCTTCATCTCTGAAATTTTTGCAAAAATAGTAAAACTTAAGATTAGCGCTTTGATGATCTTATACAACGAACGATATGTTGTTATTGCCATAATGATTATCTTTATTATCTAAATTGATGAATCGTATGTCTATATGTGTCAATGCATTAGAGCAGAGGGCTGCTTAATTATAAGATTTATTTGTTTCTGAGTGTAATTAAATTATGCGATAATCGTCATAATAGTTGTAATGACAAAGGAAGAATTTACATCGGTACTGTTGCCTCATAAGAATAGCATGTTCAGAATGGCAAATTGCTTGCTTCAAAATACTGAAGAGGCTGAGGATACAGTCCAGGAAGCTTTTATTAAAGTCTGGAACAGAAAGATGAAAATCAGGGATATAAAGAATCCGGTTGCTTTTTTGATGTCTGTTACCAGAAATCTTTGCATTGATAAACTGCGGGGCAACAAGATAACAGGGTTAACACTGGATGAAGATATAACAGGTAGCAATAAGGATCATCCGGCTGACATGACTGAGCATAATCAGATGATTTCTATTGTGAAAAAGCTGATGACGCTTTTGCCAGAACAACAACGTACTGTTCTTCAGTTAAGGGATGTGGAAGGCTTACCTTATGAAGAGATTGAGAAAATTACCGGATGGGAGACTAACTATGTTCGTGTGAATCTTTCCAGAGGAAGAAAAAAAATTAGAGAAACATTGATTAAAATACAGGAATATGAAACAGCAAGAGCTTAATAAACTAATTGAAGGTTACTACAATGCCAGTCTGACTACTGAACAGGAATTGCTCTTAAAACAGTTCGTGCTGGATAATAATGACCCTGAATATGATCACATAAGAATGTATTTCTCAGTTATGGAGGATATGGCTGATAAGGATGTCCACCTTGATGATAACTTTGATAAAGGACTGCTGGAGAAAATAAAAAAGCCTGTAAAGAGTAACAGAATCATTTTTTATCTGTCCGGTGCCGCTGCTGCTATTGTACTGCTGTTTTCATTGTGGATAGGTATGGATAGGAATACTTCTATTCAGGAATATGGAACAATAGAGGACCCTGCAAAAGCTTATGCTGAAACGAAAAGCATGCTTCTTGAAGTCTCTGAGAATCTTAATAAAGGTATTACTCCGGTTAGCAAATCATTAATTAAAGGTGGTGGCGAACTGGATAAATCAAATGAAAAAATGAAATCACTAAACAAACTGGGAGAAACTGGCAAACTACTGAATAATATTGTGAAAGTAGATGTTTATCTTGGAAATTTATAAAACTTTAAAATATAGGAATCATGAAAAAACAGATTTTAATTGCAATTCTATTTGCATCGATGATCGTCCCGGCAACTGTGTTTGGCCAAAGTGGTTTTAGCAAGTTATATGATAAGTATGCCGGACAGGATGGCTTTACGAGTATTAATATCTCACCTGAGATGTTCTCATTTTTCAGTGCTATTGATGTTAGCGACAGCTCTGAGGAAGTAAAGAGTTCTCAGGATGTTATAAAACAGCTTAGCGGACTTAAAATGCTCGTGTATGAGGTTAAGGATGGGGATAAAATGATTGACCTTGCTTCTGAGATTAAAAATTATATCGACGTTGACAAATATGTTGATCTTATGTCGGTGAAAGATGATGAGAGTGATATTAAATTCCTCGCACAGAAAAACAGTAAGAATAATCTGTCGGAATTGTTAATGATTATTTCAGGTGGCGACGAAGTTGTTATTATGAGCATGACTGGCGATATTGATCTTAATACAGTATCTAAACTGGCAAGCGAGTTGAATATCGACCAAATGAGTAATCTCGAAAAACTGGAAAATAAATAATAATAAATAGGGTATGGCATTGTGGCGAAGGCTACAGCCAATACCCATAATATTTTAATTATGAAAAGAATAATTATGCTTTCGCTGATAATTGTAGCGCCTGTTATTATGTTGTCTCAGAATAGTAAAATGGAGAAACTGTTTAACAAATATAAAGATGCTGACGGTTTTGAACTTACTGTTACTGATTCTGATATTAATATGGGTACTGATGAGTCGCTTAATTTTACAAAAATGCTGAATAGCATAAGTAATATCTATATTATGAATGTAGATACAAGTAAGGATAAGAGTGGTAAGTCTGAAAAGTTTTTCTCTAAAATGAAGGCTTTGGCTGATAAAGATGGATTTAAGTCTATGATTGAAGTTAGTGATGAAGGAGACTTTTCACTATTGTTAAAAAGCGATGAATCAGGTGCAGCCATAGAAATGCTATTGATAAGCTACGGTGACGATAGTCCAATGTGTATGTGGGTGTTTTAATCGATGTTATCGCAACAGGTAATCATATAGTACATTGCCTGATGCGCTTACAAGATTAAGATTTCTGTTGCCTTCAAGGCGTCCTACTGTGAATGGTGTTTCTCCTACCAGTCCTTTACTTACAATAATATTCCCATTCTTGTCAAAAAGGTAAATGGTTTTCTCTTTATCAGCAACAACCCCAAGCACCTGTTCGTTTCTTCCAAAGGAGAAGAATTTAGGTGGTAGGGTAATATCCGAACTAAAAGTATAACTTGTTATAAGTTTCTTAAATCTGTCAAATACTTGCAACTTATTCCCATCTATGTATATAAAGTCTTTGGAATTGTCATCATCAAAGTCTTCATACAGGAAGAAATGATTAGGACTGAATTTGCCAAAGTCTGTTGTCCTTAACCTGCCTGATGCTGATATATAAACAAGATTGCCGTTCTTGTTTGTAGTTATAATAATTCCTTTGCTATTGGTTCTGTTTACATAATAGCCCGAGTTCTCTGCTTTATCAATGTTTTTGGAAACCTTTATTCTTCGTTTCCCTCTTCTGTCAACAATCTTGATGTTATTATCAATATCAGTAATAATGATATAGTCTTTTTTATTGGCAAGAAGTCGATCCACTGGCTTTATAACAATGTTTTGTGTTGAAGGTTTATTCCAGCCTTTTACTTCATTGGTTTTTATAGTGTAATTATGTATCTTCTTATCCGATTGTGCAATTACAATTCTGTAGTCTTTATTTTCCAGATAATCGAATAGAGAGAGACCATTTGTTGCTTTTGAATGTAGCTTTTTAGGATATCCGGCTACATTTCTGCCATTCTTGTCTACAAGATATATATAATCGGGAGTGTTAAACAAGTATTGTATCTTTCTGTTCTTGTAATAGTCAACTTCCACTACATCACTAATTGGCACAGCATCCAGCTTCTTTTGCCATTGTATTACTCCATCAGAATTAATCAGATACATATTTGACATTTTATCAAATACAATGATGTTCTCTTTTTTGGTGTTATGGTCTTTAACCAGATACGGACCATGTACTATATCGTAATCAAGTTGTGTTTTCCACAAAGCAAGGTTTTCTTCATGAATAGTACTGCTGTTTTTTATGTAGAGATTGGTAAAGAACATGTTTGTTGCAGTTTTGCTGAACTGCAGAGCAATACCTTGAAACGTGTTTACAGTGACATCATTAATATCAAATTGCTTTAGCAGGAAGTTATCCATAATGTTATTTAGTCTTCCTAACACTTCTCCTGGCTTGGTGTAAACCAGAATGTTTGATTTGCTTGTTATATTGTCAGAAAAAGCTTTAAAGTTATCGTTGAGGTCTAATGTCTTGCCTGTATCAAAATTGTCTATCAGATTAATTAAGGATTGCTCTGAATTTGCCAGAATTAAATAGTCATTGATGAACGTGTAGTAGTTATTCCTGATTTCTGAAAAAGCTGACCCAAATATATTTTCGATAAAGTTGCTTTTTGCTATTTTTCTTATAACGTGCTTGTTGTGTGTAGTGTGTTTGTTGTATCCTGTATTTAATGCAATTCGCTCCATTATGTTTGAAGCAGCATTTGTATTATTAACTGATACTATTAACCATGTGTTGTTTTCAACAGATTGAGGTTGATCAGCATTTGAGGCTATGGCTATCTCACCACCAATCACATTGGTTAACTTGTTAATGTCGTAGTTAACAGATTTTGTGATTGATGCTTTTTGTTCTTCTGAATGTAGTTTGTTAAAATAAGATTGAAAATCAGATAACCCCAGCCATATGAACATATTTGTATTATAAGGCATAACATTGAATACTGTTGTTTTAACAGGTTTTTGGTCGGCCATTGCGCCTAGGAATGTGTTATCATCAGAGATAGTATACCCGGAAAAGAAAATCTCTTCTTTCTTTTGCAGCACTTCCAGATCAGACCATGAGGCGAACCCGGAGATCCAGCCTGGTGCACCTGAAACATCAGGGTTAAGTACTTGCCTTATTGATCTGCCCAGATTATTGTAGTTTGTGTAGATAGTTACGTTAGCTTTTGTGCGGGCAGTGGATCTGATGGCACTTAGCTTTTGGTTAAACTTAAGCTGTTTGTCTGTATCGTCGTGCGTTGTGCTTGCCAGTCCTATCGTTTGTAACGATTCAGCGATAAGTAATATGCCGTCATTTTCACTGATATAGAAGGAACTTTCATCAGAAGCATTTACAACATGAATTACATTCCTCATTCCTGAAACATCAAGAATGCCGTAATCTCTGTTGAGAACTGATTTAAGCGCATCTTCTATTGTGCCCAGACTTAATCCGTGTTTGGGTTTAATTAACAGAAGCATTTCTGTGTTGCCTGAAGTATCGGGGATTAAGGCCATGAACAGAGAGCAGTTTTTAATTCTTTCGGATATGTCGTTATGTGTGGAAAACAATGAGTCGGTATACTTAAGCTTGTCAGTGAGAAGTTCAATTTCATTAACATCTTTAAGGCTTTGCCAGATATTGTTATCTGAGCTTAGTGATGATATAAATTCACCTGTGTTATCTATCTCTATAATAACTGATGATTCTTCAGGTATTATGCTCCATGGGTCTGCTGTGTCTGCTGATGACTTTATAAACCAATATATTAAACCTATTGTAAGTATGATTGAGACTGTTATTATTAGTCTTGTTATTCCCTTTTTCGACATGATTACAATATTTGTTTCCACAAAGTTAACGCAAAACTACAGGTTAATTGTTGTTTGAAAAATTGTTATTTAACAGCTTATTGTTGATTATTAAACCAATTCTTTGGGATAACAAATAAAGTATCTGGTTACTGGTTTGTTAAGAAAGGCAATGTTAAGATGATCTGATACCTCTGTAAGATCTGTAAGCTTACCATCACCCAGATGGATTGTTATACTGTCATCGCCCGGGATATATGTTGAGTTCTCTGCCTTTCCAGTAAAAACAAAATAATTTACATCATCTTTTGAAATATTATATTGTTTCACTGCAAGAGCCGAAAGGCTTACCAGATAGTCGTCATCAATTGGATCATTCTGAAGTTCAATCTTTGACAACCTTCTGTTTGTAATGCTATTCGACAGAGTACTTAGAATCTTGTCTGGATGATTAACCCATACCTTTAGGGAAGTGAAGATATCAAAGTCATCAAGCCTTGAGAAGTTTTCAATAACCTCTTCATTATTGCAAAAATCGTCATAGCTTATCTCATTCTTAAGGAAGTACTCAAGCGCTGGTGTGGCGAAAAGCTTTTCTCCGTTAAGACTTAGATATTTGGCCCTTTTAAGAATATTAACAATAGTGTATTCGGCTACCAGTACAGTTTTGTGTAAATAAACCTGCCAATACATAAGTCGGCGTGCTGTTATAAATTTCTCAACCGAATAAATGCCCTTATAGTCAATCACAAGCTTGTTATCAACAACATTAAGCATGCTTAGCAATCTTTCGTAATTTACAGTTCCCTCATGAACACCTGTAAAGTAGCTATCGCGTTTCAGGTAGTCAAGTCTGTCCATATCAAACTGCCCTGATACAAGTTTGTGTAAATATTCTTTTTTGTGTTTGTTGTTGAATATGGAGAGTGCTGTGTCAAGGTTATTTCCAAATCTTTTGTTAAGACGATTAATGAAAACTGATGATATCTTTTCATGATTAACGCCTTCAACGATTGATTGCTCAAGTGCATGTGAGTATGGTCCATGGCCTATGTCGTGCAACAATATAGCAATGTTTGCACCAAGGGCCTCCTTTTCGGAGATATCATGTCCTTTAAGGCGTAGCTCGTTTATGGCTCTGGTCATAAGATGCATCGCCCCCAGTGAATGCTGAAACCGCGTGTGAAGGGCTCCGGGATATACAAGATGTGTTAGCCCGAGCTGCTTTATTCTTCTTAGTCGTTGAAATTCCTTGCTTTCGATCAGATCAAATATCAACTCATCAGGAATGGTTACAAACCCATATACGGGATCGTTGAAGATTTTTCGTTTGTTGACTTTTTTACCCCTCATAAAAAGTGTTAATTTTGTAAGAGAATATTTTTCCGGCACAATAATGGCTGTTTTATTACATTATAACATAAAGCCTGTTGTGCAGGCATTTTTCTCAAAACAACAAAGTTAACTAATTAACACGGAATATGGGTAAAATAAAAATATTATGGGCTGATGATGAAATACAAATGCTGAAGCCTCACATTATGTTTCTTGAAGAAAAAGGGTATGAAGTAGATGCTGTTGTAAGTGGTGATGAGGCTGTGGATCTGGTGAAAAGCAATTACTATGATATTATCTTTCTTGATGAGCAAATGCCGGGAATGAGCGGTATTGAAGCTCTTGAGCAAATTAAGAAACATAATCCGGGAATTCCCGTTGTTATGATTACCAAGAGTGAAGAAGAATCTATAATGGAAGATGCTATAGGGTCAAATATTGCTGATTATCTTATCAAGCCTGTTAAACCTAATCAGATACTTCTTTCGTTAAAACGTAATCTTGAAAACAGAAAGCTGGCTGGCGAAAAGGCTACTATGACATATCAGCAGCAATTCAGGGAGCTGGGAATGAAGATTTCTGATAACCTGGAGCCCGAAGACTGGATGGATGTGTATCGTGACCTTGTGCGTTATGAAATGGACCTTGAAAAGTCTGATGATAAAGGAATCCTGGATGTGTTGAATATGCAGAAACAGGAGGCTAATAATGAGTTCGCCCGCTTTTATACAAGAAATTATAAAGACTGGCTTGATGGTAATGCTGATAATAAACCTTGCCAGTCGCACACTCTTATAAAAGATTATGCTTTTCCTTTGCTTGATAAAGGTAAGCAGGTTTTCTTTCTGGTTATTGATAATCTGCGTTATGATCAATGGAAGATGATCAGGCCTCTCATTGAGAATTATATGCGTGTTGATGACGATAGTATGTATTATAGTATCCTTCCTACTACTACGCAGTATGCTCGTAATGCTTTGTTTTCAGGACTAATGCCTAACGAAATACGTAAGCATTACAGAAAATATTGGATTGATGAACACGAAGAAGGGACAAAAAATCAGTTCGAACTCGAACTTTTGCAGGAGTTATTCCGCAGGTATGGCCGTAGTAACTCTATCTCATATAATAAAATACTTAACCTTAACGCAGGTAGAAAGCTCTATGAAAATATCAGTAACCTGATGTCAACAGAATTTAATGTTATTGTTTATAATTTCGTTGATATGCTGTCGCATGCACGTACTGAAATGGAGATAATTCGTGAACTGGCGGATGATGAACCAGCTTACAGATCGCTTATGCTGTCATGGTTTGAGCATTCTTCTTTGTTTGATATACTTAAATATTTATCATCAAAAGATGTAACAGTAATTATTACTACTGATCATGGATCTGTTAAAGTTGATAATGCGGTTAAGATAGTAGGTGATAAAAATGTAAATACAAATCTGAGATATAAATACGGGAAAAGTCTCAACTATAATCCCAAAGAAGTTTTCCAGATGTCAGATCCTGAAGATTATTATCTGCCTAAAATTAATGTGAGTACAAAGTGGGTGTTCAGTAAAGGATCAGATTTCTTTGCATACCCCAATAATTATAATCATTACGTAAACTACTACAGGAATACTTTTCAACATGGGGGCATCTCACTTGAGGAAGTGCTTATTCCTGTTATAACATTATCATCAAAGTGATGAAGACAATCAACGTGTCAGGGTTGCATGAGCTGAAAGATGCTGCTTCTCTTATTTTGCAGGAGTTTCCTGAGGTATATGTATATGCGGTAAAAGGAAAAATGGGGGCCGGTAAAACAACGTTTATCAAATCTGCTTGCGATGTGTTGGGAGTAATGGAGATGGTGAGTAGTCCTACATTTGCACTTGTGAACGAATATTCAGCATCTGATGGCTCCCCTGTATTTCATTTTGATTTCTATAGGATAAAGAAGCTCGATGAGGTTTATGATATTGGTTATGAAGAGTATCTTTTCAGCGATAACTATTGCTTTATTGAATGGCCTGAGATGATAATGGAACTTTTACCGCAAAAATACGTAAGCATATATATTGAGGAGTCTGATGATGAATCAAGAATAATACAGTATGGGCTTGTTAATGAATAAATATGAATGCGGAAAGTAAAAGCGGGCTGGGTATTTCAGATGTTGAAAAGCTGATGCCTCAGGAAGAGATGCTTGAAGCGGCACCACATTATAAGAAAGTTATTATTGGTGTTCCCGAAGAAATTTCTAAAGATGAGAAACGTGTTGCTCTGATACCGGATGCTGTACGGTATCTTGTTGATAATGGTAATAAAGTTATTGTTGAAGAAGGTTCTGGAAGTGAATCAAATTTCAGCGACCAGCAATATTCTGAAGCAGGGGCACAGATTGTTTCATCTCCCGAAGAGGTATATAAGTCTGATATAATAGTTAAGGTAGGGCGGCCCACTGAGAGTGAAATAGATATGGCCGGAAATAATAAGGTTATGCTTTCTTCTCTTTATCTGCCCACAGCTCCTTTGAGTTATATCAAAAAGCTAATGTCGAACCGCATTGTTGCTGTTGCCTACGAGTTGATACAAGGCAGAAAAGGCATATTGCCTGTAATGAAATCCGTTAGTGAAATAGTTGGTACAACAGCTGTTCTTATCGCATCTCAGTTGTTAAAATGTACTGAAAGCGGTAAAGGTAAGCTGCTTGGTGGCTTTCCGGGTATAAGTCCGTCGAAGGTTGTGATAATTGGAAGTGGTACGGTTGCTCAATCTGCTGCTCGTACTGCACTGGGAATGGGGGCACAGATTATGGTATTCGACGATTCAATTGATAAACTCCGGTTGTTTCAGAATAGAATCGGACATACAGTAGCTACTTCAACAATGAATCCCGGATTGCTGGATTCGGAGTTGGCTGTTGCCGATGTTGTTATTTCAGCAAAGTTCAGTAATGAAGGGTATTCTCCTTGTATTATAAGCGAAGAATCTGTTAGGAAAATGGAGGAGGGGTCTATTATTATTGATGTGAGTATTGATCAGGGTGGTTGTTTTGAAACATCCAGACCAACAACTCATAGCGATCCTGTTTATAAAGTGCATGGTGTAACTCATTATTGCGTGCCTAATATAGCATCCAGTGTTCCAAATACTGCTTCTGTTACTATGAGCAATGTTTTATTGCCTTACATTAACAAGATTGTCACCCTTGGCGGGATAGATGCAATGCTACGACATGATGTATACTTTCGCAGGGGAGTTTATATGTACAATGGTACACTCACTAACAGCTTTATCGGTAGCAAGTATGGATTACCTTCCCGTGATCTTGAATTGCTAATGGCTGCCTTTAGATAATCTTTTAACGCATTGTTCTCCTGTAATTTGCCCCAGTAGCATTTTCGCATTTTCTTATATTCTCTTTTTCTCCGGATTCCCATGTCCTTTCAATCCTTAAATTCCCACAACTTCCATCACCTCTTATCTTTTGTGCTATTACTATTTTCATACGTATCAAACACAATCCTGATGCGCATCAAAACTCATCCTGATGCGCATCAAAACTCATCCTGATGCGCATCAAAAATGATTCTGATGCGCATCAAAAACATTCTTGATGCGCATCAGAAACTTGTTTTGTGCTCTCATAATAATCAATGGTAGAGCTTCCATTAACAGTTTACAGATGTCGCAAAAATCAACATTGCTTAACGATTGTTAACAAAGCTTTTAACAAACGTTAACTTGACCCTGATATCCAATTTTTTACTTTTGCGTTACTAATAAAAATTACAAAAATGTTAGAAACGGATATTAGGGAATTAAACGAGAAAATACAGCGCGAAAGCCAGTTTACTGATCTTATTCACTTGGAAATGAATAAGGTGATTATTGGCCAGAAACATATGACTGAGCGTCTTCTCATTGGTTTGCTTGCTAACGGACATATTCTATTGGAAGGTGTGCCCGGATTGGCGAAAACACTTGCCATTAATTCATTGGCAAATGTTGTGGATGCAAAATTCAGCAGAATTCAATTTACACCTGACCTGCTGCCTGCCGACTTGCTGGGTACTCTTATATACAGCCAGAAGAATGAAGAGTTTGTTGTAAAGAAGGGGCCTATATTTGCTAACTTTATCCTAGCGGATGAGATCAACAGATCGCCTGCAAAAGTGCAGAGTGCTTTGCTTGAGGCAATGCAGGAACGTCAGGTTACTATTGGCGATAGTACTTATAATCTTGAAGAGCCTTTCCTGGTTATGGCTACGCAAAATCCTATCGAGCAGGAAGGTACTTATCCATTGCCTGAAGCTCAGGTCGACCGTTTTATGCTGAAGGTTGTTATTAACTATCCTAAAAAGGAAGAAGAGAAAATTATCCTTCGTCAGAATATTACTAACACTCAGAATAAGACTAATACTATCCTAAAGACAGAGGATATTCTGAAAGCCCGTGCACTTGTGCGTGAAATTTATCTTGACGAAAAGATTGAGAATTATATAACTGATATTGTTTTTGCTTCCAGATACCCTGAGGATTATAAATTGGGTAACTTTAGTGGTATGATACAATACGGGGCATCACCAAGGGCAAGTATTAACCTGGCTTTGGCTGCGAAAGCTCTGGCTTTTCTGCGTAGGCGTGGTTATGTTATCCCTGAAGATGTGCGTGCTATTGCTCATGACGTAATGCGTCATCGTATTGGCCTGACTTATGAAGCTGAAGCTGAAAATATTACAAGTGAGGATATTATTAATGAAATTCTGAATTCTGTTGAAGTGCCTTAATCGGAAAAATTAATCTGACAAAATACACACGATTTGGAAGCACAGGAAATTTTTAAGAAAGTACGAAAGATCGAGATCAAAACCCGCGGTCTGTCTAACCAGTTGTTCTCTGGTGAATACCATAGTGTATTTAAGGGAAGAGGTATGGCATTCAGTGAAGTGCGTGAATATCAGTTTGGTGATGATATCAGGAATATCGACTGGAATGTTACTGCGCGCTTTAACCATCCTTTTGTCAAGATTTTTGAAGAAGAACGTGAGCTTACTGTCATGCTTCTTATTGATATCTCCGGGTCCAATGATTTTGGAACTAAGGCGCAATTGAAACAGGATGTTATTACTGAAGTGGCTGCTGTTTTGTCGTTCTCTGCTATTCAGAATAATGATAAAGTGGGGGTTATTTTCTTTAGTGATAAAATAGAGAAATTTATCCCTCCTAAGAAAGGTACCTCTCATATTCTGAGGATTATCAGAGAGCTTATTGATTTTAAACCTGATAATAAAGGGACTGATATTGCTGAGGCTCTCAGATATCTTTCTAATGTTATTAAAAAGAAATCTACCGCTTTTCTGATTTCCGACTTTATGGATGAAGGATTTGAGAAAGCTATACAGATTGCAAACTATAAGCACGACCTTATTGCCATTCGTGTTACTGACGAGCGTGAACAGGAATTGCCTAATGTGGGAATGGTACAGATGGAAGATGCTGAGACCGGTAAGGCTATGTGGGTTGATACTTCCAGCAGGAGAATGAGAGAGAATTATGCTAAGAAAGTTCTTAAGAAAAGGGGAGAGCTGGATGTGTTGTTTAAACGTTATGGCGTAGATATGGTGAAGATATACACGGGTCGTGATTATGTGTCACCTCTAATGAATTTATTTAAAAAACGGGAAGGAAGAAGATAATAGAGATGCAGATAAGACTAAAAATATTGACTGTAGTGTTCGTGTTTACTTCTGTTTTTTCTGCAGGGTATTCGGTGGCACAACAGGCTGTGGCTTGGTCGTCAGTCGATACAAATGCTATTATGATCGGCGATCAGGTACTGCTTAATATTGGCATTACCTTACCTAAGGATGCACAGGTGCGGTGGCCGATGTTTAACGATACTCTTACAAAGAATATAGAAATATTAAACCGAAGCAATATTGATACTGTTTTAGTTGATAATGATGCAAAGATGTCGCAGATGTTTGTTATAACATCTTTTGACTCGGGCTACTTTGAGGTGCCTCCTGTTCATTTTGATTTTGTGTTTCCCGGCGATACTACCGTCTTTAATAAATCCACTCAATCATTGTATTTACAGGTTATGGTCCCTGAAGTGGATACAACACAGGCTTTTAAAGCAATTGTTGATCCTATGCGTGAGCCTTATACACTTGGTGAAATACTACCGTGGATTATTGTCGGCGTTGCAGTAATTATTGTGCTGGTTCTTGGTATTTTCTATCTTGTAAGAAAGAAAAATAAAAAGCCCATATTCTCGAGGAAGCCGGCACCGTTGCTGCCTCCTCATGTTGTGGCTATTAATAAGCTGGAAGACTTACGGCTTGCAAAACTGTGGCAGTCGGGGCATCTTAAGAAATACTATACTGAGATAACCGATATCCTTCGTGAATACCTCGATCGAAGATATGAGTTTGACGCTCCTGAAATGACGTCCTATGAGATTATCACGGAGTTGAAAGGTCTTGATGTTAATAAGGAAGCTCTGTCAAAGATTGAAAGTGTGATGAATATGGCTGACCTGGTTAAGTTTGCCAAGAGTAATCCTACGGCAGTTGAAAATGATCTTTGTCTGGCCCATAGTACCGACTTTGTTAATGAGACGAAAAAGGTTGTGGTTGAAAAGCAGGATGATACTGACGAAAATGTTGAACAAGTAACAAAAGAAAAGAAGGATGTTTAATTTTGATAATTGGGAAAACCCGGAATATCTCTATTTGTTGCTGGTAATTCCTTTACTGGTGGTATGGTACTGGTTCAGGCGTAATAAATCTAATGCGCAAATGCGTTTTTCTGCAACTGAATTATTTGGTTCAGGAGTACAATATAAGGTGTGGCTGTATCATTCATTGTTCTTATTAAGAATGCTGGCCATTGCATTGCTGATTGTGGCTTTGGCACGTCCGCAGTCTATATCACGTAAGCAAAATGTTAATATTGAAGGTATTGATATTGTTATGAGTATCGATGTGTCATCAAGTATGCTGGCACGCGATTTTAAACCCGACAGGCTTGAAGCTTCTAAAGATGTTGCTGAGGAGTTTATCGCCGGAAGGCCTAACGACAGAGTTAGTTTGGTTATATTCAGCGGTGAAGCTTTTACTCAGGTGCCTCTTACCACTGATCATACTATGATAAATGATATCTTTGAGGAGGTAAAGAGTGGCATGATTGAAGATGGTACTGCTATTGGTGACGGACTGGCTACTTCTGTAAGCAGACTTAAAGATTCGGATGCTATCTCGAAGGTGATTATTCTTATTACTGATGGTGTTAACAATTCCGGATCGGTGGATCCTGTTTCTGCTGCCGAAATGGCTGAAATGTATGGAATACGTGTGTATACTATTGGAATAGGAACGCAGGGAATGGCGCCTTATCCTGTTCAAACTCCTTATGGTATCAGAATGGAACAAATGAAGGTGCAGATAGATGAAGACCTGCTTAAGGAAATTGCTAACATGACAGGTGGCAGATACTTCAGAGCTGATAATAATAAAAAGCTGAAGGAGATTTACAAAGAGATTGATTCCCTTGAAAAGAGCAAAATTGATGTTCAGGAGTTTAAGAAGAAACATGAAGGTTTTCTTCCTTTTGCTCTTGCCGCTTTTATGCTGTTTGTGCTTGAGATTACATTGAGATACTTGGTTTTTAGAAGGTTCCCTTAAAAAGTAATTACTGTAATGATTAAATTTGCAAATACTGAATATATTGTACTGCTGGCACTTATTGTAGTGTTCGTAATCTATTATATTGTCTATAGGTTGTGGTATAAGAGCGCTGCCAAACGTATGGGTGATAGTGCTGTGATTTCAAAACTAATGCCTGAAGCATCAAAAGGTAAGCCTTTTATTAAATTTCTTCTGCTCACTATTATTGTTCTTTTTATGGTAGTGGGAATTGTTGATCCACAGGTGGGGTCGAAGCTTGAGAATGTTAAACGTGAAGGTATTGACCTTTACCTTGTGCTGGATGTATCTAACTCTATGCTTGCCGAAGATATTAAGCCTAACAGGCTGGAAAGATCTAAACTTGCTATTTCAAGTCTTATCGACAAGCTTCAGGGCGACAGGCTGGGGATAATAATTTTTGCTGGTAATGCCTATAAGCAATTGCCTCTTACTACTGATTATTCAGCTGCCAAACTATTCTTGTCGGCTGTGGACACTAAAATTGTACCATCGCAGGGGACTGCAATTGGTGAAGCTATCGATATGGCAACAGTAAGCTTTGGTGATACTGATCATAATAAGGCTATTATTGTTATTACTGATGGTGAGAACCATGAGGATGATGCCATTGAAGCAGCTAAAACAGCACACGATTTGGGTATTTCTGTCTTTACCATTGGTATGGGTCTGCCTGAAGGCGCTCCTATTCCTTTATATAATAAGTATGGCAATCAGACAGGATATAAAAAAGACAGGAGTAATAACACTGTGATAACAAAGCTTGATGAGGATATGCTAAGGCAGATTGCTGCGGCAGGTGGTGGTGCTTATGCGAGAGCTAATAACGCAAGTACCGGCCTTAAAAGGATTTTTGATGACATCAATGCCATTGATAAAAAGGAGATCGAAACACGTCAGTTTACTGATTATGAGGATAGATTCCAGATATTTATTGGGATTGCATTGTTTTTGCTTATTATTGAATTGCTTATCGCTGACAGACGTACTCGATGGGCACGTAAATTTGACTTTTTTGGGAAATAAGGTATGAAAGACTACAGGATAATATTATTGATGTTTCTGACTCTGTTTTACATTAGCACTGCCATGTCGCAGAGTGAAAAGAACCGTGTTAGAAAAGGAAATAAAGAATATAAGGAAGGTAACCTGCAGGAGGCTGAGAAAGAATACAGGAAAGCTTTGGTTGAGAAGCCTGTTTATGATATAGGCTCTTTTAATCTTGGTGACGCCATGTATCAGCAAGAAAATTATGAGGAATCAGGAAAACTTTTTACTGATGCTGCTAAGTCGACAAAGGATCCTGAAACTGCTTCTGATGCTTTGTATAATCTTGGCAATACTTTTATGCAACAGCAGAAATACCAGGAGAGTGTAAATGCTTATAAACAATCGCTGAGGGTAAATCCTGATAATATGGATGCGAAATATAATCTGGAATATGCTCGTAAAAAGTTGAAGCAGCAGCAACAGCAGCAACAACAGAACCAGCAAAATAAGGATAATAAAGACCAGCAGGATAAGAAAGATAAGAAGGATCAACAGGATCAGCAGGATAAGAAAGATCAGAATAAGGATAAGAAAGATCAAAAAGATCAGCAGCAAAATAAAGATCAACAGGATAAAAAAGATCAGCAGGATAAGAAAGATCAGCAAAATCAGAATCAAAAGGATAAAGATAAAGGTGATCAGCAACAGCAACAACAGCCACAACCTCAGAAGATTTCAAAGCAGGATGCTCAGCGTATGCTTGAAGCTTTGAAGAATGATGAGAAAAAGACTTTGCAGAAGCTACAGAAGCAAAAGGCGCAGGCTGTAAAAGGTAAAAAAAGTGATATAGACTGGTGATATGGAAATAAAGACTGAAATAAATACTAAGTTCAGATATTTTTTGTTAATATTTGCAGATGTTAGTTAAAATGTAACTTTTATCATGATAAAACGGTTTAGCATATTGTTTTTACTTGCCGTTGCTGTTATTACGGCAATGGCCGATGATCAGATTAGATTTACCGGAAGCGCTAAGAATGTTGTTAGTGTTGGTGAACGTTTCAGGGTTACATATGAAATTAATAATGAAAGTAGTTCCTTTCAATCACCGGATTTTAAAACACTTCAGGTACTCTCTGGTCCAAGTACTTCTACTAATAGCAGTATTCAATACGTTAACGGTCGGATGACGCAATCATACTCGAATACTTTTACCTTCATTGTTCAGGCAACAGAAGAGGGTGATGTTGTAATTGGTCCTGCTTCTATTACAGTAGGTAAGACAAGAATTAATTCCAATACCATTAAAATTAAGGTAGTTAAGGGGAATTCTTCACAGGCTCAGTCGGGACAAACCAGAGGCAGTGGTAGTACAACTTCTAATTCAGGTGTGCTACAGAAAGATGATGTCTATATTAAAGCTACCATAAGCGATGCCAGTCCTTATCTTGGAGAACAGGTTGTTTTGACATATAAGATTTATACTCGTGTTCCGGTAAGCAACCTGATGGTGAAGAAATTGTCGTCGTTTGAAGGTTTTTGGTCTAAAAGCCTTATGGACAACAAAAGCCAGTATAAACAAACTACTGAAGTTATAAATGGCGACGAATATGTGGTTGCTGAGATTAATAAATTTGCTCTTTTTCCACAGAAATCAGGAAAAATCACAATAGAGCCTACGGAAATTGACTGTAGTGTGCAGCTAAGGGTACAGAATAGTAAACGCAGAACTGGTGATCCATTTAATGATTTCTTTAATGACCCTTTCTTCAATAGAAATGTTAAGAATATTCAGACTACAATAAAGTCTAACCCTTTGACTATTGATGTAAAGCCATTACCACAGCAAGGTAAGCCACAAGGGTTTAATGGTGCAGTTGGTAACTTTAAGTTTAATAGCAACATTGATCGCGATAATCTTAATGCCAATGATGCGCTTACTGTAACTTATACAGTTTCAGGACGGGGAAATCTGGAACTTATTAATCTTGATAATGTTAAATTCCCGGTGGATTTTGAAGTGTTTGATCCAAAAATAACAAGCAATATCAATACATCAGATTACGGGCTCTCGGGAAATAAGAAGTTCGAATATCTTGCTATCCCCAGAAATGCAGGCGACTTTGTTATCAAGCCTGTTGAGCTAAGCTATTTTAATCCGGGTGATGGTAAATATCATACCTTGAACTCTGAAGCTTTTAAAATTCATGTTGAGAAAGGCGAAGATAATCAGGGTGGGGGATTATCATACAGTTCATCAGCGCAGGAAGATATCCGTTTTATCGGACAGGACATACATCATATCAAATTGCTACCCTTTAAACTAAAGAAAAAAGGTGATTTCCTTTTTATGTCTCAACCTTACTTTATTGTAATAGGTATTGTTGTTTTACTGGTAATCCTGATGATAGTATTTGCAGGCAGAATGGAAGCCAGAAGATCGAATATAAGTCTTGTTAAAAACAGAAAGGCAAACAAAGTTGCCAGGTCACGACTTAAATCTGCTGAGAAGTTTAAAAAGGAAAATAATGACAATGGATTCTATGATGAGATAGCTCAGGCATTGTGGGGCTATATCATTGATAAGTTTAATCTGAAGAAGTCTGAACTTTCGATGGATAATGTATCCGACCTCCTTAATGAAAAAGGAGTGGAGAAGGACGTTACAGAAAGCTTTATCGCTATTCTTAATAATATTGAGTTTGCTCGTTTCGCCCCTGGTGATGCCAGCGACAAGATGGAAAATATATACAATGAAAGTGTTGAGGCAATAATGAAAGCTGAGAAAGCATTGAAATAAGTTTGATTATGGTTAAGAATCTGAAATATTTATTTTTAATATCTGCACTGATAGTTGTTTCAATGGCAGAATCTGCTAATCCTGACTCACTTATACGTACAGCAAATAATGCTTATAATCACGGGCTTTATGATTCAGCACTGGCCGTATATAACCAGGTTGCAAAGCAGGGATTTGAATCAGGAGAATTGTATTATAATATGGGAAATGCATATTATAAGAATGATGACATACCTTCCGCTATTCTTTATTATGAGAAAGCAGCTAAGCTTATGCCTAATGATAAAGATGTTGAGTATAATCTTAATATACTTAACAGTATGATAGTTGACAAAATAGACAAGGTTCCTGAATTGTTCTATGAAAGATGGTGGAGGTTTTTTTATAATGTTATGGGCGCTAATGCATGGGCTGTTGTTTCACTGGTTTTTATTTCACTTGTTGTAATATTTATAGGGTTGTTTGTAATATCAAAAACCCGAAAACACCGGCAACTTACTTTTTTTGTAGGTGTGGTGCTTATTGTTTTTGCTGTAGCATCCTTTACGCTGGCTTCTGATAAGTATAATGATAATATTGATCATAGAGAGGCTATAGTCTTTACACCATCAATTACAGTTAAAAGTTCACCTACTCCAAATGCTGTTGATTTGTTCGTTGTTCATGACGGAACAAAGGTTGAAATCACCGACAGAATTGATGAGTGGGTTGAAATTAAAATACAAAATGGTAGCGTTGGATGGCTGCCTGCTGATGCTGTTAGAGAGATTTGAGTGAATTACCATTTAATTGTTTTGTATTAAAGCAGTATCCTTTAATGGATATTTGGTACTTTCGTAGTAAATGAAGTAAATTGGTGCTATGCTACGGAATGTTTTTATCCTTTCAATAATTGTACTTCTTTCAACAGGATGCCTGAAAAGTGATGATCCCGGTATACCGGCTGATGTACGTAAGACATTATCTAAGGCCGGATTAAACAAGCCTGAGCTGATGAAGGTTATTCTGGCTTTTAATAACGATAATGAAAAGGCAGAGCGTGATTATGCATACTTTATTTTGGGAAATCTGTGTTCTAATTATACTATTTGCATGTATGCAGCTGATAGCTCAGGGGATAAAACAACTATTGACTTTAATAAATTTCAAGATTATCCTGAAATTAGAAGATATATTGATTCTTTGGAAAACACTACAAACAGGATTTTTTATGTTGTTGATACAATTACTCTCGATGTTAATAGCCTGGGCTCCAAATTTCTCATTAATCATATTGCGAATATTAATAAGATTATAGTACAGTCTCCATGGTATAACAAATTCGATTCCCGTACTCTTTTTCCATATGTTATACCTTACAGGGTTGGTAATGAACCACCTTGCTCTGACATTCTCTATCTTCATGACAAGTATAAACATCTTATCGATAGTAGCATTATTACAACAGCAAATACTGTTAATGATTATATTAATAGCATATTCAGCTATGATGAACGATTGGAAGTAATTCCTGATGTTCATTCTGTTATGACAACAGATTCTTTGAAAGCAGGGAACAGACTTAGTATTGCTACATATAAGGTGATGGTGTTAAGAAGCATTGGTGTTCCCGCTGCCATGGACTACACTCCCTATTATGCAGATTCAGTATTAAGTAATTATACTGCTACTGTCTTTCTTCCTGATAACTCAGAATTGCATTTGTGCAACGGTGTTGGTATAAAGGATTACCCGGTTTCAATGACACCAAAAGTTTATCGTAGATCATTTGTGACGGATACAAGCAGTCTTTTTGGTAAAAAGGATATTAGCAGTCATACCCCCCGCTTTTTGGGCAACTATAATTACCTTGATGTTACAAATCATTATTTCAATACAGAAGATATTACAGTAAATGTTCCGGCGGATTCCACAAAGTATGTGTATCTTGCTGTGCTTAACGATAAAGAATATAAAGCAGTTCATTGGAGTGAACCAGATAGTTCGGGGCATGTAGTTTTTACTAATATGGTTCCGGACATTAATTATTATCCGGTAACGCAAGTTAATGATACAATACAACTAATTCCCCAGAAGAAATATTGATTTCATAGAAGGCGATGGTGTCAGAAATAGTTATTTTTTCATTTCAGATGTGATGGATATCTTATGACCATTCTCATAAGCAACAACAAATGCATCGCTAATGCCTCTGTTTTTAAGAGATCTTGCATAAATCAATGCTTCATTATATGTTGAGAATATACCTGTTGAGTATCTGTAAATACCACCTGAATAGTCTTCATATATATCGCCGGAGATATTGTACTTTGTTTTAAGTGATTTCAGATTGGAAACTTTTCTTGATACTGCCAGAATCTGTACTCTGTAGTATATTCCGGAGCTAATCTGAGATTTATAAGGAGTAGTGCTTTCAGTTTTTGTACTTACAGTATTATCGTCTGCTGATTTCTTCACCTGACTGTAATTGTAATCATAGAACGAAACTCTGGCAGCAGGATCAACGGGAGCTTGTTCGATTATTGCCGGTCCTGTTTCAGTCTTTCTCTTTTTATTGCTTTTCTGATAGCTACTGCGTTGTACAGGAGCATCTGTTGTCCTTTTTCTTTTGTCAGCCTTTTCTATATTTCTGTTAATAAAGTATGAAATACCAAATCCTGTATACAAAGGCTGATCATATTTAAAGCCATCTCTCCAAACATCCACATCATCGTCGAAGACAGTCCTTAGGCTGATATCAAAGTTTACGGCCCATGAATCACCCAGCATATAGTTAATACCAAGTCCGGCAGGCATAGAAAAGCCCACATTTTTGTATGTGTCAGTACCAATAGGGTCACCGGAAGAAGTGGTAGTGCCTGAGATATTATTATCAAGCTGACTCTTCCATGTGGCATACCCAATGCCAATGAATCCGTAAACAGACAGCTTTCTGTCGTTAACACCCCAGAAAAGATTTGTAAAATCTATATACGCCTGGAGGTTAGCGTCAAAATATTTTCCAGTAAAAGTATAGTTAGCTGAACTAACCGATGCCTGACTGTTTTTGATACTTTTCAGGTTCCCGTAAAGGAAATTAGCCCCAAGAGCAAAAACAGGATTAAAGTAAATTCTGGCAGTAGCGCCTGTAGCAAAATCTATCTGTCCTGACAGCTTGTTGAAGTATCCAGTATTGCTGGCATCCCCGTAGAACTGTGTAAACCCCAGATTATAGTTTATCTGCCACATATTGCTTTCTTTGTCAACTGAGTTTGTATTTTGCGTGCTTGCTGCAAGTGATACAAAGCAGAACAAAACTGAAAGTAATATTTTCTTTAGTTGACTATAATTCATATGAGGTTTGTTTAGCAGATTGTGTTATTCACAATATTCCATTAAATAGTCATGAGCCTGGCCAAATCCTAATTCAAGAGCCTTGTTCCAGTCACTACAAGCACCATTCAGGTCGTTAAGATAATATTTCGCAACACCGCGATTAAAATAATTACGAACCCAGTTAGAATAATCCATTAATTCAGTGGGTTGAATATCCAGAGCTCTGTCGAAATCAGCGATGGCATCATTATATTGTTTCATTTTGCTTCTGGCATTACCCCTGAAAGAAAAAATAAGAAAATCTTCTGTTTCAGGGTTTTCCTGTAAAGCTTTATTGAAATAATCAATTGCCGAAGGCCAGTCGCCCATCTGATACTTAAGCACTCCCCAGTTGTAGTAATTTTCGTAAGGAGTTTGATTTTCCAGTGGGACATCATTATCAGTAACTGGAAGTATGTATTCCTGAGCATTACGTATAAATGCTTTAAACCGGAAAAAACTTACTTCATAAAAGTTAACTTCGAAATTCTTCTTCCAATTAGAAGGAGCATCGTAAAAGCTTGCAAGATAACTCTTGTTGAAGGAGGGAATAAGTTTGAATCTGACTACCTCCTGATCATTGTTCTTTATGGGAAAAACCGCAAAAATAATGTTCCAGTCGTTAACAACTTCTGCTCTTTCAACTCTCTGAATTTCTTTAACAATAATGTCTTCGACAACTTTGGTGTTACAATCACGAATTGTACCTCTGGCATATACATTAAGATTTACTGCATATTGTTTGTTGAAGGGAACTTCATCAGGAAGAATCTTTTCAAGCTTTGAACTGGGAAAAACATAAAAGTCAAGAGATTCAAAACCTTTCCAGTCTTCAAGCAGCACAGGAAACTCATATTCTCCGTCATGATATCTTTTAATGAGAACGTTGTACTGCTTGTTGCCAATCATCACCTTTCTTAACTGAAGGGAAATAATATTATCCTGACCAAGTTGACGTTCTCCTCGCGTACTTTTGTTAGTTCTTTCATCGGTAAAAGGAATACGGTTTGGCGCTGATAACCATGTTCCGTTATCCTGTTTTGCCCATCCTTTAAGTTTTGTAATCTCAGATTGCACAGGGCTCAGTGATGAAAAATTAATCAGATCAATATTGTTCTGTTCATCATCAGTAACCTGTCCAAACGATTGGTTAGTAATGCTTAATAAAATTAATAAGCCAAGAAACAATCCTGATATGTTACTAATCTTTAGCATAGAATCTATTTTAATTTATGGCAATAAGCCGAAAAAGTAAATTTATAAAAAAATACAAGCTTTTCAGAAAGGTAAGTCTTTTTTTATAAAAATGTTATTAACAGCAAGTTATTGATAATTAATGACAACTTGCTGCTAAAGATTAGAGAGAGCTAAGGAAATCAGAAATGTTATTTTCTATTCTGTCAAGAACATTTTCTCCGGATGTTTTTTCAAATTTTTCTCCGGTTACAATTTCGTAAAGTTCAATATATCTATTAGATATGCTATTAACAATATCTTCCGTCATTTCAGGCACAACCTGCCCATCTTTGCCTTGAAATCCGTTTTCCATTAGCCATTCACGAACAAATTCCTTGGAAAGTTGCTTTTGAGGTTCACCATTTGCAAAACGTTCCTCGTAAGTATCAGCATAGAAATAACGCGACGAATCAGGAGTATGAATTTCATCAATAAGGTATATCTGATCACCAATCTTACCGAATTCATATTTAGTGTCAACTAAAATCAGTCCCTTTTCAGCAGCTATTTCGCTACCACGTTTAAAAAGCTCTCTGGTGTACTGTTCCAGTTTTTCATAATCTTCTGCAGATACCAGTCCTTGCTTAATTATCTCTTCTTTGGAGATATCTTCATCATGGCCTTCATCAGCTTTAGTAGTTGGAGTTACTATTGGTTCCGGAAAACGTTGATGCTCTTTCATACCATCAGGTATTGGCACACCACAAATATCACGTGCGCCGCTTTTGTAAGTTCTCCATGAGCTTCCTGTGAGATAGCCTCTGATAATCATCTCCACAGGGAAAGGTGTGCAATAATGGCCTACTGTTACCATTGGGTCAGGTGTTGCCATTTTCCAGTTAGGGACAATATCTGCTGTAGCATCCAGGAATTTGGCTGCGATCTGATTAAGTACTTGTCCTTTGTAAGGTATACCTTCTGGCAGCACTACGTCAAATGCAGATATTCTGTCGGTTGCAACCATAACCAGTTGCTTTTCTCCAATATTATATACATCGCGTACTTTACCGTGATAAACATTTTGTTGGTTAGGGAAGTTAAATTCTGTGTTTGTAATAGCTTCTCTCATGGTATTCTGTATTATTTGTTATTTATTATATGCTTCAATTATTCTTGTTACCAGTTTATGACGCACAACGTCACTGCCGTCAAGATGGATAAAGTCGATACCTTTAATGCCATTTAATATGCTGTGTGCATGGAGTAATCCTGATTGTTTATGCTTTGGCAGGTCTATTTGAGTAACATCACCGGTTACAATAAATTTAGATGATTTCCCCATTCTGGTAAGAAACATCTTTAACTGACTGTCGGAGGCATTTTGTGCTTCATCAAGAATGGCATATGCGTTGCTGAGTGTACGGCCACGCATAAAGGCAAGAGGGGCCACTTCAATGGTTTCATCTTCGATATATGACAGAAACTTTTGTGTAGGCAGCATATCGCGCAAAGCATCATATAAAGGCTGGAGGTATGGGTCCAGTTTGTCTTTCATGTCACCCGGAAGAAATCCAAGACTTTCACCTGCTTCAATAGCCGGTCTTGTGAGAATAATCTTTTTTATCTCCTTGTTCTTAAGTGCTCTTACAGCAAGGGCAACTGCAGTATATGTTTTTCCAGTTCCGGCAGGGCCAATAGCGAATAGGAGGTCGTTCTTTTCACTACTTTCCACCATGCGCTTTTGATTATGAGTTAATGCTTTAATGATCTTGCCATGTCTGCCATAAACAAGAACATCACTTTCTCCTGAAGGAATCCTGCCAACAGGATTCTCTTCTCCCATTATTCGCTTTATTGATTCTTCATTTATCTTTCCGAATTTGTCATATTGCACGGATAAAAGATCAAGCCTGCTCTCAAATTTATCTATATCATCAGGGGAACCTGTAAGCTTGACCATGTCGCCACGAACAATAATCTTTAATTTAGGAAATAAAGATCTGATTATTGTGAGATGTGCGTCGCCGGGTCCATAAAAATCCAACGGACTGATTATGTCAAGCTGTAATACTTTTTCTCCCATATGTTCTAATAATATTCAACTATTAAAAGTTTCAAAAATATATAAAATATGCGCTGCAAAGATTATCAATTTTACTAATTTTGAAATTTTTAAGAGTTGCTTTTTATTAAAGACTCTATTTTGGATAAGTGTTATTGAATATGGGAGTTATAACTATTGTAAGTGATTGGGGACTGCATGATTATTATTTATCGTCAGTAAAAGGTATGATATATCGTCATTGCCCTGATGCTCGTATAGTTGATATTTCCCATCAGGTAAGCCCTCATGATTCTGCTGAAGCAGCATTTTTACTAAAAAATACTTTTCGCAGTTTTCCGGATGGAACAGTACATATAATTGGTGTGAATACTGAAGAGTCCATTTCAAAACCACATACAGTTGCGTACTATGAAAAGCAGTATTTCATTGGCACTGACGATGGGATCTTTTCGTTGATATTTGATCATAAACCTGATAAACTTGTTTCATTGGATATACCCATGGAATCTTCTTTTCATACATTCTCCAGCAGAGACAGGTTTGCCAAGGCCGCTACAATGTTAATTCAAGGTGCAGTAATTGAAGACCTTGGGCAAGTTAAGGAAGGTCTTACTGAAAAGTTATTGTTTAATCCTCCTGTTGTTGAAGATGTTTTAAAGGGTATTGTTATTCATGTAGATAATTATAAGAACCTGATTACTAATGTTACTTATGATGTTTTTAAAGAATTTGTAAAGGGTTACGATTTTGAAATTGCATTCAGAAGTAAGAGTTACAGGATTTTTGAAATCAATGACTCATATGGAGATGTGAGGCCAGGTGAAATTGTTGCGTTGTTTACTGGTAATAATATGCTGGAGATTGCTATTAACAGTGGTAAGGCTGCTACCTTGCTTGGTGTTAGGAAAGATGATCCGCTGGTGATAACTCGCAAACCTAAAGAAAACAACTTATTTGGTTAAGATTGTCTAACTGATTTTCATTAATTTTTATTGTGCGTGTGTACTCCTTATATTATATAGGGCTTTGTGGCTTGTGTGAGTGCACAGTTTTGGAAATGTTGATTTAGATTTTTTGACAACTGTTTTACATAAAAGAATAAGGAATTACTAAATTTGTCGGATAAATCATTGTTATGATACTTGTAACCGGAGGAACAGGATTGTTAGGTTCGCATTTGCTTTTTAAGCTTGTTAGTGAAGGAGAGAAGGTGCGTGCTATCTACAGAAAAAGCTCTTCAAAGCAAAAAACCAGAAAAGTCTTTTCATATTATTGTGAGAATCCTGATGAGTTAATGGAGAAGGTTAACTGGATTAAAGGAGATGTTCTTGATTATTTTTCTGTTTCTGATGCAATGAAGGGTGTGGATAAAGTATTTCATACCGCCGCTGTTGTTTCTTTTCACTCATCTGATAAAGGAAGTTTGGGAGATATTAATGTAGAAGGGACGAAAAACGTGGTTGATGCATGTCTTGAGAGAAAGAATGTTAAGCTTGTTCATGTAAGTTCCATTGGTGCTTTGGGCAGAGCAGGTAGTGATGGGGTTGTTAATGAAGATAATCATTGGAATGGGAAAAAGTCGTCGAATTATTCAACAAGTAAGTACCATAGTGAAATGGAAGTTTGGCGTGCTATTGCCGAAGGACTTGATGCTGTTATTATAAATCCTTCAATAATTCTGGGCCCAGGAAACTGGGAGGCTGGGAGCTCAAAACTTTTTACTACAATGCATAACGGACTTAAGTATCATACTACCGGAATTAATGGTTTTGTTGATGTGCTTGATGTTGCTGAAATTATGATAAAGCTTATGGAAAGCAATATTACAGGCGATAGATTTATTGTAAATTCAGAGAATGTATGTTATAGAGACTTGTTTTTTAGAATGGCTGATGCTTTGAAGGTTCCCCGTCCTAGTATACATGCCAATAGAAAATTAAGTGAGATTGCCTGGAGGGTGCTTGCTGTGAAAGCTTTTTTTACAGGAAAGAAGTCGTCAATAACACGTGAAACTGCTGTTACTGCTAACCAGAGATATAATTATTCAAATAATAAAATTGTTGAAGCTTTGAGCTATAAGTTTATTCCTGTTTTGGAAAGTGTTGACCGGAATGTGGAATTGTTTGTGGAGGATTTGAAGTGAAGCTTTAAAAACCAATTACTTTTCTAAAACAACAAAGGCATTTGCCATTTCTTTAACATGAGAAATAGATAAGTGGATATGTTTTACCTGTTGCTTTTCAATATATTCTTTTACCTTTCCATGTGTTATAATATTTGGCTTGCCTAGCTCATCATTTATAATTTCAATCTCGTGGAAAGCCATTCCATAACGATATCCTGTTCCCAGAGCTTTAAAAAAGGCTTCTTTGGCAGCAAAGCGTGCTGCATAACACTGATATTTTGTTACCTGTCCTTTATTGCAATATTTCTGTTCAGCTTCGGTATATAGTTTTTTCAGTAAAGCATCATTGTTTGCCAGATGGGTTTCCATCCTTTTTACTTCAATAATATCCGTACCTATACCAAAAATCATAAATTCAAAGTTTAAAGAATATAAAGCCATATTCATCTTGTATGTGTTGATAATAGCTAATGAATATGGCTTTTTTTCAAATGTCAGTTTTAAATCACACCCAGTTCTTTTCCAACTTTTGTAAATGCAGCAATCGCTTTGTCAAGATGTTCTTTTTCATGCCCAGCAGAAAGTTGAACCCTGATGCGTGCCTGCCCTTTAGGAACAACAGGATAGTAGAATCCTATAACATATATACCTTCATCAAGCAGTTTAGCTGCCATATCCTGTGAGAGTTTTGCATCATAAAGCATTACAGCACAGATTGCTGATTGTGTGGGCTTGATGTCAAAACCTGCAGCTTTCATTTTTTTCATAAAGTAATCGGTGTTACTATGGAGTTTGTCCTGAAGTTCGTTGGTTTCGCTCATCATGTCAAACATACGTATACCAGCGTTAACAACAGCAGGAGGTAATGAATTTGAGAACAAATACGGACGAGAACGTTGGCGAAGCATCTCAATCATTTCTTTTCTACCGGTAGTAAATCCACCAACAGCACCACCAAATGCTTTCCCAAGAGTACCTGTGATAATATCGATCTTACCAAAGATATCAAAATGCTCACTAACACCACGGCCAGTATTACCAACAACACCTGCGGAGTGACATTCATCAACCATTACCATGGCATCATATTTTTCAGCAAGTTCTACCATCTTGTCAACAGGAGCTGTGTTGCCGTCCATTGAGAATACTCCGTCGGTAACAATTACTCTGAATCTTTGTTCCTGAGCTTTCTTTAGCTCCTCTTCAAGTGCAGCCATATCGGCATTGGGGTAACGATAACGTTTTGCTTTACAAAGACGCACACCGTCGATTATAGAAGCGTGATTTAAGCTGTCGCTGATGATAGCATCTTCTTCGGTGAGCAAAGGTTCAAAAACGCCACCATTGGCATCAAAGGCAGCTGCGTATAGAATTGTGTCTTCTGTTCCAAAAAATTCTGCAATCTTTTTTTCAAGGATCTTATGGATGTCGGTTGTTCCACAGATAAAACGTACTGATGACATGCCGTAACCATGACTGTCCAAGCCTTCGTGTGCTGCCTTTATCAGCTCTGGATGGTTGGATAACCCAAGATAGTTGTTTGCACAAAAGTTCAATACTTCCTGGCCTGTGTTAAGTTTAATCTCTGCAGCCTGAGGACTTACAATTATACGTTCGTCTTTGTATAAACCGGCTTCTTTAATGTCGTTTATTTCTTTGATTAAATGATCTTTAAATTTTCCGTACATGATATTATATTTTCTATGTTTTATTATTAAAAATTTATTGCCGCCTTGGCAAAGCAAAAATAGTAAAACTTATATTTAAAACGTTTTCAGGATGATATTTATACTTGTTCTGAATTGATTGGGTTAGAATATTAACCTGCAATTATGTATTCTTTCACTTTATTAATAATAAGATGAGTTGCTCCTGAGTTTTTCTTTACAAACGTATTGGCGTTAATGCCACTTTCTTTTCTGAATGTCTCATCGGTGATCAATCTCTTAGCGATGTCAATAAATTCTTGCTCATTATTAACGGAAAATCCAGACCCCAATTCTTTAATAGCTATTGCCTCATTAAATTTGCGATGGTTTGGACCGAATATAACAGGTAACTCATATATTGCTGCTTCTAGTACATTATGAATACCAACTCCAAAACCACCTCCAATATACGCTATGTCGCCATAACGATAAATATGAGAGAGTAAGCCTATGGTGTCAATAATCATTACTCTTGATAAAATTAGCTTATCTTTTATTTCCTTAGGGATAATGTTATTGTCATCATATTGTTTAATCTTTGAGAATAGCACAGGGTTATACTTTTCAAATAAACTGACTATTTCTTTTATGTGACCATCATCTACTAAATGAGGTGCCAGAATTATCTTTATCGTTTCGTGGTTTTTCTTCAGAAATGAACATATCATCTTCTCTCCGGGTTTCCATGTGCTGCCACCTATTAATGTCAATGAATTATTTCGGAATGAATCGAGTGTTATACTGTCCATTTTTTCTCCCGGAAGGTCTGCAACCCTGTCGAACCTTGTGTCACCACTAACATCAGCATGGTGTATTTTTATCCTGTCAAGGAGATCAAGAGATTTTTCATTTTGCACGAATATCCAGGTAATCTTCATTAATTGTTTACGAAACCATTGTCCCCAGGGTTTAAAGAAAATCTGTGATGATCTGAAATTTACAGATATGTGAATAAGAGGTATTTTTTGCCTGTGCAACTCGTTTATATAATTATACCAGAATTCATATTTAACAAACAAAGCCATCTGAGGGCGTACAATATTAAGGAAGTTTCTGGCATTTTTTGGCGTGTCAAGGGGTAGGTAGAATATATAGTCAGCCTCTTTATAATTTTTTCTTACTTCGTATCCTGAAGGGGAGAAGAATGTTATCAGGATTTTATGTTCAGGGTATACTTCTTTAAGCTTTTCGACTACAGGACGTCCTTGTTCAAATTCGCCGAGGCTTGCGCAATGAACCCAAATAATAGCTTCTCCTTTAATCCCTGATTGTTTTAATCTGCTGAAAATATCTTTGCGGCCATCAACCCATTGCTTAGCTTTTTTATTGGAAAAAGCTGCTAGTGTTACTGCAATACCATAGAACCAGATAAAAATATTATATGCAATTCTCATATTAATAATAATAATATTTATCAGGTGCTCTTGAGTAAATAGGAAGCATCCAGGCTACTTTAAGCCCGATAAAGAAGTCAGTGTAATTGCCTTCATCTTTTTGCATAGTGCTGAAATCCCAGTCGCGTAATCCATGTGTGAATGCCTGTTGGAATTCAATACCTATCTGGAAATTGGTCACCTTTGAGTTTCCCATATAAAACCATGTGACTGATTCTTTAAAGGAGAATCCTCCGGTTAGCTGGTCATAACCAAGGGCATAGTCTCCTGAAATTTGTGGTGCTGTCAGGTGTTGGTTGTCTATCTTCATACGATGTAATAGGTATCCAATACCTCCTGATATATAAATGCCTGAATTTGGATTCGGGTTTAAAACCGGAATCATCTTTCCCATAGTAAAATACATGCTGAAACCTCTTTCGTAAAGCGCATACAGGGCATATGTGCCGTTACCATCAATTATGGTTCCGGCTTCAGTTTCTACCATCCATAAAATGGAATCAGCATTTTTAATCTTACTGCCAAACATATAGTTAGCTTCTAGTGCATAGAAGAAGTTTTTTGATGTTTTATAAGCAACTCCTCCACCTATTGAGGAGTTATTGCCATATCTTTTTGCAACATTACCACCCGGAAACTGATACGAATATGAAATGTATGGAATGAAAGCAGAAACAACAGTGTCTCTTACATCAACCTGTGCAAACATGCCTGACGCCATCAGGATTAATAATGAAACCAGAGAGAATTTCTTTAACATGATATCACCACTTTTATGAGCTGCAAAGATATGTCATTTTTTTGTTGTTGAAGTTTAACGATTAATGTTCATAGTATATTATTCAATTTTTAAACTCTTTTTGGGATGCAATCTTTTAGTAAGAAAAGTTGTCTTGAATTAATCATATCGAAATATTATATATTATTATTGCAAATTATTTATAAATAGTACACTTTTTAATCAATTTGTACGTTTCGATTCAAGGCAAATACAAATATTATTATGAAGAATAGATACATGCGGTTTATTATTGTTTTCTTGTTTGTTGTTGCAGGACAGAGTATTATTGCTCAAAGCGGTATTGTAAGAGGCTTTATTTATGAAGAGGAATCCGGTGAACCGGCAATGTTTTGTAATGCAGTACTTCAAGGGACAAATTATGGCGCATCATCAGATGTGAACGGATATTTTATTATTTCTAAGATCGAACCAGGTAATTATACACTGATGATCACTTACCTTGGGTATGATACTGTTACTATGAACATATCACTTAAAGATAAGGAGATAATGAGTCAGAATTTCTTTTTGAAAAAGTCTGACGTTAATCTTGAAACTATTACTGTTAGCGCCGAACGTACTGCATCCCGAACTGAAACAAAGACATCAGTAGTAAAGATTACCCCTAAACAAATTAAGCAGATACCAAGTGTAGGTGGTCAGGCTGACTTTGCTCAGTATCTTCAGGTAATTCCCGGTGTTGTGTTCACTGGTGATCAGGGTGGTCAGTTTTATATTCGTGGTGGTTCACCAATACAAAACAAAGTGATGCTTGATGGTATGACAATTTATAATCCATTTCACTCTATTGGGTTATTCTCTGTTTTTGAAACTGATGTCATAAGGTCTGCTGATGTATATACTGGTGGGTTTAATGCTGAATATGGTGGCCGTTTGTCTTCTATTATGGATATAAGATATAAAGATGGTAACAAAAAAAGAGTCTCCGGTACTTTCGGGGCTTCTACTTTTGGAGCTCGTGCGGTGCTTGAAGGGCCTATTGTTTCTCAGAAATCTCCTGATGATGGCAGTGTGTCATATTTGTTTTCTTATAAAAACTCTTACCTTGCCGAAAGTTCAAAGATTTTTTATGACTATATTGATGAAGACGGATTGCCTTTTAACTTTAGCGACTTTTACGGAAAAGCTTCAATAAATGCTGCTAATGGTAGTAAAGTAAGCTTTTTTGGCTTTAGCTATAATGACAATGTGAAAAACTACGAAGCTATTAGTGATTATGGCTGGAATTCATTTGGTGGTGGTTCTAACTTTGTAATAATTCCGGGGAAGTCCCCTGTACTTATTGAAGGTATTATAGCATATTCACAGTATAAGTCTAATATTAGCTCTTCTGCATTGAGTGAAAGAAGTAGTTATATTGGGGGCTTTAACGCAGGATTCGACTTTACTTATTTTCTTGGAAAAGATGAGTTAAAGTTTGGTTTTGATCTTGAGGGGTATCGTACTGAATATAACTTTAAGAATTTTCTTGGAACAGAAATTGATCAAACGGAAAATACAACGCAATTGGGGCTTTATGCCAAATATAAAGCCACTGTTGGTAAGTTTCTTATTGAGCCGGGTTTACGTCTGATGGTTTATGCTTCTCTGTCGGAAGTTAGTCCTGAACCTCGCTTGTCGATGAAATATAATGCTACTGATTGGTTCCGCATAAAGTTTGCTGCAGGGATGTATTCTCAGAATTTTATCGCAGCGTCGTCGGACAGGGATGTTGTTAATCTGTTTTATGGATTTCTTTCCGGGCCTGATAACCTACCTGAAGCTTTTGATGCCAAGGATGTAACCAGTAAGTTACAAAAAGCTGATCATGTAATTCTGGGAACAGAATTTGACTTGACAAATAATTTATCTCTTAATGTTGAAGGTTATTATAAATATTTCCCCCAGCTTACGAATATAAACAGATTCAAAATATATAATGAGTCGAGTGCTCCAATAGGTGCATCTGATGTGGAAACAAAAGATTTTATCCTTGAAAAAGGGGAAGCTTATGGAGTTGATTTTGTCCTGAAGTATGATTATAAGAAGCTGTATCTTTGGATGGTTTATTCCTATGGATATGTGGACCGTGCTTATGAAACTGCTGATGGGCAAATGGTTAAGTATAATCCTCATTTTGACAGAAGAAATAATATAAATATTGTTCTCTCTTATGTAACTGGAAGAAAAAATCAATGGGAGTTTGGCGCTCGTTGGAATTATGGTTCAGGTTTCCCTTTCACACAAATTCAGGGCTTTTATGAGTACCTAACATTCCCGGGTGGTGTGAATACTGATTATATCACTGAGAATGGAGAACTTGGTATTCTTTATGGTGACCTGTATACTGGTCGGCTACCTGTATATCATCGCCTTGATGTAAATGCTAAACGTAATTTCTATCTTGGCGAAAATACTAAAGTTGTAGCTGATTTAAGTATTACTAATGTTTATGATAGAAAGAATGTTTTCTATGTTGATATTGTTACGAATGAGGTAGTGTATCAGCTACCATTTATGCCAAGTTTCGGACTTAGCCTTTATTTCTAGTCTTTAAAGAATATCTGTTATTTTGCTCATTTGTTTATACTTTTGAGTAGAATCTGTTGTAATGAATTTAATACTATGAAGCAACCTGTTGCAAAAAAAATTGCTAAAGAGATGACTATTCACGGTGATACCCGTATTGATAATTATTACTGGCTTAATGATAGGGAAAACCCTGAAGTTATTGATTATCTCAAAGATGAGAATAGTTATGCTAAAGAAGCGATGAAAGAAACGGAAAGCTTTCAGAAGGAGCTTTTTGATGAGATCGTTGGCAGGATTAAACAAAATGATGAAAGCGTTCCGTATAACTTTAAAGGGTTTACTTATTCATTAAGATATGAAGAGGGTAAAGAATACCCTGTTTATAGTCGCAAAAAAATTGACCGCCCTGAGGGTATGGTTGATTTCCTTGATGGCAATAAACTGGCCGAAGGTTACTCTTATTTTCATATAGGCGATTGGGAATTTAATAATGATAACTCAGTGCTTGCATATAGCACAGATACTGTAAGCCGAAGAAAGTATAATATCTTTTTCAGAGATGTTAAGACCGGAAATCTACTTGAAGAAGTAATACCAAATACTACGGGTAATGTCGTGTGGGCAAATGACAATCTGACATTGTTTTATGAGAAAAAGGATGAAACTTTACGCTCATACAGAATTTACCGGCATAAGATTGGCTCTTCTGTTGAATATGATGTATTAGTTTATGAGGAAAAGGATTCGACTTATAATGTTGGGGTTTATCCTACAAAGTCGGATAAGTATATTGTAATTTGTTCTGAAAGTACTCTTACTTCAGAATGCAGAATTCTTGATTCGGATAATCCTGATGGTGAATTCAGGTTGTTTCAACCGCGTAAAGAGGGCGTGGAATACAGTGTTTCACATCAGAATGACAGGTTTCTTGTTCTCACTAATTATAAGGCTGAGAATTTCAGGCTTATGGAATGTAGTGAAGATGAAACAGGTATTGATGACTGGAAAGAGTTGCTTCCTGCTCGTGAGCATGTGCTTGTTGAAGAGGTTGATACTTTTAGAGATTTCTTTGTGGTTAGTGAACGTGAAAACGGACTGGTTAATTTCAGGGTTTTTAATATTAATGAGTCTTCAGAGTATTATGTAAAATTTGGTGAAAACGACTACTACGCCAGTATTGGAAATAATCCTGAATATAATTCTACAATTCTCAGATATACTTTTTCTTCATTGAAAACACCTGCTTCGGTCTATGATTATAACCTAATTACCAAAGATCAGAAGCTAATGAAGCAGCAAGAGATTGTGGGTGGTTATAATCCTGATGATTATATTACTGACAGGCTTTATGCAACAGCCCGAGATGGTGTTAAGGTTCCTGTGTCTGTTGTATATAAGAAAGGTACTTTGCTGGATGGCACATCTCCACTGCTTCTTTATGGCTATGGTTCCTACGGTTACAGCATCGAATCTGTTTTCAGGTCGCCGAGACTGAGCCTAATCGACAGGGGCTTTGTATATGCAATAGCTCATATTCGTGGTGGTGAGGAACTTGGACGTGGCTGGTATGAAGACGGTAAAATGCTGCATAAGAAAAATACTTTCTATGATTTTATCGATTGTGGTGAGTTTCTTATTAATGAAAATTATACCAGTAGGGATAAAATCTTTGCTTTGGGCGGAAGTGCGGGTGGTTTGTTGATAGGTGCTGTGATTAATTTTCGTCCTGATTTATTTAAAGGTGTTATTGCTGCTGTCCCTTTTGTTGATGTTGTAACTACAATGCTTGACGAAGATATTCCTCTTACTACCGGTGAATATGATGAATGGGGTAATCCTAACGAAAAGAAATATTATGAATATATGCTTTCTTATTCTCCTTATGATCAGGTTGAGGCTAAAGATTACCCTGCAATGCTTGTGACAACAGGCTTGCATGATAGTCAGGTGCAGTACTGGGAACCAGCCAAATGGGTGGCAAAACTAAGGGATATGAGAACTAATGATAATCCTTTATTGCTACATACTAATATGGACTTTGGCCATGGCGGAGCTTCCGGGCGCTTTGAGCAACATAAAGAGACTGCTATGGAGTATGCTTTTTTGATGAGGCTTCTACAGCAAAAAGACTGATAAATTCAAAATAATTACTTAACTTTTTAGACAGACTCTATTTTAGGAATTTACGAATCTCCTTATTAACAGTGTCTTTTTCTTCAACACCGACTAAGTGACCTGAATCGAGTACTACAATTTTAATGTTGCTGTAGTTATTTGCAGCAGTTTCTGCTATCTTAACTTCTCCAACAAGTGCATCTTTTGTGCCAAGTATAAGTAATACAGGCGTTTTGAAGTTTTCAATTTGTTTTTGAGTAAGAGGAACTGGTCCTGCTAATGATGGGATTGTTGACTGTAAGATGCATTCAAACCAATCACCGTATTTTTCATTGACATAGAAATCATCACCAATAGCCCATGAAGTAACATAGTCATTAATAAATGGAAAAGGATACATCACCGGGAGTGACATCATCATTATACTTGTTGATGAAAGTGGGGTTAATCCCATAGGTCCTAAAAGCACTAGTTTGTCAACTTTTTCGGGATGATAGTAAGCGTAGTTAAGAGCAATAAATCCTCCGTTGGAGGCTCCAATAACCGGAGATTTATTTACTCCAAGCATATCGGAAATGTTTTTATATAATTCAGCCAGATCTTGTCCGTTCTCAGGAAAGATTAGAGGATCTTTGAGTTCACTTTTATTGCCTTCTCCTATATTATCTATAGCATATACTCTGTAACCTTTTAAGGCATCAAGGTTTTCAGCCCATGAATGAGCTCCCATTGATGCAGCGTGAAAAAGTAGTACAGGAGGTGATGATGTGTCTCCGGTTGCAAGAACATGTACTTTCCCGTATTCTGTGTTAAGCCATATGTCTTGCACATCATCGGGCCAATCTTTTACTTTTTGGTCGTAAATGGAGTATACCTTTTGCTTCCCTAATTCCGATAGATAAATACTTTCTTTGGGGTCGGGTTTGAAAAAGAATATATTTGTTAGAAACAACAGGATTATTATTGCAGATCTGATCATAAATGATGCTCTGAAACCAAGGTCTTCGGTTAGTTTGTATGGCCACCATACTATTGCTGCAATCATTATCCAAAGTGTAGCTGTTTGAAAGTAAGAGCCTCCCATAAGTGTGGCAACAGAAAATAGGAAGATTGCTAAAATCAGAATCCATTTAATAATGCTAATTACTGTTTTCATGGTAATACAATTATTTAGTTATTCATAAGGTTCTCAATGTCATCTACTTCTATTGGTATGTTTTTCATGAGATTGACAGGACCATTATCGGTTACTAGTATATCATTTTCGAGTCTTATTCCTGTGTTTTCTTCTTCAATGTATATGCCGGGTTCACAAGTAAGTACCATTCCTGGCTTTAGTTTTATATCAACACCGCCAACATCATGGACGTCTAGTCCCAGAAAATGGGCAGTGCCATGCATGAAGTACTTTTTGTATAATGGAGAGTTTGGATTTTGTTTTCTTATTTCTTCAGGAGTAAGGAGTCCTAAATCAATCATTTCCATTTCCATCATAAGATTAACTTTTTGATTAATCTGTTTGATAGTGTTTCCTGTTACATAGAGTTCCATAGCTTGTTTCTGTACTCGTAGAACAGCATTGTAACAATCTTTCTGTCGTTTGGTAAACTTCCCGTTAACAGGGATTGTTCGGCTCATATCTGCTGAATAATTGGCATATTCTGCTCCAAAGTCAAATAATATTAGTTCATCATTATTACATTTTTTGTTGTTTTCTACATAATGAAGCACACATGCGTTTTTACCTGAAGCAATTATTGGTGCATAGCCCTGACCTGATGATCTGTTAATGGTAAATTCATGGTCTATTTCAGCTTGGATCTCATATTCTGTAATTCCTGGTTTTATCTTTTGTAGGATTCTGCGGAAGCCTTTGTTTGTAATTTCGCAGGCAGTTTTCAGTAGTTCAATTTCTTCTTCAGATTTGATAAGTCTGAGTTCAAGTAGTAAAGGTGCGGCACGATGGTACTTGTTCAATGGATAAGATTTCATTATTTTGTTTCCTTCGCGCTCATTTCTTGTTGAATACTCCGGTTTGAATCCGGGATATTCAGGACGGTTTAGCAGAATGTTTTCGTAGTTAAGTGCTATTTCACGCAAAGCTGATTCAAAACTATCAAGCCAGTAAATATTATTTATTCCCGATATGTTTTTTGCTTCTTCTTTTGTGTATTTATGTCCTTCCCATCGTGCCATTCTTTCGTTGGTTTTTATAAGAAACAGAGCCTGATGGTATTTACTGTTTTGCTTGTCTTTAGTGATAATGATTATACTTTTCTCCTGATCTATTCCGGAAAGGTAAAAGAAATCGGAGTCCTGACGATATGGAAAGTACTGATCACCATTCCTGTGTTGTTGGTCACTGGAAAAGAAGATTGCCGCTGAGTCATCTGGCATCAGGTCTATAAGGTTTTTACGATTTCTTTTAAAGAGGTTATTTGATATTTTATTGTATCTCATGTTTGATAATTTAGAGGTTAAAATTACTAACATTTTTGTACTTTTGAATATAAATCTTATTTGATGATACATATTACACGACGTGAACGATTTAATGCTGCTCATCGACTTTTTCGGGAAGAGTATTCTGATGAAAAGAATCTTGAGGTATTCGGGAAATGCTCAAATCCTAACTGGCATGGACATAATTATGAGCTATTTGTCACACTAAAAGGTGAAATTAATCCTGAAACGGGATTTCTTGTTAATCTTAAATCAGTGAGCACAATTATTAAAAAACATGTTATTACAAAACTGGACCACAAGAATATTAATCTTGAGGTTGATTTTATGAAAGATAAGCTTGCTTCAACTGAAAATCTGGCAGTTGGTATCTGGAACCAGCTTGAGCCTCATATAAAGAAGCTTGGTGTTGAATTGCATTGTGTTAAAGTTGTTGAGTCAGAAAACAACTCAGTTGAGTATATGGGTAATTAAACATTCACTATTTTTGCAGATGATAAGTCCCGGAAGGGATTTAAAAAACAAGACTATGGAAAAACCAAAAGAACTTATAGGTTACGAAAAGATTGAAAAATACGATCCTGAGAATCTTAAAAATTTAGAATATCATTACAGAGAAATATTAAAGCTCATTGGAGAAGATGAAACACGTGAGGGGTTGTTGGATACACCATTCCGTGTTGCAAAGTCTATTCAGTTTTTAACACAGGGATATGATCATAATCCTGAAGAGATTTTACTTTCTGCCAAGTTTAAGGAAGATTATCGACAGATGGTTATTGTTAAGGATATTGAAATATTCTCTATGTGTGAACATCATATGATTCCTTTTATTGGAAAAGCTCATGTTGCTTATATTCCCAATGGATTTATTACAGGGCTTAGTAAAATAGCCAGGGTTGTAGAAGCATATTCGCGCAGGCTTCAGGTTCAGGAGAGATTGACAACTCAGATAAAGGACGCTATTCAGCATACTTTAAATCCACTTGGGGTAGCTGTTGTTATTGAAGCGCGACATCTTTGTATGGCTATGAGGGGAGTGCAGAAGCAGCATTCGGTTACAACAACGTCTGATTTTACGGGTGCATTCGAAAGAGCTCAGACAAGAGCTGAGTTTATTAGCCTTATTTCGAATAAACTGTCTTGATTTGTTAATTTAACTTTTTTTAGTCATTGATTGGTTCAATTTTTGATCTTGTCAAAATATTGATCAAACAGATACGTTAATATCTAAATTGAAATTTATGAATTATTCAGATAATCGCATTAATTATGTTGATGACAGGGCTACTGTTCCTGTTGCTAAAACTTTTCTTTCAGGAGTATTTATGTGGATGGGAATCGCAATGGGCATAACTGCTATTGTTGCATGGCTTTTTGCTTCATCACCTTCTCTTATTTCTGTGCTTGTTAACCCTGAAACAGGTGGTATGAGCTTTATGGGAATGATTGTGACATTTGCTCCGCTTGGACTTGTTTTATGGATGTCAATGGGCTTTCAGCGGCTAAGTGCTTCAACATTGTTATTGATTTTTATTGCTTATTCTGCACTGATGGGTGCCAGTCTGAGCTTTATTTTTCTTATTTATTCTCTGGGTTCAATAGCTAAAACTTTTGTTATTACTGCTGGAATGTTTGGCTTTATGGCTATTCTTGGATACACGACAAAGACTGATCTTACAAAATTTGGGAAAATAATGATAATGGGTTTGGTTGGTATTATTATCGCTTCCATTGTTAATTTCTTTATGCATAGTGCTACTATGGACTATGTTATTTCCTTTATAGGAGTATTGGTATTCACAGGATTAACAGCTTATGATGTACAAAAGCTAAAGCGTATTGGTTCGCAGGTTGACGGCACTTCAGAAATGAGTAGAAAGGTAACTATTATGGGAGCTTTAACTCTTTATCTTGACTTTATAAATTTATTTTTATTTTTGCTGCGCTTTTTTGGTAACAGAAAATAAAGTAGACACTATTTATCAAAATATAAATATATGAACGCATTTGTTTTTCCCGGACAGGGAGCACAATATGTTGGTATGGGCAAGGATCTTTACGAAGGATCAAATATGGCCCGTGATATGTTCAACAAAGCAAACAGCATCCTGAAATTTAAAATTACAGATGTTATGTTTGACGGAACAGAGGAGGAGTTAAAACAAACTAATGTTACCCAACCTGCTATTTTCCTGCATTCGGTTATCCTTTCCAGAGTTTTAGGTGAAGCGTTTAAACCTGATATGGTTGCTGGTCATTCTCTTGGTGAGTTTTCTGCTTTGGTTGCCAATGGTACTATTCATTTTGAAGATGGATTACGACTGGTAGCTAAAAGAGCTTCTGCTATGCAAAAAGCATGTGAAACAGAACCTGGTACTATGGCAGCAATTCTGGGACTCGATGATAAAGTTGTTGAAAATATCTGCAGTGGCATTAATGATGTTGTTGTGGCTGCAAACTATAACAGTCCGGGTCAGTTAGTGATTTCGGGTTCTGTGGATGGTATTGATAAGGCTATTCAGAAATGTAATGAGGCAGGTGCTAAACGTGCTCTTCCATTGAAAGTAGGTGGTGCTTTTCACTCTCCTTTGATGGAGCCTGCACGCATTGAACTTGCTGAGGCTATTAACTCCGTGAAATTTATTAAAGGAATTTGTCCTATTTATCAGAATGTTACAGGGCAGTCGGTAAATGATACTGAGATTATTAAGAAAAACCTTATTGCTCAGCTTACATCTCCTGTCCGTTGGACTATGATTATGCAGAATATGATTGCCGATGGTGCTAAGAATATTACTGAAGTAGGTCCTGGTAAGGTGCTTCAAGGGCTGTTTAAGAAGATTGACAGAAAGTTGCAGACGCAAAGCGCTGAAATTTAAAGAAGATAGTAATATTGATTAAAGCCACTATTTGATAGATAGTGGCTTTTTTAGTTTTATATTTGCTATAGTAGTTGTCTTCTAAGCATATTAAGACCTAAAAGTGCAGATCGTCTGATGTTTCTGCCCCGGTGTTCTCCAAGTAGATATTTCTTGGATATGACTTTGTCAGTTGTAGCAACAGCAATCCAAACTGTCCCTACGGGCTTTTCTTCTGTGCCTCCGTCAGGGCCTGCAATGCCTGAAGTAGCAATGGCATAGTCTGTTTTCATTTTGTTTCTTACGCCCAGCGCCATTTGTTCAACTACTTGCTGGCTTACTGCTCCAAAAGTGTTAAGATCAGATGTGCTTACTTGCAGTATGCCCGATTTAATCTCATTGGCATAGCTAACTACAGAACCTTTGAAATACCGCGAGCTTCCTGCTATACTTGTTATGAGGTGCGCTATGTAGCCTCCTGTGCAACTTTCTGCTGTGGATAAAGTAGCATTTCTGTCAAGCAGAAGCTTGCCAACTACTTCTTCCAGTGTTATGTCATCATATCCGAAGATAAGCTCCGGGATTATCTTCCTGAGTTTTATTACTTCCTGCTCAATATTGTGCTGCGCTGTGTTTTTATCTTTTGCAGATGTAGATAAGCGCAGCCTTACTATTCCGGGTTGTGGCAGGTATGCCAGCTTGATGTCTGTAGGGAGGTTTTTTTCCCATTGTTCGATCTTTTCTGCAAGCATCGACTCTCCTTTGCCTACAGTCATAACTGTTTTATGATAAATGGCATTAAGATTGAAATGATCTTTTAGCCCCGGGATTACTTCATTTGTAATTAGCGCTTTCATTTCAAAGGGTACGCCAGGAAGTGATATTACAACTTTATTGCCGCTGTTAAACCACATGCCCGGAGCTGTTCCGTGAATATTCGATAGTGGTTTACACTTCTTAGGTATCATAGCCTGCATGCGATTTACTTCTGTAACGGGATAGTTTCTCTTGCCAAAAAGATTTACAATATGGTTGTATGTTGGCTCGTGGAATATCATCTCTGAGTTAAAGAGGTTTGCCAGCACTCCCTTGGTTATATCATCTTTTGTGGGTCCTAATCCTCCTGTAGAAATAATAACATCTGCATGGGATTCTGTAATTGCATTTGATATATCTTGTTCATTGTCACTAATTGCGACTATTTTACTTACTGCGATACCATTCTTGTTAAGTTCGGCAGCTATCCATGATGCATTAGTATTTATAACCTGACCAATCAACAGCTCATCGCCGATTGCTACAATCTCAGCCTGTATGTTTCTCATCAAAATGTGTTAAAAGATAAGCGATTCGTAACTTTCTTCATCAGGAATTATTGACATTACTGGTACCGTTGACATGCGTATGAGCGATTGTGCCTGTGATCCCAGGAAATATTCCATAAGTCTGTTTTCTTGCTGTGTCATAATCAACATCAGATCAATATTCTTTTTGTCTTCGATATATTGAAGTACTCTTGGAACAAGCATCCTTTCTCCTCCATCAGTTTCTAGTAACTCGCTGGTGCAACGTATCTTTTCTTTTTCAATGAATGTTTGTACCTGATTGAGCTGTTGAAGAAGTTCTTCTTTTATATGCTTTTCTTTTTTTGACCAGAGAACCGAAATGACATTTATTCCAGCACCAAATGATCGTGCCAGTTCAACCGCATTAGTGACTTTTTGTCGTGTTTCCTTTGTAAGGTCTAAAGGTAACAGTATATTATGAATTAAGCCGAAGTCTTGTTTGCTGTTGATGGTGATTACAGGCACCTTCGACTGACGTATAACTTTTGAAGTGTTTGATCCGATGAGATTGCGGTCGAGCCTGATACTTTCAGAAGCATTGTTAGTGCCCATAAGGATAAACCGGGAGTTGTTTTCAGTAGCTGTTTTTACGATTTGTGAGTAAACTTTACCTTTTTTTAAGCAGGTTTTTACTTTAAGACCTGTTTTGGTTCGTATTTCGTCAGCAGTGTTTTCCAGTTTCTCAGAAATTTTTTTACTGATTTCATCTTGTATTAACGAGCTTCCAAATCCTTCTTCATACACGTATAGAAGTACGATCTCCAGTCCCAGAAATCTGGCAAAGCTATAGGAATGTTCCAGTGCATATAACGATTGTTCGTTAAAGTCAATCGGAACTAGTATTGATGTTGTGTTAATGTACATATTATTATCTTTTTATTGGTAGTGTTCAAAATTAACAAAAAAAGATTTACATCAGCTTAGCGATGTAATTACATATTTTATATGCTTCGAATGTATTGACTTATTTCATAAAGATTATTATCACAAAGTTTAGGATTTTTTTATGATAGCTAACATCTGTGAATACATAGCAACAATAAGTTAATTCGTGATTATCAATTGTTTAAATCCTGCTTTGTGCTTAATGTTTTCATGCCTGTCAAAATCACTTTTCATACGTATCAAAATCATTTTTCATACGTATGAAAATAGTATATGATACTTATGAAAACAATAACAAGACAGCAGGGATGATGCATTATTACAGCAGTAAATGACCACAAACACAGCTTCCGACTTACATAAAACTTATACCTTAAAACTCAAAACCTTATATTTAATATTCTATATTTGCAGGTTTATAAAATTATTATGACAAGAATCAAAAAATCGGAATTAGTATTGAACACTGAAGGCGCACTTTATCATATTAACTTAGTGCCTGGTGATGCTGCAACAACTATTATGCTTGTTGGCGATCCTGGTAGGGTAGAGCTTGTTTCAAGCTTTTTTGATACTATTGATTTGAGAAAACAGAATAGAGAAATAAACACCGTAACTGGAACATATAAAGGGAAAAGACTTACAGTAATGTCAACAGGAATGGGTGTTGATAATGTTGAGATTGTTGTTAATGAGCTTGATGCCTTGTTTAATGTCGATCTTGAGAATAAAGTTGAAAAAGAGCAGAAAACTACTCTTAATCTTATCAGAGTTGGTACCTCAGGAGCTTTAAGAGAAGAGATCCCCGTTGTTGACTCATATCTTGTTTCTGAATATGCTGTTGGTCTTGATGGCATGGCATATTTTTACAAGAAAGGCAGTGAAGCCATGGAGACTACCCTCACAAATGAATTTATAAAAATGCTTAGTTGGGACAGCCACATGCCCCGTCCTTATGGTGTAAGGGCCTCAGATTACCTGATTGAGAAATTAGGACATGGATGGAGAAAAGGTATTACACTGACAGCTCCTGGATTTTATGCGCCACAGGGACGTGAACTCAGACTGCAGGTTGAAGACAATACTATTATCAGTCGCGCTGCACAATTTGAGTACAAAGGTGCAAAAGTATCAAACTTTGAGATGGAAACATCATCACTATATATTCTTTCAAAAATGCTTGGGCACAACGCCCTTACTGTTTGTGATATTATTGCAAACCGTATCACGGATGATTTTAATCCTGATTATAAATCAAGCATGGAACATCTTGTTAAAGAAATGCTTAACAGGCTGGTAGAAGTGTAAGGATGATTATGCTTATTTTGGTATGCCTTTTTATTGTATCGGAAAGCGTTATGAAATAAATCTTACATCTGAACTGTCAATGTAAATGCTAATTTCATTACCTTTAACCAGTGAAGTTTGAGAGACGGCCTTTTTGCTCATTATTATGGAAACACTTATGCCGATATCAACAAGTATTTCGTATCCTGTTTTTGTGGGGGTAATATCTTTTATCTTACCACGATAAGCTTTTAAATCTTTCCGTCGGTCACCACGGAATATCAGCGATTGCTCATTACTGATAGTTATAAATCCTTTTTCATATTTAATGTCAGATTCAAGAGGTACTTCAACCTTACCTTCAATCAGCAGAGTTTTGTCATCTATCTTAACGGCTTTGTAGAAATTCTTTATGCCTGTAAGGTTAGCAACGAACACAGACTTTGGGAAGTCAAACACATCTTTAGCCTTTCCTTGTTGAACAATACAACCGTTTTGAAGTATGCCAACTTTGTTAGCCAGGATAGCCGCTTCTTCATAATCATGCGTTACATGTATTATGGTAATGCCTTCATTGTTAAGCTTGCGTAACAGCTTGCGTATATCGTCACGTAGTTGTATATCAAGAGATGATAGTGGTTCGTCCAGAAGCAGACAGTCGGGTTTGAGTGCAAGAGTTCGTGCGATGGCTACTCTTTGCTGTTCCCCTCCTGATAAAGTTAATGGGCCGCGGTGAAGTAGATGTGATATGCCGGTTTTTTCTGCCAGTTCTACCACAATATCCTCCATTTGGTTTTTACTAACACCTGATGATTTCAAAGGGTATTCAATATTTCTCCTCACTGTCATATGCGGGAATACAGAATAATCCTGAAAAACAAGACCAATATTCCTTTTTTGAATCCTTATATTGGTTATATCCTTACCATTATGTATTATTTTTCCTTTGTCAGGAGATATTAATCCTGCAATTATTTCAAGAATAATACTCTTGCCTGCACCTGATTTACCCAGAAGGACGTAATAATCACCTGATTCAACACGGATGTTTACATCATTTAGTTGAAAATCCTTATAAATTTTTGATATGTTATGTAGCTCAATCATTCTGGATTCTTTTTGTTGGTAATTATTCTGAGCAGAACAAAGAACAGCAGGCAAACAATAATAAACACAACCGACACAGGGCGTGCATAGTCTAACCCAAAAGCTCCAAAACGTTCGTAAATAAGAACAGGTGTTATCATCGGATGGTAAGCCACGATAACAACTGCGCCGAACTCACTCATACCACGTGCAAACATAAGTATCAATCCCGAAACAATACTTCTGGTAGCAAGAGGCATCGAAATGGTAAAGAACACCCTTGTAGGAGAAGCCCCCAGATTTAGGGCGGCTTTTTCAAGGCGCTCAGGAACAGCAGCGAATCCATCGCGGGCAGCGTTTAATAAAAACGGAATGCTGACAAAAGCCATGGCTACAGCAATTCCGGCAGGATTGTTTACAAAATTTATCCCCAGTTCTGATGCCGCTTTTCCTATTACAGTATCACGGGAAATAATTCCTATTATTGCAATACCAGCAGCGGAATGGGGTATCACAACAGGAATGTCGATAATGCCCATAATAAGCTTTTTGCCTTTGAACTCCTTACGCGCGAGTATATAAGATAAAGGTATAGCAGCTATAGCAAATGTTACTGTTGCTAAAAATGATGTGTACAAGGTAAGCCATATACTATGTTGAACTTCTTTATCAGCAGATGTTTCAATAAAATCACCGGCTGAAGTATGTAGAAACATGCTTAGTAAAGGAGCAATTATAAACAGCAGGGCCAGTCCTCCAAGGAAGATAAACACTAAGTTTAATGTACTGAACCTTGTTTTCACATCAAGTGTTATTTATCAAGTGCATATTTTTTCAGTAACCCAGGAATATTTTCATAAGTTATTGAAAGCGATGGTACTAAAGAGTTTTGTCCGTTAGCTTCCATAATCTTTACACCTTCATTTTTCGATAAAAGAAATTCCATAAACATAATAGCATTGTCAGTGTTTGGTGCATTATTTGGGATAGTAACGCCATAAATCATAGCTTCACCTTTCCTTGTAATTGTTTCACCGGGTTTCTTGCCTGAGATATCCACGGTTGCAGTAGCATAAAACTCATCCAGCTTTGGATTTTTAAGGTTTATACTGTCGGGCAGTACAATGTAATCGAGCTTATGCTGAATGGCTACTGATTTATAAAGGAAAAGATAATCGATAACATCTGTTTCCAAAAGGCCTATCAGGTCAACTTCTTTGGGCCTGATATAGTTATTATCCTTTTGGAGAAGTGTTTCAGAAAGACCAGGGATATTATAAACATCTTCTGCCAGTTTGCATGTGAGCACTGTTCTGTAACCACAGGGATCAAAATCCGGATTTGATCTGCCATAAATAACCTCAGGTTTTTGAAGAATGTGATACCAGTTTTCTGTGTTTATTGAATCTTTAAGTCTGGATTTATCATGAAACACAACAGCCATCTCATTACCTGCAAATTTAATATTCCAGCTTGCGTATTCAGGGATAAGCAAATTGTCGATCACTTTGTAATCGGCAGATGCCATAATATCACATTTACGATGTAAATCGGTTATTTTACGTGCACACTGCCTGCTTCCTGCTGCTTCTGAAATAATCTCAATCTCGGGATGCTGCTTATTGAACTCAGTAGTAATATCTTTAAAAGGTACCGAAAGGCTGCCAGCATGAAAAATAATGAGCTGGCTTTTGTTATTTTGAGAGTCACATGATATTATTACCAGTGATAATGCCAGAATGAGATATGTTAATCGAAATCTCATTATTTTTGATGCTCTGAATAATAGACAGCATTAACACCTTTAACAGCCCTGTCGGAGAAAAAGTCACATGAAGGGAAGATGCGAAAGATCCCATCAGTAGTAACATCAGGATCACAGATAAGCAATATATCAGCTTGATCATTTCTGTTGCTAATCTCACTTAGGGTGAAAGTAGCACGATAACCATCATCAGCGGCAATAACTACGAGTCCTTCACGCAGTGATTTCTGGTTAAGATCAACCATTTCGCTAAGGATATTCTTTAACTCAACACCTGAGAAAGGTTGTGTACTGTGAATACCACGACCTCGACCGTAGAAAATAGTGTGTAGACTCTCATTCTGCAAATCTTCCGGGTTTTCTGTAAAACTAACCGTTGGGTTGTTCTCTACATAAAAATCTACTTTAGGGCTAAACAGAGGGTATTTACCTTTTTCTATTTCTAATGTTTTAGGATATGACTTAACTGTAATCTTTGTGGGATTGCTGATATTCCTTTCGGTAATAAGGTCGCTAACAACAACAAGCTTGCTGTCAACTGGCAATTGCCATAGCTCATTTGTTTTGGAAGGCACAATACGCATTACATCTGTAGCAATGATAATCTCGTTAAGATGATTGGGATAGTATATCTCACCCCAGCTTACAACAGCTTTATCCCCTTTTTCATTTTCAATTTCAACGAATAAATCGATGATTGGCTTAAACCCATCAGCATTTTGCTTGTCCAGAGCGTAGTGGTTAAGTATGTCAAACAATGAATAACCATCGTAACGATACGCACCCACAAATTTATCACTGTCACCATCAAAAAGGGTTTCTTTAACAATAACACTGTGCTTAGTTAGTTTTGAGAAATCTACTAAGCCCGGATTTGATACTTCACCAGTAATTTCCAGTGGACTGGTTTTTAATGCATATGTTGGTGCATTATCATAGAAATTATTTGTTGCGTCAATAGTGTCAACAGAAATAACTATATCTGTATTTTCATGTGATTTTTCATGGTTGCATGAAAACCCGAATAAAAAGCCTGCTATTACTAAAGCTGTAAAAAACGGTGTTCTGATTCTTTTTAAAACTTTTGTGCTCATTTGTAATGATTTTATAATATTAAACTGATTTAAAGCGGTGATAAAAATAAGATAAAAAGTTATAATGTCATTATTGTTCCTCCCCATGAGAATCCAACACCAAAGCCAGCCATCAATATAAGATCACCTCTTTTAAGTCTGTTGGTTTTTAATCCATTAGCAAGAACAATCGGAATAGTTGATGATACAGTATTACCTGTGGTTTCTATGTCAATAATCAATTTGCTTTGAGGTATTTTTAATTTCTTTCCAATTGTTTCAACAATTATTCTGTTAGCCTGGTGGAAAACAAAATGATCTATATCATCTAGTTTAAGTACTGCTTTGTCAAGAAGACTGTAAACAAGCATAGGTGCTTTAGCAATGGAGAAATTAAAGACTTCAGCTCCATCCATATAAAAGTTTGCAGGGTTTCTTATATTTCCTTTGTTGTCAGTATAGTCATCTGTACTATATTCAGGTAGCGGATATCTCTCTCTTCCGTGTTCGATAATTATTTTGTCATGTTTACTCCCATCTGTACCAAACCTAAAACCGGATGATAATTTATCACCTTCATATCTGGTAATAAGGCTTGCCGTAGCTCCGTCTCCAAAGATTGCCCTGTTGCTTTTGTCTTTTTCATGGATTGTCTTTGTTATAGCTTCTGATGTGATGAGAAGTACATTATTTGCATTTCCTGATATGATAAGGCTATCTGCGAGATTAAGTCCGTATATATAACCTGTGCATCCTTGATTGAAGTCAAAAGTGCCACAAAGCTCAGGTAGTTCAAGCTTGTCGTGAATAATACATGCTGATGGAGGAGTGATATAATCGCCACCTGTAGAACAGAATATCAGGTAGTCAATGTCATTTCTGCATATACCCTCTTTGAAAAGAGAGAGAGCTGCATTAACACCCATATCAACTGATGTTTCCCCTTTAGCACTGATATGTCTGCTATGAACACCAGTTAATCTTGTTAATTCTGGAAGCTTTAGATTAGGGAACTCCTTGGCAAGATCTTTATTTGTTAGTGTGGCTTCAGGAAACCATGTGCTTATTTTTTTTATGGTGCTGCGCATTACAATTATTTCTTATTATTTATAGGTTGAGACATCCTTATGTAATATGAAGCTCTTTTATTATCTCCTCTTGACTGATAATAAGAGGATAATAATCTGGCTATATTTTCATTGTGTGATAACTCAAAAGCTCGGGAAAAGTAATCAACCGCAGTTGCTGTATCACCAACATTAACTGCGTAATTACCCAAATTTATTAAAGGCATATCATCGTCAGGATATTTATCAATAATATTCATATTTATTTCTACAGCTTTTCCCACATTGTGGTTTTGATAATATGCATTTGCCAGTCGCGACATGCTGTAAATTGTTCCGCCATCAACATCTGCTGCTTTCTGAAAGTACACAATGGATGAGTCGTAGTTATTCTGTAACTCAAAAGTGTTAGCCAGATTAAAGTAAGCACTACCATAGTCGGGTTTATATTTAATGGCCTTTTTAAAATAACTGATAGCAGTATTGAAATATTTTTCTGCATTTTTTTCTTCTTGCAGAGCCTTTATTGTATCATTACGTTCCAAATAACTTTTGTTTCTGATCATTGCTTGGTTACCATGGATTTTTGAGTAGATAGTGCCAAGGTTATTCCAGGTAGGGTAATGAGTGGAATCCAGTTCTACGGCTCTCTTGTAATGTTTGTCTGCTCTGTCAATTGCGCCTTTGATGAATTTATAAGGATTAACAGGTTTTGCCAATTCAGCATTTACCTGATTCATTATTTCATGTGCATACAGGTTGTTAGCTTTAACAGAATTCCATAGTCTTGGCATATCTGCTTTATAAAGAGAATACTGTGTTCTCCACTGAGTGTTTCTCACATGTACATAATAACCTGAAGGAATAATTATTAAGATTACAATGAGTGATATCCATCTCGTTTTGATTTGTCTTTTCTGAGAGAGTTCAGTATTAACACCGAATAATTTAAACAGTATCCATATTATCAATGCCGATGATGATATTGTGGGGAATAGCAGGAATCTGTCAGCTACTATTCCCGGAACAAGCATCACGATATTAGCGTACATGGATATATTAATAAAAAAGTATATAATTATAAAGGAGAGGAAGCTTTTGCTTTTTAATCCTTTAATGGCAATTACAAGCATTGCCAGATACGTTGCCAGAGAAAGAAGTGCCCATGGATTAGTCCAACCTACAACGGGTATCATATTGTATCCATAATAATAAAGTAGTGGGAATGGCACAAACATTTGTTTTAAATAGAAACCGAGTACATAAAAAGATGTGCTGAGGCGGATAATCGGATTGTTGACTTGAATAAGGGGGTTTTCAAAAAGCCTAGTTAGTGTTCGGCTTGCTTCAGGAAGCATCATTGAGCGAAATATTAAAAATCCTGCAACAATTACAAAAGTGGAGATAGTAAATGCAATTATTTTCTTTGGTTTTAAGTCCGTAAAGAAATAGAGTATAAGTGGAAAAACAGCTAATTGCGCTAATGCTGATCCTTTTGACAGGAGAGCCAGAATAAATAAAAATATTCCTGTTATAAGAAACCTGGTTTTTGATGTGTCAGCCCATTTTAAAAAGTGCCAGATGGCCGAGAATGAGAAAATAAAGTTCAGAAGCATATCCCTGTTTTTCAGACTTGCAACAACTTCTGTGTGTGCGGGATGTGCCATAAATAATAGTACTATAAGGAAAGGGAACCATGGATTATAGTTTTTGAAAATTCGTCGTAACACCATGTAAAGTATCAATAGCGCAACAATATACAAAAGTATGTTGATAAAATGGCTTATATAAGGGTTCCAAGGGTAGTCAGCAGTGAACTGATATTCCAATGCGTAAGTCAGTTTAACTATGGGGCGATATCCGTATTCAACACCCTCGCTTGAGCCGTAAAGATTAGTGAATATATCAGGTATGCCTGAGATGCCTTGCTTAGTGAATTGATCATCAGTATTCACATAAAAATCATCCATGGAAAAATAGTTAAAGGTTGTGTTGTAATAAAATACCATTGTTAGAGTAATTATTACAATCTTAAACCACATCACCAGTTTTTTTTCAGGTATTACATTAATTATGTTTTTATTTTTTTTACTCATGATAAGACTCTGTTTTAGTATCGTTTCAAAAATGATTCAACGACTTTTAATGTAAGATCTTTGTTTTCAATAAAGCCCATGTGACCTGTTTTTTCAATAATTAATGACTCACTTATTTTTGGCAGAATAATTTGTTCCTTAATCAAATCAAGAGGGATTCGTGGATCTTCTTTGCCAACGATAAATAAAACGGGAAAATCAACAGTTTGTAATACCCCACAGGTGTCATCACGATCACGCATTCCTGCCAAAGCTGCTGTTATGCCTTCTTTTTTCGTTTTCAGTGATTCCCGTACCATTTGTTGTATTTCTGTTCTGTATTTTGTTTTATTCTCTTCTGCAAACAAATCGGGGATAAAATTGCTTATAAAATTACCATGGTTTTTATTAACTATTTCAATGGTTCTTTCACGGTTTTTCTTTACAGCTTCATTGTCGGCTCCAGCGTGTGAATGGAATAGAATAACTCCGCTCAGCTTGTCAGGATATTTCTTTGCCATTGCCAGTGAAGCATATCCTCCCATTGAATGGCCTGCGATAATTGTTTTGTTAATGTTTTCTTTGTTAAGAACAGCTGCTATTACATCAGCCATAAGCTCCATGGAATGAATTTCATCAACACAACCGCTTTCGCCAAATCCTGGTAAGTCAATACAAATAACAGTAGATGACTTACTAAGGTAATCTGCGAAGCTGTTCCACATATTTCTGTTTTCCAGAAACCCGTGTAAAAAAACAATGGCTTTGCCTTCCCCTTTTAGTGAGTAACTGATTTCTGTATGTTTGAAAGTTATTTTCTTATCCACTATTTTAATGTTTTGGCAAATATAAAGGGATTTGTTGGAAGAGGAGTTGAGCAAAAAACTATTTTTGTCGATAAAACTGATGTTTATGCATTCATTTCTCAAAGATAATCACGAAGAACTTATAAGAAGTTGTAATACATATGCTGAGGTAATTAACAAGCGATCAGCTGCTAATCCTGATCATGTGGTTTTCAAATTTTTACCAGATGGTGTGAATGAGGATGGCTCTTTAACATATCAACAGCTGATCTGCAAGTCTAAGGCTGTTGCTGCAATTCTGCAGCAAAATGGCAGTAAGGGTGATAACGTGTTGCTTCTTTTTCAACCCGGATTGGATTATATTGTTTCTTTGTTTGCGTGTTTATTATCGGGATTTGTTGCTGTTCCTGCCTATCCGCCACGACGGAATAGGGGCATAGAGAGAATATTTAAAATTATTGATGATTCAGAAGTGCAGATATGTCTTGTGTCAAAGCATATATATAATGATATTCAAAGGAATTTCAGTGATGACGAGAATTTAAAAGGTCTTTCCTGGGTTGTTTATGATGATATATCAAATGAAAGCAGTCATGGTTTTATAGAAACAGAGCTGATGCCTGATGATATAGCCTTGCTTCAGTATACTTCCGGGTCAACAGGGGATCCAAAAGGGGTTATTATAAGTCAGAAGAATTTGTTGTATAACTCTGAATACATAAGGCAGTCATTTAATCATGATGAGCATCTGGTTGGTGTTAACTGGCTGCCTGTTTTTCATGACATGGGTTTGATAGGTACGGTATTACAGCCTCCTTATGTTGGAGGGGTTAGTTACCTGATGCCTCCCGTTACTATTCTTAAAAATCCCCTGATATGGCTTAAGGCAATAGAAAAGTACAGGGCTAATACAGTTGGTGGCCCAAACTTTATTTATGATTACTGTGTGCAGAGAATAAGTAATGAGGAGTGTAAGGATCTGGATCTTAGTTCTGTTAATGTATTTTTCTGTGGAGCTGAACCTATCAGAGAAGCTACTTTAACTTCTTTTGCTGAGAAATTTAAAACTGCAAAAGCTACTCATGAGATGTTGTACCCTTGTTATGGTATGGCTGAAACAACATTAATCGTAACAGGGGGAGTGTATAATGAGAAGCCTGTGTATTTAGATATTGATGCTGATGCATTTAGCAAGAACACAATTGAAGTTGTTGAGGAGAAGGGTAAAAATACAGTAACTCTTGTGAGTTCGGGTACAACATGGCTTGAGACAGAAGTGCTAGTGGTTGATCCACGGACTAATAATAAATTATCTGAGGGTAATATTGGCGAAGTATGGATTGGCGGACCAACTGTTGCTTCTGGTTATTATGGGAGAGAGGATGAGTCTGTAAGGTTGTTTAATGCTTTTACGTCAGATTCCAATGAAGGGCCTTACTTCAAATCAGGTGATCTGGGGTTTATATATAATAAGGAAGTGTTTATAACCGGACGGCTTAGGGATGTTATAATAATCCGTGGTATTAATTTTTATCCCTCCGATATTGAGTTTTTAATACAGGATAATATAAAAGAACTGAAGCGAAATGCCGGTGCTGCTTTTTCAGTTGTTGAAGAAGGGCAGGAGCGGCTTGTGATTGTACAGGAACTGGAACGTACCGCTATGCGTGATACAGATCATGATTATGTTATACGAAAGGTTAGGGAACTTGTTTCTGAGATTATGTTCTGGAAGTGCATGATATTGTTCTTGTGAGTACAGGCAGTATACCAATGACTTCCAGTGGGAAAATACAGCGGCAAAAGACAAAGTCATTATATAAGGATGGTAAATTAAAGGTGGTTGCTCAATGTTCATTATGCCGGGAATCTGATATGGAAAGTGAAATAAGCGTTTCTGAAGATCCATCTGAGGAAAATATCAAAGAATGGCTGGTGCAATGGATTATGATTCATCAGAAGCTTAATCGTGAGGATATCGATTATGAGACTTTTATTACTGCATATGGTGTTGACTCTATTGCTGCAGTAACGCTAGAGGTTGATATTAGTAACCATTTTGGTTTTCAATGGCACATTAGCTCCTTTATGCTTGATCCTACAATAAACGGACTTGCTATTGAAGGTGTAAAGTTGTATGAGGAATCAATAAATAATTAGAGACTCTCAAAAACTATTCTCGTTCAAAAACTACTTCACCATTAAAAAGAGTCATCTGTACTTTGATCTTAAACAATTCTTCAGGCTGTACACTAAAAATGTTTTTATCAAGTACTGCAATGTCAGCTTTCTTTCCTGGTTCTAATGTCCCTGTAATCTCTTCGTTGAAATTCTGATGTGCACCTCCTGTAGTATATTTTTTAATGGCTGTGTTTAGATCTATTCTCTGATCAGATTCATATGGTTTAAGCATATCTTCATCGGGATTCTCTCGTGTTACAGCTGTTCCTATCCCATCCAATGGGTTCATATTGCTGCTGATATTACCCCAGGGCCAGTCGCTTCCAAATGCTATGCGTACTCCTGCATCCAGAAAGCTCTTTAGCATATAGCGTCTGTCGGATCGTGGTTGAGCCAGAAGCGGAATGGTCTCTTCAAAGTAATTGCTGTCCATGTAAAACCATGCAGGCTGGAAGCTTGCAAATATGCCAAGGTCTGCAAAGCGTTTCACATCCTTATCACTAGCCAGTTCAATATGGGCAAGAGTATGTCGTGAGTCTCGTTGCCCGTTCTTTTTCCGGGCTTCTTCAAAACCATTTAAAGCAGCATTTACAGCCCCATCACCTATGGAGTGTACATGTACCTGAATGCCTCTTTTATCAAGTTCTGTAACAGTATTCTTATAAACATCAGCAGGCCAGACGGGTCTGCCCATAAAGCCCTTTCTGTCTGAATAGTCTTTCAACAAAAAGCCTGTATGGCCTTCAATAGCACCATCCATAAATATTTTAGCCAGTCTTACTCTGTAGTTTTTATTATTGTGATAACTATTGAAGATATTTACAACTTCATCAATCTGTTCAACACCTTTGTCGGGATCAAGTACATAGCTTTGCTCGATTCGCATTTTAACTTCGCCCTTTTCATCAAGTTTGCTGATTGCCTTAAATGCTTTTGTCTGACTATGATTTAGGATGCCGGCATCGAATAGGGCTGTGATACCATTTTCTGCTGCTTTCTTCTGATAAGTTTTGACAGCTGCCTGCCAGTCTTCATCAGATGGTTCCGGTAGTTTATTGAGTACCATATTTATTGCTGATGATTCTCTCAAACATCCTGAAGGCTCATTGCTTCCTTCATAGCGTTCTATAAGTCCGCCTTCCGGATCTTTAGTGCTGCTGTTAATACCTGCCATCTTCAAAGCAGCACTGTTTACCCAGCATGAGTGATAGTCGATGGATAGAAATGCTGCAGGTTTATCTGGCGCTATTTTGTCGATATCTTTTTTGTCAGGACCCTTGGGGCCAAAAGGAGCGTGCGCCCAGCCAAACCCCATAATATGACTATGGTCTTTATTTTTATTTATGTATTTTTTAATAATAGAAAGGTAATCATTAAGCACTTTACCTGTTGACAAAAGGCAGTGATTAATTAACCGTCCTCCCATAATGCCATGAGCATGACTATCGCAAAATCCGGGAAGAACAGTATTGCCTTGTAAGTCATACACAATACTTTTTTCTCCGGCCAAAGCTAATGCGTCTTCATCATTGCCAATAAAGATGATTTTGTCATCTTTAACAGCAAGTGCTGTATACTCAGTATTTTCATCAGTGGCTGTGAAAATGTGAGCGTTTTTGAATATTATACTTGGTGTTTCTGATGTCATAAATCATGTTATAAATTAAAAATCTCTTCATAAGTATCCCTGCTTTTAATAACAGCAACGAGTCCGTTATCGTCAAATAGTAGTCGTGCAGGGCGTGGGAACGAATTTGTGTTTGCTGCGAAGAAACCAGGGTCGTAAGCACCTGTATAGTAGCAGCCCAGTACATCACCACGTTTAGGTTTTCTTTGGAGGAATGCTTTGTATTTGGAGATAATATCGCCGGAATAGCATAAGTTACCTGCAATAAAGGTTTCAAAAGGTTCATCATCTCTTGTGTAAGGCTCGTTAAAAATCGTCCATGAATTAACAGCCGGTAGCAGCATAGCAGTACCATAGCTGGTTACATTAGCTTCAAGAGTAAGGAGGTTGTGGTATTTAGCTACTGTACGCAGATGTCCTGCCTTTGCCAGAGTCAGGCCGCTTTCTTCAGCAATACTTCTGCCAGGCTCAATTACAATTTCCGGTGTGCCCAACTGTTTAAGGGCTTCTTTTACTGAAATTTTTTCATTGTTTACAATAATATCTCCCTTTAGAATCTTCTCAAGCATCTTGTGTTTTGGATAATCAGAGTACATCTTTTCGCCTGTCCATTTATTGGGGTTCACCTGACCATTTTCTTTTCTTTCAAGGCCGGCAAGTTCATTATTCCATATAAAAGCATTTGCCTCATCGCCTTTTTTTGTTGCGACATAACCGGCACTTACTCTTTCTTCGAGGTATTCCCATTCTTCTTGTGTAACGTAATCAACAGGGAAGCCTCCACCAATATTCATTAGCTTAACAGGATGTCCTTCCTGTTGTAGCAATTTTCCAAGTTCTACCAGTGAACCTATAGCTTCCAGGTAAGCAACGGGTTCGCTTATTTGTGACCCAATGTGTGTATGGAAACCATGAAAGTCGAGGTTTGTAAACTGCTTTAGACTTTTTATTATACCCGGGATATTTACAATGTCTTCACCAAATTTAGACCATATACCTGCGGTAAACACGTTGGCATCTGTTACATTTGACATCTTGAATCCGGCAACACGTAATACAACTCTTGCGGTTTTATTAAGGGCCTTTGCTCTGGCATCAATTGTCTTCATTTCTTCATAGCTGTCGGCAACAAAGAACATATTTCTTCCTACTGCTTCATCAATGAGTAAGTCACTTTTCGTATTTCCGTTAACATCTATATTAAAAGGATCTATTCCTCCTTGCAGTGCAGCTTTCATTTCATTTACTGAAGCCACATCTGCACCTATGCCTAATTTTGCCATCATTTTGAAAACAGCAGGGTGGGGGTTTACCTTTCCTGCAAATCGTATTTTCCCATTTGGATACTCTTTTTTAAATACTTCCTGAAAGTTTTTTACATTCTGAATCATTATAGGAGCATAAATGATATGTAATGGTAATCCGAATTCATTAGCCCAGTGTTGATAGGGTTTGCCCGAAATTAATATTTCGTTTCCATTCTTTTTCAGGAATCCATTCTTATCGAGTAATGGTGTTCCCCATTCAAAGCCTGCTTCTTCGTTTTTACCGGGTTTGTGTACGGATTTCTTGAAAATAAAATCATTCATAGTAATATCTCCTATTATAGTTAGTATTATATCGAAAAAAAGCTAATTTATTGAAAATTAACGGAGGTGCAAAATACTTTGAGTGTTTTAATTAAAGTTATTGCCAGTGAGAACTTAATTACGGGCTGACTCAAAGGGGGTTACATGTTGTTGATATTTTTGTAAAATATATTGTTTGCATTTAACAAATTATCACATTATTTTTAACCTTTACTAAATCAAGTTGTCTATCTTTGTGCTTTGTGAAAAAATTAACACTCGTTTTATGAAACACAATATGGTAGACCTTAAAGGTCAATATCTGAAAATAAAAAATGAAGTCGACGAAGCTGTGCTTGAAGTACTTGACACAACAGCATTTATAAATGGTCCTGCTGTAAAAAACTTTCAACAGAAACTGGAAGAATATCTTGACGTAAAGCATGTTATCCCATGTGCCAACGGTACTGATGCGTTACAGGTTGCGCTTATGGCTCTTGGATTAAAACCAGGGGATGAAGTAATTACATCTTCTTTTACTTTTATAGCTACTGCTGAAGTTATTGCATTACTCAACCTTACTCCTGTATTGGTTGATGTTCTTCCTGATACTTATAATATAGACCCTAAGGCTATTGAAAAGGCTATTACTCCGAAAACAAAGGCTATTATACCTGTTCATATCTTCGGACAATGTGCTAATCTGCATGAAATTATGGATATTGCTAATAAGCATGATTTATATGTTGTTGAAGATACAGCGCAGGCTGTTGGTGCTGAATATACTTGTCCGCAAAGTGGTAAAGTTAAAAAGGCTGGTGCTTTTGCACATATAGGATGTACTTCTTTCTTCCCATCCAAAAACCTTGGTGCTTATGGCGATGGGGGAGCAATCTTTACTAATGATGATGATTTGGCAGCTAAAATGCGTGTTGTTGTAAATCATGGTATGACTGTGCGTTATTATCATGATGAAATTGGTGTTAACTCTCGTCTGGATAGTATTCAGGCTGCTATTCTCGGTATAAAGCTCGATCATCTTGATGAATACACTAAGGCTCGCCAACAAGCTGCTGAATATTATAATAACGCTTTTGCTGACTGTGAGAAGATTGATACTCCTGCAACGGCAGACTTTACAACTCATGTTTTCCATCAGTACACTATGGTTCTTAAAGATGTTGATCGTGAAGGTTTAATGAAACATCTTGCTGATAAAGGTATCGCTTCTGCAATTTATTATCCTGTGCCTTTGCATATGCAGAAGGCTTATCTGGATCCTCGTTACAAAGAAGGTGACTTCCCTGTTACTGAAAGTTTGTGTAAATCTGTAATGTCCTTGCCGATTCATACTGAGCTTACTCCTGAGATTCAGAAAGAAATTACTGATGCTGTTCTGGAGTTTATTGGATAGTTTTTGATTGCTCATCGCGAAAGCTTTAAGTATTTACGATAAAGAAAACAATGGGACCGGAGGTGATTCTTCCTGTCCCTTGTTTAATGTTTATCAATAATAAAACTAAAATAGTTTGTAAATTTGAACTTTTAACCTTAAACACGCAACATGAAAGAAAAATATTTTGCGCATCCTACAGCTATTATTGATGAGGGTTGTGATATTGGTGAAGGCACTAAAATATGGCACTTCTCACATATTATGTCGGATTGTGTATTGGGTGAGAACTGTAACATTGGCCAGAATGTGGTTGTGTCGCCTAATGTTGTTCTTGGAAAGAATGTTAAGGTGCAGAATAACGTTTCCATATATACAGGTGTAATATGTGAAGATGATGTGTTTTTGGGACCATCTATGGTGTTTACTAATGTTGTTAATCCCAGAAGCGGTGTTAATCGTCGGGGACAATACACGAAAACTGTTGTGAAAAAAGGTGCAAGTATTGGTGCTAACGCAACTATTGTTTGTGGTCATGATATTGGTGAGTATGCTTTTATTGGTGCTGGTGCTGTGGTTACAAAAGAAGTACTGCCGTATGCACTTGTTGTTGGTAATCCTGCCCGTCATATTGGTTGGATGAGCGAGTTTGGCCACCGACTTGAATTTGATGAAAGTGGGATTGCTATTTGTCCGGAAAGCAGAGAAAAGTACAGGATTGTTGACAATAAGGTTAGTAAACTATAAAAAAGTAGTACTTTTAAAATCTCAATAAAAGATATAATTCATGAAGATACTGGTAACCGGAGGAACGGGATTTATTGGCTCTCATACTGTTGTTGAGCTTCAGAATAAAGGATTTGAGGTTGTTATTGTGGATAACCTAAGTAATTCAAGTGCTGAAATTGCTGATAATATTGCGCTTATTACAGGTATAAAGCCTGAACTTGAAGTTTTTGATCTTACTGATAAAGAACTTACTGCTGATTTTTTCAAACGTCATAATGAACTTGCGGGGATTATTCACTTTGCAGCTTATAAGGCAGTTGGTGAGTCGGTTAATAAGCCTCTTATGTATTATGGAAATAATCTGGAGTCGCTTATTAATATTCTTGAAGGTATGAAAGCGAATAATATTCAGAATATTGTTTTTTCATCATCGTGTACTGTGTATGGTCAGCCTGATGAATTACCTGTATCGGAAAATGCACCTATTAAGAAGGCTGAATCTCCTTATGGTAATACAAAACAAATATCAGAAGAAATAATACGCGACACTGTTAAAGCAACAGATATTCATGCTATTGCATTGAGATATTTTAACCCTATCGGGGCTCACCCTTCTGCCATTATTGGTGAGCTGCCTCTTGGAGTTCCAAATAATCTAATGCCTTTTATTACACAAACCGCGGTTGGAATTCGTGATCAACTTAAAGTGTTTGGCGAAGATTATCCTACTCCTGATGGTACTGCCATAAGGGATTATATCCATGTTGTAGATCTTGCCAAAGCGCATGTGGTTGCTGTCGACAGAATGGTTAACAACAGCATGAATGAAGATCTTGAAATATTTAATCTGGGTACTGGTAACGGATATTCTGTTCTTGAAGTGATTAAGTCATTTGAGAAAGTGTCAGGTGTTAAGCTTAATTATAAGATAGTTGATCGCCGTGAGGGTGATATTACTCAGGTTTGGGCTAACCCTGATTATTCTAATAAGGTACTCGGTTGGAAAGCTGAACTTGGTATTGATGAGATGACAAAATCGGCATGGGACTGGCAACTGAAGTTGCAGGGATAATGTTAAGAATTTATGTTTAATGTTAAAAGTTTAGAGTTATATGAAGAAAATATTAATCACAGGGGCAGCAGGTTTTATTGGTTCGCATGTTGCCAGACTAATGGTGAATAAGTATCCGGATTATCAGATTTTTAATCTTGATAAACTTACTTATGCAGGTAATCTGGAAAACCTGAAGGATATAGAGAAAAAACCTAATTACAAATTTATTCTGGGTGATATTGTTGATGGTGACTTTATCATGAATTTGTTTAAAGAGTATCAGTTTGATAGTGTTATTCATTTGGCAGCTGAGTCGCATGTAGACCGTTCCATTGAAAATCCTATGGAGTTTATCATGACTAACATTGTTGGTACTGTAAATCTGCTTAATGCTGCTAAGGCTATCTGGAAAGATGATTATAGCAATAAGCTTTTCTACCATGTTAGCACTGATGAAGTATACGGGTCATTGGGTAATGAAGGATTCTTCTTCGAAAACACTGCCTATGATCCACATAGTCCTTATTCGGCATCAAAGGCCAGCTCTGATCATCTCGTGCGGGCGTATAATGATACTTTTAAACTTCCGGTGATTATTTCAAATTGCTCAAATAACTATGGTCCAAATCAGTTTCCTGAAAAGCTGATACCTTTGTTTATAAATAATATTCGTAATAATAAGCCGCTGCCTGTTTATGGTAAGGGTGAGAATGTACGCGACTGGCTTTATGTTATTGATCATGCTGCCGCGATTGATACTATCTTTCATAAGGGTGCTATGGGTGAGACTTTCAACATTGGGGGTCATAACGAATGGAAGAATATAGACCTGATTAAGGTCCTTTGCAAGGTGATGGATAAGAAGCTTGGACGCCTGGAAGGGACTTCTGAAAAGCTTATCACTTACGTGACAGACCGTGCTGGTCATGATCTTCGTTATGCTATTGATTCCACTAAACTTCAAAAGGAACTTAACTGGAAGCCATCTTTGCAGTTTGAGGAAGGCATTGAGCTTACAGTAGACTGGTATCTCAATAACCAGGATTGGCTTGATAATGTTACATCAGGCAACTACCAGAAGTATTATGAAGAAATGTATGGTAACAGATAGAGGATTGGATTTGTAATCTTCTGTTTGGGATATGTAATCATTACATGTTTTTTGTATTTTCTTGATTAAGAAATTAATAGGGAGAAAAAGTGCACCTATAATAAATTACCTTTTTAACAAATGGTCATTTTGAGATGACGCATTAGGACTTTAATGCGCAATAAGTATAATTTTACTGCACATATATTAAAACTCTGATGCGCATCAAAAACGATCCTGATGCGCATCAAAAGCAATCCTGATGCGCATCAGAAACAATCCTGATGCGCATCAGAATGTTAATACCACAAAAGGAAATGGGTACTTTCACAAAAGGAAATGGGTAAAGTCACAAGTAAGAATAGGTGTTTACACAGGTGAGTTATTTCCGATTGTTTTGGAAGGCAGAAACGTATAATTTAACCCGTTGTGTATTTTGAACAAATAGCCCTGAAAGGGCTTTCTGTAATAGCATAGGGCGGAAGCCCTATGAAGAGTGTGTAATAAATGATAAGGCAGAAAGCCTGACCTGTTCTTAAAAACTAATTCCAAACATACGTTTCATTATACTCAATATTATATTTGTTAAGAAAAATTCTATGTGATAATGATTCAGCCATGATTAACAGACCGGGCTTACAGCTCTAATTTTAATTGAATGCTTTCATAGGGCTTCCGCCCTATGCTATTACATTTATGCCTTTCAGGCAATTTCTATACTTGACTTATTGAAAAGTTTCAGGTAAATGTTGAGGTGAAGATAGGGTAATATTTAAGATAAAGTTACATTTAGTATAAATGCACAACAGATTAATTTAATGATACAGTATCAGGAGCTATGTTGTGAAACACACAAAAAAACCCGCCTCTGTATAAATAGAAGCGGGTTACGTGAAATATTTGACAAACTTAATATCTTATAATAGAGTAGCTTGAAACAGCAGTTTCCACTTCAATATCAATTTTATTTTTTGCTGATTCATAATTGCTGGTTTGATAATGACCGTGATCAATCTTTTCAAAGCCATTAATATTCTTGCCAGAAAGGACAGAACTTATTCTTAAGTCACAACCTGATTCTTCAGGGATTTTAATCTTAATTGACGAGGCACCTGATTCGATATCCACTTTGGTGTAATAATAATTATCTCCAAGTTTTACATCAATAGAAGCTGCGCCACCTTCTATATCAAGGTCACTGATTTTAATCTCACTCAGGTCGAAATCAGCCTTTGCTGCACCAACATCAAAAGACATATTCCAAACAGGGAATGTGCTAACGCCCATATCTATAGTATTATTTTTGCGATGGTTAACTGTAAAGTCATCTTCAAGAAAGATTTTCATTTCAGCAGTAGAGTCTTGCTGCATAACAGTATATTTATAATCCATATTAGAACCAGACTTATCGAAATCCACTAAATCTGTATTATCTTCAAAAAGAAGGAAAGAGCTTGCAGCAACATCCATTTCAAGTTTCGCATACTTAACACTGTCATTCATCGGGATTGTAAAGTCCTGCTCAAAGCGATAGCTATTGTCATCGTCATCATAAAATTGATATGAATACGATCTGCTGTTTTCCCATTCCACATTATTTTCTAGCATATAGTAAACAGATGCACCGAGAACAATTATTACGAGAATTGATTTTACAATGTTCTTTGCAGGCAGTATTGAGATTCCCCAGAGGACAAGGACTACAGGCCATAAGCGCCAGAGGTTATACCAGTCGAAATCAATTACATTAAGATTTTCCAGAGTGAAGAGCAGCCCGAGAACGATCAGGATCATACCCCAAAATATGTTTCTAAATTTCATGATTTTGTTTTTTAGTTGGTTTAAAAATATCAGGTTTAATTAAAAGCACACCGAGAAGAACGAGTAACAGAGGCCAGAAATCACCAAAGTTATATATTGGTACAAGCTTGTCTATTAAAAACAGCATGCCTACAAAGATAAGAATAACACCTGCATAAAGACCTGTATTAGACTTTCGGTTTGATTTTCTTTCAGAAGCGCTATAGCTGTCTTTATTATCACTGTTTTGTTCATTAGTCTTAGTGTTGCTTTCGTAGATAATCTCTGCATCCTGAACATTACTGTCATTTTTTGGATCAGCAGATGTGTGCGATGTTCCCGGAATATATTTTTCAGAAGGAATAATTATCCACATTATTATATATATAAGGATTCCGCCGCCACCGAAAAGAGCCAGCAGTACGAACACAACTCTTATTAGTACGACATCAACATCGAAGTAGTCGGCAAGTCCGCCGCAAACACCTCCGATTGCTTTGTCGGTTAACGATCTGTGTAATTTTTGAGAATCTTCCATGTCTTATGGTATTTAGTTGTTATGATTTATGATGCAAATATATTGTGTATATAAAGCACACAAAACAACAAATCGGTGAATGGTGGTGTTTTGTCGGTTAAGAGTTAAAAGTTCAAGGTTCAATGTTATGTTCCGGATTCAGATACATTGAACACAAACTTACTTCATTAATACGAAGTTATAAGTAATAGTACCGCGTTGGAGTTCAGCGGCATTATTATCTTTGGCAAAAGTAGAGTTATAGGCTGCATCCACAGCAATTTTCTTTAAATCGGGATCAACAACAGTTGTACCTCTGGCACTTACCTGAGCCCTTTGCACTTTACCATCACGGTCGACCCATATATTAACAACCACAGTACCCTGTTCATTGAATTTTGCAGTTGGTTTTTCAAGAAATAAGCTTCCACGGCCGCCAAGGCTAAATGAAATACCATTACCTGAACCACCTTGTCCGGTGTAATCGTCAACATCTTTATAGCCATGAGGCTTACCCTGATCACCAGCGCCTTCGGTAATACCCTGCGGTGTGCCTTCACCATCAGTGCTGCTACTTCCTGTGTAAAGAGCTCTTTTGTTCACAACAGGCTTAGGGTCTTCAATAACCGGAGTGTCTTCCACAATCTCTTCAGCAATCATTGCCGAGTCAACAATTTCTTCCACAGGTTTTTCTTCAACCTTTTCTTCAATAACGGGTTCTTCTTTAGGCTCTTCCTTAACTTCTTCTTCAGGTTCAGTAACATCTTCTTTAACAACTTCTTCCTCGATAGGAGGAGCCTCTTCTGTTTCCTGAGTAATAAATTCTTCTTCAGCAGGTTCAGGTTCCGGTTGTGGTGGAGGCTGAACAACTTTCTGCTGCACTGGTTCAGGCTCAGCTTTTGGTGGAGGCACATCACTTTGAACCTGACCGTAACCTTTGTCGTCGTATCCCAGATTTACTTCCACGCCTTCCTCTCCCGGTAAGGGTAGTGGAGTTCGCAACGCAATAAAAAACAGACATAGCAATAACAGAACATGAACTATTATTGTTCCTATAATGCCTCTGCGTTTGTCTTTGTTCATAGTCATTAGCGTTGTTTTACTTCCGTTTAGGTTTAGTTGCAAGAATTACCTTGTGCTTTGTACCTTGTTTGCTGTTTATCTCATTTACTGCATCAATAACAACAACAATGTCCTGTACAGGAACAGTTTTGTCTGATCGTAACACAATGGATGCAGCATGCTCATTCCGCAACTTCCCGGTAAGGATATTTTCCAGCTTTGAAGGATCAACAAGTTTGTCTTCTACATATATATTACGTGCTTTGTTTACATAAACAGTAACAGTTTGTGTTGACATGGTTTTGCTGTTGCTGCTGGGTAACAATAGTTTAATAGCATTAGGGGCAACGAGTGTGGATGTCAGCATGAAGAAAATCAAAAGCAGAAATACAAGGTCCGACATGGATGACATGCTGAAATTTGTATCACGCTTATTTCGCATTTGTATTGCCATAATAGTCTTTTTTACTGTTAATTATTAGTTGACCTTATTTTGCAGGTTCATGAAGAACATCCATAAATTCAGCAGCGTTTATCTCTAACTTGTATACAACTGATTGTATTCTTGAAACAATAATATTGTAGAATATATAAGCAGCAATACCAACAACAAGTCCTCCCACGGTTGTAATCATTGCTTGATAAATACCCAGTGACAGGAGTTCAATATTGATGTTGTTTCCAGCCATCGACATATCATAGAAAGCACGAATCATACCAATAACTGTTCCCAGGAAGCCAAGCATTGGTGCAGCACCAGCGATAGTAGCTAATCCGGCAACGTTACGCTCAAGTCGTGATATTTCAAGTTTACCAACATTTTCAATTGCAGCATTAATATCATTTAACGGACGGCCAATACGCGACAGTCCTTTGCTTATCATCCTTCCTATAGGAGAATTATTAGTTGCACATAATGCCTGTGCCGACTCAAGTTTACCTTCCTGAATGTACATTCTGATGTTGTTCATAAAACTTTTGTCGGCTTTTCTCGCACGACCAATCAGAAAATACCTTTCTATAAAGATATAAACAGCAATGATGGAAAGAACTCCAAGAATTCCCATAATCCATCCTCCCTTTACGACAAGATCAATAATGGGAAGAGTGATTTCACCTTCTCCTTCAGCACCTGTTATCACATTTGCAGCTTCGTTAATCTGTAATATTATTCCAGTTATCATGCTTCTTTTTGTTTTTATTAAATCAGTGGTAAATTTACTTTGATATAATTTCTTACCAGTAATTCAGTGTCAATCTTATAAACATTTTACTGTTAATACTAACTCAAAAAATCAATAATTAGTATCATTTGCAACTTTGATTTACATAGTTAAAGGTTTCCATGAAAAATACATAATAAATAAAACATAAAACATAATACATTGATTGTTATCTCAACACTCTGATTATATTTGCACAAAAAAAAGAAATTAACAATGAGAACAGAGATTAGAAAAGCATATCGTAAGCCAACTGCTGCTGATACAATTGTTTTAATAAAAGCAAACTCAGACTTGGATGAGTTGAAATTTAATGAATCTGAACTTGAGTACATAAAGAAAGAACATAGGAATAAGAAGGATGTAGTTGTTGTAAATAAATATAAGAACCGCTGTTTTGTTGTTTTTGGAGAAACAAAGGGGGTAAAGTGCAAAAAGCTAGAATGTTTTAGAGACTTGGGAAACACATCCCGTATTATGGTTAATGATGCTGGGATTTCCAGAATTGTAGTAAAACCTTTAAATGCAACTAAAGATGAGATTATTGCTTTTGCTGAAGGCATGTCTCTGGGTAATTATCAGTTTCTGAAGTATAAAACAGGTGAACGAAGAAAGGAAAACGCATTAAATAGAATAGAAATATATAGCAATAAGATATCGGAGGAAGATATTAAAGAGTTTCAGGTTCTAATTGATTCTGTAACTTTTGCCAGAAACATGATCAATGAGCCTGACTCATACATGACTGCAACCCAACTTGCTGAAGAAGCAAAGTGGGTAGGTGAGAAAACAGGCGCTAAGGTTGAAGTCTTTAACAAGAAAAAGATCGAGTCTTTAAAAATGGGTGGTTTGCTTGCTGTAAACAGAGGAAGTGTTAATCCTCCTACATTTACAAATATTACATGGAAACCGGATAACCACATAAATAAAAAGCCTGTTGTTCTTGTTGGTAAAGGTGTTGTTTATGATACAGGAGGGTTAAGTCTTAAGCCTTCAAATTTTATGGATAACATGAAAAGTGATATGTCTGGTGCAGCTGCGGTAATAGCTGCTATGTATGCAATATCTAAAATGAAATTACCTGTTTATGTTATTGGCTTGATTCCTGCCACTGATAATCGGCCGGATGGTAATGCTTATACTCCCGGAGATGTTGTTACTATGTATGATAAAACTACAGTTGAAGTTTTGAATACAGATGCTGAAGGTCGAATGATACTTGCTGATGCACTTAGCTATGCAAAGAAATATAATCCTGAACTGGTAATTGATATAGCTACACTTACGGGAGCAGCATCAAGAGCAATAGGGCCTCAGGGAATAGTAGGAATGAGTGTTAATTCAGACATTGAGTTCATGCAGCTTAAACGTAATGGGGATGCTATACATGAGCGCATTGTTGAGTTTCCTATGTGGGATGAATATAAAGAAATGCTTAAATCGGATATTGCTGACATGAAGAACATCGGTGGAATTGACGCAGGTGCCATAACAGCTGGTAAGTTTCTTGAGCATTTTACAGACTATCCTTATATTCACCTTGATATAGCAGGGCCTGCTTTTATTAGCAAGGCAAGTAGCTACAGAACTGCTGGGGCTACGGGTGTTGGTGTGAGGTTGTTTTATTCATTTATTAAAGCAAAGGCACTCGAAACTGATAAGAAATAAAATTTCATTTTCAATTATTTTAACATAAAAAAGCATCTGTTAAAGATGCTTTTTTTATTTTTACATAAATTATATTATAATTGATAATCAGTTCGTAGAACAAATAGTTGTTTGATTAATCTGTGTGATGAGATTCTTTTTTTCCATATTATTTGCAATGCTTTTTTCTTTTGCTTTAAGCCAAAGTGAAACTCAAAAGAATATGTTGAAAAAGATGTCTTCTAAGTTTTCTATTGAATTTAATAAGAAGAAACAGGAAGCCCTGGAGTATTCAAAAACACATAATGTCCCGATAAGGATTGAATTAGACAGCACTTTAATGGAGCTGATGTATATTGATGAAAGAGGTAACCCACAATATTATGCAACCGGTAATGCAAACGCAGCCAGTACTATCTCTACTGATAAAGTTCATGCTGGTGGCGTAGCAGGACTTAGTCTTGATGGCAGTGGGTTAACCATTGGCGAATGGGATGGAGGCTCTCCTTTGACAACTCATCAGGAGTTTGGTAGTCGTGTTACTGTAATGGATGGAGGCACTCTTGCCTGGCATGCTACACATGTTGCTGGCACCATTATGGCTTCTGGTATGTATACACCGGCAAAAGGAATGGCAACGGCTGCAGATCTTAGCTCCTGGGAATGGAACTATGATGTTAGCGAAATGGCTATGGCTGCTGCCGAAGGTTTGCAGGTTAGCAATCATTCATATGGTTATATCCGTGGATGGAATGGAGGAGTGTGGTATGGAGATCCTTCTATTAGCACACTGGAGGATTACAGATTTGGGTTTTATGATATTAACACAAAAAATTGGGACGAAGTAGGATATAATGCTCCTTATTATATTATTGTCAAATCATCCGGCAATGACCGGGGTGACTCAGGTGATGGTAGTTATCCTCCTGATGGTCCATATGATTGTATCAGCCAGCAGGGTGTTGCCAAGAATATACTGACAGTTGGTGCTGTTGGTGATATTGTTGTTGGCTATACTCAACCTTCTGACGTGGTGATGAGCAGCTTTAGCTCATGGGGTCCGACTGATGATGGACGTATTAAACCGGATATTGTAGCAAATGGTATTGCTTTGACATCTACATATAGCTCTGCGGATGATGCTTATTCTTCATCGAGTGGTACGTCAATGTCTACTCCCTCTGTGGCCGGGTCAGTAGCATTGTTGATGCAACAATGGGAGAATGTAAATGGGGCAGGTAGTAAAATGCGATCAGCAACAGTCAAGGCTTTAATTATTAATACTGCTGATGAAGCCGGAACAACGACTGGTCCTGATTATGAATATGGCTGGGGATTGATGAATACTGAAAAGGCTGCTATTAAAATATCTGAGGATACTGTTACAGATGTGATAACGGAGTATTATCTTACTGACGGAGACTCATATACAAGGAATATTACTACTAATGGAACAAGTCCTGTGAGGGTTACATTAGTATGGACAGACCCACCGGGAACACCTCCAGCTGTTGCACTGGATCCTCCTGATACAATGTTGGTGAATGATCTTGACCTCCATATTACAGAGTCTGCAAATACTTATTATCCATGGAAATTAGACAGGGATAATCCTTCTGATGCTGCAACTAATTCAGGAGAAAACAATGTAGATAATGTAGAGTGTGTTGATATAAGTTCTCCCGTTAATGCAACAACTTATACTATAATTGTAGATCATGATGGTAGTCTTGTGGGTGGTGGTCAGGCTTTTTCTTTGGTAATATCTGGTGACATCTCTAATGTTGTATCCCCTGAAGCTGACTTCTATGCTGACAATACACAACCAACTATAAGCCAGGAGGTGAGTTTTATTGATGCATCTGCCAATAATCCGGTTTCATGGAACTGGACATTCACACCATCAACTGTTGAGTATTTGAATGGAACTACTTCTGAATCACAGAATCCACAAATCAGATTTGATCAGCCGGGAAGCTATCAGGTTAGTCTTTTAGTTACTAACAGCTCAGGTAGTGATACTGAAACAAAATCTTCTTATATAAATGTTGGAAGTACGCCTTTAAATTATTGTGAAGCCTACTCAATGAGTGCCTATGGATTTATTAACAGAGTTCAGATAGGTTCAATAGATACTACAAGTTGGTTTGCAAATGTTGGAGGTCCTGATCCTGATGATTTGTATTATCAGGATATTACAAACCTGAGTACAGACATGACTGTTGGAGAAAGCTATAATATTATTGTTACAAATTACTATAGTGACTCTGATATTGACCTGGCAATCTGGGTCGATTGGAATCGTGATGGTGACTTTGAGGATAGTGATGAAGAAGTGTTATGTGAGGTAAATAACGGAGGACAGGGAACCTTCGCAATTAACGTGCCTTCTGATGCAGCTACAGGCAATACAAGAATGCGCTTGCGAACAAAATGGGTTGATAGCTTTGGCTGTTTGCCATGTGGAACTACATACGAAGGAGAGGTTGAAGATTACACTCTGAACATTGAGCCGGCATCAACAACATGGATAGGAATTACAACAGATTGGAACAATACTCTAAACTGGTCAGAAGGAATTGTACCTACGTTATCATATGAGGTTATTATTCCTACATCACCAACAGGAGGGAACTTTCCGGTTATTCAAAGCGCAGTAGCTGCAAAATGCTACAATATCATTTTGCAGGAAAATGCTGTAATAACAGTAAATGGAAGTCTGGAATTAGAAAATTAAAATACACCAAAAGGTAGGAAATTTTGGTATGCCACTCATCTCTTATTTACTAAGAATGAGTGGCTTTTTTAATTATTTCTTTTAAGACTAAGTGAAGACTTTATATACAGAACTATATAGGATTGCTCATTACAGCTTCAATCTCTTCAATTGTTTTTGGAATAGGTTTTCCAAGAACTCTGTAGCAATCTTCTGTAACCAGAATGTCATCTTCAATACGAATACCGCCGAAGTCTTTGTAGGTTTCAAGTTTGTCATAGTTCACAAAGTCCATGAATTTACCTTCGTTGCGGAACTGATCGATTAAGTCAGGAATGAAATATATTCCCGGTTCAACAGTTAGTACAAAGCCAGGTTTCAGCTCTTTTCCCAATCTAAGATAAGCAGTGCCAAAAGTTGATGCACGTTTGGTATTTTCATTATAGCCAACATAATCTTCACCAAGACCTTCCATGTCATGAACATCCATTCCCATCATATGACCAAGACCGTGAGGCATAAACAGTGTATGAGCTTCAGCTTTTAAAGCTTCATCAACATCACCTTTCATAATACCTGCTTTAACAAGACCTTCAATAATTACTCTGGCAGCGATAAAATGAACATCCCTGTATCTGATACCAGGTTTAATAGCTTCAATGGCAGCCATGTTTGCGTCGAGTACAATTTGGTAGATTTCAGCCTGACGTTCGTTGAACTTGCCGCCAACAGGAACAGTACGAGTGATGTCGCTTGTGTAGTTCTCGCTTGTTTCAGCACCAGCGTCAGTTACCATCATACGGCCTGTTTCAAGAATATTGTCGTGATGGTGGTTGTGCAAAGTCTGACCGTTTTGGCTTAATATTATAGGGAATGAAACAGGGCCACCATTTGCCAGTGAGATGCCTTCAATTGTGCCAGCAATTTCCTGTTCAATTCTACCGGGCATAGCCATTCGCATTGCAGTAGTATGCATATCATAAGCAGTTGCCACAGCCTTTTCAATCTCTTCAATCTCTTCAGGATGCTTAATTTCTTTAAGCTTAACAACAGCTTTGATAAGTTCCTCAGAAGCAGACTGTTTAACCTGTGTGTTTGACAAATTGAGAAGGCATGTTAGTTCCATTACTGTTTCACCTCTGTAAGGTGGCAGAAAATGAACAGTACGACCATCACTGATAACGTCAGAGATATATTCAACCAGATCATTATATGGCCTTGAATCATCAATGCCGACACTTGCAGCAAGATCTGTAACCTTTGGCTGAACGCCCATCCAGATAATGTCATCAATATCAAAGTCATTACCGAAAATGATCTCTTCACCACTCTCAAAGTCCATAACACCTGCAAATCCGGGATTATGTAGTCCGAAAAAGTACAGAAAATGGCTGTCCTGACGGAAATGATACGTGTTTGCAGGATAATTATATGCTGCCTCAACATTTCCAAGGAAAAGAGCTATGCCCGATTCCATTTCGTCTTGCAGCTTTTTCCTTCTTTCGATATAAACTTCTTTCTTAAACATATTTTTACTTTTTATGTGTATTGCATTTTGTTTTGAGTTTGTAAAATTAGAAAAAATTGCGATTCCATAGGAAATGAATGTAAGTTTGAGTAAACAGAATCGAAATGATTTTTGGTATGAATTCGCATGTTATCAAATTTGTTATAAGAATATTTATTAACTAAATCAGGTTATGTATTTGAATTATCTTTACCTTGCCATCATAATATAAAACAGGGTATACCATGAAAAAGAAACCAATTTTAGTTTTAGTATCTGTTTTATTAATTTCCACAGGTATATTTACCTCATGTGATAAAGAAAATAAAACAACGCAATCTGATCTTGTTGAGTCGAATATAAAAGCGGTACTTGATTCTGTAATTTATAATACACATGTTCCGGGTATTGTTGCAGGAATATGGGCTCCTGATTTGGGTATTGATATGATATACACTTCAGGTGTGGCAAACCTTGAAACAAATGAGCCAATGTCGAAGGATTTTATTTTCAGGATAGGCAGCAATACCAAAACAATGACCATTACAGTTTTACTGCAGTTGGTCGACGAAGGACTCATAAATCTTAACGACAAACTATCGTATTATTTGCCTGATTTTCCCAGAGGTGACGAAGTTACAATAGAGATGATGGCAAATATGAGAAGCGGGATTTATAATTATTCACAGTCGGAAGCTTTTTGTAACGAGCTTGTGGAAAATCCCACACGGTTACGAACAACTGATGAACTTATTGAAATAGCTGCAGAGAACCCTTATTATTTTGATCCGGGGACTGATTTCCATTACAGTAATTCAAATACGGTTATTATTGGAAAAATTATTGAAATGGTAAGTGGTGGTTCACTGGAATCAAATATTAATAGCAGAGTAATAAAGCCACTAAATCTTGTTAATACGGCATTCTTAATAGGAGGTACTGAGCTTCCCGGAGAACATCCATCGGGTTATTACAACGGTGAATATACAGAATATAGTCCGGATTATTCGGAGTTCTTTGATATATCGTGGGCAAATGCAGCAGGAGCGGCATATTCAGATCTGTCGGAACTTAAAACATATGTTCATGCATTGACATCGGGATACTTTCTTTCGGACACCCTTCAGCAACATCGCTTGGATTGTATTGATTTCGGTGATCCAAAAGGCAGAAGATATGGCATGGGCTTAATGCAATACAAAGATTTTTATGGCCATGATGGAGTCTTGCCGGGGTTTACATCCCTTATGATAAATTCTCCCGAAAGGAATTGTACTATTGTTATTTGGTATAATAGCCAGATAAACATAAGCACTCCTACTGATCTGTTATATATAATTCCTAAGATTATTTACCCTGATTTGTAAAAAGTAAGTAAATATTTCGCAATCATTTACAACTTTTGTTAGTATGTAAGTGTCTGTTTGTTATATTTGTAGGATGAAGTGCTTTTTTAGCCTGATAAGAATAGTACTGCCCGTTTTATTATTTATGATTTACAATGATGCAAGCGGGCAACAGCAAGTAATAAATGAACAGAAAACTACAGCGAAAAGTGAAATCCTTTTTAACGGACCTGTATATTTTCAGCCCTATATTTTTGCTGTGGGATCATCATGGTATTTCCGGGAGCCTTTTCAGGAAGTCACTATATATAAATGTAAACGGGAATTTAACCATGTGAAACTTAACTATAATCTTGTTGATCAAAAGCTGGTTGTATTATATATAACAGATAATAACGAGCATATTCCTGTTGAATTAAATACTGTTCTTGTAGACTCCTTTGCTGTTGATAATGATATGTTTGTTAATAGCGATCTGCTATCAGAATCTCTTCAGTTTAAATATTTGCTTCAGATAAACAGGCATGGTGTTAAACTGTATGCCGGTTTTAAGAAGAACTTTATTAACAGGTACAGCCAAAATAATCAGCATGGTTACATAAGTAGTCTTGAAAGGACCTTGTTTCTCTTTAAGAATGATACTATTATACGTCTGAAATCAAATAAAGATTTGTTAAAGTTATTAGCACATCATAAAAGTGATATTCGTGAATATTTAAAAAGAAATAAAATAAATATCAGGAAGTCAGATGTCACTGCATTGAAATTGTTAATGGAGTTTATTAATTCAAAGGATACAGAATGAGAGTAATGGTGATTAGAATATTATCTGCTCTTGTATTCATACTGCTTACTATGGATATTTATTCGCAATCTGTTATTGTTAACCGGGAAATTGATTACTCCTATAATAATAGTACATGGAAAAGCCTCAAAGGATACCTGGAAGCTCAATCTCATGCTATGTTTATTGTATATCCTGATACTCTTGATAACTTTAAAATTAGTATACCTGTTTCTGGTGGAAAGATGTTTGATGTGCTTAAATCGAATTTTGGCAAGGCAGGGTATAAGCTATCAGTAACAACCGACAGCAGTGTGGTTTTTATAACAGGAAGCACAAAGATAGTAACTTCTTTACCGCCAGGGTTCTTTAATACGAAAGTGATAAAACAGGAAGACAGCGACACCTTATATAATAATACTATTTCTGAAAAGGTAGCTACATCAAGTGTTTATGTTCCAAAGATTGTTATTGTTGGAGAATCAGGTAAGGATTATATTACATATACATTATCAGGAATTGTAACCGGAACTGCTGACAAGAAGCCTATTATCGGAGGGACGATTTATGTAAGTGAACTTGGTACTGGAACAACAACAAATGAATTTGGATTTTATGAGCTAAAGCTTAAGCCGGGTAAGTACTCTTTGCGATTTAACAGTCTGGAAAGTATTGAGAAGACAATACGTGTTCAATTTCGTTCATCGGGAAAGCTGGATGCGGAACTTGATCAGAATCTCTTCGAATTGCAGGAAGTGACGATTAGCTCTTCGAAAACAAGCAATGTTAAAGGCTCTCAGCTGGGATTTGATAAAATATCGTCAAGGGTTGTGAAAGAAATACCTTTAGTGTTTGGTGAACAGGATGTACTGAAAGTTGCTTTGCTGTTGCCAGGTGTTACTTCAGTAGGTGAAGGGGTGTCAGGGCTTAATGTACGTGGTAGCCCTTCTGATCAGAATTTGTTTTATTTTGATCATATGCCGGTTTATAATACTGCTCATCTGTTTGGCTTCTTTTCAGCATTTAATGCAGATATAATAAACGACTTTGAACTATATAAAGGCAGTATTCCTGCGAGATTTGGCGGGAGGTTAAGCTCGGTATTTAATATCAAAACTAAAACAGGTAATATGCAAAAGTTCAGCGCCAGAGGGGGATTAAGCCCCGTTACTGCCCGTTTAATGGTTGAGGGACCTGTTATTAAAGATAGAGTGAGTTATATTGCTGGTGTAAGGTCAACATACTCCGATTGGGTGCTCAAGCTGGTTAATGACCCGGAGGTCAGAAATTCTGAAGCTTATTTTGGTGACCTGACATTGGGATTGAATGCAATAATTAATAATAAGAATAGTATTAAAGTATCGGGATATTATAGTCAGGATAGGGTTAAGCTCGCCAATAGCACAAAATACAGATTCAAAAATCAGGGGCTTTCTCTTGACTGGTTTCATGGTTTTACAGATAAATTGAACTTAAATATCTCAGCATATTATTCAGATTATTCGTTTAGTGAAGAAAATTCTGAAATTGAGGTTTCAGCTTATAGCAGAGACTATCTGTTGAACAGCAATGGATTTGATGCTTATATGAATTTTGATGTTAGCGATAAGCATTATTTAACGGGTGGTTTAAGTAGTGTGCTGTATAATCTTGACAGAGGTGATCTGACGCCTCTTGACAATAAGTCGCTTCTTACTCCAATTTCTTTTGGCAATGAGAAAGGCCTGGAATCTGCTTTGTTTATTAGTGATGAATGGAAGGTTACTCCATTACTGACATTAGTGGGCGGACTTAGATATAATCTTTATAAATATCTGGGACCACAGACTGTCTTTAAATATAGTGAGGGGTTGCCGCATTCTGCTTCCACAATTATTGATACATTGCATTTCTCAAACAACCAAATTGTTAAGTCTTATGATAATCTGGATTACAGGCTTTCTGCTGTATATTTAATATCCCCTGACTTTTCTGTGAAGGCATCTTATAACCGGCTAAGTCAGTATATCTTTATGCTTAGTAATACAATTGCTGCTTCTCCTGCTGATACATGGAAGTTGTCAGATTATAATATAAAACCTTTGACTGGTGATCAGGTTTCCGCAGGCTTATTTCTGAATTTCGGTCAGAATCTGGAAGGTTCACTGGAAGCATATTATAAACATGCTAACAATATAGTGGAATATAAGGATGGTGCTGATATGGTGACCAGTAAATACATCGATCAGGATGTGCTACAAGGTGAGCTTGATGCTTATGGAATTGAACTGATGATTAAAAAACCATTTGGCAAGCTTACCGGATGGCTTAATTATACATATTCTAACTCGACTGTCTTGGTTAACAATACTTCCACCGGTGAGGATATTAATTTCGGATTAAGATATCCCTCAAATTTCGACAGGCCACATAGCTTTAATCTGGTTGCTAACTTTATGGCTTCACGAAGGCTTATCCTTAGCGGGAACATCAGTTACTCAACAGGCAGGCCTATTACTTATCCGACTTCTATCTATTATATTGATGGTAAGAAGTTTTTGTACTACAGTAATAGAAATGAATATCGCATTCCTGACTATTTCAGGCTCGATCTTGCTGTGAGGCTCGAAGGCAATCTTGTTTCTAAAAAGCTTGCACACGGGCAGTTTGTGTTCTCAGTATATAATGTAACAGGACGTAAAAATGCTTATTCCGTGTATTTTATTGCTGAAGATGGTAAGATTAATGGCTATAAGATGTCTGTCTTTGGCACTCAAATTTATTCTGTTTCGTATGAATTTAAACTGGGTAATTATGATGACTAAAAGGTTTAAAATATTGACTTTTGTTGTGCTGATAGTGCTGGCTGTTTCATGTGTGGAAGAATACTGGCCTGAGATTAATAAATACGAAAGATTGCTTGTTGTTGATGGGTTTCTTACTAATAGTGATGATTCTACTATTGTAAGACTCTCATACTCGTCGTCGCTTGAAGGTGAAGCTCCTGAATCAGTAACCGGAGCAAGTGTGTATATTGATGATTCAAATGGGAATATTGTCGATCTTGTGGAGATAAAACCCGGTAAATATATTGTGGAGAGTGACATCTTTAAAGGTAAGGTGGGTGTTTCATATAAATTGATTATTGCTCTTGAGAACGGAAGTGTGTATGAGTCTGGTTACTGTGAATTGTTGCCTCCTGCTGCTATAGACTCTGTTTATGCTATTGTTGAATATAAAGATGTGTCCGGACTTACTCACAGGATGGAAGGATTGCAGTTCTACATAGATAATCATAGTTATGCTGATGATACTTGTAATTATCTTTGGAGACTTACTCAAACATATAAGTATAATTCGTCGTTTACTCTGGATTATATGTTTGCCGGGCAATACATTGCCGTTAATAATCCCGATTCTCTTATGACTTGCTGGCGAACCAAACAGGTTGATGACATATTCACTTATTCCACTGCTTTTTTAAATGAGCCGGTTCTGAATAAATATCCATTGGTTTATACTTCTTCCGAAACAAAGTTGTTAAGTGTCAGATATAGTCTTTTGACAGAGCAGCTGAGGATTTCCAGGGAAGATTATCTTTTCTGGGACGCGGTTAAACAACAGGCTGGTTCCTTTGAAACGTTATACGCTCAGCAACCAGTGCAAGTTAGTGGAAATATGAGAAATATTGATGATGACAGTGAAGTGGTCCTGGGTAATTTTACAGTTGGAGGGTCTACAATGAAAAGAATTTATGTTGACAGGCCACCACTGACTTTCTACTATTCTATATGTGATCCTGACTTTGAATCTATGATGATGGTAGGAGCTTCACCGCCTTCCAGATGGCCCATATTTATTACTGAAATACCTGGAATGGGAATGGCTTTGGGTGCTTCTGATGTGTGCTTTGATTGCAGACTTGAAGGTGGATTGTTAACAAAACCTGAATTCTGGGAGGATTGATATGAGAAAGCTTATTGGTTATATATCTTTTTTGGCAGTGTTTTTGGGTTGTTTCGCAAATACACTAAGAGCATCTGGACTTTCAGATTCCAGTAATGAATATGTAATTCTTCATACGGACAGAGATCTTTATTTGTCTGGTGAAAGTTTACTGTTTTCTGCTGAAGTGCTTAACAGAAGTCATGGTAAAGAATATAGCAAAGTTTTGTATATGGATTTATTCTCCAATGAAGTTAATAAGGTGTGGTCTGGTAAATATGATGTTATTGACAGAAGTTCCTCAGGAGTAATAGAAATCCCGGAGCATTTGTCAACGGGTTATTATATCTTAAGGGTATATACAAGATATCAGAATAATTTCCCATCATGGTTGTTGACAACAAAAGTCATAAGAGTGGTAAATGCTAAGGTGCCTCTTATGTCTGTTAAGGCAGGCAGTAATTTCGAATTTGCTGTTTTAAATGATGGCAGGCTGGGTATTTACTGGAACCTTCTGAAGAATGAGAATGTTAGTCGGGTTAAGCTCTCAAGGAATGGTGAAATAGTCGACTCTGCTTTTAAACTTTTTGAAAATGGTCTGGCATATAGCCACAGTGTTGTTGATAAGGGTGATTATTCTATTGGAGTTACTCTTAAAGATGGGAAAAGTAGTGCAAAGAACTTTAATATTGATGATACTCCTGCATTTATGGTGAGATACAATAATAATTATCACAGACTTGAAATTGTTCCTTGCTATGATTTTAGTGCCAAAAGTACATTGAAAATAAAGCTTAAGAATATCCATACTCAGAAAACAATTGATAAAACAGTAATGGTATATGATAAGGCTAATCTGGAGCTTAGTAAGGAAATTATGGATGAAGGGCTTTGTTATCTTTCTGTTTCTGATACATCATCCGGGAATAATTTGTACACCTTTATATATATTAATAAGGTAAATGATATAGACAGCAGTATTAGTGTAAAGAAATCAAATGGAAAGATTTCAGTTGCTTCAAAAGATCAATTGTTCAGCGCAAGCATGATAATTAATGGTAGCTTTTATGATGATGAATTACTATTGCCGGATTATCTGGTTTTTAATCCGCTTTATTTAACTCCTAATAATTATGTGGATATTCAGGGTGATATAGCCTTGGCGCTTGGTAGCAAAAGTTTACTGGATTATATTGATGCTTATGTAAACAAGAATGAACCAAGCAGACCCGAGTTTTTCGGACCAACAATTCAGGGAAAGTTGAATAATTTAGGTAAAGGAGAGGAAGTTGTATTCTGTTCTTTGCTTGGTGATAATCCACAATTTCATGCTGTTAATACATATGACTCCGGTAGGTTTGATATAGACTTGCAGCATGTGAACAGAGTGTCTGATCTCTATCTTGTTTCAAAGTCATTAGACTCTCTGGCAACAGAACCTGAGATATACAGTGGCTTTAATCTTGATATGCCATTTTGGAATCCAACAGCTTTTGTTCCTGATTCCAATGACAGAGAGTTGCTAACGCGCATGCTGGTTAATATGCAGGTTGGTAATTTAACGGGTAGTAATAAGCCTGAATGTATTAATCCCGCTTCATGTGATCTTCCATTGTTTGGTAGTAATCTGACGCGTATACGAACAAAAGATTTTATACAGTTGGACAACACACGTGAATTATTTAACGAAATTGTTTCTTTTGTTAAGGTGCGTAAGCATGGTGAAAAGGCAGTGTTTGTTGTTTTGGATGATAATACCGGGTTACAATATAATGATCCTCTGGTGCTTTTTAACAATATTTATTATCCCAATATAGAAGCTGTAATATCTTTGCAGCCAACAGAGATAGAGAAGGTTGAGGTGATAAACCACAGATATGTATATGGTGATTTTATTTTTAATGGTATTATAAGCATTACCTCAACATCGGATAACTTTATCGGCATTCCTATGACCAAGAGTGGTGTCTTTTTTAGTTATGAGTCTCCGGCAATACCGGTTATGCCCTTAGTACGGGATTATACAAACAGTGATATGTTTTCAAATACATATTATTGGGCCGGGAATGTGAATGAGTTGGAATTAACGATTCCTGAGGAGAGCAAAGGCAATTATAAACTAGTTATTAATAATGGCTTTGCAAAGTCTTTAGTGATTGATTTGTGAGTTTAGATGTTTTAGCTTAGTTTATCTTCTCTTAAAATCCACAACCAATTTGAAAAAGTGCTATTGATTTACTTCCAGCTTAAAACCAATACCATGTACATTATTGATTTTTACATTTGGGTCAGGTTTAAGGTATTTTCTTAATTTGGCAATAAATACATCCATACTTCTGCCAATAAAGTAATCATTTTCTCCCCAAACACTTTCCATAGCTACTTCACGAGGAACCAGATTGTTCATATTCTGACATAATAACTTAAGTAAGCCTGATTCTTTTCTTGTAAGAACACGTTCAGAATTGCCGTATTTAAGAATGAGATTGGAGCTGTCAAATATAAATTCACCAATTTCTATTTCAGGATTAAGGATTTTCTTTGCATGTTCAGCAGGCATTGATCTTTTAAGAATTGCCTGTATTCTTAGATCCAGCTCTTCAGTACTGAATGGCTTTGTGAGATAGTCGTCGCCTCCAAGTTGAAACCCTTTTATTCTATCTTCTTTCAGTGTTTTTGCGGTAACAAATATTATGGGGATCTCAGAGTTGTTTTCACGTATTTCTTTTGCAGTAGTAAACCCATCTTTTTTTGGCATCATAATATCCAGAATGATGAGGTCGTATTTATTTTTTCTGAATAAATCAAGTCCTTTATCACCATCAGGTGCGTGATCTACGTTATAGCCTGACATTTCAAGGTAATCCATAACAATCATGCTCAGGTTTGGATCATCCTCCACAAATAGAATACTGGCGTTAATTTTAGTCGTTTGCATGGTTTTTAGTTTTGTTAATAGTTGGGAAATACAAAATAAATTCTGATCCTTTACCGGGTTCGCTTCGGAGATTAATCCTACCCCACAGCTCATCTACTACAGTCTTAACATAATACAATCCCAGACCAAACCCTCTTACTTCATGTAGATTACCGGTTGGAACACGGTATAGGTTGTTAAAGATATATGGCTGATGTTCTCTGTTTATTCCTATTCCGTTATCTTTTACTGATACTATCAAATCATCATCCTCGTTACGGGTGGAGATAGTTATCTCAGGGGTCTTATCCGAGTATTTGATAGCATTGTCAATAAGATTAAACAAGGTATTAGCCAGATGCACTTTGTCGCCCATAATTGTTGGTTGCTGTGCTTTTTTCTGTATTGTAATTTTTACATTGTCCTCTTTAATTCTAAGCTCGAGGCTTTCAATTACAGCATTCAGAATATCGTGGAAGTTTGTTTTCTTAATTTTAAAATGCTGATTACCGCTTTCAAGAATGGCTACTTGCAGAACTTGTTCAATTTGATTCTGTAGCTTGTTGTTTTCATCAAGAATAACATTGGCATACTTTTTTATCTTGGCGGGATCAGTTATGATTTTGGGTTTTTGTATCATTTCTGCAGCAAGTGATGATGTGGCTATGGGAGTTTTAAACTCATGAGTCATATTATTAATGAAATTAGTCTTCACCTCGCTACTCCTTTTTTGATGTAATATTGTAAAAATAACAAAAACAAAGCTAATAATCAAAACAATTAAGAATAAAATTGACATAAATACCCATAATTCCATTTGATGAAACAAAACATGTGTCTTGTCAGGTAAGAAAAAGGATAGATAATAGTCGCCTGGTTTATAAATACTTGATAAAGAAAATTTATATTTTGAACTTAATAAATCATCTTCATAGTTCTTGTAATTACCCATTACAAATCTGTCAGAAAACTTATTATAAATGCCGTAATAGTACGAATTACCAAGTTTCATGCAGTTCATATCGTTTCTTAAAAGGCTGTCGAGCATTACTTCATCGATGTAATCGTTGATTGTGATTCTATCGTTTTTGCATGAAAGTTTCATAATACGAGTTTGAAAAGCAGTGTCATTTTTGTGCTGAAGCATCTGATTAATAACGCTTTTCAATACGATGCGTACGCTGTTGTCCAGTTGTTCTTCCTTAAGCTTAAATGCAGTTGAAACCCAATATGCTTGCGTAATTAACATTCCGCTTAATGCCAGAGATGTGATGATTACTATTATTTGAATAGTCCTTTTTTTCATATACTATAATCCAAAATCAAAAATACTGTGAAAATTACTTAAAAACTAATTTTAACATTTAGTTAACAGATGTTAACATTAGGTTAACAAGTTCGTCATAATCAGTTAAATACTTTTGTGTCAGTTAATGATGTTATAAATTAAAACAAAAAAAATGGGTATAAAAAGAATTGCATTTGCATTTGGTATTATGTTTTTACTTACTTTTGCAACAGAAAGTTTTGGTAACATAATCAAGATTAATAATAATATTGTTGTCGTTGATAATGATAATGACCAAGACAAAGATAAGAAAACTAAAAAGAGTTCTAAAAATTGTGATCAGGTAAAAAAGGATTGTAAAACTCCTTGTAAAACTGAAACTAAAGCAAAATGTTGCGATCATGGCAAAGCAACTAAAGAAGCGCCATGTAAAGATAAGAAGTCAAAAGGAGACAAAAGATAGCTTTTTCATTAATTAATTTGGTTTGAGCCTTCCAACGCCTTGTTGGGGGGCTTTTTTAATTTAGATGAAATGGCTTTTTATACAACCTGGGATTTAGCCAAATTGGATCAAGCCAACTTACAGCCTTTGTTATTTTTTATCAAAATTTAACTTCTTAGAAAGTTAATGTCAAAAAAACAAGCTAACTTTGCGTTCTTTTAAAATTACTATTATTTGTACTATTGAAATAACTGGATAGAAAATGGAAAAAATTGGATTATTTTATGGATCTACTTATGGCATGACTGAGAAGTCTGCTGATAAAATAAAAGAAGCTTTCAGTCCTGTGGAAGTTGATATTTACAATCTTAAAGATGCTTCTGTTGACAAAATGAAAGAATATACAAATCTGATATTCGGTACTTCAGCATGGGGTATTGCTGAAATGCAAGATGACTGGGAACTTACAATTGATAAACTTTCGCAAATTGATTTTTCGGGAAAGAAAGTAGCTTTGTTCGGACTAGGTGATCAAAAGGAATATCCGGAAAGTTTTGTTGATGGACTGGGAACTCTTTATTGCCGACTACCTGATAAGAGTGTTGTTGTGGGGGGCTGGCCTACTGAGGGATATAATTATTATTTCTCGCTTGCCGACAAGGATAAGATGTTTGTAGGACTTGTCCTTGATGATCACAATCAGAAGGAGTTATCTGACGAACGTATTAAAAGCTGGGTTGAGCAGCTGAAGAAGGAAATGTTATAATTATCACTAACAAAATAAGCTGGTATGCTTTTAAATTATATTGTATGGAATGTTAGACCTGAAATTTTTATTCTTCCTGATGATTTTCCTCTTATTGGTGGATTTTCAGTAAGATGGTACGGCTTGCTTTTTGCTCTTGGGTTTGTTTTTGGCTACATCATACTGCAAAAGGCTTTTAAAAAAGAAGGTATACCGGTTAAAGTCCTTGATGATCTTTCTACCTACATGATAATATTTACGGTTGTTGGTGCCAGATTGGGTCATTGCCTTTTTTATGAGCCGTCTTACTATTTGGCAAATCCCATTGAAATTCTTATGATTTGGAAGGGCGGTTTGGCAAGTCATGGTGCAGCAATTGGTATTTTAGTTGGCCTTTATTTCTTTGCCAGAAAGTATAAAAAGCCGTATTTGTGGGTTGTGGATAGGATAGTAATTGTTGTTGCTCTTGCTGGTGCTTTGATACGTACTGGTAATCTTATGAATTCTGAAATCTTTGGTGTGGAAACTACTATGCCATGGGGTTTTGTGTTTGTTAAGGTCTTTGGTGTGGGGCATCAGATTGCAAATCATCCTACACAGATTTACGAAGCATTGAGCTATTTCCTGATTTTCTTATTTCTGCATCGTTATTATTATAAGCATGATGGTAAACCTGCTGAAGGTGTATTGCTCGGATATTTTCTGATTTTGGTTTGGTCTGTAAGGTTTTTAATAGAGTTTATTAAGCTCCCTCAAGTGGATTTTGAAAATACTATGGTGCTTAATATGGGGCAGCTGCTTAGTTTGCCTTTTATAATAATAGGTATATGGTTGCTTATAAGAGCCCGGGATAAACAAAAAACAAAACAACAGACTGTTTAATACTTGGTTAGTATGTTCAATAGAATTTCGCTTGCGCTTATTAGTTTGCTTGTTATTACTTTTTCAGGATGTGATAACAATGCTTCAAAAACAAATAATATTGAAATTGTTGAAGTAATTCCTCCAATCCCTGATATTCAATATGGTATTAATGTTGACAGTCTGGATGTTGTTAGGGATATTGTTAAAAGAAATGAGTTCCTGGCAGATATTTTATTGCGTTTTGGGGCTGATTATAACGACATTGACTTTATAGCACGTCATACGAAAGATACATTCGATGTGCGTAGGATAGTTGCTGGTAATAATTATTCTGCTATCTGTAAGAGGGATTCGATTCGGCAACTTCTTTATTTTGCTTACGAAAAATCTCCTTCGGAATATGTGCTGTATAGCTTTGGTGATAGTGTTGTTGCCATTACCGGGAAGAAAGAAATTGTTGTTAAAAATGATGATGTTGATGGTGTTATTGAGTCTTCATTGTGGAATTCAATTGTCGATATTGATTCTGATCCTAATCTGGCCAATGAGCTTTCTGAGATATATGCCTGGACTATTGATTTCTTTGGCCTCCAGAAGGGTGATGAGTACAAGGCCAGCTTCGAACGTAAGTATGTCGACTCAACATATATTGGTCTTGGTAAGGTAGAGGCTTCTGTTTTTTATCATGGAGGAGATACATTGTATGCCTTTTATTTTGAGCAAAATGGTAAGGGCGATTATTTCGATGAAAAAGGAAATAGCCTTCAACGTACATTTCTAAAGGCTCCTTTAAGATATACACGAATAAGTTCAAGATACTCTAACAGCCGTCTGCACCCAGTTCTTAAAATCCGACGTCCTCATCATGGTGTTGATTATGCAGCACCGGGAGGGACTCCTGTTCATACTGTTGGCGATGGTACTGTTGTAAAGAAGGGTTATCAGAAACGTGGTGGTGGTAATTATATTACTATTAAGCATAATGGTACATACTCAACTACTTATATGCATCTGAAGGGGTATGCTAAAGGGATTAAGGTTGGTGATCATGTAAGGCAGGGTGATTTAATTGGCTATGTTGGTAAAACCGGACTAGCTACTGGTAATCATCTCGATTTTCGTTTCTATCGTAATGGTAAGCCTATTGATCCACTTAAGGTTGAGTCGCCTCCGTCTTTGCCTATTGACACTGGCTATCAGGCTCAGTTTGACTCGGTGGTATCGCATTATCTTTTAGTACTTGATAGTATACAATAGCATATCCTGTAATATTTTTTTAATCGTTCACTAAATTTGTCTAATGAAGAGTAGGAAGGAGTATATTTTCTCACCTGTCAGACTTCCTGTTTCTATTTGTGCTGTTGGTCATTTTCTTTTGTGATTTTACTCATTCTATTTTGTGTAAAGGCGCGTTCTCATTTGTGTAACGACTACCTATATTAGTTTGGTTTATATTTTAGTCAAGACCAGAATCGAATCAGGTCAAGACCAGAATTAAAACAGGTCAAGACTAATTTTCATATTAACGAAGGAAAAAGAATCCGACATTGAGCAAAAAAGAACAAAATCAATAAAAGTAAAAATATGCTGTAAGCCTAATCTGTAAGACATCAAAAATGTCAATAGATGTATTAAGTTAGGTTATTCATTTTTTATTACTTTCCCCAGAAAGTTTGCTTAATCCATTAGAAGACGGATTTGTCTTTATGAAATGATTAACTGTTAAAGTGATGATATGTAATGATAGCTTTTTAATTATTGGATTTGTACTTATTACGTTGGATAAAGTATTGTTGTAGCTGAACAGTTCTGTATTTGTAATCTTGCATGATAGCAGTTTGGCAATTTCAATCTTTAACAAAAAAATACCATATTTTAACACTTAAAGCATTATTTTTGCCCACCTAAAATGATATTACAGTGAAGGACAGAATAACACATGTTTTTTTTGATCTGGACAGAACCTTGTGGGACTTTGAGAAAAGTGCACTGCAGGCTTTTGAAAAGATTTATGACAAATTTAATTTGAAAAAGCTGGGAGTTACGGATGTTGAGGCTTTTCATGAGGCTTATACCGTTCATAACGACAGACTTTGGGATAAATACCGTAAGGGCCAAATTACTAAAGATGTGTTGCGTGGTAAGAGATTTGCCTTAACACTTAAAGATTTTGGTATAATTGATATTAAATTGGGTGAGCTTATTGGGGATGAATATGTTAGAATAAGCCCACTGATAGTTAACCTGTTTCCTAATTCTGAAGAGGTTATTGAGTATCTGGCTCCTAAATATAATCTGCATATAATTACTAATGGTTTTAGCGAAGTTCAGTTTATTAAGCTTAAGTCGGCAGGATTGGATAAATATTTTGATAAAGTTATCACATCAGAAGAAGCTGGTGCAAAGAAGCCTGATCCGATTATATTTGATTACGCTCTTGAAAAGGCAGGTGCCGAAGCAAAGAACAGTGTTATGATTGGTGATGATTATGAAGTGGATATTATGGGTGCAAGGGATGTTGGTATTGACCAGATTTTCTTTGATCCTGAAGATAATCACCAGGAAAATGGCAAGTGCACATACCATATAAATGACCTTAAAGAGATAATAGGTATATTGTAAGCTTGTTAAGATAGTTTTGTTTTGATCCTTGGTCGTGAGGCACTTCAATATTCATGTTTACTTACTGAATCAGTGCCTTCTATACTGTAAGTTGCGGAATAACCATCTTACTTAAAGTTGGCAATAACTGTTTTTTTGCCTGTTACTTTGTCTCCAATTTTTACCTGAACTTTAACATCGGTTGGAAGAAAGAAGTCCACACGTGAACCAAACCTGATTATTCCAAATTCTTCTCCTTGCTTTGCCAGATGATATTTTTTTACATAACTTACAATTCTGCGAGCCATTACACCAGCTATCTGTCGTACCAACACTTCCTCGCCATTACTAGCTTTTACAACTACTGTATTACGCTCATTATCCAGTGATGATTTAGGATTATAAGCTGCAAGGTGTTTCCCTTTATGATATTCTACATAAGATACTTTACCACTAACAGGATACCAGTTTACATGAACATTGAATGGTGACATAAATACCGACACCACAATTCTTTTATCATTAAAATATTCAGGTTCATTTACTTCTTCAATGGCAACGACTTTCCCGTCGGCGGATGAAATAATAGCGTTACTGTCAAAGTTGACAATACGTCTGGGTACTCTGAAAAAACTTATTGTCCAGATAAACCAGCCAGCAAGACCAATATAAATCAAAATTTCAAGGTAAAGCAGCGGGTTTGTTAACCAGTTTATTACCGATAGCACGGCCAGAATTATAAAGGCTGTGAATATTATTTTGTATCCTTCTTTATGGATATACATAGTTAAAATAAGTTTATTGTAACAAAAACCATAGGTGTTGCAAAGATAACAGCATCCAGTCTGTCGAGCACCCCTCCGTGTCCTGGAAATATCTTACCTGAATCTTTAACACCTGCATTTCTTTTAAGTAACGATTCAGCCAGATCGCCAAGAGTACCGCTAATAACAATAACAACAGCAATTACCAACCATCGTATTAATGAAATATCTGTAAAGAAAATTGACAGGATAAAAGCGGCTACCAGTGCAAATAATAAGCCTCCGATACTGCCTTCCCAGGTTTTTTTTGGAGATATTCTTTCAAATAGTTTGTGTTTTCCAAATAAACTGCCTGTAAGGTAGGCCATTACATCGCTGGTCCAAGTGAGAATAAAAAGACCAAGAATCAGGCTGATACGCACTTTATCCACTCCGCCAAAATAAAACAATGAATTCATCAGCCCCAGCGGTAACGAAATATAGATTATTCCGGTTATTTTCTGTGATATAATTTTCCAGTCGGACCCTGTTCGTTTGTTAAGCATGTCAGCAATAATCTGTACAAACAAAATAACGAATATGAGTGCATTTGAGCGTATGTCTATTATGCCAAGACCCGAAAGGCCGACAATTGCATAGACCATTATACCTGCAAAATAAAAATATAAAGGAAGGTGCTTATCATTGTCTTTCTTAATCAGAAGCATGTATTCATGAAGCCCCACCATATTAAATACAGCAAACACTGTAAAAAAAGCAAGCTGGTTCAGCAATAGCGATCCAATTACAAGTACAATAAATACAATGCCTGTTAAGGTTCTGGTATATATATCTTTCAGTTTGATAAAGCCCCGATTTTAAATTGACGTGCAAAACTAATAAAAAAAAGCTCACACATATCTCATATTATAAATCGTCAATAAAAACAACAACAAGATTAGCAGGTCCGTGTGCTCCCATTACCAAAGTTTTTTCAATATCTGCAGTACGACTAGGCCCTGTTATAAGAGATATTTGCGAAGGAAGCCCCTCGGGGTATCTTTTTCTCATACCTGAAAGAGCATCTTTTATTTCAGGAACTACCTGTGATGCTCTTGCAATCACAATATGAGTTTCAGGAAAGACATACATTCTCCTGCCACTTTCCAGCGCTGAGCTTACCATTATACTCCCTGTCCTTGAAATAAGAAACTCGCAACTGGTGATTCCTGTATTTACTTCAAGGAAATCTTTATCATACGACAATGTTTTAATGTCATTATTTGCCAGGCTTTCGCAGATAGGCTTGCTATTACAGATAATATTTTTTAGCTGCTGCTTATTGATCAGGTCGATAATATTTTCTATTGCTTCCTGTTCATTAGCACAATAAAGAAAAGCACCTCCGGCGGCAACCAGATTAGTAGCAAATTCCACTTCTGGCACTTCCTTTTGGGCAGCATATACAGGAGTTACAAAATCCACATTCTTGGTTGTGATATCCTGTTTATCGATAAGAGCATTTCTTATCTCTTTCAGTACCTTTTCTTTACTAGTGCTTTCTTTCATTCAGAATATTATTCTTTAGTAATGTAATCTGAATCATCCTTAGCTACATCTTCTTTTTTGTCGACCTTTTTAATGGCTTTCTTTTTCGAAGATGATGCTTTTTTTTTCTCAGACGGACTTTCCATCTCTTTCAGCAGATTTGTATCAGTTCCCCATAGACGCTTGCCAAATACACTTTCCAAGTCTTCACTGAAGATGACTTCTTTCTCAAGAAGATGTTCAGCAAGTTTCTCAAGACCTTCTTTATTTTCATTCAGCGTTTTAACAGCTCGTGAGTATGCATCCTCAACAATTCTGCTAATTTCATTATCAATAGTTTCAGCAGTCTTTTCACTGAAAGGTTTGCTGAACGAATATTCTGATTGACCAGTTGAGTCATAGAAGCTTAAGTTTCCTATTTTTTCACTTAACCCGTAATAAGTCACCATGGCATATGCCTGTTTGGTAGCTTTTTCGAGATCGTTAAGAGCGCCTGTTGATATTTTTCCAAAGATAACCTGTTCAGCAGCACGTCCACCAAGAGTAGCTGTCATTTCATCAAACATCTGATCATATGTAGTTATCTGACGTTCTTCAGGCAGATACCAGGCAGCACCCAAAGCTTTGCCGCGTGGCACAATAGTAACTTTTACAAGAGGATGTGCATGTTCCATAAGCCAGCTTATTGAAGCGTGGCCTGCCTCATGGAATGCAACAACTTTCTTTTCGTCAGGAGAGATTATTTTATTTTTCTTTTCCAGTCCGCCGATTATTCTGTCAATGGCATCCAGAAAGTCTTGTTTAGCTATACTCTTGTGGTTCGATCTTGCAGCGATAAGAGCAGCTTCATTACATACATTAGCAATATCAGCACCAGAGAAACCTGGGGTTTGCTTGGCAAGGAAATCACCTTTAACATTTTTAGAAAGCTTAAGAGGCTTCATATGCACAGCAAATATCTGCTTACGTTCTTCCAGGTCAGGGAGCTCAACGTGAATCTGTCTGTCGAATCTGCCGGCACGCATAAGCGCTTTATCAAGGATGTCAGCACGGTTAGTGGCTGCAAGAATAATAACACCTGAGTTTGGTGAGAATCCGTCCATTTCTGTCAGAAGTTGGTTCAGAGTATTCTCTCTTTCGTCATTTGCTCCTGTTACTTGATTTTTACCTCTGGCACGACCGATAGCATCAATCTCATCAATAAAAATAATGCTTGGTGATTTTTCTTTAGCTTGTTTAAAGAGGTCACGAACACGTGATGCTCCAACTCCTACAAACATCTCAACAAAATCAGATCCTGATATAGAGAAAAACGGGACATCAGCTTCACCTGCAACAGATTTGGCAAGTAATGTCTTACCAGTTCCCGGAGGGCCTACCAGCAGTACTCCACGTGGGATTTTACCACCTAGCTTTGTGTACTTGTCGGGTTTCTTAAGAAAGTCAACGATTTCTGTAATCTCTACTTTTGCCTCTTCAAGTCCTGCTACATCTTTAAATGTGATATTAACGCTGGTATTTTTATCGTAGACTTGCGCTTTTGATTTTCCAATATTGAATATTTGTCCACCGGCACCTCCGCCACCACGACTCATCATACGCATAAAGAGAAACCAAATGCCAATGATTATTGCAATGGGGAATATCCAACCGAGAATTTCAGTGCCCCAATCATGACGCGTTTCTGTTTCCACATACACAGGGTTAGGGTTGTTTTCCTGAGCTGTTTCTACATCAGTATAAAACTTGTCAATAGACCCTACATTGTAATAGTATTGATAACTTTCACCACCAAATGTTGTATTAGTTGAGTTTACATCTTTGTATTTTTCCTTGTTAAGGCTTTCTTTCTTAATGTAAATCTCTGCTGTTTCTTTATTTACCAACATTATCTTGGCAACATCACCATCTTCAAGCATGATTTTTAAATCACGCCAATCAGTCTTTTTGCCACTTTCACCCGTATTCAATAACTGAATACCTATCAGTACAACAGCAAGAATGCCATAAATCCAATAGAAATTGAACTTAGGCTTACCATTTTTTCCCGTTCCTTTTATGGGATTTAATGGGTTCTTGTCAGTCTTCTTATTGTTTTGCTCTTTATTTATTTTATTATCTGCCATTCTGTCGTGTTTATGAGAACCTATTCAGCATCATCATATCGTGTTATAACTGCATCAGCCCAAAGGTCTTCCAATTTATAGAACTCTCTGATGTCTTCACGAAAAATGTGAATAACAACGTCGAAGTAGTCAATCAAAATCCATTCCGAATTTTCTGTTCCTTCCTGATGAAAGGGTTTAGTGCCACAGTTTTCCTGTACTTTTTCGATAATATTATCAAAAATAGCATCAACTTGTGTGGTTGAAGTGCCATGACATATGATAAAGTAATCTGATACAGCATCAGAAATGCCCTTTAAATCAAGACTTAATACTTTTTTTGCTTTTTTATCTTGCATTGCCTGTATAACATTCTCAACTATGCATACTGTATTATCTGTTACTTTGTCTTTTCGCATATAACTATAACTATTATTATTTTACAAAACTAATAAATAAAGGTTGACGTTAAATCATCCTGACTGATTTTATCGTTTTTTAATAGAAGAGAAATAATTATTATTTTTGTTCATATTTATAGATGATGAATTTTAATGTAATCAGAAAAGAGGTAGTTGATTCTACAAACAACTATGCCGTAGAACTTATCAGGAGGGGTGAATTAAACAATGGTGATGTGATTCTGGCTCGTGAACAGGATATGGGAAGAGGCTATGGCAATAACGTTTGGGAAAGTGAACCGGGCAAAAATATTACGATGAGCATATGCTTCAAACCAGAGAATATTAATGCATCTGATCAGTTTATACTCACTAAAATGTTGTCTCTTGCAGTTGTTGATGCTATCTCTGGTTTAATTAAAAGGGATGATGTATCTGTAAAATGGCCTAACGATATATATATAGGTGATATGAAAGCAGCAGGGATATTAGTTCAGAATTATATTGCAGGCAGTAAAATTGATACTATTATCGCTGGCATCGGATTGAATGTTAATCAGCAAGTCTTTCTGTCAGATGCTCCAAATCCTGTGTCTTTAAGGAACTTTACTGCGGATGATTTCGATATTGAAATGGTTCTTTCAATAATTCTGGACAAAATAGATGATTATTACTGTGGTGCCCCGGATGATGATTTGCAGAAAAAACTTGATTCAAAATATCTGTCAAAGCTTTACAGACATAAAATATCAGCCAAATATGAAGCTGAAGGGATTGCATTTGAAGGTATTATTACCGGAGTTGATGAATACGGCCGGCTAACTATTACAAATTCAGAAGGTCAACATAAGTTATTTGCTCACAAAGAAGTAAAATTCCTTTAGATTCCAGCTCTGGAATTATTGCTGATAATTCAAAACTCAAAATAAAGGAATGCTATTTCCCAATGGCATCATTTATATTAGCTGCCATAATATTTACAAGGTTCTCAAGAGGGCGCTTAGCCATCATTGCCATCATAGGGTTGAGATCAGCATCAACATTTACTTTAACAACAGTATCAATTCCTGATTCTGTTAAGTTTACTTCCAGTGCAAACTGAAAAGGTACTTTACCCACAGGCACAAGTTTAATAAAGCAATAAGGTTTTTTCTCACCAAATTCCAGACTAATATTTGCCATTCCCTGAATAACAAAAGAACAGCTGTTATTATCAGATTTCCATTCAGTTATTTGCTCAGGCATTAGATTCTCAAAATTATTGAAGTTGGTGAGAAAATTATAAACACCTTTTATTTCATTATTAATAGTGGCAGGTTTACCTTCGATTATCATTTTAGCGTTGATTAAATGTGTTATTATTTATTTTCAACTGCATCACTCCATGCCTTTGGATCTTTCCTCCATTCCATGAGTTTCTCTTTATCGGTATCAGAAACATAATTATCAGCAACAGCTTTACTTATCATGATATTATAATCTGATAGAGTGATTAGTTTACAGTCTTTGTCTTCAAAGTTCTTTCTTGCAATATCCAGATCATATGAAAAGATTGCAATCATGCCCATTACTTCAGCACCAGCATCACGAATAGCATCAACAGCATTAAGACTACTTTTGCCTGTTGATACCAAATCTTCAACAACAACAACTTTTTCATCAGGATTAATTTTTCCTTCAATTTTGTTTGTCATTCCATGTGCTTTTGCTGATGACCTGATATAAGCGAAAGGAAGACCAAGCTCTTCAGCAATAAGAGCTCCCTGAGGAATCCCTGCAGTAGCAACACCAGCAATCACATCTGCATTAGCAAAATGTTCTTTAACGGCTTCGGTAAGCTGATTTTTAATAAAAGTTCTCTTTTTAGGAAAAGAAAGAACCACTCTGTTGTCACAATAAATAGGTGAACGTAAGCCTGATGCCCAAGTGAAAGGGTTGGCTGGTTGCAGCTTAATTGCTTTTACCTCAAGCAAAACGGCTGCTACTTCTTCTGCAGTATTGATGTTATAATTCATGGTACAAACCTAATAAAAGTTTATTGAAAATTATTTAACGCAGCTAATTTTAATGGTCGCTGTATTTCTGCCCGCTTTTAAAGTAGTGTAATAGATACCAGCCGGCAGGTTATTAATATTATAATGTACATTGTGATTTCCGCTCTGTTGGTATTCATTGAGAACTGAAGCAGCCTTTTTTCCGGTTATATCAAAAATATTCATTTCAATAATACCCGCTTTATCGGTAGTGTACCTGAAAGTAATTCTGTCTGATGCAGGATTAGGGTAGCTACTTAGATTCAGCGGCTTTGTTACCTTATTATTAATACCAACAAAATAAGGATCGATACGTGTATAGTAAACATCCTGTCCGCCTGTAAACGTGGCAGCCCATGCAACATGAACCATGTCATTATCAGAAATCATATCGAAATAGTCGCCAAGTTTCAGCTGATTAGGATATCCGGCTTTTGGGTCAAAGGGTTCAGATATGCATTCATTTAAAGACCATGTTTGACCTTGGTCTAATGAATAAGAGTAATATAACTCAGAGATAAACTCATTAGTGCCGGGCGCATTTCTGGTATCAAGCCATATGGCATCAATTCTGCCATTAGGAGCAACAGACATAGTGCCAAACCATTGCCAGTTGTTGTGGTCCAGATCTAAATCATCATTCACCCGCACAGGGTCGTCCCATGATGAACCTTGGTCTGTGCTACGAGCAAACATTACGTCGGCGTTGTCTTCTGGGTCATATCTTTCAACAGAACAAAGCACATATACATTGTCTTTCCCCGGACCATCTGAGTCATCTGTATCTATCCATACTTGTCCCATCAATCCTTCCGGATTAACAGCAGGGTGGCCAACCATCTCTCCGTCAAGGTCAACATAAGTAGCGAAGTCCCATGACGTTTGCTGGTCTGGATCTTGAGCGTTTGATGATCTGGTAGCAACAACGTCATAATTACGCATTCCAACAGTATATAGTTTGCCATCGCTGCCAACAGCCATTGTTCCCCATATGGGATCACCCATAACTCCATCACAGTCTTCGTAGCTATTACCTCCATCAGTAGATCTGGTATATGACCCGGGTGAACATGAAGAATATGATGAGTTCCAGAATTCGTATATATTCCCTTCTCCAATGCCATCTGTTTTGTCGATTGTCATCCATTGTTTGTCGCCTCCATGAGCATAAGTCCCATTATCCCATTCAAGGCTTCCGTCCATTGCCCTGTGTATAACGCACCAGTAGTTACCACTTGCTCCTTTTTCAAGGCTGTTATAATAGAAATTACCCTCAGCGTCTGTCTCCAGAACAGGATCAGAGCGGAAAACACCTGCTTCTATAGGTTCTGGTACCGTCCATGATTGCCCGCCATCAGTAGAGAAGCCATTTCCAGCCTGACGGAAATTACTAAGCACATTATCGAACTGACGCCAGCCTATCATAATGATATTTCTATCGTTAGGATGGATAGCAATGGAAGGTTCGTTGGCAGCATCGCTTAGAATGTTGAGCCCTAGGGAGTCTACATTAACTTGTGTTGTTGTGTAAAAACTACCCTCATAGCTGTAAGCTGATGTTCTTTGAACCTTTGCAGGGTCTTGAGGCTTATATGGATCATCAGGGGTTTCATCATGCAACTTACTTATTTCTTTATTAGTACGTTGGGAGTATGACGTGCTGCTTAGAAGAATGTATAAAACAATAAGAGCTGTTGATAATATTTTCATTTTATTTTTCTTGCAAATGTAGTTTATTACTTTGAAAAATTAATTTTGTGTCCTGATGATTCTTTGAAAGTCTTTACTTTTTAATAGAAAATGTTTTTATTTGATTGTGTTTAGTTACTTATATCAGATGTATGAAAAAGATATATTTCAACGATTTATGTGTAACAATATCTGCAAAGAGAACTCTTGGGATTTTGCATGTTGTTAAGAATAAAAAAGATACTAAAGAGATATGTGACAGTATTAAAAATGGTGCTGTTTTAAGCGATATTACTTTAAGAGGATACCCGAAGCGGCAGATTTTTGATGATATTCTATCCAGCTTTAAACTCATTGATGCAGCCGGGGGAATAGTACGCAAAGATGATGAGTATTTGTTAATAAAAAGGTTTGGCTTGTGGGATTTGCCTAAAGGAAAAACAGAAGGGAAGGAAAAAATAAAGGAAACTGCGGTTCGTGAAGTAGAGGAAGAAACGGGAGTAAAAAAGGTAAGAATATATAAGAAGCTAAAAACTACTTATCATATTTTTCAAACAAGAAGCGGTTGGAAGCTAAAGAGAACATACTGGTATTTGATGGAAACAGAATCTGAAAAGAAACTTAAACCACAAAAGAATGAAGATATAACAAAAGCTGTGTGGATGAAGAAGAAAGATGCTTATAAAGCCATATCAGGAACCTACAGGTCTATTTCTGATTCATTTTTGCATATCTTTGAATGACAATATTGTGAAGAGGTTAGGTTACATATATCTTATTTTAATGCTGGTGGTTACCCCAGAGTGGCTGAAATCTCAGAATAATGATCGATGGAGAGCAGGTAGTATAAAAAATCTTAGTGGAGATGTTACTGCTTTGGTGTGTTTTATACAAGAAGAAAATAATAAGTGGACTGATGTTGAAAAAGATCAGGCGCTTGCCAATGTTAATGTTAGTAATAGCTGGCTGGAAGAACAAGCTGGCAGATATGATGTTCTATTGAATATTAAAACTGTAGTGCTGAACGATGGTGTTCCATTGGAATTCATGAATATTAATAATGGACGAGGTACCGGGAAAGAAAGAGTCGACTGGGTTTATCGTGTTCTGATAAAAGAAGGGTACAAAAATTCAAAGCAGGCCTACCGTAAACTGAAAAGGAAGTACCACAGTAAACAACTTTTGGTGATTGTAATGACTAAAGAATACGGGAGGTCATATTCCATGAGATACGCTTCAGGGTATAATAAGAAGAAATATTTTACTGAAGGAATGATATACTATATTAGTTATCAAGAAAATGCGTCAACTCCTGCTGCTTCAATTGCACATGAAGTATTGCACCTTTGCGGAGCATGGGATCTTTATACTACTTATGCTCAAACGTCTGAAAGGCAATCGAAGGCCAGTGAGCTTTTTCCTAATGATATTATGTTTAGAGTTGATCATAATATCAGTAGTCTTAATGTCGATGCTCTAACAGCCTGGCTTGTGGGGTGGAATACTGAAGAGCATGATATTTTCGAATGGTTTCGGCCTGCTGATTTTAAACCTTGAGATAGATGATATTGGCAAAAAGGCTACAACTCATTAATTAATCGAAGCAGTAAGTAACTCAGGCTGCTTTGAGAAACAGCCTGAGATTAGTTTTCTATTCCTTTATAATCTTGCCTACAGATCTTTTTGAATTAGTTGCAAGTTCAATGAAGTATATTCCTGCCGGATGTTCAGAGATGTCTATTGTTACTGATCCTGTAATGAAATCCGATTGTTTATCCAGTACAAGACTACCGGTGGAGTTATAAATCTTAACAGAGGTAGCTCCCTGACTGGCAAAGATGTGATATATACCACTACCAGGGTTTGGATACATGCTTATTCCTGATTTGTTGTTTTCTTCATCAATACCTGTTAATACAGAAGGTTGCGGGAATACAATGTCGTCGATCCATGCACAGTCTGAACCGGAGAATGAACTAACATCTTTTGCATATTCCCATTTAACGTTATAATTTCCTGCCTGTATAATATAGGAAACAGTTCCCCATGGTACTTCTCCTGACCATGTGCCTAAGAGTTCATCATTTATATACAAATTTAATCTGTCCCATTGAGGCTCTGATGAAACTTTCCTTGCAAAAGAAAGTGTATCTTCATCCATGACAATCATATCAATATCCAGTGATGAAGACTGATTATCTGAAATCGAACCTGATTTAGCAGAATAGTTGCCATTATATACATTAAATTGTGAAATTACCCAGGGACTTGTGCTTGTGTTGTGCCATGGGTATAGGGTGAAATCTCCTGTTTCAAAGTCTTCAATAACTACCCCCACAGTAGTGAATAGCGATGCTGAGTCAATGTATCCGCACATATCAGTATAACTCTTAAGCATTATATCAGTACCTGTAATAATTGCTTCATCTGCGGTAACATCCATAGATACTGTTTTTGTTTCTCCTGCGTTTATTTCTCCAAGATTGATATAATTCTGACTAAGAATGATTTCTGGATTATCACAAATGATCTCAACTGTTGTTTCATGGCAGTTACTATGTCCCTTATTGGAAACAGGAAAGCTCAGAGTTACTGTCTCACCAGGATCTATGTATCCGTTATTGTTTCCACTTTCATCATTAAAACTCATGTTTCCGTTTTCCGGAACCGGAGCGTTCATGATAATACTGAAATTGCTTAACCATGTATTACCTTCGCTTTCACACTCAAGGTTAAATACACATACTCGTTGGTCTGGGATATTTGGAGAAATATCAATAGCAAATGCTTCATTGATTGTTTTTGTTTCACCTGAAGCAACAGTGCCATAATTCTCATTATTGTCTGTAATTGTCAGAAATTCATCTTCAACTGATATAACAGTATTAATATCATTTGCATCACCTTGTCCAGCATTCAGTATTGTGAAATTTAGCAATATGCTTTCACCGAAATCAGCTATGCCATTGTTATTACCATCAGGATCATATACCTCATGACTTTCATATACAACATAAGCTCCTGATGTTGAAATAAAGGTTATTTGATTTGTGTCCGGAAGGCAATTGTATCCTGTAACAATAAGACTAGCTTCACCTAATTCAGTTACTAATGGATCAAATTCTAAGATTGCTGTCCCTGAATTATCTGTAACAGAGCAGGCATGTAGTATTCCGTCTTTAAGAATTGAACATGTAAAGTCTTCCATAGGTATACTATTGCTTGTAACTGTAACAGTAGTTGTAGTGGAGCCTAACTCCATAATGTCGTCATAATCAACCTCAATGCTTATTGGTTCGTCTGTCCATACACTTAACACGGGGTCACCAAGTATATTAAGATCGTAGAAGTTCCATCTAAGGGCACCTTCTTCCCATTGTCCCGGGGCTTCTACCCAGGGTGCTGTTTCTGTCTTTGCCTCCTTAAACGCTATGCCAAGATGATTCATATTTTCATTATACATGGCATCAACCATTTCACGATGAAGGTGGGCAGCAGGCCCTTCACTTTGTCCTTCATTAAACCATCCAAAACGTGAGTTTCCTATTACAGATACAGCAAAGTTGTCAATTGTAACCATTTTTTCAAGGATACAGTCTGTGTCAAAAGCTCCGCAATCACACCCATGTGTATGAAATAAGGTGTAGTTATGATCAATACCATTTGCTCCTGAGAAATTAGCATTGGTTATATCATTATAATTAAGGTGTGCAACATAACTCGTGTTTGCATGACCTGCGTGATGAATAAATTGCTTGCCGCTGTTTATTTCAGCCATCAGAGTTGTGCCGTTCCATGGGGCATTATGTTCATAAATAGAATCAATAGTGTAGTTGTCGGGAATACCAATTGTAGTATATCCGTTGTCGCTTCTTTCACCTATCAGCAGGTCAAGGTAATCACGACCATATGTCTCAGGATTGCTGTATAGAAACTCTCCTGCCATCAGGTTATTGGTAAACTCTCCTAATACAGGACTATTCTGATAACTAATACTTTTGTGAATAATGTTCTCCAGTTCATCTGCATCACCGAAAGGAAAACGTCCTACTGCTAGCTCTGGTAAGAGGTCATCTTCATCAGGTTCTCCCCATAAACCATCACCGTCATCGTCCCATGTGCCGTCAAGAGCTGCATAGTATAAGTCGGCTGGGATATCGCTGGTTTCATATCCGGAACCTGACTGAACATAGCAATAGAATCCTCTGTATGGAACCAAATCAATGTCACCACCGAGTATCACATATTCAATGTTACTTTCTTCGTACTCCTGGATAATGTAATTTCTTATTTGTTCCTGAACATCCTGCCCGGAAACATGTGTTGCTATATAATTAGGTGTAATAATTTCGCTTGTTATCCCTCTGCTTAGATAAATATTACGTAACTCATCAAAGTCTTCAACGTAGTTTTCCGGTGTAATAATCAATAGCTTGTATGTGTTCTCTGATCTGCTTGTCTTGTAATCATATCTGCTAAGAATATCAGGATTGTCAATAAAGCTCTTCACTTTCTCAACAGAATGTAATTTGTTTAAGGCATTCGATGCTTTATCTGTTTGCCTGGTTTCAATAGTAACAGTTACTTGTTTGTAATAGGAAACAGCTTCATGAGCAGGGTTGTATACAACAGGTGTAATGGATGTCATTGCAATGGAATGACCACTTAGATAATGTGTTGAAAGTCTTCCGTGTTGTTGTTCAGGATAATTGATATTAGAATTATAAAGACTTCTGTTTATCATAAACTCTCCGGCATCAGGTTTGGATAGTGGTCTTGATGACTGATACGGATATAGCTTGTAACTTTCCTTCAGTGAAACTTTATCGGACATGTTCACTTGTATTGAAACAGCTTCTTCGCCCGGGGGAAGAAGTAGGCTCACAGCATAATATGGCAAAGCAGGATCTCCTGGTTTTGCAGTCATAAGACAGTTGTCAAAATTTACTGATTGATAATCGCCTGCTTTGGTTATCGTAGGGTTGCCAAAGTAATAGGTCTTCTTAATTTCACCGGCATAAGAATAAGTTACTAAAGCTAGTAGAAATATCAGGGCAGTTTTCTTTCTGTTCATAATATTTTATTTAATGCGCCAAAGATACATAAAGAAGACAAAAATACGTTGATCAGGTTGCATTAACAGCTTATTATACATTTGAGTTATTTGGTTAAAAAAGAAATGTTATTTTTATCAGATATTTTGAATAATGGCAATATGAAGAAAGTTGTGATTTTTGGTGGAGGGGGATTTGTTGGAACTCACCTTGTTAGGGAGTTGCAAAAAGATTATAAAGTTGTTATTGTCAGCCGTAACCCGGAGAAATTGCGCAGAATTTATACAGACATCATAGTTGAGAGGCTCAGGTCAAGGAATATTAGCAAGCTGGTTGGTCATTTTGAAGGCGCAGCTGCTATTGTTAACCTTGCCGGAGAATCTGTGGCAGGAAGGTGGACGGATGAAAAGATGTCAGCGATTAAAAAAAGCCGTCTGGATACAGACTCAATAATTGTGAGAGCGTTCCTTGCAACAAAAAAACACCCGGAAGCTGTTATTCAAGGTTCTGCTATTGGAATTTATGGCTACACCAGAATGGATAAAGATATTGATGAATCAAGTCAGATTGGTAAGCATGGTTTTCTTCCCAGAGTATCGGCTGCTCATGAAGAGGTGTTTCACCAATTTAAAAAACTTACTCGTGTTGTTTACATTCGTACTGGAATGGTTCTTGCTAAAGACGGAGGATCTTTGCCTGCTATGTCAATGCCTGTACGTATGTTCTTAGGTGGTAGCATGGGATCAGGAAAACAGTGGGTATCGTGGATACATATTAATGATGTAGTACGGGCCATTCATTTTCTGATTGATAATAAACAATGTAATGGGCCTTATAATCTTACTGCACCAAATCCTGTTTCTAATAAAGAGTTTGTTAAAACACTTTCAAAGGAATTGAAACGACCTTGTTTTATGAGAACTCCTGGTTTCTTTGTGAAACTGTTTCTCGGTAAAATGGCTGATGAGTTAGTATTAAAAGGTGTTAAGGTTTTACCCGCAAAGCTTGAGAAAGATGGTTTTGCTTTTTTGTTTAGTGAATTAAAAGATGCTTTCGCAGATATATACAAATAAATATGAGAAATGAGGATATTAGGTAATATTTTATGGTTGATCTTTGGTGGATTTGCAATTGCTATTGAATATTTTGTGTCCAGTGTTGTATTAATGATGACAATCATTGGCATCCCTTTTGGGTTACAGACAATAAAGCTGGGAGTTTTAGCTATTTGGCCATTTGGGAGTAAAGTGAGAAGGGTTGAGACTTCCACAGGATGCTTGTCCACAATAATGAATATAATTTGGTTTTTTGTGGGTGGTGTATGGATTATGTTAAGTCATTTCGCCTTTGGTTTGCTGTTAGGTATTACTATAATAGGCATACCCTGGGCAAAGCAGCATTTTAAACTTGCAGGTTTAGCACTTACTCCATTTGGTAGAGAGATTGTAGCAAAGTAATAAAAGATGAATAGTTTATTGATGCTTGAAAAAGGTAATGTCACTTACCTTATAGGAAAGGATGCTTTAAGGAAATCTGAATCGAGAATTAATCAGTTTAACAGGATCTTAATAATTACAGATATTAATGTTAATCAGCATTGTGTACCTGTATTAAAAGAACAGTTACCTGATACTAAGATTTCTGATATAATTATTATTAATGCAGGAGAGGAAAATAAAAGTCTTGACCAACTTTGCTTTATTTGGAATGAGCTTACTCGATTAAACGCTGACCGTGACGACTTGATTATTAATCTGGGTGGTGGAATAGTAACAGATATTGGGGGCATGGCTGCTGGTACATTCAAAAGAGGCCTTACCTTTATTAATATTCCTACAACTTTGCTTGGGATGGTTGATGCTGCAATTGGTGGCAAAACAGGAATTGACTATGACGGTTTTAAGAACCAAGTGGGCTTGTTTGTGTTTCCTTCTTGTGTTGTTGTTGATCCTATATTTCTTAGCACTCTTGAAGATATTCACTGGCAGTCTGGTTTTGCTGAGGTTATCAAATACGCTCTTATTATGGACAAAGATCTGTGGCACAAGCTTGATAACAGAAAATATACTGAAGTTGATAACTGGAATGTTATTATTATTAAAGCTGCCAGAGATAAAATAGACATTGTTGAATTTGATAAGCTGGAAAACGGTTTAAGAAAAAACCTGAATTTTGGGCATACAATAGGTCATGCTATGGAGAGCTATTATCTTAAATCTGATAATGCTGTTACTCATGGAATGGCTGTGGCTGCTGGGATGATATGTGAAGCTTGGTTGTCATTAAAGATATTTGCATTGGAATGCAAAAATATCAAGATTGTTATTGAAATGATTGATAAGAATTTTAATAGGTTTGATATTGAAGAAAAAGATATTCCTGAGATTTTGAGTTTTATGAAACAGGATAAAAAAGTCAGAGGCGATAAACAAAATTTTAGCTTGTTGCGAAAGCTTGGAAAAGCTGTTCATGAAGTAGTAGTGTCTGACGAGTTGATTGTTGAAAGTCTGAAGTTTTACATTAACAGAAGGAGTTGTGAATAATTTTAAGTTAACACAAATAAGTAATACTGTTAATGGTAGCATCTCATTGACAGGTTCCAAAAGTATCAGTAATAGAGTACTGGTAATAAGAAGACTGACAAAAAATTCTTTTTCCATAAAGAATATCTCCGATAGTGAGGACACATCAAGGTTGTCTTTGTTACTCAATATGATTTGCCAGTGTGGTGATTCTGGGATACCAATGGTAATTGATACTGGTGATGCTGGTACAGTGTCCAGATTTCTAACGGCGTTTCTTTCTTTTAGAGAAGGTATTTGGCTCGTGACGGGCAGTAGCCGTATGTGTGAACGTCCCATTGAAGGGCTTGTTAATGGGTTAATTGAGCTTGGAGCTGATATCTCTTATACAGCTAAGAAGGGTAAGATGCCATTGCGTATTGTGGGTAAAGATATTCGCGGTGGCGAGATTACTATAGACTCATCCAAAAGTTCACAGTTTATTACAGCATTAATGCTTATTAGTCCGTACTTTGATAATGGTTTGAAAATTAATTTTGAAAGGCATCCTGTATCATGGCCTTATATTGAGATGACACGTGATATTATGACAAAGTTCGGAATAAACGTGGATCTCAATAAAAGCTTTGTAAAGATATTGCCTAAAAAATATAAGTCATTTGAATACACTGTTGAAGGCGATTGGAGCTCTGCTGCCTTCTGGTTTGAAACCCTCGCGCTGGCAGAGTCCGGAAAGATTATCCTTAAAAATATTAGCTTGGATAGTATTCAGGGGGATAAGGCTCTTGTGGATATTTATAAGCATTTTGGAATAGAAACAAAACAAATTAGAAAAGGTATCGAGATTGTTAAGAATGGAAAGGCTGATGATGCCTTTGAATATGATTTTATGGGCTGCCCTGATCTTGTGCCTCCTGTAATGGCAACTTGCGCAGCATTGCGTGTGCCTGCTTTGTTTAAAAATATTGCTCATGTTTCTTATAAAGAGTCCGATAGGATATCTTCTATGTCGAAAGAGCTTGCTAAAACTGGTGTTGTTCTGGAAAAGAAAAAGAAAGGATGGTTTCTTAATCCGCATAAGATGCCATCTGCGAATGAATTGAAGTTTTCATCTTATAATGATCACAGGGTGGCTATGAGCCTTGCTCCTTTAGTCCTTAAATATAACAATGTTGTTATTTCAGCTCCCGATGTTGTGAATAAATCTTACAGAAACTTTTGGAATGACTTTATTAGTCTTAAGTTTGCAGCGCTAAATATAATCTCTGATAATTAACTATATGAATACAAAGGAAGTTGATATCTTTATCCCCTGCGTTATCGATCAGGTATTTCCGCAAACAGCGTTTAATACTATAAAAGTGTTAAAAAAGGCAGGTGTAAAGGTGAATTATAATCCTGAACAAACTTGCTGCGGACAAACGGCTTTTAAAAATGGTCATTGGGATGAAGCAAAGAAGCTGGGTGAGAAATTCATTACTGACTTTAATAATAACAGGTATGTTGTTACACCTGCTGCTTCTTGTCCGGGATATATTAAAACCGGCTTTGATGAGCTGTTCTATAATGGTGGTTATCATAATGAATATAAGCAATTGCAAAAGAATATATTCGAGCTGACTGACTTCCTTGTTAATGTGTTAAATGTTGATGACCTGGGGGCTGTGTTTAACCACAAGGTTACTTTTCATGATTCATGTACTTCATTAAGAGAATATAAGCTTGGCGATTCACCACGTAAATTATTGGAAAAAGTAAAAGGTCTTGAATTGGTGGAAATGAAGGACAGAAACGAATGTTGTGGGTTTGGTGGTACATTTGCTATGAACTTTGAGCCTATATCTGTTGCTATGACTGAACACAAAGTGCAGAATGCTGTTGAAACCGGTGCTGAGTATATTGTGTCAACAGATATGACTTGCCTGATGCATCAGGATGCTTATATCAAAAAGAATAATATCCCGATTAAGGTTATTCACATTGCCGATATTCTTGCGTCTGAAATCTAATTTCCCAGAGCTTTCTCAATCTCTGCTTTGCTTAATGGCTTGGCTACTATTTTTTTGTCTTTGTTGAGTATGAATATTGTGGGTGTAGCAGCTACGCCGTATTCATTAATAACAGGGCCTTCCCAACCCATTAACTCGCCTATGAAAGTCCAGTTGTAGCCTGTTTCTTTTATCTTATCTTTTAATTGTTTTTCTGAGTCATCAACAGAAACAGCAATTACTTTAATGCCCGGATTATTAGCAGCGTATTGATCGATAACCGGCAAGATATTATCGCAATGCGGGCACCAGCTGGCCCAGAAAATAAGTACTGTTTTATCTGCATCTATATCACTAAGTGTAATGCTGTTGCCTTCAATGTCTGTTGTTGTAAAATCTGGAGCTACTTTACCTATGCTGAGCTTTTTGATGAGTTCCATTTTATTCTCCAGCTTTTTCTTGCGCTCGGTATTCTCGCAGAAGTTTTCAAGATAGTTGTTTTCTGCAATATGTGTAAGCCCTTTGTCAAAACCAATCGATTCAAATCCTGAGATAAAGAAATCAGTGAGAAATTCATACACCTCCTGATTTACCGATGCATGCAGAAGTACTGTATCCAGTGCTCTTAACATACTTACTTCTAACTCCTCTTGTGAGGATGCATCATCCTGATAAAGTGATAGGTAACTTACGGCTTTAGAGGTAAGTATTGTGCTGTTGATAAGAGTAGTGTCATTAAAATCAACATTGTCGAAGTAGTGTTGCTTGATGTATATACCTTGTTGTTCAACTGGTTCTCTGGGATCGAAAATAATCGGCCTGTCGGTGCTTATGTATCTGGCAGCAAGGGATCCCTGATTGTTACTTATTAACTGGTCTACTCTGTTGTTTATTTCATCCTGAAGTGTAAGGTATTTGTTAACAGATGTCTCATAAAACTCATCATTGGGTGGGTATTGTTGTATCAGATTACTTATCAGATCCATCTTATAAAGGTTTGTGCCCTTAAGGTTCAAATAGTCATAGTAAATCAGGTTTTCAACAGATTCGATAATCTGAATTCCGTCCTGATTTGTCAAGCCGGTTGTAATAAACCGTATGTCTTCGTTATTATAGATAAGTTCTACTGCCTGATCTTTTCCTGCTATTACTGCATACATGCCCGGAGTTTGATCTGAAATGTCAAGTGTGAACGATCCTGATATATCGCTACGGGCTGTGTCAATAACAGTTTTCTTTTCACCCATTAATTTTATCAGGTATATCTTGCTGTTTACTACTCCAGGAAGTGTACCGTTAACAGTATGATATTGTGCAATACTGAACAAACAAAGAAAAATCAGACTAACAGTTAATAACTCTTTTTTCATAATATACTTTTGTGACAAAAGTAGTAATTTGTTTAAATGTTAACTAGGAATAAGTATTGTTTGGATACCAGTTTAATGTTTATTGTGAATTTCGAGTAATTAATCATTTGTTTTGGCAATGCTTTATTGACCAAAATTTTGCTATGTTTGTTTTGACGTATTATTAATAACACTACTATGGAATATATTATTTCTACAATTACTAAAAAGATTGGTATTATTACATTTAACAATGATAAGTTCCGGAATTCATTGTCTGAACAAATGTTAGATGAAATGTTGCAGGTGTTTGACGAATTTGAATCAAAGAAGGTCAGAGTTGTGATTTTGCGAAGTAATCCTGATGCCAGAGTTTGGTGTGCCGGACTTAATATTAAGGATCTACCAATACCTGGTCTTGATCCTTTACCTTATAGCCACCCTCTTGAAAGACTTTTAAGAAGGATTGAACTTCTTGATGTGCCTGTAATAGCAATGGTTACCGGTAGTGTTTGGGGTGGTGGAACTGACCTTGTTCTCACTTGTGATATTATTATTGGTTCTCAGTATAGCTCCTTTGCCATAACGCCTGCAAAACTTGGTGTTCCTTATAATTCTAAAGGTCTTGAACATTTTCTGAATATTCTACCTTTAAATATAATTAAGGAGATGTTTTTTACTGCCGAGCCTGTTAAAGCTGATCGTGCTTATAATATAGGCTTGCTGAATCATCTTATTGATAAGGAGGATATAGAAGACTTTACAATGCAAATGGCTGAAAATATGACTAATAATTCTCCACTTAGCATTGAAGTTGTGAAAGAACAGCTGAATTTGCTTACTGATGCGCGCCCACTTACTCCTGATGTTTTTGAACGTATTAATGAGCTTCGTATTACTGCTTATACTAGTAATGACTATAAAGAGGGTGTTAATTCTTTTATTGAGAAACGAAAACCGGAATTTACTGGAGAATAATCAATTCATTGTGTATCTTTGTAAACTCTCAATCTTTGAAAAATGAAAAATTCTTTATTATTACGATTTGTCTTTTTTGCTACAATATTATTTTTTACTGGTAATTTAAGGGCGCAAGTGCCAACAACTCAGGATTGTAGAGGTGCAATTGCTGTTTGTGATTATGTTTACGTTGAGGACTCTACGGTAGCAGGTTATGGAAATTATTTTGAAATCCCTAATGGTGGTAGCGGTTGCCCGAATAATCATTGTATGGATGGTGAACATAACAGCCGATGGTATATCTGGACTGTTGTTGAAGCTGGTGACCTTAGGTTTCAGATAACACCTCAGGTACAAACAGATGATTATGATTGGGCTGTGTTTAATATTACTGACCATTCGTGTGATGATATATATACAAATTCTTTTGGGATAATGTCAAGCTGTAATGCAGCAGGTGGAGCAGGTTATCAGGGTGCAACTGGTGTGAACTCATTAAATGGTGGTGTTATTGATTGTAATAATGGTGGACCTACAAACAGATGGAATGTTGATTTGCCTGTTTATGAAGGTGAGACTTATGTGTTAGTGGTTAGTGACTGGACTCAAACTCCTGGTGGTTATACTCTTGACTTCTCAGCGTCAACAGCGGTTATCTTTGATGACCAGAAACCTTTTATTGAATATATCGGTGGCGATCTGATTACTGCATGTGGTGATAATGAACTATTTATTAAGTTTAATGAGAAGGTTAAATGTAGCAGCGTGCAGTATTATGATTTTATTTTAGAAGGTCCTGGTGGTCCTTATACTATTGATAGTATCTATGGCGAAACATGTAACCTGGGTGGTAATAGTGAAAGAGAGTATACTCTTTATACTACTCCTGCTATTTATCAGGGTGGCGAATTTATTCTAACTATTAAGCAGCTTAGTTTTATTTCTGATGCGTGTAATAACTATGCTGATCCTGAATCATACAACTTTACTATTGATCTTGAATCCCCGGTTGCTGATGCCGGTGAAGATATAAATATCCCTTATGCAGCTACTGCTGATCTTGAAAGTAGTGCTACCGGTGGTTCCGGAAATTATACTTATAGCTGGCAGCCTGCTGAGCTACTCGATGATCCTACATCTCCTTCCCCAACCACAATTAGTCTTACTTTAAGTACAGAGTTTTTTCTTAGTGTTAGCGATATGGAAAGCTCTTGCATTGGTGAAGATACTATGGTGGTAAATGTGGTGGGCGGTCCGCTTAGCGCATTTGTAAGTGTAAATAATAATGAAATTTGTTTTGGCGATAGAGTGGATCTTTCAGTGAGCCCTGATGGCGGTGCTGGTACCTATTCTTATGAATGGTCATCTAACCCTTCCGGATTTACATCCACAGAACAAAATCCTTCTGATTATCCTGAAGATAATATCTGGTATAAGGTTTATGTTACTGATGGTTATACTGATTTATATGATAGTGTGCTTGTAACTGTTAATCAATTACCAATTGCCAATGCTGGTGATGATCAGGTTATTAATGAGGGTACTACAGCTACACTCTATGGTAGCTCTTCCGGAGGATATGGTAATCATTTGTATCAATGGGAGCCTTCAAGTTGGCTTGAATCAAATAATGTGCCTGATCCTGTTACTCTTCCGCTTTATGAACCTACAGTGTTTACATTGATTATTACTGATCAGAAGAATTGTGTCAGTGAGCCTGATAATGTTCTTATTAATGCCAGTGGCGGTGGTTTGTCTGCTTTCCTTTATACAGAAGATAATAGAATATGTTTTGGTGAATCTGTTACTATTGAGGCAAATGCCAGTGGTGGCGGATTGGACTATAATTATGAATGGACTTCTGATCCCTGGGGTTTTGAATCTGATCAGCCTGATATTACTGTTTCTCCAGAGGAAGATACAAGGTATTATCTGCTTCTTAAGGATCAGTTTGATAATGAATTTGAGACTTATATTGATATTATTGTGAATCCTTTGCCGGTTATTGATATGATTCCTGCCGGAGCTCATCTTGAAGGTGATACTATTTACTTGTGTGTCAGGGATACTTTAGTACTGGATGCTGGATATGATTCGGATCCTCCTAATACTGAATATTTCTGGCTTGATAAAAATCTTGTTAGTCGTTACTATACTGCATCAACAAATGGTAATTGGATGGATTATCAGGTTCATTCTGTAAGGGTAACAAACGGAGCTACCGGATGTCGTAATACTGGTGAGGTGAAAGTGTTTTTTGACTTTAGTGAGTGCGAGATTGGTGTTCATGAAAATTCTGATGACTTTGCTAATAAGATTTCTTTGAAGCCTAATCCTAATAATGGTAGCTTTATCATTTCTATTTCCAATCCTACGGATAAGATAGACCTTGGTATTTATAATAACCAGGGAAGTTTGGTTTATTCTAAAGTTATCAGTGGTGACAATAAGCCTGTTGTTACTGAGATTATTAACTCAGGACTGGATAGTGGTATTTACTTTGTCAGACTTACTTCCGGTAGTAATTGTGCTATAAAAAAAATGGTTATTAATTAGTGTTAATCCATAATGCTCATCACGCTGTATCCGGAGAAACATTCTGAATCAAACACTCCACTTTTATTGTAATTATAGTGATTTTAAAGACAGACACTAATTAGGTTTAAAGTCAGAATCGGATTTTTGTAGTCTCCGGAGTATTTTTTTTCTGTTGTTGTTTTTTACTATTTCTTTTGTTTTATATTGTCATTTGAGTGATCATAAATTTTCACTTGTGTGATCATGTGTTCTCACTTGTGTAATCATGTGTTCTCATTTGTGTGATCATGTGTTCTCACTTGTGTAATCATGTGTTCTCACTTGTGTAATCATGTGTTCTCACTTGTGTAAATAATATCCTGATGCGCATCAGAAACGATCCTGATGCGCATCAGAAACGATCCTGATGCGCATCAGAAAACTGATATGAGTTCATGGAATTAGTAATCTTTGAGCTTTGGTTATTAAGTTTATGAAGACAAACTCCGGAGGCACTAGTGAGTACTCTATTGTGAATGAATTGATGATTCAGATTTAATAATATGGGAATGCTTTTGTGTTATTGTTGTAAAATAATTAGTTTTAAACATATGGCACTTATTGAGCATGGTTCTTATTTAGTAGTATTATATTTATCCATTAACTTCTGGATATACAGTCCCATATTTTCTTGTGGATTTGGCAGATGTGCGTTGGCAATAGTGCCATCAGGATTGATCAATATATATGTTGGAAATGTTGCTACCTGATATGATTCAAGGTCCAGTATATTTTTTAACTGTAAAACAGGCCATTCAATGTTGTTTGTTTTGGCAAACTCTTTCACATTATTATAATCTGTTCCGTTTACAACTGTAATTATATCAAATGAATTATTCATTAACTTTCTTAAATCCATTAACTGCAACATCTGGAAGTTACAAATGTTACTGTTGTCGGAAATAAAATTCAGTAATATAAATTTGTCTCTAAAATCCTGGATATTGATGTCTTTATTGCCATCAGTAAGTGTTATTTCAGGGGCTATAGTTCCTGATTTCATCTGGTTTAACTTAATAAGATAGTTTCCGGCTATTATTCTGTTTTCAGCAAAATCCGACTCTTTTTGAATTTCTTTGTATTTCTCATCAACTTTATCCTGTACAATATCTCTGTTGAAATAGTTTCTGGCAAGTATTTCCATCTCAATAATCTCACGTAATTGTTTATTGGTCGCAAGCAGTGAGTCGCGACAAACAAGGTCATCCATTCCGGATATATTGTCAGTTCTGTTAATAGCAAAGATCATATCTTCATACCTGAAAGTACCTTCGCTTGAAAAATAGCTTTTAAAGAAATCTGTAAAAAACTCTGTATATTGGATGTTATTGTAGAGAATTGGCTTTGAAACAAAGTACTTCTCAGTAATTTCTTTATTGTTAAACTTTCCGCTAAGCCAGTAAAGTGATGCAACAGAATAGGTGATATAGTTTTTTGCATATGCAGGAGCTTCATTATATTTCTCAAGAATATCGTCAGCAAAAGTTGTAACAACTGTTTTGTCTTTGCTTTTATAGATATAGTTTACATTATTATATATAAAGGTATTGTACTCAAAGTTGAATTCTTCTATAACATCCTGTATAGGATTATCAGTTTTGAGATTAAATAAGAAAGATGTTTTATCGAAGATTGAGCCATTATTTGTTGATGTATCTTCAGGGATATCAAAATGATAATCATATCCGGGGCTCAGATAAAACTGATTTTTATCAAGATCTAGGGCAAGAAATGCAAAATCTGTTTGTTGTACATCTGCTTTAATAAGAAAACTACCATTGTTGTCAGTAGTTGTTTCTCCAAGTGTTTTCATTAGTCGTGAAAACTGATCAGCATAAACTTGTACTCTTATAATCTTGCCAGACTGGTTTGTAGCCACTCCTTGGATATTTACATTTTGTGAAGTTGCAAAACCTGATATCAGTAAAGCAAGCAATGGAAGAATTATTCTTTTCACTAACATATTTACTTATAAATTGGATTAACAACATCGGGCACCATTTCTGAGATGTCGCCTTTGTTTTTAATAACATCGCGCACTATAGATGAAGAAACGGGCGTGTGTTCTGGTTCTGTAAGAAGGAAAACAGTCTCAATATCATGGTGTAACTTTTTGTTTATCTGCCCTATACTTCTTTCAAATTCAAAGTCGGCAGAAGTTCGTAAGCCACGTAGGATAAACTTTGCATTACTTTTCCGGCAAAACTCTACAGTGAGTCCCGAATACGACTCTATTGATATTTGTGGCTCATTCTTAAACACTTCCCTGATCCAATCCATACGTTGTTCAATAGAGAACATGTTTTTCTTTTCACTATTAATGCCTACTCCGATAATAATCTTGTCAAAGAGAGGTAAAGCCCGCTTTACTATTGATACATGTCCGAGAGTTACCGGATCAAAGGAGCCCGGGAAAACAGCAATTCTTTCCATGGATAATGGTTTTAATTTGTAAAAATAGTAAAATTACTTACAGTTATCAATTACTTGCTTCTGGCGTAAGGTGTAACATCCTGATTAGTGAAATCTTTGTCGAGATACTTAAAATAGCCTGCAATGGCTATCATAGCAGCATTATCTGTTGTAAGTTTGAAATCAGGGATATAAATCTTCCATCCATATTTCTCACCTGTTTCGGTAATTTTTTGTCGTAATCCCGAATTAGCTGAAACACCACCGGCAATAGCAATTTCTTTAATATTTGTATGTTTTGATGCTTTAATAAGCTTGTCGAGTAAAATTTCAATAATTGTTTTTTGCACAGATGCCGATAAATCGGCCTTGTTCTTTTCAATAAAGTCATCATCTTCTTTTAGCCTGTCGCGCAGGAAGTAAAGCACCGATGTTTTTAAACCGCTGAAGCTGTAATCGAAATCAGATATTCTTGGTTTAGGAAATGAAAATTTATCAGCGTCACCTGCTTTTGAAAGCTTATCAATCTCAGGGCCACCGGGGTAGGGCAGTCCCATTATTTTAGCTACCTTATCAAAGGCTTCACCTGCAGCATCGTCTATTGTAGATCCAATTATCACCATATCAGAAGGACTGTTAACTTTCACAATTTGTGTATGTCCTCCGGAAACGGTAAGGCAAAGAAAGGGAAATGTAGGTGCAGGATTTGTTGAATCTTTATTGAGGAAATGCGCTAAGATGTGAGCTTTCAGGTGGTCAACCTGGATGATTGGAATATCAAGTGCCATAGCAAAAGATTTGGTAAATGATGTTCCCACAAGCAGCGATCCTAAAAGTCCGGGGCCACGCGTAAATGCAATAGCATCCAATTGATTTTTGCTTATCTTTGCTTCTTTAAGAGCTACGTCAACAACAGGTATGATATTTTGTTGATGTGCTCTTGATGCTAATTCAGGGACAACACCGCCAAAAGCGCTGTGAACACTCTGGTTTGCAATAATGTTAGAAAGTATTTGTGTGTCTTTTATTACTGCAGCAGAGGTATCGTCACATGATGATTCTATGCCTAATATATATGTCATTTGAAGAATAAATCTGTCGGCAAAAATATCAAAAAAAAATTACTCAATGTTTTTAGCTATACACTATTAACATTGCTTATACTGCCTTTAGCGTTAATTATGTTATTCCGCAACCCTCTTGTGCAGACAATTGCGGGTAAAATGGCTGCTGAAGTCTTTTCGAATGTAATTGATCAGAAAGTGACTCTTAGGTCTGTTAACCTGAGTTTTATAGATGGAATTACTGTTACCGGACTGGATATATATGATCATCATGATACATCAATGCTCTACGTTGGTGAACTTAAGGCAATGCCTGTATTTGCTCATCTTAGTCTGTCGCATTTGCACTTCAATAAAATAGAGATCGATAGTGTTAAGCTTCGTATGGTTTCATATGAAGGTGATGATGGTGACAATCTTACTCTCATGACAAAAAAGCTTTCGGGTGGAGGCTCTGGCGGTGGGACAGGGTTTAGTATGTTTTCCCGGTATATTAAGCTAACTAATTCGGCTTACACTCTGAATAACAGAAACAGAAGCTATGACGGTGGGCCAAGAAATATGGATTATGCCAATATTGTTATTGATAGTATTAATTGTGAACTTGGCAACTTTAACCTTATTAACGATTCACTGAATTTTCATATAGATAACCTTAATGCCAGAGAGAAAAGTGGCTTGCTTGTACATAGTCTTACAACAGATTTTGTTATAAGTTCGAGTTGCTTGCTTACTGATAATTCTGAAATAAGAATGAATAACTCAAATATCAATGGTGATTTCAGAATGTTTTATAATGGGTATAACTCAATGAGTAGTTATATCGACTCTGTTGAGATGTATGGTTTGCTGAAGCCTACTGATATCTATATTGCTGATCTGGGTATCTTCTCTGATGTGCTTTATGCGATGAAAGACTCTATTGGTATTACTGGTAGAGTAGAGGGTACTGTAAAAGACCTTAAGACGGAAGATTTGCGTGTGAAATTTAGCGATGATACGAGAATTAGCGGCGATATATCTTTTAAAGGATTGCCAGACTTCTTTACGTCAAAAATAGTTGCTACGAATATTAATCTTACTACAAATACTGGCGATATTAGTCTGTTTTACCTGCCTGTTGAACAAAAGAGCTTTGATTTTACTGAATATTTCTCCCCTGATAATCAAATAGCTATCGCTGGTAACTTTGATGGTTATTACGAGAACTTCCATAGTGATCTGGATATAACACTTCTGGGCAAAGTGATAAATACCAACATTGATTATGTTAAGAATAATGATGGCTTGATAGACATGAAACTGGCTGTAAATAGTGACAGTCTTGATATAGGCGATATTCTTTATCAGGATTATCTAGGCCTTATTACAATGAAAGTAAATGCTGTAATAAAAGGTGACTATCCTGATAATATGGATTATTCAATGAGTGGTTATTTTAAAGATGTTGATCTGTTTGGCTACAACTACAGCAGAATAAGATTAAATGCTAATTACATTGATGATTCTGTTAATGCTGATTTTCGTGTTGGTGACCGCAACCTGATGCTTAGCGGTACTGCTGCTGCTAATCTTGCTGACGTGCCCGAATTTAAGGCCAATATAGGTATAAGCAGTGCTAAACTTCAGTCACTTGGTTTGTGGATGGATGATTATATTGACATCAAGTCTGATTTAACTGCTGATATTATCGGTACGGATATCAATACGATGAATGCCAATATACGAATGAAGAATATATATGCGCTTTTCAGAAAAGATGAAGCATATAATATGGATTCTTTGGTAATTGTTAAGAACACAGATAACGATTCAACTAATATTACTGTGTCTTCTGATATTGTTGATGCTACAATGAAAGGAAAGTACCAGCTGACTGATTTCTACGATGGCGTTCTGTCTATTGTAGATAATTACTATTCAATTGAAAGTGCCCCGGATTCTATTCCTGCCGGAAATCAAAATGCTGAGCTTTCTGTGGTTCTTAAAAGAAACGGCCTTGTTACTGATCAGATATTGAAGGGCGTCGAATTTAATAACGGATCAAAGCTTGATGTTGCATTTAATTTTCCTGAAAGTAAGGCTGATCTTGTTTTTAAGACTGACAAAGTAAGCTTTGGAGAAACACGTGTTGATACAGTTGTTATTAAAGTTAATACTTTGCCGGAAACTGACGCCTTAACAACAAATATCTTTATGCAGAATATTATTCTTAAGGATAGTACAGAAGCAGATACCCTTGTGTTTGGTATTGACGATTTGAGCGCTTCTGCTGTTATGCGGAATGATTCAATTGATTTTGGTATTAACTGGGATAACAGAATCCCAACGCTTAAGAACTCTGGTGTTATTGAAGGTTTTCTGGCAAAAGTATTGGATACTGTGATGTTTAGCATAAACAAAGCTGATGTGTTTGTGAATGATCAATTCTGGACTATTGATAGTAATAACCTTGTAAAGACTTTTAACGATCGCATTTATTTTAAAGATATGAAGGTATCTGCGGGCAGTTCTGAATTTGCTCTCGTAGGTACTGTGCCAAAGGAGAACAATGATTCACTTGTTGCTGTGTTTAAAGATTGGAATTTGTCGTATTTTGATTTGCTTACACGACGATACAATGTTGATCTTGATGGTAGTATCGTTGGGGAGCTACAAATGGGAAGGGTTAATAATAATCTTACACTTGTTTCAAATATACGTATCTCTAATCTGGGATTAAATCATGAATATCTTGGGGATGCACATATTTTGAATACCTGGGATAATACAAATAATTCTGTTTTTATTAAGTCACAGATTATTCGTAAAAGTGAACTTGGAGCAGGAGAAGTTTTCCTGGCTGATGGTTACTATTATCCTTTTCGTGATAAAGATAATATTGATATTGGGGTGTCATTTGACAGATTTAATCTTAAAGCGTTAGAGCCCTTTATGCAAACTATAGTGAAAGAACTTGAAGGTACAACATCAGGTAAGATTGATATCAAAGGTAGCATTAATGCACCTGTTATTACAGGAACAGCCGACATGCAAAGGGCTGGTATGAAAGTCGTTTATCTTAACACAAAATATTCCTTCTCTAATTCAATAGAGTTTGAAAAGAAAGGTATTAGGTTTGACAAACTTGTTTTGTATGATACACTGGGCAATAAGGCCTATGTTGATGGGAGTCTTACTTATAATAATTTTGTTAATCCTTACTTTGATGTATCAATATCTACTCCAAAGCTATTGTTTTTTAATACTGACATTAATATGAATGATCTCTTCTATGGAACTGCAATCGCTTCTGGTGATATTAAATTTACTGGTTCTCCTGATGATATCAATCTCAATATAAAAACACGTACTCAAAAGGGAACAAATGTTACATTGCCGTTGAACTATAGCGTGGAGATATCTGATAAGGATTATATTATTTTTACAAATCCCACACAGGATACATTACCTGATAAGAAAGTGCTTAGTCTGGCAGAGAGCCATAAACAGAAGGGGTTGAATTATAATATTGATGTTAATATGTCTGTTAATCCGGATGCTCTCCTTACAATCAACCTGCCGGCTGATATGGGCAAAATACAAGCCAGAGGTAACTCTAATCTTGATATGGGGGTTAACTCTAACGGTGAGTTTTCTATGGTTGGTGATTATGTTGTTGAAAACGGACTTTTTCACTTTACTGTTGGTAATCTTGTAAGTAAAAGGTTTACGCTTGTTAATGGAGGGCGAATATCCTGGTCGGGGAACCCCTATGCAGCTAATGTTAACATCAAAGGGCTTTATAAGGTTAAAACTAATCTTGCTAGTCTGGGTATTACTATCGATTCTACTGCCTCATACAGAAATAAGGTTACAGTTGATTGTTATGTGGTTCTTACAGATGAATTGTTGAATCCAAACATTAAGTTCCAGATAAAGATTCCTGAACTTGATCCTGACTTGCAGCGTGTAGTATTCTCTGAACTGGATACAACAAATACTGCTATGATGAATCAGCAAATGATATCGCTGCTGGTGCTTGGTACTTTCAGCTTTAATAATGCTGCCAATGTAAATCTCCAGACTTCATATTACAATGTTATTGCTAATCAGCTAAGCAGTATGCTTTCGCAGATAAGCAAGAATGTGGACATTGGTCTGAATTATAAACCTGGTGATGAGGTTAGTGAACAGGAATTTGAAGTTGCTCTTTCAACTCAGCTGTTTGATGACAGGCTTACAATTGACGGTAACTTTGGGATGACATACGACAGAACTGAACAAAGTGCTAGTAATATAGTTGGTGATGTTGATATAGGCTATAAACTTACTCCTGACGGAAGATGGGTGCTTAAGGTTTTTAATCATTCTAATGTTAACTCCTGGTATAACTATTCGAACTATGATCAGATATCTCCGTATACTCAGGGTGTAGGTATTGCTTTCCGTAAGGATTTTAACAATATACGTGAATTGTTTACAGGAAGGAAAAAAGATAGAAAGAAGCAGGATAACAAAAACGAGGATGGTGCTGAAGAAGGTGCCAATAAGGAAGGTATACTAAAAGAAGATAATAAATGATATGCCATTAGAAGTTTACAGATCATCGGCAGGAACAGGAAAAACGACTACTCTTGTAAGTGAATATCTTAGGATTTCGCTTGATAAACCAAATAGCTTCAGAAAGGTGCTGGCTATTACATTTACCAATAAGGCTGCTAATGAAATGAAAAGCCGTGTGATAGAGGTTCTAAGGCTTTTATCTGAGAATCCTGATGCTGTTAAAGATGAATACAGCTCTCTTCTTAACTATCTTAATCTGGGAGATGCTGAATTAAAACAACGGGCTTCTTTACTGCTGTCGCTTATTCTGCATAATTATGATGACTTTGCTATTAGTACCATTGACTCATTTATTCATAAGATAATAAGAACATTTGCCAATGATGTTAATCTGCCGCAGAATTTTGAGGTAGTGATTGATATCGACGACTTTTTATCTGATATCATAGCTCTGCTATATAATAAGGTGGGTAGTGATAAACAGCTCACAAGGTTATTGGTCGATTTTGTTATCTCTAATGCAGAAGAAGAAAGCAGCTACGATCCTACTAGAAAGCTTACCAGCTTTATTCTTTATCAATTAAGGGAAGATAGCTTTAAGTTTGCCGGTGTATTGCAGAATCTGGATATTGAAAGAATTGGTGATATAATTGGTGTTATCAGGTCTTATATGATGTCTGGTAAAAACAAGGCTGTTTATAATGCCCAGAATGCTCTTTATCTGATTGCCGAGAACAATATCGACGATGGTGATTTCTTCAATGGACAGAGGGGAATTGTTGGTTTCTTTAAGGAGGTGTCTGTGTTTAAAGTGAATGTAGATAAGTTATTCCCTGGTAAGCTGGCAGAGAAAACTATTAACGAAGGAAAGTGGACTTCTTCTAAAGTCAGCCAGTCGACGGCCGCTGTTATTGAAAGTATCTCATCCGAATTAACGGAACTTTATAATGAAATAGTTAGTGATCTTAAGCAGTATCTTTACTACAGCATGGTGTTTAGTAAGATATATTCGGTGGCTCTGGTTAATGAAATAAGGAAGATATTTGATGACTATACAGATACAACTGGTAAAGTGCATATTTCTGAGTTTAACAAAAGGATAAGCGAGGAGATTGCCGGTCAGCCTGTGCCTTATATATTTGAGCGTCTCGGAAGTAAGTACAGGTATTTTCTGATTGATGAGTTTCAGGATACTTCAGTGCTTCAGTGGAATAACCTGCTGCCTCTTATTGAAGAGTCGCTGTCACAGGGGAACTTTAACATGCTTGTGGGTGATGCTAAGCAGGCTATTTACAGATTCAGAAGCGGGGAAGTGGAATTGTTTGCCAGATTACCCGAGCTGTATGGCATTACTGATGACTCTCAGAAGCTAACCAGACAGAAGCTTATTGAAAGTGAGTTCAAGGAAGTTCCATTGTCGGTTAACTGGAGGTCTGAAAGGGAAATAGTGGAGTTTAATAACAGATTCTTTGAAGCTGTTTCGTCCACAATGCCTGATTATATAAGAAAGATATATGAAGGACATGTTCAGGAGGTACCAGAACATAAGATGAATACCGGGGGCTTTGTTTCTTTGAATCTCATTGAGGTTGAGGATAAAGATGAGTATTCTGTTCAAAAGAATCATAGAATATTCTCGATAATTAAGGATCTTAGGGAAAGGAACTATAGACTTAAAGATATTTGTATTCTATGCCGGACAGCCAAAGGCGCTGGCGATATCTCTGCTTATCTTCTGGAGAATAAAACAGATGTTGTTTCTTCGGAGTCGTTGTTGCTGGCAAATTCTCCTAAAGTACGATGGATAATTAATATTTTAAGGCTGGTGCGATATCCTGCTGATGCTCTTGCAATCGCTGGCTTTGTTCAGTGCTTTACGGAGATACATAATGAACTGCAGTATGATCAGGAGTATAATAGGTTTGCTAAGAGTATTAAGTCAGGATTGAAGGGGATCTTTTCTTTTCTGGGAATTGAAGACCAGTCTGATTATCTTGTGTCAAGTAGTGTGTATGAGATGTCAGAGTTTATTATAAGGTCTGTGATTGGAGACTCTGAAAATGACCCTTTTCTGCAGAACTTCCTTGATTTTGCCTTCGAGAATAATGATATACCTGATAAGTTTCTGGAGCTTTGGGATAAAAAGAGCTCTAAGCTTTTTATTACAATGCCGGAAGATCTGGATGCTGTTAAGGTAATGACTATTCATAAGGCAAAAGGACTTAAGTTCCCGGTTGTGATTCTCGAAACTTCTGGCGTTATTGAAAGAAACACTGTGTCGGAGTATTGGGAACCTGCTGCAATACCAGGGGCCGATGATCTGAAAGTGACTTTGATGCCTTTAAGAACCGATCTATCTCTAATTGACAGAGAGGAGATTTATCTCAGAGAAAAGGAAAAGACTGAATTGGATAATCTTAATCTTGTATACGTTGCTTTTACACGACCTGTGGAAGCTTTGTACACTGTATCAAAAACGGGGGGACGTAAAAGTCATTTGTTGTCCAGGTATATTCTCTCATTTCTTGAAAAGGAAGGTATTGAAGCAAATGATAATGGTATCTATAACTTTGGCGAACCTGTATCTCATGTTGTGAAAGAAACAGATACCAGTAACAGAATAATACTTGATAAACTGTTATCCTGCCAATGGGAGAACCATATTGTAATAGCTGAGAGTAAAGCCTCTGGTGTTATGGCTGTGGATTATCTGGCAAAGAATGAATATGGCAGTATTGTGCACGATTTGCTTGCTGATGTGTTTGTAGCGGACGACGTTGACAGGGTGATTTCTGCTATATCGGATTCAGGGGTGTTCAGCGAAAGCGATTGTAATTTGTTTAGAAGTATATTGTTGTCGGTTGTTACTCATGACGAGCTGTCTCCTTTGTTCTCGGAAGCAAGTACTGTGAGAAATGAGTCGGAGATATTGCTTGAGGATGGTCGGTTTATACGTCCTGATAAATTAGTTTTTAGTGAAGATAAGATTATTATTGTCGATTATAAAACAGGTCTGCCTGATGAAAAGCACCATCAACAGATGAAAAGTTATGAAGATGCTGTTTCGGGTATCTTTAACAGAGAGACCGAGTCGATGTTGGTATATTTGGGAGATGAAATTAATATAGTTAAGTGTTGATGCTTAATAATGTGAGCTGTTGTTGGAATCGTGTGTACGAAAATGTACAGTGTTTGTTAGTATTTGTACACTCAGTGAATAATAATGCATTAACAGATTGTATAAATGCCTGTTGTTTACGTATCTGTAAAAAAGGGCATAATATTGGCTTAGCATGAGATTAAAATAAAATTATGTAATATGAAAAGATTAATATTGTTATTAACTGTGTTTTTAAGCGTTGCTGCGTTTGCTCAGGAGGATGTTAGATTGTTACGTTTCCCGGCTGTTTATGGTGAAACAGTTGTGTTTACTTATGCCGGCGATTTGTATCAGGTTCCTCTTTCGGGTGGTACAGCCCGCAGACTGACAAGTAATGTGGATGGTTATGAGATGTTTGCGCATTTCTCTCCTGATGGTAAACAAATTGCTTTTACAGGTCAGTATGATGGTAATACCGAAGTGTTTATTATTCCTGTTGAAGGTGGTGTGCCAAAAAGGCTTACATATACGGCTACACTTAATCGTGATGATGTAAGTGATCGTATGGGGCCCAATAATATTGTGATGGCATGGCGAAACAGCAGCGATATAGTGTACAGGTCACGCAAGCAGACCTTTAACTCTTTTAAAGGACAGCTTTTTGAAGTGAACAAAGAAGGTGGTATGTCTGAAGAGTTGCCGTTACCGTCGGGCGGATGGTGTTCTTTTTCTGATGACGGTATGAAGATGGCGTATAACCGTATCTTCAGAGAATTCAGAACTTGGAAGTATTATAAAGGTGGTATGGCTGATGATGTCTGGATTTATGATTTCAAAACCAAGAAGACTGTCAACATAACAAACAATGATAGTCAGGATATATTCCCAATGTGGCATGGTGATAAGGTTTATTTTCTTTCTGACAGAGACAGAACCATGAACCTTTTTGTTTATGATTTGAATTCAAAGCAGACTACAAAACTTACCAACTATACGGAATATGATATTAAATTCCCTAGTCTGGGTAATGAATCTGTTATCTATGAAAATGGTGGATATATCTACAATTATAATCTTTCAGACGGAAGCATTAAGAAAGTAACTGTTAATATATATAATGATATAGCCACTGGCAGGGATGAACTAAAGGATGCATCGAAATTTATTAATTCATGGGCTATATCTCCGGATGGTAATCGTGTTGTTTTTGGTGCGCGTGGTGATGTATTTACTGTGCCAGCTGAATCTGGTATTACACGAAACCTGACTAAATCTTCAGGTGCTCATGATCGCAATGTTGAGTGGTCTCCCAATGGGAAATATATTTCTTATATAAGCGACCGTACCGGAGAAGATGAGATATATATTCAGAATCAGAATGGTGAAGAGCCTGCTGTTCAGCTCACCAATAATTCTACTACTTATAAATATAACCCAATCTGGTCGCCTGATAGTAAATATCTACTATGGTCTGATAAAGAGGGTATGCTCAATTATATTAATATTGAGTCAAAGAAAATTGTTAAGGTTGATGAAGCTGATGCCTGGGAGATTAGGGATTATTCGTGGTCGCCTGATAGCCGCTGGATTGCATATACAAAACCGGAACAGTTTACAATGAACAGAATCTGGATTTACGATATCAACTCAGGGAAGTCTAAACCTGTTACTGATACCTGGTATTCTTCATCTAATCCTTCTTTCGATAATAATGGCAAGTATTTATTCTTTACTTCTGCGCGTGATTTTAATCCGATCTATAGCAATACAGAATGGAATCATGCTTACCAGAATATGAGTGGAATTTATTTTGTTACTCTTACGAAGGATATACCTAATCCTTTTGAGCCAACTAATGATGAGGTGGCTGTAAAGGATGAAACAGAAAGCAAGAATGAGAAGCCAAAGGATGAAAGCTCTAAAACTGAGCTCTCTGTGGATATCGATTTTGACGGAATTATTAACAGAATAATTAAGCTTCCTCTTGAAGCTGCTAATTACTGGCGTGTAAATGCCATTGATGATGATGTTTACTTTGTTGAGTATAAATCAGGTGGTAATGGTCTTGAGTTTAAATTGTTTAATCTGAAAACGGAGAAAACAACCGATCTTGGAGACTTTGGTTCGTATGTTATCTCTGATGATCATAAAAAGATGCTTATTAGTACAGGCGGTAAATATGCTGTTATTCCGCTTCCTAAGACAAAAATAGTAGCTAAGGACTTTCTTGATCTTAGCAATATGAATATGATGGTTAATTTGAAAGAGGAATGGGCTCAGATATATAATGAGTCATGGCGACAAATGCGTGACTTCTTCTATGCTCCTAATATGCATGGCAACGACTGGCCGTCGATACAGGAAAAATATGCTGTTCTTCTGCCTTATGTTAACAATCGCAACGACCTTAATTATATTATAGGTGAGATGATTGGTGAGCTAAGTGTTGGCCATGCCTACGTTAATGGTGGTGATAAGCCTTCTCCGGAAAGGATAAAAACCGGATTGCTTGGTGCTCAGATTACTAAAGATAAATCGGGGTATTTTGAAATTGATGAAATACTGGAAGGTGAAAACTGGACCAAAGGAGGAAGATCGCCTCTTACTGAAGTTGGCGTTGATGTGGAAGAAGGTGATTATATAATTGCTATTGATGGTGAAGACCTGAAAGAGGTGGATGATATTTACAGCAAACTTGTTGGCAAGGCGGGCAAAGAGGTAATACTTAGCGTGAATGCCAAGGCTTCTGCCGATGGCGCTAAAGATATAATTGTTGTTCCTGTAGCCGATGAATCAGGTCTTTACTATTATAATTGGGTACAGGATAATATTGAAAAGGTAAACAAAGCTACTGATGGACAGGTTGGTTATATTCATATCCCTGACATGGGTCCTGACGGATTGAATGAGTTTGTGAAACATTTTTATCCTCAGTTAAACAAGAAAGCGCTTATTATCGACGATCGTGGTAATGGTGGTGGTAATGTTTCTCCGATGCTTATTGAGCGTCTTAACCGTGAGCTTACATTATATGGTATGTCAAGAAACAATTCAGTTTCTACTAAACCAGCCCAGATAATGAGAGGTCCGAAAGTATTGCTACTTGATTCTTATTCAGCATCAGACGGCGACTTATTCCCTTATCAGTTTCAGAAGCTGCAGATGGGTACTCTTATAGGTACACGTTCCTGGGGTGGCGTTGTTGGTATTCGCGGTTCAATGCCATTTATCGATGGCGGTGATCTGCGACGTCCTGAGTTTGCTCCGTTTGATGAAGATGGCAACTGGGTAATTGAAGGTCATGGTGTTGACCCCGATATTGTTATCGAAAACGACCCGGCTAAGGAGTATGCTGGTGAAGATGAACAGCTTAATAAGGCTATTGAGGTTATCCTGGAACAACTGAAGGATTACAAACCTGTTCCTGATATTCCTTCATATCCTGATAAAACGAAATAATTATAACTTTTTAGTTTAAACGCCTCCCATGCGGAGGCGTTTTTTTTTGTTGCTTTTTGTAGGCTTACACAAATAGTGATATGTTAATAGCATACAGCATTGAATGCCTGTTCTCTGCTTATGGGTTGCTTATTTTGTGCTCTGATAATTGATAATGCCTGCTGTGTGGTTGGAGTTTCCATACGTATGAAAAACAATTTTGATACGTATGAAAATACCCAACTAATAGGTATCATTTACCCAACTGATAGCTATCATTTACATAACTAATAGCTATTAAATTTATAACTGATAGCTATCATTTATATAACTAATAGCTATTATATATCCAACTGATAGTTATTAAATAAATAATTGACAGTTCAAAAGATGGAATTACAAAGCTATATCTGATAAAATTGTGAAGTTAAACTAATTGATTTCTGCTGTTAATTTCAGCAAAGTCTGTTGTGCAGATGGTAAAGCCTAAAAGCCTGCGAATGGATTGAAATGAACCGAAATAATGAAAGCATTGTAATTATTCAATCCCAGATGAATTCCCGGGGCATAAAAAAAGCCAGCTTAAAGCCGGCTTTCTGAAATATAAATTATTATCAAGAAAAAATTAAATTCCTTCAATTACAGTACACCAATTGTGTTTATCTTCAATTTCACCTTCCTGAATACCTCTCAGGGTAACATAAAGTTTTGTTGAATAAGGTCCTGCAACTTCACCATAGGTATAAGTTTTGTCTTTTACACGATCATAAACTTTTGCAATCGGGCTGATAATAGCAGCAGTACCACATGCGCCAGCTTCTTCGAAAGTATCAAGCTCTTCAATAGGAACCCTTCTTCTTTCAACAGTTAAGCCAATGTCCTCAGCAATTTGCTCAAGACTCATATTGGTTATTGAAGGAAGAATGCTGGTACTTTTAGGAGTGATATATTTCTTATCCTTAATGCCAAAGAAGTTGGCAGGTCCTGCTTCGTCGATATAACTTTTCTCAAGCGCATCGAGGAAAAGAACAGAAGCAAAGCCGTCTTTGTGAGCTCTTTGGGCAGGAACCAGACTAGCTGCATAGTTGCCGCCAACTTTAATACTACCAGTTCCCAGAGGTGCAGCACGGTCGTAGTCACGTACTACTTCAATAGGTACAGGCTTGAATCCTTCTTTAAAGTAAGGACCAACCGGAGTTACAAATACCATAAACATGTATTCAGTAGCTGGTTTTACACCAACCTGCGGGCCACTGCCAAAAAGGAGAGGGCGCAAATACAGAGTAGCTCCTGTTCCATAAGGAGGAATGTATTTTGCGTTTAGCTCAACAGCTTTCATGCATGCATCCTTGAATAATTTTTCAGGTACTTTTGCCATCATGATGCCGTCGGCAGAGCGTGCCATACGTTTGGCATTTTCTTCCCATCTGAATAACCTTACTTTACCATCTTTGCCACGATAGGCCTTTAAGCCTTCAAAGGCTTCTTGTCCATAGTGTAAAGCGGTAGCTGCCATATGAATGTTTATGGTCTCAGATGATGATACTTCAAGTTCGCCCCATTTGCCATCTCTGTAATAACAGCGAACATTGTAATCAGTTTTGTGATAACCAAAAGGCAGATTGCCCCAATCTATATTCATTTCTTTCATTTTTTTTGTTTTTTAATAGTCTGCTAATTTACAAAATATTCTTGAATATCTTATTTGATTTAGTAATGTTGCTGATTAGCTAAGTGGCAATCAATCAAATATATATACTGTAAGCTGCTTAGCTTAAGGTTGTTTCTTGCTTAATCTGATTCCAGTCTAAATAGTGTTTGTACTTAATGTTAAATAGTTGCTGAGCTTTAAGGACAGAATCAAAAAAAAGCGACCAGGTGAAGGACAAACCCCGTCCTTGATAATTGAACCTTAAACTTTAAACTTTTTAATTTGCCAATTTGGAGTTATCTTAATACATTTGTTCCCGATACAAACTTGGAAAATGAAAACAAAAAGTTCAATATTAGTACTGGTGATTCTCCTGATTATTCAGGGATGCAGTCTTGAACATAAGTATGCAGTTGAGTTTGCCAGAAATACAAGTAAGCGCAATATTCTGGTGTTTACAGCAACAACTGTTGATAAATCAAATCTGAAAACATACCTTTTAGATTCATTGGAAAACGTGACAGACAATAACAAAGATTCTTTGCTTCTGGTAAACAGTGATTTTCTTAATGATATCAATGATTCTCTTTTTCTCGCCAATTACAATTTGGGATATCTAAAGACTTTAAAGTCATTGGGACTTAATGTGTTTACTTCTGATAATGTTACTGATTTTCTAGAAAGAGACACCAATAATTACAGGATAAACATTGCACAGGTACAGCTGGAAGAAACCTTATATGATTATCGCGATGAGATGGAGATTTATGGCGACAACTATTACCATGATTTTGCTTTGAATTCAGTATATCTTAATTCGTGGTTCGAAGTGAGTAAGTATGACAAGCACGATGAGAGTAAGCGATATGTTTATTTTGCTACCGATTTTGCTACTGACATCCCTGATGGTAAGTTCGATTATGATATCTTTTCGAGAAAAGTACGTTACATGTATAATATCGACTCACTGAAGGTAGAAAACATTTATGAGTTTGCTTATTACACAGGAGGAGAGTTCGCCATGTTCACCTTCGATCTGTTGCTTAACAGTGAGTTAAATAATAAAGTTCCGGAAAGCGAACGTACTAATTATTGGAGCTTTGATCCCGAAAACGGTGTTTTTTATCCTGCAGGAGAAGACAGGCTTGTGCCAATGGATAAGTAAATTATTTGGTGTACGGCTCTTTTATCCTAAAGTTATTATCAACACAGATTAATACTCAAATTCCCCGTATTCTGATTTGATGGTCAGTTTTTTGTTATCTGATTTCTCAACATGACCAATAACTTTAGCGTCGATATTGAAAGAGCGGGAAATGTCAATTATTTCACCTGCAATTTCTTCAGGAACATATAACTCCATACGATGTCCCATGTTGAAAACCTTGTACATTTCTTTCCAATCGGTACCCGACTCTTGCTGAATCATCTTAAACAATGGGGGAGTAGGGAACATATTATCCTTAACAATGTGCAGATTATCCACAAAATGTAAGACCTTCGTTTGAGCACCGCCGCTGCAATGAATCATACCATGAATTTGATTACGACAAGCATCAAGAATCTTCTTAATTACAGGAGCATATGTTCTGGTTGGTGAAAGGACAAGCTTTCCTGCGTCAGTGCCATCGACTTCAGTTTTATCAAGAAGTTGTTTTGATCCCGAATAAACAAGATAATCAGGGACAGAAGGGTCATAGCTTTCAGGATATTTTCTGGCGAGTATCTTAGAAAACACATCATGGCGTGCTGAGGTAAGCCCGTTGCTTCCCATACCACCATTGTAAGTGTCTTCATAAGTAGCTTTACCAAATGATTCAAGGCCCACAATCACATCTTCGGCAAGGATATTGTTTTCAATAACATCTTTTCTCTTAACACGTGCTGTTACCGTAGAGTCAACAATTATTGTTCTCACCAGATCGCCAACATCGGCTGTTTCACCTCCTGTAAGAATTATTTGAACTCCCAGATCATTCATCTTATCGATAAACTCCTGTGTGCCATTAATTATAGCAGATATAACATCACCAGGGATAAGGTTTTTATTTCTTCCAATTGTAGACGACAGCAGGATATTATCAGTAACACCAACACACAGCAGGTCGTCGGTATTCATAACAATAGCATCCTGTGCAATGCCCTTCCACACGCTTAAGTCGCCAGTTTCTTTCCAGTAGAGATAAGCCAGAGAGGATTTCGTTCCCGCTCCATCAGCATGCATAATATTGCAGTAACTATCATCATTACCAAGTATATCAGGGATAACCTTACAAAATGCATTAGGGAAAACTCCTTTGTCAATATTTTTAATAGCTGAGTGAACATCTTCTTTGGAAGCTGACACTCCGCGTTGCATGTATCTCGACTGATTGCTCATTATTCAATTATGAGTTTATGTGTGTTTTTATTATATGAATACTTACCAAACTGTTTCAGAAGCCTGTCGCCAAAAACAAGTCCGTAATTAAGCTTATGGTTAACCATCAGTTTAACATTCTCCACTTTTTTATTGGCAATATTTATCTCTTTAATAATGATAACAGCCCTGTTGGCAATAGTGTTATCAGCAAGAATCTTCTCAGGATCACCTTCAAAATCATCCTTACTAATGGCACCCCATTTAAGCAGATCCATTGCTTTGTCAAGAGAAATCATAGCGTCGGCAGTACGATCATAAGCAAACTCTTCATTATAACCATTTATAATACAAGTAGTAATGTATGTTCCTGTATTATACTCCTCAGTAAATACTTGAGCATTATCTTCGGGATTAATAGCAATGTTTATCTGAGTAAGATCAGTATTAGTAGCGCCAGGCACATAATCTTTTCTAAGCACTCTAAACTCCGTACGTCTGTTAAGCTGATGAGCAGCCTCTTTCTCTCTTTCTGTGGGCAGTGATGCAATAGTCTCTTCATCGAGAGTAGTGCCCTCAGTAAACAGGAAGCCATCACGAACAACATCCTTTCTCAGTGTAAGCGGAACCCTCTCGCCATAGCCTTTGGCAACCAGGCGTGCAGGTTCAATACCTCTTATAATAAGGTAATCCACAACAGACTGAGCACGACGTTGCGACAGAATATCATTCTTCTCATCAGTATCGCGGGCATCGGTATGAGCAGCAAGCTCAACAACAATATTAGGATTGTCGCGTAATGTTTGAATGAGCCCTTGTAGTGAATCCTGATACTGTGGTTTCAGATCCCATTTAGCCAGGTCATAGAGAATCTCAGGCAAAGCAATAGGCTCTGAAGGAATAGGAATCATCATGAAATCTTTAACAAAATTCTTACTGAACTCAACGCCAACAGTAGTAAAAGAAGCTTTGTCGCTGAAGTAGTTAGGCTTGGTAACAATAACCTCGTAAGTAGTATTTTGCTCAAGCTGACTGGAAGTAAACGTATAATAACCCTCTTCGTTGGTACGAGTGTTCACGCTAAGTCCGGAAGAGCCAACCAGCTGTACATTAACATCAACCATAGTCATAAGAGTACGGTCGTCCTTAATAGTTCCGCTAAGAGTAAATTCCAGAGGAGGTTCGATGAAGTACCAGATATCCTCCATTCCACGTGTTCCTTTTCTGTTGGAAGAGAAGAAACCGAATTCTTTTTCAGGATGGAAAACCACACCGAAATCATCCATAGTAGAGTTCATAGGATACTTAAGGTTAACAGGTTTACCCCAGTTGCCGGCAGTATCAATAGTAGTAACAAAAATATCAAGCCCCCCCATTCCACCATGTCCATCAGAAGCGAAGTACAGCGTAGTGTCATTTCTTAGGAAAGGGAACATCTCATCACCCGGAGTGTTAATAACATCACCAAGGTTTAGAGGTCTGTTAAAGGGCTCGCTTTTGGAATCACGAAAGGCAACCCATATATCTTTTCCACCCATACCATTGCGGCGGTTACCAGAAAAATAAATTATCAGCTCGCTTTCGCTGATGGTAGGTTGACCGATGGTAGATAGTGTGTCAATACCTGTTATCTCAACCATTGAAGGCTCGCCCCATACTCGTCCGGTACGTTTAGCTTTAAACACCTGGCATCCCGACTCCTTCTGAGCATCGTTAGGGCAGCGGGTAAAGTAAATGGTGTTAAATTTTGAATTGAAAGTGGCAGCACCATCGTTACCATCAGTATTAATATTCTCTGATTTATCCAGAAGATCGGGTTCCGACCATTCATCTTTTCTATCCATTTTAGCAATAAACAAATCGCTGAAGTTTTGTCCGGTCCATTCATCAGTTTCTTTACCCGTAGAGCCATCACGAGTAGAAGTAAAGGCGATTTCATTATAATTGTCGGAAGTGTATGCAGGGGCAAAATCCGCTTCACGCGAATTGATTTTCTTCACATTTGTAATCTCATACTTAGAAGGGTTAGCGATCCACTCTTCTATTAAGGCAGTAGTTTCAGCCCCTGCAGGGCCACGTGGATCATCGGGTACCCTTTCAGCGTAAGCGTTATATTGTTCAATAGCCTCAGGATATTTGCCTGTCATCTTTAACATATTGGCATAATGCAGCAACAACTCAGGATTTCGCTTATCATATTCTTTTCTGATAAGTTGTTTGTAGCTTATGGCAGCCCTTTTGTAGTTACCAGTAAGACGATAACATTCGGCTAATTGCGCAGTTATACGGTTTCTTTCTTCTTTATTCTTTTTGACTTTTGTATATGCTTTTTTGTATTTATCGATTGCTAATGAGTATTGTTGACGTGCGAAGGCTTCGTCAGCACCTTTGGCAGGATTGCGTTGTGAAAATGCCAGAGTAGGAACTGCAGCCAGCAGAACAATTATCAATATCTTGTTAAACACATTATTCATCTTTAGTTATTTTATCTGAATGTATCTGGTTCAATAACGATCAAATTGCTGATTTATTGAGAAGGATTATCAGTTTCTTCCTTTGTGCTATAAGCTTGCTTTTCAGTACTTTTTTTGTACTCATCAAGCTTTTTTTGTCTGTCCTGACGGTCAGCTTCTCTGTTAATCTCCGTTTTAATCTCTTCAGAAGCCTTTTTGATATCTCTTACAAATTTACCCATAGCTCTGGCTATCTCAGGGATCTTGCCAGGTCCTAAAACGATAAGTATTGCCAGAACAACCAGCATTATCTCACCACCGCCAAAGTCAAAGAATAATAGTTTCAAATCAGCAAAATTAGGTAGCAAAATTAAGAAAAAATGCATACAGTAATGAGTAGTGCTTTATTGAAGTATAAATACCATGTGATATTTGTTTTTATGGATGAAGTATTTTTTTGTGTTTATAAAAATTAATAGTTTTGCAGTATAAAATATGTGACTATGTTATTTCGTAAAATATTAGTAGTAATTCTCATTTCTTTAGCTGCTTATGCATGTTCTTCAAGTGGCACAAAAAGCGAGGCTGACAATAATAAAGGATCTTATGTAGCTATTGTTGACTCATCGATGACACTAGCAGAAGTTGCCAAAGCAAATAAAATAGGGGAGCCTTACTTGCGTACTAAACTTGGTATTAAGAAAGGAGTTGGTAACACATATACTGTTGTTCGCATGGGAAAATTGTTTGACTTTACCATTAATGATTTGAAAACTGTTATTGAAGAACAGAAAAACAACGACTCGGGGTTTTCTATACAGTTAGAAACATCTGAAGAATAACAGCAAATCGTTCTGTATTTGTTGTTAAATGTGATACACATACCTTATTTATAATTTAGACCTATTATAAATTTATCTTGACATCTAAATATTTATATGTTTACCATATTATGTGTTAGATTGATTCCATACATTTGCTGGCTTAATTAACAAAAACGTATGGTAACATGTTTATACTAATGGTAGTAATCTTTGTTCTGGGGTATACCGCTATTGCTCTGGAGCATCCTTTAAAAATCGACAAAGCAGCATCAGCGCTGTTAACAGGAACTATTCTGTGGGCTTTATATGCACTTTATTCAACAGGTTTGCTTGATCTTGGCCTTAGTCCTACCTGGGAACTGGCGCGGTCGATGGCTCATGATGTAACAAATTTTATTAAACCAAATGTGGAAGCTGGTTATTTCGACAGAGCCTGGGAAGGTACAGTTGAAACAGCGCACAACATGAGTCATTTTGTTATTCATGACCTTGAACATCATTTAATTGAAATCGCTGAAATATTATTCTTCCTGCTTGGTGCAATGACAATAGTTGAAACAGTAGACCAGCATCAGGGTTTTAAACTTATCACTGACAAGATTAAAACAACAAGTAAGGTAAAGCTTTTATGGATACTCAGTTTCCTGACTTTTTTCATGTCAGCAGCACTCGATAACTTAACTACTACTATTGTTATGGTAGCGCTTCTGCGAAAGCTTATTGACGATAAGCAAACGCGATGGTTTTTTGCTTCAATGGTAGTACTGGCAGCTAATGCCGGAGGTGCCTGGTCGCCTATAGGAGATGTGACTACTATTATGCTTTGGATTGGCGGACAAATAACATCCGTGAAGATAATTACTGATGTTTTCCTGCCAAGCTTAATAACAATGGTAATTCCATTGATTATTGTTTCTTTTACACAAAAGGGTACTGTGCAAAGGCCTGTACTTGATGATGATGATACACGAGAGTTTACCACTCCTTATGAAAGGAAGCTTTTATTGATTATGGGTGTTGCCGCTCTATTATTTGTCCCTGTATTTAAAACAGTAACTCACCTGCCTCCTTATTTGGGAATGCTCTTTGGTTTAGGTGTAATATGGATAACAACCGAAATTATTCATCGCAATAAACCTCTCGAGGATCGCAGAAAGCTGACAGTGGTTGCCGTATTGAAAAAGATTGATGTTCCTACTATATTCTTCTTCCTTGGTATATTAACTGCTGTTGCTGCATTGCAGTCTGTTGGCCATCTTGCTGTTCTGGCAAAGTACCTCGATGAGAATCTTCATAATATTTATGCCATTAACCTGATTATAGGTGTGCTTTCATCTATTGTTGATAATGTGCCTCTTGTAGCTGGTGCTATGGGAATGTATCCTATTGCTGATGGTGGAACACTAGGCTATCTGTCTGATTTTGTTATTGACGGACAGTTCTGGCAGTTTCTGGCATATTGTGCAGGTACTGGTGGTAGTATCCTTATCATTGGTTCAGCTGCTGGTGTTGCTGCTATGGGTCTTGAAAAGATTGATTTTATATGGTATCTTAAGAAAATCAGTTTGCTTGCTTTAATAGGTTATCTGGCTGGTGCCGCTACTTATTATGTACAGATGCTGATTATCGGATAATGAAATATATATGATTTAAACCGGGGCTGCTTTAGTTCCGGTTTTTTTTTGTAATAAATTGTTTAATTATAATTCAGTTTTCTTTTGTTGATAAACATATAAGTCAAAATTTATACAATAAAAGGATTAGGCTACGTTATTAAACTTTACAACAATTTTACTGTTTGATTATGGTAAATTATTAATTTTACATTTTTAAAATATGAAAAATGAATCGTAAAAACATTATTGTTGTTTCGGCTGTCTTTTTGGTGATTATTGCATTGATTTGGTATTTCTCATCTTCTGATTCAACTTCAGGTGAGACAATTGAGGTACAGGTGGAACAGGGTGAGTTCGTTATTGAAGTAACTACCACTGGTGAGCTTGAAGCTCGAAGTAGTGAAGATATTAAAGGGCCAAACCCTAATTCACTGCGTAATGCAAGAATACACAGATACACCATTGAAGAGATTGTTCCTGATGGTACTGTGGTGGACTCAGGCGACTGGGTTGCTACCCTTGACCGTAGTGATTTGCAGAACAAAATAACTGATCAGGAACTGGAGGTTGAACAACTGGAAACACAATTCATAAAAACACAGCTTGATACTACACTAACGTTGCGTGCTGCCCGTGATGAATTGATTAATCTCAAGTTTACATTGGAAGAAAAGAAAATAATTGTTGATCAGTCTATTTATGAACCTCCTGCCACTCAACGTCAGGTGCAGATTGATTACGAAAAAACTGATAGAACCCTCAATCAAACACTGGATAACTACAATATCAAACATCAGAAAGCTGTTGCTGATATGAGAGAGGTTGCTACTGACCTTCAAAAGGAAAAAAGGTTGCTCAATGAGTTTAATGAGTTGAAGAAAGAGTTTGTTGTGATGGCACCAAAATCAGGTATGGTAAATTATAAGCGCGACTGGAACGGTACAAAGATGGGTGTTGGAGCACAGGTAAATATGTGGGAAAATGTTGTTGCCAAGCTGCCTGATCTTTCTGCAATGAATTCAAAAACTTATGTAAATGAGATTGATATCAGTAAGGTTGCTGCCGGACAGAAAGCTATTATCGAAGTTGATGCTTTTCCCGGAAAGGAATTTACCGGTGAAGTATTTGAAGTAGCAAATATGGGTGAGCAGATGAGTAATTCCAATGCCAAGGTATTTGAAGTGTTAATACATGTTGATGGATATGACTCAATACTACGCCCTTCAATGACTACTAAAAACAGAATAATAACAGAGGTGATTGATTCTGTTATGTTTATTCCTGTTGAATGTGTTAACGTTGTGGACTCTATAAATTTTGTGTATAGCAATGGAAGACGTAAACAAATTATTCCGGGGAAAACTAATGAAACAAGTATAATAATTCATGAAGGCCTTAAAACTGGTGATGATGTTTACTTAGTACCTCCTGAAGGTGCCGAAGACTGGTCTCTTGAACTGCTTGATGAGGATGTCGTTAATAAATATAAGTCTATTGAAAAAGATAAAAAAGAGGAGCCTCAGGCAATGGATGATAAAAAGAAAATGCAAATGAGGGGGCAGAGACCAAAAGGCGGTCCTGGAAGAAACTAAATTATTTCATTTGCTATGGAAAGATATCTTTTAATTTTATCGATTTCGCTTGAGGCGGTTTTTACTAATAAATTCCGTTCAATACTCACTGCTCTTGGTATTATTTTTGGCGTTGCTGCTGTAATTGCTATGCTGGCTATTGGTAGCGGTGCCCAACAGGAAATTCTTGACCAGATAAAGCTTGTGGGTTTGAATAATATAATTATTACACCTAAGACTGTTAGCACTGGTGGTGAAGGTTCTGATGATAGTTCTGAGGATTCAAAAGAGCTTAAGCAAAAATATTCTCCGGGATTATCCCTTAAAGATGCTGAGAATATTATGATGACTCTTCCTACTGTGGAGAAAGTAAGTCCGGAAATAACTTATTCAACTCCTGCTTTGCGCGATGGTAAAAAGCTGCAGGTGAATCTTAGTGGTGTTACTCCCGATTATTTTACCCTTTTTAATCAGGAGCTGAAATCCGGGAAGGTTTTCAATGTCGCTCAGGTGGAGAATGGTGAACCTGTTTGTGTTATTGGACCTGAGGTGGTGTCGAAGTTGTTCCCTAAAGAAGATCCTATTGGTAAACAACTGAAATGTGGGCATGTCTGGCTCAAAGTTGTTGGCGTGCTTAAGGGTGTTACTGTTAATAAAAAGGCTGAAGAAATGGGGGTTAGCAGCTATAACAGGTATGTGTATGTTCCTGTTAAAACTATCCTTATGCGCTTTAAAGACCGTTCACTTATGGCTCAGTCATCTTTGCTATCGGGTGGATCTATGATTGTTTTTGGAAATGGTATGATGATAAGCACTCGTGGTAATGATAGTGAAGAAGGAGCTAATCAACTTAGTAAATTAGTTGTGCAGGTTAAGGAAAGCAGCCAGCTTACTTCTACTGTTAAAGCTATCGACAAAATGCTTAACCGCAGGCATCAGGGTGTTGATGATTACGATATAACAATTCCTGAGTTGTTGCTGAAACAAGAACAAAAAACAAAGGATATCTTTAATATTGTACTCGGTGCTATAGCCGGAATATCTCTTATTGTTGGTGGTATTGGTATCATGAATATTATGCTGGCTTCTGTAATGGAACGTATCAGAGAAATAGGTGTAAGGCGTGCAATTGGTGCTACAAAAAAGGATATTATATTCCAGTTTCTTGCTGAAGCTACTTTTATTAGTATCACAGGAGGTTTTATTGGTATCCTGCTTGGAGTTATAATGGCTAAGATAATAACTGCTACAACTGATATAAAGACTATAGTATCATTCCTGTCTATATTACTTTCGTTTGGTGTGGCTGCCTCTGTGGGTATTGTGTTTGGATGGCTTCCTGCTCGTAAGGCTGCTGAACAGGATCCTGTTGAATCACTGCGCCATGATTAATTATCTTGTTTTCTGAGAATCACATTGTAATTACTGGTGATAATTAATTATTTTTGCAAAAATTTGAAATAATGCAAAAAAATACAAACCAACTACGTGAACGCAAAGTTCGTATTGGTATAACTCATGGTGATTTAAACGGAATTAGTTACGAGATTATTATTAAAGCCTTATTGGATAACAGGTTACTTGAAATGTTTACTCCTGTTGTTTATGGGTTGTCAAGGGTTTTCTCTTATAACAGAAAAAATCTCAATGCCGGGGATTTCAACTACAATACAATAAAAGACTCATCGGGTATAAAAAATAACAAGGTTAATATTATCAACCTTAATGATGAAGAAGTACGTATCGAGTTTGGTAAATCTACTAAAAATGCGGGCTATTATGCTCATATGGCTCTTGAGCGTGCTGTTGAGGATTTGAAAAAACGTAAGATTAATGTTATTCTTACAGCTCCTATTAACAAAGAGAATATACAGTCTGATGTATTTAACTTCCCGGGCCATACTGAGTTCTTTGCAAGTGAATTTGGAAAGAAAGACTACCTGATGCTTATGGTTAGTGAAGGTTTAAGAATAGGTACTGTTACAGGACATATCCCTTTATCTGATGTTCCTGCGGCTTTGTCGGAAGATTTGATAAACAGCAGGATTAATGTTCTTGAGGAATCACTAAGGGTGGATTTTGGAATAGAAAAGCCTAAAATTGCTGTGCTGGGATTAAATCCTCATGCCGGCGAGAATGGTAATATTGGTACCGAAGACCAGAAGATTATCAAACCTGCAATAATTAAAGCTAAGAAGAATGGCCAGACTGTCTTTGGTCCGTTCCCTGCTGATGGTTTCTTTGCAAGTGAGTACAGCAAATATGATGGTATTCTTGCTATGTATCATGATCAGGGGCTTATCCCTTTTAAAATACTTGCTGATGGCCAGGGCGTTAATTACACCGCCGGATTACCTATTATCAGAACATCACCAGCACATGGCACAGCTTATGATAAGGCAGGGAAGAATATGGCATCACCTGATTCTCTAAGAAGTGCTATTTACCTGGCACTGGATATCAGCCGTAACAGACAAAATTATCTGGCAATGACTAAAGATCCTCTGGGAAGTAATCTTATTGAGGAGCTTAAGAATAATGATAGTCATGCTGATGAACAGGAGACTGAAGAATAATGACATGAACTATAACAGGGAAAAACTTGCTGAAATTCTGAATTCAGAACTGAGGGGTAATGATGATATTACCTATGTAATTAGTGATATACTTATCGATAGCAGACGCGTTATCTCGGCAAGTGGAACTGTTTTCTTTGCAATTATTACCAGGAAAAATGATGGTCATAAATATATCAGTAATCTTTATAATCGTGGTGTAAGAAATTTTGTGGTTGTTAATGGATTTAGCAGCCATTTATTATATCCTGAGGCTACTTTCTTTGTTGTTGAAGATACTCTCAAGGCTTTGCAGAAGCTGGCTGTTTTTCATCGTCAGCAGTTTGATATTCCTGTGATAGGTATTACAGGCAGTAATGGCAAAACTGTTGTTAAAGAGTGGCTGTTTCAGTTATTGAATTTCGATAAAAAGATTGTAAGAAGTCCTAAAAGCTATAACTCACAGATAGGTGTTCCTTTATCCATTTGGCAGATGGATGAAAGCCATGAACTGGCGATCTTTGAAGCTGGTATTTCTGAACCTGAAGAAATGCAGAAGCTTCAGAAAATGATAATGCCTGATATTGGAATCTTCACAAATATTGGTCAGGCTCATGATGAGAACTTTATCAACACTGCTCAGAAGACTGGTGAGAAGCTCAATCTGTTTAAAAAGGTCAAAGTGCTGATCTATAATAACGACAATAAGGATGTTCATGGTGCTGTGATACGAAGTGGTATTCTTGAAAATATTACTACCTTCTGCTGGGGCAGGAGTGATGAGAGTGATCTTATTCTTGATGAGGTTGTATATACTAATGAGGGTTCTGATATAAAGGCTATCTATGAAAATAAAGAGATAGCTGTAAAGATACCTTTTGCAGATAATGCTTCTGTGGAGAATGCAATGCATTGCTGGGCATTGATGTTATATATGGGTTATGATAATGATCTTATTGCCTCCGGAATGAAAAACCTCACAAGGGTGGCTATGAGACTCGAACTTAAAGAGGGTGTTAATAACTGTACTCTTATTAATGATGCTTATAACTCTGATGTTAATTCTCTTGCCATTGCCATTGATACTATGAACCAGCAGAACCAGCATAAGGAAAAGGTACTGGTTTTATCGGATATTATGCAGAGTGGCCAGAATAGCATTGATTTGTACACAAGTGTTGCTAATCTGGTTAAGGAGAAAGGTGTTGACAAGCTCATTGGTATCGGTACTGAAATTAGTAATCAGTCTGATAAGTTTGATATTGAATCATGTTTCTTTCCTTCAACTGATGATTTTATCACCAACTACAGCTTTGCGAATTTCTCTAATCAAACAATATTGCTCAAAGGAGCCCGTAAGTTTGAATTTGAGCGACTTAGCAGAATATTACAGCAAAAGGCTCATGAAACAGTGCTGGAAGTCAATCTTGATAAGCTTGTTGGTAATCTTAATTCTTACAGAAAGATTGTAAAGCCTGATACCAAAATTATGGCGATGGTTAAGGCATTCTCATATGGCAGTGGCAGCTTTGAAATTGCTAATGTGTTGCAGTATCATAATATAGATTACCTGGCGGTTGCCTATGTTGATGAGGGTGTTGAACTGCGTAAGGCTGGAATTAATGTGCCAATAATGGTGATGAGTCCTGAAGAGCAGGCTTTCGATACTATGATCAGGCATCAGCTGGAACCTGAGATATTTAGTTTCAGAAGTCTTGCTTTACTGGAACGTACTATCAGGCGTACGGCTCTTCCTCAAAACAAACCTGTGAAGGTTCACATTAAAATAGATACAGGTATGCACCGACTGGGTTTTGTCCCTGCTGAGTTGCCTGATCTTATTGATCGTCTGTTGGCTAATCCGCTTATTTATGTTCAGTCGGTATTCTCTCATCTTGCTGGCAGTGATAAGCCTGAATTTGATGATTTTACACGGAGTCAGATTGCTGTCTTTAAAGATATCAAAGACCATTTCTCAAGAATTGCAGGTCATAAGATTCTTTTTCATATTGCAAATTCATCAGCAATAGCAAGGTTTCCTGAATGCCATATGGATATGGTGAGGGTTGGAATTGGGCTGTACGGACTGGAAGAGAATATTGAGGAGCTGCAGAATGTTATATCTCTTAGGTCTATCCTTACTCAGATAAAAGTTGTGAAAAAGGGTGAGAGTGTTGGCTATAACCGTTCATGGATAGCTCCTTCTGATACAAGAGTGGGAGTGGTGTCAATAGGTTATGCCGATGGATTATTGCGTTGTTTGGGTAATAGCCGATTGTCGTTGATTATTAATGGTAATGAGGTGCCTGTTATTGGTGATATATGTATGGATATGTGTATGGTTGATCTTAGTGGAGCTGATGCTAAAGAAAATGATAGTGTAATTGTGTTTAATGCCGATTATCCGGTTTACCGGCTTTCTGAAGCTGGTAATACAATCCCTTACGAAGTTATTAGTCGTATCTCACAGCGCGTTAAGCGTATTTATTTTCATGAATAGCAGCAGATTATAAAGGCTTGATATAGTATGTTGTTTGCGTCATGCCTCCTTCTCTTTCAATATAAACTTCATTTATTGCAATCAGGTTTTCTTTGCCAGAGTAAATAATCAGGTTGTATTCTGTATCTCCTTCATTTAATGAAATGCTTTCAGTAATCTTGTATTGGTTTTCAGTAATAAACTGTTCACTGAAATACTCATTGCTTTTAATAAATCCTTTTAGGAGTTCATCTCTTTTATTAAAGAATTCTTTTTCTTTTTCTGTAAAGTTCAACATAACTCAGCTTTCTATTTCTCTTATATCAACAAGGTTATTCATAATAGCATAAACGGTTAAACCGGAGAGGGTTTTAATGCCAAGCTTAGCAGTAATTTTCTTTCTGTGCGTCATTACTGTATGGATACTGAGGAACAGTTCATCAGCTATCTCCTGGTTTGTTTTGCCAAGGGCCAGGTTTTTAAGAATTTCTTTCTCTCTTTTACTTAGCACATTATCGTCTTCTGATTTTGTGTTAGTATTACCTGTATATTTCTTCAATGCCTTCACAAGCTCTAATTTTGTGTCTTCTATGTGGAGAGTATGGCGGAACTTGCCTGTTATTTTAGGTAGTGTGGCATTGGTAATAATTCCTATTATATTATAAGGAGTATTTTTTGAGAGGGATGACAGAAAGGATACAACGTTACCATCGATGCTTTGGGGATCAACAAGAATATAGTCGGGCTTTCTGTCGTTAATTTTGGATAAAAGGTTTCTTTCATTTCCATTGAATGATGTGTCGAAAGTAAGTCCTGGTACTTCAAACGAAAGTTGCTCGATCCCGGAAACAATAAAGAATGCTTCAGAAACGACTATAATCTTTTTGGAGTTATTCATTATCTGCAGCTATTTGTTTTACTTGTTGTTCCATTAGTTCAACATTGGGAACCAAAATCTGATCTTCTATCTTGGCGTGATCGTTCAGGTCTTTTTCCAAAACAAACAGTTCTTTAATAAGTTTATATCTGTTTTGTTGCACGGGTTTCGCTGTGGTTGATGCTGGCAGATATTTGATTAGTATATTCTTAAGGTCTGTAAGTTTTTCTTCAACATTATCATGATCTTCAAGGTAAGTAGATACCGGACTATCTTCAATCTTTGAGATTAACTTCTGAGATACTACCTTGTTTGTTATTGCATCTTCCAGATCAATAACATAAGGATATACATCATTTTCTTCCCGTTCGATGTGTTTAACAAGTTCTGTTTTGTATTCTTTAAAGAACTTATCAAGCAAATGATACGATTCATTATTTATTTCATTGCACTCTGTCATCATCTTTATCAGATGCTCAATATCAGGTATTTTATTATTGAGATAGTAATCGTGAGTTTTTGAAAGATAGTTAGTTAATACAGATGCCGAAAAGCTTTTTAAGTATTTATTATTTGAGTATTGTGAGTCGTGAAACGAATTAAGGATAGTAAGAAAGAAATCCAGATTAATGTTACGTTCTTTACAGATATTTTCAATAGATATATCGCCAAAGCCAAGCAGAATGCCAAACCTGCTAATAACCGGCACCAGGTTGTAGTCATGGTAAATAACCTCCTCCAGTTTCATATTTTTTTCGAAGAGCATAGTAATAGTCTTAATAAATATTGTACAAATATATTAATTTGAGTATTTTAAATTAACTGATAAATCTTTGAAGAATAAATTATCCTTATTTTTATTCCAAAAATAAATTTTTAAAAAGGCATCATTATAATCGCCAGAGGGTATAAGAAATGAGTGAGAAAAACTCATCCACTTGTTAATGTTATTCTCAAAAGAAATATATTCATTATTAATTGGCGAGAAAGTACTATAATACTCATCATGGTTATTTTTATTTACTGAAGCAACAATTATAGGGTTAATTATATTTTTATTTGTAATTAATATATCGCCTTTAACATCTAATATAATATTATAATCAGTTTTTAAATTGTTACAGTTTATCTCATAGAAGGGAATAAAAACATTATTTGTATCAATTTTATAATAACTAACATCTTTTATATTCAGAGAACTGTCGGGAGACATAGTAATATTTATCTTAAGAGGAATAGACTGAGTTAATAAACTATTATCTAAAAGTTCTTTGTTTGTTGTTTTTTGAAAAATGTATATTGCATAAGGATAACCTCCTAAAACAGTAAAAGGATTTTCTGGGAAAAATGATTTAATCAAAACAAGATTATTATCATTCATAAGGTTCTCAAGAGGCAATCTTCCTTCATTGGGTCCATAGTGTGCATCCCAAATCACAATGGCATTATTCTCAAGAACACTTGATGGGTTAGTGTAATTTCTTACACAACATTGACAAGCGGTTTGGTCGTAAGGATCAAGATTAAGAGCTACAGTTACTAATGGGTCATAATAATAAACCTTATTGGTATCAAGCGAAACGTCATTCACAAAATTTACTGCTTTTAATACCAAATCTTGAGTACCTGATACTTTAAAGCCATTTCTATTTATTTTAATACTACCAATTAATATAAATATTAGCAAAGCAAAATTTAGTACAAAAACAATACTTGTTTTTGTTTTGTTAAACAAACTGCTCCAAAAAAATAGTGCAATTATTGCTGCCAATGGGGTTATTGCTGCCATTACCCTAACTAAGCCAAGGGAGTTGCCCATACCCTGCCACCATACGAATGAATGTGCACTAAAGAATAGTACAAAAGGTAAGACAATTAAAAGAATAAAATAGAGAATCTCATTTTTCTTTTCTCTTTTCGAAATAAAATATTTGTAAAAAATAAGGAAGATGCCCGCCAGACACATAATGCCCAATGCATATCCAGTTATTTCTTTTGCTTTGAAAATGAAATGGAAAAGAGAACCTTTGCCATAAATTCCCTCAGTGCCTCCTGTGTAGGGCATTTCAGTAATAAGCCAGAAGAAATTGTTATCATAATAAGTCCTACCAAAAAAGCTTAAGAGAATAAAGCCAGCAGAGAGAAAAATAAGTGATAGATATTTTTTTTTACAAATAAACGCTAATACAATAGCTGGTATTATTACAATGCTTTCCGTTCTGATGATTGGGAGAAATGAAAAAGCTATAGCAGAAAATATGAATTTGTTTTTAAAGAACAGATAGATGCCAAGCATGATAAAACAACTGAATGTTACTTCAGTTAGTGCTGAAAATATACTTGCAAAGTATATAGGTGTAATAACAACAAATCCAATTATAAGATATGGAAATTTAATTTTCAGAAGTTTTACGGTTTTGAATGCAAAAAAAGAAGTAAGCAAACCTATCAACAAATTGTAAAACCTTATTCCATTTATTCCGAATTGTGCAAAAGGTGAGGATAGAATAGTAAAAACGGGCTTTCCCCAATGATCAAATAGCAATTCTGGATGCTTCCAGCCCCAGTGTGCAAATTCATAATGAACATAATTGTCACCGCCACCAAAACCAGAGTGAGTTGTTAATATTACAACTGTTCCCGTGATAAATAGTATTAAATACAGGAATAATATAATGAGGCCTTCACTAAAATATTGTAGCTTATTAAAATCTTTATTCATGAAAACTATTTTTCCCAGGTACGGAATTAATATCAATACTAATTGCTGCGAGTAGGAATTGAGTTCCTAATATTAAGGGTAATACAGCTAGCATCACTGTTCCAGTTGGGGTTTCTATACCCAGGTTAAGGTTTTGTACCCATTTAAAAATACCATAGAACACTCCCCATAAAAGAAATATCCCTCCAAAAATACTATATACTGATACCATGTTAAAGTCGTAAATCAGATATTTATAAAAGAATCTTTTAAAGGCCCCTTTCATAAGGTGAAAGGGAAAACGAAGAATAGTGTTTCTTATACTTAAAGTGCTCTCTTCATCACCGTATAGGGCAGGAATAGGTATATCTCGTACAATAATATTGTGGATGTTTAAATTGATAAGTATATCAGATTCAAAAAAGAATCTTTTACTTAGAGCGTCTAAATTTATTTTTTTCAATAGGTCATTGGAAATAGCAGTATATCCATTTGTAGGATCCATAATATTCCAGTATCCTGATGCTACTTTGGTCATGAATGAAAGTATGCTGTTGCCAAATAATCTTGCTTTTGGCATTGCTTTTAAAGACTTAAAATCGACAAATCTATTACCTTTTGCATAGCCTGCTTTTTCATTGCAAACAGGTTCTATGAGTCTTTCCAGATAATCAGGGTTCATCTGTCCGTCGCTATCCATCTTTACTGTAACATCAATATCATTATTAATTGATATTAAATACCCATTTATTGTTGCACCTCCAACTCCTAAATTAATGTCATTAAAGTGGACAATGATTTTTTGATTATCATGGAATTCGTTCTGAACAAATTTCCCTGAACTTTCTGGGCACTTATCGTCTACAACAATAATTTTATCCACCCATTCAGGAATTGTCTCAATAACTTTTCGGATATGATTTTTAGATTTGTAGGTGGGTATAACAACCGCTATTTTCTTTTTGTTATACATATTTATTTATTTTCTTCGCTTTCGTCTTTATATTTATAAATCCCTTTTCTAGCTAATTCGTAATCAGGCGCTCTTAGTTTATCATAGAAACCACTTTTTGGTTTTGCTGACCAGAAATTATCAAGAAATGCTTCTTTTGTCATTGCTACCCAATGGATTGATCCTCCATAATAACGCTTGTAATTCCAAAAACCTAATACTAAGGAGGAGATAAACAGAAGAATAAGAACACCTTTAGCAAATTTAACCCTTACTTTGAGTACCCATGTTAAAAACGATGCTATTCCTAAGCTCATGATGCCATAGGAATCTATTAGTGGACGAATAGAGAACCCTCCGCCATACCACCAATCCCACCATGAGGATAAAATGTACCATGTTAAAAGGAAATATATTATCACAGACAAGAATAACTCTCGTTTTTGTTTATACAATAATATAATTCCGAGAATTGAGAAGGCCATTAATGGTGTGTAAATTATAAATCCTTTGCGCCATGAGAACATTATGTTGAGAAGTTGTGGGTTGTTAAAGAAGAATCCCTGATCATCAGGATATGAATAGTATAAGTATGAGCCTGTAAGATACTTCCAGTACATAAACTGTGGGATCCATATTATTGTTGCCATGATAGCAATAAGTATCAGATGAGGCCACCTTTTTATTATTGTTATAAATCGTTTTTTAATGTCTTCCGGAGAGATTGTTCTCCAGAAGAAAAATAATACCACAATAATAATATTTGTAGGTCTTACAATAGAGATAATTCCAATTAAAAGCCCAAGCACTATTGTTAAATATATTTTAGGACTTTTGATCCATTTATCGTATACCAGAATAGATGTTGTAATTAATGCAAAACTATATGTATGAGACATTGCTGATTCGAAAGCAACGTACCATAAAAGGTTTGTTGAAATTACAACCCCTACTATTGTTATTGCTGTTACTGTTTGTGAAAAAAACATGAGCAGCAACTTCCTTAGAGCAAATAAGCCTAAAATCAGATATGCCAGACTGGAAAAAACCAATGCAATCAAATAAGGTGTTGATAGACCATCCTGAGGATAGCCTGTTATTCCAGCATATATATGAGCTAGCCCAAAGAAGGGACTGTATAAAAGAGACATACCATAACTAGTAATAATAACAACTTTATGTTCTGAAGTAGATTTCCCCCAGAAATGTTTACCCAGTTTGTCGCCACCACTTTTTAGGAAGTTTAACTCCATATCATGATATACAAAAGCCGAAGGTAAATAGGCATAGTATGAAAGAACATCATGAAACAAAACTGTTTTTTGTTGTTGCCAGTTTTTATATCTCATATCCAGTGTGAAAACAACTATAATACAGAAAATAACAGCCAGTAAAGACAAGTCTGTTTTTTTTAGTAGTCTTATATATTTATTTATCGAATACTTTGTAATAACTTTCATTTATCTTTACTATTTTGCTTACTTAAATAAAAATGCTAAAGTACATTTTTTTAACCAATTCTTATGAGATTAAGATCTTATACAGTTGCATGTACGTTTATTATTTCCCGTCATTCTTTTGAAATACATATATCGAATAATCATTATTTCCAACGGTCTTAAATGATATTTTAGGTGTAAAGGCTTTAATTAATTTGATATTCTCGTCACTAGTAATGTTATCTAAAGGAGTTCTACCTTCGTTTGGTCCAAAATGTGCATCCCAGACCAAAATGCTGTTGTCAGGCATGCTTGAAGAGGGCTTTAATGTGTTTCCAATTCCCCAGTTACATTTTGTTTCGTCATATGGATCAATATCCAAAAGAATTGTAATATATGGATCAAAATAATATATTTTATTCTTTTCAAGTTGGTTATTACTTAAAAATTTTACTGCATTAATCATTTCTTTTTGTTGGTTATCTATTTTAAATCCTCTTTTGTGGGTTCCCGGTCCGAGTACAATAATCCATGCAGTTAACAATGACAACATTACTATACATATTTTTTTGCTATACTTTCCTATTATAACGCCTGACAGATTGAAAGCAGGAAGTGCAATAATGGCTGTCATTGGAGTTACCGAACCTATTACACGTATAAGCCCATATGAATTACCAATTCCTTTCCACCATGCTATTGAGTGAGCCGTAAAAAAGAGTATAAACGATCCGGCTACAATTAATAAGATGTAAAAGTTTGATGAAAGTTGAAATTTTTCTTTTATTATCCATTTGAAAAGTAAAATCAGCATGCCAATTACAAATAGAACATTAATAGGATAACCTAGTATTCCTCTCATATCATTAACAAATCGGAATAAAGAGCCGCTTCCATAAATGTCATTAGCGTCTCCATTATAGGGCATCTGTGTAATAAGCCACCAGTAATCATTAGTAAAAAAGTAACCTGCAGTACTTATTACTATAAAACCAGTTAAAACAAATATTATCGAAATTAATTGTTTTTTTAAGGCATATGCTATAATAAACAGAGGTATAAGCACAACACCTTCAGTTCTTATCATTGGGACAAATGATATTATTATAGCCGATAAAATATATTTATTATCAAAAAAAAGGAAAACTGCAATTGCGAGAAAGCAACTGAAAAGGACTTCGGTAAGTGACGTGAACATCAACGAAAAGTAGATGGGAGTGAAAATTACTAACAAAAGAGAAATTATATGATTTTTGATCTTTAAAATTATTGTTGTTTTCCAGATGAAAAATGCAGTAGTAAGTCCGGTTATTAGGTTGAAAAATCTTGATCCGTCAATTCCAAACTGAGAAAATGGTGAAGATAATATCGTGTAAACAGGTTTCCCCCAGTGGTCAAAAAATAAATAATAGTGTTTCCAACTCCATCTTGCTATTTGGTAATGAGAGTAATTATCAGCTCCTCCAAGGCTATTGTTAGTAGTTAAAATAATAATTATGCCAATCACAAATATTGAAATCAAAAGTATATAGCCCGTTACTTTTTCTTCAAGAAACTTCATGATAATTTGGTGTTATTCGTTTACTTTCTCTGGAAAATATTGTATTTAAAGATACTGAATATGGCCCTGAAACCATCTTTCCATCCAATCTTTTTACCTTCTTCGTATGTCCTTCCATAATATGAGATACCAACTTCATAGATACGGATGTTCGGTACTCTCGATAGCTTTGCTGTTAGTTCCGGTTCGAAGCCAAATCTTTTTTCAATAAGGTTTAACGATTTAAATATATCTGCTCTAACGAGCTTATAGCATGTTTCCATATCTGTAAGATTTAGATTGGTAAACATATTTGAGATGCTCGTAAGGAACTTGTTTCCTATTGAATGCCAGAAAAATAGGATTCTGTGTGGATTCCCACCCATAAAACGAGAACCATAAACAACATCTGCAAACCCGTTAACAACTGGTTTTAGCAATAAGTTATATTCTTCAGGGTCATACTCAAGGTCTGCATCCTGTATTATAATATAATCTCCGGTTGCTTCTTTAATGCCACGGTGAATAGCAGCGCCTTTGCCCATATTTACAGGCTGATCAAAAAGTTTAATGTCTTCTTCCTTATGATCTGAGATATACTTTTTCACTACTTCCGCTGTGTTGTCTTTAGAAAAATCATTAACAATGATTATTTCTTTCTTTATATCATTAACCAGATTAACATCCAGCACCTTGTTAAGGATGAGATGAATGGTTTTTGCTTCGTTATACGCAGGTATAAGAATTGATAATTTGTTTGTCATTTGATCCAAGCATTTTTAATTGCATTCTTATGCAAATTACTAATCCTGATATTTGAGTACAAAATTAACTTTTTTTGTGTGGATAATTCAATAATGTCGATAAATGTAGTTAATCATAATGTAATAAATTAGTGAGAATAAAATGGATTAATAATTTTCATTTCACCAATTGATTGATTTATGAAGAGATTTTAGTTTTCTGATGCGCATCAAAACTTATCCTGATGCGCATGAGAAATAATCCTGATGCGCATCAGAAATCATTCTGATGCGCATCAGAAGTTTAATAACACAAGTGGGAATGTGTGATTACACAGGTGAGAACTGGTGAATATACAAGTGGGTAATTTTAATGTATATTTGATGAGGATAAATATCTGTATGTATTGTGATTTAGCAAAGGAGAATTCTTTGTTTGTCTTGCCAAATTTCTACTTCTGTATTAATATATGATTGGAGGTCGTTTCATGAAGGTTATCTTAACTTATGGCTTTAACAAATTAAGTGATTTTTTGAATAAGTATAATATTGCAAGGGATTTCTAATTAATAGGAACTAACTTACTGAATGTTTATTGAAGAAATAACATATTTATTAATTGCCATATTCAAGAATTATTAGCTTAGTTAAATAATAATCATCATTGCCACTAATTTTACAAGCATAAAAACCAGGTTTCACACTTGAAATATCAATTGTTTCATCAGCTTTACATGTTTTTTGGAAGACTTCAACACCATTCAGGTTATAAAGACTTACAGTGACCGTGCCAACTATATGTTTGAATTTTATATATTTATCCGCAGGCATCGGATATATTAAGGTAGTCTCGTTGGGATTTAAATTGTCAATAGCTGAAATTTCATAATCAGTAAGTTCACCCATGCATTCGGTTATAGGATCGTTAAGGCAAATTAAATCATAAGTTATTTCTTTTTCCTCATCAACGTTGATTACAATAAAGTTGTCACCAATACCTTCGCCCATCCCACTTGCAACAAAGCTGATATTATCATAATTGTCGTATAAAAAGTCTCCGCTCCATGATGCAGCACCTAAATCACCTGCACACATAACTACTTCATTATTCAAATTATGGAAAAAAGGTTCTAACTCTGTATAAAAGTTTATTGGACGCTCAATGCCTTCATTGGAGTTTGGGTCAACATGGCCATAAATACCATCATTTTCCCACCACAATAATTGATGAAAGAAAACAAAGATATTATCTACTGAAGAAGCATTCTCATTTACTGTGTTGTACATAAAATCAAGCTGGTCGCCTTTAATGCTCCACCCATTAAGATTTGGATCCAGTATTAAAAACAGATCATTTTCAAAGATAAATGAGAAGTATGTATTGCCATATCGTGACTCATATAACTCCCTTTCTCGCATATCATGATTTCCAACCGCCATATATACAGGAAGTCCTAGTTCGCTGATGTCAGCATCAACCTCATCCCAGTCATTACTGTCTGGATGTGTACCAGCAATATCACCCGTAAGCACTCCGAATTTTATTTCCGACCGATTCTTAATGTATTCAAACTTTTCTTTAAAGGGAGGATGAAACCCAATGTTGTTAACTCCGGGTTGGCCATAAGTATGCCCTGCAATAAAGAAAGAATATTTTGTTTGCGCGTTGATGTTAAAGACATTGAATAACAAAAGAACTCCCAGTATATTTAATAAGGTTTTCATTTTGCTAAGATATATAAAACTACAATTTGTTTATCTATATTTGCATGTTTAATTCGTAAAGTGATCTGATAAGTGAGGAAATTATTTATATTTTTTGTTTTTCTGTCGGTAATAATAGTTTTATTAACCGAAAGCTGTGTTAGGCAAAGTTCATTTTCTGTTGGCACGAAAGTAATTTGTGATGCTGAGAAGGTTGACGAAACAGGTGATAATTTTATTGCTGAAAATGATTCTTCCTATACTTTTAAGGGCGGTGCATTACAATCATCAATAGTTTCATATAATGGGGAGTTCTCTGCCATGACTATTGGTGGAAAAAGTGCATTTGCTTTTACAAATTTAATTAGTAATGTTGGTCCTGATACATATTTTCGGGTATGTGTATGGAGAAAGACAAAAGATGATAATGGTGTTCTTGTTGCAACATCTGATAAAAATAGTGCTGATTTTTATATTGTGGCAAACGATCCTGTGATAATGGATAGCACCGGTTGGGAACAACTAGTGTTAGATGTATATACACCCCCGGATTTTGGTATTAACGGGCTCAAAATATATGTATGGAATAATGGTAAAGATACTGTTTTCTTTGACAATTTTTCCATTGAACGACTTTCTTCAAAAGTTTATCCTGAATATAATTATAAGGAGGGGCTTAATCTTGTTTTTGATACTATTGATATTATTAAAATTAATCGTAAAAGAAAAGAAGCATTCGGGGATGGTGTTCTTCAGATTGATGATAATGATTGGATTAAGGGAATTGTTGTGGATAATGACATAGCAAAAAAAGCAAAAATGCGTCTGAAAGGTGATTGGTTAGACCATCTGTGGGGCAATAAATGGTCGTATCGCGTAAAGATGAGAAAAGGAAATACTTTTAACAGAATGAAAGTGTTTTCGCTTCAAACGCCAGCAGCAAGGGGATTTTTGAATGAGTGGGTAGCTCATGAGCTATTCAGAGAGAATGACGTGTTAACAACCAGATATAATTTTGTTACTTTAAGTGTTAACAATTCGTCAAGGGGATTGTATGCCTGGGAAGAGCATTTTGTGAAACAGCTTCCCGAATGGAACAGTAGAAGAGAAGGTCCTATTGTGAAATTCTCGGAAGATGCTTTCTGGCAAGTGCAAAAATATAGTATCTTTAAGGGTACATGGTACTCGTTTCCGTACTTTGAAGCTGGTAAGATTGTGCCTTTTGGTGAGAACAAAACTGTTAACAACTCTGCTCTTTTTAAACAGTTTAAAAACGCTGATATATTGATGAATCAGTACAGGCAGAATCTTAAAAGACCAAGTGAAATATTTGATATCGATAAACTGGCTGCTTATTACGCAATACTTGATTTATCACATGCCCGCCATGGACAAACATGGCATAATCAGAGATTCTACTATAATCCTGTTATATGTAAACTTGAACCAATTGCTTATGATGCATATACAGAGAATATGGAGGAGCATCTTGATATCAGTGTTAATGATATTATCTTTTATAAAGTTTATTCTCAAAATGATGAGTCTAATGCAAACTTTGATAATTTGGTGTACCGGCTTTTCAAGGACTCGCTGTTTGTATCGAAGTATTTCAATTACATTGAAAAGTTTACGGATCCTGTTTTTATTGATACATTTTATGAAGATATAGAACAACAGATTGTGTATTTGGATTCACTCCTGCGAATGGAATTCCCGAATTATTATTTCGATAATGAGCTTTTGAGTAAGAGTGCTGCTGAAATCAGATCGTTTTTACCTCAGTTAAAAGATCTTTTTATGAGTAATAATTATGGTGCTGATATAATTCTTATTGACAGATCTGAAAATTATTCTGATTCTTCCGCCTTTGAAGATACTCCTGAATACTTTGTAAATGTTTACACTGAAAGATCGGAAAACGACAGCCTCCAGCTTGATATAAGAAACTACTTCCCGGCAAGGATAGAAGTTGTGGGGACAGGATATGAAAAGGAATTTATTACAAGCTTCTTCCCGAAACCTTTGTCAGTGAAAGGGTATAGAGAAGGGTATGATGGTGTGAAAAGAATTGTTACTGCTGACACTCTTGCAAATTACCTTTTCTTTTATATTAAAGGCAGCGACGATACATACTCTGTTCCTGTGCTTAAATGGCCATACCCCGAAGGTGAAACGCCTCAGCAGAAAATAATGAAGCTTGTTGATATGAATAACCCTGTATTTGCTAAGGTGCAGTCGGGGCAAATTGACTTCCGTAATGGTGATATTGTTATCGATAAGCCTTTGATAATACCTGAAGGCTATATGGTTAATATATATGCAGGCACTAAAATTGATATAATTGACAGTGCATTGATTTTGTCGTACAGCCCTCTGAATATTGTTGGTACTTTGGATAATCCGGTGGAAATAATATCTTCGGATTACACTGCTAATGGTATTACAGTACTTCAGGCTGAAGGTGTTTCCACTGTTAAGAATGTAAGATTTAAGAACCTGAATACACTTAACTACCATGGCTGGACGCTTACAGGATCGGTGACTTTTTATGAATCGGATGTGATTATTGATAATGCATTGTTCTATCGTAACCAGTGTGAGGATGCTCTGAATACAGTACGCTCTGCATTTGAGTTAAGGAATTCATCATTTGAATATACCTTTGGTGATGCTTATGATGCCGATTTCTGTACGGGTACTGTGTATGGCTGTAGCTTCGAAAATATTGGAAATGATGCCATTGACTTTTCAGGTAGTGAGATATCTATTGTGGAAACAACTATTAACATTGCCAGTGATAAAGGTATTAGTGGTGGTGAGGATTCTAAGGTTATGGTTGATAATGTGAAGATAAGCAGATGTAATATCGGACTGGCCTCCAAAGATTTGTCGAGAGTAGTGGTTTCCGGTTCAGATGTTTCAGAATGTAATTACGGTATTGTGCTTCTGCAAAAGAAACCTGAATATGGTCCGTCGTTTATGGAGCTGAAAGATACAAAGCTGAGTGACCTTAAGGTTGTGGATCTGGTGGAGATAAACTCAATGGCTATTATCAATAATGACACTATTATAGGAGAAAAAGAAAACCTGAGTGAGATTTTCTATTGATTCTTCTTTAAGGAAATAATTCATGTAATAATTAGTTATTGTTTTACAACATTGCTCTTATATTTGTAACCGAATATTTGATATGAAGAAATTAAACATATATATGCTTAAGTCGTACCTTGGACCTTTTGTGTTTACTTTCTTTGTGGCATTGTTTATTCTCCTTTTACAGTTTCTTTGGAAATATATTGACGACCTTGTGGGTAAAGGCCTTGAGTGGTATATTATCGCTAAGCTGATGTTCTACGCATCGTCAACATTTGTTCCTTTAGCCCTGCCCCTGGCTGTTTTGTTATCGTCGCTTATGACCTTTGGTAATTTGGGTGAGAGATATGAACTGGTAGCTATGAAAGCGGCTGGTATTTCATTGGGCAAAGCCATGAAACCACTTGTGATACTTTCTCTTATCATCAGTATATCAGCATTTCTTTTCTCTAACTATGTGCTGCCTGTTGCAAATCTTAAATTCGGTTCGCTGCTCTATGATGTGCGTCAGCAAAAGCTGGCTTTTAATATTAATGAAGGTATTTATTATAATGGTCTTGATGGCTATGTAATAAGAGTTGGACAAAAAGCAAAGGATAACAGTACTATCTATGATGTTAAAATATATGATCACACAGCAAATAAGGGAAATATTATTGTAACATCTGCAGAAAGCGGCTCCATGCAGCTTGCTCCTGATGAAAAGAGCATCATATTTACATTATATAATGGTTATAGGTATACTGATATTACTGATGTTGCCAGATATCGTGATTCCAGACCTTTTGAAGCAACCAAGTTTGATAAACAGGTTCTTAACTTCGATCTGAGCCAGTTTCAGATGAATCGTACCAATGAGGATCTTTTTAAAACTCATTATTCTATGCTTAATATTAAGCAGCTTAACCAGTCTATCGACTCCCTGAGTGAGAAACGTGTTAAATCGCAGGAAAGGTTCAGAACTAACTTTGAAAGAAGGTTTACTTTTATTCGTGAAAACGACACAACACTTACTACTGCAATTGATACTTCAGTGTTTGCTGATACGATAGTTTCCCCCATTATTGACAACTTTAAACTGAAGAGCAGAATGGAAGTTGTTGATCTTGCTATTCGTGATTCACGAACGGCAAAAGAGAATATCATCAATTACCAAAAGGAGTTAGAATCGAGAACAACAATAATAACCAAGCATGAAGTTGTGTGGCATCAGAAGTTTAAACTGTCAATAGCATGCTTTATTTTCTTCTTTATCGGAGCTCCACTGGGGGCTATTATCAGAAAAGGAGGACTGGGATTGCCTGTTGTTGTTTCGGTTGTGTTCTTTGTTATTTACCATGTGATATCAATGACAGGCGAGAAAGCTGCTAAAACAGGTGAGTGGAATGTGGAGTTTGGACTTTGGCTATCTACATTGATTGTGCTGCCGCTGGGTTTGTTCCTTACCTATAAAGCTATTACGGATGCTCAGCTTATGGATACGGAAAGCTGGTCGAAGTTCTTCAAGAGACTTTCCTTAAAGAAAAACAATTCCGATGAAGAGTAACCTGAATATTCTTATAATTTGCAATAAATCGCCTTGGCCACCACGTGAAGGTGGTCCCATTGCGATGAATAATATTATTGAAGGATTATGTGAAGCAGGCCATAGTGTTAAAGTTTTGGCGATTAATACCAATAAATACTTTACTAATGTAGAGGATATCCCGCTTAAGTACAGAGAAAAGACTAATATTGAGCTTGGTTACATCGATTTGAGTATAAAGCCTGTACCTGCTTTTCTCAATTTGTTTACCAATGAATCATATCATGTAAGCAGGTTTGTTTCCACTGATTTTGAACAGATACTAAGAAAGATATTAGATGAGAACTCGTATGATATTGTTCAGATAGAGACCCTTTTTATGTCTCCTTATATAAATATAATAAGGGAGCTTAGTGATTCTAAGGTTGTTCTCAGAGCTCATAATATTGAGCATATGATATGGAAACGTATTGCATCTGTAACCAGGAATCCTTTAAAGAAAGTATATTTAAAACATCTCTATCGTACTCTGGAGAATTACGAAAGAACTATCCTTAATTCATATGATGGGATTATTCCTATTTCTTCAGAAGATGAAGGTTTCTTTAAGGACGCTTCTAAAGTTCCCGTTAAGGCAATATCATTTGGTATTAACTTTGAGAACTTTCAAAGATCTGATAAATACCCTGATGAAATATCCTTGTTTCATATTGGCGCCATGAACTGGATGCCCAATGAAGAAGGTATCAGTTGGTTTCTTGACAAAGTATGGCCTTTGGTCCATAAAAAGCATTCTGATTTGAAGCTTTATCTTGCAGGTCGTGAGATGCCGCAGTGGCTTGTTAACTCCAACATCCCTAACGTAGTGGTAGTGGGAGAGGTACCCGATGCTCACGAGTTTATCCGTTCCAAATGTATCTCCATAGCCCCATTACTGTCGGGTAGTGGTATTCGTATAAAGATTATCGAAAGCATGGCACTGGGTAAGCCGGTTATATCAACAACTATTGGTGCTGAGGGTATTAACTATACTTCCGGAAAGAATATTATTATTGCCGATGATGAAAATAAAATGGCTGATGCTGTTTCATCACTGGCTTCTGATAGAGAGTATTGCGAAAGTGTTGGTAGAAATGCTGCTGATTTGATTGATAAAGAGCATAATAATAAGAAACTTATTGAAAGTCTGGCAGAGTTTTATTATAAACTTATAGCTAATAACTCATAACTTAAAACTAACAAAAGTGTATATTTGTCAGCAAAATGAACAGCGATAGGTAATGAGAATTTTTGTGCTACTTTCAAGAGTCCCTTATCCTTTGGAAAAAGGTGATAAGTTGAGAGCATTTAATCAGATAAAGGAGTTGTCTAAAAATAACGAGATTATCTTATGTGCCCTGAACCCTGTCTCAGGGCTCGATGAAAAGAGAGCATTTAGTGTATTACGCCCCTATTGCCATTCAGTAAACTTCCTTAAGCTGCCACTGTTGGCGCGTTTATGGAATATGTTTATGGCGTTTATTACCAATAAGCCATTTCAGGTGGGATATTTCTATAACAGACAGGCTGCAGGTAAAATTAAAAAGCTTATTAATCAGTATAACCCAGATCATATCTACTGTCAGTTTGTTAGGACAATAGACTATGTTAAGGATATTGATGTCAGCAAAACACTCGACTTCCAGGATGTGTTGTCATATGGTGTTAAGCGGCGTTTGGAGAAAGCATCTTTTTTAAAAGCTGTAGTATTCCGGATGGAGTACAGACGCTTATGCGAATATGAAAAGAAGGCATTTGATTACTTTGATAATCTGACAATAATTTCTATCCCCGATCGTAATCTTATACCACATCCTGAAAAAGAAAAGATAGAAGTAATACCCAATGGGGTAGACCATGATTTCTTTAAACCTATGGAAAGAAACAAGGAGTATGATATTGTTTTCACAGGGAATATGGCTTACCCTCCCAATGTGGATGCAGCAGGTTTTTTGGTTAATGATATTATGCCTTTGGTATGGAAGAAGATTCCGGAGGCTAAGGTGATGCTTGCCGGTGCTTCTCCTGCACGTAAAGTGACTGCTCTTAAATCTTCAAAAGTGATAGTAAGTGGCTGGCTTGACGATATTCGTGATTCCTATTCCTCATCAAAGATATTTATCGCTCCCATGAGAATTGGTACAGGCTTGCAGAATAAGCTTCTGGAGGCTATGTCAATGAAAGTGCCTACCATTACCACCCCTTTAGCTAATGCAGCCCTTAGTGCGAAAGATGGTGAAGAGATATTGATTGGAGAAACAGCCCGGCAGTTAGCGGAGCAGATAATCAGACTGCTTAGTAATAAAAAGCTTCAAAATCTAATTGCTGAGAAGGGTTACGATTTTGTGCATCGCAATCATAGCTGGGAAAGTGCTACAAAGAAGCTCGGTGAAATTATCAACCATACTTAAAAACCCTGCGTTTCTTCTTTAATCGATAGTAATTAGTATTTTTGCAAAAAAATTTCAGGCATGGCACAAAAACCTACAATTCCGAAGGGAACGCGTGATTTTTCACCTTTGCAGATGGTGAGAAGAAATTATATCTTTGATACTATTAAGTCTGTTTTTCAGAAGTTCGGTTATCAACCTATCGAAACTCCTGCAATGGAGAATCTGTCTACTCTTACCGGTAAATACGGTGAAGAAGGTGACAGACTGCTTTTTAAAATACTGAATTCAGGCGACTTTTTGAAAAATACGACTGCTGATGACTTCTCAAATCCCAATCTGAATAAGCTTACCCATAGCATGTGTGAAAAGGGTCTGCGTTATGATCTTACCGTTCCTTTTGCAAGATATGTTGTGCAGAACAGAAATGATATTACTTTCCCTTTTAAAAGATACCAGATACAGCCTGTATGGCGCGCCGATAAACCACAAAAAGGACGCTATCGTGAGTTTTATCAGTGCGATGTTGACGTAATTGGAAGCGACTCTCTTTTGAATGAAGTTGATCTTATCCTGATTATTGATGAGGTGTTTACTAAACTTGGGGTTAATGTGGAAATTAAGCTCAATAACAGAAAGATATTATATGGTATTGCTGAAGTTATTGGTGCTGCTGATAAGATGACAGAGATAACAGTTGCCATTGATAAACTGGAAAAAATCGGTATTGATAAGGTAAATGAGGAGCTTATAAGAAATGGTGTGTCACAGGATAGTGTTGATAAACTGCAGCCCATTCTTAAAATGGAAGGTATTCTCAAAGAAAAATTCCCGCAGCTGATGGAAATACTTAGTACTTCTGAAACAGGATTAAAGGGGATTGACGAGCTTATGACTGTTATGAAACATCTGAAAGATCTTAAGCTTAATAACAAGTGGTCGTTTGATATTACACTGGCACGCGGACTTAATTACTACACTGGCGCTATTATTGAAGTAGTTGCCAAAGATGTTAAAATTGGTAGCATCTGTGGTGGTGGCCGTTATGATAACCTTACCGGAATATTCGGGCTGCCTGATGTGTCAGGCGTTGGGATTTCTTTTGGCGCCGACAGGGTTTATGATGTTATGAATGAACTAAACTTGTTCCCCGACAGCTCTCTGGTTTCAACAGAAGTGCTGCTTGTTAACTTTGGTGGGGAAGAGGCTAAATATTGTTTGAAAGTATTGTCTGAACTACGAAAGAATAGTATCAGTGCTGAGTTATATCCTGACCCGGCTAAAATGAAAAAACAAATGAAGTACGCCGACCAGAAGAAGATTCCTTATGTTATTCTTGTGGGCGAAGAAGAGATGAAGTCGGAGGTGCTTACTCTTAAAGATATGAATACAGGTAACCAGCATAAGCTTGGATTAACAGAGCTTGTGGGATTTTTGAAGTGAGTTTGAGACTGGGAGACCGAGAGAACGCTACTGATGAATGAGGGTTCTGCAGGATATTGAGAATGGCTTACCTTCAGCGTTTCATGCTCACTCTCAAGCTAACTCTGCTTAAGGGAGTAGGAATCAACAGTAGTGGTGATGTTGAATAATAAGATAATTGAACAATATATATAACAATGACAGCAAAAACACATATTATTAGTCCTGAGAAATTAACTTTCAGGTCTGTTTTTGAGATACTCAATAACGAATACAAGCTTATCCTTTCTGAGGAATCCAAAGCCCGAATTCAAAAATGCCGGGCTTATCTTGACAAAAAGACTGAAGAACAGGACACCCCTGTTTATGGTATTAACACAGGTTTTGGCGCTCTTTATAATAAAAGCATATCCAAAGAAGATCTGGGTAAACTTCAGGAAAACCTTGTGAAATCTCATGCCTGTGGTACAGGCGAAGAGGTGCCTCCAAAGGTGGTTAAGCTGATGATACTTCTTAAGATACAATCACTTGCCTATGGCCATTCTGGTGTACAGCTGACTACGGTAGAGCGCTTGTGCGATTTCTTTAACAATGATATACTGCCTGTTGTTTATCAGCAGGGGTCTCTTGGAGCATCAGGGGATTTGTCGCCCTTGGCTCATATGTCTTTGCCATTACTGGGACTGGGTAAGGCTTATTATAAAGGAGTAAGGAGAGAGTCGGAGGATATTCTTAAGGAATTGTCCATGAAGCCAATAACACTTCAGTCTAAAGAAGGTCTTGCTCTTTTAAATGGTACTCAGTTTATGAGTGCATTTGGTGTTACCTCTTTGCTGAAACTTTACCGATTATCAGAATTGGCAGATATAATAGGCGCTGTTTCACTTGATGCTTTTGATGGCAGAATAGAACCTTTCTATGATCAGCTTCATCAGATACGCCATCATATGGGGCAAATACAAACAGCAAAACGCTACCGCACACTACTGGAGGGCAGTGAGCTTATATCACAGCATAAGGAACATGTTCAGGATCCATATTCCTTTAGATGTATCCCTCAGGTGCATGGGGCTTCCAAAGATTCTATTAATTATGTGAGCACTGTGTTCTCTTCTGAGATAAATGCTGTAACAGATAATCCTACTATATTCCCTGATGAGGATATTATTGTCTCCGGTGGTAACTTCCACGGACAGCCACTGGCGCTTGCACTGGATAATATGGCTATTGCTGCTTCTGAATGGGGTAATATCTCCGAAAGAAGAACGTACCAGTTGCTTCACGGGAAAAGAGGACTGCCTCCGTTCCTTGTTGCCAACCCCGGCCTTAATTCTGGCTTTATGATTCCGCAATATACTGCTGCTTCTATAGTAAATCAAAACAAACAGCTGTGTACTCCTGCTTCAGTCGACTCTATTGAATCGTCACAAGGACAGGAAGATCACGTTAGTATGGGGGCTAATGCAGCCACTAAAGCTTACAAAGTTGTTGAAAATCTTGAGAGAATTCTGGCAATAGAACTTTTTAATGCAAGTCAGGCTCTAAGCTTCAGACGTCCAAAGAAGTCATCCCCATTTCTTGAAGATTTTATTGCTAAATATCGCGAAAAGGTGTCTTTTGTTAATGAAGACAAGATAATGCATGATGAGATTATGAAGTCTGTACAGTTCCTGCGTGATGTAGACTATCAGCTTGAGGATGCTCTTATTGAGGGTGTTTAGCAACTGTGTATCACATACACACTCACACTGTACTAAAGCTATTCAGCGTCAAACAGCATGTTGTATGGTCTGGAAATAGTTTCGCTTAGCTGTGGGATGGAGATGTATTTGCTCTCACGTCTGTATTCTTTTCCATCAAAGAAGAGAATGATTGTAGGGTTTGAGAAAACTCCATATTTGGCAGGTATCTCAGGATTGCTCTCTGCATCAATAAGGTAGAGCTTTATCTCTGGATAATCACCTTCAACAAGTTCCTGTACCTTTGGACGTAGTTGTACGCAGGGAGCGCAATTATCGCTGTAAAAATACAGAATCACGGCAGTGTTGTCACTTATTATCTTGTCAAGTTGAGAGTAGTCACTGATTTCTTCTTTCATTATAGTAAGTTTCTTGTAAGTTTATTAGTAATAAGTAATTTCAATATTTTTCAGGGGGTCAAAAGTAATAAAATAACTAATTTCGCATACTCAATAAAAGAAATATGAACAATATCAGAATTGCAATTAATGGATTTGGCAGAATTGGCAGGGTTACCTTCCGCAAAATCCAGGAGAGAAAGGATATGGAAGTTGTTGTTGTCAATGATCTGACTGATGCACCCAATTTGGCACATCTTTTAAAGTATGATTCAGTACAGGGTGGTTATAAGGGTAGTGTTGAATCAACAGAGAATGAAATAATTGTTGATGGCAAGGTTGTTAAGGTCTTACGTGAGCCTGATCCTGCTAAGCTTCCATGGAAGGAGATGGGTATTGATGTGGTGATTGAGTCTACAGGTAAGTTCGTTACACGACATGATGCCATAAAGCATGTGGAGAAATCCGGTGCACGTAAGGTAATAATATCTGCTCCTGCCAAAGGTGAGCATGATGATGTGAATTATGTTGTTCTTGGTGTTAATGACGAGATTATCAATAAAGATGATGTGATAATATCAAATGCTTCATGTACTACTAATAATGTGGCGCCTCTGATTAAAATTCTTGATGAGAGATGGGGTGTGGAGAAGGGTTTTATCACTACTGTTCATTCATATACAAAGGATCAGAATCTTGTTGATGGTCCTCACAAAGACTGGCGGAGGGGAAGGGCTGCTGCTTATTCTATTGTCCCTACAACTACAGGTGCCGCTAAAGCAGCTACTAAAATATTTCCTCATCTGGTAAATGATTTGGGCGGTGCCGGAATTCGTGTGCCCGTCCCTGATGGTTCTCTTACTGACCTTACATGTACTTTGGCTAAGTCTACTTCCGTTGATGAGATAAATGCTGCCTTTAAAGAAGCGTCTGAAGGATGCCTGAAGGGTATACTTCAATATACTACTGACCCGATTGTGGGTATCGACGTTATTGGTAATACTCATTCTGCTGTGTTTGATTCAAGCTTAACTGCTGTCCTTGGTGGGAAAAACAAACTTGTTAAGGTAGTAGCATGGTATGATAATGAAATGGGTTATTCATCGAGACTTGTGGAGCTGATTGAGAAGTTTGTTTGAGGGAAAGTGATAAGGTTATAAAGTGACAAAGTGACAAAGTGACAAAGTGACAAAGTGACAAGGTGACAAGGTTACAAGGTTACAAGGTTACAAGGTGATAAGCAGACAAGTTACCACTGTGATACACTCTCACTTTATGTAATTTCAGGATGGAGGAGCTCAAAGCCATTTACGTATTTTGAGCTTTTTGTTAGTCTGAATGGTAAACTGTTGGTTACGGCAGCTGCTTTTGCACCATCATGTATCTGATCGTATTTTAGCTCAACAATAATATCTTCAGAAGTATGCTTCTCCAGTAAGCTGTTGTTATTGCTGCCTATTCCATAGTATGAAAGCTCATCATCAACAGTTAGCCTGAAATTATTATCAAAACTAATGAAATACTGCCTGTTATATCTGTTAAGAAGCGAAGGGCGTAACATTTTCATTACAGAATATGCCCAGTCGGGCAACTCTGAATTATCGAAAACATCCTGAATAATATTATTGGTGAAATCTTCTGAAAGGGTGAAAGGTGCAAGAGGAAATGAATGTTTGTTGCCAACCATTCCTTCTCTAACCTTAAACTCCAGAACGGGTTTTTCTATTCTGCCAAACAGATCACCATACCATCTTATACGTGCCTTCTTGCGACTACCTTTTCCTGAAACATTATCAGTATAGAAATCCAGATCGTATGTGTCGAAATATATATTGTTTATATATCTGGGGAAGTACAGTGACGAAAATGAAGTCCTGTTTAATTTAATATGCTGAATAATACCAGCGTAATGCATGTCTTCTACAACAAATTTTCTCTCAAATCTGCTATTTGTAAAATTAAATGTAGGAAAATGCATTGCCTTTAGTGCTTTTAAAACGACTTACTTTCAATAAATGAAATCTTCGCCTGTTCACTTATTTTGCTTAAGCCTTTACTGAATGCCGACAATTTTTCAGGCTTTGGTGAGTCAATCATAAATGAAGCTTCTATTAATGAATTGTTTTCATCATACCTTTTCAGGTGATATTTACCAAACTCTTTCTTTACAAGCTCAATTATCTGATCCAGTTCAATATCCTTTTTGTCGGCTGTAAGGTTCAGATAAAGATTCTGCATTGTGCTCCGGCCTTTGATAAAAAACCTTACCCATATAATTAACATGGCGATTACAAAAGCTACCAGCACAACAATTGTTTGGTTTGCGCCAAGACCCAAACCCAATGCTATGGCGAAAAAGATATATGCCAGCTCTTCGGGTTCTTTTATAGCTGCCCTGAATCGTACAATCGAAAGTGCACCTACCAAACCCAGTGATAACGCCAGTGATGACTTCACAATAGAGATAATAAGCATAGTAGTGAAGGCAATAATAATAAATGTGCCTGCAAACTGACGCCTGTTACTTATTGTACGTGCCGCTTTAATGTAAGTAAACTCAAGTATTATTGAGAGAACAATGATAACAAGGGCATTAATAATAAAATCTGAAATGGAAACCTGCTGTTCCTGTGTGATTAAAAACTTTTGGAATAATCCCCACCTGTCGTTCATTTTGAATGAATTTGTTATTTTAAGGGCGCAAAGTTAAGAAATAGTTAAGTTTATCAAAGTATATAAAGTTAAAAGTTTAATGCTTAGAATAAAAAAACCGGTGTTCTGTTGGGCAGAACACCGGAGCAACTTGTCTATTTAAAATTAATCTTGCGGTATGGCTTTTACGTATGACTATATCACAAAGTGAACATTGAGAATAACATTTGCCTCATCAGCAGAGCTATTATTATAAACACGAATCTGATTTTCATCTGTCATCATATTTTTAATAGCGTTATACTGACAAGAGTGGTTGTTTAACGTTATAATCGTTCTCTCTGAAATTGGTACATTTACATGCCAGGCAGCATCATAATTTTCATTGTTTATAGAAACATCAAGATGATTGAGGGTGATATCTTTAGAGGTTCTTGAAACTTCTTTATAAATATTTGAAATATCACCTGATTTGTTTGTTATGAGATTAAAGTCTGTGTTTGATTTCAAATTAATAAGTTCACTTTCGTTGAATGAAAGTGAAACAGACTTCTCCTCTTCAAATACAAAGTTATGTGTAGAAATATAGCTATTATCAAAGAACACATCCTTTTTTTCCTCTGCTTGTTTGCAGAAGGATAAAGAAATGTCCAAAGACAGCATACCTATAGTATTTGCTACGTTATTACTCATTTTGCTTGTTGTTTCGTCGCTATTGTTAAAGCACAATAACACAGGGAAGACACATTGTCCATCAAGTTGGTTGCCTCAGGGGTTGCTTTTTTTTTATTTTAGATTGTTTCTAAATACTCAATAAGTATTATATCATGTAAATGTTATATATAACAAGCCTTACAGTAGCATTGTACAGTCTGTAAAGTGCTGTGGTTTGTGATTTATTTATTTTAAAATATCATAAAAAAATTATTTTTGCTGCAACGAAATACATCAAAATTTAATCTTAATGTTACCAATTCCATGTTTAGGAAATGTTAACTATAATCACTTTGTTAAAAATATGAAGAGATTAAGTTAATTAATATTACTTTTGTTGCAAATAAAAATTAAAAACAGAAAAAATGAAAAAATTGCTATTCTTATTGGTTTCTTGTTTATTTGTTTTAAACATGAGCGCACAGGATGATTTATTTTTCTCGGAATATGTAGAGGGAAGTGGCAACAACAAAGCAGTTGAGGTTTATAATCCAACTGACCAGGCTATTGATTTGAGTGCTTACTATGTGTTACGATTCAGTAACGGTAGTTCAGTATTTACAGAAGGAGGAGTAACACAACTCGAAGGTACTATCCAGCCATACACAACTTTTGTATTGGTAAACGGACAAACAACAAGTACATCAACATCACCGGCATGTAGCCCGGTGCTCCAGGGTATGGCAAATCAGTTGGATCATGATTATCCGGCTCCTACTTATATGAATGGTAACGATGCTATTGCACTGGTTAAAACTACTGACGGGGAAGCTCCCAATGCCAGTATGACTAATGTTATTTCAGTTGATCTGATTGGTGAAATTGGACTTGGTAATGCCATCGCTGATGAAACAGGATGGTCATATGTTCAGGACTCAACCCTTACTTATAATAACACATCAGGGGAACCTGTTACAGGTCTGGTGATTGACTTTGTAGTGCAGGCTTATGCTACCGATGGTACTACTTATGGCCCTTACTGGATGGCATGGACTAAAGATCATTCTTTAATAAGAAAACCTACCGTTGTTTCTGGTGTGAAACTTAATCCTGATCCGTTTAATGTTACTCTTGAATGGGATACTGTTCCCGGTGTTATCGATAGCTCAGGATATATAACTTATCAGGATATATGGACTAATCTGGGATCACATCAGTGTGTTGCCGATCCAGATTACCAGTCGGTTAACGAAAACAAGGCTATGGGTAATGTTACTGTATACCCTAATCCTGTTACATCAGGATATTTTAACCTTGTAGCTACTGCTCCTGTTAAGTCTGTTACTGTTTATGATATTACAGGCAGAGAAATTACACGCATATCATATGATTCTCCAATTAAACAAAGCGTTGTTCAGGCAAATATTGAAGTAAGCGGAATGTATTTTGTAAAAGCTGTTTTTGTTGACAATAGTTATCTGTCAAGTAGAATTATGGTTAAATAAGAATTTTCTATAATATATATATAAGGTGTCTGTGGCTTTTATATCGCAGGCACCTTTATGGTCTTATTAAATATGGTTATATGAAACGAAGTTTACTTGTTTTTGCTATTCTTTTATTCTTCCTGGGTTCAGCCTTCGCTCAAAAACAAAAGGTAACAGGTGTTGTTAAAGATGCATTTCTTGGTGAAACATTGGTGGGTGCTAATGTTGTTGTGAAAGGTACCGGCACCGGTAGTGTTACTGATATTGATGGTAATTTCTCACTGGAACTGGAAAAAGGAAGTTATACTATAGAAGCATCATATGTTGGATGTAAATCAGTGTCAAAGAATATTACAGTAGCTGATAAAACGGTTAATCTGGAGTTTAATCTGGAAACTATAACGCTTGAAGAGATATCTATCGTTGGTGATGTTGCCCGTTCAAGGGAAACACCGGTTGCTTTTACTACTGTTCTTCCTCAGCAGATCGAAGAGCGTATCTCCGGACAGGATATTCCTATGATTCTTAATCAAACTCCCGGTGTTTATGCTACTGAGCAAGGTGGTGGTGATGGCGATGCCCGTATTACTATCCGTGGATTCAGCCAAAGGAATGTGGCTGTTATGCTTGATGGTATCCCTGTTAATGATATGGAAAACGGATGGGTATACTGGTCTAACTGGTTCGGTTTGGATGCTGTTACACGTAGTATCCAGGTGCAACGCGGATTGGGGCGTTCTAAATTGGCATTGCCTTCTGTTGGTGGTACTATTAATATCCTGACCAAAGGTATCGAGAGCCAGAAGTCTCTATCAATCGAACAGGCTCTCGATAATAATGGAAAATCAACCACAAGTCTTGGCTATACATCGGGTCTTTTGAAAAATGGTTGGAGCTTTACTCTTGCCAGTTCTTATAAACAGGGAAAAGGCTGGGTTGATGAAAGTAGTGTGAAAGCTTTCTTCCTATTCTTTAAAGTAGATAAAAGATGGGGCAACCATATTACCAGCTTTACTGCCTATGGTGCTCCGCAGGAACATACTCAACGTTATTATAAAAGAGCTATCGCTACGTATGATACTACGTACGCAAGTGAGCATGGCGTTCCTTCTGATGACTTCCCTGTTATTAACAACCAGGGTATTGCCTATAATTATCAGTGGGGGTATCTCACTCGTAATGCTGATAGCTGGAACAGCGATTCGTCGGCAAGAATTATTAATGACGGTGCTAAACGCGAAGCTCTTAATGAACGGGTAAATATGTATTTTAAACCGATGTTCAGTATCAGGGATACCTGGAATGTTAATAAGAAACTTATTATTTCTAATATTCTCTATATGTCATTGGGTAATGGTGGCGGTGTGCAAACACGACACAGCTTGAAAAATACTAACTTGATTACTCCCGAGGATGTAATTCAGAATCCTGACCTCTATACTGAGGATGAGATTGGTCAGATCGACTGGCAGAGTATTTATAAACAAAATTCTGGTCCTACTAATACGGGTTTTGGTGAACATTATCCTATTGATACTGCTTTTAGTGACAAGCTTTATTATTCCACAAACTATCTTGTTGAGAATAAGAATAACCACAGATGGATTGGCTTACTCACAACCTTTGGATATGAGATTAATGATAATCTGAATTTGTCAGCGGGTATAGATCTCAGGAATTATAAAGCTGAACATTACAGTGAAGTTTATGACTTGCTGGGTGGCGATTATGCCATTGATGGTGGTATGAAGTTTGTCGGTGATAAGGTTAACTTTAATTATAACGGCCTTATGAACTGGGGTGGTGTTTTTGGACTGCTGGAGTATCGTAAAAATAATCTTACTCTCTTTTTAAATCTTACTTCTTCTGTTAATAGTTTTAAAAAAGTTGACCTTTATAATAATGTAGAGTCCGATTGGAAATATGTTCCCGGATATACCGCTAAACTGGGCGCTAATTACAACCTTTCTGAACATAGTAATGTGTTTGCCAATGTTGGGTATTTGTCTAAAACAAGAGATTATAAATATTATTTCCAGGGATATACAACAAACTTCCTGCCTGATTCCATTACAAAAAATGAGCTTGTGAAAGCTGTTGAGGTGGGGTATTCTTATAACTCACGTAGGTTTACTGCTAATATAAATGCTTATTATACACGATGGGAAAATAAACCTACTAACCAGGTTAGGGGGCAATATGAAGATCCTCAGACTGGAGTTGAAGGCTACACATATGGTGATATCCCGGGAATGGATGCTATCCATACTGGTGTGGAGGTTGACTTTATCTATAAAATACTTAATAATCTGGATTTTCAAGGATTGGTTTCTCTGGGCGATTGGATCTGGGATAAGAAGATTACTGATCTTCAAATGTATTTTACTGATAATAACCAGCCGGCTAATAAAATCAGCTTCGATGCTACCGGTATTCATGTTGGCGATGCTGCACAAACACAATTGGGTGCCAGTTTGAGGTATGAGCCAGTAAGGAATGTTTATCTGGAAGGTAATATCACTTACTTTGATAAGTATTATTCAAATTTCCAGCCTGAAGATTGTACCGATGAGCTTGGTAATCCGGTCGACTCATGGATTATTCCTGCCTATAGCATGGTTAATTTTCACGCCGGTTATAGGTTTCGAATCAATAAACTTGATAAGCTTGGCTTTTCGCTCAGAGTTAATGTACTTAATGTGTTAAACACTGTATATATTTCCGATGCTACTAATAACGACTCATACATCCAAAATCCTTATAATACATTTGATGCTCGTTCAGCATCTGTATTTATGGGGGCTCCGCGTCAGTTTACAGCATCACTTAAAGTAACTATTTTCTAATTTTTAACAGATGAAAATGAAAAGAATTTTAACAATTACAATTTTATTAATTACCATTTCTTTCTACGGGTATTCTCAAAGTAATATTCTTGAAGCTCGTCAGATGGGTATTGGCGCTACTGTTACTGTTGTGGGTATTGCAACTAACGGTGACGAATTGGGTATTATCAGATACCTTCAGGATGAAACTGCTGGTATAGCTGCTTATGGCTCCGCAGTTGGTGTGGTTAACAGAGGAGATTCTGTTTCTATTACCGGAACTCTTAAAAGCTATAACCAGCTTCTTGAAATTGATCCTATTACTAATGTTACTGTTATTTCTACCGGTAACCCTGTTCCTGATCCGGCTGTAATTACTCCTGATCAGCTTGCTGAAGATTATGAAGGTCAGCTGATTCAGATTAATGATGCTGTTTTTACTGATGGTGGTCAGATATTCTCTGGAAATAATCTGTATACTTTTACATCTAATGGACAAACTGGTTCTATCTACGTTAAAACAGGTCAGGATGATATCGTTGGTACTTTAATTCCAAGTGCTCCTGTTATTATTACGGGATTGTGCTCTCAGTTTGATTATAGTAATCCTAATGAAGGTTACCAGATTGTGGTTCGTGATATTGATGATATCTATCTTCCTAGCTCTATTTATTTTACTGATATTCTGGTTAATTCTGAGTTTACATCGCATTCACTGGAGTTCGACTGGCCAACTAATATTGAAGGTACTACTGAAATTTATTATGGTGAAACCGAAGAGACTGTTTATGACAATGTAATTACCATTGATGAGAGCGTTATTAACCATAATATTCAGATTACCGACTTGCTGCCAGGTGATGTTACCTGGGTGCAGGCTTTCTCTGTGTCTGAAAATGATACTGCTTTCTCTGGTGTGATGTCGTTTGCTACTATATCAAATTCATCGGGTAATATGTTGGCGTATTTTAACACTCCGGTGGATAATAGCTATTCAACAGGTGTTAACGCTGTATATCTTCATAACTTGATGGACGATACTCTTATAAGTTATATAAACAGGGCCAAATACACTATTGACTTTACTATGTATAACTTTAACAATACAGGTCTTAGCAATGTAAGTGACGCCCTTATTGCTGCTGCTGACAGAGGTGTGCGTGTTCGTGCTATCGGTTGTGGTACTACTCTTAATCTTGGTATCGAAGAGCTTGAAGGTACTGCTGTTAATGTGCTTATCGGTCCTGATGATTATGAACGCGATGGTATTATGCATAACAAATTTATCATCTTTGATGCTGAGTCTGATGATGCTAATGATCCTTTGGTATGGACTGGCTCCACTAATGTTACCGAAGATCAGATTGATATCGATGCCAATAATGTTATCATTATCCAGGATCAGAGTCTGGCTAAGGCTTATGTTATTGAATTTGAGGAAATGTGGGGCTCTCATGGTGCTCTTCCTGATATTACAAAAGCTAAATTTGGTGAGAATAAAAGGAATAATACTCCACACATGTTTGAAATCGGTGGTAAGGATGTTGAATGTTATTTCAGTCCTTCTGATGGCGTAAATGATAAGATTGTTGATGTTATCGGTACTGCTGATAATGACCTTAGTGTAGCTACTATGCTTATTACCAGATATGCTATGGCTGAGGCTATTGCTGATCGTAACTCTGATGATGTTGCATGTAATGTTATTACTAACAATGAAGGTAATAACGATGCTACTGTTAACCAGATACTGCAGGAAGCACTTACCTCACATAATACTTATGATGATATTACCAATGGTATTCTCCACCATAAATTTATGGTTGTGGACCAGGGTGCTCCTTCAAGTGATCCGATGACTTTTACAGGATCTCATAACTGGAGCGCTTCCGCTGATAATGTTAATGATGAGAATACTGTTATTATTCATGATCCTGTTATGGCTAACGTTTATTACCAGGCTTTTGTTCAGAGGTTTGTGGATAATGGTGGTGTATTGCACGAGCTTACAAATCCACCTGTTGCCAATGATGATGATATCGAGACAGTAATCGATCAAACAGTAACAGCTGAGGTGCTGCTTAATGATGAAATCGAAGCTCCTGTTGTTCTTAGTATTATTGGCGATCCTGCAAACGGTACTGCTTATATTCCGTTTGCTAATACAAATGTTATTAACTATCAGCCAAATGATGATTTCTATGGTGTTGATACTATTGAGTATAAGATTGCCTATGAGGCTAACGAATCGTTATATGCTACTGCCAAAGTTATTGTAACTGTAATTGATAACAGTAGTATTACTTCTGTTTTTGATAATGGTAGTCTGAAGGTTTATCCTAATCCGGCTGAAAATATGTTGAATATTGATTTTAACGCTGTTGCTTCAGATGATATTCAGGTGGCTTTGATTGATATATCAGGCCGTAGAGTAATGAATATGGTTTATAAGGCTAATTTTGGTGGTAATACTATCAATATTGATGTGTCTGATTATTCAAGAGGTGTTTATTTCCTTTCAGTAGATGGCTTTAATAAAAAGGTTGTTATAAAATAAGGTATAGCCTAAATCTTGTATAAAATAAAAATTAAAAAAGTCTGAAGCATATGTTTCAGACTTTTTTTTTAATAATTTTAATGCCGTTTTTAGCACATCTCATGATTCACTAAAACACATATTATTATTCAATTTTAACTAACATTACATATTATGAGAAGTATGTTTACAACCTTGCTGATGATACTGGTAGTATCGTTATCAGCACAGCAATTTGCAACAATGATTAACAACGACAATGTGGCATTTTTGCGTGAATTTAAAATTACTACAGTTGATGGTAAAACCTATGAGGCTGATAAGTTATCATCTTATCAGGCAGCCAACGGACGTATTAATGCTTTAACCATTAAGACAGCAGACGGGGAAAAGCATAAGTTTAAAGCTAATGAGATTCAGGAATTAACAGCAAAGCTTACAAAATTTGCTAAGGCTACTACTATTGCTGACAATGCCACCAAGAGTATCAGTAGTGCAGTAAATACAAATTATGCAGAGATTATTAAAAACAATCTGGTGCGATTTAACAGTGTTGAGTTCAACAAAAAGAAAGGTAAGAAGGCGCTGTTGCAGCTTGTGAATTATGGTTTTGACCAGAATTTTAAAGTTTATCCTGATCCTAACTCTGAATCAGGTGTGACTTCAGTTAATGGAATTGATGTAAGCGGAGGCGAAATTAAATCATATTTCGTAGTTCAGGGCGATAAAACTTATACAGTAAACAAGAAATCCTATAAAAAAGAATACGACGAAATATATAACGGCTGCGAAGCAATGAAAACAGATGCTAAGTCTATTTCCATTAAGAACCTTTGCGATGATATACTGAAGTATAATTCTGAGTGCGGGGAGTAGTTAATCTTTAGGAAAGAAGCCATTGACCTGGTTTCTTTCCTGAATAATAAAATACTTTATAACATTACCCTAATTATTAACCCCGAAATTCTTACCTAATACTATTACAAACCTTTCCCAACAATTATTTGTCCTAAAAAAATCATCACTTCTTTTTGAAGTTATTATAGTTACCAGCTGTTATAATGTTTGCTGTGAAAGTAGCGGTTTGTTTATTAATAGCTATTAATCGTTAATATGATAGCTATTAGTTATGCAAATGATAGCTATTAGTTATGCAAATGATAGCTATTAGTTATGCAAATGATAGCTATTAGTTATGCAAATGATAGCTATTAGTTGGGTCTTTGATACGTATGATAATGATTTTTCATACGTATCAAAACGCCGTTTCATACGTATGAAAAATGTAGTTTGATAGCTTAAATGATACAACTGATGAAGTGATAATTAGCAGTTGGAGCTGTTCGCTTTACTAACAGAAAATTCACCGTATTTTACCCCAAAAAAAAGGCTGCTCATACATCGAGCAGCCTTTTTTATCTCACTGAAATGAATTATTCTACAACATCCACTTCCACATCCATTTCTTCAGTTACTGGTGCTGGTGGTGGGGGAGGTGGGGTTGGCTTTGCAAAGGTAAGCTCATCAATAAGATTTGTGGCTCCTGCGTATTTGTCAATTACAAATAACACATAATGGATGTCCACAACAATAGTCCTCTGCAAATCAGGAGCAAATGCAATATCGCTGCTCATAGCCTCCCAGTTGCCATCAAAAGCAAGACCTGTAAGCTCGCCCTTGCCGTTAAGTACCGGTGAACCCGAGTTACCTCCTGTAATATCATTATTGGTAAGGAAACAAGTGATCATTTTACCATTATCACCATATTTACCATAATCCTTGGCATTATATAGCTCCTTAAGCTTTTCAGGAACAATAAACTCATCATTCTCAGGATCCTCTTTCTCCATAACACCACTCAGATGAGTAATATAATTATAATGTACAGCATCTGCAGGATAATAATCCATTACCTTACCATATGAGAAACGGAGTGTGGAGTTGGCATCAGGATAAAATTTCTTGTTTGGTTGCCACTCACGAATACCTTCTGTATATAAACGCTCGGCTTTCTGAACCTCAGAATCATTACTACTGCCTTGACGTGCTGCCATTAAAGCGCCCATAAACTCATTGGAAAGAATAAATGCAGGATCCTTTTGCAGTGTTTTTAATGAAGGATCATTAAGAAATTCATCAACTTTTGCCTGTGTTGAGAAATTTGATTTTTCGAAAACATAATCAGCAATAGCATTATAATCGCCTTTATATTTTTTAACAAGTTTGGTCAGCAGCTCAGGGTGCATATCCTCCGGCATATTATTCATATACATTTCTGTTAATGCAGCAAAAACATCTCTGTCCGTAGCCATATCATAGTCCTTGAAGTGCTCTGATGCTCCTTCTCTAAGGCCTGCAACAGTTTCCTGTATCTGTTCTTCTTTTTTTGCCTTTTTCTTTTTGTCTTTTTCTTCCTTAAGCTTGCTCATAAAGCTGTCGAGTGTAGAAAAATTACGGGCATAACCAATAATATCGGCCCCGCCAATACCTGAAAGACTGGCATATATCATAGTTTTAAAGCCATCGTCCTCTTTGTTGTTCGACTCATTAATAATCTCCAGGGAAGTACCATATTTTGCTTTACGGTCAGGATCAGCGTTAACCCAGGCTATAAATTCATCTTCATTTTGTTTCTTAATCTCGATAAGGTTAAGATCAGCAATAGCCTTATCCTGTCCGATAAATAGTTTCCATGCGTTTGCAATACCCGCATAGTTAGAAGCATATTTAATTTTCACCTCCTGGTCTTGATTCATATGCTCTTTCCAAACCTCAAGCTTTTTGCCGAACACTTCTACGATAGGAGGATAAAATTCATCAACCTTGTATTGGATACCCGATGATGTAAGATATCTTTCGGTTCCACCCGGGAACCCCCATGTCATTGAGAACTCATTCTCCTGAACAGGATCCATGGAAATAGGCAGTACATGCTTTGGCTTCAGTGGGATATTATCTTCTGAGTATTCAGCCGGACTACCATCAGGGGCTGTATAAACTCTGAAAATGCTAAAATCGCCAGTATGACGTGGCCACATCCAGTTGTCGGTATCGCCTCCGAATTTACCTATTGCTGATGGAGGAGCGCCAACAAGACGAACATCCTTATATGTTACATAAACAAAGAGATAGTATTCGTTGCCATTAAAAAAACTCTTGATAACAGCATTGTATTTACCATCTTCTGAAGCTTCATCTTCCAGATTGTTTCTGAGTTTCATAATTTCTGCTGATCTTTGTTCTTCAGTAAGAGTGTCACTGATATTTGACAGAATATCATCAGTAACATCATCCATACGATAAAGAATAGAAGCCGTCAGGCCTTCGTTGGGAAGCTCTTCATCCTTTGACATGGCCCAGAAACCATCGGCCAGATAATCATTCTCCAGAGTACTGTGTTTCTGGATAGCATCAAAACCACAGTGGTGGTTAGTGAACATAAGTCCCTGATCAGATACAATCTCACCGGTACAGAAAAAGCCACGGGGTGCCGGGTCTGAAGCCAAACCGCAAATGGCATCTTTAAGGCTGCCATGGTTAACACTGTAGAGTTCTTCTGGTGTAAGTTGTAACCCCATCTTTTGCATGTCTGCGTAGTTTAAGCGTTCCAGAAATATTGGAAGCCACATACCTTCGTCAGCTTTTACCTTAATGCCTGATAGCAAAATAATAAAAGCAAAGAGTATTGATATTTTTCTCATTTGTTGAATTTTAATTATTCTGATTTTAATCAGTTAATACTATTATCTTATTGTTATTTCTTTTATCATAAATTATACCAACAATAATAAGTTGCAATAATACAGATAAATATGTAAATTCATACTGATAATAAATAAAAAAACGTCCGCTTTCGAACAGCGGACGTTTTTATTTCGGACACCATAATTATTTTAAACCTACCATTTGCGGACCCTGTTCGAAGTAGATATCCACAGGGATACCCATTTCGTTTATTTTATCAAGATCACTCTGTAGCTGTGGTGTGATATTTCCCTTTTCTTCAACCCAGGCTTTAGCTGCTTCATAATCGCCATCACCCTGGATTGTTAGTATCTTATCAATAAGCTCGCTGGAAGCAGCTTTCATTTTATCAAGGTTCACTGAATAAGTACCATTATCCAGTCTGGTAAAAGCACCCTTATCAAGGAAGTAGTTAAAGCGCATCATATTAGCCATGCCATGGGCACTGGAAGCACCAAAACGTACAGAACGGAAGATGCCGGCCATAAAAGTTACGTAGTTGTCCAGCAACTCGGAGTTGGTGTAAGCACCCATTTCATTAAGTTTAGTTACCAAAAACAGACCCATAATATCAGCTTTACCTTCTTCGATGGCTGAATATTTTTCTTTAAGAGCCTTACGAACCGGGCCTACTCCTGTTATTGTATTTTTAATACCCATACCATGGCCCACTTCATGGAACATTGTATTGGAGAAGAAAGCTTCGAAATTAACGTTATCGCGTTGATCTTCTGCGATAAGCACATTTGCAATAGGTACAAGAATTTTGTCGAATTTAGCTTTCATGGCATTTTTCAGTTGCAGCTTGCGGCTACCTTTTTCCAGTTGCACACGCTCATCGTTGGGCAGGTTAATGGCAATGGTTTTACCAGCCATATTACAATCACCGGCATAGTAAATAACATCATAGGCATTAAGCTGGGCATCAGATCCCGGAACTTCTTGTTTGTACTTATCCGCAACAGGTAGTTGTTTTTGTAGTTCAGGAAGGTAAGAAGCATATTTGGCAAGCTTTTCACTCCATTCAACATCTTTGATAAGGATAAAAGCCTCATGTGCGGCCTTATAACCAAAAAGCTGATCAGTATAGTTTTCAATGGGACCAACAACCATGTCAATCAGATTATTTTTCATATCCATCCATGCCATATCACTGGCCAGATAATCATCGGTTAGTAATGCCTGAGCACGCAGGTTCAGATAGTTGGCAAAATCTTTGTCGTCGGCCAGTTTGGATGCTTCTTCAAGCAGAGCGGCAGCCTTTTCAACTTGATCCTTAAAGCCTTCGTGGTACCACACACACTCAAGATCACCAGTTTTGTTATTTCTTCTTATCAGAGTATAGAGACTTGTTTTATTGGGGTCTTCAAATTTCTCAAACTCTTCTTTGGTCATATTCAGCGGATAGAACTGAGCACCTGCGGGCTTTTCACCATAACCGGGAATAAATGGTTCAAGATTGTTAAGCTCATCCCATGGCCCATAGTTAATGAGAGCGTAATTCTTTTCCTGCTCATTATCAATTTCCGGAATAAAAGCATCCTTAGCTTCTATGTTTTCAATCCAGAATATCTCATCCATAATATCAGCCGCCCGGAAAAGTAATGTCAGCATTTTTTTCTGGTTGTCACTCAAATGACTGATATCAGTTGTGAGCTTAACCTCTGCGTACTTTTTAAACATGTAAGGTTTTTCTGTTTTTTCTTTTTCCTCTTTTTCCTTTTTGGCCTTCTGGTCACAGCTAACAGCGGCAAAGCCTATGAAAGCAGCCAACAGGATTATTAATGTTTTATTCATGTATTATTTTTTTGATGGTTTCTTATGCAAAGATATTCAAATTTGTTTCTTAATCTTATCATTTCTTGTAAGACCATCAATTACTTCGATAAAGATACCATCACTGAGTCCGGTTTTTATTTGTCTTTTTACAAACACTTGTGGCTCAGTTTCTATTTCTACATAAGCAGTGTCGTTTTCAAATAGTAACAAGCCTTCCGGAATTGTAAGTACACTGTCGGCTCTGGCAAGCACAATATTAGCATTGGCACTGTAACCTGCTCTTATAAACTGGTCGTTGCGAAGTTTTACATCAGCCTTTATCTCGAACTGAACAGCGCCGTTTACTTCTTCACCTTTTGGCGATATATGCTCAAGCATAGCATCAAATGTAATATCTTCAATGGCTCCGATAACCAGCATTAGCGACATGCCTTCTTTGATCTTGCCAACTTCCGATTCATCGATATTACCTTCGAACACCATTTCACCCATATCAGCAATGGTGGCAATGGTAGTACCGGCATTGAAATTATTAGCTTCAATTACCTGGTTTCCTATTTCAATGGGAATGTCCAGTATCATGCCATCAATAGTAGAGCGTACCAGTGTGTTGGTCTCTTCTTTAGAGTTGCTGGTTTGCCCCTCTTTGATAAGCTCAAGCGTTTCGTTGGCAGTCTCCAGCTCCTCCTGTGCATTATAGTATGCCGTTTCATATTTCTCAAAATCAGCCTTAGCGATAACACCTTTTTCAAGAAGGTCAAGCTGGCGGTCGTAGTTACGTTTGGCATCATTTAGATTGATCTTTGCTATATCGATACGTGATTTGGCGTTATTAAGGTTGATCATATCAGGAATGATCCTTATCTGTGCAATTAGATCACCTTTTTTAATCATATCACCTTCCTCAACATAAATATTGTCGATAATTCCGGAAACAACCGGTTTAATCTCAATTTCTTTCCTGGGTACTACCGATCCCGTTGCTGTTGTTTTCTTAATAATATCTTTTACCTCAGCGCTGGTTGTCTCATAAATAACAGGCTTATCCTGCGATTTCTCATAAAGGAAATACATCGTATATCCAATCACGCCAAGTATTACTATCGTCACTAATATTTTAAAAAAGGTTTTCATTTTATATATCTGTTAACTTAAAACTTATAATTTATAACTTAAAACTCTAACTATTCGTCTCTCAGAGCATCAATAGGTTTTATTTGCGTTGCCCTCCTTGCCGGGATAAGCCCTGCAATAGCCCCTGAGATAATAAGAATTACCAGGGCAGTAAACGCCTTATCGAAATCAACAGAAGGCTTATTAAACATCATACCTGATGCATTAAATTTCACCATCAGATAATTAATAAGCTCCAAAGTTCCAACACCCAGCACCAGTCCTGCATATCCTGCCAAAGTAGTCAGAAACACAGATTCGATAACAATCTGGCTTTGTATAGATAAAGGGGTAGCACCAATAGCCCTTTGAATACCAATTTCTTTTGTTCTCTCCTTAACAACGATAAGCATAATATTACTAACACCGATAACACCAGCTAGCAGCGTACCTGTTCCCACAATCCATATGAGGCCATTGATACCTAAAAACAGGTTTACCATCTTTTGATATTGCGTTTCCACGTTGAATGACCCTACTGCCTGTTCATCATCAGGAGAGATAGAGTGGCGTTCACGAAGCAGCTTTTTAACCTTCTCCAGAGCAACAGAAGCTGGCACATCTTTATATGAAGTCATAGCATACCATCCAACACGATCGCCCATATTATAAGTTTGCTGCATAGTAGTAAAAGGCATAGCAATGTTTTGATTCTCACGCTCAGCCTGCTGACTGTTCTTTTTTGATGAGAACACACCAACTACTTTAAAATACACACCACGAATGCGGAGGTAGTCGCCCACTGCGTCTTCTTCAGGATCGAACATTTCATCCTTTACCCTTGTTCCTATAACCACCACTTTGCGCTTGTTATCAATGTCATTCTGATTAATATGACGTCCGGCAAGGATATTAACAGGGTCGATTTTGTTCATATCCGGATACTCACCAAATATGCTAAAACCAGCAGTACGGTCGCCTCTTACAACATTATTATCACCTTCAGCACTAAAAACATGCAGGCGGGGAGCTATATACTCCAGATCCTTGATATTGTCGCGCAATGCCTTTGTATCATCATTTTTAAAAGAATACCATCTGCCCCGCGGAAACCCTTTGTAGGGTATTGATGTTTGGTTAGTCCATACAAACAATGCATTGGTAGCCATATCACCCATATCCTGCTGAACGCCGTTGTTAAGGCCTTTTCCTGCGCCAAGCATAATAACCAGCATAAATATACCCCAGAAAACGCCAAAAGCAGTAAAGAAAGTACGCAGCTTGTTTTTGCCAAGTGCATGCATAATTTCGGTCCATTTATCTCTGTCAAACAATAACATATCAATATAATTTATTCATCACGTAAAGCAACTACAGGTTTAACAGAAGCAGCTCTTCTGGCTGGAACATAACCGGCAATACCGCCGGCTATAATCAACAGCAATGTAGCTGCAATAGCAATATTCATATTTATTTCCGGGTTAGCGAAATAATCGATTACTGGCAGGTTTGTTGCCACAAGTTCAAGCAGTCCTACACCCAGTACAAGTCCCATATATCCTGCGAAAGCAGTAATAAGGATTGACTCCTGAAGGATGAGGCTTACAATAGAAAAAGGAGTAGCGCCCAGAGCTTTACGGATACCAATTTCTTTGGTACGCTCTTTAACAACAATCATCATAATGTTACTAACACCAACAATGCCAGAGATAATTGTACCAGCTCCAATAATCCATATAAAGAATCTGATGCCTGCAAATAGGCTCATAAACTGCTGATAGTTTTCGATACTGTTGTAGATAAATATGGCACGCTGATCTTCGGGGTCGAACTTATGCTTTTGTGATAGCCTTTTCTTTACTTCCTGAACGGCAGCCAGACTTTGTTCAACAGTGGCATCATCCAGATTAAGATGTACTGATCGGATAAAATCGCCGAAGTTAAAAACACGCTGGGCTGTGGAGATAGGGATGTATACCCTTCGCAGATCTCTGTCGGAACCAGGATCATTATAAACCCCGCATACCTTAAAAGGAATTCCGCTTATCTTGATATATTTACCTACTGCAGGTTCGCCCCCTTTAAAGAGAGCCTCGTAAACAAGGCGGCCAATAACCACCACTTTTCTCACATCTTCTATATCTTTATCATTAAGAAAGCGTCCTGTAATCATTGCTGTTTTTTCAACATAGCGGTAATCGGGCAGAATGGCAAAGATGTCGAAATTCCCGTATTCGTTTTTATAGTTAATAAGGTCATTGGTGAAGATTCTGGTTCTTGTGGAGCTTTTGTCAACATTGTCGATGGATGCCAGTAGGTCATGATCTTCGTTGCTGAAGTTGATCCTGCGTCCAGGTTTCATACCTTTATAAGCTTTCGACATCACCCCAGAGTTAATTGACAGGTAGTTAACGGCATCGCCTTCAAACTCTTTGCGTACTCCGTTTTCAAGTCCGTAGCCTGAGCCAAGCAGTATTACAAGCATAAATATACCCCATGCCACGCTAAAGCCGGTAAGGAAGGTCCTTAGCTTGTTCTTCCTGATAGTATTAAATATTTCCTGCCACTTATCGAGATCAAACATAATTCTTAATTAAGCCATATATTGTGTTTCAAGCCATTGACGGCGTTCACCATTTTCTACTATAGAATCAATAAGCCCGTCTTTTAATTTAATAATACGCTCTGTTTCTGCAGCAATTTCACGCTCATGAGTAACGATAAGAATAGTGATACCCGATTCATGAATCTCTTTAAAAAGCTTCATCACTTCGATAGATGTTGCTGAGTCAAGAGCACCGGTAGGCTCATCAGCCAGTATTACCTTTGGCTGTGAGATAAGAGCTCGGGCAATGGCCAGACGCTGTTTCTGTCCTCCAGATAATTCATTGGGAAGATGATGTGCCCACTCGGCAAGTCCCATTTTTTCAAGATACTCCATTGCAAGCATATTCCGCTTCTTGCGGCTTACCTTCTGATAATACAGTGGTAGAGCTACATTCTCCATAGCATTTTTAAAGGATATGAGGTTGAACGACTGAAAGACAAAACCTATAAACTTATTGCGGTAGTATGCTGCTTTTTTCTCACTTAGTTTTTTTATTAGCTCTCCATTAAGAATAAACTCACCTTTGTCGTAATTGTCAAGCATGCCTATTATATTAAGTAAGGTGGATTTGCCAGAACCTGATGATCCCATTATGGATACAAGCTCGCCTTGTTCAATGTTTACATCTATTCCTTTTAATACATGTAAACTGTTTGTTCCTGTATAATATGTTTTATTGATATCCTTCAGAGTTATCATTCTTTATTGTTATTAACTATATGTGTAAGTCTGACTGTTTTCATTAATTGTGCCATAAATTGTAAATGATTGTTAATCAGTAATGAATGTATTTGCTGATTATTTAACCTGTATATTATTTTTACAATCTGTGTGCGATATCGGTCAGTATATTATAAAAACCACATACAATATATTAATTGAGAATAAGTTTTAAATTTGTTGGATCAATAGAGTCTTATGGAGTTATATACCAGAAAGCGGCAGTGGAAAATAGGATTATCAATCCTCGGGCTTGTAATTATAGGCGTTTCACTGTTTTATACTAACTTAATTGTTAGGAAATTTGCTGCTGAAGAGCGTAAGAATGTTAAGCTGTGGGCTGATGCTGTTCAGCGTAAAGCTGAGATGGTGGTATATACCGAGCGTTTGTTTAACGAGTTACAGGATCAGGAGCGAAGTCGCGTGGAGTTGCTTGCTGATGTTTATAAGCAACTAATGGATGAATCGTCGGATTACAGCTTTCTAACTAAGCTGATATACAATAACAAAACAGTGCCTGTTATAGTAACAAATGAAAAGGGAGAGATAAACTGGACCAGAAATCTTAGATATAATGTCGATACGCTGGAATACCTCACAGGCGATTTGCTGGAGCAATTCAGTGTTTATGAGCCCATAAAGATAGAATTTCTTCCCGGAAGGTATAATTATCTTTATTATGAAGATTCCCGATTATTTTCAGAATTAAAGGATGTGTTGAATAACTACGTTGAATCATTTATGTCGGAAGTCGCTCTTAATTCATCGAGTGTCCCGGTAATTATAACCGACAGCTCCCGTAAAAATGTAATAATGTATGGCAATATTGATCCTGAAATTGTGGAAGATTCTGTTAGTATTGCAAAGGAACTGGAAGAGATGGAAGGGCAGAACAGGCCAATTGAGGTTGATCTGGGCAATCAGGGCGATTCCTATATATATTATAAGGACTCCGATTTGCTCACTGTGGTGAAGTTTTTCCCAATAGCTCAGATACTGATTATTGCCTTCTTTGCTGCAGTAGCTTATCTGCTGTTTAGCTTTGCCAGAAGAGCAGAGCAGAACAGAGTGTGGGCTGGTATGGCCAAAGAAACAGCTCATCAGATAGGTACACCTCTCTCATCTATCCTGGCATGGCTGGAATTATTGAAAATGGATAAGGATAACATCGAACAGGCAACAACAGAAATAGAGAATGATGTTCAGCGTTTGGAAATGATAACAGAAAGGTTTAGTAAGATAGGCTCAACGCCAACACTTAAAACCTCTGATGTAGTTAAGGTAGTAGTTGACAGTGTGAATTACCTTAAGCCACGTTCTTCCAAAAAGGTAAATTATATCTTGTTGTTCGATACAATAAAGCCAATAGATATCCCGGTAAACGCTGCTCTTTTCTCATGGGTTATTGAAAATCTGTGTAAGAATGCCATCGATGCCATGAGTGGAAAAGGTGATATTACCATAAATATAGAAGAGGAAAACAAGCATGTTATTATTGATATAAGTGATACTGGTAAAGGTATCTCAGCTTCTGATCAGAAAACAATATTTAATCCGGGCTATACAAGCAAAAAGCGTGGATGGGGTCTTGGACTTACCTTAGCAAAGAGGATTGTATCTGACTATCACAAAGGGCGGATATATGTTAAAAGCTCTGTTCCCGGTAAAGGTACAACATTTAGGATAGTGCTGAAAAAGACATTGATAATCAACGATGTTTAATAATTTGTGTTTCACAGCATCATTCATAGTAGGGAATATGTAACTTTGCCGGAAGTTTTATTTTATGACACCGGATTCAAGAACATTATTATCAACAATTAATTCTCCATCTGACATTAAATTGCTTAATGGACAGGAATTAAACCAGCTATGTGATGAACTGCGCAGCTTTATACTGGATGTGGTATCTGTGCATCCTGGCCATCTTGGATCCAGTCTGGGTGCCGTAGAACTGACAGTTGCTTTACATAAAGTGTTTAACACACCATATGATAAGCTAGTATGGGATGTAGGTCATCAGGCATACGGGCATAAAATACTTACCGGACGCAGAGATACATTCTATACTAACAGACAATTTGGTGGTATCTGTGGCTTTCCTGTACGTAATGAAAGTGAATATGACGCTTTTGGTACGGGGCATTCGTCCACTTCTGTTTCAGCTGCTTTAGGAATGGCTGAAGCATCCCGGCTAAAAGGTGAAAACGACAGAAAGCATATTGCCGTTATTGGCGATGGAGCACTTACTGGCGGAATGGCAATAGAAGGGATGAATAATGCCGGTACTACCAATGCAGATATTCTTGTGGTCCTCAATGATAATGGTATTTCTATTGATGAGAATGTTGGCTCTCTGAAGAACTATTTTTCAGAGATTGCTGAATCTTCCAGAAATGATTTTAAAAGATGGAAAGCCCTGGGCATTGCCTTTAGAAATGCCTATGAGCTGTCGTATGACAAGAAAACACTGGAAGGAAAGTTTCAGAGAAAGAGTAATCTTTTTGAAGCAATGAACTTCAGGTATTTTGGTCCTGTAGACGGCCATGATGTAGATAGTCTGGTTGAGGTACTTACAGAGGTTAGAAACATACCTGGACCAAAGTTGCTGCATGTTATTACTACTAAGGGAAAGGGTTTCAAAAAAGCTGAAGAAGAGCAGACATTATTCCATGCTCCTGGTAAATTCGACAGGCAAACAGGGGATATTATTAAAGATGTAAGCAGTAAGAAAAATGTTACTTATCAGGAAGTATACGGGCGTACACTTCTTGATCTGGCGCATCAGAATGATAAAATTATTGGAATAACTCCGGCAATGCCCACAGGTTCAGCACTGACTTATATGCGAGACAGCTACCCTGATCGTGTTTTTGATGTTGGTATTGCCGAACAGCATGCTGTGACTTTTGCTGCCGGTTTGGCTGCTGAAGGGTTTAAACCGTTTTGTACAATATATTCTACATTCTTACAGCGGGCTTATGATCAGGTAATACATGATGTTGCATTACAAAATCTGCCTGTTGTATTTGCTATAGACAGAGCCGGACTGGTAGGTGAAGATGGGGCCACGCATCATGGTATTTTTGATCTTGCTTTTATGAGTTCAGTGCCGGGGATGATTGTTGCTGCACCTGTCAACGAAGGTGATTTGAGGAATATGATGTTTACAGCAGCTGGATATAGAAAAGGTCCGTTTTCTGTGAGGTACCCACGCGGTAGTGGTGTAATAGGAGATAACTGGAACAAGGTGATGAAAGAATTACCAATTGGAAAAGCCGTTTGCCTTCGCAGTGGAGAAGGAATAGCAGTGCTTAGCATTGGCCATGCAGGAAATTTCGTTATTGATGCATTAAATAATCTTGAAAGGGAATCTGTAAGAGTTGCACACTATGACATGAGATATTTGGCTCCACTTGATCAGGAAGTGTTGCATAATGCTTTTAGTAAATACCATACTGTTGTTACTGTGGAAGATGGTATTGTAAGTGGTGGGCTGGCATCAAAAGCAGCAGTGTTTAAAAGCAGAAATAATTACGAGTCAAAACTAATAACATTGGGTGTTCAGGATATGTTTGTAACTCATGGTGATGTAAAAACACTTCACGACTATTGCGGATACAGCCCTAAAGCAATAGAGAACACTATAAAGGGATTAATTTAATACCTCTTACATCTTATCTTCATCACTCCCAATAATAGTACAGTATTATTCACAGAAATAATTGCTCAGTTGTACATAAATTGTATTTTTGCCCCTTAGTATTTTACAAGAAAATAAAGCTTGTTAACAGCTATGTACGACTATCTTAAAGGACAGCTTATTGAGAAGAATCCCACTCATGTTATTATTGAGGTAAATGGAGTTGGATATTTTGTTAATATTTCATTGACTACGTACTCAAGAATAAAGAATGAAGAGAGTATAAAAATATACACTCATTTTATTGTACGTGAGGATGCACACATGCTCTTTGGTTTTGCAGATAAGAACGAAAGAGAGATGTTTGTGGTATTAACCACTGTTTCCGGAGTGGGGGCAAATACTGCGCGACTGATTTTATCTTCTCTGACAACAGAAGAAGCTTACGATGCTATTGTGAACGAAAAAGCTATTGTGCTTCAGTCTGTTAAGGGCATAGGTGGAAAAACGGCGCAGAGAATAATTATTGATTTAAAAGATAAATTGTTAAAATCTGGTATTGAACTGGAAAAAATCGAGCAAAATCACAATACAATCAGGGAAGAAGCGTTATCAGGTTTATTGATATTAGGCTTCAATAAGTCTGCAGCCGAGAAAGCTGTTGACAAAGTGCTTAAGACATCAATGGGTATTGGTGTTGAAGGGTTGATTAAGGAGTCATTGAAAATGCTGTAACGATATATGAATCAGCAAAAAATAGGTGAGATTTGACAGAAACTAACTTGTATAATATATTAAACAGATTTGCGATTTTGTTTTTTATATCATTTCTGGTGATAGTACCATGGAGTGTCAGGGCGCAATTTGTCAATACGCCAGATACCACATCTGTTGCAGATTCATCAAAAGTAAATCTTATCTTTCCTTTTGATGATGTTACTGGAAATCCGTTTCTTGATAATCAGAATTCAAGTCCTTTATTTTTAAGCCCTCCGTCGAATATTCAGCGTGAGATAATCTTTAATCCGGAAACAAACAAATACGAGTTTGTTAATAAGATTGGAGACTTTAACTATCGTACACCTTCCGAAATGGACTTTGATGAGTATCAGGATTACGAGATGAATAATGATATTAATCAATACTGGAATGAAAGAAATGAAACAGTAGGTACAGAGGAAGGAGAGAGGCTTATACCAAAGATTTATGTAGGCGGTGAAGCTTTTGATAGAATTTTTGGGAGTAATTCAATAGATATCCGACCACAGGGATCTGCCGAAGTTAGTTTTGGTATTTTGTCTACCAAGCGTGATGACCCTGCACTGGATGTTCGTCAGAGGAAAACAACCAATTTCGACTTCAATATGAAGATACAGATGAATGTTGTAGCTAAAATTGGAGATAAAATAGAGTTTAAAGCCAATTATAATACTGAATCATCATTTGATTTTGAAAACACTCTCAAGTTGAAGTATGAAGGTAAAGAGGATGAGATTATTCAGTTAATAGAAGCAGGTAATGTTAGTTTGCCACTTAGTTCAACGCTTATCAGCGGTAGCCAGGCTCTGTTCGGTGTTAAGAGTGAACTGCAGTTTGGAAGGACTCATGTTACTGCCATCTTCTCACAGCAACAAAGTGAGACTAAGAACATTACTGTTGAGGGTGGTGCGCAAACACAGAGGTTCCAGCTAACTGCTCTTGACTATGAAGAAAACAGGCACTTCTTCTTGTCACACACATTCAGGGATGACTATCCTAAAGCTTTAAACGAATTACCTATCATTGCCTCTGATCTCAATATTACTAAGATTGAAGTATGGGTAACGAATATTGGGTCTGCTACCGACGAAAACAGGAATATTGTTGCTTTTACAGATCTTGGTGAAGGTGAGGAAAATGATATATATTGCCCGTATGTACGACCATTGCCCGGCGGTGCCAGACCTTCTAATTACTCAAATAGTTTGATGCATAGTTTGGATACTAACCAACTGCGTCGTATTAGTAGTGTGACAAATTACTTATCTGGTGACCCCTTTCACATAGGCAGAACTAATTACTTTGTTGCTGGTGAGGATTATGTAAAGCTTGAAAATGCAAGAAAATTACGTGAAACGGAATATACAGTAAATGATAAACTGGGTTTTATTTCGTTGAATACAACGTTATCATCTGACCAGGTATTGGCTGTAGCTTATCAGTATACTGTTATAGGTAGTGATAGTGTGTATCAGGTTGGTGAATTCTCTGATCAGGGTATTGTTGCACCCGACAATCTTGTTGTGAAGCTGCTCCGAAGTAATACTTTGAACACAAATATGCCAATGTGGGATCTGATGATGAAGAACGTATACTCCATTGGTGCTTATCAGGTTCAGCAGAGTAACTTTATGTTTAATATTCTTTATTCAGGAAATAAGGAGGGAGTTCCTACTGGATATTTCACTGAAGGTCCATCTGGCACGACTGGTGTGCCACTTATTCACCTTTTCGGACTTGATAACCTTGATAATCAACTTAACCCTATCCCAGGTGGTGATGGTATGTTTGACTTTATCGATGGCGCTACTATAAATGGTGGTACAATTCAGGCATCCAACGGTAGAATCTTCTTTACTAAACTGGAGCCTTTTGGAAGTTACATACGTGACTCTATTTTTCCTGATAACCCTGATTATGCCAACAAATATGCTTATGATTCCCTCTATTCAATGACTAAATCAGGAGCGGAACAATATCCTGATAAAAATAAATTCTTATTGGAAGGTATGTATAGTTCATCAGGGGGAGCTGATATTAGTCTTAATGCTCTTAATGTCCCACAGGGTTCTGTAAAAGTTACTGCAGGTGGTGTTCCTTTGGTAGAAAATGTTGACTATACTGTTGATTACACTCTGGGTCGTGTTAAGATTATTAATGAAGGAATTCTTAATTCAGGTGTTCCAATAAATGTTTCTCTGGAAAGTAATTCCATGTTTAATATCCAGCAGAAGAGAATGATGGGAGTACGTGTTGACCATGAGATAAATAAAGACTTCCATATCGGTGGTACACTGTTAAATTTGCATGAGAGACCGTTGACACAAAAAGTTAACTATGGTGATGATCCTATATCTAATACAATGTGGGGATTGGATATGAGTTATCATACTGAATCACGGTGGTTAACAAAAATGGTTGATAAACTCCCGGGGATATCCACTAAAGAAGTATCACAAGTTAATGTTGATGCTGAAGTAGCGCAATTTATTCCCGGACATTCAAAGGCCATTGGTAATACAGGAACTTCTTATATAGATGATTTTGAAGGAGCTTCTTCGTCAATCGATTTGAAAAGTATAAGCTCATGGTTTATGGCAAGTACACCTCAGGGTCAGCAAAATTTGTTTCCTGAAGCCAGTGTTACTGATGTTTCAGGATCAAATACTTATGCTTATGGAAAAAACAGAGCTAAGCTGGCTTGGTATATCATTGATCCGTTGTTTTATGATGTAAGGGGCGGTTATAGACCTACCAATGTTGATAAGGATGAGATATCCAAGAACTCCGTTCGTCAAGTGCTGCAAAAGGAGGTATTTCCCAATAAAGATTATAACGTAAACAATATACCAACAAATATTGCCGTGTTTAATATGGCTTATTTTCCAGCAGAAAAGGGATCATACAACTATGATGTTGATGCCGGCCCTTATTCTGATGGTATTAATGAGGATGGTAGTCTGGCTAATCCTGAATCACGATGGGGTGGTATCATGCGTGAGATAGAAACAACTGATTTTGAAGCTGCTAATATCGAGTATATCGAGTTTTGGATGATGGATCCATTTGCTGAAGAAGATGAGACGGAAAACAGTGGTGAGCTGTATATTAACCTTGGTGAGATATCTGAGGATATCCTGAAAGATGGTCGCAAAGTGTATGAAAACGGATTACCTGTTTCAGATGTTGTGGAAGATGTTGATACTACTATATGGGGTCGTATACCTTCCTTACAGGCACTTGTGGAATCATTTAGTAGTGAAGGCGGCTCACGTGAATTCCAGGATGTTGGTTATGATGGCCTTGGTAATGATGCTGAGAGATCATGGTATAATACTACTTATCTTGATTTGATCCGTCAAAAGTATGGTGCAGGGTCACAGGCATATCTTGATGCTGATGAAGACCCCAGTAATGATGACTATCACTATTTTCGTGGTAGTGACTATGATGTTGAAGCAGAATATAGCAGCGTGACAGAAAGATATAAGAAATATAATAACTCACAGGGTAACTCACCAACTGATGCGCAAAATCCTGAGGCTTATCCTACTGCTGCTACAAACCTGCCAAACGTTGAAGATATTAACCGTGACAATACTCTTAGTGAAACAGAAAGATATTTCCAGTATAAGATTGATATTGACCCTGCAAAGATGGAGGTTGGACAGAATTATATTACAGATATTCAGGAGGGAGTATATACTCCGGTGAATGATGTAAGTACCAAAAAGACTGTTAAATGGTATCAATTTAAAATTCCTGTTCAAAACCCTGATGATATCATTGGTAACATTAGTGACTTCAGATCTATCAGGTTTATGCGTATGTTTATGCGTGGTTTTGAAAAGTCAATCGTAACACGTTTTGCCACTTTTGAACTGGTGCGTGGTGAGTGGAGAAGATATGACCATCCTATCCTTAACGCGGGTGATTATCAAACAGGTGATTACGGTAATGAAACTAACTTTACAGTTTCTACTGTTAGTATCGAAGAAAATGGTAGTCGTGAACCTGTTCCTTACAACTTGCCTCCGGGAATTGACAGGGAAACAAACTTCGGTACAACCAGTTATGTAATGCAAAATGAACAGTCATTAGAGTTGACTATTGCAGATTTGTTCGACGGTGATGCCAGAGGAGTATATAAAACTACTGAATTTGATTTCCGCCAGTATAAGAAACTCAAAATGTTCGTGCATGCTGAAAAAATGCTTGAAAATCAAGAGTTGTATTATGGTGATCTTACAGCTTTTATCAGAGTAGGGTCTGACTTTACAGATAACTATTATGAATATGAAGTGCCGTTACAATTTACTAAATGGGGTACGGCATCAGGGTCTAGAGATTCCATATGGCCGGAAGTGAATAACTTTGATATTGACCTGGAGAAGCTTGTGGAGGTTAAACAGAACAGGAACATCGCTCTGCGTGATCCTAACACACAGCTGGCTCTTAATAAGCCATATGTTGAGTACGATGGGAAAAATAAAATTACAGTAGTTGGTAGTCCGAGTATCAGCGATGTTAAAGGTATATTATTAGGTGTAAGAAACCCCAGACAGGAGTCTGTTATAGACGATGATGATGGTAACTCTAAAAGTGCTATAGTATGGTTTGATGAGTTACGTCTCACTGATTTTAATGATCATGCCGGATGGGCTGCTACTGGTAGAGTAGAAGCTGTGCTTGCTGATTTGGGCCGAGTTGTCGTTTCCGGTTCTCATTCTACTGCAGGATTTGCTAGTCTGGAAAAGAAAATATCACAAATATCTCTGGAAGCAACAACAAATTTTATGGTTGCTACTGATATTGATGTAGGTAATTTCTTTGGTAAAGAATCAGGAGTTAGAATACCTGTTCATTATGACTATGCATTAACACGTATTACTCCTGAGTATAATCCACTCGATCCTGATGTTAAGCTTAGAGATGAGTTAGATACTTATGATAATAAAACAGAACGTGACTCTGTTCGTGATCTTGTTATTGATAATACAACACGTCAGAATCTGAATCTTATGAATGTTAGAAAGGACAGGGTTGGAAGAGATAATAAACAGCGTATTTACGATATTGAAAACTTTGATGTTTCATTTGCTTATACACAAGATAAACATCATGATATCGACTATGAATATGATAATATGAACCAGTATAGGGGTGGGTTAGGATATTACTTTAATCCCAAACCAAAGAATTATAAACCATTTAATAAAGTTAAAGCCTTCTCTAATAAAAATCTTAAGCTTATTAGTGATTTTAACTTTTATCTGCTTCCAAAAACTTTTAGTTTCAGGACAGATATGGATCGTTCTATCCGAAAAGTGCTATATAGGGATAAGAGCCTTGGAGATATTATAATTAAGCCTACTGTTGACAGAAACTGGGTATGGACAAGAGATTATGATTTTAAATATGATTTTTCAAAATCTTTGACACTGGAATTTAATGCAGGTGCTAATGCATTTATTAAGGAGCCTACTATTTATCCTGATAAGGAAACAGAGGAATGGCAACAGTACAAAGACTCAGTTTGGCGTGATATTTATAATGGTGGGACTCTTAAAAATTATAATCAGACATTTAAGGTAACTTATAATGTTCCGTTTAAGAAGATTCCTGTTCTTGACTGGGTTACAGCATCAGCAAGCTATCAGGCATTATATAAATGGTCTGCTTCCGCTACCTCAATCCAAAAAAGGATGGGTAATACCATTGAAAATGCTAACCAAAAGCAATTAAACGGTAAACTGGATTTTTCAAACCTATATAATAAGGTGCCCTATTTTAAAAAGCTTACACGAAAAAATAACAGAAGGTCATCGCCGGCATCGCGTGTAAGAGGAACAGCACCTCAACCACCGAATACAGAAAATGATACAGTTGAAAAGCCCAGAGTAAACTATGCAAAAATAATTGGCGAAACAATTGTGAAAACCATATTGAGTATTAAAACAGCTTCTGTTACTTATTCCTCAGGATATGGTATGGTACTTCCCGGATTTATGCCTGTACCTAACTTAATAGGTCTTAATACAGCAGAAAATGCTCCTGGGCTTGGGTTTATTTTCGGTGATCAGGCAGATCTTAAAGAGTATGCTGCTAGTAGCGGATGGATTACCCCTGATACAATTTTGAATACGGCATATGCTAAAAAAGCTACAGAATCATTCTCGTATAAGCTAAGTGCTGAAATATTGGGGGCAATAAGAATTGATGTTGATGGTGATAGGATATATGCAAGTAACTACAGGTCGTATTTTAGAAATGGAAATACTATTGATGACCCGGTATTTGAAGAGTTTACGCCTGTTGATGGTGGGAACTTCAGCGCATCATATTCGATGATTAATACAGCCTTTAATAGTAGTAATGGGCAGGAAATATCGGAAGTATTTAATAACTTTCTTGGGTCAAGACAGGAAATAGCTTACAGACTTGCTGAGAATAATCCTGGCTGGGATGGTGAAGAGGTTTATGACTCACTTGCTGGTGCAAAATTCCCTAAAGGATATACTTCTACTTCACAGGAGGTGCTTTATTATTCTTTCCTTTCGGCTTATACAGGAAAAAGTGCTTCCAGTGCCAATATTAAAAGTCCTTTTATTGATTTCCCAATACCTAACTGGAGAGTTACTTTTAATGGCTTAACGAAGATCGAAGCTGTTGGTAAGTTGTTTAGAACTGTCAATATTACTCATGGTTACAGATCAATGTTGACTATTGCATCATGGTCTACTAATGTTGACTTTGATCCTAATACACCGAATAGATACTTCCCTAATTCTAATAACTATATTACGCAGTATGATGTGGGAATTGTGTCTCTTACAGAACAATTTAGCCCTTTGATTGGAGTGGATGTAACGATGCATAATAGCCTTACTGCGAAGGTTGAATATAAGAAAACAAGAAAAATGGACCTAAGCTTTGTTAATAATCAGGTGACAGAAGTTGTTGGTGGAGAGGTTGTTGTTGGGCTTGGATATCGTATTAAAAATTTAAAGTTCTCAGTAGGATCGCTCAGTGGCACAGGTAAAAGTAAAAGTTATACCAGTGATCTTAATCTGAAATTGGACTTTGGAATAAGGGATAATAAAACAACCCTTAGAAGAACAGATGAGGTTAATAATCAGATATCTGCCGGATCAAAGCAATATACTTTGAACTTTGCAGGTGACTACATGCTAAGTAAGAGTATTCAACTTAAATTATATTATAACTGGACAAGTAATAATCCGTACGTATCATCGCAAATGCCTAACGCAACAACAAGTGGTGGGTTTAGTCTGAGATTTAATCTTGCTCAGTAGTCTATCCTTTGTTTAATCAGAGCTTATGTTGATAACTAATTTAAGTAATAGAATATCAGATTTATGGCTCTGTTATTTATATAGCAAAAAAATAACATATTCTTTTAATGGACCGAAAAAAATACACTAAATTTGACACGTTTTAAAATATAATGATAATGAATATTCCTGAAAATTTACTTTACACAGAAGATCATGAATGGATCAGAGTTGAGGGCGAATATGCATATATAGGTGTTACTGATTTCGCTCAGAAAGAACTTGGCGATGTTGTATTCGTTGAGGTAGAAACTGTTGATGAAGAATTGGAAAAAGGAGAAACCTTTGGCACAATTGAAGCAGTTAAAACTGTTAGTGATATGTTTATGCCAGTTGGTGGAACAGTTGTTGAGTTTAATGACAAACTGGAAGATGAACCTGATGTTATAAACAAAGATGCTTATGGTGAAGGATGGGTTATTAAGATTAAAGTTGCTGATGCAGCTGAACTTGACGAGCTTCTTGATTGTAAAGCTTATGCTGAAAATATAGAAGCATAATCTGGTATGTGTCTAAAACGGCTGTGGCCTTCTATAATCTGGGCAGTGATAATACTGTTATTGACAGGACTGCCCGGAAATTATTTCCCTGAAGTTGTTTCTTTCTGGGAGTGGCTTTCGCCGGATAAAGTAGTTCATTTAGGAATATTTGGCGTGCAATCGTTTCTAATGCTTATTGCTCAGAAACAATATCTGTCACGTAAAAGCCGTTATAGAATTACAGCAATTATTTTAACTTCTGCAATAATATTTGCTGCGTTGACTGAAATCATGCAGTCTTATGTGTTTATAAGAAGAGATGGGAATTATTTTGATTTTTTCGCAGATGTCGCAGGAGTGTTTATCGGATTGTTGGCATACAATTTGCTTGTTAAAAAGAAAATGGCAAATAAGAATATAGATTAGAAGAAATTATTATTTTAGCCAAAAATTAGGAAATTATAAACTTTTATCAAATGGAAACCAGAACGACAAAAAAGGCAGACCTGGAAAACAAAAAAGGATACTTTTTTGAAATTGGTCTGATTGTTGCTCTTTTGGTTGTATTTGCTGCGTTTGAGTACAAAAGCTATGATAAAATCACTGTTGACATTCAACAGCGCGCGGTAGATGATACACCTGAAGAAATTATCCCTATTACTGAACAGAAGGTTAAGCCACCTCCACCACCTCCACCAAAACAAGTAACTAAAATTACTATTGTTGAGGATGATGTGGAAGTAGAAGATGAAATCGATATCGATGTAGATGCTGATGATGAAACCGAAATGGAAGAATATATTCCAATGGAGGAAGAAGAAGAGGAAATCGTAGAAGCTGAAATCTTTACAGTAGTTGAATCGATGCCTGAGTATCCCGGAGGTATGGGTGAACTGATGAAATATCTTGGTACCAGTATTAAATATCCTCCTTTAGCTAAGGAAAGTGGAATTCAGGGTCGTGTGTTTATTAACTTTGTTGTGGAACCCGACGGAAGTATCTCTAATGTTAAAGTGCTTAGAGGTATTGGCGGTGGATGTGACGAAGAAGCTATCAGGGTGGTAAGCCAGATGAAAAAATGGAAACCTGGTATGCAACGCGGTAAGCCTGTTAGGGTTTCTTATAACCTTCCGGTGAAATTTACTTTACACTAATATAAAGGTCTGAAGAAATTAAAAAAGGCTGTCCAATCGGACAGCCTTTTTTTTATACCTGATATTTTGTTATTCAAATGAAAGTATTGATTTCTTTATTATTTCAATAGCTTCATGAAGTTGCTCTTCGCTGATTACCAATGGTGGAGCAAAACGAATAATATGATCATGTGTAGGTTTGGCAAGAACACCGTTCTCAGCCATCTTAATACACACATCCATCGCTGTTTTACCATTCTTTGGTTTAATAACAACAGCGTTTAGTAATCCTTTACCTCTTACTATCTCAACCATTTCTGAGTCGATAGACTTCATTTCTTCACGGAATATCTTTCCTAATTTCTCTGCTTTTTCAGCAAGCTTCTCTTCTTTGATAACTTCCAAAGCAGCTACTGCTACTTTTGCTGCTATTGGATTGCCTCCAAAGGTTGACCCATGTTGACCAGGTTTGATGGTTAACATTATCTCATCATCTGCTAAAACCGCTGAAACAGGATACGCGCCTCCTGAAAGGGCTTTCCCTAAGATAAGGATATCAGGACGTACACCTTCATGGTCACTTGCCAGTAGCTTTCCTGTACGTGCAATGCCTGTCTGTACTTCATCTGCAATAAATAATACGTTCTTTGCCTTACAGAGATCATAAGCTTTCTTAAGGTATCCTTCATCAGGTACAAATACTCCTGCTTCACCCTGAATAGGCTCTACTAAAAATCCTGCTACATCCGGATCTTTCAGAGCTTCTTCTAATGCGTTGATGTCGTTGTAAGGGATGGTTATAAACCCTGGTGTATAAGGACCAAAACCGCCTCTTGCTTCAGGGTCTGTAGACATAGAAATGATTGTAATTGTACGACCGTGAAAGTTGTCGCCGCATACGATAATCTTTGCTTTATTGGCTTCTATACCTTTAACATCATATGCCCATTTTCTGCATAATTTTAATGCGGTTTCATCTGCTTCTGCTCCTGTATTCATTGGCAGAACCTTGTCATAACCGAAGTATGATGTTATATACTTTTCATATGTTCCAAGTGCATCACTGTAAAAAGCTCTTGAGGTAAGTGTCAGTGTTTTAGCCTGACTTACCAGTGCGTCAATAATCTTTGGGTGACAATGCCCTTGGTTTACTGCTGAATATGCTGATAGGAAATCGAAATATTCTTTGCCTTCAACATCCCATACTTTTGCTCCTTCTCCTTTTGAAAGAACTACTCCCAGTGGATGATAATTATGTGCACCATACTTATCTTCCAGTTCCATTGCCATCTTTGATGTTAATTTCTCTGTCATAAATGCTTATTTTTTAGTCGATTTATATCGTGTTATAATTTTCAATCTTCAAAATTAGTACTTAAATGCCGGATATTAATGAAATTATGTGATTTATTGAGAAATTTATACAATTTTTAATCAGTATAAAGAAGCTAAAATGATAATGATACTACAGTAAGTGCCTGAAAGGGAGAAGTATCCATTCGAAAAATTTATTGATTAGTGGCCTCTCTTCCCATGAAGGATAGTCGAACTCTGTTGTCTCAGCCATTGTTCTTTTTGTATGGATATGAACCTGATTGGCTATATTTTTATTGCTGCCACATATCATAATTTCATACATATATCTGAAGCTTCTGTAGTCGAAGTTTGATGATCCAATGGCAAAAGTTTTGCGATCAACCAGCATGAGTTTTGCATGCAGATTATTGGGTTCGTAAAAAACAATCTTTACTCCTGCTTTAAAAAGTATACCGAAATATTTGTTTCTGAGGATATCGATAAGCCCTACATCTGAGTGCTTGGGAAGTATAACATTTACTTGTATTCCTCTTTGAGCTGCTTCCATCATCGCTTTTCGTAAATTAAATCCTGGAAGGAAATACGGCGTTTCGATAGTGACAGACCTTTTTGCTTCTTTAATTAGTCGTATAAATTTTTTATTTACGTTTTTTCTTGTAATGGAGGGAGCATCACGTATTATCTCAAATCCTCCGTGGATGATTGGCTTTGTGTTGTATGTGTTGCTTTGTATGTATTTATTGTAGTTTCTGTAATCTTGTTTAAATAGTTTTACAAAAACTGGTGTGATATTATCAGCCATCCTTAATACCGACTCCCGCCAGTTCATATTGTAGCCTGTTATATTTGAAGAGCCAATGTACGACACAGCATCATCTATTAGTAGTAACTTTCGGTGGTTTCTTCTGTGACTTCTTGTGAAAACATCTGCATTGTATATGATCTTTTCGAAAAAACGTACTTCTCCTTTGTTTTTTATGAGCTCATCAAAGTAGCTTTTATCTATTGGCCCCGCTCCCCAGTAATCTATTAGGATTTTTACCTCAACACCTTCTTTGGCCTTTTTGGTAATTACTCTTTTAAATTGTTCTCCTATCTCATCTTTTCCTATTCTGAATGTTTCAAGGTATATGTACTTCTGAGCACTTTCTATATCTTCAATCATCGCGTTGTAGTACTTTAACGGATCTGAAAAAAGATGATATGGCTCAGATATACTCATTTCTTTGCTGATTTTCTTTTAAGGCGTGTTAACTCAATGATGACAAATATAATAAGTACAATGAAACTGATAATGGCAAATATTTTCAGTTTGTTTTGTTTCCACCTATTATTTGTGCTATTAGTGATATCTGTATGATTACTGGTATCAATCTTTTGGAAAATACTATCATACTTTTCTGACTCAAGCTCATAGTATTTATCAATAATTGTGTCCTTTCCTCTAATATACAAACTAAAATATTTTTCAAAGTTATCATATTCACAAATCTTTGCATAGCATTGTATAAAGCCTTGATAACACCCGTTTATGTATTCTGTTTGGTTTGTTTCTTTCGCAATCTTGAGTGATTTTTGATAATACTCTATGGCTTCTGGTATTTTATCCATTGTGAAATATGTACTACCTATATTATAATATACCATCGCCAGTGATGTAACAAATCCGTTATCCTTGTACAAATTCTCACTCTCGCGGAAGTAGTCAAGGGCTTTGGTGTAGTCTTCCATATTTGCATAAAGTGTACCGATGTTGTTTTTCAACAGGGCTATGCCCACCATATCTTCTACTTTCTTTTTGAGCTTAAGTGATTTTTCGTAAAGAATTCGGGCTTTCTTATAGTTCTTGAACTCAAAATTGTATATTTCAGCCATGTTACCATAAATAATGGACATTGTTCTGTCATTATCATCTTCTTTGTATATATCAATAGCTTTTTGATAATATTCCAGTGCCGTGTCGAATTGTTTCCAATGTTTATAAATAATTCCGATGGCATTATAGCTTAATGCAATCCCATGTTTGTTGTTTATTTCAGTGTATATTGCCAATGATCCGGTATAGAACTCCATTGATTTATTATAAGCATTGCTGTAGTAACAAACATTTCCCATCTGCATCAATGATGTTGCCATGCCTTTTTTATTCTTTAGTTTCTTTTCCAGATTGTATGATTTCTGATGATATTCAAATGACTTATCCAGCTTTCCCCATTCTTCATATATCAGCCCAATGTTGTTCAAACAGTCTGCCTGTCCTTGATAATTATCTATATCTGTATATAATTTCAGACTTTTTTTAAAGCATTCAACGGATTCATTAAGAGACCCATTATAATAGTAACTGACGCCCTGTGACTTTTTGATTTTAGCCATTTGAAGTGTATTGCCGGATGATTGTGCTTCATCGAATGCTATATCTGAATATTTAATACAGTCTGAGTAGTTTATGTTACGTGATGCTTCAGATAATTGTAATAATGTGCTGATTCTGTTTTCTCCTTTCTGTTTCTCAACAATATTTTTCAGACTGTCAATAACAAACAAGTTGTTTGATGCCAACAGGACAATGGGGAAAAAGCATATTATTATAATTGATGTTATACGCATATGGCAAAGTTATAAAGAAAACTTATAGCATATCTTATGCATTTGAGGAAAAATTATTTGTATTCAGTTAAATAAACTTATTGTTCTCTAAAAGGATACTTTATCTTTGTGGTAAAATTATAAATCTGATGATTAAATCGATGACAGGTTTTGGTAAATATGTTAGCAAAACCGAAAATGCGGATATTACTGTTGAGATACGATCACTGAATTCAAAACAGCTTGATCTGGGGGTCAGACTGCCTCAGATGCTTAAGGAAAAAGAAATTGAAATTAGAAAAATGATTTCTTCAGTCTTGCTGAGAGGAAAAGTTGATGTATTTATTACCGTTGATGAGGATGGTGAAGTTACTCCTGTGGAGATAAATATGTCGTTAGCGAAAAAGTACTACAGTGAGATGGTTAGAATGTCTGATGTTGTGCCTGCAAATTCTGACACAGATTATACTTCTCTGGTTTTAAGGATGCCGGAGATTATTAAGGTGAAGGATGTGGAACTGGATGAGAATCTTTGGAGTAATGCAAAGGTTGCTGTTCAAAAGGCTGTTGAATATCTGGATGTACATAGAACTGAAGAGGGTGTTGTGCTCGAAGTTGACTTTAGGAAACGTGTGGAGAAGATTCTTCAACTGCTTGGTACTGTCGGGAATTTTGAGAAAAAGAGAGTGCAGAATATTAAGGATAGGATAACGGGTAATATCGAATCTTATCTTAAGGATCCAAATGTGGATATCAACCGACTTGAACAGGAAATGATTTATTATATCGAAAAGCTGGATATTACTGAAGAGAAAGTCCGCCTTGAAAACAATTGTTTGTATTTTCTGGAAAATCTTGGTAATGCTGAGTCTTCGGGTAAAAAGCTTGGCTTTATTTCTCAGGAGATAGGCAGAGAGATAAATACTTTGGGCGCAAAAGCAAATGACTCAGATTTGCAGCGTGTTGTTGTGTTAATGAAAGATGAACTGGAGAAAATTAAAGAGCAGTTATTTAATATTTTGTAGGTTATGGAGAAAGGTAAGCTGTTAATATTTTCTGCTCCTTCGGGATCTGGTAAGTCAACTCTGGTACAGCACCTGTTAAGCGTTATCGATACTATTAGGTTCTCTATATCTGCCACAAGCAGACCACCAAGGGGTAAGGAAGTGAATTGTAAAGAATACTATTTCTTTGGTGTGGAGGATTTTAAGAAGAAAATACAGAATGATGAGTTTGTTGAATGGGAAGAGGTGTATGAAAACCGATATTACGGTACGCTTAAGTCGGAGGTCGAACGCCTTAGAAACCTGGGCTTTCATGTGGTATTTGATGTTGATGTTATTGGCGGACTTAATATTAAGAAGCATTATGGTGATGAGGCTTTGAGTGTGTTTATTATGCCTCCATCGGTTGAAGTGCTTCATGACAGACTCAGGAAGAGGGGTACCGATAGTGAGGAGGATATTCATGTTCGACTTGAAAAAGCTGTTTATGAGCTTACCTTTGCTGATAAGTTTGATGTGAGGATTGTAAACGATGATCTTGAAAAAGCTAAAGAAGAAACAGTTAGAGTTATTAGTAATTTTATAAATCAATAATATGAAAGCTTTAGTGCTGCCACAATATAATAAGAACATTATAAGAGCTATGTTAAGCATGAAAGTTGAAGATGTTGACATGGTTAATGTAATGTCTGATGATGATGTTGTTGTAAAAGTCCATGCTGCTCCAGTAAATCCTTCTGATATTGCATTTCTTCAGGGTGGATATAATATTGTTAAGAGTTTGCCGGCAATTCCTGGCTTTGAAGCTTCCGGTGTTGTTATTGATGCCGGTGTGAATGCCAGAAATATGATTGGTAAAAGAGTGAGCTGTTTTGTGCAGAGCGATAGTTCAGGAACATGGTCGGAGTACGTTGTTGCTGGTGCTAATGATATTATTGTTCTGAGGGATGATATGGATATGGATCAGGCAGCTTGCCTGGCCGTGAATCCTGTTACTGCTTATGGCATGTTTGAAATTGTAAAACAGCGCGGGGCTATGGCTGTTATACTGAATGCTGCCGGCGGTCAGGTTGCTGCTTTTATGCGTGCTATGGCTGATGAAGCTGGTGTGGATGTTATTAATATAGTTAGAAAAACTGAAAGCGTTGATATCTTAAAAAGAGGTGGTGCTCACAACGTGCTGGCTACTTCTGATACTGATTTTGAAGATAAACTCAAAACTTTGTGTGATGAGCTTAAGCCAACTGTAGCATTGGATGCTGTTGGTGGTGAGCTTGCCGGTGTTATGTTTAATGTAATGGAAAACGACTCTGAACTTGTTGTTTATGGTGGTTTGTCTAATAAGGCTATTTCCGGAGTTAATGTTATGGATGTGATTTTTGCTAATAAAATCATAAGTGGGTTTAATCTAGTGGACTGGAAAGAGGAGCTTGATGATGGTGAGTTTGAAGCTATTGCTGATGAGGTTCAGCAAAATATTATGAGTGGTAAATATAGTACTCAGGTAATTTCAGAAGTGCCTTTACATGGTGTAGTTAAAGGATTGCGTGATTATATATCTGATATGAGTGCAGGTAAAATGTTGGTAAAACCAGGATTGTAATGTCAATGCATAAGAAAACAGGTTTGCTTTTCGGGTCTTTTAATCCCGTTCATAATGGTCATCTTATTCTGGCAAATTATTTTGCTGAATATACTGATATGGATGAAGTATGGCTTGTTGTTTCTCCTCAAAATCCTTTGAAAAATAAAAAGAGTCTGTTGCCTGATTATCACAGGTTAAGTCTTGTTAAGCTGGCTTTGGAAGATCAACGTAAGCTAAAGGCTTCAAATATTGAGTTTAATATGCCACTGCCTTCTTATACTATCGATACTCTTACCTATTTGTCTGAGAAATATCCGAAGAATGATTTTGTGCTCATTTGTGGTACTGATATCCTTCCTACTTTTCATAAATGGAAAAACTATGATAAGATACTGGAACTGTATAGTGTTTATGTGTATCCACGTCCGGGATTTAAGTCGGGGGCTCTTGGCGAACATCCTTCAATAACTTTAATCGATGCTCCTCAAATGGAAATATCTTCAAGCTTTATTCGTAAAGGTATTTCTGAAAAAAAGAATATGTGTTATTGGATGCCGGAAAAAGTTTATAATTATATCCTTGAGATGCATTTCTACGAATAGTAGGAAATCACTATATCGCTGATCATATCAACAGCTTCAACACTTAATTCATAAAATAATGGTAGCCTGATGAGCGTATTTGCAAAATTATCAGCGGAAGCTAATGTTCTGCCATCATGTTTGTCATTATAATAAGGACTGTTATGAAGTGTCAGATAGTGAAATACAGCCTGTACTTTGTTTTCGTTCAGATATTGTAGTAAGGCGTTTCGCTCTTGCAGATTTCGTGTTATAAGATAAAACACATGGCCGTTATTGGTGGCAAAATCAGGTATGGCAGGTAGCTTTATAATGCCCTTGTTTTCAAGTGGTTTTAATTTATTGTAATATCTCTCCCAAAGTTTTATTCTTTTATTCTGTATGTCATCTATATGATTTAGCTGGGCATACAGGAAAGCGGCTATTATCTCCGAAGGGGTATATGATGCACCAACATCAACCCATTCATATTTGCTTACGTCACCTCTTGTAAAGGCTGACCGGTTTGTTCCTTTTTCCCATATAATCTCTGCTCTTTTAACATACTCAGAGGTGTTTACGACGAGCATACCACCTTCGCCAGAGCTGATGTTTTTTGTTTCATGGAATGAGAATATGGAGAAGTCGCCGAAAGAGCCCAGTGGCTTATTATTATAATAGGAGTCGATGGCGTGTGCCACATCTTCTATTAATACCAAATTATGTTTCTTGCATATCGAAACAGCCTTATCCATATCCACTGCAACACCACCATAATGCATTACCATCAAAGCTTTTGTGCTTTTTGTGATAAGATTTTCCACACTATCAATATCAATATTGGGGTGGTCTGTCATGCTATCAGCAAAAACAATTTTTGCTCCGCGTAGTATGAACGGACTGGTGGTTGAGACAAAAGTATAGGATGGCATTATTATCTCGTCGCCAGGTGTGATATCCATAAGTAATGTTGCCATCTCAAGGGCGTCGGTACATGATGTTGTTAGAAAACAATTGTCAAATCGATATCTGTTATGGAAAAATTGATGGCATTTTTTTGTGTAAATACCGTTTCCGGAGATATGTCCAAATGCTGCCGCGCTACTGATGTTCTGGATTTCTTTACCCGTAAACCAGGGTTTGTTAAATGGTATTTTCACTTGTCCATTCTTAAATTAAAATGCGAAGGTAGTAATAATCCGGTTAACTAATATTGTGATTAAAAATATAGAGTCTTGCTGTTATCTGTTGTTTCCACTTTTTTGATACTACCATCGTTTAGCTCATTAAAAAGTTGGTCGGCGAAGCCGCTTTCAATGTCATGATTTTCAAATGTGAGTATGATTTTAGGTTTGCCCATAATCATGTCCATTGCTTTTCTTATGGTTTTCGAATTATGGAGGAAGGTGTCTTTGGTCATGATGTAAAGCTGGTTATAAACATCTTCCTGACCTTCTTCTAATCTGAATCCAATGAGTTTATTGTACTTTTTGGCTCTTGTGTTATCTCTAAGAATATGTGCTGTGGCTGTGGCATTTAAGATAACTACCCCCAACTCAGCAAATGTCAGAACCGCCATTAGTGGTATTTGTGTATTCAGGTATTTTCTGTTAGCAACAAAGATGCCTGTCTCCATCCTTCGCGTTGCCCAATTAATATCTTTTCCGTTTATAACCCCTATATCTTCTCCTTTGTATTGAAATATGAAATACAGATTGTTGATGTTGTCCACTGATTTAAACCACTTCTCCTGCATTTCCTGCGTAATGTGCTCACGGTATTCCATAAAGTTACTTACTTCCGGCGAATTACGCCAGTTACGTAGCATCTCTATGTCTTTATGCTGTATCCTTCTAAAGGTTATATTTCCGTTTTTTATGATCATAATTTTGCAAAAGTACGCCAAAATGGAATATGATGTGCTATCAACTTTTATCTCATTTTGATGGTTTTAGGTTTGTCATTATTGAGGTCTGTTGCTTAGCTTTTAAATGACTATAGCTTTGATTTGATGATTTTAATGCGCATTAAATTCCTGGAGACACAGCTTTAAATGTTTGTTTTCTTTTGTGTAGTTGCTTGTTTTCTTTTGTGTAGTTGCTTGTTTTCTCTTGTGTGGTTGTGACTTTCATACGTATGAAAATCAAATGTGATATGTATGAAACATAAATTTAATGCGCATTAAAAATTAATTTAATGCGCATTAAGATATTATTATCAGAGCAACGACTTACTAATTGTTGCTTATGTTCCAAATGTTTTCTGCAAACTCATTGTCGAATTTCATATTGACAATGTCGCAGCCGTTGGTATATTTCCTTCCGGGATTATCACAGCATGTATGCTCGAATACAAGTTCTGATTCTGGTGCATTTTCAAGCAGGGATAAAGCTTCCTGACGAATGTCGTCTAATTTGCTTTCTTGTTTAACACCGAATAGTTTGATTAACTCAGCCAGTTGTTCATGGGTAAGCTTTCCGACTTTTTGCTTAATGTTTCCTTTGTCGAACTGCTGAATAATCTTTTGTGTATTTGTAAAGCTACCACCTGATTCTATTGGCAATGATGCCGGAAGTATTAGGTCGGCTTTCATTGCTGTTTCTGTCATGAAATAGTCCTGAACCATTACAAAATCAGAAGCATCAAGCCATTTGGAAGCGTTATCTTTGTCGATGGCTGTGCCTGCAGGATCTTCACCAAATATGAAGAGGTTGCTTACATTACCATTTTCAGGATTGATAAATTTGTGGTCGTTTACCATATCCGGTAAGGTGCTTACTCCCCATTTTTCTTTTAAAAGATTTATGGTGGTTTCTGATGTGATATCCTGTGAGCCGACTCCTACAAACGGGCAAATTCCCATATCTGTTAATCCTTGTGAATTATTCTTTTCTTTTAAAGCAATAATACCGCTGGATGTTTTACCAAGTTTGCCTGTTATCATGTTAAGATTAACCAGCTCCTGACATGCGTTTGATGAGAGGTCTTTCTCGCTGAATATGGTTATCGTGTTCATCTCATTGTTAAATGATTTAGCGAATTCAACAATAATGTCCTTATTCTCAACTCCTGATTTCTTTACCAGTTCATCAAAGTTTTCTTCCAGAACTTTTTCTTTATAGATGTCATATGACTTACAATTGTCATTAATAAACATCTGGTTTTGGAAGTTGTTAGCTACCAGGTAGTGATTTACTGCTTTGATGAAGTGATAGTAAGAGCTTATGCGGACTACCTCATCCGACTTTCTTTCCATGGAGCTGCTTTCACAGGCTGTTACCAGAACGACGGGTGTATTGTTGTTAAATACGGCGTTGTTAACCATGTATCCTGCAACAGGATTGTCCATGTTTATTTCAGAGCCTATAATGTAGAACTTATGAGCGCCTGATATTTGATCGAATGGCACATTTGCATATGAGTCGGTGCTGTATGGTTTTCCTCTGTCGAGATAGTGGAAGCTGGCAATATTGTTTGTGCCTGCAGCAGCACGTGCCAGTTTCTGGATAAGGTACATCTCTTCATTAGTAAGACGGGCACCTGCAAAAAAGGCGTTCTTGTCTGCTTTAACACCGGTTATTTTCTCCTTAATTATATTGTAAGCTTCATCGAAACTTATCTCAGTAAATTCACCATCTTTTTTAACCAATGGAGTTGTTATTCTGCTGCTGTCATTCAGATAGTGGTATCCGAATTTAGGATACTTACAGATATTACCATCTTTATTAATGAGGCCTTCCTTACCGGAGACTTTCATTACAAAGTTGCCTTTGTGATGAATTTCAATCGCACATCCTACCGAGCAGTAGTTACAAACAGTTTTTGTAATATCTGTTTTAACAGGGCCTGGTTTGAATATCAGATTTTCAGTGATAGCTCCTGTGGGGCATGTTGAGATACATAAGCCGCATGACTCACAATTAGAATCGAGCAGGCTTTCGCCCATGCTTGGGGCTACATAGGTTTCAAAACCTCTGTTAACAAGTCCTAATGCATTGGCGCCTACTATTTCGTTACATATACGGATACAACGGGCACAAAGAATACATTTGTTATTGTCGATTTCAATATAAGGATGACGAAAATCTATCTGATATTCCTTGAACTCACCATTATATTTAGTCTGTTCGGCATCGTAGTCAGTTGCATGCTTTTTAAGATCGCAGTCGTAATACTCCACACAACCGCATTCCAAACATCGTTGTGTTTCATGAGTTGCCACATCAGCATCGGCATAACCCAACTCAACTTCTTTAAAATTCCTTCTGTCATCAGGATTCAGTGTTGGCATCTCTTCTCTGTTCTGCGCTGCAAAATGGCCTTTATAATCATCAACAACCTGCTTTTTGAAATTATCCTTTTTGCTGAGGAACTCTTTTTTAGGAATAGTAATCTCTTCACCCATCAAAAACTGATGACAACTGTTGGAAGCGGTCTTAGCCTGAGCAATAGCTTCGATAACAGTGGCAGGACCAGTTACTCCATCGCCGGCAGCGAACATTGAGCTTACACCTGTTTGAAGGGTGTCAGGATTTGCTTCGATGTCGCCCCATTTGTTGATTTTAAGCTCACCATTATCAGATACACTGTTAACATCATCAAGGAAATCAACTTGTGTTTTCTGACCGATAGCAGCAAGGATATAATCCACCTCAAGATCGAATTCTGACCCTTCAATAGGTATTGGCCTTCTTCTTCCTGAAGCATCGGGTTCACCCAATTGCATCTTAATGCATGTAACAGAAGCTACATTACCATCTGCGTTTTTGTTTACACGTACAGGATTTGTAAGGAACATATATTCAATACCTTCAAGCTTGGATTCGTGAATCTCAATAGGATTGGCAGGCATTTCTTTTTCAGTCCTTCTGTAAATAACAAATACTTCTTCAGCACCACTTCTCATGGAAGTACGACAGCAGTCCATAGCAGTATTACCGCCACCAACAACAGCAATTTTCTTTCCTGAGAAGTCAAAGGGTTTACCTGTAATCTCCATCTCTTTAAGGAAGTCAATACCAGAGAACACATTGCCGGCGTCATCGCCTTCACAGCCAATAAGAGTTCCTTTTTGAGAGCCTATTGTCAGGATTGAAGCGTCATATTTATCATTCAGATCTTTGTAATGAACATCAGTGCCAAACTTGCTGTTGTAGTAAATATTCACACCAAGTTCTGTAATATTCTCCACTTCTTTGTCGAGAACATCATTAGGAAGGCGGTATTCAGGAATACCATACCTCAGCCATCCGCCAGCTGCAGGAGCTGATTCAAAGATATCCACCTGATGACCTGCTTTTTGCAGGAAGAAAGCAGCAGACAATCCGCCGGGACCTGCGCCTATTACGGCTACTTTCTTTCCGGTTGATGCTTTTACTTCCGGCATCCATTTGTTATCAGAAGCAAGGTCCATATCTGATGCATATCTTTTCAGATAGTCGATACCAACAGGAGCCCCTTCGTCGAGTAGGTTTCTGCGACAAGCAACTTCACACGGACGTACACAAATACGGCCACAGATGGCAGGAAGTGGGTTTGTTTCTTTTATCAAACCAACAGCATCATGATAGTTACCTTTTTCAATAAGAGAAATATATCCCTGGATATCAACACCAGCCGGACATGTTTGCTTACATGGAGCCATACAATCGGCATAGTGATTACTAAGGATAAGGTCGAGAGCTGTTTTTCGTGCCTTTGTTACCTTCTCATTATGAGTTATAATGGTCATGCCCTCACTTACTTTGGTAGAACATGAAGGTTGAAGTCCGCGCATGCCTTCTACTTCAACAACACATACATAACAAGAGGTATATGGTTTTAAACGAGGATCATGACACAGAGTAGGAATATTTATATTGTTACGACGGGCAAGATCGAGAATAGATTCACCGGCATATGCTTGTGTGATCCTGCCATCGAGTTTAACATTTATTGTTTCTTTCATTTTTATTTCTTTTGACAGGTGATTAATAAACTTTGATTGCATCGAATTTACATTTTGACAGACAAGATCCACACTGGATACAGTCGTCCTGACGTATGAAGTGTACTTCTTTCCTGCTACCGTCGATTGCATCTGTAGGACAGTTTTTAGCACATACAGTACATCCGGTACATTTCTCCGGATCTACTTCGTAAGTCAGAAGTTTCGTACAAGCTTTCGCCGGACAACGTTTGTCGTAAATATGAGCTTCATATTCATGCCTGAAGTACTTAATGGTAGTAAGTACCGGGTTTGGAGCTGTTTGTCCTAATCCGCAAAGTGAGCTGTCTTTAATCTGATACGACAATTCTTCAAGTTTTTCAATGTCACCGTCTTCACCCTTTCCTTCGGTTATTCTTTCCAAAATCTCGAGCATACGTGTTGTACCTACACGGCAGAAGGTACATTTCCCGCATGACTCTTTCTTGGTAAAGTCGAGGAAGAACTTAGCAACGTCAATCATGCAAGTATCTTCATCCATTACAACCATACCACCTGATCCCATAATAGCACCAGTAGCATTCACTGAATCATAATCAACAATAGTGTCAAGAAGATGCTCAGGGATACAACCACCTGAAGGGCCTCCCATCTGAACAGCTTTGAACTTTTTACCGTTCTGGATACCTCCACCGATTTTAAAAATCACATCTCTGATAGTCATTCCCATAGGAACTTCAGCCAGTCCGGATCGTACAATTTTTCCGGCAAGGGCAAACACTTTAGTACCTTTGCTTTTATCAGTGCCATATTTAGCATATTCTTCAGCACCATTGTTAATAATCCATGGGATATTAGCAAAGGTTTCAACGTTATTGATATTTGTTGGTTGTTTCCATAGCCCGGACGCCGCAGGGAACGGAGGACGCTTGCGTGGCATTCCTCTTTCTCCTTCAATGGAAGCAATAAGAGCTGTTTCTTCGCCACATACAAAGGCGCCTGCACCTTCTTTTATATATATATCAAAGTTAAAGCCTTTTATGCCAAGTATATCTTTGCCAAGATAACCTTTTTCGCGAGCCTGGCTGATTGCGATATTCAGCCGCTTAATTGCAAGTGGATACTCAGCGCGACAATAAATTACACCGCTGTTGGCTTCAATAGCATAAGCACCAATTATCATACCTTCGATAACAGAGTGAGGGTCGCCCTCCAGCACCGAACGGTCCATAAAAGCACCGGGGTCTCCTTCGTCTGCATTACAGATAATGGTTTTATTATCAGATTTATTATCGTAAGCGAACTTCCATTTTCTTCCGGTGGGGAAACCACCACCACCACGACCGCGCAGTCCGGAATCAAGTACAGTACTTATAATGTCAGTACTAGAAATGCCATTGGTAGCGATACTTCTTATCGCCATATAGCCTTCCCGGGCTTCATACTCTTCAATATTTTCAGGATCGATATAACCACAGTTGCGAAGAGTTATCTTTACCTGATCATCAATAAATGAATTGTCAGCTGTTTTGAATAAATCAGAGCTGACGATATAGTCCTTTACAGGATTATGGTTAAGCAGATGCTGTTCGATTATTTCTGATGCTTTCTTTTCATCAACATCACCATACATGTACGAGCCGGTACTATCAATTATCTCAACTAACGGTTCACGGTAGCACATACCAATACATGATGTTTTCTTAAGCTCAAATGACAAATCTTCAGAAGTCCTGATGTCGTTAATTTTGTCATAAACCTTTTTGGCGCCGGCAGCTATACCACAGCTTCCCAGACCAACAATAACTTTTGTTTTTTCCATCTTAATTCGACTCCTGACGTTTAATTCCACGAATAATTTTTACTGCCTTATCGCCCGTAAGCTTACCATAGGTCTCATCGCCAATCATCATAACAGGTGCCAGCGAACAACATCCTAAACATGCCACTGATTCCAGTGTGAACATTCCATCGGGTGTTGTTTCACCATCTTTGATCTTCAATGCATCGGCAATTGATTCTGTGAGAGCTGTGGCATTCTGTACATGACATGCTGTGCCATGACATACTTTTATAATATGTTTCCCAACAGGATTTAACCTGAACTGAGAATAAAAAGTAGCAACGCCATACATATCACTAAGGTTGAGACCCAACTCAGCGGAAGCATATTTGAAAGCTTCCCTAGGGATATAACCATATTCATTTTGTATTCCCTGTAGCACCGGAATCAGGTTACCTTTCTTACCACGGTACTTTTCTATCAAAGGGTAGATAGATGTGATGTCTATTTGCTCTTGTTCGGCAAACAACACATCTTCATTAATTCTTGTTATACGCATGTTTAAATAATAATTAATTTTTCAGGGTAAAATTAAGAAAGTTGTGCAAGGACTTTATTTGTTATTGAAATTTATAATGTATCTAAATAGTTTTTAGAATAACAATGATTGATAAGTTTGATATATTTACTACTTTTACAACGCTAATAAATTATCTTACAAAACAGCTATGGACAATACATCATATAATGCCTTTGATGTTGCTCAAAAGCAATTCGACAGGGCAGCAGAGATGCTTGACCTTGATAAGGCTACAAAAGAATTGTTGCGCACACCAATGCACGAGCATCATTTCTTAATACCTATAAGGCTTGATAACGGACAAACGCAGGTTTTCAGAGGATTTAGAATACAGCATAATACAGCCCGCGGTCCGGCTAAAGGAGGTATCCGCTTTCACCCTCAGGAAACTGCTGATACTATGCGGGCTATGGCCATGTGGATGACATGGAAAACAGCAGTGGCTGATATTCCTGCAGGTGGTGCTACCGGCGGTATTGTTTGCGATCCTCATAATCTGAGTGATTACGAACAGGAACGGTTATGCCGTGGATGGGTACAACAAGCTTTTGCCAATATAGGACCTGACATTGATATACCTTCACCAGATATAATGACTAATTCCAGACATATGCTTTGGATGCTGGATGAGTATGAAAAGATATCCGGAAAAAATACTCCCGGTGCTTTTATAGGAAAGCCGGTGTCGCTGGGGGGATCACAGGGACGTGATGAAGCAACAGGTTATGGGGTTGTAATTGCCATACGTGAGGCTTTGAGAGACATGGGAATAAGTCCTTATGATACTTCAGCGTCAATACAGGGCTTTGGCAAAGTATCCAAATATGCTATTGAACTGTATACTCAGATGGGGGGTAAGGTGAACTGTGTGTCATCATGGGATAACAATGCAGGTAGTAGCTTTACTTATGTCAAACAAGAAGGGGTAGTGCTGGAGGAGCTTGCTTCTGTTGCTGATGTTTTTGGTGGAATAGATCATACAAAAGCAGAAGCGCTGGGCTATAATGTACTCCCGGGTGATGCCTGGCTGGAAAGTGAATCTGATATACTTATTCCTGCTGCCATAGAAAATCAGATAACAATAGGCAATGTCGAAAAAATCAACAAAAAGGTGAAGCTTATTGCTGAAGGTGCTAATGGCCCTTCATCACCTGAAGCTTCAGAAGTTATTGACAGTAAGGGAATCATACAGATACCTGATTTTCTTGCTGGTTCAGGAGGCGTTATTTGTGACTATTTTGAGCAGGTACAAAGCTGTATGAATTATTATTGGGAAAAAGATGAGGTACTTAGTAAGCTGGATATTAAGAGTACATCTGCTTTTATCGCTGTTAAAGATTTTGCTGATGAGAATAATCTTACCCTCAGAGATGCAGCATATATAATCTCGGTGGAGAGGGTTGCTGAAGCTTGTAAAAACAGAGGGTGGATTTAAAAATTTGTTATGAAAATGAATGATACAATATTGCCTTTTAACAGGAGTAAGTTTCTTAATCCTGAAAAAAGAATAACATATATAGGTAATGGCTCTCTGGGTGGGAAGGCTCAGGGACTTGTTAAGGCTTATAACATAATTAATACTTCCATTGACAAGAGCAGATACGCTAATATTGCGGTAGATATTCCTGCTATGACAGTAATACGTTCGGATATCTTTGATGCGTTTATGCGTCAGAATAATCTTTATAAGATTGCTTTGTCAGGAGATAGTGATGAGAGAATAGCTCATGCTTTTCAAAAAGCAAACCTCCCGTTTGAAGTTCTTGGTGACCTGAGAGCATTGATATTTCAGGTGAATTTTCCTCTGGCAGTTCGTTCATCGAGTATGCTTGAAGATTCACAGCATGAACCGTTTGCCGGGATATATGCTACTAAGATGACTCCAAATAACCAGCCTGACGCAAACACAAGGTTTAATAAATTAGTGGAGGCAGTGAAGTTTGTTTATGCATCAACCTTTTTTAAGGCAGCCCGCGACTATATGAAGGCTACTCCTCACAAGACTGAGGATGAGAAGATGGCTGTTATTATACAGGAGGTTATTGGCTCGCGTTATGGCGATAGATACTATCCTGAATTATCTGGTGTTGCTCGCTCTTTTAACTATTATGCCTTTGGTAATGCTGAGCCTGATGAGGGAATCGTAAGTCTTGCCGGCGGATTGGGAAAGACTATTGTTGATGGCGGATGCTCCTGGTCGTTCTCTCCTCAGTACCCAAAAGCTGAACCTCCTTTTGGCTCTGTTTCTGATATGATGAAAAATACGCAGAATGAATTCTATGCGGTAAATATGGGAGTGTCACCAGCATATGATCCTGTTAATGAAGCTGAGTATCTGGTAAAAGATAATATATCAGTTGCTGATGAAGATAAATCTTTGAAGTATGTGGCTTCAACCCTCGACAGTAAGTCGGGACGTATTATAACTGGAACAGGGAGGCAAGGGCCCAGGATTATGACTTTCGCGCCTTTGTTGCGTTTGGATGAGATTCCTGTTGTTGATCTTGTTTCTGATATTCTCAGGAAATGTGAGGAAGAAGAGGGAGACCCTGTTGAGATAGAATTTGCTATGACTTTCCATGAGGGCAGTCCACATCGTTTTGGCTTTCTGCAAGTAAGACCAATGTTAGTTTCTGATGAGGATGTTTCTGTTGAGGAAGATGAACTGAAAGGAGATGACGTGATTTGCTCTTCTCCCTTTGTGCTGGGCAATGGTACTAATAAGTTGTCGGATATAGTATATGTAAAGACTAACAAGTTTGATGCAGCAACAACCCATAAGATTGCATCTGAACTTGATAAGATAAATAGTGGGTTGCTATCTGATGAAATACCTTATATACTTATGGGATTCGGAAGATGGGGAACATCAGATGCATGGGCGGGAATTCCTGTTCAGTGGGGACAAATATCAGGTGCAAAGGTAATTGTTGAAGCACCATTGGAAGGCATGAACTCGGAGCTAAGTCAGGGTTCGCACTTTTTCCATAATGTTACAGGTTTTGGAGTACTGTACTTTTCTGTGCCTTATTCCGGCCAGTATCCTGTTAACTGGAAGATGCTTGATGAATTGCCAGCGCTTCAGGAGACTGATTATGTAAGACATGTGCGACTGGAAAGCCCTGTGGATATAAAAGTCGATGGAAGGTCGGGAAGGGGTGTAATCAGAATATAGAAATCTTATGAGCAGCAATAAATCTCTCGATAAAATAATAAGTGAACTCAAGGAAAGAGCAAAGGAATTGAATTGTTTGTATCATATTCAGGAACTTCTTAATCGCACCGAAGGTATAAACAAATCAATACTTAAGGAAATAGGTGATGCTATACCACCGGGATTTCAGTTCCCTGATATATGTGTTGTACGCATTAATGCCAACCAAATGGAATACGCAACCAGTTCTCAGTTTGAAAGATCTTCCTGGCTTCTTAAAACAGATATCCTTGTGCAGGATGAAATAGTAGGATTTATTGAAGTGTATTATACGCAGGAAAGACCACAAGCTGACGAAGGACCTTTCCTGAAAGAAGAAAGACGCTTGATTGGCAATATTGCTGAAAGAATAGGCTTACAGATATTACATTCAAAGTTGAAATCTGTTTTTGAAGAGAAGCGAAAGAATGACCAGCGAGGCGACTGGTACGCTGTGTTGGAGATGCTTAAGCAAACTGATCCTAAACTGTTGGTGAGATTGTCAAGGAAAATGGTTAACTATCTTGTATGGATTGGCGTGGAAGAGGCTGTGAAGCTAATGGAGAAGTTTACTCCTCTTGTGGTTAGTGAAGGAGGTAAGCTTTCTACGGAAGTTAACAGGCCATATATGAAGAATATCGGACCGGATGTTATCGACCTTTCCTTTGAAATATTTGACCTCGCTGAGAAGCATGTTGGTGAGAAAGTAATCCTGGATACAATACAGAAATGGACAAAAGAAGATAAAACAGATTTTCTGGTGGAGGTAATGGAAAATACCGGCTCCACCTTATCTGATATAAGCTCAGCAATCGAGCGTTATCATCATCTGCTGCCTAATATACTTGAACTTACAGGCTCCAGAGAAATGAGTGTGAAAGTTGCACTCATTAGACGACTTCTGACAACCCAGCATGATTTTGTTGAAATAGCAAGGGATGTTGTAACTGTTGATTCTTTTAACAGTCTTATTCATAAAATGATTTACCCCCCCAGTAGCCATGGCTTTTTAGGTGGTAAAAGCTCAGGATTGATTCTTGCATCCAGCATTCTTGACAAAGAATATGCTGAATTGGGGCTCGTTAATCCTGTTAAAACACCTAAAACATGGTACATCACTTCTGATGGCTTGCTGAATTTTATGAGTTACAATAATCTTCAGGAGATGCTGGAACAGAAATACAAAGAAATAGGTAGAGTAAAACAGGAGTATCCTTATGTACTGCAGGTTTTTAAGAATTCTGTCTTTTCCCCGGAGATAACCAAAGGATTATTAATGGCATTGGAAGATTTGGGTGAGGTGCCTTTGATTGTAAGAAGCTCAAGCTTGTTAGAAGACAGAATAGGGGCTGCATTTGCAGGTAAATACAAAAGCTTATTTATTCCAAATCATGGTGCTAAAGAGCAGAGGTTGACGGCTTTAATGGATGCAATAGCAGAAGTGTATGCCTCTATCTTTGGCCCTGATGCAATTGAATACAGAATTGCTAATAAACTTCTGGATTATCATGAAGAAATGGGAATAATGATACAAGAAGTAGTTGGTAACAGGGTAGGACCTTATTTCTTTCCTTCTTTTGCTGGTGTGGCTTTTAGCAGAAACGACTACCGTTGGTCTGACAGGATTAATCCGGACGATGGTCTTGTACGTATGGTGCCCGGACTAGGAACTCGTGCTGTAGACAGAGTTAGTGACGATTATCCTGTTATGTTGTCTCCGGGAAACCCGGGATTGAAAGTGAATGTTTCTATTGAAGATATTTTGAAGTACTCTCCTAAATACATGGATGTTATTAATTTGGATGATGGAGATTTTGAAACTGTTGAAGTAGGCTCATTGCTTAAAAGATATGGCAAGGAATTTCCCGCAGTTAGTCGTGTTGTTTCTGTTCTTAAAGAGAATATGCTTCAACCCGCCAGACCTCTGGGGATGAACTTTCATAACGGTACTTTTGTGGTGAACTTTGATGGATTGATCAACAGGACTGATTTTATGAATCGTATAAAGAGTGTACTCGAAATGCTGAGCAAGGCATATAAGGGCCCTGTTGATATTGAATTTGCTCATGATGGTAAGGATATATATTTGCTTCAGTGCCGTTCGCAAGGAAGCAGAATGAATTGCTTGCCAGCTGTTATCCCCACAAATGTTAATGAAGATAATGTTTTGATTCGCTCACATGATTATATCTCTAATGGATTGATTCAGGGAATATCGCATCTGGTTTATGTTGATCCTGAAAAGTATTCTGAGATCGAATCGCTGGAGGAATTAAAAAGAGTAGGAGTTGTTATAGGTAAGCTCAATACTCTACTGCCCCAAAGGAAGTTTATTCTTGCAGGTCCGGGCAGGTGGGGGTCAAGAGGTGATATTAAGCTGGGTGTTAGCGTATCGTATTCGGATATAAATAATACTGCCTTGTTAATGGAGGTAGCACAGGAAAAGAATGGTTATGTACCTGATGTTTCTTTTGGAACTCATTTTTTTCAGGATTTAGTGGAAGCTGATATAAAATATATGCCTCTTTATCCTCATAAAGATAAGGCTGTGTTTAATACAAAGTTTATATGTGATTCTTCTAATGTATTGAAAGATCTGATACCTGAAGCGGATGATATTGACAAAGTTATAAAAGTAATTGATATTAGAAATGAGTATAATTCTTACCTTAATATATATATGAATGCTGATAAGAAAACGGGTTTGGGATTAATTGAAAATATATCTGACTAAACCCTCTGTGTTTAAACTCTTTTAAATGAACTTTTTACTACATTTGCATTAAATACCTGTTAATGCTATGATCGTTAAGCAAACTAAGAATATTGTCAGGTTAGCCGTGATTATGATAATGATTGCTGTTAATGTTTCTTTATTTGCAGATAACAATGTTTGTGATTCTGTGATAATAAAAGAGATGATAAGTCTTAGCTATGATAATATTAACGATTATGATAAAGCTAAAGTTAATGCACAGAATGCATTAAACCTGGCAAAGAGTGGCAGTTGTATAAAATGGATAGCTGAGACATATTATAATAAAGGTTATGTTTATTATTATTATGATGATAACGACAGTGCAATTATTTGTTATCAGAAGGCATTGGAATATTATTCAAAGGAAAACAATACTAAAGGGACTCTGAAAAGTATTAACTGGTTAGCGCATATTTATTATATAATTAATGATCTGGATAATTCTTTGGAGTATTGTCATCAGGGACTTTCTTTGTTCGACTCAGTTGATTATAAAAGCTTAAAGGCTGACTTTTATTTCATTATGGGATCTTGTTTGGATGATAAAGGGGAGCTTGATAGATCAATAAAAGCATTGTTGCAGGCAGAAAAACTGTTCGAGGATGTTGGGGATAATTCGGGCTTAATTGCAGTTGATATTAATATAGGTGTAATTTATATCCAGAATCAGAATTACCCTGCCGCAATAGAGTACTTTGAAAAGATAATGAAATTGGCTGAAGATACTAATGACAGTTCAGCTATTTCTATTTGTTATAATAATCTTGGCGAGATTTATCATTTACAGAATGAAAATGAATTAGCCCTTGACTATTACCTGAAATCATTGGCCATGGATAGAAAACTTGGGGATAATCAGGGTGTAGCTATTGGTTTTAATAATGTTGGTGACTCTTATTTAAAGCTTGGGGATACTGTAATGGCAATGAGTTATTACACCAAATGCAGAAAGATTGCTCTTGAAAACTCGTATCCAGTATTGGCAACAGTGGAAACAAGAATCGCTGATGTTAATCTTTGTCAGGGAAATCTTAATGAAGCATTGAAGTATGCAAAATTAAGTCTGGAAAATGCTAAGGAGTTTTCAGGAATTAAAACTGTTTTGAAGTCTTATTCTGTTCTGTTCAGCATATATGAAGCTATGGGGGATTTTAAAAATGCATTTTATTTTCTTGAAAGATATAAAGAAACGGATGATAGCATTAATACTCTTGTTCAATCGCAGTTTATAAGTGAGCTTACAACAAGATATAATGTAGATAACCAGAGACTTAAGATTGAAGAGCTTCAAAAACAAAAGAAAGACTCAAAGCAAGTGCGTCAGTTGCTTATTATAGTTATTGTGCTGGTGAGCCTGTTTATTGTTATTCTTTTTCTGGTAAACCAGATGATTAGAAAATCAAGGCGTGCTGTAAGAAATCATAAGCAGTATTATGAAAAGATTCTGGAAGGCTCTGAAGATTACATTTTTGTTGTAAGTGCTGAAGGACGAACAAAATATATAAGTCCTTCATATGAAAGGAGAATAGGAAGGGCTATTAAGGATAGAATTGGGGGTGATTCTTTTGAATTTATTCATCCTGATGATATTGAGTATGTAAAAAAGAAATTCCGTGATCTTGTTAAAGATAATAAAATGATTAGTATCGACTTCAGGATTATGAAGTCTGATGGAGAGTATGTTGTAATTCATGCTGTTGGGCAAAATTTTCTTGATGATGGCCTCATTGAGGGTATTCTTGTTAATTTCTGGGATATAACAGAAAGAGTGAAGAGCGAGAAGGTTATTAAGGAAAATGAAATCAAATACCGACAGATATTTAGCGCTTTCCCGGATATATATTTTCATACAACAATGTCTGGTGAGATAAAGGAAATTACTCCTTCTGTTGAGAAAATTACTGGTTATTCACGCGATGAACTTATCTCTGGTAAGGTTAATCTGGGAAGTTTAATTACTGAAGGTTGGGACAGAGTTCTCTCTGATCTTGAAGAGAACCTTGAGGTTAATGATATTGATATCAAACTTAGAAAAAAGAGCGGAGAAATTATAAATTGTTCATTTACTTCTGAGTTGTTATTTTCTGATAATTCTTCGCCTGTATATATAGTAGGTGTTATTCATGATATTAGTGTAAGAATTAAGAATCAACAGAAAATTAATGAATCTCAAAAAGAATTGAAAGAAGCTAATGAGTCAAAGGAAAAGTTGTTTTCTATTATTGCTCATGACCTGATTGGGCCTATTGGAACAAATAAATCCATTGTTGACCTTATTGTAAGTCAGATGAATGAACTTACTTTTGATGAAGTAGTGTCATTGATTGCATCGCTTAAGCCTTCATTGGATGCAACTTTTGCTCTAATTGAGAACCTTTTGTCGTGGGCTCGCATCCAGCAAGATCGTCTTATTCCTAATATCGAGAAAATATCGCTTGTGAAAATGGTTTCAACTGTTATAAATATTCTGGAAAGCCAGGCGAAAAAGAAATCTATTAATCTTGTTTTTAAGTATAATGCTGATAGTGTTATAATGGCTGATCGTAATCAGCTGGATATTGCATTAAGAAATATTGTTTCCAACGCTATTAAATTCTCTAAAATATCATCAAGTGTTGCTATTGTTTTGAAACAGCAAGATGGATTTGTTGATCTTAAAGTTATTGATTCAGGGATTGGTATGGATCAAACAGATATTGATAGGCTCTTTAATGAAAATATGTCCATTAAAGTGCGGCATGGTACTGATAATGAAAAAGGAACCGGATTTGGTTTGCTGATTGTTAAAGAGTTTGTTCAAAATAATAAAGGTGTCTTAAGTGCTGTTTCTTCTCCTGGTAAAGGAACAACATTTACAATGAGGTTTAAGAATACATCACAGTCTGAATTATTTGATGTTTGATTTAAGACTAATAGAAATTCGAACTAAATTATTGTTAAATTTGTCTCAAAAAGCCTATGTTTTCAACAAAAGCTGAGGTGCTGAAGCAGAATTTTTATTTTAACGAGATACCGTTTATCAACCTGATGAAGAAGCGCATATATCATGTGCTTCTGATTTCAAGTGTTTATGATGCTTTTATGCTGGAAGAAGACGGACGTATTGATGAACAGATCTTTCATGAATATACTGCCCTGAATCTGCGTTATCCTCCCCAGTTTATTCAGGCAACTAATGAGAAGGAAGCTAAGGAGATATTACTCAATGAAAATATTGATCTGGTGATAACCATGCTTAGCGCTGAAAAACAATCAACATTTGAGTTTGCCAATACTATTAAAAAAAGTTATCCTGATATACCTATTGTTATCCTTACTCCATTTTCAAGGGAGGTTTCTCTGAAACTTGAGAAACTGGATCTGAGATCTATTGATTATATTTTTAGCTGGCTTGGTAATGCTGATATCCTCCTGGCTATTATTAAGCTTATTGAGGATAAGATGAATGTGGATCATGATGTTGCTGAGGTTGGCGTTCAGACTATCATTCTTGTGGAGGATAATATCCGGTTCTATTCCAGCTATCTTCCCATAATGTATAAGATTATCTTTAATCAGTCGATGGCTTTTGTTAACGAGGGACTTAATGAGCATCAAAGAATGTTGCGCATGAGAGGCAGGCCTAAGATTCTGCTGGCAACAAATTATAATGATGCTTATGACTTTTATAAAAAATACAAGAAAAATCTTTTGGGATTAATTTCTGATATGAAGTATCCGCGTGATGGCAAGATAGATCCTCTTTCTGGTATTAAGCTGTGTTCGATCATTAAAAAGGAAGACCCTTATACTCCGCTGCTGATTCAGTCATCGGATTTTCATAACAGCCATCTGGCAAAGAATCTGAGGGTAGGTTTTCTTGATAAAAATTCCAAGACTCTTACATTCGACTTAAGGGAATTTATTAAGGAGTACTTTGCCTTTGGTGACTTTGTTTTTAAGGATCCTAATCTGGGTATTGTGGTTGGCCGTGCCCGTGACCTTAAAGACATGCAAAAGAAAATACATTCTATCCCGGCTAACTCTTTGAGATACCATATTAACCGCAATCATTTTTCAAAATGGTTGCGTGCCCGTGCTTTGTTTCCTTTGGCTGAGCTTTTTAGCTACTTTAGCAGCGATGATTTTAAAGATATTAATGAAGTAAAGGACTTTATATATAACTCCATCTCGCAGTTCAGGATGTCCAAAGCGCGTGGTGTGATTTCCTCGTTCGACAGAAACTCTTTTGATCAGTACTTTACTATTTCCAGAATTGGTGATGGATCTATCGGCGGTAAAGCGCGTGGACTTGCTTTCCTTGATTCGCTTATTAAAAGAAATAATCTCTATAACTATTTCGATAATGTTGAGATAAATATTCCCAAGACTGTTGTTATTGGTACTGATATTTTTGATGAGTTTATGGAGAGTAATAAACTTTATAAGATTGCTTTATCTGACAACTTAAGTGATGAAGAAATACTTGAGCATTTTCTTAATGCCAGTTTGCCTGAGCATACTTATGCGGACATGTTTACTATCGCTGCTTCTGTTGATGGTCCTCTGGCTATCAGATCGTCCAGCCTTTTGGAGGATTCTCACTACCAGCCGTTTGCCGGGATTTATAATACTTATATGATTCCTTTCAGAAAAGATGACCCTGATGGTATGTTTTTGATGTTGCGTAAGGCTATTAAAGCTGTTTATGCTTCTGCCTTTTATAAGGATAGCAAGGCATATATGCAGGCCACAAAGAATGTAATTGATGAGGAAAAGATGGCTATTGTTTTGCAGGAGGTTGTGGGTAGTTGGTATGGTAATCGTTATTATCCTACCTTTTCTGGTGTAGGGCGCTCGATTGATTATTATCCGCTGGAGCCAGGGACGCCAAAGGATGGCACTATTAGTGTTGCTCTGGGACTGGGTAAGCATGTTGTTGATGGAGGTACTTCTTTGAGGTTTTGCCCGAAATACCCTAACAATGTTTTGCAGACATCTACTCCTGACCTTGCTCTGCGTGAAACTCAAAAAACTTTTTATGCTCTTTATAGTGGGAGTGAATCTTTTAATCCTACGCCCAGTGATGAGTCGTGTTTGCTGAAGCTTAGAGTGAAGGATGCTGAAAACGATGATTCTATCCGTCCGATTGCTTCAACTTTTCTTTTGCATGATAATATTATTCGTGATGGATATAATTATAAAGGTAAGAAGCTGATTACTTTCTCTAATATTTTGAAACATAATAGCTTTCCGTTGGCACAGATAACAGATAAAGTGCTGAAACTGGGTGAAAAAGAGATGGGTAATCCGGTTGAAATTGAGTTTGCTGTTGATATGAATGTGGCTCCTGATGAGCGTGTGTCGTTTAAGCTACTGCAGATACGGCCTGTTGCTTCTATGGAAGAAAGTGTTAAAATTAGTCGTCATAAGATTAAAAAGGAGGACGCGATTATTATTTCCGATTCTGCACTTGGCAATGGTAGCATTGAGGATATAAGGGATATTGTGTATGTGAGGCCTGATAAGTTTGACGCTTCACGGACGGTTGAAATTGTCGAATATATTGATAGTCTGAATAAGAAGTTTCTTGCAGAGGATTTAAATTATATTCTTATTGGTCCGGGAAGATGGGGTTCCAGTGATCCGTTTTTGGGAATTCCTGTTACATGGTCGCAGATATCTTCTGCCAGGTTAATAATCGAATCAGGACTTGAGAATTATCGTATTGATCCTAGTCAGGGTACTCACTTTTTCCAAAATCTGACTTCTTTTCGTGTGGGGTATTTCACTATTAACCCGTTTATTAATGATGGGTACTATAATCTTGATTATCTTGATAAACAAAAAGCTGTGTTTGAAAATGAGTTTGTCAGACACATTAGATTTGATCATCATGCCCGTATTCTGATTGATGGTAAGAAGAATGTGGGTGTTGTTTTTAAACCCAAAGAGGAGTGAGGTTTTCTTAGGGCGAGTCAAAGTTTTACTACCAAAATTGGGGTTACGAATGATAGCATAAAAGGAATCATTTAGGTTTTATAGGTAGACTTTTTATAAATACTTTGAGTGATAATTCCTTATTACTTAAATTTATAACAATTCTAAATAAAGCTGTAAAAAACATATACACAGGGTATTACCCCCCCCCCCCTTTTTTTTTTTTTTAAAATATTTAACATCTGCATTCTTCTAAAAAAAGAATTCAAAAAAGTTTGGAGTTTAACGAAAAAAACCACTACTTTTGAAGTAAATATTGAAATTAGTGGATAAACAGTTGATTAATAGGAAGGCGATAAAGACGAAGATACCTGCTTAAAAATTAATTTCAAATAAGTATAATCCTTTTTGCAAAGGAAATTGATAGAGTTAATAGTACATAAATTTATTAATGTTCATTAATATGAGAACAAATCTGAATTAACTAAATAAAATTATTATGAAAAGATTAAAAACCTTTAAAATTGCAGTAACCAGCCTTGTAGTTGCATTTGTATTAACAACATCATGCAACAAAACAACAGAAAACCCAGTTGTAAAATCAGGTGATGAGGATTACACTGAGTTAATTGAAAAGTCAAAAGCCATGCAGGAGCATGTGGAAGCATTTAAAGAAAAAATGGAGTATTATAGGGATAACCCGGGGGTGAAGAGTGGAGGAACTCTATATACAGCAGATAGTGGGGCATTAGAGCTTGAGACATTGTTAAATTATGATTTTTGCTTTACAGATATTGAAGTAAGCCAGAAAACTTTTGTTACATCTGAGGTGATAATGCCATTAGATGATATACAGAGAATAAATGATCCTAAGCTTATGGAAGTTTATTATGAAAAAGTAATAGATACTATCAAAGCACAAATGATCCGTATAAACTATAGCAATATGAAATTATTACTTGTAGATATTGATGTTGTTGATTATGACAGTAATGGTGATGCAGTCATAAGTATTGGTGCTATGATAGGCTCTGCTTATACATTTCCTTCAACAGAAGAAGTAGGTTGGTGGTTTGGTAATTTACATGGAGACTGTGAAGGGAATAATCCTGGAGTAGATGCCTCAATAATAATTAATAATGATGTAATGTTTGCAATGTTTCCTGCTCCTCCTCCAGGGAAAATTAGAAAAATGACAAATATAAAGACTTTAACTGATGATCACATTAAACCATCTGACCATTGGCGTAAAATTCCAGCTTATAGAAACAATTTCAAAGATTCAAAAGTTTTTACTGCTAATTACATATATGGTGACATAGAAGATGATCAAAGGTGTTTGGCAAATTATCCTGAGTATGATCCAATTAATGAGGATTGTGCAAATGAAATGAGCTTTTATACTTATAAGTATGATGAAATAATTAATCTTAAGGAGGGAGAGTATAATAGCAATAACGGTACCGATTATGAGATAGTAAATTTTGTTGTGTTTAATTATGAAGAATTTTTACCATTTTCAAATGAACATGAAAAGATATGGCATGAAATAGAAGTTTCTTTGGGTTATATTTGGTTAATTGATGATACCTGGGTTACTATCGATATTCAAAATTATAATACTAATTAATTGAGACAGAAAATAAGTAATAAAATGGAATCTGTATTAGTATAATTAATGCGTGATTCTAATTTATCACTTAAAAGGGTTGCTCTAATTAATTCTTTAACATCAACTTGTGTTTAAAAATATTAAAATATGCATAAAAGGATTTTAATCACATTAACACTATATCTAGCATCTTTTATCCCTGCTATTTCGCAGTATAATATAACAAAGTTTGATACAGATGTTAATGAAAGCTGTGGCTTTATTACGTATGATAGTAATGGTGATTTTGTTTCTATTTTATATAAAGAGAACATTACAACTAATTTTTATGATTCATTTTTGTATAAGCTAAATAATGATGGGGATACACTTTTTAGCAAAAGATTCTATAAAGTTGACACAGTATTATTGCTTGAAAATATTATTTCATGTAAATCAAATCCTGTTGAGTATTTACTTTTTGCAACATGCTATAAAAGTAATGAAGATTGGAGAAAGACATCTCAGGTCTTTTATAGAATTGATAGTGAATTCAATATTATATGGGAGAAAATTTATAATCTTAGGCCGGAAGAATGTTTTTGGCCCTATGGAGCAGATAATCAACTTCTTCAAAAAGAAGACAGCGGTTTTGTTATGGCCACAAATATTGACGGAGAAGAAAACCTTGTTTTTTTTGAGATGTCACAATTTGGTGACAGCCTTAACTTTAGACATTATACTGCAGACAGTGCCGGGCAAATGATATTAAATCTAACTTATAATCATGATTCTTCTGCATATTATGCCTTTGCATCATATGCTCATGATTACGATGGAAGTATACAGGTAATTACAATTGATAGTAACCTGAATCAGACAGATGTAAAATGTTTGGCAAACAATTTTCGTTTTTTATCATCATCGAAGCTTTTACCTGATGGAAACATTATTTCTGCCGGAAATTATACTAGTCTATTACAACTATCAATTTGCGCATTAGGAATTGCTAAATATGATAATAACAAAGACATTATTGATAGTTGTTTAATTGGAGTTGATAGTATTGATATTAGAAAAGATGGTGGGGTTATGTCGTTAGATTATTATTACCCAAATTCAATATATTTTGCCGGAACTTATGATTATGATTTTGGTATTTGGGTGCAACATCCTTCTTATATTATTATTGGGCATGTAGATAGTTCTCTTAATCTGATATCTGAAAAATATATTGGAGGAGATGCATATTATCGTTTTAATACTATTACAGCGACAAATGATGGAGGTATTTTAGTTGGAGCTTCAAGGTATGATTATCTCACACAGGATTATGAATATGATGCATATTTTTTCAGGTTCGATAGTCTTGATATGACAGTTTCAGTAGGAGAAAACAAAAGCCCCTTGGTTAAAAATGCTATTGTCTATCCTAATCCAGTTGAAGATCAATTCTATTTTAGAACAGCACAAACAGATTCCCATATACTTATATATAGTTTAAGCGGGAATCTGGTATTTAAACAACAAATAGAAAATAATATCACTAAAATCAAATCAAATAAGCTAACTCCAGGGATTTATGTATGGAAGCTAGTTAAGGAGTCTTTACAGATTGAAACAGGAAAAGTATTAATAATAAAATAAAAGTCAAATAATGAAACATAACATTTTCTTTTTAGTAATAGGAGTTCTCCTCGTCCAATATTCATTTTCTCAAACATGTGTTGATTGTGAGTATTCAAGTGCTATTGCCTCTTCAAGTACTATTGGCAGATATAATACATCATTAGGCACAGGTTCTGTTATTATAGGTATAAATTCGCAAACAGGTGATTTAGCCTCAAATAGCATAGCAATGGGGTCTTACGTAAAAACAATTGCAGGATTATCCTTTGTTATAGGACATGGGATAAACTCAAGTTATATGCTTGAAAACAATATGAATAGAACTTTAATGGTAGGGTTTAATAGTAACTTACCTACATTTTTTGTTAGCCGTTCAATAGGTCTGAATACGACTGGTAAGATAGCAATCGGTAACGTTGTTAACGAGGAAGGGTTTATGGATCCCCAAACAAAACTCCACCTCCGCGCCGACGAATCAGAAATAGCAGCAATGCTAATAGAACCTTATAGTTGGGCAGAAGGTTCAGGTGGTGGTGGATCAATTACGGGAAATAAGGGAGAAGTCTCTGTATATGAAAACGGTGCATACCTTTTCCTTGGAAATTCAAATCATGGTATTGGAGCAGTGTCAGATTTAGGTCTGCTATTTAATTCTGAATCGAATTATATTTTTGGAGAGGGGAAGGTAGGAATAAATACTTCTGACCCTGATTATACTTTGCATGTAAATGGTGATATTAATTTCACCGGCTCTCTTTATGAAGATGGAGAGCTTTTTAAAACATCGCCATGGATTGAATCAGGAGAAAACATTGTATATCAAACAGGGAAGGTTGGTATTGGAACAACAAATTTTGTTGGTAATTATGGTTTATATGTAAATAATGGAATACTTACAAGTGAAGTAATGGTACTTGCCCCATCTGTATGGTATGACTTTGTCTTTGAAAACAATTATTCATTAATGAGTCTTCCAGATCTTGAATCATATATAAATACAAATAAAAAACTACCGGATGTTCCTTCTGAGAAAGAAGTTACAGAAAATGGTTATGGTCTTGCTGAAATGAATGGAATACTTCTTAAAAAAGTAGAAGAACTAACACTATATATCCTTGAGCAACAAAAGCAGATTGATGCTCTGTCGAAAAAAGTAGATAATCTTAACAAATAAAAGGATAAAAGATGATACACATTATTAAACAGTTTCTCTTTTTTATATTATTCATCCTTGGGAGTATATCTTGCCTTAATGGTCAACAACATATTGAATTTACTTACGATGCCTCGGGTAATAGAATTACGCGTCAGGTAATTGAAATGAAAGGTCCAAATGAAAATACTTCTGATTCAACTGACAGTGGTATTGATTCAAAAGAGAAAATATATACAGAGCTGATAGACAGTTATAAAGTGACTGTTTTTCCAAATCCCAATAAAGGTCAATTTAAGATTGTAATAAATAATCTTAATAATGATACTAACGCATCTGTTTATTTGCACTCTATAAGTGGTGTTATGATTTTTTCCAAAAATAATGCAGGAGAAGAAACTTTTGTTGATATTGGTAAATATGATAACGGAGCATATATACTTACAGTAGAAATATCCGGAAACAGGAAAACCTGGAAAATTATTAAAAACTAATTTGGTGAAGATCCTGATCTTGATTAAAACGAAAAAATGATTATTTAATTAACAGATGATATTATATTACGTGCTTCATAAAGGTACGCACAGGGACAAAAAAAGCATAAAATGAAAAAAGCCTATATACTTATTATTCTAATATTTGTTTTGGCAAAATTAAATTGCCAGGAATACTCCACATCTTTTACTTTGAACGAAGAAATACCTTCGAATCAGACAAGAAATATGGTTGCTAAAGATTTTATCAATATGATCATTGCTGTCCCATTAAAATCTAAAAGAGTTCTTTGAAATATTTAAAATTTAGTTAATTGCAGAGGTTTTCTTAGCGAACGGACTTGAATTTTAGTTTTGCTGTTAGATTAATTTGACAGCATATGTTTAAAGATAAATACGTTTTCGCTCAATTGACCTCGTTTTTAAACAGAAGTAAGTTCAACCGAATTGTAAAAAAGTATGACGGTGATAAATATGTAAAACATTTCACTTGTTGGAATCAACTTCTTTCAATGATGTTTGGACAGATGTCAAATCGCGAGAGTCTAAGAGATTTGATCGTTGCCCTTGATGCTCATCACTCCAAATGTTATCATCTGGGAATGGGTAAGAATGTTTCAAAATCATCCTTGGCAAGAGTTAATCAGGATCGGGATTATCACATCTTTGAAGAATATGCCTACTATCTCGTAAACGTAGCCAGGCAGAAACGAGTTGCTAACATATTCAGCCTTGATGGAAAAGTCTATGCTTTTGATTCAACTACGATTGACTTATGCCTTTCAGTATTCTGGTGGGCTAAGTTTCGTAAGAAGAAAGGAGGAATAAAAGTGCATACATTGTATGATATAGAAACACAAATCCCAGCATTCTTTCATATCACCGAGGCTTCTGTTCACGACTCAAGAGCAATGAAAGAGATTCCTTATGAATCAGGATCATATTACATATTTGATCGTGCATATAATCACTTCAAGATGCTATATAAGATTCATCAAATTGGAGCTTTCTTCGTGGTCAGAGCTAAGAAAAACCTTCAATCGAAGATAATCAGATGGAAACGAAGAATGCCCAAGAACATCCTTTCAGATGTTACGATTGAATTGACTGGTTTTTATCCAAGTCAACACTATCCAAAACACCTTCGATTGGTCAGATTCTGGGACGAAGACCAGGAACGTGAGTTTGTCTTTTTAACAAATGCAATGCACATTTCTGCACTTCAAGTTGCTGACCTTTATAAAAATCGCTGGCAAGTAGAGCTTTTCTTCAAATGGCTTAAACAACACCTGAAGATTAAAAAGTTCTGGGGCACAACAGAAAATGCTGTTCGGATCCAAATTTACGTTGCAATATGTACTTATTGCTTGGTGGCAATTGTTCAAAAAGACATGCGACTTAACAGAAGTACATATGAAGTTTTGCAGATCCTGAGTATATCATTAACAGATAAAACTTGCCTTCGAGACCTGTTTGATAAAACTAAATTTCAAGATGACAAAGAACGATTTAGGCTTAATGAGCCAAATTTGTTTAATTTTTAATATGGTCCCAATTTTAATGGGACACTAATGCAATATGATAAATAATTATCCCAACAATAGTGGCTTTCATTCAGAACCTGATATTGATAATTTTGTACATGCTAAAATAGATCCAATGCTTGTACTGCCGCCAAATGAAGGTGTTACTGGCGGATTGCCTAATAATCATGGAGGTGCAGTTGGTGAAATACCGGGTGAATTAAACATTTCATCTTTTGGAGCATTTAATTATAAAATACCTATTGAACTACCTGAAGGAATTGGTAATCTGACTCCTGATCTTGGATTTGTATATAATAGTCAGGCTGGTGATGGAATTATGGGTGATGGCTGGTCACTTAGCGGATTGTCAAAAATTTCTAGAGTGCCATATAGTTATTATTATAATACTTTTACTTCTTCTGTAATTATAGATAATGACGACCAGTTAATGCTTGATGGTAATTATATGATGAAACAATCTGGTACTGATCAGTATAAACTTGAAGTTGAGGACTTTTCAAAAATTGTTTTAGTAAACCAGTCTGATATTTCTGATGGATTTATTGTTTATAAAACAAACGGTTTAAAATATTACTATGGGACAAATGAACAATCGCGATATTATCTACAAACCTGTACATCGCCAATAGCATGGTATGTTACGAAGATTGTTGATCCTAATAATAATTATATTGAATTCTATTATATTAATAATAAAACAGAAGGAAGTTTTTATCCTGATTATATACTGTATACGGGTAATAGTGATGCAGGAACAGAGCCATTCTACAAAGTGAGTTTCAAATACAAGGAAGGAGGAAGAACAGATTCTCCAAAAAAATACTTTACCGACAATAACAACAATATGCTTTATTCACGGGTAACGCAATATTTATCAAAGGTGATTATTACGTATATCCCATATGAAAAAGATATTAAGGAATATCAGGTACTTTATGGGTCTGAAGGTTTTATACCAAAACAATATGTAACAAGTGTACATTTGTATTTTGATTCTGATGGAACAAGAGCAAGAAATTCATATAATAATACTATTTTTGGTTGGTTTCATAGTGATTACGAAGTTGAATCAAAAAGAAAAGAATTAGACCTTAGTTATGGAGGAAATGAATATAATGAGTTTTATCAACAAAGTGTCTTAGCTTGTAATTTTGTTAACAGACAAATAGATAACATGCCTTTATCGGATTTATTACATATTTCGAAAACTGGTTATGATAATAAGTATCATTTAAGGGTTTTTCTTAATGAGAGTAGATATGGGGCAAGTAACTTTGGTTTGATATTAGGTGATTCTTATGGGAGCACACCATATACATATTCAGGCTTTGAAGAAGCAACTGAGACTTTTCTTATTTCAACTGGAGATGTTGATGGGAACGGTTTTGATGAAATAATTCGTATTTACAAACAAGGTGCATTAAACAAAATAGGTATAGGAAATTTTGATTATGATAATCCCAATAATGGCTATAATGAGGAAACAAAAATAATCGATTATAATTATAGTGAAACAGTAACGCCCAAATTTTTAATTGGTGATTTTTCTGGTAATGGATTCGACGACCTATGTGTTATATATTATAATTCAGCTCATGAGGCATATTGTCATTTCTATTTAAGCGATCAAGATGCACCCTTTAATAATAGAATAACAACTGGTGGCAATAATTTTCAATTTCCTCAAAAAGTACTATTGGGTGATTTTAATGGTAATATGAAAAAAGAAATTGTAGTAATTGGTAGTGATGAAACTAAACTTCTTAGTCTTAGAGCTGACAATGCTGCAATAAATGTATTTGGATTGGAGGGAATAAATATTGATTATGATTATGATGATGATTATGTTGCCGGTGATTTTAACAATGATGGGAAAACAGATATATTAGTATTAACATTAGATAATGAAGATAACTGGACTTTTTATTTTTCATATGGTAAAGGAAAATTTGTTTCTGAGGATCCAATGACTATTGAAAGTATTGGAAGTGGTGGCGAATCAAGAATATGCACGGATCTAAATGGAGATGGTTATTCTGATTTGTGTTGGATTAATTATACTGACTCTAATGAGGATCCTAATATTTCAATTAGAGATTATTATAGAGTAGATTTTCTTATTAATCCTGAATATAATGATGTTAATATTAAAAGAGTTGATTATGGAAAAATTGAGACAATAAATAGAGCAAGCCAAAAACAACAATTTAATTTATGTGTAGGGAATTTTACAGGGAATTCACTAGGACAGATACTATCATCCAAGGTTAATTTGATTGAAGAAAGTCCGGGGAGTCATGATTTTATAGCAAATGTTAATCTTACTGCACCAATTAACGATTCTTATATTAATTGTGTAAATAATATTACTACAGGACTTGGTGTTCAAACAAAAATACATTATTGCCCATTTTCGGCAATACCGTTTTCTTCAAAGAAAATAGGTGGTTCTTCCAATAGAAGCATAACGGATTATGACTTCCCTATTAACGATTATAAGGGAATCCTAAATGTTGTAACCTCATATGAGCAGGAGGTTGAAGAGAGCTTTCCGGCAGTTGGTGAAAATCCTCAATTATTTCGATCTGTAAATTATTCTTATTCTGGAGCTAAATATCATAGGGTTGGTAAAGGATTTCTGGGATTTGATCATGTTCAGGAAACAAATGAGTTAGACAAAACCATTACAAATCGATATTTCTCCATTGATAACGATTTTTATAATATTGAAAATTATTTGAATGAGAAACTTCAATTTGATGGGAAAATGATATCAATACAAGAATATGAATACACCTATAATGTATACGATAATATTCGATATTTCTGTAAACTATCAAGTAAAATAGAAAAAAAATATGATGCTTCGGGAGTTGCTTCAGGACTTAAAAATATAGTAAAAACTACATATGAAGATTATGACTCATATGGGAACTCTGAAAATATTACAAAGCATTTTACTACTAATGCAGCTGATTTAATATCAAATGATTGGCCAATAACTGAAGCTCATCAAACAGACTATCTTAATATTAATAATTTCGATATTTATATAGCAGGGCTTCCTGATTATATAACAAAAGATTATTATTCTGAAGAAGATCCTTATGGACACCGGTACCATAAAATTGACAACGTATTTAATCCTACTACCGGTCAGTTAGAATCAATTACTTATGAACCCGATGACCCAAAAGCTTACACCATTTCTTATATTTATGATGAAGGGCTTGGCACATTTGGCAATATTACTCAAATGAAGTATTCTGCCAATACGGGAATTGAATCCAGGGTTTGGAGTTATAAATACTATGCAGATGGTCGTTTCATGGAAGAAATGACCAATCCCTTAGGGCACATTGAATCATTTGATTATTATGAAGATATTGGGAAAGTAAATACTTCAACTGATGCAAATGGATTTGTTACTTCTTTTGAATATGATATTTTTGGGAAGATAAAAAAGGTTACATATCCTGATGGCACATTTTCATTTAATGTTAATAGGTGGTGTGTTAATAATACTTCAACAGAGCATGAAGATGCCCCGGAAATTGCAATTTATTACAATTGGAGCCAAAATGCAGGAAACCCTGAAGTCTTAACCTTTTATGACCAGTTTAACAGGGTGGTAAGAACTGTTAAAAAAGGATTTGATGGTACGAAGATATACCAGGACTCAAAATATTATGGCGATATTGAAATAAAAACGGGCTTAAAGAGCCACGAATCAATTCCATATTTTAAACCTTCGGATGTAACATATGAGCCTCCATATACAGCTTTTGATTATAATAAGTTACGACAACTCTCATCGATTACAAATCCTGATGGCTCTTCAAAATCTATAGTATACAATAATAATATTAAGACCGTGGTAGATTTTGACGGGCAATTAAAAATATACACATATAATGGAGCTGGTTGGTTGACAAAAGTGCTGGATAATTCTGAGACTTTTGTAAAGAATGTTTATCAGAGTGACGGATTACTTAGTTTTTCAGAAATTAATAATGATATGACAACTCGCGTTCAATATCAATATGATGCTTTTGGAAATATTTATATACATAACACTCAAAATAGTGGAATGACTACATATACTCACAATGCTTTTGGCGACTTAGTAAAAGAAGTTGACCAGGTTAGCACTATTTCATATATAGTTGATAAACTTGGGAGGACTATTGAGGCAAATGCTGTTGTTGAAGATGACCCTGACAAAGGTTATACTTCAGTATGGAGATACGACACAAAGACTAATGGTATTGGTAAATTGAGTTATAGTGCAAAAGAGCCCAATTCTGGTTATGTACAAGGTATAGTTTATGATTATATTTACGATAACCAAGGTAGAGTTATGACTGTAAAACAAAAATTGAATGCTGATGATTTGGCTTTTAATTATGTTTATGATGTTTATGGCAGACTTAAACAAACTTTTTGGCCTAGCGGGTTAATTACAACAAATAACTATAACGAGTATGGTAAAATGGTTACTATATTGGATAATTATAGCAATGAGCTTTGGAGGGCTAAAAGTATGAATGCCAGGGAACAATATACTGAATCTGAATTAGGCGCGTCCATTGATTTATCAACAACATTTGATTTAAATAATGGCAATATTACTGATATTATTGCTAGTAAAATAAGCAATTCACAGAATATTCAATCGTATAACTATCTATGGGATACAAGAGGAAATCTGGAGCACAGAATGGATAATGTAAATAACATTACTGAAACTTTTGATTATGATGAATATAACCGATTAACAAATACATATGTTGATAATGTATTGCAATTAAACCACAATTATGAAGCCATTGGAAATATACATGAAAAAACAGGGGTAGGTATATATACATATGATTCAGAAAAACCACATGCTGTTACAAAACTGGATGGAATACCTGAATCGATAAACCAATATTATCAGGGTATTGAGTACACTACTTTTGATAAGGTTTTCCACATATCTGAAAAAGAAACAGCCGGATCAGAAGAAGATATAATCTCTCTGGATTTAGGTTATGGTCCCAATCATGAAAGGATTTGGCAAAAATTTGCTGATAATACTAATGAAGAATCATTGGAGAAAAGGTTCTTTAACTATGTTTATGAAGAACAAACTAATGAGAAAGGCGATAAAAAACAATTACACTATTTAAATTCGCCTACAGGAATTTTTGCTATTTTTACCATTACAAATGATGAAGAGTTAACAATGAACTATTTGCTTAAAGATCATCTTGGTAGTATAAACTATATACTTGATGCAACAGGAAAAGTTGAGCAGCAGCTTAACTATGATGCCTGGGGGCGTCGTCGTGATCCTGACACATGGCAATACTACTCTTCATCAACAACCCCTCCCACACCAATGTTCGACAGAGGCTTTACAATGCACGAACACCTTAGTGCTTTTAAGCTTATTAATATGAATGGCCGCATGTACGACCCAGTTATGTCACGTTTTCTATCCCCCGATCCAATAATACAGTTTCCCGAAAACAGTCAAAGCTACAACAGCTACAGCTATGTGCTTAACAATCCTTTGAGGTTTACTGATCCTAGTGGGTTTTTAGCTGAAGGAGACTCAACTGCTAATGGTAAAAATACTAATTGGAGTGAAGCTACTGCGAAAGCTCTTAATATTGTTGGTTCATCAGACGATAAGGAAGAAGAAAGTATATCTTCATTTAATACTGATTATACACAAACCGGCAAAACAGAATCCATTACAGAAGAAAATAGTGTGAGTGATAAAACGAAGGTTGATGAAGGGGGTAGGAGAGTTGGCAAATCGCAAGGTGGTGCTGCATGGGATTTGAATGGCGATGGTAGGATGACATTAAATGAAAGTTATAATTGGTGGAAAAATGGAGGTGGCACAACTGTCCAGGTACCTCTTAGTTCCTTAGATTTAAGTTCTATTATGCCATCCTCATTTAAAGATGGTGTAGGAGGCGTTGAAACCTTTAATTTGTTATTTAGAGGAAATGCAACAGATGGGTTAGTGCATGGTACTATTTCATTACGTTTATATCCCAATAATACAGTAAAAGCATTTGATGGCCCTTATGACTTTGATTATAAACCCTGGTTGACAAATCCAATAAGAAATATTGAGAACTTTTTTGGAAAAACTTACCATGGAGCAGGTACTCCTTATGAAATAGATTTTACTGGTTCTGGAACAATTAGCCCCAATCCATCAATTACAGATTGGTATATGAGAACAGGAGGTATAAGATGATGAGAAATGCGTTTTTTTTATTAATAATAATGTGCTCTTTCTTCTCCTGCAATCAGGGAAGTTTGTCCAATAAATTAAGTGGTGGGTATACTTATCATGAAGGCTTAAATGGCTATAGAGATATATTAAAAAATAAAAATGTTGAGAATATAACTATTGATAGGAATTTTGAATATTTAAAAGAGAATATATATTCGGAGGTTCTTGATTACTGTTATAATGAAGATTTTATACTTGTTAAGCAAAAACCAAATAAAGAATATCACATTAAAGCGTTATTGTTTGAGCTTGAAGATATTTATTCGAGAAGTAGAAGTGAATTTTTAGCTGACAGCTTAGTTAATAATGATGTTTATTATAAACAAATATTTGGCAATGAGATTAATTATTGGATAATAGATAACAAGAATGAAATCTTATTGGGCCCATTTCAAAAGAATGGGTATTTAAATAAAAGAAATGAATTGAAGATACCCCAAGGATTAGAGTTAAAATAAGATATTAAAAAAGCCCGAGCAATCGGGCTTTTTGCTTTATAATAATGTTTGCAATTTAGTTTTAGTGATAAACGCATCCAGAAAAGCGTAAATCATTTTTTGTCGTCAGGCTTCATTTTATCAAAATCTTCAATCCGTTTAACGTATCCCCTCTACCAACCACGTCAAAAATATCTTGCATAGTAGTCATATATTTGCAAACATGGGTGATTCTGTTCTGTGGAAAATGTAGAGAAGAGCTAATTTATTGATTGTATTGTGTTGTTTATTATTTTTCCAGATCTAGTATTAGATTTTGCGGTAACAAATCTTCTAATTTGGTTGCTTTGTAGTCAAGTATAATATCCAGAACTTTTGTAAGCCACATAAACGTATTTACATTATTTTTCTTGCATGTTCCAAATAATGAATAGAACATAGCAGCTCTTTCTGCTCGTATCCACCCTACTAACCCCGTACTCCAATCATCATCGGCAATTCATATTTTCGCCGCATGAGAACAAAAAACAAATACACCAAAGAACAAATGTTCAGTTTGATTCGCAAATGGGAAAACGGAGATCAAACACAAGAAGATTTTTAAAAAAAACACAACATAGCTAAAAGCACATTCGGTTATTGGCGCAAAAAGAAATTGCGCGGGCATATTTAATTGAAATCAGTCAATTTGAGGTCAATAATTACCAACAAATCACTATCTTTACCACAAAAAGCAATACAGCCATAGAAGCAAAAAAACAAATATCAACTACAGAACACACAGCCAGTAATGTGTTTGCACAAGGTTTGATTGATCTCTGCATAACACCAATGTTTGACAGAGGTTTTACAATGCACGAACACCTTAGTGCTTTTAAGCTTATCAATATGCCTGTCCGTCCGCAGTGCAACGGAGGCGGAAATGGGCGCATGTACGACCCAGTTATGTCACGTTTTCTATCCCCCGATCCAATAATACAGTTTCCTGAAAACAGCCAAAGCTATAACAGCTACAGCTACGTGCTTAACAATCCTTTGAGGTTTACTGATCCAAGTGGGTTTTTAGCTGAAGGAGACTCAACTGCTAATGGTAAAAATACTAATTGGAGTGAAGCTACTGCGAAAGCTCTTAATATTGTTTGTTCATCAGACGATAAGGAAGAAGAAAGTATATCTTCATTTAATACTGATTATACACAAACCGGAAAAACGGAATCCATCACAGAAGAAAATAGTGTGAGTGATAAAACGAAGGCTGTTGAAGGGGATAGGAGAGTTGGCACAGCTGATGGGGATGATGGAAATAATCCTGGGCATGTGATCTCTGTTGCAAATGTTACAGCTGCTTTTGGTCCAGTTGGTGCAATGGGAGATATCGGAGCTGTTGTAGATAGTTATAGAAACTCAAAGATGTATTTAACAATAGGGTGGGCAATGGGTTATGGTGCAAGTGGCGGAATGGGATATTCTCAAACAAATACAAAAATGAGTTTGAGTGATTTTTCAGGCTGGGCCGCAGGTATCAATGGTACTATTCCAGGTACTATACTAAGTGCTGAAGGATATAAGGATATGGTACATGGTGCAGTTAAAGATCATTATGGTACTAATTTAAATGGATCTGGTGGGAATATTGGCGTAGGAAAAGGTTGGTTTTTATACTTTTCTTATACGATAACTTTTGACCCATCATCCAGAAATTTTTGGTTACACCCCGCAACAAGAAGATAAAATCCAAAATTATGAGCAGTACATTTTATATTTTCTTTATTATAATGATTCCTATTGGTATAGCAGACATTTACACTTTACTAAAAAGAAAAGAGATAAACAAATTGATGAAAAGAGAGAATCCCAATTACTCTGGGCATGTTAACAATACATTTGATGTGTTTCGTATATTAAAAACGGTTAATACATCACGAACCCTAAACAATGTGGAAAGAAAATTTTTAATTAGAGTTTTGATATTAGTAGGGGTTTCATGGTTAAATGGAATTGTTTGGTTTATGTATTTGATTTTCTTCTGGTATAAGTTCTAAACAAATAGTTACATCGATAAAGCCTCGGATTACTCAGGGCTTTTTCCGTTTAAAATAAATGCGAACAATAAATTGAATATGTGTATCCACCCTACTAACCCCATACCTCAAACATAATCGGTAATTCATATTTTAGCCGTATGAATACAAGAAACAAATACACCAAGTAACAAATGTTCAGTTTGATTCGTAAGTGGGAGAAGGGAGATCAAACACAATAAGTCTATTTAAAAACACAACAAAGCTAAAAGCACATTCAGTTATTGGTGTAAAAAGAATTTGCGAGTTGATTTTTAAATGAAATCAGTAAATTTGAGGTCAATAATTACCAACAAATCCCTATCTTTACCCCAACAAAAGTAATACGGCCATAGAAGCAAATAAACAAATATCAACTACAGAATACGCAGTTAGCAATGTGTTTGCAAAAGGTTTGATTGATTTCTGCATAACACCAATGTTCGACAGAGGTTTTACAATGCACGAACACCTTAGTGCTTTTAAGCTTATTAATATGAATGGTCGCATGTACGACCCAGTTATGTCACGTTTTCTATCCCCCGATCCAATAATACAGTTTCCTGAAAACAGTCAAAGCTACAACAGCTACAGCTATGTGCTTAACAATCCTTTGAAGTTTACTGATCCTAGTGGGTTTGCCCTTGATTGGTTTCAAAATGAGATAACTGGTGATATATATTACAATAGTACATACAAAAAGGGTGATGAAGATAAAATTGAAGGTGAAGGATGGGTACATTTTGCTGAAAATGGCAAATTATCAGAAAAATCAAAAAGTGATTTTTCAATATTATGGAATAGTAAGGAATTGTGGGACAGTTATATTGAATTTGATAAAAAAACATCCTATAACGCAAAAGGTGAAAGAGTAACTAGCTTTAATGTTGAAGCTCTTTTTAAAGGTAAAAATGCAAAAGAATTTATGAATAGACAAGGGTATGAAAAGAAACCAAAACAACAAATTGTCTATAATTTGCAATTTTTAAAAATACCTTATGCAAAAAGGCAACCAAGCGTAGAACTAAGACTTACTGAAAAATACACTTATTTAAAAAAGGGGAATAAAGAAATTGGTTATAACTATATACAACCATTTAAATATGATACTAAAAAAGGGTGGATGTGGGAAATTGTAGCAAGATCAGAAGTTAAATATACTGACAATATGTTATTCAAAAAATACTTAGAAGCAATTGAACGTGCTTTTGGCGGATCAAAACCTATTGAAAAAAATATTTCAGAATATAAATTCAAACCCGTTGTGCATTTAGGACAAATTTAATTTAATGTTGTTAATATTTCTATCAAAAACAAACTTATTTAGATATTGAATCAAAGTAAGAGCAGCAATTTTAGAAAGTATTCTAGTTTTGAATCCCAGGAATGATTTAGCATAATTTCTTCTTATCATAAATTGGTCAGTTAATTGAGAAAACAAAGTTTCTATTCTTTTTCTGGATTTTCTATAAATATACGGTATTTCAAAATAATTAAGTTGATTTTTCCTCATAGGAGTTTTTAAATTTATTTGCGCTGATTCAAAAAGGTTAAGTTGAACATTTGCAGATAAATAACCCATATCACCAAGTAAAATACAGTCAGATAATTGAGTGTCTATATCTTGTAAGTATTTAATATCATGAACTGAAGCAGGGGTAATATCTATACTTTGAAAAACACCGGAAACAGAACAAATTCCATGTAATTTATATCCGTAATAATACAATTTTTGAGAAGCACAATAACCTTTATCTGGAGAACAGTAATCTTGATCTTTACAAATTGTACTTCTTAAAGATCGAGACATTTTACAAACTTCTAAAGGCATTGAATCAACAATAAAGTGATCTTCAAATTCATTGAAAAAATTTGCAATCTTATCCCTTATACATTCTAAATATGGAAATAACTTTCTTTTCCTTCTGTTATAAACACTTCGCTCAATCAAATCTTCCAAATAGGTGTCTTTTATCACTCTAAACAACTGACATTCACTATCTATACTCATATACTCTGAAGTTAAGTTCATGGCAATAAGTTCAATATTTGAAAGTTTTGGTTTACGTATTTGAATAAATTCATCAAATGAAGGTTCAAATTTTTTGATATTGTTCAGAATAATTTCGTAATTTTGAATAAAGTTGTTCATAATTTAATTGTTTGATAGTCATTTAAATATACGAATTATTTTAATTCAATGAACAACTTTTTTTATTTTTTTATCAAATGCACAACGGGTAAATTCAATATTTTAATTATTAATGATTATCTACAAGAATATGATGAACCTTAACAATACAAAATAAGGAATAATGGATAATTTTATAATAGTACTTAAATAATTTAGATGAATTAAAATGACAAAATATTTACTAATTTTATTCAAAGTAATAGTTCTTTTTTCCTTTATGTCCATGTTTACTTTACGTTGTACTAACAATATAAATGAGAAAATGATTGATGTTGCAAAAGAATCGTTTAAAAAAGTAAGCACAAAACAAAACTTATTGTCACATTTTCCTGGTAAAATAAAAGAGTTAGAAGTTACTTTAAGTATATCACCACCGGGATGTCCGCCAACTTTTGATTGCAGTAATCAAACAGGATATATTATTCTTACTTTAAATAAGAACCTCTACAAAAAAGAAGTTGATGATTTAGTAAGTGATGTTATTTCATATAAAACGCAGTATAATTCAAAAGATAATACAATAATCAATTTAAAGGAATTAAGAAGAAATATTTTTCCAGTTCCAAAGTGCAATATTTTAGTTGAAAATTTTCTTCCAATACCATATTTTGAACATTATGATTTCAATATGGGATTTAATGAAATGAAAGTCGAAATTGATGAGGTTCCATATTTTGATTATACATACACAATCCCATCCGACCTTCAGGTTTATGTAATCGAAGCCGAAGCAGGTAATTTCTGGAAAGAAGACTGTAATGAGAAACGCCCTATATCACTTAAAGATTGGAAGCATGGTTATTCAAGAGGACTTGCAACATCTGAAGAAGAAAATATTATTGTATTCTGGGCAATGATATGGTAATATGGTATTTGTATAGATGTTTATTATCTTTACCATTACAAATGATGAAGAGTTAACAATGAACTATTTGCTTAAAGATCATCTTGGTATTATAAACTATATACTTGATGCAACAGGAAAAGTTGAGCAGCAGCTTAACTATGATGCCTGGGGGCGTCGTCGTGATCCTGACACATGGCAATACTACTCTTCATCAACAACCCCTCCCACACCAATGTTCGACAGAGGTTTTACAATGCACGAACACCTTAGTGCTTTTAAGCTTATTAATATGAATGGCCGCATGTACGACCCAGTTATGTCACGTTTTCTATCCCCCGATCCAATAATACAGTTTCCCGCAAACAGTCAAAGCTACAACAGCTACAGCTATGTGCTTAACAATCCTTTGAAGTTTACTGATCCTAGTGGGTTTTTAGCTGAAGGAGACTCAACTGCTAACGGTAAAAACACTAATTGGAGTGAAGCTACTGCGAAAGCTCTTAATATTGTTGGTTCATCATACGATAAGGAAGAAGAAAGTATATCTTCATTTAATACTGATTATACACAAACCGGCAAAACAGAATTCATTACAGAAGAAAATAGTGTGAGTGATAAAACGAAGGCTGTTGAAGGGGATAGGAGAGTTGGCTCAGCTGATGGGGGTATTACATTTGGCGAAGCTGATGGCCACTACAAATGGGGGTTTGGAGAACCTTTATATGTTGATTTAGACAAAATAGATTTTGGAGATGTAACAATGGCTCGTTTTAATAACCCAGAATTTTATAGTGAAGGTCACCCGGGTGTATATGTACGATTTGAAACGAGTGATTATGTTAACAGAGACCAGGCTCTTATTTATGGTACTATTGGTATAGTAAAAATTGGTGATAATACTATAATGGCGATGCCTGATATTTATGATTTTGATTTAAAACTTAAAGATGGATCTTTTATACGTGATGCTGCTACTGTATTAGGAAAGACTTATGCAGGCTGGGGCATACAATTCCCTATATATTTTAGGGGAACTACAACATTACCATAACATTTTAATATGAGAAATTTAAAATTAATAAGTATAGTAATATTATTACTTAGTTGCAACAACAATGTAAAAGATTACAAATATTGTCAGAGTGTACTTGAAAATACAATGAAAATTAAAATTTCAGATGAGTTTTCTCTGATTGAGCAAAGTACAGATTTTGCTATTGGAGACTATAATGAACGTTTTAAATTGAAACTATCTAAAAATGATTTTGATTTAATATTACAGTCGGTTGATTCTTCAGAATTAAAAAAAGCAATTAATGCAAATTTGTACTATTTCAATATTCATAATCACGAAGGGGAATTTATTTCAATTATTTTTGACCCAATAGAACATACAGTTCAATATAGTATGAATAGTGAATAACACTAATAAGCTTCAATTAATATGAAGATTTAGAAGTAAAAAATTATTAATAATGGAGCTCGAACTCAATGTTATTAACTTAAGGTATTAAATATTTGATATTCTGACATGTGAGTTTGTTTTTGTTATCGAATATTTGTGTATTTGTCTGGTGATAAAATAGATAATATCATACAGAGAAACACCTCATTTTATTTTGAGTATTTTAAAAAGTTGGGTTTTGCGGAAGTAGTTACTGAAGTTTGTTGGCTTTGTGGTTCGGTATTATTTTCAATATATCTTTGCGCAATCGAGGGTAGTCGGGTTTGGTGGTATCCCCTCTACCAACCACGTCAAAAATATCTTGCATAGTAGTCATATATTTGCAAACATGGGTGATTCTGTTCTGTGGAAAATGTAGAGAAGAGCTAAATTATTGATTGTATTGTTTATTATTTTTCCAGATCTAGTTTTAGATTTTGCGGTAACAAATCTTCGAATTTGTTTGCTTTGTAGTCAGGTATAATATCCAGAACTTTTGTAAGCCACATAAACGGATTTACATTATTTTTCTTGCATGTACCAAAGAATGAATAGAACATAGCAGCTCTTTCTGCTCGTATCCACCCTACTAACCCCGTACTCCAATCATCATCGGCAATTCATATTTTAGCCGCATGAATACAAGAAACAAATACACCAAAGAACAAATGTTCAGTTTGATTCGCAAATGGGAAAACAGAGATCAAACGCAAGAAGAATTTTTCAAAAAACACAACAAAGCTAAAAGCACATTCGGTTATTGGTGTAAAAAGAATTTGCAGGGAATATTTAAGTGAAATTAGTCAATTTAAGACTAGTCATTAACAACAAATCCCTATCTTTACCCCAACAAAAGTAATACAGCCATAGAAGTAAATAAACAAATATCAACTACAGAATACGCAGGCGGAAATGGTCGCATGTACGACCCAGTTATGTCACGTTTTCTATCCCCCGATCCAATAATTCAGTTTCCCGAAAACAGTCAAAGCTACAACAGCTACAGCTATGTGCTTAACAATCCTTTGAGGTTTACTGATCCTAGTGGGTTTTTAGCTGAAGGAGACTCAACTGCTAATGGTAAAAATACTAATTGGAGTGAAGCTACTGCGAAAGCTCTTAGTATTGTTGGTTCATCATACGATAAGGAAGAAGAAAGTATATCTTCATTTAATACTGATTATACACAAACGGGCAAAACAGAATCCATTACAGAAGAAAATAGTGTGAGTGATAAAACGAAGGCTGTTGAAGGGGATAGGAGAGTTGGCTCAGCCGGTGGGAGTGATGGAATAAGTATGAATGATGCAGAAACAATGCTTTCAGCTTTTGGATATTCGCATTTTGGGAAGACTCAGCTGCTCAAATGGGGCATGAAAGGTGCTGATTGGGGAAAAGCAGGGGCAAACTATTTGAAATTTAACCTTAAAACTGGAAAGACGGTTGGTTATGCTGGAGTTGGGATTTATGGATTTAATAGCTACTCCTCCTTTGCTAATGGGAACAATTTACAAGGGGTTTCTAATGGGCTAATGTCTATGTATTCATTCATAGCTACTAAAGGTGGAGTTCCAGGTATGGTCTTAACAGCGCCATTTTTTGCTATTGATGCAACTATAGGAATGGACAACTTTTTATTGTATTATAACAGCTATCATATTGACCAATCAAATCAAATTCAGAATGGTTATTGGGGTGTTAGCTTATGGAGACCAGGAAGAGCATTAAAGTAGTAATTAGAAGCAAAAGAGTTATGTTTAAATATTTGTTTTATAGGATTTTTAGATTTCAAAATAAAGTTCTTGGTGAAGAAAAGTCAACAGCCGCATTTTCAGCTTTTTTAAGTGTAGCTATGTTTTGGGGCTTAAATCTATTTTCAATCTTCATTATGCTTGATAAGAACATTGATTTATTGGCGTTTTTTGACGAATTAGTTTTTAGGTCGAATATAATGGTACCTGGAATTGTCCTTGCAATTATTGGGTTTGTTAGTTATTTTCAATATTATTACAAGTTGAAGTATAATACTATTATTGCTGAGATTGAAAATACTGATTCTAAGATTAGAAGAAAGTATAACATTTTGGCTATTGTTTACCAAGTAGCATCATTAACAATAATTATTGGAGCTATTGTTTATAGGTTTTCTTGATGCTCATTTTCAAAAATGATCCCCCCACTAAGTGTAGTTTGTAACTACACTTTACCAAAAAATCAAGTTAATACCTAATACTAGTTATTTAATAAATTATTATCTTTACGGTGTATTAGGACGTAAGCTGTGAAAACAAACCTGATCCGATGGCACATTCAATAGTACAATTGTTTATTTGAGTAATTTTATTTCCAATAGTAATGAATTTGACTATGCAAGCTACTGAAGGAAAGGTAATACCTTAAATTGATTTAATTATGGATAATAATTGTTTTTATAATATGAAGGAGCGTAGTTGCAAACTACGCTCAGAGGGGGGCTTTAATGAGAGCAGGGGTGCCAACAATATATGCATTTCATCCTCATATGCTAAACCTGCAATTAGCTATAAGACAAATAGGGATTTATTCAAGTCCATACCTTTATCAAAACCCATAAATTATAAAAGTATGAGATATTCAGTTTTAATAATTATGTTGCTTACTTATATGAATTTGTTTGGACAATTGTGCGACCATAATAATATGCCAAAAGATATATTAAATCAATTAGATAAAATGGGAGTTGATGGAGTGCTACTGTTAAATAACCATGAAAGCGCTTTCTTGAATGTGATTTTTAAGGACAGTTTGGATGGATTTGATTTTACAAATAAGAAAGTGGGATTTATTAAAATATCTGGAGATAGAGGCAAAGCAAATTACTTTGAAATGCAAAAGAAATATTTTGCAGATAAAAGTCAGTCTTGTGATAATGGTACATTATACATTCTGAATGCTACACAAAAGAAAGAAAGCGGAGGTTATGATGCAGCAATTGTGTATTGGAGTAAATTTTTACTGCCAGTTGATAAGGTGGTTAAAAAGTTAAAGAAATAACAATAAGTTTGATAGATTAAGAAGCCCGGCAAGTCCGGGCTTTTTGCTTTATAATAATGTTTGCAATTTAGTTTTAGTGATAAACGCATCCTGAAAAGCGTAAATCATTTTTTTGTCGTCAGACCCCATCTGGGTGTAGATTGATAGAGAAAGATTGGTAAGGTACATGAACTAAAATGAGATACCCCCCCCCCACTGAGCGTAGTTTCATCCATAGGCAGACACGTGCAACTACGCTCGCCTATCAAAAAAACAATTAGAACAGTTATTATGCAGAATTATATTTACGATATTTGGGGGGAGTTACACGTGTCCCCCTCCACGGCGTATGAAACTACGCTCAGTGGGGTGCAGCTGCTGGGGCGTTAACTGCTGGTGTTGGTACAGGAGTAAGGCCAGCACTTGCAGGCAATGCTTCTGTAGGTGGTGGTTTTGGTTCGGGATTTGCAGGTACGGCAAGTATTTTAATATTGAAAGATTGTAATGCTTCGACTTTCCATTATTTCAAGTTTATAGTTTAGACTACTTGATTATAAATAAATCAAACAAAATGTAGTATATATTTTAAGGTAGCTAATCAGCATCACTACAATATCCAACAGTTATTAATCTATATCCGGCTATTGTTTAATAATTTTCTTTACAACAACTTTGTCTTTAAATGTAACTCTAACCAAGTATATTCCGGGATGTAAGTCTTTTAACATCAGGCTAACTGATGTGCTGCCTAATGGATAATTGTTCTCATATACTTTTTTATTGTTAACCGACAGTAGTTCGGTTTTGTATACTTTTTCGCCACTTTCAATGTAAAGTATATTTCTTACAGGATTGGGGTTGACTTGTACTCTTATTTCTTCTTTAACATAATGATTATTGGTAATAACGCTATCTGGACATATTGTTAGGTTTACGCCAGACAAATATCTTGCTTTTGCTGGAATCATGTGTTCTCCGGGATTAAGAGGAGTGCCTGTTGCCGGCCATGGAATTGTATCCTGCCAGTATTCGGGCGTGCTTTCAAGGTAGTAGCTAATATCATCAAGCGTGTTTGTGCCTGCCGGGATTATCTCTCCTTTTACATTGTTTGAATATTCAAATTGGTCTTCGCCGGTAAGTATATATAGTCCGTAAAGAAAATTATTGTCAGTTACATCGTTACCCACAAAATTCTGAGTGTTTGTTTCCTGAAGATCACTTTCTGTCATAATTATCCCGTATAGCTCTGCCTGATTTCTGAAGAAGGTATTGTAAGGTCCGGATGGCCCCCAATAGTGGTCTATCACAATATTCTGATTGATATTTCCTTCAAATAAATTGGAAAAAGCATAGTGTCCGTGCAGTGATATGTCACCGGATGCATCGCTGATTGGCTCTGTGCGAACAGGTTCTCTACTGTAGTTATATCCAAAGATATTACCATTGGCACCTGTTTTTACCATCATAGCATGTCGCAAATGGCTGAAGATATTATTGGTGATAATGATTTCTCCCGAATGCGTATTCAGAGTAACTCCATAACCGCGTGTTCCGATGCCATCATAGGTGAAAGCATGATGGATATAGTTGCCGTTAATCATTATGTTTGATGATGTATAGACAGCGATATGACTTCCTACGCTTTTGTAACTTTCAACTCCTTTAACATAGCAGTTGGCAGCCATGTTAAAATAAATATTTGATCCTGCACCTTCTAACGGCTCATCAACACGTTGGAGGGTCATGCATTGTATTCCGGTGTTTGAAATTGGTGTAATTCGTCGGGCTTCCGGATTTAGTGCCAGATCGTATGTGATGCGCAGAGGACTTTCTATTATTATCATTTTGTCACCTACAACCGATTGAACTCTTGTAACTTGTCCTACTGAATACATGGCCCACGAGATGGGCTCTGTATCCCATGCTCCGTTTTCTTGCCTTATTTCTATGTAATCACCCGGTTGTATTCCTTCGTTGCTTTCAACTGTAAGCATCTTATTTCCTTTGCTAAGCCCTCCTTCTATGGAAATGAAATCTGATGATTGCGATTTGCTGATGACAATACAATTTACCGGATTGCCACCCATGTTGAATAGCAGCGTTGTTTCTTCTGAACCGGCTCCTTTAAGAATACAGCTGTCGGGCAGATATAGCGTTTCTTCAATGAGGTATTCCCCCGGCGGGAAGTACACAAATCCGTTTGTGCCGTTTAGTGATGCTATGGCATCGGCTATGGCCTGATAATCATTGGTTACTCCGTTACCCGTTGCTCCGAAGTCTGCAACATTAACCTGAGCATCGGGATAATTAAAACTAATATGTTCCATTGCTGATGCCCAGTCAACTGTCCTTTCTTCTGGGATAACCTGTCCTGATAAGCCGGAATAAATATAAAGCGTTATTAATAGTAATGTGAGTCTCAATATCTGTAGTATTTTTGCGTTTTAAAATTAGTACTTTTATCGATTAAAGTCAAATGATTTTGTTATGAAGAAATATATCTACATCAGTTTCCTGATTTTTGTTGCTGTATTATCATCTTGTAAAAGTGATGACCAAACATTAGTAACAGGAAAAATCCAGTATGACGTTAATATTGTAAGTCCTGATCCTTCGTACGATTGGTGGATACAAAACATTGTTGGCCCTGATCGTGAAAAGCTTGTTGACATAATTGTTGAAGGAGCAAAAAGTGGCAAGTGGCAGGCATATGATTATTTCAATGAGCCTATTTCTGCAGCTGAGGTTAGAGGTATTTTTGCTGACACGATGATGGTTACGCTTGTTAACGAGGAGCCTCCATATGATTATTATGACTCAACTGTTATCTATAATATTCTGAATAAGGATATTATGAAGATCCGGTTTCTTGAAGAATGGAAACTGGATAAGGAAACACTGCAGTTTTCAAAAAAAATATATGGAATAGGTCCGGTTGCCAAGCGTTATGATTTTAATGGAATTGAAAGATGGCAGCCATTGTTCTGGATTTATACAGATAAGGATTTTATCGATAAACTTGAAAATTAGTTTATCTACTACTGTTGCTACTGACTGTAAGTGACTTGTGGGCTTTTAGTGTTTCTTAAATAATATATATCCCTTAGCTTTCGCAGAGACTAATCTCTTGAATTATTCCTGGTTTATTGAGCAGGAAACACTTGGTTTTACTTGTGAAAACACTTATTTTCTAATGAGGTATTATAATCCTGATGCGCATCAAAAACAATCCTGATGCGCATCAGGAATCATTCTGATGCGCATCAGACTTTAAATAACACAAGTGAGAGCAAGTGTTTTCACAAGTGAGAGCAAGTGTTTTCACAAGTGGGAGTAAGTGTTTACACAAGTGAGAATAGGTGTTTACACAAGTGAGAGTAGGTGTTTACACAAGTGATAATTAGTGTAGTCTCTTAGTAGGGATAACCCGTTGTGCATAAAGATCAAATAGCCCTGAAAGGGCATTATGTAAAAGCATAGGGCGGAAGCCCTATGAATAGTTTGCTATAAACGATAAGGCTGAAAGCCTGACCTGTTTTAAAAACCAATCGCAAACATACTTTTCATTATTCTCAATATTATATTTGTTAAGAAAAATTCTATGTGATAATGATTGAGCTATGATTAATAGGCCGGGCTTACAGCCCTGATTTTAATCGAACTTTTTCATAGGGCTTCCGCCCTATGCTATTATATTTATGCCTTTCAGGCAATTTCTATGTTTGTCTTACTGAAAAGTTTCAGGTAAATGTTGAGGTAAAGATAGGATAATATTATAGTATAGATAAAGTTAAATTTGGTATAAATGCACAACGGGTTAAGGATATAATGTTTGAGGAGATGCCACATGTCTGCAACAATGAAATGGTAATAATGCAAAATATGGATAAATAGCTTTGTTTGTCAGGGTTATACAAATTGTAAAACAGAACTTAGTTGGCCGACCTTACCGGGTAGTTTCTGTTTAGCATCAATTCTTTACCACGAACTTTGTAACTTGTTAACTGGCCTTCGGTATTATAGGTTTTTTCGGTATCGGTTTCACTACCAGTAATAGTGCTAAAAACAAGAATACTATTATCTACAATCTTAACAAAAGCAGGTTCTTTTGTATCCTTTTTATCTTTTTTCTTTTTGTCAACACCCAGAATAGCACCTACTTTTTTAACGTGGTTATTAAAGATACTCCCTATCAGTGAGGGTTTATCATCTTCAGGTACAACAGCAATTGCATCATTGTATGTGTAAGCATTCTGTGATTCAATGTTAAATGCAATATCATCAGGTACATAGCTTGCAACAGAATGGCAATAGGATCTGTTGATATTTCCCATCGCAAGCGTTGTTCTATGTATATAATCTTCTTCTGTTTGTTCGGTTAACACAATTTTATCCAGTGCTGCAAATTTTGTTTCAGGTAGTGTAATATTAGCATCACTACTTAAAATACCTGTCATCGCTCTTGTGTCCATCATTGAAACAGCATAGTCGTAAGTCCTGAAATTGTCAGTGTTGTTTTGTCTCAGAAACCATCCAAAAATAATTGCAATCAGGATTACAGCTGCTGCTGATGTAATCCAAACAGGCACGAGTGCAGACCTTTTTTTAAGGCTGCCTTTATCCTTATATGTAATATCTTTATCAGAGACCAGCTTTATCTTCTTATAAAGCTCAAACTCATTCTTCAGGTGCTGATTCAAGTCAACAAAATCTATTGTATTACGTCTTTCTTTTTCAGAAAGCGCATTTTCATGGAACCCAATGAAGAAATCTTCGTAATTGTCTTCATTAATTCCTGCCAAAGATTTTATAGGTAAAGCTTTTAGTCTTTCTTTATCAGAAAATGTTAAATCGGGAACATTCACTGATATATCGGAAAGCCCTTCGATTTCATTTTTGATATCAGGGTGGTTATCAAGAAAATGGTTAAACTCAGTAACATACTCCTGAGGTAAATTACCCTCAAGGAAGTCTATTACATAGAGCTCATAATTTTCAATATTTATTAACCTTTTCGACATATCTCAAATAACATATTCAGGATTAACGATATAATTTTTCAGAAACGCACGTGCCCTGAATATATAAACTTTCACCTGTGACTCACTCAGATTAGTGATTTCACCAATATCATTATAGGAGTATCCTTCATAATCGCGCAACAAGATTACTGTTTTCTGTATCTCCGGCAATTTATCCACAGCTTTGTTAAGCACCTCATGTAAATCAGAATACTCATTATCTGTTTTGTTTTCAGCTTCAGCAACATATTCCATAGAAATAACCTTACTGTTTTTTCTAATGTTATCAATCATTGTATGATAAGCCGTAGTAAATAGATAAGACTTTCCTTTTTTAGGATTCACGTCTTTTCTTTTTATCCAGAGCTTCATAAATGACTCCTGTACAATATCATGAGCAAGACTGGTATCATTGATACTTTTAACAATGAACCGGAACACTCCGTCAGAATACTCATCAACGCATTTGTTGTAATCAGATACAGTCATTAACAGTAAAATTCTTTCAATACAAATATACGACGTATAAAGCTACAATTTGTTACAGAAAGAAATTAACCTTTTAACCTAACTTTAAACTTTGAACTTTGAGCCTTGAACTTCAGACCTTTAATCATTAAGCTTTAGCACAACCAGAAAAGCCTGCTGAGGTACTTCAACATTACCTACCTGACGCATACGTTTCTTTCCTTTTTTCTGTTTTTCCAGGAGTTTTCGCTTACGCGTGATATCACCGCCATAACATTTAGCAGTAACATCTTTTCGTACAGCTTTAATTGTTTCACGGGCGATAATTTTAGCACCTATGGCAGCCTGAATAGCAATATCATATTGCTGACGTGGTATAAGATCCTTAAGCTTAACGCAGATACGTCTGCCAAAATCATAGGCATTGTCCATATGAATAAGTGTTGACAAGGCATCAACAGACTCACCATTAAGGAGAATATCCAGTTTAACAAGCTTGGCAGGCCTGAAGCCGCTTATATGGTAGTCAAAAGAAGCATAACCTTTGGAAATACTCTTTAGCTTATCATAAAAATCGAAAACAATTTCACCCAAAGGCATATCAACAGTCAGCTCAACACGCGATGTTGAAAGGTAAACCTGATTTTTAAGCTCACCACGTTTATCCAGACACAGTTTTATTATCGGACCGATATAATCAGATTGTGTAATTATCTGAGCTTTTATATATGGTTCTTCAATATGATCAATATATTTCTGTTCAGGTAATCCGGAAGGGTTGTGTACTTCAATTACTTCTTTTTTATTTGTAATCACTCTATAAGAAACGTTTGGCATTGTTGTTATCACGTTCATGTCAAACTCCCTGTCGAGGCGTTCTTGTATAATCTCCATGTGAAGAAGTCCGAGAAATCCACACCTGAAACCAAATCCCAGCGCCATTGATGATTCCGGTTCAAATGTCAGAGAAGCATCATTAAGCTGAAGTTTTTCAATGGAAGCCCTTAGCTCTTCATAATCATCAGCATCAGTAGGATAAATACCAGCAAAAACCATTGGCTTCACATACTCAAAACCCTCAATTGCCTTATCGCATGGACGGTCGACTTTAGTAATAGTATCGCCAACCTTTACTTCTTTAGATGTTTTAATGCCGGAAATAATATAGCCAACATCTCCTGTTTTGAGTACTTTACGTTCTTCCGGCTTTAGCCTTAAAACGCCTACCTCATTAGCTTCATACTCTTTGCCTGTGTTCACAAACTTAACACGGTCGCCTTTGTTTATCTCTCCGTTAAAGATTCTGAAATAAGCAATAATACCTCTGAAAGAATTAAATACTGAGTCGAATATCAAAGCTTGCAAAGGCGCATCTGGTTCACCTTTTGGTGGAGGCACACGATTAATAATAGCCTCCAGTATAGTATCCACACCTTGTCCGGTTTTACCGCTTGCAGGGATAATATCTTCGTAGTCGCAGCCAATCATGTCAACAATCTGATCGCTTACCTCTTCAGGCATTGCATTATCGAGGTCAATCTTGTTCAATACAGGAATAATCTCCAGATCATGTTCAATTGCCAGATAAAGGTTTGAGATTGTTTGAGCCTGAATACCCTGTGTGGAGTCTACAATAAGAAGAGCTCCTTCGCAAGCAGCGATGGAACGTGAAACCTCATAAGAAAAATCTACATGTCCGGGGGTGTCTATAAGATTAAGAACGTATTTCTCATTGTTGTGCACATGATCCATTTGAATAGCATGGCTCTTTATTGTTATTCCCCTTTCGCGTTCGATATCCATATCGTCAAGAACCTGCGCCTGCAAATCTCTGTCAGATACAGTATTAGTGTGCTCCAGCAATCTGTCGGCCAATGTGCTTTTGCCATGGTCGATATGAGCTATTATACAGAAGTTTCTGATGTGTTTCATAGCTGCAAAAATACGAACAAATATCATATGTTGTTAAGTCTATAAATAATTAGTATTTGTTCATAATGCCCATGCCTGAGTTCAAACTTTATGCATTGAACATTAAACTTTAAACCTCCATGTATTTTGTTCCTAAATAAGCAGTAATTTCGCCATGATTTCAATTTGACGAATGACAAACAACTCATTGGAATAATTATTGATGCAAATATTCAAATTTTGATATACAAAGTATGTTAGGAATATTAAGAAAAATACTGGGAGACAAATCCACAAAAGATCTCAAAGAGATAAATCCATATGTTGAGAGAGTTAAAGAAGCATATGAAAATATTAAAGACCTTACCAACGATGAGCTTCGTGGTAAGACTGTGGAATTTAAGCAAAGAATTAAAGATTATATAAAAGAACAGGAAACGGAAATAGCTGACCTAAAGCAGAAAGTTGCTGAAAATCCTGATATGGATGTTGATGAAAAGGAAGCTGTTTATGAGCAAATAGATAAACTGGAGACTGATAGCTATGATAAAACTCAGGAAGTTTTGAATGAAATACTTCCTGAAGCTTTTGCCGTTATGAAGGAAACAGCCCGTCGTTTTGCTGAGAATGATGTTGTGGAAGTTACTGCTACTGAGTTTGATGGCACACTTGCCGCTCAGTACGATAGTGTTAATATAAAGAATGGTAAGGCATATTACAATAATGTATGGCAGGCAGGCGGTAACGCCATAAAGTGGGATATGGTACATTATGACGTACAGCTTATTGGTGGTACTGTTCTTCATCAGGGTAAAATTGCTGAGATGGCTACTGGTGAGGGTAAAACATTGGTTGCTACATTGCCCGTATATCTTAATGCACTTCCTGGCAAAGGTGTTCATGTAGTGACAGTTAACGACTATCTTGCCAAGCGTGACTCCCAGTGGATGGGAATGCTGTATGAGTTTCATGGTTTGAAGGTTGATTGTATTGATAATCATCAACCTAATTCAAACGACAGACGTCAGGCTTATCTGGCTGATGTTACTTTCGGGACTAATAATGAGTTTGGTTTTGACTACCTTCGTGACAACATGACAGGTAATCCTGATGAACTTGTTCAACGTGAGCATAACTATGTAATTGTGGATGAGGTTGACTCTGTTCTTATTGATGATGCACGTACACCTCTTATTATATCCGGTCCAACTCCAAAGGGAGATATTCAGGAATTTGATGACCTGAAAGGTGATGTTCAGAAATTATATAATACTCAGAAAAATCTTGTTACTAAAATCATTGCTGAAGCAAGAGCTCTTCTTCAGGATAGAGGCAATAAGGATAAGGAGAAACAAGCTGGTGATCTTTTATTCAGAGCTTATCATGGTTTGCCTAAAAATAAGGCTCTTATAAAATTGCTTAGTGAAGAAGGTAATAAGCAACTGATGCAAAAAACAGAAAGCTTTTATCTGCAGGAGCAGGCAAAGAATATGCATATCATTGATGATGAGCTGTACTTTGTTAATGATGAAAAGAATAACTCTGTTGATTTGACAGAAAAGGGTATTGACCTTCTTACTAAATCATATGACGATTCAGAGTTCTTTATTCTTCCTGATATAGGAGCAAGAGTGGCAGAACTGGAGAGTCAGAATCTTCCTGAGAAGAAGCTGACAGAATTGAAGACAAAGATGATACAGGATTACTCTGTTAAATCTGAAAGGGTTCATACTGTTACTCAGCTTTTGAAGGCTTACACATTATTTGAGAAAGATATTGAATATGTTGTAATCGATAATAAAATTAAGATTGTTGATGAACAGACTGGTCGTATAATGGAAGGCCGTCGTTATTCCGACGGGCTGCATCAGGCTATTGAAGCTAAGGAGAATGTAAAGGTTGAGGCTGCTACACAGACTTATGCTACTATTACTCTTCAGAATTATTTCAGGATGTATAAAAAGCTTGCCGGTATGACTGGTACTGCTGAAACTGAAGCAGGGGAGTTGTGGGATATCTATAAGCTGGATGTGGTTGTTATCCCCACAAACAAGCCTATTATACGTGATGACAGAGAAGATCTTGTTTATAAAACCAAACGCGAGAAATATAACGCTGTTATCGATGAAATTGAGAAGATAGTAAATAATAAACGGCCGGTGCTGGTTGGTACTACTTCTGTGGAAACATCAGAATTGCTTAGCAGAATGCTTAACCGAAAGCATATCTCTCATAATGTACTTAATGCTAAATTGCACCAAAGGGAGGCTCAGGTTGTTAAAGAAGCCGGACAGCCGGGAATGGTTACTATTGCTACTAATATGGCTGGTCGTGGTACCGACATTAAGTTAGCTCCTGAAGTAAAAGATGCAGGCGGACTTGCAATTATTGGTACTGAAAGACACGATTCACGTCGTGTTGACAGACAGTTGCGAGGTCGTGCCGGACGTCAGGGAGACCCGGGTAGTTCTCAGTTCTTTGTTTCTCTGGAAGATGACCTGATGAGAATGTTTGGATCAGGACGTATTGCTGGTATTATGGACCGTCTGGGACTGGAAGAAGGGGAAGTGATTCAGCACTCTATGATTACTAAATCAATTGAGAGAGCACAGAAGAAAGTGGAAGAGAATAACTTTGGTATTCGTAAAAGGCTCCTGGAATATGATGACGTAATGAGCTCGCAAAGGGAGGTTATCTATAAACGACGTCGCCATGCGCTATTTGGTGAGAGATTGTCAGTGGATATCAATAATATGATCTATGATCTTTGTGAACTTATTGTTCAGGATTATCAGAGTGTTAATGATTATGAAGGCTTTAATATGGAGCTTCTGAGAACTCTTGCCATAGAGTCTCCTGTTGATGAGAAAGACTTTATGGCCATAAGTGAACCTGATCTTACTCAGAAGTTAATGGATGCTGTTTATAGTAACTATCTATCCAAACGAACACGATTGGCTGAAACTACTCTTCCTGTGATTAAGAATGTTTATGAAAACCAGTCGCAATACGAAAATATTGCTATACCTTTTTCTGATGGTAAACGTCAGACACAGATAATAGCAAATCTTAAGAAATCTGTTGAAAGCGAAGGTGCTGAAGTTCCTGTTGCATTTGAGAAGGGTATCACCCTTGGTACTATCGATGAGCTTTGGAAAGAACAGTTACGTGAGATGGATGAGCTTAAACAGTCGGTACAGAATGCTTCTTACGAACAGAAAGATCCTTTATTGATTTATAAATTTGAATCATTTGAGCTGTTCAAAAGAATGATCCAGAAGATTAACAAGGATGTGGGCTCTTATCTTATTAAAGGTGATGTTTATATCCAGAATGAAGCTAATCTTAAGGAAGCTAAGATACCACGTGGCCTTGACAGATCACAAATGAAAGAAGAACGTGGTGATTTATTGTCACAATCACACAGCGATACACAGGAAAAAAGTAAACCAGAACCTGTAAGAGTTGAAAAGAAGGTTGGACGTAATGATCCATGTCCTTGTGGTAGTGGAAAAAAATATAAAAACTGTCACGGGAAAAATTCGTAACTTAGCATCTGTAAAAAATATGAATTATGAAAAGCTATTTGTATCAAATATCTGTATTGTTCATGGTTCTTGTATTAAGCTTTTCAACAGGCTGCTATGATGGTGGTGAAGATCCTGATTTTCCTGTCTATAGTTATCTGACACCTGTTGAGAATCCACCGGATGTATTTCAGGTTGTTTATAATATCAGCTACGTTGGTGACAAACCGGCATATGTTACATTTGAAGATGATGCCGTATGGCTTATAGAGAAACTAGGCGATGCAAGAATTAATTACTGGGTTATGAATGATTCCACAACTCATGATATCTATTCTGCAGACACCTTAGGGCTTAAAGCAGGCTTTACTTATATTTTTATTGCCAATAACAACAACTACAGCGACTTCACCAATTTATTTACGATGTTTACTAAGCTGGACTATGACTATGATACTTTCGAACCAAAGTTTTAATCATAGTTTTTTGTAACTAATGAGCATTAGAGTTATATTTGTGTGTTCTAACCAAATATTTATTTTATGCAGATTAGGTTGAAGTTTATCTTTTTGACTCTGAGTCTGGTTTTACTGGTTCCCAATATTTATGCTTTAGAACCTGCTAATGAAACTCCATCAAAAAAGCGGCCAACAGTAGGTTTGGTCTTTAGTGGTGGTGGTGCAAAAGGCTTTGCTTATCTGGGCTTACTAAAGGTTTTTCAGGAGGTGGGAATGCCCGTTGACTACGTTGGAGGCACAAGTATTGGAAGTATAATGGGAGGATTGTATGCCTTAGGATATAGTCCGGAAGCAATTAAGGAAATAATTATTTCGCAAAACTGGGAAGATCTGCTTGTAGATAAAATACCCAGAAAGTATATTGCCTATGAAGAGAAAGTCTTTATGGAGAATTATGTTGTTTCACTGCCCATTAAGAAAAAGAAAATCGGAATGGGGCAGGCAATGTACGAGGGGCAGCAGATTAATCTGTTAATGAATAAATATTTCTCACCAGCATGGAAAGTGAAAGACTTTAGTAAGCTTCATACACCTTTTTTATGCGTGGCTGCCAATCTTATTAATGGTGATGCCGAAGTTCTTACAAACGGATATCTGCCTATGGCAATAAGAAGTAGTATGTCAATTCCGGGATATTTTACTCCAACACATTATCAGGGTAAGTATCTTGTGGATGGTGGAATAGTGGATAATTATCCTGCAAAGCCATTAAAAGATGTGTACGGTGCTCAGTTAATTATTGGCGGAGACGTGCAAACTGGTCTTAAAGACAGTATTCAAAAGCTGAATACAATTGCGTCTGTAATAAATCAGATAATCTTCTTCAGAGGGGATGAGGCTAATAAAACGGCTGATAGTCTTATTAATATCAATATTAAATATAATGTGCCTGCCGGTATGATGGATTTCACAAAATTTGATTCCATCATTGCCTTTGGTGAAAGAGTTGCGCGTGAACACTATGACGAGATTAAAGCTCTGGCGGATTCGCTGAATGCTCTTGAGCCAAAAAAGATGAAGAAGTACGATACAAAACCAGTGAATGAGATATTTATTGCAGATATTAAGTATGTTGGTAATAAAGATATGTCAACAATTTATCTGGATAACTACTTCGGTAAGTTTGAGAATAGTATGGTAAAGCTGGAAGATCTGGAGGATGTTATCACAAGCTTATATGGCACCAGATTCTTTAAGCATGTGTTTTATGAGATAGAACCTATTGGTGATAATAAGGCCAATCTGATTATTAAGCTGGAGGAAGCTTCTCCCGGTTATCTCAGCGCTGCCGTGCACTATGATAATGATTATGATGGTAGTGTTAGATTAAACGGAGTTTTTAGGAATGTTCTGGGCGACAGAAGTAAACTGTTTACGGAGTTAATACTCGGGCCTAACCCGCGGATTCATGGCTTGTACCTTATTTCTAACGGCGCTAAGCCTGGATTAGGTGTGGAGTTTGATATGTATGACTTTAAGATAAATGATTATGATAAGGATGTTAAAACTAATACATTCAAGCTTTCAAATTATCGTTCTTCGGTATTTGTTACTTCTATACTGAGAAATCTTTATAGTTTTCGTGGCGGTGTTGAATATGAATACTTCCGTTTCAAACAACAAATAAACATTGATCCTAATCTTGATTCGCTGGGCAACTTTAACAGTTATGGTACTTTCTTTATCAGCTTCAGAGCTGATACCAGAGATAAATCGTATTTCGCTACTCATGGCTTTAAGAGCGATATGGAGGTCTCGTATATAATGTTGTTATCGAAAGGATGGGTTAATGAATTTTTTACAAACTCATTGATATTCTATTGGAAATATGATCAGAATATACCTCTAGTTGATAAGTCTCTTACATTAAAGCCCGGATTGTTTCTTGGTGGTACTCTGCAGAGTGATAATCCTCCTGTGAACAGACTGTTTGCTGCCGGTGGTTTGAATGAAAATAACTACATACGAACGCTTGTGCCTTTTACCGGCGTTCATTTTGTGCAGAAATTTGGTGATTACTCGGCAATAGTCCGTATGAAATTACAATATAATGTGTATGAAAAGCTCTATGTGACAGCAAGGGCTGATATTGGTTCGGTTGTGGATACCTTTGATGAGGTTTACGAACCTAAGAACCTTATGTGTGGTTACGGGCTAACGTTTTCATATAATAGTATAATAGGACCTATTGAAGTAACAGGAATGGGTTCAAATATGAGTCCTGGTATTGGATTTTTTGTTAATCTTGGTTATAGTTTTTAAAAAAAGATATGTATAAAAGAATTTTATTAAAATTAAGTGGTGAAGCTCTTATGGGAGGCCAAAGCTATGGTATTAATCCTGAAACGCTTGCTGATTATTGCGAGGATATAAAAGAGGTTGTTGAAAAGAATGTGCAGGTAGCTATTGTGATTGGAGGAGGTAATATCTTCCGTGGACTACAAGGTGCTGCCAAAGGAATGGATAGAGTACAGGGTGATTATATGGGAATGCTTGCCACTGTTATAAATTCAATGGCTTTGCAGGCCGAACTGGAAAAGCAGGGCGTTAAGGCAAAGCTTTTGTCTGGTTTGTATATTGACCCGATTGCTGAATCTGTTAGCGGCAGAAAAGCCAAACAGTATCTGGAAGAAGGTTATGTAGTGATAATTTCCGGTGGTACTGGTAATCCTTTCTTTACTACGGATACAGCATCTGCTCTGCGTAGTGTTGAAATTGGTGCTGAAGTGCTGCTCAAAGGAACTCGTGTTGATGGCGTATACACTGCAGATCCTGAGAAAGACCCCAATGCTGTTAAGTTCGGGGAAATTACATTTGATGAAGCATATGCAAAGAATCTTAAGGTTATGGATATGACAGCCTTCACTCTTTGTAAAGAGAATGATATGCCTATTCTGGTGTTTGATATGAATACAAAAGGCAACCTTTCAAAAGTTGTTGAAAAAGAGAATATAGGAACAATTGTCAGTAATTAATTTCTGCGATTAAAAAAATGATTTGCTTCATTTATGGAAATTATTACATTTGTGCAAACAAAAATTAGTAGTTATGTCAGACGAATATGTATTATGCCTGGAAGAGGTTGAGGAAAGCATGCAGCAATCGATCAGCCATCTTGATAAGGAATTTTTAAAAGTAAGAGCAGGAAAAGCCAGCCCTTCTATGTTAGCTGGTGTGCGCTTTGAATATTATGGTGTAACAACTCCTCTGGAACAGGCTGCAAATATAAATACTCCGGATGCACGACAGATTGTTGTGCAGCCTTTCGACAGAAGTGTTATCAATGATATTGAAAAAGCTATCTTTAATGCTAATCTGGGTTTTAATCCTCAAAATGAAGGTGACTTAATCCGAATTAATGTGCCTCCATTGACAGAGGAACGTCGTTTGGATCTTGTTAAGAAAGCCAAAGGTATTTCAGAAGATACTAAAGTAGGTATCAGGAATGCAAGACGTTACGGAAATGATGAGGCTAAGAAACTGGAGAAAGACGGAATGCCGGAAGATGAAGCCAAAAAGCTAATGGATGAAATCCAAAAGCTAACCGATAAGTATATTGAAAATATTGATAAGCTTTTTGATCAGAAGGAGAAGGATATTCTAACTGTTTGAGTGATTGTTTTTCCCGATGCATCGGGATCGCAAGCCTTGTTAGTAAACATTCTAAATCAAACACTCCATTCTAATAATAGTTGGTTGAACTTAATGCGTATACTCTACTTAGTTATTCAGTCCCGAATCACCGGGAAATCAAACACTCCATGTTATTAAGAGTGTTCTTTATTGATCTTTTTGTAATTTTCCTTGTTTATTCTCTTTTTAATTCTCTTTTTAGCGAATTTTCTGAATGATTTAAACATCTTTAATGCAAGATTAATCATTTTGGATGTGTTGGCGAATTGATTGTACGCTGTGCCAACTACCTGATGCGCAATATTGGTAATGCTGTATGCATTCCCCAAATCATTAATCTTTTGTGAAAGACGTTCCCTCTGATCAGACAGGTCTTTTTGGGCTTTATGGATATCATGATTAAGATGTTTCATGGATTTGAAAGAATCCGGGTCGTTATCAGGGTTGTTACTGCCAAAGAATATACTACCAAAGAATTGTCTGATCGGTTTGAAGATTAAAGTCTCACGGAATATGAAGATAAATAATCCAATGAGCATATATATACCTGCCACCACCAGATAACCTACGTCATCACCTAAACCTGTTACATCTCCAAACCAATGGGCAAATGCAATAAGTAGAAAGAACAATACAAATCCACTAATACCTATAATTGTTAACATGAGCATGATGTATGAAGTAAACTCACTCATACTTTTTGTTAGCAACAGTTTATTATAAGATACCTGGTTTTCCAGATACGACTTAAACTCCTCTAAAGTGTCCTTGAGAGGAGTTGTGAACATATTGTCTTCCATACTAACTTAATCTTTTAAGCTTCCTTAGTCTTAGCTTTTACCTCTTTGATGATAGTGTTTGTAGTGTTTTTCAATGTTTCCATTGTTTCTGCAGTACTATCTTTTACATCTTCAAGTACTTCGGTAACACTTTCTTTAAGCTCATCGAACTTATCATAAAGGTCGTCTGCAACTTCTTTCGACTTGTCTGAGATCTTTTTTCTTGTCTCTTCTCCTGCTTCAGGAGCGAAAAGTAATCCTGCTAAAGCTCCTACAGCAGCTCCTATTACCAAACCGGTAAAAAATTTGAATCCTGAACCGTTATCACTCATGTCTTTTAATGTTTAATGGTTATTATTGTTTTATATGTTGTTATATCGTTTTTTACTAAAAAAGTTACATTCTGCTGGTTAAATATTTTACCAGCTTCATCTGTTGCATAAACTGCCTTGCGATTACTTTTATGACAGTGTATGTAGGTATTGCCATTATCATGCCAATAATGCCTGCCAGTTTGCCGCCAAGTATTATGGCCAGAAATACTTCCACCGGATGTGCCTTTACACTCTTTGAATAAATTAAAGGTTGTAACACTATGTTATCAATTATGTTTGATCCTGCAAATACTCCTATTACGCTGAAGAAGGTAAATACAATCAAATGATATTCGCCTGCCCCAACTACTGACAGTATTGCAAGCACAACCCCAACACTGGCTCCTATTATTGGCCCCAGATACGGGATAACATTCATCAAACCTCCAAAGAATCCTATTAACAAAGCATTTGGAACTCCAAGAATAAGTAATCCGATTGTTTCAAGTGTCATCATTATAATTATTTCAAGGAGTATGCCGTGGAAGTATCGTACCAGTAAGAATTTAGAGTCTCTTAATACCTTGTCAAGGTCTTCTACAAATTTGTCGGGGACTAGTATCAAAAAGCCGTTCCTCACAAGCTTATCATCATATAGGAAATAATATGTAAGAAATAGTACTATAAACAATCCCATGAAAATTGAGCTTGTTGTCGACATTACATTGGTTGCAAGATTGGTGAATTTCGCCAGACTTAAAAACTCTAATATCTGGTTCTGTAAATAAATAGCCAGTGTTTCGCCGCTGTTTATTATATTGTATTGCACAAGAAATGCATCGAGCTTATCCATAGGCTCCTGATAGTGTGCTATTAGCGCATTAACATCTATTGTTGCTATGATATTTGCCTGACGGATAATGAGTGGTACTATTAACACCATAAACAGACTAACTGTTAACAGCATAATAATCATTCCGGCCATTGAGCTAAGCCCGTGGGGTATTTTCTTTCCAAATACTTTTATTTTGTCAATGGACTTAACAAGAGGAGTACCCATCATTGACAGAAATGTAGCAATAACAATATATGCCACAATGTCTGAAAAGTACCATGCCATAAAAGCGATTACGCTGAAACCTGCAATTGGCCTTATGTATTCACTTATCTTATTCATACTTTTATTTGATGATAGTTGTACTCAATTTATTGTAAAGTTAATAAAAAGGATTTAGTTATAAACGTTAAATTTATAAAAACATTATTAAAAAGTGAAAAACAGGCTTAATTTGTAAGCAAAATTTAATGATACTGTGTCAAAACCGTAAGGACCATAGCGATACAATACGCCGGCTCCTATATCATATATCTGTAGGCTTATTATCTTTCGTAACATAATACCTGATTCATAATACCCTTTTTCAAGTGTCTTGAAATCAATATTGTGATGGTATCCTGTGTTTTGCATGCTGCCAAAGCCAATGTTTGTAAGTAGTATTAATTCAGGACTAAATTTTGCTGTGCCGAAAAGCAGGTTCTTAAAATTATGACTTAAAAACAATGATATGTATTTATCTGAATAAAATTCATTGGGACGCATTGTGCCAAAGCTTTGTGGGGCAAATACGGTGAACTGAGAGTAACTGGCTCTGTTGCTGAATAATTCCGAAATTGGCAAATCTTCTGATATCCACCCTCCAAGGAGGTTTATTTGTGTGTTACCTAGGTACTTTGTTTTGTGTGTGTAACTAAAGGAAAGGTCAAAACGGTTGTAAATAAGGCTTCCTTCTCCAAACATTTTTGTCCCTCTTGTGTATTTAATCTTTACTACCGGGTAATCTGATCCCATGGAAATACTGTCCCGGGGTGTTTGCAATACCCTCTCATGCCAGGCAAATCTTATCCCTGCTATTACTTTTCCTGATTCGAAAGTTGTTATGTCGTTTGCCGGATTGCCTGTACTGTTATAATAATAGTCTTTATAGGGATATTTCTTGTATGCCTCTATTCCTGCATACCATGTAATATCGCGAAATGCTTTTATTCTGAATGATAAGTCTGCCGAGCCCCCAATAGTTTTATTCATCTGTGTAAAGAAGAATTCATAGAAATTATCAGTTTGCCATACCTGGTTCCTTTGTGTGAAGAAGTTGCTATACCCACTTGGTGTAACTTTGTTATAGGCATTAAGTATTATTTTTGAGGCAGAGGGTTTATGGAAAAGCCACTGGATATCTCCTCCGTATTTTGCCGCTTTATCTCTGAAACCATATCCCCAGTATCCACCAAATGATATTCTTTTTGACAGCTTTTGGTTAGTGTGGGCTCCAACTCCCAGATACAGCCCTTCGTAATTATTGAAATGGATGAATCTGTCTATGTCAATATTAATGAATCTAACAGGAATCTCTCCTGATATAAGTGTTTGAAAGGTGGAGGCAATCTTGTCAAAGTTTTCTGCTTTGCCTATGGAGTCTATTACTCTGTATGTTTCTTTGTTTTTTTGTGTCAGACTGTCAACGCGGTATTGCTGCCAGAATTCTCCTTTTTTCCTGCCGGCATCTTCGTTTACTTCGATCTCGTTAAAGCTAAAGTCGCTCTTTTTTAAATCAGGATTGAGATCAATGTCTTTGATATAGCTTTTTCCCACAGCCACCAGAGGGAAGGTTGTGTCATTAATTACTATTGACGCTGTATTGAAGATAATATCTGTATTCAGCTGGTAAGGAAACCAGTGATTGTCTACCTGCTCATAAGCCTGCTGTATCCTCACACTAAAATTTACCGAATCATTCTGTGGCTCGGCTTTTACTTTCTCAATGGCCCATTTGTTGGTGTTGATGTGCAGGAAACCTTTCATTCCGTTAAATCTGGTGCCTTTTGCCGGTCTGAAAGAGATAATAAAAACAGTGTCCTGATTATCGCGGTACAGCGTGTCTTCAAGCAGGAAGAAATACTTGTTTGTGCTGCCTTTGCTAATTGGATTTATATATTCTTTGGCAAGGATATTTATTTGCTCGTTATAGAATGAGGTAGACTGAAGCTGTGAGAGCATAAAGGTTACCAGAGGGTCTTTAAAACCGGAAACACGCGAAGCAATAACATTTTCCTGATTAAGCCCCGGATATTTATACATCCGCTCTGTTACGGTCTCCATTAAAAAGAGGTCCTGCTTGTCTAAAAAGTTCCTGATCTTCTTCTGGGTTGTGTCCAGTACAGCAGTGTCTGCCGACATTAAAGTATCTGCCTTTATGGCGATAGTCATTTTGTCGTATGAGGTATATGTAAAGGCATTTAACTTTGCCGGGTCATTCAGGTTTCTGTTTTTAATAACATTGTTGATAATACGGTGTGCCGGATTCTCTCCCGGGAAAATATTTACTTGTTCCAGATTATAGCTTTTTCGGCTTAGCCCTATTAACAGGTTGTTTTCGCCAGACTTGATTTTGTACTCCAGCGTATTATAACCTATATATGTGAACCTGATGATAGAATCATGATTTTGTAAGGGGATACTGAATTTGCCATCAATATCTGATGTTATTCCTGTTCCGCTATCGGTGATGATATTAACAAAAGCAAGAGGCCTGCTGTCTGAATTGTCAGTAACTACTCCTTTTATATATATATCCTGCGCGAGGACGATATTACCAAGGAGTAGCAGAAACGAAAGAGAAAACTTTATCTTTCCTGACATGGTTTATCTGAGTTTTTTGTTTTCAATATGTCTGTTGCTGTCGCGTTTTGTTTTCTTTTCCAGATTTTTAATCAATGCATCAGTAAGATCAACGCCGGTTTGATTGGCCAAACAGATAAGGACAAACAGCACATCAGCAAATTCGTCACTAAGATTTTTCTCTTTGTCCGATTCTTTAAACGACTGCTCACCGTACTTACGTGATATAATACGGGCTACTTCACCAACTTCTTCCGTAAGGATAGCCATATTTGTGAGTTCATTAAAATATCTTACTCCGGTTGTATTGATCCAGTTGTCAACTAATTCCTGTGCTTCTTTTATTGTCATAATGTTAATTAGATATTATGATTGTTGTGAGGCTAAATTAGTTAATTTTGTCGCCGGAATGAATTCTATTAAAGAATATAATATGGGTATGGATTTTACCGTCAAGACTTTCGCTGGTCTTGAGCAAGCCTTGTATGATGAATTAAAGGAACTTGGTGCTAAAGACTTGGAGATTATAAAGCGTGGTGTTACTTTTCGTGGCGACCTGGCTATGATGTATAAAGTCAATTATTTATCCCGACTGGCTGTTCGTGTTTTGAAACCTATCGGGGTTTTTGATGTGACTGATGAAAAGCAGCTTTATGATAAGGTTAAGAAGATTAGCTGGATGGAGATTTTTAAGGTGACACAAACATTCTCTGTTGATTCTAATGTGTTTTATTCAAATCTCGATCACTCGCATTATGTGTCGCTTAAGACGAAAGATGCTATCGTTGATCAATTCAGGGAAGAAACCGGTAAGCGTCCATGGGTGTCAACTGATAACCCGGATATCTATATAGATGTGCATATCAGTCATAATGTGTGTACTATCTCTCTCGATAGCTCTGGTGAGTCTCTTCACAAAAGGGGCTACAGGATTGCTACTGATAAGGCTCCTATTAATGAAGTGCTGGCTGCCGGAATGATTAACTTTTCAGGATGGGATGGTAAAGTGGATTTATATGACCCTATGTGTGGTTCAGGTACGATTTCCACAGAGGCTGCCATGCTTGCAATGAATATCCCGGCAGGGTATTACAGGCAGAATTTTGCTTTTATGAAATGGGAGCAGTTTGATGAGGAGCTTTGGGAAAGCATCAGAAGTGACGCAGACAGCCAGATGAAGGAACTGGAATGTGAGATTTATGCATCCGACAGAAGTGATAAGGCTGTGGGTATTGCTAAGCGTAATTTCAGAAACGCAGGATTGCATAAAGATATTAATATTCAGCAGGCTTATTTTGACTCTGTTGAACCTGCCGGCAAAAAAGGTGTGATTATTATGAACCCTCCTTATGGCATGCGCCTCGAAGAACGTGGTGAATTAAGAGATCTTTACCGAGGTATCGGCGACGTGCTTAAAAATACTTTTATCGGTTTTGAAGCATGGATTATTAGTCCGAATTTTGAAACCATGAAGTTTATCGGCTTAAAGCCATCTAAACGTATTACTCTTTATAATGGCCCTGTTGAAACCCGTCTTATGAAATTTGAAGTTTATGAAGGTACCCGCCGTTATGGTGATAATAAAGGTAGTGACTTTAATAAAGACAGAAATAAGGACTATTATAAGAAAGACAGAGACTCATATAAAAAGGAGGGGGGCTACAAGCCTAAATTCTCTGAAAGGAAGTCATATGACAGGTATGAGGATAAGGACAGAAAGAGAAGATATGATAGCAGAGAGGATTCTGAGGATCAGGTTGATGACAGAAGATCGGATAATAAATTAAAAGAATTGGAAAAAAGAAGCCAGAACTTTGAGAAGCATCTGGAGTCTATTCGCCGTTTTTCCAAACCCTCTGATCAAAAGAAACGCCGGAAAAGGATTAATAAGAAGCCACCGAAGGAGGATTAGGAGATTGGAGGGATCCGTGCAGTCATATGAATTAATATAGTTCTTCGAAAGAAGATACGGCTGTGTGGAAATCGGAATAATGTGGGATTTTTTTTGGTATTTAGCAATGGATTAATTACATCGTGGTCATATAGCTTAAGCCATTAAAGCCTCAAAGGTGAGTAATTCTTCAAAGTTCAAAGTTCAATGTAAAAAGCAAGGAGTGGTTAATCGATAACCTGATCGTCTTTTTGCACTTCGCCTGCCGTATCAGCTTAGGATGATACGGCGGGCGAGGGCAAAATTACATCTTATTTCGTTTTTTTCGAATCACCCAATGGCTTCCTTTCGTATTTGCAACATGCAGGCAGAGCATTATAAACATCATCCTTGGCTTTCACTGCTTCGGTATCATGTCCTACTGCAGCTATTGCTGTTTGGATATCCTTTGTACTGGTTTTTGTTGTGTCATATGTTACTTCAAGTATTTCAGACTGTTTATTCCAGTCGGCAGCAATAACCCCATCTACTGATTTTGCTGCTTTTTCAATACGTGTTTTACACATTCCGCATTTGCCTAATACTTTTAGGTCTTCTGTTTTGGATTGCCCAAACACTGTTGCCAGTCCCAATAGTGATATCATCACTGTTAAAAAAATCGCTTTTGTTTTCATATCTATTTATTTTTAGTAATTAGTTAAACATTGTCTATAAAGTCATTCAATTAGTTAAGCATTAGTTATTTCTGTACAAACAACATTCTGGCAAGTTATTATATACATCATCATCAGCCTTTTCTAAATCAGTATCATGTCCAATTCTGGCAATAGCGTTGTGAATAGCCTCCACAGTTGTTTTATCCTTATTGTAATTAACATGTATTTCTTTTGTATCCATATCCCACATGGCAGTGTTAACGCCAGCAACGCTTTTGGCCGCTGTTTCAATGCGATCTTTACACATCTCACAGTTACCATAAACTTTAAACATTACATGTTCCATATTATCTGAGTGAGTGTTGTTGTCCATTGTGCTCATATTCATGTTGCTTTCCTTATCCATATTCATTGTCTTCGTCTCATCTGTTGGCGGATCCATCATACTTGGTTTTCCTTCCAATTGTGAAGCAGCATCAATCTTAAACACACCATTAACAGCTATTTCTTCTCCTTCCGAGAGTCCTTGGTTAACCACATAATAATCGCCGGCATCTGGTCCTGTAACAATCTCCCTGTAGTTAAAAGTGGCGTTTTCACGATCTTGTACTTTTACATAAACAACCGACCGTTTTCCTGTCCATAGTACTGCTGTTTTTGGTATTAGCAGAACTTGCTTATCATTTGATACTTCAGGATATATGATGCCTCTGGCAAACATTTCTGGTTTTAATTTCATTTGTGGGTTACTTACTTCAACACGGACATAGTTAACATGAGTTACCGGATCGAGAAAGGGATCGATAAATGTTACTTTGCCACTGAAGGTTTCTCCTGGTAATGATTGTACAGTAAAGTCTGCCTTATCGCCTTTGTTTAACCACGGCAGATCGCTTTCATATGCTTCAAACATAACCCACAGATGCGTCAGGTCAACAACCTTAAAAAGGGCATCACCTTCATTAACATAATCACCTTTGGCTATATGTCGTTGAGTAACAGTACCCGAGATAGGGGAGAGGACATTAAAATAAAGCTGAGGCTTGCCACTTTTTTCTATGTTATTGATTTGGGCATCTGTAAGGTCCCATAATCTGAGTTTGCTAACAGCAGCATTGTATAATGACGGGTTATTGTCTTTATATTCTTTTGCTTCCAGTAGTTCCTTTTGTGCTGTTACAAGCTCTGGGGAATAGATAGTAGCGAGCTTCTCACCCTTCCTTACTTTCTGTCCTGTGAAGTTCACATACAGTTTCTCAATACGTCCGCCAAAGCGTGCTGTTAGTTCTGATAGCCGTCTTTCATCTGGTTTTACCTTTCCAAGGAGGTATAAAGCCTTGTGTGGCAATCCCATCTTAACAGTTGTAGTTTGAATCTCAGCCAGCTTCATCGCTGATTCGTTCATTACTACATCTTTATTGTTAGCTGTGTTGTCATCGTCAGAGTTGGTTTTTAACTGTATCAGATCCATACTGCAAATAGGGCATTTTCCCGGTTTATCTATTCTTATCTGCGGATGCATGGAGCATGTCCATATTGTTGCTTCTTCTGCATGTTCACTATGTTGGTGTGTTGCCTCAGTTGTAGCACCTGAGTTATGAAAAAGCATCCATCCGAAAAGCAGGCCTGCAAACAATACTATTGCATAGTTCCTGATATTTCTTTTGTTTATATTTATTTTTGGTTTCATTGTTGATACTCCTTTTTATTATTTACCTGTTAAATAATTGATGAAAGCAACGGATGCATTAAGGTCTGTTACAGCCTTTTCCACTTCCAGTTTGTGTTTAAGAACCTGACGTTCCATTCTAAGAAGTTCCTCGAAATTTTTGCCATTGGTGGCATAATCTGATTCAAGGATACGTAGTGCTTTTAATGCCAGCTGCATTTGTTTATTATGCAAAGTTATTCTGCGACTGGCATCTTTGTATTCGGTGTTAGTCTTTTCAAAGACATTCTCAATAATGTTTATTTTGTTGAGTCTGGCATTTTGTACCGACTGCTGCATGAAGATGGCTTCTTTTACCATAGATGTGTACTTCTTTCTGTAGATGGGAACTGTTATTTCTATCTTTGGAAATACAATAGCGTCTTTTCCTGATTCAGTAGCGCTTATCATATTATTTGAGGATTTGCCAATGAAAATGTAGTCTAATCCAATATTGAAATTGGGGCTGCCTTGTTTTTTAGCTGCTATTTGCTGGTATTCATATGCAGCTTCCTGAAATTCGAGGCTCAACACCTGGTGGTTGTTAATCCTGATGCTGTCAAGTATTGCATCATGGTTTATATATATGTTGTCACTGATCAGGGTGTCTGTAATTGTAATATCTGTAACATCTTCATTGTTAATCAGATTGTTAAAAACAATTTCTTGAGTGCTTAGCTGGTCAGTAAGCAGTTTTATGTGGTCTTCCATATCCAGAATTTCCATTTCAATTCTTAGCTCATCTACTGCTGATGCTTTGCCGGCTTCGATTTTGACCAAAGCGAGCTTCTGAAATGTGTTTAGAATACCGAGGTTCTCATGTATTATGGTTATCGACTTGCTGGTGAAGTAGAGGTTGTACCACGTTGATTTAATGTCGTAATATAATCTGGATTTTTCCTCTTCAAACAGCTCATATTTAGCTTTAGCCACTTGTGCAGCGGCGTCTTCTCTGGCATTAAGAGTGCCAAACCACGGAAACATCTGTGATAAGCTGATTTTAGCTCTTTGAGGCCCTACTCGTGTTTCCACAGGCTGTAAAAAGTAACCAAAAGCTACAGCAGGATCAGGTAATGTGCCAACTTGTGGTACTTTTTCCAACGCTGCCATATACTCGTTGAACTTTGCTTTTAATCCCGGATTATTCTCTGCTGCAATTACCAAATAGTTATCAAGCTCGCTTTGTGCTGATACCGATATGCTGATTGCTGTGAGAATAAGTATTATTATTTTAATTTTTATCAGCTTCATGGTTTTTAATTTTAGATGTTCTCAATCTCTTTAACAGTTTCTTTTCCTGCCACATGGAATACAGAACAGGCACCACCAGCATTGTCATTACCTGAATGATCATACCACCAAATGATGGTATCGCCATTGGTACCATAATATCAGAACCTTTCCCTGTTGACGTTAGCACAGGGATAAGTGCAATAATAGTAGTGGCTGCAGTCATCATAGCCGGTCTCACTCTCTGTGATCCTGCATTGAGAACCGCTTTACGCACATCTTTCACCGAACCTGGTTTTTCTTTTGCAAACACTTGTTTCAGGTATGTGCCCATGATAACCCCATCATCAGTAGCAACACCAAAGAGTGCTATAAACCCCACCCATACGGCTACGCTGAGGTTTATGGTATGCATTTGGAACAGGTCTCTGATATTATTTCCTGCAAAAGAAAAGTTCATAAACCAATCCTGACCATATAACCAGATCATAATAAACCCTCCTGAAAAAGCTACCAGTATTCCTGTAAATGTCATTGACGCTGTTGTTACAGACCTGAATTGGAAATACAGAATCAGGAAGATAACGATCAAAGATATTGGAACTACCAACATCAAACGTTTAGTTGCCCGTATCTGGTTTTCATAGTTGCCTGTAAACACATACTTAACACCTGAAGGTATTTCAAATTCACCTGATTTGGTCAGATGGCTTAGGTAGGCCTGTGCTTCTTCCACCACATCAACTTCGGCATGTCCTTCTTTCTTATCGAAAATAACATAACCCACAAGGAAAGTGTCTTCGCTTTTAATGAGCTGTGGTCCGCGTGTGTATGATATCTCAGCTAACTGACCCAGCGGTATCTGAACACCCGTTGGTGTTGGTATTAGTACTTTAGCCAGATCATCAGGGTTGTCGCGGTATTCTCTGGCATAGCGGGCACGAACAGGAAAGCGTTCACGACCTTCAACAGTGGTTGTCAGCTGCATGCCTCCAATGGCGCCACTGATATAATTGTTCATATCCTGTATTGTTAGCCCAAAGCGTGATATGGCTTTTCGGTCTATTTTTATCTCCAGATATGGCTTGCCTACAACCCTGTCGGCAAATACCGATGAGGGTTCGATACCAGGAACTTCCTTTAAATGATTCTCTAATTCAAGGCCAACTTGTTCTATTGTGTTTAAATCCGGACCAAATACTTTGATGCCCATTGGTGCACGCATGCCTGTTTGTAGCATTACCAGACGGGTTTGTATGGGCTGTAGCTTTGGTGCTGATGTTAATCCGGGTACTTTCGACTCTTTTACAATCTCCTGCCAGATATCATCAGGAGAATGTATATTTTTACGCCACTGACGAAAATATTCTCCATTTTTGTCTTCGGTGAGCTGTTCCTTTTTGATGACTCTGAAATTATCCGTTTCCGGATTGTACACCGATCCGTCTTTTAGTAAATAAGCCCCATCGCTATCAACCTTAAACCGTAATTTGTGTCCGTTTTCATCTATCATATACTCCGGTTTGTAGTTGATTATATTTTCATACATGGATGTTGGTGCCGGATCAAGTGCTGAGTTTACACGTCCCCACTTACCTACAACATTGTCTACTTCGGGTATGGAGCTGACTTTAAGGTCGATCTTGCGTATTACATCTATGTTCTCTTCAATTCCTGAGTGAGGCATGGTTGTAGGCATCAGCAGGAATGAGCCTTCGTCAAGTGATGGCATAAACTCTTTACCAGCTCCCGGAAAGGTTCTGGTAAGCGACTGATATGCTGTAGTTGATTTAATCTTCTCCGGAAGGAAACCAAAAATACTATCTGTTCCTAACCATGTGAATAAACCAAAGATTACTACTATTATTGGGATGCTGAGAAACTTCCATTTGTTGGTGAGGCACCAGCTTAGTATCACAGGATAGAATCTTACTACTGACATAAGCAGCCCTAGTACAATTCCAATTATTGCCAGTACAAAGATGAAATTAAAAAACAGGCTGTTACCTGCACCCAGTGGCATCCATGCTGTAGTGAGAAAGTATACTACTACCGACAATGTAAGTGCTATGTTTATGTAATTAACGTATTTATACTTACCGGAAGGCCATTTGTATGAGAAGAAGTTGTTTGCAGCTAATGCGATTAGTATCAGTGACAGGGGTGAATAAGTGAATACAAATATAGCAACACCAATAATACCTATAAGAATGCTTAAAAAGCTACGTATTTTTTTCTTGTTGAAGCGAATTGAGAATATAAGGTATGCCATTAAGGGGATGAATATTAATCCAATACCCAGAGCAGACAGCATGGCAAAAGTTTTTGTGAAAGCCAGTGGCCTGAATAGCTTGCCTTCAGCCGCTTCCATAAAGAATACAGGGAGGAAACTTACTACTGTGGTGGTGAGGGCTGTTATAACTGCTGATGCTACTTCTGTTACTGAGTTATAGACAACATTTAACAGTTTTTTGCCTTTGACACCCAGGTTTGTAGGCATCTCAAGATGCCGGATGATATTTTCTGTAAACACTACCCCCACATCTACCATAACACCAATGGCAATGGCTATTCCTGATAGTGCAACAATATTAGCATCTACACCAAAGCGGCGCATTATTATAAAGGTCATCAGTACTCCAATGGGTAGCAGGCTTGATATAAGTAATGAAGCTCTTAAATTAAGGACTAAAATAATAACTACAATAATACTTATGAGTATCTCCAGTGAGAGGGCATCTTCCAGAGTGCCTAATGTTTCTTTTATTAACCCTGTTCTGTCATAAAAAGGCACAAGTGTTACTTTTGAAACAGTACCATCGTCAAGTACTTTTGAGGGTAGTCCTGGTTCAATTTCAGCAATCTTATCTTTAACGTTATTAATAACTTCCAGTGGATTGGCACCGTATCTGGCAACAACCACACCGCCAATGGATTCTACTCCATCTTTATCGAGTCCCCCGCGTCTGGTGGCAGGACCGTAGTTTACTTTTGCTATGTCTTTAATCCTGACTGGCACATTATTTTTAACTGCAACTACACTCTCTTCCAGATCTTCTGTGTTTTTAATATAGCCAAGTGCTCTTATCAGATATTCAGCTCTGTTAAACTCCATTGTTCGTGCTCCTATATCAAGATTACTTTTTTTAACAGCCTGTAGAATCTGAGCTACATTAACGCCATAAGCTTTCATGGCAGCAGGGTCAATATCAACCTGATATTCTTTTACAAAGCCGCCAATCGATGCTACTTCAGCAACTCCTTTGGCGGAGGTAAGTGAATAGCGTACATAGAAATCCTGTATGGTTCTTAACTCTTGTGGGTCCCAGCCTCCTGCGGGATTGCCGTTCTTGTCGCGACCTTCAAGTGTGTACCAGTATATTTGCCCCAGAGCGGTAGCATCAGGGCCGAGTGAGGGATTTACGTCGTTAGGAAGTGTGCCCGCTGGCAGGGAGTTTAATTTTTCCAGTATGCGGGTGCGGCTCCAGTAGAACTCTGTGCCTTCATCAAAGATAATGTATATGCTCGATAGCCCGAATATGGAGTTACTACGTATTGTTTTAACCCCCGGAATGCCTAAAAGTGCTGTTGTTAGAGGATAGGATATCTGATCTTCAATATCCTGTGGAGAGCGTCCGGGCCATTCTGTATATACTATTTGCTGGTTTTCACCTATGTCGGGAATGGCATCTACTGGTACGGGATCTCTGGGTATTAATCCTGTCTTCCAGTTAAATGGTGCATTCGCAATGCCAAGTAGAATAAAGACGGCTAAAATGATGAATGTCACCAGTTTGTTCTCTAGAAAGAATTTTATGATTTTGTTTAGCATGACTTTTTATTTGTAGTTATCTGACATCATTTTAATCATACTACAAATATATCGTGCTAAAACTGAATGTGTTTTACATAATTATGGCTTTGTTTAACAGAATTTTTGTTGATCTATTTTAAATGACTAGAGACGTTAACAGTGTGAATTAGAGTTTGAGTTAGCAGTCTTCTTAAACATCAACCTTAACCTTAACCTCAACCAGTACAGGGACAGGATAATATTAAGTAAAATGCCAGTATTTGATCGTTTTTACTCACTCATTTTCAACTGATATAATAATAAACGACACAGTTTCTAATACGTAACTGATAGCTATTAAATGCATAACTGATAGCTATTAAATGTATAACTGATAGCTATTAAATGTATAACTGATAGCTATTAAATGTATAACTGATAGCTATTAAATGTATAACTGATAGCTATTAAATGTATAACTGATAGCTATTAAATGTATAACTGATAGCTATTAAATGCATAACTGATAGCTATTAAATGCATAACTGATAGCTATTAGATACATAACTGATAGCTATTAAATGCGTAATTATTACTGATGGAACTAATGATAAGACTGGTGAAAATGGGAGCGTTAACAGTGTGAGTTAGCAGTCTTTTTAAACCTTATCCTCTAACTTACTCTGTATTGTCTCTATCCCTAAACCTCATCAAGTGGTTTCCGCTTTTTATTTTTCACCTGCTTGAAATGTGATGGAGTAAGTCCGGTGATTTTTTTAAACTGATTGGATAAATGTTGAACGCTACTGTATCCCAGCAAATAAGATATCTCGTTTAATGATAGCTCGTTGTAAACAAGCAGCTCTTTTACTCTTTCGATTTTCTGGTTGATAATGTATTTCTCAATGGTAATGCCTTCCACTGAGGAAAACAAATTGCTAAGGTAGGAGTAGTCGTGACCCAACTCTCTGGAAAGATATTCTGATGTTTTAACCGACTCAAACCCTGTTTCAGAATAATGTATCTTTTCAATGATAATGGTCTTGATTCTGTCAATAAGCTTGCTTTTCCTGTCATCAATAAGCTCGAAACCATTATTGTCAAGCAACTTTCTTATCTCTTCAATCTTGTCAGAAACAAGATCTTCAGCAACAACAACCTTCCCTAACTCTATTTCCTGGATATCCAGATCAATTTTAGCAAACTCATCCCTAATCACTTTAATACAGCGATTACAAACCATGTTTTTGATATGTAGTGTTGTTGTGCTCATTGGGAAATACGGCTTTGCGACTTTGCGAAAATGCGACTTTGTGAAAATGCGACGGGTTGATGTTGTGCAAAGTCACCCTTTCTCCCCGTCGCAATCTCCTCTAGTCCCTTTTGCCCGCCGTAGCCTTGGCATAGGAGGGTTCAGTCCCTAAAGTCCCCTCAAACCTCCTCAGCAAAGTATTGATAAAACCATGTAATGGTCTCTATTCCTTTATAGAAATTGTTTACAGGGTAGTTTTCATTTGGGGAGTGGATGGCGTCTGATTCAAGTCCAAATCCCATTAATAATGATTTAATACCCAGTTTTTCTTCAAATGTAGAAATAATAGGAATACTACCACCGCTACGCATTGGCACTGGTGTTTTTGAGTATGTCTTTTCAAAGGCCTTCTCAGCAGCACGGTATGCTGGCAGATCGATAGGACATACGTAAGCCTGTCCGCCATGTAGTGTTTCTACTTTTACTTTTACCGACTTTGGTGCCAGACTGGTAAAGTATTCTTCAAACATCTTACCGATTTTTACATAATCCTGATCAGGTACCAGTCGTGAGGATATCTTAGCATATGCTTTTGAAGGAAGGACTGTTTTTGCTCCTTCTCCGGTGTAACCACCCCAGATGCCACAAACATCGAACGACGGACGGATTCCGGTTCTTTCAATGGTTGTGTAACCTTCTTCGCCGGCAAGCTCTTCAACGTCAATGGCGTTTTTGTATTCTTCAACGCTAAACGGTGCTTTGTTAAGCATCTCACGTTCTTTGTCTGATGCTACCAATACATCGTCATAGAAGCCAGGCATTGTTACCTTACCGTTTTCATCTGTCATTTCTGTTATCATCTTCGAAAGAACATTGATAGGATTGGCAACAGCACCGCCAAATAACCCTGAATGGAGATCGCGGTTAGGGCCTGTTACTTCTACCTGCCAGTAAGCCAGTCCGCGTAATCCTGTGGTGATAGATGGTACGTCTTCTGCTATCATACCGGTATCTGAAACGAGGATAACATCTGCTTTAAGCATATCCTTGTTAGCGTCGCAGAAAGCACCCAGACTTACAGATCCAATTTCCTCTTCACCTTCCAGCATAAATTTAACATTCACAGGAAGTTTATCATTTTTCACTAAAGCTTCAAAGGCTTTAATGTGCATAAATCCCTGGCCTTTGTCGTCGTCAGCACCACGTGCCCATATTTTGCCGTCTTTGATAACAGGTTCAAATGGTTCTGTTTTCCATAATTCAATAGGATCAACAGGCATAACATCGTAGTGTGCATAAACAAGTACTGTAGGCAGGGCAGGATCAATAATCTTCTCACCGTAAACTACTGGGTTGCCGGTGGTGGGCATTACCTCTGCTTTGTCAACTCCTGCGTCAAGAAGGCTTTGTTTGTAGTACTCTGCCATCTTTACCATGTCGTCTTTATGCTCTGATAGTGATGATATTGAAGGAATACGGATTGCTCCGAAGAGCTCTTCCATAAACCTGTTTTTATTTTCTTCAATAAATGTTTTTACTTTGTCCATAATGATGTATTGTTATTTATTTTAAAATTGTAAAATTACGAAATTCAATTTACTTTAATGGTTACCTGATTTGAAACTTATTATAACCTTGTGGTGGAATAAATTGTTTTTCAACCCGGGTAACACGCGACCATTGCGTACCCATATTGCACCAGTCAATAAACGTTAACAAGTCGGTTTCATTGCCTTCTGCTTCGATATATACTGAGCCATCAGGTTTGTTTTGTACCCACCCTTTAATATTGTGCTCAGCAGCTGTTTTGTTGGTATAAAACCTGAAGCCTACTCCCTGTACTCTGCCATACACTTTTATAATTGCTGCTTTGGTCATATTCCCAGTCGTTTGGTGATTATTGAGTCGATAATATGAAACAGCTGATCGGGGAGGTGCTTCCTCCACCCAAACTCGTTAAACTCTCCGCTAAAGGAGATATAGTAGTCGATATTATGCTCACTAAACTCATCAATTACAAAGTCTCTGAAGTTTATCCCGGTTATCCATCCTTCACCAATATTATCACTCCATTCTTCATAATAATCGTTGGCATCACCATGGAAGTTCAGCACGTTCTCTCCGATAAGGATAAAATATATTATATCCTGCTCAAGCAGACTTTCAATAATATCTCTGTAAAGAAACATAATATCATTGTAAAGCAGATCGTTCCATTCGCCAAACATCTCTATAATGCAGTATTGCTTTTCATAGTTAACCATAAGTATTTTGATGAAAAGCGTGTTTGAACCAAAATTATCCCACTGGGGATGGATGTAGTGATTGTAGATTGAGTCGGTGAAATATACTTCACTGTTGGTCTTACCGTAAAAAGGCGATCGCGCATCATCAGAGGCTATATATAGCTCCCTCCACTGGTAATATGGTTCGATGGTATGCATTAAAAGATGTATTTTGACATATAGTATCCAGCGAAAGCCAGAGATATACCTATTATATTAGTAGTAAGGATGTATGACGCCACCATTCGGATATTACCTTCGCGGGCAAGGCTGAATATATCAAAAGCGAAAGTGGAGAATGTAGTGAAGCTACCCAGCAGTCCCACGAAAATAAACAACCGCAATCCGGGCGACAGGTAGAATCTATCGAAGGTGCCCCAAAGGAACCCTATCAGAAACGACCCCACCAGGTTAACTGTAAATGTGGCCCAGGGAAATGTGCTGCTGGTTGTTTTATCGTAAAGCACATAAAAAAGATAACGTGCCACAGCGCCAACACTTCCGCCAAATGCAACTGCGAGTATTTTGTAGATCATAGAGCAAATTTTAATCCTTCAACATTCTTAAGGCTTTCGTACATTGTTTCCAGCTGCTGTTTACTTTCAATATTCACCTTGTAATGGTAGCTCGTATATGTACCTTTTGAGCTTTGTTTGCTGTCGGTAAAGCTATTGCTGATTTTAAGGTTGTTGAGTACCTTTTCTATATTGTCTTTGTTTACCTTATCGGAAGAACCGGCATTCATTACAGCTTTCAGGATAAACGACACAGGAAATTCTATCTCTTTACCTTTAAAAGCATCCTGATTGATTTGTATCTTTTTCTGATCTTTATTGTCCATGTTGATATTTTTGTTGTTAAATAACTGACAAACTCCGGCAATAGTATTAAAAATTATAAACGGCGACTACACTTCCCCACATAAAATCTTTAGCGTTATTAAACTCTGGTGTTGTGTAGTAACAATGAAATTCTACCCCCAGTGTGTTGTAATAAAAAGCCATTCCTGTGCTAAAGTTCATCACTAACCTGTTAATATCTGCAGCAGCTATGGTGTATGGGTTGTTGTTGTTAAATATTCCCCCTTGCAGTGTTGCATCATACAATACAATATTTGATTTAGCTTGAAAAAACAGCCAGTATTGCAGTTTGTTTTTTCTGCTTTTGCTGAAGAAATCAACTCCTCGGTAAACGGGGATAAAACTTCCTGTTCGTGTGTAAATCCCTGCTGATATATTGTTGAATACTGTTCCAGCCTGTGCTCCGCCCATGGCGTTGAGTTCAAAATGTGTAGTGTTTACAAGTCCTTTTTCTATGTTTATATTATAGTCTGCCACAATATTATTTTGTATTTGATTATGCCATCCTACAGGCTCGATATTATGAATGGACGATTGCACAAACTCGCCCATGGAAGCGGGGCCCAGTATGCCAAAGTTTATGCTGCTGCTGATATTCAGTCGTTTTTTGAAGTTTGTGTTACGGTTAAACTGCCCAATGGTAAGCAATCCTGCAAAGGGTCTGTCGCCATATCGTATTTCTTCCACATCGGGGTCGGTGGGGGTATATATATTCTGGCAAATACTGAAGCCCGACATGCTGATATCGGCATTTCTCCTTCCGGGAAATATTGCGTTTACCGGATTTGATGATGCCATTGGAGTAACAACGCTGATGTTTACTCCATTGGTGTAGTAGTAGTCGGTGTTGGTGAAGATATCGTTATCGAAGTTTATTTGAAGGATATTGGGTTTTGTTTCAATTTGTTTCTTTGAAGGAGGTAATCCGGGGAAATATGGAGGATCTGTATTATTGTCGATGGCTGATTGTTTTGTTTTTATTGAGTCAATTGTTGTTGTAACAAGATGGGCTACGTTGGGTTTGATTATGGCATTATAGGTGAATGTTGGTTGTGTGTTGTTTCTGGTAATTTCAGTATTATGGTGTCTTTGTAATTTGTTTAACGCTATTGATTCTTTTGTTGTAGTTGTATTTTTGTATGTATGATCATTATTACTTTCATTGTTATATCCACACGACGAAATCGTTAATACAATGCAAACCAGGTATATTAGCTTGTTGATCATGATGCAAATTTAGGTAAAATTCATGATAAAAGTAATATCACCCACTGTAATGAAGTAGTAAATAAATTACTTTTATGGTAATATATAATCCTCCAGCTTTGCCATTTCGGAGTATGGTGTTTTGTTAAGTCCTATTAATTTGTAATTTATATTATTGTTATTATCAACTTCTACTATTACAAAATTGTCTACTTTTCCTCCGCCCATACCGGTTCCTATTAGTGTGATATTTCCATAATTATAATACATATATGATGATACTTGTGCGGTACATCCTAAATCGCCTGCGAATATAACAACGTTGTTTGGTAGTGTGTCGAGCATTGGGTTGATCTCTGCCCAGTAATTTGTGCTTCCGGGATAATGTGGACGGTAGTTTATTTCTACATTTCCAAATATGCTGTCAGGGGACCACCATATCAATTCATGACAAAAAATAAATATATTATCTACGTCTTTGTAATTATCTTCCAGAGTTTTGGTAAGAAACTCTTTTCGTTTTCCATCTATATTCCATTTGTTTGGTGTGAGGATTATAAACAGATCATCTTCATATTTGAATTGGTAATAGTATTTTTTAAATATTTCAGTAAATGCTGGTCCGATATCATGATTACCTGCTGAAACATGGATAGGCATCTTAAATTTATCAATATCAACCATTGCCGAATCCCAATAATCTTTCTTTGGCTTGGCAACAACATCACCTACTAATACACCCAGGGCCATTTTATTATAATTATTGATTGTTGGAATTGCATTCTTAAATTCAGGATATAGTCCGTATTGTGGTTTGGTGGGATTGCCATAGGTATGGCCTGCAACAAAGAATGAATATTTTATACCGGGTATTTCTTTGTTATTACACGAAACAAGTGCCAATATAATAACAACACTTATTAAAATCGTAATCTTTATATTTCGCATTATGTTAATTATTTTAATTCAGATATTTTGTCGCTGTTAATCCTGGTTACGGAAATTGTATTCTTCAACAATAAGTTTTGCAGTATCAAAATCTTTACTGCTAATAATAAGTTTAATTGCAAAAGCACCCCCGGAGGCTGTTTGCCAGGGGAACATAGTGCTCATTATTTCATCTTTTATAAATGTTTCTATTCCTGCATCTTCCAGTAGTGTTTTAACAATGCTGGCTTCCATTAAAGTACCTGCGAATATTTCTATTTGATTGTTCATTTGAGGTTGGTTTGCGACTTGTATAAATAATATTGTATTATGTTTTCTACAAATGTAAGAAAAATTATTTGTGTGGTTGAATTGATTTATGTTATCTGAACAGGACTTTTTGTTGTATAGGTGGTTGAATTTTATCCTAAGCTTTGTGATTCCTTGCCCTGTCGCAAAGCCTCAAAGTTACCCATTCCTGAAATACTGTCTTCTGTAAATCTTTTTAATCTTGTTCAAGACTTTTTGTTGTCTGAACCTTGATTTGCCTGATTAATATGATTTCTTGATTTTGTGTGGGGTGGTTTTGATTTATTTATCGGTTACATCCAACATTGAACGTTGAACATCAAAGCGGACACCCACACAGGGGTGTCCTTACAGGAGTTTATCCTGAACCACCCTAACTTTCAACCTTTAAACCTTTCAATTTTATAGCCCTGAAAGGTTTAAAGATAGAATAGTTTAAATGTTCAAAATTCCCTTCAGTCTCTTCAGGCCCTTCGTTAATACCCCGCTTCAGAGAAATATTTCATAAACTGCGTTCTTTCGTATAGTACAGGCTTTTTGATGTTATTTTGGCTGGCTTTGCCTCTGAACTCTTCTATGCTGATGTAGTTGTGCCTGAACATCCAGTCTTTTAAAGTGTCAGTCATTTTCTCTATTACTTGAGGGCCTTCTTTGTATATGGCTGATACAATCTGGATCGTCTGTGCTCCCACCAGCAGATTCTTAATTACTGCCTCTCCGTCAAATATTCCTCGTGAAGCAGTAAACTCAAGATTAAGCTTTTTGTATAATATACCTATCCACCGTAGTGTCATTGTATTAAGTTCCTTGCAACTTAGGATATTGCCTGATATAACCTTCTCTGTTTCTATGTCAATATCCGGACTAAAAAACTTATTGAAAAGAACAACAGAAGAAGCATCGGTTTCGGATACTTTTTTAATGAAGTTGGCTAAGCCGGAGAAGTAATAGCTGATCTTCAGTGAAAACGGAATGGATATGGTTTTGCTTATTTGGTTGATAATGTCAAAGTAAATCTTTTCCTTTTCTGATCCATCCTGATCAATATCCGCAGGCAGGATAAATAAATTCACTTCCAAAGCATCGGCTCCGGCCTCTTCGATAAGTTTGGCATATGAAATCCACTCATCAGCCGTAACACAGTTTATACTGGCTATTACAGGAATATCCAGTACCTCCTTGTTTTTTTTGATAAGGTTAACATAACTGGTAAGATTATGCTTCTGGCTGTAGTACATTGCATAGTATTCCTGATCGCTGTATGTGCCGTACATATTGTTAAGCCTTTGCTCATCAACATCATGAAGTATTTGCTCTTCAAAAAGTGATTTCAATACAATGGCTCCTGCTCCGGCTTTCTGGTATTTGAGTGAGTTTTTAATATTTTCTGTTAGCGGCGAGCTGCCTACTATTATGGGGCTTTTTAGTTTAAGCCCCATATATGTTGTACTTATATCCATATCTTTAAGTTTTATTTTTCAGATAAATACTTGTCAATACCCCTGGCTGCCTGATGTCCGTTGGCTATACCATGTATAACATCCGGCCCTTGTATAATATCACCACCAAGGAATAACCATGGTATGCTACTCTGATAATATTTGTCTACCTGTACTCTTCCCCGTGGTCCCATGGTGATTTCATCTTTCAGTTCACCTGAGATATAGCTGATATCCATTCCCTGTCCGATTGACTCTACTACCATGTCGGTTTCAAATACCTGGTTGTTGTCAAGATTACATTGTGGGTTAAACTTGCCTGTATCGTCGAATAGCGACAAACACTGGGCTACATGTAAACCAACAATCTTTTTGTTTTTGATTTCGATCGATTGTGGTGCCCAGCCGGGGTTTACTATTGCGCCTTCTTCTCGTGCTTCCACAACTTCTTCTCTGTCGGCTGGCATTTTGTCTTCGGTTTCTAAACTGGTAGCTATTGTTTGTACCTTGCCGTATTTAATCTTCTGCAGGCGTGCCAGTGATCTTGTGATATCCATGGCAACATTACCACCGCCTATTACTACTATCTTTTCTGCTACTTCGATCTCTTCTCCAAGGGTAATCTTTCTCAGCAGGTCAATTGCCTGATATACATTCTTGTGATCTGATCCCTCTATTCTGGTGCTTCTGCCCATATGTAAACCGGTACCTGCAAATACTGCATCGTAATCGTTGCCAAGCTTCTCAAGGGTGATATCCTTGCCAATGGTAACATTGTATTTGATTTTTACTCCCAGCGACAGAATGTAATTTACATCTTTGTCGATCTGGTCGTATGGCAGGCGGTATTCCGGGATACCGAAACGCATCATACCTCCCGCAGCAGGGAGTTTCTCATAGATGGTACACTCATACCCCAGTAGTGAGAGATAGTATGCTGCTGATAATCCGGCAGGACCGGCTCCGATTATGGCAATCTTTTTGCCGTTTTTAGTAAGGTTTTCTGTTTCCAGAATTTTCTTGTATTTCTCTGATTCTACCTGATCGGCGATATATCTTTTAAGCCATCTGATGGATATGGGATCTCCTTTATGGTTGAGGGTACATACCGACTCACATTTGTGTGTACATATCCTTCCGCAGATTTCAGGTAGCGGGTTTGTTTCATAAAGTATGCGCAGGCCTTCTTCAATATCATCATTTCTGATGGCTTTGATATAATCAGGGATACCCATGTGGGCAGGGCAGGTAGCTGTGCAGATACCACATTCAACGCATCTGTCGGCTTCTTGTTGTGCCTGCTCTTTGGAATAGCCTTTTACAAACTCGATAAACGAATGATCGCGATCGGCCGCAGGAAGCTCTTCCATATGAACCCGCTTAAGGTTATAAAACTCATAGTTGGGTTCGGGTTTCTTCCAGCCTTCCTCTCTGTCGTCCCAGTCTTTTTTGTCAACCCCGGGGATATATCTGTAATTCTCAGGGTCTGTGTCTACCCATGTGTATTCGTTGGAGAGCGACAGTGAGTTGGTTGTACACACATCCACACACAGAGCACACCAACAGCAGCGCCCGTAGTCTACACGGGGTCTTAGCCCGCTGTCGCCGTCTTTTGTCTCTATGCCTTCAACAGGCACCAGGTCGATGGCTTCATTCTCACAAATTTCCTCACATGTCCCACAACCGATGCAGGTGTCAACATCATTTTTATGAAACCCGCGATATCTGTCGGCTCCCGGACGTTCTTCCAGGGGCTTCTTGATTGTAACTGGTTCTACAACAACATTCTTCCATGCTGTAAAAGGACTTAGTATATCTTTTAAACTTCCCATTTTTTGTAATATTTTAGCGGATAAGTTTTAATTTGCATCTTTAATTTATCTTTCAATTTCCGGCGGACAGGTTTGTAATGAAACCATAATTGCCGCTGTGTCTGCAATATTTGCATTGATGAGCATATGCTCCAGCAACGACATGGCATGCACGTAACTGGGCCCTCTGAGGTTTATCCTGCGGGGCTTGTCTGTCCCGTCGGATACCATATAGAATCCATATTCACCACGCGATGACTCTGAACGGATATATGTTTCATTTTTAGGAATCTTCCAGTGTAACACATTGGGTGTTGGTGCTTTGATATCTCCTTTTTCGGGCATCTTTGCCAGTATCTGACGTATGAGGTCGACTGTCATGATCAGGTCGTGCCATCTTACGCGACTGCGGTTGTAGATATCTGAATAATCCATTGTTTTTGGCTCGAAGTCCAGCTGATCATAAACAAGGTATGGATACTCTTTTCTTACATCACGCATAACACCTGCTGACCTTGCATTGGGACCTACTATTCCAAACTGGTCTACCCACTCCGGCTTTATAATGCCCACATCTTTTGCTCTTTTTTTGAAAACAGCATTGCTGTACATCAGGTTGTCGATATTTACTATGAATTCATCGATCTTCTTGAGGTTATCTTCCATTCTCTCTTTAAAGCCATCAGGCAGTAAGCCTCTTACACCTCCGGGAAGGATATACATATGATATACTCTCCCTCCGGTAAGCTCTTCAAATCTGTCGAGGATAAGATCTCTGAGATAAACACCCCACTGCACACCAAGGCCCAGGGCAAATGTGCCGCCTTGTCCGGGGACTACACGCAATAACGACTGCAAACGGGCCATTTCCAGTACCAGTGTACGCAGCCATTTGGCCATTTCAGGGATCTCAATATTTGATAACTCTTCTATGCCTGCCGACAGGTTGTACTCGTTATAATCAGGTTCGGCAACGCACATACGTATACTTGTTGGAAAGCACTGGATGTATTTCCTTCTCTCCATTAGCTTCTCAAAGCCACGGTGGAGATAGCCCACATGTGTTTTCGCTTCCACGATTTCATCACCACTTACTGTCAGCTCCAGCGACATGTTTCCTGTTACCCCCGGATGCTGTGGCCCCTGCCATAGTTTTACATATTTCTGCGACGACAGATCAACGATCAGGTTACCATTTTCATCCTTTTGAGGATATTTGCTTCTGTCGGGGTTTAAATTAAAGTCTAAAATTTTCTTACTTGTCATCAGGATAAAGCTTTGATTTCATATAAGTTGCAGGGTCGTTACTGCCTCTTCCATCGCGTGGAAAGTAGGTATCTTCAGAATATTTCTTAGTGTCAAACTCTCTTCTCATAGGAGGTATATCATCCCATCCTTCAAGGATAAAGCTTTCATCAACTCTTGGACTGCCCGGGAAGTCGATGCCATACATCTCTTTCAGCTCGCGCTGATATGTTGATATCTGACGCCATAGCCCGTGAGCCGATGACATTGTGGCATTGTCCCTTGATATCATTGTACGGATACCAAGATCATATCTTTCCTTAGGATTGTTTAGTAAATAAGTTAACTGGAATTTACCATCTTCAATCCAGTCTACGCATGATAACATCACAAAATGCGAGAATCCTTCATAGTCGCGGCAATGGGCTACAATATCCAGTGCACTATCTTTATCGACAGTAGCAAAAGTCAGATTATCACGTTGGTATACAACATCAGTGATATCGAATGTCTTTTTTAATCTTTCTGTTAATTCTTTCATAATAATGATTGTTTACCAGTTATAGTCGGGCATATTCCAATCCTTGATAATTTTCTTCTGATTAGCTTTGTACCAATCCAGATTTTCAACATATTCATTTGCTTTCTCGGCTTTACCGGCTTTAATAAGCTCTTTAAGCTTGCCAAAGCCTGCAAGCAATGCTTCAGGACGAGGCATACAGCCAGCTATATATACATCCACAGGAATGTAGTGGTCGAGACGGTTAATGGTATTATAGCTATCGTAATACATGCCACCGTTAATGGTACAGCTTCCAAGGGCCATTACATATTTGGGATTTGGCATTTGCTCATAGCTGCGCACCACACGTTTTAGTGTTTTTACAGATAGATAACCGGAGATAATAAACACATTTGACTGTCGCGGTGTTGCTCTCATCTGTACGCCATATCTATAAGCGTCAAAGCGTGGTGTTGTTAGTGGAGGTAACTCAATACTACCACATCCGGTACCAAAGCCCAGCACCCATAACGACTCAGCTCTGGCCCAGTTGAGAAACTTCTCGACAGCCGGGATACGGTTGGGTAAATGTACTTTTGGTATGGCATCAGAAAAGTAATCTTTTAAAGGATCAACTTCTATTTGCTTACCGTCGGGTGTGGTTACAGTATGTTTTCTGTTTTCAGGAGCCAGAAATTTGTCTTCTGTCTCGCTGTTCTCAGTATGTATATTATTAATTTCGTCTTTCATTTCCTTAACTTTTTATACCAGTAAAATTGCAATGATTCCAAGAATTAAAGGGATCTTCAGAAACCAACGTACCGATTGTTCGATTCTGAATCTCGGGAAAACCATACCTACAAATACAGACCAGAAATAAATAAGGAATGATTTGAGGAATAGCTCGAACCAGTTGGTAGCGCCGCCAAAGAACAGGTTCATAAACAATACAGCTTCGATAACATGAAGTATGGCTGCGTTTGTCCGCAATACTCCCAGAAATGTTCCGTGATATTCTGTTGGAGGCCCTATAGGAATTTCGTTTGGCGCTTTCACCAGATTAAATGGTGAATGGCCAAAGGCACCAAGAACAGCAAGCATAGCTGCTATTGTTGCTACCGGGTTTGTAAAGGCTGTCCAGTTCATAATGCCACCCTGCTGTGCTGCTACGATATCAGAAATTGATAATGTTTGATATTGTATTGCAATGGATATAACAGCTAGTGTCATTGGTACTTCGATGGTAGTAAACTGTGATAAGCCACGGCTTACCCCGATAGCAGAGTTTGGATGCCCACCTTCGCCGGCACCAAGTGCCATGCCCAGCATGCCAAAGAACTGAAAATACAGCAACAGCACCAGATCGCCCTGGAAAGAATAGTTGCTCCAGTATTCGGAACCAAATATCATGGGCATAAACAAAAACAGACCCACACCTCCGGAGATACGGAATACTGGTCCTAAATAGAACATTATCCCATGTGTTACCTGTGATCGTATTGCATAGTTCTTAATTAAATCAACCCACGGCTGATACCATGGAATGCCATACCTTTTTGCAACGCGAGCACCTGTCTTCCTGATTATCGCGCTCATTAATAAACCCCAGTTCAGGACAATAAACAGTCCGAGGAGTGTAAACAGAAATTTTGTAACGTCAAAATTCATTATATAAATATTGATTGTTTTTAAATGATAAATAAGTAAACGATAACAATAAACAGCAGTACATGTGCTACATATACCTGCCCGTTTCCTCCGTAGATCCTTCTAAGGAATCCTGATAAAGAGTGAACAATGCTGTCCATTATATTCCAGAAGGCTGTTATCATCGGAGCTACCAGGAAGCCCAGTGCCTTGTTGTAACCTGCGAAGATATTATAGGAAACGTGTGTTGTTTCAGGCTTGAACGGACGTTCTGCTGCATATACTATGTTGAATTGTTCTATCTTCTGTGCTTTTCTGCTTAGCATAAACAGCCAACCGAACAATAATACAAACATTACAATGATAGTAACCATAATGCCGCTACCGTTCCAGTAGCCCAGATATGTTGTTGCCATTCCGCCGTCCCATGTTAATCCGCCTTCCGGGAAATAAGCTGTCAGCAGGTCTCCCATGGGCTGCAGTACCCACTGTGGTTTGGCAGAGAATATCATAATACCTATTATTAATATATATATAGGTATGATAAACCATATGGATATATCCTTTACCTGACGCAGATTATCTTTAAGCTGGCCAAGGAATACTGAATATATAAGTTTGAACAGATAGAGGAATGCTATTATTCCTGAGAACAGAACAATGGCTCCCTGGAAATACCATCCTTTGTCAATAATTGCATTGTAGAACAACCATTTGCCTGCAAATCCAGATAAGGGAGGAATGCCTGCCAATGCGATAATGCCTATAAGAACAGCGATAAATGCAAATGGCATCCTTTTTATTAATCCACCCATCTCATACATGTTATGAGTGCCAACGCGAAGTACTACAGCGCCAATGGCCAGGAATAATATTGCTTTATACATAAAGTGATTAACAGAGTATGTAAGAGCAGCAAGCCATCCCAGGTGTGTCATAATTGCCAGTGCAAACAGGATATATCCAAGCTGTGCTATACTTGAATACGCCAGTAATCGTTTTGCATCTTCCTGGAATACAGCACCGAGGTTCCCGATAAGGGCGGTTAAAGCGCCAAGCCATCCGAGTATATATGTTATATTGCCGGCTTCAGGATTGTGCCCCATATTAATAAGGAGTAACATTAATCCGAATACACCAGCCTTAAGAAGTATAGCCGATACCATTGGTGAAACATCGCTTTCTGCTTCGCCATGTGCTCCGGTAGCCATATGTGCAAGCCAAGGGAGGCTGTCTTTGTCAGGAAGCCAAGCGCCAGAAGTCCGAATACCCATCCTGCATTCAGGGTAACCTGCGACAGCATATCAAAGGTAAGGTATGAATGCCCTGCCTGTGCCAGTCCGAATCCTGCCAGTATGGTGTATGCTCCTCCTATGGAAAACAGCATATAGCTGAGTCCGTGTGGCATGGAGCGCTTCCCTCTGATAATAAGGAAGTATGAACCTGCTGTCATCAATTCCCATCCGAAGAAAAACTGCAGACTGTTTTCTGCCATAATAATCTGTGTCAGTCCTACATACATAAGTAGTGCCACTGGGTAGAACCCGATGCGCTTTCCTTTGTATGAATAGCCTGCTATGAGCGTAAGTATCCCGCCAAGGAGGAAAATGCCTGCAAATATGAAACGCAGCATGTCATTATCCCACAGAGGTGGTAGTGTTACATACGAATACCATACCATGCCTGCAATGGCAATTGTATTTTTTACTGCCGCCGGCAGGAAGTCGAGAATAAATAGCAATGCTACAAATGCCAGTTGGATAAACACCATGTTCATTCCACCCATCGTAAATGTGTTGGTGTAATACCCTGCAATGTAAAGAGCTACTCCAAATAATGCTACCGGTACTATCTTATTCCATTGTATTTTAAATTCGGGGAGTTTTGAATTGTCGGATTTTATAACATACCCCAGCCAGCGGAAGAGGTAAATACCTTCGAGGAAGGAGCCTATAAGTACAGCTGCCATCCATCCGTACATATTGCTGTTGGCCAGATGCATTATCAGTTCCCATTTACCATAAAATGATGGAAAAGGAGGGAAGCCTATAAGTGCAAATACGAAGGTTCCGAACAGAAACAGATAAAAGGGTTTTCTTCGCAGGGCAGCAAATGATTTCAGCTTTTCAGATTTAATTAGTCCTGCAAGCCAGAATAATCCGGCTTTTGCAAAATAATGTGTTAATAATATTGTGAAGGCTATGAATTGCAGTTTGTCGCCCAAATAAGGCGTAAACCCAACAATTGCCATTAAAAGACCTATCTGCCCTATTGATGAATACCCCAGTAGTCGGCGTGCATTTTCTTGTTTTGTGCCCAGCAGGTTTGATCCCACAAATGTGAGCATACCCAGTACAGCAACAACAGGATACCATGTGTCGCCGGCCATAGCCAGTACTTTGGTGAATACGAAATACAATGCTGTTGCTGATGCTGATGATATAAGAGCTGATAATCCGGGAGTGGCTGCCTGGTATATATCCAGTCCCCAGCCGTTGGCAGGGAAGGGCTTTAATTCCAGTACCACTGATATTATAAGCAGGAACAGAGCAATGCTTCCGCCTTTTAACAGATATAAATTTGAAGCAACAATATCATCGATATTCAGCGATCCGGCAAAGTAATAGGAGAATATTATCCCCAGAAGGAATATGCCGGCAATAACGCCTGTTGCTATCATATATTTAAAGCCAGCCTGTGTGGATTTTGAATTCTTCTCGAGAATAACCAGTCCGGCTGTAGCTATACTTACCACTTCCATAAATACAAACAGGTTGAATGCATCTCTCGTCATAACGATAACATTCATGCCCATGATAAAAACAATATAGACCAGCATAGAGTGGTAGCCTTGTTTTTTAAGTGTATCCCAGAGATACATCATCCCGAGGAAGCCCACAAGATTGATCATGGATGTAAGAACAGCCTCATTTTGTCCCATCAATAAATTAATGGAGTAGGGAGGCCTGAATCCCGCTGTAAACACTTCTGTTGTGGCACCGCTGGTAATAAAGGCAAACAGCCACTGAAAAGATATTGCTCCCATAAGAGCTATACCCAATAAGGTAAGAGCGGCTGTAAAGTTCTTGCCTAATCCTTTAAATAAACCCAGGGCAAAAGCAAACCCGAGCCCGATAGTAATAATATGAATTGGAGAAATCATTTCCTTATATTATTTGTTTCAAATGACTGATTAATAATTTTCTTTCAGGTCTCTGAATCCTGATACATCAAGAGTTTTCTTGTCTTTGTACATTTTTAGTGCATAGGCAAGCATAAGCGCAGTAACACCCAATCCGATTACAATCGCTGTAAGAACCAAAGCCTGTGGAACCGGGTCAACAATTTGATTGCCGGCATCTGAAATATCCACAGCTTCATCAATAATTGGAGCAAGCCTGTCTTTGAAGTATCCAATGCTAACCATAACCACGTGTAGTCCTGTATCAAAAACTGAAAACCCTATAATAATCTTTAACAAATTCTTCTGAGTCAGCACACCCCATAATCCAATGATGATGAGAAGTAAACCAACTGCTAAACTTATATATTCCATATTCCAGATATAAATGTTGTGTTTCTATTTTTCTTTCTGAACTTCATTGAAATTCCCCAGTATGTTCGATAGCTCAGAACCTACCTTAAGGCCAATGAAGATGTATATAACAGGTATTGCTCCTGCACTTAAGAGGGTACCGAATATGCCGGTATCCATAATTCTGTTATCCAGGATGCCACCGGCAAGGATTATTCCCAGAACGCCCAGTACTACAAATACAATCCCTGAGATACTCTCCAGGAATGTAAAGAGCTTTGACTTGAATCTCTCATTCTGTCCGGCAAGAAGCATAAGCACAAATGATGATGCGATTATGGCACCACCCTGAAATCCTCCTCCTGGTGTAAGGTGTCCGTTAATAAATACGTATACGCCCAATAAGAATATCATAGGGGTGAGAATCTTTGCTGATGTTTCAAGTATCTCACTGGGTTTTCTTTTCTTTGGTTCTGAACTGCTATCAGAAATCTGTAACTTCAGGAAAAAGCCAATAATTGCTGCAGTAAGGAACAGGATTGTTACTTCCCCGAGTGTATCGAGTCCACGATAGGTGACAACAACAGCTGTAACAATATTTGCAGCTCCTACATCAAGAATATTCTCTTGGCTGGAATAGTAACTGGCAAGTGTGCTGAGTTTGCTGTTTCCTTCAAAACTCTGGTACAGATTAAAAAAGATATATGCTATACCAATAATTATTAAAAATCTTAAACTATTCCGTATCATCGATCTTCCTTATTTTATTGAGTACATAGAAAAAAATTATTGTTGACAGGCCGCTGCCGATGGCTGCTTCTGTCATGGCAACATCAGGTGCCGCCAACAGCAGATACATTACTGAGGCAAATAAGCTTACTACACCTGCAGCAATAATAGCAATGGTTAAATTGCTGTGATATATTGCAATGCCTGCCATTATCAGGATTATAACACCAAGAAAGATGGTTATGAGTGTAAATGTCATTTTGCTATTATTTTTTATCAGTTGATATATTACTTATTTCTGTAAACTCAGGTTTTTCTTCTTTAAGCTTGTCCTTTTCAAGGCTTTCAACAATTTCGAGCTTGTCGATGACAGTCTTTTTGGATAGTGGAATACCTGTGTAGTGAGCAGCTCTCGCAAGTACATGCGATGAAACAGGGTTTGTGAGCAATACGAAGACAATTAGGATAATCAGCTTACCGTACCAGCCGGGTGTAACAAAGATTAATCCTAAGAGTGATAGTATGGTGCCTAGTGTGGAAGCTTTTGCCCCTGCCTGTATTCTGTTGTAAACATCCGGCATCCTTAATAATCCCAAAGATCCCAGAAAAAGAAACACAGAACCAATTAAGGTTATTATTGCTCCTGCTATTTGTAAACTTTCCATTTCTTTTAATTTTTTATAGTCCTTTTTCAATGTAACGAGCAACAATCAGTACTCCCAAAAAGCTGAGAAGTCCGTAAACAATTGTTACATCCAGATATATTATTCGTCCTGCAAAATGCGCAATGAGAGCAATGAGAGCGATTGATGTAATGGTCATAACATCAAAAGAAACTACTCTGTCAACAACTGTAGGGCCGATAAAGAATCGTATTAAGCTGATAATTATCGATAACCCTATCAGTATTAATGCCAATGTTAGTATTGTATTAACCATAGATTACCTCCAGATATTTTTCGAATTTTCGTACAATTTCATTTGTAGCTTTGTTGATATCATCACTGCGCACGTCAACCCAGTGGATATAAAGGGTTTCTTCGTGGATGTCAACAGTTAGCGTACCCGGTGTGAGTGTTATGGAGTCAGCAAGGATTAAGCGTCCCATTTCAGACTTTAAACTTGTTTTAACTTCAACAATCCCGGGATTGATAGGCAACGATGGTGTGACTACACGACGTGCCAGGTCCAGATTTGATTTAATTAGCTCGCCAAGAAATACGAGCAAATACAGTATTGTGTAAATAAATGCCTTCGGACTTATCCTCATTTCTGTGAAAACTCCACATCCTGAACAAAATACCAAAGCTATTACCAGTGATATAACCAGTCCTGATATAATTATAGGCAAGCTAAAGCTGTTGTTTAACAACATCCATATCACAAACAGTATTACATAGATGATTAAAAAATTCTTTAATTTACTCATATTGAATATGATTATAATATTATTAATTCATAATTTTTTAATGATTAAAAGATGTGCTTATCAATTTCATCAATATATTTTTGACGTAAAACCGGAAGCTTTTCGCAATCGCAATGCTCGGAATATATCCTTACATAGTCCTCTAAACCACATTTCTGATAAATAGCAGCCAGGGCGTAGTCGTAGTTTTTAAAGTTGTATGTGTTTTTTATGGTTAACGTGATTGCTTCAAAATCTTTCCAACTGATTTCTTTCTGAATCCTGATGTACTTGAAACAAGGTTCATCCATCGACTTGTAAACTCCTTCAGAGATATATTCCAGCTCAAAATACTTCTTGATCCTGATCATACTGGTAAAGGCTTTAACCTTTTTATTTTTCTGAAGAACGATACCATTTGCCTTGAACTCTTCAGCAAGCTCGGGTATCAAAGTGTGGTTCTTTGTTTGTATTCTTACATGAGGCTGCACATTATTAAACAGAGTTAAATGCCCCGGACATGCGTCGAATTCATAATTCTTTTCCTTTTTTATTTTTTGTGTTACTCTGATGATATTGTCCTCATTGCAAATGGGGCCTGGTTTCAGAATAAAGAAATACGAGACAGGCTTACAGTTGTTTTCGGTAGGCATATCCATGCAATAGTAGCCAGGAAAGGGTTCGCTGGCCTCCAGTATCAAGTCTTTAAGTGATTCAGATCCTGTGTAAGATTTTAATGTCTCTTTCTTTGTTACTATCCCGTAATTACTGATGTCATTATTTTCTTCCATACCAAATAGAATATTACATATAATGTGACACCAAAATTACTTAGACCAATCACTCAAAATCTCTGCAAACGTTAACATAAGGATTGCTTTAAATATAAAATGAATAGCATTTCACATAACAGGTGTTAATAATAATATGACGCAGGTCTGGTGTTTTATTGATTTGTGACAGCTTTTATGATATACATGGTATTATTAACGATTGCTGATTTGTGTAATGTGCTTTATAACAATAGTGTACAGAAGAAGTAGCTTGCTGTTTGCTTTTGTTGTTTATTGAATTATTTTTAATTGAAAGCACATTGATTTTAATGCAATAATGGTATTTGTGTTTTCGAAAAAGATATAATTTCAGCTGTTTAATTTTATTTCATTTCTTCCTCTTATCCGGAATAATTTATATAGTTTAGCATGATAAACATGGTTGTTAATGAACAGAACTAACGAGCCTGAAACTTGTCTTGGCTGCCCTAAGATGTCTACATGTTTTAAAACTCTGACACATGAGCAGTTAGTGCTAACAAGTCATAATAAGGTCACACTAAGGTTTAAAAAAGGAGATGTTGTTGCCAAACAGGGTGCATTCGCTACACATCTTATGTTTTTGAAGTCGGGTTTGCTTAAAGTATACAAGGAAGGTGGTTCAGGGCAGAACTCCTTAATAATAAACATATTTTCTCCAGGTAAAATCATAGGCCTTTCATCAATATATGGAGATAATACTTTTACTTACTCAGTGGCAGCTATAGAAGACTCCACACTATGCCTCATTGACTTAAATGCCATCAGGGAGATTATACCCCAAAATGGTAACTTCGCTGTGTCAATAATCAAGAAGCTTAGTCAGAATAATTTACTGGCTTACGAGCTGCTTTATGGACTTACGCATAAACAGCTAAATGGCAGGATGGCTTCTGCTATCTTGTTTTTAGCAAAGGATGTATATAAGGACATGCGGTTTAAGCTTACTCTTTCGAGAAAAGATCTGGCTGAGTTTACTAGTATGTCGGTGATGAGCGTTACCAGGGTGATTAACGAACTAAAAGAAACAGAAGTGATTAAGGAAGATCATGGTGTTATTGAAATTGTAAATCCTGATATGTTAAAACGAATCAGTGAATTTGGATGACAAGCGCATTATTAATCTGGCCTTTATTAGTAATATTGCTGTTGTCAATGATAAATTGAAGAAAAACAATGATTGAAGAAATGACCAACAACGATGCTTGTTTTATTTGCACTGATAAATTTACATGCATGGAGATACTGAGTGAAGAGGAGTTGAATTATCTAAACTCCAACAAGGTACTAATAGATTTTAAGAAGGGTGAAAGCGTTATTAAACAGGGATATTTTGCCAATCATATTTATTTTGTTAAAAAGGGTTTGATAAAGCTAAATATTGAGATACCAAATTCTGCTCCTAATCTTATAATTAATATTCTTTCCAAAGGGAAGATAATGGGTCTCCCTTCTATATTCGGGTCTTCAACATTTATATATTCGGCAATAGCTTTGGAAGATTCAACAGTGTGCATGATTAAAAACTCTAGTATTGAAACATTGGTGGAAAATAACGGGAAATTTGCCAGCGAGATTATTAAATCATTGAACAATTGTTATATTTCAAATTATAACAGGTTAATAAGCATGTCAAAAAAGCAGCTTAGAAACCGTGTTGCTGAGGTTCTTTTTTTTCTGTCGGACGAGGTTTATGACTCTGATTCATTTACATTAACCTTGTCTTATGGCGATATTGCTGAACTTACAGGTATGTCGAAGGCAAGTGTTATGAAGAGTTTGAAGGAGCTTAGTGAAAACAAATTAATAAGTCATCAGCGTAACGACTTCAGTATTCTTGATAAAGAAGGATTGAAAAAGACAGGGGAGGAGTTTTAAGTATCTGACCCATAACTCCTGGTTCCCGGTTAGATCTCTTACAGCATCACTTTATTTTGTGATGCCGGCAGGATAAAAGAGAAGCATGATCCTTTCCCTGGTTCACTGTCAATAATTAACTCGCTGTTATTTTTTTCAATAAAGCCTTTTACCAGTTTAAGCCCCAAACCGCTTCCTGACTCATTGTTAGTGCCATAGGTTGAATAGAATTCATCCTGATTTAGTATTTTCCTGATATTCTCTTTTGCTATTCCCTCGCCATTATCAATTACGCTTATCTTCACTCTGTTATTATCCTCATCATTAACCCTAATGGTTATATCTCCCTTTTCAGGAGTGAATTTAATCGCATTAGTCAGCAGGTTTCTTATAATCAGCAGAAGCATATTCTTATCAGCAAAGGCATAGCAGTTTCCTCGATAATCAACGGAAAGATCAATATTCTTTTGGTTTGCCTGGGTTTTTAGCACTTTAAGGACTTCATTAATGATATCTATAAGGTTTGCATTATTTGGCTCAAATTTAATTTCACCCATATTATGTCTTGCCCAATTAAGCAAGTTCTCAAGTAAAAAGTAAGTGGATTTAGCAAGATTAATTTCTGATTTGATTATCGACTGGAACTTTTCTTCACTAAAAGAGTGATTTGGCAATATCTCAAATAAGTTCATCATCAGTCCAACAGGGCTGCGTAAATCATGGGCAATTATTGAGAAAAGTTTGTCTTTTGTACTGTTAAGTGCTTCGAGTATGTCATTTTGTTCCTTTAGTTTCTCATGAGCTCTTTTAAGCTCAAGGTGTGTTTTTACTCTTGATAGTAGTTCTTTTTCACGGAATGGTTTTGTAACATAATCCACAGCACCCAGTGAGAATCCTTTTACCACGCTGTCTGTTTCTGTATATGCAGTAAGAAAAATAATAGGTATAGCGGCTGTTTGAGTGTTGTTTTTAAGATATTCGCATACTTCAAAGCCCGACATCTCCGGCATATTTATATCCAGAAGTATAAGATCGGGTTGTTTTTTATGTGCCAAATTTATACACTGCTTCCCATTTTGTGCTATTTGTACTGAGTAGTTTCCTGCCATTAGTATGTTACCCAGAATACTTAGGTTTTGAGTGTTATCATCTACAATTAGTATTTTAAACTCTTTTTTCATATCTTATTATCATTTTTGAATATGTTGAACTCCGCTAACAACTTTTCTATATGATCTAGTTTTAAGGTCTTTGTAGCTACAGACAGTTTTGAACAGTAGTCATCAAATTCAGGTATGTTAAATTTCTTTGCCAGATCTGTTAGATCCTTTATGAATGCAAAACAATCATCTGTATCAAAATATAAGTTAAGCTCTTCAAAAAGAGGGTATGTCGTTTTTGTTAACTCTTCCAATACTGGTTGAGGCAGATTGGAAGGAAGCCCTGTTGTTGTTGCTTTAGTATTTTGATAATCAGGTTGACCTTCCTGGTTGTTTGTGTACGGCAGGTAATTCATAAGGCATTGTAACAGGGTTTTGTTTTCAATAGGTTTAACAAGATAGGTATCAAAAACACCTTCATACTCTTCCTTTTGATCTTTTAATGCAAATGCTGTAAGCGCTATTATTGGAATGTCTTTAAATCTGTTATCTTTTTTAAGTATTTTGGAAGCTTCAAATCCGTTTAGTACGGGCATTTGAATATCCATTATTATAAGATCAGGTTTTTTCTTTTCTACTTTTTCAATGGCATCTTTACCATTGACAGATGTTGTAATATTACAGTTAAACCTCTCAAGTTGTTTTGTCAGCACAAAGAGATTCGATTCTATATCATCAACCAGCAGTATATCCGGTGAGTTAAAATAAACATCAGTTGATCCTTCTTCTACTTTCTTATCTGGGCTGCCTTTTATTTCAGAGTGTATCTCTATATTATTAAGGTATATTGTAAACACAGATCCTTTACCTACTTTGCTTTCAACGGATATTGTACCACCCATAGCTTCCACAAGCTTACGGGAGATAGTAAGCCCTAATCCGGTACCTTCGTACTTTAAGGTATGGTTATGGGTTTGACTAAAAGCTTCAAAAATTGTTTCAAGTTTTTTCTTAGGGATTCCAATGCCAGTATCCTTAACTTCAAGTGCAATATCTACTATTTTGTCAGGAATAAAATTTCCGTGTTGTTTCACTTTCACTTCAATGTATCCTTTTTCGGTGAATTTTATTGCGTTACCGATCAGGTTAAAAAGCAGTTGCTTTATACGTGTTTTATCAAGCATCAGAATTTTTGGCAACTTTTCATCGATATTAACTTTGAAATCGACATTCTTTTCAGACAGGATAGCAGTAAATATCTGTTTTTTTTCTCCAAGTAATTCATTCAGATTAACAGCTTCGGGCTTAATTTCGAGTTTATCTGCTTCAATTTTGGAAAGGTCAAGAATGTCGTTTATTAAGGATATCAGGTTTTTGCCACCTTTATTAATACCTTCAACATATGCAAGGTTTTCCGGATTGTCTTTGAGGTTTCTTGCAAGTATTTCTGCATATCCCAGAACTGCATTCATAGGCGTTCTGATTTCATGGCTCATATTAGCTAAAAACTCACTCTTTAGTTTGTTGGCTTTTTCGGCTTCATGCATGGCTTTCCTCAGAGTTTCTTCCCTTTTTTTTCTGTCTGTGATATCGTAGGATATCCCAAGAACACCAAAGATACTTCCATTTTCATTTCTGAGGGGCGTTTTTACTGTTTCCAGCAATACCCTGTCTCCATTGTCCGCATAAGTAATCCATTCTTCGTTTCTCATTGGTTTCCCGGCATTAACAGCTGCTTTGTCATGATCCCTGAAACTATCAGCAGTTTCTTTATCAACAAAATAATAGTCTGTTTTACCAATTATTTCATCTTCTTTGGCACCGAAAAATCTTTCAAACTGAGGATTACATGCGATGTAAACGCCATTGATATCCTTGGCCCATATTAATATTGGCTGGCTTGCAAGTATATTCTTTTTTAATATCTCACTTTGCGCAAGTTTTTCCTGTGTTTCTCTTTCAACTGTTACATCACTTTGTGCTCCAAAATGTCCAATAATATTCCCGTCTTTATCGTGCAAGGATATTAAATCGCCGTTAATATAAAAAGGAGTGCCGTCGGGTTTCTGCTCTTTGCTCTCGAGATGTACCTTTCCTTTGTTTAACAGTTCCATCCATATTTCTTTGCCTTGCTCTTCTTTGCCAAAGAAGAAATCAGCAGGTGTAAGGCCCAAAAGGTCTTCTTCTTTTGTGCCATATTGTTTAACCATAGCTTCATTAACCTGAGTTAAATGTTGATGATAAAAAACATAATTCAGAACTTTTTCTTTGTCAATGTTATCATTCCATTTTATGGGTTCATCCAGCATCATAAAAAAGAATCCAATTGCTGATTGCTTAAAGAATAACTCAAGTCGTTGATTACTTTCCAGCAGTTCGTTTTCAATTCTCTTTCTTTCTGAGATATCTTCCATTAAGGTGTAAATATGCTGGATATTACCATTATTGTCAAACAAAGGAAGTATATGTGATGAGAAATAGCTTTGTTTGCCCCAATGTGAAGTGTAATCCATTTCCACTTTCTGGCTTTTACCAGTTTCCAGACACTTAGCGAAATTTTCTGAGTATCCGCTTTTAACCAGTGAAGGAAAGTTAAGTACGTTTATTTTTTTGGTAGCTTCAAGTGATGGTGAATCCATTAGTTCCAGAAGCTTATTGTTGCCGTTAACGATATTGCCTTTCAAATCAGCTATATAGATACCTACCGGAGACTGATCAAACAATAATTTAAACTTGGCTGTACTTTCAAAAATCTCTTGTCTGGTGCGCTTTTCATAATCAATGTCTGTATGAGTGCCGATTACCCTCTCCGGCTTTTTGTCATTAGTCCATGATACTACTCTCCCGCGATCCAAAATCCATTTATATTCTCCATTTTTACATAATACTCTGTGCTCATTAATATACAAATCAGTTTTGCCTTCAAAGTGATCGTTTAAGTCTGAGTAAACCTGCTCAAGGTCATCGGGATGAACTCTGCGTTCCCATTCTTCAAGACTTCCCTGAATCTCATCTTCTTTAAACCCAAGCATTTTCTTCCATACAGGAGAGAAGTAAACATCATTTGTAATAGCGTTCCAGTCCCAAAGACCAAGCCTGCTGCCATCAACAGAGAAATGCCATCTTTGTTCGCTCTCGATAAGCTTATTCTCCATTGTTTTACGATCTGTAATATCAATAATAACAGAAAGGATGTACTTAGTACCTTCAATATTTATCACACTTGCATAAACCAGACAATGTATTATATCGCCATCTTTTTTACGCAAATCATATTCTGTTTTCTTTGTTAAGCCCTGCTGGTTAAGTCTTTCAGTAAAGTCTTTTCTGTCTGATTCAGATGTCCATAAATTAACATCCAGAGTAGACAGGTTTTCAACATCACTAGAACTGTATCCCATAAGCTCTGCAAAAGCATCATTAATATCATAAAATTTTCCATCTTTAAACCGTGTAATGGCTTGTGCAATGGAAATATTATGAAATGCCGCTGAGAATAGTTTTCTGCTTTCACTTAACTTCTCTTTTGCTGATGCTATTTCAGATACATCGATGATATTGGTAATAAGATAATCTTTTCCTCCAACGGTAATTTCTTTGGTAGATACCAGACCATGTATTATTTCTCCACCTTTCTTACCGAATTTATATTCAAAGTTTTTTACAAATCCATTTTCAGATACTCTTGCCATCAGTTCATTTCTTTCTGGTACTGATATCCATATTCCAACATCCACTGCTTCTTTACCGATTATTTCATCAGAATTGAAACCAAATAATTCAGTAAATGCTTCATTAACTTCAACAAATATTCCTTCGTTTCTCTTTGTAAGGGCTTGTGGTATAGAGGTATTGTGGAATACTGCTGAGAATTTCTCATTGCTTTCAATAAGCAGGTCTCTTACTTTTGTTTGTTCGGTAATATCAACAAATGAAGTATAAATTAATTTTTGGTTATTGGATTCTATTATTTCTGCATATCCAAGTGCGTGAATTTTTGCTCCTGATTTTGATATTATTTCCGTTTCTGCGTTACTTATATGGTTTGATTTATGTAGTAATTTGTAAAGGTTCTTTTGTCTTTCTTCACTGAAGATGCCGAGCTCGTGTGGTGATTTGCCAAATACATCCTTGTTGGTGAATCCTAATTTTGCCGTAAAGAAATCATTTACACGAATATATTTCCCTGTGTTGAAATTCAGGATGCCTGCTGGAACCGGATTTATCTTAAAAAGTAAGTTTTGTAATTTTTCACTGTCTTTTAATAGTTTCTCAGATTTAACCTTGTCGGTTATGTCCTGTACTGTGCCTAATGACGTTAATGGATTACCTTTTTTATCGAAAACATTATTGCATCTTTCAAATACATATTTTATTTCGCCGTTCTTTAAAAGCAAGCGATGTGTTATAGAATAGTCTCTTTTTTCCTTAATGGAGTTCAGGTATTCTTCATTAACTTTGTTTCTATCTTCAGGATGTATACCTGCCAGAAACTCATCATATGATGGTGAGAATTTATTTGGGTTTAACTCAAAGATTCTGTATATTTCATCAGACCAGGTGAGCTTATTAGTTTCATGATTAAGCGTCCAGTGTCCTATTTGTGCTATTCGTTGGGCAACACGCAAGTGGTTTTCGCTTTCTTGTAACGACTTAAGCAATAATGCTTGTTGCAGACTGCTTTCAATAATTTTCTGTTCTTCTATTTTTCTTTGTGTATGGTCTCTTATTTGCCCTACGTGATAGGTTTCGCCGTTGACTTTGTATTTGCTGATGCTGATTGTAAACAGAAATTCCTCACCGTTCTTTTTTATTCCTGTTGCTTCATAAAAGTCGGGCGTTTTCTCACCTGTTATTCTATTATTTATGAATGACTTGATCTTATTATGTTCCTTAGGAGAGAACTGTTCAATCATGGGCTTTCCTATGAGCTCCTCTGTGGTGTCATAGCCAAATAGTTTCAGATATGCATCATTACAAAATTCGAATATCCTGTCTTTGGAAATAACAATAGCATCTCTGGAATTTTCAAATATGCTTCTGTATCTTATATTTTCATTCTTAAGGTTTTCAAACGATGCTTTTAGTCTGTTTAGTTCTGCTTCAAGCTCCTTGTAGCTGAGATTCTTCTTTACATCCATGATCAGTATGATTGAATTATTAATTACTGTATGGAGTTAAGGATTACAGTCAATGTTATCTGAATTTATATTCTCGTAGCATCCCTATATCAATAACTCATGCACCATCCGCCAGAAGTTTAAATTTCAGACAGGAATATATGTTTTCTTGTCACAGTAAAGTGGTTCAATGCGAAAAGTCTGACATTATCCATTTTGTATCAAAAATAGGAAATAATCGACTTTAAACAAAATAAAATCTCAAAATAATAGATGTTTTGTCTCTGTTAATCTGCAACAGAGTTAATTAGGTTATGCATACAAAAGTAATACATAACCCTTTATCTGATGATATCGTTAACAGGTACCAGAATAGTTACTATTGTGATTGTTTTGTTACTGTCGTAATTAAAATATCTTAGGATAGATTTCCGGATTGTACTCATGCATAATATTATAAACAGAGTCAAATACGTCCTCGGCATTCGGATTGGAGAAATAATCGCCATCAGTACTGTATGCAGCGCGGTGAGCTTTGGCTGTGAGCGTTGCAGGTTCTGCATCAAGCATATAATAACCATTTCCCTGCTCAATTACTTTCTGCATCATATATGCAGTAGCACCACCAGGCACATCTTCGTCAAAAAACAGTACTTTGTTTGTCTTTGACAGAGATTTGGTTATTGTCCCATTAATATCGAAAGGGATAAGAGTTCTTACATCAATTAATTCAACACTGATGTTGAAGTCTTTTAGCTGATTGGCAGCATCTTCAGCGATGCGCACACATGATCCATAAGTTACTATTGTTAAATCGGTGCCTTCTCTTAATATTTCCGGTTTACCCGGAGGTGTTTTGAATTTACCGATGTTTTCAGGATATTTTTCCCTTAGGCGGTAGCCATTAAGGGGTTCGATTATTAACGCTGGCTGGTCTGAATTGAGATATGTATTATAAAACCCTGCTGCCTCGGTCATATTGCGTGGTACTGCAATATGAACACCCCTGATGGAGTTGATAACCATGCTTAAGGGAGAGCCTGAATGCCATATGCCTTCCAAACGATGTCCGCGCGTGGATATAATCATAGGTGCTTTTTGTCCTCCGTTTGTGCGGTAGTGCATTGTTGCCAAGTCGTCGCTCATAACTTGCAATCCGTAAAGGAGATAGTCGAAGTATTGTATCTCGGCTATGGGCCTTAACCCACGCAGGGCCATACCCAGACCCTGACCTATAATAGTTGCTTCGCGTATGCCTGTATCAAAAATACGATGCTCTCCATATTTCTCCTGTAAGCCCTCGTATGTTTGGTTAACGCCGCCAATTCTTCCAACATCTTCGCCAAAGGCTATTACCTCTGGTTTGTTTTTGAAGATATAATCGAAATTGTCCCTGAGTACTTCTCTGCCGGGTACCATTTTGCTGCTTTTACTGTATTTAGGTTCAACGGTTTCCATACCATTGACAGACATCAGCGATTCGCTGTAAAGATGGGCACTGTAACGACAATGCATATCCTCCATTTCTTTTTCCAACCACTTGGTTACATTTTTCTTTAATGAGTTGTGCGGATTACTACAGCTGTCGCAGATGAGCCGCAGTATTTTTCTTGCTGCCGAGATTAGGTCTTTGTAGATTGGTTCACCAACGCTGGCAAGTTCTTTTTTGATGTTTTCAATCTTTGATGTCTTTGCACAGTTACATGTAGTTACGTCAACCATCTTAAGGAATTCTTTCTTTTTTGCTATGATAGGCTTTTGGTAGTTATTCCATGCGTTCTTTCTTGCTTGTCGGACTCTTTTAACCGACTCCTTTTCAATTGTTTCGAGTTCTTCTTCTGATGCAATTTTGTTTTTAATAATCCATGAGCGCATGCCTTTTATGCAATCATCCTGTTTTTCCTGTTCCAGTTGCTCAGTAGTTTTGTAGCGTTCATGTGATCCTGATGTTGAGTGTCCCTGTGGTTGTGTGCAGTTTGTTATGTGAAACAAAACCGGAACATGCTCCTTTCGACACTTCTCAATGCCTTCGGTGTATATATTTATAAGATTTTCGTAATCACCGCATTGGGCTTTGTAAATGTAGTATCCGTTTGTGCCTTTTTGTTTTTCAAAGCCAGAGAGTATTTCACTGATATTGTTTTTTGTTGTTTGCTTAGTGTTTGGCACGGAAATACCCCAGCCATCATCCCACACTGAAATTGCCAGTGGAACGCTCATTACGCCAGCAGCATTAACAGTTTCAAAGAAATGTCCTTCGGATGTCGATGCATCACCAATGGTGGCAAAAGTAACTTCGTTGCCTTTATTGCTGAAGTTTGTAAAGCCTTTTAGTTCAGGGTTTCCTCTGAAATGTTTTGAAGCCAGAGCAAGTCCTAGTGCTCGTGGCATCTGACTTGCTGTTGGTGATGAATCAGCAGATGAGTTTTTTTGTTTGGAAAGGTTGAGCCAGTTGCCATTTTCATCCAGACTACGTGTTGCGAAGTGATTATTCATCAGTCGCCCTCCGTTTGCCGGATTGGCTTTTGGATCGGTGTCGCCGTAAAGCTCAGCAAAGATCTCTTCTATTGTCATCATTTTAGCGGCAAGCATGAAAGTCTGATCGCGGTAGTACCCCGATCTCCAGTCGCCGGGCTTAAAAGCCCTTGCCATGGCAAGCTGTGGAACTTCCTTGCCATCACCGAATATACCGAATTTGGCCTTTCCTGTTAATACTTCTCGACGGCCTAAAAGACTGGCTTGCCTGCTTTCATTAGCAAAACGGTAGTCATTTAATATATCTTCTTTCTTTAATCTCAACTTTTTCAGGATACTATTCATCTGCTGTATTTATTTTTTGCGCAAAGGTATTTAAATTCGTTCTAAATAACAACCTTTATGTATGTACTTAGATTTTATTAATCTGAGAGAATGTAATGAATGCAGTCTTTTTAGTATTCTTATGCGCATCAAAAATAATCCTGATGCGCATTAAGAACAATCCTGATGCGCATCAGAAACAATCCTGATGCGCATCAGAAACGATCCTGATGCGCATCAGGGAGTCAATTACACAGCAATGAATGAGTGATTGCACAGCAGGTAATAGGTGATTACTAAGCAGGGATTTTGGAGACTGAAGGGACTTGAGAGACTGAAGGGACTGGAGAGACTGAAGGGACTGGAGAGAACGGAGGGAACGAAAGAAACTTTGAACCTTGAACATTGAACTCCACCCATGGTGGTTAGTTTTTCTTAAAACTCCAGCTTTATGCTAACCGGACAATGATCGGAACCCATGATCTTAGGATGTATTTCAGCAGCAGCAATATTGTCTTTCAGAGCTTCGCTCACAAGAAAATAATCGATTCTCCATCCAATATTCTTTGACCGCGCACTGAAACGGTAGCTCCACCAGCTATAAGCTACTTTATCAGGATGTAGCAGTCTGAATGTATCCACAAAACCATTGCTCAGCAGGTTGTCCATGCCATCAATCTCGGTTTGAGTATATCCGGCACTTTTGTTGTAGTTGTTCTTAGGATTTTTAAGATCAATAGGTTGATGAGCCACATTAAGGTCACCACAAACTACTACAGGCTTTGTTTTCTCAAGGTTCTTGAGATAGCTAAGGAAATCGGCATCCCATGTCTTACGATAGTCAAGCCTTACAAGTTCAGATCCTGAATTTGGTGTGTAAACATTAACCAGATAGAACTTATCCATATCAGCAGTAAGTACACGACCTTCCTGATCGTGATTATCCATTCCAATATCAGGTTTTACCTTCAATGGCTTTTCTTTTGCCATTATAGCCGTTCCTGAATATCCCTTTCTTACAGCTGAGTTGCTGTAGAAGTGATAATCAGAGTTTTCCAGAACAGCTGCCACTTGATCATCTTGGGCTTTGGTTTCCTGAAGACACAGCACATCAGGGTTGAGATCTGAAACGATATCGAAAAATCCTTTTCCGTGAACGGCTCTTAAGCCGTTTACATTCCATGAGAAAAGTTGTAGTTGCATATAGTAAATGATTAATTGTGAATTACAAAGTTAGTTATTTGCTCTGTTTATCCAAAAATGCGTTACATCTTGTGCCAACATTTTCTTTTACGTTGTTGAAAAAGAAATCATAATCATACCTGTGGTAGCAATTGGGACCCATAGACATATCTAACTGATCGTAAATTGTATCCGGCTTTGGTATTTGTAATCCCCCTGATTCTGTTATCATTGCTGATGTGAAGTTGTCGATTTCTGCTTCTGTACCAGATATTGTAAGTATAAAAGCTCCTTTGTTTTTTGATTTAGGCTGATTAGTTAGCTTGCTATTCCACGAAAGTGGGTTAACACACAGGGCTCCGTTTGTTAGAGTAGGTGAAGATCCGTTTTGTCCGATGGTGTTCCATACCATCAGGCATCCTGTTTCTTCTGGTGAAGAGCTGATGTTAATGCCAATATTGTCGATATCCTCTTGTGTGAAAGTCCATCCCGGAAGGTAAGCAGCAACAAGTTGTTCTTTGTTTATTATATCAGGATTTTCAAGAAGAATATCATGAATAAGGTTAGAGCCCTGACTATGAGCGGCAAGGATAAAAGGCCTGCCATTGTTATAATTCTTTAAATAATAGATCAGTGCAGCTTTGATATCTTTTTTTGGGATTTCAATATAGCGCGCTTTATCGGTCTTGTTCATCGACAACACCTCAATATTTACCTGCTGATATCTGGGGGCATAAACATTACAATTATCATCAAACAGTCTTATATATCTGTTAATAGCAGTTTTGTCGGTAAAGTTGTTTATTGCAGTATCACTTAAATCGGCTGTGTATCTTCCGTTTGCAGGCCCTTCATAAGTAGTAGGATGCACAAAGAAAACATCAATTTGCTTTTGAGGGGAGGTACAAATAACCGACCAGCTATCATTGTTTGAATAGTCTGTTACCGACATCTGTGCATTAACTATAACGCTAATTGATGAAACACCTAATAATAATATGAGTCTGATAAAGTTTTTCATTGATCACTAAAAGCTATACCTGAGGGCAATTATAAAGTTTCTTCCGGGTGCAGCAATACCAGATGAATAAGTTCTGTATCTGTAATCCAGTATATTTTCCACGGCTAATGAAGCAATAAATTTCTCATTAAAAGCGTAGCTGCTGTTAAAGTTCAGAGTCCACCACCCCGGCGAATACGGGTTACCGTTGGCATCAGTAGCATACATATATGGTTTACTTCTTTCGGAAGGAGCCATATTATTATATGATATCTCACCGTTGAAGTCTACACCTATTACCACCTTAAGTCTGTTGTAATCATAGGTTAAATCGGCACCACCATAAACAGGCGGAGCATGACGTAGCGGCTCATGTTCATCATCTTCACCTTTAATATAAGTAGCAGTACCGTTAAAAGCAAGGTGATTAATCAGCTTTAATTTAAGAAGAATACTTGCCCCATACACGTTGGCACTACCCGCGTTTACTACAGCCTGAACTTTACTCATCTCACCATCGTACATTATGGAATCCTGACCATTAAGAGTAAAATCACGGCGAACCATTGCATGATAGAGGTATGAGTAGAATGCAGAGAATTCAATTTTTGCAACATCATTGATGTTTCTAAGAATACTGATATCTGCATTATACAGGTATTCAGGTTTCAGGTTTTCATTGGGGACAACAACATTACCCGGCTCTGAATCGAATATTTTAGCTACATCATCAAGATTAGGAGCTCTGAATCCTGAACTCAGATTTAGCTTCAGCTGCCAGTCTTTAGGATGATATACAATACCAGCATTTCCTGTAAAAGCACCATTGCTAAGAGTTATGTTCTTGTATGGCAGATTGTAATATGTTGTGTCATCGAATTTGGAGTCCAGATAAACATAAGAGAAGCGAACTCCACCAAGGAAAGTAAGAGGTGACTTTTTAAAGTTTCTTTTATACGTGATATAAGCGCCCGATTGCAGGTAATCAGTTCCACCATCGGGATATCTGCTGCTTGTGGGCTTTGACTCAAATGTTACGATATTCTCTTTTATTCCGGCTGACTGAACATTGTTGTAATCAGCTTCAAGGCCATAGTACAGGAAATTATTTGGAGAAAGCGTAAGATCGAAATCAGCATTCAGCGAAAAGATATTTAATGTTTCAGTTCTTTTTCTCAGCCATTCATCCTGATATTTTCTGTCATCTCTGCCTTCCTGAAGATTCTGATAAGCAAGAGTAATGCTAGCGTTATCGTAGAAAGACTCCCCGTTATTCATATTGATATTAACACTATTCATCAGCCATTTCTGAGGATAGTAGTACCATTTGGCATACTTAAGGTGTCCATTAGAATATTCAGTGAGTCTGTCGTAACGCGGCACTTCCGATGTTCTGGTAAAGTAAAGATTGTAGCTCCAATTGATGTTATCATTCACCTTGTTAGCAATTTTAGTCATGGCAGTCAGCTGACTGTACCCTGAGAATCTTTGAATTTCAGGATCATCATTTTGCACAATGGAATCATGGCCATCAATTTCATCAACATATTCCGGGCGAAGGTTATAGTCGTTGTGCATAGAACCCATTTTAAGGTCGTCGAAATCACTGTAAGTCACACTAGCCATCCACGCCCAGCTATCGTTAGCAATATTAATATGAGCATTTATAGTACGCTCAAAATCGGCAGTAGAAACACGAGCCAAAGCGTTTCCGGAAGTCTTAACCTCACTGGTATTGCTGAATTTAGCATCGAACATATGAATGTCAATAACCCCGCCCAGGGCATCACTTCCGTAGATATTAGTACCGGGGCCAAAGATAACTTCTGTGTTTTCAACACTGTTAACATCAGCCTGCAGTACGTTTTGCAGATTACCACTTCTGTAGATAGCGTTATTCATACGCACGCCATCAATTTGAAGAAGAATTCTGTTAGCAGCAAAGCCTCGGAGCATTGGGCTGCCACCACCAAGCTGGCTTTTCTGAACATAAACCTGATTACCTTTTGAGAGCATATCAGCAGAAGTTTGCGGATTCTCAAAAGAAATTTCCTTACGTGTAATCTGTTCAATTTCGTTGGGAATCTCATTGGCTTTAGTTTCCCAGCTACTGGCAGAAACAATCACTTCATTCAGGTTTATAAGCTTCTCCGTCAAGGGAACTTTAAACTTAAGCGATTTAATCTGCTCATTGGTAAACGAAATATTGTCGTAGGAAGGATGGCTAAAGATAATTTCACTACTTTCCCGGAAACTACCTATATCAACAATTCCCAGTTTGTTGGTTAATGCTGTTATATTACCACTTTTATCAGTAACAACAACATTGTAAACAGGGTTGCCGCTTTGTTGATCATATACAAAGACATTTTGGGCAACACTGCTATTTGCTAACAACACTGTTAGCATTAACATTAATGCAATACCCTTATTTTTCATAACTTTAAAATAATATCAAGAGATTACTTCTTTTTAGTATTGTAACCCCTTTGTTTAGCTGCATCCTCAAGACGTTTTTGGAAAGCAGATTTTTTTACTGGTTTTTTCTTGTTTTTTTCTATTTGAGCTCTGAGTTTGTCTTCATTAATAGCATATCTGAAAACAAACATTTGCAGGAATGTAATAATGTTAGCAAGGAAGTAGTAATAACTCAAACCAGAAGCGTAGCTGTTAAAAATTCCGAGGAACATAACAGGCATAATGTACATCATTGTCTTCATACCAGGCATTTGAGTTGTTTGTGCTGACATCATCTGGTTGTTGATGTATGTGTACATTATAGTTGAGACAGTCATTAAAAGAGTAAAAAGACTAACATGGTCACCGTAGAACGGTATATCCCATGGAAGAGTAGCGATTGAGTCGTAGCTTGATAAGTCCGTAGCCCATAAGAAAGGCTGCTGACGTAATTCGATTGAAGCAGGGAAGAACCTGAACATGGCAAACAGGATAGGCATCTGCAACAGCATAGGCACACAACCGGAAGCGGGATTAGCACCGGCTTTCTTATAAAGACCCATAACAGCCTGTTGTTTCTTCATTGCATCCTCCTGTTTGGGGAATTTCTTTGAAATCTCATCTATTTCAGGCTTTAATACCCTCATTTTAGCAGACGAGCTATATGTTTTATAAGCAATAGGGAAAAGCACTAACTTAAGCATGATAGTAAGCAGAAGAATTACAATACCGTAATTCCAGCCATAATCACCCAGCCAGTTAAATACAGGGATTACAACATATTCGTTGATCCATGCCAGCAGGAAGAAACTCCATCCAATAGGAATCTGACGTTCCATATCCAGACCATAACCCTTTAGTGTGTAGAATTTATTAGGACCAAAATAGAATGACAAAGGAATACTGGTGTTTGCTCTGGCATTAACAGGGATCTCGAAATTGGTTTCCATTGATTTCAAGTACCTGTCAGATGCAGGATTTTCCTTTTCAAAAACCTTTAAGTTACCATTATCAAATGCTTTTTTTGCAATAATAGTCGAGGTAAAAAATCTTTGTTTATATGAAACCCATTTAAGTTTAGTAGCTATCTGTTCATCATCATCATCAGTCTCTGACATGTATTCAACCTCATCCTGATAGTATTTATAATAAATGGTAGAGCCATTAAATCTGTCAACTGTCTTTTCCTGTTTCCTTAAATCGGCATACCAGTTCAGGTCAACAAAGCTTGATGTGGAAGAGATAATATTTTCCATTCCAACCATATTGATTGTGAAGTCAAGCATGTAGTTGTTTCCTTTTAAAGTATACACATACTCAATATAGCTATTTTTGTTAACAGTATTGTTTGTGCCAGTGAAAAGCTTAAAGCTGTAAGTTAAGGTGTTGTCTCCGGTTACAGTAATATGTTCCTGACTATCATCCGGAATGAAAAATAATTCATTAGTATTGATAATCCTGTTATTAGAGAAAAAGGACAACCCCATGTTAGATGTTTCAGGGTCGAGTAGAACAACAGGCAGGGAGTCATATGTTTGGTAATCCTTTAATTCAACAGTTTTAATATATCCACCTTTGTTACTTATTATTACTTTAAATACATCATTTTCCAGTACTGTAAGTTTTTCTTCACCTGCAGCAGACACTGCAAATTTGTCATATTTGCTGGTGAGTTCATTATAAACCTGAGATGAATCAGGAGCTTCGATGTTTTCAATAACCTCTGCTTTTTCAGCTTCTTCAAATTCCTGGTTTTGTTTTGCAAGTTCAATGGCTCTGGCCTGATTGACCTTTGCAATAGAATCGGCAATAAACTCTTGACGTGCTATTTCTTCATCTGAAGGAGACATCCAATACGTATACCCAATCATTATCGCTGCAATCAGGATGAATCCTAATATCGAATTTTTATTCATAGTTGTTTCTTTTAAACTTCAAGACTGCCACAAAATCAAAGCCAGAATTGTAAAAGTTTCTAATTTATTTTTAATCTAAATAATCTGCAAAGATATTCAGAATATGAAGAAATATGAAATATTTTGATGTTAAAAGGAGAAGGTTAAATTGCTTTATTGCAGAAAGATACGTGAGTGTTGTTGTTTTTATTAATCTGTTGAATAAAAAAATAACCAATAAAAGACTTGACACCAGAGAAAAATCAATATATATTTGTGATATTAAAACGATATCATATAGATATAAAAATAGTATTGCTAATCTTTAAATAAATAATGAAATGAAAGAAGAAAAAGAATTTTCACCCGGTTCAGGATACATGGCATTGTTCATAATTTTCCTGATGATTGTATTTCCTGTTCTCGCGATAGTATATATAAAAACAGGAGCAGCATTGATACCATCTGTTATTATTTTGGCCTTAGTTGCGTTTGGCTTGTTTGGATTTATGATAGTAAACCCAAATGAGTCGGCCGTTTTGATCCTTTTTGGTGCATACAAAGGCACGGTAAAAAAGAATGGTTTCTTTTGGGTTAATCCCTTTTTTGTTAGGAAGAAAATATCATTACGAGCAAGAAACCTTGATAGCGAGCCCATAAAGGTGAATGATAAGATAGGTAATCCTGTTATGATAGGAGTAGTTATGGTATGGAAAGTAGAAGACACATATAAGGCTGCTTTTGATGTTGATGATTACATTCACTTTGTTGATATACAGAGCGAGGCAGCAATAAGAAAGCTGGCAGGTCATTATCCTTATGATAACTTCGAGGATGAAGATGCTAATATTACATTACGCGGAGGAGGTGAGGATGTTAACAAAATGCTTGAGGAAGAGATTACAGAGCGTTTAGCAATTGCAGGAATAAAGGTTATTGAAGCAAGGATTAATTATATAGCATATGCACAGGAAATTGCAGGAGCTATGTTGAAGCGTCAACAAGCAACTGCCATTGTTGCAGCGAGATATAAGATTGTAGAAGGTGCTGTATCAATGGTTGATATGGCCCTGGAGTCATTATCAGAAAAGAAGATAATAGAGTTGGATGAAGAGAAAAAAGCTACAATGGTTAGTAACCTGATGGTAGTTCTTACATCAGATAAAGATGTTGCGCCAATAGTTAATACAGGTTCTATATATTAAGGTATGGTTATGTCAAAGATATTATTTCAGGAAAAGCAGACTTTTGGTTCTTTATCATTATATCTAAGCATGGGGGTAATTTACATTGCCTCCATACTTCTGTTTTCCGTTGGGATTTACAAACAGATATTTATGGGAGAACCATGGGGAGATAAGCCCGTAAGTGACACGGGTTTGGTTATCGCAGCTATTCTGGTGTTGTTAATTCTGGTGGTTTCTGCCATATTGCTTTTCGGTTCTGTATTATCAACAACTGTATATAGCGACCGGCTTGAGATTACCTTTTGGCCGTACTTTAAGAAGCCTGTTGTTTTTAATAAGGATAGCATCGCCAGTTTTGAGATACGGCAATATAAGCCACTGAAGGAGTATGGTGGATGGGGAGTTCGTTATGGAACAAAAGGTAGCGGAAAGGCTTACAATGTTAGAGGTAACAAAGGATTGCAGATACTGACAAAGGACAATAAAAGATTGCTGCTGGGAACACAGAGGAGTGATGCACTATTGCATTCAATGAAAAAAATGATGGGAGATAAGTAAGTATGTCGAAAAAGAAAGCATTTGTTTTAAGGTTAAACCCGGAGATGTTTGATGCCATTGAAAAATGGGCACAGGATGAGTTCCGTAGCACCAACGGACAAATAGAGTGGATATTAAACAATGCTTTACAAAAAGCCGGAAGAAAAAAGAAAGAGCCTGAAAACGATTAGCGCTTTTTACTTTCTTTAATAGCTGCTTCTACAAAACCAGCAAATAGTGGGTGAGGACTTTTTACTGTACTCTTATATTCAGGGTGAAACTGAACACCAATAAACCATGGATGTGAAGGGAGTTCAATAATCTCAACAAGGTCTTTTATAGGATTGATGCCAGTTAACTTCATTCCATTTTTCACAAACTCATCACGGTAGTCATTGTTGAATTCATATCTGTGACGATGACGTTCACTGATATCGTGTTTCTGATATTGCCTGTATGCTATGGAGTCTTCATCAGGAATATGGCAGTCATATAATCCCAGTCGCATACTCCCGCCAAGGTTGGTAACCTCTTTTTGTTCTTCCATAATGTCGATAACAGGATTCTTTGTATCAGCTTTAATCTCAGTAGTGTGTGCATCGGCATGACCGATAACATTTCTGGCAAATTCAATGGCAGCACATTGCATACCCAAACAAATGCCTAAAAACGGGATGTTGTTTTCACGTGCATACTTAACAGCTTCTATTTTTCCTTCTATGCCTCTGCCTCCAAATCCGGGAGCAACAAGGATACCATCAAGTCCGGATAGCAGTTTGCCAGCATTTGTAGCACCAATCTTTTCAGACTGTATGCTAATGATATTCACTTTGTATTCATTAACAGTACCACCATGAACCAGTGCTTCGTGGATAGATTTATATGCATCCTTAAGCTCAACATATTTTCCAACAAGACCAATATTAACAGTGCCTATTGGGTTTTTGAGTTTTTTAAGGAAACTTTCCCAGTTACTGAGATCAATAGTCTCAGGAATAACAGAATCAGTTACTTTTAACACTTCAATATCCAGCTGTTCTTCTCTCATTAATAAAGGAACATCATAAATAGTGTCTGCATCAATGGATTCAATAACAGCAGTTGGTTTGACATTACAGAACTGAGCTATTTTGCTCTTGATTCCTTCGTTTAGTTTATGTTCTGTACGGCAAACAATAATGTCAGGCTGTACTCCCTGCTCAAGCATTGTTTTTACAGAATGCTGAGTTGGTTTGGTTTTTAATTCGCCGGCAGCTTTAAGGAAAGGCACAAGAGTAAGATGAATTACTGCACAGTCTTTACCCATTTCCCATTTCATCTGACGTACAGTCTCAACAAAAGGGAATGACTCAATATCACCAACAGTACCGCCAATTTCAGTTATTACAAAGTCATATTTATCGGTTTGGCCCAAAATCTGGACACACCGCTTGATCTCGTCAGTAATGTGAGGAATTACCTGTACTGTTGTACCCAGATATTCCCCTTTTCTTTCCATGTCGATAACATTCTGATAGATTCTCCCTGTTGTTACATTATTAGCCTGTGAAGTTGGCGTGTTGGAAAACCTTTCATAATGGCCAAGATCAAGATCAGTTTCAGCACCGTCGTCAGTTACATAACATTCACCATGTTCATAAGGATTGAGAGTGCCGGGATCGATATTGATATATGGATCCAGCTTCTGAATAGTAACCGAATAACCCCTTCCCTGGAGTAATTTGGCTAATGATGCAGAAATGATTCCTTTACCCAGTGATGAGGAAACACCCCCGGTTACAAAAATGTATTTTACTTTTTTCTTCATGGTGCAATTGTTTCTGCTAATACAATATTTTCTGACTTTGTAAATGTACTGGAAATATAATCAGAATGTTAAGTATTAGACTATATACTTTGTAGTAACACGTTTTAAACGACTGCAAAGATATGATTCATCATTAGAAATACCAGTAAAATCAATGCAAAGTTTTTCACATTGCAAATGTTAATAGAGTTCAAAGTTTATGTTCAAAGTTCAAGGTTAAGGGTTTGACCTTAAACCTTGAACTTTGAACTTTGACCCTAGTAATAGGTAGGTCGTTTTACACTAGCCATAAGTTTGGCAACTCTAATCACCTGTAATGAATACCCAAACTCATTGTCATACCAGATATAAACAACAATGTTTTTCTTATCATTGGAAACAAGAGTAGCTTTGGAATCGAAAACAGACGTAGCCGGTTCGCTTACAAAATCAGAAGAAACAGCATCAGCAGATGTGGAGTATTTAACCTGTGCAACCAAATCACCTGAGAGCGAAGTTTGTCGCATTAACTCATTTATTTCTTCAACGGTAGTCTCCTTATTCAGGGTAAGCTTAAGGATTACCAGAGAAACATTAGGAGTAGGCACTCTTATGGCATTCCCGGTTAATTTACCAACAAGGCTTGGTACAATTTTCGTAACAGCTTTTGCAGCTCCTGTTTCAGTGATTACCAGATTTAAAGGAGCAGATCTGCCTCGTCTGGTTTTTTTATGCATATTATCCAGAAGGTTCTGGTCGTTTGTATATGAGTGAACAGTTTCCAGATGCCCCTGAATAATCCCAAACTCTTTTTCCAGTACAGATAAAATAGGAGCAGAGGCATTTGTTGTACATGAAGCAGCAGAGAAAACAGTTTCGTTTTCATAGTCAACACTGTGTTCATTAACACCAAAGACTATATTAGGGACATCATCTTTGCCCGGAGCAGTAAGCAACACTTTTGATATACCTTTGGCTTTTAAGTGACGAGAGAGACCTTCGCGGTCACGGAAAATTCCTGTATTGTCGATAAGTATAGCATTTTTGATACCATATTCTGTATAATCAATCTCTTCAGGGGAAGAAGCCGCCAGCATAAGCACCTGATGTCCGTTTATGTAAATGGTTTTGTCCTCGGTGTTTTCAATGGCAACACCTCTGAAGGGGCCATGTACACTGTCGTGACGGAACAATGAAGCACGTTTTATTATTTGTTCTTCACTATTGCCTCTGGTAACAATAGCACGTACCCTAAGCTGATGTCCGTTACCCTGGATGATTAGTTCGCGAGCGATAAGACGTCCGATACGTCCAAATCCGTATAGCACAACGTCAATAGGATTTTTGAAATCATCTTCATTACCAATCAGATGCTTAAGTTGAGTTCTTACAAAATCATCTGCATCAACATAGTTTTCTCTCACATCAATCCATTCACCATTAAGCTTCCCAATGTCGATTTTGGAAGGCATAATATTACAGTGCAGGATCGCTTTAGCAAGTTTTAATGAGTCTTTAATGTTAAGCTTTTTGTTAATAATATTTTCTGCGTATGAATGCCTGTAAAGAATCAGGCTTGCACTTCTGTCTATTAACTGACTTCTAAAAAGCACCAGTTCGATAGACTTATTGTAAAAAAGCTTTGATAAGACTGTAATAAATTCATTAGCAATCATTTCGTTTTTGGCCCATTGATTTAGGCTCTCCTCATAATTGCCATTAATGTTTTTTTTAATAGCCATCGTTCATTTTTTTTTGTTAGTGTAAAGCTGTTCAGCAAAGATAGAAAAAGTAAGCTTAAATCAGTGTCTTACACAAATATAAAAGAAAATAAAAGAAAGCTTAAAATAAATTAGCCTCCAAGATATGCTTTAAGTAATCTGCTACGCGCAGTATGCCGGAGACGTCGTATTGCTTTTTCCTTGATTTGACGTACTCTTTCACGAGTGAGGTCAAATTTATCACCAATTTCTTCAAGAGTAAGACTGTAATTCCTGCCTATGCCATAGTACATATTAATAATGTCACGTTCTTTTTGTGAGAGAGTTGAAAGAGAGCGCTGTATTTCACTTCCTAATGATTCACGCATCAGTGTTTCATCAGTGGGTTCGTTATCTGTTGGTACGTAAAAATCCAGGAATTTGGTATCCTCATCACTAGTAAGGGGAGCATCCATTGAAACATATCTTGTGCCGATTTTCATAGTTGCTTTAACCTTGTTGTCGGAAAGTTCCATTTCTTCTGCTATCTCACTATGTGATGGCTGGCGCTCATATTTTTGTTCAAGTTGTGATGATATTTTGTTGATTCTGTTTAAAGAGCCTACCTGATTGAGAGGTAGTCTTACTATTCTGGATTGTTCAGCCAATGCTTGTAATATAGACTGCCTTATCCACCAGACTGCATAAGAAATAAACTTGAATCCCCTTGTTTCATCAAATCTCTGGGCAGCTTTAATTAAACCAACATTGCCTTCGTTAATCATATCCGGAAGGCTTAATCCTTGGTTTTGGTATTGTTTAGCTACGGAAACCACAAAACGCAGATTAGCCTTTGTTAGTTTTTCCAGAGCAATACGATCTCCGTTTTTTATACGACGAGCAAGCTCCACTTCTTCTTCGGCAGTTATAAGTTCTTCTTTACCAATGTCTTGTAGGTATTTATCAAGAGAAGCAGTATTCCTGTTAGTTATTGATTTAGTTATTTTTAGTTGTCTCATTAGGGCTTACCTTTCTGTTAGATTAAGAAAAAACTTTGCAATATAATAAATTATTTTGTATTATGCAATAAATCAGCGCATAAATTCAAAACTAACCTTCACTCCGTTAGGATAAATCCCATTTAGTCTGATAATATTACTGCGATTATTATTCATTGCATTTTCAATATCTGATTGTGTTTTTACAATTTTACCATTGATAATTGTAATCACAAATCCTTTTGTTATTCCGCTCTTTGATAATATGCCGTTATTAACATTAAGCACCTTTAGACCTCCATTAATATGAAGTTTATTCAGTTCACTTTGATCAACTGGCTGAAGTTCTGCACCCAGTTCCTGATTAAAGAATGAATCACTTGCTTCAACAATACTGATGTCTCCATTTCTGTTTTTAAGCATTACATTAACATCTTCAGTATTATCACTACGTTTGATTTCAAGAGTCACTTCCTCACCCGGACTATGTTGAGCTACAACACCAAGTAATGTTGACAGGCTGTTAGTATTAATCCCGTTAATGGAAATTATTATATCACCTTCTTTTAAACCTGCTTCTGCGGCTCCGCTGTTTTCAACAACACCGGCTACATATATTCCGTTAACACTCTCCAGTCCGGTTGCATGTGCAAATTCCGCATCAATATCCTGTATTTGTACTCCCAGATATCCCCTTTGTACTTCACCATAATGCATAAGATCATTAACAACCTTTTTTACAATATTCACAGGAATAGCAAAAGAGTATCCTTCATAAACGCCCGTATGGGAAGCAATTGCAGCATTTATTCCTACTAATTCACCATTAGTATTTACCAGAGCACCTCCGCTGTTACCCCTGTTAACAACAGCGTCAGTCTGGATAAACGATTCAATAGATGACTGTCCGCCAAGGATATTAATATTTCTTGCTTTAGCGCTCACAATTCCAGCAGTAACAGTTGAAGTGAGATCAAAGGGATTACCAACAGCCAGAACCCAGTCGCCAATCTGTAAATTATCAGAATCTCCAAAGTTAAGAAACGGTAGTCCGCTTTCGTCAACTTTTACAAGAGCAAGGTCTGTATTTGGATCAACACCAACAACAGTAGCTTCAGTTTCTATCTCATTATTAAAGGTGATCATAATTTGATCAGCACCATCAATAACATGATTATTAGTTACAATATATCCATCATTTGATATAATAACTCCTGATCCAAAAGCTATGTAGCTATTGTTTTGCGGGTGTCTGTAGAAATACTCCCTGAATGGCCCAAAGAAATCATCATATGAATTGGTTCTGGTAATAATTTTTGTCTTTATATGTACTACAGCGTCAACCGACTTTGTGGCAGCATGCGTAAGGTCTATGGCCTGTTGTGGTGCATATGATGCATTATTGTATACAGGCATTTCATTTTGTGAATTAATATCTGTCTTTTGATTGTTATAAGCATTGTCAATGCCCGTGTTAGAAATCACCAACAATGTAATAAGTACGACTACAGCTCCTGCAATTCCGCTTAAAAAACTTAATGTAATTGTTTTATGTTTCATTTTCTCGAGTATTTTTGTCATTATAACGGTAAATTATTTACAAAATTTTTTCGTTAAGGTTAAGAAATGTTAAACGTTAACTATTCACAATGAGAGTTTAACAGTCATTAAATCAGGTATTGCTTATGATTTTTTATAAATTTCATGGAAATGGAAATGACTTCGTAGCTGTTGATAATATAAATTCAGATATTAATCTTACTGAGGATAAGGTTAAACAGTTATGTCACAGGAGATATGGTGTAGGTGCTGATGGGTTAATTGAGATTAAAAGAAGCAATAATGCTCAATTTGAGCTTGTTTATTACAACAGTGATGGAAAAGTAGGGAGTATGTGTGGGAACGGTGGACGTTGCGCTGTTGCTTTTGCTCATTATAATGGTATTTTTAAAAGTAATAGCGTAGAGTTTATGGCTTATGATGGTCTTCATAAGGCAATAGTAAGAGAGAAAATGGATAGTACGACCTGGGAAATAAGTCTGCAGTTGTCGGATGTTTCATATATAAATAAGGAGAAGGATACTTTTGTGTTGAACACTGGTTCGCCGCACTACGTCGAATTTGTTGATAATGTTGAGATGATTGATGTTGTTGAATGGGGAAGACAGATAAGATATAGTGATAAATTTAGTCCTGATGGTCTTAATGTGAATTTTGTAGAAAGAAGAGAAGGATATATATATGTACGAACCTATGAAAGAGGTGTGGAAGACGAAACTCTATCCTGTGGCACTGGCGTAACTGCATCATCTATTGCTGAAGGCATTGATAATGCAAAGCAGGTTATTGATGTTAAAACACGTGGTGGCGATTTCAGGGTTACTTTTGAAATAAATAATGATAAGAGGAGTGCAAGTAATATCTGGTTAAACGGGCCAGCGAAGATGGTATTTAAAGGGGAATATTTTGAATAGCGACAGCAGTAATATGTGGTTACCAACTACAGTTAAAGAGGTTAAGAAGCTCGGATGGGATTACCTTGATGTTATTCTCTTTACAGGAGATGCATATGTTGATCATCCTTCTTTTGGTGCTGCTGTTATAGGACGTGTTCTTGAAAGCATTGGTTTAAGAGTAGCTATTGTCCCTCAACCTAACTGGCGTGATGATCTGAGGGATTTTAAAAAGCTTGGCAAACCCAGATTATTCTTTGGTGTTAGTGCAGGGGTAATGGACTCGATGGTTAATCATTATACAGCAAACAGAAGACTGCGTTCGGATGATGCATACACACCAGGGAATAAATCCGGCTTTCGTCCTGATTATCCTTCAATAGTATATACAGGTATCCTGAAAAAGCTTTATGCTGACACACCTGTAATTATAGGTGGGGTTGAAGCTTCCATGAGACGATTTACGCATTACGATTACTGGAAAAATGTACTTATGCCTTCAATGTTGTACAGCTCTAAGGCTGATATGATGGTGTATGGCATGGGTGAAAAATCTATTACTCAGGTTGCTTCGTTGCTTCAAAAGGGGGTGCCTTTTGGTAAAATTAACACTATTCCTCAAACGGTATTATTTGTTGATTCAGTTGAGAGTATTCCTAAGAACGCAAAGTGGGAGACCTTCGAACTGGAAAGTCATGATACTTGTGTTGATGATAAGATTGCCTTTGCAGGGAATTTCAAGGTTATTGAGACAGAATCAAATAAGATTAATCAGCGGAGGTTGATACAAAAGACTGGAAATGGGTATATTGTTGCTAATCCTGCTTTTTCTTTTCTCAGTGAAAAGGAAATCGATAGTATTTATGAGTTGCCATACACAAGGAAACCACATTTTAGGTATAACAACAAAGGGGTGATACCTGCATTTGAGATGATTAAGCACTCTGTTAATATTCACAGAGGGTGCTTTGGAGGTTGTAGTTTTTGCACTATTTCAGCACATCAGGGGAAGTTTATTTCATCCAGATCTGAGAAATCGATTTTAAAGGAAATCAAAGAGATTGTTGATACACCAGGGTTTAAGGGACATATTACTGATTTAGGTGGGCCTTCTGCAAATATGTACAGGATGCAGGGAAAAGACCAGAGTATGTGTGCTGTGTGCAAAAGGCCATCTTGTATTTTTCCTAATGTTTGTAATAATCTGGAAGCTGATCACAGGTCTTTGCTTGAGTTGTATAAAAAGGCTGAAGCTGTTGAAGGCGTAAAAAAGATAACCATTGGGAGTGGTATAAGATATGATCTACTGGTAAAGGAGAGAAATAAAAATGGTGGTAATTCTATGGATGCATATTTGGAGCATTTGGCATTGAAAAATGTTTCCGGGAGATTGAAAATTGCACCAGAGCATACATCTGATGATGTGCTGAAATTAATGAGAAAGCCACCATTTATTAATTACAATTCTTTTAAGAAGAAGTTTTTAAAGGTTTCTGAACAGGCCGGGCTTAGGCAGCAGATTATACCTTATTTTATTTCAAGCCATCCGGGAAGTACAGAAGAAGATATGGCACAGCTTGCCGCTGATACGAAAGAGGCCGGGTTTAGGCTTGAGCAGGTGCAGGCATTTACGCCTACTCCAATGACTAATGCCACAGTTATGTATTATTCAGGTGTTAATCCTTATACATTGAAACCTGTGTATTCGGCTAAATCTAAAGAGGAAAGAGGAAATCAGCACATGTACTTTTTTTGGTATAAACCTGAATTCCGTAATAGAATTATTTCAAATTTAAAGAAAATGGGTCGGAAGGATCTTCTTAAAAGGCTAATGGGAGGTAAGTAACCAGCGAAATTGCAACAATCCATAAATAAACACCCTGCCATGAAATGACAGGATGTTTTTTAAACTGGAATTCTAAGTTTTAATTATTTCTTAGGATTCAAGGGTTTTATAGGGTAATCAGCCATGATAGCAGTAACTGACTGAGTTACTCTTTCCTCATTTGATGTAGGATTTGTATCTTCTACGGTTTTTGTTCCACGACCTTCCCAGATAAGTTTTTTGTCAGCTGATGAGAATACGTCGATTACAAGAGTACCTACTGTGTAATCAATGTTGTTAACAGTTGTTATAGATGACATTGGTGCACCCCAGCCCCAGCCCGGGCCCCAGCCGTAACCACCACCGTAGCCCCAGCCATAGTAACCGCCACCAACGCCTGTAGTATTGGCAACTTGCTCGGTTTTTTTCTGAGTAACAACGTATAGTGCAACAAGAAGTTCGCCGTCGTCTTCTACATATTGAATACCGCGACTTTCAAATTGTGTCTTTACTGCCTCTTCGATTCTTTGTTTGTCAAAAGGGCTTAGCACTTTTTCACTGTCTTTTTCCCATCCATGGAATGAAACAGTTTTAAATTGTGTGAAGTCTACAGTCTTGTCGTAGTCGTAAGAAACCTGAATCGAATTACATGATGCAAGCATAAAAATAGCGAGCAATAAGCTGATTGGTAAGAATTTTTTCATAGCTTTTAATTTATATGAGTAAATGTTTTCACAAATATACGATTTTGATATTAAAAAGTTGTATTTAAATTTACTTTTGTTTTAATATTATATGACTATGTCAAACAAAAAGAATCTTTTACTGCAAATTACTGATGATGGCTCCAGTACATTGTTTAATGAAATGATGGGTGAGAATTATCACTCTCACTTCGGTGCCGTCGGTGAGTCAATGCATATTTTCATTGAAGCCGGTCTCAAATATTTTTATAAAAGAGCAGCAAAGAATGAAGTGCTAAATATTTTGGAAGTAGGCTTTGGGACTGGATTGAATGCTTTGCTTACATATATATATAATAAGGAGAAAGGAATAAAAACCAATTATAAAAGTTATGAGCCTTATCCTGTTTCACATAGTCAGGTTATGTTGCTAAACTATTGTGATTTACTTGGTGTTGATAAAGACTTGCTGTGGAGTTTGCATAGTGGTGATATCAATAGAAGTGATAAAAAGTTTTTCATTGAAATAAGTAATAATCTTTTCGAGAAAGCAACTTTGAAGTCTGATACTTTTGATATTGTTTATTTTGATGCATTCTCTCCTGATGCTCAATCGGAGCTTTGGACTCCTGATGTTATGAAGAAGGTTTACAATGCGATGAAAAATTGTAGTGTGCTAACTACATATTCCTGTAAAGGCGATGTAAAGCGTGCTTTAAAAGGTGCAGGTTTTAAAATTGAAAAGCTACCAGGACCACCGGGTAAAAGGGAGTTTCTAAGGGCAGTTAAGGAGGAGTTATAAGTTTTTAGTTATAAGTTATAAGTTGGTTCAAACAATGCTTGATTGTCGTAACCATTCAAAGCCGGCAACTGCAAGTGCGTGTGTTACGTTCAATGATGAAATAGCCCCTGGTATGGGAATAAAGACTTTCGATTCACATTTCTCAAGTAGCTTGTTGCTTATTCCTGTTACTTCATTACCTACTATTATTACAATAGCTTCTGGTAGTTTTGTGTGGTAAATATCTTTTGCATCATTAGTAGTTTCTATTGCGGTAAGGTGGTAATTATCTGGTATGTCTTTAATATCTTCAAAGGAACTTACAATCTGCCAATTGACTTTTTTTGAAGCTCCCGAAGAAGTTCTATTAATCTTATAGCTTTTAAATTCATGTGCTTTCTCAGATATAAAATATGTTTTAAGTACTCCCAGGTTTGCAGAGATGCGTAATATCAGACCCATATTTTCAGGTGTTCTGATATTTTCAGCAATAATAACAGGCTTGTGAGTAATGTTATATGTATCCAATATGGATTTGTCGCTAAACAGGTTCACTGAAGATTTGTTCATAACAATAAATAAAAAGAGGTTGCTTCTTTTTTTGAAGCAACCTCTTATATTTCAATAACTGAAAATTATTGGATCATTACTTTTTGAGTAGTAGTTCCGTTTTCAGTTTCAATAGTTACAAAATATACACCTGTATCGTAGTTGCTAATGTCGATGGCGTTAGTAACACCATTATAAACAACCTGTCCGATTGTATTTACAAGAGTAACATTAGTTACAGTACCATTAGATTTGATATTCAGGAGAGTTGTTGCAGGATTAGGGTAAACAGCAACATATTCATTTTCACCCTGCTCGTTAATACCAACAGTAACACCTAAAGTAACATTAACAGCAATTTCTTCATTAGTTGGATCATTGTTTCTAATGAGAAGTTTACCTACATAGTTATCTTCAACGAGACCATTAGCGTCAATAGTTACATTAATATCAGTAGATTCATCCTGAACGAGTAATCCTGAAGTAGGATCAGCTGATAGCCATTGAGTAATAGGAGTACCAGTTAGGTTAGCACGGATATTCCAGTTGTAGTTCAAGTCAGGGTTACCACTTAGGTGATCCCAACCAGGACCGCTTGACATCCAGTCGCCATTAGGATTTGCAGGACCATCATCAACACCTGGTGTATGCATATTTGCATCAGCGCTTACCCAGTAACCTACCCAGATGTCACCACCTTCGATCATAACAGGGCTGTCAAGATCAATGTAGTTCCAGCTTTCAGAAGTAGCAGTAAAATCCTGTTCCATTAAAAGATCACCAGGTCCTGGAGTGTTATATGATCCCATTCCATAAATCTGAGCTTTATATTCAATACCTGGCTCATTGATAAACACGTGAATTTCGTTAATTTCCATACCTATATAAGGAGCAACCATTTCAGCCGGGAACATAGCAGCTACTCTCCATTCGTAAGCAGCAGATGAACCAATAGAGTTAGTATTTTCTGTGTCATAATGCAGAAGTTCATCACGGTTTGTGCGATAAGGTTCAGCACCAACAACAGGTTTACTGGTTAGTTCATTAAGGTTTAATTTTGTTCCATGAGTACCAGCAGGTTCGCCAAGGCTTACTTTCTTAGAAGCTGGGTAATTAGTAATAATTTCAAAATTCAGATCTTGTTGACCAAGGTTAGAGACAGTAACAGTTTCTTCAGTAACCGTTCCCTGTTCTTGAATTGAGAACATTGAAGTAGGATCAACATCAATAATTGGGTTTGAAATACCCGGGTCAAGCACAATGTACTCAACATTGTCAAAGTAATACATTGGATCGTCATCACCAGCAGCACCAGCGAATAGGTTTACACCACCAAGTTGAAGTGTTCCGGGATCGCCTTGAGCCTGCAAGCTAAACTGCCATTCAGCAATTTCTATATCATCCATATAGAATGATGCAAGATCTTCATCCAGATCAACAATAAATGTCATTGTAAACCACTCATCATGGTTAAATGATACTGGAATCTGAGTTTCGCTACCAGCATACATATAACCGTTCTCTGTTCCTGTAGCTGCACCAAAATATACTTCACAAGCCCACTCATTACCAGGAGCTTCGAAGTGTTGTAGGTTGATATAACCACCATATCCTGAAGGGATAAAGTAATCAACGTTGATAGCGTAAGCACCAGATGTTTTGTTACCAAGTAGTAACAACTGGTCATTTGTACCACTTATAAAACATGATTGTGTTGGACTTGCAGATTCTTCATCACTAATAAGTCCATCTTCTGCAGAACCAGGGCTGTCTGACCATGTAGTCCAGTAACCTGTTTCATCACTTTCAGCCAGATGAGTGCCAACAGTATAGCTTTCCATATCATCCTGGAAGAGATATTCGTAACCAGCATTTACAGAAACGCCGTCAATACCTGCGAGGTCACCATCATTACCAACATATTGCCATGCCAGCATAAATTCAGCATCAGCATAATCTGAAATGTCAATTGATACAAAATTCCATGCCCAGTCAGCGGCAGGGTCAATTACATCAGCTGCATTCCATAACTCTGTCCATGTGCTGCCACCATCATCACTGATATGACATTTTAGAGTTGCATTTGCAATCCATGGACCACTAACACCAGCATAAAATTCCAGTGTTAAAGGAACTTCACCCATAGCATCAATAGCTGGTGAGTACAACCACTCATCCTGATCAGCTGTTACCCAAGGTACCATCGCGGAGAATAGACTGTTAGGGTCGATTGTGTTGAAGTCGTTTTCTTCTGGATTTGTTTGAATCCAGGTGTTGTCAGGATTAAAGATGTCCTGTGTCCAGTCAGCTGGTGGAAATTCACCTTCAATATCAAATCCTTCTTCAAGAAATGTTGTTCTTAATGCATCAACCTGATTGTGATTAGCGACAACATTTACCGGAGTTCCGGCTTTTAGACCTAAGGTCTGTGCTTTTGTCATTACTGTGTTTTGCGCCATTCCGGTGCTAAACATAAACACTGTTATAACAAATAAAGCTGTTAAGCGTGTAAAATGTTTCATAATAATAAATAGATTAAGTTATAATAATTCCAGATAAGCAACAAATCTAAGAAAAAAAACAAGCCCTAACACCTTTATTGATAACTTTTTTGCAGGATTGTATTTAATCTTTGTTAATATGTGGTGTTTTGTTTACAAGAAAACGGTTGTACAATAACAGGCAAAGTGCTGAAAATAAACCTATAGATAGAACTATTATCCATATGTTGGACGGTGAATAGTATGTCCATAAATAGTTTGTAAGTTCGTGTGGGGTCATGTGTAATTGGCGGGCTGCTTCATTGAATGTTTCACTTTGGGTGAGATTGTCTGATAGTTCAATACCCCTTGAGCTTAGCTCTTTCTTTAATAATGTATTCTTATCACTTATCGATTGGTACACGCTTCCGGAAATAGCTCCTGCCATGATACTTCCGAAGAATACTGGCAGAAATGAATATCCCATGTACAGTGCTTTTTTCTCGGTGGAGGCTATCTTGCCTATGTATTCTGTTATTTTTGGTGATGCTGCCATTTCTCCTATTGAGAATATAAACATGGCTGCTATGGTAAATATCACATTCTGCGTAAGCAATGTTAAAGCCATGCCTATTGATGCTATTATAAATCCTGACAGCATTGAGTCGAGGGCTTTCTTTTTCATTACTATTGTTGATACAATTACTTGAAAGAGAATGATGAACATTGCATCGAAGTTGGTGATGAATTCTGATTCCATTTGACCGTCATGACCATAATTTTCGGCAATAAACGGGATGTTCATATGGAAGAAATTGTACACTGTTGATGTGTCAACCCATTGGGCTATAAAAACCGGAAGAGTATAAAACAGCTGGTAGTACATTGTCCAGAATCCTGCTACTATTATTAGAAATATCATAAACTTCCAGTCTGTAAACACCTTTGCAATATTGGTTGCAACATTTTTTAATGCTAACGATAATGTTTCTGATTTTACAGTTCTTTCGGGCTCTTTGTAGAAGAACAATAATATATAGTTAATAATAAAAAATGCTGCACTTATGTAGAACACAAATTCGTATTGATTTTTATACAGGAGTGTGATAAGCGGGCCGGCAAATGCTCCTATGTTTACCATCATGTAAAATATACCAAAGCCTATGGAGGATGTTTCATTGTTTGTTGTTTTGGCGACAGTGGCCGATATTATGGGTTTAAACAGTGCGGCACCTACGGCAAGATAGAGGTACATTATGAAAACTCCTGTGAATGTATTGAACATGGGGAACAGCAGGAATGCTGATATGTAAATGCCAAACGATACCGACAGCACTCTTTTATAACCGTATTTATCAGCAATTGCTCCTGTTATTACCGGCAGGAAATACAGTATTGCGGTACCAATACCCATTATCATTCCTTTTTCTGATTGAGAAAACTCCAGTCCGCCTTTATCAGTCGACTGTGTCAGGTAGTTTGCAAAAAGCATGAAAAACCCGTACCATGCCCATCTTTCGAACAATTCGATTGTGTTTGCAATCCAGAATGTCCGGGGGAATTTTTTTATTGTGGTGTTAAATCTATTCATAATATTCTGTATCCTTTATGACAACATATGGCTTTATCCGGTTGTACACGGAGTCGTTAACAGTTGCAGAAATTTCATGGTAGTTTCTAAAGCCATTTTTCTTGTTTCTGGTATTAATTATGCTTTGGGTTGTCTTGTAATCGAAATACGGATGGGAGAGGAGTTCAGAGAATGTGACATTATTTATGTGTATTTTGTTTATTCCGGAGCTGTTGGCTGTCAGATATGGCTCAATTCTGGCAAAGTAGCTTTCTGTCATGCCATATACTTCTTTAATCTGTTCTGGTTTATGAAATCCTCCCAGTAAATTACGGTAGGCCACAGTTCTGGCGGCTATGGCGGGTATTATAAATAGATTATCCACCAGTTGAGCTGAGTCGGCAGTGCTGATGTTTGTTACTTTATATGCTTTTTTGTAATTGCGTTTGGTTGATTTGTTGTTGTTTTCTGCTGCCTTTTCAGGGATGTAAATATATGGTTCAATTATTTTATATTCAGCGTTTGAGATAGTATACATCTTTTTAACATCTGCTTTGCTGCGAAACTGTCCGCCTTTGGCTTTATAATTCATTATTGTTCTAACCTGGCCCTTTGTAAATCCCATTTCAATCCATTTTTCTTCCGAAAGGTTATTGGGATTAAATCTAAAGGGATTAAGCTTCTGTTTTGGTGTTTCTTTTTTTGTTTTAGTTTTGTTTTTAAGTCGTGCAATATTAATGGAGTCATCAATACGAGTTTGTTTTGCCAGAAATGCTTCCATTTCTTTTTTGTCTTTTTCAGTGATTGTATGAATCTCATTATTTAAAAAAGGGTATAAAAATCTTAATCCGATTAGTAGGGCAATAATAATCAGTAATATAACAATTCCTTTTTGCTCAGTTTTGTTGAACTTAAGGAAAGTATCAAAGGTTTTAAGACGGCGCCAAGCCATTATTTATATCGTTTTATTTCTCCTTTTTTGAGTTTAGTCCAATAAATATTTAAATCATTTTTTATTTCAGGTAATAATATGAGTAATCCGATAATATTAGGAAAGGCCATTGACAGTATCATCATATCTGAGAAATCAATAACAGAGCCCAGATTCGACGATGACCCTACAACAACGAAGGCAAGAAATATAGCAAAGTAAACATATTTTATTGATTTTCTATTGCCAAATAATTTTGCAAATATTTTTCCAAACAAGTAGTCAAAACCTTTAAGTCCGTAGTATGACCATGAAATCATTGTAGAAAACGCGAACAAAAATATCGCAATCATAAGTAGGTACGGGAACCATGAGAACACTTTTGAGAATGCTTCTGATGTAAGCTGAGCACCTTCATATCCCATAGGATTTTCATATGTTCCGGTAAATATTAGCACAAGAGCAGTTAGTGTACATATTACAACTGTGTCAACAAAAGGCTCAAGCAGCGACACAAACCCTTCGGTAATGGGAGTGTCTGTTTTAACTGCTGAATGGGCAATAGGTGCTGATCCCACTCCTGCTTCATTGGAGAAGGCTGCACGCTGAAATCCTACAATTAGAACACCAATAATACCGCCTTTCATTGCATCAGCCCCGAAAGCACCATCAATAATCAGTTTGAACGCATCGCCAGTATGTTGTATGTTCATTATTATGATAATAAGCGCTACAATCACATACATGGCAGCCATAAAGGGAACAATTTTATCTGTTACTTTGGCAATACTTTTAATGCCTCCTATAATAACAACGCCAACCAGTACAGCAAGGATTACTCCAAACCAGAACCCCTGATCTGCAATATCGGGAATCAGATACGACAACTGTGAGAATGCCTGGTTTGCCTGGAACATATTGCCGCCTCCTAATGAGCCGCCTATTACCAGAAAGGCAAATATTACAGATAGTACAATTCCCAGCCATTTTAATCCTTTTTTCTCAAGACCATAGCGCAGGTAGTACATTGGGCCTCCGCTTACTACTCCATCTTTGTCAATTTTTCGGTATTTAACACCCAGCGTACATTCAACGAATTTTGACGACATACCAAGTATCCCTGCTATGATCATCCAAAATGTAGCTCCGGGCCCGCCTATTGATATGGCAATTGCTACACCTGCAATGTTCCCAAGCCCAACGGTTGCCGATAGTGCTGTGGTAAGAGCTTGAAAGTGGGACACCTCTCCTTTGTGTTTCGGATTGTCGTATATTCCTCTTACCAGATTTATTGAATGTTTAAATCCCCTTACATTAATGAACTTTAGAAATAATGTGAATGTTACTGCCCCGAATATCAGCCAAAATACTACTAAAGGAATATTGGCCTTTTGTGTTTTGCCGTTTGGCTTTATTACTGGATTACCATTGTCATCATATACCACCGGATCATAAATGCCAATATATTCAAAGGGATCCCAAAATAGTACGCTTTCCAGCCAGTCAACCGCATTGGTAAAGCTCTTATCTATTTTTTCACTTACTGATAGATTGGTTCCTTCATAATGTTTTTCAACTGCTATACCTTGTTGCGTTATAAATAAGGTATCCTGATTATTGTCAGCATAAGCAAAGTTAATCGCTGAAAATAATAATAATAATAATACGGGGACAAGTTTTTTAATCATGGTATTTGTTAATCATTTTTTTTACTGAAATGATATATAAGCAGTAATATGATCTCAATTTTGTGCAAGTATAAGAAAAATGAAGATTAAGTTAACAAGTTGTTAACAAAAACATGAGAATTGGTAGTTATTGTGAAAGAGCCGCAAGGCAATGAAGCCGTACTGAATTAACAGCTTGATTTGTTTTGTAAGCTTGCGGAAAGCCATCAGGTTCTTACTTGTTTATTCTCTTATGTTGATATTTTGTAAGATTGAAAATGACATCACGGGGTGGTATCCGGGACTTTACTCCTTTGTGTTTTCATACCTATGAAAACCAATTATGATACGTATGAAACGAGTAACGACACAAGAGGAAACGAGCAACGACACAAGAGGAAATGAGTAACGACACAGGAGGAAATGACCAATGACACAGGAGGAAATGTGTAGGATCACAAATGAAATCAAGTGTTTTCTCAAGTGATAATAATCAGATAGATATTTAGCAGGAGTTGAGATGTGTTAATAAGGAACTATAAATTTATCCTGACGATTGTTTTTATCATTGTTTCAAATGTTGTAATTTTACAGCACTTAGCGTACTTATAAATCTTTAAATAAAATACAATGCTTGTTGTTGTTCTTACTTACAATAACGGGTAATATAAGTTCATGCCGGAGGTGGTGATTAACGGATTTCTGCAATCAATCATTACATATTATTAATTACAGACGGGCTTTATGGACGGACACTAATTTAACAACTAAAAAAATGAATATTGCTATAATATTACTAAACAGAGGCAGAGGCAGTGGTGAAGTTGCCAGGGCACATGTCAGACATCTGCTGGTTATGGGTCATAAGGTTTATTTTCTTTTTGCCGGGAATAATAACGAAATAGAAGGGGCTGTTAATATTGATGTGAAGCTTCACAGCGATATTACTCCTGTTCATGAATATTTACCATCAGCAGGAAACAAACAAAGACAAGTTGCTTCAATGGGCCATCAGGAGATGATGAAATATGTTGAAGATTACAAAAAAGCGGTTGTGCAAATTGTTGACGATGTTGATGTTTTTATTACGCATCATGTTAATTTAAATACGCTGGCTGTTAGTGAGATTGCATTGGATAATAATGTGCCTTATATTGTATTTGCTCATGGTACAGGAATTGAATCACGTATTAAGGGACTTTGGGATGATGCAAACTGGAATTTGATTGCACAGGCTGTGGAGAGTGCCCATGGGTTAATTGTGACTACAAAATATGTGAAGAACAGTCTTATATTACCTCTTTTGAATATTCCTGAAGAAAAGTTTCTGATACTCCCGTGCGGTGTTAATCTTCAGAAATTTAGTCCGCAAAACACTGATAATATTAGGGCTAAGTATAACCTACCTGAAGAGTATGTGATATGTCCGGGTGCTCTTACATTCTCCAAAGGTCCACAGAATGTGGTTGAAGCTTCAAAGGAGTACTATGACATTGCACCTACAGTATTTATAGGTGAAGGCGATATGCATAAGGAGTTGGAAGACAGTATTGAGGACAGGGGTGTGTTTCTTGGGTATGTTTCTTCAGAAGATAAGGCTCAGCTTATCAATGCGGCTACATTACTGGTGGCAGCACCGGAAAAAGAGGAACATTTTGGAATTATCTATGCTGAAGGTCTTGCCGGGGGTACCCCTTGTGTTGCTTATAAAGGTGGAGGAGTTGATTCAATAGTTACTCCCATGGAAGGCATTCTTACCGAAAGAAATCCGGGTAGTCTGGGTAAAAAAGTGAAGTTTCTTTTGCTAAATTCCGGACAAAGACGACAGATGTCTGCATCATGTCGTGCACGTGCTGAGTCTCACTTTGACTATAACAATCTTGTGAAGAAGCTGTACAACTGGATAGAGAATATCATTCAGTAGGTACAGTGTTATTCTCCAAAGGTACCTTTCGCAATAAATATCGGTGTAATAGTGTATTTCAGCTCGTCTGATAGAACAGCAGGATGTCTGTCGATGGCATAAGCAGCAGATTGTGTGTCAGTAGCATCCATAATAAGAACACTTCCGTTCTCCATTTCACTACCCAGCCATCCATGCACAATCAGCTTATGATCGATGTTATCAAGATCTCCCATAAACAAACGGTTAGTGTAGTTTATTTTATTAATGTCAAACTCAACATCTTTATTTGGGGTAAGTCGTACCATCTGGTAAGTTACCATATCATAAGGCTTTTCAGCGCCGGGTAATATGCCATTTGTGATAGTAAACGGATAAACCTCAACAACAAATCTGCTGGCAGCAATTGCAGGGTCTGTCTGTAGTATTTCTTTGGCCTTTTCAATGCTTTCAGTCTGTAAAATTAAAATACCACCACCACCATCAAGCGGACCTGCAGCTCTCATAATACCTTCATTACTTAGTCTGGTAATGTTTTCCAGATGTTCTTCCTGTAATTTGTTTATCTTTTTCTTACTTATTTGTTCCTTATCAGGATTAGTGTTAAGAAACACAAAGAAAAGATCTTTGTTGGATTGCGCAAATCCCAATGTTGAAATTAATAAGCCAGCTAATAATAATAGTGTTACCCGTTTCTTCATTTTACTGTGTTTAATTGTGTGGTAAAGATAATAATAAACATATAATAATAAACATCGGTAATTTAACAATTATAAGTAAGCACAATATTGAGTAAATTACTGCATGTTTTGTTTAGGGCAAAAACAAAATTTGAACAATAGGGCTGTATCATGGTAAATAGCCCGTACTATATAATATAAGGAATATAACAGATAATGATTATTTTTTGCTTTTCAGCATAAGATGAAAAGTAGTACCCTTTCCTGGAGTGCTTTCAACAGACAGTTCTCCACCATTTTGTTTTGCGAAGTCATAAGCAAGCATAAGACCCAGTCCGGTTCCCTTCTCGCCAGTAGTACCAGTAGTACTTTTGTCAACATTTAGTTTGAACAATGTGTTAATCTTCTCTTTTGGAATGCCAATACCGTTATCAGATACGGAAATATCTATCATGTCATCTGATAAAATCACTGCAGAGATATTAATATTACCACGGGGATTGGTAAACTTAATGGCATTATTAATCAGATTTCGTAGTATGAATTCTGTTTGATTCTTATCGCCATAAATAGTGAAGCTTTCATCAACAGTATCAATTATGGTGATATCTTTAGCTTTGGCAATATCCTCATAAACCTTTGTAGTAATATTAAGAACATCAGAAATCTTAAAAGTAGTAGCAGTGCGGTTTGCTTTGTTAATTTCATCATTAGCCCAAACAAGAAGATTATCCATCATTGAAAGAGTATTTCCCAGTCTGTCGTCCAGCATTATCATAATATCCGACAGTTCATCCTTTGGAATCATGTCAATATCTGAAGTTAGTATATTTGAAATAGACTTAAGTGACGCAAGCGGACTTCTAAGGTCGTGAGCAAGAATACTAAAAAACTTATCTTTAGTGTTATTCAGCTCTTTAAGCATTACCTCACTTTTCTTTATATCTGTAATATCCATTGATGACCCGGTAATCTTAACAGTTTTGTTATTAATTACCGAGGCACTACCAACTGACCTTATCCATTTAATATTATCCTTGCAAGATACCTCCTGAGTAAGATCGAAAGTTTCGCCACTGTTAATACATTTATTTATAGCTAGATTTATTATTTTACGAGCTTCATCTGAATAGCATGGGAAGAATTCCCCTTTTATCAAGGTTTGATACTTTTCTTCTCTTTCGAGAAGCTCGTATAATCCTTCTGACCAGTAGTGTTCTCCTGTATTTATGTCATATTCCCATGCACCTGTTTTACTTAATCTTTCACTTTCATTTAACAAAGCTCTACCTCTTTCTACTTCTTTAAAAGCCTGAATTTTCTTAGTAGTATCGACAAAAGAAACAACATACAGATTTTCAGTTTTTGCCAGTTCAATATCAATATTTTTTACACTACCATCTTTACATGTTATTAATATTTCAAGCGGATTAAATTCTGTTTTAGCCTTATCTCTTCTAAGAAAGGTTATCCAGTCTTTAATCATTTTTCTTTTCTTTTTCTTATCAGGAAAGGCATTTGAAAGCCACATGTCGACAGTCAGAATATCGTCTTTCACAAATCCTGTTATATCTGTGAATCTTTTATTAGCTGAAATTGCTTCACCTTCTTTAGAATAAACAACAATACCCACTGGAGAAGATTCAATAATGAATCTTGTCATTCTTTCACTATCTTTCAGAGCCTTTTCAGCCTTAAGTTTTTCAGTAACATCAAGCATTACACCAATAACACTTTTAATACTGCCATCATCATTCCGTTCGTAAACTCTTATCTGCAGGTTAACAGAAATCCATTCCTGTGCTTTATTTTTTATTCTTGTAATAACATTAGCATTGTTTTTCTCACCAGTTTTAACTTTTTCAACATAACTCATAAAGTAAGGCCGGTCATCATCGTGTATCTGGTCCAGTAACCATGTCAATAGCTCTTTCCCCATAGGAATATCATTTCTGTTATATCCTAGAATGTCAAACCATAAATCACTAAGAATTACTTCTCTTTTGTCTTTGGTAAACTCATGAGAGAAAATGCCCGCTTTACTAACATCCATAGCAAGCTCAAGGCGTCGTTTATTTTCAGTCAGTAAAGTATCAGCCAGTTTTTTCTCTGTTATATCTTCAGCAATTCCTTCAATAGCGATAAGCTCATTTGTGTCATCTACAACACTATGAGAATTTACCCGAATAATATGGTTAGTATTGTCAGACTGTTTTGTAAAGCTTAATTCAAGACTATCATATTCTATTTCTTTGTTAAGATATTTGGTGATTGATTGAGTAATAACTTCCAGTGAGTTGCCAGTCCATTTTGTAAGTTCATCAATAGATTGCCCTATAGCTTCTTCAGAAGAAACACCGACAAAATCCATAAAGTTTTTGCTGGCATACTGAATCAATCCACTTTGGTTGATACGGAAAGCAACAAATTTTTCGCCAAGACCTTCAATAAGAGACTCATATTGTTTTTTTGCTTCTGTAAGTTTTAATGCAGTTTCTTTTCTTTCTGTTATATCGTAAGCTATTCCTACACCAGACAACGGATTGTTTTTGTCATCAAAAACAACAGAAGCCTTTTCGTTAACCCATCTGGTTTTGCCGTTAACAATAATACGGTGCTCTATATTATAAGGAGTTCCATTCATAGCTTCCGCCCAGGCAGACGATACACTTTCTTTGTCATCATTATGAACAATGTCAAAAAATAAATCAAGAGTAGGCTTTGTTTTCTTATCAACACCAAATATTTTATATGTCTGATCACTCCAGGATAGTTCGTTAGCCGGTATATCAAGGTGCCAGCTACCTACACCAGCAACAGTCTGTGCCTGGGTTAGGTAAAGCTCACTCTTTCTTAAAGCTTCCTTTTGATTAATTTCTTCAGTAACATCAGAAAAACTTATAAGCAAATGTTGACTTTTATTATAAACAAACCGTGTAAATTTATACTCCATCCACAATGATTTACCAAAGGTTGTTACAAATTTCTCAACAGATGAACTGGGTTTACCACTGGAAAGTGTTAAAATAGCATTATTGTAACCATTTCCAACTTTCCATGAATCGATTTCATGAAAATTTTGTTTTAGTAATGCCTCTTTGTTAGGAGCATCTATTAACTTAACAGCTATCTCATTAGCCATAATACACTCGCCTTCATTTGTGTAAACAAGCTGTCCTATAGGCGTTGATTCAATCAGTGTTTCATTAAAAGCTTTGATATTTTCCACGATTGATAATTGCGTACTAATTTCTTCAGATTTAGCTTGTATTTCTTTATTCTGCTTTTCAATTTCAAGGGTCCTCTTGTGAACCTCAATTTCAAGAATACGTTTTTGTCTTTTAAAGCTCCTTAAACGTGATAATATTATAGCGAATATTAAACACAAGATAAGTACGGCGAATGAAATCTGAAACCATAAGGTTTTATAAAAGGGAGGTTTAATATTGATTACTATTGATTTAACATCTTTGCTCCAATCCCCTTCAGAATTAGTAGCTTTAACAAAAAAGGTATAACTCCCCGGATTGAGGTTTGTATAAGTAATGGCACGTTTTTTATAATCTGTTGAAATCCATTCATTGTCAAATCCATTAAGTTTATATTGATAACGAATACTTTTTGGTGAATAAAAATGTAAAGCAGAAAATTCTATGGTAAAAACTTTGTCTGACCAGTTAAGATTAATTTCCTTTGCTTCAGAAATATTGTCCTTTATAAATTTACCATCAGGCTTTACACTTTCGCTCAGAACACTAAGGTTGGTAAAAACAACAGGAGGCTGATAAGGGTTTGCCTTTATTTGAGAAGGGAAGAAAGAGTTAAAACCATTGGTTCCCCCAAAAAACATCTCACCGGAAGGGCTTTTATATCCTGCACCCCAGAAAAATTCTTTACCCTGTAGTCCATCATTTTCATTATAAAGCAACATTTTACCTGAGGTTAATACTTCAGTAATTCCATTGTTGGTGCTACACCATATATCATCTTCATTGTCATTGAAAATACAATAAACAACATTGTTTGAAAACCCTGAAGATTCCCTGTAATTGGTATATTTAATAGTGCTGTCATTTTTAAACACCATTTTATTTAAACCACCCCCGTGTGTACCAACCCATAAGTTTTTGTTGTTATCCAGACAAACCGAAATTACTCTGTTATCACTTAAGCTGTTAAAGTCATCTTCGTTTTTGTAAAAGTGCTCAAATTTCGCCAGTGGATTCAAATTTGGACCTGCGCTATCAAACTTAAGGTCAAAATCAGCATCAAGAGTTATCTTATTAAGCCCGTTCCATGTGCCAAGCCAGAAGATGGAATCATTATATTGAGCTATTGCATCCTGAATACTAAAACTTGACAAGCTGTTTTCATTATCAGCATTGTAGCTAAATAATTTAAATCTGTCATTATTATAATCGTACATATTTAATCCATCCGCAGTGCCAATCCATAAACGGTCAGCAGAATCTTCAAAAATAAATTGAATGGAATTATTATTTAAGCTATAAGGATTATTTGAGTCATGACTGTAAAACTTGCATTTATCGATTTCTCTGTTACGTCCTTTTCCTTTAAAAGTAGCTTTTGCAATACCGTTAGTCCAGGTGCCAACCCAAAAGTTTCCTTTGTGGTCTTCATAAATAGAAGTTACAGTACCAAATTCATACTGGTCGAAAGAAATATGTTTATTGACGTGACTATTCTCAAAAGTATTATTTTTTAAGTTGATCTTCGTTAACCCTCCGTTTACTGCACCAACCCACAGAATTCCATATTTATCCTGGTAAATTGATCGTATTGTTTTATTCGGAAGCCCTTCAGGTCTTTTAGAACTATATTTATAGTGTTTGAAATTAACAAGATAAGTGTCCGTTTTATTAATCCCTTTTTCAAAAGTGCCAACCCATAAAACACCCCCTTTATCGATATACAGTTTAGAGATATTGTTTGATGATAAGCTTCCGGGATTACTCGGGTCATTTTTATAATGAGTAAACTGATAAGTGGAGTCGTTAAATTTATTCAGTCCATTTCGTGAGCCTATCCAAAGATGTCCAAAATTGTCACGAATTGAAGTATATACATGATTGTTGCTTATAGAAGCCGGGTTGTTTTGATCGTGTTGAAATAGAGTATATTGGTTGTTATCTGGTGAAAACTCAATTAAGCCCTCTTCAGTGCCAATCCAGAAGGTGTAGCTATCTTTATCTTCGTAGATTGCGTTAATCAAATTTGTAGGCAGCGAACCCGGATCATCTTCATTATGTTGGTATGCAGTGAATTTCTCATTATTACTATCAAATCTGTAAAGGCCTTTTTTTGTGCATATCCATAGAAAACCTCTGGAATCATAATATAGATATAAATCCCCAAATTCACTGTTTTCAGCATCAAAACGTGGGATTATATAGCTTTTAGCTTTTTTCGTTATTGTGTTAAAACAGCTAATCTTATTTGTGTTAAAGCCAAGCCATAATAGACCTTCATCCCCTTTAACAATATTTGTTATTGTATTACTTGCTATTGTGTTTAAAGTGTCATCAGGATTGTGTTTAAAAGAAGTAAACTTTTCAGAGTTATAGTTGTAGCAACACAGTCCGCCATCATTTGTGCCAAGCCACAGATTGTTATTAATATCTGACTGGCATATTGCACGTACAATATTGTCAGGCAGAGAAGTAGAGTCGTTTCTTATATTCTTAAAGACAGTAAAGTCATAGCCATCATACTTATTTAACCCATCATGGGTACCAATCCAGATAAAACCATTGTGATCCTGAATAACAGATAAAATGTTATTATCCGACAATCCATTATTAACACCAATTCTGTCGAATTTTACTTCTGCTTGTGCAAAAACATTGAAATACAATAATGTTAACAAGAAAGTCAGCAAAAAGAATTGTATTTTAGTATTAGATAATTTCAAAATCATAGTATTCTTTTAGTAGCACTGATATACTGATTTTAAATTGCTAATCAATAAGTGATTCAGTTGCAGGATAGTACTCTGCAACAATTACAAATATAACATAAAATTCCATATAAATGACTTTCAATGTCAAAAACAAATCTAATGTCAGGTTTAATATACTGTTAAGTTTTTTTATTACAAATGTTAGCTTGAAGGTATAAACTATTATTTTTCTCAACTTTATATATTAAGCACTTCAGCTTTAAACTTTTCCTATTTTTGCTCCCTGATGAAAACAAAAGTAACATACAATCGCATATGGGGCATTGCATATCCTATTATATTAGGTAGCATAGCACAAAACCTCATCAATTTCACCGATACTGCATTTTTAGGCAGGGTAGGGGAAATCGCTTTGGGTGCAGGCGCTATCGGTGGGTTGTTTTATCTGGCTGTGATTATGCTGGGCTTTGGGTTTGGTACGGGGTCGCAGATTATCATCGCCCGCAGGCTTGGTGAAGGGCGTTTAAAAGATATAGGTGTTGTTTTTGTGCATACGGTTACTTTTCTTGTGCTGCTTGCAATCCTGGTATTTGCTATCCTGAGATATGGTTCAGTATATATTCTGGAATTTGCTATTAACTCACCGGAAATATACAATGGCAGTATTGATTTTCTTCAAATACGTGCCTTCGGTATCTTTTTCGCTTTTGTAAATATGTCATTTAGGGCTTACTATGTAGGAATAGCAAAAACAAAGGTTATAACATATACTACTATTGTACTTGCAATAGTGAATATTATTCTCGATTACCTTCTTATCTTCGGGAATATGGGTATGCCTGAAATGGGCATTCGTGGTGCAGCCCTGGCATCTGTAATTGCTGAAGTGTCGGCAATGCTGTACTTTGTGTTTTACACACTTCTGGTGAATAAATATAAACAATACGAGCTTTTTAACTTTCGTACGCTTAGCATTTTAACTCTTAGAAGAATATTTAAGGTTTCATTTCCAATGATGATACAGCAGTTTGTATCACTGTCGGTTTGGTTTGTGTTTTTCATATTGGTAGAAAAGATTGGAGAGATGGCTCTGGCTGTTTCAAACATTGTGCGAAGTGTGTATGTTATTATAATGATACCAATTTGGGGGTTCTCCACAGCAACAAACACTCTTGTTAGTTACCTTATCGGGATGAAAAACCACGATCGTGTGTGGTCGCTTATTTCAAAGGTTGTGCTGATGTCATTTGTTAGCGTTTTGGTACTGGCGTCAGGATTGATGTTGTTTCCGGAAACGGTAATGGAAATTTATACTAATCAGCCTGAACTAATAGCTATGGGAGTTCCGGCATTATATATAATATCTGGTGGTGCATTGTCGATGGCTATTGGTTTTGTGATTTTTAACGGTGTATCCGGAACGGGAAATACTGGTACATCACTGGTTATGGAATTGGTTGTTCTCGCAATTTATATATTTTATACTTATCTGGTAATCATTGTCTTTAATGGAGGATTGCTTTGGGCTTGGACTGCTGAAATGATTTATGGTACATTGCTGGCTGTTATTTCTGTTGTGTATTTAAAATCAGGTGTCTGGAGGAAAACTAATATTTGAGATTATTCCTTAATCTTTTTTTATACCTTTAGAGTTTTCTTAATATGATTCAACTGATATGTCGAAAAAACAACGTAAAATTCTGATAATAACTGCTTCTGTTATTGTTGCTATTGTATTGCTGGTGTTTGTATTTCAATTAATTCTAAGTAATATTCTCGATAAGAAACTGGAAAGTGCTCTTGCTGAGAATGAAAATATTGAATATTCCATCAAGGTGCGCAAGGCAAGGGTTAATTTGTTTACCATGACGGTAATATTAAAAGATGTGGATATCCTCCCCGACAGTAGCTTTTTTGAAGAAGTGAAAGCCGAAAAGAGTGTTAAGAAAGCGGTTTATAGGGTTAGTATTCCTGTTATCAGGATAAGAAATGTGCATGTTTTTAAATTGCTGCGTCATAAGTATATTGACATAAACAAGCTGATTATAAAGCGCGCTGTTGTCGAGATGTTTACAGTTCCGCAAACGCAGAAGAAACACGCAAGCCTACGAAAAAAAGGCGATAAGCTGTTTAATGCTGACACTATTCAGTTGAGTAATATCTCAGGATTGAACCTTAATCTTATTGAACTTAAGGGTGTTACTTTCAGGATGATTAACCTGAAAACCAATGATACTACTTTTAATGCTCCTGATGTGAGCCTTGACATTCAAAAAATAGGACTTGTTAAGAATGAAGGTGAAAATGCTGGCTATAAGCTTATCTTTAAGAATATAGATTTTAACCTTAAATCTGAGAAGCTGATGCTTCCCGGAGGTAAATACATATTTACTTTTGAGAGTATGGACTTTAGTATGATGGATTCAATACTTTGCTTTAAGGGCATAAAAATTGAACCCAGATACTCATTGAGTAAAATGGTTAGCTTCAGCAAGTACCAGTATGAAATCTATAATCTGAATCTTAAGAGTATTAAGATATATGATTTCTATCCACGGAGGTTTATTCATGACTCAAGGGTGCTGATATCCAGAATTATGATTGATGGCATGGATTTGTCTATCTTTAAAGATAAAAGCAAACCTTTTAATGAAGCAAAGAGACCCCTGCTACCACAGCAATCTTTGGAAAAACTTAAGACAAACCTGTTTATCGACAGTGTTATTTTTTCTAACAGCAAGCTGGTATATTCAGAGAAATACCCATCGCGTAAGGAAAAGATGAATGTAATTCTTGGTAGTCTGGCTGGATCTATTACCAATATATCAACAATCAATGATAGTTTGAACAGAAACCCGTTAATGAAAATTGATCTTGCAGCTAAACTACAGAACAAAATCGACATGGGTGTTGAGATTAACCTTGATTTGGATAGTCCGGTGGATACCTTCTCTTTTTCAGGATATCTCAAAAGTGGCGACCTAAAGTCTATTAATGATGTTACTGTGCCTGCTATCGGTGCTAAGGTTAGTAATGGTTATCTAGATGGACTTACCTTCATGGCCAACGCAAATCCTAAACTGGCTATGGGTGAAATGACTTTCCTTTATCATGATTTGGAAGGGACAATAATCAGAAATGATGAGATGGATGAGAATAAGTTCCTGACGTGGATAGCTAACAAGGTTATTATTGAGAATAATCCTGCTAAGGATAAATCTCCCAGGACTGTACCCATGTATTTTGAAAGATGTGAGTACAAAGGTATTGGTAATTTCCTGTGGAAGACTGTTCAGAGTGGTGTTGTAGGTACTATTGTTCCCGGAAAGGCAAAGAAGCAACAGAATAGTATCTATGTGGCAAAAGGTATGGACCCCAGGGAAATCAGAAGAGCAGAAAGAAAAGAGAAGAGGAGGCAGAGGAAGCTTGAGAGACAAGCTAATAAGAAGTGATATGGGGAAGTGAAATATCATTCTGGATTAGGTGCACGATAGGATATTAGTCTTCCCATTGTAATTTAGCATTTTCCCCAAAGATCGGTTTAATAAACAGATTGTTTCAGACTAGTAATAGTAAAGATTGTTTATTATTGGAATTTATAACAATTCTAAATAAAGCTGTAAAAGACGTATACACAGTGATACTCCTCCCACCTTAATATATAACATCTGCATTCTTCTACAAAAAGAAATCAAAAAAGTTTGGAGGCTAACGAAAAATACCACTACTTTTGAAGTAAATATTGAAATTAGTGGATAAACAGTTGATTAATAGGAAGGCGATAAAGACGAAGAGACCTGCTTAAAAATTAATTTCAAATAAATATAATCCTTTTTACAAAGGAAATTGATAGAGTTAATAGTACATAAATTTATTATTGTTCATTAAAATGAGAACAAATTTGAACTAACTAAATAAAATTATTATGAAAAGATTAAAACCCTTTAAAATTGCAGTAACCTGCCTCGTAGTTGCATTTGTTATGAACCCTATATTCAACATGATTTTACAATTTACCTTGGTAATGAATGGTTTGTTTACGCAGCCCAGCCGTTTGATATAGAAGATATACTATTAGTAGAATAATTTTAACTTACAACCGGAAACCATTTATAATATTTGTTTGATGCAAATAATGAATAAGAGGTTTCCAGTTTTATCAAAACTCGTACTTATGTTATGTCGATTTATTCTATTTATAACAACTCTATTTTCACTATTATATATTAATATTGGTTTTGCACAACAAACATTTGATATCTTAATAGATGATGAAGATGACGCTTATGCCTTTAATTTTGTTTTGGATAGTGATAACAATTCCATTGGCATTGTATTAAAGAGACAGGTTGATTCATCAGTTTTCAGGTCATATTTATACAAAGTTAGTGAAAATGGTGATACGATATCCCGGCTGATTTCTAAAACCGATACTGTGCTTAATTTGAGGGATATAATAGTAGTGAGTGACTCTCCGATAGAATACCTTGTTACCGGTACAGGATATAATGTTGACAGCTCAAGTGTTTACTGGTTTTCATACTTTGCCAAAGTAAATAGTAACCTGGATATTATCTGGGAAAAAATATACCAATTACACCAGGTATATGATTATGGAACTATTCCTTGGTATCCCAACTTACTTAAGCTTAAAGATGGAGGATATTTACATGCTTGTTATTTGCAACCAAGTCATAATATGTTTCTTTTTCGGTTTTCTGACAATGGAGATAGTCTAGATTACAGAATATACACAGGAAGCACAAGTGCTGATAGTGCCGGTATGGTTCAGGATCTAACATATAATTACGATTCAACAGCCTATTGGCTACATACGCATTTTGCTCATTACGATCCCCTTGGTCCTGAATCGCAATGTATTGAGGTGGATTTTAATTTACAGCAAACCGAAGTTCTTTATTACCCTAGATGGTTCTGTGATCATCTCTCTGCAAAACTCTTGCCTGATGGGAATCTTGTAGCTGGCAGTAAATCTTCGATTCCTTTTTATAATCCGCCAAATACATATTCCATGAATTTCCTGATGGCCTATAAACTAGATACTGGTTTTAGGGTATTGGATAGTTGTTATATAACAAATCCAAGGTCAAAAAATAGAACTAGTAATTGTGCACTTGATTATTACTCGCCGGATAATATCTATTTGGTCGGAGAAGACAGTACTTCGTTAAGTACATATCCAAATTACTATAATTATATTGCCATAGCTAGGATGGATCAGAATTTGAACTTAATATCAGAAAAATATTTTGGAGGAGATGCACATTATGCCAGTGCTTCTGTAACAGCTTGTTCCGATGGGGGAATGCTGTTAACATGCACAAGGTATGATTATTTAATGCAGGATGAAGAGCGTGATATTTATATAGTAAAACTGGATACATCATACTTTCCGGTAGGAAATACAGAAATTGAAATAGGCAATTTGCATAATGCTATACTTTACCCCAATCCGGGAAATGAAGTTATAAATATAAGAACATCATTAAAAGAGACCTGTTTTGAGCTTTACAACCTTAATGGAATAGTGGTGCTGCGTGAGTCAATTAATAATCTGATAACGACACTAAATACTGAAAATTTATTGCCTGGTATGTATACCTGGCAAATTAAAGATAATAATATTGTTTACGAGACAGGTAAATGGATTAAATCAAATAAATAAAGTTATGAGAATTTTAAGAATAGTGCTTACTATGGTAATTATGGTAACATTTACGGAATTATTTTCGCAAGTTAACCATGAGAACACAACAACGAATGAATTAAATTCAAGTGCAATAGGCACAAGTACTATTGCAAATGGAAGCAATTCATTTGCTGCGGGCTATTTTTCATCAGCAATAGGTCAAAGGAGTATATCTCTTGGAACATATTGTGAGTCGGGCAATACAGAGGCGATATCCATAGGTTCATATGCTATTTCGGGTGCCGATGGATCATTTACGTTGGGGAGGTTAGTTGAAACGAGTTCAAATGCCTCCCAGGCAATGGTAATTGGAATGGGAGTTTCACAAAATTACAAACTTGTGAATTCCATGGTGAATTCACTGGCAATAGGTTTTAATAGTACAAAGCCTACATTGTTTGTAAGTCAGGCACCATCAAATGTTGGATATACTTTAACTGGAAAAGTATCAATAGGAAATATTTCAGATGCTAATGGATATTATTTTCCCCAGGCAAAACTCCACCTCCGCGCCGACGAATCAGAAATAGCAGCAATGCTAATAGAGCCTTATAACTGGGCAGGGGGTTCAGGTGGTAAATCAATATCAGAGAACGGAGCATACTTATTTCTTGGGAATAGCAATCATAGTGTAGGAGCTACGTCTGATTTGGGGCTGTTATTTAATTCTGAATCGAATTATATATTTGGAGAAGGAAATATAGGGGCAGGTGTTGACGATCCAAAAACAAAGCTTCATGTAAATGGAGATATAATGTTTGAGAATGATTTTGATGGAATGATTATGAAATCACCTGACGGCCAGTGTTGGAAAGGAAATATGAGCAACGAAGGAGAACTGGTTTTTATCAGCATCGACTGTGAGAGTCTGTCAGGAATGAGTAATAAAGAGGAAAAGACTCAAATTTTTATCTACCCCAATCCTGCAAGCAACCAAATCACTGTTGAATACACAGGCGATCAGCAAAGTGTAAGATTAACCCTAAACACAATCAACAACGCACTTATCTCTACACATAAGATATATCAGGGGGATAACACAATAGCGATAAATGGAATATCATCGCAAATGATTATAGCCACGATATTTGATACAAAGGGCAATGTGGTTTCTTCAAAAAAGATAATGATAAGTAATTAATATATTATTATGTAAACAGCTCAGGGGTTGTTGATTGGGCAGATATTGTTGACAATGACAATGAATACTTTTATTCAAGTGTGAATAATTATGCCGGAATGGGGCAACCTATTGAAAATTGATATGTTATGAAAAATGATTTATATTTTAGTGTGGTTGCACGTGTCTGCCCTTGGATGAAACTACGCTCAGTGGGGGGGTGAAATTTTAGAGTATATAACTTACGATAATGGCTATTATAATTATACTTATAAGACAAGAGCCTTTACTCGTGGGTCAAGATATAAAGATTCAGTTGTTCAAGTTAAAGATACGTCTAAAACCAACAAAAAGTTCTATATAAAAAAAGTTCGTAAAAATGAATAATCGAATTATTGTAATAATATTATTATCTCTTATAACTTCTTGTGAAAACCCATATTATTATGTTGAGAGGTTTGAAAATGGGAATATTAAAGAAAAATGTGAGATAATAGATAGTTTGAAAAACGGTAAATGTATAAAATACTATGAAGAAAACAGTAAAATTTCTTCAATAACAACGTGGGAAAACGATACTTTAAATGGTATCGCCAAGTATTATGATTCAAATGGTGAATTAATGGAATTATATACATGGGAAAATGGTAGGAAAATAGGACCGTTTAAAAAATATTATAATAATGGTAATATAAAAATTGAAGGTAATTATTATTTAGGAGAATTTGATGGTTCAATAAATTATTTTTTGAAAGATGGACACTTGGAAGCTATCGGAAAATATATTCTTCTTGAACCATTTGAGAGTTACTTAAATGAGGTGATTTATTTCAATCAAAATGGAGATACCAATTATAGAAAAAGTAATTATTTTGAAATTAAAAGTGTTAATGATACAATATCTATTGGAGATACATTATTTCTGGAAGTGGATCTTAAAGCCCCTCATTTTAGTGAAAGTGAAATGTTTGTATATTTTGAAATTGCTAATGATACGAATTATTATCGTAGATTATATACTGATAACTATGTCGTAATTTATGATTATTTTCCGCAAAAGACAGGTGAGCATAAAATTCATGGAGTAATCGAAGAATATTGTAAAAAGGATGATTCAACTCCTGGATGGGAAACAAGGTTATACTATTTTGATTATTATTATTTTGTTAAATGATAGAATTCCAACAATTTGATCCTACTAATAGCGTGAGGTCTTCATCTTGTGCTATAAGAAAATAGAAATTAGTGGATTTTACGTGTTATTGTAATGAATGTCGTGTCTTTGATTTAAATTGACTCGTAGTTATTCTGAAAATGGTTTTTAAAACCCGTAAGGATTTTTTTAAAGACTTTTTTCGGAAATAACTTCGCTAAATCAGAAAATTAATTGAAGTGTATTATTTAATTTTTATATTTGTCAAACAGTGAATAACTCTCTATTAAATATTGATGCAAAAAGTGCACTTTGGTTTGACGACGTACAATTCCCAACAATTTTATTAATGACTCATTATGAATATTATGTTACAGAAAAAGTATCGGCTTTTGATTATTGTTTTAATTATCACTAGTTTAGACTCTCTATCTCAATGCAATAAAGAATCGACCTTAATGTATCCAGATGATTTTTGGAGCTTGAGAACAAGGCATACTTACATTGCTGGAAATGATTGTGCTTTTTTTGGTTCAACAGATAAAGACTTTTTCAATTTACTTAAGTCTTATGAAAGTCCAGATACAGTCATGAATATAATAAAAAATAAGTCGTTGATCTCATACAAGGATATTTGGCGTTATCAGTCAACTTATGACACGACCTACTTGCCTGACATAATTAGAATTTATGATACTGTTTCTGATAAAGAAGTGAAATATGCTTGTTTGTCAATACTTGGTTTTAACAAGTATAAAGGCAACATTGTGGCAAAAAATATAGATTGGTCTTGTGCAAAGGAATGGATATTGTTTGCCAGTAGTTACCCTAATCTAGTAAATATAGATAGTGTTATTAATAGAATAGAGACTCTTATTATTGCTTATGGTGATTACGTTTATCTTCAATACTTTGAACAAATAAATACTGTTTTAGGCCATTACAATTCCGATAAACCTAAAGAATTATTATTCACGCTTGCAACTAATAGTAATAATAATATTATTAAGCTTGATGCGGTCATATGCATGAATTTGATTGGCGATTCGTTATATCAGAACAGACTGGTTTCATCAATAATAAAAGGTAAAGAGTTGTCACGATATGAAATAAAAAAAATTGCAATGATTTTTATAAAGTATGATTTATCAAATAAGCTTGATGAAATAGTGTTATCAAGTTCCTCTGCAAAAAGAAATAAGGAATCAATTTTAGTTAAGATAAAAGATATAAAAAATGAATGTAAATTATAAAACAATAATATTACTTGTTGTTATAAGCTACTTATCTGTTGAATTATTTTCCCAAGTTGAGACTTGTCAACCAATTTTATCAACAGGAGTATTCAACCAAGCTGATACCGAGTGGGAAAGTGAATTGTTGGGTAATCAACTAGGTAATTGCTATGGTGCTACAATTGGAAATAAAGGGTGTGCATTAACTTCTATGGCAATGTTATTTCGAGGACATAACAATAATATGGATGTAAATCCTGAAAACTTAAATGACTGGATTTTAAATGCTGGATTTTGGTATAATGGATGTAATATGTGGTGGAGTAAAATGGACGAATACCCCCACTAAGCGTAGTTTGTAACTACGCTTCACATATTAAAACAATTTATTTAATAGCAATAGTTAGAGCTATTATTATAGGTTATTGCATCGTTGAAAAGGGAATGAAAAAAACTTATTTTAGGCACAATTCTTTGGTTTTGATTAGGGTTATTATTAAGTATCCACCCTACTAACCCCGTACCTCAAACATAGCGGGCAATTCATATTTTAGCCGCATGAGAACAAAAAACAAATAAACCAAGGAACAAATGTTTAATTTGATTCGTAAGTGGGAGAAGGGAGATCAAACGCAAGAAGAATTTTTCAAAGAACACAACATAGCTAAAAGCACATTCGGTTATTGACGTAAAAAGAAATTGCGCTGGCATATTTAAATGAAATCAGTCAATTTGAGGTCAATAATCACCAACAAATTCATATCTTTACCACAAAAAGCAATAAATCGGATTCAAAGTATGAAATAGATGAAAGGAAGTTGTTATGAAAACTAAAACGTTGATGATTTTCGTATTAATGTTTAATATTATTGGTGCTTTGTATTCTCAAGAAACAAAAAGTAATAAATATTTTACTCTGGAAATAGATTATTCTCCAGTCTTGGTGTATCAGTTTGAGAATTCAGTGGATGCAGATGTTAATAATGATTACAACTTTCTTGCAGGATTGAAGATAAATTATGAGATAGAAAGACAATATTTTATTTATCATTTTTCCACAGGTTTTATGTATAACACAAAAGATTTCTCTGTTAATTATTTGGATAGTAAAACAATTATCAAAAAGGATCAGGATTATTCATTTTTTAAAATCCCTTTTTTATTTGGAGTTTCTTATAAGCTAAATAATTATTCTATAGGAATTGGTACAGGAGTTATGTTAAACTATTTTAATGAACATAAGTGTATTTCATATTACACAGATGGGAATATCTCTGGTTTATTTCCAAGTGATTTGGAATTTAATCCATTTGGAGAAATATACTATAATTTAAATGTCAGTTACACTTTTCCAAATAAGAGAATCTCTGTAGCTATACAGCCATATGTATTGCAAAATTTATCTAATCCATTATTTTATTCTAATTCCTTTTATAACCGGGGGAAATTGTCATATGGTATTAATATTGTATTTAAGCTAAAAGTTAACAAAAATAAATTAGAAGATGAAAAATAAGATTACGATCATATTTATTTAATAATTCCCACACTAACCGTAGTTACAAACTACCCTGAGTATAGGGATTCAAATATCAAAACTTTACCTAAACATCATCATCATACCACTATCTTTTCTATTTTTGCCGTCTAATTAAAAAGTGCATTATGAATATTCCTGATAAGTATAATCCGGTACTTACTGAAGATAAGTGGTACAGCCACTGGATGGAAAAGAATTATTTTCACTCTGAGCCTGATGAACGTGAGCCGTTTACTATTGTAATTCCACCTCCTAACGTTACTGGTGTGTTACATATGGGCCATATGCTTAACAATACTATTCAGGATGTGCTTGTAAGAAGAGCCCGTATGCAGGGTATGAATGCCTGCTGGGTGCCTGGTACCGACCATGCGTCTATTGCTACCGAAGCTAAAGTGGTGAATAAACTTAAGAATGAAGGTATTAATAAAGATGAGATTGGTCGTGATCAGTTTCTGGAACATGCATGGGAATGGACTCATAAGCATGGTGGTATTATCCTGGAGCAGCTTAAAAAATTAGGCGCTTCATGCGATTGGGACCGTACTGCCTTTACCATGAATGAATCTCTTTATGATTCTGTAATTGATACTTTTATTGATCTGTATAAAAAAGGTCTGGTTTATCGTGGTGTGCGTATGATTAATTGGGATCCTCAGGCAAAGACTGCCGTTAGTGATGAAGAGGTTATTCACAAGGAGCTGAAATCCAAATTGTATTATCTGCGTTATCAGCTTGAAGGCGAGGATGAGTATCTGACTATCGCTACTACACGCCCTGAGACTATCCTTGGTGATACTGCTGTTTGTGTGCATCCTGAGGATGACAGATTTACTGCTTTTCATGGAAAGAAAGTTATTGTGCCTCTGGTTAACAGGGCTATTCCTGTTATTACCGACGATTATGTTGATCGTGAGTTTGGTACCGGAGCTCTTAAAATTACTCCTTCACATGATGTGCATGACTATGAAATAGGTATTAAATATAATCTTCCGGCTATTGATATTTTCAATGATGACGGAACAATGAGTGAGAAAGCTGAGCTTTACATTGGTAAAGATCGTTTCGCTGTCCGCGATGAGATTATTGGTGATCTGGAGAAAGCTGGTAGTCTGGTTAAAATTGAAGACTATATTAATAAGGTGGGGTTCTCTGAACGTACTGATGTTGTTATTGAGCCTAAACTGTCATTGCAGTGGTTCCTGAAGATGAGTGAACTGGGTAAGGCAGCCCTTGATGTTGTTGAAAGTGGCGAGATTGAGTTTCATCCGCCTATGTTTAAAAATATTTACCGTCACTGGATGGAGAATCTCCGCGACTGGAATATTAGTCGCCAGTTATGGTGGGGACAGCGTATTCCGGTCTTTTATTTGCCTGATGGTAATATCGTTGTTGCTAAAACAGCTGAAGAAGCTTTGGAAGAGGCTAAAAAGCAATTTGATGCTGATGGCCTGACAGTAAACGACCTGGTTCAGGAAGAGGATGTGTTCGATACATGGTTCTCTTCATGGCTATGGCCAATATCTGTTTTTGATGGAATACGCAATCCGGATAACGATGATATTAATTACTATTATCCTACCAATACGCTTGTAACAGCGCCTGATATTATTTTCTTCTGGGTTGCCAGAATGATTATGGCAGGACTGGAATACCGCAATGCTATTCCTTTTAAGAATGTTTACTTTACAGGAATTGTACGCGATAAACAAGGCAGGAAAATGTCGAAAACACTTGGTAACTCACCTGATCCTCTGGATCTGATTAAAGAGTTTGGTGCCGATGGTGTGCGCCTGGGAATGCTGCTAACTGCTCCTGCTGGTAATGATCTTCCTTTCGACCCGGCTTTATGTGAGCAGGGCAGGAACTTTGGTAATAAAATATGGAATGCGTTGCGTCTTGTTAAAGGCTGGAAAGTTGATGATACAATTGAACAGCCGGAAAGCAGTAAGCTGGGTATTCAGTGGTTTAACGACAGACTTTCACTGGCTATTGATGAAATTGAAACCAGTTTCGACAGATTTAAAATCTCTGACGCTCTGATGTCTATCTATAAGCTTATCTGGGACGACTTCTGTAGCTGGTACCTGGAAATTGTTAAGCCAGCTTATCAAAAACCTATTGATGCCAAAACATTGGATGCTACAGTAAGTCTTTTCGAAGATCTGATGAAGCTACTCCATCCATTTATGCCGTTTATCACAGAAGAGATATGGCATTTACTACGTGAAAGAGAAGATGGTGATGATATTATTGTTAAACAGCAGCCAAAAGCTGATGATGTTAATGATAAGAATATCCAGGGATTTGATTATGCAGTGAATATAATTACTGGTATCAGAAACATCCGAAAAGATAAAAATATACCACAAAAAGAAGCACTTGAGCTTTTTGTTCAGGAAGGTGATTTGTCTGACTGTATCTTTTATCCAGTTGTGAGTAAACTCGGTAATCTTGAAAAAATAGAGATTGTAAAGGAAAAGCCTGAAGCGTCACTTATTTTTACTGTAGGAGCACAGGAGTTTTATATCCCGGTTGGTTCTGGTATTGATAAAGATACTGAGATTGCCAAGCTGGAGGAAGAGCTGAAATATACAAACGGGTTCCTGAAATCTGTAAATGCAAAGCTGTCAAATGAGAGATTTGTTAACAATGCACCTGCCGCTGTTGTAGATAAAGAGCGTAAGAAACAGGCTGATGCTGAAGCAAGAAAGACTGTTATTGAAGAGCAGCTGAGGAGCTTGAAGTGATTGTGTAGGGACTTGAGGGACTGAAGGGACTGGGAGAAAATGCGACTGGGCGACTGGGCGAAGAGGCGATCGGGAGAGAATGTGACCTGGAGGCTGGAATAAAACCATTTGCTTTCACAGGTGAAAACAGGTAATACCACCTGTGAAAACGCTTGCTTTCTTTTGTGTTAATGAAATCCTGATGCGCATCAAAAACAATCCTGATGCGCATCAGAAATCATCCTGATGCGCATCAGGATGTTAATAATACAAGAGAAAAGATCTGTTTCCACAAGTGATAACAGGTGTTTTCACCTGTGTAAGCAAATGATTGTATTCCAGTCCCTCAAGTCTCTTCAGTCCCTCCAGTCTCTAAAGTCCCAAAACTCTCATCTCAACGCAATCTTCCTGCCCACAGCAGGCTGAACTCCTTTAGTCATGTTATTCATTTTGTACAATCGTGAAAGCCTGACGCCATACATCTGGCTGATTTTCCACATACTGTCTCCCTGCTTAACAACATAAGCCTTGTGTTTACGATCTGCTTTACGCCTTTTCTTCTGTAGATAAATAACCTCACCAATTTTAAGCACATGGTTCTTATCCAGATCATTATATTTTCTGAACTGCCATTGATACATCTCAAACTCTTCAGCAAGTCCGTAAAAGGTATCACCTTTTTCAATGATAATAAGATTTTTGCGGTTGTTCTTATAAATCTGTCGACCTGATGACGGCCATACTTCAGCTTTTTCGAAATCAGCAATACCAATATTACTTGCAGCACCCTTTATTTTCTTTGAGTCGTTTGATTTCTTAGAAGGTACCTCAGTATCATATTGCTGCAGGTTATATTTCTCAATTATCCTGATAAGAAGTTGAGGGTATTTAGGATTAGTAGCATATCCGGCCTTTTTAAGGCCATGAGCCCACTTCTTATAATCGGTAGTTTTGTATTCAAACAAAAACGAGTATCTGCCACGTTGAGTAAGAAACAGAGAGTGATCGCGATATGAATCTTCAGCCTTTTTATATTTTCTAAAACACTCATTCTTGGCATCATCATCCATTCTGAATGTTTTGCCAGTCCAGCCCTTATGACACTTTATCCCGAAATGGTTATTAGCTTTCTGCGCAAGCTTACTGTTACCACTACCCGACTCAAGAATACCCTGCGCCAGTGTAATAGATGCCGGTATTTTATATTCTTGTTGCTTTTTTATAGCTATATCCTTATATGTTTCAATATATTCTTCAGTAGTTATACGCTTTTGCGGAAAAGCTGATAACACCTGAAATAACAGTATTATAAACAACAGATATCTTGTCTGGTTAATTTTCAAATCAGTAGAATTATATAACAAAAGTAATGCTTTACCACAGCCAAATTATGGCAATATAACGTAATTTTTCACAGATGATTGTTAAGAGTGACGATGGAGAATGGAAAATGAATAATGAATAATGAATAATGAAAAATGAATAATGAAAAGTGAAATTACTCCTGAATTTCTCTCGTTGCATTTTCGCCAAGTCTCCCAGTCTCCAAATCCCCTCTATACAATGCCCGGTATAAACTGACATATTTGCAAAAATATGCCACTATATTAAAATACTGGCGATATTTTGATTTCTTTAGAAGCTTTTAGTTTTATTATGAATTTTAAGTTGCGGGTTCTCCTGGTTTTAATGTCCCTTCAGTCCCTAAACTCCCTAAATCCTCTCTCTCGAGTTTTTCAGGATATTAAAAAGAAATTCACGTGATCTGAACAGCTGCGCTTTTACAGTTCCCAGGGGGAGGTCTAACTCGTCAACAATCTCCTCATAGGTGTATTCTTTAAAGTACCGCAGTTCAATAAGATTTTTGTAATGAGGTTTCAGCTTTTTCACTACCTCATGCATTAGATGAATCTTCTGATCCATTATAAACTGTTCCTCAGGGTCGGGTGATTCTTCTTTCACTGTTGACGACATATCATCCTCGCCTTCATCGGTATTTACTGTGAAGTTGCCTCTGCTTTTCTTACGCATAAAGTCGATACAATTATTTGTGGCTATCTTAAAAAGCCAGGTGCTAAAGGCATAATCACTGGTGTACTGCTCAAGGTTTTTAAATGCTTTACCAAATGCTTCAATGGTTAGATCTTCAGCATCATGTGGATCGCTGGTCATTTTTAACATGGTGTAATACAGCGAATCGCGGTAATTACTCATCAACTCGGCATAGGCGTTCTGATCTCCGTTATCCAGAGCATTGCGGATTAATTTGTAATCACGCTGACCTTTTTCCGTAAGTTTCTGATTTACTTCCACGATTGTGTTTTCCCGGTTAAACCTCGTATTGTTATTATTGGCAATATCAGTACATAGAATATATCACCAATTAGCGAAAATAATAATAATTGACTCTCACCAAGCTTCTGAGCGACTTTTTTTTGAATAAGTACTCTGACAAAAAGGGTTATTACTGCCAGTGCAGCAACCGGAATTATGAGTGTTTGTGTTGACAATAAAACTATCAGCGACAGGTAGAAGATTACCTGTGCCAGACTAAATAGCCCAAGAAACATCTTTAACAGGAAGGAGTATTTTCCGGATGTTGAAAAATGACGTTTCTTTTGTTTTATCCAGTTTGTAAATGTTCTTTTGGGATTGGAATACACAAAGCTGTCGGGAGATACTGCTATTCTTGTATTCTTTTTATTGGATACTTGTCTGATAAACAGATCATCATCACCGGAAGAGATATTTAAATGAGAGATAAATCCTTTGTTTCTCATAAATAGCTCCTTGCGGTATGAGAGGTTACGACCTACGCCCATGTAAGGCCTTCCTGCCAGTGCAAATGAAAAATACTGAAGGGCTATCATCATGGTGTCGTACCTGATAATTGTATTGAGAAGCCCCTTTTCCTTTTTATAAGGGCCATATCCCAGTACTACTTCCGTTTCCGGATTGTATGATGAGGCCATCGACTGAATCCAGTTTTCTGAATCAGGGGTGCAATCAGCATCTGTTAGCAATAGTAAATCGTGCTTTGCAGATTTGATACCAATGGAAAGCGGGAATTTCTTACCACTGAAGAAGTTCAGGTCTTGTTCAATGGTTATAACCTGAAGATGGGAATATTTGTTTTTCATCTCCACAAGTATCATAGCCGAATCATCATTGGAAGCGTGGTTTACAACTATTACTTCGAAATTGGGGTAGTTTTGCTCCAGTACTAATGGAAGATTCTTTTGCAGATTGTAATCTTCATTACGGGCAGTAATAATTACTGAAACAGGCTCAGTAGCAGGTTGCCGGCTGTCTTCTGCCGAAAGGCGTAACAGCTTTGTGAAGACAGCCGCGTAATATATAATTACTGTAAGTGAGGATGTTGCGAAAATAATCGCGCCAGTCATCTCTGCTATCGACAGGTTGTTGAATAAGTCATTTATGTTCATAGCCTGCAAAATTATTCAACTTGTATTAATTGGAGTATCTTTGCCAAAATTTTTATTAATGATTTTTGAACTAAAGAAAACTGACGACAAATCATCGGCAAGGGCAGGCGAAATAACAACTGGTCACGGGAAGATAAAAACACCGATTTTTATGCCTGTGGGCACTGTTGGATCTGTAAAGGGTATCCACATTAGTGATGTGAAAAATGATATTGACGCTGAAATAATTCTTGGTAACACATATCACCTGTATCTTCGTCCGGGAACGGATATTATAGAAAAAGCCGGAGGACTGCATAAATTTAACGGATGGGACAAACCAATACTAACCGACAGTGGTGGATATCAGGTTTACTCGCTGTCTGATACACGGAAGCTTACCAATGAAGGCGTTGTATTTCAGTCGCATATTGATGGCTCACGACATAATTTTACTCCTGAAAATGTAATCGATATACAGCGCAAAATAGGTGCTGATATTATTATGGCTTTCGACGAATGTACTCCTTATCCGTGTGAGTATAACTATGCACGTAATTCAATGGATATAACACACAGCTGGCTTGACAGGTGTATCACACATATGAAAAATACCGAACCGCTGTATGGTTATGAACAAACATTGTTTCCTATAGTGCAGGGTAGCACCTACAAAGATCTTAGAAAGAAATCTGCTGAATACATTGCCAGCTGTGGCGCTGATGGTAATGCAATTGGCGGATTGTCGGTTGGCGAACCCCACGAAATGATGTATGAAATGACAGAATTAGTGTGCGGCATACTTCCGAAGGATAAACCACGTTATCTCATGGGAGTGGGTACTCCTGCGAATATATTAGAAGGTATTTCACATGGTGTGGATATGTTTGATTGTGTGATGCCCACCAGAAATGGTCGTAATGGTATGCTCTTTACAAAAAATGGTATCATAAACATAAAAAACGAAAAGTGGAAGGACGATTTTTCATTAATTGATGAAGAAGGTGACTCATATGTTGATAAACAGTACACAAAGGCTTATCTTCGCCATCTTTTTACAGCAAAGGAAATGCTGGGAGGTATGATAGCCAGTCAGCATAACCTCGCTTTTTATTTGTGGCTCGTCCGTGAAGCGCGTAAGCACATTATTGACGGCGATTTCGCACAGTGGAAAAATGTAATGGTTAAAAAAGTAGCACAAAGATTATAGTAACTTACAATGCTTAAGATATTTGACAGATATATAATCAGGAAATTCCTCGGGACTTTCTTCTACGCAATATCACTGCTTATCATTATTGTAATTATATTTGATATCAGTGAAAACATCGATAGCTTTATTGAGAAGGAAGCACCCTTAAAAGCTATTGTGGTAGATTATTATCTGAATTTTATCCCTTACTTTATTAATCTGTTTGTATATCTTTTCACATTTATCTCTGTAATATTTTTCACATCTAAGCTTGCCGGAAACACGGAGATTATTGCAATACTTAGTAGTGGGGTAAGCTTCCGCCGATTGTTGTATCCATATATGATATCTGCGGTATTGCTTGCGATAATGTCCTATTATCTTGGGAATTTTCTTATCCCTGAAACCAATAAACATCGTCGTGTGTTTAAGGGGATGTATATGGAAGATCTTACCAAGGATGCAGCCAAGAATCTGCATATACAGATAGCTCCCAATACATTTGCATATATCGAGACTTACAACAATAATATCCGGAAAGGATATAAGTTTTCCATTGAGAAGTTTGAAGGCCAGAAGCTTGTATATAAGTTGATGGCTGATCAGTTGATACTTGATACAGCAAATCATAATACTGATAATGGCTATGGTTGGAAGATTAAGAATTATTATATACGTACTATTGATAGTAACGGACAGTCTCTGGTAAAAGGGGTGGAGCTTGATACGGTATTTTCTATCCAGCCGGAAGACCTGTATAAGATTAAGGAGAAGTTTGAGGAGATGAATTACTTTGAACTGAATGATTTTATTGAAAAGGAAAAAGCCAAGGGATCTAATATCTATAAGAAATACGAGATTGAGAAATATAAACGGACATCAGGACCAGTGGCTATAATAATACTTACTATAATAGGAGTGTCCTTATCAAGCCGAAAGGTTAGGGGAGGTATTGGAATGCATCTGGGAGTTGGAATAGCTCTTACATTCTCTTATATACTACTTATCCAGGTTTCAACGGTTTTCTCAACTTTTGGAAATTTGTCACCAATAGCTGCTTCATGGATACCTAATATTATATTTACTGTTATTGCTATTGTTTTATTGCAAAAGGCGCCTAAGTAGTGGGAGGGGAGTATGAAAAATGAAGAATGAAGAATGATAAATGAAGAATGAAAAATGAATAATGAATAATGAATAATGAAGAATTGGTTGCTTGCTATATTAGTTTTAAATATGTTTTTTCTTTTCCAGATATCAATCTATGGAAATGATAAAACAATAGAAATAGCAGACAGCCTTGCTGTTAAATTACGTAAAAACAATAAAGCAGATATAAACAGAGTAAATGCATTGGATTATGTTGTTAAAGCGTTCTTTAAGCATAAGGAATATCAGAGGTCAAAGCCGTATATTAATGAAATTATTGATCTGTCGGAGGAAATAAACACAAACTATGTAAAAGCATTAGGCGATTTTTATCAGGGTACTTTGCTTTTAACAGAGAACAATTATAGAGAAGCGCTACCTTATTTATTAAGAGCAGAATATTTAAGTAGCCTGCTTCATGAAAGCAAGGAAAATAACAGATTGAAAATACGCATTTATTCATCATTGTCAGTGTGTTATTTTAAAAGTCAGATGTTTAAGGAATATTATGTCAATATTCAAAAGGGATTGAAATTGAATAAAGATCTGCGGGATATGGATCTGGAATTTGCTCTTAATTCAAATCTGGCGGTTACTTATTTTTATCTTGGTAATGATTCAGCTGCCATCGAAATAGATAAAATGTTGATAACAGATCCTGCGTTTATCAATCAAAATATGTTTTACCCGTATTTTCATCTCGGAGCATTTCATGAGAATTTGCAAAATTATGACTCTGCAGTGTATTACTATAACAAAGCATTTTCATTTGTTTCATTAGCTGAAGATGCTGCGTGGGTTTTTGTGAAATTGGGTGAGATTTACAATGCCAGACAAGATTATCGTTCTGCAATAACAATATTAACCAGGTGTTTGGATACATTGCCTGAATCTGGTAACGCTGAATTAGAAGCTAGTGCTTATATTGAACTGGGATATTCATATTATAAGCTACAACAACCAGATACTGCTACTTGCTTTGTTGATAAGGGGATTTATAAGGCACATCAGTATAACTATTTAGAACTGGAAGTAGAAGGTTTGGGTATATTGAAAAATTTACTTTATGATAAGGGAAACTATAAAGAGTTTTCAGATGTTATCCTTGAATATAATTCTCTAAAAGACAGCTTAATTACTATTAATAATATAATGAAAATGTCTGAATTGGTTTTCCAAAATAAAATTAATGAAGAAAAAAAATTGATAGAATACAATCAATATATGCTGGAAACAAAACATCGCCAGCAAATGATGATCGTTTATTTAATTCTGTTACTATTAATATCTGCTATAATTGTTATTCTCCTTCTGCTAAATAGAAAAAATATTCTTATTAAGAACAGAAAAGTTCAACAAGAATTTCTCTCAAACGAACTGGATTTGAGAAACAGGGAGATAACAGCAAGGGTATTGCTGCAAGTGAAGATGAAAGAGATGCTTTCAGATATTATTAAAAAACTCTCGGATATAGTATATAACAAAGGAACTTCAAAGAATATACAAAGTATTATTGTTGATCTGAAAAAATCATTGGAGGATAAATCACAGGAGGATTTTGATTATTACTTTGTTCAAACTCATCCTGATTTTTATAATAAACTTAAAACTGATTTTCCTGAACTTACTCCCTATGAGCTACGACTTTGTGCTTATTTAAAAATGAATCTTAATACCAAAGATATTGCTTCCATAAGTAATATAAGTCCTGATAGTGCCAGAACAGCCAGATCACGGCTTCGTAAAACTCTTAATATTAGTAATCATAATGAATCGCTGTTTAATTTCCTTTCGAAATACTAAATAGTACCTGTTTTTGAAGTTGGATACAAAACTTATGTATAACTTATTTACAAGAGAATGACCTTGTAAAGGTTCACTTTATGAGATTACTTAGATTTTACGTTGTCTAAGTATATGATATGTAAATACATAGCTCTGTGTGTATCTATAATGTTCACATAGCGTTGTGAGTTGTATGCATTTAATACACCCATTAGTTAGTGCATGTGAGTTGTTGGTGAGGTATTTTTGTTCAACAATTTAAAATTCGTAATTATGGTAAAGTTGAACTTACAAAAGAGCGTGGTGTTAGTTTTAGCCATGACTATTTCATTAGCGATCTTTTCGCAAAAACAATCAAACATTGTCAAAGTAAAACACAATACTGATACTCATATTGTAGCTTTGGAAAGACCGGACAACAATACTGAGGGTGAAAGTGTCAATAACCAAAAGTCGCACGTTGCGCAGAATCAGTATATTGATAAAAAAGTAGAAGACACTTACAGGGGACGTGAAGTATTGGTAAATGAAGATTTCTCGTTGTTTGTTCTTGGAACAGAAGATGAGCCAGATACAACCACACCGCTTGCAGGAAGCGACTATTATATTGATCCTGATTACACCCAACAACCGGGATGGTCTGGAGCTGGTGTCTTTCAGGCAGGGCAAACATGTGCAATTACAGATGATATGAACGGACTGTTGAATACACCTGAAATGGAAATGTCGGGAACTATTACTGTGAGCTTCAGAATTAAACTGTTGCCATGGGAAACAGTAGACCAAACAACTATATATTGTAACTTATTAACAGGCGGTATTTATAATCCTTTTCCTATTGCGTATGATGGCGCTATTTTTACACATGACTGGACAGAACTTTCATTTACCTTTGAAAACGATGAATCCAATGATTGTTATCTGCAGTTTAAAGCCTTTAGAACTCACATAATTGATGATATTGTTGTTACAAGAGCAATGGATTTTATTCCTGCTCCTAATGCTGAGGATGCCACGGAATATACTATGGATGGCTTTACCACTGGGTGGAATGAAGTTTATTCTGCCGAGGACTACCTGCTGACAGTTTTTAGAAAAATTCCCGCAGGAAACGATAGTGTATATGTGCTGGAAGGATTTGATGAAATAAATAATGATGGTACATTTATCGATGAGGAGAATCCAAATTATCCGGAAGGATGGCATATTAATCTGGATGCTGGAAATATTCGCCAAGTAATTACAGGTGATGGTAATTATATCAGTGCACCGCAGGCTCTTTGTATGGATTCAATAGGTGATACTATTATTCTTCCCAATAATGGAGGTAGATTTGCTAGTGCTTATGTAAATGTCAAATTGGTTGAATATAACGGTGAGAGTGGTTCTATTGAGTTTAAAGTAAAACGAAGTGGCCAATGGAGCGATTATCTTTATATGCCTTTGGGTGGTATTTATGATAGCGTTGGTCTGGGATGGGTGAGAACGGAAATGCTTTGGAATCCTGATAAATATGAGGAAATGGCAATCATTTATAACAGCGAAGGAAGTGCTGTTATTGCTATTGATGATGTGGAATTTACAACATCACCTCCGACGACAACAGACTTTATTTATCACGATTTTCCTGTTCAGGATACTACTTATACTATAACTGATCTGGATCCTGCTTATGATTATTACTATTATGTGAAAGCTCATAATAGTGAATTTACTTCTGTAACATCCAACTGGGTAAATGTTTTTGGTTTAGCTCCTCCTGATATGTACGAAGCAACAGATATTACCGAAGTGAGTTATCAGGCTAACTGGGATGCGCATCCAAAAGCCGATCGTTATGAAATTCATAATTATGATGTTTTTACTACACCTGTAAGTGTTGATGATTATGTAGTATTATCTGAGGATTTTTCTCTGGTGCAAAATGGTGGTACTCCTGAAAATCCTGTCGTTGATTATAATATTTACAGACATCGTTTGGATATGTATACAGAACGTCCTGATTGGTATGGAACGAGCACTATCTATGCTGATGGTATGATTGGCGCTGGATATAATGATTATTTCATGGGTGGGATTACTACTCCTGAAATGAGCCTGGAGAATAATAGTACTTTTACTGTTAAAGCAAAAATTTATTGTACTCAGGGCGAAACTATTGTGATTTTCTCTTCTGAAGAAACACATGAAGTGACATTTTCTGAAACTGGTATAATGAATATTGAAATGGAATTCGTTACGGGTGAAAATAGTGATCGGGAGCGTTTGAGAATTTATTCCGCTCATGCATATAATTTCCTGATTGATCAATTTACAGTTACACAGAGCTTAAGCGCTGACGATAAGCTTTATCAAATGATTTCATGGAATGAGATTACTTCCGGAGATGTTGACCATTACGTGTTTGATGGTTTGTGGTACAATGAAAATCATAGTTATGCTTATGATATTAATGCAATACATACAGCTTTTGGTGATGATTATTGGTCTGATATCTCGGATCGTATTGATGTAAGCATCCTTATTGATATTGATGAGAGTTCGGTTGAGACTTATTCGTTATTCCCAAATCCTGCTAATGATATGTTGTTTGTTTCTTGTGATAATGTGCAAAGCATAGAGATATTTAATATGCAAGGCCAGGTTATTCTTCGGACTTCGGATAAGGTGATAGATGTTAGTACTTTTAAAGAGGGAATTTACGTTGTGGCTGTAACAACAGATAATTATAAAACCGAAACTAGTAAGATTTTAATAACACATAGATAATTAGATAGATTAAAACTTATAACTGTGATAAAAAGCAACTCTCTTTTTTCTTTGAGAGTTGCTTTTTCTTGTCGCGTAAGATACCTGGGAGAGAAAAGAATAAGAGTTTTTATCAGGTAATTTATTAATGGAATAGACGAACTCAGGTTATTAAGTCTGGTTACTAATTTTCAGTCCTTTCCCCAAGATACATTGATGTGTATTTAAGGGGCTGTGGTGTGCTTTAAAATCGATACTCAATCCCAATATAACTGGTGGGAGTAAAGTTATTGAAAATCAGAAATAGTCCATCATACGACCCAAATCCCAGTCCTCCTGACACATGTAATCCGGAATTTATGGTATAGTCAATCCCCACCGAGATTGTATTTTCAACTATTATTCTGGTATGTTCAGTTACATTTGGTGGCCCCAGTTGTTGTTCGTAATATTCTTGCCAAAATATCATGAACTCTATTTGTATAAAAGGCTTTAGATCTTTTTTGCGTTTACCAATGAAATATCTGTAGCCAACATTCAGCCCATAGGCATGATCATCATATGTATTCACCGGATCCCCTGTCATATTCTCATAAACAGAAGTGTACATCGGTCCTGCGTAAATATTGTTTTGTTTTATATATGTGTTAAAAACAAGGGCATAATGTGACACCTTATAATCATAATGGAAAGAACCTCCAATCCCGAATTCAATCTTTTTATTCTCATTATATTGCTGACAAACAGAGATATTTGAAAATGATACTAGAAAAGAAATTAATATAATTATTATATATCTCATTGAGATGACATTATCAAACATTTATTCAAAAGTAGTAAAATTGTAGTCACATAATTTTTTATTTCTGTTCTTTATGTGTTTACCATCTACTTTTTCCATTTATCCCTTGCCTGTGAAGCCATATCATTAACTTTATCTCTGATGTTGTTTAATTCCTCGCGTACTGATTTTTCGATATTTGACAATGTAACTGGATCACCCTGCATTTCCAGTTTCTCTTCAATGGTGCGGGCAGGAGGGATAATAAGCCACATAATCAGATAAACAAAAATGGTTACGCCAAATATGGTAGCTATAATAAAAGCAATTCTGAAAATTACCGGGTCAAGTTTGAAATAAGCACCAAGTCCTGAACATACCCCACCAATCATTCTGTTGTCGATATCCCTGAATAGCCGTTTACGAAAAACCTGTCTGACATAAGGATCATTTTCTTCATCTGAGAAATCACGTGGTTTGCCCATGGTGTTTATAACGTCATCAACATCTTCGAGAGTGATTATATCTTTTTTGTCGTTGAGCTTCTCCTGAAATAACTCTACAATACGTGATTCTATGTCTTTTATTATCTCATCATTGTCGCTCTTGTTTTTAAATTGCCGGCGAATTTCTCTGATGTATCTTGCAAGTTTATCATAGGCATCTTCATCAACGTGAAAAACGATGCCACCTATGTTTATATTCATTATCTTATTCATTGTTGCTGGTGTTTGAGTTTATAATGCTGTTTACTGATGTGGATAATTGTATCCAGTTTTCTTTAAGACTTTCCAATACTTTGGTGCCACTTTCGGTAAGACTATAATACTTTCTGGGTGGACCTGAAGCCGACTCCTCCCAGCGGTAACTTAATAATCCGTCGTTTTTGAGCCGTGTGAGTAATGGATATATTGTGCCTTCAACTACCAGGAGCTGTGCTTCTTTTAAGGCTTTTAATATGTTGGAAGTGTAAACCTCCTGCTCCGAAATTATGGATAATATGCATAATTCCAGTACTCCTTTCCTCATCTGGGCTTTCGTTTTTTCTATATTCATTTTGCAAATATATAAAAAATATAGTACTATGCAATACAAGGTAGTAAATTTTTTATTTCAGGCTGTTGTCTGAAAGCCTGTGCCAGGCTCACACACAAATTTGTATTACATTAGCACCCTAAAACAAAGTATATGATTATTCAGAAAGAAATAACCTTTGGCCCGGTTAGCAAGGGATTTCATAATATTGATCGTGAAATCTACAAAGCGGTGGGCGATCTTCCGCAAACGGGCATGATTAATATCTTTGTTAAACATACGTCGGCAGGACTAATGATCAACGAGAATGCCGATCCTGATGTGCGTACTGATTTAACTACACTTCTGGATAAAATAGCTCCTGAAAATGCACCTTATTACAGACATACTATGGAGGGCAGTGACGATATGCCAGCGCATTTTAAATCCAGTGTGCTCGGACAGTCGCTTACTATTCCCATCACAAACGGCAGTATGAATATGGGTACATGGCAGAGTGTGTTCTTTTGTGAGTTTAGAAATTACGGGGGGCATCGAAAAATTGTTATTACCTTGTACTCTTAAGATATACAGTTGTTTATAGGGCGTTCACCATTATGTGAGTGGCTCATTAAGTCTTATTCCAAACAAAGCAATCGTTTGCAGCTGATGGATTTATCCTGCAATGTAAATTTTCAGGATGTTAATTTAACCCTCTGTTAATGATTACACATCACTCGATTTGTTATTTTTGCGGTCCTTTTATATAACTACTGAAATTTACGGATATGAACATTCGACCTGACTACATTTTTGAAACCAGCTGGGAAGTATGCAACAAAGTTGGTGGCATCTACACTGTTCTTTCAACAAAAGCCAAAAGTATTGTTGACATTTTTGATGATAACTATATCCTCATAGGCCCTGATGTATGGAAGCATACCTTTAAAAACCCTGACTTTATTGAAGATGAAAGTCTTTTTGCAGAATGGAAAGCTGCAGTATCAGGTGAGTTGTTCAAGGTACGTACCGGCCATTGGAATATTGAAGGCAAACCACTTGTTATCCTTGTGGATTTTACTCCGTTTTTTGAAATTAAGGACAAGATATTTGCTAAATTCTGGGAGACTTACAAGCTTGATTCTTTGCGTGGTGGCTGGGATTATGTTGAGCCTGCCATGTTTGGTTATGCTGCGGGTAAGGTTATTCACAGCTTCTCAAATTTTTACTGTAAGGAGAATTCAAGAATTATCGGTCATTTCCATGAGTGGATGACAGGCTCGGGTATTTTGTATCTTAAGGAGTCTGCTCCTCAGGTAAGCACAGTATTTACAACTCATGCTACTGCTCTGGGACGTTCTGTTGCCGGTAACGGATTACCTTTGTATGAGAATATATCGCAATATGATCCTGAACAGATTGCCCGCGATTTTAATCTTACCAGTAAACAGTCTCTCGAAAGTAAATCAGCACAGAATGCTGATATACTGACAACTGTTAGTGATATTACCGGTGACGAGTGTGTTCAGTTCCTCAACCGTAAGCCTGAAGTGATTACCACCAATGGTTTTGATGAGGGCTTTATCCCGAAAGGTAAGGAATTCGACAAGAAGAGAAAGCTCTCCAGAGAGAAAGCTCTCGCTATTGCTGCCGAAAAAACAGGCGCTACCTATGATGATAATACATCTTTGATACTCACAAGCGGACGTTATGAGTTTACTAATAAGGGTATTGATTTGTTTATAAAGGCTCTGTCTGAAATACGTAAGTCTGATTCTATTTCTGGTAAAATAGTAGCCTATATAACTGTTCCTGCAGCTCATGGAAAGCCTGTTTCTGCATCACAAAGCAGATTTTTAACACATTCGCTTATGGATGAACAGCATGATCCGGTGATGAATTTGTTAAAGAGTGAGGGGTTTACTAATGATGCGAATGATAATGTGCATATAATATTTATGCCCGTTTATCTGAACGGGAAGGATGGTGTGGCAAATATGGAGTATTATGATTTCCTGATTGGTTTTGACTATACGGTATTTGCGTCGTATTATGAGCCATGGGGCTATACTCCGTTGGAAAGTATTGCATTTAAAATACCAACAATCACAACCAATTATGCTGGCTTTGGCGACTGGGTTAACAATAGCTTCGAGCTGAAGTCGAATCCTGTTAGTGTTATTACAAGAAAGGAAGGGGAGCACGAAGAGGTAATTAAAAGTATAGGTGAAAGAATAATAACATTTCTGAATTCTGATGATAAGAATGTATTCAGGAAAGAGACAGAGAAAGTCCTTGATAAGGCATTATGGAAAAATATGAAAGACAAGTATTTGCAGGCGTGGGATCAGGCTATGGAGAAGAGTGAAGACCGCAAAAAAGAGATACCGGCAGATGTTTATGCAAAAACGCGTAAAATTGATGCTGTTGTTACATCAGAGAAACCAACATGGAAGAAAATCCTTGTTAAAAATAATCTTCCTGAGGAGCTGCTGCCATTAAAAGAGATTGCCTTTAACCTGTGGTGGTCATGGAATTACAAGGCTGAAGATATGTTCAGGATGATTAATCCCGACAGATGGGAAGAGTTTCAGTATAATCCTGTGAAGCTCATCGAATCATTATCGAAAAAGGAAATTGACTCGTTAGTTGAAAATAAACAATTTATTAAAGAGTTTAAAGAGGTATATGCTGAGTTTAAGGCTTATATGGCTGAGGCTGAAGCAAAACCTGATGAGCTTGTTGCTTACTTGAGTATGGAGTACGGTATTCACAATAGCTTGAAAATATTCTCAGGTGGATTGGGTATCCTTGCCGGTGATTATCTTAAACAGGCTAGCGACTCCAATAAGAATATGATTGCCATTGGATTACTCTATCGTTATGGATATTTCAAACAGGAGTTGTCAATCTTTGGAGATCAGCAGGCTATTACCAAGGCCCAGAAATTTACAGAGCTGCCCATTGAGCCAGTACGTGATGAAACAGGGGAGTGGGAAGTTATTAAAGTAGCCATGCCGGGAAGAACTGTATCGGCAAAAATCTGGAGGGTGAATGTAGGACGTATTCCACTTTATCTGCTTGATACTGATATTCCTTCTAACAATGATGAGGACAAGGATCTTACAGCGCAGCTATACGGTGGTAACAACGAGCATCGTATGAAACAGGAGATACTGCTGGGTATTGGTGGCGCCCGGATGTTAAGGTGCCTTAAAACAGACCCTGATATAATTCATTGTAATGAAGGCCATGCTGCTTTTATCGGATTGGAGCGTATACGCCGACTTATCAAGCATGAGCAGTTCGATTTTATGGAAGCGCGTGAACTGGTGCGTTCAAATACACTGTTTACAACACATACACCTGTTCCTGCTGGTCATGATATGTTCGACGAGCATCTGGTGCGTGCTTATCTGAATCATTACAGCGAAATATTTAACCTTAGCTGGAATGAGTTTATGGCACTGGGGCGTCAGAGTATTCATAACCACAATGAGAAGTTCTCAATGAGTATACTGGCTACAAATCTTAGTCAGGAAGTGAATGGCGTTAGCCGTATTCACGGAAGAGTTTCCCGCGAGATGTTCCAGAGTCTGTATCCGGGATACTACCCCGAAGAGCTGCATATTGGTCATGTTACCAATGGTGTACATTACTTTACATGGACCGACAAATGCTGGCAGAAGCTGTATAAAGATACTTTTGATGATGGTTTTGAGAAACATCAGAGTGTTGAGCATGCATGGAGTAAAGTGTATGATCTGCCCGATGAGGTTATCTGGAAAAACAGAATTAAGCTTAAGAAAAAGCTAATTAAAAATATTACTGCAAAGCTCAGAAGAGATCTTACCAAACGTCATGAGTCGCCTTCTGTTATCTTTGACTCTATTTCAAAGATCAACGAAGATGCTTTGATAGTAGGCTTTGCCCGCAGGTTTGCCACATATAAAAGAGCACACCTGTTGTTTACTGATCTTGAGAGATTATCAAGAATAGTAAATAATGAGCAAAAGCCGGTTATTTTTGCTTTCGCAGGAAAAGCTCATCCACATGATAAAGCCGGTCAGGATTTAATCAAAAGAATTGTGGAGATAAGCAAGATGTCGGAGTTTATGGGGAAAGTACTTTTCCTTGAGGATTATGATATGATAGGTGGTAAGCTTCTCACAAGCAGTGTGGATATATGGCTTAATACACCAACCCGCCCGCTGGAAGCTTCCGGTACCAGCGGCGAGAAAGCTATTATGAATGGTGTTATGAATTTTAGTGTTCTTGATGGCTGGTGGGCTGAAGGTTATCGTCCTGAAGCTGGCTGGGCTATTGAGGAGTCAAAGACTTATGCTAATCAGCAATATCAGGATGAACTGGATGCTCAGATTATCTATAACACTTTCGAGAATGAAATAGTTGAGAAGTACTATAACAGAAATGAGTTTGGTATCTCAACGGAATGGATATCATATATTAAAAATACGATTGCTAAAGTTGCGCCTCATTTTACAATGCAGCGTATGCTTGAAGATTACTACAACAAGTATTATGGTAAATTAATTGATCGCCGTAATCAGATGTATGCCAATGATTATAAGAATGCCAGGGAACTTGTTGCATGGAAACGTAAGGTTGCTGATGCATGGGAGAATATAAGTCTTAAATCGCTTGTTATTCCTGATGCCGACAACGAGCCTCTGATATTCGGTAAGCTTTTCAGCGCTGAGATTGTGTTGAATACTCCGGGATTATCATCTTCTGATATAGGTGCTGAGCTTATTATGGGTAATCGTAATAATGGCAATATAGAAAAGGTAGTATTCAAACATGAGCTTGATGTTGAGAAGTCTTCTGATGGTACTGTTACTTTTAAATGTGATTTCCCGTTTAAGGATACTGGTGTTTTTGATTACTCTTTCAGGATATTCCCTAAAAGCAAATTACTGAGATACAGAATGGACTTCCCGCTTGTTAAGTGGATCTAAAGTTCAAGGTTCAAAGTTCAAGGTTGGGGGTGATTCAGGAAATAGCCCTGTAGGGACACCCCTGTGTGGGTGTCCGCTATAATGTTCAAGGTTCAAGGTTTGGGCAAATAGTGCATCTACGGTATTATCAATACCCGTTAACAGAACCCTGAACAGATAATAAACAAAGTCAGTTTCTACTATAACAAAGTTTTTTATATCTTAGTCCGGTAATAATATTACACTTATCTGGAATTAATATTACAGTTAATTGTATAATTACTATGTAAACTATTATTTATTTTTAGTATAAAGAATAAAGGTCAGGTATAATCTGATAAACTGATATGTCAGGAGTTAAAACCCAACAAAAAGCAACTAAGATAGTGCTAATTACACTAATACTATTAAACTCAATAGTAACAATTGCAAAGAATGATAGCATTTTGAACCTGATTAATACCCGGTTTGATAGCTATGAGAACACCAACAACATACAACAAAAAACAAATGACCTCATAACAATTGCGAAATTGATGGAGACCAACAATATTAGTTTTTTTAAAAATTATGTTGCTGATGATATTTTTAACCTGCTGGTAAATAATGTTACAGATTCACTAATGATTGATAGTGTATGTAATGTGCTTGACGATGCAGGCGTTGTTTTTCGTAACAATGGATATTATCCCAGTGCACTGAAATTTCATAACTGGGCAATGGAATTGTCTGATAAAATCAATAATCCAAATCTGAAATCAATTATATATAATAATATAGGTGTAGTTTACAGAAGGATTGACGATTACCAAACAGCACTTGCAAATCACATTGAAGCTTTAAAAATTGCTGAAACAACAGGAAACCTCAAAAGTCAGTCGGTGGCTATTAACAGTATAGGCAATATTCATCTTATGATAGGTAATCCTGATAAAGCACTTTCATATTTTAAAAGAAGCCTTGATGCCGAACAACAGCAAAATAATTCACTTGGTATTGCCATAAACCTCAATAATATAGGTAATGTTTATGATGATCAGGGTAATATAAGTAAAGCCCTTGAATATTACAGGCTGTCGTTGGAAGTTAATAAGGAGATTGACTCACAAAAAGGAATAGCCATATGCTATAACGACATTGGAAATATATACAACCAGAAAGGCGATTATAAAAATGCTTTAAATTACTTTCTGGAGGCTTTTAATATCAATAAAAAAACAGAAAATAAACAGGGACTGGCATATTCGTATCTGAAAATAGGGCAGCTTTATACTGAGACAAAAAATTATGACTCAGCCTTAATGTTTCTGAACCCGGGTTTGGATTTGTGTAAACAAATTGGTGCTAAAGCCTTTATAACTGATATATATTACTCATTGTATACCATAAGCAGGTCCAAAAAAGAGTATGAGCGGGCATTTGAGTTTCTACAGTTATCAAATCAGTATCATGATTCAATTGTTAATATAAATGTGCAAAAAGATATTGCACGTCTGGTAGTGAAATTTGATAGTGAACGTAAGGAAGGAAGAATTGCTTTGCTTGAACAGAATGCGGAAATATCTGAGCTGGATATGAAACGCCAGAAGATTATAATCCTGCTGATATTTAGTGCTCTTATCAGTGCACTGGGGGCAGTTATTTTCCTGCTTTATTATCTCAGGAGTAAAACTCGTACCAATAAACTACTGATGGAGCGTAATGAGCTTATTGAAAATGCAAAAATGGAGGTTGACCGATATTCAAAGGGTTTATTGAAAGCCAAACAGGATACTGAAATGGCCAGTAAGGCTAAAAGTGAGTTCCTTGCGAATATGAGTCATGAAATACGTACTCCTTTAAATTCTGTTATTGGTTATGCCGATCTAATGTTGAAAAATGAAAAAAATGCTAAGAATCTTAGTTATCTGCAGTCTATTAAATCCGGTGGACAAACTCTCCTTGTTCTTATAAATGATGTTCTGGACCTGAGTAAAATAGAAGCTCGTAAATTGCAGGTTGAATATAGTGAGATTGATCTCGCAATAATTTTAAAAGATCTGATTAATGTTTTCCTTCACAAATTGGTTGAAAAGAATATAAAACTTATTACACGCATTGATAAGTCTGTGCCTTCTGTAATTATGTTAAGTGAAATGAGATTAAAGCAAATATTATATAATCTGGTTGGCAATGCTGTTAAATTTACTGATAATGGCGAAGTTTCGGTTGGAGTTATGGCAATAGAAAGGAAACAGGGATGCGCTGATATTGTTATCGACGTTTCTGATACTGGTATTGGTATTCCAAAGAATGATTTAAAGAAAATTTTTGAACCCTTTATTCAGTCGGAAAATAATGACAGCACTACTCATAGTACTGGTTTGGGGCTTACCATTACAAAAGAGCTTGTGGAAATAATGAATGGTAGCATTTCTGTGAAAAGCAAGGTTAACGTCGGCTCTAAGTTTGTTGTTACTTTCAATGATGTTGAAGTAATAAAGTCTTCTGACGGTAAAGAGAATGTTATCTATAATTCTGATGATCAGGTTACGCATTTTTTTAATAAGAATGCTGAAATAAATTTAAATGATATCAATATCCTCGCCAATAGTCTTGATGATGAGGTTAAAAAGGATCTCACCGTTATTTATGAGAATTATTTTGAACAGGCATATAATACCCGGATGTCTATGCACATTGCTGTATTTGTTAGTAACCTAAAGATTTTTAGCAAAAAAAATAATATCCATGAACTTACATTATTTTGCAATGAATTAAACAGACGTCTATCTTCTTTCGATATTGAAGGCATTGAATTAATGCTTAAGAAATTTGATGATTATTATAAATGTTTATCCTGATTTAAATGAATGCTTATAAAATTAAATTGTATATGGTTATCGTACTGATAATGTTTTTTGTAACAGTATTTGCTCAGGATAGGAATATTACTATAAATAACGACTCATCATTTAATTTTATAACAGATACTAACTTTACCAGCGAAGAGCAACTTCAACTAACCATTAGTCTGATTAATCTTTATCAGGATAAGAACTCCCATAAAACATTAAGATATTTGAACGCTGCTCTTGATCTTGCTGATAAAACCGGTGATATATCTCAAAAAAAAGTAATATTACGAAAATTGGCATTATTATATCATAATGAGTTTGAATATGAGAATGCCAATAAGCAGTTCAATGCTCTTAACAGTTTGTTGCTGGATAATGGCACTAAGCAAGAGAAGGCTGATGCAATGTTGTTAATGGCTTCCAATTATTACGATTGGAGTAAATATAATAAATCAAGAGATTGTTATATAAAAGCAAAAAACCTGTATGAAGATATTGGTGATAAGCGGGGTTTAGCAGTTGCTCTTTCGGGATTATCAGCTATTGCTTTGAGTTATGCCGATTATGAGCTTGCTCTTGGGCAAATGCAGCTTGCCAGTGAGGTTTATTACGAAATTAATGATACAATGAGCATCGCTGCTTCATCTCTGAAGATTGGTGTGATAATGGAAAAATGGGACAGACTGGATCGGGCTCTCGAATATTATAACCAGTCGCTTAATCATTTTATTCAGATTGAAGATATTGTGCAGCAAGCTAATCTGTTGCTGCATATCGGTGATGTTTATCTTAAAAAAGAGGAGTTTCAAAAAGCAAGGGATTCTTATAATATGGCTCTTAATAAAATTCGTATTAAGCCTCATAAAAAACTTGAATCTATTTGTTATAGTAATATTGGTGTATTGTGTTATAAAACAGGTGAATACGACTCGGCATTGTATTTTCAGCATAAAGCTCTCAAGATTAAAAAAGAAGTTAATGACAGGCAACGGATCGCTATTTCATTGTATAACCTTGCGGAGATTTATTATGCATTGGGAGATTATGATACATCAATGGTGTATATAAATGAGTGTATTGTTCTTGTTAAAGATATGAATCTTAAAGACCTGGAGATGAAGCTGGTTTTGCTTAAGTCTCAATTGTATCAGGATGAAGGTGATTATAAAGAAGCCAATATATTGCTTCAGGAATATATTGATATTAAAAATCAGATCTTTACACTCTCGAGTAATAAGCTATTAAACGAGCTTGAAGTAAAGTCGGAAGCTGATAAAATTGAGAAGGAGAATGAAATTCTGCGTCAGAATGATGCCATCAATAAGCTTAATCTTAAAAGGCGAATAGATACACAGATAATCGGCGGACTGGTATTTCTGTTTATAATAATAATTTCGGTGGTGATAATTTTCTTTACCGTAGCCCGAAACAGAGTCACTAAAAGAAATTATTCAGTCCTGGCCAAGAAAAACAAGGAAAACACATTGCAAAGAGAGGAGCTTGCCAAACTTAATAAGGAGCTTCTCTACAGCAGAGAGCAGTATAAAAGTATTGTGGAAAACGCCACCATAGGCATTTATCGTACTCTGCCTGATGGTAGAATTATATTTGCAAATAGAAGTTTGGTGCGTATGCTCGGTTATGATAGTGTGGAGGATATAAAAAGTGTAAATGTTACCATTGATTATCAAAGGAGGGAAGCTTTTAAGAATGAGTTGGAAAAACGCAGGGTTATAAGCGGACGTGAAGATGTGTGGAAAAGAAGGGATGGCTCTGATATGTACGTTTACGAAAGCTCCTGGTTAGTTTGTGACAGCGATGGTAATATATTGCATTATGAAGGTACCGTTGAAGATATTTCTAAGCGTAAGGAAGCAGAAAGAGCACTTAAGAAGTCGAGATTCGACCTGCAATTGCTGAATATAAGTCTGCAGGATAAGAATAATGAATTGGAGCTGGCCCGAAATAAAGCAATATCAGCCAATAATATTAAAAGTCAGTTTATTGCAAATATCAGTCATGAAATTCGAACACCATTAAATTCAATAATGGGCTTTGCTGATATAATATCGAACAAAATAGATATTCCTGTTCATAAAGCCAGTCTGGATGCAATTATATCAAGTAGTAAGAATCTGCTGTCTCTTATTAATGATTTACTGGAGATGTCGAAGATACAGTCGGGAGAAACTATTGTTAAAAATGAAGCCGTTGATCTTGCAAAACTTTTTGAAGATATCAAACGGACCTTCCTGGTTAAATTTGAAAAAATGAATCTTGAGTTTGTAGCACAAATACCCGATAATTTGCCTGAGTTAATACTATTGGATCGTCTTAAATTAAGGCAAGTGTTGTATAACCTTATTAATAATGCCATCAACTTTACCGAAAAAGGAACAGTAAGTATGTTGGTTGAATGTGAGGATATGAATAATGACAAGCTAAAGCTGAAAATTATAGTGGCTGATACGGGTATAGGTATACCGCTGAGTGAACAGAATGTTGTGTTTGAGGCTTTTAACCAGGGAGCCGGTTACAAAGGTGTTTCTTCAGGAGCCGGACTGGGATTGAGTCTGTCAAAGCGGTTAGTGGAGATTATGGGTGGAAGTATAGCCCTTGATAGCGAGGAAGGTAAAGGAAGCCAGTTTACAATTCTCATCCCTGATATTAGGGTGCTTAATGACGATAAAGAGGTTACTGAATATAATTTGTTAACAGATAATTCTGATATTTTATTCGACTTTCACTCTGATGTAAAGTCCTTTAGCGGAGATATTATTGTTAATGATAATGAAATATTGAAACTTAAGGAAAATTTGCATGCTTTATGGAGTGAAGCTTATTCAGGGAAAGTAGTTAGCCTGACACTTCATCTGGCAAATGAGATACTGACTTTTGCAAAGGAAAATTCAAATGATTCATTGATCGGTTTATCCGAGGACATGTTAAACGCTGTAAAGGGATTTGATGTTGAAAGGATTGACAAACTGATGGGTCTGTTAAAAGATACTGTTTTTGAAAAAAATCAAAATGATTAAATATGGGAGATGATAAGATATTAATAGTGGATGACGTTTCAAGAAATATTCAGGTATTAGCTAATATTCTGTCTATGGAAAATTTTCAAATCGCTTATGCGCAGAGTGGTAAACAGGCTCTGGAAGTGTGTAAGGTGCAGAAGTTTGATTTGATTTTGTTAGATATTATGATGCCTGAAATGGATGGTTATGAAGTTTGCAAGATCTTAAAAGCTAATCCTGAAACTGCTGATATTCCGATTATCTTCCTCACAGCCAGGGCTGATATGGATAGTATTGTAAAGGGCTTTGATTATGGCATACAGGATTATATTACTAAGCCATTTAATGCTGCTGAGCTCCTTGCGCGTGTTAATACTCACCTTACTATTAAAAATCAGAAAGCTCAGTTAGTGCACATGAATAATAATCTGGAGAAAATGGTTAGCGACAGAACACGTGATCTGGAAACAGCCAATGAAAAGTTAAGTATTCTTGATAAAGCAAAAAGCAATTTCCTGTCGCTGATAAGTCATGAAATACGTACTCCTTTAAATGGTGTTATGGGGATTACAGAGTTGCTTTATAATACGAAGCTGACTATCTATCAGAAAGAGCAGTTGGATTCTCTTAAGGAGGTGTCGTCAAGATTATTGAATTTTAGTAATACTGCGTTGCTTATCACTACTTTAAAAACATATAACCATTATGCTTCCATGTTACCAACTCCGATAAGGGTGCTTGTTGAGGATTCCATTAGCAGATTTAATTATGAATATCCGGAATCGCATTTGCAGATAAATGTAAACATGAAAGATGAAGGCGTTAAGGTTAATGTTGATAATACACTAATATCAAAATGTTTTTATATGATTATGCAGAATGTGTGTCGATTTGCTGGTGACGATTCAATTGTTGATATTACTACTCAGCTTAATACTGAAAACGTTTCTGTTTTGTTCACCGACAATGGTCCGGGTTTCTCTGAGTCTGCATTGAATAATATATTTGAGGTTTTTAGCACAGGTGATGTATTGCATAATGAGGGAAGCGGACTCGGACTGGCTGCTTCAAAGGTGATTATTGATGCCCATGAGGGTGATATTATTGCCAGAAATAATGAAAATGGCGGAGCAGAGATTGTTGTTAGTTTTAAATTGTAATTGGTGAACTGTGTCCGCCTACCGGCGGATGGTGTTTGCTTAAACGTCAGCATTAAATATTAAAGCCCTGTAAGGGCGGTCTGTACTAGCACAGGGTGGCAACCCTGTGTTTATGGCGAAGTATGTACTAAGGCTGTAAGTCTGGCCTGTTTTTATACCCCCTGGCCCCCTCACGCCTTCGCTAAGGCTATGGCGTGTAAAAAAAGGGGGAATGGTACATAGTTCCTGATAATCAGGATAGTTTCTTTGCTGTAACCAACACTCTCTGCCTAAGATATAAAACTACATTTAGTGGGAGAAAATCGATAAAAGCGACAAGTCGCTTTTTGCTCAAAGCCGCATGGCTTTTACGTTTTTTATTCACACCTTGTTTATTTTATTGGAGTTCATGATTGCTCCGCAGTTCTTGATAAAAAAGTAAACAACCCTCCTACGCCAAGGCTTCGGCGGGCGAGGCAAAAAATCATGGGCTTCTTCTGCTTAAGCATATTTTTATCGCGTAGCGTAAGTTCAATGGAGTGATCTCCTCGTTCCTCGGAGCTTCTCCATTTCTCTAACGCTACACTTCTAAAAATAAACTTAACCAAAAGAGGCCCACCGTTCCCAACTCCGGTAGTTCTGACTATTAATGAGATGCGGCTGTGTGGGTATTGGAGCATTGTGGGATTTTTGGGGTATTCACCCTACCGAATCTTCTTTCGAAGAACAATTTTCATGATTAACACGTTTTACCATCCGCCGGTGGGCGGACACGGCCACTACTCACCATTCAAAGGTTTCAATACATGCAAATCAATTAATTGCCTGAAGGGCAATAATATAATAGCATAGGGCGGAAGCCCTATGAAAATGTTCAATAAAAATTAGGGCTGTAATCCCGACCTGGTAGTGTAGCCAATTCATTATCACAGGCTATGTTTAGGATTTAAAAAACAGGCCAGGCCTACAGCCTTAGTACATACTTCGTCATGGACATAGGGCTTCCGCCCTATGCTGCTACAGGACGCCCTTTCAGGGCTATGATGTTCAAGGTGCAAGGTTTAATGCTGGGGTTTGTCTCACAATAGCTATCATACCTCACATTATCACATTTTCAATATAGGGGATTCCTCCTCCTTCGTCGTTCGGAATGACAGCCTTTTTTTTTTGTTTTTTGTGACTTAATCACACGGTGGGTTGTTTAGGGTATTCACCCTGCCGAATCTTCTTTCGAAGAACAATTTTCATGATTAACTCGTTTTACCATCCGCCGGTAGGCGGACACAGTTCACCATTCACTATTCACTATTCACCATTAAGTCATTTTGTGAAGATATATTAGTGTTCTGATGCGCATCAAACATAATCCTGATGCGCATCACAAACAATCCTGATGCGCATCAGAGCATTGATATAACAAGAGAAAAGGTGTGTTTTCTCAAGTGAAAGAAGGTGTTTTAACTTGTAATGAGTATTGGCCGTGTCCGACTCAGGCGGATGGTGAATAGTGAATAGTGAGTGGGGGGTCTCCAAGTCCCCTTGTCCCCTTGTCACTGCCTGACCTCCTCAGGCGGTTCACCTTGTCACTTCCGATATCACTTCCCTCGTCCTTGCAGAACAATAAGCACTGTGTATATAAGAATCTTAAAATCCATGGCAATGGACATGTTTTCCAGATACAGGATATCATATTGGAGTCTTTCAACCATTTCATCAACATCCGATGCATATCCGAATTTAACCTGGCCCCATGATGTAATACCAGGTTTTATCTTTAACAATAATCTGTAATGTGGCGACACTTTTACAATCTGGTCAATATAAAATTGTCGTTCCGGACGCGGCCCTACCAACGACATCTCACCCTTGAGTACAGTATAAAACTGCGGAATCTCATCAAGACGCACCTTCCGTATAAACTTGCCAAAAGGTGTAATTCGGGGATCATCATCAGAACTTAATTGCGGGCCTGTTCTTTCAGCGTCGTTGTACATCGATCTGAATTTATGCATTCTGAAAGGTTTACCATGTTTACCAACACGTTCCTGTGAGAATAATATAGGACCATCAGACGACAACTTTACGCCAATAGCAGTAAATATATAAAATGGAAGGAGTATTATCATTGCTAATATTGATACCACAATGTCTATTAATCTTTTAATGGATTGCTGCCATGCTGGCATCAAATCAGGTGAAATCTCAATTAATGGTGTATGAAAAATTCCGGAAACTTTTACGTTACCAAAGATAATATCCTGCATAACAGGTATTACTTTTATTATTACAGATGTTGTTTCAAGTTCTGTTATAATCCTTTCAATAGTATCCTTTTCTGTTCTTTCAATGGCAATGATAACCTCTTCTACCTGAAATTCCTGTATGAGCTTGTTAAGATCTTTATACTCACCAACGTGCGGTAAATACTGTTCGGCTTTGAAGTTGTTATAATCGTGAACATTAACAAAACCCACAAATTTATTACCCGACGAAATTTCCTGGCTTGTAACATCGTTAAAAACCTTTACAGCATTGCCGTTACTACCTACAATTATTGTGTTAAAGCCTATTTTACCTGTATGTATATTTCTTACGGTGATGGTAGTGATAATAAGCCGGAAAAGATATGTAAGCGAGAAATGGAATATAAATAAAGCAATAAATGATTGATAATATGATTTGTATGTAAGAATCAGATCGTCAAGAATTAGCACAAAGAAAATAACTGTAACTCCGATAAGAGTAACAAAGAATGTTTGTCCAAGTTCTTTTAGTCTTGCCTTACGATAAACTCTTCTGTATGAGCCAACCATTGTGTACAGGGTAAGCCAGAATAAGGGAACAACAATAAGACCAATCCAAAGTTTATGATCACCTGTAATTGTTTCAGTATGTGAAAATACAGTAGGATCTTCTTTGTATTTCCTGAAGCTGTAAAACAAACTCCAGGCTATCGCTGCTGCAAGCCAGTCGAAAAATGTGTATTTTGCAACTTGTAACTTTTTATTCATAGACAATTATCTGTAAGCAACTTTAATATTATCGATAAGAATTTCTGCTTCTGTGTTATCATCTTCAAGGCCAGCCCTAAAGATAACTGAGTAATCATAGGCAAGAGGATAATATGAGAGGTTCGACCCCAGATTTATATATATCTTCTTCCATTCATCAGTAGGATTTAGTATTACCAGCTGTTTTTCAACAAATTCATATTGATCTCTGATTAGCACACCAACTGATAAATAATTGTTGGTTTTGAAATCCATTTCCAGTAATGTATACGAGCCCTGGGTTGGGATATCAAAACTATTGTACGATGTTCCGCCATACTCATATCTGTCTTCTGTAAGGTTTATTATTCCTGAATATTTAGAGTTCGTAGAAAGATATGCAATGGGATTATTTGCCGGGCTTGTTTTCATGATGTTAGTGTCGCACAATTCACATACATCAATCTTTGTGAAAGTTATATCAGCTCCTTCAAAGTCTTCCAGCCATGCGAATTTTGTGGTAGACAAGTAGGTGGTAGTGATGTTACCTAATGCTTTTGTTGTGCCGGGTACAAACTCAAAATTATCGTAAACAATAGGTTTATAAAAGGGGTATGGCGCTCTGGTACTTGAAATACCATTGAGTTTTATCCCCGCTCTTATTTCCAGTTTGTGTGTACCTGATGCAAGTACAGGAAATATAACCGCTTTGATAGTATCTCCTGCATTATTTACAGAGTCGATGGGTTTAAAATCATAAATTCCAATCAATGCATCGTCCATATATACCCAAACATCAGAAATATTTGAACTATTTGATCCTTGTTCAGGATAATAAGTATCAATGTTTATACTGTTTATACTAACATATGCAGGAATAGTTTGGTCTCCTTCAAATTTATAACATCCGGTTAGAACCGAAATAATAGTTATAAATATCAATCCTTTAATGTAATACGTAAAACTCGACCTCAACTCTTTTGATTTTATGTAACTAATAACGTGTTTGAATTGTTGTTATTGTTAATTAATGCTGTTAATTGAAGTATCAGATTTGCTGTTAATTTCGTTCATAATCATATGAGCCACATTAAGAGCATTATAGCCATCTTCAATGGTTACAGTTGGCCTTGAATTATTTATTATTGAGTTGTAAAAACTTTTCAACTCTTCAACAATAGCATTAATTTCACCAACTTTTGGTTTGTCGAAAAGAATTCGACGTTTATTTTTGTCAGGACCCAGATCAATAACCATTGCCATTGGATCATCAGGTTCACCATCAAGTTCTTCCATGCTAATTACTTCAGCCACTTTGTCAAGAAAGTCGACAGTAATATAGGCATCACGCTGGAAGAAACGTGTTTTGCGCATATTTTTCAATGACAGTCTGCTTGCAGTAAGATTAGCAACAGCGCCATTTTTAAACTGAATACGTGCATTGGCAATATCCGGAGTATCGCTAACAACATTAACACCACTTGCCTGAATACTTTCCACTTCCGAACCCACAACATGCATAATAATATCGATATCGTGAATCATCAGGTCGAGAACCACAGGCACATCTGTTCCGCGTGGATTGAAAAGAGCCAGGCGGTGACATTCAATGAACATTGGGTTATTGAGAGAATTTTCGGCAGCAATAAAAGCCGGATTGAATCTTTCCACATGGCCTACCTGTACCTTAACATTTTTCCTTCCGGCAAGATTGATAAGCTCTCTGGCTTGTTCAGGTGTTGTAACGATGGGTTTTTCAATAAACACATGTTTACCTTTTTCCAGTGCAATCTTTGCATTTTCGAAGTGTGAAACTGTGGGTGTTACAATGTCAACAACATCAACCAGGTCAACAAGTTCCTGGACATTTGAAAAGCCTTTGATGCCAAATTCCTTTTCAACTTTTTCAACAGCTTCAGGGTCAATGTCATAAAAGCCAACAAGCTCGTAGCCTTCCACTTGTTTTATACATTTAAGATGAATTTTTCCCAGATGGCCAACGCCAAGCACTCCAATTTTTAACATAATTCAAAAATTTTTGGCAAATGTAGTTTTTTCCTCCCCTCAATATTGCTATTTTCGCACAAAATTTAACTTTTTTTTCATGGTCGACACATATCGTCACAAAGGTTTGCGGAAGAAGCTGGTAGATGTTATCCGCTCAAAACAAATTACAGATGAGAGAATTCTTAGTGCCATAGGTAAGATTCCACGTCATTTGTTTCTTGATTCATCTTTTCTGGAGTTTGCCTACGACGATAAGCCTTTTCCAATAGGCTCGGGCCAAACAATATCCCAACCGTATACTGTTGCTTTCCAGACACAAATTCTGGATGTTAAAAAAGGCCATAAAGTTCTTGAAATTGGTGGCGGTTCTGGTTATCAGGCTTGTGTATTGGAAGAAGTTGGTGCCAAGGTTTTTAGTATCGAACGTCAGAAAAAGCTGTATTTGAGAACTAAGGAGTTTGTGAGGAGTTTGGGGTATACTGCGCGGTTTTTTTATGGTGATGGGTTTAAAGGACTGCCGTCATTTGCTCCTTTCGACAGGATTTTAATAACTGCTGCAGCTCCTGAGATACCTCAGGCGCTTATCGATCAGCTGAAACCGGGTGGTAAGCTTGTTATTCCTCTTGGCGCTGGCAGCGTACAGGAGATGCTTTGTATTACTAAAACATTGGATGGAAATCTGGAAACTCACAAATACGGAGCCTTTCGGTTTGTGCCGATGCTGAAGAATAAGGCGGAGGATTAGGGACTGAAGGGAACGAAGGGACTTAAGGGAACGAAGGGACTGAAGGGACTGGGAGACTTGGAGAGAGATGAGAGATGAGAAGTGAGAGACAGAAGCTGTTTTATCACCTGTCCGTGGGTGAAACTACGCTCAGTGGGTTTGTCACACTGTAGTTCTTGTACTTTACATCCAATCTTTTTCTAACAATCTACGTTCAGCGGAGTGATTATCCCAAACAACCCACAATGTTCCAATCTTCATACGGTCGTATCTACAAAAGTAGTCTGAACTACATGCGAAACGGCGGGCATATTTCGGTTGGGTGCTTTTTTTGAAGTGAAGGGTTAGGGAAAGGGAGAAGCTCCGAGGAACGAGGAGATCACTCCCTTCCCTTAGCCTTCACGAAAAAAAAAGTGACCAAGCGAAATGAGCCCATGATTTTTTGTTTACTTTTTTATCAAGAAAAAACGTAAAAGCCATGCGGCTTGAGCAAAAATTGCCTTGGCGATTTTATCGATTTTCTCCTACTAACCATAGTTTCATCCAAAGGCAGACACGTGTAACTACACCCAAATATCGTAAATATAATTTCGTATAATAACTGTTTTAATTGTTTTTTTTTGATAGGCGAGCGTAGTTACAAACTACGCTCAGTGGGGGGGATTAGGGACTGAAGGGACTGAAGGGAACGAAGGGACTGGGAGACTTGGAGAGAGATGAGAGATGAGAAGTGAGAGACAGAAGCTGTTTTATCACCTGTCCTTGGGTGAAACTACGCTTAGTGGGATTAATAACCAATGCAAAACCAACAAAAAAGACTGCCTTAACAGACAGTCTTTTGTCGGAGTGGCCCGACTCGAACGGGCGACCACTTGCACCCCATGCAAGCATGCTAGCCAACTGCACCACACCCCGAAACTCACTGCCCCTTACTGAAGGGCAATGAGGCTGCAAATATAATTCTTTTTGATCAGATTTTTGTTGTGTCTATTTAAAATATGTGACTAAGTGACTAAGTGACGAAGTGACTAAGTGACTAAGTTACGGAGTTACGGAGTTACGAGTCATAACCTGATCTCTAATTATTTCTATTGTTCGCCTAAGAATCTCTCTGACTCAATAGCTGCCATACATCCTGTTCCGGCGGCTGTAATAGCCTGGCGGTAATGCTTGTCCTGAACATCGCCGGCAGCAAAAATACCCGGGATATTTGTTGCTGTTGAGTCAGGTTTTGTGATCAGGTAACCGGTGTTATCCATATCCAGTTTGCCTTTAAATAGCTCTGTATTAGGCTTATGGCCGATGGCTACGAAGAATCCTTCAATATCGATTCTTCTCTCTTCACCGGTTTTATTATTATATACAATTGCACCATCGAGTGCTTTGGTAAATCCTTCCACAACACCGGTTATTTCTTTCACTTCAGTATTCCATAATACTTCGATATTTGGAGTCTTCATAACTCTGTTAGCCATTGCTTTACTGGCTCTTAACTCATCACGACGGTGGATGAGATATACTTTGCTGGCAATATTTGCAAGATATGTAGCTTCTTCAGCGGCAGTATCACCACCACCAACAACAGCAACAGGTTTATCTTTATAGAAAAAACCATCGCAGGTAGCACAAGCAGAAACGCCACCACCTTTGAACTTCTCTTCGGTCTCGAGTCCAAGATACTGAGCAGTAGCACCTGTTGACACAATTACAGTCTCGGCAAGTATCTCAGTACCATCGTCAATCTTTACTTTAAACGGACGTTCGGTTGTGTCGATTTCAGAAACCATGCCCCAGCGTGATTCAGTGCCAAAGCGGGTTGCCTGAGATTTAAGGTCTTCCATTAACTCAGGACCTGTGATTCCTTTTGGATATCCCGGAAAGTTATCCACTTCAGTAGTTGTTGTTAGTTGTCCGCCCGGCTGCATGCCTTCGTACATAATAGGTTTAAGATCAGCGCGTGCAGCATAGATTGCAGCTGTGTATCCGGCAGGGCCGGAACCAATGATTAAGCATTTAGTTTTTTCCATTTATTCTATATTTTAGATTTTATTATTTTCTTTTATAAGTTCATTCTGTCAATAAGAATGCCAATTTAGTAAAAAAGTTGCATATGAGACATGGAGGGTAGGGGGGGTGACAATATGGCGGGTTTGTTGGTAGAGACGCGATTAATCGCGTCTCTACTCACGAATAATAATATTCAATACACGAATATTCAAAATACCACAACACTTATCCGCAGGATTTGCAATAAGGCATTACCCCAAAGTATTTTTGTCTATAATAATTTTTTAACCCGTTTGCTATTGGGCAAACATAAAACATAAAATTATGAACGCTAAAAATTTACTTAAACTTTTTGGAGTCGTACTTTTGAGTATGACAATGGTTTACGGATCATGTAATAAAGATGACGATCCGGAACCAACACCAACACCTTACACACCTGGATTTAGTGCTACTTATTTCTCTGTTGATTTAGGTGGTGTTGATTATCTTGACTTTTACATTACCTGTACAACCGACGATTGGGAAATGATTAAAGTTAAAGTAACAGCTCCTGGTGGAGCCGGTGATGAAACGTACACTGGTAGTGGGGCTATTCAGCTACAGGGTGATCCTTTTACATTCCCTGAGTATTTTCTCAAATTGGGTGGCACCTGGACTTTCTCGATTACTGGAAATATTAAATCCGGAGACCATGTTGGTGAAAGTTTTACTGTTGTAACATCACTAAGCGTTTCCGGTAAGTAGTACATATTTATCATGAAGAAATGCCATTTCTAAATGGCTTTTCTTCATAATTTTTTGTAACCTGATAGTTATTGGGTAATTTCCCCGCACCTGCGGGGAAATTTGGTTTTGGGGGTTCTCATTATTAAATGTCATCCCGAACGACGCAGGAGGAGGGATCCCCTAGATTAAAACACTGATCAACAATAGAACATCTTTTTTAGTATTTCAGAGTAAGTATCTCAGGCGTAGTGGGCGATGTCGGGATTATTTATAATTTTGTGCTGATATAATCTAAAATCCAATTTTATAATGGCGCTTGATAATAATTATTTCGTTTACATTGTTTGTAACAAATGGAAGAATGTACTTTATACCGGCATAACGAATGACATCGAAAGAAGGATGTACGAGCATGAAAATGGTCTGAATAAGGGCTTTACAAAGAGGTTTAATTGTAAGTTTCTTATATATTATGAGCATTTTACTGATGTGATGCATGCAATAGATAGAGAAAAGGAAATTAAGAAATTCAGGAGGGAGAAAAAGGATAAAATAATAACTGCTTTTAATCCTGATTGGGAATTTCTTAATGAAAATATTGCTGGAATTTGATTGTGAGGAAGAATTTCTTTAACAGTTTTTATTGCGTTGCGTTTTTAATATAGGGGGTTCCTCCTCCTTCGTCGTTCGGAATGACAGGTAGGTAATAAGAAGCAGCATTTTAGTTGCGTTTTCAATATAGGGGGTTCCTCCTCCTTCGTCGTTCGGAATGACAGGTAGGTAAGGGGGTTCCTCCTCCTGCGTCGTTCGGAATGACAGGTGTGTAAGGGGATTTCTTTTTGTTACGTCGTCTCTTCACCCTTACCCCCCTGGGTATAGTCATATAAAATAAAAAATGGCTGTCATCCCGAACGACGCAGGAGGAGGGATCCCCTAGATTAAAACACTGATCAACAATAGAACATCTTTTTTAGTATTTCAGAGTAAGTATCTCAGGCGTAGTGGGCGATGTCGGGATTATTTATAATTTTGTGCTGATATAATCTAAAATCCAATTTTATAATGGCGTTTGATAATAATTATTTCGTTTACATTGTTTGTAACAAATGGAAGAATGTACTTTATACCGGCATAACGAATGACATCGAAAGAAGGATGTACGAGCATGAAAATGGTCTGAATAAGGGCTTTACAAAGAGGTTTAATTGTAAGTTTCTTATATATTATGAGCATTTTACTGATGTGATGCATGCAATAGATAGAGAAAAGGAAATTAAGAAATTCAGGAGGGAGAAAAAGGATAAAATAATAACTGCTTTTAATCCTGATTGGGAATTTCTTAATGAAAATATTGCTGGAATTTGATTGTGAGGAAGAACTTCTTTAATAGCTTTTATTGCGTTGCGTTTTTAATATTGGGGGTTCCTCCTCCTTCGTCGTTCGGAATGACAGGTGGGTAAGGGGGGGGCTCTTCGGTACGTTGCGTTTTCAATATAGGGGATTCCTCCTCCTTCGTCGTTCGGAATGACAGGTGTGTAAGGGGATTCCTCCTCCTTCGTCGTTCGGAATGACAACCAAAGAATTTTAGAACAGTCCCCAAACTCCCTCTCCTACATCCTCGTCATTATCTTCAAAAACGATTCCTTACGGCGTGAGGATACCGGAATTCGGCTGCCGTCGGTCATTATGATTGTGCCACCTAAGCCTTTTACGTAATGACTGATATATTTCAAATTAACGAGATACGACTGATGTACTCTGAAGAAATTCATGTTGTGGAGCATATCGTCGAAGTCTTTGAGGGTTTTGGATATAACTAAACTGCCTTTGCTTATTAGATTAACTTCTGTATAGTTTTTATCAGCTTTACACGATATTATCTCTGATATATCTACAATATAAATGGAATCCTGTGTGTTAAGCACCAGCTTATGCTTTGCCTTGTCTGTACTTTGATTGTGTTCCATTGTTTGTAGCCTGGCTTTCTGGTCTGCGGGATTAAGCGTGGAGAGCTCTGCTTTTTCTATGGCCGATATCAACTCATTGGTGTTTATGGGCTTAACGATATAGTCCAGAGCGCTGAGCTTGATGGCTCTGATGGCAAACTCTTCATATGCCGTTATAAAAATAAACTGGAAATTGATATTGCCGACTTTTTTAAGCACATCAAATCCGGTACCATCAGCCATTTTAATATCCAGAAGAACCAAATCGGGTGTCAGCTCGTTGATAACAGCAACACCTTGCTTAACACTGTCGGCTTCTCCTACTACTTCTACATTCTCACAGTAAAGCTCAAGTATATTCTTAACAACTTGTCGGGCGTTTGGCTCATCATCTATAACAACAGTTCTTAACATGGGTGTACTTTTAAAGATTATCTAAATTAACAAATTTAAACGGAAGGTCGAAAGTTACTCTTGTTCCTTTTACCTTTTTATTTTTATCCTTTAATTCTTCTATTCTGAAATCGGCATAGAAGCCATACTTGCTGCCCAGTATTTTAATTCTTTTTCTGGTGGTTTGCAAGGCAGTCGACTTATGTTCCTTGTTTTTATGGGCTTTCTTTCTGGCCTGTGTAAACCCTATGCCGTTATCTCTTACTTCAAACCCCAGCTTTGTTCCTTTATACAAAAACCTTATCTCAATATTACCCTTTCCTTCTTTGTAAAATAACCCGTGCTCAAGGGCATTTTCAATCATGGGCTGCGCCAGCATAGGCGGTATCATCATAACATCGGGCTCTATCTCATCATCTATATATATATTATAGGTGAATTTATTGGGATAGCGCAACGACTGTAGCTTAAGGTATAAATTCAGGGTCTCTATTTCTTTATCTATGGTGATGAATTCGTTTTTACTGTTGTTGAGTATAAGACGAAACAAACTGGCGAAATCACTCAGATAATCACCGGCCTTTTTAGGGTCTTTCAGAAATATGTAGTTCTGTATGGCCAGGAGTGAGTTAAAGATAAAGTGAGGGTTCATCTGTAGTCTGAATAACTTCTGCTGCAGCTCTGTATTCCTTTGCTTACGTTTTATAACCGACACCCGTTCTCTGATTATCAGATACAGTATGGTCATTAACACTAAGCCCGTTAGTCCGATAAACCACCATGTGAGATAAACCGGTTTCCTGATGGTAAATGAAACATTATTGTTGGTATTTTCTTTCCAGAATCCGTTTCTGTCGCCAATACGGTATCTGAAAGTATACTCGCCTGCTGGTACCGAAGAGTAGCGTGCTATCCGTTGTTTATTATCTATCTCAACCCAGTTGTCGTCATAGCCTTCCAGCATACACTGGTACGAATATCTTTCCGGATTAGCAATGTCTGTGCTTTGAAGCTCAATGGAAAATACTTTTTCCTCTGGCTTAAGAGTGATATTTTTATCAAGATTAAGGTCGTAGCTGTATATATGGTCGTACAAAAACAGCCGGCCGTAATATGGTTCGGGTACTTCTTTAACGGGAATGATATCTTCAGGATTAAATAGATTGAATCCTTTTTTGTTGCCAAAGAACAGCTCGCCGGTCGACAGCCTTTTTCTGGCTTGCGTAAAGCTGTTACACTGCAACCCGTCTTCGTTTACATAGTTTGTAAATATCTGCTGGTCCGGATTAAATTTAAACAGCCCTTTGGTATTGCTGCCTATCCATATATTCCCTTCCTCATCATCGATAACTGATGTAAGCTCATTGGTTGTTAGTCCGTTGGAGTACCCATAGCTCAAAAAGCTGTCCTTTTCAGGGATATACTTCTGCAACTTCTGGTTAATAATCCAGATATCGCCGTTTTTATCACAACACAGGTCTGTTACTTCGTTGGAAAACAGTCCTTTGTTTATACTGTCGTCGGAGAAATAGCTGACAGATGAATCATTACCGGGGTAGTATTTATGTAAACCGCAATCTGTTGTGCCATACCAGATTGTGCCATTATGATCTTTAGCAAACCTGGTGATAAGCCGCGAACAATATTCTCTGTCGAATTTCTTTTTTAAGCTATTGAGAAACCTGCCGTTTTCCTTATCAAACAGCATTAGCCCGTAAGCACCCCAGAAACCCAGGTAGAGGTTTCCATTATCGTCCATAATAAAGTCGTTGTACCAGTCTTTACCCAGCGATGTTTTATCAAGTGTGAACAGTGTAAATTTATTTGTTTTGATGTTCATCAGGTTAAACCCGATGCCCTGCCATAAGCCTATCCACAACGAATCCGGACTAGTAAAGTACAGTGCCGAAACCTTATTGCTGGCTATTTTGTTATTTTTTAAACTGCCGGTATTATAATGCCTGAAATAGCTGCTTTCTCTGTTAAAACAGTCCATACCATCATCTTCATAGCCTATCCATAGGTTGCGATTCTTATCTTCTTCAACGGCAGTAACGGTGTAGCCTTCCGGACTATTTTCTGTTCCGGGGATATGTGTATAATGTTTGAAGGGGTAGGCAGGCGGACTGTATATGTTTATGCCGTTGGCAGTGCCAAACCACAGGTTACCAGCCTTGTCTTCAATTATTTTATAGATATTATTATCACTGATGGATAAGGGGTTATCTTTTTCGTATATCATGCTTCTCAATAGCGAGTCTTCCGGATGATACCTCAATATGCCGTTTCCTGTGGCAAACCATATATCACCTTTGCTATCCTCCAGCACATCCCATGTTGAAGTTCCCAGAAATTTTGTGTAAACCTCTGTTTCTTTGTTAAAAAGATAGATGCCATCCAGGGCTGTAATCCAGAAATTGCCATAGCTGTCTTCATAAAAACAGGCAGCATCATACTCTCTCTTTTTGCTGTAGTCGGTTCTTGAAGGATGAATCTCTCTTATTTTATTGGTTTTGGTGTTGAGATAAAAAGGTGCTCTGTTGCGCGTGCCGGCCCATATTGTGCCATCATGATCTTCATATATATCATGGTATAAATAGTAGGGCTGGTACGTAAAGGCATGCTTATAGGCTGCAGTTACCGAATCAGATTTATAGTTGTAATTAACAAGCCACCCATGGAGTGTTTCCAGCCACATAACCGAGTCGTTGGTGATAAGTATCTGGCGTATATGCTGATTTGCTGTATCGATATCAGGATGGCGCAGGGTTATATTTACAAAACTGTTGTTTTGCCTGTCGTACTTGTTAAGGCCTTTGTCGGTACCCGCAAACAGCTGCCCTTCCGGCGATTCTTCCAAACATAATACATATGAGGAGTTTATACTCATAAAGTTATCCTCATTGTAACGGAAAACCTCAAAATCCTTACCGTTATACTTGTTAAGGCCGTCTATTGTGGATATCCATATAAACCCATGAATATCCTGAAGTATATCTGTAATACGATTATGACTTAATCCGTCGGATGTTTCCAGTCGTTTAAAGCGTATCTGAGGATCGTTAACAGGCTTATCGTTGTATAATACAGGACGTTGTGCCGACAGAATCACCGGTAGCATAACTAACAATATGATCAGATATCGTTTCAATCAGCCTCTCATTAGTTTAAGAATAAGTGCTAATTTATCATTTAATTCCAAATTACCGTCAATCCAGTTAATCTTTATTCCTTTTTTTTCCATTCTTCTAAACCATGTCATCTGTCGTTTGGCAAACTGATGTATGGCTGTCTCTAACTTTGTGAACATCTCATTATAGCTTATCTCACCTGTTAAATACAGTGTTAAGAATTTGTATTCCAGACCATAATACATTAGTTCTTCTTCACTTACATTGTTTTTAAGAAGAGCTTCAGCTTCCTCAATCATACCTTCTTTTAAACGTTGAACCAGTCGTTGTGAAATTCTGTTCCGTATTTCATTCCTGTCAAAGTGAATACCGAAATTTACCGATTTAAAATCCGGTAATTTAATCTTATTATGTTCTTTGCTCTGGAATTCAGCTATCTCAATGGCTCTTATGGTCCGTTCTCTGTCGGTAATATCCGACACGTTGTGAAGTGGGCCATACGACAATAGTCTGATTTTAAGCTTATCATTGCTAAAATCTTCAAGATCCTTTCTCAGCTCACTGTTAACAGGCACATCGGCCATGCTGTAGCTTCTTAAAATAGCATCGAGGTACATGCCTGTACCACCGCACATAACCGGAATTTTACCCTTACGGGTGATAGTGTTAAACGCCTGCGTAAAATCCTGCATAAACTCAAACACATTATACTTATCACCCGCCCGTGCAATATCGATTAGATGGTACGGAATGGTGGTGTCGCTCAGGGTATATTCCGACAAATCTTTACCAGTGCCAATATCCATACCTTTATAAACCTGACGGGAGTCGGCACTAATAATTTCGCCATTTATTAATGCCGCCAGATTTACAGCCAGTGTTGTTTTGCCTGTAGCCGTAGCTCCTAATATGGTTACAATATGATCCATATGCTTATTTTTTACTTATTGTTCTTTTTCGTTGTATTGTTTCAATGTCGAAAAGTAAATCGCGAACAGACGAAAGGAAGTGAATGTTCGATGTGCTGAAGTCCGGATTATCCGGGATAACAAGATTATGTTTTTTGACATCATCACCATGATATTTCTCCAGATACGCCACAAGTATACTCTCATCCGTATCCTCAATTTCACTCTGTTTAACTCTCAGGTACTGCAGTATCCTCAGCGCATCAGCTTTATTGTAACAGGCACGTACAAAGTTATTTATATCCTTGTAGTTTCTCCGCAAAGGCTCCCATAAATTATCATCATTAAACTGCTTACGCAGAAAATCCTCCATGGGCAGCACCGTTTGGTTGTTATCATACAGACCATAAAATTGTGAAAAAGTATGCTTTACTTCATCAAAAAACCTGAAATGATATAGTGGGTACGACGACCAATCGCCAGCATTACCTTTAATCAGAGCTGGCCCTGTGCCAAACATTACCCTATCGGAAAATCTCGAAGAAGGGTAAGCCATGGTATCGCACCAAATGCCCACCACGCCACGTTTTGATAACTTTTGCAGGAAGTAAAAATCCTCACCGGCAGCAACAGGAGTAAGTCCGCCCGATTTGCGGTAAGCCTCCACAGTACATGCCATTGCCGAGCCCACCGCCGTAAAGGCATAAGGATTTTCTATCCTCAGCATATTAATAAGATAATACCTCATATAAATCTCATAACGCAGTATAAGACGGTCGGTAACCTTGTTGGTAAGCCGGTGATAATAAGGAATAGCAAGTCCGGATGCCCCCCTGTTTCTGTTAAAGTAATTTACAACCGAAGTGGCATAGCCCTGCGGATACCTGGTGTCGCCATCAATACTGATAATTATATCATTAGGGAGAGCCACCTGTGAGATAGTATCCATAATAACCTTCCGGGCACGGCCCACACCACCTTTTTTTCGGCTCCAGCCATTTCCTTTGGATGAATTATCCAGAATAATCACCTTAATACCCGTGATGTTTTTGAGAATCTCCAACGATTTACTGTTGTCGATGCATATATGTTTGTAATTCTCATCATCCCACCAATGGTTATACTGATTAACACAAGCCACAAGCACCTTATGGGGATAATCCTGTGTTTCAATATCTTTGATAAGCCCCTGCAGATTTACCGATTCATCCATCAGCGGAAGCGCAAAGTATGCAATAGAATTATTATTCATCGCAACAAAATTGAAACTTTCATTTTGTTAATTAGGTGTTTGTAAAAAAATATTTCTATTTTTGAGGGTAATTTATAATGATTCTAAATAGACTTATGATAAACTCAACCGACTACAAACAGCTACCGAACCATCTCAGGACACTGATAACCGACCAGGATTACAGCCGGTACACCCCCCGAAATCAGGCAGTATGGCGCACAGTAATGAAAAAGAATATGGAATATTTAAGTAAAGTAGCACACCCGGCCTATGTTGAAGGGCTTGTCAAAACGGGGATATCACTTGATCACATACCCCGTGTTGAAGAGATGAATGAATGTTTAGGCAAGTTTGGATGGGCTGCTGCTACGGTTGACGGTTTTATACCACCGGCAGCATTTATGGAGTTTCAGAAGTACAAGGTGCTGGTAATAGCGGCGGATATACGCACTGCCGAGCAGATTGAATATACCCCTGCTCCGGATATTATCCATGAAGCAGCAGGTCATGCGCCTATTATCGCTGACGAGAGTTATGCTGCATATCTTCAGTATTTTGGTGAGATAGGATCAAGGGCGTTTTCATCGGCGTCAGACTACAGGATTTATGAGGCCATAAGGCATTTGTCAATATTAAAGGCCGATCCCCGTGTTTCCGGCAAGGAAATAGAGAAGGCAGGGGAGAGGCTGGCGACTGAGATTGAAAACGCCGGGCAGCCTTCTGAGATGACTCTTATACGTAATCTGCACTGGTGGACAGTGGAATACGGACTTGTGGGCGACATGAGTAACCCGCTGCTTTATGGAGCCGGACTGCTATCGTCCATCGGCGAAAGCAAGCATGCTTTAACAAACAAGGTGCGTAAAATACCATATACTATTGATGCGGCGGGCTTTAGCTTTGATATAACGGCAATGCAGCCCCAGCTGTTTGTTACGCCCGATTTTGATCATCTGAACAAGGTGCTGGATGAGTTTGCCGATACTATGGCTCTGAGAAAAGGTGGTGTTGAAGGGTTGGATAAGGCTGTTGAATCGGGGGCTGTGGCAACGGTGGTTTATTCATCCGGATTGCAGGTGTCGGGGGTGCTTAAGAGTAGAATTACCAGAGGAGAGGAGCCTGTATATTTGCAGTTTGAAGGGCCTGTGAATCTTAACACCAACTATAAAGAGATGCCCGGTGAAGGCGTTAGCGCTCATGCGGAAGGTTTTGGTGCTCCGGTGGGCAAGTTTGCCACTACTGAGATACCTCCGGAGGGGCTCAGTGACGCTGAATTGAAGGGTATGGGTATTGAAACAGGTAGGGATACGGACATTGTTTTTCAGTCGGGTGTAACAGTAACAGGCAGATTGCTGGCGATTGTGAGAGACAAGGGCATGGTGGTGCTAATGAAGTTTAGCAATTGCACGGTGAAATATAAAGGGAAGGTGTTGTTTGATCCATCGTGGGGTGTTTATGATATGGCAGTAGGGGAGGCTATAACATCGGTATTTAACGGTCCGGCCAATGCCGATGCATACGGATTAAAGATGGAAGTTCCTGTTGAAAAAACACATCGCATTACTTATGATAACAGGATGAAGAGGCTGTTTAGCCTATATACACAGGTAGAAGATATCCGCAACGGAAAGCAAAGCCCGGAGGCATTGCCACAAATACGTGAGATAGTAGAGAAGGAGTATCCGGAGGAGTGGGTGTTGAGGGAGATTTTGGGAAACACCCCCTGACCCTCTAAAGGGGTTGCGATAAATAATGATAAATGACTGGAGGGGCAACGGAGAAGCTCTACCCTCCCTGGGTGTGTGTCGCCCCATCGCCCCATCGCTGTCTATTGTCTGAATCATGATTTAAGGATTATAGGATGAACATGATTTTTGAGGGAATCGATAAAAGCGACAAGTCGCTTTTTGCTCAAAGCCGCCTAAAGGATGGTTTTGTGGGTGATGATTTAAAATCTGATAGGTTCCTGAATTCCAAACGACCCACCGTGTGGTTTAGTCACAAAAAACTAAAAAAATGAATGTCATTCCGAACGACGAAGGAGGAGGGATCTCCCGGGGATTAGGTAGCGATAAATAATGAATAATGAAAAATGAATAATGAAAAATCAATCTCTCTTTTTAGTCTGTTTTTATTAATTAGCTGTCATTCCGAAGAAAGCGGAGCGGTGAGGAATCCCCTATATTGAAAACGCGATAATGTGAGTTATGATGGCTATATTGGGACAAACCCCAGCATTAAACCTTGCACCTTGAACTTTGAACTTCAGAGCCCCTCCCTGGGTGTGTGTCGCCTCTACGCCCCATCGCTGTCTATTGTCTGAATCATGATTTAAGGATTATAGGATGAACATGATTTTTGAGGGAATCGATAAAAGCGACAAGTCGCTTTTTGCACAAAGCCACCTAAAGGATGGTTTTGTGGGTGGTGATTTAAAATCTGATAGGTTCCTGAATTCCAAACGACCCACCGTGTGGTTTAGTCACAAAAAACTAAAAAAATGAATGTCATTCCGAACGACGAAGGAGGAGGAATCCCCAATATTGAAAATGCGATAATGTGAGTTATGATGGCTATATTGGGACAAACCCCAGCATTAAACTTTGAACCTTGAACTTTGAACTTCAGAGCCCCTCCCTGGGTGTGTGTCGCCTCTACGCCCCATCGCTGTCTATTGTCTGAATCATGATTTAAGGATTATAGGATGAACATGATTTTTGAGGGAATCGATAAAAGCGACAAGTCGCTTTTTGCTCAAAGCCACCTAAAGGATGGTTTTGTGGGTGGTGATTTAAAATCTGGTAGGTTCCTGAATTCCAAACGACCCACCGTGTGGTTTGGTCACAAAAAACTAAAAAAATGAATGTCATTCCGAACGACGAAGGAGGAGGAATCCCCAATATTGAAAATGCGATAATGTGAGTTATGATGGCTACAGTGGGACAAACCCCAGCATTAAACCTTGCACCTTGAACATCATAGCCCTGAAAGGGCGACCCGTAACAGCATAGGGCGGAAGCCCTATGACCATGGCGAAGTATGTATTAAGGCTGTAAGCCTGGCCTTTTTTTGTGTGATTGCTGATTATTGTCTGAACAGGATTTTAAGGATTATAAGATTAACAGGATTCTTTGTAGTATAGGTGGTTGATGTTAGAGGTTTGTCGCCTCTTCGCCCCGCCGCCCCGGTTTGGTAATGATTTTGTATTGGTGTCGGTATTGGTATTGGTTTTCGTATCCATAGAGACGCGATTAATCGCGTCTCTACCCCCCCCCCCGCCATTATCCCCGTCATTATTATTAAAGATAATAATACAATGCACATGGTTTGGCATTACCACAAATTCGGCCAATCGTACTCTGGATTGATGCAGGCTTAAAAAATCAGAATCGAAATGCGGTTTTCATGATTTCAATCTCCGTGCGTGATATACCAATTTTTTCTGCAAATAACTGCCATTGGCTCACTACCGAAAGTACTTCGTCCATAATGGTTTTCATTTGTTTATCATTTAATTGGAAATATTCACCTACACTTATGGCGAGGTCAAAGTCAAGGGCATTGGAAGATGTATCAATATTCAGGGCCAGCCCTTCTTTATCGATAGATGGGTTTATGTCATAAGCCGGTGATAGGTGCCACCCATCTTCTTTCAGTAAAAAGCCATGGTTTCGCAAATGATCGTCGGTATTGGATATAGCAATATTGAAGACAATTCTTCTCCACAACTGGTGAAGGCCATTTTCGCTATCAGCACCTGAATACTGAATAAATTCAGCCAGTTCAAGATAGGAGGGAGAAATATTTCTCACTGTTTCTTCATTGTTGTTGGTCATGGTCATAGCAGAAGCAAAATGAATCCTTTTATCCACCAAACGATCAAATCTCTTTGTGAAAAAAGTATTGTAGCGTCCTTTTATCTTTTGTATTTTTGATTCAGACATATCAATTTTACAATTAATAGCTAATTGATACGCCAGGTATTCCCAACAAGCTTTGTCGATTGTGTCATTTTTTGAAGGGAATTTTGCTATCCATGGGTGGTTGTCATTATCCAGAATATTTGCTTTTGGTCTTGCTCCTCCTAATGAAGAACCCGGAGCCATTAATACAGACAGCCATTTCATTATGTCACTGCTTTCTTTATCAGATTCAATAATTTCTGCACCGTGTTGAAGCTTTCTTATATCAGACCAATGAGGTGTGGGAAAATTATAATTTTGATCCAGAAATGGCCCGTCTACTTTAGTTTTAAAACGTAAGGCCCCCATCCGACTTTCGTCATACACTCCCAATAAAAAATCAATATCATATAAATTGGCCGCTCTTCTGTTTTCTTGTTTTGCAAGCAGGCTTTCACGTCGCATCATCAAAGTGCGACCCCATGTGTCTGGCATAGAGTCCATAAAGATGCCAAAGTTCTCTTTGTTTGCCGGGAATTGCTGACCGCTATACCACGCGATATCCGGATCCAGAAGAAATTGCTCTCTGCTGTTAAGCCAGTCTGTGTCATATTCAAAGCTGAATGACTTACGTCCTTTTCCCTGGTGTGCTGATAGCATTCCAATCAGTTTGGGGTTTTCCATACCTAGCCAATGTGCAAATACGAATATGTCTTTTTTATGTGTTTTCATTTGTTATTGCCTAAAAGTTTAAGATCCTGGATCTTTCTTCCTAATTCGTCATCAGCACCGAGTTTTAAGAAATCATTGTGCAACCCAAGTACACGAAGTACATTAAATAAAGCGCCAATGGAGACACCAGGCGAGCCTTTCTCTAATAAGTAGAGAGTGTTTCTGGAAATATTGGCTCGTTCAGCAACCTGAATGGCTGTTAAATTACGCCGTTTTCTGGCTAGTTTAATATTCTCACCCATCTGTTCCAGCAATTTCTGATGCCTTGGAAATAATATTTGTTTTTTCGGTTTCATAATGCAAATGTACTATAATAAAGACAAAAATAGTTAAAATATTTGAAATATAGTACATTTTTGTTTGAGGTTCATTGTTTAATGGAAAATGAAAAATGAATAATGAAGAATGAAAAGTGACAAAGTGACAAGGGACAAGGGACAAGGAAGTGACAAGGTGAACCTCCTGAGGCGGTCAGGTAGGGACAAGGGAAACCCAGATGACAATTCTGGAAAGTGGGGTTTTGGTTATTGAATTTGGAAATTGGAATTTGTTTGTTATTTGGTGCTTTGTTATTGGAATTTTAAGGGACTTGAAGAATGAAGAATGAAAAATGAAGAATGAAAAGTGACAAGTGACAAGGTGACAAAGGGACAAGGGGAACCTCCTGAGGCGGTCAAGCAGTGACAAGGGGAAAAATACGCGCAGCTTACCATTATTCGCAACTTATTTATTTTTATTGGAGCTCATGATTGCTCATTCTTCGCAATTCACCATTCACTATTCACTATTCACCAAAAAATGAAGAATGAAAAGTGAATAATGAAAAATACCGGGGGTTTTTCTGGACTTACAACTGATAAAAACCCTGACAAACCAAACCAAACCCCGTCATTGCGAGCGGCATAACGATTATTTGTTATGCTGAGACGATATTTTCTGCCGCGCGGCAATCTGTTAGGATAGTAAGCAGTAATCAGTGAGCAGAGCGTTTCGCTTTAGGAGCTCAAATGCCTCCAGTCGCCCCATCGCCCCATCGCTGTCTATTGTCTGAATCATGATTTAAGGATTATAGGATGAACATGATTTTTGAGGGAATCGATAAAAGCGACAAGTCGCTTTTTGCTCAAAGCCGCCTAGTAATCACCCGGCCCTACCTCCTTCTCAGCCTAAGGCTGATATGACCTCCTTTGCCAAGGCTATGAACTCCTTCTCAGCCTAAGGCTGATATGAACTCCTTCGCCAAGGCTATGAACTCCTTCGCCAAGGCTATGGCGGTCAATGGCGGTCAATGGCGGTCAATGGCGGTCAATGGCGGTTAAAAAAAGGGCAGGGTTAGTAGTGTCTGCTGAAATTCTGGTATTCTCCTGGCGTCAACCAACCTAAAGGATGGTTTTGTGGGTGGTGATTTAAAATCTGGTAGGTTCCTGAATTCCGAAAAATCTACAATGTTCCAACACCCACACAGCCGTATCTACATTAATAATCTGAACTACCGGAGTTGGGAACGGTGGGCCTCTTATGGTTAAGTGGATTTTTAGAAGTGTAGCGTTAGAGAAATGGAGAAGCTCCGAGGAACGAGGAGATCACTCCATTGAACTTACGCTACACGATAAAAATATGCTTAAGCAGAAGAAGCCCATGATTTTTTGTTTACTTTTTTATCAAGAAAAAACGTAAAAGCCATGCGGCTTGAGCAAAAATTGCCTTGGCGATTTTATCGATTCCCTATAAATAAATTATAAGCACTAAAGTGCTATTGCTCAAAGCTGCCTTGCAATCACCCGGCCCTAAAGGGGCAGGGTTAGTAGTGTATGCTGAAATTCCGGGTTTCTCCTGGCATCAACCATCCTAAAGGATGGTTTTGTGGGTGGTGATTGAAGAATTACCCCCTCCCTGGGTGTGTGTCGCCTCTACGCCCCATCGCTGTCTATTGTCTGAACCATGATTTAAGGATTATAGGATGAACATGATTTTTGAGGGAATCGATAAAAGCGACAAGTCGCTTTTTGCTCAAAGCCGCCTGGTAATCACCCGGCCCTACCTCCTGCTCAGCCTGAGGCTGATACGACCTCCTTCGCCAAGGCTATGGCGGTCAATGGCGGTTAAAAAAAGGGCAGGGTTAGTAGTGTCTGCTGAAATTCTGGTATTCTCCTGGCATCAACCAACCTTCTATGTTGTATTCCAAACTTTCACACATTTTTTTCACATAATTTTCTTTTTTATCAGTAACCAACATCAATAAAAACACACTTCTATAAACGGATACTTTCTTGATAAATAGCACCGCATTGCCTTGTTTAGAGATTTATTGATAAAAGCAGCAGCCTAAAGGAAACGAATATCAATTGATATCGCAAGGTTTGGGTAACTGTCTTTTAACTGATAAGTCATTATTGATGATTTTTATTAATTCATAAGCACTTTATATTCTTGTTGATTCTTTAAAACGAATCGTATTCTACTAAGCAGTTTCTTTGTTATTTTTACTATGGCTTTGTTACCGTTCATTCTCTTACACAACTTATGGTATGTACTTGCCAATACTGGATCATACCTAATTGCTATCCATGCGCTTTCAAACAAAACTCCTCGTAATGATTGGTTGCTTCTGTATGTTATGTTGCCAGTTTTTTCTCTTTCTCCACTTGAGTTTGTTGTTGGAATTAATCCCACAAAAGAACATAATCTATCAAGATTTTTAAACCTGTTTATATCTACAATTTCTGTTAAAAGTGTAAATGCAACTACAAGACCTACTCCTGGTATACTTCGCAGAAGAGACATCTGATTTGCATAGGGTTCTTGTTGTGCTATCTCTTTCAACAACTTGTTTACATCCAATAACTGTTTGCGTAAAAAACTTACAGTTTTAACAGAATATGAAATAACTTCAGAACCATAAGCAGTACTCATTTCTATGTTATTCAACCAATTTGTAAATCTAGCCGACCAGTGCTGTGATCCTGACCTATGCTCGTTGGGTATCTTAATACCATGATAACGTAAAAAAGATTTTATTCTAATTTTTTGTCTGGATATGTCCTCAACTAATCGTTTTCTATATCTGACCAATCCTCGCAACTCTTCGATTTCACGACCAGGAATATAGATACCTATGAGTTCTCCATTTCGTAATGAGCGAGCTATCTTTCTACTGTCTCGTTTATCTTCCTTTTGTCTGTTTTCTTTATCAGTTGTTGGAATATCTGCTGGGTTTACTACTATATTGTTTATACCACAGAGAATTAGTTCCCTATGTAAATGGAATCCGCTAAACCCTGCCTCGTATGCTGAGAAATAATTACCTTCAGGAAAGTTTTGTTCAAGATGTTTAACTAATATCTGAACATCAGGATCCATTGAAAATGATTTATAAGTAATATTATCAACCATAATTGTTACTTTCCAACTCTTTAAATGAACATCTATTCCAATATAAATGTTTGTTCCGGCAAAACTAATTTTGTTAACTTTGGCATTCATAAGCTTCTATATTTTAGTTATTAATTGTTTGTCACTATAAAATTAACTAAAATGTGTAGAAGCTTATTATTTTACAAACATACGGCCTAAAGGATGGTTTTGTGGGTGGTGATTTAAAATCTGGTAGGTTCCTGAATTCCAAACGACCCACCGTGTGGTTTGATCACAAAAAACTAAAAAAAAGGCTGTCATGCCGAACGACGAAGGAGGAGGGATCTCCCGGGGATTAGGTAGCGATAAATAATGAATAATGAAAAATGAATAATGAAAAATCAATCTCTCTTTTTAGTCTGTTTTTATTAATTAGCTGTCATTCCGAAGAAAGCGGAGCGGTGAGGAATCCCCTATATTGAAAACGTGATAATGTGAGGTATGATAGCTACAGTGGGACAAACCCCAGCATTGAACCTTGAACCTTGAACATCATAGCCCTGAAAGGGCGACCCGTAACAGCATAGGGCGGAAGCCCTATGACCATGGCGAAGCATGTATTAAGGCTGTAAGCCTGGCCTTTTTTTGTGGGTTTGCTGATTGTCTGAACCATGATTTAAGGATTATAGGATGAACATGATTTTTGAGGGAATCGATAAAAGCGACAAGTCGCTTTTTGCTCAAAGCCACCTGGTAATCACCCAGCCCTAAAGGGCAGGGTTAGTAGTGTCTGCTGAAATTCTGGTATTCTTCTGGCATCAACCAACCTTCTATGTTGTATTCCAAACTTTCACACATTTTTTTCACATAATTTTCTTTTTTATCAGTAACCAACATCAATAAAAACACACTTCTATAAACGGATACTTTCTTGATAAATAGCACCGCATTGCCTTGTTTAGAGATTTATTGATAAAAGCAGCAGCCTAAAGGAAACGAATATCAATTGATATCGCAAGGTTTGGGTAACTGTCTTTTAACTGATAAGTCATTATTGATGATTTTTATTAATTCATAAGCACTTTATATTCTTGTTGATTCTTTAAAACGAATCGTATTCTACTAAGCAGTTTCTTTGTTATTTTTACTATGGCTTTGTTACCGTTCATTCTCTTACACAACTTATGGTATGTACTTGCCAATACTGGATCATACCTAATTGCTATCCATGCGCTTTCAAACAAAACTCCTCGTAATGATTGGTTGCTTCTGTATGTTATGTTGCCAGTTTTTTCTCTTTCTCCACTTGAGTTTGTTGTTGGAATTAATCCCACAAAAGAACATAATCTATCAAGATTTTTAAACCTGTTTATATCTACAATTTCTGTTAAAAGTGTAAATGCAACTACAAGACCTACTCCTGGTATACTTCGCAGAAGAGACATCTGATTTGCATAGGGTTCTTGTTGTGCTATCTCTTTCAACAACTTGTTTACATCCAATAACTGTTTGCGTAAAAAACTTACAGTTTTAACAGAATATGAAATAACTTCAGAACCATAAGCAGTACTCATTTCTATGTTATTCAACCAATTTGTAAATCTAGCCGACCAGTGCTGTGATCCTGACCTATGCTCGTTGGGTATCTTAATACCATGATAACGTAAAAAAGATTTTATTCTAATTTTTTGTCTGGATATGTCCTCAACTAATCGTTTTCTATATCTGACCAATCCTCGCAACTCTTCGATTTCACGACCAGGAATATAGATACCTATGAGTTCTCCATTTCGTAATGAGCGAGCTATCTTTCTACTGTCTCGTTTATCTTCCTTTTGTCTGTTTTCTTTATCAGTTGTTGGAATATCTGCTGGGTTTACTACTATATTGTTTATACCACAGAGAATTAGTTCCCTATGTAAATGGAATCCGCTAAACCCTGCCTCGTATGCTGAGAAATAATTACCTTCAGGAAAGTTTTGTTCAAGATGTTTAACTAATATCTGAACATCAGGATCCATTGAAAATGATTTATAAGTAATATTATCAACCATAATTGTTACTTTCCAACTCTTTAAATGAACATCTATTCCAATATAAATGTTTGTTCCGGCAAAACTAATTTTGTTAACTTTGGCATTCATAAGCTTCTATATTTTAGTTATTAATTGTTTGTCACTATAAAATTAACTAAAATGTGTAGAAGCTTATTATTTTACAAACATACGGCCTAAAGGATGGTTTTGTGGGTGGTGATTTATAATCTGGTAGGTTCCTGAATTCCAAACGACCCACCGTGTGGTTTGGTCACAAAAGACTAAAAAAAAGGCTGTCATGCCGAACGACGAAGGAGGAGGGATCTCCTGGGGATTAGGTAGCGATAAATAATGAAGAATGAAAAATGAATAATGAAAAATCAATCTCTCTTTTTAGTCTGTTTTTATTAATTAGCTGTCATTCCGAAGAAAGCGGAGCGGTGAGGAATCCCCTATATTGAAAACGTGATAATGTGAGGTATGATAGCTACAGTGGGACAAACCCCAGCATTAAACCTTGCACCTTGAACATCATAGCCCTGAAAGGGCGTCCTGTAACAGCATAGGGCGGAAGCCCTATGGCCATGGCGAAGCATGTATTAAGGCTGAAAGCCTGACCTGTTTTTGTGTGATTGCTGATTACTGTCTGAACAGGATTTTAAGGATTATAAGATTAACAGGATTCTTTGTAGTATTGGTGGTTGATGTTTGAGGTATGTCGCCTCTTCGCCCCGCCGCCCCGGTTTGGCAATGATTTTGAATTGGTGCCGGTATTGGTATTGGTATCCGTAGAGACGCGATTAATCGCGTCTCTACCACCATCGTCGTTACCACCGTCGTTATTTTTTGTAATTATTAAATTTATCTGACATTGGGATCTCCCTGGGATTAGGTAGCGATAAGAAACCCACTAATCCATTTGTCTGAATTATGATGTGTCTGAATTATGATTTGTAGGATTTATTGATTTTAGGATTTTGATTTTATATCCCCTCACTCTGTCAATTTATGCTCAGTAGGGTTGTTTCAAGGAAAAACTCGTACCTGAATAACAAGACATGTAAATTAAGATATTATCAAATCTTTTTATGATTCAACTCAATGCCTTCAATTTCATATATCTCGGCTTTGATACATTCAAACTTTTCTGAATTAAAAATGGCTAGATTATACCCGTCGGAGTGTAAGGAGCTTTGAAATTTAACACCTTCATAGCCTATTGATTTAATAAATTCGGAAAGATATTGTGTTGGTAAATAATCAATTTCTTTATCTAGTTTTCTTATAGGTAATGCCAATTCTTTTTGCAGCGTATTAATAAAAGGTATATAAGTTAAATAATCATGGATTGCTTCCTGTTCTGCCCATAAAATGGGATCATTTGCCGGCTCTCTAAGATTTAAAATTTTTATTTCTTCTTTTAGTCTGAAATCTGCCACAGTAACATAATCAAATAGTGTTGCTCTGGCTTCGTAAACAGATGTTTTAATCTTGTCAGATAGATATAAATATGAAATGCCCTTTGGATTTGCCCTGCCTCCTGAAGCCAAATGTTTCGGAGGCTTGCCCATATCATCTTTAGCAATGCCATTTTTATTTGAGATTCTGCTACGATAAAAGATGCGCCCCCTTTTTATAGTCGTATCAAATGACTCGTTGAAAAAAATATTACCCAGCTTTTCCAAATCAATTGTGGCCTTAATATGAAATCGATTGATATTTTTAATCTCATTTTTAAATTCTTCCCACTTACTATGAATAGCATTTGCTTCATCAATGCTTTTATTTTCCAAAACAGAACTGACTTTGTTATTTAGTAATTCACTAAACTCATCTTTATTATCTTCTATTATTGATTTCAGTAAACCCAGTTTGTCTTTTATCTTATCACTAAAGATTTTGTTAGTAAAATCTTTTTCTATTGCTGAAATTATATCATATGAGGAATGGTTGTCGACCTTATAAAGCTTTAAAATGTTACTAAAGTATAAAATTAGCTCCCGGGGTGAGTATATAGAAACATCCTTGGATTTACAAAAATCACATTCTCCCTTTTCTGATTCTGAGTGTATTATTTGGCGCAAATACGGACTCGAAAAACAATCTGTACAACAATGCATATTATATCAGGTTTTTAACGAGTTCGATATGATGCATTATGGATAGCTTTTTTATGCTTCCTAAACCAGGAAAGTGCCCATCTTTATGAAGTGCTTTAAATTGTGAAATTCCAAGAGTATCTTTAACGTTATTATCATTACACCACTTTACAAGCTTGCTATTAGCTTCAGCAAATTTGCCTCCAATATCTGATGTGTCATCATTAGAGTCAGAAACAAAATGCTTTACTCTTATATTTCTGTTATTGTCTACATAAGATAAATGGATAACAACAGCATAAGGCAAAAAGCCTGTCTCTGAATAGTTATCTCCAATAGTAAGGAAGTCAGAAAACCCTTTATAACCATCCTCTGTATAAAACAAGTGTTCTTCAGAAAATTGACTGTCATGAATAGACAAATAGTCAGAATTTTTTGGTAAAGAATAAAAGTAATCATCCAGAACAATTCTTGTTTCAGCTTGAAAATTCCTGTAATATCGCCTGCTTGTTTTATTAAAATATACAATATTATTTTTCACTGGATGATATGCATTGAAAGTACTGCAAATATCAGTGATATTGTTATTTAATCCAAAATGAAGTAATGTAAAGCCACTAAAATCAAATGTAATGTCTTTAATCATTTCAATTATATTATGGTTATTAGTCTTATCGTCGACAATAACTGCTAGTTGAAAATTATTGTAATTGTTAATTGCAGATGAAATGATATCAATGATTTTATCTTGAGAGCCTTTTAAATCGCCAACTAAAGGATTTATAATAACATTAAAATTGATATTCTTTTCTTGAAGTCTGCGAATTGTTTTTACTAAAGTAGATGAATCTTTAACAGGCTCAATTACAGGGGATATTTTTTGAGGCTCTTTGGACATAATATCACATAATTCACGTAATGCGATAAGCTCAAATTGTTTGCCTCTAAGATATGGGTAATACATGTTAGTGTTTTTGGTTTAAAAAATGGTTTAAATATTGGTACTCATTGGCTGACAAATTTAGGGAATAGCAGATGTGTTTTAACTCGTAGGGTGTTCTGTCCGATACCAATTCTTTTGATTCCTTTAATTTGCGATTTCTCAGTTTTTGATATGCCATTTTCTGAAAATCAATAATATCAATTTCTTTAGCTAGTTTTAATGATTCCCCGTATATTTTAGTGTTTGGAACATCAGGTATGTAATTGTAATGTGTCTGGATTATTTCAAGGTACTCTTTCTTGCGAAGTGTGTTAAATATTGTTTTGTGATTGAAAGCTAAATTGTTTTTCTTGGCGGGTTGTAGTTCTTTAAGTGTGTTATGTTCAGTGAATTCAATGATGCCTATTGATGTGTTATTATAGTCGGATAGTAGCTTATTAACGAATTTTGTACCAGTAACAATATATACTTCGTTTGCAAATTGTATGTAGTCATTTAACTGCTTGTTAAGTTTTATTAAACTATCATATTCTGTTTTTATCTCAAACACTTTTGCATTTCCATTTAACAAGACAAAATCTGCTATGGATTTACCAATTTTAAATTCATTTAATACTGTTGTAGTATTAACGCTATATTTTCCAAGAAGCAATTTGTTTAAGAGTGCATTTTTGTAAAGGTATTCGCTTTTATATTTTGCCGATAATTCTTTGTAAATAAACTTAATAATATCAAGGTTGTTTGTTGAATCTGAGAGATGTAGGTGTTTGTTGATACGTGCCAGAGTGTTAGCAGAGTCATTTTTTCTTACTATCCTGTTAAAGTTTGCAGGTGTAAATATATGAGATAAACTCCTTAGGCTTTCTATATCATTTTTCAGTTCAATCATTCAACAAATATAGTAAATCAACGACGTATTAAGGGCTTTATAAGAAAAAATTTGCTATTAGTTATTTGGAAATTTGTAGCGAGATGATAGGTAGGTAATTTAGTATCCCCAATACAAAAAAAAAAGCGCCCGAAGGCGCTTCAAAAATGCACGTTACAAACTGCTATACAACAGTTTCACGTTCGGTTGTTTTCTGGAACTCAACAGCGTGCATGTGGTTGGAGAATACTTTCCCCGGACGGAAGCGGATGTTCAGCTTCTTAATCATGGAGCTGTCCCAGTCTTCGCTGGTTTCTGCGCCTTCGCTGGAAAGCGATCCGCGGAAGGTTCCGAAATCGCCAAGCTTGACGATCTTGCCATCCAAAAGGAAGTCCGTCATAACACTCATAAGTGTTTCAAGAACGGCCAGAGTGTCACCCGGACTTACCGTACTTCGTTTGGCAATCTGGGTAGATACATTGCGAAGGTCTGCTTCGCCGCTATACTCTGCATTAGCGTAGTATTTACGCGGTGCGAGTACGTCTCGAGGGTTTACCCTCTGAATTAATGTGTATAAAAACATAATTAAAGGTGTTAATTAATGAATATGCTGTATTTTATGGCTACAGCGTTGCCTGTATTTTTAGGGACAAGGGACAAGGGAACCGCCTGAGGCGGTCAGGCAGGGACAAGGTGACAAGGGGACAAGGTGACAAGGTGAAAAATACGCGTAGCTTACCATTCACCATTCACTATTCACCATTCACCAAAAAATGAAGAATGAAGAATGAAAAGTGAAAAAATCAATCTTTCTTTTTAGTCTGTTTTTATTAATTAGCTGTCATTCCGAACGACGCAGGAGGAGGAACCCCCTATATTGAAAACGCGATTTTTCGAAAATGCGACTTTGCGAAGAAGGATCCCCTAAGTACGGAGCAGTAATCGCTTCACTGATGCATTGGAGAAATTGTTCAATTGTTGATTCGTGTTATAATCCGGGGGGTCCCTCCTCCTTCGTCGTTCGGGAGGACAACCAAGGAACTAGTCGCATTTTATTCTCTAAAGTCACTCCTTGCCCGCCGAATCAGCCTGAGGCTGAGAAGGAGGGTCCAGTCACCTCTAAAACAAAGCCCATTTCCATGAGAATAATACTTCCTTGCTCATTAAGTTATATCCAAGGGCAACATTGTTCTTCTTGTAGTTAACTGAGATTGCAGGACCGATGCCGAAGCTCCGGCGACTCCCGGCAGCCATCATGCCGACGTACGCTGTGTAGTATGACTGTGGTCGTCTGATGAGGGTCGAGCGGGGTGTCATAGTCCGGATCTCCGGTGTCCTGCTTGTGATTGTGTTCTGCCATATTGTATCGCGGATGATAATAGTAGCACGATCGTTAATTAGCAGTGTGTCAGTAATGTAGTTTTTTGTAAAGTGATTACGAATGATGGTTATTGTGTCAATAACTGTATCTGTGAGGTAAGTAAGGTAACTGGTATCTCTGTAAATAATCTCTGGGATGTAATTTTCAACAATGAATGTGTCTATAATTGTGTCATAGATTATGATTGTGTCTACAGACGTGTTAGTCTTTTCTGTGTTTCTTTGAAATAGATGGTTAGTAAATATATTCCAAAGAATAATGCCGAGACTTATAATCACGATTAAAACAGGTATTTGTTTAATATTCAACATATTCATTGTTTGTTTTAGGAAATTAAGCTGCCAGGCTTGCGCTGTGTGAGTTTTGAATTTGTAGTCGCGTTGATTCAGATTCCGCATGGAGCATCTTAACTACTTTATTAGTATTTGTGTCTGGTAATCTCTCAAAATGAGCTACATCAGTAAAGCTTTCGTAGTTTCCACCCCATCTGTTTTGCTCACTCAGACTTTCCCAGTAAGCTCCTAACTCATTTATTAAAGGATCATCATACGTAAGTCTGTAATTGATAAAAAAGTTGAAATCAATTGCCAGTCGCTGCAGATGGCGCGATAAAATTGTTTTGCTTCTGACTTTATCTTTCTTTAGCGTAAGATTCTTACCTTCAGGCCAAACTCTATATCCATGGAAGTAAAGAAGTTGTTGGCATGTTGTTCTATAAGCTTCACCCATGGTGAGGCCTATTTTGAGCTCCTGGGCTTTTTGAATCAGCCGGGCTACGTCGTTTGTAAATTTAATTTGTTGTGTTGTATATAACATTGTGGTGAATGGTGAATAGTGAATGGTGAACTGTGTCCGCCTACCGGCGGATGGTGAATGGTGAATGGTGAGTGGTGAATGGTGAATGGTGAGTAGTGGCCGTGTCCGCCCACCGGCGGATGAATAGTGGCCGTGTCCGACTCAGTCGGATGAATAGTGAGCTGCGCATATTTTTCACTTTGTCGCTGCCTGACCGCCTCAGGCGGTTCCCTTGTCTCTTATCCCTTATCCCGGTCTTACTTTTTGCAAAATGATTTTAATATCTTGTTTAATTTCTTTTTGGTCATTACGTATGTCTCTTATATCCTGGCGAATGAGCTCAACATCTTTGTTGTGATAGTTATATAGTTCAGTTACACGGATGTTGTTGTTGTTTTGTTTCTCAGCCATCACTGCAATATTGCGGTACATTGTCATAATGCCCATGGAACTGGCGATGATTAGAGAGGCTGCTATGAAAGCGAACCAGTAGATGAAGGATTTTTCTTTGTAAGACATTATTTAAGTTTTAAGTTTTAAGTTATTAGTTGAGAGTGGTGACACAGTGTGAGTTACAGTGTGAGTTTTGAGGGCTTAAGTCCCTTTGTTCCCTTAAGTCTCTTCGGTCCCTTAAGTCCCTTCAGTCCCTTAAGTCTCTCCAGTCCCTCCAGTCCCTCCAGTCCCTCTGCCAACCCACTACCTCCTATTCTCAAAGTACGTATTCAGGCCTTTATGGCCGGCGGAGTAGGATAGGAGGGTGATCACCAGTGGGAGTATGGTGGTGGGGTTGACATGTGGTGCTGCCACTGAAGCTATGGCTATGAGGAAGGCGAGTGCGGCAGCGATAGTTGATAGTAGTCGTGTTGAGCTGTTATTGCCATAGCGATCTTGAAGGAAAGTAGATTTTTGGCGTGGGGTGAACCCCTGGAATTGGGTTTTGCGCCCGTGTTGGAGTTTGTCTTTTTGTTCATATGTATTATGAGTTTTTTCGGTTAGTTTGTTCATGGGGTTTTTGTTTTATTTGATGGTACAAATATACGTTGAAATGTGGTACAAAATACATGATGTCAAGTGGTTGCACGGTCTTGCCTTAAATTGCTTTAAATTGCCTTAAATTGCTTTGGATTGTTTTAAATTATTTTAAATTGGAAAACCACACCGTGTGGTTTATCACATAAACCAAAAAATAATGCCGTCATCCTGAACGACGCAACGAAGAGGAATCCAATTCCCTACCTGTCATTCCGAACGACGCAGGAGGAGGAATCCCCTATATTGAAAACGCGATAATGCGAATTATGATGGCTAAAGTTGTACAAACCCCTCACTCTGTCAATCTACTCTCAGTGGAAGGGTTGTTGTGTGGGTGATGTCCCAAAATAATCCCCAACATCCAATCCTTCTTTCCTCTCAGCATCATCAGCTATCTTCTCTAACACATCCGACACTGTGATGTTGAGATCCATGGTTAGTACCTTCTGCCTCCATAAGTCGTAGCCACCAAGATCCGGGAAGGCGATGGCTCTGCGGTTGCCAAGGATGTGGAGCTTCTGCCATTTGAATTCATGCAGACTACCTGTTGCCAGCCATAGATACTCAGGAACATAACCGGCAGTGATAATGGCGGTTTTTTCACTCTCCACAATGCCGATAATCTTATTGGGGTATTCGTTTAGCAGGTGCTCGCCAAACAGGCACTGCTCCAGTTTCCACTTCTTACGGCGGTAAGTTGGGTGGATGCTGTGTACCCATGTGGCATGCGTTTCTTTGTTGCGTTTGCCGCTGTGTTTGTCGTAGCATATGACCTTACCAGCACGTACCTGGTTATTTTGATCTACCTGCCAGAAAATAGTGGCATTCTTACCTCTGTGCATGCAGCTTCCAAAACAATATTCATTGTAAAGCCACTCACTTGTTTCTAGTCCGAATTTTTTGTAGAGATACAAAAAGAAGTTGTTCTCGAAGGGTTTTTCCCGACTTCTTTCCATTATCGCAATGTCTATTCGAAGCGGTGGATCCTCCTTTAAGGTGATAGGCGGATGGGGCGTTGTAGAGCTTTTGGTAGTAGCTTTTCTCACGTAAGTGCCATTGGTAAAATTGCCATTATTATCAGCATAATCTTTTTTCTTGTGAGGATTGTCTCTAAAAAAGTCTTTTGGCGTGTAGTGATACCCGCAGTTGTTTACGCGGTTGCATATACCAACATGATTACCAAGAGCAGCTCCGGTGTGCGTATCAATATATCGCGTAAACTGTTTTTTGCTGCCGCAGGAAGGGCAGGTGTAACGTGTGGTAGCGCCAGCATATTTCTGTAATGTGAATCTGTGTTGCATAATAGTGAATGGTGAATGGTGAATGGTGAATGGTGAATGGTGAATGGTGTACCGTGTTAATCATGAAAATTGTTCTTCGAATTAAAATTCGGCATTGTGAATATCCTAAACGACCCACAATGTTCCTTTTCCCGGACTTTTTTATCAAAAAAAAAGTTAGAGCCCTGCGGCTTAGAGCAAAAAGCGACTTGTCGCTTTTATCGACTCCCTCAAAAATCATGTTCAGACAAAAAAATCATGACCTGAGGGGTCAATATCACCGGATCAGGGGGTCAACATTACCGGATTATCCAGCATTATAAAGATGAAGGCTTTTATTTATTATTTGCTATTTTATTACTGCCAAAAGTGGCGGTTTTAAATTGCGAAAAAATGGCGGTACAAAGTTGCTATTTACAACTGTAGCTATCATACCTCATAATATCGCGTTTTCAATATAGGGGATTCCTCACCGCTCCGCTTACTTCGGAATGACAGGGAGGTAAGGGGATTTCTCTTCGTTGCGTTGCGTTTTCAATATAGGGGATTCCTCACCGCTCCGCTTACTTCGGAATGACAGGGAGGTAAGGGGATTTCTCTTCGTTGCGTTGCGTTTTCAATATAGGGGATTCCTCACCGCTCCGCTTACTTCGGAATGACAGGGAGGTAAGGGGATTCCTCTTCGCTAAGTCGCATTTTCGCATTTTCTCCCCTCACCCACGTTTCTTACAATGAACAACCATTCCCAGATTTTTCTTTGTCTTTACAAATCCATTATCGACGAGTGATTTTGAAAAGTGGATTTTACTCTTTCTGAAGTAAGTGCCTGCTTCACAAAAGACTAAATATTCTGAATATAATGTCGACAGTGGTATGTAGTTTTCATCATCTTTTACATAGTCAAACTCTTCCATAAACAGCAGTACATTATCATTTTCGATGCGATATATATCTTGTATTTCCTTAGCTGCATCGGCAGTGGTGAAGGTTTGATGTTTTAGCAATCGTGCCAAACCTTTTAGCACCCAGTTTAACACACCCGGAAGCTCATTATCTATTATCCTTTTAGCCAGGAATTTATCCTGCTGTCCTTCAGGAATATTTTTCTCGAAAGGAATAATTATTATCCTACGAAAGTAAGCATTGCTCTGTTCAGCTTTCGGCGGAAGCTCATTGGCGTTAAACATCAGTCTGGCGTAGTTTGTCATCTGGAAAGGATTGTCGTATAAGTTTTTTGCGTCGATGGTTTCACCGGATACCAGCTGCTTAAAGATAGTAAAGTTCATTTTTTTGTCGAGCTCCGACGAATAATTGAGCAGCTTGTCGGCCAGCTGGGCGCGATAGTTGCCTTTATCATCCGTAAGATGCATCAAACCGTAGTTGCTTACGTTTTCACTCCCCAAAAGGGCATTTATTATATCAAAAAATACCGATTTGCCATTTGCGCCCTTGCCATACAGTAGAAGCGTTTTTTCCAGCTTAAGCTTATTGTTGGGGATAAATAAATAGCCAATATACTCTGCCAGAATATTCTGCAGCGCTTTGTCAGGAAGCACATCATCAAGAAACCATTGGAATTCATTGCATTCGGCTTCGTCGTCGTAGCAAAAAGGCAGCTGGTATGTGATGAACCTGTCGATGCTGTGGGGTAGCAGCCTTATATTGTTTATGTCGACCATAAGAGTGCCGTTGGCCAGATTTACCATTGTGGGCTCTGTTGGATCTATCAGTGGGATTTCGGCTTTGTACATAAGCTGATCATATAGCTTTTCGTTGAGCTGCGCGAAATGTGCTGATGTGTAATCAAGACCAAGTTTTACAGATATTTTGCCAATAAATTGTTGCAGAAGTTCCTTGTCGACTGCCTCCCAATGGGTGCCAAGGTATAAATATAACTGTTTGCTCTGTTTCTTGAAAGCATAACCGTACTTCAACGATATTTCAACTAATTTATCAATAAGACGAACGCTTTTGTGTTTGAACGTATCCGATTTTTTAAAGCTAAGCGCTATATCCTCCGTTTTGCATAGCTCTATTATGGTTTGGTAGTTAAGGTCTAATATTTCCCTTGGGGTGAAGGTACGGTACTGTTCGGCGATTATGCTTTTTCTAAGATTGTTGTCACTTCTGATTGTTGTCTGATTCATCTTGTTTGTAGTTTTTTAGATTATTAGTTAATAATTGTGATATGTCTTTGGCACTGAAAAAGGGTACCATGCCAATTCTGCTCATGGGGAGTATCCCACGGCGTACATATCTTAACACTGTGCCTCTGGTGAGGCCAAGATAGTTGCACACATAATCCATGTCAACCCAGTCGTCCTGGATTATGTCCCTGTAGTTTTTTGTGCCGTTTTCAGGGGTTGTAGCGGCTTCGTTGCTGTTGGTTTTGCGGATGTTGCTTCCGTGTTCGTTTTCGTTCATGTATTAACATTTTTAGTTTGCAGGTTTTGGTGGTGTAAAATTATTTATGGTTTTTGGATTTTCGCGCCACCTGTTCCCCACCATATGAAAAGATCATTATTTCAGTATGATACAATGAAGTGCCATAGTGTATTTTGGTAAATAATGAGACTGATTGTTATGCTTCCGCAGAAAAGCAACTGTGTTATAGCAGTATTCACACGTGCTTCATTCTAAATAAGGCCGCCAGTGGGGCAGGAGGGAGGTGGTAAGGTAGTGAGGATGAGGGGGGTGGTAATTTAGAGTAAAATACTCTCTTGAGTGGTGAATGGTGAATGGTGAATGGTGAATGGTGAGTGGTGAGTGGTGAGTGGTGAATGGTGAATGGTGAGTGGTGAATAGTGAATGGTGAATGGTGAGTAGTGAGTGGTGAATGGTGTACCGTGTTAATCATGAAGATCGTTCTTCGAATTAAGATTCGGCATTGTGAATAGTGGCCGTGTCCGACTCAGGCAGATGAATAGCCTGAAACCCTACTGTGTGGTTCAGTCACATAAAATAAAAAAAGGGCTGTCATTCCGAACGACGAAGGAGGAGGAATCTCCCGGGGATCAGGTAGCAATAGGAAACCCAGTAACTTTCTGAAAGAAGTAGCTATTAAAACCGTCAAGGCGATTTATGCTCAAAGCCGCAAGGCTTGAACTTTTTGCATTGGCAAAAAAGTACACCCACCTACTCAGCCTATGGCTGATTCGGTGGGCAAAGCAAAAACCCTAGTCAAAAACAAAGCGGCCAACGCACTCTGCATCCTTCTTAGGTCGGATGCAAACGACAAGCGCCGTTAATGCACTTCTAAAAAGGAGCCATTCACCCCAACTCTGCTCGCCGTTTTTGACATGGCCACCGCGCAGTACCGTGTTAATCATGAAGATCGTTCTCCGAATTTAGATTCGGCATTGTGAATATTCTAAACGACCCACAATGTTCCAATACCCACACAGCAGTATCTACAATAATAGTCAGAACTACCGGAGTTGGGAACGGTGGGCATATTTCGGTTGGGTGCTTTTTTTGAATTGAAGGCTTAGGGAAAGGGAGAAGCTCCGAGGAACGAGGAGATCGCTCCCTTCCCTTAGCCTTCAAGAAAAAAAAGTGACCAAGCGAAATGAGCCCATGATTTTTTGCCTCGCCCGCCGTAGCCTTGGCGTAGGTGGGTTTCTTCATATCTACACAATCGTAATGAAAAGCCATGCGGCTTGAGTTTAACACCCCCTGGCCCCCTAAAGGGGGAATGGTACCTAGTTCCTGAAATGCAGGATGGTTTCTTAGTTGTAACCATCAATCAACGTTAAATTATCAACAAAACTAAAGTTGGGACACGGTTCCCCCTTCAGGGGGGTAGGGGGTGTTAGTTCAGTGTGAGTTAGAGTTTGAGTAAACACCCCCTGGCCCCCTAAAGGGGGAATGGTACCTAGTTCCTGAAATGCAGTCTGGTTTCTTTGCTGTAACCATCAATCAACGTTAAATTATCAACAAAACTAAAGTTGGGACACGGTTCCCCCTTTTTACCCGCCATAGCCTTGGCACAGGAGGGTCAGGGGGTTAGGGGGTGTCTGATAAGCAGGCTGATATCTCAGCTAAATCATCAATCAACCTTAAATTATCAACAAAACTAAAGTTGGGACACGGTTCCCCCTTCAGGGGGTAGGGGGTGTCTGGATATCTCACCTACACCCAACCAAATTCCTCTTCTCTCTCTCCCTCATACTCACCCTGTATTACTTGCCCTTTATTCCACTCTCAAAACCCCTGTATGTCCCTTCTCTCTAGCAATACTCCGCCTTTTAGGTTGTCTTGTTTTTTATAGTATTAATTAAATTATTTAAATTATGAATTTACAAAGAGACCTTAGTGAGGCAAAAATTATGAAATTTATTGATAGTGTTAATGTTAACAAAAGCGCTGAAAAGCATTTATGTGTTTTGGATGATGATTGTGGAAACGACGATAGCCATGTGTTATCACTACTAAAACCAGTATTTCAGGGGATTTTTCATGCTAAATGTAAAAAAAAGATGAAAAATTTTAAAAAAATTTTCAAGGATAAAGGTACCCCTCTGTTCTATAAAAAAGAACATAAAAATATTGTGAAATTGTATGATTATCTTCGACAGATTAACTACCAGCTGACAGTGACAGATGTCCAACCAGTGTATGAAAGAAAGAATGGCTGTGTTTGTCCGCAATTATGCCTTAAGATTAATGATCTGTGGCGTGCTTCTATGGTTAGTGGCTATATTAAGCCTGTGCTGGAGTATCTGGAAAAGCAGTATTGTTGTGAACTGATTACAGAGAACTTCTATCCTTACCGAATTTTTAACGCTCTGCACCTGGTTAAGGCTTCGGATGTGGTGGTGACTAATGTGGCTGCCTCTACTGGTGATACGCTGCCACTGGTGGAATATTGTGGGTTTGGTGATGTTGTGGAATATATTAGCGTTATAAAGAATTTGGTTTCTGATTTTGAACAGGAGCTTGATTGTTTGTGTAAGGTTTTGGATTATACTACTGCCTGCAAGTTGTTTGCGGGAATTATGGTATCTCTGGGTTGTGGTAATACTGTTGTTTGTTATAATTACTACGACCATAGGTTGTTTATTCCTGTGACTGTTTCAGCTGAGTATGTTATTATGCTGCGTAAAAATGGCTTTGATACGCACCAGAGGGAGATGAATGTATTGGGTGAGTTTACAATATATCAATATGAAACGGTTGCTAAGCTGACGTCGGTTGTTAATGCAAAGCATCAGGAGTATTTGAGAAGTGGTAGGACAGATGAGAACAGCAAGTTGGCTTTTAATGGTTATTTCCCTGAAGATAGCTATAGGTACAGGCTTACAGATAGCAGTGCACGTTTTTTTAGGACGATAGGGGGGCTGAACAGATGTTTAGAGTTGTTTGACCAGACAGATAAACCCAAACTTTTCCTTATGTTTAGCAGGTATTTTCTGGATAAGGATGGGAATGAGATAGCTTTGAGTACTATCAAGACTGAATATAACAAGCAAACAGACGATGCTTTGAGATTGTTGGCTGCTGATATAAAAAAGGTCGCTGAAGATCTGGAGGAGACAATGGGTTTTTAGGATCGAAAATCCGACTTTAGTACGTGGTGAAAATTGATGATAAATTCCGGCATAAAATCCGGTAATTTTTAATCAAAAGTGCAGAAAGTGCAGACTTTTTCTTCCTATACTATATATATTTATATATTTCTTTATTATTTGAAAAATAATAAACATAGTAGAGGTATAAAGTCTGCACTCTTTGCACAAGTATCACATTCATAGCGAAATAATGGTGTAAACCTGTCAAAAAAGTCTGCACTTTCTTTGCACTTTTTCTAAAAAGTCTGCACTTTTTGATATATACATAGCGTATATATATGATATTATAATGAATGCATACAGTGAAGAAAACAAAGTCATAAGCCCGTAAAGCGGGTCAAAAAACACTGTTTTTTTTGATAGATTTGAAATTTTTCATTTCAGGGTCAAAAATTAAGAGAGTTTAAACGAAAAACAGTACAATAACGTTAAAAAATGCAGACTTTTGGTCAAAAAGTGAAAAGAAAGAGCAAAGAAAGTGCAGACTTTTTTACTTCATTTCGCCAGCCATTTTACTAGTCATTTTAGCAGTAATTTCATCGGTATTTTCACCAGTAATTTCACCAATATTTTGGGTGCCATAATTTGTTAAAAAATGCCATAAAAATTACAAGCGCATGGAGCAATCAGTGTAAGAGCTTTGGTTGGTTGATGGAAGAGCTTTGGTGGGTTGGTGGAAGAGCTTGTAGTGGTTGGTGGATGAGGATGTGAATGGTGAATAGTGGCTGTGTCCGACTCAGGCGGATGAATCCCCTTACCTACCTGTCATTCCGAACGACGCAGGAGGAGGAATCTCCCGGGGATCAGGTAGCAATAGGAAACCCAGTAACTTTCTGAAAGAAGTAGCTATTAAAACCGCCAAGGCGATTTATGCTCAAAGCCGCAAGGCTTGAACTTTTTGCATTGGCAAAAAAGTACACAAAAACCCTAGTCAAAAACAATGCGGCCCCCCGCTCTGTCTCCTTTTAAGAAGTGCTATTAACGGAGTGTATACTCCCTACGGTCGTACACAAACGACAAGCGCCGTTAATGCACTTCTAAAAAGGAGCCATTCACCCCAACTCTGCTCGCCGTTTTTGACGTGGCCACCGCGCAGTACCGTGTTAATCATTAATACTATTCTCCGAATCAAAATTCGGCAGGGTGAATAGCCTTAAAAAACCCACAATTTTTTAATTGTCACACAGCCGTATCTACATTAATAGTCAGAACTACCGGAGTTGGGAACGGTGGGCATATTTCGGTTGGGTATTTTTTTAGAAGTGAAGGTTTAGGGAAAGGGAGAAGCTCCGAGGAACGAGGAGATCACTGCCTTCCCTTAGCCTTCACGATAAAAAAGTGACCAAGCGAAATGAGCCCATGATTTTTTGCCTCGCCCGCCGTATCCGCCTCAGGCGGAGTAGGAGGGTTGTTTACTTTTTTATCAAGAACTGCGAAGCAATCATGAACTCCAATAAATATAAACAATATGTGAGTAAAAAAGTTAGAGCCATGCGGCTTGAGCAAAAATTGCCTTGGCGATTTTATCGATTCCCTATAAATAAATTAATAAGCACTAAAGTGCTTATGCTCAAAGCTGCCCCGGTTCGTCACACAAACCAAAAAAAAGGCTGTCATCCTATGTTTGCAAATAAAATATTTTTAGTATTATTTTTAAGTTGATAAATTAATATTAACAATCAGAAGGAATGGAGAAAGAATAAGACTATTACCTGTCATTCGGTATTAAAACCAGTTCGGCATGCTAGCCCCTTTCTCCTTCTACTAAAACTTGGACAGTTCATTAGGCAAAAAGCCTGTATTTAGGATTGATAAGTTCCAGTAGTTTTTCCTTCCGATCAAAAAATTGTGTTATGAGCAAAGTTATAGGAATTGACATATCAAAATCAAGTTTTGATGTAAGTTTTCAAGAAAAAGATGACGTTTTCACTCATTGTAAGTTTAAAAACAGCATGAAAGGATTTAAATCTTTTCTGTCAATCATTAATCAACAGGATCATTGCGTGATGGAAGCTACTGGACCCTATTATCTCCAACTTGCCACATATTTGCATAGTAAAAGAATTGATGTGTCTGTGGTTAATCCTCTACAGATAAAGCACTTTGTGAGGATGAGAATGGTTAAGGCAAAGACTGATAAAAAGGATGCAAAAATGATAGCTCTTTATGGACAGTCTGAAAGGCCTGATATATGGGAACCTAATGAAGATAATATTAATGCTTTAGTCCAGGCTAATACTGCCATAGAGTTATTGCTTAAGCAAAGAACAATGATAAGTAATCAATTAGAAGCATTTTCTGTTGTTCCCAATATTGACAAACTGATCGCAAAAGAACTAAGAGCTTTAATTAAAATTATTGAAAGAAAGATCAAAAAGCTTGAAGATCATATGCTGGAAATTGTTGAACAACATTACAAACAAACATATGATGCATTAAGGTCAATACCAGGCATTGGGCCAAAAACTGCATTGATGTTTATTGCAATTACCAATAACTTTAACAAGTTTGATGATGTTAAAAAGTTCGCATCATATGTCGGATTAGCTCCCAGAATATTTGAGTCAGGCTCTAGCATCAAGGGTAAAGGCCATATCACCAAAATGGGTAACAGGCACCTTAGGAAACTACTATATATATGCTCCTGGACAGCCAAGACAAGGAATTTACAATGCAAACAAATGTATGATAGACTCAAGTTAAAAGGTAAACCTGAAAGAGTAATAAAAATTGCAATTGCTAACAAATTACTTAGGCAAGCTTTTGCGATTGGATCTAATTTATCAAGTTATGAAAAAAATTATCAAAAAAATCTTGCTTTTTAGCACAGTTCATGCCGAACGACGAAGGAGGAGGTATCTCCCGGGGATCAGGTAGATACACCCCCTAACCCCCTCACTCCTTCGCTAAGGCTATGGCGTGTAAAAAAGGGGGGATGGTGCCATACTCCTGACTAACAGGGTGTTTCATAACTAAAACCCACAATATACCGGCCCCTCCCTGGGTGTAGTTTCTTGCCTAAGGCAGACACGTGTAACTACGCCCTAATATCGGTAACGAAACTACGCTCAGTATGGCGGTTTCATATTGCGAAAAAGTGGCGGTACAAATTTGATATTTACACCCCAACATTGAACGTTGAACTACGCCAAGGCGAGTATTCACTTACGTAGAGACGCGATTACCGCCCCTCCCTGAGTGTGTGTCGCCTCTACGCCCCATCGCTGTCTATTGTCTGAACCATGATTTAAGGATTATAGGATGAACATGATTTTTGAGGGAATCGATAAAAGCGACAAGTCGCTTTTTGCTCAAAGCCACCTGGTAATCACCCGGCCCTAAAGGGCAGGGTTAGTAGTGTTTGCTGAAATTCCGGGTTTCTCCTGGCATCAACCAATCCTAAAGGATGGTTTTATGGGTGGTGATTGAAGGATTACTTTTTTATTCGTTTCTGATATAGGCAGTAGTTGTTTTTTTATATATTTGTACTGTGTTTTTCATTAAATATTACCTCCGTCGGTTTATATGGGTTTAACGATGGGGGTTTTTTTATGGTGAGTAGTGAGTAGTGAACTGTGTCCGCCTACCGGCGGATGGTGAACTGTGTCCGCCTACCGGCGGATGGTGTACCGTGTTAATCATGAAGATTGTTCTTCGAATTAAGATTCGGCATTGTGAATAGTGACCGTGTCCGACTCAGGCAGATGAATAGCCTGAAACCCTACTGTGCGGTTCAGTCACAAAAAATAAAAAAAGGGCTGTCATTCCGAACGACGAAGGAGGAGGAATCTCCCGGGGATCAGGTAGCAATAGGAAACCCAGTAACCTTCTGAAAGAAGTAGCTATTAAAACCGCCAAGGCGATTTATGCTCAAAGCCGCAAGGCTTGAACTTTTTGCATTGGCAAAAAAGTACACCCACCTACTCAGCCTATGGCTGATTCGGTGGGCAAAGCAAAAACCCTAGTCAAAAACAATGCGGCCCCCCGCTCTGTCTCCTTTTAAGAAGTGCTATTTAACCTCAACTCGGTGTAATATTTACACTCAGCATCAGCAAATTTTGACATAAACGATCTCAAATTTGTGAATGATTATAGGCATAATTAAAATGAATTTGAGGAAGTTTAGGTTAAAATTTGCGATGTCCGCTATAGCGGAAAAAACACAATCACAATATCTTTCACCTAAAAAAGCATTGATATAGACTACTATAACTGCACCTTTTTCAGGCAAAATCTATCGCAATTGTGTTTTTCTGAGTTGCAAATATTACACCGAGTTGAGGTTACGGAGTGTATACTCCCTACGGTCGTACACAAACGACAAGCGCCGTTAATGCACTTCTAAAAAGGAGCCATTCACATTTTACCCGCCGAATCAGCCAAAAGCTGAGCAGGAGGGCCAACTCTGCTCGCCGTTTTTGACGTGGCCACCGCGCAGTACCGTGTTAATCATGATGATCGTTCTCCGAAAGAAGATTCGGCATTGTGAATAGTGACCGTGTCCGACTCAGGCAGATGAATAGCCTGAAACCCTACTGTGCGGTTCAGTCACATAAAATAAAAAAAGGGCTGTCATTCCGAACGACGAAGGAGGAGGAATCTCCCGGGGATAAGGTAGCAATAGGAAACCCAGTAACTTTCTGAAAGAAGTAGCTATTAAAACCGCCAAGGCGATTTATGCTCAAAGCCGCAAGGCTTGAACTTTTTGCATTGGCAAAAAAGTACACCCACCTACTCAGCCTATGGCTGATTCGGTGGGCAAAGCAAAAACCCTAGTCAAAAACAATGCGGCCCCCCGCTCTGTCTCCTTTTAAGAATTGCTATTTAACCTCAACTCGGTGTAATATTTGCACTCAGCATCAGCAAATTTTGACATAAACGATCTCAAATTTGTGAATGATTATAGGCATAATTAAAATGAATTTGAGGAAGTTTAGGTTAAAATTTGCGATGTCCGCTATTGCGGAAAAAACACAATCACAATATCTTTCACCTAAAAAAGCATTGATATAGACTACTATAACTGCACCTTTTTCAGGCAAAATCTATCGCAATTGTGTTTTTCTGAGCTGCAAATATTACACCGAGTTGAGGTTACGTAGTGCATCCTCTGGATGCAAACGACGAGCGCCCTTAATGCACTTCTAAAAAGGAGCCATTCACCCCAACTCTGCTCGCCGTTTTTGACGTGGCCACCGCGCAGTACCGTGTTAATCATTAATACTATTCTCCGAATCAAAATTCGGCAGGGTGAATAGCCTTAAAAAACCCACAATTTTTTAATTGTCACACAGCCGTATCTACATTAATACTCTGAACTACCGGAGTTGGGAACGGCGGGCCTATTTCGGTTGGGTGCTTTTTTTGAATTGAAGGCTTAGGGAAATGGAGAAGCTCCGAGGAACGAGGAGATCACTCCATTGAACTTACGCTACATCCGCCTAAGGCGGACTTAAGCAGAAGAAGCCCATGATTTTTTGTTTACTTTTTTATCAAGAACTGCGGAGCAATCATGAACTCCAATAAAATAAACAAGGTGTGAATAAAAAACGTAAAAGCCTTGCGGCTTGAGCAAAAAGCGACTTGTCGCTTTTAAGATTCTCGTTAAACAAACCAAAAAGCACGTTGTGCTTTAAACCACCAACTTAACACTCACATAACACAACATTAACAAAAAAAACCAAAAAAAAATCCCATTTTTGCTTGCAAAATAAAAAACAATGAGTACTTTTGTTACTCGTATTTGATACCGAAAAGTTAACAGAGGTTACAATCAACCAAAGCCAACAAACTTCCTCTAATAACAATTAAGTGTCAAGTAATTAATATTTGAACTATGAGTCATGAGAAATTAGACATCTGGAAAAGTTCAATGGAGTTGGCTAAAAAGATTTACATAATAACAGTCGATTTTCCAAAGAACGAGCAATACGGGATAACATCCCAGATGCGTCGTGCTGCTGTTTCAGTCCCTTCAAACATAGTAGAAGGATCAGCAAGAAACAGCGACAAAGAGATGGTACAATTTCTATATATAGCACAAGGCTCCTTAGCTGAATTAGAAACACAGCTATTGATAGCCGCATCAATCGGGTATATCGACAAAGCGTCAACAAATGAAGTGATGGATCTGGTGACTTCATGTAAAAAGTTAAACAACCCTCCTACGCCAAGGCTACGGCGGGCGAGGCAAAAAAGCATGAAAGTGAGCCAAACATATAAGGTATTACCACGTGAATACACCATCCGCCTAGGGCGAACACTATTCACCATTATTCACTATTCACCATCCGCCGGTAGGCGGACACAGCTCACCATTCACCACCATTCACCACTCACCATTCACCACTCACTACCATTCACTATTCACCATTCACCATTCACCAAACCATGTTAGACGCATTAATAACATCAAAAACACGCCTAAAGCTTCTGCTTAAGTTCTTCTTAAACAGCAGCACAACAGGCTATCTGCGTGGCTTAGAACCCGAGTTTGGAGAATCAACCAACGCCATCCGCCAGGAGCTCAACCGTATGGAAGAAGCTGACCTGCTGATAGCGAATACAAAAGGAAATAAAAAGATTTACTCAGCAAACAAAAAGCATCCCCTCTTTCCTGATATCCACAGCCTGCTGCTTAAGCATACAGGGTTGGATAGTATTATAGAAAAGGTGGTAAAGAAGATTGGGGATTTACATAAGGTGTATTTGGTAGGAGAGCTGGCACAGGGTATCGATTCATTAGTAATCGACCTGTGGTTTGTTGGTAAAGATATTGATAGAGATTACCTGTCTGCCCTGGTACAAAAAACCGAGCAGGCTATAGATAAAAAAGTCAGGTACATGGTACTTGGCGATAGTGAACTGGAGAAATTTCTGAGTAGCACTAAATCGAGAGATTTACTGCTAATTTGGGAAGAGTAGTTGGTTTGCGTACATAAAAGATAGTCAGTTCGTTACGAGGGAGTGATGGGACTTAGGAGGCGGAGCTGTGAGAAAGGGACAAGGTTGGTGAATTTGAATTTTTACAAAAAGTGTATATTATTACTTAACCTATAAATCACGAATAAATAGAGCTGCAAAATGAAAGGAATTATACTTGCTGGAGGAAGTGGAACTAGATTACATCCAATTACAAAAGTAGTATCAAAACAATTACTACCTGTTTATGATAAACCAATGATATATTATCCTCTTTCGGTATTAATGCTTGCCGGAATACGAGAAGTATTAATAATATCTACTCCTCAGGATTTACCCAATTTTAAAGATTTGTTAGGAGATGGATCACAATTGGGAATGGTATTTGCATATAAAGAACAGCCATCTCCTGATGGTTTGGCACAAGCATTTATACTTGGTGAGGAATTTATTGGTGATGATGATGTGTGTCTTGTATTGGGTGACAATATTTTTTATGGTGCAGGATTACAAAACTTATTATCTCAAAGTGTTAAGATAATTGAAAATGATAATAAGGCAGTTGTTTTTGGTTATTACGTGGAAGATCCAGAAAGATATGGTGTTGCTGAAATTGATAATGTTGGAAATGTGATATCTCTTGAAGAGAAACCATCTGAGCCAAAAAGTAATTATGCAGTAGTTGGTTTGTATTTTTATCCGAATAGTGTAGTTGATGTCGCAAAAGAAATTAAACCTTCCCATCGAGGAGAATTGGAAATTACTTCAGTCAACAAGGAATATTTAAACAGGGGGCAATTGAGCTTGCAGAAACTTAGTCGTGGCTATGCCTGGCTTGATACAGGCACTCATGAAGCACTTAGTGAAGCAACAGAGTTTGTAAAAGCTGTAGAAAAGAGAACAAGTTTGAAAATTGCTTGTATTGAAGAGATTGCATACAAAATGGGATTTATTGATTTTGATAAATTACAAATTATATTGAATGAGTTAGGGAATAGTACTTATAACGAGTACATGCAAAGAATTATAAAATAGAAACTTAATTTTAGCTTATATGTCATTAAAAAGCGATATTTTAAAGAAGATTCAAACTAATGAGGTGATTGTTGGTGTAATTGGATTAGGCTATGTTGGGCTACCGTTAGCAGTAAATTTTGCTGAAGCTGGTATACGTGTAATCGGTTTTGAAAAGGGTCAGAAAAAGGCTGATATGATTAACCATGGTGATAATTATATCGGGGATATAAGGGATGCAGTTCTTAGAGAAGTGGTTGTTGAAAAGTTAACACTTGAAGCAACAACCGACTTTACAAGGATGAAAGAATGTGATGCGCTTATAATTGCTGTTCCAACACCACTGGATAAATTTCGTAAACCTGATATGTCATATATTGAATCAGCATGTATTGATATTGGCAAATATATGAAAGCTGGTACATTTGTTAGTCTGGAATCAACTACCTATCCAACTACAACTGAAGAATTCATGCTTCCGATTATTGAGAAATATTCCCATGATAATCCTAGTTCAATAAAACAGGTAGAATCTGATCAAAAAGAGATTACACCCTTATTTAAACATGGTACAGATTTTTGGTTGGCATATTCTCCCGAGAGAGTTGACCCTGGCAATAAACAATTTCATACCAGGAATACACCAAAAGTTTTGGGTGCCTTGACTGAGGATGGATTGGAAATAGGAGAAGCATTATATAGCAAAGCAATAAACACCATACATAAAGTTAGCAGCCCACGTGTTGCTGAAATGGTAAAGATACTTGAAAATACGTATAGATTAGTTAATATCAGTCTTATTAATGAGCTTGCGCTTCTTGCAGGTAAAATGGATATTAATATATGGGAAGTTATTGAAGCTGCTAAAACAAAACCTTTTGGATTTCAGGCATTCTATCCCGGTCCTGGCATAGGTGGGCATTGTATCCCACTTGATCCTTTTTACCTTGAACATATTGCCAAAAAATATGATTTTGATTTAAGTATGATTCATACAGCAGGTCATATTAATATGCGGATGCCACATTATATGTATATTAAGATTGCTACTGCACTGAATAGTCAAAAGAAATCTATTAATGGTAGTAAGATTTTGTTTCTTGGTGTTGCATATAAACCAAATATAAACGATGAAAGGGAGAGCCCAGCATTGGAAATTATGGATATTACAGCTCGTAAAGGAGGTGTTGTTTCTTATAATGATCCTTATATTCCATTAGTTAAAACAAATGATGGGCGTGATTTTAAATCAGAAAAATTAACTGCAGAAGCATTAGGAATCGCGGATGTTGTAGTTCTGACCACCAATCATAAGAATTACAAAGTGAAGTTTATCCAGGAAAATGCTAAACTTATTGTTGATTTACGAAATATGATTACTGATAAGGTGAATAGTTGTTTTAAACTTTGATGAGATAGTGAATATTCATCAAATCATTGATTCATAAGGAATTATTTATAATAATTGTTTGAGTAATTAAATAGTCTAATTTTTAGTTTTTTTAATTAACTACTTGCTTAAGAATGTAATTTTTGAAGAAAGGAAATCTGATTCTATGAGTCTTTAAGTACCTATTAAGATGACATGTCTTATCTTGCAATTAGTATTTGTTTTGTTAGAGATTATGAGTATTTAATTATAGAAGAACAATACAAGTTTTATAAGCAAAGATAATTGCTTATAATTGTTGTTATAACTTAAATTAGTATATGAGTTTAATTCAAACAAGAAGTTGGAAGCTGAGTTTATAGTTGTTGATAAACAATGCTTTAATAGAAATAGTACTCCAACAATCGAATTGCTGATTTCTGATTAATAATCATGATTGGTATATTGAACAGACCCAAAAATTCAATTTGAATAGGTTTTAAATATAAAGTTTTGTTTTTTAATTATTGAATTTAGTTAAGTTGATAATTTAATATGCTGTTTAGTTATTATGAAAAGAAAATGAGTTAATGTATGAATAAGTTAATTCCAAGAAATATTAAAAAATTAGTTTTAGCATTAAAAGTTAAAAGTAGTTTTGCTCAAAATACATTTATTCTAAGTATTGGTACGATAAGTTCTCAGGTCGTTTCAATGTTATTTTATCCAATTTTGAGTAGAATATTTAGTCCAGAAGAGTTTGGACTTCTGGCGTTAATCATTTCAATAACTGCGATTTTAGGTACATTGTCAACTGGAAGATATGAGGGAAGCATTCTTATAACAGATTCAAAAAGAGATGCTGCTAATGTTATTGCACTTATTTTGTTTTTAAGTTCAGGTATTTTATTATTTTCCTATTTCATCATGCGCTTTTTTTCAACAGATTTAGAAACATGGTTTGGAAATAGGGATTTAGCCAAATGGCTTTTTGTAATACCTTTAAATGCATTTTTTATTATAATCTACAACATATACAATGAATGGTGTGTGAGAAATGGTTCTTTTAAAGAACTTTCATGGAACAAGCTATTGAATTCAAGTGCGAATTCTATAGGTAAATTTTTTTTTGGTGTAGGTAAAATAGTTTCAAGTGGTCTTGTGTTAGGAGAACTGCTAGGCAGGTTTATTACGGCATGTTTTTGTGTTTTCCGTGTGATTAAAAAAGAAAAGGATTTTTTTAATGGGATTTCGTTCGATAGAATTAAAAGAATGGCTAAAAGATATATTGAGTTTCCTATGTTTTCGTTACCTGGTGCTCTTGTAAATACTTTTGGAGGGCAATTGCCAATTATTTTGATAGCTTTTTATTTCAGCAGTAAAGAAGTTGGTTTTTATTCTATGACAATGACTGTTCTTTCTATACCAAGTACTGTAATAAGCAAATCCATAAGAGACACTTTTAGGCAAAGAGCTAATGAAGATTATAAAAAATATGGAAATTGCAGAAGGATTTTTATCAAGACTTTTAAACTCATGTTAACTCTATCAGTGACAGGTACAATTTTAGTTTTCTTTTTATTGCCAAGGTTATTTGATCTTTTTTTAGGATCCGATTGGATAACATCTGGTCAATATGCTCAAATATTAATTCCATTAATTGCACTTTCATTTGTCTCCAATTCATTAAGTGGAGTGTTTATTATTGCTGAAAAGATTAAAGTTCAATTTTTCTTTCAGGTATATTATCTTATTATATCAGCAGTTTCATTATGGGTGGGATACTATTTTTTTAAAACTGTACAGTTTACATTGATTAGTTTTGTTGTTGGAAGATCTACCGCTTATATATTTGAAATTTATTTATCTTATCGTTTTTCAACACCAAAATTTGCAAATATTTAATAGATGAAAAAGAAATATAGCATAGTTTTCTCTATTACTCTTTTTTTACCATTTTTATATTTTTCGTTTTTATCTATTTTTGGTATCTCACATCAGCAAGGAGTTAATTCTAATTTTTATATATTTACAGTTGGTTTTTTTAATTTTCTAAGTTTAATAATTATTGGAGTTTATTATTTTCGAAAAAAAGTAAAATTAACTTATACAAATCTTCTTTTTTATTTAATTCCATTATTTTTTTATTTGATTTATTTGATAGAGTCACCTTCTAATTATGCTGCTTCAAGATCATTCAATATGTTTTTATCATTTTCTTTGCCTGGGATTTTTTTAGGAACATTTTTAGGTTCGAACAATTTTATTCATTATATTATGAAATGGATAGATATTATTGTTATTGTTATTTCTGTAGGAACTATTATCTCTCTTCCACAAATAGTTCGAACAGATATAATAAATCTTGGGGGAGTCGGATATCATTCAATGTCGTATTTTGCAGCTTTGAGTTATGTGCTGACTTTATACCTTGTTTTGTTTGGAAAAAATCATCAGAGGTTTAAATACTTTAATCATAATATAATTAATTATATATATGTAATATTAATCATTTTTCAATTAGCAGCGATTTTTCTTTCTTCTGGTAGAGGAGGCTTTGTTACGGCGATTTTAGGTACATTTGTGATGTTTCATTATAAATTGAAGAAGAACTTTAATTTTTCAAAATTTCTTAAGTTTTTCTTTATATTACTGTTAGCCTTTTTTATTATTCGGAGTTTTGTACCAAGTGAGCTGGAGTTTCTTATTGATCGTGGTTCGCAAAGAGTGTTTTCATATATATCAGTTAGGGGAGTTGATTTAAGTGAAACCTCAGGAAGAGATATTGTTTTTTCTGAATCAATAGATTTTATTAGTGAAAAACCAATAATTGGATATGGTTTCTTTAGTTATATAGATAATTATATTGGTAAACAGTATGCTTACCCTCATAATTTTTTCTTAGAAGTTCTTTTACAAAGAGGTGTCATTTATTTATTTTTTTGGCTGACATTATTTATTATTATATATAAAAAATTAAAACAAGGGATTAAGGAAAATGATGAGAATCTGTTCATACTAATTTTAAGTATTTATCCGATTACCCAATTAAGTGTTTCAGGGTCTTATATGATGTCAGGGATGTTTTGGTTTTCCATTTCGTACATATTTAATCTAAAACATTTATATAAAAATAGGCAAATGGGTAAGTATAGATTTTAATATGGACTTATTATAAAACACAGATACATTGAAAACAATTATAAATGCGGATGATTTGGGATATTCATATTCAATCAACCAAGCTATATTTAGAGCAATTTCGTTAAAAAATGTCTCCCAAGCAACAGTTATGGTGAATATGCCTGCTTTTAAGGATGCATGCGAAGCAGCAGTTAGAAATGACCTGAATTCAAGTATCGGCTTGCATATTAATTTAACTGAGGGTAGTCCTATCTCAACTAGGATGAAAAATAATAAAAAGTTTGTTAATTCGGTTGGCAATTTTCGACATACAAATGTGAAATATTTTCGTAATCGTTTGTTTTTCTTTAATAAAAGCGATTTGTTTTGCATTATTGAAGAGATTGAAAGTCAAATTAAATTATATCTCGAAAAAGGATTTACACTTATGCATCTTGATTCCCATCATCATATTCATACAAATTTATCTTTAATTTTTATTTTTATTCTATTAGGAAAAAAGTATAAATTCAAGAGCATGAGAATTTCTCGTAATTTAATGGGGAAAAAAGAGTCTAATTTGAAGAAATTATACAAGGTAATACTTAACCTGATTATTAGAAAATCATTTTGTACTGTTAAATTTTTTGGGGAATATAATTCATATTATAAGTACTATAACAAAACTAAAAATTCTGATGTTGAAATAATGGTACATCCTGATTTTATAGAAGGCTCTATTGTAGATGTCTTGAAGAAAGGAAAAGTGTATAAAAAGTTAAATTTATATAAATATCATACTTCTGAATTATCAACATATTGATTCTTTATGTATTTGTTTAATTGGTCAAAATGAAAGAAGATTATATAATATTAAAAAGGAATCGAAAAGATTCTTCTTTCGAAAAAAATTCAAACTATATTGATAAATATGAGATCTTGTCTTCAAAAAAATTGGTAAGGCAGATCATTGCGATCCATCCACATTCTAAGGTAGATGATGATTTTTGTGAGGTGATATGTTTGGTCAACAATTATATTGTTGGTGTTGTTTATTATTTTAATACAAAGATGTTGGTTGACAATCAAATTGTTAGAGCTTCAACTGGATCAAGTTTATTAATCAGTAAAAAATTTAGGAAGTTTGCAACACTTGGTATTGAGTTAGTTGAACAATCTTATAATCCGAAGACACAATTTTTTATTTCAGGCGGAATGTCTGAGAATGCATTTAAGATCCACTCTTATTTTGGTGCGAAAAAATTCTCATTGGAAAGATATTTATTTATTAATAATAGTAAAACTATTTATAAGAGTTTTTTTAATTTTAAAATACTTATCTTGTTATTATCAACAATAACAAATTTATTTATTTCTTTATTGAGAGGAATACTTAACCTTTTTGTAAGATATAAGATTTCAGGATTAGTTATTAAGGAAGTTAATGATGTTCCTGATGAAATGAATGAGTTAAACTTTTTAAATAAAAAAAAATATCAAGAAGTACACGACAAAGCTTGGTTTGAATGGGTTCTTAATAATAGCTTTTATAATGAAAGGAAATTTAAAAAGAAATTATTCACTGTAAGAAGTAGGTCTAATAGGTTAGTAGCATTTTTTATGACTCATGAAAGAGAATATAAAAAGATAGATAAATTTCATGATCTTGTTGTAGGATCAGTTATTGAATGGGAGACATTTGAACCCCATAGTATTAAAGAGGAGTTATTATTGATGTGCGCATTTAGGTCATTTGGTAAAAATATAGATATAATAGAGATTTCAACTTCAAATAAAAAAATTGGACAAATTTTGAGGAATATTGGTATGAGAAGAAAGGGAGCCAGAAATGTGGTAGTTAACTTTGTTAGGAAAAGTGATAATGGTAAATACGCGGATTTCTTTGATGAAAATAATTGGCGTTTAAGACCAGCATTATGTGATACTGCTATGTACTGAGGTAATTAAAAGTAGATACAGTTATCTTAATTTATTATTTTACTATTATTATTGTTTCTGACCTATAATTTTAATCATATGAATATATTATATTTGACTAGTCAATATCCCAATAAATATAAATTTGCAACTCCTGTTTGTCACTATTTTGCGAAAGATTGGGTTGCACTTGGACATAATGTGAAAGTAATTCATAATTATGCAATTTTTCCGATTTTCTTTTATTGGGCTGCTAAATTTTTTAAAAAGAGGATATCGAAATTGATAGGAAATGATAATATAGATATTCGCAAATTGGATCAAGATTGTTTTTTTATTGTAGATAGGGTAAATATATATTTTAGACCAATTTTTAAATTTATCCCTCATGGAAAGTTTCCAAAGAAATCTATTAATAGACAATTTTCTAAAATAATTGATATTTGTAATAAGGATGGGTTTGTTCCTGACACAATTATTGGACATTTTCATAATCCACAAATTGAATTAATAGCAAAGCTAAAGAGATATTTCCCCATGGCAAATTCCTGTGTGGTTTTACATGAAAGCCCAAGTCACATATTAAAAACATATGGTTTAGATTTTAAAGAAAAATACTCGAAGAATATTGATGTATGGGGATTTAGATTTAAGTCACTTGAAAAGGAATTCAAGTCAATATTTGGTACAAATTATAATACTTTTATTTGCTATTCAGGTTTACCTGAAAAATTTATTGATCAATCAAATGCAAATTACAAGACACAAATAAGAAATTTTGTTTTCGTTGGAAGTCTGATTAAACTTAAACGAGTATCAGATATATTATATGCTTTAGAAAAGGTATATCCAACGAAAGATTTTAGTTTTGATATTGTTGGCAATGGCATGGAGGAAAAAGAACTTAAAAAAATTACAAAAAAATTAAATATAGAACATGAAGTTAATTTTTTAGGAAAATTACCAAGATTACAAGTACAGCAAGTGTTAAGAAAGTCCGATTGTTTTATAATGGTGAGTAAATCTGAAGCATTTGGGCTAGTTTATCTTGAGGCAATGGGAAAAGGATGCATTACTATTGGTACTAAGGGGCAAGGAATAGACGGTGTAATTAAACATGGTGTAAATGGATTCTTAGTAGAAGCATCTAATATTGATGAATTGGTTAATTTGATTGAATATATTAAACAAATGCCAGCCAAAGAATTAACACGGATATCCGAAAATGCAGTAAATACAACTAAAAATATGACTGATAGTAATGTTGCAAAACGGTATTTGAAAAAAGTATTGGAAGCATAATAATTAAAAAGTTTAATTAATTATTTAAAAAATTAGTGTTAATTAATAATTTACTCATGAATACAGCAATAATTATTAGTTCCTGTGATCATTTTAGCGATTGTTGGGAACCCATGATATATTCATTTAAAAAAAAATGGCCTGATTGTCCTTATCCTATATACTTTATTAGTAATTATAAAGAAATGAACACTGATTATGTGAATTTCTTAAGAGTTGGGAAAGATTTAGGGTTTGCCTCAAATTTGAAAAAGGCTTTAAAAATGATCGAATATAATTATGTTATATATTTTCAAGAGGATTACTTCATTGATAATATAGTGAATAGTAGATACATTGACAAACATTTAACATATTGCATTGAAAAGAATATTGATTATTTGAAAATTAAACCTGATTCATTATATAGGGATAATTTAAGAATCGGAAATAGTGATTATTGCAAGAATCCTCTTGATATTAAATATTCTATTAATACCGCAATTGCAATTTGGAAAAAAGACAAACTGGAGGAATTATGTGTTGATGGTTTTTCAGGTTGGGATTTTGAGAGAAAAATTATTAAATATATTAACAATAACAATATTGAAATTGTGTCTGAAACTCTCCATTCAAGTGTTTTCCCTTTAAAAGGTATTGCCTTTATAAATGGTACCGCAATAAGAAGAGGAAAGTGGACAAAAGCAGGAATTGATTACTTAAAACAGAATGGGTTTGAAAATCGTATTAAAGGCAGGTCAATTGAGAGTGATTTTTTGACAAAAGTTATTTCATATTATTCACCAAGGTCAATGTTTAGAATACCTGTATCATTAGTAATTAAAGTTATTCAAAAATTAAATTTATAATATAATGTTTGCAAAGACTAATATTATTAATTTCCCGAAGTTTCTTGATGATAGAGGTAATCTCTCATTTATTGAAGGTGAAAAAAATATACCTTTTGATATAAAGCGAACTTTTTGGGTTTATGATGTGCCAGGTGGAGTTGAAAGAGGGGGGCATGCTTTTATTGAAACAAAAGAAGTGATTATTGCCCTTTCTGGCAGTTTTGATGTAATGATAAATGATGGTAAGAATAGTGAGATATATAATTTAAATCGTAGTTTTTATGGTTTATATGTACCAGAAATGACATGGAGGCAAATGAAAAACTTTTCGACAAATGCTGTTGCCGTAGTATTGTCTTCAACATATTACAGTAGAGATGATTATATAAAAGATTTTGATTATTTTGTAGAGAATAGAAAATCGAAAATTATTAAAACTCCACAAAAAATTAATTATAAAGTTGATGATCATTCTTTAAAACGGGCATCAACTGTATATGATGTTACTATTTGTGAATTTAACAAACACTTAAGTAGTAAAGGAAATCTAACTGTTATTGAAAATATGTTTACAATACCTTTTAATATTAAGAGGGTTTACTATTTATATGATATTCCAGGTGGTGGTGAACGAGGAGGACATGCTCATAAAAAATTGAAGCAATTAATCATTGCGGTAAGTGGAAGTTTCGATGTTGTTTTAGATGATGGTAAAACGAGGAGGACAGTAACGCTAAATAGGCCTTATTATGGGCTGTTATTAATACCTGGAATTTGGAGGGAATTGAATAATTTTTCATCTGGTTCAGTTTGTCTTGTACTAGCTTCTGAATTTTATGATGAATCTGATTATATAAGGGATTATAGTTCATTTAAAATTTATAAAGATGAAAAACTTTATCAGTAAATCAGCATCAATTGCATCTGATGTTCAATTAGGATATAACGTAGTAATAAATGATGATGTAATTATTGAAAGTGGTGTTAAAATTGGAAACAATGTTGTAATTTATAATAATGTTGTTATTCTTTCTAATACCTATATATGGGATAATGCAATTGTAGGTAGACGGCCAATGGGTGTATCTTCGATTAAGAGTGCTATTAATTATCATAATTTAGAAACTGTAATTGGCAAAAATTGTGTACTTGGATGTTCAAGTGTAATATATTCAGATGTTAAGATAGGAGATGATTCATTGATAGGTGATAATTCAATTGTTAGAGAAAGGAGTATTTTAGTAGGAAATAATATAATTGGTCCAAATTCTTTTATTCAAAAAGACTGTTATATTGATCATCATACAAGAGTAATACAACAATCATCACTTGCTTCAGGTACAAAGATTGGAAAAAATAATTTTATTAGCTCAAATTTCACATGTGTTAGTGATAATACATTTGGGATAAATGGATATAAAAGCGATAAAACAGGACCTTTTATTGGAGATAATAATTTGATTGGTCCTAGTGTTACAATGCTAGACAATATTTTAGTAGGTGATAATAATATTATTGGTGCTAATGGTTTGGTGACCAAATCAATTGGAAATAATGGAGTATTCTATGGGAATCCCGTAAAATTTATAAAATCAAGATCTGAAAAAGAAATTAGTTAATATGATAGACTTTTTAAATTTACAAGATGTCAACGATAAATATTCAGAAGAAATTATTAAATCTATAAGTAGAGTTGTTAAATCTGGGTGGTACATTAATGGATTTGAATGTGAATTGTTTGAGAAAAATTATTCTAGTTTAATTGGGGTTGATTATTGTATTGGAGTTTCTAATGGCTTAGATGCTATTAGGTTAATATTTAAATCCTATATTGAAATGGGCCAATTAAACATAGGTGATGAGGTTATTGTTCCTGCAAATACGTTTATTGGATCAATTTTGCCAATTTCAGATAATAATCTTGTTCCGGTATTGGTCGAGCCGAAAATTGAAACTTATCAAATCGATTATGATAGAATTGAAGCTGCAATATCAAAGAGAACAAAAGCAATTCTTATTGTACATCTTTACGGTCAATGTTCTTATAATGATAAAATCGGTGAAATTTGTAAAAAATACAAACTAAAATTAATAGAAGACAACGCGCAATCTCATGGTAGTAGATTTAATGGGAGGTATACTGGGTCACTTGGAGATGCTGCAGCACATAGTTTTTATCCAGGAAAAAATCTTGGGGCGCTTGGTGATGGTGGGGCAATAACTACAAATGACCCTGAATTGGCAAATGTTTGTAGAGCATTAGCGAATTATGGTTCAACAAAAAAGTATTATTGTGATTATAAAGGATTGAATTGTAGATTAGATGAAATTCAAGCAGCTATTCTGAATGTGAAATTAACTTATTTAGAAGAAGATATAAAAAAGAGAAAAATAATTGCTAGATATTATATTGACAAAATAAATCACCCTTTAATAAAGTTACCTCAAATCATGAATTGGGATGAACATGCTTTTCACTTATTTCCAATCATGTGTATATACAGGGATAGATTGCAAAAACATCTAATAATCAATGGGATACAAACAATGATCCATTATCCAATACCTCCTCACAAGCAAAAGTGTTATCAAGAGTTTAATAAATTAGATTTGCCAATTACTGAAAAAATTCATAATGAAGTGTTGAGTTTACCAATTAGTCCTGTATTAAGTTTTAAAGAATATAATACAATCGTAAGTGTTATTAATAACTGGAAAATTTAATGAAAAAGATTTGGATAGTAAATTATTACGCTGCTCCGCCTAAATATACTGGAAATCCAAGACATTTAGAGTTTTCAAGTTTTCTTCATAAAAAAGGTCTTGATGTAACTTTATTTTCATCTGGATTCATTAGTGATAAGAATGTATCGTTAACATCTCGTGGAAAAAGATTTAGTAATATTAAATACGGAAATCATAAATTTATTCATATTGGGGTTAAAAGTTATATTGGTAATGGAGTTTCAAGAATGATTTCAATTTTTCAGTTTGGTTGGATAATTTTTAGATTTTGCAAGAAATTTGATAAACCTGATGTTATACTTCATAATATACATATGCCTTTTGATTATCCTGTTCTATGGTGTGCCAAAAGATTAAAGGCTAAGTATATTGCAGAAGCTTGGGATCTTTGGCCAGATTCATTTGTTAGGTTTGGTCTTATTAGTGCGAAAAGTCCAATTACTAAATTAGCTTATATGATTGAATATAAATTGTATAAAAACGCTGATGAGATAATTTTTTCATTCGAAGGAGGGCTGGATTATTTACGGAATAGAAAGTGGTTAATAGAAACAGGAGGAAATATTAATCCAAATAAAGTACATTATATAAACAATGGGGTTAATAATAAAAAGTTTAATAATGATATTATTAATAAATCGTATTCTGATTTTGATTTGGAAGACGAACATGTTTTTAAGATTGTATATCTTGGTTCTATAAAATTAGTAAATAATTTGAAGGCCTTGATTGATGCTGCAAGCTTCCTTAAGTCTTATTCTTTGATTAAATTTTATATTTATGGAGATGGTAGTGATAGAGATAATTTGATAAGTTATTGTAAAGATAAGAACATTTATAATGTTGTTTTTAAAGACAAGTGGATTCCATTTAGCGATGTCCCTTATGTCTTGTCAAAAAGCTCTTTGAATATTTTAAATTACAAGAAAAAGTTTGGGATTTATGGAACAAGCTCAGGTAAGCTATTTCAATATCTTGCTGCTGGTAAACCAATAATTTCTAATATAGAGATGAATTATTGTCTAATTAGAAAATATAAATTAGGGATAAGTCAAAATCTTGATAGTCCAAAAATGTATGCTGATGCTATTTTGTCAATATATAATTTAAAACCGGCAGAATACAATAGTATGTGTGCTAGGGTATTAGAGGTTGCGAGGAAATTTGATTTTGAAATTTTAAGTAAAAAGTTACTCAAAGTTGTCAATAAATAGTAGATCTTATATTGCTGTTGTGAACAAAATAATTGATTATTTGCAAGTTTGATAATTTAACTATTCATAATTTAGTAGCATATTATTTTATTTGTTTTATTATTTTCTGAAGAATCTTCAATTTAATGTTTCTTTTGTCTTGAAGCATTCAGAATTAGTTTTGCTTAGTCTATATTAAAGATATATTAATTTGTGTATTTGGTTAGTAAGAGTTGAAAATGTTCAATATTAAGTTGTTGTTAGGACTTAATTTATGGTGCAATTAATAAAATTCGTTTTTATTTGCATTAATTTATACATTTGAAGTCACAAATTATAAATTAGTATGGTAACTTAATATTAGCATTATACTTAAAATGTTAAGATACAAAATGAATGATGAAAAATCTTATAATAATTGGAAGTGGTGGAATGGGTCGAGAAGTATTCGATCTGGCTACAAAATGTACTGGATTTAAGTCAGAATTTGTGATTAAAGGATTTCTTGATGATAATGTTAATGCCCTAAATAGTTTTAATGGGTATCCTCCTGTTATAGGAAAGATTTTAGATTACAAAATTGATGTTAATGATATATTTATTTGTTCGGTTGGGAATGTACAAAGTAAAAAAAAATATATTCGATCAATAATGGAAAAGGGTGGTGAATTTATTAGTTTAATCCACCCATCAGCATCAATTAGTAAAAATGTTGAGATAGGCGTTGGATGTGTTATTTTACAAAATGCAACAATTGGTTCAGATGCAAAAATTGGAGATCATGTATTAATTCAAATTTCAACAGTAATTGGACACGATGCACGAATTGGTGATTATTCGAGAATTGATTGCTTTGCAGTTTGTGTTGGAGGTGTTATTATTGAAGATCTAGTAACAATTCATACTTCGGCTATTATAAATCATAATGTTAAAGTCAGAAAAAAATCTACTGTGGGAGCTGGAAGTTTCGTGCTGCGAAACGTAAAAGAAAGCACAACAGTTTATGGTAATCCTGCTGTACTATTAAAATAATAAAAAAATGAAAGCATTTATATTTCCAGGACAAGGTGTTCAAAGAACAGGAATGGGGAAAGAACTTTATGATAATTTCCCTAAAGCTAAGAAATTATTTGAAGATGCAAATGATATTTTAGGATGGAGAATAACTGATGTGATGTTTTTTGGTTCAGAACTTGAATTGATGGAAACAAAAAATACGCAACCGGCCGTATTTTTGTATAGTACTATTCTTGCTTTAACACAGAAAGAGGTTACACCTGATATAGTAGCTGGACACTCCCTTGGGGAGTTCGCTGCATTAGTTGTAAATAAAGCCATTACTTTAGAAGATGGTTTGAATTTAGTGCTGAATAGGGCGTTAATTGCGCAAAAGGTTTGTGAAAGTCAAAAAACTGCTATGGGGGCAATAATAGGACTCTCAGATGAATATGTTGATATGAGAATAAAAGAAATATCTAATGAAAGCAGCGAGCAAATTTATTTTGCAAATTATAATGGTCCGGGACAAGTTGTGATTACAGGGACTAAAAAAGGAATAAGACTTGCTTGTAAAGCATTTAAAAAAGAAGGGGCAAAAAAAGCCGTACCTTTACCAATTGGGGGATCCTTTCATTCACCTTTTATGGATAATGCTCAGATTGAACTTGAAAGAATCATAAATGAAACAAAGTTTACTGCTCCTATCTGTCCAATTGTGCAATGTGTTACAGGGCGGAGGCATGTAGATATTGATGAAATTCGGCGAAATCTAATCAATCATATTACTCATCCTGTATTATGGACTGATATGGTAATGAATATGGAGGAATTTGGAATTGATGAATATCTTGAGATTGGACCAGATGATACGTTACAAAAGATTGTTACAAGGTTGTGTCCAGAAAAAAAAGTTATTTCAATACTAGATATAAAACAATATAGAAATATTATTAATTAAAATTTAAAAAAATGGATTTAGAAAAGTTTATTGAGCTCTTCAGTGAGCAATTTGATGACACAAGTGCTGACAAATTTTCAGCTAACACTATTTTTAAAGAACTTGCTGAATGGGATTCGTTGACAGCATTATCTGTTATTGCAATGGTAGATGAAGAGTTAGAAAAAAGGATTACAGGTGCTGACATACGCTCTTGTGATACTATTGAGGATTTATACAAATTATCAATAAAAATATAATCAGATGTATAATCCTTATTCTCTTCAAGGAAAAACAATACTTGTTACTGGTGCCTCTTCTGGAATTGGAAGAGGCATTGCAATCGAATGTTCAAAGATGGGTGCAACTTTGATAATTACTGGTCGAAACGTTGAACGATTGAAAAATACTTATCTTGAATTAGAGGGGAGTAATCATATTCAGGTAGTTGCTGATTTATCGAAACCTGAAGGTCTCGAATCATTAGTTGAAAAATGTCCTCAGTTAGATGGTTTTGTTAGTAATGCAGGTATACCGAAACTTGTGGTTGTTAAATTTATTCAAAGAGAAAGTCTTGATGAAATTATAGAAATAAATACAATCGCGCCGATATTATTGACATCCTCTTTAGTTAAAATGAAAAAATTAAAGAGTGGGTCATCAATTGTATTTGTGTCTTCGATTTCTGGTGTAAATATTTCGACTTTAGGTGAATCTTCTTATTCCGCTTCGAAAGGGGCATTAAATGGATTTGCCAAGGGAGCAGCAATTGATCTTGCATCAAAGAAAATTCGCGTAAATAGTGTAAATCCGGGATTAATTCAAACTAATATTCTTGAGCTTGCTGGTGAGATGTTTTCAGAAGAGCAAATAAAAAATAAGTTAAAACAATATCCATTAAAGCGAATTGGGAAACCAAAAGATGTTGCGTTTGGAGTTATATATTTGCTTTCTGAGGCTTCAAATTGGGTAACTGGTGCTAATATTGTTATTGATGGAGGATTTGTTTTGCAATAATTTATTATTATGAGTTTAATAAAATTTAGTGGTATTGGGATACGCTCTATTAGTGTTACCGTCCCCAAAAGAAAAGTTTTAACGAAAGATCAAAACAATCTGTTTGATGTAGAACACTTGACGAAGTTTATAGAGACAACAGGTGTAGCAGAAAGAAGAATTGCAGAACATAATGTTTGTTCTTCAGATTTGTGTTTTGATGCAGCCGAAAAATTGTTTGAGGAAACTAGGATAAATAAAGATGAAATTGATGTGTTGATTTTTATTAGTCAGACGCCAGATTATAAAGTGCCAGGGACATCAATTATTTTACAAGATAGGTTAGGTTTAAAAAAGTCAACAATTGCTTTTGATATAAATTTAACTTGCTCAGGTTTTGTATATGGCTTATATATAGCATATTCTTTAGTGAATAATTCCAGTATAAATAATGTGCTGCTTTTAGTAGGTGAAACTTTATCAAAAATTACATCTAATGAAGATAAATCTACGGGACTTTTACTGGGCGATGGAGGGAGTGCAACATTAGTTGATAAAAATATTAAATATGGAGAGAGTTTTTTTTCATTAAACACTGATGGATCAAATTTCAGATCTGTTATTGTCCCTGCAGGAGGATATCGTAATATGAGTTCGGAGCTAACATTAAAATCAAAAGTTTTTGAGGATGGAAGCATTAGAAATGAGGAACAACTATACATGGATGGTATGGATGTATTTAGTTTCGCTGTTTCACGTATTCCAAAAGATGTAAAAAGAATATTAAGTTTTGCAAATTTAGGAGTTAATGATATTGATAAAGTCGTTTTTCATCAGTCGAATAAATATATGATGGATGTGATTGCTAAAAGGTCAAAAGTGGAGTTGTCAAAAATGCTATACTCAATCCAACGGTTTGGAAATACAAGTGGTGTTTCTATTCCATCTGCTATTGTAGATCAACGAGATAAAATTGAAAATAATGACACTTTGTTATTAAATGCAATTGGAGCAGGTTTTTCTTGGGGTACTGTGATATTAAAATTGGTTGATTGTAAAATTGTTAAAATTCAGGAGATATAATAATGAATACATTTATAAAAGGGATTTCTTATTATTTACCGGATAGAGTCATTACTAATGAGGAGATTTCTAATAAATTTCCAGAGTGGACTGTAGATAAGATAAATGATAAGATTGGTATCAAGAAAAGACATCAGGCTAAAAAAGGTGAAACAGCTGCTGATTTGGCAATAAAAGCTGCATTAAAGTTATTTCAAGAATACAAAATAGATCAAAGTATTATTGATTATATTGTTTTTGTCACGCAAAGTCCTGATTATATTTTACCCACAACAGCATGTTTAATTCAAGATAAACTCGGTTTGCCAACTTCAATTGGTGCAATTGATGTAAATCAAGGGTGTTCAGGCTTTATTGTTGGTATATCGCTTGCAAAAGGATTAATAAAAGGGAATATGGCTAAGAATGTTTTGCTTTTAACATCAGAAACGTATTCTAAATATATTCATCCAAAAGATAAAGGAAATATGACCATTTTTGGCGATGCAGCTGCAGCAACTTTAATATCCACTGAAGGAATAGCGGAAATTGGTAATTTTGTTTTTGGTACTGATGGTAAAGGTGCTCCAAACTTAATTGTTAAATCTGGTGCACAAAGAAATCCTAAATATTTAAATGATTTAGTTTTTGATGAAAAAGGTAATCCTAAGTCGTCTGATTATTTATTTATGGATGGAGCTGCTATTGTCAATTATACGTTAGATTATATACCTCCATTAGTTGTTGATACACTCAAGATTAATAATATAATCAAAGATGATATAGATTTATTTGTGTTTCATCAAGCAAATAAATTTATTATGGAGTTACTTAGAAAAAAATTACGGATTAGTGAGGAAAAATTTTATAAATACTATAAAGATACTGGTAATACTGTTTCTTCAACAATTCCAATTGCACTTAAACATGCTATTAAAGAGGGTGTTATAAAAGGAGAATCGAAAGTCTTAATTGCTGCTCAAGGATTAGGATATTCTTGGGCAGGTGCATTACTTGAATTTAATAAATAAACTTATTATGAAACTTGAATATATAGAACACATAGGAATTGCTGTTAATAGTTTGGACGAAAGCATCCCTATTTATGAAAAATTGCTTGGGACAGAATGTTATGCAATTGAAGTTGTAAACGATCAATTTGTAAAAACTGCATTTTTTAAAATTGGAAATATAAAAATTGAATTATTAGAAGCTGTCGATTCACAAGGTCCGATAAGTTCATTTATTGAAAAGAAGGGTGAAGGAATCCATCATATTGCTTTTTCAACTGAAAATACTGATAAAGCTTTGTTGAATGCAAAAAAGATTGGGTTTAAACTTATTGATTTTAAATCTCGTAAAGGTGCTGAAGGTATGGATATTGGATTTCTTAATCCAAAATTTACTAATGGTGTTTTAGTTGAGTTTTGCTCCAAATAATAACGAATTTTTGTATTTCCAAATAATGCAAGTAAAACGGTTTATTAATACAATATTATCTTCAAATAGTTATATAATTTATTCAAAAGAAAATAACGTATGGATAGTTGATCCGGGTGATAGCGATCAAATATTGGAATGGCTTAAAATAAATAATAAATACGTAGAAGGGATATTGTTAACGCATTATCATATTGACCACATATATGGTGTTAATGATCTAAAAAAAGCCTATCCTGATTTGAAAATATTTTCCTCAAAAAAGTCACTTGAGGGTCTTTATTCTGCTAAATTAAATGGATCTTGCTATTTAGAAATGCCATATGTAATTGAGGATAAACAAGTCGATTTAATCAGTGAAGATTTTGTAATTGACATGCATCTTAAAGGGACAAAAGTAAGAGTTTTTAATACGCCTGGTCATAATAATGATTGTGTTTCATATAGTGTCAATGATTATTTGTTTACTGGTGATTCCTTAATTCCTGGAAATAAAGTACACATTAAATCAAAATATAGTAGTAAAGCATTGGCTGAAGAAACAATTATTATGATTTTAAAGACTTTTTCCCCTAATACTATAATATGTCCTGGTCATAAAGCTATGCGTCTACTAAAAGATATTGAAATAAGTGAAATTTTAAGGAGTTAATAATAATTTTAGTTTTATTTTAAAAATTATAAAATTCAAATTACTGTGTATAAATTTTTTTTAAAACGATTGTTAGATTTAACAATCTCGATAGCTCTATTTCTGATTTTTTTACCAACTTTTTTTTTCATCACAATATTTTTATTAATACATTATAAAGGCAATCCGTTTTTTATTCAATTACGTCCTGGAAAGCATGCAAAAATGTTTAAGCTAATAAAATATAGATCAATGCGAGATAAATTTGATGAAGATGGGAATTTATTACCAGATAGTGAAAGAATAACAAAAATAGGAAAATTTATTCGTAAGACTTCATTAGATGAAATTCCACAGTTAATTAATGTAATAATTGGAGATATGAGTTTAGTAGGTCCACGTCCTCTTATGGAAGTATATTTACCACTCTACAATAGTTTTCAAAAAAGACGACACAATGCTTTACCAGGGATTACTGGTTGGGCGCAAGTAAATGGGCGAAATGCAATTAGTTGGAAGCATAAGTTTGAGTATGATGTATGGTATGTGGACAATGTTTCATTTAAAATTGACGTACTTATACTTTGGAAGACCTTCCTAAAAGTAATCCGAAAGGATGGAATTAATCAGGTTGGTGTTACAAACCCTGTTGCATTTACGGGAAATAAAACTGAATTTAATTGACTTATAGTAAATTTATAAATAAAGAAATTTAATATTGCTTTATAAATATTATTCTTTTGATACTTGGTTTCTTATATTTCATAATCATTAGTGATAGAAATGCCATTTGTTAATCCCACGTCTAAACTTTGGAATCCTGTTTTAACACAACTGAATTACGACTTCTATCAGGTTGCTGAATATTGTAAATTAGAGGCTAAAGTTTTGAAAGGAAGATCAGTCGCGTGGTATGGAATAATTAATGGCTTTGAGTTTGTTATCCCATTAATAGAAAGAGAAATTCATTATAGAGGAATAATTGACCGTGATTTAGTTAGTCCATATGGTTATTCTGGTATTGCATATTCAAGTTCAGCATGCCAGAATGATATTAAAAATGCTATCCATTTGTTTAATGATGAAGCTAGGAATGAAGGTTTCATTAGCTCATTTATTAGACTTCATCCAATATATAATACTTTTGAATTGGAAGATAATGAAATGATTACTCAATTTGTTCATGGTAATACTGTTGCAATTGATTTGAGAATGTCTCTTTTAAATATAAGGAAATTTTTTTCAAATGATCATAAACGTAATCTAAAGCGAATTTCAAAACTAGGATTAATGGTTGAAATTGATAATTGGAATAGATTGGACGAATTTGTTAGTGTTTATATAAATACAATGCGTCGTAAAAATGCCGCATCAAGGTATTTTTTCGATATAGATTATTTTAATAATTTGAGAATGATTAAAAATGCAGAATCCCATTTGATTTTAATTTTGGATAAAAACAGGGAATTAGTATCAGGAGGTATTTTCACGATATGTAATAGATTAGCTCAATTTCATCTAAGTGGAACAGTAGAATCATTTTTGAAATATAGTCCTTCGAGAAAATTGATTGATTCAGCCATTGAGTTTTGTAAATATTCTGGTGCAGATATTTTGCATTTAGGTGGAGGCTTTGGAGCTAACAATTTAAATGGGCTATTTCGTTTTAAATCTGGATTTGGCGGGAGACTATATAATTTTAAAACTTTAAGATTAATTCATGATTACAAAAAGTATAACCAGTTAATTCAAAATCAAAAAGCTAATGTAGATGTCCAAGATAATTTTTTTCCTGAATACCGTTTTTTATTGGGTTATTAGACAATATGCTATTGTTGTATAATAGTAACTGGCTTATGCAAAAATGAAACAAAAGCTAAAATATTTCTTTTATTCACTTAGATATATATTGTACTTCACTGTACTTATTATTAGTTTTCATTATATTTACAAGTTATGGTCGGGTCACCTATACTTCTTTCCTATTAAAGAACAAATAGATAATTTATTTAAATATGCTTCATTATTACTATATGACCAAAGCAATTGGTTGCTTGTCAACATCTTTAATGTAGATTTTACAACAGATGCATTAATACAAACATTTTATTTTAAAGCTAACAATGGTCAGTTATGTTTCGTAGAAGTAAGCCCTGGATGCACAAGCCTTAAACAATGGATGCATTGGCTTTTTTTAATGATAATATTTCCTGGGCCATGGAAGCACAAACTCTGGTATATACCTTTAGGATTATTTATTATTGAATGGGTAAATGTAGTACGTATTACAGGGCTTGTTTTAACTAGTCACGCATGGCCTAATCAATTTCATTTCTTTCACGATTATATCTTTAAAATATTCTTTTACCTGATGATCTTTCTGATGTGGTTGTTTTGGGTAGAATTGTTCGTTGAAGAATCTAAGAAAACTTTAAAAAGCAATCAGACAAGGTGAAGAGTGTTTTTAAATGTAATTTGTTTCAATGGAACTTAAAAATATAAAAATTTTAGATCAAAAGATGATTTATGCTTTAACTTGAAATTCAATTCTTAGTAACTTTTGAATATTTTTAAATATGAAAAATAAAGTAAGTTTAATAACCGGAATTACAGGTCAAGACGGAGCCTACTTAACAGAATACCTCCTTAAAAAAGGTTACCACGTACATGGAATAAAACGTCGTTCGTCGCTGTTTAACACTGACAGAATAGACCACCTGTACCAGGATCCCCACGTTGAAGACAAAAGATTAACTCTACATTATGGCGACTTAACTGATAGTATGAACTTAACTCGTATTATCCAGGAAGTAAGTCCGGATGAGATATACAACCTGGCAGCAATGAGTCATGTTAAGGTAAGCTTCGATACCCCCGAATATACAGCAAACGCTGATGGCATTGGAACCCTGAGAATACTTGAAGCTGTTAGGTTGCTTGATTTGACGAAAAAGACAAAAGTATATCAGGCTTCAACATCTGAATTATATGGTATGGTTCAGGAAGTTCCACAAACGGAAAAAACACCGTTTTATCCCCGATCTCCTTATGCTGTGGCAAAGATGTATGCATACTGGATAACTGTTAATTATAGGGAAGCATATGACATGTTTGCTTGTAATGGTATTTTATTCAATCATGAGTCACCTGTTCGAGGTGAGACTTTCGTCACAAGGAAAGTTACAAGAGCTGTGAGTAGAATTGCTTTGGACATGCAAGAAAAAATGTTTATGGGTAATCTAAGTTCAAAAAGGGATTGGGGCCATGCCAAAGATTATGTTAAAGGAATGTATTTAATATTGCAACAGGATGAGCCTGATGATTATGTTTTAGCAACTGGAATTACGACTGAAATTCGGGAATTTATTCGATTAAGTTTTCAGGAATTAGGTTTAGACATTAATTTTGATGGTCAAGGTGTTGATGAAAAAGGCTTTTTGATGTCAGTTGATGAACGAAAATTTATACAAATTGTTGGAGAAGAATATTTAGAATCGATTAAAACTAGAATTAAAAGGAAAGCTACTGTTTTGGAAATTGATTCCAGATACTTTAGGCCTACTGAAGTTGATTTACTTATTGGCGATCCTACAAAAGCTCATACTAAACTTGGCTGGAAACCTGAATATGACCTAGATGGACTAATAGAAGATATGATGCTATCTGATATAAACTTGATGAAGAAAGAGAGCTATTTAAAAAAAGGTGGCTTCAGAGTTATGAATTATTTTGAATAAAAAGATGATAAAAAAAGTATATATTTCTGGTTCGCAGGGAATGGTTGGTAGTAATATTGTCGATATGGCTCCAGACCAGTATGAATTAATTACTCCGGGTATTGATGAATTAAACTTACTTAAGTTTAATGATGTTGATAATTTTATTAATCATAAAAAGCCAGATATCATTATTCATACTGCAGGTATTGTTGGAGGTATTCAGTCAAATATTGCAAATCCCGTAAAATATCTTGTTGATAATGTTGATATGGGAAGAAACCTATTATTAGCGGCTAAAAGAAATGGAGTTAAACGAGTTATAAATTTGGGTAGTTCTTGTATGTATCCAAAAGATGCTCCCAATCCATTAAACGAAGAATTGATATTAAAGGGAGAACTTGAACCTACTAATGAAGGGTATGCTATTGCCAAGGTGTTTACTCAAAGGCTAGGGGAGTATATTAATAGAGAAGATGAATCGTATAAGTATAAAACAATAATACCATGTAATTTATATGGAAAATGGGATAAGTTTAATCCGAAACATTCACATATGCTTCCTGCTGTAATACGAAAGTTGCATAATGCAAAAATAAATAATAATGAGTTTGTTGAAATTTGGGGTGATGGGTTGGCTAGAAGAGAATTTATGTTTGCAACAGATTTAGCAGATTTTATTTGGTATTCTATTTTAAATTTTGATAGTATGCCTGATTTGCTAAATATTGGTCTTGGTTATGATTTTACTATAAATGAATATTATGAGAAAATTGCATCTATTATTGGGTATAGAGGCATTTTCAAGCATGACTTATCTAAGCCAGTTGGGATGAAACAAAAGCTGGTAGATATCTCTAGGTTGAAGGCATTTGGTTGGGAGCCTAAACATAGCATAGAGGAAGGTATATCTGAGACATATAAATTTTATTTAGATAACTATATTAATTAGATTGATATATGAAAGAAATTAATTACCCATTAGCTTCACCTTCATGGGATATTCTGGAAATTGAGGCAATGAACAGAGTTATAACCTCCGGGATGTTCTCTATGGGGAATGAAGTGAAAAAATTTGAGAATCAATTTGCTGATTATTTTGGAAAGAAATATGCAATTATGGCAAACTCTGGTTCTTCTGCGAATTTGTTGATGATAGCAGCTTTATTTTTTAGATCAGATAATCCAATAAAAAGAGGAGATGAAGTAATTGTTCCTGCTGTTTCATGGTCAACAACATATATGCCATTGCAACAATATGGCTTAAAATTAAAGTTTGTTGACATTGATATTGATACTTTGAATTTTGATTTACATTCCTTAGAGGAAGCTATATCTGAAAAAACAAAAATAATTCTAGCTGTAAATCTTTTAGGTAATCCAAATGATTTTAAAACAATAAAGACTATTATTGGAAATAATGATATAATATTGCTTGAAGACAATTGTGAGGCAATGGGAGCTAAGTATGAGGGTAAATATGCAGGTTCTGTTGGTTTAATGGGTTCTTTTAGTAGTTTTTTTAGTCATCATATTTCGACAATGGAGGGTGGTATGGTAATTACCGATGATGAAGAACTATATCATATTATGCTTTCAATTCGTGCTCATGGATGGACAAGGAACTTACCTTTCATAAATAAGATTACTGGTAAAAAATCTGATAATGATTTTGAAGAGTCATTTAAATTTGTCTTGCCTGGTTATAATCTTCGTCCACTTGAATTAAGTGGAGCAATTGGTCAGGAACAATTAAAAAAGTTAAGAGGGTTTGTTGCAAAACGTAGAGAAAATGCTCAAGTGTTTATTGAACATGTTTCAAATATACAAGGTGTTGGTATTCAAAAGGAGATTGGTGAGAGTAGTTATTTTGGTTTTTCAATTTTGTTAGAAAATAGCAATTCTATTGAAAGAAATAAGATAATACAGAAATTGACAGAAAATGGTATAGAGTGCAGACCAATTGTTGGTGGTAATTTTCTTAAAAACCCAGTGATTAAATATTTTGACTATGCTGTTCATGGTAATTTAAATAACGCCCAGAAGATAGACGAATGTGGATTCTTTATTGGGAATCATCATTTTGATCTTAAAAATGAAATTATTGGATTTTCAGAATTGCTAAAGTCATTAATTTAATAATCTGAGTTAAATTTTTTATTTATGTTTATTCCTGATGAAGAATTTAAACAAATAGTAAAAAATACACCACTTGTTAATATAGATTTTGTTATTGAGAATCTTGATGGTAATTTTTTATTGGGATATAGAACTAACAAGCCAGCAAAAGGGTCATGGTTTGTTCCGGGCGGGCGTATTAGAAAAGAAGAAACCATAGAGGCTGCATTCAGAAGAATAAGCAAGGATGAATTGAATTTGAAATTAGATATAACCAAAAGTGAGTTTTTGGGTGTTTATGAACACTTCTATTGTGATAATACATTTGATGAATCAGGCTTTGGGACGCATTATATTGTGTTAGCTTACAAAATAGGAGTAGATATTTCTATTATAAATTTCCCCAAAACGCAACATAACTACTTTAAATGGTTTTCGAAAGAGGAAGTGTTAAGTTGTTTTTTTGTTCATGAAAATGCAAAAGCGTATTTTAATGATTTATTGACTTAATATCAATTGCCAATTATAGAAATTGGCAATGAAATTTTCATAAGCACTTGCAGAACTATTAAAAGAAACAGTAGGCTTCAAAGGCGAACTCGTACTCAATACATCAAAGCCCGATGGTACATTACGCAAGCTCACCGATCCTTCAAAACTCCACTCATTAGGCTGGCATAATAAGATTGATATTGAAGATGGAGTAAAAAAGATGTATAACTGGTATGTTAATAATTAAGGTTACTTTAATTTATAATTGGTTTATTATTAATCTATTACAAAATGGCACAACCTCCTAAAATCTGGCTCTCCTCCCCCCACATGGGCACCGAAGAGCAAAAATACGTCACAGAAGCCTTTGATACCAACTGGGTAGCCCCTTTAGGGCCTCATGTTAATGGTTTTGAAGAAGACCTGCAGAATTATATAGGTGTTAAACATGCAGCTGCTTTAAGCGCAGGTACAGGTGCTTTACATCTGTCATTAATACTTCAGGATATCAAACCAGTGGATACTGTAATCTGCCAGAGTTTTACTTTTTCAGCTTCAGCTAATCCGATTGTCTACCAAGGTGCTACTCCTGTCTTTGTCGACTCAGAAAGAGATACCTGGAATATGGATCCTGTTCTTCTGGAGCAATCAATAAAAGACCTCATTTCAAAAGGTAAAAAGCCAAAGGCTATTATTATTGTTCATCTGTATGGTATGCCAGCCAAAATGAATGAGATTAACAGAATAGCATCAGAATATAATATTCCGGTAATAGAAGATGCTGCCGAAGCTCTTGGATCAAGTATTGATGAACAGAAATGTGGAAGCTTTGGTAAGTTTGGTATTCTTTCTTTTAATGGTAATAAGATAATTACAACCAGCGGGGGAGGTGCTTTGCTTTCCAACGATGAAGCTCTAATACAAAAAGCTCGTTTTCTGGCAACACAGGCTCGTGATCCCGCTCCTCACTATCAGCATAGTCATATTGGTTACAACTATCGTATGAGTAACATACTGGCTGGTATAGGCAGAGGCCAGATGAAGGTACTCGATAGTCGTGTACACCAACGCAGAGAGAACTTTGTAAGATACAAAGAGTATTTTAAATCCATTGAGTCAAAAGGCTACAAAGTAGAATTACAGCCCGAACCAGAAGGATACTTCTCAAACAGATGGTTAACATCAATAACCATCGATCCGCAATACAACAAAGGAATAACAAGAGAAACAATCCGCCTCGAGTTAGAAAAATACAACATCGAATCGCGTCCCCTTTGGAAACCCATGCACCTCCAGCCTGTCTTCAAAAACGCCCCGGCATACATAAACGGAACCTCCGAGTGGCTCTTCGATAATGGCCTTTGTTTACCATCTGGCTCTAATTTAACAGATGAGGATTTCGAGAGGATATTTGGGGTGCTGGAGGGGGTGTTTGTTTGAAAGTTGGAAGAGTCTGAAGAGTCTGAAGAGTCTGAAAAGTCAAAAAAGTCAGAAAAGTCTGAAAAGTCTGAAAAGTCAGAAAAGTCAGAAAAGTCAAAAAGTCAAAAAGTCAAAAAGTCTGAAAAGTCAGAAAAGTCAGAAAAGTTTGAAGAGTCAAAAAGTCTGAAAAGTTGAGAAAGTCTGAAAAGTCTGAAGAGTCAAAAAGTCGTATAGCCAGGGTTGGTACGACTCTTCGACCCTTTTGACCTTTCCGACTCTTTCGACCTTTCCGACCCTTCCGACCCTTCGACCGTTAAATAAGTCTGAAAAGTCTGAAGAGTCTGAAGAGTCAAAAAGTCGAATAGCCAGGGTTGGTACGACTCTTCGACCCTTTTGACCTTTCCGACTCTTCGACCCTTCCGACCCTTCCGACTCTTCGACCTTTCCGACCCTTCCGACCCTTCGACCGTTAAATAAGTCTGAAAAGTCTGAAGAGTCTGAAGAGTCAAAAAGTCGAATAGCCAGGGTTGGTACGACTCTTTGACCTTTCCGACTCTTCGACCCTTTTGACCTTTCCGACTCTTCGACCCTTTTGACCCTTCCGACTCTTCGACCCTTTTGACCTTTCCGACCCTTCCGACCCTTTGCCTATCCTCCCATGCCCAAAATTGAAAAATTCGAAGACCTATTAATCTGGCAAGAAGCCAGGTCTCTATCCCAAGATATCTATAAATCTTTTGAATCAATAAGAGACTTTGGTTTTAAAGATCAGATACAACGTGCTGCTGTCTCTGTCATGAATAACATCGCCGAAGGTTTTGAGCGTCAATCCGATATCGAATTCAAAAGATTTTTGTATATAGCAAAAGCCTCAGCGGGTGAAGTCAGAAGTATGCTATACCTTGCCTATGACTTAAATTATATCAACAAAGTTAATTTTAATAACCTAATTGATAAATCACGAAAACTTTCAGGAAGTATCGGGAATTTTATAAAATATTTGAAGAGATAGGAGAGTTTGAAGGGGCTGAAGAGTCAAAAAGTCTGAAGAGTCTGAAAAGTCTGAAAAGTCTGAAAAGTCTGAAAAGTCTGAAGAGTCTGAAAAGTCAAAAAGTCTGAAAAGTCAGAAGAGTCGGAAAAGTCTGAAAAGTCTGAAAAGTCTGAAGAGTCTGAAAAGTCTGAAGAGTCAAAAAGTCTGAAGAGTCTGAAAAGTCTGAAAAGTCTGAAAAGTCTGAAGAGTCTGAAAAGTCTGAAGAGTCTGAAGAGTCTGAAAAGTCTGAAGAGTCTGAAAAGTCAAAAAGTCGAGCAGCCAGGGTTGGTACGACTCTTCGACCCTTTTGACCCTTCGACCTTTCCGACCCTTCAGACCCTTCGACCGTTAAATAAGTCAGAAAAGTCAGAAAAGTCTGAAAAGTCAAAAAGTCTGAAGAGTCAAAAAGTCTGAAGAGTCAGAAGAGTCTGAAAAGTCAGAAGAGTCAAAAAGTCGAGCAGCCAGGGTTGGTACGACTCTTCGACCTTTTTGACCCTTCCGACTCTTCGACTTCAAAAAAAGTCTGAAAAGTCTGAAAAGTCAAAAGAGTCAAAAAGTAGAGCAGCCAGTATTGGTACGACTCTTCGACCCTTTTGACCCTTCCGACCCTTCGACCGTTAAATAAGTCAGAAAAGTCAGAAAAGTCAGAAAAGTCAGAAAAGTCTGAAGAGTCAGAAAAGTCAGAAGAGTCTGAAAAGTCTGAAAAGTCAAAAGAGTCAATAAGTCGAATAGCCAGGGTTGGTACGACTCTTCGACCCTTTTGACCTTTCCGACTCTTCAGACCCTTCGACCGTTAAATAAGTCTGAAAAGTCAGAAGAGTCAAAAAGTCGAGCAGCCAGGGTTGGTACGACCCTTCGACCTTTCCGACCCTTCCGACTTTATTACAATTTTTTTATTGTAGATTTGTAAAATGAAAACGGAGGTAAATATAAATACAAATATGCTTACTTGGGCTATTTCCCGAGCAGGATATGATTTGCACGAATTTTCTATCAAATTACCAAAGATAGTTGATTGGATTGAAGGAACAAAAAAACCTACAATTAAGCAACTTGAGGCATTCTCTAAGAAAGTCCATCTTCCCTTTGGGTACCTTTTTTTACAAAAACCTCCGATTGAAGAATTACCAATTCCGTATTTCCGAAGTATTGGAGATCGTGGGGGAAAAGTTAGTGTCAACGTATATGATACAATTCAACTTATGGTTCAGCGCCAAGATTGGTTGAGAGAATATTTAAAAGATAATGGATTTGATATATTGGGTTTCGTTGGTGCGTTTAATCAAATCAATGATGTTGAAAGTATTGTTCATGATATAAGAAATGTATTAGGATTAAAAGAAAATTGGGCTTGTAGTTTTAGAACATGGGAAGAATCTTTAAAACATCTGGTTGAAATAATAGAGGATAAAGGAATTATAACCGTATTTAATGGAGTTGTAGAAAATAACACTAGTCGCCCGATTGATGTTGAAGAATGTAGAGGATTTGTTCTTGTTGATAAGTATGCGCCGTTAATGTTTGTAAATAACGCTGATTCCAAATCTGCTCAAATGTTCACAATTGTCCATGAATTGGCACATATTTGGACTGGACATAGTGCGGGATTTGATTTTAGAAAACTTCAGCCTGCAGATGATCCTATTGAAAAAATTTGTGACCAGGTAGCTGCTGAATTTTTAGTTCCCAAGAGTGCACTTAACGATATATGGCAAGGATTTTCTGAATTAAGTAAATATTCCAGACATTTTAAAGTAAGTAAAATTGTAATTGCTCGTAGAGCTTTAGATTTAGGGAAAATTACAAAAGCGGAATTCTTGAATTTTTATGAGGAATATAGGAATGAAGAATATAGCAAGAAAAAATCTAAAGGTTCTGGTGGGGATTTTTATGCTACTGCAAAGAAAAGAGTAAGTTTAACTTTTGCACATCATGTAGACCGTGCAGTAAAGTCTGGCGACCTTCTTTACAGGGATGCTTATAAACTTACAAGCATGAAAGGGGATACATTTGACAATTTTTTCAAAAATCACTTGAATAAATAATGCAAATGTATTTAGTGGATAGTAATTTTTTTATTCAAGCACATAGAGCTGTTTATCCTCTAGATATTGCAACTGGATTTTGGAATAAAGTCAGGATACTCGCTGACTCGGGTGCTATTTTTAGTATAGATAAAGTTAAAAATGAAATTTACAATAAAAATGACGCATTAGAAAACTGGTGTAAGAATAATTTACCTGATTGTTTTTTCAAAGATTCATCTGAAATAATCCAAGAATACTCGCAAATTATCAGATGGGCTAATTCACAGGCTAGCCATTATCTTTCTAAAGCGTTAAGTGAATTTATGGCCGCAGATGAAGCAGACGCTTTTATTGTCGCTTATGCATTGTCGGATAAGGAAAATATAACAATTGTGACACAGGAGATAAGTCAACCTAATAGGAAAAATAAGATAAAGATACCTGAACCTTGTGCTGAATTTGATATTAGATATATCAATACCATTGAAATGTTTAGGCAAATAGGCGAAACATTTTAGAAAATGGGATGGAACAAGTTTTGGAGAGTTAGAAAAGTCTGAAAAGTCTGAAAAGTCTGAAAAGTCTGAAAAGTCTGAAAAGTCTGAAGAGTCAAAAAGTCGAGCAGCCAGGGTTGGTACGACTCTTCGACCCTTCCGACCCTTCCGACCCTTCGACTGTTAAATAAGTCAGAAAAGTCTGAAAAGTCAGAAGAGTCGGAAAAGTCTGAAGAGTCTGAAGAGTCTGAAGAGTCTGAAAAGTCTGAAAAGTCAGAAGAGTCTGAAAAGTCTGAAGAGTCTGAAGAGTCTGAAAAGTCTGAAAAGTCTGAAAAGTCGGAAAAGTCTGAAAAGTCTGAAAAGTCGGAAAAGTCTGAAAAGTCTGAAAAGTCTGAAGAGTCTGAAAAGTTAAAGAGTCAAAAAGTAGAGCAGCCAGTGTTGGTACGACTCTTCGACCCTTCCGACCCTTCGACCCTTCCGACCCTTCGACTGTTAAATAAGTCAGAAAAGTCTGAAAAGTCTGAAAAGTCTGAAAAGTCTGAAGAGTCTGAAGAGTCTGAAAAGTCTGAAGAGTTTGAAAAGTCAGAAGAGTCTGAAGAGTCTGAAGAGTCTGAAAAGTCTGAAGAGTCTGAAAAGTCTGAAGAGTCTGAAGAGTCTGAAGAGTCTGAAGAGTCTGAAGAGTCTGAAGAGTCTGAAAAGTCTGAAGAGTCTGAAAAGTCAGAAGAGTCTGAAGAGTCTGAAGAGTCTGAAAAGTCTGAAGAGTCTGAAAAGTCTGAAGAGTCTGAAGAGTCTGAAGAGTCTAAAGAGTCTGAAAAGTCTGAAAAGTCTGAAGAGTCAAAAAGTCGAGCAGCCAGGGTTGGTACGACTCTTCGACCCTTCCGACCCTTCCGACCCTTCGACCTTTCCGACCTTTCCGACCCTTCGACCCTTTAACTTTTCCAACCCTTTAACCTTTTTCCGTAACAAAAAATCCCTATCTTCGTAAAAGCAAAAAACTAATTATCATGCTAAGGCGCATTTTTAACACATACTCAAGTCATTTTCTTTCCGCATGGATAGTACTTGTGTTTGACACAGCAACCGTTGCAGGAGCATTTATACTAGCATACCTGGTAAGATACAATTTTAACTACCTGGAAATAGATCCCTTTTCTATCCAAACACAGGTAAGCATAGTATCAGTTGTATACGCTGTAGCATTTATGTTCACAAAATCCTTCTCAGGAATAATACGACATACAGGCCTTTCAGATGTATTTAGACTATTGCAAGCCGTTAGCCTGTCATTATTATTGCTGGTACTAACAACATCCATTCAAATATTCAACCATTGCCCACCAACCTATATTACCCCATATTCCATCCTGGTAATACATTTTCTCATCACCCTATTCTTACTCGTAGGTAGCAGAGTTATTGTAAAGCTAATGTTTGTACAGATAACACGAAAGTTTGCCAAAGAACGAATACCAGTACTAATATATGGTGCCGGTGCCGCCGGGATGCTTACCAAAAATGCACTTGTTAAAGATACTACTTATCGGTATGATGTAATAGCCTATATTGATGATAACCCCTCAAAGATAAATAAACGCCTCGAAGGTATCCCCGTAATTAATCAGTACCGGGCACTAAGAGCTAGCTATATAAAACGTTATAATATAAAACAACTTGTTCTTGCTATACAAGACCTACATCCGGAGAAAAAGAAAAAGATAATAGAAGCCGGACTTGATTTACATATGGAAGTAAAGGTAGTACCTGCCTTTAACACATGGGTAAAAGGACAACTAAGCACACAGCAGTTAAGAAGAGTAAAGATAGAAGAGCTATTGGAAAGAGATACCATTAAGCTCGACAGTAAGAATATAATCAGAGAGCTACAAAATAAAGTAGTTATGGTTACCGGTGCTGCCGGATCCATAGGTTCTGAAATAGTACGACAGGTACTCAATTATTCTCCCGCAAGGGTTATAATCCTCGATCAGGCAGAATCACCCATATATGACCTGCAGTTTGAGATTAGAAATACAGAAAAGTTTATACCACTCCTTAATCGCATTGAATTTGTTGTAGCCAGTGTAAAAGACAACTTCAGGATGAATAAAGTATTTAAGCTTTATAAACCAGATGTTATTTATCATGCTGCCGCATATAAGCATGTGCCCTTAATGGAAGAGAACCCATACGAAGCACTGTTGGTGAATATTTTTGGAACCAAATGTATATCAGACCTGGCCATTAAATACAATGCTGAGAAGTTTGTAATGGTAAGCACCGACAAGGCTGTAAATCCTACCAATATAATGGGCGCTTCGAAGCGTATTGCCGAAATGTATATACAGAGTCTTATAGAATGCAAAAAGGGCAACGGATCAATTAAAACAAAGTTTATCACCACCCGCTTTGGAAATGTACTAGGCTCCAATGGTTCTGTTGTGCCACTGTTTAGAAAGCAAATAGAAGCCGGAGGACCTATTACTGTTACACATAAAGATATAACACGCTACTTTATGACAATACCAGAAGCCTGTAACCTTGTGCTTGAAGCAGGAGCCATGGGTGATGGTGCTGATATTTTTGTGTTTGACATGGGGGAGCCTGTTAAGATATACGAAATGGCTAAGAAGATGATAAGGTTATTCGGTTTCCCCGATGGTGAGATAGAAATAAAAGAAACAGGCTTACGTCCGGGTGAGAAGCTATTTGAAGAGCTGTTAAACAACAAAGAGAACACCCTACCCACTCACCACCCCAAAATTATGAGAGCCAAGGTAAACACCCACACACACCAGCAAATATGCGACTATCTTGATCAACTAAGCGCCCTTGTTGTAGAAGCAGACGACTATGCCCTCGTAAGCAAAATGAAAGAGATAGTACCGGAGTTTATTAGTAATAACTCGGTTTATGAGACGCTGGATAAGAAGGTGTTGAATTGATGTTTTGAGACTGGGAGATTGTGGGGGATGTGACTTTGTGAAAATGCGACTAGATGATATTTCACTCACACTGTCATCTCGATGAATCTTGCGTAGGAGAGACCTCCTGAAAAATGTTGAGCGCACCAAACTATTACAACTAACGTATATAACCTACGAACAAACGATGCTTGAAGACCATCGAACGTTATTATGCTTACTGCAAAAAAAAAATTATATCAAGTTCAATTAGGTACAAGGGTGCAGTTGCGACAAAGATTTCAGGGTGTCATTTAGCTAACAATAATTTGTGCATATCTTTGTGATTTCATTTACATGGTATTAAGATTAACACTACCTTTATAAGAAATTTAACTAAGAACTTATTGTAATATGCTGTAACATGGAGACTAACAAATTTTTAAACCTGCTAATTCGGTTAACTGGTCAAAGTATGCCCATTGAGGATGATCCAATTGAATATGACGAAATTTTTAGTGATGGAGGCATCGGTTACAATCAACTAAATGAGATTTTATTAATGTATGGCTATGACCGAATTTCTCCTAGTTTTTTTAAATTCTTAGTTCTTGCTGGAAATCAAGATAATGAAGAAAGTGAGGATGGGAATGATATTGACAATGCCTATCACACATATTTAATTGCTTCAATTGAAGAATTTGAAAATATTGTTGAGACATTTAATATAATTGCTTTGATAGCTTTTGGTAATATTAAGTTTGCTTTTAAAACTCTTGCAACAAGCAAGGAACAGGTTAAGTATTGTTATAGTATTTTTAATACAAAAGAAAAAAATTTTTACTTAAAAAGAAAACCTCCAATTAAAAGTATTAAACCTATACCAGAAGATGAGACGTATTATCTTGGATACCTAATTCAAAAAAAAATTAGGGATAATGCAAATAATGTAGGTGATCCTAATTGGTTGAGAGAAAAAGGGAAAATGGAAAAAATTATTGAAAAAGGTATTTTTAATAATAACACATATCTTGTATCAGACTATATGGATGTCTATGTTGCAACTTCTATGCGTGAAAAGCACGAATTTGTATTAACATATAATTTTATACAAAATTTGTTTAACCATAAAGAAGTAAAGCCTTTAAACTTGAGATATTTTGACCCAACACAAGCTTTTTGCCATGATAGAATTGATAAAGGTCTTACTGAAGCATTAATGTTAAAAGTTTCTGCATGCACAATCTATCAGGTACAAGAAAAAGATACTTTCGGGAAGGACTCAGAACTTGCCTCAACTTTAGCGCAAGGAAAGACTGTAATTGCATATGTGCCAATAGGTGATAAAGTTTATGCTGATAATTTGCTCAAGATTATGTCAAAACTAGATTCTGAAAAAACTGAAAAACATATTATTTTGGATTATTTACGTATTTTTGAACCCGAAATTGCATGGGGTAATAAATGTGCAGATTTGAGACTTTGGATTGAAAGTCCAGACAAGGCAAATATTGTTGAGCTTAAAGACATTTTCTATAATACAGTATCTGAAATTTATGAAAAAAGAGCAAACAACTTATCTAAAAATCATCCTTTGGGAATACAAATTGATTTAAAAACTGGTGTTGCGTGTGGTGTGTTAGTTGCTAGAACTATTGAAGAATGTGCGAAGTTATTAAAAAGGGTAATTCTTAATGAACTTACTTTTAACCTCGATCCTAAACCTGATGAAGAAAACTTATCTTTACCTATTGGAGAAAAAGCAATAATGTTAAGAGAGGAAATTACAAATTCTATTTATAGGATAATGACAAAAGATCCGTTATTAACAAATACATTTTGGAATCAATATAATGATAATTTTAAATAATATACTATTATGTTAAAAAGACGAATTACGCCATTTGAATACGATAAAGCTCGTAGTTCAATAAAAGTTGTAAAACCAAGTTCTCAACTTAAGGCCATGGAATTTCGAAATAATGTGGAATACAACAGCGGTAGAATAAGCATTGTTTCTGCAAGATTAGCAAAAAGGATTAAATAATAACCTTTTTTTTATCTCTTTGCTCGCAACTATTGCATGCAATGCTTGAACCTAGGGAATCATTAGGCAGTCATTTGAGACAATTAGTTATATTTTGCCTTTAATCAAATGTCTTCCCACCCACTCCAATCACTTTTTATAAACAGATCTGGTTATGATGGGTGGGAAGGTCTCTTCTGGTTAAGCAACTTCAGGGAGGTATAGCATATCTACCATACTAACCCCGTACTTCATACTTAGGAAAATTTTTCAAAAAACACAACATAGCTAAAACCAGATTTGGGTATTGGCGTAAAAAATATTTGGAGGAAAATAGTATGCCTTTAAATACAGAAGGGTTTATCCCGATAAATGTTTCTATGCAAGAAACCAAAATGAGCGAAAAACAAGCGATGAATTAATACAACCAGATTTGTTTTAGGTTTACTTTTGAAAACCAATAAATTTAAAATGTTATTCAATTGATTACTAATATTTTGAAGTTTTAAATTATTAATTTTGTATTTTTATCGGTTAGTAATGTAATTTAATCTACATTGCTTTGCAACTTCTTAAAGTTTTTTGTTTAGAATTTATATTTACTTTGTAAATAATTGAAATACTTTTTGAATTGTGTAAAAATAAAAAATATGAATATTGTTAGCGTTTTGTTAGATAATTAGTTAATAACGTGTATGTTAATGTGCTAAAAAAAAATTAAGAAAAAGATGTTTTTGTGTTGAGAAGTTGTTAACTTTGCATAGTTCAAAAAAAGACGATAAAAAATAATGTGAAAGAAAATATTGTTTTCTTTTGGATAAGAAATATAAGTATAAAAATGGACAGAGAAATTAATATAGCTGCTATAGAAGAGTATCGTGAAAAAGTAGAAAATGCAGCGAAAAGAAAAAGTAAACTTATTTTTCCAAATTCTACCGCAATACATGCAAATATTGTTATGACAAATATTTTTAAAGAGTCAAAAAATGCTGTACGGATTTATGATTCGAATTTGTCAGGTGATATTGCTGATTTGGATAATAATGAGGATTTGAAATTTTTAGTTACTGAACATAAAGAATCAATTAGAAATTTTTTAAAATCAGGTAAAACTCTTAAGGTTATAGTTAAGAGTAAAGGTTTGAAATCTGATTTTATGAATTTTATCTCTACTTTACAAAATGATTATCCTAGTACTGTAATTTTGAAAGTTGGAAATAATGTATTAAGCAAAGAGATAAAGATGGAGTTTGGGCATGATATTAATTTTACCATCGGTGATGATCGAATTTTTAGGCAAGAGAATAATGACAATGAAGAAGTGAGAGATGCAATCTGCTCATTTAATAATAAGTTATTTGTGAGTAGATTAAGCCATGTTTTTGATGCCCATTTTAGAAGTTTGGGAAGTTTTAGCTAAGAGATTCAATAGAATAGACATGGAAATTAGTAACTTAAGCTCATTAATTGAGATATTAGCAGTAGCTAATATTGGTTATGCAAGTTCCTCTAAATTTAGGAATATTATTGCTAAAGATATAATTAAACTGACAGAATATATCGATAATAAAAGAGTTGGTCAAAAAGAAATATTGCAGGAAATTAATGCAAATATTATTGAAGAGAATGGTAGTGCTGCTACGGGTAGCAAAGATAGCTTTTTTAATCGACAATTTGAACAAACTAAATTTTTTATCAAAGAAGCAGATGAACATTTAAATAAATTAATTAAAAATCATGAAAAGGTAATTAATGGATTGAATTATAATTTTTTACTTTCTGGTGTATATTGTATATATATATTAATTTTTTTAAGCACTACTGAAATTTTCAATTCTGATCAGCTGAAAAATCATCTTATAATTTTAAACTTGGTGATTCCTCCATTTATTGCTTTTATTTTTATTAGAAGCTATATACCAAGGTGGTATGATTCTGACATATCGCCTACAATATTAATCATAATGTGTATACTTCCATTAATATTAATGTTTATAGTGAATAATTATTTAACCAATGAACAAAATAGTGTAAGTAACTTACTTTCTTTATCAAATGGGTTTTTGAAGATAGTTATTATTATTATGGCTTGTTCAGCTATTTTGCTTTCTTATTTTAGGGATATTTCTCATAGAAGTATAATGAATTGGATGCCAAGACTTATTAATAAATACACACTTTATTTTAGTATTCAACGGAATCACAAAAAAGCATTACATAGTATTCTTGCTTCTGAAAATTTTCAAAAGTTTAAGGCTAAAAGTATAAAATCTTTTTTTTATAATCTTTTTGAATTTGGCTCAAGTATGATGATAATGATTTGGTACTCATTACTTCTAAGTAAATTAATATTGTTAATTAATAAAATGGAAGATTAGTGTAGTTCTGCACATTCCCCACTCAAAAAAGAACTTCCAACCCAAATTTGTACTTTATATTGTTATTATTTTCCATCACCTTAAAATTCTTAAAAAAAACTATATTTTTGTAAACCATTTACAATTTCTGTTTATTATAACCAAATTTTATTATTAATTTCCCAACCCCATGTCATACGCCTTACTAAAAGACATCCACTACAAAATCACCCACAACCTGCAAACCCCGGAAGAAACCGGTACCACCATTGAAAATTGGCTTTCTGCCAAAGAGAATGACCTAAACGTCGATGGCTGGCGTATGGAAGAGATGATTCTTGAGCAGTTCAACGACTTTTACGAAATGCTCCTCGATTTAATTTTATCATTGAAAAAAGAAGAATACAGCAAGCACAATACTATTATCCGGGATATAGCCCTCAAACACATACCCAATTTAAACCAGTTAAGCATTGTAGAGACAGAAGCCCTGGATCTGTTAAATGAATTTGAAGTACTTAACGTGTGATGGTGGGGTGTGATACGATACCATAAGTTGTACCCCCGTCACTAAGTAACCAACCCGTAACCGCATCCTTATTCTCATATCCCCACATAACGCAATCCCATTAACCCACTGGCTTTCTAGAAAAAACAATAGTGTTCAGAATATTATATAAAATGAACAAATAACCATTTTATATCCACTTCAATAATTCCCAGATCTAATAAGTCCAAAAAATGATAAAATATGGACAAACAATATTGTTGTTTCAGAAAATTGGATAATCCAGTAATATTGTCAGTTATATGCGTTCACGTAAAATCATGACCTGAGGGGTCAATATCACCGGACCAGGGGGTCAACATTACCGGATTATCCGCAAAGTCGCATTTTCGAAAAATCGCGTTTTCAATATAGGAGATTCCTCACCGCTCCGCTTTCTTCGGAATGACAGCTAATTAATAAAAATAGACTAAAAAGAGAGATTGATTTTTTCATTCTTCATTATTCATTCTTCATTTTCAAAGTTTTTTATTCCCTTGTCCCTGCCTGACCGCCTCAGGAGGTTCACCTTGTCCCCTTGTCACTTTGTCCCCTTGTCCCTTTGTCCCCTTGTCACTTTGTCCCTTGTCCCTCGTCCCTTTTCTTCCCTTTCCTCACATTATCGCGTTTTCAATATAGGGGATTCCTCACCGCTCCGCTTTCTTCGGAATGACAGCTAATTAATAAAAATAGACTAAAAAGAGAGATTGATTTTTTCATTCTTCATTATTCATTCTTCATTTTCAAAGTTTTTTATTCCCTTGTCCCTGCCTGACCGCCTCAGGAGGTTCACCTTGTCCCCTTGTCACTTTGTCCCCTTGTCACTTTGTCCCCTTGTCACTTTGTCCCTTGTCCCTCGTTCCTTTTCTTCCCTATCCTCACATTATCGCGTTTTCAATATAGGGGATTCCTCACCGCTCCGCTTTCTTCGGAATGACAGCTAATTAATAAAAACAGACTAAAAAGAGAGATTGATTTTTTCATTATTCATTATTCATTCTTCATTTTCAAAGTTTTTCATTCCCTTGTCACCTTGTCACCTTGTCCCTTTGTCCCCTTGTCACTTTGTCCCTTTGTCCCCTTGTCCCTTTGTCCCTTTGTCCCCTTGTCCCTTGTCCCTTGTCCCTTGTCCCTTGTCCCTCGTCCCTTTTCTTCCCTATCCTCACATTATCGCGTTTTCAATATAGGGGATTCCTCACCGCTCCGCTTTCTTCGGAATGACAGCTAATTAATAAAAATAGACTAAAAAGAGAGATTGATTTTTTTATTATTCATTATTCATTCTTCATTTTCAAAGTTTTTCATTCCCTTGTCCCTGCCTGACCGCCTCAGGAGGTTCACCTTGTCCCTTTGTCCCCTTGTCACTTTGTCCCTTGTCCCTCGTCCCTTTTCTTCCCTATCCTCACATTATCGCGTTTTCAATATAGGGGATTCCTCACCGCTCCGCTTTCTTCGGAATGACAGCTAATTAATAAAAATAGACTAAAAAGAGAGATTGATTTTTTTATTATTCATTATTCATTCTTCATTTTCAAAGTTTTTCATTCCCTTGTCCCTGCCTGACCGCCTCAGGAGGTTCACCTTGTCCCTTTGTCCCCTTGTCACTTTGTCCCTTGTCCCTCGTCCCTTTTCTTCCCTATCCTCACATTATCGCGTTTTCAATATAGGGGATTCCTCACCGCTCCGCTTTCTTCGGAATGACAGCTAATTAATAAAAATAGACTAAAAAGAGAGATTGATTTTTTTATTCTTCATTATTCATTCTTCATTTTCAAAGTTTTTCATTCCCTTGTCACCTTGTCACCTTGTCCCTTTGTCCCCTTGTCACTTTGTCCCTTGTCCCTCGTCCCTTTTCTTCCCTATCCTCACATTATCGCGTTTTCAATATAGGGGATTCCTCACCGCTCCGCTTTCTTCGGAATGACAGCTAATTAATAAAAACAGACTAAAAAGAGAGATTGATTTTTTCATTCTTCATTATTCATTCTTCATTTTCAAAGTTTTTCATTCCCTTGTCCCTGCCTGACCGCCTCAGGAGGTTCACCTTGTCCCTTTGTCCCCTTGTCACTTTGTCCCTTGTCCCTCGTCCCTTTTCTTCCCTATCCTCACATTATCGCGTTTTCAATATAGGGGATTCCTCACCGCTCCGCTTTCTTCGGAATGACAGCTAATTAATAAAAATAGACTAAAAAGAGAGATTGATTTTTTTTATTATTCATTATTCATTCTTCATTTTCAAAGTTTTTCATTCCCTTGTCCCTTGTCCCTTGTCCCTTGTCCCTTGTCCCTTGTCCCTCGTCCCCTTGTCATTCTTCATTTATACCCACATCCCCAATTCCCCATCTTTTCTTAATTTTGTATTCTAGTTACTCTGCTCACAAATTAAATTACAAGAGTAACAAAGAAGAAATAAACATTGATTTTTGATATGGGAAGAAAGAAAAATAAAACAATACAGATGCCTCAGTCTGATGAAACGAAAATACGTACCCGAGCCAGAAAATTAAAGATCGGTAGCTGCTACATCAATTCCAACTGGGATGATATAAAGAAAGCAAATATTATCGTTACCCGTGTTCATAGTAACAGCAACTACACCGTAGGTTTTTTTCATGTAGATCTTGCCCTGTTTGGAGTATTGGATGCATTCTATCGGTTTAATATACCCGAAAATGAGTTTAAACAACTTCTGAAGGAAAATGAAAGCCTTGAAATGGAGGATTGGCAAAATATTGAAGTTGAATATAATATAGTGCATAACATAATATATGGTTCAGTGGCATTTGCAGAAGATTATGGATTTTTTCCTCACAAAGATTTCCGTGTTGCGAAATATATACTTGAAGAAGATGAGGAGCACATCCCATTGATAGACATTGAGTTTGGTATTGATGGTTTGCCCACTGTTTTAGCTGATGATCATAATCCTTATACAAAAGAAATAGCACAGCTGGAAGAAAAAGCAGGTCCCGGGAACTATAAGGTTATATATGAGAATAATCACTATTTTGATGATGATGATATTGAAGATGATGATTTCCTCTACACAGGATGGGATGATGATATTGAGGAAATGGGTGTACCTGATTGGGATGCTGAATGGATAGATTTTTTTAAAAAACCCAATAACGAGAGATCCATAAGAGCAATGCAGTATTTTGTAGATATGATCTTCCTGAACAACCATGAAGAGTTTGAGGATGTTGACTCTTTTAATATTGTACTGGGTGGAACTTCACACGATAGTTATTACGACTATAAGGTTCAGAGCAGTAAAGAAGAAGAAGTTGAAAGTTTACTTTCTGTATTCAAGAAATTTGAAGTTGATGAAGATGATCCATATATTATTTTACAGAGAATAAATAATCATTATTTACAGAAAGTTGAGAAAGGTACTGCCATTGGTGGTGTATTATCTTCATTAGCATTGCTGTTTGACCCACTGTTAAGTGAAGATCAAATAATGGCAAATAATAAATATCTTGTTGAGCATTTTCCTGATGATATTGAAGTACTGTTCCGTCATGCTACTTTATTGTTTGATTTACAAAGGTATGACGATATAAAAGCATTGATGAATGACAGGGATTCAATAGATAAAATGTCGGACAAGAAACAGTTTACGACAGAGGAAATAGTAGATTTTTGTAAAATATGGTTAATGTATTACATCGGCATCGAAGATGTGATAGCAGGTGAAGTATATTACCAGGTGCTTGATACCATCCTGGAGAAACCCGATACGCATTCAAAATACACTATCCAGATGTTTATATTATTGAAATTGGATAAAGAGTTTATTCGTTAGTATGGTGAATAGTGAACAGTGAATAGTGAGTAGTGAATAGTGAATAGTGAATGGTAAAACGTGTTAATCATGAAGATTGTTCTTCGAAAGAAGATTCGGCAGGGTAAATACCCCAAAAATCCCACAATATTCCAATACCCACCCAGCCGTATCTAAATTAATAGTCTGAACTACCGGAGTTGGGAACGGTGGGCATATTTCGGTTGGGTATTTTTTTAGAAGTGAAGGCTTAGGGAAAGGGAGAAGCTCCGAGGAACGAGGAGATCACTCCCTTCCCTTAGCCTTCACGATAAAAAAGTGACCAAGCGAAATGAGCCCTTGATTTTTTGCTGACTTTTTTATCAAAAAAAAGTTAGAGCCCTGCGGCTTAGAGCAAAAAGCGACTTGTCGCTTTTATTGATTCCCTCAAAAATCATGTCCATCCTATAATCCATAAAATCATGTTCAGACAAAAAATCTTGAACGAATAAAAAACAAGTCAGGCTTACAGCCTTAAAACAGCCTTCGCCATAAACACAAGGTTACCACCCTGTGCTATTACAGACCGCCTACAGGGCTACAAAGCCTGCTCGCCGTTTTTTATATGCCCACCGCACAGTATCGTGTTAATAATGAAGATCGTTCTCCGAATTAAGATTCCAACATGGTGAATGGTGAATAGTGAATTGCGATGAATGAGCAATCATGAGCTCCAATAAAAATGACTCGTCCTGAAATTTGTTTACTTTTTGTGTCAACCTATTTCAGGACGAGTCAGCCTGACCGCCTCAGGAGGTTCCCCTTGTCCCTTTGTCACCTTGTCACCTTGTCACTTTTCATTCTTCATTTTTATTTTGGTGAATGGTGGCCGTGTCCGACTCAGGCGGATGAATAGTGAACTGTGTCCGCCTACCGGCGGATGGTAAGCAGAGCGTTTTTCTCACTTTGTTCCCCTGTCTTTTTTATTTTTCATTTTTCATTTTCCCCTTGTCAATGCCTGACCGCCTCAGGAGGTTCCCCTTGTCCCTTTGTCACCTTGTCACCTTGTCACTTTTCATTCTTCATTCTTCATTCTTCATTTTTCCCCTCGTCCCTTGTCCCTCCAGTCTCTAAAGTCCCCATGCAACCCCCCATCCACATATTTCGTCATATTATATATAAACATTTTAACTTTTTTGCTAAATCTATATCATGAAAAAAATAATACCTACCCTTGTAATACTGCTTTTTGTTAAGCTTTTGTTCTCTCAATCGAATCCTGTCGTTATTGCTGATACCGGTCAAGGTTACTGTGGTGATGTTGTTATTGTTGATGTTTTAAGTAATGATTATGATCCTGAAGGTGCTGAGTTGGAGATTAAGGATGTTGTAATGGACTTTCCTGTTCCTTTTGATTCATCTTTTTTAGTGATTTCAGATCCCTACATTGAAATAAGAATGGATTTTGAGGATGGTCTGATTATTAACAGCGATCTGGTTAAATTGAGATACAGGGTTCAGGAAGTTGATAATCCTGAGTCGTACTCCGACTGGGGTGAAGTTAATATTAATATGGTACAAAATCCTAATGCACCCATTTTTAATCGTGATTATGCAAACGTCGTTGCAGGATACCCAACAACTATTGATATTTTTGCAAATGATGATCTGGCAGGGTATAGTGTGGAAATTGCAGATAAATGGAATGACAGTGGGTATTTTAATTTTAATGATGGTACTAATTTAATTTTCACTTCTATTAGTTCACTAAGCGGAACTGTTGTTTCTAATTATTTTAGTCAAGGTGATGGTTTCTTGTCGTTTGGAGAAATTGAGATTGAAGTATATCCCATTAAATTGCATGATTCAGTTAATATTAATAATGTAAATGCCGGGATTAATTCCGATGGATTCTTATTTAGTAGAGTGAATGAAATTGTAGGTTTTGACGTGCAAAGTATGAATCCTCATTTTGAATTTCCAAATGGATCGGGTAAGCATACCATTTATTCAGGCGCTTTATGGATAGGTGGTATTGATCAGGATGATAGTTTGCATCTCGCTGCTCAAAGATATAAACAGGCTGGCTATGATTATCAGTTTGGTCCTGTTTCTGATAGTTATGAAGGATTAGATTTCTATCGGAAATGGAACAGAGTATGGAAGTTAAGTAAAGATGAGATATCTTATCATAGAAATAATTATTGGAAAGAAGACTATGTCCCAATTGATGCTATTGTAAATTGGCCTGCGAATGGAGATGTGAATAACGGTCAATCTGTAAAATTAGCTCCTTTTTTCGACTCCAATGATAATGGTATATATGAACCTATGAGTGGTGATTATCCTTTGATAAGGGGTGATCAGTCAGTTTTTGTGATTTTTAATGATGACAGAAATCATACAGAAACAGATGGCAAGAAGCTTAAAGTAGAAGTACATGGTATGCTGTATTCTTTTGCTGAAACTGATAATTCAGTGTTAAATAATTCAGTTTTTATGCATTATGATATCTATAATAGATCAGAAAATACATATTATAATACTTATATTGGCTCTTTTACTGATATTGATATTGGCTTTTCAAGGGATGATTATGTAGGTTGTAATGTGGGCTTAGGTTCATATTTTGGTTATAACGGGTATGATATTGACGGTAATGGAGAACCCGAAGCATATGGAGAAAATCCACCGGCACAAAGTATTTCTGTTATTGCGGGACCATTTATTGACGATGATAATTTGGATAACCCGAACGGAGGCTGTGATTATAGTATTAATGGTCTTAATTTTGGAGACCAGATTGTAGATAATGAGAGATATGGATTAACAGGATTTATTTATTTTAACAATGGAGGATTACCAGCTACAAGTGATCCACGTTATGCTTCGGATTATTATAATTATTTAAGAGGGTTATGGAAAGATGGAACTAATATGCTTTACGGTGGAACGGCTCATGTTAGCGGCCCGGGTGTTGTAGGACCTTCTTGTAAGTTTATGTGGCCTGGTGATTCCGATCCTTGTAATTGGGGTACAGGTGGCGTTGTTCCTAATGGCGGATACAATCAGGATGGGAAATATTGGTCTGAAGAAACTGCAAATAATGGCAATCCAAATCTTCCAAATGACAGGAGAGCCATGGGGGCAACAGGGCCATTTACTTTTGAGCCAGGTGAAAGACAGGAATTGGACTTGGCTTACATGGCAAGTATAAGTGATAATGATTCTCTTACCAGCATTCAACAGTTGGGTGGAGATCTTTCTGAACTTTCTGAATTAGTAGCCCAAGGAAATATTATTACTCCTGCCGATTATCTGGATATTGATGAACACGATACTGACTGTTTTCAAATAAGAATATTTCCTAATCCTGCTTGTGACTTTTTGTATATTGATATTGCTAGTGCAGATGATGAATCTATGGAGTTTATTGTAGCTAATAGCTATGGTGAGATATTTAATACGGGTACATTGAAAAATAATGGAAATGCTATTATAAGTGTAAATAGCCTTCCAGCGGGATTGTATTTTCTTAGGATTGCATCCGGCAATTCAATCCACTCTTTTAAGTTTATTAAAATAATACCTTAATGTGTGTGTCTGCTAATTAGTATAGTAAAACTTGAAATTTGTTACTTGAAATATATACCTTATGTAACATAATGTCCAATGAGCAGATTTTTTACCTTGAAATATTTCGTTGGTAAAAAACACACAACCTCGTTATTCTGTCCCCGGCAGATGTTTACCATAAAACCTGGTTATTTCATCTTTCTCAGACCGATTTCCTCTGCTAAAAACTCTTTTGATGACCGATTGTTTTTGTTTTTCCCAGTTTATTGAATTAATGTCTGTATCCCAGAAAAGGGCAGGCCTTAATATATTTAAGTCTGGTATACTTCGTTTTGTTCGTTCTTTTTCCCGGGCAATATCATGGTAGACCTGCAATATCATCAAAGTACCTTCATCCATATTCAAAGCTTCTTCAATTTTAATTGCAAGCTTTGTATTCATTCTCCTTCTACCTTTTGTAATTGCTACCAGTGTTTGCGGGTACTCATTCAATAAGATCGCAAACGGACCCTTTTTAATGTTTGCCCGCCTCAGTTCCCTGTCCAGATAAATCCCGGGATGAATTCCTTTTAAGAGTATGATTTTATCATTCATACTACAAAAGTAAACAAAAGTGTTTACATAAAAATGTTTTTATTAATTTTTTTACTCGTCGGATATAGTTGGGTGAATGGTGAGTGGTGAGTAGTGAATGGTGAATGGTGAGTAGTGAATAGTGAATGGTGAACTGTGTCCGCCTACCGGCGGATGGTGAATAGTGATTAGTGTACCGTGTTAACCATGAATACTATTCTCCGAATTAAGATTCGGCATTGTGAATATCCTAAACAATCCACAATGCTCCAATACCCACACAGCCGCATCTACATTAATAGTCTGAACTACCGGAGTTGGGAACGGCGGGCCTCTTTTGGTTAAGTGGATTTTTAGAAGTGTAGCGTTAGAGAAATGGAGAAGCTCCGAGGAACGAGGAGATCACTCCATTGAACTTACGCTACACGATAAAAATATACTTAAGCAGAAGAAGCCCTTGATTTTTTGCTGACTTTTTTATCAAGAACTGCGAAGCAATCATGAACTCCAATAAAATAAACAATATGTGAGTAAAAAATGAAAAGCCATGCGGCTTTGAGCAAAAAGCGACTTGTCGCTTTTATCGATTCTCTCCCATCATCTGCGAAAGCAAAAACAAATAACAATAATTTCCAATACCCTCTCAATCATAACAATAATTTACTTACATTTGAAAACAAATTAAAATTATAAAAAGAAAGTACTTGGTTAATTAATCTGTATGAAGACAAAAACTCGCTAAAGTAAAAATATTACACACCATGAGGATAAAATCATACTAATCAATAAAAGAGACAAATAAATCAGAAAATGAAAAAAATTACAGCATTAGTACTTATTATGACATTTGCGATATTAAGTTGCAATAAAGATAATGACGATAGTTTGCGTGGCGACTTAAACGTAACAGTTCTGTTAAATGGTTATCAGCCCGCTGAAAATGCAAATGTTTATACCAACCCCTCATCAAAACAAGGAACTTCTGATGTATTTGGCAGTATCTTGCTATCAGGTATTGATATAGGAAGCTATGAGGTATACGCCAGTATGGAAGGTATTGGCTCAGGTAAGTCCGTAGCCAATATAAAGGCTGGCGAGTTAACAGAAGTATCCGTAAATATAATTCCAGGCATTGAAGTAGAAATCGGCCCCTCCATAGATATAATTTTCCCCGTTTTTCCAGCGGAATTTTCAGAAGGAGAAGATATTAATTTCAGTGCAAATGTTGAAGATGATGATACCCCTGCACAAGATATAAAAATAGTGTGGGAAAGTAGTCTGGATGGGGAGTTAAATACAGATTCACCTGACACAGAAGGTAACGCTGGTTTTACAACAAACACTCTTACAAGAGGACTTCATGAAATAACATTAACTGCTGAAGATGCAGATGGGTATAGTACAAGTACAACATTTGAAGTAAGCACATTGTCACCGCCTTCCTTAACGCTTTCAGAACCCGTAAAAAATGAAGGTGCTGTAATTTTAGAATGGAATCAATACCCACACTCCGATTTTCTAAAATATGAGATATATAGGACTGATGAAAATTGCACAGAAGAAAATAAAGAACTGTTAACTACAATATCTGATAAAGGAATAACTACCTTTACTGATGAATTCCCTCCATTTGAATATCAGGTGTGTTATTTTGTAAGAGTTACAAATTCAGAGGAATACTCCAGAAATAGTAATCACCAAACAGTTGATTTACCAAGTGGGCATATATTTAATTTTGAGGCTTACGATATGTTGATTCACCCAACGCAAAATTACGTATACCTGCTCGACAGAGGTGGTCAGAAATTAGTGAAATATGATTATGTTAATATGGAGGTAGTAAAAGAAACGAATCTTCAGGGAAATATTGGTTATTGCGATATTGGTGATAATGGTTTTGGCGTGGAAATTTATGTTCCAAGTGATGATGGCTGGATATATGTTTATGATGCTGATGATTTGAGTCAGACAACATCAATAAGCACGGGGTTAGGAACCACAAGTGTGGTAATAAATGGTTTAGGGCATGTTATTGCTGCTGTTTTGCCTTCACCCTGGTGGGAACAACCTGTTAGGACTTACCTGAGAAGTAATGGAATGAATATTGACGGAAATGGAGACTTTGACGGAGATAGGTTAAGAATGATTCCGGGTAAAAATGAAATTATTTCTATTTCAACAGGTGTTAGTCCTGTTGATATGGAATATTTTAAACTTGGGAGCTCAGGTGAAATAGAATTGCATGTGGATGATCAATATCATGGTGATTATCCGTTAAGTCCGAGGATTTTCAGAATCTCCGATGATGGCACATATTCTATAACCTCAAGTAGTGGGGCAGTGTATTTAGCAAATAATTCTATGGAGTATAAAGGTGTGCTACAACGTGGTTCGTTGGCATTTTCCGATTTTGCTTTTAGTGATGATGGGTCGGTTATTTATGCAGCAACGAGTAATAGGAAGTCAATACAGATAGGTCACTACCCTTCATTGATAAGAGATGATGAAATCCTCACTAAAGGGTTTCCTATATTTATTGAAAGAAGTGGTGATAAGATTATTTCACTTAGTAAATCAACAGAAGGATCAATAAATACTGGTATAGAGGTTATTGAACTTTAAAGTGAGTTAGTAGCACTGCAGTCACTTCCTGTATACTATACAACACTATTCTTCATTTTTCATTCTTCATTATTCATTTTTCATTTTTTGGTGAATGGTGAATAGTGAATGGTGAATTGCGAAGAATGAGCAATCATGAGCTCCAATAGAAATAAATAAGTTGCGAATAATGGTAAGCTGCGCGTATTTTTCCCCTTGTCACTGCCTGACCGCCTCAGGAGGTTCTCTTTAAAATTCCAATTATCAAGCACCAAATAACAAACAAATCCCAATCACCAAAATTCAAATAAGCAAAACCCACACACTCCGGAATTGTCATCTGGTTATTTGATTTTTGATAATTGTTTGTTTTTTGATTACCCTAGTCACTTTTCATTCTTCACTTTTCATTATTCATTTTTCACCTTGTCCCCTTGTCCCTTGTCTCTCGTCCCTTGTCACCTTGTCACCTTGTCACCTTGTCACTTTTCATTATTCATTATTCACTTTTCATTATTCATTTTTCACCTTGTCCCCTTGTCCCTTGTCTCTCGTCCCTTGTCACTGACCCGTCCTGAATTTAGTTGACAAATTTATTATTAATTTATTAAATAAAACATAACTCTTAATTTTAGAATTGTCACAAAAAAGTTATTCTGAAGCATTTTTGACCTCAAGTCAAAAAAATGATTCGGAAATAACTTTTTCCAATGAACCATGTACTGTTTTAAACATGACATTGTTGCTCCTTGTTTTTGTAGTAATTCTTCCAAAGCCGTTTAAGGCTTCGATTCTCAACATGTGCCTGATTTGGAGTTAATAACTCTATGCTACTATGTGGTCTTTCACTATTATAAATCTTTATGATTCGTTTGATTTGAATAATCGCATCATTTAGAGATTTTAGTTTAATTTCATATATCCACTCTGTTTTTAGTATTCCGTTAACTCTTTCTGCTACTGCATTTTCTAATGGATCACCATTTTCTGTCATACTTATATTTACATTAGCCTTATTTAGGATTTCAACATATTTACTACTACAATACTGCACTCCTCTATCTGAATGATGGATAAGGTTCTTAACTCCTGCAGGTAACTGACTCAAAGCCATACATAAAGCTACAACTGCATTGTCAGAACCCAGATTATCTGATAAATTCCATCCTATTATCTTCCTGGAGAAGGCATCTGTTATCAAAAACAGATATACAAAGCCTTCAGATGTTTCTACGTAGGTTATGTCGCTAACCCATAATTGATGTGGACCATTAGGTATAAATTCCTTTATCAAATTTGGATACTTTCTTAGCCAATGACTTGACATTGTCGTGATTGCTTTGTGCCGCTTTCTTCTGACAAGTAAGTTGTTATCCCTTAAAAAATCAAAAAACTTATCCCTACCCATATGAAGATCATCTGGTATTTTACCTTGTAACTTGAAATGTAGTTTTCTACCTCCAAGCATAGGCATTAATTTCCTTTCCTTGGCAATCATCTGAATTAAAATCTCAGACTCAAATGCAGATCTTGTGCTGATTTTTCTCTTTTTATAGTAGGTCTGTCTTCGTTTACCAAACAGTTCACACAAAGTATCAATACTTTGACCTTCTTTCTTTGTGTGCATACTCTCTACTGTTTGGTGCCAGACTTTTTTCTGATCGAAATTTTAAACTTATCCTCAGCAATATCTATCATCGTATTCAAGGCTTCTGTCCGTAATCGCTCATAGGAAAGCTTTGATTCTAACTTCTTTATCGTTGATTCTAATTCCAACTCTTGTTTACTTTTACCATTTTCTTTTGACATTAGTATTTGTTTATGGATTTCTCTATCATCCGGTTTTGAAATGCCAAATTTACGAATCCATTTGTTAAGTGTTCCGCCTGAACCAAAACCATACTTTTGCGATAGCTCCTTTCTTGTCTGATCTGTTTCCAAATACTCTTTAACGATCTTCAATTTTAATTCGTCCGAAAATTGGTTTACTTTTCTTTTCATAGTCCTGAAATTTGTTTACTTTTTGTGTCAACCTATTTCAGGACGAGTCACACCTTGTCCCCTTGTCCCTTGTCTCTCGTCCCTTGTCACCTTGTCCCCTTGTCCCTTGTCTCTCGTCCCTTGTCACCTTGTCCCCTTGTCACCTTGTCACCTTGTCACTTTTCATTCTTCATTTTTCATTCTTCATTTTTCCCCTTGTCCCTCCTTGTCCACCGAAGCCTTGGCGCTGTGTCCGCTGCAAGCTGATAGGAGGGTTGTCCCTCCAGTCTCTAAAGTCCCCATGCAACCTCCCATACACATATTTCGTCATATTATATATAAACATTCTAACTTTTTTGCTAAATTTACATCATAAAAAAAATAATACCTACCCTTGTAATACTGCTTTTTGTTAAGCTTTTGTTCTCTCAATCAGATCCTGTAGCTGTTGCTGATACAGGCCAGGGCTATTGTGGCCATGTTGTTACTGTTGATGTTCTGAACAACGATTACCACCCGCAGGGTGCTATGCTGGAGATTAAAGACGCTTATGTGTATTACCCCTTCTATTGTGATGATCCTGAATATGTCGTAATTTCAAATCCCAATATCGGGATTGCAACAATTTTGGAAGATGGTAAAATCAGAAACTGTGACGTTATTAAGCTCAGGTACAGAGTGCAGGAAGTTGACAATCCGTACTCATTTTCCAACTGGGCTGAGGTTGTTATCGGGATGCAACAAAATCCGGATTATCCGGTGTTTAATGATGATGAGGCTTCAACTATTGCCGGATATGCCGTTACAATTGATGTGCTGGCCAATGATGAACTTGCAGGATATGATCCCGATCTTATCCATGGCTGGAATGATTATGGCTATTGTGATTTTACCGATGGTAAGCAATTGGTTTTTACTTCTTTTATGACCCTCAGCGGTAATGTGGAGTTTACTTATAAGGGTACCGGCGGTGAGTATATATCATATGGTAATGTGAAAGTGGAAATCGAGCAGGGCAAATCATATGACTCGGTTAATATCAATAATATAAATGCTGGTATTAACTCGGATGGCTATTTGTTTAGCAGAGAGAAGGAAGCCTTTGATTATGGTAACTCCGATATATCCCCTCATTTTGAATTCCCTAAAGGCTCTGGAAAGAATACAATATTTGCAAGTTCTTTATGGATAGGAGCAGTAGATCAGTATGATAGTCTGCATCTTGCAGCTCAGAGATATAAACAAGTAGGCTATGATTTTCAGGCCGGACCTGTTTCTGACAGTTATGATGGAGTGGATTTCTTCCGGAAATGGAACAGAGTCTGGAAAATCTCCAAAGATGAAATCACTTATCATAGAAATAATTACTGGAAAGAAAATTATGAACCTGTAGATGCTATTTTAAATTGGCCTGCCAACGGCAATGTGTTAAACGGTCAGGCTCATAAGTTGGCTCCTTTTTTTGATTCCAATGGAAATGAATTTTATGAGCCTTTGAATGGCGATTATCCTTTGATCAGAGGTGATCAGGCGGCTATGGTGATTTTTAATGACGACAAAATGCATGGTGAAACAGGTGCTTTGGAGCTTAAAGTTGAAATTCATGGAATGTTGTATTCTTATGATAACCCTGATGATTCTCTGTTAAATAACACGGTTTTTATGCATTACGATATCTATAACAGATCGGAAAATACGTATTACAATACTTATGTAGGATCGTTTACGGATATGGATATTGGATATGCTTACGACGATTATATCGCATGTCATGTAGAATTGGGTTCTTTTTATCAATATAACGGTAAGGATATTGACGGTAATGGTGAACCGAATGCCTATGGAGAGTTGTCGCCGGCTCAGGGGGTTACTTTTATGGCTGGCCCGTTTATGGATGATGATGGTTATGATAATCCTGCCGGTGGTTGCGATTATAGTGTTAATGGTCTTAATTTTGGAGATGATGTTGTTGATAATGAGAGGTATGGCATGGTGTCGTTTGTCTATTATAATAATACCGGAACCATAACTACAAATGATCCCGATTATGGTGTTGAATATTATAACTCATTACAAGGACTCTATACTAATGGTTTACCAATGACTTTTATGGGACCTGTTTGCAGGTTCATCTTTCCCGGCGATTCAGATCCTCTTAACTGGGGGACAAATGGTTTGCCTCCCGGCGGTGGTTTTAATCAAAATGGAAAATACTGGACTGAAGAGCTTGGTAATAACGAAACTCCGAATTATCCGGGCGATAGGAGAGGACTTGGTGCTTCGGGCCCGTTTACTTTTAAACCCGGCGACAGACAGGAAGTGGATCTTGCGTTTTCTGTTAATATGGGTAACAGTGGTCCTTCCTCTAGTGTTGATGGGTTAATCGATAATTTATCGGTGCTTGCCGATCGGGTGGATAATGGTCAGATTGTTATTCCTGCGAATTATCTTGATATTGATAATCACGACAGTGATAGTATTAGTCTGATGATTTATCCTAATCCTGTTAAAGATTTACTGCATGTGGATGTGATTGACGCCCAAAGTAAATCGCTGGAATATTCTATATACAATACCTTTGGCAGGATGTATAACTCGGGTACTATTTCCGGGAAAAGTAGTTGTGTTGTTAATGTTAGTAGCCTCCCGACTGGTGTGTACTTGTTGCAAGTTTCAGATGATAACTCCGTTAGTAGTTATAAGTTTGTGAAGATGTGATAGTTGGGATTTTGTTGGGTTGTGAAATCAGAGAATTAGTAATTTTGCTAACAATCAATATTATAAGCATCTGCTATCTGTTAACTAAATGTTCTTAATTTTGTTTTTTTGCAATTTATAATGTCATAAACTTTATACATTGCGTTATAAACAATTGAAATAAATGGGAACAATGAAAACATATAAACTATCAAAATCTACATTTAAGCTGATAATGGTTTTTGCACTTATAACAACAATTGCATCCTGTAGTGCATCCGATCAAATACAGCAAAACACTGAAGAGGAAGTGCAAATGGAGTTGAACTTTAAATTCTCTGCCAGCGGTGCTCCTTATGAAAGTTCAAATATTTATGTGGCATGGATTGAAAATGAAGAAATGGGCTTTATTCAAAATATTACCGTATGTGAACGGTTAGTAGATAACTCATTAACAGGTGTTGTACTGCCTTTCTGGAAAGTAAATACTTATCCTGAATCAAAAAATGATGTTGATGCCGTAACCTCTCCTACAATTAAAAACGAAGATTTTACAATACCCTTTGCTCTCAGTGATACTACTATAAAGCAGTTTGCTGTTTATTTTGAAATAGATAGGGCAAATGATTATAATGAATGGTTTACAGATAAAAGAGATCAGGGTGCTCCCAATTATGTCCAGGATCAACCGGCAATTTTATACAGAGCCGATGTTAACCTGAATAATCCGGATAAGAAAACCTATAAATTGGAATTATATGCCTGGACACCAAATGATGAGACAGAACATATTATCGACGGTTTGGAAACCGGAACCCCTGTATTGGAAACACGATATATAACATGTAAAAATGATGATGGTTTATTTGGTGATCTTGATAACGAACATAGTATTAGCCGTATGGTGGAGTCGGTTACCTTAACTGTTGAGTGATAAGACGAGTTTCCTTTCAGTTTACCATTCCCCAAGTCTCCCCGTCCTATTTTCCCTTTCTTGCAAAGTCGCATTTTCGCCCCGTCGCATTCTCGCAAAGTCTCAAAATTCCTTACCTTAGCGCCCATATGTTAGAACCATCAACACATACCACATGGGCCACCTGTTTGGAAAACCACCACGGTTATATACCCATAATATATAACCCCGATATTATCACATTCTATCACAAACATTTCCGGTGGCATACATACTTTCTTATACTTCAAAAAAATGGTAATGCAGTCGGACTATTCCCTATCGTAAACACTAAAAAAGCATGGGTAAGCATGCCTCATTTTTCCTATGGAGGTGTTTTAGGTAACACCTTTCCGGATATTACATATAGTAAGCTATGCGCTTTTGCAGAAAAGCATCTGTCGGATAAAAAGTCAGGATATTATACTGTCGATATTAATCATTTATCACAAAGCAATGTTGCTACAGATAGCAGGTATTTCATTAGAAGCCAGAAAGGCAGAGGAGGTGCTCTTAAATCAGAAAAGGCTGTAAGTATAATCACACTCCCGGAAACGGTAAAACAAATGTGGGATATGCTTCAGGGTAACCTGCGCCGTAAGATAAGTAAGGCAGGTAGTAATGGCTATGAGGTGGCGGTTGGCGGTGAAGAGTTATTGAACGATTTCTATAAGGTATATGTGCGCAATATCAGGAAACTGAGATCTATGAACTACAGTTATGCATATTTCAATGATATGCTGAAAAGCTGGCATAATGGTGATATTAAGATATTTGTGATTCGCGAAAATAACAAGCCTGTGGCTGGTTCTGTTTTGATAGAATATATGGGTTACTACGAGAATACTTATTTTGCTACTTTACCATCGCACAGAAAGAATTACATATCTGATCTGCTGCACTGGAAGATGATAGAATATATATACACATGCAAAGCCTCTGGCGATATCAGTACAATTTACTCCTTTGGTCGCAGTACTGTCAACTCAGGCGTACACACCTACAAAAACCACTGGCCCGTAGATAATCACCCTATTTATATTTACACTAATTATCCCGATATTCGCGACAAAACCTGGCTCACAAGGATATGGTCAGTGCTGCCGGGCTTTGTTACCAGAGAAGTGGGAAAGAGGTTGATTGGGGGGGTGTATTAGGTTGCGAGGAGGTGATTGTGCGAAGAGGCGAAAATGCGACTGTGTGATTGTGGGAAATATAAAATGAGTATCTTTACAAATATAAATAATTTATGCCTAAAATAAATACACATAATGACGTGAATGTGTATCAGCTTTCATTTGAGGCGGGTATGGAAGTGTTTAATATTACAAAGTTATTTCCAAAAGAAAAGAAGTTCTCCTTGATAGATCAGATACGCAGATCTTCCAGATCAGTATTTGGTAATATTGCAGAGGTGTTTAGGAAAAGAAAATACCCTAAACACGTTGTATCAAAATTATCAGATTCTGAAGACGAAGCAGCTGAAACACAAGTTTGGTTAGACTATGCTAAAGAATGTTGCTATATTAAGGAAAATACTTACTCTTTAATATATGATAAATATGATCATATTATCAGAATGCTTGTTAATATGAGCATTAACAATGAAAAATGGAAGATATAATGCTTAATTTAATATCAAATTCATCCTCTCTCCCCTTAGCACAGTCGCATTTTCGCAAAGTTCCCAACTACCTAACACTCCTAACAATAGACATAGAAGACCACTTCCACACCCACGAAAACCGCCAAAACTTCTCCGGACATATGTGGGATAAGATAACTACCAGGGTAGAAGGTAACACCATGCGTATTCTGGATATGCTTGATGAGATAGGTGTGAAAGCTACGTTTTTTGTGCTGGGATGGGTTGCCACACAACATCCGCAGCTTATTAAAAGAATATCCAATGCCGGCCATGAAATTGGCAGTCATTCCTATTGGCATCATAATGCAAACAGACTCGTGGAGGCTGACTTCGAAAAAGATCTTGTAAGAAGTATATCAGCCATTAGCGATATAACCGGTAAGCCCGTTGAGGCATATCGTGCTCCCGGATTCAGTATTCGAAAGAATGTGCAGGCGCTTATGGAGATACTGGCTGCCAATGGTATTAAGTATGATAGCTCAATGCAGATGAAACACCACCATGCCACAGGCCCTTTTAAGATAAATACCAACAGTGGCATTATTACGGAATTTCCGTTAATTAAATCTAAGCTGGGTGTGCCGTACACCGGTGGAGGTTACTATAGAGCACTGCCTCATATGGCTTACCAAAAGCTGTTTATGGAAAATCCCGCAAAGGGCTACAAGCTGTTGTACTTTCATCCGCGCGATTTCGACAGAGATAATCCGTACACAAACCTTTTTAGTATGTGGCGTAACATCCTTAATGGTTATAACACCAGTGTGTGTATGGAACGTTTAAAAAACTATTTGCAGATTGTTGACGTTGTTAATATATCACAGGCAGTGAAAATTATAGAAAATACAAAAGAGTAACATTGAGAACGAAAAATATCATACGGTTTTTGTTTAGCATATCAGCATTGTTGCTTTCGCTGATATTCATGATATTCTACAACTGGCTGTTAATGAAAGCAGGAGCATTGATTAGTGGGTTTGACGGACAGATTGTTTTATCCGGATTTTATAATTATGTCATTTGTAAAGGACAATGGACTTATTACAATGTATATTGGATTTATCTGCTGCCTTGGTTTGGATGGCTGTTGATATACATGTTACTGAGTTATAACCGGAAGTTTCCCACAAAACTGCCGTTGTTTGTTCAGATGATGCAAGGTTGGATGGTGGCTGTGGTGATGATAAATTCATTTTGGATGCCTCTTGTTGATATAATAACACATACGGGTATCTACCACGCGCTGCAATGGATGGGTATTTCATACATTCTACAAATTACCATGGGGATAGTAATAGCGCTGTATTTTATTTATAAGCAGTTTGTTCTTTCTCCGTTGTTCAGTACAACGGTAAATCTTCCCCAGATGGATATTCCACGAAAATCGATAGCCACGCAGCTGACTTTTGTTTGGTATTTGCCTGTGGTGGTGGTTGTGATGTTGTTTTTGTTTTTGTTTGGTGTTTCTTTTTTGTCGATTGGTGTTGCTTTTTTTGTGATTGTTGTTTTTAATAGTTTTTTGTTTTTTAGGTATAGGGTTGTTGTTTGATTTTTTAATTTTATTAAAAGCACTAAAGTGCTTATGCTCAAAGCTTAGCGGCTTGAGCACTGAAAGCAATGTGATTAAAGTGACGGAAGTGACGGAGGTGACTGAAGAGACTGAAGAGACTGAAGAGACTGAAGGGACTGAAGGGACAATTCAGTCATAAGAATGAAGATCGTTCGTTGGTTGGAGATACGGCTGTGTGGGGATTGGAACAGTGTGGGTTTGTTAGAATTCAGGAACCTGCCAGATTTTAAATCACCACCCACAAAACCATCCTTTAGGTTGGTTGATGCCAGGAGAAAACCAGATTATTAGCAGACACTACTAACCCTGCCCTTTAGGGCTGGGTGATTACCAGGCGGCTTTGAGCAAAAAGCGACTTGTCGCTTTTATCGATTCCCTCAAAAATCATGTCCATCCTATAATCCTTAAATCATGGTTTAGACAATAGACAGCGATGGGGCGATGGGTTTGACAGGATATTTAGAAAAACCCCGCTGTGGTACTGCTTTCATAACTTACTATGGAGAGACTGGAGTGAACGAAGAGACTGAAGGGACCGAAGAGACTGAAGGGACAATTCAGACATAAGAATGAAAATCGTTCTTGGTTGGAGATACGGCTGTGTGGGGATTGGAACAGTGTAGGTTTTAGCTATGAACCACCCTGTTAGTCAGGAGTGTGGTACCATCCCCCCTTTAGGCGATGGGTTTGACAGGATATTTAGAAAAACCCCGCTGTGGTACTGCTTTCATAACTTACTATGGAGAGACTGGAGTGAACGAAGAGACTGAAGGGACCGAAGAGACTGAAGGGACAATTCAGACATAAGAATGAAAATCGTTCTTGGTAGGAGATACGGCTGTGTGGGGATTAGAACAGTGTAGGTTTTAGCTATGAACCACCCTGTTAGTCAGGAGTGTGGTACCATCCCCCCTTTAGGCGACGGGTTTGGCAGGATATTTAGAAAAACCCCGCTGTGGTACTGCTTTCATAACTTACTATGGAGAGACTGGAGTGAACGAAGAGACTGAAGGGACCGAAGAGACTGAAGGGACAATTCAGACATAAGAATGAAAATCGTTCTTGGTTGGAGATACGGCTGTGTGGGGATTGGAACAGTGTAGGTTTTAGCTATGAACCACCCTGTTAGTCAGGAGTGTGGTACCATCCCCCCTTTTAGGGGGTTAGGGGGTGTATCTACCTAATCCCCGGGAGATCCCTCCTCCTTCGTCGTTCGGGATGACAGCCATTTTTTTTGGTTGATGTGACTAAATCCAGAGAGGGGTATTTTTCATTATTCATTATTCATTTTTCATTATTCATTTTTCAAGTCACTTTAAATTCCAATAACCAAAACCCCACTTTCCAGAATTGTCATCTGGTTTTCCCTTGTCACTGCCTGACCGACTCAGGCGGTTCCCCTTGTAACCTTGTCACTTCCTTGTCCCTTGTCTCTGCCTGACCGACTCAGGCGGTTCCCTTGTCCCTTCAGTAATTCTTCATTATTTATCGCAACCTGATCCCCGGGAGATCCCTCCTCCTTCGTCGTTCGGGATGACAGCCTTTTTTTTTGGTTTTTGTGACTAAATCCAGGGAGGGGTTCACAGTTTCTCCGTTTCATAGTTTCTCCGTTTCTCATCTCTCATCTCTCATCTCTCTCCAGTCCCTCCAGTCCCTTCGTTCCCTTCGTTCCCTTCAGTCCCTTCAGTCTCTTCAGTCCCTTCGTTCCCTTCAGTCCCTTCAGTCCCTAAAGTCCCTTCATTCCCTTCACTCTCTCAACCCAAAGCACCCACATAGCAAATATCACCACATAGAAAAACGGACGCAATATCCACGTATGGATAAAATCCCATTGATCGGGGATAGTCTCCACAATAATACTCAGGATAACAATCCTCATTATATTCACAATATGGATAACCACAATCCCGGAAGGAATAAACCACAGCTTCTTCTTCCATGGTCCGGGGAAAAGAATCATAAGCATAGTCCACTGGTAAAATTGCTTCAATCCCGAACATGATCCAAGCACAGCCACGTAGCCATAATCGCCAAAATAGATAGTGTTATCAGCAAGAGTAACATCGTAACCAATAATATTTTTGACTATCCATGCCGAAGGCACAAACACCTGATGCGCCAGCCATTGTTCCATCTCCCTGAAGGCCATAAAATTCAGCAGGAAGCTCTTTAGTCCATGCCACCATATATAATGAAAAAACACAGTGATAATACCAAAAATCACCACATCCACAACCGGCTGCAGCTTATATTTTTTCACAAATGCTTTATAGTTATTCCACATGATAAAGTTCAAAAGTTCAAAGTTTAATGTTAAAAATTAGGGTTTAGCCCATCTTCACTCCCGTCTCAAACTCCCATTTTCGCCAATCTCCAAGTCTCCAAGTCTCTCAAGTCCCTTCAGTCCCTTCGTTACCTTCGTTACCTTCAGTTTCTTCAGTCCCTTCGTTCCCTCAAGTTTCTTCACTTACTCACTCTACAAATCATAATACCTCCTGAATAAACTCGTTCTCAGTCCGAAATGTACCCACGAAGTAACAACCTTTCCATCATCATTAGTAGCTTTCCGGTAAGTATAACCCAAGGCGAAGTTAAGATTATATGCGGGGTTTACAAGGTAACTCACAGTAATATCGTGATATTGAACTGTAGTCTTCAAACCTTGTCCCACATAATTCCCATAATCATCAGCATGTGTGTTATACGACTCATAGATATTATGGCCATAGTTAAGGCCATCCTCATCAAGGCCATACAGCGCATACTGGAACTCATAAGCAGCAAACCACCGTCCGCGGTTATATTTTATAAAACTAACACTCTCCCAGAAGTTCGCTCCCAGCGGGCTTGCCAGCGGCTGGTTATAATGCCCGTAGTTGGAGATAACATAACCATGGCTATACATATACGGCCTCGACCTGTTATATTCTGTTTGTAGATACAGTCCTGGCACTCCCAGTACATCGTACGATTTAACCCCCAGCTGGTACGACCATTTATTAGCCCACCAGCCATCACCGGCACGTATCTCATCAATTTTAAACTCATCAAGCATAAACTGTCCGTACAGCACCGTATGTTTACCAACGATATAACTGGCACCCATACCCAGAATAGCATTTCCGGCACTGCCTATTGAAAACTCCTGCGGCCTAAGGAAAATAATCGGACTGGCATAACTCCAGTCGAACCCCCTGTATCCGGCGCTATCCTGCGCTGCCCATACAACGGCATCAAAAAGATTAATGGTAAGTCTGTTTGTAGCAGCCCAGCTAAGGTAGTGCATCACAGTATATTTTTTCGGGTAACCGAGAATAGGATCGTTGGTTCTTACATCCATCATCTGGTTGTACAACACAGTATATTTAATATTCCAGAAATCCACATTTATCTTTAAAAACGGATAGCTGAAAGCGTTGTCAGATAGTATCATTGATCTGTATCCATCGCCAAAGAAATTCTTACCCTGTCCCAGCACAAAGCTGAAATATTTCCCCGGGGTATACGACAGATAAGCCCCGGCATTGTTATAGTCAAAGCCTGTATTTACCGTCGAATGCAGTTTGCCTTGTCCGGGGATAACCCTCCATGTTTTTATCCATGACGTCAGATAATTGGGGAAATCCGCCTGGTTTTCTCTCACGTAAGTGTAAAAAGCCACATCTTTACCCAGCTGGCCTTTGATCTCCAGCCCGCGAGTGTTAGTGTAGGTAGTCTTTTCTTCGTTAAACTCCCTGCCAACCTCAAAATCTACTACTGGATTGATAGCAAACCAGTAGTTGTCTCTTTTTAACTCTACCACATTGTTGTTAAGTAGCTTGTTGTGGAATTTCCTCTTCCATGTTTTGTTGGCTTTACGGATGGGGATATCGTTGAGAGTAACAATGCTATCGTAGTTTACCTTATCGGAGATCTCACCAATGTTCCATGCCTGGATAGATGTGTGAAACCTGAAATCCGGACTATACATAGCTTTTTGAAGATCGTAGTTATATTCCATATTCATGGGAACATATAAAGACGTGCCTGTGGCAATATCTTTGGAAGACTGTGAAAATGAATTAGTGCTGCATAGAAATGTTGCTAACAAAATAAACGCAGGCAGAAGTATGGGTTGTCGTTTCATATATCTTACTTTGATTTGGTAAAAATAGAAAAATATTGGATTGGTTGTGGGGGTATAGGGACAAGGAAAAATGAAGAATGAAAAGTGAAAAATGAAAAGTGACAAGGTGACAAGGTGACAAAGGGACAAGGGGAACCTCCTGAGGCGGTCAGGCAGTGACAAGGGGAAAATGAAAAATGAAAAATAAAAAAGACAGGGGAACAAAGTGAGAAAAACGCTCTGCTTACTATCCGCCGGTAGGCGGACACAGTTCACTATTCATCCGCCTGAGTCGGACACGGCCACCATTCACCAAAATAAAAATGAAGAATGAAGAATGAAAAGTGACAGAGACACAAAGTGAGAAAAACGGTCTGCTCATCATCTGCCGGTAGGTGGACACTGCCATTATTTACTAATCACTATTAAATTTCATCAATCAAATAATAATTACAATTCTGTTTCTCTGATATTTTTGCCTTATCTCAGGTAAAGAATAATATTAATTTAATGCACAATCTCCGGTATTTTAGTAAATTTGAAGCCAAATAAAACAACTCTTTAAAATTAATCATAAAACAATGAAAAAAGTTACATTGATAATCATGTGCCTGGTGGTACTAGGTATAACAAGTTCATGCAAAAAAGATGAGTCAACATCTCCGGCAACCATTCACGTAGTTAATGAGTTATGGGTAAACTATGTAGTTTATGCCAATGGTACAGAGTTAGGGATAGTACCTAAAGAAGGAGAGGCCTTCTGGGATATTGACCCCGGCTTCTATTCGTTCAGAGCAGAAACAGAAAACTTAAATTTCTTGCTTGATGATGCTTACACAACCCAGAATGTTGAAGGAGGTCAGACTTTTCACTGGACACTAACGCAATAGTTTATGGAAAATTTTTCTAAATTGCATTCTGTATTATAAGAGTTAATTGTGCATCAGTAATAGTTTATAAAATATTAATGTAAGACAATGACAAATAAAATATATCAGATTAAAATCGAACTGAAAGGAAGTAAACCAAAAATTTGGAGACGGATATTGGTTTCTTCATCTTTATTGCTATCTGACTTTCATAAAGTAATACAGACAACAATGGGCTGGACTAATTCTCATTTACATCAATTTATCTCAAATAATACTTTCTATTTATTAAAGATGGATGATGATGATTTTTGGGATGAAATGGATAATGTTGATTATTCGGATATGAAGATCTCAGATCTCCTGAAAAAGGAAGGTGATAAAATGATTTATGAGTATGACTTTGGTGATGCATGGGAACATAATATTATTCTTGAAAAGATTGATGTTGGTAAGGATGTAGATTTTATACCTGTGTGCATAAAGGGTAAGAATAGATGTCCTGTTGAGGACAGTGGTGGTGTTTGGGGTTATAGTGATATATTAAATGTTATAAATGATCCTAAGAATGATATGTATTCAGAGATAATGGAGTGGCTGCCTCCTGATTTTGATCCTACTTATTTTGATATAGAAGAAGTTAACGAACTGTTGCAGGAGGAAGACTTCGGCTGTTGGAGTTTGTTTTAAAACGAGACAGGATACCAGGGAATAATTATGTAATTAAATTTCACGACATTTTTAATATGTTCATCGAAATGGCTTTGCCTGGGTATTTTTGCCTGTTTCTACATATTTTAATCCGCCAATAGGAGAATGAAGGATGGATTTCCTGCCGTTTGTAGCGGGGAGATTCAACTGTATCGTTTTTCTTGTTTTTGCCATATGGCAAAGTTTATAAGGATTAGTTGATTAACTTGCTGATGATCACACAACTTGTTAGTCGTGTTTTCTCTCTGTTTAATTTTCGCATTTCCCCTACTTAAGTTTCCCACAAATAAATTAGCACCCGCTGGGAACGAGTGCTAATTTTTCTTGGGTCAAAAAAAAGAAGTCAAAACCTAATTTTAAGTGGTAAATGAGGGGGGAATTGGAAAATATCCTGTAATCATAACAAAAAGCAACTATTAAAGACCATAACCGACATTAAAATATATCATTTAAACTACCCTTTTTTGTACCAGATTTTATGGGTCTTACATATTCACTATGTCGATTGATAAGATCTTCAACAGTTGGATTATCAGGAATATACCTTACATACAGATTTAAATCATCATAAGTAGATAAAAGATTGCCATCACTATCAACAATGTCAACTTCAAACGAAGAAATCTTGTGATCAGGACAATACTTTTCAGCAATACACTCTAAAATCTCTCTTTTTTCAATATCAGAAATAATATGATCAGTATAGATTTTAGTTGCGCCAAAAAAGAAGATATTATTATAGAAATGAAGCTGCATTAAATACTTAAAATTTTTAACCCTGTACTTGTAATAATAAATGCTTTCGTTTTCAATAAAATAAAGTCCCTCCGTAATCTTATAATCCTCTTCACCGAAAACTGACTTTATAGATTTAATATTGATATCATTTAGGTTACAACCTTTAATCTGCAACTTTTTATGGGTTTTCAAAGTAGAATTACCATTAAGATGGCCGATTAACTTATTAAAATCCTGAACAGTCAGTAGCAGGTTTTCACGATGATAATAAGAAGCTCCAACCTTTTTTACAGGAGTATGTTTTGATGATCTGAATATAGCAGCCATAATGTACTATTAAATTTAGTGGTTCAAAAAGATACTTTCAATTTTTAAATAAATAAAGTATAACTATATAATAAAATTGTACACACGTTTAAGATATCAGTCATTCAGTATGTACAAACAATTCTTTAATCAAATCAAAAACTTCCTTCTTCTTACGTGAAGCGATAGGTACAATTGAATCATTACTCATAACAATATAGGCACCATTCGACTTATTAATGCATTTTATATGTAAAATATTAATAAGATGCGACTTATGAGGTTTTATAAAATTGTAACTATTTAATTCCTTCTCATATGTATGGATGTTTCTGCTGGCACAAATTTCAGAGCCATCATCCAGATAAAAGTAAGTATATCCTTTATCAGCCATACACCTTATTATTGAGCTGATAGGTAAAAACAGGATATTATCAAAATTATAAATTATAAGCTTATCAATTTTATTATTGTTTAAATCATAGTTATAATTTGAGACTTGATTGTTTTTAGCAGTCATAATAGTGGTTCAAAATTGAATAATTTACTAAGTTTAACCAAATCGTTGCAAATATTTCATATGAAATCTCCCAGATATTTGCATTAATTAGGTTGCAATTTATTATATATAATTTTGTTTTGGCATTACAAATGTAGAAAATTTTTTATACGTCATATTCTTTTTATTTTAAATTTATTATATATTTGTTTAAAGTAACTATTTTGGAATTTTACGTAATAGAAGTTGAGTATAATTATTAAATAGTAGAGCCTGGATTCGTAGCTTTATATAGGATATTTCATTGATATCTGTAAATAATTTTCGTGATATACTTATTATCAAAGATTACCATGTTGTTTTATTCATAAATCCCTATGGCTTTTTTAGTTATTGTAGCGTAACGAAGCAATCCTTCTTTAGTGATTTTGATCCTACTTATTTTGATATAGAAGAAGTTAACGAACTGTTGCAGGAGGAAGACTTCGGCTGTTGGAGTTTTTAATTAATATGATGAGTTAGAAAAAATGCCACATATCAACCAAAACTGTATAATAATAAATTACTTTACGTATTTTTTATAAATATGGTCATAAAGAGATTGACCCTCTTCAGGATTAATACCACACTGTTTCGACAATGATACAATATCTGGCGTAATGCCGTTGTTAATATATGGTATAAGTAATTCCATAAATTTATTTAGCTTGTCAACCATCTCATCATCTGAGTTTTCAGGATTAGTCACAGTGAAATCTTTTTCATATCGGTTTATGTCAAACTTCTTTTTTAATATTTTCTCCATAACAAATAACATTGCAATAGTGAGAGAATAGTCTGGTTCCGGGTCGACATCAATACCTGCTTTTATTAATTGGTTGCTCATTTGTCTAAATCCATATTCTGTCATGGAATACCTATAGAGTATATTAGTCCTCTCAATAAAATAGGCAGAGGCAAAATGAGGAGGCCCTGCCATGTTTTTCATGGTGAATTGATATACTCCCTTGTTCCATTTCACAATAAAAGTTTTCTTTAGTTTCTCTGTATTTATATCATTTATCTCTTCTTCCGCAACAAAATTTGCAAGAATATCATCACCTGTTCTAGTAACTGGTGTTTCCATTGTTAAGGCAAGCATAAAGAACGGCATAGGATCACTATAAACCAACTCCATTAATGATTCATCGGAGTCAACTTTTACAGATAGCTCAGTGCCGAATATATAAATATCCTCAGCCGTAATTGATTTCATTGCGATTATAGCCCCGAAAGTCTCCCAACATTCTCCATTGTAGCCGATTAGCATAAAGTACAGTGAGTTTTGATGACCTGAGTTACAATATTTTTCCATGCCTGGAGAGTATACCAGAAGCTCATCACCCAGAAACTGATCTTCAATGAAAAAGAATTCTTTTTCAGGCTTCTCAACAATATGTGCAAAGGTATATCGCCATGGATGGTTTGACAGGAAATTAATATATTCGATGGTTTTTTTATCTTTTGATAGTATCTCAGGGTGATTCAGGTTCTTATGAATAGTCCCGTTTGCACGTAATGCATTTCCAACAATATATTCTGCCATTACTGAGGAAAAAAAATCTTCACCGAGCTTCTTGATAATGTGACTATACTTTTTGTAGTAATAACTCATTTTGCTCCCAGTCTTATCTCTGTGTGCAGCGAAGTTCATCAGAAAGTCATCAATTACTTTTTTGTTTATATCTCTGGATCTTTTGCAATGTTGCCTGATACTTGTATAATCTTTGCTCATATGGATATGGTAGTAAATATAATAATTCGGGCATAAAAATAAAAAAGTAATTCGGATCAGCCTTGCGAAGCAATAATAGGTATCATAACAACTACCATAACTGCAACCATAGCCCTCGAATAATGTTCAATAATAGCTAAGGATGCTAATAGAAGTACTTCGTCGTCGCTATAAAATGTGGCTTCACCGTGGTTGCTTCTTGATCTGCCCACTACAACTTCACGGTAGTTGTGATGTATTGACCATTTTGTGTTAAAGAAGTTAGTATATGACCAATTGTAAGTTTCATTATTAAGTTGTATTTCAGCTTTGTTGCGCCATCCACTGTATTTTATTGTGCCTATAATTTTGTTTTGTTTGATGTTAATAATATCAGTAGTCTGAACAAAGAACCCCTTGGTAGTTAGTTGATAGCTATTATTATTCAAATCGGCTGTAAATGATGACGAGAAGGCTTTATTTGTTATTTGTCCTACATGCACTCTATTGCTGAAAATATGAGTTGTATTGTTAAAGAACTTCTTCCTCCAGATATAATTTTTTTTCATGTTTCAACATTGTTAAAATAAACAAATATACAAATCCCTAAGTTATCCAGTCCCTCCAGTCCCTTCAGTCCCTCCAGTCCCTTCAGTCCCTCAAGTCTCTCAAGTCCCAAAAATCACCACATCGACGCATTCCTGGTATTCTTATTATCATGTTGCGGCCTTGGCCAGTTTGTTGACGCCAGTGGTCCTTCACCTTGTATGCAAATCAAAGTACCCGGACGATAGCCACCATAAATATAAGTTTTTCCATCAGGAGCAATAAGTGGTGCGCTCATGGAGTTACCAGTTGAAAAGGCTGTTCCCCATTCAAAATTGCCTTCCGAATCAAAACACTGGAAATTTTTATAGTTAAAATCAGCACCACCCCAGCCAACGACAAATAGTTCGTTGTTGGAATTAATAGCAACGCCATGGGTGCCACTTAAACCATTATCAACCTGCCAAATTTTGCTTCCTGAGTAGTTATAACCTATCAGTCCGGTATTAAAAACAAAAGTGCAAATATTGCCATTAGGCGACATAGACATCAATCCCATGGAGGCAACCTTTGTATTGGCAATAACACCATTAACCTGGTTAATAAAATAAAGCATGTCAGGCGAATGAGTTGAAGCAAGTATTTGTCCTTCAGAAGGCTTACTGATCAAATGACCTGCTGTACCTTCAGGCAAAGCACATGTCCATATCATTGCACCGGTAGCCGGATCAAATGCCTGTACATTTGTAAGAGCCGGGTCACCATCTTTCCAGAAAACAGCAAGCAGGTTATTGGATGTAATCATTAAGTTAGTAGCATAATAGATAGTTTCGTGTGTGTATGACCACACTGTTTGGCCATTTTTCACAGCGAATAGAGCACGCTGATATGCACCTGATGCGATATTGGAGCAAAATATAGTATTGTCATTTCCAATTGTAAGATAACCAATTTGTGTGTGATGAGGATCAGGTGCTTCCCATGTCCAGTTAAATGTTCCATCAGTGGGATTAATGGCATACAGCTTATAGTAACCCACAACATAGATTGTACCATCAGGGCCAATCATAACATCTGATGAAGCTGCCATGTGATCCAGTTCTTCTGATTCCCACAGTTGTACGCTGTCGGAACTAATTGCATATACTTTGGCAGGTTCCCATGTTACTGTCCCGCCACCTGTTACGCAATATATGGTGCCATCATTGCCAATGGCAGGGCAGGAGGTTATACCTTCTTCCGAACCTGTTTCCCATGTCCAAAGTACTTCTCCAACATTTGTTGGTGTTGGTGTTGGGTCATCACCATCTTCATTACAAGTAAGACCAGTAAACATCATAAAAGCGATAATAGCAGCGACTACTACACGAATATCCATATTTCTCATAGCAAATTATTTAGTGTCAGGTGCTAATATATGAAATTTTTCAATAGAAGTCAAATTGCCTCCCAGTCACCTCTTCTCATTTTCTTCAAGTCCCCAAGTCTCCAGGTTACCCAGTCGCCTCTTCACCTCTTCGTCCAAGTCCCTTTAAAATTCCAATTATCAAATACCAAATGACAAATAAATTTCAATTACCAAAAATTCAAATAACCAAAACCCCACACTCCGGAATTGTCATCTGGTTTCCCCTTGTCCCCTTGTCCCTTTGTCCCCTTGTCCCCTTGTCACTCCTTGTCCCTTGTCACTTGTCCCTTTAAAATTCCAATTATCAAGCACCAAATGACAAATAAATTCCAATTACCAAAAATTCAAATAACCAAAACCCCACACTTCGGAATTGTCATCTGGTTTCCCCTTGTCCCCTTGTCCCTTTGTCCCCTTGTCCCCTTGTCACTCCTTGTCCCTTGTCCCTTGTCCCTTTAAAATTCCAATTATCAAGCACCAAATGACAAATAAATTTCAATTACCAAAAATTCAAATAACAAAACCCCACACTTCGGAATTGTCATCTGGTTTCCCCTTGTCCCCTTGTCCCTTTGTCCCCTTGTCCCCTTGTCACTCCTTGTCCCTTTAAAATTCCAATTATCAAGCACCAAATGACAAATAAATTCCAATTACCAAAAATTCAAATAACCAAAACCCCACACTCCGGAATTGTCATCTGGTTTCCCCTTGTCCCCTTGTCCCTTTGTCCCCTTGTCACCTTGTCACTGCCTGACCGCCTCAGGCGGTTCCCTTGTCCCTTTAAAATTCCAATTATCAAGCACCAAATGACAAATAAATTTCAATTACCAAAATTCAAATAACAAAACCCCACACTTCGGAATTTTCATCTGGTTGTTTGATTTTTGGCATTTGATTCATTGATTATTGTTTGTGATTTGATTTATTGTTATTTGTGATTTATTTCAAATTTCAATTACCAAAATTCAAATAACCAAAACCCCACACTTCGGAATTGTCATCTGGTTTCCCCTTGTCATTTTTCATTCTTCACTTTTCATTCTTCATTTTTCCCAAGACACCCAGTCGCCTCTTCGCATTTTCGCCTCTTCGCCCACTCTTTCCGTCAATTCTCACACATACTCACCCCTCAGCACTTTCAGCTCTTCAAGCATAGCGCTGCTGTCGGTTTTGAACTTTTCGAACATCTCATTGATACCATCAAGGTCTTTATTGGTGCCTTTAATTTCCAGATCTTTAGCTTGATTCTGGATGTCAGGGGCTGTGAAGTTTGCCACAACACCTTTCATACTGTGAGAGTTGAATCTTATCTTGTCGAAATCTTTATTCTCAATACTTTCTCCAATGGTTTTTATCCTGTCAGGATATTCATTAATAAAAATGTCAATGATTTCAAGTACAATCTCTTTGTCGAAATACTGAAAATTCTCTTTAAACTGTTCTGAATCGATAAATCCCATTGCTATATCTTTTTTTATTATAATTTGCTTCTCACAAAGTTAATAATTCTTTTTAAAGTCAGACGGAACTACGGAATTTGTTTTAAGTTTTTTCATACGCCAGTAGGATAACAAAGGATGTTTCCCCGGGGCATTCAGCGAGGAGATTAAATACATAAGGATGAGGTAGTACATGCAAAAACTACATCGCTTGTTCGCCCTTGCCCGCCCCAAAGCTTGGCATAGATGGAAAGTCGTTTTTTACTTTATTAATTTATTCATTATTAATTAATCTTTTTGTGAAGATATTTTATTGCTGTGATGCGCATCAGGAATGATCCTGATGCGCATCAGACACAATCCTGATGCGCATCACAAATCATTCTGATGCGCATCAGAATGTTAGTGTGACAAGAGGAAAAGGCTGTTTAATCAAGTGAAACAAAGTGTTTTAACTTGTGATGTTAAATGTTCATAGTTCAACTTGTCAGTAGTTGGATTTGATAAATTCGATGCAGTTCGCTGGTAAAAAATTAATAAATTTTCAATAATGACACTCCGTCTGCTTACGGTGGGGTGACAATTAACAATTCTAAACTAAACAAATAGCGATCCTATCTGGTAAACAAGTAATGACACCACATACGCTAATCCGGTTGTATATGCAGCCAGAAAAACAGACCACTTCCATTGTCCTGACTCATTCTTAATTGCAGCTACTACTGCAATACATGGGAAATAAATAAGGATAAAGAGCATAAACGATAGTGCTACCAATGGAGTAAACACGGGTTGTCCTTTACGTGGGCCACTATCATAGACTTGTTGGGTAAGCCTTTCCGACAAAGAATGGTTTTCGTTATCGAGTTCGTTTGTCTGGTACAATACCCCCAGCGTGCTTACTACAATTTCTTTGGCAGCACCACCGGCAATAAGTCCAATCCCCATCTTCCAGTCGAAACCCAGTGGTCTGATAATTGGCTCAATGTATTTACCCATAATCCCGATAAATGATCCTTCTTGCTGTGCCGACAAACGTTTGGCATTTAGCACCGAGATGCTGTCATTGATTGCAGCGGTAGTAGTAGTATTTTGGTTCTGAGTAATTTGCTCTTGCAAGGTTTCTATCTTTTGAGCATATAGCTTTTCATCTTTTGTGTTTCTGGGGAAATAACCCAGTGCCCATACTATTAATGATGCCACCAGAATTATTGTTCCCATCTTTTTCAGATATTGTTCACCCTTAAACCATGTTTGTTTGAGAACCGATTTAAGTACTGGTTTGCGGTAGGGTGGTAGTTCCATTACAAATGGCACTGTCTGTACTTTAAATAATGTTTTTCTCAGGATGAGGGCTACTATACCCGCAAGCAATATCCCGAAAAGGTAAATACCAAACAGAATCGTACCACGGTAACTACTAAAGAAGGCATTAATAAGCAGTATATATACAGGATAACGCGCACTACACGACATAAACGGTATGATTAGCATTGTAACCAGCCGATCGTTTTTGCTTTCAATGGTGCGTGTTGCCATAATGGCCGGTACATTACACCCGAAACCCATAAGCATGGGCACAAACGACTTACCGTGAAGCCCTACTTTATGCATTATTTTGTCCACAATAAAAGCTACGCGTGCCATATATCCCGAAGCTTCCATCAGCGTAAGGAAAAAGAACAGGATAAGAATATTGGGCAGGAAAACAATTACGCCACCTACGCCACCAAGGATGCCTTCCACAAGCATATCCTTAATCATACCGTCGGGTAAAAGACTGTTAAGTTCTTCTCCTGTAAAGGCTACCAGCATTTCGATCCATCTCATGGGATAGTCGCCAATGAAGAATGTGCTTTGGAATGTAAGCCATATTACGAACAAAAATACAGGGTAGCTCATAAATTTACTGGTAACAATGTTGTCGATAAGCCGGCTACGTGATAGCTTATCCTGTATATTGCTGCCTCTGTGAAGCGTTTCTTTAAGCGCACCTTCTATAAATCCGTACTTGGCATCGGTGATAACCGTTTCCACGGAATCATTCCTGCAGTCTTCGATTTTGGCCGATTGCTCTTTGCCTGTACGTTTGATATCTTCTGCATTGTTACACTGTTCGATGCGTTGCAGCTCTTTTTCGTCTTCCTCCAGAATTTTAATGGCGAGGTATCTTGGCGCAACTTTGTGTGTAAGGTCTGTATTCTTACATTCGTTGATAACATCCTGGAGCTTTTTTATGGCTCCTTCAATCATATTGCCATAGTTAATATGGATATGACGTATGTCGGGCTCTTTGTCGTTATAAACGGATATTACTTTATCGAACAGCTCGTTAACGCCTTTGTCTTTTGATCCTACTGTTGGAACCATTGGTATTCCCAACATCCGCGAAAGCTTCCGATAATCAAATTTATGGCCTTTTTCAAGGAATTCATCCCACATATTGAGGGCTGCCACCACTTTGATGTCCATATCGATAAGCTGGGTTGTGAGGTAGAGGTTTCTTTCCAGATTGGAAGTGTCGATAACATTCACCACCACATCGGGAAGCTCGTTGACGATATGATCGCGTACATAGAGTTCCTCAGGTGTATAGCTGGTGATGGAGTATGTTCCGGGAAGGTCTACTACGTTAAAGGTAAAGCCCTTGTAAGTGAACCTCGACTTTTTTGCGTCGACGGTAATGCCTCCGTAGTTACCTACCTTTTCGTTGGAATGTGTTACGAGATTAAATATGGTGGTTTTGCCGCAATTGGGATTGCCCACAAAGGCAACATTGATGATCTTTTTCCTGGGATTGATAGGGGCAAGATTGAGGGATTGCTCTATTTCCAGTACTCCCTGGTATTCTTTGTTTGTTTTGCCGTTGCTGTGGGTTGTTACTTCGATAAGGGCTGCTTCACTACGTCGTAGCGATACCTCATAGCCCATGATATTGTATTCAATGGGGTCTTTTAGGGGAGCATTCTTGACAACAATTACCTGCTTGCCTACTACAAAGCCCATTTCTATTATTCTTTTCCTGAAAGCACCACGACCTCTTACTTTCAGAATAATCCCTTTTTCTCCGTTTTTTAAATCTGCAAGATTCATCTTTTATTAATCCCTCTTCCTAATTGTGCAAAAGAAAGTAAATATACAATTGCAGAAAATACCCATATCTTGGTATAATTAGAGTTGCATTTTCCCCTTGTCACTCCTTGTCCCTTTTTTGGTGAATGGTGAACGGTGAGCAGAGCGTTTTTATCACTTTTCTCTTCAGTCCCTAAAGTCCCTTTAAAAATTTCAATAATCAAGCACCAAATAACAAACAAATTCCAATTACCAAAATTCAAATAACCAAAAACCCACATTCCGGAATTGTCATCTGGTTTCCACTTGTCACTTTGTCACCTTGTCACACCTTGTCCCTTATCTCTCGTCCCTTGTCCCTTATCTCTCGTCCCTTGTCCCTTATCTCTCGTACCTTGTCCCTTTTTTTTGGTGAATAGTGAATTGCGAAGAATGAGCAATCATGAGCTCCAATAAAAATAAATAAGTTGCGAATAATGGTGAATGGTGAACTGTGAGCAGAGCGTTTTTATCACTTTTCTCTTCAGTCCCTAAAGTCCCTCTAAAAATTTCAATTATCAAGCACCAAATAACAAACAAATCTCAATTACCAAAATTCAAATAACAAAAACCCACACTCCGGAATTGTCATCTGGTTTCCCCTTGTCACTTTGTCCCCTTGTCACCTTGTCACACCTTGTCACACCTTGTCCCTTCAGTCTCTTCAGTCCCTTCGTTCCCTCCACACTTTACATCATCTCCACTATCTCTTCATCATCAAAGAGTAAGTGATGGATTCTTGTGAGAGTGTTACCAATGCGGTATCCCCAATGTGTTTGCATAAGCAGCTTACAATCGTGTACCGCATTTTGTTGTGCCGCAAGGGTATTCTTTTTCAGAAGCATAAGGAAGTCTTTCATGTCCTGGTAGATATCGGCAATATTCTCTGATATGCTTGCTTTGATGGGCTCTGTTTCATTGATATACTGAGGATCAATAATCCAGTATTCGTCGTCCTTGTCCATTATTTCACGCAGACTATTAAAAACATCCTCCCATTGTACTTCGGTGACAAACTTCTCGTTGGCTTCCGGGTATTCCGGTGTCATATCCGGAAGGAGGGATCCTTTTAAGTACATCAATGGTAAAATGCGCTGGGTAAATTGCAGCACTTCATCCTTTTTCTTTTTATCAAGATCTTCCAGAAACAAGCAGAATTCATTGGCTACAGCAGCCATTTCAAGCACATTCTTCGAAAGACTTGTGTCTTTATCTTGTGTCATTACTTTTTTTTGCAAAAGTAATAAAAGTTTGAAGTTTAAAATTTAAGGTTCAACGTTCAATGTTGGGGTTGATTATGAAAAACCAGCTCTCCACGTCTCCACGTCTCCAAGTCCCTTCAGTCTCTTCAGTCCCTTCAGTCCCTTCAGTCTCTTCAGTCCCTTCAGTCCCTAAAGCCTCTCTAACCCAGCTTCATCTCTTCAATATAGCCCTGGATTTTCTTTTCAAGTTCAGCGTCAACGTTATCAAAGTCATTTTTGTTTTCCAGAGGAGCTACAACGCCAAAGTAGAACTTAATCTTAGGCTCTGTGCCTGAAGGGCGAACGCTCACTTTGCCTCCGTCGGCGGTAAAAAATTGCAGAACATTAGATTTAGGAAGATCGATAACCTCTTCTTCTCCGTTAAGTATATTTTTAGAAATACTACTCTGGTAATCTTTGATAACAATAACATCAGAGCCATCCAGTGTTTTAGGAGGATTCTCTCTGAAATTCTTCATAATCTCCTGAATCTCTTCAGCTCCCGATTTACCTTTTCTCACCACCGAAATAAGTTTCTCCTTATGGAAACCATATTCAGCATACATATCACGCAGAAGATCATAAAGACCAATTCCTTTATCTGCTGCCCATGCTGCTGCTTCGGCAATCATGGCACATGATATTACTGCATCTTTATCGCGCACAAAATCGCCAACGAGATAACCATAACTTTCTTCACCACCACCGATAAATGTTTTTTCACCTTCCAGACGTTTGATGATATCCGCAATAAACTTAAATCCGGTGAGTACATCATAGCTGTCGACACCATTGCTTTTTGCTATTTTGGCCAGAAGCTCGGAAGTAACGATGGTCTTTACGATAAACTCATTGCCTGTTAGCTGGTCGTTTTCTTTCCATTTGGTGATAAGATAATATATAAGGAGTGAAGCTGCCTGGTTCCCGTTAAGGAGTACCATTTTATCATTAACTCTGATTGCGATACCCACGCGATCGGCGTCAGGGTCGGTAGCCATAACAAGATCAGCGTTTACTGCATCGGCTTTATCCATTGCCATTTGCAGTGCTGCTGACTCTTCAGGGTTTGGTGATGCCACTGTAGGGAAGTTGCCGTCAGGGACTGCTTGTTCTTCCACAACATACACATTTTCAAAACCGAATGCTTTCAAGGCAGCAGGTACCAGCTTAACGCCTGTACCGTGCAGGGGAGTATACACTATTTTAAAATCTTTCTGACGTGTTATGGCATCTGGTGCCAGCGACAGTGATTTGATATTTTCCAGATATATATTGTCGACATCTTCTCCGATAATCTGAATAAGATCTTCGTTACCATCGAATTTAACATCATCAATCTTTTCGATTTTCTGTACTTCCGCTATTACGTTTTTGTCGTGCGGACTAATAAGCTGACCGCCATCGTCCCAGTATGCTTTATATCCGTTGTATTCTTTAGGATTGTGAGATGCGGTTACGACAATACCACCCTGACATCCGAAATGACGTATAGCAAACGACAGCTCCGGTGTTGGTCTCAGACTTTCGAACAGATACACTTTGATGCCGTTTGCTGAGAATACATCGGCTGTAACTCTGGCGAAATATTCGCTGTTATTACGTGAGTCGCAAGCGATAGCTACTTTTATCTGATTTATATCCGGGAAGTTCTTTTTCAGGTAGTTAGCCATACCTTGTGTAGCAGCACCAACAGTATATTTGTTCATTCTGTTGGAACCAACGCCCATAATACCGCGCAGTCCACCAGTACCAAATTCCAGATCTTTGTAAAATGATTCGATAAGTTCTTGTTGGTTGTTATCGATCATGTCCTTAATGGCTGCCTTGGTTTCGTCGTCGTAATTTCCGTTCAGCCAGATGTTTGCTTTGTTAAGCACTTCTTTATCGATCTTAGTTATCATAGCAGATTTTGTTATTAAAGATTGTCCATCATAACCTTCAGGCTGTCGAGCCAGTAAGGGATGGTAATATTAAAGTCGTTTTTTATTTTTTCTTTACTCAACACGCTGTAGAATGGTCTGTTTGCCTTTGCGGGAAAGTCTTTGGATTCAATGGCATTGATTTCACAATCCAGTTCAGCGTAATCCATAATAGCTTTGGCAAAATCATACCAGCTGATGGCACCTTCATTACTGTAGTGGTAAATTTCCTTTCCGGAAAAGCCATCAATTTCTTCAATGATATTCATTATTGCCAGGGCAAGATCTGCAGCATAAGTAGGAGTACCTACCTGATCAGCGACAACGCCAAGCACCTCTCTTTCTTCACCCAGTCGCAGCATTGTTTTTACAAAGTTATTGCCATATTCTGAATACAGCCATGATGTTCGAATGATTATGCACTTTTGGGAGTTAGTGGTAACCGCCAGTTCTCCTAAAAGCTTTGAATTGCCATAAACTGAATTGGGAGCCACTACATCATCTTCGTTGTACGGTTTGTGGTTTGTACCATCGAACACATAATCTGTTGATATATGAATCAGCAGAGTGTCGGCGGCATTACAGGCTATAGTCAGATTTTTAACAGACTCATGGTTCACAAGCATGGCCTTTTCAGGTTCATCTTCAGCGCGGTCTACAGCTGTATATGCAGCACAGTTTATGCAAAAGTTGAACTTGTTTTCCGAGAACATCTTTTCCAGTTGATTGTTATCGGTAAGGTCAAGTTCTTCGATATCAGTAAACAGGAAATTTATGTCAGGGTAGTCCTGTGCTATTTCCCGTAGCTCTGATCCCAGTTGACCGTTGCTTCCTGTTACAAGTATTTTTGTCATAGGCTATTTTTCTTTTAGCAGATTGTCAAAATATTCTATTGTCTTTTTAAGTCCTTCGTCAAGTTTGATGATTGGTTCCCATTGCAGTTCTTTCTTAGCCAGAGTAATATCTGGTTTTCGCTGCATAGGGTCATCGGCAGGCAGTAGTTCAAATATAATCTTTGACTTGCTTCCTGTGATGTCTATTACCTTCTTCGCAAGCTCGAGGATGGTAAATTCACCCGGATTACCAACGTTAACAGGCCCCATAAATTCGTCTCCTGTTCCCATTAATTTTGTCATTCCTGATATAAGATCATCCACATACTGGAAGCTACGTGTTTGGTTTCCTTCTCCGTAAACGGTAATGTCGTTACCTTTCAGAGCCTGAACGATGAAGTTGGATACCACACGTCCGTCGTTGGGGTGCATACGCGGACCGTATGTGTTGAAGATACGGATTATTTTTATCCGTACGTTGTTCTGCATGTGGTAGTTCATAAAGAGTGTTTCTGCCACACGTTTACCTTCATCGTAGCATGAACGCAGACCAATTGGATTTACATGGCCCCAGTAGCTTTCTGTTTGCGGATGCACTTGTGGGTCGCCATAAACTTCGCTGGTGGATGCCTGTAGTATCTTTGCTTTGATACGCTTAGCCAGACCCAGCATATTGATGGCTCCCATTACGGATGTTTTTACTGTTTTGATGGGGTTATACTGGTAATGTACCGGTGATGCAGGACATGCCAGATTGTATATCTCATCGACTTCGATGTAAAAGGGCATTGTAACATCATGACGGACAACCTCAAAATAGTGATTATCCATAAGATGTTCTATATTGCGTTTTTGTCCTGTAAAATAGTTGTCAAGGGATATTACTTCGTGACCCTGATTGAGTAAATATTCACACAAATGTGAACCAACGAAACCAGCGCCGCCGGTTACCAATATTCTCTTCATATCTTTTTATTTAATATACAGGTGGTTATAGCAATTACAACCTCTGTATTACCATCATATTTTTCTGACGGTTAAATTAAAGATATTTTCTTTAAATACAAATAACGACTTTAATAGTTTTGAGTTTTGAGTTATAAGTTTTAAGTTGAACATTAACTTATAACTTAAAACTTATAACTTAAAACTTATAACTTATAACTTACTGTTGCCAATCAGACTCCAATACCGTAGTAATCAAATCCGTTTTCCTTCATCTCTTTAGCGTCATAAATATTACGGCCGTCAAAGACTACATTTTTCTGTAGCAGCTTCTTCATAACAGTGAATGAAGGGAATTTAAACTCAGGCCATTCGGTCATGATAAACAATCCTTCAGTATCGATAAGAGCATCATACATTTCATTGCAATATTCGATTTTGTCACCAAGGATTCTTTGCGCTTCTTCCATAGCTACAGGGTCATAAGCTTTAACTTTTGCACCAGCTTCCAGTAGCTTTTTGATAACCACCAGTGATGGTGCTTCACGCATATCGTCGGTTTGTGGTTTGAAGGATAGTCCCCACAGGGCAAATGTTTTACCACTAAGATCTTTATTGAAGTACTTCATTGCTTTGGCAAAAAGCACAGACTTCTGTCGTTCGTTTACATCCTCCACAGCTTTCAGCACTTCCATGCTGTATCCAAAGCTGTCTGAAGTCTTAATAAGAGCTTTCACATCTTTAGGGAAGCATGATCCGCCATATCCTGTTCCGGGATAGATAAAGTATTTACCAATTCTGCGATCGGTACCGATACCTCTGCGTACAGCATTAACGTCAGCGCCAACTATTTCACACAGATTGGCGATGTCGTTCATAAAGCTTATCTTGGTAGCCAGCATTGAGTTGGCTGTGTATTTTGTCATTTCAGCAGAAACGATATCCATAAAAATTACAGGATGTCCGTTCATGGTAAATGGTTTGTACAGGCGATCCATTATCTTCCTTGCTTTGTCGGTGTCAACACCAACAACAATTCTGTCGGGTTTCAGGAAATCATCAACAGCAGCACCTTCTTTTAAGAATTCAGGATTAGAAGCCACATCAAAGTCAATGTCTGCACCTCTTGCGTCGAGGGCATCTTTCATAGCTTTTCGAACTTTCTCAGCAGTCCCCACAGGCACAGTACTTTTTGTTACCATCAGAACATAGTCGTTCATGTTTTTACCCACTTCAGTGGCAACGTTAAGAACATATTTAAGGTCAGCGCTTCCATCTTCGTCAGGAGGAGTGCCTACAGCGCCGAAGACAACGCTTACACCGTCAAGACATTCAGATAGTTTTGTGCTGAAATGCAGCCTGTCTTTTTTAATGTTCCTCTCAACAATCTCTTCGAGTCCTGGCTCATAAATAGGTATAACCCCATCATTAAGCTTATTGATCTTATTCTCATCAATGTCAACGCAGGTAACATCAATACCTACTTCAGCAAAACAGGCACCGGTAACCAACCCTACATAACCTGTTCCAACGATTGTAATTTTCATAGTTATTATTTTTTCTGAAACTCCTTCTAAAAGTTATAAGGGTCAAAAATAGAAAAAATTTAATAGGAGCGTTTATTTGTGAGTTTTTAGTTTTGAGGAATTTGTCAATGGTGCATTAACAATCGATAATCGTCCTGCGTCAGTCGATTTGATATCTTAATCCCAGCCCGATGGATTCATTCATTTGCAGTTTAGGACTTTCTGATACTACAACTTCCTCGCCGTCGATGGTCTCATAATTAGGGAATCGTGCGTTGTGGTCGTACTTAAGGTGTAGGAACACAACAGTGGCGAATATTTCATTAATCTTGAAAACAACGCGCGTATCGAAGTCCATATCTATGTTCCAGCGGTTATGTGGGTCGAAGTCCATGTAGTTGTTATGGAGAGTAAGTGCGGTACTCAGATTAATATTCTTCATTAATTCGGCTTTATATGAAGTAAACAAACTAACACCTACTTCTCCTAAAAAGTGCTTTCCCGGTGTAATAATATTTCCGGCAGTGTCAACAACGGCAGCCTTAACACCATATGCTCCCTTGTCGGCAAGATAATCATCAAGTACAAATGTTATCTTACCGGAAACCGGACTGAGGAATAACTGAAATTTATCACCTTCTTTATAGTTAAATCCCAGGGCTATATTAAGGTAAGCAGGAGCAAAGAATGTTGATATCAATGTAGAGTCATCGGGATATTTATAGCCATTGGAGAACTGTGTTTTAAGTGTAGTAAGATTTGTAAGGCTCCATTTCTCAGATGTTTTGTGGCTGAATGAAAGCGACAGGTTTAGCTTGTCGTTTGTTTTCTCCACACGGTTATCTGTGTAACCCACAAGGCCATAAGCCATATTTGCTCCTTGTGTAAAAGTAAACTTTCCTTTACTGTAGTCGATCTCATACTCAACAGTAGCCTTGCCTGCAATGGAGCTCTCCCCACCAGCCGACCAGTTTTTAAAGGTGTTTTGGGCTATATCGAGCATATTCAGACTCTTGAAAGTCCAGTATTTTACTGTATCGTTACTTACATTCTGAGAAGCAGTATCAGCTGTTGATGCCAACACTACTACTGGTACTACAAAAATTAAAATAGAAATCAGTTTCTTCATATGTGCTTATAACGTTTCAATTTTTATAAAATTATAGATGCTCAATATTTGATTTGGTCAGAGCATAACAGAATATATTAAAATCATAGCACAGTCTGTTTTCTGTGCTATGATTTATCTCCATAAGGCAGCAGTTTACCTTTATTGATGAGTGTTTTTATTGACAAACACTCTGTATTTTTATTTATTGTATGGCTTTATAGATAGACACTACTTGAGCATCAATCTATTATCTGAAGTGTCTGATCAAGAAAGTTCGCTAACGAGGCATGTGAAGCCTGAGAAATGTGATTTAGCTAATGCTAATGACCATTTTGAGGGCGATCATAACGAAGTTAGCGGGCTTTATAGATAGACACTACTTGAGCCATTTGTCGAGCCATGCAAAGAAAGTCCTCTGCCATAAAATACCATTCTGCGGTTGCAACACCCAGTGATTCTCATCAGGGAAATATAAATATTCAGCAGGTACTCCTCTTAACACAGCTGCATTAAAAGCAGTCATACCCTGAGTAACCACAACTCTGTAGTCTTTCTCACCATGGATAACAAGAATAGGAGTATCCCAGTTTTGAACAAATTTATGGGGTGAATGAGCATATGCTTCTTGTGCTACTTTATTATCTTTTTCCCAATAAGGGCCACCTTTATCCCAGTTTTCAAACCACATCTCTTCTGTTTCCAGATACTGAGCTTCTTCGTTAAAGATACCATCATGAGCAATAAAAGCTTTAAAACGGCCTTCATGATGACCAGCCAGATAATATACAGCGTAACCACCAGCACTGGCTCCTACAGCACCCAGTTTGTCGGAATCAATAAACGGCTCTTTGGCGAGTTCGTCGATGGCAGTCAGATAATCCTGCATGCTCTTGCCGTGATAGTCTCCACTGATTTGCTCCTGCCATGCCTGGCCAAAGCCGCTAACACCACGACGTGCCGGTGCTACTATTATATAACCGTTAGCGGCCATAATCTGATAGTTCCAGCGGTAATGGAAGCTTTGACTGAGGGGTCCTTGCGGGCCTCCTTTGCAGTAAAGCAAAGCCGGGTATTTTTTGTTTGGATCGAAGTCGGGAGGATAGATTACAAACACCTGCATGTCTTTGCCATCTTCAGTTTTAATCCAGCGTTCTTCGGTTTTACCCATTGTCAGCTGATCCAGAAGATCTTTGTTGGTAAAGGTCATCTGCATGGCTTTCCCTGTTTTTGGTGTTACCAGGAAGAGCTCTGTAGGTAACGACATTGTCTGCATAGTAGCTACAAGCTGTCGGCCTGCCACAGCAACAGAACGGTAGTCGTGAAGACCTTCTGTGATCTGAGTTATATCATTTTTCTTCAGATTATATTTGTATATCTGGAAAGCTCCGTGCCAGTCGCTGGTGAAGTACAGGTCTCTGCTGTCTATAGACCATGACAGACTACCGGCATTCTGGTCAAATTTCTCAGTGGCATATGTTTTGTCACCTGTTTCGAGGTTCATAATAAACAGTCTGTTTTTGTCAGACTCATAACCATCGCGTTCCATGCTTTCCCATGCAACGTATTTGCCGTCGGGCGAGAATACAGGACTGATATCAAACCCCATCATACCTTCTGTGATATTGGTGGTCTTTTTTGTGTCCAGATTATATAAATAGATGTCTGAGTTTGTTGACAGAGTAGCTTCTTTTCCAGTGAGCTTTTTGCTGGTGTAGGCGATAGTCTTGCTGTCTGATGACCAGTTGATCTGCTCGATGCCACCGAAAGGACTCAGTGGTGAGTTGTAAGGTTCGCCTTCCATGATATCTATATGGCGCGACAGTCCTTTAACACTGTAGTGAGCAACAAAAACATGACTGTAATAGTCTACCCAGTGGTCCCAGTGGCGGTACATAAGATCGTCCATTAACCGGCCCGACGCCTTAGGAAGGTCTTTGTATAATTCAGGGAATTTCTCACCTATTTCAATTTCTTTTGTGTACAAGATCATTGTCATATCCGGTGAATATTTGAACCCGGTAATGCCTCCATCGACATCGCTTATCTGTTTTCTGTCGGTACCATCAGGATTCATTTCCCACATCTGTACTGATCCGCTTTCCGCTGTCAGGAATCCGATCTTCTGACCATCGGGTCTCCATACTGCGTTGAACTCGCTTTTGCCAGTGGCTGTAATGCGTATTGCAGATTCGGCGTTGAGGCCAATGGTATAGAGGTCTCTGTTACCTTTGTTCTGTTCTACAGAATAATAAGATACTCCATAAAGTACTGTCTGCCCGTCAGGGGATACCTGAGGGTCGCTTACTCTGCCAAAAGACCATAATACTTCGGGAGTCATAAGCGGACTGTCAAGCTTCAGATTCTGCTTGTCGATTATCTGATTAGTTTTTTGCGCTGTAATGCTCATGCCTGAGAAAAGCAATAAAACAGCAATAATTAAGGTGTATTGCTTCATTGTTAGTGTGTTTATTGATTATGAGGCAAAAATATAAAAGTTTTAGCTTAAAGTTTAAAGTTCAATCCTCAAAGTTCAATGTTGGCGTTTCTCTCCTGTTTTCTCCTGGTCTCCTCGTCCCTTCAGTCTCTCCAGTCACTTAATCCCCAATAACCTCCATAACAACCGGATTGCCGCTAATTGCAATTTTTAATGAATGAGTACCTCGTACATAAGAAGGTGTTTTATGCTCTTTGGTTTCTACGAGATATTCAGCACTTGTAATATCCCATGTAAATGGTATCTCTTCCCATGTCTGATCCATATGGCTTTCTGATGTGGGCTTCCATATTATTATCTTTTTTACTTTTCCCTGTTTATCAGCAAAGCTATAGGCATACACGTTATCATTTTCTTCAATAATACTTTTGAAGTACAGATCGCCTATCTCTTCCTGAATTTTCTCAAATGCATAGTAAGCAAGTTTTTTCTCCACGCCTTTTTCATGTGATGAGGTTAACCCTGATCTGTTATGCATTATCGATGCACCGGTATTTGCATAGAAATACCAATAGAATTCTCTTACACCCAGACGGTAGAGTATTAGAGCCATACGTGTGCCATACATTGCCTGTTCAGCTTCGGTGATGCAAACAGAGTGCGTGCAGTTTTCGCTGCCTCCTTTACTGTCATAACCGAATTCAGTAACATAAACAGGGATGTTATCCAGATTAGCAGCAGAAAATCTCTGCATATTCCCCACCGACCATAGCTCTGATCGCCTGTCTTCCGGATTGACAGCAATGAGTTTGCTTTCACTATTAAATATATAGGAGTATGTGTGTGCAACAAGGCCATTCAGATTTCCGGAGTTTTCCTGAGTTATGTACCTACTAATATAATTATTGTGATCAGTGTATTTGTTGTAAGCTTGTGTGGCACAGGGTAGTATTGTGGCATTGGTACTGCTCTCTCTGATGCCACTGCTCATCCCGGCAAGGATATTCTGATATGTGTTAAGGGAGTATCCCCATGGTTCGTTACCTATTTCAACATTATTGATAAGATTTTCATCGGTAATAAAGAACTTGCCAAAGTGCTTGCCATATGATTGCGCTTCAGAGTAGGGGGTAGTCCACAATGTGTCGGGGAAGTATTGGTTGTTGAAAAGGATGGCAGCATCAATAGTAAATCCGGCCTTTTTCCATGTGTAGTATTCTGTGAACCAGTTGAGCCAGTCTTTGGCCATGGTGCCATTGCCGTTGGCCATATTTGAGTAATCAGGGTTATCTCCCGGTGCAATAATATCCCAATCCATATTATGGTAGTTACGAGCCAAGTGTGCTACTTTTGAGAAAACTGCAGGCCCTTGATCGTTACTCAGATTAGCAGAAGAGGTGTTATATCCCCATCCCCAGAAACCGTTTATTCCAAACGACTCGCTCCATGTGTGTTCAGAAGGCCGGGCTTGCGGTGGCTTGCCGTAAGGTCCATATTTGTCGTAGGCAGCGAACTCATGCAGTGCTGCTTTCTGGTAGTTTCGCTGTTTAAGAATAAACTCCACTTTTATATACCTTGCTTTTACAGATGGTGTAATAAGTAGTGATACAGGGGTAGTGTTTAATGGATTAAGATTGGCTACCGGTTTCCATATGACTTTGTTTTCAGACAGATACACCTTTATTTCGCTTACCCCTTCACCATTATAATGCCTGCTGGTTATCCAGCCAATGTCAGCACTCTTTTTAAGGTCGAACAAAACAAATTCTCTCGGTGGGCTGAAAAGACCTGCTATCTCGTAAAGGTCGTATTCATTTTTAGATTTAAGTTCTATAGATAAAATATTATCCCGACTTTCAGGATGAATTTCGATCAATTGATAGTTCTGTGATGATGTTATGGTGTGGTACTGCTTGCCATTTGCGGTATTGATAATCATCATAACCGAATCAGGAGTAACCAGTTTTATTGAAAACAAACTAATCTTTACAGATTTATTGAATCTTATGATGATATTTTTATCACTTATGTGAGAGAATGTTGCCTGTGAGCCATCCACAAAGTTTTGAATTTCGCTGATATTAATGTTGTATTTATCATTATTCAGGAATATGTTAAACTCCTTATTATTAATATAATTATCAGGAAGTAAGTTCGAGGACTCCCAGAAAGTATGAATATTACCATCACTAACATTTATCAGATTGTTGCCCGAAGAGCAGGTTATCTCAGCTAATTGTGTATATGGTTTCACCAAGCCGGCATCTGGGTTCCATTGTGCCATCATATGAACAGCGATAAAAAAGCTGATTGTCAATAAAAGTATACGGGTTTTCATATTATGTATTTATAACAGTCAAATATATTATTTATTTGAAACTTCTGCGCTAAATTTTAGGTGTATGAACAAAAAAACCCGCCTGTAAAACAAGCGGGTTTAATTGTGATTCGTCCGAGGCTCGAACTCGGGACCCTCTGCTTAAAAGGCAGATGCTCTACCTGCTGAGCTAACGAATCAGTACGTCCGAAAACGGAGTGCAAAAGTAGTGTTTTTTTATAAACTCCAAACTTATTTGCAGATTTTTTTTTATTCTTCCAGAATTCCCTTGCCCTGCCGCATTATCACAGGCTCTCCGGATGTGCAATCGACAATTGTAGAGGCTTCATTATCACCATGTCCGCCGTCAATTACTATGTCAACAAGGTTTTCATACTTCTCATAAATTAATTCCGGGTCTGTTGTATACTCTATAATCTCATCTTCATCACGAATGGAAGTTGTAATAACAGGACTACCCATTTCAGAAATTATGGTAGTGATAATAGGGTTGTCAGGAATTCTGATACCTATTGTCTTCTTTTTACTCTGAAATATTTTGGGTACACTGTTATTAGCTTCCAGAATAAAGGTAAAAGGACCGGGCAGATTCTTTCTCATAATCCTGAAAATATGATTGTCGATAGGCTTGGTAAAGTCAGCAAGCATACTCAGATTATTAAGTATCATAGAAAAATTCGCCTTGTCTTTCTTAATACCTTTTAACTTAGCGATTCTGGTTACTGCTTTTATATGGCGAATGCCGCATCCAAGTCCGTAAATTGTATCTGTTGGAAAGATAACAAGACCACCTTTTTCAAATGTATTTATAACGGCTTGCACATTCTTATGGGATGGTGAGTCAGGATAAATCTTTAATAGCATAACTGCAAATAATGTTTTATGAATAGCAAAAGTACTAATTTATATTCAGTGGTTGTATATGCATTATACAGGACAAGGTATATTAAGGATAGGTTATTAAAATCATTCCTTAATAACCTTTATGGTAGATATTTTTCCTGCTGAATACACATTTATGATATAAAGCCCCGATGGTACTGATTCAAATTGCAGTTGATACCTTTGAGGTGTTGATTTAACTGTTTGTATATTAACAATCTTGCCCTTTGTGTTAAAGATATCAAAGATAGGATTAACAGCTTCTGTATAAATATTTAGTACGTCTTTTACAGGATTTGGTGAATAGTTAACTGTAAAAGTATCGCCCGATATTTCATCTGTACCAACAAAAATAGTAAGCAAGTCGGAAATGCTGTAGTAGTCGGGATCATGGTGATAAGCAGCCGATCCATCCTTATAGACAGAAATTTTAAAGGTGTCAGCTTCAGGTGAATATTCCATAAACTGAATATTGTGGCTCAGGTGGGAATAATCACGCATAAGTTCCCAGTTAGTATTTAAACTGATATCAGTTCCTGTTCCGATAGCTTCTTTAATGGCATTATATCTTGTTCCGAAGTTCATGGCATTATTACGTGCTATCTGGTAATTTGCAGTATATAAATTATCGCCGGGGATGCTATCGGGATAAGTATTGTATCTGAAAGTAAGGGTAGGAGCAGTAGGTGCTGTTTCTGCAATCATAGCAACAAGTGTGTCATAATCTGATGATTTTGACATAGTGCTGATAATAAAACCATCAGCAAAACCAGCAGGCTGATCCATAAGTTTTGAGCGTACATCCTGAACGTTATTTACACCATCGCCATTGTAATCAAATTTCTCGATGGAGTTGCGTAATGAATACCACACAGGCTCATACTGTTGGTTATGTAAGGCAGAACCACTAAAGTCATTCATCATATGCTGAAATACACCTACATCGGCGTTGAACCCTGACAGAACACTCACCATCCCGGCAAAACCCACGCTTACCCATGGCTGTTCATCACTTTCATCCGGAAAGCTGACGCATATCACCTGGTTGTTAGTAATGTAGCTGTTTATTGTCCAGTCGAGATGTCTTGATATAACTGATCCACCGTTAAGGTCAGTTCCTGTTGTGGCATCACCCCAGCTAATCAGGCTTGAGCATCCCATGTTAAATGATTTGCCAAGTAAATTTGATATATCAAGAAAAGAGTTACAAACAAGTATGTCAATATAATCCATGTCTGTTGTATTTGTTCCCTGGTCACTCATTCCATTGATAATTGCTTTGGCTTCTACAATATACAAAGAGTCGAAATGTAAGTCCTGACCGTTTTCTACAATATCTCTGGCAAAGGAATAATAACTTCCAAACTGTAATATAAGGTAGTTGTTGAAGATTTCTGTAATATCATCTCCCAGAAGAGAACCATAAGCGTACCCACGTTCTTCGTGCGTACCCCATATTTTAACTAGCTTGTAATTATTGGTATCGCTTATAATAACACCTTGCACCTGGGCATTTAAGGATAGATAAATTGTTAAAACTAATGCTGATAATAAAATCTTTTTAATCATTTTTGTTGCTTTTTATTGGGTATCAAATATAGTTTTTTTATTGATTAAAAACCTGAATCTATCGCATTTGTGTTTTCAGACTTAATAAAACCGGATCCAGGTAAATAATACTAAACGTTGATCTCCCTCTGATTATCCTATATAACAACTATTTTCCTGCTAAAACAATCATTGCCACTTACTATTTTAACAACATAAACCCCACTAATCCACTCGCTAACATCAATAGATGTGATTTTTGTTGCGGTGTTTGTGGTAAAGACTTTAGTGCCGGTTGAGTTGTATATTTCGATGTTGTATGGTTTATTGTGGTTCTGTTTTTCTATAATAAGGGTGTTTGTGGCGGGATTGGGATATACACGCAGACTGTTTTCAATGTCATTATCATCAGTACCAAGGCATGTGTATGCCTGAATAATGAGGCTGTCGCTCCACGCACTTTCGCCACAATCATTTGAGCTGCGTACTTTAAGTAAAGCAGGGCCTTCGTAGTTGGGGTTCCAGTTTACTATTGCTGTTAAGCTATCGCCTGTAATGGTACCTGCTTCTTCTGGTTGCAGCTGCCACTGGTAATACCATGCATTTGTTGCCTGCTGCGTTGTGTAGGTGGTGATGCTGTCGGTGTTAACGCAGAGGGTGTCGGTGCCAGTGGGTTGGAGAGGTTGGTGGGGGGCGTAAAGTGTGCAGTCTTTTATTTCAAAAATCCAACCGGCATAGTGTCCACCTCCTCCGGTACAAAGTTGGTCTCCATCAATTCCGGGTCCTAATGCTGCAAAAACATAATTATTATCATTTCTTTTTAATACACAGTTATAGCCCCAAAATCTATTGGTACCTCTACCTCCAAAACAGCGTTGCCACTGCAATTCGCCTAAACTATCGGCCTTAAATACCCATATATCATCATGACCAGGAATACTATGGTTTCCTTCAACATCTCCATTATTTTGTGTATCAGTCATGCCTACAACAATATATCCACCATCACCTGTTTGCGTAACGTACCGGGGGTAATCATCCCCCCTTCCACCATAGCATTTCTCCCATTGTATTTGCTTATCTTTATCAAGTACCAATACCCAAATATCTCCTAATCCACCATGATTACCACTAACATCCCCATCCCAAGAGTCTGTAGCCGTTACAATAACATAACCATCTTCAGTTTCAGCAAAATTAACAGCATTATCCCACTCTGTTCCACCATAGCAGTCTTGTGAGAGAATATTTCCATCCAAATCATATTCAAGAAGCCATACATCCAGACTAGAGTATTCAAAACCATTTAATTCACAACCCGACATGCCCCCGTTGGCATTTACACCACATAGAGCAAGGTAAGTATTATCACTGGTAAGCATAACCTTAAAGCCATTGTCCGTACCAGGAGTACCTATTGTTGTCTCCCATTCAATATCACCCCTGGTATTTATCTTCCATAACCAAACATCATTTGAGCCATAGTATGTACTTACATTTTCACCCTGGGCAAAAATGCTACAAAGTAATAATAGCCCTCCATCAGGTGTTAATATCGCATCTCTGGGAGACACCCTACTACCATAACCATAACATTGTTGCCACAAGATATTTCCTGTTGTATCAATTTTAACAACCCATATTAATCCTTCATCAGAATTATTACCTTGAACATCACCATCAACAGATGATGAATAAATCATAAGGTAGCAATAATTACTATCTATTGGAATTATTTTTTGTGGTACATCTGCAGAACTTCCACCATAACATTTTTCCCATATTACATTACCAAGGGTATCCAAACATACAAACCATGCATCACTGCCTCCATGGTAATTTGAAACACCTTCACTTTCTGCATTTACCTGCATTCCTACAAGGTACCCGTTATTAAATTCGGATATGCAATATGTTTCGGAATAATTATCAACTGTTTCAAAACATTGTTGCCAGGTGATATCGGTTACCTGGGCAAAAGAACTTTGTAATATGCCGATAATAAAAATGAATATTAATTTTTTTTGTTTCATATTAAAAAAATAATTGGTAGTGCAGAAATCTGCACTACCAAAGTTAAAAATTATTGTATTACCAGTTTTCCTGATTTTGATGAGCCCTGTGAGGTAAGAGTATAAATATAAATTCCAGGTTTAACATTTTTTGTTGCCCATATTTTTATACCCTGTTTACCGCTTACTTCAAACTTATAAACCTCTTTTCCGTTAATATCTGTTACCGATATTACACCTGTTGATTTGTCAGAGAATAAGATGAAGTTGAATGATGCCCAGTTACTTGCAGGATTTGGGTTGACAGTTATATCAACATCAAAATTAATATTTTGAATGACACCAGAAGTATTTATTGATTTCATACCAGCTGTATCTATACCAGATAAGCAATCGCAGAAATAATAATTATAACCTGCAGTAAGTATATTTTTTGCAGAATATGAAGCACTTCCTGTTGTGTTATATGCATAGTGTTCCAATAAAGAAATATCACTACTATCCAGACTAAGTATTGATTTACCCTGGTTCTTCCATGCCAATTGCAACAAAATCATTTCTTTATAATCGTTGTACTCTGTTAACTCATCTCCATCAAGATTGTAATTAGAAGGTATAATGTTTAACAACTGTAATGCACTGGTAGTGTCATCTTCAAAAAGGTAAGAAGCAACAATTTGTTTATCAGCACTTAAACACGACATATTATCAAGCCAGTTCCTATAGTCTTGCTGATCAACAATAGAATCGCTGATTATACTATGAATAATACTCTTTGCTGCCTGCATTTTTCTAGTAAAGTAATAATCCATATCATTTAACAATATGGTTTTATATGTTGTTGTTGTATATGCAAGTTGTTTTAGAATATTAATCATATAATCAGGCAGGGGTTCTTCCTTGTTTTCAAGATAGCTTATTAGTGTGTCCTTTTTAAGCTCATCGGGATTTGCTGAGAGTATTTCAAAAATTATATCGTTGGGAAGAACATCAGTGCGGTCACTCATTGCCATTAGCACCTCTTGTGACAGATGAGGGGAGTCGCCTAAAAGTTGATTGCGTAGTTCCATAGTTTCATCGGGTGTTGCTGTTTCTATATCCAATAACTCACCGGTTGTGTTACCACCGTCTTCCAATGATTCGTATAATGATAAGACTGAGTTATAATCGGCAAGGTTGTCTGCAAATTCAATTTCCTTGCTGACTCTTTGGGATGATGACAATAAAATACTACCACCTGTTCCTCCATGTAAATCAGGGCATAGGTTTTGCATAACATTATTACTATTATCAGACGCAAATACCAGACCATCCACTTTTTCTGGAATAAGCGGATAAAAATACTGTGGGTCATCTTGCCAGTGCATAAAATCGATATCACGTTTTCCACAGTTTTTTACATGCAAATGATTCTCAGTTTCCTGTGAAAACCTGTTTGCAGAGGCAATTTCACCAGTTCCCATTTGTTGTCTTATCATACCATCTGGGTGCTCATCATTAATATTATCCACCATCAAATCAATCCAATTTGATTCATTGTAATTACATCTGTATTCAACACCTCTTTCGTCATTATTAGAATCATCCCTGTTTGTACCCTCAGTATAATTAGCAAAGCTAAGGCCAACAAACTTATTTTTATAAATAATATCATGTGGTGATGGACAACTATTTAGGTGAATACCTGAATAATAACCATCGGTTGCATATTCATATTTATTAAACTCATTATTTTCGAAAATAAAACCATATGATCTAACAGCATCAATTCCAAAGCCGGATACTAAATCACCGCAATTAGGAACATTTTTTATGTTTGGTCCGATTTCAAATTCAGAATTAATAATTTCAGCATTCTTTACGTTTGAAAGATAAACCCCGGTACTATTATTTTCGAAGTATGCATTATTCACAAAAGGTCTGTTATTATTATACTCCGTATTAGAAGCGTGTACGCCTTCAAATAAATTAAAAAATGAACACCTTATAAGGTTAATCTCCGGGCAAGGATCAAAATCAGACGTACAACAATCACGCAATGAATAGCCAGCATCAATAGTAAGTAATCCATACCCACTAAGCTTATTATTTGTTGTTGTATTCTCAAACAAACATCCGTATAACTTAACTCCTTCCACATCCCACATGGTAAAATGTGCATTAAAGTCCTCAGGGATTATATAGTCGTCATTATAATAAAAGTTGCAGAGCTTGAATTTACTGATATATGGCAATCTTATATCCGGGCTATAAGGATTTGTATTATAATAAGAAAGCAACTCAATTGATCGTTTATTATTAATGAAATCGCAGTCTTCAACAAGAATTATCCCACCTGATGTATTAAAGTCATCGCCATTTCTGTTTTTAATAGCATTGTAAGCATTGCTTATTTCAGAGTCATTTTCAACAATAAGTTTTCCTTGATATACTAAACCATTCTCGCCGGGAAGCTGAGATTTGTTTCTGATACCCCATACTTCAATACCTTCCCATGCCAGGTTACATGCCTGATGGTTTGATATTGTTGTATTGTTTATTGTAAGGACAGCCCCGTTAATACCTGTAATACCGTGTTGCAAATCCTCTACTGTTCCTGATTCAACAAAAATTTCTGCTCTTGCTCCCATTAGAACAGTACAGTTTGTAAAAGTTGCATTAGTACCTTCTCTAACAGTAAATCCTTCGGCAAATTTAACTGTCTCATTATTAAATGATAAAGGCACTGTATAGGTTTCATAAGTTTCACCAAGAACAACATGATCCATGTAGTCATAATCACTTTTGTCATATTCTATGGTGAAGTCAACAACCTCATAGTTTCCAGAGGCATCAGTAACTACACAAGAATAATGACCCTCAGCCAGATTAAATGCTTCAAAACAGTTATCATTACTATTCCATGTAAATACAACAGAAGGATGGGTAGTACATTCTATTGTATACGGATCAGCAGGTGGTGAAAACTGAGCTCCTCCTTCAACATAAACTTTAGCCCATCCATCAGTATATCCCGGACAACTTACGTCTTGAAATATGATATCAACTACAAGTGGTTGCAATCTACGATGATTCTCAGGGAGAATGTAGTATTCCTGATTATTAACTAATTCACATACAGATGATATTTTGTGATCTGACGGGAAGTCAATAGCTGTTGCCAGAAAATCTCCCTGGTTATAGCTTCCCTCGCTATATTGATAAATTCGCCCCAGGGTTTTACCATCATCGGAAGCAGCGTAAATATGACCATCAGGTGCTGTTTGCACAAATGTTTTGCTAAAGTTATTCTGAACAATAGCGGGGTATATCACAGTTCCATTTGTATAATTAACTTTGTATAAACCGCTGTTGGATGATACATATATTATGTTATCCTCGTAAAGGGAGAACTCTATACCTGCTAATCTTCCTAGTCCAAGTGGGTATTTAGCACCAATACCATCTGTAACTACAACTAATTCACTTACATCAAACCCATTAGCATAATCATCTTTGCCATGAATCCAGGCAATAACTACATCGTTATCAATTTCTTTTTTTACTTCAAGATTGTAAGCATCAAAGTCTTGTTCATCCAAACCAGATGTTGTTTGATCTACTATAGATTCGATAAAATTAATACCGGTTGATGTAATTTCCCATTTTCTAAGAGCAGCTAAATTATATGGGGATGATGCATTTGATGAAGGTGTTGACGCATAAAGATAATTATCATCAGAAATTGCAAATGCTACATAACCTCCATTTGCTCGAATGTTTGAATGAATTCTATTGTTTTCTGAAAAGGATAATGTGTTAGTGCCATATGTGATTTCATTGTAATAGAAGAATATTTCCGTAGCTTTGCTAGCTATAACTATACCAGTATAAAAAGAATAGTATTGATTTTGAGAACCTGGTTTCGGAATTATTTGATACTCCGGATGCAACTCACCATATGTTGAAGGAATCCAATCCTGGTAATTAGTTCCACTATTAGCTGTAATATTATAAACATCTTCGCCTAAAACGTAAAAATTTAATTGGTAATTTTCATTATATCCGCCAGCTGAAAACTCTACTGGATCATATGTTGGTGGCATTAGTGTTGAATTTATTTCTACACCGTCATCCGTAAAAGTTAATTCATGAGTTGTGAAATTAGCTTGATATTTCGTAGTTGGTATAATCCATTTGCCTAATAATTGCTGTGATTTCAGGCTGTTTGGTAAGATACCCAGCAACAATAGTGCTGTAGCTATTATCATTATATAATTATTTTTTGTCATAATTAAAAATTTTAAATTTTAAAAAAAATTAAGTTTGGTTTGGTTGATTGGTTTTCTCTGATTTCCCATATCAGAAGAGACAGGTTATGGAGGGTGGCTGCTTTGTATTACGTTCTGTCTTTCTTGTACATATACCACAAATCTAAGAACAGGACACAATCCCCCCCCCTCATATATTTACATAAATGACTGGAAGTTAGTACTATAAGCGTTTGGAAACTGTTCTTCATTTCGTAATATTAATACACCTTCTATATATTAGTACCAGAAATTAAAGAAATTAGACCCCCTGAATGCGAAAAGTTTTGTAATTTATAATCGTTCTTAATAGAGAAGAGGGGATTTTATTATTGCCTGATAGTCCACCGTATTCCAACTATCGGGTTTCTTAGTTAATGTAATTTTTCAGACAAAATCTATAGCTATTGTGTTTTTCTTAACAGTAAATCTAATGTTGAGTTAAGTTTACTACCTAACCCTTCCATTGTTAGTGTAGTGCCAAGCCTTATAAAACAAAATGTGGTTTGAGTTTTATTGGTTTAATGGAGGTAGATTGTTCATTAAATAAATTGCATATTGCAAGGTTTATATACTTGCTCGCCAGATATTTTACTTTATCTGTATTATGTTTGATTTACAGATTGCATGTTTGTTAACAAAAAAGGGCATAAAAAAAGGGTAAGCTACTCATATCGCACCGCTACGACCGCCTACCCTTGCTACCTTCCGGTCCTGGGGGAATTCAGCGGGAGCTGGTCGTATGAGACTTACCCGGCGGCAAAAATAGCTAATATTGATAAAATGGCAAGGGATTTGAAAAAAATATTTAGTTTTACATTAAATTTTAGTTTAAACCGGATATGAGATTAAAACCAGTACTTTTATTGTTCCTGTTTGCCCTTATAATGGGCCTTACTGTTGGTATTCTGGATTCATTTATACATACTGCTAACCTGGTTGGCTCCCGTATGTTGAATACTCTGGTTTTTATAGTGTTCTTTGTGGCTATGGTTTGGTTTTCTGTTATTTACAGAAACGTTATTTATAATGGATATATGAGCTACCGCAGGTCAGTAGGTATTACTTTTTCGCTAGGGATAATCGCATCAATTGTTATTGGTGTTATAAGGTATGTCTATCTGAATTACATTGTACACATTGATATTGAGAATATAGTAGAGCAAGCACGTAATAATATGATACAGCATTACGGGCTATATCCTGAAGAGCTCATAAGCAACAGACTGCAATTTATTGAGTTTTCTTATGATCCTTTGGTGTCGTCCACAATGTATTTTTTGTATTATTCATTGTTTACTATTATCTTTGGATTGTTGATTTCGTTGTTTGTAAAGCGTATCGACAGGGATATTTCTATCGCATAACAATTATTATTTGAAATAAAAACTGTTAATTAACTTATTATTAAAAAACAAAAATCATGGATGAAAAACTTAAAGGTGCTTTTGGCCCATCAGTTTTAAGAGGTATTTACGTAGGAGTTGCGTTAATACTCTTTAGTCTTATTCTTTATTTGACAGACGTTGATCGTCAGTCGTGGATAATGTACATATCATATGTAATTATGGCTCTTGGCTTATTCTGGTCTATTATTGAGTTTCGTAATAAAGATCTCGGTGGTTTCTGCAGTTACGGAAAAGCGTTCAGTGCCGGATTTTACACAGGTCTTATTGCATCATTTATTGCAGCAATATACACATTTATTTATGCCACATCTATTGATCCGGGGTTTGCACAGGAAATTCTTCTTGAAGCAGAAGAGAATATTCTGGCTACAAATCCTGACATGCCCGATGACCAGCTTGAGATGGCTCTCTCAATGACAGAGATGATGACAAGCCCCATTATGATGGCTGTATGGGGTTTTGTGGGTAACTTGTTTACATCAACTATTCTTTCGTTAATTATTGCTATATTTGCCAAGCGAGAAAATAATCAAGTTGCTTAGCTAAAACGGCAAATAATGGATATATCAGTAGTAATTCCTGTATTTAACGAGGAAGAGTCACTTACTGAGTTAAATGATTGGATTCTTAATGTGATGAAATCCAATCATTTTTCTTTTGAGATTATCTTTATTGATGATGGCTCTTCGGATTCAGGCTGGAAAATTATCTCCGGACTGTCTGCTAAATATCCTTCTGTAAAAGGGATAAGATTCAGGAGAAATTACGGAAAATCAGCTGCTCTTAATGAAGGATTTAAAGCAGCACAGGGTGATGTTGTTATAACAATGGATTCTGATCTGCAGGATAGTCCGGATGAAATACCCGGTCTTTATCGTATGATAATGGATGAGGATCTGGATATTGTTTCAGGATGGAAAAAGAAACGTTATGACAATACCCTTGCTAAAAATATTCCTTCAAAGTTCTTTAACTGGACATCGCGCAAACTGTTCGGTTCCAAATTGCATGATATGAACTGTGGACTTAAAGCCTATCGCAATGAGGTTGTTAAGAATATTGAAGTCTATGGTGAGATGCACAGGTACATACCTATCATTGCACGTGCAGCAGGTTTCTCACGTATCGATGAGAAAGTGGTGATACACCAGAAACGGAAGTATGGTGAAACGAAATTTGGCCTCGACAGGTTTCTGAAGGGTTATCTCGATCTGCTGTCAATCAACTTTGTGTCAAAATTCTCGCAAAGGCCTATGCACTTTTTCGGTAGTCTGGGTACATTAATATTCCTCATAGGTTTTGTTATCGCTGCTTATCTGGCATATGCTAAATTCTTTATGGCAGTGTATAAAATGACCGACAGGCCGTTGTTCTTTTTCGGACTGCTGGCAATGATAATAGGTACTCAGATGTTTATGACAGGCTTTCTTGCCGAAATGGTTGCCAGAAATCGTCCCGACAGGTCTAAGTATCAAATCAGGGAAAAGACAAATTTTGAAAATACTAAATAAATTACATACAGCAGGAAGTGACTTTGTTGCTTCTATGACAATAGATTAAAAAGAATATTATGAAAATACACTTGGTATCAGGGGGATGTGGCTTTGTTGGCCGCAATGTTGTGAAAAGACTTCTTAACACAACAAACGACAGGATTTTTATGGTTGATGACCTTAGTATAGGACGTCACCCATCAGAATGGTTTGAAGGTGAGTATGTTTCTCATAAAAATGGTGACCTTGAGATAATTGGTAAGGATGAACGACTGTTCTTTTGGAATGGTGACTTCCGCAACCTGTTGTTTTATATGCGACAGAATCCTAATTATATTCAGGAGACTTACAATATCGACTTTGAACGCTTTGATGATGTGTTCCATTTTGCTGCTATTGTTGGCGGCAGGTTGAAAATAGACGGAGATCCGTTAATGGTTGCTCTTGACCTTAGCATCGACTCAGAGTTTTTCTATTGGATTACGCGCCATAAACCGGCACGTGTGCTTTATCCAAGCTCCAGCGCTGCTTATCCAACAAGCCTCCAGACTACAGAAGGTGCTATTGCCCTCAGCGAAGGTGATATAGACTTTACTAAAAATCTGGGTACACCTGACATGACTTACGGTTGGACTAAGCTAACAGGTGAGTTCCTTGCGCAGATTGCCGCTAAGCATTACGGTGTGTCGATAGTGTGTATACGCCCGTTCTCAGGATATGGCGAAGATCAGGAAACAAGCTACCCTGTGCCTGCTATCGCTCTCAGAGCTGCAAAAAAAGAAAATCCGTTTGAAGTATGGGGCTCTGGTAAACAGGGGCGCGACTTTGTACATATTGATGACATTATTGACCTTATCCAGATTCTTATGGATAATGTAAGTGATGGCTCCGCATATAATATCGGCTCAGGCAAACTAACTTCTTTCCTCGAGCTGATTGATGTATTTACCTCTTTCGCAGGATATAAGCCAACCATTAAGCCGCTTCTCGATAAGCCTGTAGGCGTGCATTCAAGATATTGTAAGATGGATGTTGTTGAAGAAAAATTTGGCTGGAAAGCAAAAATATCCCTTGAAGAAGGTATGAGAAGAGTATATGAAGCTGCTAAAAAGCGTATGTAGTATATTCTGAAGTTTCAATAAACCAATATTCTCATTTGTATAAATATTTAAGAATGAGCATTAAAAAACGAACGATTGTTTGCTTTGGTCCCGGACCAATGTTCAAAGGCGGTATTGCTAACTATAATACATCGCTGGCCAAGGCAATGGTGAAATTAGAAGATACTGAAGTACATATTGTATCATGGACGCAACAATATCCTGCAATTATACCACGCGATTTTATTGATAGAAAAAGTAAAACAGACCAGCTGGCAGGGACTAATATTAAGGTGCATTATATAACTAACTATAATAACCCTGCAAGCTGGAATGCTACTGTAAAGCTAATAGCCGGATTAAAACCTGAGAAGGTGATATTCCAGTGGGCTATTGCTATTCAGGGTATTCCTCTTGGGTATATCGCCCGTAAGCTGAAAAAGTACAAGGATATTGAAGTATTCTTTGATCTTCATTTTGTTATCCAAAAGGAAGGTAGTTCCTTTGATAACAGGCTTACAAAGATGGGAATAAGGCATGCCGATTCTTATATTGTGCATGCCTTTAAGACCGCTGAAGAATTGAAATCGCTGTGCGACAAACAGAGCTTTGAAGTTATTGAGCGCGGGAATGAAATTAAGGGTACTGGTACAAAAGTGCTTAAATTGTATCATCCTGTATATGATATGTTTTCACCTGATCCCGACTTTGATGTTACTAAAGCTAAAAAGGAAATGGGTCTTAAAAAGAATGTCTTTTTGTTTTTTGGCTTTATCAGGAAATATAAGGGTCTGCATAATGTAATAGAGGCATTTGCTCGTCTTGCCAAAGAGCGTGATGATGTTTCTCTTATAGTCTGTGGTGAGTCGTTCTGGAACACACTTGATAAGGGTAAGTTCTCCACAAAGTTAAAGAGTGCAACTTTTGGTGCCGCTAAGAAGCTATTCCTGAAAAAACAGGATAATGAGCAGGACTATAACCCGCTTGCCATGATTGATGAGTTGGGTATTAAAGATCTTGTGTATGTCAATAATGAGTTTGTGCCCAATGAAGACGTACCTAAGTACTTTCAGGTAAGTGATAATATCATGCTTTTCTACTTAACAGCTACTCCGTCTGGTGTTGAATCAATAGGGTATAACTTTAAGATGCCAATGCTTGCCACTAAAGTAGGGCATTTCCCGGAAACGGTTATTGATGGCTTTAATGGATACCTTGCTGAGCCAAACGACATAGATTCAATGGTGGAAGCAATGAAAAAGTCTATTGAGCGCCCCATCAAGCGTGATAACGTAGCAGCTACCTCACGCGATATGAGCTGGACTAACTACGCTAATGAGATACTGAGAAACATTTAAGAGTTATAAGTTATAAGTTATAAGTTATAAGTTATAAGTTGGTGGTAGCACACAATTCATAACTAATTTTCCCTACCTTTGACCCTATGGAAGGATTATTGGTTTTTGTGCCTAAAATGACTAGCAGGGTGAAATTTGTATTTCGCCTGGTGTTTAGAGAATTGCTTAAGGTAAAGTGTACACTTACGTCAAACCTTGATGAATTTCTGTCTGCAGATGCCGTTAAGATTGTGTATGCCGACAAGCCCCATTCAGACGATATTTTCTTTAAAGCAACAGACCTTCTGTTTAAAAGAGGTATTGAAACTATTGATCTGGACTATGTGGAATATAAGGGAATAAAAAGCCTTTTTCCAGTTTATGAAAGCAATTCTGCACTCCCATTCGATGTGTTCTCTGCCATATTTTACTTTGTCTCGCGTTATGAAGAATATCAGCCCTATGTGCCTGATAAGCATGGTAGATACACAGCAAAATTAAGCACAGCCCATGAGCTGGGAATACTTCAGAAGCCAGTTGTGAATATATGGTCGCTGGTGATCAGAGACATTGTTTTATCACGATATCCTGATTTTCATTTTCCGGCAAGGAGTTTCCGTTTCAGGCCCACATATGATATCGATGCAGCATTTGCTTATTCGCAAAAGGGACTGGTAAGAGTACTGGGAGGCTATCTTTTATCACTCAAGGACTTTGACTGGAAAGAAATTGTTCAGCGAACTCGTGTGTTGTTCTCAGGGTTTAAAGATCCTTTTGATACTTTTGATCTGCAAATAGAATACCAGCGCCGTTATAATCTGAAGCCTATATATTTCTTTCTTTTCGGACATTACGGTGAGTTCGATAAAAATATCAATACCAGAAACCGTACATTCAGATTTCTTATTAAAAAAATGGGTGATTACGGACAGATAGGTATTCACCCGTCGTACTACAGTTCTGATCATCCCGAACTTCTTCACAAAGAGATAAAATATCTTGAATCTGTTGTTAATAAAGACATCACGCAGAGCCGGCAGCATTTTTTGCGATTGAACCTGCCATCAACATATCAAAATCTTATTGAAGAAGATATTACCGACGATTATTCAATGGGATATGCTGCAATGCCTGGCTTCCGTGCAGGAATATGCAGTGCTTACAATTTCTATGACCTTGATCTGGAAATAGAAACAAAGCTCAGAGTACATCCTTTTGCAGTAATGGATGGTACCCTTAACGATTATATGAAGTATACACCGGCGGATGCAATAGAAGTTATCCGTAACCTGATTAATGAAGTAAAAGCAGTAAATGGCACTTTTACTTCATTATGGCATAATGAACCTTTGAGTAATGAGAAGCGCTGGAAAGGATGGCGCAGAGTTTATGAAGAGTTACTGGAAATGGCAACATCAGAATAGTTTTAATCTTGATACGACATATAGAAAATACAGAGATCGATTATGATAAATGGGACCAGTGTATAAAGGAATCGTTTAATGGCAACGTGTATGCAATGTCATGGTATCTGGATCTTGTATTTAGTGGATGGTCGGCCTTGGTTGATGATGATTACAATAGAGTAATGCCTCTTCCCATATCACAAAAGTGGGGGATAAGATACATGTATCAGCCGTTTTTTGTACAGCAGCTGGGGGTGTTTTCAAAAACGGTGCTTAATCCTTCTGTTGTTTCTGAGTTTGTGGATGCCATTCCTGAAAAAGTTAAGGTAGCAAGATATAATTTTAATGTTTTTAACAGATTTGAAAAGGGTAAGTTCAAAGTAAAGCCCAATGTTAATTATGAGCTTGACCTTATAGGTGATTATAGAAAGCTGCACTCTGGATATAACACCAACCAAAAGAGAAATATTAAAAAGGCTGTTAAAAATAACTTTGTTTTTACCAAAGGAATTAGTCCGGGTGATATTATTGACCTTTTCAGAAACAATCGTGGGGTTGATGTACAACATTGGGGCGATGCCCAGTACATAACATTACAGCGATTGATGTACAGTGCCATACATAAGGGTAAGGGAGTTGCCTATGGTCTTTATAATGACAAAAACGAATTGTATGCTGCTGCTTTTTTTATGCTTTATAATAAGAAAATGATTTTTATGTTCTCAGGAACCAGCAGTCATGCGCGAAATACGGGAGCTATGAGTTATCTTATTGATCAGGTTATACAGACAAACTCGTCAAGTGGATGGATAATGGATTTTGAAGGATCGAACAATGAGAATCTTGCACGATTTTATAAAGGTTTTGGAGCAAAGAAAACATATTATTATACATTGGAGATAAACAGATTGTCACTAATTACAAAATTGTTATTTAGTATTTACAGATTTGTTTTTTCCAAAGAAAAGTAAGTCTTTTGTAAATTAAGTCCAACTAAATGTGAGTACTATGCAGGTGATAGAATTAGGAAAAGAGAATTCAATATTTAATGTTTTTCTTAGTCAGTTACGGGATAAAGATATCCAGACCGACAGTATGAGGTTCAGGAAGAATATGGAACGTGTGTCCAATATTTTTGCATATGAGATCAGCAAAAAGCTTGGGTATGAAGAAAAAGATATCGTAACATCATTGGGAACAGCAAAGATGAATGTATTGTCGCAACGCCCTGTACTTGCTACAATTCTGCGTGCCGGGTTGTCGATGCATCAGGGTCTGCTTGAGTTTTTTGACAACAGCGACAGTGCTTTTGTTTCAGCATACCGCAAGTATAAAAAAAACGAAGAATTCTCCATAAAGGTGGATTATATTTCGTCTACCTGTCTTGACGAAAAAGTACTTATTATAAGCGATCCTATGCTGGCAACAGGTGGCAGTATGGTAGCTTCCATACAGGCATTGATGGAAATGGGAAAACCATCTGCAATACATATAGTATCATTAGTAGCCAGCGAAGAAGGTATAGAATACGTAAAGAAGCATCTGGCTCTTTACAATGCCACACTATGGATAGGTGCCATTGATTATGAGTTAACAGCGAAAGCATATATAGTGCCGGGCCTTGGTGATGCAGGTGATCTGGCTTATGGTGAAAAAATAGATTTGTGATGTTTAATTTCAAGTTAATATATGAGAATATTTCCATATCCCTGGCTTCCATAAGGAGCCATCTGTTACGAACAGTGTTAACAGTTTTGATAATAGCTTTCGGGATAATGGCCCTGGTGGGGATTCTTACTGCCATAGATGCAATGAAGTTCTTTTTACATGAGAACTTCGCTATGATGGGATCAAATACTTTTAGTCTGCAAAACAGAGAGGTTGTTGTACACATTGGTGGAAACAGACCACATGCAAAAGTGTATGAGAATGTTAGCTATGCACAGGCAAAGCAATTCAAAGAAGAATATAGTTTTCCTTCATCAGTGTCGATGAATACATGGGGTACTGGCATTGCAACCCTTAAGTATGAGTCGGAAAAGACTAACCCCAACATTCAGGTAATGGGTATTGATGAGAATTATCTGACAACCTCCGGACTGGAGTTGTTAAAGGGGCGAAACATTACGCCTGATGAGGCACTGGGAGGTAATCATGTTGCTATTATTGGGACTGAGATTGCGAATATGTTGTTTGGCAAGAGTGTTGACGCGGTAGGAAAAGTAATAAGCGTAGGGCCTGGTAAGTATAAAGTTATAGGAGTATTGGAGGAAAGAGGTTCGAGTATAGGATTTAGTGGCGACCGATATTGTCTTTTGCCAGTGGCGAATGTAAGGCAGTATTTCTCACGCCCTAATATGAACTTTACGATCAATGTTATGATTCATAACCAAGAGGACATGGATGCTGCCATTGGAGAAGCAACAGGATTATTCAGAAGGATAAGACAGGATAAGGTAGGGATAGATGATTCTTTTACTATAGTGAAGAGTGACAATATTGCTAATATGCTAATAGGCTTGAATACAAATATAACTGTCGGAGCAACTATTATCGGGTTAATAACTTTGTTTGGTGCAGCAATAGGATTGATGAATATTATGCTTGTTTCAGTTACAGAGCGAACCAGAGAGATTGGCATAAGAAAAGCTGTTGGAGCTACAAAGCGAACAATCAGAAATCAGTTTTTAGTGGAAGCTATTGTTATAGCACAGTTTGGAGGATTATTTGGAATTGTTATCGGAGTATTAATAGGAAACGCTGTTTCAATGTTCACCGGAAGTACATTTATAATGCCCTGGTTATGGATAATCGTTGGGTTTACAATATGTTTCATTGTTGCTCTTTTATCTGGAATAGTGCCTGCTAACAAGGCTGCTTCATTGGACCCTATTGAAGCATTAAGGTATGAGTAAAAAAAGAAAAGCGCTGAATATTTATAGAAGAACCACTAAATTTAAGAAATATTCTGTATTAAAAGGAAGGTAACGCTTTCTTTTTTACTCATAATTTTTAGAGTTAATATACCTGCTTAATTATACTTATTTATTTGCTAATTCGTTAAGAAGGTTCTCTGCTTCATCATGATATGCCGAGTTGCTACCGCTAATCTTTTTAAAGATATCAACAGCCTCATCTGTTTTATTCTGCGCAAGGCATACAAGTCCGAGATTCCATTCAGCCTGGTCAACAAAAATGTTGTCACCATGATCCAGAATATAGCTGAACTGATCTTCAGCTTTGGAATACTCATTGGTTTTCATATAAGAGAAACCACTGTATAATCTTGCAATGAAATTATCCGGCATTTGTCTGAATATGTTCAGAGCTTTCTCGTATTCGTTATTATCGTAATATTCTATTCCCAGTTTAACTTCACTTCTTGTGATGTCAGTAACTGTTCTTGTAGCCAGCAAGTTTCCTTCTTCAATAAAGTACTCGCTATACAGTTTCATGTTAGTATTGTTGTTATTAAGTAAACCAGTGAACAGTCCGGCACCAATTACTATCAAAACAATAGCTGCAGCAGCAATAGCCTGTAACTGACGTGAGAAAACATTTAGTTTAACTCTGCGTGTAGTATTTTTATCTCTAAGGTTATTAATGTTTTTAAAGAATGCAATCTTCTTTTCATTCCTTAAAGTATTATAAAGATCTTGCCTGAGTTTAACTTCTTTAGCTAAATCCTCATCTCTTTCCAATTCAGTTTTGAATTCCCAAAGTTCTGTATCTTCCAGTTTACCTGTTACGTATTTGTCTATCAATAATGATTTTTCATTTTGTTTCATGATAGTAAGTTTTACAAATTACATTTTTTGTTTAATCAACTTAATGAGTTTTTGAATACACATAGCTCTTCTTTTATAAGCGTAAGCCAGAGTAATGCCTAAATCATCAGCAATTTTCTCTGTCTTCCAGCCATAAGCAACCCTGCGGATTATCTTTTGGCATGCACTGTTCAAGTCTATAAAAGAACTGATAAACAACTTATCTCTCATTTCTTTCTCGATGTTTTCATTCCAGATCATCGCGATTTCTCTGTATTCAACTTCAGGAAGAAGGCTACTTACGTCAATCGCTTTGTTCTCGTTATACTTTCCATTCCTAAGAGCTTTTAACCAGGTGAATTTGCAAAGAGAAATAAAATACGGCCGAAAATTTGTAATCTCTTTTCCCTCTCCCGTTGTTAACTGCTCAAAGATGGTTAGCATAACATCCTGAAAAATGTCAAAAGCATCGTTCTTATTGCCACCGTAATATTCTACGATCCGAAGTATTTCTAAAAAGTATCTGTCATAAACATATTGAATAACGACATTGTCATTTTTAGATATTCCTTCAACAATTTCTTCAGTTGTATATTCTAACACCCTTCTACTTATTAGTACCAAAAAACATAAAAATTAGACCCCCTAAAGGCAACTTTTTTTCAAAAAATTTCATTCTTTTTTAACATATTTTGTAAAACATACGTTGTCAGATATTTATATATATGGCCGTTTGTAATTCAAGAACAAAATTAGTAAAACATAATAGTAAATAACACCCTATAGATTACTTTTGTTCAAAGTTATTGTTATAAATATTGATTTTTAATAGACAAAATATTATGAATCTGCATTATGTATTATATAAATATATGTAATATTTGTTTCGTTTTTTTTGAAAAATATTGACAATTGCCTTAAATTTGTTACCTTAATCTAAAACCTAATAGAAATATCATGTACTTAAATTATCGGTTTTATTTGATTATTGTCATGGTAGTGTATATATCAGGTGTATTGTATTGTCAGACAAAACCTGTTGAACGCCTGAGAATAATGTTTTACAATGTTGAGAATTTTTTTGATGTTTATGATGACAGTCTTATTAACGACATTGATTTTACACCAGATGGTGCCATTCACTGGACTAAATCCAAATATCTTGCTAAAAGAAATAATATCTATAAGACAATATTATCCTTAGGCGAAGGACAGCCCCCTGCTGTAGTTGGTCTCGCGGAGGTTGAAAACCGTAGGATTATTGATGATCTTATTATTAATACACCTCTTAGCAGATGGGATATGGGTATTGTGCATTTTGAATCCAATGATCACAGGGGAATGGATGTGTCTTTGCTGTATCGAAAAAACTGTGTTAGAATTCTGTATTCAAAGTCTATTATTATTAAAACAAAGGAGCTCCCTGATGTGAAAACAAGGGATATCCTTTACTCTGTTTTGCTTATCAATAGTGATACTATCCATGTTTTTGTAAATCACTGGACTTCCAGATACAGAGGATTGCTTGAATCAGAAACTTTACGGTTAGTGGCTGCTGATGTTGTAAGAAGTGCTGTTGATTCCTTATATTCTGTTAATCCTAACTCAAGCATTGTTGTAATGGGTGATTTTAATGACTGTTATGAAAATGTAAGTGTTAGTAGCCTGTGTAGTAATAACAATTGCAATCTTATTAATATGATTCCTTATTGTGAAAATCCAGATGTTAAAGGAACTTACAAGTACCATGAACAATGGTTAGTGTTTGACCAGATATTGTTAAGCAATTCTCTCGCCAAAAATGATGAAGGACTCGCTGTTTGTGGTGATGTTCATGTATTTGCTCCCGGGTTTTTACTTGAGTCAGATTTTAAATATACAGGAATAAAGCCCAACAGAACTCATATTGGCTATAAATATCATGGGGGATTCAGCGACCATTTGCCTGTGTATGTCGATTTGTGTTATTAGTGTCTTATTTTTTTATTGTATGTATTATTCCAATTGCTCCTTACACGTATAAAGCAACTAGTTCATTATTTTGAGTTTGTATGTAGTGTCTTTTGAAGTATCGGTATTAATCTTAAGCATATTATTATTGTTTTTAATAAGTTTCTTTGTTGTACTTCTCTTATGTTGTAGTAGTATTTTTATTAAGTAATTTTCGTTACTTTGTAAGAAATTGCTCTTTTTATGTATAAGCGCTGGCTGATTGTTTCTGTTTCTGTGGTTACACTGCTGTTGGTAGTGTTGTTTTTACTACGGCATATTCTTATTGGTCATGCTCTTGAAGTTAGTATTAAAAAGAAAACAAATCAGACTCTTACATTTAATATAGGTGATGTAAAATATAATATCCTTTCTAATACTGTTTCTTTCGATAATTCGAATTTCACCTTTAGTAATCTTTATATTGATAAGAACAAATCTATCCAACTTTCTGAATTTGCTTTCGATGAGCTTGAATTCAAAGGATTGTCGGTGTTAAAGCTTATATTTGAAAGAGAGGTTGTTGCTGATAAACTTATGGTGATAAGTCCGGGTTTCTGGTTTAAGCAGCAAGATAATCCAGTGCCCTTTCGGGAGAAACCTCGTGAGATTATAAAGACTATTAAGCAGCACCCTAATGTGCTTGGTGATTTGGTTGTGAAGATTAATGAGATTGAGATCGCAAATGGTAGTATGGACCTAAAGGCTGATTCTTCTTATGCCGGGCATAAGGGTTCTGTGGATTTTCATCTGCTTTTAAAAGACTTCAATACAACAAAAAGTGAGGATACTTCTCGCTTGTTTTTTGCCAAAGAGCATTTTGTTAGTCTCTCTGATTTTGGATATTATCGCGCCGATGGTGATAGTGTAGCTTTTGACTCTCTCGTTTTTAAAACAAATAATAACTCCTTAATAATATATGATCTGTTAACTCGGGTTCAGGGTATTCCTTCATCGGGAAAAACTCACAACCTCTATTCAAAGATTAACGAGCTAAGGTTAAGGGGTCTGGAATTTAATTTGTTGAATTCTACTACCCCTATGGTGATTGATAGCATTATCATTAGAACGCCGGATGTTACCTTATTTAATGAAGAGGGTGCTGTTGATACTGTTTCTCACAGAGCGAAGCATGATATCTTTAAGAGGATTCCGCTTTTTGTTATTAATGATATTTTTCTTGAGAATGCCATATTTACTGATATTAATGCCAATGGCGATACTTTGGTCGATGCCACTAACATCAGCTTTAGGTTTGATGGTATTGAAATTGACTCAACTATCAGGCATGGTAAGCTGCGTAAGGCTGATTACTCAGGATTGATACTTAGTTCGGGTGCTGCAAAATATTATAGTCCTGAGAATAGGATCCACGGTAGCTTTGATTCGGTTGTTTTCTCGGGAAATAATAATCAGGTTACAGTAATTAATATTACTATCAACGATACCGCAGATAACTCTGACCTGCGTATGGAGAATAATATTAGTGAGCTGAGCATTAAAGGGTTGTCAATTGATAACTATCTTAATGGTATTCCTCTTCAGCTTTCTCTTGATATTATTTCCCCACATATAAATATGGTGAAATATGGAAAACATTCAGGGAATAGTTCGCACAAGGAGTTCTCTGGTTTTTATATTGATGACGTAAATATAAGCGATGGTGATGTTGATTTTCGTTCGCCGGATGTTGTGATAAAATTTGAGGATATCTCTGTTAACGGTACCCGGATGGGATTGAAGTCACTGCATAACCTGCATCATACTGATGGAAAGAATTATAGTGTGGATATAGGTAAAGCTAATATTAACGTAACTGCTTCAGGTGAGGTGGTTAGCTTTCATAATGCCAGTCTTAGAGATGATATCTTCACGCTGTCTGAATTCGGGCTAAAGGCAATATCAGAGAATATAAACCTTAATCTGTTGATGAATAAGGCTGAGATATCCGGGGTTAATATTCCTGAGATTATCGATCAGAAAGAGTTTAACTTGAGCAATATTATTATTAACAAACCTTATATCAGGGCTTCCATACAAAAGAAAAACAATGTAAAAAATAGTAAGGCTGCTTTCGCTGATGCGATAAACATTGATAATATTGAATTGCTGTCAGGTAATTTTGATATTGATTTTAAATCTGAAAAGGATACCATAAAAGCTGTGTCTGATTTTGATGTAGATATTAATAATATTGTAATCAGTGATTTAAGTAACAGCGATTGGATTAAAAACATCGATTGGAATGTTGATTTGGAGAACACGGAGATGGATGTTAATTCCTTACATTTCCTTGTTACAAATTTGTTATCGGTTAAAGATTCCGGACTTATCAGGCTACGCGGATTGGCTGTGGATCCTGTTAAATTGAAGAAATTTGAAGTTGGTTGTTTTACAATAAAGGAGATTGAGGTGCTTGGATTGGTTTACGATGATCTGCTTGATGGGAAAATATCTGATATTGCCAGTCTTAAGATATTTAATCCTGTTATCGATATGCATATGTTTAAGGTGCATAATAATGGGAGTACCAGTACGTTTGAGATGCCTCATTTTAATATGGGAGAGTTTGAGTTAGCTAATATGGAGCTTTCTTTCAGATATGCCAATGAGCTGTCAACTTCGCATATCAGTATGGGCGATTTTGATGTTTATTACAAAAATGCTTCATCGAAAAACTATATTAATGGACTACATACCTTCAGCGTAAGCGATCTTAGCTTTTCGGATACTACAAAAAACAATTATTTTAAGATTGCTGATGTGGCTTTCGACCAGGGTTTCTCTGAGATAGATATTTCTGGTATTGAAGGAGGAAATATTTTTGCTGATGCTGACTCTGGATATTTGCACTATGATGTCGCTGTTGCTGATATTGACGGGCTGGATGTAAGCGAGAGTTACCCGCATACCATAGTAATTGATAGTTTGGTACTTGACAACCTCACAATTGATAACACTTCCGCTGGTAAGCCAAAATCAAAGAAAACCAGAGACATTAATATCAGCCTTCCCGGGGTAATATCGTCCTTTAGAATGAATTATTTCGCAGGTTTGAATATTGATGTTAAACATGATAAGCTACACAATGCTTCAGGTAAGGTGCTTAATGACATTGGTATAGAGTTACGCGATATAAGTATCGATTCTGTAAACAGTGGTTTGTATGATATTGCAGGATCATTAAGTGTTGATATGGGAGATAACTCCTTTACAACCAGTGATAGTTTGTATGCTATCGGACTGTCATCTATGTCGTATAATTTCGATAGTAATCTGGTTGTTGTTGATTCATTTCATGTGATTCCGCGTTATGAAGAAGAGGAATTCTTTAAAAATGCAGCATATCAAACAGATATGATGAATATTAGTATTGACAGGATAGATGTTAGTGGTGCTGATTTAGGGCGAATGTTGGATAATAAAGAGATAGTGGCAAATACTATTGATGTTTACGGACTTAATTCTATCCTTTTCAGGAATAAAAGATATCCCATTAAACCCGGAACTTATAAGAAAATGCCTGCTGAGGCGTTGTCAGGGGCTGCAATTCTTATTGATATTGATAGTGTCGTTACTCATAATGCCTTTGTTAAATACAAGGAAATTACTGAGAAATCAATTGTTCCTGGTGAAATATTTTTCAATAAATTTAATCTGAATCTTAAGAATATTACCAATGATACTGCTTCACTGAATAAGACTCCTTTCCTTGTGGCTTCGCTAAACACAATGTTAATGGGTAAAGCCAGTCTGGATATGAATGCTACATTTAATCTAACTAGCGATACTAACGACTTCTGGGTGTCAGGGAAGCTGGATAAGATTGACTTCACAGAATTGAACTCCTTAACACAGAACCTTGTTGGTATATCACTTTCTGGTGGAACCGGTGAGTTGAATATTCCTCTTATTTCCGGCAATAGTTATAATGCCATGGGTAGTCTTCAGTTCAGGTACAAAAAGCTTAAAGTAGATTTGTATGATCGTGAGAAAGCTTCTAATACAACCGGATTGTCGGGGAGCATGGCTAATCTCTTGTTGAATGATATATTTATAAAATCCAACAATCCCGGATTTCTTGGCAGGACCAAAGAAGGGGAGGTGTATTTTACCAGAGATACAGAGAAGTCCGTAATAGCGTACATATGGAAAAGTACGCTTAGCGGACTGATGTCTACTATGGGATATAACAATCGCGAACAGCGACAGGAAAAACGTAAGTTCAGAAAGATGCTGCGTGATTTGCAGTAGAAATGGTTGTGGAAAAAGGGGATAGTGCGACTGTGTGAAAAGGTGACTTTGCCTATCAGTTTACAGCGGACGCAGTGTAAAGATTTCGCAGGGTGAAGCAGGACTTCAAATGTCAATCAGGGGAGTGTGATTTATTGGTAACCGACTGACAATCCAGATTAAATATTGTTTTTTTATCTTATTACTTTATCGTTTGCATTAACACAATTATTACATTTGCCTCAAATTATTAAATACACGTATTATGAAAATATTTAGTGCTGCAATACTTAGCGTTGCATTATTATTAAACATCTCTCTGTTCGCCCAGGATGAAGAGAAGAAAGAAGAGAAAAAAGGCTACGAATTCACAGAAAAAATTAACGTCCCTCACACATCTGTAAAGAACCAGTATCGTTCAGGTACATGCTGGAGCTTCTCAGGTCTTGGTTTTGTTGAAGCAGAACTATTACGTACAACTGGAAAAGAATATGATTTTTCAGAAATGTTTATAGTAAATCATACTTATTCTGATAAAGCAGAAAAATACGTTCGTATGAACGGTAATCTTAACTTTGGCGGTGGTGCCGAAATTACAGACGTGCTTAGAGTTATCACCCTTTACGGAATGGTTCCTGAAGATGTATATACTGGTTTGAATTACGGTGAATCAAAACATACACATGGTGAACTCGATCTTTTACTGAAGAATTATGTTGATGCTATCATTGAAAACAAAAACCGTAAGCTTACTCCTGTGTGGCATGAAGGTTTCGACAAAGTGTTGGGTACATATTTAGGTGATCTTCCGAAAACTTTTACTTATGAAGGTAAAGAATATACTCCAATGAGTTTTGCTGAATCAACAGGATTCAATTCTGATAATTACATTGAGATTACATCATATATGCACAGACCATATTATAAGGAGTTTATAATGGAAATTCCTGACAACTGGTTGTGGTCTCCTATATATAATGTTCAGCTTGATGAAATGATTGAAGTAATCGACAACGCTCTTGAAAATGGCTATACTGTTGCCTGGGGTGCTGATGTAAGTGATAAGGGTTTTGGTTGGAAAAAAGGTGTTGCCATTATTCCAAGTGAAGAAAAACCTGACTTGAGTGGTACAGAAAAGGAAAAATGGGAAGCATTGACAAAAGCTGAGAAAAGAAAAGCTATGTACTCATTCGACGGCCCTGTTCCTGAAAAAGAAATTACTCCTGAAATGCGTCAGGAAAATTATGATAACTATCTTGTTACTGACGACCATGGTATGCTTATCGTTGGTACTGCTGTTGACCAGGATGGTAATAAGTTCTACAAAATTAAGAACTCATGGGGTACTGAAGGCCATGTATATGATGGTTACTTCTATGCTTCTGTGGCTTATGTAAAACTCCAGACTATTGGTATTGCTGTTAACAAAGAAGCTCTCCCTAAGAAAATTGCCAAGAATCTTGGTATGTAATTTTAGGTGTTTCTAAAAAATATGGAACCTTCCGGAATTTCCGGAAGGTTCTTTTTTTGCCCTGTGTTAGAGCAATAATCACTTTTTTAATCTTCACACTTTGATAGCCGATGCTGTGTCACGGTTGGACTCATAGCTATCAATGGCGCAACTGATAGCTATCACTTGGGTAACTAATAGCTATCACTTGGGCAACTGATAGCTATCACTTGGGCAACTGATAGCTATCACTTGGGCAACTAATAGCTATCACTTGGGTAACTGATAGCTATCACTTAGGCAACTCATAGCTATGAAAGTGTTGTTTGATACGTATGAAAAACTGTTTTGATACGTATGAAAACCAGGTTTCATACGTGTGAAAATACCAACGGAAGCTGTACCGTTGACCAATAACACAGGAGGAAATGACCAATAGCACAAGTGAAAATGAGCAAAGAGACAAGTGGAAACGGAGTGTTCAAAAAAGTGTGATAGATTGATTGACGCAGGGTATCTTACGAAGACCGATGTCAGGGTGGCCTTTCAAATAAACAGACTTATGAATTATTCAACAATTAATTTATCAAAACCTTTTGTTGTAATAGTCTGGTATTCATTATTATCATCAGATATAATGAATAAAGCCTCAATGTTATCCTTAGATTCGATAAACTGTTTAGCTTTATCAAGACCCATCACCATACAAGCAGTTGCATAAGCATCAGCAAGAGCGGCGTTGTTGGCAATAACAGTAACACTCAGAAGGTTATGCATAGCCGGATATCCTGAAAAGGGATCAATCATATGAGAATATCGCACACCATCTTTCATAAAGAACTTGCGATAGCTGCCCGATGTAGCCAGCGATTTGTTAGTAAGGGCGATGATAGCATTTATATCCTGCGGACCATTAATATCTTCAGTAGGTTGCTCAATACCAACCCTCCATAAGCTGTTATCCGGTTTATTACCCGATGTAGTAACTTCACCACCGATATCCACCAGGAAGTTGCTTATCCCTTCAGAGCGAAGAAAGTCACCGATAACATCAACCGAATACCCTTGTGCAATAGCGTTGAAGTCAAACTTTACATGAGGATTTTGTTTGATAATCCTGTTGCCTTCCAGACGTACTTTCTTATAGCCGGAAATATTCAGCAGACTATCAATAGTAGCTGAGTCGATCACTCTGTCGTGCTTAATACTAAACCCCCATGTGCTTACCAATGATCCGATGGTGAAGTCAAAGTAGCCACCAGTTTCTTCAGATACCTGCTCCGACAGTCGGAAGTTCTCAATAAAGTACTCATCAGGCACAACACTGTTGTTGCCATTATTTATTTGTGATAGGATAGACTCAGGTTCCCAAAGTGAGACACTCATATCAAAATCATGAAGGATAGAATCGATATCCTGTTGGAAATCTCTTTGCTGGTCGTCGTAATAGATAATTGAATAATAGGTGCCCTGCGCTTCACCAACAAGCTTAACAGGTTGTTGCTGTTTCAGATTGCATGAATTCAGAAGCAGAACAACGAAAAAAAGAATAGAGTATTTCATAATCAGAATCGGTATGAAAGGCTTACATTAGCTGCTCCCACAGTATTTATTTGTTCATCATCTTCATATTTTAATTTCTCTGTGTACCTAATACCAATAGCAGCAGAAAGTTTAATACTCAGTGCGTTGATAGGAGTGAACATTACGCCGTTATTAATAAGAATTCTAAACACATAAGTATCAATATTCTCTGTAACATAATTGGATTGGTAATCGTAATATCCATCGTTAAAATACCCTTGACCTACTTGAATAGAGGGCCCCAGAAAATATCTTACTTTACCTTGTCCGGTAGGGTAGAAGTTCAGAGTAACACCAGTGTAAAATGTGTTTCTGAGGTCGTCGAATCCCGACAAATCTTCATCATAGCCAAAAGAAACAGGTATCTCAATACCGATTTTGCCTTTAGATATTATCCTTTCGTACGACAGAGTGAAATTGTTCACCACCATGTCAAGCAGATGAAAGGTCATAAAATTAGGGTTGTAATCATTTCTTTTCTCTGCATTCTCAACACTCTCAAAAAACCTTACTTTCCCGTTTTCATAGGCAATTAAGCTTATTTCGTTGTTGGGAATAGAATAAACCTCACCATCTGTATTGTTATACAACTGATAAGTGGTTTCATCATCGTTTACCTTTATTTTCTCTGATGCAATTCTTTCACGTTGTGTACGTGTATAAATATAAGACTGCGAGAACATCATTGCCGAAAAAAGTAACAGTACTAATGTGATAAATGTTGTTTTCATATTTATATATTTTAAAATCTTACAATTAAATCAAAAGATAGTCCATAATTTGTTTGCGTTTGCTTTTCGGTAGCTTCAAAAGCATGTTGAATTCCGATAAAACCATTCAATGACAGACTGAATGATCTTACTGGTGTGAGAAGAAACCCATTGTTTAAAAAGAACTTAAAATAGCCGGTGTTAATTGGGTCAGATGTGTCGAAACTGTAATCATCTCCGTTAACATTTTGGTACCAATATCCTGTCCCATAACGTAATCCCGGGCCAAGATAGTATTTGAATATGCCTTGACCTCCAGGATAAAAGTTAAAGTTAGCTCCCGTTTCAAATTCCGTAACAAGATGATTTACTCTATTATAATCACCCAAAGGCAGTGGTAGATATATTTCGACAGGGTCTTTATCATAGCCAAATGTAATTGGAACTTCAATCCCTGTTTTCCCGTTTTTTAATATTCTTTCGTAAGATATTGTGAATTCGTTGATGATTAAATCCAGCATATGATACCTGATGAGGTTGTTACCATAATATGATTTGGCATCATAAGGTATTGGTTCATCATTATTTTGTGATGATTGACAATAAGTTTTGTCTACACCAGTAAGAATAATAAAGGCTAATAACAATATTCTAACTTTAACTTTGTTTGAGGTTAAAAGCATAACATGGTTTATTTTTCCGGAAGTAAAGATATAAAAAAAGAGGTGATCACAACGATCACCTCTAAAATTCTCATGTTAATAACAATGAAGAAATATGAAGCTTGATAACTTGTCAATAAATTATTCTTCCCATATTGACAAAATCTAACTTCCAAAATCATCAAATGCAATCATCTCCTCTGGTACTCCAAGATCATCGAGCATTTTAAGAATAGCATCATTCATCATAGGAGGACCGCAGAGATAATATTCAATTTCTTCAGGTTCAGGATGATCTTTAAGATAGTTATCATAAATCACCTGATGTATAAAACCTGTGTAGCCAGTCCAGTTATCGTCTTTGTGAGGCTCAGAAAGAGCCACCTGGAATTTGAAATTAGGATTTTCTTTTTCAATCTTTTCAAAGTCATCAAGATAGAAAAGCTCACGTTTTGAACGGCCTCCATACCAGAAGGTAGCCTTACGTTTAGTTTTCCTGGTATCAAACTGATCGAAGATATGCGAACGCATAGGAGCCATACCAGCACCACCGCCGATAAACATCATTTCGTTTTGAGTATCCTTTATAAAGAACTCACCGTAAGGGCCTGAAACAGTTACCTTGTCACCAGGTTTACGTGAGAAGATATATGAGGAGCAAATACCAGGATTAACATTCATAAAGCCATTTTTCTTTCTGTCCCATGGCGGAGTAGCAATACGGATATTCAGCATCACTATATTACCTTCGGCAGGGTGGTTAGCCATAGAATAAGCACGGTAAACAGGCTCAGGGTTCTTCATCTTCAGATCCCACATATTGAATTTATCCCACTCATCACGGTATTCCTCTTCAACATCCATATCCTTGAAGTCAACTTCAACCTTAGGCACATCAATCTGGATATAGCCACCGGATTTGAAGTCGAGAGTTTCCCCTTCCGGAAGCTTAACAACAAACTCCTTGATAAAAGTAGCAACGTTATGGTTCGACACCACTTCACACTCCCATTTCTTGATACCAAATATTTCAGGTGCCACGCTGATATTCATATCTTCTCGCACCTTAACCTGACAACCTAAACGCCAGTTATTCATTTGCTCCTTACGCGTAAAGAATCCCTTTTCAGTAGGCAGAATAGTTCCGCCGCCATCGTTTACCTGTACCTTACACATACCGCAGGTACCACCGCCACCACAAGCAGATGGCACAAAGATTTTATTATTAGCAAGTGTAGATAACAATGTAGAGCCCGGATCGGTCTCAATATTTTTTTCGTCGTTAATGGTAATGGTTACCTTGCCCTGGGGCATTAGTTTTTTACGTGCAAAAAGCAGAAGCCATACTAACAAAAGTGTTACCAATAAGAAGGTGGCAATGCTCACACCTATAACAACTCCCATTCCAACTTGTAGTAAAGTCATAATGTAAATAGTTTATAATTCGTTATAATTTTATTCCCAGGAAGCTCATAAAAGCTATTCCCATTAAGCCAGTTATAATAAAAGTAATACCAAGGCCGCGCAGTGCAGGAGGTACATTTGAGTAGCGTATTTTTTCTCTGATAGCAGCAATACCTACAATAGCGAGGAACCAGCCAACACCGGAACCGATACCAAAAGAGGTAGCTTGTGCCAGACTTTGATATTCTCTTTCCTGCATAAACAGTGAACCACCAAGGATAGCACAGTTTACAGCAATAAGAGGAAGGAAAATACCCAGCGAAGCGTAAAGACTTGGAGAGAATTTCTCAACAACCATCTCCACCAGCTGTACCATTGATGCAATAATAGCAATGAACAGAATAAAGCTCAGAAAGCTAAGGTCAACATCAGCGAAGCTAGCGTCAACCCATGCCAAAGCACCAGGTTTAAGTATATACTCATTAAGTAGGTAGTCAACAGGCACTGTAATACCCAGTACGAATATTACTGCAAGGCCAAGTCCTACAGAAGTTTTTACAGTTTTTGAAACAGCAAGGTACGAACACATGCCTAAGAAGTAGGCAAATACCATGTTGTCAACAAAAATGGATTTTATAAATATGTTAAATATTTCTTGCATGGCAGTTATTTTTTATATCGTACTAATTTTTTTCGATTAAGTCTCTTGAATAATATCTTTGAACCCATATTATTACACCTAAAGTAATAAGAGCCATTGGAGGAAGGATCATAAGTCCGTTGTTCACATATCCAAAGTTATAGAACGACTCAGGGATAACATTGATGTCCAGAATTGTACCTGATCCGAAAAGCTCTCTGAGGAAAGCAACAATAATAAGGATTAGTCCGTAACCAAGTCCATTTCCAATACCATCAAGAAAGGCAGGCCATGGTTTATTACTCATGGCAAATGCCTCTAAACGTCCCATAATTATACAGTTTGTAATGATTAGACCCACAAATACAGAAAGCTGTTTACTTACATCGTAAACAAAAGCTTTAAGCACCTGGTCAACAAGAATAACCATTGAAGCGATAACCACCAGCTGTACGATAATCCTTATACGTGGAGGAATGCCGTTACGCAGCAGCGATATTAATACGTTAGACACAGCCAGAACCACAATAACAGAAATAGACATTACAATGGCAGGCATTAGTTTGGCGGTAACAGCCAGTGCTGAACAAATACCCAGAACCTGCACCGTAATAGGGTTGCTGAGGTTGAGAGGGCTTTTTATCAGCTTCATATTTTTTGGTGAGAACAGAGGTTCTCTTTCTTTAACTTCTTTACTCATCTCTTATCTGTTTTTTTGTAAATAAGGTAAATAGCAATCCAGAACATCCTTAAGCATATCGCTTACACCGTTACTGGTAATAGTACCACCGGAGATAGCGTCAACGCCGTGATTTTGCTGGTCAACAGGAAGCTTGGCAATACCACCTTTAACCACCTGAATTGAGACAAAATCTCCGTTTTTATCAAAGATTGTCTTTCCTACAAACTGATCTTTAAAGAAATCAGCAGTAATTTCAGCACCAAGGCCCGGTGTTTCACCCTTGTGGTCGAAGGTAGCACCTATCACTGTATTCATATCATCAGCCAAAGCGATATTACCCCAGATAGGTCCCCACAATCCTACACCACGCAAAGGCAGCACATACATTTTCTTACCATCCTTTTCAATAATATAAACAGGAAGTTGATAAGGCAGTCCTTTGGAGTTGTTATAGAGTTCTTTTTTCATGTCAATGGAAAAAGCTTTGGCTTCATCCATCTTATCACCTTTGTAACTATCCACAACGTCACCATCCTGATTAACAACAATCTCTTCGATGACATATTTATTGAACAGTGAGATAGCATTCTTAGCATCTACATCAGGAATTTCAGCTGAAGCGAGGATACCTTCCATTTTATCAATTGCAACGTTCTTTTCCTGAAAAGGTTTAAGCAACATTGCAGCTGTTGAAAGTACTGCTGCAGCTATAATTACCATAATGGCAGCGTATCTGAATATATAACCGTTACTATACATAGTTTATATATTTTTCTTAATTTTTAATACTAACTTTCATTCGCTTCAGTCTCTTCTTAATGTTACTTTCAATAACATAATGATCAATAAGAGGAGCAAACACATTCATTAACAGAATTGCGAGCATAACACCTTCCGGATAAGCAGGGTTGAATACCCTTATAAGGATAGCAATCATCCCGATAAGGAATCCGTAGATAAACATACCTTTCTTTGTTTGAGCGGCGGTAACCGGGTCGGTAGCCATAAACACAGCACCAAAGGCAAAGCCACCCAAAAGCAGGTGTTTGTAAGCTTCAAGCTGCATGTATTCATTATATCCCCACAGGTTGAATAATAGTCCCATTATATACCCACCGGCAAAAACACTGAACATAATACGCCAGTTGGCAATGCCAGTAGCAAGGAGGATTATAGCACCGATAAGGATCATAAATGTAGATGTTTCACCCACAGAGCCAGGAATAATACCGAAAAACATATCAGATACAGAAGGCATTTGGCTAAAGTCGCCTACCATAAACTTACCAAGTGGCGTTGCTCCGGAGAAGGTATCAGCCATATTAGATATCCATACTTTGTCGCCTGACATTTCGCTGGGATAAGCGAAAAACAGGAAAGCACGGGCAGTAAGTGCCGGGTTAACGATGTTCATTCCCGATCCGCCAAATACTTCTTTACCGAAAATCACAGCAAAGGCAACAGCAAGAGCTACCTGCCACAGCGGTGTGTCCGGAGGTAATATCATCGGGATAAGAAGACCAGAAACGAAGAATCCTTCATTTACTTCGTGGTTTCTTATCTGTGCAAAAATAATTTCAAGTCCCAGACCTACAACATAAGTTATTATTATGGTAGGTAACATTTTGAGAAATCCGTAAAAGAACATAGTCCAGTGGTCGGGAGTTTCTCCCAGCGAGAGGAAGTGTTGATAACCAATGTTCCACATACCAAACAGTAAAGCAGGTATAAGAGCGATAAACACAGTTATCATAGTACGCTTCATGTCAACAGCATCTCTGAAGTGGGCACCTTTTGTTGTAACCTTATCAGGAACAAAAAAGAGCGTCTCCATAGAATCAAAAGTTGAATGCAGCTTTTGAAACTTACCACCTTTCTCAAAATGAGGTTTTTGTTTGTCTAAAAATTTTCTAAGCGCTTTCATGCGGTAATCTTATAATTTTTTTTCTTATTAACTCATTTCCTGACGCATCATATCAAGACCTTTACGGATAATATCCTGAATCTCGGTCTTAGATGTATCAATTACTTCACAAAGAGCAAAGTCTTCTTCGTCAATCTCGTAAATACCAAGATTTTCCATAAGGTCGATATCTTCAACCATAACAGCTTTAATAATCTGCATTGGGTAAATATCAAATGGGAAAACCTTTTCAAATTTTGCAGTCATTACGAAAGACCTGTGTCCTCCGTGCAGGTTTGTATCAACTTTATACTTTTTGTTGGGAGTTAACCATGCAGGGAAAGTCTTTGAGAAGCTAAACTTCTTAAAGCCCGGAGCCAGCCATCCGAAAAATTCGGAATATTTACCTTCCGGAATAACACTAACCATAGAATCGTAGAAACCAACAAAGCCGTCTCTTTCTATCTTTTCTCCAGTGAGAACAGTTCCACTTATAAACCTGTTATCCCCATCAGTAACATTGTTATTAACCATATTAGTAATTTGAGCACCAATATGAGTTTTATAATAACCAGTTTTTTGTACTTCAGATCCCGCAAGGGCGATGATTCTTGTAGAGTCAAATTTACCCTCAGTAAACAGTCTGCCGATAGTAAGAACATCCTGTGGATACAGATACCAGACAATATCTCCTTTATTAATAGGATCAATCCTACTGATATGCACGCTTACGTTTCCGGAAGGATGCGGACCAGAGAATGTGTTAATCTGTACATTTTTAGAATTAAGGAACACCTTTGATGTTGTTTTATTAGCATCAACATTCAGGTGGATAGTGCCGTCAGTAAGTTTTGATAGCACATCAAGGCCAGTTTGAAACTCTTGTCCGTGACTATGCACAATAAGATCAAAATCAGGTGCCAATGGTGATGTGTCATAAGCTGCGATGAAAATAGCTTTAGGAGTGTCACTTGGATTAGCAATAACAGAATAAGGTCTTTGGCGCATTACCGGCCAAACACCACTGTTAAGCATTTTCTCAATAACAGCTTCCCTGGTCGATGAGCTAATGTTTAATGTGCCGAAGTCAATTGCTTCCTCTTTGCCATCAGAATCAATAATGATCTCCAACAATTTACGTTTTGCTCCACGAACTAAAGAAGTAACTTTACCGCTCACAGGCGAGGTAAATTTAATGTTATCACGATATTTATCATAAAATAACGGACTACCTGCTTTTACCATGTCACCTTCCTTTACCTGAAGTTTCGGAAAACAACCCGTAAAGTCGGTTGGTTTAATGGCAAATTTTGTGGCGTTTAAGTCAACGATTGTTTTCTCTGCTTCACCAAACAGCTTGATGTCCAATCCTTTTTTAATTACAAAAGTAGTTGACATATGTATAAAAATTCATGTGTTAAATTGAGCGCAAGTTAGCTATAATTATCCTTATTCAGGAAATTATTCTCAAAAGTTATTAAATTTAGAAAATTTCTAAATTGAGATATATTTTGTAATGATCGATAATACAGCAAGATAGGGTGTAGTTGTCTAAAGCTAATTACATTAAACATGCTAATTTCAATAAAAAAACATGATATGAAGCAGTTTATTATCCGGTTGAGTACATAAAATATTACAATTAGATTAGAAATATTCTCTTATAGTATAAATATCTTTAATATGAAGTTGATAATTTAGGCACACTCCTTAATATATACTGACACTTGCTGGAGAGTTTTTACAATATGAAATGTGAATTTGACTTTAATTCTTGTATTTATTGCTATTTCATCTGTTTTGTATAAACATTGTTATTTGTGAAAATTATTTTGGTGTCATTTCTGTTATTATGTATCCTTCAATTGATTTGTCAGTTACATTAAACTGTTCATCTTCATTTATCTCTAAATTGAACTTGATATCATAATATGTTTGGTCAATAAATAATTTTTGCCCGGGATCTTCGATAGAATAGGATACACCCAGCATTCTTATGGGATAGTTAGTGTGCTTGTCAATAAAATATTTCGTTTCAGAAACTCTTCCTTCAGAGTTTTCAAGTTTGGAAGCAAAGCCGGGCATTGTGAATTTATTTTTAAGTGTTATTAATATTTGATAACAGTCTTTACTATCAATAACTGTGTCATTTAATCTTTTAATTGAGTAGAAATTTAAATTGTCAAGCGCAAACTTAAATTCAGCCTGCATTCCGTATAATGTATTATGTCCCCAAAAGTGCTTTCTTTTAAAATCAGGATATTTCTCCAGATCATAAATACGTGCAAGACTATCACGATTGTTTTTTCGAATCAGTTTATTACCATCGTAAATATCTTCGTAAACGATATTTTCTTTATCATTTACATACATATACCAGTGTCCTTTTACTCCAACAATTGAATCAGAGGTTAATCTTTTAAAATACATTTCACGATATCGAAATATTGTGTCATGAATATTTTGAGGGTTTGTCCTCATCATATCTTGTTTGTAATAAATTGACTCGATTGTATCTATGGTATATATCGTCTTTTTTAACAAATCAATTGCTGTATCCTTTTTATTACAGGATGTCAATAAAATCAGAAATAGCGAAATTGCTGTAAGTATAGTGCGAATGTTATTCATTATTTTGTTTCAATAATTTCCAGATATCAAATTTATAAAATAGATTGTAGCAAACTACATTAGCTGAGTATTATAATGTTGCTGTTCTGTATATTTAATCTTAGCTTTGGTCAGGGCTATTATGCGTCAGTCTTGTTAATAGATTCTTATAAGCTGTTTTCAGATTGATATTTTATTAAATTTGACATCTGTTACAGATATAGACAATTTTAATTTATTTACCATTACTATGATTAGGTGTTACAAATTATTAATTATTGCCTTATTAATGGGCGGACTGTTTACCAATAATCTTTATTCTCAGTATATTAAGAATGAAGACCTGATTTATGACAGTAATATAGAAACAGTATTATTACATCCAACATCGGATCAGTTACTTAATCCCATAATACGACTGAATTCAGCTGACAAGCTGCTTCTTTCATTCGATGATATGAGCTCTGAGTCTTTTAAATTTAAATACACATATATACATTGTGATGAAAACTGGAATACATCTGACCTTGATCAAATGGACTATCTTAACGGTTACTTTGAGGATGATATTGATTCATATGAGTTTTCTATGAATGCGATTCCTCCCTATATACACTATCAAAAAACATTGCCAACATCGGAGATGAAGATAAAAATTTCTGGTAATTATATATTAAAGGTGTATCTTGATAATGATGACGATGAGAATGTACTGTTTACAAAACGGTTTTATGTTGTTGAGGAGTTATCTAAAATCAATGTAGTAATACCTTATTATCCTAAAAAGCTTGAATACACACGCAAACGTCAGCAAATAGACTTGTCTGTAACAACACCTGATTTATTCTCCAACGAGCCACTGGAAAGAGTAACAGTTACTATTCAGCAAAATAACAGATGGGACAATATCAAAAGAGATATTAAACCTACTTCATTGGCGATGGATCGATTGGAGTTCCATTACCCTGCAGGGATTGTGTTTGAGGGAGGTAATGAATTCCGCCACTTTGACATGAAAAGCTACCATTATCAGTCGATGTACATAAAGAGAATTGTCAGCATTCCGGATGGAGGATATGATGTAATACTTCACAGTGACCGATCGCGTGCCGACAAACCTTATTCGGAGTTTGATGATATCAATGGGAGGATGTTTATAAAAGCCAGAGATGATCAAAATACAAGTACTGAAGGCGAATATGCTAATGTGGAGTTTACTTTAGTTCACCCTGAATTCAAAGATGCCAGTGTGTACGTCCTTGGTCAGCTTAATAACTGGAATCTTAACAGCTGGTCGAAAATGAAGTATGATTCACGTCAGGGGGCCTATAAGCTTGTAATGTTTCTTAAGCAGGGTTATTATGATTTTATGTATGATGTTGTACCCGATGGTGAAACTAAAGGTAGTGTGAGTGTTGTTGAAGGTGATCACTGGGAAACCAAGAATGAATATACTATTTTTGTTTATTACAGAACAAGGGTCCCTGAATATGACAGGATAATAGGTTATACAAACTTTAACTCTTTTGATGTTTCAACAGAATATTAACCTCAACCCGATGTAATATTTACACTTAGTATCAGCCAATTTTAGCTTATTGTTTATGTTGCAGCTTTTTATTGACGAATCGTGCGATTATGTATATTACCACAACAGCAAGAATCAGGTATATAATATTTATATTGTCGGGACTGCTTACCAGCTGGACAGGCTTTGTGTCGCCACTAATAATGTATGAAGACCAGAAAAACGGATGAGCTTTAGCCATGTTTGCATCCTTCAGGACTTCAGTTTTAGCCATTTGAAGAGCCCTGTCTTTAGTCATACCCTCATTCAGGTACTTGTAAAAGTTTTCCATAATCAAGGCACCGGTTTCGTCCTGAGCTTCCCATAATGTCATAACAATTGAAGGCACTCCTGCATAAAGGAACCCACGAGCCATACTAATAATACCTTCACCTGTTCTTAACTTACCCGATCCGGTATTGCAGGCACTTAACACAACCATCTCTGAAGTAAGATCAAGATTGAAAACTTCATGGGCATGCATGTTTTCTTTGTCGTCTACAGAAAAAATCATTCTTGATTGCATAGGCAGAGAGTCGTTTATTAGGGCATGCATTGAAAGGTGAAGAATATTACCCTTTGGTGCTTGTATTTTAAAGTTCTCCTTGCTTGCATTGGTACCTGTGAAAAGTGTGCCACCGTAGTTCTTTACAATATTCTGAGCTTCTTGTTTTGCAAATTTTAGTTCACTGGTAGTAATTTGATCTGCTTCTGATGTTGTGTTTGAAGTATAATCAGGAGCGAAAACCATTATTGTTGTGTTGTCATTTTTATGGTCACTTCTAAAATATGTATTGAAAAGTAAATTTACTGAATAAGCATATGATAAAGGATTGCTGTTTATTAGGTATGGTAAATCCCGGTAATCAATCCCGTCATATTCAAAGTCATATTCAGTAAGAACATCAAATGGTAAGTAGCCAAGCTTTCCATCAGGAATAATAATAAGGCGTTTGTTGGAAGTATATTCTTCAACAGGCATTATCAGCTTTTTCCATAGATAATGCGTGTTTTTCTTAAACCTATAGAAGCTGGCCTTGTTCTCATCATTAAAATTGGTTTCATTTATGTTTAAGATATAGTCAAGCGCATTGTGGAATGTGCTGTCAATGTTTGTTTGTTTTATAATAAGTCCTTCATTGTTTATTGCAGCAATAGTTAGTTTATCATGTGAATAGTGATACTCAATAATTAGTTCGTCAGGTTCGAGAAGGCTCTCTATTTGATCCAGATCAATTATGTTGTTGTTATATTTTAATGAATAATATTTTGGGAAGTTTAACTCTAGATATGCAATCAAACTATCATAATGCTTAATGTTTTCCAAAAGGTTCTTCTCAAAATAAGTTACCTTTTTAGCATCAGGATTTTTACCCATCTTTTCCTTTTCAAGCAGTTGTTGTAATCCATTGATATTATCCTTTAGTTTGTGTTCATATTGAAAAAGATCATCTGGTAGGTCGCTGGTTTTGAGTGCGTTTTCTGAATTTACCGATGATAGCAAAGCAGATGATTTACTTTTCTCAATAAATTGGAAAGCTCTTTGCAAGTAGGAATTATTGCCTGTAATTGTGTGCAAATTCAGTAAGTTGTTAATTTGGAGATTGTAGAGGCTGTCAAAATCTTCCAGCAAGAGAAGTTTGTCATTTGTACTTAATTTTGATACAACATTTTCAAATGTCTCAATAGAACTACTGAGGTTTGTATCAGCATCCAACAGGTGTTCAGTTTTTTCATCATTATTGTACTCTGAGAGGAATGCTCTACCCTTTCCTGATAAAGCATTTGTTAAAAATATAATGCTTGTGTTTTTTAGAAAGTTTGTTTCTCTTATATCTTCCAGGATATCTATTGTTTCATCGTAATAAGTAATTGCAGTTTCAGGCTTATTTAAGCAATCAAGGTAAAATTCAGCAGTTTTAAGCATAGTGAGTGCTGTTTGTTCTGATAGTTCCCCAAAAACTAATTTTGCATTTGTTATGGCCCTTTGGTAATACTCCAGAGCTTTAGCATACTGGTAAGTTTGTGTTAAGAAATCAGCATATGACAGATATATTTCAAAATAACGCTTGGGATTTGTTTCTTTATCTTCAAGTATGTTTAGCGTTTTCGCAAAATATCGGGCAGCTGATTTATAATCATTTGTTAGTGAATAAGCTTTTGCCAGACCATTGTATAGTATAAGTTGAATGTCAAGATTTGAATTGTATTTTAAACCCTCCAAACAATATTCTATAGAGGCTTGATAATTTTCTTTCTCCTGTGATATCTGACTTAGATTGTAGTAGATTTTTGGTAGTTCGTCAGTTTCAACGTCATTATTATTGAGATAAATATTTAACGCCTTTTTATAATAGAGTTCTGCTTTTGATAAATCATGATTATGATATGAATTTACTCCTTTATTATTGTTAAGTGTTGCTAATACAAAACTGTTCTTATTAAGTCTTTCATTGAAAATATTCTCAGCATCCTCAAAGTAACTATTTGCTTTTGTAAGATTTCCTGTTAATGTAGTAAAAAGAGCAAGTGTATTATAGAAATATCCTATCATTAGGCTATCAACTTTGTCATTACATCTATTTATTGCCAATAATGCAGAATCAAGGTATAATGTTGTATTAGTATATTTCCCTAACTCAGCGTTTAATATGGCTTGGTTATGGTAAACATAGAATAAGTTAATATCATAAATCTCATTGGAAATCAAATCTAGCTTACTTTTATTGAAATAATAATCTGCACTGTCATATTCTTTTTTTCCCAGATACCCTATTCCTATGTAGTTAAGAGTTTTTGAAATTGAAATAGGATCTTCTTTTATTTTGTTTTTCTTAATGCTAACAGATTTTTTAAGAGTATCTATACCTGCTGAGTATTTTTTTCGATTGACTAGTGTTTTACCAAGAATGTGATAGCAGTCGGCAAGAACTGTGTCATTATTTATATTTCTAAGAGAGTAAATTGATAAGGCTTTTCTGATTAACGAATCTGAAAGTGCAAGTTTTGAGGCTGAATATTTATCTGCAAGCGTTATAAGATTATATAGACTATCGTGTGAACTTGATTGAACATAATTATCAGTCTCAACTTCAAGAGGCAGGTATTCAGCTGCATATATGTATGTCATGTTACTCTGGAAAATCAGAATAATTATACAAACAATGTATGTAATGAATTTATTACTTCCAGTTTTATGTATCACTTTTTGTTTGATTTTGGCAAAACCTTTACAAAAGTAGCAATCTTACGATGTAATCATAACAATATGGGTGAATTTTATTAAATATTTAAAATTTTATCATGAAAGTGAATCTATATAGATTTATATTTTTTAGTTAGGAATTACTGCGTTAGCTTTGAAAGTTGAATATCCATCATATTTCATAGGATTAACATTTTATTAAAAAAAAACCGCTCCCAAAAAAAGGAAGCGGTGAGAAGTAGAATATTTAATTCATGCATTAAATACTCCGGATAGTACTAGAGTATTAATCAGCTTTATTAAAACGTCCTCTGATAGTATTATTATTGTTGAATTTAATCATATACAGGTATGAGCCACTTGTAAATGATCCAGTTTCAGTTTCAATTGTTTGAACTCCTTTTGTTACTGAAATATTATCAATTGTTTTTACAATACGGCCACTCATATCGTAAATGTTAATGTTGGCAATATCATCACAAGGACTGGTAATTTCAATGTTCAGGTTGTTTGCTGCAGGATTTGGATAACTCTTTACATCAAGTTCAAATTCTTGTTCGTTAACAGCTGTGCTGATTTTTGGTAACTGGATAGTTACATCTTCCACAGGATTTGATTTAGCATCCAGAATCATACAGTTCTCATAAAGACTAATAGGTTGTGAACCTTCCAGTGAAGTATTGTTAATGGCTCTTACCTTAATGGTGAAAAGCTTATTGCCGTTAGCCATCATATCCGGCGTCTCATCAAGCCATGATACGGTAATAATTCCCTGTTCTGTATCGATATCATAGTGCAGATTTTCATCTATACCGGTTAATTCCACAACTTCAATTAAGTTTGTTGGATAAACCAGATCCATATGATAGCCTGCTATATAATTGTTGAAGTCAGAGCCCACATTAATGTCAGCATATTCTTCAGAAATGGTTGTTTCTGTATATTCAGCATTTGTTAAAGCAAGTGATCTTCCAGTAGGAAGCCAAATACCCTCAACATCACCAGTTGATGTACCATACATCTTAGTAGTGTCAGCATCACCTAAATCTCTGCTGCTGTTGAGCTCTAAAGTAACCTCTTCAAATTGCCAGTCGTCGGCTGGGAAAGGATTGCCCTGTGTAAGGTAACTTACCAGAACTAAAACATAATCACCAAAGGTAACATTCCCTGAATTGTTTACATCAGCTGCATCAAATTCATAATCATTAAAGGTTGTCATTCCAAATAAGTATTGCAGAATAAGCGATGCATCAATAAGGTTTACATCCCCCACAGGCAGATTAGCATTTCCTACAATAGTATATTCTCCGTTTGGAATATTGTTAAACTCAAACTCTCCATACATATTAGTAATTGCAGTAGCAACAACCTGATTTGAGTTGTTTAACAATTCCAAATTCACATCATAAACCGGATTCGATTCATTGTCGTGATATAATACAGTTCCCACTACCTGATTTTGAGCAGGTAGCATTGCATATGCCATTAAAAAAATTAACAGCAAAATGTGTTGCGATAAAACTTTTTTCATAATAAAGCGATTAAATACCTATAACTAAATTAATACTCTCTATAATATAGTACCAAAAAAAGGAAAAATTTGACCCCCTAAAGCTATTTTTTTTTCAACTTTTTTTAATATTTTTTACTCACTCATGCAAATATACATACTAATCGCCTCATTATTGCTATCTTTGCGCGAATTTTGAAAGAAAAAATTTATGTCAAAAAAATTCAATTTTTTTTTCATTGTTGTTGCTTTTTTGATGATTTCAACAACAATTTATAGTCAGGATAAGTATTCAATAAGCATTATTATTGATAATTATAGTGATTCTTCTGTCTTGTTAACTTCTTATTTTGGTAAAAAGATAAAGTTAATTGATACCGCTTTTTCTGAAAAAAGTGGAAAGTTTCTTTTTAATGGCAAAAAGAAACTTCCAGGAGGCATTTATATGGTTATAAGTAATGACAAAAAGAAGTTGTTTGAGTTTATTGTTTCAGAGGATCAGGAATTTTCTTTGAGCACTGATACAACTGATTATGCCGGTAATATGAAAGTTAGCGGATCAAGAGAAAACAAGCTTTTTTATAATTATCTGAACTATAATGAGAAACAATTTCAGGAAAGTAAAGAGTTGTCAGAAATAATTGATTCTCTTGAAGCTGAGAATAAGGATGTAACGGAATTTAAAGACAAGCTTAAAGACCTGAATGATAAGACTATTGAACATAAGATTGATATAATCGATCAAAATCAGGGGCTATTTGTATCTTCTCTACTAAATGCTATGAGAGATATCAAAATACCTGACTCAATTGTTAACAGTACTGACAGTACTCTTTCATATAAATATTACAAGCAGCATTACTGGGATTATTTGGATTTAAGTGATAGTTGTTTGTTACGATCGCCTGTATATATGAGAAATGTGGAACAGTATTTTGATCAGGTTGTTGCTTTTCACCCTGATTCAGTTACTGCTGCAATTGATATGGTTATTTCAAAAGCACGTCCCAATGATGAGGTAGTGGGATATTTATTATGGTATTATATTGCAGAATATCAGAATCCTAAGTTTATGGGGTTTGATAAGGTTTTTGTTCACATTGTTGATAATTATTTCAGTAAAGAGGATGTTAGAAATACGACGCCTTCAATACTTAATTCTTTACAGGAACGGGCAGATGATCTCAGACCAAACCTTATTGGTTATGAGGCTCCTGAAATGATTCTTGTGGATACATTGGGGCATTTACGCTCTTTTAAGGAAATGAAGAATGATTACCTGATTCTGTTTTTCTGGGATTTTGACTGTGGAATATGTGGTAAGGAGATTAAAGAGCTTAAAAAGGTTGACAATTCTGAGAAATATGATATCGGTGTGTACGCAGTTAATGTTAATGGTGATCTGGACAAATGGAAAGAGTCTGTTATTGTTAAAGATGTTCCCGGATTAAATGTTAATGGAACTCGCAGTGCTACTCAGGATTTTCATGATCTTTATGATATTTACGGAACACCTGTTCTTTACCTTTTGGATAGCCAAAGGAAGATTATAGCCAAACGTATTGGTGCAAGTAAGGTAATTGAATTTATTGATAATTATAAGGAGTAACTGGTAATTGATATTCAGTCAGCCATTATTTTTTATCATGATAAGATATCTGAAGTATCTGATGCTTGATAGTATTAATGCTAATCCTATTGCGATGTAAATTATTGATAGGTAATGTTTCTCAAGGGACGAATGACGAAGAGTAATGCCTAAAGTAACCATCACTATTATAATCATATAGCTTTTCCATGAAATAAAGGAGAAGACACAGGGCCTTTCCGGGAGAATAGATATACGCTTGAGATTTTTATTTACTATTTTAAGGAATCCGAAATGATGTACAATTAGTGCTGTTATGATTCCTGCTATTGTGAAAACCCAGGGACTTCCATTATATGCGCTTAACCAACTAACGGCCATTGATATAAGCATTGCACCTACAAGGAACCACATTGTTCCTGCAATGAAAAGTAATGTTGTCTTAGGTGCTGATGGTTTAAATTTCACTTGCCTGATAATATGTTAAAATGTTTTGTGTGTTTACAACTATATTGCATCTTAATATTCAAAGATACATAACTTTTCTTTTGTGTACTTTTTACTGGATATCGTTATTTCGGTTTATTGCTATTAATAATCATAGAATTGATAAGCTGTCATTAAAAAAAATGCTTTAATTTTGTAATATCTAATATTGACTATAATGATGGAAATGAATAACTATAAAAAATCGTTGCTTGTAATATTGTTGGTTTTTATTACCTGGACAACTACGATGGCTCAGATTCGGGTTACTCAGGTGGATCCGTCAACTGCAGCTGGAGCTGTTAATGGCTTTGTTTACAGTCTGCCTCAGACTGTACTTAAAGTTGATATCGTGTATCAAAAGACTGAAAATATTGCAGGTCCTTTTGCAGATTATGCTGAAGAGTATCTGGGTGTGGATAATTATATAAAAAGCAGTAGCGTTGATTATCAGGTAGTAAAAGTAGATGTTGTGCCTTTTACTGAACCTGATCCTTCTCAGTTTTATTTTGTTCAGTATCCTGCTGACAGATCAAAAGATGAAATGACTACTTCTTTTTCCCTTTCTAAGGAAGGATGTCTGTTAGCATATAATACAGATGCTCCTGTTATGGCTGCTCATACTGTTGTTGATCATGAACAGACTTTTATATTTCAAAAGGGGAGTGATGAGTTTCCTTTTCTGGCTCAATATAACAAACGTAAGCAAACAGATACTATCACCAGAACAATCAGTATTGATACTGTTACAATAAACAGATTTATGTTTAATACTTCATGGGTGGATAAAAGTGATCGTGATAAAGCAATGGATGCGGCTATGCAGATTGAAAAATTGCGTGAAGCCAGATATAATCTTATGTCGGGTTATCAGGAAGTTAACTATGGAAATAGCATTGCTTATATGGATGAACAGATGAAAAAAATGGAGCGTCAATATTCTGAATTGTTTATTGGTAAAGAGCTTGTGTCGCTTGATAGGATGACTTTGTATTTTGTGCCGTCAAAGCATAGTAAATCAGGTTCGTTGGCTGTTATTGGAAATAAAGATATTAGTATCCAGATTAATCAGGAAAGCCAATTTGTTAAGGATAATAGTGAACCACCTGCCGGTGTTCCTAATATGATTTATTACCGTATTCCGGCTTCTTCTGAAGTACAGGTGAAATTTGACGGATCTACTGTTTATTCAGGAAGAAATACTATAAATCAACTGGGTATTGTAACCACTGTTCCTCTGGGTTCAAATAAGCTGATTTTTGACCCTGTTACTGGTAATATTGTCAGTATCGTACGTCAGTAAGACGAAGTGTTATTTTAATCTGTATTTTTTTGTAATTACTCTATTATCAGAGTCTTATTTGTTTAGGCTGGCTGTACCTCGTCTTATTGCTACAAGTTCTTCAAGTAAATTTTCAAGAAGTCCGAGTCTTAGCATGTTAGCGCCATCTGATTTAGCAATCTCAGGTGCAGGATGTGTTTCCAGAAATATACCATCAGCTCCGACTGCAATCCCTGCTTTGGCGATTGTTCCTATTAGTTCGGGCTGTCCGCCTGTAACGCCTTCAGATTGGTTTGGCTGCTGCAGAGAGTGAGTAACATCAAGACAAACCGGAACTCCGATTTTTTTCATCTCAATAATATTGCGATAGTCAACCACCAAATCACCGTAACCGTACATGTTGCCACGCTCGGTAAGCATAACATTCTCATTACCTGCACCTGTAACTTTTTCTACGGCGTAGCGCATAGACTGTCCTGATAAGAACTGACCTTTTTTAATATTCACACATTTACCCGTTTCACTGGCTGATCTTAATAGTTCTGTTTGTCTGCATAAAAAAGCAGGTATTTGCAACATGTCAACATATTTGGCAGCGCGCTTTGCTTCTTCCACATTATGAACGTCGGTAACAACCGGGATATCATATCTGTTTCCAATATCTTTGAGTATTCCAAGGGCTTTCTCATCACCAATACCCATAAATGAGTCAATTCGTGTGCGGTTGGCTTTTTTGTATGAAGCTTTGAATACAAAAGGAATCTGTAAACGATTGGTGATATCCAGAATATGCTCTACTATTGGATAAGCCATATGTTCGTCTTCAATGGCGCAAGGACCGGCTAAAAGGAAAAAGTTTCCTGAGTCTGTATGTTTTAATTTCTCTAATTGAGGTATCATATCATTAAAATAAAAGACAAAAATAGGAAATATTAACGTTATCCTGATTAAATATTGGGTTCATTGAATGTGATTCAGAAATCTTTTTGCTTTGCTCATTTCATAGGTTCTCATCTTTCTTGATAAGTATTTTTATTTTAAATGATGGTGTTTCTATGCATTGATATTCATATTCAGGTCATGACCAGAATGGAATCTAACCATGATTAGAATAGAATCTAACCATGATTAGAATAGAATCTGATCATGATTAGAATGTAATTACATGAAGATTAAATATGTAATTTATCCTGATTTAATTATAAGCATGTAATCAGACAATGATTGGTTGATAAGGACGAATCAGGATTTATTTCATCTATAAATAAAGGAATTACTGTGTTAAGGTTATTTGTATAAAAAAAGAAGCAATCCAATCGGATTGCTTCTTTTTTTCACAGTATGTGAATTAACTCTTATTTCGTTATTGTGACAGGTTTTAATTAGCTAATCTGGATGTTAGCTCATCAATAACACTCTCATATTTTCTCAGCACCCTGTCCCATTCGCGGTAAAGCTCGTCACTTTTAACACTAGTACCCGGGCGTCTCGACTCTTCACTTACAAGTTTGATTTTGTATGTTAAAGGGTTGGTATCACCTAATTTAACAATCATTCTTGTTCTGATAGTATTTTGTTTAAATGACTGAATAACCCATGATGTACGAAGGTATCCGGTTTCTTTGTCTGTTACCTCAATTACATCGAAGTAAGAGGTGATAATCATACTGATCAGCCGCCATGCTTCATCTTCAGTTTTTGTAGTTTTCAATTCGATATCAATATTAGCGATATCTGTTTGAATAGAAGCATCGTAAGCATCATCTCTTTTCATTTCAACAAAGTAAGTCTTTGGTGGCACAGCATGATTTTTCTTATTACAGAAAGTAATCTTTTCATCGAGAAAGCCAATCTTCTGTATTTGTACTGTTACACATGAGTTTTTGAGAATAAGTACTTCAGCCTGACCTTTACCCATTAGTTTACCATCAATGTAAATCTCAGCATCAGGTTCAGATGTGCTTAACTGTACTTTCTTTTTTCCTGCCACAGCATCTGTTGAAAATGAGATACTAAATACAAAGGCAAGAATAATACCTAGAAAAGTTAACTGTTTTTTCATATTTAAGTTTTTAATTATTTATTGCGATAGTTATTGTTAATGCAAATATATGATTTTTTATTGTATGTAGAAAATTCCATATTAAGTTAAATTGAATTGTTCGGGATGTTTGGCATGTATTCCTTTATAGAAGGTTTCAATCTTATTAATATCTTTATCCATGTCTCCTGTAGGATAGAAAATCTCACCAATTCCAGCTCTTTTTTCTTTATAATCGATAAAAGAAAGAAGAATAGGAACCTTAGCCTGGATGGCAATATGGTAGTATCCCATTTTCCATTTATTGGTTTTTTTACGTGTGCCTTCAGGGGTTATTGCAAAGAAGAACACATCATTGCTATTAAAAAGATTAACAACATACGGGATTATGTGCCTGGTATCTTTTCTGTCAACTGGAACACCACCTGTTTTTTTTAATAATCCTCCTGTGGGCCAGAAAAAGGCTTCTTTTTTTATGAGCAGCTTAATTGGTATTCGATGAATCCAGCAATAGAATCTTCCGATAAAGAAATCCCAGTTAGAAGTATGCGGAGCAATAATAAAGATAGCCTTTTTCATGTCAGGAGGAATTTCTCCAACGTCTTTCCAGCCAGTTATCTTGAATATGAACTTTGATATTTGTCGCATGTGTTGTGTCTAAGTTATTTTACAGTATTTATATTCTTGCCGGAAAGTTGTCCCGATAATTAATAGTCTTAACTTTTCTTTTATTTATTGTTCAGGCTCTGATGGTTTGAACTTGCTCTCATCTATTTCATTTCCATCTTCGTCATAATATTTCCATTCTCCAAACTGTTCGCCGTTTTTGTATATCCCTTTTATTTGTATTTGTCCGTTAGGGTGATAATGAATAAACTCACCATCAGGCTGACCATTTTTATAATAACTAGTAGTCATCAATTTCCCATCCGGAAAATATTTAATAAGTTTCCCATTCTTTACACCTTCTTTATAATATACTATCTCCGCGGGGTTACATGAATCCGGATAATAAGTAATACATTCACCATTTAGTTCGCCATGGAGATAATTCTCAGTTGATACCATCTTATTACCTTCCTCATCAATGAAATACTTCCACAGACCTTCTTTTTTCTGGTTTATATATTGCCCTTCGGCCATTTTAAAGCCGTTTTTATAATATGTGATGTTATCAGCAATCTTCCCATTATCAGAGTAAATGTTCTGAGCTCTTTTCTCTCCGGTTTTGAAATAGTAGGTAAAAGTACCAGTGGGGATACCGTTGTTAAATTGTCCTTCGTATTTCAATTTACCATTATCGTATGTTTTAGCCCATTTGCCGGATTTTTGTCCTAAACTGTTTACTTTGTTTATATCCTGAGCCGACAGATTAATTACAATAAGTAACAATGACAGAACAGATGAAATTATTTTATACATATTTGCACTATTTTCTGACAATAAAAGTATTTATTTTCTGAACATGTTAACTTTGCAATCAAATAAATCTTTTAAAAATTGAACGATTATTCATCAAAACTACTGGAGACTGCTGTTAATGAGTTAAGCCGGTTACCCGGAATTGGAAAGAAATCTGCACTTCGGCTTGCATTATATATCATAAAAGAAGATGAATCTTATGCTCAGAACCTTGGTGAGTCAATAATTAAGATGCGAAACGAGATCAGTTTCTGCAAACAGTGTAACAATATTAGTGATACAGATGTATGTGAAATCTGCGCAAGCAGTAAGCGTGATCGTAGTTTGATTTGTGTTGTTGAAGATATCCGTGATGTTATTGCCATTGAAAAAACATCGCAATACAGTGGGTTGTATCATGTTCTTGGAGGAATTATTAATCCTATGGAAGGTGTTAGTCCGGGTGACCTTACAATATCACACCTTGTGGAAAGGGTTAACAAGGAAGATATATCGGAAGTAATTCTGGCACTGCCGGCTACTGTTGAAGGTGATACAACAAATTTCTATATATATAAACTGCTAAAACCTTTTGAGATTAAAGTGAGTACCATTGCCAGAGGCGTTGCTGTTGGTAATGAGCTTGAATATACTGATGAGGTTACTCTGGGCAGGTCAATTCTAAACAGACTACCATTTGGGGGCTGATACCTTATTATATAAGTATTACACAACTTCAGCCACAACAAATGTACTTCCTCCTACAAAGATCATATCATCAGGAGATGCATTATTTTGTGCTGATCGCAGAGCTTGAGCTACACTACTGTATGCCTTGCCGTTAAGTCCGGCTTTAAAAGCCTGCTCGCAGAGAATGTTCTCATCAAGCCCACGCGGTATATCCGGACGACAGAAATAATAAGTCGCATTTTTAGGCAGTATATTTAATATGGAAAAGATATCCTTGTCGTTAACCATACCAATTACCATGTGCAATTTGTTATAGCTTGTGCTCATAAGCTGGTGAACAACTGCGTTTATGCCATCGATATTGTGGCCTGTATCGCAAATTGTCAGCGGATTAGTGCCCAGTTGCTGCCATCTTCCTGCAAATCCTGTGTTTTTAAGGATATTTTGTAACCCGTTACTTATATCATCAAAAGAGATATTAAACTCATCATTTTGTGATAACTGCATAATTGAACATACCGCAGTTACAATATTCTCTGTCTGGTAATCACCCCCAAGTGGTACTTCCTGATTGCTTAGGATAAGCTCATTGTTATACCAGATATCATAATATCTAAGGTTGCTGTTATTTTCTCTGTGAACAGGTTTGGTTTCAGTATTATCTTCCGAGAAGGTGATTACAGAATTATGAGCTTCGGCTGTCTTAATGAAAACCGAATCTGATATAGTGTTGTGTCTTCCTATAATAATAGGTGTATTGTCTTTTATTATACCAGCTTTTTCTGTAGCAATTTTATCCAGACTATCACCAAGCAATGCCATGTGATCCATTGCAATATTGGTAATAACTGATATAACAGGATTGCACAGGTTTGTCGAATCAAGTCTTCCGCCTAATCCTGTTTCTATTACAGCAATATCGACCTTCTCATTTTTGAAATGTTCAAAAGCCATCCCCACAGTCATTTCAAAGAATGATGCCCCTATTTCCAGAAAACTATCTTTATTGTTATCAACAAAGTCAACGACAGTATCCTCCGGTATCATCTGTCCGTTGATTTTTATCCTTTCCCTGAAGTCGAGCAGGTGAGGGGAGGTATAAAGTCCGGTTTTATAACCTGCTTCCTGAAGAACAGAAGCAATAATATGGGAAACACTGCCTTTGCCATTAGTGCCGGCAATATGAACAGCCTTAAAATTATTCTGTGGGTTATTAAGCGATTCAAGTAAATTGATTGTATTATCAAGATTTGCTTTATACGCAGCTTTGCCGATGCGTTGATACATCGGAAGCTGACTGAACATCCACTGTAGTGTTTCCCTGTAATTCATTTATTTATGATTTCCGTGAATATCATGTCGGTGAGCATCTTTGCCAAAATAGGCTTCCTCAAACCCGGTAAGTGATTTATTCAAATTATCAATAACTTCATGGTCAGTCGATTGTTTTGCCTTCATAGCATATACAATAAGCTGATGCATTGTTGTTAACTGTGCAATATACTTCTGATATTTTTCCTGATCAGAAGGATCTGCAAATTTAACTCTTTGCGCCAGAAAATACTGCTCAGCCATCTCCTGAATTAATGTGGCATGATGTTCTTTTGTGTTAATCCATCTAACCAGTTGGTTGTAGTTTATGTTCTCACTGCTCTGAATCTCCTCTATCTGATGCATAGCTTTCTCGATTGTCTGGATATGTTCCTTCATGAGTTCAATTCTCAGCTCATCGTTGTAAATTCCACAAGGGACTTCACAATGTGCCATTAATGACTTAGCAGATAATGAAGTAAGAATAATAACTGTAAGTAATAAGATTGTTCTTTTCATAGTAATGTTATTTAGAAATATTATAAATTGCAAAATAAGATAAAAAAAGGATACAAATCAACGGGACAAGGTAAGGAGTAGTCAAAAAAAAAAGCCCCACTACCGAAGTAATGGGACTCTGATAACTTATAGTGTAATATTATTTTTTATTACCTTTTTTAGCTTTGATTTTTGCTTCACGTTCGGCTACTTCTTTTTCTTGTTTGTCACCACCAAGGAGATCGTAAGCGATCGGGCTGGCAGTAAACAGAGAAGAGTAAGTACCTACAAGAACACCAATCATAAGAGCGAAGATAAAACCACGAATTGATTCACCACCAAAGATAAAGATTACGAGCAGTACTACGAATGTTGTACCTGATGTATTCAGTGTACGGGCGAGAGTACTGTTAAGACCAGTATCAATGTTACTCTTAATACTATGTTTTGGGAACAGAGCAGTGTTTTCACGGATACGGTCGAAGATAATCACAGTATCGTTGATAGAGTACCCGATAATCGTAAGAATAGCCGCAATAAACGCCTGATCTATTTCCATACTAAATGGAAGCAGTCCGTAGAATACCGAGAACAGACCCATAGTTATTATGGTATCATGGAACAAGGCAGCTACACCAGATAAACCATATTGCCATTTTTTAAATCTGACAGCGATATAGATAAAGATAATAATCAGAGCAAAGAAAATAGCGAAGTAAGCCTTGTTACGGATATCGTAAGCAATAGTAGGCCCGATTTTCTGTGAACTCAGAATACCAAGTAATTTGTTTTCACCTTCAGTATCTGATGAAAAGTCATAATACTTAATGTCATTATCATAAAGAGATTTCAATCCGTTGTGAAGTTTAACTTGAATAATTGAGTCAACTTCCACACGGTCATCATCAATAAGATATTTTGTGGTAACTTTTATCTGTGAACCTGCACCAAAAGTTTTAACTTCAGGAGCATTGCCATCAAATTCAGCAGTAAGAATTTTACGTGCTTCCTGAGTATCAACGTCATTGTCAAATCTAATAACATATGTACGGCCACCTGTAAAGTCAATACCAAAGTTAAGTCCTTTTGTAAAAAGTGAAACAAGACTGATAATAATCAGAATACCAGAGAAGATATATGCTTTCTTTCTCATCTCAATAAATTTCACTTTTGCATTAGCTAAAACATTCGCAGTAGCTTTTGTTGAGAAATTAATCTTTCTGTTAGTATTTAGTAACCATGTAAACAACATTCTTGAAATAAAGATCGCTGTGAACAATGAAGAAAGAATACCAATTATAAGAGTAGTAGCGAATCCCTGAACAGGACCAGTACCAAATACATAAAGTACAATACCTGTTAACAATGTTGTTACGTTACCATCAATAATAGCAGAGTAAGCATTTTTATATCCATCGGTTATAGCAAGCCGCAGACCTTTACCAGCCCTTATTTCCTCTTTAATACGCTCGTAAATAATTACGTTGGCATCAACAGCCATACCCAGAGTAAGAACAATACCAGCCATACCCGGCAGTGTAAGAACCGCTCCAAGTGAAGCAAGTACTCCAAAGAGGAAGAACATATTGGTAAGTAGTGCCAGGTTAGCAATAAGACCAGCACGGTTATAATATACAATCATATAAACCAGCACAAGGATGAACGCGAAAATGAATGAGTTCATACCAGAGCGAACTGCTTCACGTCCAAGAGAAGGACCAACAACAGCCTCTTCTACAATTCTTGCAGGAGCAGGAAGTTTACCAGCTTTAAGAATGTTTGCAAGGTCCTGAGCCTCGTTAAGAGTCATGGATCCACCTGAAATTGATGAACGGCCATTTGGAATTTCACCATTAACAACAGGGAAGGAGTAAACATAATTATCAAGGACAATGGCAATCTGATTACCAATGTTCTCACCTGTCAATCTTTTCCATGTTTTAGCACCCTGAGCATTCATCTGCATATCAACAGCAATACCACCATTCTGATCGTAATCCTGACGGGCATCAACAATTACATCACCGCCAAGAGCAGAGCTACCATCACGGTAACTTGCTTTTAGAGCAACGAGTTCCAATACATCAGGTGTTTGTGGGTTTGGCTTAACAGTCCATACAAATTTAAGATCACGTGGGAAAAGATCCTTGGTGATTCTTAGCATATGGTTAATACGAGCAGTATCTTTAACAGCAGCAAACCCAACTCTTGCAGTTTGTGCAGGATAATACTGACCTTGCTGATTTTGCTGATATGATGGTCTGAGGTATGCATAGAGAGGATTTTGTTTTGCATAATCAGCAAAATTCATGTCCTCATCAGCAGCAGTTGTATCTGCTTCAATTTCTTCAAGAAGTTTATTGGATTCTTCAACAGTGTCAATGTCAGCAGCTTCATCTGTTAAAAGTTCTGTTTCTTTTTCACCATTCTCCAGTGTTTTGGTCGTGTTATCCAGTTCCTTTGAAACTTGTTCCGCATTTTTCTTTGCGTCGGATTCAATTGTTTCTTCGTTTAATATCTCTTCAGTTCTGAGGGTAGCATTAGCTTCATCAAAATAAGTATAGATATCAGAGAAGTTGTATGTTTCCCAGAATTCCAGTTGAGCTGTACCTTGTAAAAGTTTACGAACCCTTTCAGGATCCTTAATGCCAGGAAGTTCAATAGCAATACGACCTGTTGTAGCCAGCTTCTGAATATTTGGCTGTGCAACACCAAAACGGTCAATACGCGTTCTCAGAATCTGGTAAGATCTGTCGATAGCTTCGTTAGCCTCCTTGTTGATAACACGTAAAACTTCTTCGTTTGTTGAATTTGTTGTTATTCCTTTATCTTTAAACTCATAGAGGAATATTGAAGCAAGTCGCGCATTTGGGTCTACTTCGTTAAAAGATTCTCCAAAAAGTGAAACAAAACTTTGTCCACTGCTTTTTTGCTTCTCAACAGCCATTTTCATAGCCTGTTTGAAAACAGGATCCTGACTGTTACCTGATAATGCATTAACAATATCCTTTACTGATACTTCCAATACAACATTCATACCTCCCTTGAGGTCCAGCCCAAGGTTTAATTCACGTTCCTTACACTCTTTGTAAGTGTATTCAGCTATAATCATGTTGTACACGACTAAGTTCGATATGCTGTCAGTGTAATACTTTTCTCTGGCGTGAGAAATTGAGTCCATTAAAATAGTTTCAAGAACTTCATTTCCATCAGAAAGTTCTTTAGCCTGTTGAACAGCAACATCATTAGTAGCATATTCTTTTGCTCGTTTTTCAACTCTGGAAGTTACATAAGTAAAACTGAGCTGGTATAAACTTACTATCGCAAAAGCAATTGCAAAAAACTTAATAGCTCCTCTATTCTGCATTTGATCTTAATTATTAATTATTTACTTCAAATTTTTGAGGGTGCAAAAATAGAATAATATTTCACAATTAACAAATTGACTACCAAATATCGTTGTTATTCTATCTTAAAAATGTTTTTATTTTGTAAGTGTAAGTAAATTAAGCTTATAAATAAGCGCCTTTTCTGATAGCTTTTGCGTATTTCCCAATTATTTTACGTAAAATGTCCAATAAATCACACGAATAACAAAAATTAAGTATTTTTAACGTGTGAATAATCTTTAAAATTGACTTGCTGGATATTTTGACTTAAATTTGCAATTTAGAATAGATTTAAATAACATAAAATAATTAAACATGAAAATTAACAGATACGTTGACATTTCAACAATCGACAGAGAAGCAAAAAGGGATTACATTGATCGTCATTCGCCATTTGTACATTGCGAAGCTAATGCTAAAGCAGGTGAGAAATTTGCTGTAAAGGTTAAACTTGGTGATGAATACCCTCATCCTGATGATTTTGATCATTACATTGCATATGTGCAGTTATGGAATGGTGAGTTTATGCTTGGACAGGCTAGCTTTGCTCCGGGTACTCTTGCCAATGAAGCAGGTCATGTGGAAGTAGATTTTCATATTGTTCCCAAGAGAAACATGAAGCTTACTGCTATGGCATTTTGCACAAAGCATGGTTTATGGCAAAGCGACGAGGTACTTGTTGAAGTAGAAAAATAAGTTAATCTGATAGATAAGATGTCTGTATAAATATCATGCATCTGAAAGAAAAACCTGGAATCTGTTGAAGTTTTCAGGTTTTTCTATCTTTGCGCCTCTGGTACAAGTCTTATTTTTATGTTTAAATCTATATTGTTACTGATAATTAGCTGTTTGTCTTTTTTGAACATTTACAGTGCTCAATTAAACTGGAAGCTGGTTAAGGATAATGAACATATAAAAGCTTATGTATGTAAGCTACCTGATAGTCCCTTGAAAGTAGTTAAAGTTGAAACGACACTCGATGCAAGTCTATCACAATTGATAAGTATCATACGTGATGCTGATCACCACAGCGACTGGGTATTTTTAAATGATAAGTCTTTTATTCTTGAAGATTCAGACGATCGTCACTGGAAATATTATGGAAGCAATGATTTACCCTGGCCAATAACAGACCGGGATTTTATAACTCAGGCACATCTGGAACAGGATAGTAGGGGTGAGGTAAAAATAGAATCAGTAAGCTTACCTGACTTTATCCCTGAAAAGGAGGATTGTGTGAGAATAAGGGATCTGCACTCATGCTGGACACTTACTCCATTACAAAACGGTTATGTGCACATTACATTTGAACTACAAATTGATATTGGTGGAAAGATTCCGGCATGGCTCATAAATATGGCTATTGCACGTGGTCCTTATAACTCTATGAAAGCATTAAGAAATATCGTTGATGAAGAGCGTTTTGCTGATGCAAATCTCTCATATATAAATGATACAGCCTGGATTAAAAGTCAAGGTCCATATTCAACTGGTTTTTAAGATTCTCTACTTCAGGAAACTTCTTTGTTAGTTCTGAGAATTTTTCTCTGTCTGTATAAGCTGTCTTTTTATCTGTTTTCTCAGGAAGTACTGGCTTAAGTGTTATCTGATTATTGTTTAATTCATTTTTAAGATGTTCAAGCAAGCTGGTAACCGAAAGTGTGTCCTGAGAAATTATCATTGAATCGACTTTATACTCAATAACAAAATCTTCTTTTTGTTTTGGATCATATTTTGCTATTGCATTAGCAAAACTTGGTGACGTATTGATATAGGAACTAATAAAGTTTTTCCAGCTTTCCACAAGTTTTTCATCTGTAAAAGGTGTGTCAATAACTTCTTCAATAACCTCACCGCCTTCATCTTTCTTTTTCTTAATAGCAGCCAGACTATCTTTTATACTTATATTTTTAATACTTCTTCCTTTGCCGTTACCGGGCTTGGGAGTATTTACTTTTTTTTCTTTTTTGGGAATTACAGGGTTGCTTTCAACTACTGTGTTTTCTTTATTTTCCTGTATCTCTTTGTCAACGGTTTTCTCAACAGGTTTTTCTTCCTTTACTTCTGCAGGTGCAACCGTTTCCTGAGTTTGAACAAAGCTTTCCTTTTTTGATTCTGGCGGGTCAACTTTTTTTACCGGACTTTCGCTAACAGTTGTCTCTTTTACTTTGTCGGCAGTCGGAAAATAAGAAGAATCCGGAATATTATGTTTAACACCTGATAGTTCGCTTATTTCTAAAAGAGCAATCTCCACATGGAGGTTTTTATTATTGCTGCTTTTGTAGCTAAGTTCGTATTTGTTACAAACCTTAAGAGCTTCTATCAGGAAATTAGCAGATGCCAGTTTCGATTGTGCAATGTATTTGTCTTTAAGCGATCCTCCTGAGTGAAGTAGCTTTTCTGTTTCAGGAGTTTTAAGTATCAGAAGACTTCGCAAATGTTCGGCTAATCCGATTAAGAAATGTTGCCCGTCGAAACCATTTTCAATGATCTCATTATATATTACAATAAGTGATGATATTTCATTCCGCAGTAAATATCCTGTTACTCTGAAATAATATTCGTAATCAAGTATATTGAGGTTTTCGATTACATTTTTGTAAGTAATTTTACTGCCGCTGTAGCTAACTATCTGATCAAAAGTCGACAAAGCATCGCGCATTGCGCCGTCAGCTTTCTGTGCAATAATTGTGAGTGCTTCTATTTCTGATTCAATATTCTCACTTCTGCTTACATGCTCGAGGTATTCAGTGATGTCTTCAACGCCAATTCTTTTGAAGTCGAAAATCTGACACCTTGATAATATGGTTGGGATAATCTTGTGCCTTTCTGTTGTTGCCAGAATGAACTTCGCATAGGAGGGAGGTTCTTCCAAAGTTTTAAGAAATGCGTTAAAGGCAGCAGATGACAACATGTGTACCTCATCGATTATATACACTTTATATTCACCTGTTTGAGGGGGTATTCTTACTTGTTCTACCAGTCGCCTGATGTCATCAACTGTATTATTGGATGCTGCATCAAGTTCATGGATATTGAATGAAGCATTGTTGTTAAATGATTTACATGATTCACATTCATTACAAGGCTCAAGGTCTTTAGTGAGATTTTTGCAGTTTATTGTTTTAGCAAGAATACGCGCACAAGTTGTTTTACCAACACCACGTGGACCTGTAAATAGAAATGCCTGTGCAAGGTGGTTGTTTTTAATTGCATTTTGTAGAGTGGAGGTAATAGATTTCTGACCTACAACCTGATGAAATGTTGATGGCCTGTACTTTCGTGCGGAAACAATAAAATTATCCATAAACTTATTTTTGAACTTCAAAAATAGAGATTTTTTTACTTTAAGTATCGATAGTTAGTAGGTTAATAATTAACAAATATTCTCAATACCATTTTTTTCTCTTAAAATATAATACCATTCCTGCAAAAACAGCCAACATTACAACCCAAACCATTAGATAGCCCCATTTCCAGCTTAACTCAGGCATATCTGAAAAGTTCATCCCATAAATGCCGGCAATAAATGTAAGGGGGATAAAAATAGTAGCAACAACAGTTAGGGTTTTCATTACCTGATTCATACGGTGTCCCTGAACGGAGAAAAAGAGATTAGTACTGCTTTCAAGTTTAACTTCCAGTTGTTCGCAGTTATCTATTAGTGAGAGACACAGGTCTTTTAGTTCATAAAAATATTTGATGTGCTTTTCCAGAATGAAATTGAACTCTTCTCTTTCTATTTTTGTAACAAATTCTTTGATGGGTATTACTGTTTTCTTTATTTGGTGTATCTCTCTTTTATATTGCTCTATTAAATTAATAATCTGTGGTGAGGGGTCTTTATCAATATCAATAACAGCCTCTTCTGAAATTTTACTCTCTATATCATAAACAGTCTTAAAGTAGTTATCAAGGATAGCTTCCAGCAGTTGGAATAATAGAATATCGGTACCGCGTTCTCTTACTATTCCAATGTTTTTTCTTAGCCTTTCTCTTATGTGGTTGAAATAATCAGCTTTTCTTTCCTGAAAAGAGATCAGGTAATTTTTGCCAAGAATAAAGCTTAGCTGCTCCTGTTCAATTGAGGAGTTTTCTGATGGTATCACAGACTTTAATGTGAAGAACCAATAATTTTCATATTCCTGGAATTTTGGTCGTTGATTTACATCCAGAATATCCTGGATTACCAGTTCATGAATATTGAGCTTACTACAGAGGGTTTTTATCCTGTCAGCGTCATGAATGCCATGAATGTTGAGCCAATACTGGTAGTTATCGCTCTGAAATCCTGTGAGTTTGTCCTCATTAAAGTCTAAATCCTCTATACATTCTTCCCGATTGTATTTAAATAGTTGAATGCTGATCTTGTCTTCAAATCTGTTTCCTGTAAAGGTAGGTACGGCAGGATTGATCTTCTTTCTGTTTAGCAGTTTATTTACCATTGTTCAGATCGTTTTTGTATACTATAGTTCTGTATGGGAATGGTATTTCAATACCTTCTTTGTCGAATCTTTGCTTAACAGATTTAAGTAAATCACATTTTATAACAAAGGCTTCATCATTTCCTTTAGTCCATACAAATGCTTTCAGGTTGACTGAAAAATCTGTCATTGCAACCACTCTGATAACAACGCTGGCTGCATTCGACTTCTTTTCTTCTTCACTTCTGTTATCAATATAATAAGGATGCTTAATAACTTCATCGTTGATTATTTCCATTGCTTTATCGATATCTGAATCATAGCTAATGGAAAATTCAATGTGCTTTCTGATTCGCTCATCCTGTATTGTGCTATTAATGATTGTTTCTTCACTAATAACGCTATTGGGGATTATTATTCTTCGGTTTTCATAGTTTTTAATGAGCGTATGGCGAAGGGTTATCTCTTCCACAATGCCTTTTTGACCATCTTTGAATTCAATTATATCAGATATTTTAAAGGGTTTGAAGAGAAGAATGAAAATCCCGCTGATGATATTTCCAAAAGCCTTTTGTGAAGCAATACCTACAATAACAACAAGAAATCCTGCTCCTGCAAACAATGCTGTACCCAGCGATTTGAGATAGGGGATATGAAAAAAGATAATGATTATTGCAGTAGTGTATATTATAAACCCAACGGAGTTTTTAATAAACGAGAAATTTGTTGGATCGGCTTTGAGTTTTTTCGCATACTTTAAAATAAATACACTTAATATCTTTCTTAGCACCAAAGAAAGTATTACTGCTGAAGCAAGAGCTATTGCTGCAAATAATATGTAATCAAGAGTTTCTTTGTCCATTATTTTAATAATTTCCGTGGATAAATGTACAAATAAAGTTATTACTTCAACATATTGTAATCATAATTGGCTTTGCTTTTCACCAATTATTTTAAATTTGTACATACATATGTCATTAGATGAGACGGAGCAGAATTTTTAGCAGTTTTTTAGTATGGCGTTCGCAAAAGCTAAGCGACAAAGCGTTTGTTTTGATACTTAGTATTATTATTGGCTTTCTGGCAGGAATTGCTGCTGCTATTCTAAAATATGTTGTTATTACTGTTGGAGACAAAGTTTTTAGCTATTACGCTGAAGCTGATACCATTTTACCTCTTATTGGCATTCCCCTTGTCGGGATATTAATAACAATAGTATTTCTAAAGTATATAGTAAAGGATAATGTAGGACATGGTGTGCCACGTATATTGTATGTGATCTCCAAACTTGATGGCAGTATGCGTAATCATAAAATATTCTCATCTATGATAGGAGGCTCGCTGACTGCCAGCTTTGGGGGCTCAGTAGGTCTTGAATCGCCTATTATTTCTACTGGAGCATCAATAGGTTCAGGAATAGGACAGTGGTTAAGGCTGGGATATAAGCATAAAACACTTCTTATTGGTTGCGGTGCTGCAGGTGCTATGGCGTCTATCTTTACAACTCCTATTGCGGCTGTTATTTTTGCTTTCGAGGTGCTTTTGCTCGATCTTAGTTCTGCTTCTCTTATTCCTTTGCTCATGGCCTCAGGAACTGGTGCTGTTACTACCAGATTGCTAACAGCAGAACAATATCTGGTGCACTTTAAAGTTACACAGGATTTCATTATTGAGGATATACCTTATTTTATATTGCTTGGTGTTATCGCTGGTTTTGTCGCTGTTTACTTTCATTATATGCACTTCCAGATAATTAAACAAACATCGAAGATAAAAAACATTTGGCTTAAAGCAATAATTGGGGGTACCTTGCTGGGAGTAGTGTTATATTTTCTTCCGCCTCTTTACTCTGAAGGCTACGATGGTATCAGAATGATTGTAAGTGGGAATGCTGAATCATTACTGGATTATACTTTCGTTGATGGTTCAACACTGCCTTTTGTATTACTGGGGTTTGTGGTGCTGCTTGTTATCTTTAAGGTGATTGCCACTACATTGACTACTCAGGCTGGAGGGGTTGGTGGTATATTTGCTCCTGCTGCTGTGATGGGGGGCTTTACCGGCTTTGCTATTTCCAGAGCATTGAACACCTACTGGCCTGGATCATGGGTTTTCCATGAGAGTAATTTTACCCTTGTTGGGATGGCCAGTGTGCTGGGTGCAGTTCTTATGGCACCTCTTACTGCTATATTCCTTGTTGCTGAAATGAGTAATGGCTATGAGTTGATTGTTCCTCTGATGCTCTCTACATCCATTGCCTACCTTATTGCTAAAAAGTTTAATAAACATTCTATTTTTACTCAACAGCTCGCTGAACAAGGGGATATGTATCAGTATAAGGATATGACTGTGGTTAAGCAGCTTGATATTAAGAGCCTTCTGGAGAAGGATGTTCTTACAATTAATGTTAATGCCACTTTGGGCGATCTTATCGATCTTATTAAAAAGTCAAGTCGTAATATCTTTGTTGTGACTGATGATGAGGATAATTTTATTGGTATTATTCTTCTTGATCAGGTGAGAGATGATATGTTTGATTCTGAAAAGTATATTAAGTCTATTACCGATTATTTATATAGTCCGTTGTCTGATGAAAAAGTTAGTGTTAAATCTGATGCCAGAGATATTTTAAATAAGTTCAATAAAACCAATAATTACAATATGATTGTTCTTGACGGGACAAAATATGTTGGTGTGATCTCAAGGGCTAACTTGCTTAAGGAATACAGGGAGAATATTCTTGCGGATATAAAAGATATATGATTGAAGCTGGGTTTGATTAATTCATTACTAAAAACTAATCAGAGATTTCCCCATACTCATACATTATTGAGTCCACTAACCTTCCTTCTTCATTGAAATGGTACTCCGGACCATGCTTCAGGTTGTTTTTATAATAGATCTTACGCATCAGATTGCCATTAGGGTACCACCCTTTTTGTTCGCCGGTTCCTTTAATATAATGACCTGTTCCAACAACTTCCCCATGTGTATTGTAATACAGCCATGTGCCTGAATACAATCCCATGTCATATTTCCCTGATATTTTAATCCCTCCGTCCGGATAGAGCTGAAAGAACCTTCCGTTAAGAGTATCTTTAATATAATTTTCCTCAAGAATTATTTTCCCTCCTTCGTCGAATGTTTTTGCTTTGCCATTCAATAATCCGTTCTTATAAAAGGATACTGATTCATAGTTGCCATTTCTGTACCAGCGGGTCATCTTACCTTCTAAACGGTTGTTTTTGTAGAATGCTTCCTGCTCTTTATTGCCGTTATCATAATACCATACAGATCGGCCGTTAAGCATATCATCATCGTAAGTAAGCTCGGTTTTTAGCTTGCCATTTTCCCAATATGATTTCCTTACATCGCTTTGGCAGGATGTAAACATGAGAATAATAGCAAAAATAACCGTTATATATCCTGTTTTACTCATTATCATTTTCTTTTTTTGGTATTGTCAGGTAGTCTGGATACTTGGATTTCGTCATATTACGTAGTTTAATAAGATGCCAGTAAGTGTTTTCATAGTTGTTTGTTCCCTGAACCTTTCTGAATTTATAACTGGAAAGAAGTAAGTCCTGGGGTTTGTTTACAATACATTTCTCAAAATCTTTGCCATAGTAAAACAGACTGCTAAGAAAATAGTATCCAATATCGTAACCCAGATAGGCATAGATATCTGGCTCTGTATAATAGGCGTTTCTGAATTTATAAATAAAATCTTGTGTAAGATCGCTATTATAGTCTATATGATCTGCAGCAAAATAGCTAAGATTAAGATTGTTCATCTTTTCGTTGCTGAGGTTGCTTATCCTATCCCAGCCTGGCATTCCAAGCAGCTGAATGTCAAAAGTGTCACGTGTTTCATTAAGTCGATTTAATACATCAAGGATATATGACTTCTTCTTTCCGTACACAATAACAATATTGTTTCTTAACACTGACGCATTGTCAAGGTAAGGGTGAATACTATCGGCGCTGTAATTTATCCGGATAAAGTAATTATTAACTATGGTACTGTCAGCAATATTGGCTTCCAGTATTTCAGGGTAAATGTCATTACCTTCGAAAGTATATGGAGGAGGTACGGAGTCTGTAACATACAATGTGTCGCGCATAGCTACGTGTTTGCCAAGTTCATACAGGTCATAGTTACTGAATTTCACTTGCGGCTCCATGTTCGACAACAGTGAATTTTGCAGGTTTGTGATAAAATCTGCATCTTCATAGGATGTTTGTGATATCAGGAATATCTTTGAATCGGGTGCAAAATTATTTACAAATGTTTGAGTCATTCCTAGTTGCGACTCCATTCCGGGCTTTATCTTTATGGAGTTACTGTAATCGAAAGCCACAGATTCACGATATGATAACGGATTTACGATAGGGATATTAAAATTCCCTGCAAACAAGGCTACCTGATTATAGCTTTGAGAATAAAAAGGTCCTATAATAAGATCCATTGATCTAAGCTCTTTCTGCTTTAATATTTTAGCTGTTTTTGTAATATTTTTATCAACATCATAAACAAACAGATTAACATTCATGCCTTGTTTTTCTAATGAATCCAGAGAAACCAGAAGTCCTTCATAAAACTGAATAAACCTGAATGGCTTAAAGTATGACTGTTGTGTACGTAGAAATTGTTCGCGGTCCAGACTGTCTAACTCTTCTACGGAAAGAGGAATCATCAGGGCTACATTGAAAGTTTTATTGAAGTTGGGCTCAGGATTGCATACTGCTGGTTCTGCTACTGGTTTTGTAGTTGGTTCCGGAGTTTCTTCAATTATTACTTCTTCTTTTATTTCTTCAATGGGCACTATATTAGCCTTCCTGCCTACAGGGATTTTAATATTTTGTCCGGCATATGCTTTGCGACCAAGACTCTGGTTGTAGTCTGCAATCTTATATGTAGGAATACCATATAGTCTGGCAATTTTACTGACTCTCGTTTTTTTATCCACATGATGGATAATATAGGGATTAGTTATTTTTTTTTTTGGAATCAGAATCACCTGTCCGATACTGATTAAGTTGGTAAGCCCTTTGTTGGCCTGTTTTATCTCATCAACAGTAACTCCGTACTCACGCCCAATACTGTATAAGGTTTCTTTTCGTTTAACAGTATGTTTGATAAACTCCTTATTTATATTAGCACTTTCCTGTTTTTCTGTTTCTTGCTTGTTGTTATCAGATTCTGTTTTAACATCACTGTTTTTGTTGTCTTTTACAGGTGTTTCATCTTTTTTAATATCACCAAGCTTCTTTTTGTCTGGTACACGTAATCTGTCACCTTTAGTAACAGAATTACCTAATCCCGGATTAGCAGCTTTAAGCAGATTTACAGGAATGTTGTATTTTTCTGCAATTGATTTTGTTGTTTCACCCATTATCACAACATGCCTGTAGTCCTGGATAATAGGTATATCAGGGTCAAATGCAACAAATTCACTTTCTGGTTTATTAGCCTGCGTTTTCTGTTGCTGCTTGCCGGATGTATCTTTATTTTTATTTTCAACAGTAGTTTTAGGAGCTGGCATTTTTTTCGATGAAGTTGTTGTCACAGGCACCGATGTTTGATATGTCTTTGTTTGAGGAGCAGCGACTTTCGTGTTGCTTTTTCCGTCCAGTATATCAAATGCCTCTTCCACAGGTATCTTAACATACTCACCTTCACGCAAAGGTTCTGTCAGGCCAGGGTTAGCTTTAACGATATACTTTTTGGGAATCATGTACACAGAGCTTATATCCTGAAATGTTTCATTGCTGGCAGCAACATGGTAAAAGAAGTCAAATTTAGCATCTTTCACCTCTTTATTAAGTTCTGTTTCTTTATTAATGGTAGGGATAAGTATTGTTTGTCCCACGCTAATTCCGTTTTTTGTTTCCGGATTGACAAAATATATTTCATCAACAGTAACATCGTAGGCTTTGGCAATGGAGTAAACAGTCTGGCCACGTTCCACAGTATGGATGTAATAATTCTTTCCATTTTGTGTTTCAATAACCTCAGACCTTGTAACAGGTACTTGAGCAATAGCAATCTGAACACTAAGCAGTGCTATAAAGAAGAATAATACTCTGGATAGTCTCATCATTTTATCTTGATTCCGATATCAAAAATATAAAACATACTGGAAATATAACGCCTGTGGTATTATTTTATTTTTAAACAACACCTTTATGGTGTGCTAAGGCATAATGGCAATAAATGAATTCTTATACATTACATTAAGGCAGACAGGTAATTAAGTAATCTGTCAAAACTTTTTCTTATTAACTTTTCCCAAATTCCTTTTAACTTGTAACTTTGTGCCATTGAAAAAAATGAACATGATTACAAAAGAACTTACGCATCCGCGCAGCATAGTTGTTGTTGGCGGATCAGAAGATATTCAAAAGCCGGGAGGTAAGATCCTTAAAAACCTGATTGACGGCAAATTTGCAGGTGAATTATATGTAATGAATCCCAAGATGGATGAAGTTCAGGGGATAAAAAGTTACAGAACGCCTGATGAAATGCCCGATGTTGATCTGGCTATTATTGCCATCGCAGCAAAGTACATACCTGATACAGTTGAATTCCTGACTGAGAATAAAAACACCAGGGCGTTTATTATTTTATCGGCAGGGTTCAGTGAAGAAAGCCATGAAGGAAAGCTCTTGGAAGACAGGGTTGTACAGGCAATAAACAAAGTTAATGGTTCACTTATCGGACCAAACTGTGTAGGTATTCTTACGCCACAGCATTCAAGTATATTCACTTATCCAATACCGAAGCTAAATCCCAAAGGATGTGATTTTATTTCCGGCTCAGGAGCCACGGCCTGTTTTATAATGGAAGCAGGAATCCCTAATGGTTTGCAGTTTGCCAATGTTTATTCTGTGGGAAACTCAGCCCAGCTTGGTGTTGAAGAGATTTTGAAACATCTGGATGAAACCTTTGATCCTGAAAAAGATTCAAAAGTTAAGCTGTTATATCTTGAAAATATTGATAAGCCACAAATGCTGCTCAAACATGCAACCTCACTTATTAAAAAAGGATGTCGCATAGCAGCAGTAAAAGCCGGGGGGTCTGAAGCCGGAAGCCGTGCTGCTTCATCGCATACTGGAGCCTTGGCAAGCTCTGATGTGGCTGTTGATGCACTATTTCGTAAAGCAGGTATTGTGCGCTGCCACGGACGTGAAGATCTTATCAGTGTTGCTTCTGTGTTTATGTATCCTGAGCTTCAGGGGAAAAATATTGCTGTGATAACGCATGCCGGCGGTCCTGCGGTTATGCTTACAGACACACTCTCTAATAATGGACTCAACGTGCCTCATATCGAAGGAAAAGAAGCTGATAATCTTAAGAATGAGTTATTCCCCGGATCATCAGTTGCTAATCCTATTGATTTCCTGGCAACAGGTACAGCAGAGCAGCTGGGTGTTATTATTGATTATGTTGATAATAAATTCGATGATATCGACGCCATGGTAGTGATATTCGGAACACCGGGGCTGTTTGAAATATTCGATGTATATGATGTCCTTTCGGAGAAGATAGCGATAAGCAAAAAGCCTATTTTCCCTGTATTGCCGTCGATACTGACTGCTGATAAAGAAGTGAAGGCATTTACTGACAAAGGTGGGGTCTTCTTTTCTGATGAAGTTACACTTGGAAGTGCATTGGCACGTGTTTTTAATACACCATCGCCATCAGAAGGAAGTGATAGTGATTTTGTTGTTGACAAAACAGCTATCAGAGGAGTTATTGATAGTAATAATTCCGGGTACCTTTCTCCCGAAGATGTGCAGAAACTGTTGGATGCTGCTGGTATTAACCGTGCTAAAGAGCTTGTGTCTGTAACTCAGGCGGAAGCAAAGACTAATGCCGAAGAAATAGGTTTTCCTTTGGTGATGAAAGTAGTTGGCCCTGTTCATAAAAGTGATGTGGGTGGTGTTAAACTAAATATTGATTCTGTTGAAGAGGTGATTTCTGAGTTTGACCGTATGATGCAGATTCCGGATGCGACGGGAGTGCTAATGCAGCCTATGCTTTCTGGTACTGAGCTTTTTGCTGGCGTGAAAAAGGAAGATAAATTCGGACATATGGTGCTGTTTGGTCTTGGTGGAATATTTATCGAAGTGTTTAAGGATGTTCGTGCTATGATTGCTCCTGTGAAGAAAGCAGATGCCCTGACAGAAATGAGTAAACTAAAAAGTTATAAGATTATTGAAGGTGCCAGAGGAATGGAGCCGGTTGACAAAGATCAGTTTGCTGAGATAATTTCGCGTGTGTCATTGCTTACTGAAGCAGCTCCTGAGATTATTGAAATGGACCTTAATCCGCTATTGGGTAGTGCAAAGCAGGTTATTGCTGTTGATGCCCGTATCAGGATTGAAAAATAAGCAGGAGTGACAAGGCAATTAGAAACAACATCAAACACAGGATTTGATTTGAAGGATGGTTTATTTATTCTTTTTGTTATCCTGCTATTTGTACCTTTTTCTTTTGGTACTGTTTATAATTATTACATTGATTTTAATTCTAATCATGGAATAATTATGTCGTTCATTAAATTTGCTTTGTTGGCAACTTTGGGGGAAGTTATAGGGCTGCGTATAAAAACCGGTAAGTATATATCGCCGGGATTTGGAGTGATGCCACGAATGATTGTCTGGGGTTTCCTTGGCATTACTATCAAGATAGCTATGATGGTTTTTGCTGTTGGAACTCCGGTTATTCTTGAGAAGATGGGAGTAACAGGAGCAGTATCGGCTATGTCCGGCTCTCTGTCGGCAAAAAAAGTTCTGGTGGCATTCTCTGTAAGTCTGCTTATGAATATATTTTATGCTCCTGTTATGATGACTTTTCATAAAATAACAGACATGCATATCCAATCCACAGGAGGAACATTAATTGGTTTTTTTACCCCCATAAAGTTTGGTAAATTATTCGTAGCTTTGGACTGGAATGTTCAATGGAATTTTGTCTTTAAAAAGACTATTCCCTTTTTCTGGATTCCGGCACACACAGTTACTTTTTTATTACCCGAAGATTTTCGTGTGCTTTTTGCAGCATTGCTGGGTATAGCACTTGGTGTTATTCTTGCTGTTGCTGATTTGATGGGGAAAGATAAGATATAATAGATAAATAAAAGTAAAATAAGATATTATGAGAAATACTCCTATTAATTATGATACAGTAAAGAAAAAAATTGAGGAAAGCAGGCTTGCATCTGTAGGTAAAGCTTCTATTCGTGAGATAAAAAAGCTTATTGATGAAATAGAGAAAGCGACAGGTGAAAAATTTGTTAGAATGGAAATGGGAATTCCCGGTTTGCCGGCTAATGAATTTGGCGTGCGTGGACAAATTGAAGCACTGGAAAAAGGTGTTGCTTCTTTGTATCCTGATATTCAGGGTGTGCCTGATCTGAAAGCGGAAATATCGCGTTTTGTGAAGATGTTTCTGGATATTGATGTGCGTGAAGAAGGATGTATCCCTACTGTAGGCTCTATGCAAGGTAGCTTTGCCTCTTTTCTTATGCTTAGCAGGTTATATAAGGAGAGAGATACAACTTTGTTTATTGATCCGGGCTTTCCTGTGCATAAGCAGCAACATAAAGTGCTTGATCTTAAGTTTGAAAGCTTCGATGTTTATAACTATCGTGGTGAAGCTCTTCGCGAAAAGTTGGAGTCGTATTTCAGTACTGGTAAAATTCATTCTGTTCTTTACTCAAACCCTAATAATCCGTCGTGGATTTGTTTTAATGATGATGAACTAAAGATTATAGGTGAGCTGGCTAATAAGTATGATGTTGTTATTATGGAAGATCTGGCTTATTTTGGCATGGACTTCCGTAAAGATTACTCAGTGCCGGGCGTTGCTCCTTTCCAGCCTACTGTTGCTAAGTATACTAATAATTATATATTGTTCATTTCGAGCTCTAAAGCGTTTAGCTATGCTGGTGAACGTATTGGTATGATGGTTATTTCTGATAATCTTTTCAAAAGTAAATATGAGAATCTGCTGGAACATTATCCTTCTGATGAGTTTGGATATGCAATGGTGTTTGGCACTATCTATCCTCTAAGTTCAGGAACTTCGCACTCTGCACAGTATGCTCTTGCAGCAATGCTTAAAGCAGCATCTGATGGCAAACTGAACTTTGTTAAGGAAGTTATGGAATATGGTAATAAGGCAAAAATCATGAAAAAGCTGTTTACCGATAATGGCTTTGAAATTGTTTACCATACTGATATCGATCAGCCTATTGCTGATGGGTTTTACTTTACTTTCTCTTATCCGGGAATGACTGCTGAAGAGCTTCTCGATGAACTTGTATATTATGGTATCAGCGCCATATCTCTTCTTATTACCGGTAGTGAACGTGAGGAAGGTATCAGGGCATGTACTTCGCTGGTTCAGCATCATCAGTTTGTTGACCTTGAAGCAAGGTTGTTCAGATTTCATGAAGATCATCCTGTTGAAAAATAATATTAAAGCCGGTTTATCCGGCTTTTTTTATTACAGAGTATTCTTTATTGCAAGTCTGTATTATAGATTATGTTACTTGTAAGGTGAGTTAACCTGATGATTTACCAATTTTATTAATGAGTTATTGAATAAAAACAAGGCTCTCTCTTTTGTCAATTCCATCTACAGTTACCGGATATTTTTATTTTACTGAAAAGAAATTGGTGTGCTTCATTTGTGTAAACACATAAAACCTTTTGTGTAAACACATAAAACCTTTTGTGTAAACACATATTTTCACTTGTGTAATTGAATGTCTGATGCGCATCAAAAACATTCCTGATGCGCATCAGGATGAGTCTTGATGCGCATCAGAGTTTTGATTAGTCATTACAGAATGACTAATTGGTGAAAAGATAATTCTGTTTTGTGCTTTTTCTCCCGGGGTTTATTGGTTTGTAAGGTTTCATTTAAAGCTAATTGTTACTCTGTTCACAATTTTTCTACTTTTGCATAATTACATTTATTATATGGACTGGGATCAAACCAATGGATTTACAACACAAACCTTTAATCTTGAGAAGGATTATGAAGGTGAGGTAACAGCAACTTTAATCAGCCGCAAAGCGAAAAAGAACACTTCGAAAGCTATGTTATATATTCATGGTTTTGTGGATTATTTTTTTCAGAGGCACCTTGCTGACTGGGTTAATAATGCTGGCTATAACTTTTATGCTTTAGACTTACGCAAGCACGGACGTTCTATATTAAGTCACCAGAAGCCTAATATGACCCGATCATTAACTGACTATTTTGAAGAGATAGATATGGCTTTCGATGTTATCAGGAATGCAGACAGCAATGATTTTGTTGTATTGATAGGACATTCTACCGGAGGGCTTACATCATGCCTTTATCTTAACAGCAGAAATGATAAGGCTGATGCTTTGATTCTAAACAGTCCGTTCTTCGACTTTAATAAACCACCATGGTACAGAAAAACTATTGTACCGATGGTGGCATTGTTGGGCAAAGTTTTTCCCGGTTTGCCATCCCCTGAAGGGTTAGATGAAGGTAACTCATTGAGTGTGCATAAGGATTTTGAGGGTGAGTGGGACTTCGATCTTAATTTAAAACCACACTCCGGGTTTAAAATTGATTTTGGCTGGATATCAGCAATATATTACGGACAAAAAGCTTTGCACAGAGGGCTGGATGTTAAGTGTCCGGTGTTACTCATGTATTCAGATAACAGCGTTAAACCGGGAAAGTTTACCAAAGAAATGCATCTTGCTGATGCTGTTCTTAATGTTAAAGATATTAAGCGCCATGCTTCTAAACCCGGCAAAAATGTTACTTCTGTAGAAATTGAAGGAGGCAGGCATGATCTGATTCTCAGTCTTAAAAAGGTAAGAGGGAGAGTTTTTACAGTTATGACTGATTTTATCACAAAAGTGGAAAAAAATGAAGTTTGACGATTACAGAATAGCACCTGAGATAAAGAAAAGCCTGAAAAAGCTGAATTATAAGCGACCTACAGATATTCAGTTTAAAGCAATACCACATGTCCTGCAAGGTGAGGATGTGCTGGCAATAGCACAAACAGGAACAGGAAAAACTGTTGCTTATGCACTACCCATTATTCATCTGATTGATCAGCAAAAAAAAGCAGGGGTAAAGCGGGCAATTATGTGTGTGGTGATGGTTCCTACCCGCGAGCTTGCTATGCAGGTTGATGAAGTATTCAGACAGCTTGCTGAGTACACAAAAGTAAAGGCTATAGCAATTTACGGTGGTGTTGATCAGGACCCTCAGATAAAAAGGCTTGTGAAAGGTGTTGATATTGTAATTGCAACTCCCGGCAGACTGTTCGACCTTACAAGCCAGGGATATCTGAAGCTTAAATCTGTTAAGGTAGCTGTGCTGGATGAGGCAGATCATATGCTCGATCTGGGTTTTATTAATGATATTAAGAATCTTGTGAGATTTATTCCTAAGACCCATCAAACGTTGTTTTTTTCGGCCACTATCGATAAGAAGATCAAGAAAATTGCATATTCGCTGGTGACTAATCCCATACGCATTCAGATATCACCAAAAGACCCGGTAGCAAAGAATATTGAACATGCTGTTGCTATGGTGGAAATGGATGATAAGCGATTCTTCCTGGAGCGTTTTATTAATGAAAATTATCAGAGTAAGATATTGGTGTTTGTGCGGACAAAAGTAAGGGCAGAGCGTGTTCAAAAAGCAATGGAACGTGTAAATATAGCAACTGAAGTTATTCATGGTGGTAAAGAACAGAAGGATAGAACTCAGGTTTTGGATAAATTCAGGAAAGGAGAAATTAAAGTCCTTATTGCTACTGATGTGAGTGCACGTGGTATAGATATTCCTAATGTGGATTTTGTGATTAACTATGACTTGCCAGTCCAGACAGAGAATTATGTTCACCGCGTGGGTAGAACAGGACGTGCTGCTCAAAAAGGACAGGCAATATCTTTCTGCAGTTCTGATGAAAAAAGTTTATTGTCAGATATTGAGTCATATCTTGATAAACCAATAAATAAACTTCAAGTCAGTAAAAATGATTATCTGGAGACTGTAAAGCTTTCAGGTGAAAGTCATTCGGATTGGAAAACTCTTATAAAAGAGAATGAAGAGTTGGATTCTAAGCGAAAGAAAAAGAAAAAAAAGTAGAAAACAGGGGCAAACAACCATTGTTTCAAAAACTTCCGTTTTCTTTAATTTCTTATCGCAAACGTTGCAATCAACCCTGTTTTTAAGAAAAATACTTAAAACCAGTTAAAAACAGATTAAATCTACTTTAATTCCTGATTCAGTACAGTTATTTTGTTTAAATTGCAATACTTTTGCTAAATACTTAAACAATTTCTTTTTGTTTAAAATTTGAGTTTGTTAAACCTTAGATTGTTACTTTATGAGTTATATTGATTTTAACAAAGCACAACTAATAAACCTGAAATACTCGCTTAACCGTGAATTACTTCGTACCAACAGAGCAGGAAGTTATGCCAGCACCAGTATTATTACTACTAATACCAGAAAATATCATGGTATGCTTGTTGTTCCTCAACCGAATATAGATGATAACAATCATGTGCTTCTTTCTGAATTGGATGAAACAATTATTGCCAATGACTTCGAATTCCATGTAGGAATGCGTATGTATCCCGGTGGCCATTGTGAGCCGAAAGGACATAAATATCTTAAAGAGTTTATCTCTGATCCTACACCAAAGCTTAGGTACAGGATGGGTGGTATTGTCTTTTCTAAGGAATTTATATTTGCCACTAACGAAGACAGGGTTTTTATTAAATATACGCTGGAGAGTGCGCACCAGGTGGTTACTTTCAGACTAAAACCTTTACTTGCTTTCAGAAGTGTTCATGACCTAAGTAAAGTAAATGATTATGCTAATAAAGGTTATAATGAGGTAAAGAACGGTGTAAGCTGGCAGATGTATGAAGGTTATTCGCCTGTTGTTATGCAGTTTAGTGCTAAGGCTGATTATTTTCATGCGCCCGACTGGTATTACGGTGTTGAATATATTCGCGAAAGCGAACGTGGTTATGATAGTGTTGAGGATTTGTTTGCTCCCGGTTATTTCGAAACTAAGCTTTCTGCTGGTGAGTCTATTGTTATTTCAGCCGGACTGGAGCAAAAGAATGCAGCTTATCTCGAACGTCAGTGGAATGCTGAGGTAAAGAAACGTACTCCACGTGATAACTACGAAAACTGTCTGACTAATGCTGCTGAAGAGTTTATTATCAGAAACAACGAGCATACTGAAGTGGTGGCTGGTTACCCATGGTTTGGACGCTGGGGCAGAGATACGTTTGTTGCTTTACCCGGACTGACTCTAACACGTAATGACGTGAAGTCTTTTAAAGAAGTTACCAACACAATGGTTTCTGAACTGAAAGACGGACTGTTTCCAAATGTAGGCCGTAAAGGCAGAGCTGTGTATAATAGTATTGATACATCACTGTGGTTCTTCTGGGCGTTGCAGAAATTGCAGGCGCATCCGAATAAAAGAGTGAATATCTGGAAAGAGTGGGGTGGTGCTATGAAGAGTATCCTTGAGAGCTTCAGAGAAGGCACTCTTTACAATATAAAAATGCATGACAATGGTCTTGTTTGGGGTGGTGAACAAGGTCATGCATTGACATGGATGGACGCTGTTGTTAACGGTGTACCCGTAACCCCTCGTCATGGTTATGCTGTTGAGATTAACGCTTTATGGTATAACGCAGTTTGCTTTAGTCTTGAGTTGGCTAAAAAGCAAAATGATTTAGAGTTTGTTGCCAGCTGGGAGAAATGGCCTGAAATTATTAAAGAGTCATTTGTGAATACTTTCTGGGATGAGAAAGAAGGCTATCTTGCCGATTGCGTTCTGGATGGCAAAAGAGATATGACTGTGCGTCCTAATATGATATTTGCTGTATCATGTGAATATTCACCACTGACAAAAAACCAGGGATTTTCTGTTATTAACAAAGTAAGGAGTGAATTGCTTACAAGTCGTGGATTAAGAACATTATCACCAAAGAGCAGTAATTATCATGGGATTTATGCAGGAAATCAGGAACAACGTGACCTTGCTTACCATCAGGGAATTGTATGGCCATGGCTGCTGGGAGCTTATGCAGAGTCTGTTCTTAAAGTGCTTGGTAAGTCAGGATTAGATGAGGTTACTGCCTTGTATGAGAACTTCGAGGAAGTGATGACATCTGATGGTATTGGGACTATATCTGAAGTATATGATGGTGATCCTCCTCATAAAGCAGGGGGCGCAATATCTCAGGCATGGTCGGTTGCAGAGATACTTAGAATTAAGAATATGATTGACAGTTATACAGAATAAGCATTGTGGTTTTAACTGAAATATTTTTTTTAATATGCGAATACTAATGTTTGGGTGGGAGTTCCCACCACATATCACCGGAGGACTGGGAACAGCCTGTTATGGACTAACAAAAGGACTGGCAAAACATGATGTTGATGTTATTTTTGTGGTACCTAAAGCTTATGGTGATGAAAGCCAGGAAGCTGTTAGGATTGTTAACGCCAGTGACATACCTTTTGACATGAAGGATGAGAAGTACAATGAGTACTGGAGCAGGATCAAATACATGGAAGTTGGTTCTAACATTATTCCTTATGTGTCTCCGGAGGAATTTACCCGCATGTATGAGAAAGATAAAAAAGAAGGTGAAGAATATACATCCAATGTGTTTTCTAAAAGCTATAAGTTTTCAGGGAAATATGGCCCTAATCTTATGGAAGAGATATCGCGCTATGCTTTGATAGGATCTGCTATCTCACTAAATGAGGAATATGATATTATCCATGCTCACGACTGGCTTACTTATCCTGCCGGAGTCGCTGCCAAAGAATCAACAGGCAAGCCTCTGGTAGTGCATATGCACGCTACTGAATACGACCGCAGTGGTGAGAATAATATCAACACTGTTGTATTTGATATTGAAAAGGAAGGTATGGAAAAGGCTGACACTGTGATTACTGTTAGCAACCTTACCAGAAATACTGTTGTGAATAAATATGGAATCGATCCTGCAAAAGTGATTACTGTGCATAATGCTGTTGAACAGGATATGTTTAGTGAGATCGCCGATGTTAAAAGGAGCCTTAACGAGAAGGTAGTTACTTTCCTTGGAAGGATTACCTTTCAGAAAGGGCCTGAGTACTTTATAGAGGCTGCTGCAAAAATTCTTAAAAGGGATAATAACGTACGCTTTGTAATGGCTGGCTCGGGTGATATGCTTAATAAAATGATTGAGCGTGTTGCTAACCTGGGTATAGCTGATAAGTTTCACTTTACTGGTTTTCTGAAAGGGGAACAAATTGACAGAATGTTCGCCCTTAGCGATGTTTTTGTAATGCCTTCTGTTAGTGAGCCATTTGGTATTGTACCACTCGAAGCTATGAGATCAAATGTTCCGGTTGTTATTTCAAAGCAATCTGGTGTAGCTGAGATTCTTGAACATGCTCTTAAAGTAGATTTCTGGGATGTAAACGCAATGGCAGATGCTATTTACGGCCTTTGTCATTATGAACCTGTTGCCAGAATGTTTAAAGAACATGGTAAAACAGAAGTGGAGAACCTTAAATGGGAGAATGCCGCATTTAAAATAAAAGAACTATATAAACCATTAATGCCGAAATCATTATAACTAAAATAATACCAATCAGATATGAAATCAATATGTTTTTATTTCCAGGTGCACCAGCCATACAGACTAAGAACTTACCGTTTCTTTGATATAGGGGCAAAGCACAACTATCTTGATGACTACACCAATGAAATGATATTGAACAGAGTAGCTGAGAAAAGTTACCTGCCAATGAATAATCTTCTTCTGGAGCTTATTGAGAAGCATGGTGATGATTTTAAAGTGAGCTTTTCTGTTTCCGGTGTAGCAATCGACCAGTTTGAAGCCTATCATCCTGAGATTATTGATAGCTTTAAAAAGCTTGCAGCAACTGGTAATGTGGAGTTCCTGGCTGAGACATATTCACATTCTCTGGCTTCTTTGAAAAGTAATAAAGAGTTTAAACGTCAGGTGGACATGCATGCTGCCAAGATTGAAGAGCTTTTCGGTGTAAAACCTGTTACTTTCAGAAATACTGAGCTGGTTTATTCTGATGATATTGGTGCTGCTGTTGCTGATATGGGTTATGAAACAATGCTCACTGAAGGTGCTAAGCATGTGCTGGGATGGAGAAGTCCGAATTATCTGTATCAAAATGCGATAAATCCAAAGCTTAAGCTGCTTCTTAAGAACTACAGACTTAGTGATGATATCGCTTTCCGTTTTTCTGATCAGAGGTGGAAAGAATGGCCGCTGACTACCGATAAGTTTGTTAACTGGCTTGCTGACACAGATCCCGATCAACAGGTTATCAACCTTTTTATGGATTATGAAACCTTTGGCGAACATCAGTGGGCTGAAACAGGTATATTTGATTTTATGAGAGCTCTGCCTGAGAAGTTATTTGAAAAAACAGACTTTAAATTTGCTACTCCACGTGAAATTGTAGCTGAAATCAAGCCTAAAAGTCCTGTTTATGTACCAAATCCTATTTCCTGGGCTGATGAGGAACGTGACTTAACGGCATGGCTGGGTAATGATATGCAGGATGAGGCTTTCGCTAAACTGTATGAACTGGAAGAGAAGATTAATAACTGCCCTGATGAGAGTATTCAGAAAGACTGGCTATATCTGCAAAGCTCAGATCATTTCTATTATATGTGTACTAAATGGTTCAGTGATGGTGATGTTCATAGTTACTTTAATCCTTATGGATCTCCTTATGACGCATTTATTAATTATATGAATGTGTTGTCTGACTTTATTCTGAGAGTTAACAATTGTCCGAAATCTGGTAAATCTGAATATTCTGAGTTTAAAGAGAAAGTATCGAAAGTTGCTGATAAGGTAGAGAATGTTGCACGTAAAACTGCGAAGACAACATCAGAGAAAGCGAAGTCAACTTTTAAAAAAGGTAAAGATATGAAGTTTGACGACATTAAAGATATGTCGGATACTGCTGTTAAAAAACTATTACGTGAAATAAAGATAGAGGAGCTGACAGTTGCTTTAAAAGATGCTGAAAAGGAACTGGTGGAAAAAGTTCTGCCAAACCTGAGTAAACGTGCACGTTCTAAATATAATGAGTTGGAAAGTGAAATTAAAAAGGTAAATAAGAAAGATATTAAAAAGGTACAAAAGGATATCGAAACCAGGATTAAAAATATCTTTAAGTAAAAAAACAGGATGTCTTTATGATATCCATTCTTGTCTTTCTTCGTGGTTATAGCGAAGTAAAGATTCCGGGAGTTAAATCCCGGGGTTATTACTATTTGTTTTTGAGTTAAATAGTATTTCGGGCGCCTCACCCAAGGGCGTCCGATTTTTTTAATAAGAAATTTTTAGTTTTATAACTTGGGTTTGTTATGAACTTTTTGTCCCTGTCCAAAGCAATGCCATCAATATACAAGTATCGCCCTTTCCGGATTAAAAGTAATAAATGTATTAGCAAGAAAGTTCCAGATAGTAACAATACCAATGGCAAATATTTTGGCAATGTAGAAGTTCATTTTGAATTTGCTTACCAGAAGCCAAAGTATCAGAGTGTTGATACCAAGTCCGATAAGGGAAATGATAAAAAATTCTGTGAACTCAACCATTACCTTGGGGTTGTGGCTTTGGTAAGTCCATACACGATTCAGAAAGTAGTTGGATGTGGCTGCTGAGATAAAGCCAATGGCGTTGGCTACATATTTAGGGATTTTAAGAATTTCCTTACAGATATAAGTTATCCCAAAGTCTACAAAAACTCCTGAGAAACCTACTGCTCCGAATTTAATAAACTTAAATAAATATTCCTGACTCAACAGTTTATCCATAACAACAGTTTAAAGCAGCACCATTAGAATAACCTCTTTTCCCTCACGGATTACGTCAACACTAATGCGTTGGCCTTTTTTGAGTTTTTTCAATCGTGCCATATAATCATAAATATTTGTCACAGGCATGCCTTCGATAGCAACAATCCTGTCGCCTGTTTTCATTCCAGACTTATCTGCCGGGCCACCAGGTGTTACTCCATCAACACGCAAGCCATCAGTCTTAGCAGAAGCAAAGTCGGGCATAATGCCAAGCTTAACCTTTAGCCCGCCACGACCTCTCGTGGCTTTATTCTTATCTTCACCTGCCTGTTTATAAACAAGCTTATCACTGTTAGATGCAAGATACTTCACAATAGGATAAACAAAATCGAGAACAGCCTGCTCACCTTCATAGTTAATGCGATCAGCATCATCGAGGGGAGTGTGGTAATCTTTGTGGGCGCCCGTAAAGAAGAACATCACCGGCACATGTTTTCCATAAAAACTGGAATGATCACTGGCACCATAACCTTCAGGCGAGTGAACAAAGTTAAAGTTGTAGTCGGTTTCGAAATTACCAAGTAGTTCTTCCATGCCTTCTGCCGTACCTGTTCCATTAATCATAAGTGATTTATCTTCATCCAGTCTGCCAAGCATATCGAAATTAACCATAGCCACAATGCTGTCCATATTAATTAAAGGATTGGCAACAAAGTGTTTTGATCCCAGCAGTCCCATCTCTTCAGCGCCAAACGTCATGAAAATAATACTACGTTTTGGCTTATCATTATCGGCAGCAAAGTCACGTGCAATTTCTATAACAGCAGCAACTCCTGATGCATTATCATCAGCTCCGTTATGAACGGCAATACTATCAGGCATACGTGATCCTGAACCATGGCCTCCCATTCCCAGATGATCATAATGAGCACCAACCACAATGTATTCGTTTTTAAGCTGTGGGTCAGATCCCTCCAGCATAGCAACAACATTGTGAGTACTTACTTCAATGCGGTTAATATCTGTTGTGGCTTCCAGTGTTTTGCCTGTTTCGAATGCAACCGGCTTTCTGGTTGTAAGTATTTCATCTTCAATTTGAGTGATGCTTCTTCCAAGAATAGAGTCAGCAAGTGCCCTGGAAATGTTTATAGCAGGCAGTCCCATTACAGAGCTTACCCTGTTGTTTTCAGCAGGCATAAGAGCATCACTATCTGCTGATTTCGCACCTTCAACGTAAATAATACCAGCAGCATTTTTGTCTTTAGCAGTGATAAGCTTATCACGATCTCTCCCATAAGGGATAAAAACGCTGCTGTCGTTGTCAGGCTCAGGATCATCTGTTAGCACCATTACCCATTTTCCGGAAACATCTGTATTATAATAGGAGTCCCATGTTATACTGTCTTCTTCCATCTCAATACCATAGCCGACAAATACCACTTCGGCACTGGTGGTAGCATCAGATGAAAATGACATTGGCTGGAAATCTGTACCCTGTGTATATTCTTTATTGTTGAACGTTAAAGAGTTCTTATCTCCCGGTTCAACGGCAGTAACAACAGTAAAATACTGAAAACCGTTGTTAGCCAATGGTGTGAGTCCTGCGTTGACAAACTGATTGCGGATATATGTGGCAGCAAGGGAATCGCCTTCAGTTCCTGGTTTCCTGCCTTTTAATGAATCTGATGCGAGATAATATATATGATTTTTAAGACCATTAATGGCAGCATCTTTTGTTGTTTGCCCTGTTGAGAGCATATTTGATAAAAGTAGTGTAATTAGTAAAATAAGTGAGTAATGGTGTTTCATAATTATTATTTAGAAAAATTCCTGCAAATATAACATAGAAATTAGTAAAATGTTGTGTGGTTATAAGCATATCTTGGGAAGGAGTGAAGATGAACTCATATCTCAGAAGGTCCTTTCTCAAAGCATTCTTCTTCAAATCCTATAAGATAGAGTTTATCAGTGGCTCTTGTTGTAGCCGTGTAAAGCCATCGGAGATATTCAATATCCGGAGTATTGTCTTTGATAAATCCTTTGTCAACAAATACCTTCTCCCATTGCCCGCCTTGTGTTTTGTGGCATGTCATAGCATAGCTGAACTTCACATGAAGTGCGTTGTAGTACGGATCTGTTTTTATCTTTCCGGCTCTTGTTCTTCGGTTGGGATAATTTTGATATTCCTGATCTGCGTGATTATACAGCTTTTGATTATCTTCATGAGATAACCCTGCTGCATTTACATAGATAGTATCCATCAGCAGTTTTACGTTGAGCTCTTTTATATTAGGATAGTCTATCAGCTCAATGTCTACATCAGCAAACCTAAAGCCCCATTTTTCTTCTATTCCGCGAAAGCGGTTGATTCTGATAATATCACCATTTGCTATAAATCCTGCCCGTGAATCTTGTTCAAGCCAGAAATAATTGTTTTTAACAACCATCATAAGATCACCACCCTCAATCTCTGATTCTTTCATAAGGATACGATTTCGGATTTGTTGGTTGTAGATATTTGCTTGTTTGTTGGATCGTGTAACAATAATTGCTTTCTCCTGGTTGTCACCGGAAAAGTTATCCATAAGCAGTTCACCGAATGTTCCGGCATCATCTATTGTCTCTGCATCATGCAAGGGTGAATTCAGATTGAAATAGGGATAATCAGTATCACCGGCAGTGATTTTATTCCGGATATTTGTTGCTGACAGGAGTATTGATGAATCCATTGACTGTCTCATTACTTGTTTCATCTCATACTCAAAAGAGGTTATGGTATAGGCAGCGTTCATCATGGCAATATCCAGGGCAGGACTAAGAATTGTACCAACAGGAGGAAGCTGGGCTGTGTCGCCTACCAGCACAAGTTTGTTGCCTGGTCTGGAGAACACAAACCTGATAACATCATCCAACAGACTGTTTCTGGAATAAAAATCATTTCCCGGCTGACTTTCATCTCCAATCATGGATGACTCATCAATGATAAAAACAGTATTATGCAGCTTGTTTGGGGCAGGCACGATGCTGGTAACACCATCGGCGTTGGTCATAAACAGATAAATGTAGCGATGGATAGTATGAGCCTGAAAGCCCGTATAGCTTGCCAGTACTTTTGCTGCACGGCCTGTGGGTGCCAGTAAGACAAAGAGAGTGCCCGTTTTTTGTAATGTGGAGGTGTAGGCACTAATCATACTTGTTTTACCTGTGCCTGCGTATCCTTTTATTATATATACAGGATTCTCTGATTTGCTCACAGAGAACCGCCCAAGATGCCTGGCAACTTCCTTCTGATCGCTTGTGGGATCAAATCTCAGATCGTTTAATATTGATTCTGTTAATTTTGTGGCTGTGTTGATTATCTCCGGCATACTCAAATTGTTAGAACGGATATCCTATACCAAAGTTCCATACAAAATCATTGGGCTGGAGATATTTTATCCTCCATCTTTCGCTGAGTGGATAAGCAGGGTTTCTCATAGGTGCTGCTACGTCAATACGGAAAATAAGCACGTTGAAGTCGAAGCGAAAACCAAAGCCGGCATCGATAGCAAGCTGTGAAACGAACTTATTGAAATAAAATTCACCATTGGGAAATGTTGTTGACTCATTGTATGTCCATATGTTACCAATATCCACGAACAATGCACCTTTCAGGAATCCATACACCGGGAACCTGTACTCCAGGTTTGTTTCCAGTTGAATATCCCCAATACGCTCATAGGTGCTGTTGCCGCTATAGCTACCGGGTCCCAGTTCTTTAAAGAGCCATCCCCGCATATCATTGGCACCACCGGCATAGAATCCTTTTTCATATGGTAGCTCATCAGAGTTGCCATAAGGTATACCAAGACCAATAAGTGCTCTGTAAACAAGGGTATTGGATTTTTTATAGAAATAAAAGTAGTGCCTGAAATCAATACTGGTTCTGATATATTGTGAGTATCTTACACCCAGCACCTGATAATAGCCACTGTCTGAACGGGCAGAATTGCTCAGTGAGTTAATGCCATACAACAAGTTACCGGATGTTTCAATATTAACTCTCAGATAGTTGAAATGAGTAAGGTAATTAAGGTTCTGATTGTTGAAAATATAACTGTATTTAATACCTGCAATCATATGGTCGCTGTACTGTTCGCGTAATCTGCGATTGGGTTCATTACTTAATATTGAATCAAAAGTAGGAGTTGGATTAATATTTACATAATTAAGATTTATTGGAGTAAGTATATGGTTTGTTTTCTTTTTTACACTCCAGTTATAGCCAATATCAAAGTTTGTTATGTTTCTTGAATAGTAGGGACGTGTCTGAAAACTAAAACCAAAGTTAACATTTGTATTTGGTATGTACCTTTGATTGAATTTTCGAAGTTTTACAGGTGATAAGAATCTTGGGAAGAAGATAGTACCATCAATTCCTGCCTGAAAGGTGTTAAAAAGTCCGGTAGGATTATCATCAGTTTTTGAAACACTTTGTGCTTCAACACCACCCTGTAGTCTTATACGTAATACTTCAGCTCTTTTGAAGATATTCTTATTTAGAAAAACCAAACTCCCGTTTATACCCAGGTCACCACTGGAGTTTGTCCCTTCTGCTTCTGCTGAAAACTGGTTTAGCTTGCTGTCTTTTAATCTTATTTCAGCATTAAGAAACTTGTCGCCGTTTTCTTCTTTTCCGGGAACGCTGTCAAAACTAATGCTGGCTGTCTGGATTATCTTATAATTGAATAGCTTTCTGTAAGTCGACTGGACATCAGCTGCTGAATATGGTTTGCCTGGTCTTAGTTTTATGGCTGAGTTGAAGGCAGAAGGCAGCAGGTGTTTGCGTGAGTTAGCAAGGAAGTAGTATTCATATTCTTTGGAGTCATTCCAGAATTCGATGGGATGGATAATAGTATCATAGGGTGATAGGTTTGATGGGTCAAACTCAGGAGTGATATATATCTTGTTAATAAAATAGCGGCTATGGTTTTTTACGATCGTTTGTTCAGGGTCTTCAGGATTGGGGGTTTTAATATTGTTGATAACCATATCAACATTCATTTTATGATCCCGATGGTTACTGTCAACAACATACTGGATGTAATTCCTGTTGAAATAGTAGTACCCGTTATTTCTTAATACCTCTGTTATTCTGTCACGCTCATCATCAAGGGTATATGCATTATATATGTCTCCTTTTTTGATAAGAGTAGCTTCTTTGCTGCTTGTAACAAAGGAAGCGAGTAATGAATCGGGGATGTCATAAGTGAATTCATTAATCCGGTAAGGGGTTGTGGGTTTAATAATATATTTGATACTGGCTAGTTTGTTTTTGAAGGTGATATCATATGTTACATCCGAATTAAAATATCCTGTATTATTGAGATACCTTTCTATTTTTCTTGAAATTAGTTTTGTAGTATGTTCATTATACAGCGCGGGCTCTTCTGAAAAGTGTTTATATAGCCATTTGTTGAATTTCGATTGCTTTTTCTGATATTTATAGTAAGTCCATAGCTTGAACCGCATTAGCAGAAATTTGCTGTTGGGCTCTGGTTTCATGAGTGACCGAATCTCTGATGTGCTGATGTCAGTGTGTTTGCCTTTTACAGAAATACGATAGTTTTTAATCAGATACTGATCATTATTAAGGTTCTTTTTAACATTACATCCTGCTAAAGCAAATAATGATAAAAAAATTAATATGTATAGTTTTCTTATTTTCAACTACTAAATCCTTATTTTATAAGCAATTGTGATATGTGAAATTAATTTATCTCACTAAAAATCTATTACTGACCATAAACTACAAAAATAGCAAAACAAGCATTACTTGTGATGTGTTTTGCGAAAGTAATGTTTTGTTGAAAAATTATATTTGAAAATACCCCGACTTACATGTGTCGGAGTATTCTTTGAAATTAAAGGTTTCTTTACTTCTCTTTGAGATTTATATCGTACCAGTCGATCTTTCTGGAGAAATACATTACAAGTCCGAGAATTATAAATATTCCGATACTTCCTATCAGTAATGCATAATCCTGCAGTTGAATGATGACAAATATAAAGGCATATAATATTGTAAGTATTCCTGCCAGCAGCAATGTTAACTGCCACGATTTTAATATCGCTTTTACATATCCAGTAATTAACAGAAGAGTTAAAATGGCTGAGATTATAAATGCAAGATTAAAATTCATGTGCTCTGATATTGATAATAACAGAGTGTAAAAGACTACTAACGCAATCCCAACGAGTATATATTGAACAGGATGTATAAACACTTTTTTCATTACTTCAACAAAGAAGAAGACTATGAAAGTAAAGGCAATAAATAATAGTGCATATTTTATTGATCTTATGGATTTTTGATAACTGTCGACCGGAAGAATAAGGTCGATGCCAAATTCAGAATTATGAATGTTATTAATACTGCCAACCCATTGCTGGGGGAAGTTTCTGTTAAGATGAAGAACATTCCAGTTGGCACTGAAGCCTTTATCAGTTACCGTTCTTGAATCAGGCAGAAATGCTCCGTTAAAGCTCGGATTGTTCCACTCTGATTTTATAGTAACATCGGTAACTTCGCCAACAGGAATAAAATAGAGCTTCTGACTTCCTTTTAAATCCAGATTCATGGAGAAGTTATATATGGTGCTGTTGTCTTTGTCAACACTAACAGCAGTATTTATTCCGCTTGAAACAATATCCTTGGTTATTGTGCCTGAATTGAAAGAATAGTCGTTGTTATTCCAATTTAGTGCTACTTGTTTTTCAATGCCACGCAAATCACTTATGCCTAAAGTAAACACAGCCTTGTCGAATTGAATATCTTTAAGTGGTATGTCAAAGTCTGATAAGTTGAGCTTGTTAAATGAGCCGGAAATATTTAATACAGAGTTGTACACAACAATCTCATAAATACCTCTGTATCTACGTTCAGGGTTTAGTTCGCCTGTGATATTAAGTTCAGTTGGTAGTATATGAATATAATCTTTAACGGGTATTATTTTCACTACAGAATCCTTTACGGTTTGCTTAATGTATCTGTTATAAGGTATTGTAAGAGATGGTCCTGTAATTGTCTGCTCATTGCCCCATTTTGAGCTTACCTCATATATTGCCTGTCGTTGAGTGCTTTCTCTTTCGTGGATAAGGCTTTTTATCATTGAGGTTGGGATTAGCAGCAAAAGGCAGATTATAATTATTGCTCCAATCTTAAAATAGATGTTAGTTTTAAGCGATTTCATGATTATTTAAATTAGGATTTATACAAAAAAGATTAGTTCCCTACAAATGTAATAGAAAAATATGGCTGTTGGTAAATATTTAGATTTTTTAAGTAATAGCAATGTTCCTGAACTATTTGCCATGTGATTAATATACAGTAAAGAAATTAATTTGATTATGAATTGAATTATCTTTGTCATAACAACATCGTGAATGAATAAACATAGTGAAATATTAATATTTTATTTCTCAGGGACAGGAAATGCTAAGCAAGTTTCCCTGTGGTTTTCAGAGTTTGCGTTAAAAAAAGATCTTGATTGTAAGGTTCTCGATATTTCAAAAACGAATGCAGATAATCTGCCGGCAATAAGTGCTGATGCCTTAATAATTATTATCTCGCCTGTTCATGGCTTCAATTACCCGAAGATTACGTTGAATTTTATAGAGCGGTTTCCAGCAGGTAATAATAGCATTGTTTTAATGAATACAAGGGCGGGCTTGAAAATTGGTCGTTTTGTGACACCTGGTTTAACAGGTATTGCATTTTTATTCTCGTCAGTAATATTAAAGAGAAAGGGATACAGGATTACGGGGCAAATTCCCTTTGATATGCCTTCAAACTGGTTGTCAATACATCCGGCGCTAAGTAACAACTCTGTGAAATTCCTGCATGCTAAAAGTTATTATCGTGTTGCACGGTATTTTAATAAAATAGTTTTAGGCAAACGTGTTTTCCCTTCTTATAAAGAGCTTGTGCAGGACATATTAATTTCTCCTGTGTCGGTTGGCTATTATCTTGTTGGTAGGTATCTTTTTGCTAAATCTTTTTATGCCTCTCACAAATGTGATAGTTGTGGGTTATGCGTTAAACAATGTCCGGTTAATGCTGTTAAGATGATAAATAACAGACCATTCTGGACTCATAAGTGCGAAAGTTGTATGAAATGTATGAATAGGTGCCCCAAAAAAGCTATTGAAACAGCTCATGGCTTGTTTGCAGTTATTAGTATACTGAATTCTTTTGCAGTGTCGGTTGTTCTTAATAATATTCTGGATATATCCATACAATCCGAAGCTGTCAGGTTTTTATTTTCTTCCGGGGTGTTCCTTGCTTTGATATGGGTGTTCTACCGACTACAGCACATATTACTTAGAAATAAAACAATCGCCAGAATAATCTCCTGTACTTCATTAACATCTTACAAATTTTGGGGACGATACAGGTCGATTCCTGATAATAAATGGAAAAAGCTGTAAACTAATCGCATCTTCGCCCTGTCACCTCATATCACACTCTCTTCGTCATTATCCTCCGGTCTTTATAACTCCCGGCCTTACTCCACAACAACTCCTACCTCTCCTGCTGAGCTAAAAAACCTGCCTTCTACTTCCTCTTTGCTTGTTAAACGAAAGTACCTGATATCCATAGGCTGTGCAAACAGCCCTTGCTGACGGTCTTTGATGTCCTTAAACACACCATCTTTAATAACCATCACCCAATCTGTGCCATTGCTGCTGACTTCCACATCATAACGGGCTATACGGCCATGACTGGCATAATATCCGTCTTGACGCGGGATATAATCAATACCAGCAACATTTTTAACCTCCCCTAAGTCTACCTCAATGAAATGGGGTTGTCCAAGGCTTTCATCATTCCAATTGGTATGCCAGAAAGTAGAGGGATCACTATCGATGGCGTTGCTAACAGGAAACCCCGGATGATAGCTGTCGGCTTTTGCGCTCCATTTGGCTTTGTTAACATCCATGATTTTGGTAATCGTAAGACTGTTATGCTTGCCTTTCTCAACAGCATAAGCTACTATTTTCGCTCCTTTATACATATTAAAAGGCTTCTTGTACTTTTTGAATTTACCATTGTTTACTGAATACCATATCACCGAATTTTCACCAGCAGTAATAGTAACAATACTCTCTCTGTCTCTCGTTATTTCCGGTGGATTAGCTACCAAAAATGCTTCTGTTACCGGTTGCTCTTCAGCCACAGCAAAAATGCTTTTACTTTCAAGATCAAGAGGCCTGAACTCCATATCAAAACTATAAATGCCTGTACCTGCTACATATGGCGGCTGTATGCCAGGTCCGCAGGTTGCAGTACCAAGGCCAGTAACAACTGCATCTGTGTTAACCGTAACAAAATCAGCTTCGTCAAGCTCATTGATATGGCGGGCCTTTGTTATTTCAATGTCATCAAAGGGGTAAGCGCTGAAGTTCATAGGTTTAGTGCCTCTGATAAAAAAACCATTGCCTTCAATGTCTGTTACCGAAGCCCATTGTACATCCATCTGGTTGCAGTTATCCTGAGGGACAACGATAGTGCTGTTGTACATATCTGAAGCTGAGGTGGCATAGTAACCAAATCTGCCTCCGCTTTTACGATCGGGGTATGTTGAAACACCACCCAGTCCGTACCAGCTGATTTTATCAAAATTACGCAGCATAAGTGTTTGTAATCCTGCTTTTGCAATAGCTCTTACCTGATTTGGTATGTTAGCTTCCGCTGAGATATTGATAGTGCCATCAGGCATAAACTCGTACTGCATTATCGCATTTATATTAGTCGACGGGCTTTTTAACGTTAACGGATATATCATAACTATATTCCCGTTATCCGGAGATAATATCTCTGGAGTGTCTGCTGTTTGCTGAAGCTCATCCAAACCTGCTTCATGCCATCTGTTATATCCATTGGCATCAGGTATGTCATTTTCTGTGGGTGGACGGAAGAAGTTTAGCTTTGGCCCTTTGAATAACAGCTCTTTTCCTTTAAGCATATAGGATGTTAAAAGTCCTGTTTCGTTATTTATCATGACAATGAAATTATCGCCTTTTATAACTTTATTACCTTCTTTTTCAGAAAGCGTAACAGTCCCGGTTTGCTTTGGAGTTGCATAGCCTTTCGACTTATCATTCAAAATAAACTCAGCCCATGCTTGCTCATGGCCTTTCATTACAAGACCATTTCTCTTTTTTGTATTCAGAGTAAATCTTAACACATACATCTGTCCGGCTTTTGGTTGCGCCAGATCGGGCAAATGGATTGTAAAGGATTTCTCCGATTGCGGATCCACATTCAAAGTAACAGGATTGCCGTGAGCTACAATTCCTTCTGCATCAGATATTGTCCAGTTAAGGATGAATTCATCAAGATTGGTAAAGAAGTATTTGTTAATAATCTTAAACTTTCCTGCTGATATATCTTCCGGAACAATATCAATATTCTGGTAAACTTTTTTTACTTCATAAAGTTGTGGGTTAGGGATTCTGTCGGGATTAACAAGTCCGTTAATACAAAAGCTGTTATCGCTTGGCATATTTTCACCGAAGTCGCCACCATAGGCATAGAACATACGGCCATTATCATCCTTAGTTCGCAGCCCCTGGTCAACCCAGTCCCAGATGCAACCGCCCTGTAATGACTTATAAGCGCTGATAGTATCCCAGTAATCCTGCAATCCGCCACATGAGTTACCCATAGCATGTGCGTATTCACATAAAATCAGTGGCCTGTACGGATTAGTTTTAGCGTAATTGGCCATATGCGTTGTGCTGGCATACATTGGGCAATATATATCAGTGTGAGACTCCAGTCCGGCGCGTTCGTACTGTACAGGCCGTGAGCTGTCGCGCTGATGTATCCATTGGGAAGTGGCAATAAAGTTAACACCATCGCCCCCTTCATTACCTAACGACCATGTTACAATACATGCGTGGTTTTTATCGCGCTCAACCATCCGTTGTGTACGATCCATATGCATTGGTCCCCATTCTTCATGCTTGGCAAGGCTTTCAGGGCCATAACCCATGCCATGCGACTCTATGTTAGCCTCATCAATAACATAAATGCCATACTTATCACACAGCTCATACCATAGCGGGTGATCCGGGTAGTGACATGTGCGTACTGTGTTGATATTGAATTCCTTCATTAGCTGGATGTCTCTAAGCATCGACTCTCTGCTTACCACATGCCCGTTGTCGGGATCGTGTTCGTGACGGTTAACTCCTTTTACAAGAACAGCTTTGCCATTGACTAAAAACTGCCCGTTTTTCATTTCTGCTGTTCTGAATCCTATATCCTGTTTAACAGCCTGAATAAGATTTCCTTTACTGTCTTTCAGACTGATAAGCATCGTGTAGAGGTTGGGCTGCTCGGCAGACCAATGGTCAGGATTCTCAACAGTTGTTTGAAAACTAAAGTTATTTGACAGACTGTCAATAGCTTTAGTAAGGCTCAAGTTAATAATTTGTTTGTCATTATCCTTTCTGGAAACTAAAATATCTACAGTATAATCGCCGGCTCGTTCTTTTCTGATGTTTTCTATGTCTGCAGTAAGAGAAAACTCTCCGTTAAGGTAGTTGTTATCAAGACCAGCAACAACAAAGAAATCGCGGATGCGGACATCAGGGACAGCCAACAGATATACATCACGCTCTATTCCGCTAAGTCTCCAAAAATCCTGAGCTTCAAGGTATGAACCGGTGCTCCAACGGTATACTTCCAGTGCTATTGTGTTATTGCCCTTGGTGATGAATTCTGTTATATCAAATTCAGAGGGAGTTTTTGACCCCTCGCTGTAACCAACCTTATGGCCGTTAATCCAAATATAGTATGCAGACTTAACAGCGCCAATATGGATAATAACCCTTCTGTTGTCCCAGTTATCAGGAATAGTAAAAGTTTTTCGGTAGCTGCCTACAGGGTTGTAGCTGGTGGGTATGTGAGGCGGATTGGGGTTTATGCCTTCTATTTGCCAGAATGGGTAGGTGGTGTTTACATAAATGGCAGTATCAAAACCTTGAATTTCCCAGTTTCCTGGAACATTTATGTTATCCCATTGGGAGACAGTATATTCATCTTTGAAAAAGTCAACAGGACGGCTTTCAGGATTTGAGGACAGATGAAACTTCCACTTGCCGTTTAACGACTTAAAATATTCCGACAGATATTCATTGTCAGTACAAGCCAGTTGTTCTGTTTCAAAAGGAATGAAATAAGCATGAGGTGCCAGCTTGTTAATATTGAATATAGCAGGATTCTGTATCTCATCCTGTGCATTAGCAATCATAAAAAAGCTGACAAAAGTAGTTAATAGGACTGTTAATCTTTTCATGTTAAATTTATTAGAGGATTGTTATGCATCAGTACGTCCGCATAATAATCCCTGAATTGACGATCTGTCAAATATCTGATAATTTTGGATATTAAACAAGGGGCTTTTGATGGAAGAGGGGGCAAGAGACAAGGGACAAGGGGACAAGGGGACAAGGTGACAAGGTGACAAGGTGAACCGCCTGAGGCGGTCAGGCAGTGACAAGGGGAAAAATACGCGCAGCTTACCATTCATCCGCCGGTGGGCGGACACGGCCACTACTCACTATTCACCATTCACCAAAAAATGAAAAATGAATAATGAATAATGAAAAATACCCCTCTCTGGGTTTAGTCAGGTAAAACAAAAAAATGGCTGTCATCCTATGTTTGCAAATAAAATATTTTTAGTATTATTTTTAAGTTGATAAATTAATATTAACAATCAGAAGGAATGGAGAAAGAATAAGACTATTACCTGTCATTCGGTATTAAAACCAGTTCGGCATGCTAGCCCCTTTCTCCTTCTACTAAAACTTGGACAGTTCATTAGGCAAAAAGCCTGTATTTAGGATTGATAAGTTCCAGTAGTTTTTCCTTCCGATCAAAAAATTGTGTTATGAGCAAAGTTATAGGAATTGACATATCAAAATCAAGTTTTGATGTAAGTTTTCAAGAAAAAGATGACGTTTTCACTCATTGTAAGTTTAAAAACAGCATGAAAGGATTTAAATCTTTTCTGTCAATCATTAATCAACAGGATCATTGCGTGATGGAAGCTACTGGACCCTATTATCTCCAACTTGCCACATATTTGCATAGTAAAAGAATTGATGTGTCTGTGGTTAATCCTCTACAGATAAAGCACTTTGTGAGGATGAGAATGGTTAAGGCAAAGACTGATAAAAAGGATGCAAAAATGATAGCTCTTTATGGACAGTCTGAAAGGCCTGATATATGGGAACCTAATGAAGATAATATTAATGCTTTAGTCCAGGCTAATACTGCCATAGAGTTATTGCTTAAGCAAAGAACAATGATAAGTAATCAATTAGAAGCATTTTCTGTTGTTCCCAATATTGACAAACTGATCGCAAAAGAACTAAGAGCTTTAATTAAAATTATTGAAAGAAAGATCAAAAAGCTTGAAGATCATATGCTGGAAATTGTTGAACAACATTACAAACAAACATATGATGCATTAAGGTCAATACCAGGCATTGGGCCAAAAACTGCATTGATGTTTATTGCAATTACCAATAACTTTAACAAGTTTGATGATGTTAAAAAGTTCGCATCATATGTCGGATTAGCTCCCAGAATATTTGAGTCAGGCTCTAGCATCAAGGGTAAAGGCCATATCACCAAAATGGGTAACAGGCACCTTAGGAAACTACTATATATATGCTCCTGGACAGCCAAGACAAGGAATTTACAATGCAAACAAATGTATGATAGACTCAAGTTAAAAGGTAAACCTGAAAGAGTAATAAAAATTGCAATTGCTAACAAATTACTTAGGCAAGCTTTTGCGATTGGATCTAATTTATCAAGTTATGAAAAAAATTATCAAAAAAATCTTGCTTTTTAGCACAGTTCATGCCGAACGACGAAGGAGGAGGGATCTCCTGAGGATCAGGTAGCGATAAGAAACCCCAAATATAAAAGCACCCAGGTGCTTTTGCTCAAAGCCGCCTTGCAATCACCCACCCCTAAAGGACTGGGTTACTGGTGTATTTCTGATATTCTTGGTTTCTTCTGGCATCAACAAACCCTTAAGGGTTGTTTTGTGGGTGATGATTTAAATTATGACTGATTCCTGAATATTTAAAATCCCATTGCTACTCTCCCTTGCAAAGTCACATTTTTATTGTCTGAACAGGATTTAAGGATTTTAGGATTAAAAGGATTCTTTGTGGTATAGGTAAATGATGTTTAAGGTTGTACCCCATCTCATAGTCGCTTTTTTTGTCTGAATCTTGATTTACCTGATTAATATGATTTCTTGATTTAGTGTGGGGTGGTTTTTGATAGTACTGAATATCTTAAACAACCCACCGTGTGGTTTAGGCATATAAACTAAAAAAAAAGGCTGTCCTCCCGAACGACGAAGGAGGAGAATGGAGAATGAATAATGAATAATGAAAAATACCCCTCTCTGGGTTTAGTCAGGTAAAACAAAAAAATGGCTGTCATGCCGAACGACGAAGGAGGAGGGATCTCCTGAGGATCAGGTAGCGATAAGAAACCCCAAATATAAAAGCATTCAGGTGCTTTTGCTCAAAGCCGCCTTGCAATCACCCACCCCTAAAGGACTGGGTTACTGGTGTATTGCTGATATTCTGATTTTCTTCTGGCATCAACAAACCCTTAAGGGTTGTTTTGTGGGTGATGATTGAAAATCTGACAGGTTCCTGAAATTCAAAAACCCTAATGCTTGGTTCTGTCACATAAAATAAAAAAAAAAGGCCGTCATGCCGAACGACGAAGGAGGAGGGATCTCCTGAGGATCAGGTAGCGATAAGAAACCCCAAATATAAAAGCACCCAGGTGCTTTTGCTCAAAGCCGCCTTGCAATCACCCACCCCTAAAGGACTGGGTTACTGGTGTATTGCTGATATTCTGGGTTTCTTCTGGCATCAACAAACCCTTAAGGGTTGTTTTGTGGGTGATGATTGAAAATCTGACAGGTTCCTGAAATTCAAAAACCCTAATGCTTGGTTCTGTCACATAAAATAAAAAAAAGGCTGTCATGCCGAACGACGAAGGAGGAGGGATCCCCTGAGGATCAGGTAGCGATAAGAAACCCAGTAACCTTCTGAAAGAAGTAGCTATTAAAACCGCCAAGGCGATTTATGCTCAAAGCCGCAAGGCTTGAACTTTTTGCATTGGCAAAAAAGTACACAAAAACCCTAGTCAAAAACAATGCGGCCCCCCGCTCTGTCTCCTTTTAAGAAGTGCTATTTAACCTCAACTCGGTGTAATATTTACACTCAGCATCAGCAAATTTTGACATAAACGATCTCAAATTTGTGAATGATTATAGGCATAATTAAAATGAATTTGAGGAAGTTTAGGTTAAAATTTGCGATGTCCGCTATAGCGGAAAAAACACAATCACAATATCTTTCACCTAAAAAAGCATTGATATAGATTACTATAACTGCACCTTTTTCAGGCAAAATCTATCGCAATTGTGTTTTTCTGAGTTGCAAATATTACACCGAGTTGAGGTTACGGAGTGTATACTCCCTATGGTCGTACACAAACGACAAGCGCCGTTAATGCACTTCTAAAAAGGAGACATTCACCCCAACTCTGCTCGCCGTTTTTGACATGGCCACCGCGCAGTACCGTGATAAGGATGAAGATCGTTCTCCGAAAGAAGATACGGCAGGGTGAATACCCTAAAAATCCCACAATGTTTCAATACCCACATGATCGCATCTACATTAATAGTCAGAACTATCGGAGTTGGGAACGGTGGGCCTCTTTTGGTTAAGTGTATTTTTGAAGTGTAGCGTTAGAGAAATGGAGAAGCTCCGAGGAACGAGGAGATCACTCCATTGAACTTACGCTACATCCGCCTCAGGCGGACTTAAGCAGAAGAAGCCCATGATTTTTTGCCTCGCCCGCCGCAGCCTTGGCGTAGGAGGGTTGTTTACTTTTTTATCAAGAACTGCGAAGCAATCATGAACTCCAATAAAAATATACAAGCTGTGAGTAAAAAATGAAAAGCCTTGCGGCTTGAGCAAAAAGCGACTTGTCGCTTTTATCGATTCCCAATAAATAAATTAAAAAAACACTAAGGTACCTTCAGTCACAAAACCACCTACCTAACCACAACAACACTACCCTCAACAGACTTCGCCCCGGGGGAGCTGAATTCGCTGTAGGTGACTTTGTAGATATATGCTCCCACCATGCAAGGGCTGCCTTTAAAAGTGCCGTCCCAGCCTTTGTTGTAGTCGCGGGTGGTGAATATTTGCTGTCCCCACCGATTAAAGATGGTTAGACGAAAATCTCTTATGTAGTCGTATTTAGGGATTATGTTGAAAACATCATTAAGACCGTCACCATCAGGAGTGAAAGCGTTAGGAATGTAAAATGGTATGCCATCCCAAAGTATCATCACCGATTTCTGCGACGAGCAGTTTTCAGGAGACACGACTTCCACGCTATATGTACCACATGTATCGATAGTAATAGCAGGTGTTGTTTCACCAGTGTTCCATGAATAGATGTATGCATAGTTGGTGCCAGCTTCAAGAATATCTCCCGGTTCCATCCACAAGGTGTCGTAAGCAGCAAAGGCTATCTGTGGCGAGGCGTAAACATTAACCATAAAACTTTGAGTATTGCTGCATGTCATCGAGTCTTCTACACTTAGGATATAGGTTCCTGATTCTTCCGTTGATATTGATGCAATATTAACCTGCTTATTGTCGGAAGTAAAGCCATCAGGACCCGACCACAGGTAATTGATAGTGCCGTTGCCACCAGATACCTCAGGGTCGATATTAAGGCTTTCACCGGAGCACAGATATGTTTGTGGCTGTGCAGCAATATTCGGATTGCTGTATACTTTTATCTCACCTTTGAAATAACTTGCGTTAATAGGATCGTGATTGATATCATAAAAAGCACTTTGTGCCGGTCCTGATTCCCAGTTAACAGGCGAAATGCCTTCTCCAAGACCTCTGAAGATAAGCTCACACATGGTAGCATCATCAGCGATCGTCAAAGGGGATGTTCCCTGCCATTGCAGATGTATCTCACCTGTTGAGGTTGACACATAAGCAGTAAACCCATCTTCGAGTAAGGGGTTAAGCTCTTGGTAGCCATCGCAGATAACAATATTTACATCATAGTTGAGGTTTACATCGAAACTGTACACATCGTTAAAATTTACCAGATGTAAAGGAATAACAGCAGCCTCTCCCTCGCATGAGTTGCCAAACCCGCTGATAGCAAGCAGTGTGTCGGTGGCATTCTGAGGAACATATGCTGTAAAGGAGGTGTCGCAGCCAAAAGTATCGCTAACATAACAGTTGTACAACCCCGCTGAAAGGTTGGTAAACAGCCCGTTGTTAAGTTGTGGGTTGTTGCCACTGTATATGGAATATGAAATATCGCCTGTTCCTGCTGCTGCAATATCAATACTTCCGGTCGATAGATTATTAACATCGGGAGTAATGCTTACCGCGCTTACCTGTGGACCGCCAATATTGTTAATAACAACAGGATTTCCATTGTAGAATTCAATGCAGCCTAAGTTGTCTTTAATGGCAACTAAATATTCTCCGGAAGTAACACCCGTGAATACGCCGCTGTTCTGTACCCATGCAGAGTCACCGTAAATACTATAGAATATATTACCTGTGTTTGACTCATCAATTATTATCTCCCCTGATGATAAATTACAATGATCATCGGAAAAAGTAACAGAATTAATGGTTAAGCTGCCGTTGTCGTCAACTATATAATCTCCAAGGTTATGATCGCATCCATTGCTATTGAATGCCATAAGGGTATATGTGCCTGCACCAAGCCCTATGATATCCAGAGTATGGCCAATGGTATCATTATACTGGTTTATCCACGTATACAGCAACGTTGTGCTAACTGTTACCTGTATACCGGTAATTTCACCGTTTTGCAACCCACACCCTGCGTTGGTTATAACAAGGTTTGATATATCAACAACAGGCTGTGGAGTAAGCTCTATTGCTATGCTATCGGTACCTGAGCAGCCTTCGCTGTTGGTGGCTGTAACAATGTATGTTCCTGTGTCGCTAACAGTAATTTGCGGGGTTGTTACCCCAAACATATCATACCATACATATGAAACGGCATTACAGGTAGCATCCAGTTCGATGGAGAAAGGAGTGCTGCATAACAGGGTGTCGCTGCCAAGATTGGGTTGTGGTGAAGGATATACAACAACTTGCTTAGTAACCTGCTTCTCAATAAGTCCGCTGTAAACAGTAAGTGTAACATTAAAAGTATCTGCCTGCGAGAACACATGCGTGGGCATAAAAAGTGTTGAAGTATTATTGGGATAAGACCCAAAATCTCCAAAATTCCAGAATACCGAGTCAACTCCGTTAACATCATCAATTGTAAATAAGGTTGTCTCTCCAAAACAGATATTCTGCCAGCTAAAGTTGGGATCGTTGAGGTAGGACTGGATAAAAGTAGGCAGACTACCATTTGTAGAATAAGGATGAAGATCAACAACATCCCATTGAAAACTGCATGCAGGGGCTTTTAAATTTGGGTTATTTATTACACTAAGGAAATAGGCATGTCCACTTCCCGGCACAACGCAATAAATAATACCATCTGGTCCCAATTGCAGTGCACCATCCCCGCTACTGGCAATATTAACCCCTGATTCAAGAATTTGCAGTGGTGATCCGGCTTCAAGGTCATATTGGTATAACATATTTGAACCATTAACATATAATTTTGTGTTATCAGGTGAAAATTCAATTCCTTTAAAAATCCCATCATTATCAACAATGTATATATCACTTACAACACCTGTTTCATTATTAAAATCCAGTAGCTCGAAAAACGGATCTACCCCATCGTATATAGTAACTGCAATTTTTTTCCCATTTGGTGAAATCTTCATATATCCCTCTACATTTGCAAAATCTGACCCCGCATAACTTTCAACAGGGGGATAAATGCTGTCTTTTGTAACTAAAAAAGAATAATAATATTTATTGTTAAAGTCATGACAAACAACCCAAAAATCACTATAATTAGCATGTTTAACAGCACTAATGTGCCATGATGTATTGTCCATCAGGAATATTTCCTTTAAACTGTCAACAACTGCACCGTTGCCATTGTCCATGCTCATATCAATAACAGAGTATTGAAATACATAGTGTGAATATGATGGATCCGGACCAAAACCAAAAACGTAATATAAGCCTAAAATCTTATCTTTTGGTATAACAATAGCTCCCTGTGTAGATGTACTTCCTATGTGATTACCGTTAGTCATAATAGTATGGTTTTTATTCCAAACTTTCTGTCCATTGGTATAAAACAATAAATTACCCATACTATCAGCCATACTTGCTGAACCTATTTGACTAAAGCAATTCATTTGACTATCGGTAAGCTTGGTAGGTGGGCTTCCCGTGTTAAAATTCACACCGGCATATGAACCAAAATACCAAATATTGGCTTCTTTTCCCTGGGAAAAAGATAATATGGGCAATGCCAACATTGTAAAAAGTATTATTATCCGGAATTTGTTTTTTAATAAGCTTTTCATTTTAAAACAGTTCATTTTGGGATAAAAGTACAAAAAATTTTAATGTTTTGTGGGAAGTGAGAGTGAGAAATGAGAGGTGAGAGGTGAGAAGTGAGGAGAGCGTTTTGTTTTAGGTATTCAGGTGCTTCCAGTTGTGAAGTCGTTTTTTTTTTTGACCCTTGATTTGACCCTTGTTACAAAATATGCTCCTAATGTTTGCATACGAAACAATGCTTCAAAATCAATATAAGCTTTATCCATAAGATATATAGTATTAGGTATTGGTCCTACTTCATCAAGAGCATTTCTGTCGTGATATTTTACATCGGTAATAAGTATGAAACTAGGGATACTTCCACGTAAGTCTAACAAAGTATGTACTTTAACGGCTCCTATAGAATACTTTCCTTCTGCCCAAGTCATAAGATTTATACTGCACGAGATTGTCGTTGAATCAAATGCAAATGTTTCATTATCGATGTCAATATTAGGAATTCTTTCTTTTGCATATAAAGGACGAACTAATTCAATGAGCAAACATCCAAAGTCAGCAAATATCCACCAATCATGATTTTCGTTGGTTCTTGATAGTGTAATATGACTTACATACTTTTTTTATTTCCAAATGATACAATTTAATTTTATGTGCTTTAAGGCATAAACATATATCACTTAAGGAATTTAGAGATGTAAGTTGTCCAAAAACAAGTTGGATAAATTGATTCCAACAATTCAATTCCCGTACTCTATAGTCGCCGTTGTATTGTTTTACAATTTTAACGAATTCATATCTATTAATAAATTCCAATATCTGTGAAAAGATATATTTACCTGAGTTCATCGTTTTGCAAAAAAATCGCAAAACTATCGATATTCATTTCAAATCAAAAATCAATGAACGCTTGTATTTAATTAATATCATGTGTATTACAATTAAAATTTAAAAGTTAACGCACATTAGTAATTCACAATAAATATTCATATTAATATTTTTTCTATATTTGACACTTGTTAATTATTGAGACTAAAAAAACTTGACTTGCTAAGATACTATGACACATATTTTGTTTAGTGATTGAGGTATTTTAATGCTATTTTTTTTGGTTTTTATATAAGGCTGAATATGTGAATGTTGTGCTTTTTTTGTGTGACTTAGGGGGCGGAGCTGTGAATGGTAGATGGGTTATCTATAACTGATTTTCCCTGATAATTGTTTTGAACAGGATTTTAGTGGATTTATGGATTGATAGGATTTTAACACCACCATGAGGGATGACGTTAAGGGGTATTACGCAGCTTGTGTTATAACAGAGTCGTAATCATTTAAAATGTTTTTGTTATCTTTACAACAATCAATATCATTTCTTTTGGCAGATTGTTGGAGGGGGTGGTTTTTGTGTGTAGGTAGTTTTAATACAAAAGATGAAAAAGACCAATGCATTTTATAACTAATCATAGAAAAGAATATCGAATTAGCCAGCAGAACCAACGCATTTCCTTCATAAAATTCTCTTACGAAAAAGTTTAAAAAAAAGGAAAGTAATTTTTCGATAATGAGAGTCCAAGGAAAGAGGTACAGAAATATTTCATATCCAAACTTTGCCTGGTTGCAGATGCAAAAGAAAATATCTAACTCTTAATAAAATCTGTTAGGTCAAACTAGACCATCTCTGTTAATTAGGATTAACATAATTCAAATGTTAAAATATTTAGAAAAAAATAGATGAGAATTCAATTAGAACTGTCATATATGACAAAACAGCGTATGCTTCCGATGGATTACCAATATTATATTAGCGCATGGATTTATAAAGTATTAAAACAAGCTGATAATAATTTTGCTCATTTTCTTCATGAAAGAGGATATGGATTAAGCGATACTAAGTTATACAAATTGTTTTGTTTTTCACGACTTAATTTTGGAAAACCAAAACTGTGGAAAGAAAAAAAACTATTTGAAATACTAGCAAACTCAATAAAACTACAAATTTCTTTTGATGTAAATAAAGCTTACATTAATTTCATTAAAGGTTTATTTATGTTTCAAGAATTTTATTTGGGTGATAAATTTAATGGTATTAATTTTAAAGTGATAAATGTGGTAGCTTTACCTGAACCTGATTTTTCTGAAGTTATGTGTTATCATTTACAAACTCCTTGGGTAGTCAGTTTAAAAACGGAAAATGATAAATATCCACAATATCTTTCCCCGATGGATGATAAATTCGAGAAACTCGCTGAGAAACATATTGTTGAAAAATATAATAGTACAAGAAGGAAAGAACCTATTGCACAAGATCAAATAAATTTAAAATTAATTAGCGATTTTAAACGATCTGGATTTGTGATAAAACCTGAAACAAAAGAACAATCACGGATTATTGGTAACTTGTTTGATTTTAAACTGATCGCACCTGTTGATATCCATAGAATGGTTTGGAATGCGGGAATAAGCGAGAAAAGCAGTATTGGGTTTGGATGGCTCGAAGCTAATTAAACTAAAACATTATGATACGAGAAATAATAAATTTTGTAAAAGAACTTGAGGCAGATTACCCCGAAGTATTCGACTTTAACAAAACGCCTTCGCCAGGTTTGCACCTTTGGGTAGAATTGGATGAAGAAGGAAACTGGAAAAACAATCCGCCTGTTGAGGGCGAGGATTATGTGGTGTATGATGGAAAGGAAGAATTACAGAAGTTACATTTCAAGGCTGTTCAATATTCTGAATTTGGAAGAACAGTAGGTGGAGTAACAGACACAAATAAATGCCTCGATCTTCCTGCGAAAAAAATACATTCATGTAATCCATTCATTATTTCATTTCGAAGAAAAGAAATAATGAATGTAACAGAACGCATAAATCTGTATTTTGAGAAGGCAACTTATGTTTGTTTAGAAAAAGATGATGAGTTTGGACTTCAAAAAGCAAAAGCTTTTAAAATTAGCTTTCAGGATTACATGAGTTTTGTTCAAAGTTTGCAAATTTCGTTAACAGAGAAGAATGGCGAACAAAAAACAATTCCGTTGATTGATACCTTTAAAGACGATTTTTATATAAGCATATATTTAAATAATATTGATTTAGAAACATATAAATTAGCACATGACAAATACTTGGAAGAAAAGATTTTTAACACTAACAAATACAACTTTTCTGATGGTGATAATGAGAATCTATATGGTTTAAGCAATTACATCAATGGAGCAAATAGCAAAAAAACATTTTTAGAGCACAAAACTGCAACTATGCATAAAGGTATTAGTGGTAGAATACCTGCTTCTGATGCTGCTGTTTTAAATCAATTTGAAATACTTCAGTCAAATAGAGTTTTACCAAATCCCCTTCCAATTTTTATAGACAAAAACGAATTCAAAACCACCTCGGAAATTGTAAGTATATTCAATAACGAGGGAGAACGAAAATTCTCTTACCCTCAACTTCTTAAAAAAGTTTACGAAAAAGACGAACAAAGAATTTTAGGCAATTATTATTTGCTAAACATTAGTCGCGGAGTAGTTAACGATTTTGATTTTGTATCGAAGTTTCAATATAGAATTGACATAAAAATCGAAAACTTATTTGAGGTTATGAAAAGAAAAGAACCGATACAAACCATTCCCATACACACCATTTTTGGTTTTGAAAATATTGTAGTTGTCAAGATTTTCAACAATGCCTTAGTTACAAAATATGGAGATAAGGGGTTCGGGTATAAATATTTTGATGAAATAAAGGTAAAGGATGAAGACGGAGGCGAAAGCATGGTCAATCTTATTTTGCGCTTTCGTAAAGCCTTTTATGATTATATCTATAAAAGCCGTAAACAGGCAATTACTTCTACCATGTTCGATGAAATTATGTTGGCCTCAATTTTTCGTGATTTAAATCGTGACGAATTTAAAGACGGATATCATACCAAAGAAACATCAGTAAAAGAAAAGTTAAACATATGGTTTAGTCTTTACAATAATTTTAATAATAACTCAATAAACAGAGAAAATATGAAAAGTACATTTAAAACACTTTTAGAAAAAATGGAAATGGTTGCCAACGACGACAATATTCTGATTAATGAGAATAATGTTGGTGAATTTTTATTTGCAACCGGTCAGGTTATTTACTTTTTGCTTAGTAAAAGTAAAACAAGCAATCCAACGCATGCTTTGTTAGAACCCTTCTTGCAGAAAAGCAATGCGGTACAGTTGCAAAATGCGGTAGCAAATGCTGTTAATGTATACAAACACGAAATTAGTTTTTACAAAGACCGCTTCGAACGTTTAGCAGCACAGGTTCTTGCATTTGAGACTAATGAAAACCTTAAAAGCTATCAGCGTTACTTATTGGCCGGATATTTTGCACCGGCTGTTATTTACAAATCAACCAAAAAGAAAGAAATTGCAGAAGAAAATAATAACAACTAAAAAACTATATTATGACAGATTTTAAAAATAGAGTATTCGGATGTGCTATAGTAAAGGCATTAAATTCAAATTATAATGCCGATTTTTCCGGCCAACCGCGCACGTTACCTGATGGAACCGTTTATGCAACCGACAAAGCATACAAGTATACAATAAAGAATTTCTTCAAATCGGTATATCCCGAGAATTCAATTTTTTATTTCAAATCACTTAACGAAAATTTGAATCCTATCTCACTAGACGAAACCTATAAAAAACATTTTGGAGAATTTCCGAAGGATAAAAAAACAATGAAACAAAAGGTTGCGGCGAACTTGCTTACTTGCATTGATATTCGTTTTTTCGGGGCAACATTTGCAGGAAAAACGAATATATCAATTCATGGTCCGCTGCAAATTAATCATGGAATAAATATTTGGCACGAAAACAATATTTTTTCAGAGCAAATTACATCACCGTTTAGCAACAAATCGAACGATCCTGAAGCAGAAAAAGGGATGACAACAATTGGTCGGCAATCTAAATTGCAAGAAGGGCATTACCTTCATCACTTTTCAATCAATCCGGGAAATCTAACTCAAGTTACTGAGCTTGTAGGCGATGAAGCGAAAGGTATTTCAATTAACGATATTGTAAAACTTAAAGTTGCAATGAGCCAGGGAGCTACTTTCTATGATTCTGCATCGAAAGCCGGCACAGACAACGAATTATTATTTTGGGTACAGCTTAATGAAGGTTCCAAATTAATATTACCAGCTTTCACCGATTTAATTAAAGCAAATCCGGAAAAACAAAACGGTAAAACTATTTTTGATTTTGAAAAGATTACCGAATTACTATATGGACACGAGACCGAAATTGAAAGTGTCGAGTTATTCATAAACAACCAATCTGCAATTGCTATTAATCTCCCCAATAATTGTAGTAGCAGAGCATTGTTTGGAGCTAACGGAACAGAAGCATGAAACAGCTAATCTCATTCGATTTATTTGCCGATATGGGGTTTTTGAAAAAGCCGGATATTAACGAAAATATTTATCTTACCTATAATATGATGCACAAGCCCTGCGTGCTTGGTATTTTGGGGGCTATTACAGGTCTTGAAGGCTTTCGAAAAAACAATGAATTGCCAGAATATTACATAAAACTAAACCATATTCCTATTGGCATTAAACCAATCGGGAAAGGATGTGAAAATGGAAATTTTAGCAAAAATGTTACTACATATACGAATACTATTGGTTTTGCAAATTCCGATGGCAATCTTATTGTTTCAGAGCAAACCCTAATCAATCCAGCATACCGCATTTTCCTTTTACTTGACACCGAGCAAAAATACGAGAAAATGCTTTATGAACGTATCCATAACCAGGAAGCTGAATTTATTCCCTATTTAGGGAAGAACGATTATTCGGCGTGGTGGTGCAAAGAAAGCGTTATTGATTATCAGATAGTCGATGACAATTTCGATAACGATTATAAAGTAGAAACTGTTTTTATAAAACAAAAAGCAGTTATTGACAGTGTTTCAGATGATGCAGATGGTGATATTTTTAGCATGGATTTCGATATTTCTCAGTTTGGCAGTTTTGTATATTTCGAAAAACTACCAACAGAATATTGCACAAAACTCTACCAATATAAATACGCAGATTTCGCATTGACTGATTCAAAACTAAAAGCCGGTTCTCTGCCAAAGGAATCTTTATATCACATAAAAGAAACTAACAGAGACAATGTAGAAATTGAAATTATTGTACAGTTAAATTAATCATAAACCCTGACAGGTTTCGAAACCTGTCAGGGGTAAATTCCTTAATAAGGTGGACAGTTATAATAACATATTAAAAGACACAAAAAGATATCTGGCTCACTTACCAAAAACAAACGAACAGAAAAAAGCAGAAACTTTATTGGAGCATTCCGAATTAGTTATAAATTATACTAAAAGACTTTGCAAAGAGTTTAGATTACAAGAAACCATTAATACTTTAATTGCTAATTCTGTTCATAGTGATGTTTCTTCGGGACTCAAGCGACAAGTGCTTGATTTCTTTTTCGATAGTATTTATTTTCACGATTTGGGAAAAATTAATCCAAATTTTCAGCTCAAAAAGATGGAAAATTCAAGATTCAAACAAAAGCAACTTGAATTTGGAAGTGACCATTCTTATCCCGGAGCATTAATGTATATCGATATTAATTTGACTTCGATAATTGAAAATAAAACCTTGAACCAAAATGAAAAACTAACTGCAATTATTTTTCTCTTTCTATTTTCTTTTCAAATTACAAAACATCACAGTCCTTTTTTATCGGCTGCAATTCAACACATATATAAACGGTTGAATTTTTCTGATGAAGAAGAGAAAATAAATCTTAAACAAGTTCAATCCCTTTTAAAAGAATTAGAAGGAATTGAATCCTCAAAATACTGGGAATTAATTTCTAAATACGATGAAAAAACCAATAATTCATGGATAAAACTTCAGGTAAAAAGATATTTTGAAACAAATGAAAAACAAAAAATTTCCCCATTTCCTCTTTTTGCCCTCCTAAAACTCCACTATTCATTACTTACTGCTTCCGATTATTTGGCAACTACTCATTATATGAATAACTGGAATTCCCCGTTACAAGATTTCGGAACAATCAGCAATGAATTAAGAAAGCGTATTGTTAAAAACGTTCGAACTACTAAAGAATATAACAAAACTGTTTTCGAAGTTTTAAACAATTATCAATTTACTTATCCAACATATTCTTCAAACAAAAATTTGAACCGGTTACGGCAAGAACTTTCGGTTGAAGTAATTCAAAATATCCGCAGCAACAAGGATAAAAAAGTATTTTACATTGAAGCACCTACAGGAGGAGGAAAAACAAACCTATCGATGCTGGCTGCTGCCGAATTGCTCGAACAAAATCAAGGAATTAGCAACCTGTATTATGTTTTTCCTTTTACAACCTTAATTACACAAACTTTTGATGCTGTAAAAGAAACAATGGGATTGGATGAAGACGAAATTATTCAATTACATTCAAAAGAAGGATTTAAGGAAAAAACGGAAGGTGAATACGGACAGGAAAAGAAAAGTTATATCGATTATTTATTTCTGAATTACCCTGTGGCACTAATGTCGCACGTTAAATTTTTTGATATTCTAAAAACCAATGGAAAAGAGAGCAACTATCTTTTACACCGCTTAGCTAACTCAGTAGTTGTGATTGATGAATTACAATCTTATCCTCCAAAAATATGGGACAAGCTCATTTATATCATTCAAAACTACGCTAATTATTTTAACATCCGTTTTATCCTGATGTCGGCTACTTTGCCCAAACTGGATAAGCTTTCGAATGTTGCCAGAGATATTTGTTATCTGACTAAAAACAAAGAGCAATTCTTTCCAAACCCAAATTTCTGTAATCGTGTTGAGTTCGATTTCTCATTGTTGGAATGGGCTGTTCCTGAAAAGGAGGAAAAAGCTGATTATCTGAATCGGCTCGGTGAGTTTGTTGTGGAAAAATCAAAAAATTATGCCCAAGGAAATGACAAGTACCCTGATAGCGTTTTTACCATTATCGAATTTATTTACAAACAAACAGCTACGGAGTTTTATTCAGTAATCAAGCAACTTGCTGATGGATTCTTCGATGAAATATTTGTTTTATCAGGAACCATTTTAGAATCGCGACGAAAAGAAATAATTCATTACCTGAAGAATCCTAAAAATCGCGACAAGAAGATAATTGTTATTACCACACAAGTTGTTGAAGCAGGTGTGGATATTGATATGGATTTGGGGTTTAAAGATAAATCGTTGGTGGATAGCGATGAGCAGCTAGCAGGTCGTATTAACAGAAATGTGAATAAACCTGCATGCAAATTATTTCTCTTTAATTGCGATAATGCCGAGGTTCTGTATAAAGGAGATGACCGCTTTGTACTCCTTCAAAACGAATTATCAGAGATGGGTAATCAAATACTTAAATCGAAAGATTTTGACAAGTTGTACGATGAAGTGATGCGAAAAATCGATAAGAAAAATAAGCGTGTATTTCAACAAGGTTTTACCAATTTTCAAGAAAATATAAAAATGCTAAATTTTCCTGAAGTCGACAGAGATTTTAGAATCATTAATCAACAAAATACGTCTGTATTTGTGCCAATAAACATCGATGTTTTTGTACCTGGAACTAAAGATGCAGAAAGAAATTTTTCTGAAAAAGAAATCAATTTTCTGAGTAAATACAATATCGTTTTGCCAAGCGATACTCAAGTAAGTGGTAAAAAAGTTTTTGATTTATATGAGCAACTTATAAAACAAGAAAATTGTGATTTTATAGCAGCAAAAACAGAAATAAAAAGACTTCAGGGTATAATGAGTAAATTTATTTTTTCACTTATGACTCAGTCGAAAAGCTTGGAAAAATTAATAGCTGAGGTTAGAGGTGAAATGCGCATGGGGATGTACTACTTGAGTCATTGGGAAGAAGACAAAATATATAATTATAAATTTGGTTTAATCGAAAAAAACGAACCTGCAATACTTTTATAATATCACTATGCAAGTAACTGGAACACATATCCATTACTATTTTAATTGCCACCGCCAATTATGGCTTTTTGCCAATGGAATAAACATGGAACATACTTCTGAAGATGTATCTTCTGGGAAACTGATTCATGAAAATTCATATAAGAATAGAATCGAAAGATTTAAAGAAATTGAAATAGGTCCGATTAAAATTGATTATTTTGATCATAAAAACAAAGTGATCCACGAAGTTAAGAAATCGAGTAAACTTAAGGAATCACATGTTTGGCAGGTAAAATACTATATATACATATTTGAACAAAAAGGTATTAACAACGTAACTGGAGAATTAGAATATCCCAAAGAACGCTTAATAGAAGAAGTTATATTGAAAGATTATGATAGAAATTATTTGCAAGAATTAATAGTAAAAATTGAAGGTCTAATTCATTCAAATATTTGTCCCAAAACTATTGACTTAACTAGATGTAAAAATTGTAGTTATTTTGATTTCTGCTATTATAAAGATTAACAAATTATTCCTAACCTAAGTATTGGATACATTATCCAATATTTATCTCATATTCGAGCATAATTTTTTGAAGAACTATTGAGATAAAGTTTAAGAAATAAGATGGGCTAATTATCGATGTTCATACGAAAACAACACAAATGCCCAATTTACGCCCTTACAACCCATCAATATTGATTACTATACAATCTTCATCTTCGGCACTTATCTGTCACATTTGTGTTATTCTGAGCATCAGTCTTTTGCCGAACTCAGGTTAATAATATAATTATGAAACGTACTTACTATCTATTTAATCCTGGCCGATTACAACGTCGTGATAATACATTAAAGTTTACACCGTATGACAAAGACGGAAAAGAAGAAAAACCACGTTACCTTCCTGTGGAGAATATTGCTGAACTGGTTTGTTTTGGGAACTTGGATTCAAATTCTGCAATGTATAATTTTCTTGGAAAGCACCAAATCCCTGTGCACTTTTTTGATTATTATGAAAATTATTCAGGTTCTTTTATGCCAAGAGATGGACTGCTTTCAGGAAAAGTTCTTCTTGCGCAAGTATCATTCAATAAGAGTAAAAGAAAAAGATTGAGATTAGCTCAGTTGTTGATTGATGGTGCTTCATTTAATATGAGAAAAAATATTCACTATTATGAAAATAGAGGAAAAGAACTTTCTAATCATATTAAGGCTATTGATAAGTATCGTACAAAGATTATAGAAACTAAAAATATTAATGAGTTGATGGGTATTGAAGGAAATATCCGAAAAGTTTATTATGATGCTTTCGAATATATAATTAATTTATATTCAATGGATGGGCGTAGCAGTAGACCTCCAAAGAACGAAGTTAATGCACTTATATCATTTGGTAATATGATGTGTTATTCTCAGTGTTTAAGATCTATACATCAAACACAATTAAATCCAACTATATCATTTTTACATGAACCTGGCGAAAGACGGTTTTCGCTTTCTTTGGATATTGCTGAAATATTTAAACCTATAATTGTTGATAGGCTTATTTTTCGTATGATGAATAAGAAAGAAATTCAGGAAAAGGATTTCGAAAAAAGCATTAATAGAATTATTTTAAAGGATAAAGGCAAAAAAAAATTTGTTAATGGTTGGGAAGAAAAGCTAAATACAACAATTAAACACCGATCACTTAATAGAGATGTAAGCTATAAACACTTAATTAAATTGGAATGTTATAAGCTGATTAAGCATATACTTGAAATTGAAAATTACAAACCACTTAAAATGTATTGGTAAAATGTACGTAATACTTGTTTATGATATTGGAGAAAGAAGAGTAGGAAAGATGCTTAAATTATGCAGAAGATATCTATTTTGGATACAAAATTCAGTATTTGAGGGTGAAATTACAGATTCAAAATTCATTGAATTAAAAACAAAAGCACTGCAAATTATGGATGTTGGATTTGATAGTTTAATTATTTTCAAGACAAGACAGGAAAAATGGTTGGAAAAGGAAGTTGTAGGTAAAGAAAAGCAGTCTACAGATAATATTTTATGATTATTAGTTGTCGAACAAGCACAATTTTTATTCTTTTTAGATATTTTCGCTTTTGTGAATTTAGGTTATAGTTTGTTAATAACCATAGATACAATAATTTATCCATAGTCGTCGAAACTCCATAAAAAAACAATAATCGTAATTCGACGATTTAATAGAGATTTTATGTAATATTGCAGTTTTATAATAAGCTGTAAATCAAGATAGATACTTGTAAGACTTGACGGCTTTTAATCGCACCATTGTGGAATTGAAATACAATATTGACTGGCGCAACAGCCATCAATACTGTCTTTTAATCGCACCATTGTGGAATTGAAATACGTATGACAATCAGCAGGGAGCTGAGAAAAATGTTTCTTTTAATCGCACCATTGTGGAATTGAAATTTCTTAAAATGGTTTGCAGGAATTGCAAGCGCTTTCTTTTAATCGCACCATTGTGGAATTGAAATATGTGTCGGTAGTTACCGACCGCTGTGCCATCCCGGCCTTTTAATCGCACCATTGTGGAATTGAAATGTAAAAAGGCATGAGCTAATTGCCCAGGCAGGAAAGCTTTTAATCGCACCATTGTGGAATTGAAATGAGCAATATGCAACCAATAATGTTTGAACGCCGGCACTTTTAATCGCACCATTGTGGAATTGAAATGTTGCTAACCTAAGCGCCTTGACCGGATTGGTAGCTTTTAATCGCACCATTGTGGAATTGAAATATTCTTGTTCCCAATCTGTTCTATGTCCTGTTGTCTTTTAATCGCACCATTGTGGAATTGAAATATTAAAATATTTGCATTATGAATTACATCCTCCTATCTTTTAATCGCACCATTGTGGAATTGAAATAAAAGTTTACTGAAGGATATCTTAAAGGAAAAGTTCTTTTAATCGCACCATTGTGGAATTGAAATTTTCAAATCCCATTACCACCCATACCGGGAAAATGGCTTTTAATCGCACCATTGTGGAATTGAAATAAACAATGAAGATACTAGATTGATTCTGTTAAATATCTTTTAATCGCACCATTGTGGAATTGAAATATAAAATAGAAAAACCATTGCTAGGCTTTGGGGCCTTTTAATCGCACCATTGTGGAATTGAAATAAATCAGTAAGATTAGGATTATCTGATTCTAAGATTCTTTTAATCGCACCATTGTGGAATTGAAATATATATAAGAAAGTTAATAAAACTCCCTCTTTTATTCTTTTAATCGCACCATTGTGGAATTGAAATACACTAATGGGTAAGCGTGATTATGCTATTGCTACTTTTAATCGCACCATTGTGGAATTGAAATATAGCTGTTTAGTGCGCTTGAGTTTATTTCCCATACTTTTAATCGCACCATTGTGGAATTGAAATAGAAATGCCTAAAGAAGAAAAACCAATAAAACGTAGACTTTTAATCGCACCATTGTGGAATTGAAATAATGGAGTCTGTTGTGAAACAATGTTTTTGGATTTCTTTTAATCGCACCATTGTGGAATTGAAATACTAAAACAACATCCTTTAATGCTTTTTGTCCAACTTTTAATCGCACCATTGTGGAATTGAAATAGAAGAGCATGGGAGTCGCAGTCTTCACGAACATTTCTTTTAATCGCACCATTGTGGAATTGAAATATGTAAATACCTGGGCAGGTATTGCAAAGGGGGTTTCTTTTAATCGCACCATTGTGGAATTGAAATAGATATTCTTTCATCATGCCTCTCGAAACAGTTAACTTTTAATCGCACCATTGTGGAATTGAAATATCTTTTCGTGCAGATCATCTATGATTTCTAAGAACTTTTAATCGCACCATTGTGGAATTGAAATGAAAAAAGTGAACATCAAAGCCGAAACAGACAAACACTTTTAATCGCACCATTGTGGAATTGAAATACATACATTGTTGTAGCAATAGACACGTCAGCATCCTTTTAATCGCACCATTGTGGAATTGAAATCTTTCACCAGAGCATTTAAAAAGGTCTTTCACAATTCTTTTAATCGCACCATTGTGGAATTGAAATCTACTTAGTATGTTGTATATGGCATTACCTATTTTCTTTTAATCGCACCATTGTGGAATTGAAATTCATTATATAAATTACGCCCTATAACAAAAGCTAACTTTTAATCGCACCATTGTGGAATTGAAATAACAAATTGATGAGGCGAAGGTTCTAGGTGATGATGCTTTTAATCGCACCATTGTGGAATTGAAATAAATTTCACAGGCTCAATTGACAACGTATCAGTTGACTTTTAATCGCACCATTGTGGAATTGAAATGAAATTAAGGTTTCAAAACCATTAAGTTCAAATTTCTTTTAATCGCACCATTGTGGAATTGAAATAGTATTGTTGTAGATTTTTCTAGTCTTCCACGTTTCTTTTAATCGCACCATTGTGGAATTGAAATACCTCGATAAGAATGTCTAATAAATTAGACTCTCTACTTTTAATCGCACCATTGTGGAATTGAAATATTAATAAGGTATTTAGATGGAAAATCAGTTGAATTACTTTTAATCGCACCATTGTGGAATTGAAATTTGTTTGACTTCATTGCGAAAGCAGTCGCTTCTTCACTTTTAATCGCACCATTGTGGAATTGAAATAAAAAACTGCAGGTGGCAGCCTGGATCCGATGTTGCTTTTAATCGCACCATTGTGGAATTGAAATAAAATTTCGACAGATATATATTCAGGAGTATTTGAGCTTTTAATCGCACCATTGTGGAATTGAAATATGCAAAATTAAGGCCGTACAATACATTACTTTTCCTTTTAATCGCACCATTGTGGAATTGAAATAAGATAAAAATGACCGCCTTAAAAAATTTGGGTTACTTTTAATCGCACCATTGTGGAATTGAAATGATTCAAATTCATGGATACATCCAGGATTTGAAGCTACTTTTAATCGCACCATTGTGGAATTGAAATTACTTAACAACGCTTAACATCATGAAAGCTGCATCCTTTTAATCGCACCATTGTGGAATTGAAATACCGGAAAACACAACGCATGATTGATAAGTTTTCGTCTTTTAATCGCACCATTGTGGAATTGAAATTTAAAAACATGAAGCCAGCGCCAGCATACAACAGACTTTTAATCGCACCATTGTGGAATTGAAATATAACACATAACGAAAAGTATATGAGCTGAAATTAAAACTTTTAATCGCACCATTGTGGAATTGAAATAGCTTAACATTAAGTGCCTCATTCAAATCAGCATTCTTTTAATCGCACCATTGTGGAATTGAAATAGATAATAGGCAATTGACTTATCATTTCGGATTACCTTTTAATCGCACCATTGTGGAATTGAAATATGAAAGAAGGAGGGGAGTAATGGCCAAGAAAATTCTTTTAATCGCACCATTGTGGAATTGAAATATAGCTGATAACATATACACTGTGCCTGAAACGGGGCTTTTAATCGCACCATTGTGGAATTGAAATTAATTAATAACAAAAAAATATAAAACAATGGAATACTTTTAATCGCACCATTGTGGAATTGAAATACATTGATGTACTTGCCCCCTTTTTTTCCTTCAAACTTTTAATCGCACCATTGTGGAATTGAAATAAAGGACATCAGTTTACCGACCCCGTATCGTGGTTCTTTTAATCGCACCATTGTGGAATTGAAATTGATATTGAACTATGAGCATTAAATAAATTCGTGAGTCTTTTAATCGCACCATTGTGGAATTGAAATATAGAATGAATAAACATAGATCCGCCATAGTCATTTCTTTTAATCGCACCATTGTGGAATTGAAATTCGTAAAAAAACATTCCGGTACGTGGTTCAATATTCTTTTAATCGCACCATTGTGGAATTGAAATAAGAAAACTCTAACGTCAATTCCTTACGGCAAAATCTTTTAATCGCACCATTGTGGAATTGAAATAACATTTTTCCGCAACTATGACAGCTTTCAAACCCTTTTAATCGCACCATTGTGGAATTGAAATTCTACGTGTCTTAGTAGTACATTATCACTGCCAAACTTTTAATCGCACCATTGTGGAATTGAAATATCTGAAATAAACATTGAATTTAAGTTTGTAGAAGCTTTTAATCGCACCATTGTGGAATTGAAATTTATAAATATCGACTTCATCTGTCACTCCCTCAACCTTTTAATCGCACCATTGTGGAATTGAAATTATTAATTCGAGTAATTCCGCTTTTGTTAGCGAAGCTTTTAATCGCACCATTGTGGAATTGAAATATCAATGAAAAAATCTTTGGTGGATTTTTGTAAATGGCTTTTAATCGCACCATTGTGGAATTGAAATTAACATACCTTTCCATAGCGTGTCAGATACTTTGCTACTTTTAATCGCACCATTGTGGAATTGAAATATGCTCAGCCTTTCCATGTGTTTCTGATAATAACTGCTTTTAATCGCACCATTGTGGAATTGAAATAAATGTGGTGAATCGTAAAAGTTTTTAAAATTGCCACCTTTTAATCGCACCATTGTGGAATTGAAATAGGCGAGACCAGTTACAATTGATAAATGCGCGTAACTTTTAATCGCACCATTGTGGAATTGAAATTACAAAGGAAGTGACTGGATTTTCTTTAAAGAAGCCTTTTAATCGCACCATTGTGGAATTGAAATCGATAAACTTCATTTAGAAGATCCTTTACTAGTTACTTTTAATCGCACCATTGTGGAATTGAAATAGAAAAAGCGCTAGAACATATGTGGAATTTTCGCGCTTTTAATCGCACCATTGTGGAATTGAAATGGAATATCAGGAAAATAGAGCCTTTCAGAGTAAGGCTTTTAATCGCACCATTGTGGAATTGAAATGCAAATCTTCAGTAACAGCAGCTCCACCAAACCATGCTTTTAATCGCACCATTGTGGAATTGAAATAAGTTTTAAATATTAACACATTCTATAATAGCAACCTTTTAATCGCACCATTGTGGAATTGAAATTCATATGTTGGGATGTTATACCTTATGTAATCTCTACTTTTAATCGCACCATTGTGGAATTGAAATTATAAACGTCGATAGCGTTTTTTAACAATTTTCTCTTTTAATCGCACCATTGTGGAATTGAAATAAAACAGGATGATGGAGATTAGTTTTTTCATATTACTTTTAATCGCACCATTGTGGAATTGAAATGCTCGAGTATGTTTATAAGTATCTACGTCCTTATCCTTTTAATCGCACCATTGTGGAATTGAAATATGTATATTCCGCATTCTTGTAACGCTCCCATATCGCTTTTAATCGCACCATTGTGGAATTGAAATAGTAGAAGCTATTATAAACAACTACTTGAAACAGCCTTTTAATCGCACCATTGTGGAATTGAAATCATCTCTAATAGAGATGCCTGCATATTATTTCCCGCTTTTAATCGCACCATTGTGGAATTGAAATAAAATCGTGTCACCTTTTATATAAATAGTGTCACGCTTTTAATCGCACCATTGTGGAATTGAAATTACAATCCTACTTCAATCATATTGTATAATTCTTTCTTTTAATCGCACCATTGTGGAATTGAAATTAATTTAACAACAACATCTAACAATGATGAAGTTGTCTTTTAATCGCACCATTGTGGAATTGAAATACAGCTACTTCTTTTTCTAATTTAAGAAGATGTTCCTTTTAATCGCACCATTGTGGAATTGAAATTTTATATTATAAGGTTTCGATGGTTCATTTAATTTACTTTTAATCGCACCATTGTGGAATTGAAATAACTTTTCTCGTATCTCTTTTGCGTCGTTAATTTTCTTTTAATCGCACCATTGTGGAATTGAAATAACCGTAATATTGGGTCTTGGTTATACATACATTTCTTTTAATCGCACCATTGTGGAATTGAAATCAGCATGGCAATGGGTGCATAATGTTTGCACATTACTTTTAATCGCACCATTGTGGAATTGAAATAGATCTTTTTGCTTCATTTTCCAACTTCCATTTTTCTTTTAATCGCACCATTGTGGAATTGAAATACATTCATTCTTTGTACTTCTATTTCCCGCAATCCACTTTTAATCGCACCATTGTGGAATTGAAATAAAACAGGATGATGGAGATTAGTTTTTTCATATTACTTTTAATCGCACCATTGTGGAATTGAAATGCTCGAGTATGTTTATAAGTATCTACGTCCTTATCCTTTTAATCGCACCATTGTGGAATTGAAATATGTATATTCCGCATTCTTGTAACGCTCCCATATCGCTTTTAATCGCACCATTGTGGAATTGAAATGTAGTAACAAGTGGTATACTTAATTCTAATGTTGTAACTTTTAATCGCACCATTGTGGAATTGAAATAGCTTTGGCCATTTATAGCCGCCCCTGTTCTGGTTCTTTTAATCGCACCATTGTGGAATTGAAATAAGACAATTCTTTATTAAATCCATCATCCATTGATTTCTTTTAATCGCACCATTGTGGAATTGAAATAAAGTAAAACAACTTTTTCTGAAGGAATATCGAAACTTTTAATCGCACCATTGTGGAATTGAAATAAGGGAGTGCTTCTTGTTAATAAGGGAGTGGTTATCTTTTAATCGCACCATTGTGGAATTGAAATTAGTAGGTTTTATAGGAGCATAACGCTTGGTTGATGCTTTTAATCGCACCATTGTGGAATTGAAATACCTGTAAAATGCTTTGAACACTTTTTAACCCCGCCCTTTTAATCGCACCATTGTGGAATTGAAATAAAGCTTATCGAAGCTGGATACACATCGCTGAATGCTTTTAATCGCACCATTGTGGAATTGAAATTACAGCGCATCAGGTTTACATTTAACTTTACAATTTCTTTTAATCGCACCATTGTGGAATTGAAATGTATCAACTATCGGAGCTGACATTTGTGGTTCTACACTTTTAATCGCACCATTGTGGAATTGAAATACTGTTCGTGAGGTTGATGGTGTATTAAAAGCAAATGCTTTTAATCGCACCATTGTGGAATTGAAATTGATTTAGATAAATAATAAAAGAAAGTTAGTGTAACTTTTAATCGCACCATTGTGGAATTGAAATCCAATAAACTCACGTATTTCTTTAATTTCCCTGATACTTTTAATCGCACCATTGTGGAATTGAAATTCAGAAAGATGACTAAGAAGCTCTGTGTAATAGGTTGCTTTTAATCGCACCATTGTGGAATTGAAATCATAGCCTTAATAGTAACCTCTCCGTTACCTGAATTAGCTTTTAATCGCACCATTGTGGAATTGAAATGGCAATGCCTGTGTTGGTATCATTGCCGGGATAACACTTTTAATCGCACCATTGTGGAATTGAAATTTAAAAACATGAAGCCAGCGCCAGCATACAACAGACTTTTAATCGCACCATTGTGGAATTGAAATCGATATATTAAAAAATAACTACATCTCATCAACCAACTTTTAATCGCACCATTGTGGAATTGAAATAAAGGTATTATAATTAATACTATGTGAAAAATTAACTTTTAATCGCACCATTGTGGAATTGAAATGTATTAACATTTGTTAATATATTAACAGAAATAGCTTTTAATCGCACCATTGTGGAATTGAAATAACGCAACTATCGGCGAAAAGCTAAGGGAGCAATTCTTTTAATCGCACCATTGTGGAATTGAAATAAATAATGTGGGTTTGTTTCAGCTTTTTTATTAACTTTTAATCGCACCATTGTGGAATTGAAATGGTGTAGCTCTTACAGATGAAGACGTGCAAGCGGACACTTTTAATCGCACCATTGTGGAATTGAAATAGAATATTGCAAGAAAACATTAAGGAAGTTGAGGTCTTTTAATCGCACCATTGTGGAATTGAAATAAAGGTATTATAATTAATACTATGTGAAAAATTAACTTTTAATCGCACCATTGTGGAATTGAAATGTATTAACATTTGTTAATATATTAACAGAAATAGCTTTTAATCGCACCATTGTGGAATTGAAATAACGCAACTATCGGCGAAAAGCTAAGGGAGCAATTCTTTTAATCGCACCATTGTGGAATTGAAATAAATAATGTGGGTTTGTTTCAGCTTTTTTATTAACTTTTAATCGCACCATTGTGGAATTGAAATGGTGTAGCTCTTACAGATGAAGACGTGCAAGCGGACACTTTTAATCGCACCATTGTGGAATTGAAATGGGCAATATTGTTACATCTGTGGCTGATGCTATTACTTTTAATCGCACCATTGTGGAATTGAAATACGTTTATGTACTTGCCCCCTTTTTTTCCTTCAAACTTTTAATCGCACCATTGTGGAATTGAAATGTATGATGCAATTGTATCATTTTGTTTCAATCTGCTTTTAATCGCACCATTGTGGAATTGAAATCGAAAGGAAAAGAAAAGGAACTTATACTATTATTTACTTTTAATCGCACCATTGTGGAATTGAAATTTTTGCCTGATCGTCCGGAAGACTGTCCTACTTCCTTTTAATCGCACCATTGTGGAATTGAAATTAATATAAACATTGCTCCTTTTTCTTGTCCGGCGTGCTTTTAATCGCACCATTGTGGAATTGAAATATATAAATTAGCAAATTGTTGTAATTTTTTTATAAAACTTTTAATCGCACCATTGTGGAATTGAAATTTAGTTATGTACTGTGGCTAACGGTGGCGGTATGACTTTTAATCGCACCATTGTGGAATTGAAATATGTGATATTTTCGCTCGATACGAATGATTTTATTCTTTTAATCGCACCATTGTGGAATTGAAATAATGCAAAAAATATTGGAGTAAAAAAAGCTATGTACCTTTTAATCGCACCATTGTGGAATTGAAATGTGTTACTTACTAACCCAAATTAGAGCGCTGTTACTTTTAATCGCACCATTGTGGAATTGAAATAGTGTATATTCAGCTCCCGGTATTGGACTGAAACTTCTTTTAATCGCACCATTGTGGAATTGAAATAACTTTAGGGTTTCAAAAAGGAGCTTCGATACACGCTTTTAATCGCACCATTGTGGAATTGAAATGGGTATGAACCTGACGAGCTAACCGTCTGCTCCACTTTTAATCGCACCATTGTGGAATTGAAATAGTCCAACTGATATTGTTTCAATTGAGCTTGTAAACTTTTAATCGCACCATTGTGGAATTGAAATAGTAATATTATGGCAAGACCAAAAATAACAGGTATTCTTTTAATCGCACCATTGTGGAATTGAAATGCAAGAAATTCAATATCACTTGCTCCAATATCGACTCTTTTAATCGCACCATTGTGGAATTGAAATATAACAAAAACATAAAACGATGAAAAATTTAAAAGACTTTTAATCGCACCATTGTGGAATTGAAATACAGGAAATACTTGGTAGTTTGATTTTAATTGAAGCTTTTAATCGCACCATTGTGGAATTGAAATTTAACAAAACAATTAAACCCTTCTAATGATTTTAACTTTTAATCGCACCATTGTGGAATTGAAATAAAAAATGGAGACAACGATAAAAAACGTGATCCCGCTTTTAATCGCACCATTGTGGAATTGAAATTTATCATTAGTGAAAATGTTAATATCTCCAATAGCCTTTTAATCGCACCATTGTGGAATTGAAATGCGTTATCGTAAACCCTAACCACAGCGTCATTGAACCTTTTAATCGCACCATTGTGGAATTGAAATGGCGATATATTAGGTTGTTATATACAAGTTATATATCTTTTAATCGCACCATTGTGGAATTGAAATACAACATCCTCGCTGAGCGTCTTAATAGCGCTATCGCTTTTAATCGCACCATTGTGGAATTGAAATAATCATGATTGTATGTGTTTCCTAACCATAACTTCCTTTTAATCGCACCATTGTGGAATTGAAATATTTCACAAACAGGGGCTGACCATATGCCGACCATTCTTTTAATCGCACCATTGTGGAATTGAAATGGTTTAGACAACAATGCTTGCGTACACATTCTACATTTTAATCGCACCATTGTGGAATTGAAATAACGGAATGTATCTTCTATTGTCACCTGCTGTTAATCTTTTAATCGCACCATTGTGGAATTGAAATTGGTTTGCCCAAGTACGAGTTTGGTCATCTGGTCGCTTTTAATCGCACCATTGTGGAATTGAAACTACATAGTTTGCTCCATCCAGCTCTCTCCCGTGTACTTTTAATCGTACCATTGTGGAATTGAAACCCTCTAATGCAGAGGTCAGTTCCTTGAAGTTTTCAGCTTTTAATCGTACCATTGTGGAATTGAAACCTCACAAAGGGATTCCGTGTTGTAGTCCCTGCTACTTTTAATCGTACCATTGTGGAATTGAAACATCTCAAGATAATTACTATTGTTAGCATATTTATTTCTTTTAATCGTACCATTGTGGAATTGAAACTTCACAGGAAGGATGATTGTGGGTTTGGGTGCAGTCTTTTAATCGTACCATTGTGGAATTGAAACTCTGCTGATTTACAGCGTCATCAATATTACCCTGTCTTTTAATCGTACCATTGTGGAATTGAAACTTGATTCTAATGCCGGAATAAACAACATGTGATATTCTTTTAATCGTACCATTGTGGAATTGAAACATTGCTTTAGGTAAATAGCTGCCGGGAAGCATTTCTCTTTTAATCGTACCATTGTGGAATTGAAACTTAGTATCAACCTGTATCAGGTATGTGTAACCGTCCCTTTTAATCGTACCATTGTGGAATTGAAACCTTCTTTTGTATCGAGGCTTTTAACAAACAAAGTAGCTTTTAATCGTACCATTGTGGAATTGAAACCTGTTGAGCTTGATATTTTAGCCCACTCAAGCTTACTTTTAATCGTACCATTGTGGAATTGAAACTAAATTGCGGGTAGATCCACCCAACGCCCTGCGCCTTTTAATCGTACCATTGTGGAATTGAAACGTGTAATTGTTGGTGGCAGACGTTTAGGCAAAAGCTTTTAATCGTACCATTGTGGAATTGAAACACTTGTTTATCAAGATAGCCACCTGCTTTAAGCTCACTTTTAATCGTACCATTGTGGAATTGAAACCAAGTAAATTTCCCCATAATCGAGCCTTTCTTGTTGCTTTTAATCGTACCATTGTGGAATTGAAACGTTGATTAAGTCTTGTGCCCTCATTAGTTTACTTTTACTTTTAATCGTACCATTGTGGAATTGAAACACAGAGGAGGAGACGATAATTTTGAAAACTTAATGCTTTTAATCGTACCATTGTGGAATTGAAACATAGAAATCGTAGAAGGGATAAGGACCGTAGAAGCTTTTAATCGTACCATTGTGGAATTGAAACACCGTACAGGCTTGATAAACTCTTTTTGGATGATACTTTTAATCGTACCATTGTGGAATTGAAATATGTATTTTTCTTCCATTGCTCTGTTAAAAGTTTTTTCTGGGTCTTCGGTTTCCTCAATTCTTTAATACCCAACTTTCGCCAACCATACTTTAAATGGTTCTGCATTTGGTGGTGGAATGGATTGTATTAGTCTTAATAATTGTTCTGTATCAGCAACATCAGTCATTCTTACTTTTCCATCAGTTGCTTTCAATTTCAAACCGTGACAATTCGTCACGGCTTCATTTCCACCTTTCTTTAAACGCTCTTTTAATTTTTCCCAATATGCCTGAGGATTAATGCTCTGTGTTAGGATTGCAATTACATCAATTATTGAAAAACACCATTTTTATTGGTCATTATCCTATTCAACTTTAACCCTTTTATCTTGAAATAACTTTATCGTATTTTCTTTTGTTATACTTTCAATTTTTCTTAAATCAAAGATACATAAACATTCTAATTTTTAAGAAATATCAATTTTTGCAGTATCTTTTTTACAATGAAAGCTAACACTAACCATAAGCTGTTGAAGAAGTTTAAAAGTACAAATTTCTATCAATGAATTACAGTGTAGTGTGCGAATATTTTCCCGAGGGTGACTAGTCCGGATGAACAATTGTTCGGACAGGAAGTCTCCTGCACAATCAGGTAACCCGTGGTTGGATAAATTATTTCAAGTATGCCAGTATTAGCCAGAAACTCGCAAAAATGTATGGTTGGTTAAGAAATCGCCTCCGATACTGCATCTGGACTGATTGGAAGATATGGAGTAAAGCGGAAATTACTAACACCGTAAAAATAAATAATATGTGAGCTAAACCCGAATGTAAGCGTAAAACCTTATTCGTTTGGGAGTTCCTAATGGTCAGGCTTATGCATGGAGTAGAACGAGAATGGATGGTTGGGCGGTTGCTCAAAGTCCAATCTTTATCACAACCATCACTTTAGAACGCCTCCATAAAAGGGGCTATATTTCAATGCTTAGTTTATACCTAAAATGAATAATGAAAAATGAATAATAAGGGGAGTTTCTCCTAAATCACCCCGTCATATTTTCAATGTCACCAAGTCGCATCTTCATTTCCTCGCCCTATCGTAAAGTCGCTACCTCCCAAAATCCTGTCTTCTTGTAAATCTTCACTCCTAATTACCACAAGTGTCACCACCACTTACCACAAGTGATATCACTCCTTTTCACTTGTGATAACAGTTGGTTTAACTTGTGATAAGAGGTGCCAGGACAAGTGATAATTTTTGTATCACAAGTGGTTTTGGCGACTAGTTAATTATCAACCTGATTTATTGCTCACCATACAACATAATCCCAATTACCGACTTAAGATAATTATTCAGACTACACCTCTCTCATCTACACATCAGGTGTATGATGCATCATCGAAAGAATAACGAATTTAATAAAAGTAAGAATGTATTCTATGTACAAATGTTTGGTATTGAATTTTGAAATATCACAAACAATATTTATAGATTACTGTGAGTTTCTTCGCGTTACAAAATAGTATATCATTATAATACAAATACTTACGGAGGTTTTAATTTCATGTATTCCAGAAATTCATCCGGATTTGTAACATTAATCTTATTTTTATGACATAGAACAATAGAAGCTGAATATAGTCTCTGCACCAGAAAACACTTATAAGCTATCCCCGGAAAACATAACACAGCATATGCCACAAAAATGTGCTTATGTAACTTGTTTATGATCCAGTCTGCCAATGCAAACCATCTGTATTCATTCATTTGTAATAATTATAGTCAATATTTTAGCTTCCGGAATAATCGGACTACCTTTAGCATAAGCACTAAGAAGTAGCATACCAAAGAGTTATGCTGCTATCAGAATCAGTCTTCTGCTACTAAAAAGCTTGTCCGGACTTAACAAAAACTTAGTGAGTTTATGGTTAATCTTCCTGGATTTTAAGCTGTAAATATACGAAAAAAGTTCCATTGTAATGGTACTGTTTTTACAATTTCCTTTTATGATGATGATATTTTTTTAAGAAAATACCATTTCTAAAAAACAAGCTTATCGACTAAAAATACAAGCTCATCGGACAAGTCGTGAGTGCTCATGAATTGGGTTACGGATGAGCATAAAACGACTAACCAAAGTGCTTCCAATGATTGCTCCATGCGCTTGTAATTTTATGGCATTTTTTGACAAATTGTGGCACTCAAAATATTGGTGAAATTACTGGTGAAAATACCGATGAAATTACTGCTAAAATGACTAGTAAAATGGCTGGCGAAATGAAGTAAAAAAGTCTGCACTTTCTTTGCTCTTTCTTTTCACTTTTTGACCAAAAGTCTGCATTTTTTAACGTTATTGTACTGTTTTCCGTTTAAACTCTCTTAATTTTTGACCCTGAAATGAAAAATTTCAAATCTATCAAAAAAAAAAGTGCTTTTTGACCTGCTTTACGGGCTTATAACTTTGTTTTCTTCACTGTATGCATTCATTATAATATCATATATATACGCTATGTATATATCAAAAAGTGCAGACTTTTTAGAAAAAGTGCAAAGAAAGTGCAGACTTTTTTGACAGGTTTACACCATTATTTCGCTATGACTGTGATACTTGTGCAAAGAGTGCAGACTTTATACCTCTACTATGTTTATTATTTTTCAAATAATAAAAAAATATATAAATATATATAGTATAGGAAGAAAAAGTCTGCACTTTCTGCACTTTTGACCAAAAATTACCGGATTTTACACCGGAATTTATCACCAATTTTTACCGCGTACTAAAGTCGGATTTTCGACCCTAAAAACCCATTGTCTCTTCCAGATTTTCAGCGACCTTTTTTATATCAGCAGCCAACAATCTTAAAGCAACATCTGTTTGCTTGTTATATTCAGTCTTGATAGTACTCAAAGCTATCTCATTCCCATCCTTATCCAGAAAATACCGGTTAAACATAAGGAAAAGTTTGGGTTTATCTTTTTGGTCAAACAACTCTAAACATCTGTTCAGCCCCCCTAACGTCCTGAAAAAGCGCGTAAATATTAATTAATATGTTCAACGTCAGGCTTTCTCTGCAGTTTTCTCCTGGTCTCTTGGTCCTTCAAGTCCCTCCTTGCCCGCCGAAGCCTTGGCGCTGTGTCCGCTGCAAGCTGATAGGAGGGGCCAGTCTCTCCAAGTCTCTCCAGTCTGCTAACTGCATAAAATACCTGTCTATCTTAAATCAAATGGCATACTTTTGAATTAAAATAAACACCCTTACAGATGGTCAATTTAGGGATTTTTGTATTCATTAATTTTGAGTAATAATGATTAATATCAAAATTTACAAAAAGACTTAATACATCTTTGAAACTCCTGAATTAAAGGGTATTTTGAGAAGGCTTAGACAATCGATTCATGCATCCCGAACATTCTGCTTAACAAACTCATATTCAGTCTTTGTTTAATTTGGATGTAACCATTTTATTCACGATATCCAACACCGGGAAACAATCAGAAATATTCAATATTTATCAAATAAGCAAATTTCAAAGGGTGTAAGGTAAATTGATTATCTTACACCCTTCTTTGTCGCTCCAGTCGGGTGTTTCAGAGAAAAGGGTGTAAGGTGTAAGATAATTCCTATTCTTTTTTTAGTAAAATTTTGTTATAATATATATATATTATAAACTTGCAACGCGGGCGCAAAAGGAGAGAAGATAAAATGCAAAAAAAACTCAAAAAGAATGGGAATTATCTTACATCCTTACATCTTTTGGTATATAATGCTGTATATCATACCATTTAGGGGTGTATGATAAAATTATAATCTTACACCTTTTTGCAAAAAACGCATTTTTACAAAAAAACGTGATGTAAGATTATTTTTTTATTCTTCTTAAGAAGATGCAAAATCACTTATGTAAATCAGAAATATTTCCAGTGGGCCTAAATAACAATTTGCTTCAAATCATAACAATTCATGACAATACATGAAAACCACCAGATAATATTTTATTAAGGCATTAAATCACTTAGATACTAACATTCACAATATCATTATGATACCAATCCTGTATTGGGTAGTTTTACTTGAATTTATTGTTTACTGAGCATTACATTTTGACAAGATTTAACTAAGATTGCCATTTTAAGCGATGTAAGATGAGAGATTTATCTTTCACCCCTCTTTCCTGCTTCAGTCAATAGTTTCAGCAAAAAGATGAAAGGATGAATCATGTTTCTTATTAAACTTTTTCCTTTTCGGGGTTATAATATATAAATATATATTATAAAGCTATTCAACGCGCGCCCGAAAGAAAAAATTAAAAAGTATAAAATATATAACTTTAATGGAATTATCCTTCATCCTTTCATCTTTTGTTATAACATGCATGGAGACAAATCATTATCGGATGAAAGATAAAATTTTATCTTTCACCTTTTTTTGAAAAAATAGCTAAACCATTAAACATATCGATGAATTATAGATGTATATTATTGATATATAATTCATCAATTTGCTATGACAATTCGTGACAATTCGTGACAAATCGTGACAATTTGTGACAATTCGTGACAATCAGTGACAATCGCCCGATGGTAGGTTTTTTAAGGCAATAAATTACTTATATTTGCAGTGCAATTTAAGCATTAACCTATTATGACAAACGAACAATACTCAATTATGCAACCAGTACTTTTTTTGATAATCACAGTATTCACTGCAGGCTCTTTCGTTGCTAAAGTATTAACAAACAGCATGAAATCTTCTGTAAGCTCTACAGTTGGTTCTGAGTCTGCTTTGATTGGGCACTACTATCCCGGAGAAGATCCGATGGGATCAGCAATGATTCCATCGAACTTACGCAATAAGATTACAAGATGCTTAAGAAAGAGAATTCGCTGTTTATTTACTATGCCTTGCTACCTGAGGGATTATGAGTCCTGTGGCATAGACGAGCACACTTAACGCTCCTAGATGATTAAATCGTACTTTAAGTCTTGTTTGTATGGATTTGTATGAGAATGGAGGCTATAGTAGCGGGAGAAGTTCGCAAATCCACAGGATTTAAAATTGTTCTTTGACGTATTGAAAAAAAAGTTAAGCTATGTCTGAAAACAGAGATTATTTGGCTATGCATAGCGCTGGACTCACAATAATATTTGTGCACAATTACAGCATCTTAGATGGTACCTTTGTCGTATTAAGGATACAACTTATCTATGCCTGAAAGCATAGATTTCATGTCTATAAATCGACTTGAATTACAAACTTTATATTTTTTTGAAATTGTGACTGAAAAGCATTTCAAAATGTATCACTGACGCATTGAGCATCAATTTATCATGCCTGAAAGCATAGATAAATTTGCTGTAAATTGGATTGACTCACATCTTGTTTATTATTATAGGAGTTCGCGAATGCATAGCATTTGACTCACATCTTGTATATTATTTTGGAGTTCGCGAATGCACAACATTTGACTCACATCTTATTTATTATTTTAGGAGTTCGCGAATGCATAGCATCTTAGATTGCATCTTTGACGTATTAAGTACAGCATTTTTGGTTTAACACCTCCGACGAATAAAAATCAAGCCACCACCAACACAAACTCCATCCCTCTCCCCTGCCATGTTGTGTGGTGAGTGGTGAATGGTGAGTAGTGAGTGGTGGCCGTGTCCGACTCAGTCGGATGCATGGAGTCATCAGCCCGGAAAAACGCGCAGCTTACTATTCACCACTCACCATTCACCATTCATATAAATTTTTTTTCTATATTTGACACTTGTTAATTATTGAGACTAAAAAAACTGGACTTGCTAAAATACAATCATACTTAAATTGGTTTGTTAGTGAGGTAGTTTATTGCTTTTTTTAGTTTTGGTATAGGGCTGTGTAGCAGGATGTTGTACGAGTTGCGTGTGACTGAGGGGGCGGAGCTGTGGATGGAGTAAAACAGAAGTGGGTGTAGATTGCAACTGAACACAAATATTGTAAATATAATTCTGCATTATAACTGTTCTATTTTTTTTTTGATAGGCGAGCGTAGTTGCAAACTACGCTCAGTGGGTTTATCTCACTGTAGATCTCGTACCTTACATTCAATCTTTCTCTATAAATCTACACCCAGATGGGTAAAAATTCAAAAAAATACAGTAATTTTGATGCGATTTAAAAAAACCGTTAAAGGGTTCTACGTAATTTTTGAAATCAAAATTGAAAAAAACTAATTTTCAGAACCCACCTATAGTATATGCCTCCAAAATCAATTTTGCAAAAGCAATATCTGGAACATCTTGAAAGAAAGAGGTATAGCCCTAATACAATTAAGATTTATATATCCTATTTTTCTGATTTCTTAGATTACTTCAATGGCAGTGATATTGAAAATATTGATAAAAAAGAAGTCAATGATTACCTAACGGAATTGATTCATAATAAAAACATATCCGCATCTCAACAGAATCAAAGAATTAATGCAATCAAATTTTATTATGAAAAAGTATTAAATAAACCAAAGGAAGTTTATGTGTTTGACAGGCCAAGACGGTCTAAATCACTGCCAAAGGTTATTACGGAACAAGAAGTATTAAGAATATTAAAAGCCACTGAAAACCTTAAGCATAAAGCAATCCTGGGAACATTATATTCTGCTGGTTTAAGACGAAGTGAGATAATAAACTTAAGGATTCAGGATATTGTTTTCGATAAAAAGTTGATTTTCATAAAGGGTGCGAAAGGAAAAAAAGATAGGACAAGTGTATTGTCAGATAGTGTTGCGACGGTTCTCAAAATTTACATTGGAAAATTTAAGCCAAATTACTGGTTGTTTGAGGGGCCAAACAGAACACAATATAGCGCGACAAGTATTGTAAACATTTTGAAAGTATCGGCAAAAAAAGCAAATATTGGCAAGGTGGTAACACCACACATGCTAAGACATTCATTTGCTACTCATCTGCTTGAACAGGGTGTGGATATTCGTTACATACAAACAATACTTGGACATGAATCTACTAAAACAACAGAGATATATACTCATGTTAGTAATAAATCTCTTGCAAAAATCAGGAGTCCTTTGGATACCTTTTTGGAGCATAAATAACTGAATATAAGTAATATGAAACATGATTCATATAAGAGAAATATAAACTAATTGATTATACACATACGTTGTAGTGCATTTAAAACGAGAACAATAAACAAAAGATATGATAAAAGATTATTGGGATGAAACGTGGAAAGAAATAGTCTTTGACGATAGAATTTCAGAAAAAGAAAAGTTTAAAATTTCCAATTACGGACGAATTAAAAACTGCAAAACGGGAAAAGAGTTCCTTGTAAATAAAACCTACATAAATGGATACCAAAATCTTCAAGTTAGACAACAAGAAAACGGGAAAAAGACAAGCAGATATGTTCATAAATTAGTTGCAGAGCATTTCATAGAAAGAGGAGAAGGTAATTTTGTCATTCATTTAAATTACGACAAAACAGATAACAAAGCAGTTAATTTAAAATGGGTTACAAAAGATGAATTATGGAAACATTTACATAAAAACAAAGAACTCAAAAAGAAATGGAAAACTAGAACATACTGTAAATTGACAGAAACACAAGTAATGTTAATAAAGAAAAGGATAAATGACCCAAATCGTAAAACAAGAATGAAAATGATAGCTAAACAATTTGGGATATCAGAGATGCAGCTTTATCGTATAAAAACTGGAGAAAACTGGAGCACCGTAAAATGAATAAAATTACTAAAGAGGAATTTATCGCTGACCATATTATGAATACAATGGTTAATCACGAACTATTTGCCCAATGGTTACGAAGATTTTTCTTTCTTAATCACGAGTTAAACAAAGAGTTTGATTCAATCTATCAAGGTTCTTTTTATGTTTCTTTTTATGAATTAACTACTGTGGGATTAGATTATGCTAAAGATGTTTTAGAAAAGGTAAAAGACGGAGAAAACCAAGAGATGATTGACTTTTACAAAACTCTAATTCCAAATCTTATTAATTTGAAGGATGAATTTACAGAAGAGGAATTTGAGTTTATTGAATACAAAAGACACAGTTTTTCTCATATCTTTCAGCATTACTACGAAAACAGATTTTCTGAAAAAGATAAATTAATTACAAAAAGAAAAGGTAAAGACATAAATGAAATAAGCAATTCCTTTCAAAAAATTCTATTAAAATATGGACTTGACAAAGGGTTTGATGAGTATATGAACAAAAAACTTTACTCAAAAATAAATGATTTATATGAGAAACTAAAAAGAGTAAAAACGCACTACAACAATCTGTCATAGTGCATAGGGCGTGAAGTGGGTATTTGAGGCTTGGGTGCTTTCTACAGCACCGCCGAAACGCAGTTTCGACGGCGAGTCCAAATTGCAGGTGTCAAACCTGCGTCTCGGCTACTTAGCGGCTTGAAAAGTTAGTGATTTCTAATGCCCTACGCACCATACAGTTCACCGTTAGCGTTCATGCAAACACAGTGCTACTAATTAACATTTCTATAATAACTAAAAAAATTAATCATGGACATAAAAGTACGCTATGGGATAACAGGATATATATTCATTATATTGATATTCCTTTATTCACCAACAATTAATGATTATCTGCTTAGTCTTGTAGATAAAGATTCTTTTATAAATATTTTGCTAATTGGATTTTTGGGTTTCCCAATTGGGTACATTATAAATCAGTTTTCTTCAATTCTATTCCATTTAGTACCAATATTTCAAATTAACAATAAATCTATTAATGATAAACTTATTCCAATTGAGGCAAAAGAAGAGTTAGATTTTGCGATAAAACAGATTGATCTATTTAAAACAGATTTCAATTTTAGAGAGTGGTATTCTTGGCGATGGACTCATCTTACAATGAATTTGAATATCATTACAGGTGCGATACTTTCTCTAGTGTTTTGCATAATTATTAACGGCATAAATGATAAGACTTGGTTACCAGACTATTCATTCACTAATGGGAAATGGCTTATTAGTATCACGTTAACAATATGCATACTTGCAGTATTTTATAACACTTATATTTACCGATGGACAATGAAAAAAATGAACATTCATATCCAAAACAACTTAACGATATAATTTCTATGGATTTAAGCGTTATCATCATAACAAAAGATAGACCAGAAGAAATTCAAAGCTTAGTATCAAACATCAATGATCAAACATGTACTTATACATATGAAATTATAATAATTGATTCGAGTGAAGAAACCATATTTAATAAAAACAGAAATTTTCTAAAAAAGCAGAATAACTATAAGCACATTAAAGCACTTATTCCTAAAAAGAGTAGTCAAAGAAATTTAGGAATTCAAAATTCTAATTCTGAACTCTTACTATTTCTCGATGATGATGTAATATTAAAAGCAAATTATCTCGAGAACATAATTGGAATTGCAAATAAAAACATTGAATTAGCTGGTTTAACAGGATTTGTTATAAATCAAAAAGAATTTTCGATAGTCGAAAAATTATATAGAAATTTCTTTCTACTTCAAGATGTGAATAAGTATAACACAACTCGAAAGTTATCTGGATTTTATTCTTTTAATAATAATCCAAAACAACTTCAAGAAACAATCTGTCTATGGGGCTGTAATATGCTGATAAGAAAGCATTATCTTACTAAAAGAAAATTTAATAACGCGATTAAATATTTTGACGATATTGATATATCAATTCAAATTCTAAAACAAGGAGGAAATTTGTTTATTTCAAATATTCCAAAACTATTACATTGCAGAACTTCTAAAATAAGGACGAAAGCTTCATTCTTATTTATTCATCAGTCACATGCTCTTTTAAAAATTATTATTTACTATAGAGAATATTATCGTTTACCATTCTTTTTATGGTCATTAATCGGTAATATATTTTTAACTCTAATTACTGTAATTTTTTCATACGATTTATCAAAAGGAACTTATGTAAATTATGAAAAATATAAATTATAATATTGATTTGGATGAGTTTAAAATCAATACTAATTCAAATATTGATAAACCTGTTTCAATCTGTATTCATGTTAGTAATTCTTGCAACTTGAAATGCGCATATTGTTTAAGCTCTTCAGATAAAAACAAAAAACGACTAGCACTAAATAACATAAATGATTTAATAGATATTTTAACTAGATATTTCCCATTACGCATTGTTATTTCAGGTGGAGAACCATTGTTATATGAAAACATTGTAGAACTAATTTCCAAATTAAAAAGTTCTAATAATATTGTAATTCTAAGCACAAATGCCACAATCGACATAACTTTATATCCAGAATTATTAGAGTTAGTTGACTGGTTCGATATTAGCTTACATGGCGTTACTGCTGAAGATTATAGAAAAACACGTAATAGCGATGCATTTCAAACAGTTGTAAAAAATATCAAAATTTTAACCGAACATAAAATACGTGTATGTTTAAACTATCTTATTCATAAAGAGAATTTGTACTCTCTTGATTCCTTTTTTGAAGTTGCAAAAAATCTTAGAATAAATAAAGTTCGCTTAGCAAATTTAATACAAGAAGGTTCAGCATTAGAAACAGATTTATTGCCTATAAGTACTATAGAAGAATTTGAATACATTTCAAATATTTCAGAAAAATATGAGAATGATTTCAAAAAAATTGTTCTCCCAGCTTTTAAAAAACAAAAAGTAGTTAAAAATGGGTATTTTGTAATCGAACCCTTCGACGACTTAAAGTCCAATAAATTCATCAGATCATTTTACAGCAATATTGAAACTAATTTAAAAAACCACTATATACTATTCAATGGTTACGAGAAATATTGACATAAAGGAATATTCATTTGTATTAATAGAGAGCTCTCACAATAAAGCATTACTCTTCATACAATATCCTTACCTCTTTAATGAAAAGATTATTGGCAAATGCATATATATTTTGAAACCACACTCTAAAGATTTTAATATTAAAAAAAACTTCTTGAATGATATATTTTATTCTTTAAAAGATCATTACGTTGATGAACATTTAGAGATTACCGATGACAATACTATAAACATGCTGTTTGAGAAATCAATGCCAGAATGTATACTCAAACAGATAGATAGAGACATTTTTTCATCCAATTTGAGTGTTATTAACTATAAATTCTTATCAAAAATTTACGACCCAATAAAGACAAAAGAGGAACTTATAGTAAATAATGAGGTATTAAGAGATATTGTTAATGAAATTGCTCTCCTTTTTAATTTACCTCAAAATAAAATTGGATTTACAGGTTCAATACTTTTTAGCAATCAGGTAGGTGACTATGATGTTGTATTATATGTAAATATTGAAAAGGCTAAAGAAATTAAAAGAAAAATTGAGCAATTTAAACAAGTAACCATTGTAGAAAAACAATTTGATATTGACTGGCCTTTAAGATATTACGACTCAAAGAATAATTTAATATGTATATTTATAGCTTACGAAACATCGAAATTGTCACCGCTTTTTTATAAAGATAAAACAAAAGTTATCGATGAAATATTATTTGATTCAATTGTCATAGACGACTCTCATAGTGAATTTGCACCAACAGTTTTGAAGATAGATAAACCGAATATAAATTTAATAATACTCGGGACTGCATGCCGTGGTTTTTTTAAGAAAGGAGATTCAATTACAGGTAAAGGAACTCTTGTTAAAAATATATTTCAAGATAAGGATGAAATATGTATCTTAATTGTTAATCCTTGGGAGCAATTATTTATATATCCATTTAAAATTTAAGAAAGCACGAAACGCTAACATTTTGTATATTCCATAGGGGTTTCAGCGGTTTTCGGGCATCGCAGCTTTTATCAAATTAAAGCGTAACGGTCGACAGTGACGCTCTCCGAAATCCCCTACGTAACATACAATTTATCGTTAGCGTTCATTGAAATGGTGCGGTGAAACATTGTCTAAAATTGCAAGATTTGTATTACCTTTAAGCTTTTAAAAAGGGATAAATATATGAGCAAAACTAAACTGAATGTTAATGAATTAGAGGTCGTTTTGTATAAACAAGACGAAGAAGAATATATTTCATTGACAGATATGGCTAAATTCCGAGATTCTGAAAGAACAAATTACATCATCCAAAACTGGATGAGAACAAGAAATACAATTGAATTTTTAGGATTATGGGAAGAATTAAGAAACCCAAATTTTAAAAGCATCGAATTCGATGCCTTTAAAAATGAAGCAGGCTCAAATAGTTTTACTCTTACTCCTAAGAAATGGATTGAAGCAACAAATTCAATTGGAATAATTTCCAAATCAGGAAGATATGGAGGGACTTATGCTCATAAAGACATCGCTTTTGAATTTGCATCGTGGCTAAGTCCAACATTCAAACTTTATCTGATTACAGAATACCAAAGATTAAAAGAAGTTGAAACAAACCAATATAATCTTGAATGGAATGTTAAAAGGATTTTAAGCAAAACCAATTATCACATTCATACAGACGCAGTTAAAAACTTCATTATTCCAGAGAAAAATTACGAGAAAGATAAAGAATGGATTGCTTATGCAGAAGAAGCGGACTTATTGAATGTTGCCCTTTTTAATTGTACAGCAAAAGATTGGAGAGATGCAAATCCTGATTTAGCCAAGAAATCAATGAATATTAGGGATATTGCAAGCATAAATGAATTGGCAATCTTATCAAATCTTGAAACTTTAAATGCTCAGATGATAAAAGAGCAAGTAGATAAAAGTTTGAGATTTACAAAGCTGAAAGAGATTGCGATATATCAATTGACAGTTCTAAATGAGAAAGACTTTATGAAAGCATTGAAAAAGTTGAATGACAATGTTTACGTAGAGGAAAAGAAAAAATTAGACAAATAAATCAACGAAACGCTAACAATGGCTCATAGGCAATGGCGGGTTGAAGTGCAATTTGCAAAGTTGCTACCCCGCTCGGGCTTTTTTCTCGCATTGAAAGAAAAAGCTCACGCAAACCGCCACTGCCCATAGCCGAGACCGTTAGCTGCAACCAAGGCGGAGCGACCAACAAACAAGTAGATAATGAGAAAATGGATATTGATAATAGGATTTCTGATTTTAACATATGCTTTTGCTATCTGTCAAGATAAGGCAGATTATAAAATCGAGATTCGAGAGGATTTATGGAAAACAGAACCTATAATTCCAAACAAACACTTTGATGACAAATATCTAAATGATGGAAACCTTTATATTCATTTTCAATCGGCATTCAAAAATGATTCTGTTGAAATAAAGATTAACGGTAAATATTTCGATTCTTATCTTTTAACAACTGAATGGAGTACTGAACTTGCTGATGTTATAAAAATCCCTGATTTAGAAAACATTCAAGAACTATCAGTTGCCTTAAACAAAGGAAAAGAAGCCAAAATTAAAATTGATAGTTTAAATCAAATCATAGTTAGGTATCGCAACTATACTTTAATGATTGGCAAACGAAAACATGTTAGCAATTACGACTGAGAAATGATAATACTTCGATATAAATACGAAACGTCATTGACCTTTGAACGAATTAATGACTTGATTGAAAAGAAATCAAATGAGAGAGTTAGTATTTTTAAAGTTAAAAAATTTAGAGCCAAATTGACTAACAATGGATTTCGAATTAGAGAACGTAGATTTAATGAATATCAAGCCTTTTTCCCTCAAATTGTTGGCAAATATGGACTTGATAAAAATACAATTGAAATTAAAATTCAACCTTCTTTTTTAGGGGCGATTTTTTTCGGAGTTTTCTGGTTTGTAGTTCCGATTATGATTCTAACACTGGAAAAAGCAACCGTAAATGGAACTTTAAGAACTCTTGATTTTGCGGATAGATTAAATGGTATTGGAATATTATTATTGGTTCTAATTCCTATGATTCTAATTTTCTTGATTTGGCCCAATTTTAAAGCAAGAAAGTGGATTGAAAATGAATTAAAATTAACGGATAGACAAAAAATGGCAGCAGCTAACACGCAATATACGTAAGCCGGGGGATGTGGGTAATTTAAACTTATGTACATTTGATAAAAATTGTAACGGTTTGATAAGTTGGAGCTTCGAAATCCCGGCCTCCGCATATTGCCACCGTTATGCCCAATGTTAAATGACAGTGACAACCATTGACTATAGATGATAAACATTAAAAATATCCAACGCTCAAATAGCACATTTGGTTTTTTCCTGCGCACAAATTGCCAAATCAATAAAAACCAAAAGAGCTATTTCTTTTCCAACCCACAGATTGAATGCTATGTCTAAAATTACGCAAATAGAAAGAGAGCTCTTAATAGCAAATGATTCAATATTTCATAGATTATGTAGTTCATATATTCATTATAAGTTTGGTTATCCCATTACTGACAAGGGATTAGCAAAAGGAAAAGATAAACCTGCCAAAGGGACACCTGATAGTTATGTTTTGGATAATGATAAAACATTGTTTGTTGAAGTTTCAACACAGGAAAGCGGAATCTCGGAAAAATTCAAAAAAGACATTTCCAAGTGCATAGAATTGGTAAAAACAGGTATTGAGTTAGAGAAGATATTTCTATGTTACAATGCAAGGATGGATTTAACTGATAAAAATGAGCTTTTAGACTTAGGAATAGAAAATGACATTAATATTGAAATAATAACAATAGATGAACTAAAATATGACTTACTAAGACCTTATGGATTCTTAGCAAATGAATTTTTAGGGATTGAATTAGATACTGGGCAAATTCTGGAAATAGAACGTTTTGTATTTGAAAACGATAAAAAAACTACATCTCTTCAAAACCCCTTCATTTCACGAAAAGCTGAACTAGATAATGTTGTTAAAACTCTAGAACAAAATAGAATTGTCATACTATCAGGGCACCCTGGAACTGGAAAAACAAGACTCGCTATTGAAGCAGCAAGCATTATCAAAGAAAAACAATCACAAATAAAAACTTTGGTTATTACAAATAAAGGTCAGTCTATATATAATGACTTACACTCTTATTTTTTACCAAATAACGAATATTTAGTTATTGTTGATGATGCTAATAGAATTGGAGAATTAAATCGAATTCTGGAATTATCATTATTAGAGGAGTTGGCTATAAAAATAATTATTACAGTAAGAGATTATGCTTTAAACAAAATAATAAAACAATTTCAGGAACTAGATAAACTAAGCTTTCAGCCAATAAAAATAGAAAAACTTACAAGTAAAGAAATTGAAGAAATTTTATCTTCTCTAAAAATCACTAATCCTCAGTGCGTTAATAAAATTACATACATTTCAAATGGGAACCCAAGATTAGCCATGATGGCAGCGGAACATGCTCTTGAAACCAATAACTGTAATGCACTAAATAATGTTACAGACATTTACGATAAGTACTTTAGTAAATATATAATTGAAATTGAGGAATTAAACAATGAAAGCCTTTTAAAGACATTAGGTATAGTTTCTTTTAATCGAAATTTTAGCAGAGAAGAAATAGAATTAAATAAAATTACATTTGAAGCATTTGAGATTAGTGAAAATGATTTTTGGGAGAATGTATTTCTTCTTCACGACCTTGAATTGGTTGATTTATTTGAGAAACAAATAGTTAAAATATCTGACCAAATCATTGCTGAATATTTCTTCTATTACATTTTTATCAAGGAAAAAATCGTTGATTTCACTATCATTCTTGAAACTTACTTAGATAAATACTCTGGAAAAATTAGGGACAATTTATATCCTGTCCTTAATAATTTTGACCAGTTTAAAATAATGGAGATTATTCAAGAACCTGTATCTAAATATTACGAATCAATAAAATCGAATGAAGACCTGATATATAAATTCTTTGAGATATTTTGGTTTGACAGAAAAACAGAGTTGCTTGTCTGGCTTCAGGAAAGAATTGAAAGTATTGAGCTTAAAACTGATATTAAGTACAATTTCACTGAATCAAAGGATACTTTTAATTTTAATAAATACCCATATTTAGAGCTACTAAAACTTTTTGGTCATCACCCCGATGAAAATTTCGCCATTTCATTAGAAATTCTATTCTCATATGTTTTCAGAGAACCAAGTATTTTGCCAGATGTTGTTAAATACCTAAAAAATGATTTAGCATTCAAAACTCAAAGCTCTGAACATAACTATTACATCCAAATTCGATTATTTGATTTTGTTTTTGATAAGGTTAAGAGTGAATCGAATAGCAATTTTTACAAAGAACTGCTACTTGAGCTTTCGAATAAATTCTTACAAATCTATTTCGAAGACACAAAGTCAGGGATTAGAGATAGAAATACGATTGTATTTTCACAAGTTTATATTCACCCAACCGATAGTATAAAAAAACTGCGTTCCAAAATATGGGAGTTTTTACTTTCAGAATTTCATAATTATGAAGAAAAGGCATTTAATGTTCTATCAGATTACATAAAACAATCTTTTACGTCAATTTTCCAGCATGAAGAAAGGAGCAAAAAAGACACACCTGCAAAAAAAATAGCAGAGTTTGACAAAACTTATGTCTTACGTTTTTTTGAGAATATTCTTTCAAAAGAGAACTACCTACATTGCAAGTTATTTGAAAGCTTTATTGATAGATATGAAGAAGATGAAGAAAAATATCTCCATTTAAAAAAGAAGTTTACAAACCGTATTTATGAACTTTCATTAATCCTAAAATGGGATTTTCTAAAACTGAAAAAGAATTATGATGTTGAGCTAAGAGATGAACTAAAAGAAATTAAAAAGCGTGAAATTCAAGACTATTTCCACGATTTTAAATATGAGGACTATATTCAACTTTTCGATGATATTTCTTACTTACTAACAGTTGAATCAAACCATTCTTTTGGCTTTCAAAATTCTTTGGAGATAATCTTTCTCCAACTGCTAGAAATTGATTCTGACTTGTTTTTATCTGTATTAAAACATCTAATCACAAATGGTAACATACTTGAATTTAATTCATTTAATGTGGTTGATGGTTTAGTAAATAACTCAAACTACGATACAGTTACCATATATAATTTTATATCCCAAGGTGATGAATATAAAATGAAATGTATTTGGACGCAACATTTCTTTTATTGTTTAAAGGAAAGTGAAGTAAATCAATATTATTACTCTGAATTAATTGAACTATATAGAAATTGGCAAAATAACTTTTATGTCCGATTTGAATTCTGGGAGAAATTCAAAACAGAAGATTCAAATATTTTCATCACTGTATTTAAAATTCTTTTGGATAGAACAAAATCAGAAGATTTCACCTTTGATTTTCATTATTGGACTTTATTTGAGAAGTTTATAGTTGAATTTAAGGATGATATGGATTGTTTAAAAAATCTGTATTTATTCAAAGAAGAGAATGATACTCATTTTGATTTTGATAAAAAATACTTAAAAAAGATTGTTGAAATTGATAATGAATTTTTATTCGTTGTTCTTGAAAAAGTATTTACAGGCAATGACTACAGAAGTTCAAGACATGAAAATTATCGATTTAGTTTTATATGGGATTTTGAGAATTATAAATATCTCATTGAGAAATCCATAGAAACATTGAAAGATAAGTTTTCATTGGGTGATAATGTTATAAACTTTTTATTTCCAACGAATATCACTGATAAAGTTAAAGCCTTTATAAGCGAACTCATTGTGAAAAATCATGACGAGGAAGAATTATTAATGAAAATATTTAATGTTATTACGTATTCATACTCAAATGAAAGACTTTATTTTTTAGCGATTCTTTTAGAACACATAAACAACATAGAAATAATTGAATCACTTGAATTAATCCAGAATTTTAAAAGTGGAGGTAGCTTAATTCCATTTTACGAAGCAGATAAAAAGTTTTGGAAAGAATTCGAAGAGTTACTCTCTCATGATGTTAGGTTCTTAAAATTAAAATTATGGACAAAGCAAAAGCAAATTGGCTGTGACAGGACTATTGAATGGCATAGAAAAAGAGACTTCGTAAGTGACTTTTAGCCAAACTTAAGCCATACACATTTGCAATTCACACAAGCCATCACACGAATCAAAAATTGCAAAAGAGTATGTCTTTCCAACGCACAGCTGACTGATTAATAATAAAACACAGGGCATAACATTTTGTATAAGTAATGGCAGGTAAAGTGTTAAATATCAAGGTTTGTAGCCCGCTCAAACTGCATAGCGGGTTGACAGGAAACTACCACGCAATCTGCCACTACTCATACAATTTTCCGTTGTATGCAAGCGAAAGAGAGAAAGTTCATTGAAGAAACGAAAGTGCAAACTTGAGGGAATTTATTTTGTTTTTTCTCCCACCGCACTTTTTCAAGAAACCCCTAGCCCACATTACAGCACATTTCCAAGCCCCACTATCCATCGCTTAAATCCAAAGCTTGTAAAAGAGCTGTAATTTTCCCTACCCACTCGTTGGCATTTGGGAGCATTAATTGTATTTTTGTGGTCAATTAATTTGTTTTTGATGCAATTATTATGAATAAAAAGCAACTGAATAGAATCAAAGTAGTTCTTGTTGAAAACAATAAGAGCAATAAATGGCTTGCTCAAAAACTTGGCAAAAATGAAGCTACGATTTCACGTTGGTGTACTAATGATGTGCAACCGTCATTAGAAACATTAACAGAAATTGCAGATGCGTTGAATGTGAAACTTGTCGAATTAATTAAAAGTTAATTGCAATATGAATAACGATAGGATTATAGAATTAAAAACGAAACTTGCCTCTGAACTTCAAAAAGAAAATTCAGATAATGGAATAATTCTATCATTATCCAATGAAATAGCAAAACTAGATGAAAAGCAAATCCGCTTTTCTGTTGATGCCGGCATAATAAATAGATTAGGAAAAGAACTTGTTGGTCGACATGAAACAGCTGTATCCGAATTAGTAAAAAACTCTTATGATGCAGATTCAACTGAAGTTAAGTTGACATTTGAAAATGCTTGGCAAAAGGGTGGTACATTGATAATTGATGACAATGGTCTAGGGATGACAAGAGAGCAACTAATAAACGGATTTATGAGGCTTTCATCATCAGATAAAATACACAACCCGATTTCTCCTAGATACAAAAGGACAAGAGCGGGAAAAAAAGGAATTGGAAGATTTGCAACACAACGTCTTGGACAAACTTTAACGATAATTACTCAAACAAAAAGCTCAGATGTTGCCATCAAAATATCAATTGACTGGAATACTTTTGAGACAGATAAAGATTTAGCATCAATTGGTAATAACATTGAAATAGTTCCAAAGATTAAAGAGGAAGGAACTAATTTGATTATTGACAACTTGAGAGAAGGTTGGTCTGATGCCATGATAAAAAGAGTCTATAGATATACATCAGACCTTTTGCAACCATTTCCATTATCAAAAAAACGTAAGGAAGAAGATAACAATAGAATCGACCCAGGTTTTAAGAGTTCATATCATAGGAAAGATGATAGAGAAGGATACAAGATAATAGATGAAGAAGAGGCCTTTTTAAATCATGCGTTGGCTGAGATTGAAGGCTATGTTATGAATGATGGACAGGGATGTTGGGCGATGAAAAGTGAAAAACTAAATTTCCCCGAAGAAGTTTCACTTATTGGCTCAACTAAAGAGGACAATGAAGCGAAGTATACACATATTAGTGGAGTGCATTTCAAGTGCTATTACTTTATATATGAAGCTAGTTTACTTCCCTCCCAAACAATGACTTTTATAAGAAACGTAGCAAATGAAAGAGGTGGAATTAGACTTTATAGAAATGGATTTCGTGTGTTACCATATGGTGAAAAAGGGAATGATTGGATTGGATTAGATGAATCTACTAGACGAAGAGTTATTCTTGCTCCTCACCAAAATATAAGCTTTTTTGGTTTTGTAGAAGTTGCTGATGAATCATCAAAGATATTAGAAGAGACTTCAAGCCGAGAAGGAGTTATAGAAAATGAGGCATTTCATGAATTAACAGATTTTGTGTATCGCTCAATTGCAACTGCTGTAGTAAAAATTGCAGAACTGAGGGAAAGAAAAGGTACAACCTCTCAAAAAGATTGGGTAAAAAAAGAAAAGAGCGCATCAGAAAAAGTTGACAATGCAATATCTAAGATTAAAACAGCAATTAACGATAAAAAAGATTCAAATTCAGATGCAAATGATAGGAAAGGTCACAATAAGGACGAAGAAATTAATAATGCCCTAGATGAATTAATAGATAGCCGTGACCAAGAAAAACAAGAGCAACAAGAATTAATTAATGAATTAAACATGATGAGGATTCTTGCAGGGCTTGGGCTTGTAATAGGAGAATTCGTTCATGAAATAAAAAATTATTTCCCAGGAATTCACGCAGAAACAACTTTTTTGAGGAGTGCCTTAAAGGACTACAAAGAAGGAATTGAACGTGTTAATAACCTTGAAAAAAATGTAAAATCATTAACAACATATTCCTCTTATTTTGACGAAGCAATTTCAAGAAATGTTCTTCGAGAGTTGGAGCCAATTGAATTAAGAGATGTGGTAAATAACTTTGAAGAAGTAATTCAAAATAATTTAGAAAGGACTAGGATTTCCTTTGAGAAACCTGTTTTTGAAGGCTTTGACCTTTATACAGTTCCAATGCACCCATCTGAATGGGCATCGATATTATTTAACTTTTTTACAAACTCAAAAAAAGCCATAAGAAGGGCTGGTGTTGATGGTCGTGTTTTTATTAAATGTGGACGTGAAGATGGAATAGTATTTTTGGAGTTCTCAGATAATGGAGATGGAATTCCAAAAGAAACAGAGGATTTTATCTTTAATGCTTTTTATACGACATCTTCTGCAGCTGGTCAATCCGCTTCTGAAATTGACTCGCTAACTGGTACTGGACTTGGATTAAAGATTGTTAATGATATAATTGAAAGTTACAATGGTAATGTTTTTGTGACAACACCTGAAGATGGTTATACAACCACACTTAGAGTTGAAGTCCCTGAAACCAAAATTGATTAGATATGAAACCAAAGTATTTATATATAGATGATGAAAGCCCAGATGCCTTAAGGTCAATTGTGAATGGGTTTAATGATGCTGGAGAGATAGAGGTTGAATTAGTCGATTTGAGTAAGCTTCGAGATTTTGAATCTTTGAAGCAATACATATGCAATGTAAATCCTGATGGATTAATAATTGATTTACGCTTAGATGGTGAAGGTATTAATAGGTTAAGTTTCACGGCAACTACTTTTGCCCAAGATTTAAGGACTTTAGCTGCATCAGATGAATTAGCATCTTTTCCATTAATACTTTGTTCAACAAGTCCAAAGATGCGCGCTACTTACGATATTGATAAGACTAGTCACGATTTATTTGATTACAAATTTGAGAAATCACTAACCCCAGAATGGTTAAAGTTTTCAATTAAACTAAAAAGTATTTCGAATTCCTATAAATGGCTTAATGAACAGAAGCGTACTTTAGAAGAGATACTAAGCAGAGAAGATTGGCAACATTTTGATAGTCGAATATTTGAAAAATTCATTGATGAAGAACAAGTTTTGAGGGTTAATGAAATTGCTCAATTTATTGTTAAGGAGTTATTTAATCATCCTGGAATCTTAATAAAAGAAAGAACAGGAGCAGCTCGTCTGGGTGTTGATATTGATGCATCAGGAGACGAATGGAATAGATTGAAAAAAGAATTTTTAGAGGATTGTATGTATAGTGGTGCATTCGGAAATGGTTGGGAAAGATGGTGGTTTGATAAAATAGCTTCAAAATTCCAATCAATTTCAAATGGCGACAAACTTCATAATCTTAATGCAAGCCAAAGGGTAGAAATATTAAATAAAATTGGTTATAAGTTAATTCCTGCAAAACCGATAGAGCCATATTGCAAGAGTAGTGAATTTTGGACTGTTTGTGAATACTACAAAACACCACTTGACCCATTAGAAGGATTTAAGATATATGAATCAACGGAAATAAAACCATGGCAGGAGCATAAATATCTTTCTTATAGTGCAGAATTGGAAAGAAAAGGAAGAGAAAGAGGTTTACGCCCACATCCTTCCGAATTACAAAACGTTAAGGATTTAAAAGAAATGCTTTCATAACATGGTTGTACCCAAAAAAATAATGATTTTTAGGAGGCAAAGAGCTAAAGAATTAAAGCGATTTGCCGATAAATTAGAGGCTTATGTAGGTAGCGGTATTAGTACTAAACTGTATGATGGCATAAACCAATTAGAAAACTCAAGCTATATTCCATCTTACCGAGATAATGAAGGAAATCAAATAAATAGTGATGTTAACTTCTGGGGATATTCAATTGATAATATTAAGCTAGATATTAATGCTGACAGGCATTTAAAGCCTAAAAATATAAATAAAGCTGAAGCCTATTTGAGTATTAATTTGGTTTCAGATATTAGAAATTGGAAGAATGTTAAAGACCCATTCTGTGAATTATCATTCAATGTTACAATTAAAGGTATCAAACCTAAATCAGAAGAAGGCGTGCATTATTTTGGTTTTCATCTAGATAGACATCATGAGACTCACGAATCTGATGAAATTCACCCTACTTATCATCTTCAGTACAATCTAAACCCTAAGAAAAATAAGGATTTTGATTATGGAGATACCCTTAACCTAGACTCTCCTAGATTTTTACATTATCCTATGGATTTAATTTTAGGTTTGTCCTATCTGATAGCGAACTTTCAACCATTAAGCTATTCAAAGTTAATTGAAGATAGAGAGGTGAAAAATTTGATTCGAGATTATCAAGATAGTATATGGAAACCATACAGTTTTACCATATCTAATCATTGGCAGAATGATGGTTCAGCGATAGAGTGGAATAAAACAGCAATTTGTCCTTTTTTAGTATGAAGAAAGAGTTATTTAAATATTTAAATTCAATTTCGTCAATGGAGCCTATTTCTGTTGACAGATTGCTCATTTCTTCATTTGTAGAAATAAATAAAATATCATTTTCTAAAAATCAATTTCTCAAGGATTATATTATAAATCCGAACGATAAAGAAGACTATAAGCACCTTAATCATATTGTTAATATAATTGAAACTAGCAATGGCGTATATAGTTTTGAGAATTTAATTGAACTTTTTGAGTTTGTAATTTCTCCAAACGATAAAATTGTAACTGGTGCTGTATATACGCCTAAGAGCATTAGAGAATATATTATTTCTAATACATTAGAGTCAAATTTTGCCACAACATCTAAAACAAAGATTGCTGATATATCATGTGGTTGTGGCAGCTTTTTATTTGACTTAGCAAAACAAATTAGAAATGTTAGAGGTTTTTCTTACTATGATATTTTCAAGAATAATATTTATGGATTAGATATCCAAGATTATTCAATAACTAGGACAAAACTATTGCTCGTTCTTTTGGCTTTATCAGAAGGAGAAGATGTTGAAGAGTTTTCGTTCAATCTTTTTGTTGGGAATGCGTTATCTCATAAATGGGAAACAATTATTGATAATTTTAATGGCTTTGATGTAATTGTTGGCAATCCTCCATATGTTTGCTCTCGTAATATTTCTGAAGAATCGAAAAAGCTTATAGATAATTGGGAGGTTTGTAAATCAGGTCATCCAGACTTGTATATTCCATTTTTTCAAATAGGCATTGAAAATTTGTCTAGCAAAGGCATTTTAGGCTATATCACCATGAATACCTTTTTTAAAAGTGTTAATGGTCGAGCTTTAAGAGAGTATTTTCAAGACAAACAATATAGCTTTAAAATAATAGATTTTGGTAATAATCAGATTTTTCAAAGCAAATCAACATATACCTGTATTTGTTTAATTGAAAAATCTGAATCGTCATTTATTGAATTTGCAAATAGTAGTAATTCTTTAAATAGTTTGGTATTTGACAGAATAAAATATACTAGTTTAAATCATTTAAAAGGCTGGAATCTCAATAGCAAAGATTTAGTTGATAAGATAGAAGAAATTGGTGTTTCTTTTGGGGAATTATACAAGACAAGAAATGGTATTGCTACATTAAAAAATAACATTTACATTTTTAACCCTATTGATGAATGTGAAGATTATTATTACCTGCAAAATGGTAAAGTATATGAAATTGAAAAGAATATTTGCAAGGATATAATTAATCCTAACAAGTTTACACAAGCGGAAAGTGTCGATTCGATTAAAAAGAAGGCTATCTTTCCGTATAAGTACATAAACGAAAAGGTAACTCTTCTTGAAGAAGCATATATTAAAGACAATTACCCAAAAGCATATACTTACCTTTCGGATAAAAAGAAAATTCTTGGAACGAGGGATAAAGGAAAGGGGAAATATCAAAATTGGTATGCATATGGTAGAAACCAATCGTTAGAAAAGTTAAAGTATAAGTTGTTTTTCCCTCATATAACACCTAATACTCCAAATTTCACTATTGACACTGATGAAAATTTATTGTTTTATAATGGCTTAGCTGTTATTACTGATGATGAACGGGAACTACACTTTTTGAAGAAGTTGATGAAATCTAAGTTGTTTTGGACATATGTGAAATTATCAAGTAAACCATATGGTTCTGGGTATTATTCATTAAGCAGAAATTATATAAAGAATTTTGGAGTCTATAACTTTAATCAAGAAGAAAAAGATTTTATAATTAATACAGTCGAACAAAATAAAGTTGATAATTTTATTGAAAGTAAATATGGTATCAAGTTAGAATAGCCAACCCTATTTGCAAGCACATTGCCAAAGCCCCACGAGCCAACTCTCAAACCAAAGCTTTGTCAAAGAGCTTACAAAGCCTTCCCGATTTGCCCACAGGGCATTGGGGTCTGCCCACGCTCAAAAAAAAACAAAATAAATTTGTGCTTAGTAGGTAGGTCAGTGCAATTTGAAACAGCTCTAGAATTGCACCTAATAGACTGATGAACAGATAGAAAATGAATGAACGCCAGCATACAACAAAGTATATAAAACATTTGGCGGATAGTGCTAATTTTAAGGCTGTTACATTTAATAAGTATTGTAGCGGTTTGACAGGTTTACTCTCCGAAATGCCAAACGTTTCATATACGTGGCCGTTGGCAACAAGGCGAAAGCCCACGCACATTTAAACACATTTGGTTTTTTGCTGACACACAAGGCCAACAGAAAAAAACCAAAAGAGTTTAAATTTTTGCCGACACATTAACAAAAAGTGACAATGAGAAATATAAAGAAAATCAAAATAATATTTGTAATTTGCAAGAACAAATTCATTAAACTCAAGGAGTTAATAGGATACTCCTCGACAAAAACAACCCTAAAAAAGAATTGAAAAACTAATTTAAAAAAAAGCAAATCACAATGAGAACATTTATAAAAATTACAATAGTATTTACATTTCTCCTTTTTGTTGCAATATCTGCCAAGGCTGATTTTGAGATAAGTACAAATCTGGTTGAACTGGGAAACCTTGAGCCTAACGATCAAGTACAGTTCACAATTGATATTACGAACTGGAAAGTTACAGGAGGACCGGCTAATTCTATTTCATGGACAATCCCTCAAGGTGCTGCTCCTTGGCTAGAGCCAATCAACAACCATTCTATCCCCTATCCTATGGTATTTGATATATACAGTTATCAAGGTGAAACGAAAACCGTAACTTTTACGGGTATTTATGATGGGGTTATTGGATACCAGTCTTTTTATATGACATTTACAGATGTTGAGGGTACACAAAGAGATTGTATGATAAAGTTAACAGGTGTTCCGCCCGGAGGTATTGAAGACAGAATAGTTGTCACAGAAGCAGCCACTGAATTTTCTGAACTCGACAACATTAATTATGCAGCATATTTTCAGGACGAAGACCCTTATGGAGATTTTATAAACGACTGGTTTCTTGATTTAAATGTGTTCACCACCCAAGGCGAAATACCTTATGTAAATCTGGAGAACAATGAATATAACCAAACAAGTTGGGATTTTGATGCCCCGTTGCTGAATAATTCATATAATTATCTATGGGATGACCAGGGACGAGTACGGGGTTCTTATTCAATAAGCGGAACAGATAATGATGGGGCAACACATATCGAAAGTGAGGACATCTATATCAGCAAATTGCCCGACAAAAGCAATATGCGCATTACATTTACAGGACCAAATTCTATTAAAATTCAATTTATGAATTCAGGCGGTTCAGAAAACCTAATTTATTATGGTGATCAGGAAGGCGGGCCATATGACGGAACAGGATTGGATCAGGGTAATTCTCCAATAAATATTGGTAGCAGCACGTCACTAGAACTAACCGGACTTTCGCAATGCAGCGATTACTATTTTTCAGGAGTTGCGAATAACAGCAAAGGTTCCAGTCCATACTGGGATGAAGTAGCGGTCACAATATTTGATGCTGAAAACCAAGCCCCGTTGGAGTTTTATGCTACTGACGTATTAATGAACAATGATTATACTTATTACGGTAATCATTTTTATACCGGTGATCTTATCATCCAATCAGGTGCAACAGTAACCTTTCAAGGTGGTTATCAATATTTTGAAGAAAACTCAAAAATAATAATTGAACCGGGTGGTCAACTAATATTAGATGGAGCAACATGTACTGCACCATGCGGTCAAACATGGCAAGGAATTGAAATTTGGGGAGATGTAACAGATCACCAATTTGAATATACAGGGCATCCGTTAGCACAAGGCAAACTGGTTATGCAAAACAATGCCAGTATCCAAAATGCATGGAATGCTGTTACTACATGGGAACCTGATAACTGGAATGCTGTTGGAGGAATAGTAATTGCCAGTAATTCATCATTTGTGAACAATAAACGCTCAGTTGAATTTATGCCTTATCAAAACTATCACCCTATTTCAGGAGTCCCAATGGATTACATAAGTCATTTTTCCAATTGCCAATTTATTGTTGATGATGGTTTTACTATACCGGAATTCAACTCACATATTACTATGTGTAATGTTTACGGGATAAAGATTTCAGGTTGTGAATTTTCAAATATTATGACAGACTCCCAAAATACAGGGCAGGGGATTTATACAATTGATGCCGGTTACAGAATAACAGATTATTGTAATTCAAATATTCAACCATGTCCTGAAGCAAACATTATACCTACAACTTTCAACAACTTTTATGCAGGCGTTGTTGCCCTCAACTCGGAGAGTTCTAATACAGTTTATGTGAATAATGCAGAATTCGTAAATAACGGAATAGGAATACAATTAAACACCGTTGATAACGCAACAATTGTCTTCAACGACTTTTACATTGGCCCAAATACACGTGCGGAAAGTTTTTGCACTGAAGGGTTTGGAGTAGGGATAGACCTCATTAACTGTAATGGCTACGCTATTGAAGAAAACGAGTTTTACCCAGCACAAGGGATGACAAGCGATGCAATTGGGGTTAATGTCTATTATAATCCTGATGAATTGAAAGACCCTTTGATTATGTATAATGAAATATACAACAATATATTTGATGGAGTGCATATTGCCAATAATACACAAGGTGATAACTTCAACCAGGATGAGCAATTTGGATTAGTGCACCTATGCAACGAAAACAGTAACAATGTTTATGATTTTTATATAACAGACTTTGGGATTCAACAGATGCAGGGTTTATTGAGTGAAGCATCGGGAAATGAGTTTTCATTAAATGCGAACAATCCTTATAGCGATTACAACAATCAATCGGACTGGAGTGTCATGTATTTCTATGAAGAAAACAATACTGCGGAAACCCCGGTAAGTTATACTGAAGAAAGTTTCTTTCCAATTGATGTGGAAAATGCCAATCAATGCCTTTCACATTATGGTGATATTACCAGGCAGGATAAAGGGCTTGGGCTTACAGTGTCTCAAAAACAGCAGTTTGTCGATATATATAACTTCAACCAGGTTAATTATCTCGGCACTAAGGTATTATACGAATCCTTAAAGGATGGCGGTGACACCCCGGGTACGATAACCGATGTTGAAGGCGCTTGGCCCGATGAAATGTGGGAAACAAGAAACGAACTGTTGGCAAAATCACCACACCTTACACGTGAGGTGCTTGTAGAAACTGCCGACCGTACCGACCTGTTCCCCGATGCAGTAATATTTGAAATTCTTTCAGCAAACCCCGATGCCATGAAGGATAAAACCTTACTGGAATATCTGGAAACGAAAGAAGACCCATTGCCACAGTATATGATTGACATCCTGGCAGAAGCACCGGGGACTATTTCCTATAAAACCATTCTTGAAAGTGATTTGGCTGAGTATGGTGGTAAAAAAGGCAGGGCTGCAAATATTATTATCAGAAACATACTTAATGATAGTTTGATAAATACTGATACATTAGTTAATTGGATCGGTAAACTTGGAACTATGGCGGCAGATTACCAGATAATTGATGTTCACCTGCAGCAAGGCGACACAACAACAGCCCTTTCCCTAATTGATGCTTTGCCAACAACCTATGGTTTTGAAACCGATAATGCTGAATACATTAGGTATAAAACCCTAAAACAACTTCAGGTACAGTTACTGGCAGAAGGCCGTAACATTTATTTGTTAACTGCTGCCGAAAAAACCGTACTCGAAAACATGGTTGCCAATAGCAACGGAAGGTCGGGCATGCAGGCACGAAACATATTGCAGTTTGTTTACGGCAATGAGTATAACGACTGCCCCAATATGCCTGATCCCAACACGCATAAAAGTGGTAATGCATCAATATATGATTTAACATCAAATATGCTGGTAATTACTGCTTCACCAAACCCTGCCAAAACCTGGGTGGCATTTAACTATTCACTACCAGAAACTTCAAAAAATTCTATTATTGAAGTTCATAATGTAAAGGGAGAGTTGGTTCATGTAATCAACTTAACAAACCATCAAGGACAGGAAATATGGGACACACGAAAAGTACTTCCAGGTGTTTACCTGTTTACGCTTAAATCATCAGGCTTGATTAAAAGTGGTAAAGTAATCATAACTAATTAGCATCTATTCATCTACAAGTTGCCTGTGACTAAAGTCACAAGCAACTTGTATTTAAAATTTTTATGATGAAAAAAAATATAATCACAGTCGTGTTTTTGGTTTTAAGTTCTTTCTCATTTTCGCAAGTTGTCAATATTGACTGGCAGCAGTGTTATGGTGGTACAGACGCAGACAACGGTGAAAGTGTTAAAATACTTGACAATGGTAATCTAATAAATTTATCCTCTACTAATTCAAACAATATTGATGTATCATATAACCACGGTGAATTTGATTTTTGGCTATTCGAATCAGATCAATATGGTAATTTGTTATGGGAAAAATCCTTTGGCGGCAGTGAAAATGATGTCCCTGTTGAAATAATGCTATCTATGGATGGAGGCTTTATCCTGTTTGGAGAAACATGGTCAAACGATGGCGATGTGAGCGGTAACCACGGGGGTGTTGATTATTGGTTGCTAAAAACTGATAGTATCGGTAACTTGCTATGGCAACGCTGCCTTGGTAGCAGCATGAACAATATACCTTCAGACATGGATATGGATGATGAAGGCAATATATATGTAATGGGACTTTCACTGGGCGTTGGAGGGGATGTAACATCCAGCAATGGTTTTTACGATTATTGGTTTGCGAAGGTAAGCCCTGATGGAGTGCTGATCTGGGATAAGAATCTGGGAGGAACCTATACCGATAACGGCTTGTGCATTACTTCAACTGATGACGGTGGTGTTATTGTAGGTGGAATAATTGACGATACAGATGGTGATATAACCTGCAATGCTGAACCATGGAACAAAACTGCCTGGGTAGTAAAACTTGATTCGATTAACAATATTGAATGGCAACATTGCTACGGTGGCACCTACACAGAAAGTGTTGTTGATATTAAAGCAACTAGTGATGGTGGATATATACTGCTTGGCCTTACCAACTCCAATGATGGTGATGTTTCAGGTTTTCATGGATATCCTGGGCAAACTGGCGTTAGTGATATATGGGTTATTAAAACTGATAGTATAGGAGAGATTCAATGGCAGCGATGTTTGGGTGGTACAAATAACGAAGACCCAGAATTTATTGAAATAACTCCTGAGAGTAATTACCTAATTGGAGGACATACAAATTCGCATAATGGAGATGTTTCTGGTAATCATTCGGCAGATGATAATTATGATAATTGGTTGGTGAAATTAAATATTGATGGAGAAATTATCTGGGAGCAGTGCTTCGGCAGTGAAAGTTCAAATAAACAAAGAGATATTGTAATTCTTAGTGAAAATGAATTTATCGTAACAGGTACCTCAGGAACTCTAAACAATTCGGGGGTCGTTTCATGTGATCTCAAGGGCAGCATTGATGTATGGATGTATAAATTAATGGACACTACAGTAAATATTACCGAATCAGAATTATTTAATACCGAAATAAAAGTTTATCCCAATCCTGCAAACTCAATATTAAACATTGACTTTCATGTAGATAATATTACTAGAAATGCAATAATAGAAATTATCGACATGAACGGAAAGACCATATTGAGAACAAAACTTATATCCTCATCAATACAATTTGACATTAATAAATTTAATAATGGAATTTATCTAATTAAAATACATAATGACATGGATTTTATTACAAGAAGAATTATAATACAATAACGGACTTATGGAAAATGCCGAACCTTCGCAGGCATACACATTGCCAAGTCGCTCGAAAAGCCCACCGCTCAGCCTAAACTTGTCAATAAGTATGTCAGCCCAACCGCACGGAAAGAAAACGCCCAGTTGCCAACAAAAAATATACGTAATGTGGGGTAAAGTAGCCAATTCAACATTTGTTTATCAAATGAAATTCCGTACATGCCTGAAAGTTAATTGTTTCAAAATCCCACACTACGCATATTCAAACCGTTATGGGTAATGCTATTTAGGTAATAGCAATCTTAAACCAATTATTCCACGTTGCGGAACTTTACCGCTATCAATGGTCTTTAGTATATTTTTGCAACATTCTTGTAAGGCTTCGTAATGCACTCGTTCATCATCTTTTAAAGCACTACCCATAACAATATCTATATGTAATGCTTGTCGCTCCGATTGATCACCGCTCACTAAGTCTTTGTATTCATCAACACAGTATCTTGCAAAGTCTTGAGCTTCTGCGCTGTCGTGTGTAGGTATGTTAGAGGTGTTTAAGTGAGATTCACCGTACCATTCTTTATACCAATCATCTAATTTTTGTATAATATTCATCCGTTCGCTATTTTGTTATTTAAAATTTATTCTCTCGCTTGAAGTATAGTAGGTAATTGAAAAACGCACTACACATAGATTCAACGTTGTGCACTATTGTGAAAAAGCGACAGTAAAATTTGTTAGATTTATTGACTAAAGAAATAAAAAGAGTTTTAAGATAATAATACATGGAACATATACCTTATGAAATCAAAGACCAGATAATCCAGTGCTTTGGGAGAAGTTTCCACTACAAAGATACAGTTGAATCATTTCTAAGGTCTGCTGGTGTATCAAGGGAACTTGCAAATAAGTATAGAAATGAAGCAAAGTTTGTTTGGGCTAGAAAATTATTAAATGATTTGGAAGAATCAGAAGAAGGTTTAATAATTCAACGTAAGATTTTAACTGAATTATGTAAATTAAGAAATGTCCCAGATGAAGTTCCTGATAGAAACGCAGGATTAGATGCTTTAAGAAAATTAAAGCAGTTAGCCAATAAGCACCAAATCGAATTCGAAGAGAAAAAGAAAGAATCAAAATCCAGAAAAGAATCATTTAAGAATAAGACAAAAATAATAGAAGAAAGAAATGATAAATTGATAGAGCTTCGCAATTCATTTTTTTCTGGAATTACAGCAACAGATAGGCAAAGAACTGGTTATGATTTGGAAGATTTATTAAAAGACTTATTTGCATTATTTGAAATTGAATATAAGAAATCATATAAAACAGAAACCCAACAAATTGATGGACACTTTAAATTCGATGGCTTCAATTATTTGATGGAAGCTAAGTGGAGAAAAGACCAACCAAATGAATCCGAGATTGGGGGATTTCAAAGAAAGGTAAATACAAAGTTAGATGCGACTCGTGGATTGTTCTTTTCTGTTAATGGCTTTAGAGACCAAGTGATATCTGAATTCAGTGGACATGGAACTAATATTATTCTTATGACAGGAGAGGATTTAACTCATATACTAGAAGGGAGAGTTGATTTAAGAGATGCTCTTCAGATTAAAATTGAGAAAGCTGCTCAATATGGAGTAGCATATAGTAAGATTCTATAAAACAACAGTGCACAACAAAAAATATAGTGCATGCCGCAGTTAGTACTTTATAGATAAAGAATTAGTAGTTGGAACATTTGTATTCCAAAGAAAGCTTGTCAGTAAAAATGCGGCACGCACCATATTCAAACCGTTATGGGCAAGTAAAAGAAACGTCAGCACAACAATAGGAAAAATAATGAAATGAATTTAACTATATTTTATTCGTGGCAAATGACAACTGATGAAGTCCTTAACAAAGAATTCATCAGAACTTGTATTGATGAAGCAATAGGGAATATTGCTAATACAGGACAACTTAAAGGTGTCTCTTTTAAAGTTGAAGAAAGTACAAGTAATTTGGGTGGAACACCAAATATACCCGATACAATTGAGCAAAGAATAAGAGACTGTGATATTTTTATTGGTGACTTATCTGTTGTGAATAGTTTTTCACCCCTTGAAAAATTTATTAGAAAAATACAAAAAAGACAATTACAGTATTTTATAAACAATAATGTTTATGGAGAATTTAATAGAGCACTTGCTGAGTTAGACTTTCAACAAGTAATTTCAGTTATGAATGTAGCCTATGGTAATCCCAACGAAGACTCTTTAATGATACCATTCGATACAAGACATAGAAGAAACCCAATTACATATTATCTTAAAAATCAAAAAGGTTCTGAAAGTGAACAAACAAAATTTGTTCGAATACTTGAAGATGCCATAAGAAAGTCTGCTTTAGTAGCAATTAATAATTTAAAAGTTAAGTATAAGCCTTTTATTCGTTTTTCAGAACATATTAAAGAACCTAAGAATCAAGAACGATTTTTTGAAAATGATTTTATTAAGGATGTCAAGCAAAAAATAATTGAAAATAAGAAGAACATAAGATTAATAGGCCTTTCAGGACTTGGTAAAACAAGGATTGTAATTGAAGCTTTTAGAGAACCACAGGACATCAGATTGAGTTATCTTTATTGTGATGCTTATTTGGATGATTTTTCCTCTATTCAAACTGCTGTAGAAAAAATCAACAATGATAAAGAAAAGGCATACATCGTTATTGATAATTGTTCCGAAGAACAATTAAACAAAATAATACTGTTAAAAAACAGGATTCAATGTCAACTCCCACTCCTAACAATATTCAATCAACCAGAAGAGGTTGAATCAGATAAGTGTTTTTACATAAGAGTGCCAAAATCCATGGATGACATTGTTGAAAAGATACTGGATAAAGAAGCTAAAAAAATCAACAAAGAGTCTCTACCCGTTATAAAAGAATTTTCTGGTGGTATACCACTCATGGCTAAATTACTTGTAAAAAGTATTAATGAAGGAGAGGAATTTATTGGAAGGTTAGGCGATGTTGACTTATTGTCAAAAATACTTAATACAGAAAAGGAATCCAATGAAAGAAAAATTCTTCGTTCTTGTTCAATTTTTGATTATATAGGAATTGAAGGTGATGCAAGAGAACACCTTAAATTTATTGCTACAAATAAAAATATTACACCTGTAGAAGGAATAGATTCAGTTATTATTAGCGAATTCGATAGTGTAATAAACAAGTTTTCAAAAAGAGAAATTTTTGAAAGGAAGGGTCGTCTCATTAGCATAAGACCAAAAACATTAGCTTTGTTTCTTGCAACAGAATGGTTCGAGTTATGTAGTCAAGAGCGACTGGAAAATTTATTTGATAATATCCAAAACCATGACCATTCTAAAGTTTTAATAGAATCATTATGCAAGCAAATACAATTTCTTGGATATAACGATAACGCTAAGAATCTTTTTAACAAATTATTAGCGTATAATGGCCCTTTTGATAATGCGAAAGTTGTAAATACAGAGTTGGGTTCACGCCTCTTTCGCTCATTTGTAGAAGTGAATCCTATTGCTGTAGCAGATAATTTATATCGTTTGTTTGGCTCAATGACTGCAGATGAGCTTGTTAAAGTTGAAGAAGGAAGGCGAAATCTCGTATGGACATTAGAAAAATTATGTTTCGATAAAACCACATTTGAAAAAGGGTCAAAACTGATGATGTCTTTTGCTGTTGCGGAAAATGAAACATGGGGTAATAATGCAACAGCTGAATTTATTCGATTATTTAAAATACTATTGCCAGGCACTCAGGCTAATTTATTAGAAAGACTAAAAATAATTCAATGGGGCTTAAGCAAGGATGATGATTATAAAGCACTTTCTTTTAAAGCAATTAATTCAGCATTTCAGACACAAGGATTTTCTTACTTCTCTGGTGCCGAAAAACAGGGAACTAAAAAACTAGAACATTATCAACCAGATACAAAGGAGATAAGGGAATATTGGGCTTATCTAATTTCGATATTAAAGGAAGAAATATTATCAGGTACAAAATACCTTGAACATAGTTGTAAAATATTATCTCAAAACATAAGAGGTTTTGCTCGTTCAGGTGCAATTGATTTAATGCTGCCTGTTATAAATGAAGTTTTAGTATTCAAAAATAATGACTGGGATGAAATGTTAGACTCATTATATAGTGTTTTGAATTATGATTCAGATTTTATTAATGAGGATACAAAAGAAATAATTCTTAGTAATATTGACGCTTTAACTAAGGATGATTTCGTTTCAAGATTTCTTGAAGTTAAAAAACATAGGAAACGAGGTAAAACAAAAATATCTTTTCAAGACAATATAAAACATCAGCAAGAAGTATATTCAAATTTAGCAACTGAATTTGTTGAAAAAGAATACTATTCCAAAGATATTTTAATGGCTTTATATAGGGAAAACGATTCATTTTCAAATCCATTTGGCAGTACTATTTCACAACTGATTAATAAGGACTTTGATAAAAGTGTTTTATTTATCGATTGCTCTTTAGACGTTTTTAATGAACTATCACAATTTAATCCATCAATATTTATCGACTTCTCTAAGAATATTAGTGAAGATGTGCTTGAGTATTTAAAAAATTCTATAAGTGTTAATCCTAATTTGTCATATTTGCTTTTTCCGATATTAGGCGTAAGACGAACAGAATTTGACAATTTGGATATATTATTCTCTTTGATTGATAAAGACCTTTCTTTATTGAAAAATTTCAGAACATTTTTCAATTATCATATAATTACACCTGAAAATGATGTCAAAATTACTGAATTATTAAAGCGTATCTGCAGTTATGGTGAAGAAGGGTTGAATAGTACAATATCTATAGCTTCTAGTATTCTATTCTTCAATCAAAATGTAAGTCAGTTTATTGTATTAACCGAATTTATTAAAGAAACAATTAAGAAGATATCCTTTGAAAATAATAAAGAATTAATAACCGATGACTTTTTCCAATTGATTACACACCTTTTAGAAAAGTTAACTGTTGTTGATTTGGCAGTATATATAAACAATCAAGTAATTAGTATTTCAAATAATACATCAATTTCTCTTTCTTTCAACTATAATTTCGAAAGGTTGTATTCATTAATGTTAGAAAAATATTTTGATGATATATGGAATGACCTTTCAAAAGCATTACTTTCTGAAGGTGACCAATATTGGAGATACTATAATTTCAAAGGATTATTGGGGTCTCATATTGGAAGTAGTTCAAATACAGCAAATATTTTATTTAAGCAAGAGAATCATGAGAAACTCCTAAAATGGTGTGAGGAAAATTCTGAAATAGCACCTGAAAGGCTAGCATCAATGGTTCCAATATACCAAGACAAAGGTTTCCATTCACTTGTAATCTCTTTATTAGACAATTATGGGAACAACCAGAATATGTTAGATTCTTTAAGTGCTAATATGGGTTCGTTTTCATGGTCGGGTTTTACAATACCATTGTACGAGCAAAAGATTAATGCTTTAGAAAGCTTGATACCTCATGATAATAAAATAGTTGAGGAGTGGGCTATACAGAAAATAGAATGGACTAAAAAAGATATTGAAAGAGAACAACAAAGAGAAGATGAGGAGAAATTTTTACATAGCTAAAATAAAGAATACCAGCCCATAACATTTTGTATAAGTAATGGCAGGCAAAGTGCTAAATATCAAGGTTTGTAGCCCGCTCAAACTGCGTAACGGTTTGACAGGAAAGAAGCCCGCAATCTGCCACTACTCATACAATTTACCGTTGTAGCGCATATTGACAGACCCAGTACGAAACATGAAATATATTAAACTAAATAAGAATTGGAATGCTGAACCTAACGCTCCTGATCCTGTCGTTTCAAAAACAGATAACGGAGTAAAATTGACTTTTTTACTCAATCCATTCATATATCAACATATAGATGATGACGACAAAGGCACTCTTGAATTTTTTAATGTTTATGCGTACCGATTAGGTTCAACAAATGACGAAGGATATTACCGAGGACAGTTTAGATTTAAAAATGAACAATTGCCTTGGGGAGAATTTTATGAGTTGATTGATTCAAAGTGGCAAAAGGATTTTCCTGATGATAAGGTGATACTAGATGATTCAATTAATAAAAGTAAACTGAGACATTTAATATTCTTCCTCAGAGATGAAACATTTGAATGTTTAGCTCTCGATTACCAATTTACATTCATGGATAAAGTGTCAGATGAACTTGAAATTAAATATCCAAAAGGATACTTGAATCATTATTTGGCAATGTTTGCTTCTCAATTTGACAAGCCGACTCTTGACAACTATAAAATGTATACTGATTTGTATATTCAAATGGAAGGTCAAGATGAGTTCATTGATTTAAGGAAAGAACTTAATATTATAAAAACGAATAATGACCTTGATTCATTTCTGAAAATTGCCAATTATTTTGAGATTGAGAATTTTGGAATTGAGCAGTTGAATGAAATGATCAAAGTAATAGAAACACATAAGATTGATAATAAATAAAAATACGACGCTACAACACATGGTATAGTGCATGCGGGTTTCAGAGGTTTGCGAGCGTTTTTGGCTCGTAAAAAAGGTCGGTGTAAACTGACAGGAAATCGCTTCGAACTCCCGCACGACACCATACCATCAAACGTTGTGCTCCATTAAACAAAGACACCGTGAACACATAGATTATGAAAATAGAGAAAATAAAAAATTACATTCAGAAAATGCTTGCCGCTTTCAGTACAATGATAGTAATAGCTGCTGGAATAGGACTTATTGCACTAATAATCTTCGTGATTTCAGAACTGATTCCTAATAAAAGACCAACGACTAATACTTTATTTGCGGACGAGAAAGTTGACGAATTAATAAAAGATAGCCTTCGTCAGCAAATTATCTCGTATGATTCGCCAAGACTAGTAGACACCTTGAATATGATTTATTTACTACCCGTCAATGTAAAGACCCTTGAGAAACCTGAAGAAATGGATAAGGAAGTACTCGGACTTCTTGATATGGACTACAAGATGAGTTCAGGTCGAAAATTCTCAGGTAGGAGATTTTATGGTACCTTTAATAATCTGATTGTTTATGATTACAAACACGATAATTCTTCCAGGATTAGTGATTCAAGATTTATTGGAACAGATTTATCCATTGAATATTTTGACGATGAAATAATCGTTGTGTTTACAGGCGCAGAAAAGGATACTGATAAGGATAAGAGCATTACTCTGCTGGACTTTAAATCATTATTTGTCTATTCACTTAAAACAAGAGAACTTAAAAAGGTAAGTATAGACAATGCGACCGTTAAGGAATTTAAATATGTTGAGAATAAAAAAGATATACTTATAACTTTTGGATATGACAGGAATAAAAACAACATATTTGATTCTGATATTGAACCGACTTTTGTAATGAAATATGATTACATAAATGATAAGTTGGTTCCGATAGTCGACAAAGAACTTGAAAAAGATATTCAAAAAATTATTGATAAAAATTAACGTTGCACAATAAATAAGTCTTCTAACGGCACGCAGTGCCAGGTTTGAAGACCGTGTTGAACGAATCCAGGCACAAAGCTATGGGTTTTAAATACTTTTAAGTTGATTTTTTAAAGGAAAGAAAGTAGGTTATGCAGCCCCGGATTAAATAGCCTGATTATTTTCGTTAATATTGCGAGTTCCATTCTGTTTTCAGGAAGATTTTTATTCAAAACCGTTCCGTCAGAGCATAGTCCTCCCCAAATATCATAAACACAATTCTACATAATAACTGTTCTATTTTTTTTGATAGGCGAGCGTAGTTGCACGTGTCTCCGCCTCGGCGGCGGATGAAACTACGCTCAGTTGGGTTACTCATTAATTTTGGCTCTAAAAGTTTAACATTTAAACGAATTGCAAATAAAAAGTTTAATCAAAAGAATCAGGGCAATCCAAAAATCAAATAAATCAAAGTTCAGACAGTGAGAAACGAAGAATTATACCAACTTTTAGAAAGCTTAATTGCCATTCCCGTAGAAACCCAGTGGATAGAGTTTAAGATGAGGACAGGCAGTATTACCAACGAACAAATTGGTGAATATATCTCTGCTATGAGCAATGGTGCAACCATTAGCAACCAGGCTTTTGGTTATTTGGTTTGGGGTGTTCATGACGATAACCACGAAGTAAAAGGTACTAACTTATGTTTTACCTCGCCTATCATACGAAGAAAATATAACAATTACTATACAGAATTTAATTTAAAATGTTTGGGTGTAGTTGCACGTGTCCGCCGCAAAGGCGGATGAAACTACGCTCAGTGGGAGAAACTCGTTTGTAGATTTCTAGCTTAGATTCATACCCTCTGGTTGCCACCCAGGAAGTATTGTGATATTGATTTATTGAAAACTTTCGTTCTTCAAGTTTCCAACAAGTCAACATCATTAAATAAACAAATTGAAGAAAATTGTCTAATTTAGCATTGTCTTAGAAAGGGGTATTCTACAATAGCACGAGCTGCAAGCTCGCGCTAACAGGGGGGATTCTCTTGAACGGTCGGCGTAAGCCAATAGAACATTAACAATATGAGACAATTAATAATTAAATATGGAATTTTTGTAATCGTCATAACGTTAATATCAAGACTGATTTCAGCAATATTAATGATACAATGGCCAGACTTATTGACCCAAGTTAATAGCGATGGAATTAGAACTTCATACTCTTTTGGACTGATTGAAAGAGCATTGGAATATGCAATGAATATTGTGATTGTAACAATCATGAAAAAGGATCTTTCCGAACATAATCTAAAGTCAACACCAATATTAATCGTGACTTTCTTTTTTAGTTTCATCGGAGTAATCTTTTTTCTTTTAGCAACACTGCAAAATAAATTGACTTTAAAAAGACAAATGACATGAATGAATTTATTAAAAAAATAAACAAATATGTAATCCTATTGATTATTTCATCATTGTTTGGAATGCCTTGGCTTTATGTTAGATTTTTCATTTTTGAATATGGTGGCCCCGACTCAATAATTGAATCAATTCCAACAATAATTGACTATTTTATTAAACTGACTGTCATTGTTTTGTTGATTATTGACATGAAAAAAGAAAACCTAAAGAATATTATTTTGACTTGCATTGCCGCCTTTTTATATCCATTGCTTGGAATAGTAATTTTTGCGATAATGCTAATTGACAAAGAAAGAAGGCCAGTGCACAACACACAATAAAAAACATAGGGCGGAAAGTACTAAAAACAAAATTTTAGTTAATAAATAAAAATAGTTTGTAATATGAAAATAAATGCTTCGAAATGTCCTACGTTTCTTATTGCCATCCCGTTATGAACTATGCAAAATGATAACAGTTAAATTAATACTATGAGACTAACATTATTAATTCTTATCACATTACCTACCTTCCTATTTTGTCAAACTTGGGAAAGGACATTTAAAGATGGCATCTTTGATGAAGTTCATCAAACTACTGATAGTGGATATATTGTTACCGGTTTCACTTCGAATGATAATAATAGTTTTGATGTGTATCTAGTTAAGACCGATATTAATGGAGACACTTTATGGTCGAAAGTATATGGCGAGTATACTGCATCTGGATTTTCAGTAAAACAAACTAAGGATGGAGGTTTTATTATTACTGGTTATTCTTGCGAGAGTTTTACTGATGATTCAGACATTCTTCTTATTAAAACAGATTCAATTGGTAATACGATATGGATGAATAATTATGATGGGTATTGTAGCGAATTTGGTGAATCAGTGCAACAGACTACGGATGGTGGATTTATAGTTGCTGGTTTTAATCAATGTTATTATTCAGGAAATTTATATAGAGATATATATATTATAAAAACAGACAGTATTGGTGATAAGATGTGGAGGAAAACATATGATTTAAACGAAAGTGATATAAGTCATTCGATACAACAGACCATCGATAGTGGTTATATTATATGTGGTATGACTACAAATGATTATGTGGATGCAGATATTTATGTTATTAAAACAAATATAAACGGAGATACAATATGGACAAAAACATATGGGGGAAATAATTTTGATTCTGGATCATCAGTAATACAAACAGTAGAAGGAGGGTATATAATTGTTGGATATACAACATCTTATGGGGATGGGGAATATGATGTGTATCTATTAAAAATAGATAGTAGTGGTGATATAATATGGACAAAAACATATGGGGGAAATAGTAATGATGGAGGAGCACATATACAGCAAACATATGACGGTGGATATGTTATAGTAGGATCCACAACATCATTTGGAAACGGTGAATCTGATATATATCTAATAAAAACGGATAATAATGGAGATACATTGTGGACTAGAACAATTGGTGAACAACTTGATGAAGGAGCTACATATGTTGAACAAACAATAGATGGTGGATACGTAATCTGTGGATGTAAATATATATCTGACTATGATCGTCGTGTATTAATACTAAAAACAGATTGTAACGGAATATTAACAGGAATTACAGAGTTTCCGACTAATAATCCGAATAGAAAAATAATTAAGACTGTTGACTTATCTGGAAGAGACCTCATTAAACCTAAAATGAATCAACCCTACATTGAGATATACGATGATGGAACAACAAAAAAGAAAATGAAAATAAGATAAAGTCCAGCCCATAATAAATAGAACTCTAAGCGGTTTGCAAAACCTAGCGTCCCGGTATTCAATGCACTTATTAAGCTGTTTGCTTGTTTTATTGAATGATTATCCCTCTCCAGGTGGTAATTTGAAACTACCTCCATATATCGTAAATATTATTCTGCACAGTAACTGTTCTAATTGCATTTTTGATAGGCGAGCGTAGTTGCACGTGTCTGCCTCCACGGCGGATGAAACTACGCTCAGTGGGGGGATGGTAGAGACGCGATTAATCGTGTCTCTAATTGTAGAATATATAGTAAAGATATAAACCCATTACAAGGATGCCTGATAAAAACAAAATGCTCCGGGGATAATCCCTGTTTCAAAACTGGTGATTAATAAACCTGTGTGGGTATAACGGTATATAGTCCCGTTATGACTGTAATCCAGTGCATCGGATATATATATATCGCCATTTTCGGGGTTTACTCCCATTGCGTAAAAGTTTTTGTCGCCGGAATCAATAAGTGCTGTTGCCGGAAGATTGCTATCATCAATGGACATTGTATATATACTCTTGTTTAGGTAGTACAGTGTGTCTTTTGCTTTGTTGATACACAGGTTGTCGGGACTACTATTTATATCGTCAAAATAGAATGTTTCTTCAACGATATTGTCGATGGTATTTATCCGCCATAGTGTTGGATGTTCCTCGCCAAGATACCCTCCACTGCATAATACCCAAAGCTTATCATTCTTATCAATGACCATGCTTACTGGTTCAATACCAACAATTATCGAGTCTGTAATGATGTCATTTGCAGGATCGATTACCATTACTGTGTTGTTTATGGTGGTTTGGTTGTATGACGACCAGTTGCTCACAAACACTTTACTGTTTGTTTGTACTATTGCTTCTGTGCTTTTACCAACAGGAACAGACCCTGTTACTTCATAAGTTTCAGGATTGGCTATGGTTATGCTTTTGGATGTGAAGTCGGTTATATAAGCCTTTGTATTGTTAATTATTGCAACCTCTCGTGGTGAAATCAGTCCTTCTATTTTACCGGCATATTTTGATGTGCTGACATCTGTAACATAAATATGTCCTGAATTATTAATTGTAATATATGCCAGATTATTATGAATAGTCATGCTTTGCGCTACATCTCCCAGCGGTACATTATTGGCACGGTAAAATACATTATTCACTACACTGTTACTATCGGGGTAATAATATGATAATGATGAATTTGCTGAAGTATAGTTTCCTTCATTAACAACAAACACACCTCCCTCAGTATATGGTGAAACTGATGGGGCAGGGGTTTCTTTATCATTACAGGCACTAATAAAAACTATGACTGCAAGACTTATGATGAGTATAATTTTGTTATTTACTTTCATGATTTTTTGTTTTTACAGACTGACACCTGCTATTATTTCGAAATTTCTCTGTGGCATTGCTCTCCAAAGCACTGCCTGATAATCGATATTAAATATGTTATTGATCTTAAATCTTAGTTCATATCTGGCTTTAGCTATCTTACCTTTTTTGCCAACAGATATATTATTTAAGGTATAGGCTGGCAGCGTGAATGAGTAATTATCTTCTGAGTTTAAAGAGGTGTTACGTTTACCCGTGAAGTAAACACTCCAGTTAAGGTAATAGCTGCCATAATTTATCCCGGCCATTCCGTTAAAGCTGTTTCGCGGAACATATATAAGTTGAATGCCATCTGTACCCGTTTCTTTAGCCTCTTCACTGCTATTGGTAGCGATGGTGAGATTATATCCAGCGAAGATATTATATTCAAATTTACCTCTTTTCCCGGATAATCTGGTACTTAACTCAATCCCGCGTGAAAGTACTCTGGCGATATTTTGCGGACTCCAGTATCTGTAATCGCCCGGTGTCCATATTATCCAGTCATCAACAGAAGCAATATAAGCAGCTATCCTTAGTTCAATTGCCGACATGTCTCCAAGCTTCTCCTGGTAATCTGCACTAAGGCCTGCCTCTATGCTTTTTTCTGGTTTAAGACTGTCGTTACCTCCCGGGTACCAGTACAGGTCGTTTAATGAGGGCTGATTGTAGTTACGTGAAACATTCATCCGCAGATAAATTTCTTTTTCTGTGAAGGGCTTGTAGTTTAATCCAATCATAGGCATTAGTGGAGAAAGTTCATTATTTACAAGCTCTTCACGTAAGAGAAACTCAGCTGACACTTTTCGTCCCTGACTTACAGAAAGACTGGCAAATGCACTTGTTAGATTCCTCGTTTTTATGTCTGCATAGTTGTTGCTGTTTACCTTGTCATTAATATATTTAATTCCCGATTTTAGTGTGCCCCAATTATTTATTTTCGTTGTGATATTTCCTGATACCAGCATACTGTTAACAATATTCTCTGATTCAATCTTCGTAATAGTCGCCTCTGAGGTATCCTTTGTTTCAAGGAAGTAATCCAGATTATGGTAAAAATATGCTGCCTTAATACCAGTAGTAGTTTTATCGCCATTATAGTTCCATGCTACAACATTCCTGCTAAAGAACTCATTTTGCCATTCTTTCTGGCTTCCGTTCTTTTCTATATTTGTCATGATAGGAGGGATGTCGCGGTTATTCCATTGGTTCCATGTGGTAACTTTAATATTGTTTTTGTTGTTTAACCTAAGGGTGATGGTTTCCCTGAAACCCTGGTTAAGATAATCAGCATCTGTTTGCTTCATTTCCTCAGCATTGGGAAGAACAGCGTTATTATAATAAGTGAAATTATTATCCGACGACTGGCGAAAGTACTGCGTTGATGAGCTGATATTTTTATTTTTGAGGATAATACTTGCTGATGTGGAGAAGGTGTTAAAACTTCCGGCCGACTGGTTAATGGTGAAGGTATTGAAATTATGACTTTCGGGATTGTACCCCAGATTGACAGTGCCGCCCAGCGCACCTCCTGTTTCCGAAAGTGAACTGCCTCCGTAACTAAGCTCAATTTTGTTAAACAGCGTAGTAGGAATAGTAGAGAAGTCTGTTTGTCCCAGCATTGGTGAATTGATATTAAAGCCTTCCCACATTACTTTTGTATGAGTAGCACCCGTTCCCCGGAAAGAGACTGTCGACAGTGTTCCCTTGCCATAGGATTTAACAAATACAGGCGTCGTTGCTGCCAGTAATTCACCCATATCGCTGAGTTCGTACTCACGTCTTTGCATCGAATCGATGGTTGTTTTATTTAAGGGCGATTTGAAGTCGTCAATATTGGCTATAATCTGTAATTCCTGAAGCTGTAATGTATCAAAAATCATTTGGGCACTGCTACTGCTGATGATAAGCAACAGAGAAATGACCGATAATATTTGACACAATGTTTTCACCTTTATTGCTTCAGGAATTTGTGAGTAGTGATATTGTTATCTGTTACGATTGTTATTATGTACAATCCCGATTGCAGATAAGATACATTAACTACTGATGAATGGCCCTCGTATACCCTCTCTCCGCAAAGGTTAGTAATAATTACATTGCTGACAGGCTTAAGAGATTGTATTCTTATTATGTTGGCAGCCGGATTGGGGAATATCCTGACAACAGTGGTATTTGTTTCATCAACGGAAGTATTGTTACGATTATTTATAACCCCAACCGCATCTAAATCGAAACCGCTTGTTTCGAAGGGTGTGGGCCATGGGTCGTTGATAATATTTCCATGGAAATCATAAGTCGCGTATTCAGAGTCGATACTGCCCACAGCATCAATAATTCTTATGACAGTGATACTGTCGATATTAAGCTCTGTAATATCAGACAGTTCTTGTAAGTCAAAAGGAGTGCCCCAGAGTGCACTGTATTTTCCGGCAAGGTTGTTAATCATTGTAGCATCAACTGTCCCGAAAGTAGCCACCTGCTCGTCTGTAGATGTAAGAGAAGTACTTTCAAACCTGAAAAAGTCGATGCCGTTGGAGCTGACTTCCACATGACCAAGCTCAAGGAAATCATCAGAAAAGGAATTCTCGAAAACAGCAAAATCGTATCCGTCGCCATTAGCAACAGGAGTAATGAAACGGAGAGTAGCCACTCCGCCATCACCCAGACTAACAACAGCATTGTCGGCTTTGCCCGTGCCATAATTATCCTCTCCAAAATACACTAATCCTAGTGTTGTGTCAGAAATGTCAAAGTATCCACGATCCACAGAACACTGTGATGCCCAGTCGGTAAATATCAATGAGTCGGCGTGTATTGCTGTGCTTCCAATCTGTCCGGCAGGAGGAGGAAACTGTGCATGAGCCATCATGGTAACGAATACCAGCAGGATTAAAATACTGTTTTTAAGAGACTTCATAACCATTATATAATACGATTACCGGCAAACTTGCCGGTAATCGCAAATGAAGATTAATTTTTGATAAATGATGAAGCAGCCACACCTTTGTCTCCGGAAAGGTGAAGTATATAAAGGCCTGATTCCATACTTTCAATACCAATTGTTGTATTGCCGGAAATGTTATCAGTTTTGATGATTCTACCATTCAGATCAACAATGCTGTAAGTATTGTAATCGCCTTCAAATGATATTGAAGAAGATGAAGGATTAGGATATACAGAGATTGGCCTTACGTTATTTTTAGCAATTCCTGTGTTGTCACGATAGTCAATTTCAATAGTCTCTGCTGAAATCATAGCTTCGAAAGTATTGAGAGCTTCTCCACTAATATCGTAAATATAACCAGCGCCACTTGAGAAATAGTCGGTAGTTGTAAAATAAAACAGATTGTTAACAGTGTCGAGTGCAGCAGCAGCCATAGTGTTAGTCTGAGGCGCGATAATAGCAGAGTTGCCAACGGTAAAGTCGTCCAGATTAATTGAGCCGATACCATTATTCATTATTGTGTACATCATGTTATCCTTAACACCGGCAAGTTTGCCAATAACCTGGTCAATCATATGCGATTCAGCTCCAGTGCCTTGCAGGCTCATTTCGCTGATGTATCCTGTTGTACCCAGATAAGGAGTACGGTTAACTGACATAATTTTGTTATTGTAATAAAACAGGTCGAATACACCAATTCCTTCACTGCCAAGAGGTACTTCGGTAAGAAGCTCATACTCGGAGAGACCGATAATGGCAATCTTACCAATAGTACTGGCCCATCCACCAGGGACTGCCACATACAGGTTATCGCCTTCTACTATCATTCCCGCACATTCATCAGAAATACTTGTGATGTTTTCCAATAATGAGAGGTCCTCCGCAGAGTAAACCCTAACAAAATTTTCAGTGACAGGATATTGATATGAAGCAAATAGGATATTGTTGTGAACATATAGCTGATTAATACCAGGGGCTGCAGTGATGGCAACCCGCTCGTAAGTGTCAATATTGAATTTAGCGATTGAATCCTGTGCTGCCACATAAAGCCATGAGCCGTTGATAGCGATATCCTGGATACTATGAGTAAGCACTTCCCCAAAAAATACTACACTCTCGTCGTTGGGGTTGAAAGTTGATATAGTGACGTTTTCATCAGGGTCACTATAATTTCCACCGGCACCAATAAGCACCTGGTTTACGTAAGTGTTTTGCGCCATTGACGAAACACCCATAACAAACAGAATTACTGCTGTTAGAATTGAAATGTTGATTCTTTTCATAATAAAAGTTTTAAGGTTTAAAAATAAATTACATAACCTAAAACTTTACAGGAAAAAAGGATTGTAAGATGTACAACACTCCGCTTTTATCCCGAAAGCTTTGAATATTTTGCGACTGAGGCAGGTCTTCTGACTTTACTCGTTTTTGAGGCCTTCCCGATTCGCTTGAGGCGGACCAGTGACCAGGTTTCAAAAACTGTTGTGAGTATTACAGCAGCGGGAACTGTACAGGATTTGCACCTGTTTCCCTATTAAGTCATTCATCAGGTCTGATGAAATTGACACCAAAATCACTGCAAAAGTAAATAAAAATCCTTAAGGATTATGCGATTTTGTTTTTAACTTGTAATTTTGTAGCTGTGAAAGTTAACACAAAAAGTTGACAGCCATTAACATTATTCAGTACGCTATGAAAAATATTGCATTAGTAACCACGATAATTATTATCACATTAACAGGATGTATAATGAGTTCAGACGATATAAGTATTAAGTCGCCCGATAAGAACATCGATGTGGAATTTTTTACCGATGAGTCAGGCACTCCTTATTATTATATTAATTATAAAGGCAGGCTAATAATAGAGCCCTCTTCAATGGGATTTGAATTCTTAAATCAGCCACAGCTCAATGGGGGATTGGAGATTGTTAAAACCGCGACGAGTACTTTTAACGAAACCTGGGAGATGCCTTGGGGCGAACAGCGATATGTTCTTAATCATTATAATGAGGTTGTTATAAATCTTAAAGAGACTGAATCACCGTTTCGTCAGATTGATGTTATTTTCAGGGTTTTTAATGATGGAGTGGGTTTTAGGTATTCATTTCCTGAGCAGGAAGGTGTTGACAGCGTATTTATTACCGAAGAAAATACAGAGTTTAACCTAATGGAAGATCCTGTATGTTGGTGGATTCCGGGCGACTGGGATATTTATGAGCATTTGTATAATACTACCAGGCTTTCGGAGATTGACGCTTTATCAAAACGTAATCATCCTGACCTGGCACAGACATATATACCTAATAATGCAGTTAATACACCTGTTACCATGAAAACTGATGATAATATTTATTTGAGTTTTCACGAAGCAAATCTTACTGACTATTCAGGTATGACTCTGGGTGTTGATACTGCTAAGCTGAATATGAAGAGTATACTGGTTGGTACAGACAGGCATCCCTATAAAGTAGCAAAGGCACTGCCGTTTAAAACACCATGGCGTACAATACTGATAACAGATAATGCTCCTGACCTTATAGCGTCAAAGCTTATACTTAATCTTAATGAACCAAATAAACTTGGTGATGTCGACTATTTCACGCCGATGAAATATGTTGGTATATGGTGGGAGATGCATATTGATAAGTCAAGCTGGGATATGGCCAGCGGGAAGCATGGCGCAACAACAGAAAACGCAAAGAAGTACATCGACTTTGCTTCCGGTAATAATATACAGGGATTGCTTGTAGAAGGATGGAATACAGGATGGGAACACTGGATAGGATTCGATGATCGTGAAGGTGTGTTTGATTTTGTAACACCTTATCCCGATTATGATCTTGATGAGGTGGCACGTTACGCCAAAGAAAAGGGTGTTGAAATAATTATGCATCATGAAACATCAGGTGCACCGCGTACATATGAGCAACAACTTGATACAGCACAGGCACTGATGAATAAGTATGGTATAAACTCTGTGAAAACAGGATATGTAGGTACTATTATCCCTAAAGGAGAGTATCATCACGGACAGTGGATGGTTAACCACTACAGAAAAGTGATAGAGAAAGCTGCTGAAAATAATATCGCTGTTAACGCGCATGAGCCCATAAAAGCAACAGGCATTAGAAGGACTTATCCAAATGTTATTGCCCGGGAAGGATTGCGTGGACAGGAGTATAATGCATGGGCCAGCGATGGGGGTAATCCTCCTGAACATCTGCCAGTAGTTGCTTTTACCAGAATGCTTGCCGGTCCAATCGATTTTACACCCGGGGTGTTTGATATCAAACTGAAGACAAAGCCGAATAATCAGATAAATACAACCCTGGCACATCAATTGGCTCTCTATGTGGTTATTTATAGTCCGATTCAAATGGCATGTGATATTCCTGAGAATTATAATGGAAATCCTGCTTTTGAGTTTATCCGTGAGGTTGGTGTTGATTGGGAGAAAACTGTTGTGCTTGATGGCGAAGTAGGAGACTTTGTGGTTATTGCCCGTGAAGAGAGAGATTCTAATAACTGGTTTGTGGGTGCTATTACTGATGAAAATGCAAGAGATATAACAATTGATTTTAGCTTTTTGGAAAAGGGTAAGACGTACAGAGCTACTATTTATCGTGATGGTGATGATGCTTCATGGGATAAGAACCCACAGAATTGTGTTATTAATGATATGGTGTTCACCAGTAAATCTGTTATTGACTTTGAACTGGCGCCGGGAGGCGGACTGGCAGTGAGCCTGATAGAGGAGGAGTGATTTGATAGCGGGTGAAAGGAAGGGAGACTTTGTGACTCTGTGACTTTGTGATTTTGTGACTTTGTGACTTTGTGACTTTGCATATTATACATTGAGAATTAAATGACTTGAGTTATATACTTATTAAATAAATTTTAAATAATGAGTAATAAATAAACAGTTTTGTATACTTTTGTGGAAGTTTAATATGAATTACTTATCAGTTATGAAGCCGATATTAAAAATATTCTTTTTTCTTTTATTAATTTCTTTTGTTTTTACAGGTGTTTCATGTTCAAAGAAGAGCCACGGCTACAGGTATAGCTCAGGTTCATCGGGTGGGTCAACATCATATAATCCGGTGGCTACAAAAAGTCAACCTGTAAGAAAGAAATATATTATCAGTGGCAAACGCAAGCGCATTCTTGGACAAGAAGATCCGAAGTCCAATTAGTGTCTGTCTATACTTTCTCTTCTGATGCATCGGGATTACGTATATGCTAAAAACAAACATTTACGCAAGTAAACTTATTATTATTTAGTATTTCGCAAGACTTGTCAGAGCCTTGGAAAAACCAAATCTGTTAAACTGTGCGATGGATGTTTCTGGTTACTTACCTTTTAATTGCATTAAAGTTACATATTATTTTTTCACCCACCGTCCTACAGAACAACTCTTTCCATCATTAATACGGATGCTGTAAATTCCATCAGGCAGTTGTGACGTGTTGATGGCTGAATTGTTTTCTGTGGTTTTAAAAGCGCTTACAACGCGACCACTCATGTCAAATACTTCAATCTCAATTAAACCAGTGCTTTTGTTCTTCCTGTTAATATAAACAATATCATTACCCGGGTTTGGATACACTGAGAAAGCCATAACATTATCATTATTTGTGTTGATGCCATCCTGATCAAGTCCTGTAATATCAATGTTTAATGTTGAATTACTATAATCAACTTTTGTATATAAAATATCTGATGTACTGTTGTAGTAATACCCAAAATCATTATTAAGTAATTCTGCCATAGTGCTGTAGCTGCTTATGTTGTTGTCATTCACTTTAACGTTTTGCGGATTGTGATTTATTCTGAATATTTCGAAAACAAACTCTCTGGTATCAGGCATGCCCTGATATCCGTATGCATCATCACTAATAACAATAGAAAGGTTATCAAAAATATAAAGACTGCTGAAGTTGATTAAAGAATATTGAGCATTATATATAGAAAAAGGTGATTGCCTGTTGTCGTCAAATAGTGTGTACTCTGATTTAACGATATCCTTATCGGGATAGAATCTGATTGTTAATGCATCAGCTGTGTAGTTGTCGGTAGACTTAATATCTTCAACAATGGGGATGAAACTTGCTGCTTTAACCAGAACAGGAATTGTGCTTAGCGGACAGTCCATAGAAAACGTGCCAGGCCCGGTAAATTCATCCAGATTAAAATAATTAATCCATTTGCCCTCCGGTAGGATAACATCGCGTTGTGTTTGCCCCTGATTAAGCACAGGTGCTACAATAAAGTTCTCACCCCAGTAGTATTGGTCATTGATGTTCTGAAGCTGAGAGTTATTCATATCATAGTAATCCATGGGCCGTGCCAGTGGCAGTCCTTGTGTTGTACTATAATATGATAATGTATAGTTATAAGGTAGCAGCTCGTATCTTAATTTAATAAAGTTTCTTGATATATTTATGGCATTGGAGCCATAGGATGTGGGTGATGTTTCAATGCCTGTCCCGTGAATTCTGAATACAGGAGCAAAGGTTCCCATTTGTACCCAGCGTACAAATAACTCATCATTTTTATCGCCACCGGTAAATCCTCCAATATCAGAATGCATTGTGCTTATGCCATCAAGACCCATGGAAAGCATTATTGGAATTTGTGCTTGTAATCCCCCGAATGATCGTTGAATATCCCCCGACCAGGGAAAAGTTGAATACCTCTGCATGCCGGTAAATCCTGATCTGGAAAGGTTAAATAGTCTCTTGTCAGGGAAGTTATTTCTCCAGTTATTATACACTTGATCCTCCCATTGGAGGGCATATACGTTGTGTACTTCACTGCTGGTAAGACCATTGTAGTGAATCATATCTTCGGGGTGGCTTTCCGGTTCACCAAGGTCAGTCCACCAACCACTGGCACCTTCATTGGCTCTGGCAGTGTAAAACTGGTTAACCCATTGTGCTGCTGCAGGATTGAATATATCTAATAGTGCTGCATCACCGGCCCAAAAGCCATAAAGTACATAAGTCTGGCCCGATGTATTTTTGCCCATATAGCCATTATTACTTGCAAATGAGTAGTTAGTGCTGTTAAGTGTAAAATATGGCTCAGTAATTAATATGGTTTTAACTCCGGCATCTCTGAAATCCGACATCATATCAACAGGCGTTGGAAATCTGGTATAGTCCCAGTTAAGATTACCCATAGTGTTAGTGTTACCAAACCAATACAGGTCAAGTACCAGAGCGTCAATCGGGAAGTCCGCGTCAATAATTTCATTTACAATATTTCTTGCCTCATATTCACTCTCATAACCGTATTTCGACTGAATATATCCCAATGACCACAAGGGTGGGAGGGGATGATGCCCTGTAAGGTATGACAATCTTTCGTTTAAGCATGAGTGTGTGCTTCCTGTAATAACATATATATCTGCCTGTCCGTTGGTGAAATTGTACGCAAGCTGGTTGCTGTTCATATTTCCTATATCAAGGGTGGCAATGGAATGGTTATCATAAAAAACCGAATAGCCATTGCTTGATACTATGTGCGGAACGGTTATGTTAAGGTTTTCTGTACCATAGCCATAACCATAATGAGCCTGATTATTGACAGCCAGTGTACGTCCTCTGCGGTCCATTTCAATTGCCCTTGAACCTGTTCCGTATATTTTTTCATTATCGGTTAAACCGGAGATTATACTGCCTCCCCATTGAAAATTAAACACCTTTACAAATGAAACAACGGTATCGTTATTAAAAACAAAGCTGAATCTGAGGTTATCCTTGTTGATTACCAGATGCGTAGAGTCGGTGTTGTAATACAGATTGTGATTGTCTTCTGAAAATGATGTAACAACATTTTCCTTTTGGCCGGTTACAGAATATGATTCAGCATTTGGTTCGTCTTCTTGTGCAGAAAAAATATTGAAAACAGTATTTGTGAAAGGTGTAATAGTAATATCACCTTCATTGCAGTGAATAATAAGGTTGTCAGTTGTTAAAGTATATGATTCATATTTTGTGGAAAAATCATATTGTACATTATAGAAGATATCCCCACCTTCATCAGATCTTCCAACCAGATTGCAGTCTTCACTTCTAAAAACAAAAGCCATCTGAAGTACTGTTTCATTATCAGGAATACCGTATAATTCTCTGATATTGTATTGTGCCTGATACCTGTTATTGCCAAGAGACACCATCTTTGTTTCTTCTGAATTCTCACACCAGTTCGTTACCACATATTTCCAGTCGCCGGAGTATGTGCTGTGTGTTGTAATAACACCGGTATGCATATAAACACTGCCATTATATCCGGCAAGTTCACCATTGCCAAGAGAAGCATCATAAATAAGCGTGATGTTATCATTAACCGAAGGTAGTTCCGGATTAACAGTAAGTATTTGGGAAGTTAAACAGAATGGAAATATAAAAAACAATAGTAAAGCAAGTGGTTTCATCATCAGTAAGTATTGAAACAACAAAATTATTTCTTTTTCAGACAAAAAAAAATCCCGGTTCAAAGAGCCGGGATTAGAAGATTCAAAAAGTAATTTCGTATAATTACACGAGTTTTACGTTAATTGCGTTTAATCCTTTTCGGCCTTCTTTAAGATCAAATTCAACAACGTCACCTTCGTTAACTTTGTCAATTAAACCTGAGATGTGCACGAAGTGCTCTTTACCAGAGCCTTCTTCGATAATGAATCCAAAACCTTTTGATTCATTAAAAAATTTTACTGTTCCTTTATTCATTGTACTTAATTAAAAAAAAATATTTTTCAAAAATAATATAATTGTGCAAACAAGCCATAAAAACTTACTACTTTAAATAAACTTAATAAATAATATTCAATAATTTATAAATAAAAGCCGGACTAATAAGTCCGGCTTTAAATAATAATATAGTGAAAATCAATCTTGTATGCATATTTCTTTAGTCCATGTACGGATATTTGAAATCGGTTGCAGGAACAAAAGTTTCTTTAATAGTTCTTGGGCTTACCCACCGCAAAAGGTTAAGATTACCACCTGCTTTGTCATTTGTACCTGAAGATCTTGACCCGCCAAAAGGTTGCAGACCCACTGCAGCACCTGTTGGTTTGTCATTTACATAGAAGTTACCGGCAGCATATCGAAGTATGCGACAGGCATCAATCATGGCATATTTATCATTGGCGAAAATAGAACCGGTAAGAGCATACGGTGATGTGTTATCGCAAATATGAAGAGTTTTCTCATAGTCTTCATCTTCATAGATGTATAAAGTAATCACTGGTCCGAATATCTCTTCCTGCATTGTTACGAAATTAGGATCCTTTGTTACAATCACTGTTGGTTGAATAAAATAACCTTCAGAGTCATCGCCTGTACCACCTGCAATAATTTCACAATTATCACAATTCTTAGCCATATCGATATATCTCATAATATTATCGAATGAGCTTTTATCGATAACGGCACCCATGAAATTATGGTAATCGGTTACATCCCCCACATTAATCTCATTAGTTTGTTGGATAACATGATTCTTGATTTCAGGCCAAAGGGAGGCAGGAATATATCCACGTGATGCTGCAGAGCATTTTTGTCCCTGATACTCAAAAGCACCTCTTGTAATAGCAGTAGCCACTTCGAGAGGAACGGCAGAGTTGTGCACAAAAATAAAGTCCTTGCCACCAGTTTCACCAACAATTTTAGGATAGGAAACATAGTTCTCAAGGTTATTAGCAATACCTTTCCATAAATTGTTGAAAGTATTGTTAGATCCGGTAAAATGAATCCCGGCAAGGTCCTTATGGCTTAACACTGTTCTGCCGATTACAGAACCCTTTCCGGGAACGAAATTAATAACCCCAGGAGGTACACCTGCCTCTTCAAAAATCTTCATGAGATAATAGCTGGATAGCAATGATGTTGTTGCTGGTTTCCATACTGTTGTGTTTCCCATCATAGCAACTGACATGTTTAGATTTGAAGCTATGGCTGTGAAGTTAAAAGGTGTAATGGTAAATACAAAACCTTCCAGACCACGGTATTCAAGTCTGTTAAACTGTCCGAATGCCGACTTCGGTTGCTTGTCATATATTTGTGATGCAAAGAAAACATTATATCTCAGGAAGTCTATTGTTTCACATGCTGCATCAATTTCAGCCTGGTAAACAGTTTTATCCTGCCCCAGCATTGTTACAGCGTTTAACAAGGCTCTGTATTTTGTTGATATTAATTCGGCAATACGCATCATAATTGAAGCGCGTTCAAGCCAGCTTATGCCTTCCCACTGTTTCTTGGCTCCCAGTGCTGCATCAATAGCCATTTGTACTTCTTTTTCACCTGCCTGATGATATGTTGCAAGCACTTTATTATGATTGTGAGGCATTACTACAGTGCCGGTTTTACCGGTTTTTATTTCCTTGCCACCTATTATTAATGGGATTTCGATTTGCTGATTGCTGTGTTTCTCTAATTCCGCATCTAACTTTAATCGCTCAGGACTACCTTTCCTGTATTCAAGAATAGGTTCATTATCAGGAATCTGAAATGTGTATACTGCGTTGTTCATTCTTAAAATATTTACTAAATAAAACTTAAAACAATTGGAGTTGCAAAAGTATGCAATTCGGTTGTTAAAAGATATATTTTAAGAAAAAATTAACTATGAGTTTAATGATCAAGGTTTAATCTTGTTCAAGACAGTAATCAGTAAGCAGTAATGAGTAATCAGTTAGCAGAGCGTTTTTCTATTGGTACTCGGGTGCTTCAGTCGCTCTCTCGCCCCGTCTCCAAGTCTCTTAAGTCCCTTCGTTCCCTTCAGTCTCTTCAGTCCCCATTTTCGCCTCTTCGCCCAGTCGCCTCTTCGCCCAGCCCCCCCTGGCAAAATCCCCTCTTCTCTATTAAGAACGATTATAAATTACAAAACTTTTCACATTCAGAGGGTCTAATTTCTTTAATTTCTGGTACTAATATATAGAAGGTGTATTAATATTACGAAATGAAGAACAGTTTCCAAACGCTTACAGTACTAACTTCCAGTCATTTATGTAAATATATGAGGGGGGGGGGAATTGTGTCCTGTTCTGAGATTTGAATTTTATATTGAGCAAAAACAGAACGTAATACAAAGCAGCCACCCTCCATAACCTGTCTCTTCTGATATGGGAAATCAGAGAAAACCAATCAACCAAACCAAACTAAATTAGAAATTTGATTAGAGAAATCTCTCAAATTAAAGAATCAATTTATTAATAATTTAAAAGATTTAAAAAATGAAAAGTATTAAGTTAATAATAACATTATGTTTAATAAGCATTACATTTGTAGTTAATGCTGCCGTATACACAATCGGCAATGATACGATATATAAAATTGATGGAAAATATTATTATGTAAATATTGGTGATTCTACATTAGCTGATACGTCAATAATATCAGTACATTATTATAATAATATCAACCCAAGTTCAATCGATTCAATAGAACAACTCTATTTTTTAACAGAAGTACAAAAACTATCTGATAGTTCGTTTCAATATTCCGTAGCTTATGGAACTGATTATATAACAAGCTGTAATAACCTTGTTGCGGAGCCCTTAGTAAAATCCATAGGAAGACATTTTTACATGGAACTTGCTGCCGGATTTGAACCTAATGATGAGGATATTGATGAACAATGGTATCTTGAAAAATTACAAATATATGACCCAAATGGAACCTCTAACGATATCGCTTGGAATCTCACAAAAGGAAATCCAGACATTGTTGTCGCTGTAATTGATGCTGGTTTAGATTGGGAACTTGATGAATTTGGTCCTAATGACTTTAATATTGACGTTGTTTCGAATAATGCTGACGATATTTGGACAACATGGTATAATCCAAATTCAGGTAATAATCTGGATGATGATGATAATGGCTTTATTGATGATTATAAAGGCTGGGATTTTAATAATTCAGGAAATGATGATATTCAAGATAATGACGTACGTCCTAATTATAACTCATTATGGCATGGAAATGCTATCTCTGGAATAATTGCAGCAAAAAGTAATAATGAATCTGATATTGCCGGTATGGGCGGCGGCGATGCTGAAAATGGAATTGAAGGAATAAAAATAATGCCTTTAAAAGTACTTGATTACTATTATGACAATATATCTGGCCAATATATTCAAAACTTACCTACTTATTCTGTTGAACAAGCAATTTATTATGCTGCAAACAATGGTGCAAATGTTATCAATTTGTCAATTAAGTGTAGTTTGTCATGGCACGGAGTTGTATTAACAGAAGCAGTGAATTATGCATTGGAAGAGGGTATAGTTTTGATTGGTGCTTCTGGTAATGAAAACTATAACAATCATATTTCATACCCTGCCAGTGAAGAAGGAATTATTGCCGTTGGTGGAACAGATGAAGATGATATGCGATGGGTAGAGAATTCAAGTTTTGGCAGTAACTACGGAGAAGGCCTTGAATTTGTAGCACCTGCCGATGACATCCTTGTTTTAGATAACAATAGTACAACAATATCCAATGGAACATCTTTTTCTACAGCAATGACCTCTGCAACAGTTGCAATGATGTTCTCAGTTAATCCTTATCTTTCAAATAGTGATATTAATACAGAAGGTTCTGTCCGATACATACTAAAGGAAACCGCGGATAAAGTTAATGATGTTTATTATAATTATGACCCTGTAAACGGATGGAGTAATCAAATGGGTTATGGCCGAATTAATACTTATCAAGCTATCTGCAAAGCTCTTGAGTACAGACCAGATGAATATGTTAGCAATGATGAAACCTGGGTTAATGATGTGATATTTCGAAATAATATAATTGTGGAAAGTGGGACGCATTTAACAATTTCATGTAAAGTGATGATGGGTCCTGAAGCAAAAATCATTGTAGAACAAGGTGCTATTCTAACCATTGATGGAGGTCATATTACTAATCTTCCGTATTGCAACTGTAGTGACCAACTTTGGGGTGGTATTGAAGTTTGGGGTGATCCGGAAAGAACACAGGAGTCATATGCTGGTCATCCATCTACACAAGGACAGCTTTTTATTGAAAATTCTCTAATCGAAAATGCTTTAGTGGCTGTTAGACTATTTTCTGAAGACCATCCTTACACAACAACAGGAGGCATAATCGATGCTGAACAATCTACATTCAAAAATAATATAAAAACTGCTGTATTTAATCCCTATAAAAACATTCTTGAAGTTGGCGGAGTGATTTATGGTGAATACGACTATTATGGTAATTTTATTAACTGCTCTTTTCTTATTGATGAAGAATTTCTTGCAGATGAAACATATAAAGATTATAGAATGTTTGAACTCAATGGTGTAAATGGAATAAAACTGTATGGTTGTTACTTTGAAAATAGCCTTGACAATTTCCCATCAGGGAATGCAATTAAATCTCTGGATGCAGGTTTTAATATTAAAGGACACTGTGATAATGGCTTAGTTCCTTGTCAGGAATATAACCGTACTCTTTTTAAAGGTTACTATTGTGCAATAGATGCTGGAAATTCAGCAAGTTCGCTCTATACAGTTAATATTACTGAAACCGATTTTGAACATAATGGATATGGTATTAAGCTATACGGTAATCGTGATGCAATAATTGTTGGAAACAACTTTGAATTAGGTGAACATAATGAATGTACAGATGATGGAGCCTATGGCATTTACTTGGATAACAGTAATAGATTCGCAATTGAAGACAATAGTTTTTATCTGCATGATCCTGTATATGCTGTTCACAACACCGGAATAAGAGTTATAAATACTGGTAGTCACCATGATGAAATCTACAACAACTCATTTGATGGTATGGAGTTTGCCATTTATACAGACTATAAGAACTTTTATCCAATAAACAAATGGGGGTTAGCCTTTTATTGTAACTCCAATCAAAATAACTATGTTGATTTTTATGTTAGCGAAAAAGGTATCCCAGGAAATAAAGGTATTCAAAAGTTGCAGGGTGACGTTGACTTTGCAGCGGGAAATACTTTTTCACCATCTGCCATTGGGCATTTTTACAACTATGCTGATTATGAAATTGAGTACTATTACACTAACAGCGTTTTATCACAAACACCAACTAATATTTACCAGGTAAAACCAATACCTATTAATGTGTCAAATAATTGTACATCTCATTATAATGGAAACAATACAAGGCTAAGTTCTGCTGAATACCAACAAACAGTTAGCACTTTTAATTCTGCATCCTCATTATATAGTACATATAAATCATCTTATGATAGTATAGGTCAGAATGGCGATTCAGCTACCTTAAGCTTACTGGAAAATCTTATGGCATTCAATTATAGAGAAATGGCACGTGCTGCATATGATATTATTCGTAGTGATTTGAATGACACAATTGTAAAGCAGGATGAATTTGTATTATGGATGAACAAAATAAAGAGTTTTACAAATGACCAGTCTTTAACAGATTATTACCTACAAATTGGTGATACAACAAATGCCATGTTAATGATTGACTCTTTATGGTCAAACTATTCACACAGTTCAGGTGATTCTTTGGAACTTGATTATTTCAGCCAGCTTAAAACAACACAATCTAAAATTATTAATGCGGGTCGAAATATTTCTGAACTAACTACACTGGAAATAAATAAAATTGAGATAATAGCGAATAATAGTCACGGGCTGGCGGGTGCACAAGCAAGAAGTATTTTGTCATATGCAGATGCGCACTATACGTTTACGCCTGATTGTACTGATGATCCTGATGAAATTATAAAATCACAAAGAGCAAACAATGATGAAGGTGATATAAGTTCTGTTAATAAATTTATCAGAATTTATCCAAATCCTACATCAGATTTTGCTAACGTTGAATATAAATTACCTGATGGTATAATAAACGGACAACTTAATATTTATGATGAGTTAGGGAAAAAAGTAATCAGTTATGACCTTAATAACAGCATAGGTTCATTTGTTATAAAAACTGAAACTCTTGAACCTGGTATTTATATCTATAAATTTGCTTCAGGGAACGTAAAAGAAACAGGTAGATTGATCATATTATAATTTTTTATATATTTGGGAGAGGGAAATTTCCCTCTCCCAATTTTAAATATATGGCTATGAAAATAGAACGTTTAAGAATATTACTACTAACTATCCTAATAATAATAAATTTAACATTAATGTCTCAGCCCATTGCAGAAGCCTGGGGAAAATGCTTTGGTGGTTCTGAATGGGATGAAGGAACCGGTTTAATACAAGTTGGTGATTTTTACTATTTTGTTGGGATGGTTATATCTGACGATGGTGACATTAGCTCTAATCATGGAGCAGGGGATATATGGTTTGTAAAAACGGATTTACAGGGGAACATGATAAGTGAGAGAACATTTGGAGGCTCAAATGGCGAAGGAGGCCCTTTAATAAAGAATATAAATGATAATGAATTTTACATAGTGGGTAATGCTTTCTCTGTTGATGGAGATGTAAGTTACAACCCTTATGTAATGCCTGTAAGTCCAAGCATATGGGTGCTAAAAATAAATGATTCAGGTGAAATTATATGGGATAGAATCTTTGGAGGACATTGCGATGAACAATTACAAAGTATCTGCTTAACAAAAGATAACAGTATTGTTGCACTTAGTAATTCCTGTTCAAGTGATGGTGATATCTCTACCCCCTATGGAAATTGGGATTTTTGGTTAATTAAAGTATCAGAAGACGGAGAAAAATTGTGGGAAAAAAGTTATGGAAATGCATCAGGAGAGACTGCAGGTGCAGTTATTGAAACTTCTGATAACGGATTTTTAATAACAGGATCATCAGGTGGCCAGGAAGGAGGTAACTATGATACATCTTGTAATCACCATAACCCATCATCAGGCTTGGAAGATATTTGGGTAATAAAAACGGACTCAGTTGGCGAGATCCAATGGCAGCAATGTTATGGTGGGTACCATGACGAAGCGGGTCTTGAATTACTTGAAATTAAGGATGGTTATATTATATTAGGGGCAACAATGTCTAATGATGGTGATGTATCAGGTTACCATGGCACTCCTGGTGATTGGGATACAGGTACAGACATCTGGGTTGTTAAAATTGATTTTGATGGTAATATAATATGGCAAAAATGCCTTGGAAGCGAATATTGGGATTTTGCATTTAATATATTTACTACCAGTGATAGTGGTTTTATGGTTGTTGGATCCATCGGTGATGATGGTGGAGATGTTGCTGGTTTTAATGGAATACATTTTGGTGAAGATGATGTTTGGTTTGCTAAATTAAATAGTATTGGAGAACTTGAATGGCAGTATTGTTATGGTGGACTTGGCAGAGAATATTTTTTAAGAGGTATAATACAAAAATCAGATTTAAATTATGTACTCACATTAGGTACTACAACAGATGACTGGCAATGCTATAATAGTGGAGCAATGCCAAATATAAGGCTCGCGGAGATTGATGATACTATGACTTCCATAATAGAAAATAAATTCTCAGAAGTAAATATTTACCCCAATCCCGCCACAAATACCCTTATTATAGAAAAACAGAACCACAATAAACCATATAACATCGAAATATACAACTCAACTGGCACAAAAGTCTTTACCACAAACACCGCAACAAAAATCACATCTATTGATGTTAGCGAGTGGATTAGTGGGGTTTATGTTGTAAAAGTGGCATCTGGTAGTAGTTGTGTTAGTAAGAAGATTGTGGTTAGGTAGTGGACTTTAGAGACTGGAGTGACTTTAGAGACTGAAGAGACTGAAGAGACTGTAGGGACTTGAGAGATGAGAGGTGAGAGCTGAGAGAGGAGGTGACAAGGTGACAAGGTGAACCGCCTGAGGCGGTCAGGAAGGGACAAGGGGAAACCAGATGACAATCCCCCACTGAGAGTAGTTTGAAACTAAGCTCGCCTATCAAAAAAAATGGCTGTCATCCCGAACGACGAAGGAGGAGGGATCCCCCGGGGATCAGGTAACGATAAGAAACCCCAAATAAAAAGCACCCATATGCTTTTGCTCAAAGCTGCCTTGCAATCATCCAGCTCTATCTCCTGCGCCAAGGCTACGGCGATTAAAAAAAGGATTGGGTTACTGGCGCATTGCCGACAATTTGGGTTTCCTCTGGCATCAACAAACCCTCAAGGGTTGTTTTGTGGGTGATGCTTGAAATTGTGACTGATTTCTGAATATTCAAAATCCCATAAACACCCCTTTCCGGAATCCTGTCTTCTTGTAAATCTGTTTAATCTTGTTCAAGACAGTAAGCAGTAATCAGTAAGCAGTAAGCAGTAATCAGTAAGCAGTAAGCAGTAATCAGTAAGCAGTGATCAGTAAGCAGTGATCAGTAAGCAGTTATCAGTAATCAGTGAGCAGTGATCAGTAAGCAGAGCGTTTCTCCAGCTCCGGTTGCTAAGTCGCAAAGTTGCATTTTCGCCTTTTCGCCCTGTCGCTCCTTCGCATAATATCACCCCCCGCTAATCATATGCAGCACTTCAACATTATCTCCATCTTTAATAACTGCTTCTGAGTAGGTATTCTTCCTGATAAGCTTTCCGTTAATTTTAATAACCATCATCCTGAATGTGAAATTCTTTATCTTAAGAAGTTCACTAACAGTTACATCATTATTATCTATAGTCTCTGGTCGGTTATTTAAAGTTATATTCATCTGCGTACCATATTTTTTAAAATCAGTTCCAATACAATATTTGCCTGCATGTTTGAAACAATACTCACCCGCGGTGCAAGCGGCGGATTATCATCACTTACCTCACTTATTTCGTCGCCGCAAATATACAAGTTACCTGATTGCCGACTCCTTAATATATTAGTATCACCCCATCCTGCCATGCCAAGGCCTGTAATTAGTGGCTTATGGGGAAACTTAAAATAGCAAGTTTCAATTATTTCCTGTTTTGTTGCTGCTTTATCCACAGCTTCTACAATAATATCACAATCTTTAAATATGGTCTCAATAAGTTCTGCATTAAGCACAACGTCATGTGTTTCAACGGATGTTAAATTAGTAATTCTGTTGATGTTGGCTTTAAGGGCATCTGTTTTTTTCATCCCCACCTGATCCATAAAATAATACTGCCTGTTAAGGTTGCTATTATCAACAATATCAAAATCTGTGATAACAAGCTTCCCAATACCTGATCTCGCAAGTGATACTGCGCAGTTAGACCCCAATCCTCCACATCCTGCTATTCCCACAGTATAACTTTGCAGATGTTTTTTTATCTTTTCAAAATTCATATTCACAGATTCCTGATGTTATATCTCATTACTTTTTATTACTACAAGTTTCTCTCTTGTCATTTCCCTGATGGAATAGTTGATTCCACCAGTGCCAATTCCAGAAGTGTCTCTTCCACCAAATGGCATCCAGTCTACACGAAAAGCAGTGTGATCATTAACCATTACCGATGATGCATTAATATTTTTGGAATAATACACAGCAGTGTCAATATTGGTGGTATAAACGGCAGCCTGGAATGCAAAAGGTAGTGAGTTAGCTTGTTCCACAACCTTCTGCTTGTCGTTAAACGAGTACAGACAAACAACAGGTCCGAAGATTTCACTCGTACTCACTTTCGAATCAACAGAAGGGTTTACCAATAATGTTGGCTCATAGCATGTGTTATTGATTCTTTTTCCACCGCACACAAGAATAGCACCTTCGTTAACAGCCTCATTAACCCATTCTTCAACTCTGTCAACTTCGCGTGGGAGTATTAACGGTCCAAGGTCGGTATTTTTATCAACAGGATCACCTGTAACTAGTCTGTTAACTTCACCGGACAGCTTTTTAGTCACTTCCTCAATTATCGATTCATGTACAAACACCCGTTGCACAGAAACGCAGACCTGTCCGGAGTGATAATACCCTCCTTTAAGAACAGAAGGAATTACTGCATCAATATCAGCATCTTTTTCAATAACAACAGGAGCCACACCGCCATGCTCGAGAGCACATCGTGTACCGGGGGAAAGCTGTGACCGCAGATACCATCCTACCTTTGCTGATCCAATAAATGAAAAATAGTTTACTCTTGGGTCTGTTACCATTTTTTCAGCAACCGTATCATTGCAAATTATTGTAGTGCACCATCCTTCAGGTAAGCCAGCTTCTTGGAGTATGTCGTTAAACGCCAAACACGACAAAGGCGTGGTAAGAGCAGGCTTTATAATAACAGGGCATCCGGCTGCTATGGCTGTTACTGTTTGGTGAATTGTAAGATTCAGAGGATGGTTGAAAGCACTTACTGAGGCAACAACGCCAATTGGTTCGCGGTATGTAAATGCCATTCTGTTTTCAGATGCCGGTGTTTGTCCCATTGGTATTTGTTCGCCGGCAATGGTACGTATTGTTGATATGGCTATTTCAATACCATTAATGGCTCTTAATACCTCAACTTTTGAGTCGTTATAGGGTTTGCCACCTTCACGTGCTGCTGTAACTGTTAATTCGTCAACACGTGTTTTCATTATGGCTGCTGTCTTTTCCAGTATCTCTATTCTTTTCCAGGGTTTAAGCCACTGGCTTTGATCTCTGAAAAGGGTATAAGCTTTGTCGAGCATTGTTAACATTTCACTTTCGGTATTCAGCGGGAGTTCTTTAATGATTGTTAGATTATAAGGAGAGAGTACTTTTACAGATGTATCATTCATGGTTATGTAATTGTTGTTAAAGTACGAAATTAATTAATTTTGCATTTCAATGAAAAAATATTTAATGTGTTTAAAAGTTTAGATAAACTAATCGTTGTTGGTGACAGAGTATTAATTAAACCTGTTAGTGAATCTGGCAGGTCAAGAGGGGGACTTTATCTGCCTCCTGGATATAAAGAAAAAGAAGAAGTTCAAACCGGCTATATTATTAAGACAGGGCCTGGATACCCAGTGCCAATACCGGGTGATGATTTTGATCAGCCATGGAAGAAGAAAGATGATAGTGTTAACTATATCCCTTTACAGGCTAAAGAAGGCGACCTTGCTATTTTTCTTAAAAAAGGTGCTGTGGAGTTTCAGTATAAAAATGAGAAATATTACATAGTCTCTCAGCACTCAATACTGCTTCTGGAGCGTGATGATTTGGATTAATATACTGTTAATATTGTTTCTTGGTCGGTAGTTAGTTTTTCACAATAAAAATACTTGTTATCTTTGCGGCCTTAAACTAACATCAGAAAAACTGGTAAAAATGACTTACAACTTACTTAAAGGAAAAAGAGGGATTATTTTTGGAGCACTTGATGAGAAGTCTATTGCATGGAAAGTGGCAGAGAAGGCTGTTGAAGAAGGTGCATTGATAACCCTAAGTAATACTGCTACTGCTGTTCGTTTCGGACAGATTGATGAGTTGGCAAAAAAGTGTAAAACAGAGGTGATTATTGCTGATGCAACGAGTGTTAAGGATCTAACCAATGTGTTTGAAAGATCAATGGAGATTATGGGTGGCAAAATTGATTTTGTACTCCATTCAATTGGCATGTCATTAAATGTTAGAAAAAAGCGTGTATATAACGATCTTGATTATAATTTCTTAGATAAAACACTGGATATAAGTGCTATCTCTTTTCATAAGATGCTTCAGGTAGCTTATAAGCTTGATGCAATAAACAAATGGGGATCGGTTTTAGCATTATCATATGTTGCTGCGCAGCGTACTCTTTATGGTTACAATGATATGGCTGATGCCAAAGCGCTTCTTGAATCTATTGCCAGAAGTTTTGGGTATATCTATGGCAGAGAGCGTAAAATAAGGGTTAACACTATTTCACAGTCACCAACCATGACAACCGCCGGATCGGGCGTTAAAGGTGTTGGTAGTCTTTTGGACTTTACAGAGCGTATGTCGCCATTGGGTAATGCTAATGCTGAAGAGTGCGCCGATTACTGTATCACTATGTTCTCTGACCTGACTAAGAAAGTGACGATGCAAAACCTTTTCCATGATGGTGGTTTCTCTAATATGGGTATGAGTTTAAGGGCTATGCACGTTTATGATAAAAATCTGGAAGCTAAACTGAAGGAGCTGGAAGAACAGGAGGGAAAAGATACTAAGCTTTACTAAGAAGTAATCAGAGTTTGTCCATACAGTCACGATATCTACAAAAAATGTGTAGTGTTTGGGTTGGTGAAATTATAACTGATATCTTAAAACCCAAAACTATTCAAAAGACTTCATTATCTTTGCATAAATTTTTACATTGTGGAGATAATAGATAAACTTGAAGTTATAAAAAACCGCTGGGAGGAGATCGCAGAACAGATGAGCGATCCTGATGTAATGTCAGACATGAAGCGGTTTGTAAAGCTTAACAAAGATTATAAGGACCTTGAGCCTTTGGTTCAGGCGTATAAAGATTATAAGCAGATAATTGCTAACCTTGAGAGTGCCCGTGACGTTGTAGAAAATGAGTCTGATCCTGAATTCAGGGAAATGGCTAAAGATGAAATAGCTACTCTTGAGCCTGAGAAAGAGGCTATGGAAGAGAAAATCAGGGTGCTGCTTATTCCTAAAGATCCCCAGGATGATAAAAATGCTGTGATGGAAATCAGGGCTGGTACTGGTGGTGATGAAGCTAGTATTTTTGCCGGTGACTTGTACAGAATGTATGTGAAATTCTGTGAAAGCAAAAACTGGAAGATTCAGGTTACTCGTATTAATGAAGGTACTGCCGGTGGATATAAAGAGATAGTATTCGCCGTTACCGGTAACGGAGCCTATGGTATCCTTAAATTTGAATCGGGTGTGCACCGTGTGCAAAGGGTGCCAAAGACTGAAACACAGGGGCGTGTGCATACTTCTGCGGCTTCTGTGGTGGTGTTGCCGGAGGCTGAAGAGTTTGACGTTGAACTCAATGAGAAAGATATACGTAAAGATACATATTGCTCGTCGGGTCCCGGTGGTCAGTCTGTTAACACAACTTACTCCGCTATCCGTCTTACGCATATTCCTTCCGGAATTGTTGTTACTTGTCAGGATGAGAAATCGCAGATTAAGAATCTGGCAAAAGCTATGAAAGAACTGCGTAACAGGATTTATGATCTGGAGTATACCAAATACCTGGAAGAGATATCCGGAAAAAGGAAAACTATGGTAAGTACCGGCGACAGATCTGCAAAAATCAGAACATATAACTGGCCGCAGGGCCGTGTTACTGATCATAGAATTGGTCTTACTCTCTATAATCTGCCCGCAATTATTGATGGCGATATTACTGAGATTATAGAAAAGTTACAAATGGCTGAGAATGCCGAGAAGTTAAAAGAAGAAGTTTAAATACTAATTTATTTCCCATGAATAAAAATGAGCTTGCAGGTATCATAAGAAAAAAGAAATCATTCCTGTGTGTTGGACTGGATACTGATATTAATAAAATCCCTGTTCACTTGCTGGATAAAGAAGATCCTGTTTTTGAGTTTAATAAGGCTATTGTTGATAATACCCATGAGTATGCAGTTGCTTATAAGCCTAACCTGGCTTTTTATGAATCGCTTGGCGCTGATGGTTGGGTGAGTCTTGGCAAAACTGTGGATTATATCAGGTCGGTCACCAGTGATATTTTTATTATTGCTGATGCCAAACGTGGTGATATAGGTAATACTTCTGCCATGTATGCACGTACCTTTTTCGATACTTACAACTTCGATGGAGTTACTCTGGCGCCTTATATGGGACTTGATACTGTATCTCCTTTCTTAGCCTATGAAGGCCGTTGGTCGGTTATACTTGCTCTTACTTCAAATGCCAGTGCGGCCGACTTCCAGTATTTTAAAGACAGCAATGGTGTTAATTTGTACGAGAATGTTTTAAAGACGGCACAGCAATGGGCATCGCCTGATCAGGTAATGTTTGTAGTTGGAGCTACTAAAGCAGAAGCTCTTGAGGGCATCAGGAAAATTGCTCCTGATAACTTCCTTCTGGTGCCTGGTGTTGGTGCTCAGGGTGGTAGTCTGAAAGAAGTAGCAAAGTATGGTATGAACAGCGATTGCGGATTGCTGGTGAACTCTTCCAGAGGCATAATCTTTGCATCAAATGATGTGGACTTTGCTCAGGTGGCTGGTATAAAGGCTAAAGAGCTTCAGTTGGAGATGGAAGCATATCTCAAAGAAGCTGGTATCATCTAGTTAGTTTCTGTCCATATTGTCTCTCTCTATGTGTCGGGATTACTCTTATGCCTAACAATCATTTATGAAAGTAAACTTGTTGTTATTTAGCATTTAGCAAGCCTCGTTAGGAAATATTCTGAATAAAATAATCCAAATTAATTAATTGTATGGACTTTCCATGCAGGTTCTAATTAACACTGATCCAATAATTTTTTGTATAAAAAGGTTTTGCAAAATAAACACTATCTTTAACGCGATCTTTTTTATAAAGCTTGCAAAATGAAGAATGTAAAAAGTAATTTAAGTTTATTAAGTATTTTAAGCATTCTTGTTTTTGTATTGATTTTTAAGGCAGGATTTTCGAAGTCTTCAGTTACACATATTAACTTAAGTGCCCCTGATAATAATTCCGATAGTAACACAATGCATTTCCCCTCAGGTGGTCATAGTTGTATATGCACAGTTAGCTATATTCCATATGAACCGCTTCTGTTAAATCCACCTGATGGTGAAGAAGACCATTGGTCATGGCTCTCATTCCCAAGATTAAATAGAGATGGTAATAGTATCGTGACTGTTAATGAAGTGCTTTATGGTCATATTGTGCCAGATGGGTATACTGAAGAAAGTGTATTAATAAATATTGAGCTTGGTGAAGAGTATGAAATTTCTAGCTTATATAATTTATTAAATTGGAATACGGGGGATTTAGACAATATAAAATCAACCTATGGTTATAAAATCAACCTGGATTATGAAAATGAACCGGAAAACAATTGGATAATTCTTGAGGGCAATGTGCTTGATGAGGATTATGTTATACCAGAGTTATCAGGGTTTATTGAAAATTGGGTTGGATACTGGAGTTACCAGGAACAGGATATATTTGATGCATTAGAAGATCATATTGACGAAATTTACCATATAAAACACCAGGACTATACATGTTACAGGAGTGACTACCCCGAAGGAGGGCAATCACCGGCAATACCCAAATGGATATGTAGTCATAAAACACATAATATTAAACATGGTGATATGGTAATCCTAAAACCGTATAACAATGTTTATAATTTTTCGTGGACTTACCCGGGAAATCCCCCATCAGCACTATTTAATGAAACAACAGAATATTATTCATATAGCGAAACCGATGATTACGAAACAATAATAGTTGAATTAGACAGTACTGAGAACCCTGTTGAGCTGGCAGTAATGATAGAAGACACCTGTGTGGGTGCTTGTACTGTTAGCACTGATGATACTGTTAAGGTAATACAAGCTTATATTGGTGATTATTCGCAAGATAGTCTGTCTTTCGAAATGTATTTTGGGACAAAATCAGGAAGCTCATCAAATTCAGCAAAAATTAACAAGTACTTTGTCAAAAATCGTATAAATGGAAAATATGAGAAAAGGTCCATTAGTACTGATGAGAAAAAAGGAGCTTATTTTGTGTCGTTTAAAAACAATGAAACCGAAAATAATATTGATAAAGATAACCATTGTCAAATAAGAATATTTCCAACCCCTGCTTCAACTGCCCTTTATATTAATTACACAATAGATGAAGTTTCAAAAGTGCAAATAATAGCATATGATATAATGGGAAGGAAAGTAGAAGAAATTAGTAATAAAACACAACTTAAGGGTAGTTATACCGATAGCTGGGATTTTGCAGATCATAATACTGTTAAAAGCGGTTTGTACACTATAAAGATTACAATAAATGATATGTTAACAACAAAAAAGGTTGTACTTGAGAAAAGAGATTAGATGTATTTACAGACTTTGAAATAACAACTTCTATTAATAAAATATAAATTTAAACATGAAAATACTAATATTATTTATAATAGCATTCTTAATCTCAGTAACAGGACTTGGCGATACACTTACTGTAAGTCAAAGTGGTACAGGAAACTATTCTCTTATACAGGATGCTGTTGATAATTCATCAAGCGGTGATATTATTGTTGTATGGCCGGGTATTTATCATGAAAATGTGTTTATTGAAGATAAAAATATTACTATAGGGAGCTTATACTTAACAACAGGAGAATTAAACTACAGGGATAGTACCATTGTTGATGGCGACAGTATACGTAGTTGTTTTGAGATTCGCAATTGCGGTGATTTAATAGTGGTAAATGGATTTACAATTACCAATGGAAGCGGGACATCAAATGGGGGTGCTATTTATGTTCGTAATTGCAAAGTGGAAATAACTAATTGTTTGATATATAATAATGTGGCACGTCATTATGGTGGAGGAATATTTATATGGGAGTCTGAAGCTTTTTTGTCAAATAATGTAATATATGAAAATTTTGCTTTGGAACGTAGTGGTGGTGTTGAATCTACCAGTAGTGAAGTTGTTTTTGATTCAATCAACAGGAATAGTGTTTATTGTAATTATGCACCTCTTGGCACAGACATAGTCAGGCTTAATGATACAACTCAATACACATTTTGCTTTGATACATTTACAGTCTCAAATCCAAATTGTTATTATGCTTATTCGATGGTCTCTGATGGCGTATATCATAATATTTCATATGATATAAATTCCGGGAAAATAGATCAGGTATTTAACGATTTATACGTAAGTGTTGATGGAGATAATAATAACACAGGTTTAACATCTGGTGAGCCACTGAGAGATATATACTATGCATTATTAAAAATTGGGACCGACAGTACTACCCACAGGAGCATCCATATCGCAAGTGGTGAGTATTCGTATAATACTGGTGAAAAATTCCCACTTGGGTTAAAGTATAATATGTCACTTATTGGTGAAGATAAAAATAACACTATTTTAAATGCTAATGATATTATCTTTCATATCCATAATTTGTATAACGTAAGTAATATAAAATTGTCAGAGTTGACTTTTTTTAATGGGAATGGTAATATAAATTCAAATCAGTGGTTTGGATCCGTAAGACTTTCATACAATGATGATATTGTACTTGAAGATTTAATATTTAGGAATAACTATGCCAGGATTGCTTCTGCTTTGAGTTTTGATAATTGTAAAAATACATTAGCAAATAGCATTAAAGTATTTGATAACATGGGTGGTAAAGGTATTACTATTAACCAATCTAACTTAGAGCATGAAGATTCAAATATGATACAATTTACTAACTCCATGATATTTAATAATTACCCTGACATTACTATTACAGATCACTCCCCTGGTGGAGGCATGAGCATTCAGGGAGGATACAATGCTAAGGCCTTAATAATAAATTGCCTAATAGATAATAATATGGTGCAAAAAATAAATAATGGGGCAGCTTCAGGAGGAATAGGATCACATTATTATGCAAATGTTTATATTGTTAACAGTACAATAGTGGATAATATATCCGATAACCCAAAGGCAGCCGCATTGGGAATTTCATATGGTTCAACCGTTAATATTTACAACTCAATTATTTATAATAATGATTATGCACCTGCTTATATGATGACTGATATTTATTCTGGTGATTGTTACCTTAATGTATTTAACTCTTTGTTTGATGGAGGGCAAGGTGCAATACAGCAATATTCTGCCAATAATTATATTTATTACGATAATACTAATATAGATACTGATCCATTATTTTACGGTGGCGCTGAATTTCCATACAACCTAAGCAATGTATCACCGTGCATTGATGCTGGCACACAAGATATTCCGGCATGGATAGATATTCCTGACACCGACCTTGCAGGCAATCCACGTATTTATGGAGAAACAATCGATATTGGTGCATATGAATGGAACCCAACAGTAGGTCTACAGGAAAATCTTGAGGGAGATGGAATTAAGCTTGATGCTGCTCCAAACCCTTTGTCAGATAAAACGGTTATTAACCTTACAGTAACAGAACCGGCAACTCTGAGTCTTGTGGTTTATAGTAATTATGGGCAAATTGTTAAAACGCTGCTTAGAAAACAATATTTCACAACTACTGCAACAATCCCCTGGTATGGTGATGATGATAATGGCATAAAACTGTCAAATGGGAACTATTTTTTGGTGCTGGAAAAAGATGGAAGAGAAGTGGAAGTGTTAAAACTTATAATTGTGAGGTAAGAAGATGTGTGCATAAAACAAATATTCTCTATAACAATGATTTCTGTTTCGTTAATCAAATATTGGTCTAGCGGGTTACCTTTTTATTAAATATCATAGGAATTTCTGAAACTGTATTTCAGCAGACAACTTTTTTAATATATTTCCGTTTTTGTAGTTGAATTCAAGCTTTAACAGATGAGCAACTACAATTTGTTTCTGGTTTTTGTTTTGTTGATTGGTAGTGTAAATAACTCTGTTTCGCAGAATTATATCGATTATAATTATTCTGCGGAAGCTGTTAATGAAGAAGTGTTTATTGACTGGAGTGAAGACAGAAAACTGACTACCTCAGATTTTAAAGGAGTTGTTGGTTATTTTAATACCAAAGAAGTAGCAAGTACGGCAAGCGGTTTTGGGTTTGAATTGAGTGATGATAATGGTATTGTTTCCGGAAGTATTCATGTTAGATATTACCCTGAAAAGTCATGGTGGAATGGCGATAAAATAGATAGTAAGTCTGTTATGTATGTACTGAAACATGAACAGGTGCATTTTGATATTTGTGAACTTTTTGGAAGGAAACTATATCAGGGTATATTATATCTTATTGAAACAGACAGGCTTGATGATCATAATCTGCGTAAGCTGTATGAGAAATTGGAAAAAGAATATTCGCGGTATCAAAAAAAGTATGACAAAGCCACAAAGCACAGCGTTAATCGTGTGGAGCAGCATTACTGGAATATAAGAGTTGCTGAAGAGCTGGAAAAACTGGCTGCTTTTAAGGATTATTCAACCTTCTGACAGCCTGCTGAAGTATATTAATTCATTATATCTTTATTTGCTCCGATAACTCACTAATCTTTATTATTTTTGCGCACTAAAATTTAAATTTATGTTTGAAGGATTAACTGACAGACTTGACCGGTCTTTTAAAATACTAAAAGGACAAGGCAGAATTACTGAAATTAATGTTGCTGAGTCAATAAAGGAAATTCGAAAAGCACTTATTGAGGCTGACGTTAGCTATAAGATTGCCAAGAACTTCACTAATGAGGTAAAGGAAAAGGCAATGGGCGCTAATGTACTTACCGCCATTAAGCCTGGTGAACTCATGACTAAAATTGTTCATGATGAGCTGGCTGAGTTAATGGGTGGTGAACATGAAGATATTAACATTAAAGGTAAGCCCGCTGTTATATTAATTGCCGGACTTCAGGGTTCAGGTAAGACAACCTTTTCAGCTAAGCTTGCTAACTATCTGAAGTCGAAAAAAGGCAGATCTCCTTTGCTTGTTGCTGGCGACGTTTATCGTCCGGCTGCTATTAACCAGATAAAAGTGCTGGGTGAGCAGATTAATGCTGAGGTTTATTCTGAAGAAGATAATAAGAATCCGGTTAAGATAGCTAAAAACGCTATTGCCTACGCTAAGGATAATTCGAAAAATATTGTAATCATCGATACCGCCGGTCGTCTTGCTGTTGATCAGGAGATGATGGATGAGATTACTGCTATTAAAGATGCTGTAAAACCTGATGAGATTCTCTTTGTTGTTGACGCAATGACAGGACAGGATGCTGTTAATACTGCCAAAGCGTTTAACGACAGGCTTGATTTCGACGGCGTTGTGCTTACTAAACTTGATGGTGATACACGTGGTGGTGCTGCTCTTACTATTAAATCTGTTGTGGATAAACCAATTAAGTTTGTTGGTATTGGTGAGAAAATGGAAGCTATCGACCTGTTTCATCCTAGTCGTATGGCCGACCGTATTCTTGGTATGGGTGATATTGTTACTCTTGTGGAGAAAGCACAGGAGCAATATGATGTTGAAGAAGCCCGTAAACTTCAGAAAAAAATTGCTAAGAATCAGTTTAACTTCAACGACTTCCTGAAACAGATACAGCAGATTAAAAAAATGGGTAATGTTAAAGACCTTATGGGAATGATACCTGGTGTTGGTAAGGCTATTAAAGATGCTGATATAGACGATGATGCCTTTAAGGAAATTGAAGCAATTATTTATTCTATGACCCCCGCTGAAAGAGAGAATCCGAAGATACTTAATGGTTCACGCAGAAAACGTATCGCTCGTGGTGCCGGTACTACTATTCAGGAAGTGAACAGACTAGTTAAGCAGTTTGCTGAAACAAGTAAGATGATGAAAATGATGACTTCCGGTGGGGGACGTAAGATGGCAAATATGATGAATAAAATCAAAAGATAGTCTTAAAAATTCAGAATAATGACACAAATAATAGATGGCAGGCTGATTGCAAAGCAAATAAAGGACGAGATTAAAACCGAAGTGGCGCAAATGATCGACAAAGGTGATGATACGCCGCATCTTGTTGCTATTATCGTTGGCGAAGATCCTGCAAGCCAAACTTATGTGGCCAGTAAGGAAAGAGCATCCAAAGCTGTGGGTATTACTTCTACAATTTATAAATATCCCGCTGATACCACAGAGGAAGATCTTCTTAAGGCCGTGGATTTTGTGAATAATGATGATGATGTGGACGGACTTATTGTTCAGTTGCCTCTGCCTGATCATATTAATGTTGATAAGGTTATCGATCATATTGATCCTAAAAAGGATGTGGATGGCTTTCATCCTGTTAGCGTTGGTAAAATGGCTCTTGGTCAACCATCTTTTATATCTGCTACTCCTGCCGGTATTATGGAGCTCTTAAAAAGATATAATATTCCTACTGAAGGGAAGCATTGTGTTGTGCTTGGCCGATCGAATATCGTTGGCTCTCCTGTAAGTATGCTTATGGCTAAAAAACAATATCCGGGTAACGCAACTGTTACTCTGTGTCATAGTAAAACAGCTAACCTTAAGGAGATTACAAAGCAGGCTGATATTTTAATCTGTGCTCTGGGTGTTCCTGAGTTTGTTAAAGCTGATATGGTTAAAGAAGGTGCTGTGGTTATTGATGTGGGCATACATCGTGTGCCTGCTGATACTGAAAAAGGTTATGTTATTAAGGGTGATGTGGACTTTGAAAATGTTAGTGAAAAGACTTCTTTTATAACTCCTGTGCCTGGCGGCGTGGGGCCTATGACAATTGCTATGTTGCTTAGTAACACCCTTAAGTCTTTTAAAAATAAAAAGTAATTTGTTCTCTTATTTACTGGTGATGAAAAAGGTAGTTATTTTATTGTTTGCTGTTGTGGTATTTTCTTTTCAGATGTATCCCCAGGTTTCCGGTTGTACTGATACAAAGGCAAATAATTATAATTCTGAAGCAACAGTAAATAATGGTTCATGTACTTATAATATAACTATTTATAATCCTCCTGTACGCTTTCTGTTGCCTGATATAATTAACGAGACTTCAGGTCTTGCTTTCGTAAAAGGTAAGTTGTGGACTATCAACGACAGTGGGGGAGAGCCTGTTCTCTATGCTTTCGATACCCTTACGGGAGATGTTGTACAGCAGATTGTTGTTGAAGGGGCCAAAAACAGAGACTGGGAGTCGCTTGCCAATGATGATGCATTTATATATATTGGTGATTTTGGAAATAATTCAGGGAAAAGAAAGGACCTGACAATTTATCGTGTGAAGATTAGTGACATACCTGCTTTTGGCAATGCTTCTGTGCCGTCGTCTAAAATAACATTTACTTATCCTGATTACGATAAGAATGATTCATTTGGTAAAGATCATAATTTCGATTGTGAGGCTTTTATTGCCATGGATAATCACCTCTATCTATTTTCTAAAAACAGGGGCGATTCACATTCAAAACTCTATAAGTTGCCAGCTGTGCCCGGTGATTATACGGCTGAACTGATCTCTTCATTTGATAGCCGCGGACTTATCACTGGCGCTGATATCGACAGAGTAAATAATGAGATAACTCTTACAGGTTATGTTAATAAAACATGGGTGCCTTTTATTTGGTTGTTGTATGATTATCAGGGTGATGATTTCTTCTCTGGAAATAAGAGAAGGCTTGATCTTTTGAATATTACGGCAACCCAAACAGAAGCAGTAGCTTATATGTCAGCCAGAAAAGGGTGTATTACATCTGAAGGGAATCCTTTGTTTTCACAGACGGCTTTCAATTTTGACTGTGCTAAATGGACTGGCTCGCAGCAAGTAGCTGATAATAATCAATCTCAAAAGGATTTTGATTTTGAGATTGATCCGGTTTCAGTAAAGAAAAATAAAGTTAAGATATATGTTTCTCAACTACCTTTGGGCGATTATTCTATTGAAGTATTCAACGAATCCGGAAAGTTAATGCTGAATAATGGTTATAATGTATCACGTGAAAAATCGAGGCATAAAATACGTATTAAGATCCATTCTCTGGTGCCTGGTAACTATTCTGTGAGAATGACAGGAAATGGTAAAGTAGTAGAAAAGAAATTTATTGTTGTTAATGACTGAAAATACTGACATACTTGACAATGGGCGGAAACTGCCGGTTATGGAGCAGTTTTATACGCTGCAGGGTGAAGGATACAATATGGGTAAGGCAGCTTATTTTGTTAGAATTGGTGGTTGTGATGTAGGATGTGCGTGGTGCGATTCAAAGGAGTCGTGGAACGCTGATTTGTTTCCTCCTGTTAGCGTGGAAAGCGTTATCGATAATATTAAGGCTAATAATGCTAAAACAGTTGTAGTTACAGGTGGGGAACCATCAATGTATCCTCTTGATTATTTTACAACAAGGTTGTTGGAAGAAAATATTACTTCAATGGTTGAAACATCAGGGTCGCATATTCTTACCGGGAAATGGGATTGGATTTGCCTTTCTCCAAAGAAGTACTCACCACCAAGAGGTGATGTTTATAAAAGAGCCAATGAATTAAAAGTAATTATTGAAAAGGAAGCAGATATTGAATGGGCCGAGAAAAATGCTGCTTTGGTTAATGAAGGAACTATGCTTTATCTTCAGCCTGAATGGAGTGTTTCAGAAAAGATTATGCCAGTTATTACTGAATATATAATGAAAAACCAGCAGTGGATTATTTCATTACAGAGCCATAAATATATGGGTATACCATAGTATATTTTACTCTAAGATATTATATGCCTAACCCATACTGACATAATATTATATGTCTCTTTCCATAAACAGTTTTTATTAATTACCTGTGCAGACATAATATCTTATGTCTCTTTTCACAACACATTTTATATCATAATACAAAAGATATTAATATTATGATACGTATTAAACACAATTCTCATACGTATGAAATACAATTATGATACGTATTAAACACAATTCTCATACGTATGAAATACAATTATGATACGTATTAAACATAATCCTGATGCGCATCAAAACTAATCCTGATGCGCATGAGAAACAATCCTGATGCGCATGAGAAACAATCCTGATGCGCATCAAAAAGCATTCTGATGCGCATCATAACATTAATTCCACAAAAAGAATTATATTCTTACACATGTATTAACATAATATCTTATATCTCTTTGCATAAAAGATGTTAAACCTCTACAATCTCTATCCCCTTTATGAGCAAGGTACCCAGCTTCTTAAACAAAAAAATCAGGTAAAGTATGGAGATTTAAAAAGATTGTACTACATTTGTGATGAAAATTCTTTTGATTACACTCAAACAACATTAAAATTCAGAAAACATGATGAACTTTAACAGATTTATATTAGTTTGTTTAATAGGAAGCCTTATCATTTTAGGATGTAAAGAAAGGTGTGTCGATAGTGATAATTCCAATAATAGCGATGTATTAAAAACAACAGTTGCACATTTTAACACAGTTATTGCAACAGTTGATAGTAATAATGGTATTGTATTTTCAAGTAACATTGGAGATATGATCAGTAATTGGGAAACGGAAATCAATTATTCAGAAATAAATGTGGATTTTGACGATTACTTCATAGAGCAGAATAATAGTAAGTATTATATTATTGCTAAAGACTCTACTTCAAATTCAACATCTGCCGTTGAGTTAGTATTGGAAAATGGAAGTTTTTATGAAAGATCTTTCCCAGGACAAACTGTTACCTCTCCTCCATTGGGAGAAACATGTACTTGCTCAGGTTGCGAAAGCACTGGTCCTGGTACTGGAAAAGAATGCCAACCAAGAGGCGATGACGGAGGATGGTATTGCACAGACTGTTCACAAGGAACTTGCACAAAATCTGTAACCTTTAAAGTTGGTGGCGGATTAATTGCAATATAAAATTATGTTTTGCAAGTACTTCATTAATTATATGAAAATTAAAACCTTCATTTATTCGTCTTTCATCAATCTCTTTTTCATAATACTTGTCGATATCAATAGGTTGAATGACCTGATAAGCGGGAGAAATTAAATATCTGGTTCCTTTTCCTTGTCCTTTTGTTGAAATATAGTTTAATGAAAGTAAATCAGTTAGTAATCTTTTTATAGTTGCATAACTTACCGATTAGTTTATGTTATCAAAAATTTCTTTTGATGAGCATTCTCCGGCTTTTTGGATGAATTCTATTATTCGTTTTTCTCTTGAATCAATCATGAAATTTGTTTTAGCTCACAAATATATGAAATTAAGCTCAATTCTGACATTTTATGAGCTGTATTCCGATTTATTATGAGCTACAACGGTAATTCGATAAGTAGCCAATAAATAGCACGACTCCCTCGACGTGTATCTTGTACACACACTCATAATAGTGAATCAGGGGGAAGGTTGACTGACGTTATTTGTTTATTATTGTGCTTTGTGATTACTTAGAAGCTCAATAAACCTGCTTTCATCGCAAAGGCCGGGTATTATTTTAGTTAATTCGGAATGGTCTTCGTAATTTAATTTAAGAGCATTTTCAATAAAATAATAGGCTTGCTGTACTTTACCAGATATATACAGATAAGCTGCAAGCCGGTACCACAGTAAAGCATTTTCTTTATTTTCCCTTAAAGCCTGTTCAATAGTATCTATAGCCTGATCCATATCATCAGTTGCTCTGTAGCATTCTGATAAGTCAATCCATACATTAATTTTAGTCTCTCCTTCTGAAGAAACAATATCTTCCAGATACTTAATAGCAGTACCGAAATTTTCCAATGACATATGTATTTTGGCTACTTCAGCTTTGTTCTCATTATTCTCAGGAGCGAGCTCAATGGCTTTGTTATAGTAGTTTAAGGCTACAATCAGTTCACCTTTAGCCTTGTTTACTCTGCCAAGGCCAGCCCATGGATCAGGATGTCGTTCACCAATTTCAATTGCTTTCTCGAAATGATACGCAGCTTTCTGATAGTCGTTCAAACTTTCATATGATTCACCAATATAACAATGAGTAATAGTTTCCGGAGATTCATACTTAAATGTTTCTTTGTAGTTCTCAATAGCTTCAGCATATTTACCCATACTCGATAGAGAGTTGGCTATGTTAAAGTATGCACTGGAAAACTTTTCGTCGATGGCAAGGGCAAACTCATAAGCTTCGATAGCCTTTTCATACATATCTTTTTGATTGTAGAAAATTCCAAGGTTGAACCATCCTATTTTAGAGTACGGATGCTCATCGATAAACTCACTGAAGAATGATATTGCTTCATCTTCCTTTTGTGTTATATCAAAGAAGAAAGCAATTTCATGAATGAGATTTTCGGATTCGGGCTTAATCTGCAGAGCGTTTCTCAGACTGAGAATAGCGTTTGGATAGTCGTCCATATTCTCATACTCAAATGCAATTGCCGAATAAAGTTCTTCAGGGTTTTCTGAAAGCTCAAGGGCATTCTCATACTGTTCTATAGCCAGTTCAGGTTTTTCCATCTGGCTATATATTTCTGCTTTACTGATAAATGTTTCTTCGTTGGCAGGCTCAATAAGTTCCAGATAGTTGAGTGTTTCCAAAGCGGCGTAGAAGTCGCCGTTAAGAGCCATTAATCGGGCACTCTTTATTTTTAAACCCGGCTGTGAAGGATGCAGTTGAAGGGCAAGATCAATAGCAATCTTTGCTCTGTCCAGAATATGAAAATCCAGATAGTAATCAATAATAGCCTCAAATTCGTTGGAATCGAAGAAGTGACTACCATTTGACTTAACCATTTCTTCAAACCTGGAAATAAGCTCATCAACATTTAATTCATCATCCCATCCAAAGTCATCATCCATAAAGCAAACTTTCCCTGTTATTTAAGTTCTGCGCAAAAGTAATACCTTTTTTCTGAAGGTAAGGTTTAATAAGGATTAATTTATCAACGTGTTATTAGCCTGTTTAATAAATTAATAGCAAGTGTTATGCTAATGTACGCTTGAGAATAGCCTGTTCCATCGGATTTTTCCGTTGAACCAACTTTTGTTTTTATCCAGTGAAAGCCAGATAAACTCTGGTCTGCCAACAATGTGGTCTTCTGGAACAAATCCCCAATAACGTGAGTCAGCTGAGTTATGCCGATTATCGCCCATCATCCAGTAATAGTCATAAATGGGAGTATAACTGTTTGTTTTTTCACCATTTATGATAATATCGTTACCAGAGACAACAAGGTCATTCCCTTCATAGGTTTTAATAAGCCTATCATAAATAGGAAGGTTCTCAATAGTAAGGTTGATAGGAACTCCTTTGGCGGGAATGTAAAGCGGACCAAAGTTATCACGGTTCCATGGATAATCTTTACTGTTAGGGAAGATATCAGCATTCCATACACCTGCACTGTCGTTGGAAACAGTTACAGATTTAACTATGGGTAGACTGGCAATAGCATCACTGGCTTCTTCGGTCATCATAAATATAAACTCACCTGGTTTGTTGGATCTGAAAGTCTCGGTAATATCATATTCATCCAGAATCTTTGGATTTATACTGCTTCCATTGGTAACAACAGAATACTGGTATTGTAGCTTTTCAGGATTTTCAGCCTTTTTACCATCAATATACACCTGACGATCAACAATTGTCAAGGTATCTCCGGGCAGTCCAATACATCTCTTTACATAGTTCTCACGTTTATCAACAGGTCTTACAACGATATCTCCAAAGTTTCTTTTATCAGTCCAAACTCGCTTACGCCCATACTCTTTAACAAGCTTGTAGTAGCTAACATTGCTCTGGAATCTTGTTGAAACTGTATCCCCGGCAGGGTAATTAAACACAACAGCGTCATTATGCTCAACATCTTTTAATCCTGCAAAACGGTGATAAGGCAGTGTTATCCATTCCAGATATGATTTAGTGCTTGTTGTTAACGGCAAAGTATGGTGTACAAAAGGAAAAGACAAAGGAGTGTTAGGTGATTTAGGGCCGTAAGTTATCTTGCTTACAAAGAGATAATCACCTACGAGTAGAGATTTCTCCATGGAAGAAGTTGGGATTGTATATGCTTCCAGTAGAAAGGTTCTTATAATTGTTGCTGCAACAACAGCAAATATGATGGCATCGACCCATTCACGTGTAAATGATTTTTTGCGCTTTACTCTGTCTTTTGGATCAATATATTTCTCATTTTTTGAGAATCCCAGTATGGGTAAGTAAATAATAGGTACTACTACTGCTACAAACTGTTCCCATAACGCAAATTTGTTAAAGCATTTGGCAATTTCAACGAGAATCAGCATGTACATAAACACATTCAGGAAAGGTACAAACAGCAATATCATCCACCACCAGGGCTTTTTGATTATCTGTAAAAGGATATATAAGTTATAATAGGGGATAAATGCTTCCCATCTTTTTCTTCCGGCTTTATCGAATATTCCAATTGCGAATATAGTTGGAATTGTGAATAATAACGGGAGTATTAATATCAATTTAATCATAATTTAGTTGTATTATTTCAGCTTGCAAAATACTATCAATATTTTTAATATGCAGTTAATTAATGTTAATTGGAGTCTGGCTAATGCAGGCCTCAATTAGCAGTTGCAAAAATAATAATAATTATAAAGTATGAAGACTTAATGTTTTGAGTTTTGAGTTTGTTTTGGGGAGATATATTGCTTATGTGTTTACAGTTGTGTTGAGCACTATGGCTGTATAAGGCATGAAGCAATATGGAGAATGGATGGGATTACCGTATAAATGAGTGCATCATAGACAGATACTTAAGCATTAGCATACCAGTGATGCTTCAACCATATTGTCCTCGAAATGAAGTACAGATTCCAGTTTCTTTCGAAGAGAGCTTTTTGCCCTGCTTAATTGGGATTTGGATGTGTTTATGGAAATGTTCATCATCTCGCTTATTTCCTTATGAGTATAACCTTCTATGGTGTTTAAGTTAAATACTGTTTTGTAACCATGAGGGAGCTGACGTATTAATGCAAGAAGCTCTTCATGAGACATCATCGCAATTACTTCGTTGTCATTAGGAAATACATTAAAAGTAATGTCAGGGTCAACTTCATTGTTGATCAGATTTTTCTTTTTATAGAAGTTAAATGCAGTTGTTATCATAATTTTCCTTATCCAACCTTCAAAAGAACCTTTGCCGACATAATCTTTTAAGTACTTGAATACTTTAATAAAGCCTTCCTGGAGAATATCTTCTGCATCAGTGTTGTTTTTGGCGTACCTTAAACATATACCATAGGCAAGCTTTGAATATCTTGAATATAAATCAGACTGAGCTACCGGATTGTTGTTATGGCATTCATCTAATAATGCATTTAGTAACATGGTTTCCTTTTGATGATTGTTGTGTGACATAGACAGTTGTATTGCTATTACGCCAACAAAAGTAAAATCAATGTTAAGATAGCATTAATTTTGTTCTTCTACACCACTTCTACAAATGCGAATTTGGAATCATTATAAATAGTGTAGTTTCTACAAGAAAGTCAATAAAGAACAGTAAGACAATAATATATAAATTATAACACTACTACACTCTGCTAATTATATATTTAACAGGTACTCATTTAGGTTATTTTTGTTCTCCAGATTACATTTTTTTCTAAGGCGGTATCTGCTCATCTCAACAGCCTTTACAGAGATGTTATTCAGTGTAGCAATTTCTTTTGTGCTGAGGTTTAGACGCAGCAGTGCACATAGTCTTTTTTCATTATTGGTTAGTTCGGGATGTTTCTGCTTTAAGTTGTGAAAGAAGTCGCTGTATGCAACATCTACTTTATTTTGAAACTCTTCTACCTCTTGTGTAAGATGCAGGCTTTGTTGAATATGAAGAGAAAGTTCCTTTATTTTTTTATTCATTTCCCTGTCTGTGTTACTGGAAAGTTTATTTAGATCACTTTTCAGTTGTTTTAGTATATCATTTTTTTGTACAAGGTGCAGTGCAAAATTAATAAGGTCGTTATCTTTACTTTTAAGCTCAACCTTTAGCAGTTCGCGTTGTGTTTCAAGCAGCTGTCTGTCTTTTATATTAGCCAGTTTTTGCTTTCTTATTCTAGACCTTAATCTGATTATAGCAATGGCTGTTAATCCTAGCAGGATAATACCTATGGCTACAATAAGGTTTTGCTTCAGAGTGGAGATTTCCTTTTCATTCTCAAGAATCTCTATTTCTGAATCACGTATTTGAATCTCTTTTTCCTTAATGCTTCCCAGAAATTGTGTTTTAAGGTCAAAAAGCTCATCCGACATTTGTTTTTTTATGATTGAGTCATTGTATTGGGCATAAATCCTGAGAAATCTCAGAGCGGTCTTGTATTGTCTTTTCTTTTCAAATACTGAGCTTAATCCAAGGGCTGATCTTTTAATATCCTCCCATTTATCATGTTCGTATGCGTTGTTATATGCTTTCTGGTATGCTGAATTTGCCCCGTCTATATCATTGGCTTTAAGATGTTCGTCGGCTATCAGGGAGTAAAGTGCAGATTGTCCTTCAACATCATTTACCTTTGAATAGTCCTCAAGGCTTTTATTGTAGTACTCAAATGCTTTATCCTGATCGTTATTGAGACTGTATATCAGACCTATGTTCTTGTAATTAACAGCCATAAATCCGTAATTATTTGTTTTTTGGTTGTAGTCCAGACTTTCCATATAATATGACATGGCATTGGTAAGGTCACCTTGGGAGCGATATATATTACCTATATTATTAAGTGCTTTGGCAATTCCCGTATCATATCCGGCATTCTCAAAAATATGTAATGCTTCTCTGTAATAGTAGTTAGCTTCATCGTTATTTTTCTGACCGTAAAATACGTTACCGATATTATTATAAGCTTCGGCAATGGGTATCTTTTTATTAATAAGGACAGCGTAATCCAACGATTTTCGGTGATAAAACAGTGCTTTCTCTGTGTTGAAATTGTTATCGAAATAGAGTACTCCAAGGCTTCCGTAAATGGTGGATAATTTCTCAATATCTTTTAGCCTTTCATATATATTGGCACTTATAAGATAGTAATTAATAGCCGGTTGGATATTGTTGGTTTTATCATAGAGTTCACCCATTAACTCATTAATGCATCCACATGCTGTGTCTGATTGAATTTTATTAGCTAACCGGAGTGCTTTTCTGTTGTAATCAATGGCTTTATCAATGGAAACATCTTTTAGTTCCTTTGCCAGTTCATAATACAGATATACTTTATCCAAACTGTCATTAGTAAGAGACAATTTCTGTTCAAGATCAATAATGCCATTTGTTTGTCCTGATAACAATACTGGTGTTGTCAGTAGTATTAAGAGTATTGATATTTTAAATTGGTTAAGGCTCAATTTGCGTAATTTGTTTAATACCGTTTACCGGAGAATCTGAATACAGACAGTATTACTCATAAGGGTCAGTAGCAGGTATTACATAATATTCGCCAGTACGCGGGTCTTTGTAAAACTTGCTGTACCCGTTAATGCTTTCAAGATTTGCATCAACGCTTCCTTTTATAAATACGGTATTGTTTACGTCAACTTCTCCCATAACACGTATTGCTGAATCCGCAACAACTGTTTGAGGCCTTATACTTGGAAATACACCTGCATTTTGAAAAACTATAACCCACACGCCTATTGCTATAATTACCAGACTAATCTTGATAAATCTTATGTTATGTTCCATATTATGTAGTTTTATAACCAGTGGGATTAATCCCGGTATTTACAAATTCAATATTCAAAAGTATTGATTTTGAATTTGAAATACAACAGAAATCCGGAAAAATAGCAGATTACCTTCGGTGCGTTTCTTTTATTCTGTTTTTAGTTCCTTAAACTGTGCTATTACCGGTGAACTATGATCGTGGTTATGTTTTTCGTTTTTATCATTTCTGCAGCTTCCGTCTCCCGGTGCTCCTGAACATGTACACCCAAGATTTTTTCCTGTGTGTGGGTCAACAGTTGAACACTGTTTCTTGAATTCGCCATCTTTCTTGACAAACATTTTGATTGCAATAGCTGCAAAAGCTATTCCTAGTAATACTGCAGTTATAATTAAGAGTTTCAGATACATGTTTAGTTATTTTAATATTGTTGTTGCAAAAATACCTATTTTAATTATATGTTGCTATAAAATTTATTAATGTTGGCTTTTGAATGCGTAGCAGATTATTGCTGTGGCTATTGAGGCGTTTAACGATTCAGCATGACTGTCTTTATCAATTGCAAAGGATGGGATTGTAATCCTTGTTGTTATATGCTTCTCAACTTTTTCAGAAATGCCATGTGCTTCACTACCTATTACGATAATCCCGTTTGATGTTGATTTAAGTTTTGTAACAGGCTCTCCATTAAGGAAAGCGCCATAAACAGGCATCTTGTTTTTTGTTTGATGCAGTGTTTCTTCCAAATCGCAATATTTGATCTTGACCCGGGCAAGTGATCCCATTGTGGCTTGTACTACTTTCGGATTAAGATAGTCGACAGTGTTTTGTGAGCATAATATCTCTGTTATTCCAAACCAGTCGGCCGTACGTATAATAGTTCCCATATTGCCGGGATCATGGATATCATCTAATGCCAAATATAGCTTGTTGTAATCCGGTATAAAGTCACTTTGTTCAGGAGTTTTAAAAACAGCCACTACTTCCGGGGGTGTTTTAAGAGCAGTTATCTTGCTAAGAGAGATGGTATCAGTAATGAAATGTTTGTCGTCTTCGTGTACTCCTGATTTTAAAAACCAGCTTTCCACAGCATACAGGTACTCAAGCTTCATATTGCTATTTAAGAAGTCTGTAACATTGCGATGGCCTTCTGCAATAAATAGCCCGTAAGCATCACGGTGCTTTTTTTGCTTTAGCTGATTAATAAGTTTTATTCTGGCTTTACTGAGCATGACTTTTATTAATAAAACAAAACCCTTCGGCACGAATGTCGAAGGGTTTCAAAAATAATAAAATATTTTTTAAGATCAGATTATTCTGCAACGATATCAAGAGTTACATCAACCTTGATGTCTTTGTATAATTTTACAGTAGCAGAATGTTTTCCAACTTCTTTGATATGTTCAGCGTCAAGGAAAATCTTTTTGCGGTCGATTTCAATATCTTTAGCTTCTTTAATAGCATTAGCCACGATAATTGAGTTTACAGAACCAAAAATCTTTCCTGATGTTCCTGCTTTAACGCCAATAGTAAGTTCAAGATCTTTAATAAGTTCAGCAATTGCTTCAGCTTCTTTTACAATCTTTTCTTCTTTATAAGCCTGCTGTTTTTTAAGTTCAGCAAGAGCTCTTTTATTTGACTCGGTAGCAATATAAGCGAATCCTTTAGGGATAAGGTAATTTCTTCCGTATCCGTCCTTTACTTTTACGAGGTCATTTTTATAACCTACACCTGTAACGTCCTGTTTAAGTATTAATTCCATATTATTATCCCTCCTTTATTTTAATAAGTCAGCTACATAAGGCATTAACGCAAGATGACGAGCTCTTTTAACAGCTTGTGCCACTTTCTTTTGGTATTTTGTTGATGTACCAGTAATACGACGTGGTAACAGTTTACCTTGTTCGTTAACAAATTTCAACAAAAAGTCAGGGTCTTTATAGTCGATATATTTAATACGACTTTTTTTGAAACGGCAGTATTTTTTCTTTTTAGTATCTACTGCAATAGGTGTCAAATATTTAATGTCTGAATTAGGTTGTGCCATTTTTCTGAATTTTAAAGATTAGTTAAGATTCTTTTTCTTTGCTTTCTTTTTCTTCTTTCTTAGCTCTGCGTTTTTTCTCGTTGTATGCAATAGCATGTTTGTCGAGTTTAACAGTTAGAAAACGAAGAATACGTTCATCACGTTTAAGCTGTACTTCAAAATCAGCAATTAGCTGGCCTTCAGTCTTGTATTCAAACAGATGGTAAAAACCTGTTGTTTTTTTCTGGATAGGATATACGAGTTTACGTAATCCCCAATCTTCCTGGTGCACTATCTCTGCACCTTTGTTTACGAGAAAGTCCTCGTATTTCTTTACCGCTTCCTTCATCTGATCTTCAGACAAAACGGGAGTTAAAATGAAAACGGTTTCGTACTGGTTCATAATAATTTAAATTAATTAACGATTAAAATAATTGTCCCTCAAAAAGGGAGCGCAAAAATACAAATTATTTTAACAGAAACAAGTGTTGGCGGTGTTATTTTTTTGTTTCGTGGGTTTTACCTGAATTACCCCAACATTGAACATTGAACATTGAACATTGAACATTGAACCTTGAACCTTGAACTTTGAACTTTGAACCTTGAACTTTGAACTTTGAACCTTGAACTTTGAACATTGAACTTCAATCCATTGACTCAAGCATCTTACCACAAATAAACTCAGCTGCTTTGCCATCACCAAAGATATTTTTAAAGTCGATTTTCTTTTTGTGTGTCAATGAATGATATGCGTTTATAATATTGTCCATGTTTGCATCAGCAACAACAGCAGCCTTCTGGTTTACTATCTCAACCCACTCCGTTTCTGACCTGAGTATAACACATGGCTTTTTGAAGAAATAGGCTTCCTTTTGCACACCTCCTGAATCTGTCATTACTAAGCTGCAATTGCTCTCCAGGGCTATCATATCAAGGAATGACACAGGGTCACATATCACAATGCTTTTGTTAGCTTCAATTTGTTTAAGAAGCTTCTGGTTGAGGTTTATAGCAAGCATTTTTTTTGTCCGGGGATGTAAGGGCAGAACAAACTGTTTTTCTGCTGACAGCTCATTAATTGCGCTGAATATTGCATTTAGCCGGACTGGGTCGTCGGTATTATTATTTCTGTGGATTGTGCAAAGTGCGAAGTCGTTGTTGATACTCAGGTCATCAAGTATATTGCTTCTTTCATCAGCCAGTGTTTTAAAGAACAGGCTGTTGTCGTACATCACATCACCGCAGTGAAAAATACCTGGATTATCGGCTGTCCATGGTCCTTTGTTTTCTTTAAATCCTTCATTAATGAGATTAGTGAATCCTGTTTGAGTAGGAGAGAACAGCAGGGTAGAGGAGTGGTCGCACATAATTCTGTTGATTTCTTCGGGCATAGCCTTGTTGAAAGAACGGAGTCCGGCTTCAATGTGAACAATAGGGATGTGTATTTTAGCAGCAGCGATTGCTCCGGCTAATGTGGAGTTTGTGTCTCCGTAAAGGACCAGATAGTCGGGGTTTTCTTTTAGCAGTATTTCCTCAATGCCTGTTATCATGCCAGCGGTTTGCTTGCCATGGCCGGCACTACCGATATTTAGATTGTAATTGGGCTCAGGTATACCCAGCTCATCGAAGAACACTTGCGACATATTTGCATCGTAATGCTGACCGGTATGGATAATTATCTCGTTTATGCTTTCTGAGAAGTAGTTTTTAGTAGCCCTGCTAAGTGCTGCAGCTTTAATAATTTGTGGACGAGCGCCTATAACTGTTACTATCTTTATCATATTTGTCATTTAATTTTCCTTTTACGGGAAATTATTAAATCAGGGATTCGTCTGCGAAACTAAAATAATTATCGCTACCAACGATAATATGATCGAGAATTTGTATTTCGATGGACTTACCTGCTTTTACCATTGACTTTGTCAGATGTATGTCGTTATCACTGGGTTTTACATTGTTTGAAGGGTGGTTATGAGCCAGGATTATAGACGAGCTGTTGCTTGATAATGCTATCCTGAATATCTTTTTCGGGTCAGCTATTGTCCCGGAAGTGCCACCTTCGCTAATATTAACTTTTCTGATAAGCTGATTAGCTCTGTCAAGCAGGAGTACCCAGAATTCTTCATGGTATTTATCGCTTAAGTCAGCATAAAGAATATCATAAACATCATTACTTGATCTGATGGATTTCTTTTTACCGATAACATCATCAGCACGTCGGCGCCGGCCTATTTCAAGTGCTGCAACAATACTTACGGCTTTTGCTGTGCCAATGCCTTTGTATTTACTAAGATCGTCGATGGATAGTCTTGACAACTCTGCCAGATTGTTGTCGACGTCATTTAAGATCCGCTGGCAAAGTCTTACAGCACTTTCATTTTTAGTGCCACTGCCAACTAAAATTGCCAATAATTCAGCCTTGCTAAGCTGTCCTTTGCCTTTTAAGAGTAATTTTTCACGTGGGCGATCATCTTCAGCCCAGGAACTGATTGGTAGGTTAATATTCATAATAATGTGAGTTTAGGCACAAAAATAAATAAAAAATCCCGGCAATTGCTTGTCGGGATTCAATATTTTCATGCTTTACTCAGTTATTATAAACCATTAGCATATTTAGTGATACCAGATTTAAGGTTTCCTGCCTTGTTTTTGTGAATAACACCTTTTTTGGCAAGCTTGTCGATCATTTCATATAGTTTCGGCAATGAATCCTGCGCTTCTTTTTTGTCAGTTAATGTTCTGAATTTGCGAACCGCATTCCTCATAGTTTTACCATAATAACGGTTACGTAATTTTCTAGTCTCACTTTGCCTGATTCTTTTTAATGCTGATTGATGATTTGCCATATCAATTTCCGTTTGAATATTTTAAATTTCGGGCTGCAAAAATAGATAATTATTTAATACAAAAAAATATAATGACAATTTTTTACAGGATTATTTGTTTTCCGATAAGGAAAGGCTCGTCATTTTCAACGATGCCAGTGATTTCAACGTCGTAAAATGTGTTTGTATCTAAGCCCTTTTCTTCAATAATAACAGGTAAATAGTATTCACTAAAGCCTATAACGTATCCATTATCATCATATTTCTGTGTTAAAACGCGTTGTTTTTTGCCTATAAAACGTTGTCTGTGTTTTAGTCTGGTGTCAGCTGATATATTTCTGATTATCTCACCTCTGCGGTTTTTCTCTTTTTCTTCAATCTGTTCGGGCATTGTAGCTGCTTTTGTTCCTTCTCTGATTGAATATTTAAAGGTATGTATATGAGCGAAGTTAAGCTCTTTTGCGTAATCAGCAGTTTCCTGAAACAATTTTTCTGTTTCACCTGGGAAGCCAACTATTATATCAGTTGTGAGACTAAAACCAGGATACATCTCTTCAAGTTTGAAAGCCATGTCTCTGAAGAGTTTAGCTGTGTATTTCCTTCTCATTTTTCTGAGAATAGTTTCTGATCCGCTTTGCAGACAGATATGCATATGTGGGGCCAGCTTGGGATTTTTAAATAATCGGAAGAAGCTTTCTGTATATCCTTCCGGCTCAATGGAGGATATGCGAATACGAAAATCACCTTCTATTTCCAGCATTTGCTCAACAAGATGCTCGAAATCAACACCGTTATAATTGTAATGCCCTATATTTACTCCTGTTATTATCACTTCTTTATAGCCATATTCCACTACCTTACGGATATTGTCGAGTACATCTTCAACAGGGCGACTGATAGCTCTGCCCCGTACTTTTGGTATTATACAATAGGAGCAGAAGTTGTTACATCCGTCTTGTATCTTGATGAAGCTGCGTGTGTGGAAGGTTTCATCGGCAGGGTCGTAGTTGAAAACATCTTTGTCCATTGTTTCCAGATTAAACTCTTCTCCTTTAAAATGTGCATCAACAACGTCCACAACGGATGTCTTATGATCGTTATCAACTACATAATCAACATCTTCGCGGTTTTCCAGCTGTTCCTTGTAATGAGTAGCCATGCATCCTGTAACAACTGTAATGCCATCGCCTTTTTTGCGGCCTGCCTGTTTTATTACGCGGCGTGATTTCTGATCACTCATGCTTGTAACTGTACAAGTGTTAATTACAGTAATGTCAGCTTCTTTGCCGAACTTTACAATATTGTAGCCACGCTTTGCAAATTCAGATGCCAGCGAATCTGTTTCGTATAGGTTTAACCGGCATCCCAGTGTTTTAAATGCTACTGTTTTTACCATTATCAGATACTATTGTTATTCTCAATCAACTCACCTTCAATAGACAGTGGTGCTGCTGATGTGATTTTTATTTCTGCAAAATTACCAATTAATTCATTGTTGTTGGAAGCAAATCTGGCAACTATCTTACCTTCTGTGTATGCCGATAAATACCCTTGTTTTCTGTCGTTTCCTCTCACAAGTACCTTCATCGTGCTACCAACAAGTTTATGATTGTATTCTTCTGAGTATTTCATAAGCTCTTGTGTAAGACTGTGATACCTGTCTTTTTTAATTTCTTTAGGAACATCATCTTCCCACCTGGAACTTGTTGCGCCCGGCCTTGGTGAATACTGGGCGATATATGCCATATTGTATTTGAATTCCTGCATTATATTAAAGGTATTCACAAACTCATTGTCTGTTTCACCAGTAAAGCCAACGATAATGTCGGTAAATACAGTTGCCTGAGGGATAAGCCGCTTGATTGTTTTAACGATATCACGGTAACGTTCCATTGAGTGATTTCTGTTCATGCGTCTGAGAACCATATCATCACCTGATTGCACAGGCAGATGTATTTGCTTTGCCAGATGAGGGTACTTTGCTACCATTTCAATAACATCATCGGTCATGTCGCGTGGGTGAGGGGAGGTGAAGTAAACCCAGAATTCCTTACCAGACTTAAGTCCGTATTCTCCTATCTTCTCAAGTAATTGGGCAAAGCTTATTTCTTCGCCATTTTTATCGAGACCATAAGAATTGACATTTTGTCCCAGAATGGTAATTGATTTTGCTCCTTTATTGACAAGAGTTGCGAGCTCTTCAAGAATTTCTTCTGATGGTCTGGAAACTTCACGGCCTCTGGTATAAGGAACAGCGCAATATGTGCAGAACTTGTTACATCCGTTTTGAATAGGGATGTATGCTTCGAAGTCTGATCCGTATTTTGGCTCTATCTTCCAGAAGTCTTCAATGCCTGCCTCAGGCTTTACCGTTGCTGAGAACTCTTTAAGTATCTTTTCTTTATCCTTACTTTTATTTTCTTTACGGATGATTTCCGGCAGTTGATCCTGTACGGAATGTGGTGAGACAATACCGTATTGCTTTATCATATCAGGAAGCTCCGGAAGTTGATTCATGGTGAATACAAGGTCAAAAAGCTTAAGAAATTTCTTTTTATCGGCGGGCAATACGCATCCTGAAACAAAGGTGAGAAGATTTTTTCTGTTTTTCCATTTGTTCCATACGTTGATCATATTATATACTTTGTCGATACCTTTTTGGCGCACCGAGCATGCTATAACACCTATGACATCGGCTTCAGTCTGTTCTTCTGTTTTTGTCATGCCCATAGAATCAAAAACACTCTGAACTCTTTCTCCGTCACTTATATTCATTTGACAGCCAAGCTGTACAATGTGGTATTTCATCTTTATATGATTAAACCGTTATGTTTAAAATTTGTTGTGTGCTTTTTATATTATTTATTTCGTTCACCTTTCGGGAAGCTAAAAGTACACTTCAGCATGAAGTTGCGATGATGGTATTCCTTTTTTCTCAAGAATTTCCATTGCGTCTCTTATCATCTGAAAATTGCCGCAAAAGTAACATAATGTATCGTTATCAATATCATGATTTTTAAGATAATCTGTTACACGACCATTAAATTCACCTGAATTGTCTCTTGATGTGCAGCTAAGATACTTGTCGGCATTGTAATGTTCATGTTCATATTTTTCTGTTTCATTGCGAACGCCATGTAGCAGGGTGTAGTTTAAATCAGGGAAGCTGGTAACCATACTGTGAAATGGGGCTATGCCAGTACCGCTGGCGATAAATAAAATTTTTGATGAGTCTTGTGTTTTCTTATTGAGTCCGAAAAAGCCAACCGGACCGTCAATATTAAGGGTGTCGCCCGGTTTAAGAGATTTTAGTTGCTTTGATACTGATCCTTTGTCTACTTCTTTTATTAATATTTCCAGATACGGGTCGTTGGTACCGCTGTAAATGGAGTACTCACGCTGCTCTATTTCGTTCTTTTTACCCACCAGAAGATGTTGTCCGGGTTTAAATTGTAAGTCGTTACGCTCAAATCTGAGTATGTATGTGGATTCATTCAGTTCCTTAACTTCAATTATTTTATGTTCTGTGTTAGTTCTCATTTTTATTAAAATTAAAATAGGGCGCAAAAGTACAATTTTATTTCTAATTAAGAATGCTTCTAAATAGAGAATGGTTGGGGCGAAGAGGCGAAGAGGCGAAGGGCGACTACCTCTTATCAGTTTGAAACGGGCCTAGTGGCGAGGCTATGGCTGGTGCAAAAGGCTTGGGTTTATTTGTGCAAACTGGCATTAAATCATATTTTGGGGTGGACTGCAGGATCAACCTTCACCTTAAACTCACAACTTTTCCCCGCATCTGCTGCAATACTCTGCATCATCGTCGTGGTTTGTTTTATTGCATTTGCTGCATACCTGGGTGTTGTTGCGGCCTTTTGCTTTTATCATTTCACTACCGACAATACTTGTGGGGACGGCGATAATAGCAAAACCCACAATCATAAGAAAAGATGCTAGTGTTTGTCCGATTACCGTTTGTGGTGCAATATCTCCATAACCTACTGTTGTTATGGTAACTATTGCCCAGTAAATTGATTTGGGGATACTGGTAAAGCCGCTTACAGGGCCTTCAATCAGATACATTAGTGAGCCTGCAATTACAACGATTATAAGAACAACTTCCAGAAAAACCAGAATTTTTGTCCTGCTGTTGGTTATTGCTTCCCGTAGTGTTTCAGATGCCTTGATAAATCGTGTTAGCTTCAGAACTCTGAAGATTCTGAGTAAACGCAGCATTCTTATAACAACCAAAAAATGTGATCCGGTAACAAACAGGCCAATAAAAGTAGGAAGAATTGACAGTAAGTCGATAACTCCATAAAAGCTAAAGATATAGCTAAACGGTTTTTTTACACTGTAAATACGTAATATATATTCGATGGAGAACAGAATAGTAATTACCCATTCAGCAATTAAAAACACCCTGCCATACCTAAGGTGCAGGGAGTGCACGCTATCAAGCATCACAATAATAACTGAAAGTATGATAACAATAAATAATGCTATATCGAATAATTTGCCGGCTTTGGTGTCAGCTTCAAATATTATTTCGAAAACTCTGTCTTTAATATTTTTACTCATAATCTGTAAAATTACGAAACTCCTTCGAAAACACCCATCCCGAAAAGGGCAAAATCATAAATAACAGGATCATCAGGATTTAGTTTTCTCAGGTTTTCAGTTAGTTCAATTGCTGCTTTCCAGTCGTTTTGCTTCCGCGAAAGCAGTCCCAGTTTTCGTGCTACATTGCCCGAATGCAGGTCGAGCGGACATATAAGTGATGAAGAAGGGATATCTTTCCATATGCCAAAGTCAACTCCTTGTTCATCATCACGGATCATCCATCTTAGGAACATATTAGTGCGTTTTGCAGCTGATCCTTTAACAGGATTGCCAATATGTTTCTCAGAACGAAGCAAATGTGGTGTTTCAATAATGGCATTGCGGATACCTGTTATCACCGAAAGGATATTGCCATCAAATGCGCCGTTAGCTATTGTTTCAAGTCCGCCTTTGTTCTGGTATATATCGCGTAAAGCAGAAATAAGAAACAGACAGTCGTCGGAGTTGAAGGTTCTGTAAACGTAATTGTTAAATATATCCAGATCTCTTTCGTCGGAGTTCATCATAAATTCATAAGGAGCATTATCCATTAGCTCCATCATATGAAATGCTTTGTTTATTATTGCTGAGCGCCGACCCCATGAAATAACGGAAGTTAAAAATCCGCTGATTTCAATATCTTCTTTTCTGGTAAATGAATGAGGGATACTGATAGGATCACTCTCAATAAATTTTGTATTATTATAGTTTAGAACTTTGGTGTTTAGAAGTTTAATCAGATCGTCTGTCAATTTTTTTGATATTTATTCAAAATTCTGTTAAATTTGATCACAAAATAAAACAAATATATAACGTACTATGAAAAAACTACTACTAATTTCTGTTGCAACTATAATATCAGTTGCGTTTTATTCATTTACTGTTGACAGTAATATTAATATATTAAAGGTTATTCCTGAAGGGGAGCAATATTCAGTACCTGCTGATGTGCAGGCTATTATTGATAAGTCATGCTATGGCTGTCATAATACAGAAGGAAAAACAATGGGCAAGATGAAGCTTAAGTTTGATGAAATGAAGGACATCAAGGTAACTAAGCAGATTAATAAGCTGGAAAAGATTGTTAAGGTTATGGAGAAGGGTAAGATGCCTCCTGGTAAGTTTGCCGAAAATTATCCTGATAAAGTTCCATCACAGGAAGAAACTGAACAGTTGATAAACTGGGCTGAGCAAATGGTTGTTGCGCTGGGGAAGGAGTGAATGAGAAGTGAGATTTGAGATATGAGATGTGAGAGATCGCATGGTGTTTGTTTATGTATATCGAGGTTGTAAGTGGATGTGCATGGAGAATACAGATATGTGGTTTTCTGCTCTGCGATTCCAATGGTTGATATCTATGGCAGAAGAGTAGGACAGTATGAGGTTGTTGACAATAATGTGATAGATGTAAGAAATATTTCACCGGGGATTTTTATATTAAATTTTATTGAAACAGGGCAGAGTGTCAGGTTTCATATGAGTTTTGGGATATCGGATAGGTATAAATTTGACCAGAAATACAAAGTTAAAGCCCTTGAATTTTATATTGAAACCACCACTAACGATTTGTATATGAAATACTATATTTAGTATTCCGATTTTCATTTTTCAAATATATTTACAATGGCTCTCGGAGTGAATCTTTTGTTTAAGTAACCGGATATTACTTATGTAAATTTTTAGTTAGTATATATGTAGTTTTTAATGATATCTTTTTGGGCGAAAATTTTTTTTATTTTTGGAGAACATATTTTACAATTTTAATAGTTGAGCATGTCTAATACTAACCTTAGTTATTTTCAGTCGGTACATACAAGTAAGTTAACTGAAAAAGAGTTAATTAATTGCGTAGCAGGAATGCCTGCGTTGTTATTCAGGATAGAAATTATTAAAAATAAAATTGAATATCTAAATAATTATAAGATATCAGGATTTGAGGAATATACGTTTTTACTTCTGAAAAATAAAAAGGTTAGTAAGGAATTAATTTATGAAAAGGACTTTGCCAAGTATACAAGTTTTATTGAAAATATTCATAAATCGAAAGAAGATACTGTAATAATAAGATTAAGGAAGAATGAAAATGATGTGAGGTGGATCAAAATAATCGGAGGGCCAAATCCGTATAATCCCGGATTTTATTTAGGGGTTTTGATGGATGTAACTCAGTCAATACATCTTGTGGAAGAATTGATAGAAGAAGAGAATGAGTTGCAGGTTATGCTTGAGATGGCTGATAATCCTGTTATTCTTGTAAATATGATGGATAAAAAGGTTGTGTCTCACAATAGCGCTGCAGTTGAATTATTTGGTTATGGTTTTGAGGAATTCCAGAAATTATATTTCTCCGACTTATACCATAACAGCCTTACAAGTGAGATTAACCGAATATTTGAAGATGTAATATTTGAGTCTAAGTGGGAAGGAAAACTGTTCTATAAAAGAAAGAATAATGGAAGGTTCCTCGGGAAAACTGTTCTTAGGTTAGTAAAAATTAAGGATAAAAGATTTCTCAGGATTTCGATTTATAATGTTGATATGGCTGCTGATATTAAAAATTTTGGCATAGGTAATCTAAGTAATAATCCTTTGACCGACAGTAAAATTGAGTTTGAAAACAAACTTGTTGAGAAGGTAATTGGAATTGAAGAGATGCAGGATTTATTACAAACATTTCTTGATAACTCATACGATAATAATAACTTTGATGGAATTATCTATTCTGACATTCATTTGAAAAAGGAAAAAATATCTGTTTATGCAGTAGGCGAAATGTTTAAAAACCTGGGGATGGGAAAATTGTTTACATATGAGGGTACTATTGCTGAAAATATAGAACAGTATAAGCTTGACTATCTAATAATAGACGATACGATGACCAGTATTAAAGCTATTGACTGGGCGCTTTTTATACCGTATGGAGTAAGGTCATATTATGCTAAACCTTTTTATGAACGTAATACTCTGAGATCAGTTCTGATTTTATGCTCGTCAAAAACAAACTTCTTTAAAGAGGATAAAATAGATGTTTACAATTTATACAATAAAGCATTTGTTAAAGGGCTTAAGAATTGGAGAAAGTATCTCAGGGTAAGAAAAAAGTAATTGCATAAGTTTGGCGCAAGTTGGACTAATTACAGTATCAAATAATTAATGTCTGAATAGATTGTCTATTCAAAAATTACCAATTATCGATTTTGCATTTATACCTTTTAGGATATCCTGTCTTTGTTATCCTCTATCTAAGTTATTTTTATTCAACAGATAATTGCCAATAATTGGAAATGGAATATGAGATTATTAAATGGCTTTCAGCAAAGCTTCCATCGAACCCTAATTGTAATTTTAGTTTTCACACTTTTTAAACATAGGATATAAATATTGCAAATTTCATGTATTGATAAAATGCGCCAAAAAAGCTTTAAAATAAATATAATTGGTAATACCAAAAAGTAATAAAAGTGATAAAAATGAAATAAAATCATTTTTATCTTGACAAAAAGAATATTATTATTATTTTTGGGCATTCCAAAATATATTAAAATGTCGATTGCTGAAAACAAATTAGTAGGAGTTTTGGTTGAATGGCTAAAAAATCATGAGTTGAACATTGGTGACCGATTGCCATCAGAGAGACAGTTGTCAACTAAATTGAAAACAAGTCGTACTTCTTTACGAAATGCTTTAAAGATGCTACAGGCTAAAGGTGTTTTGGAAGCTAAACCCGGAAGTGGATACTATTTAAATCAATGGAACTATCTGGAAAGTTTTGATAAGTTGTCAACTGAAAAATGCAAAAAGCAACAGATATCCAACCAGCTTGAAGCTTTCTTTTATTTTGAACCCCTTGTCGCAAGTATTGCGGCATCAAGGATAAGTGAGAAGCAATTAAAGAAATTTGAAAATATTGTTGTGCTCCTAAGTAAAGCTGTTCTTAATAAAGATATGGATAAGATAAAGGTCTATCATGTAGAGTTTCACAGTGTTATGATTAATTCTGTTGATAACAGTTACATTGTAAGAATGTTGGAAGGTTCAAATAAAAATCATGATATTATTTCTGATATAATTACTGAGCTCACTTTTGATGAATTGAATGATTTTTTTGCTTCTCATGTTAACCTTTTACAGGCAATAAAGCTTAAAGATTCCGATAAGTCAAAGGAATTATGTAGTGAAATGTTATGCCAGAATGCAGGTTTCCTAAATAAATATAAACAGATTCCGGTACCTGAGGTAATAAGATTATTTAAGTCGGGTATTAACTACGAAATGTAAATTATTAGTGTGTCAAAATGAAAAGAAGAGAATTTTTTAGCCGACCTCTTTCGAGGTTAAAAAACATAGGGAAAGAAGAAACTCCAAGGAATGTTGATTCTGAAAATAATGACAACATCGATTTTTGTGAAATAATATCCTCAGGTGATTTTACCGATGATTTGCTATTCTCAGAAATGATGCGTCGTTCAATTGACCCTGCCACAATATCTAAAGAAGAAATGATACGGATTATTACAGATGAACTTACGGAAAAATACCGTGAAAATAGTTGTGATATGCGAGATAATTAATAATCAGTAAAATAATTAATATGGATCACTTATTTATAGAAAAAAGAAGGCTGGTAAAACGCTGGAGAGGCCCCATACCGGTACTGGTAAACATGGCTTTTATACTTGCCTTGTTTTATGTAACATGGTGGATTTTTCAAGATCCGCGAGGGTTAATGCGCATGTATACCCCTTATAAAGGGTACATGGTTTGTAGATGGTTGTTGATAATATTTATCTGGGTGGCCTATATATTTAATTATTGGCCTTTTAAGCAAGAATGGTTACGCAAAACACATCCTCTTGTTAAAGGAATTGTACTTACGGGAATAAGTGTAATAATAATGTGGATTGTTATCGAGGGATTTTTTGTTCATATTCTTGGTAATTATGGTATAGCTTATTTTAATCCTGAAAGGCTTACAGCATTAGGATTAACAGAATTTTATGCTGAAGAATACTCCTTTGAGGCTATTATGATGTTTGCTGCAATTGCTTCATGGCTTAGTCCTACATGGGTAGTGGCTTGTGAAAATGCTCCATGGCAAAATGAAAGACAACCGGTTAAAGGGATAACAGTGCTTATTGTTACTTTCTTTCTGAGCATGATAATATATTTTATTACAATGCATTCTCATATGGGTATTTTATATTATCCCTGGCAGGAGTTTACAGCAATAACACCTCCTTATTGGGAAGAATTTGCAAACACGGTCAGTGGAAACTTTCATATTGCATGGATAATGAGTGCTACTGTGGTGGTTTGGTTATATGAAACTATATGGGAAAGGTATCCTTTTGATTTAATTAAAACTGATTGGTTACGCCGAGTTGCTTCATTCTTTGGAATATTTGTTATTGCAGTAGCCCTGGCTTTCTTCCTTTATTTTGTACAGGAATTGGCCTGGGGTCCAGCTATCCGTGGTACTCGTCGTTTAATGGCTCCTGACTGGAGGTGGTTACATGTTGGTGAGATGGCTATTTTCTGGCTTGTTCCTTGTCTGTTCCTTTATTTTTATCTTGGCAACTGGCCAGTAAAATTCAGCCGTCCGGTTAACGTATTAATAAGAAGTGCTATTACAATTCTAGGAGCATCGCTGATTTATATAGTTTATTATCGTACTTCTCATCTTTTCCTTGGAACTCAAAAAGGGTTCTCTCATCCTCAGCAATTTCCAATGATTCCAATGATTTGGTTGATAAATATGTTCCTGATAAATTACTGGTTTATGGATGGATGGCCAGGATGGAAGCTTGCGCCGGCTAATGAGGAAGTGAAAGAAGATTTAGAAGCATTACCGGAAGATAAGATAAAATGGAATCCCAGGTTTTCTTTTGGCCTTATCGCTGGTATTGCAGTTGGTGTAATTATATTTTTTGCTGTTGTGATGTTCTTGCCCTGGTGGTCAGAAGTATTCACAATAATTGAATAATAAATAAAAAAGATTGTCATATGTCAGATAATAATAAAAAAGGGGTTTCGAGAAGAGATTTTATGAAAGGTGCAGCAACAGGTGTAGGAGTTGGCGCTTTAGCATCCATGGGATTGTTCTCTTACTCCCCTGCAAGAAAAAGGTTCTTTCCGGAAATCGATAGAAAGCAAACAGATATTGGTGTTTGTAAAAGTGTAAAAATTACCAATATTAGCGAAACAAGCTGGTTTGATAATGGAATACTTATGGGTGATATTCGTAACGCAGGGGGCTTGCTCGTTAATCAGTATGAATTTAACTGGCCTCCTTTTGGCAATGGAAAAGGATTGTCAAATGGTTCATATGCTGATGGCATCAAACAAATAAAACATTTGCTGCCTGACCGATTGGATGAAGCATGGGAGATTATCGAGCAAAATTCTGTTAATCCTGAAAATGCTGGTGGTTATGCAGCATTAGTGGAAATGGAAGATATGGAAGGTAATATTCATAAATATCTTCTCGATAGCGGTTGGTCTTATAAATGGATGGATGAGTGTTTTAAAAGAGAAGGAGTTGATAAAATGCTTGCTAATCGCGAAATTGAGAAATTTTTTATTTCTCATGCCCATTTTGATCATTTTTGGGGTTTACCTGTTACTTATAAATATGATCCTTCTATTACAACATATATCCCGGAGGGGTTCTATCCTGAAGATAAACAATATATTACAGATTGTGGTCATAAGGGCGAGCTAAAGGAAATAAAAAACGGATTGCATAAGGTTGCTCCCGGATTTGCTGTTTATACTTTCGGTGTGCCGATTATATGTCGAGTTTATGGTGAGCTTTCTATGTATTTCAATGTGAAAGATCTGGGACTAGTATGTGTTACAGGATGTTGTCATGAAGGTATTATTAAGTTTGCCGATACTGCATTCAGGGAGCTTAAGTATGAGAATGATAATATGTATGGAATCTATGGAGGTCTGCATATCTCACCTTTCGAAGATTGGGATCCCAAATATGATGACCTTGTAATATCTCTTGACAAATGGGGCTTTGATAAAATTGGATGTAACCATTGCACAGGAATTCTTACTGCTAAGAAATTTATCGAAGCAGGTTATAATGTTATACAGGGAACTGCCAGATTCAGGTCGAAAGATAAAGCATATCTCGGTAACGGTGACACAATTGAATTTAAAGCGTAATAGATCTTTGTAATGGACATCACACATATATATCCGTCTGATTTCTTTTATGATATTGAAACAAGTATTCCTTTGTTTTTTGATAGTATGCTTATGAGATCAAACTTTAGTTTGCATACTAAATCATTATTAGGATGGAAGGGTATTCACCCGGCAACTTATAAAGGTAAAGGGTGGACATGTATGATTAAAAATTCTAAAGGCGTTTATGCTATTAATTTTGAAGGATGCCAAACAATAAAATCAGGTATTACTGGGGAATTCTCTCTGTTTTATTTTCCACAATGTAAAGAGAATATAATTGATTTTTATCCTGATGAACTCAAAAAGGTAATTCAGGATGATGATTATGAAGATTATATTCGCCATTTTGGACTTTATTCCGAATTATCAGCATTTTTCCGAATTGCGGATATCAATCTCTTTTTTTCTGATGATATGAAGATGATATCTCACTCATTTGTTGCTAAAATGCCTGAATGGAGTAGTTTATCAGCTTCTTGTGATTCGGGATTTAAAATAGACTTTTTTAAACTGGCAAGGGATTTTTATGAAGTTCTTGGATATACTATTTCATGGAACCTTAAAGAGTCTCCTGTTTTACAATATGCTTTAAAGAAGAACAATAGTGACAATACTCTTGGCAACAGAAATATTTCAGGACTGCAAATGTGTTATGGTGAATGGGATATCGATAAAAGATTTGATCTCTCTGATTTTTATTTGCCTGAAGGATATAAAATAGATAACAGTAAGCAAAATCTGATTACTGATTCTGGATGGTGGAAATCAGATTCCACTGCTAATTTAAAGCATATTGTAATACCTGAAAAGGAGATAAATCGTCCGGAATTAATTATGCTTACCGGATTCCTTGGAAGTGGTAAGACGAGCTTTCTTAAGCATTTTATTGAATATCATACTGTTAATAGTCGTTTTGTTGCAGTTATTCAGAATGAGATTGGTCAGCAGGGTATTGATAGCAAGCTTCTTGAAGATAACTATGCTGTCCTGGAAATGGATGAAGGATGTGTATGCTGTTCCCTAATTGGTCAGCTAAAAAAAGGAGTAGATAATATTATTAAGAATTTTAATCCGGATATTGTTATTCTAGAGACAACCGGTCTTGCTAATCCTGCCAATATCCTTTATGAGATAAATGACATTGAAGGTCTTATAAGGTTCTCTTCTATTGTTACTGTTGTGGATGCATTGCATTTCACTGATACAGCTGCAGAAAATATAATAGCCTATGATCAGGTATTATATGCTGATAAAATTGTTATCAATAAAACAGATCTTGTAAACAAAAATAAAATTGGAAGTCTGCAAAGGCTTATAAAGGAAATAAATCCTTTAGCTCAACAATTCAATACTTGTAATGGGGATATTAATCCCGCGGTTTTATTCAATGAAGGAAGCAATAAAATGAGATCGGAGAAGAATTCTTCAAATGTAGCAAAAACGCATGCTGACCTTGGATTGATTTCAAAACAAGTGACTGTGAATGGCAGACTCTCAAAGGATAAGTTTGAGAATTTAATGCATGAATTACCTGAAGGTGTTTTGAGGGCAAAAGGCATTGTTAGGTTTAATAATACCGATCGTACATATATGGTACAGTATGTTTCGGGTGATTTAAATATTAATGAAATTGAAAAATATGCTTCCAATGAGTATTTTATGATATTTATTGGTAAGGCAGATATTATAGGTAAAATAATTTTAAACATTAAAATGTAATCGTCATGAAAAGAACAATTTTTACATTATTATTTTCTTTTTTGTTTGTTGCTGGAATGGTTAGTAATGCTGTTGCACAGATAGACAATGAATTCTATACTCCTGAGGTGCATGGTGCCTGGGAGGAATTTGATTTAGGAAACTTTGAATTGGAGAATGGAGGAGTTCTTCCTAATGCAAAACAGGCTTATGTAACATTTGGTACACTGAGTCCTAAAAAGGATAACGTGATAGTATTTACAATTATGTATTCCGGTTCTCATATGTATATGGCTCCGCTTGTTGGTCCTGGCAAAGCTATTGATACCGATAAATATTTCGTTATTATGCCCGACTTACTTTGTAATGGAATTTCAACATCTCCATCAAATACATCAGGTGGTTATGCTATGGGAGCTTTCCCTCACGTAACTGTTGGTGATATGGTAAGAGCGCAACATAAACTGGTTGTTGAAAAATTCGGAGTTGAAGATGTACAAATGGTTACCGGTTGGTCAATGGGTGGACAACAGGCTTTTGAATGGGCTGTTCGTTATCCGGACATGGTAAAAAGAGCTTGTCCTATTGGAGCTTCACTTAAAGCAGGTCCATGGAATAAAATTCTTACTGATATGGTAATGTCCTGTCTTGAAGATGATCCTAATTTTAATAATGGTTTTTATACTGATCCTCATGCATGTCAGGCAGGATTACGTAACCTAGGTCATTTATTTGCCCTAATTGGTGCAAGTAAAGAAATGTATCAGGGTGAACATTACAAACGTATGGGATTTGCCTCGCAGGAAGATTTTATGCGTCGTGTGTGGGAAAATCACTTTGTTCAGATGGATCCTAATAACCTTATTGCAATGGCATGGGCATGGCAACATGCTGACGCCAGCTTAAATACAGGTGGTGATATTGTTGCAGCTCAAAAAAGAATTAAAGCTGTAACTTGGCCTATCGTATTTACTGAAGATATGATGTTTGATGAAGATGATATCGTAGAACAATGTGAATATATCAAGAATTGTAAGATTTGTACAATTCCAACACATTGGGGCCACTTTGCTACTTTAGGATTATTCCCTGAAGATACTGTTGCTATAGAAAATGTATGGAAAGAATTACTTGCAACAAAAGTAAAATAGTTGATTAAATTTTTAGTATTACCCCCTGAATAATTTTATTCAGGGGGTTTTTTATTTTGCATTCAATGCTCTCTTTTTACGTAAAAAACCACTGTTGTCCGATAAAGAATTAAGAGAAGGGAGATCCTGAGATACTCCTAACTCTTTTTCGTAGTTTTGTTTTACCACAAATAAAACTATAATGGATATACACATTTTTTTGGCACTAGCGTTTTATTCATGGCTTGTTTATTTTAATATGCATTCATGAATGCTGCGCATTTCACACAGCTGATTCCTTTATGACTTCGCAAAGTTAATTCTATGACAGAGTTCTTAAAAGACGCTTTGAGTTTTTAACTAATCTTTTTGAAATGAGAACCGATTTGATAGCTGCGATTTACAAACTTCGTTGGCAAATTGAACAGTTGTTCAAGCAATTGAAACAGAATTTTCCTCTAAATTACTTCCTTGGAGATAATGAAAATGCTATCAAAATTTAGATATACTGCGCGTTAATTTCGAACCTGCTTACGACGGTCGTACAGAAAATGCTGAAAAGACATTGGGCTTTTTCGAATCTGGTTAGCTTTTGTAAAATTCATTTGTTTAACTACCTTCATTTATTTTGATTCCTTGAAAATATTGACAAGGACGGGCAAAAAACCTATGAGGAATTGATGCAGCCGACACTATTTTAGGGGGGATGCTTTTGAAAATTAACAAATTTAAAATTTCAAATCGCTGGATATCTACTTATTGGAAAATTAAGTAATTAATTTTGTATTTTTATTGGACAGTAATGTTTTATAACATACTTGAGAAAACACCTCTTTATACTTGAAAAAACACCTTTTTACACTTGAGAAAATACCTCTTTACACTTGACTAAATAGAATCCTGATGCGCATCAGAATATTGACGACACAGCATGGAATGGGTGATAGCACAGTAGAAAATGAGTGATATCACAGCAATAAATGGGTGATGTGTTAATTGTGTTGACCGCCACACATTATTCCACTACTTCACTACCTTTGTCCTTAGGCATGAAACTACTCTCAGTGGGGGGGGTCCAGCGTATTAACCATGCTTTATTTCCCATCGAAGAACAATCACCATACATATGACTGCACGGATAGTCCCTTTGTTCCCTCCAGTCCCTCCAGTCCCTTCTTTAACATCGAACCTTAAATTAATATGTTATTAATTAATTATTAGTATCTTTATGCCGAAAACTCATATTTGTCAAACTAAAATGAAATAATAATCAATGAAAAACTTATGATAATAATTATCGCTGTAATTATGTCAAATTCTTTATTCGGGCAGATTAATAAATACCATATTTAGCATGAAAAAAATATTCATCTCAATCATCGCCATCGCTTTTATTAATATAGTACCATTTTGCCAAAGCAGGTGGGTTAATAGTTATCATACTGATCAAAACGCACCAAAAGGCAGATTTATTGAACATTATGATCATGGATATTTATTAACCGGACGTAGAAATAGTCTTGCTCCCAGGTATAACTGGCTTATAAAAACAGATATAAACGGAGATGTGTTGTGGGAGAAAACCATTGGTGATGGAGAATATACAGGAATATTTATTTGGGGTATTGAAATGAATAGCGACAAAGATATTTATTTGAGTGGACTTACCACGATTGAAGACCCGTATGGTTATGCAGATCCTATGCTTATAAAATTAAATCAATGTGGCGAAAAAGAATGGTGTCGTATTTTTCCATCTGTTAATCATGTTGATTATGGATATGATTTATGTACCACACCTGATGGAGGTTGTGCTATGATACTAACATATACCGGCCTTGATTTTATTAATGACAGAGTTTGTTTAGCGAGGTTTGCAGATAATGGAGATTTTTTATGGAAGAAATGTTATAATGCATCGGATACAGTAGCAATGGACAGTGAGGAGTGCACTGATTTAATTCTGACTCCTGATAATGGATTTCTTTTAACCGGATGGTGCTACTATGCAAATCCCGGAGACACACTTGGTTGGACGTGTCCATATTATATTAAAACCGATCAGGATGGGAATCTGGAGTGGGAAACTATTGCAGGTTTTATACCTAGTATTATCGGGGGACAAGGAAGGAGAACAATAATTAGTCCGGATAGTAATTACTATTATTCATCAATTAGACATCATTATCGTGATGGGACTGATGCTGCAGCATTGTTAAAGATGGATATGCAAGGAAATATTGTTGGATGTTATGATCTTGCCCCTCCAAATGAGATAGGGGTTTTAAACGATTCAAAGTTCATAAATGATTCAACTTTGATATGTAGCGCTGCATGGGGTGAAGAATATAACGGATTTCCAAAAGCAGTTATTATTGATACTTTAGGTGCAATAATTGATGATGCTCCCTTACTAAATAATGATTTCATGGCAATTGTCCAAAAAACATTTGATGGCAAGTTTCTTTTTTACACGCAAGAATACATTGAAGAGGAAAGTAAATTTGTAAACTATTTTTTCAAACTTAATCAACAACTTGAAAGCGATACAATGTACAATGCACACTTCACTTATGACAGTCTTTGTCCATACCAGGTAACAACCGACACAATTGTACAGGATAACTGTGGGCTTATTGTTGGTGACGAGGAGATTATAGCAACACCTGACAAGGAAAAGATAACAATCTCGCCAAATCCTGCACATAGCTCATTTGTTATACGATCTGATTTTTTCGTGTATAATAGCAGCCGTATTTTAATTGTAGATATGCTTGGCAGACAAGTTTTTCAATTCACAACAAACCCGGGTATGCAAGAAGTATCTGTTAACACCAATGGCTGGAAAAAAGGGTTGTATCTGGTAAATGTAAGTTGTGATGGAAAGTTTATTGGAAGCGAAAGGATTGTTGTTGAATAGGGAAATATCCACTATCTTAATATAACACTCCAGTTTCTGAGCGTAGTTTTAGGGTATTCACAATACCGTATTTCCTATCGAAGAACAATTTCCATACATATGACTGCACGGATAGTCCCTTTGTTCCCTCCAGTCCCTCCAGTCTCTTAAGTCTCTTCAGTCCCTCCAGTCTCTTCAGTCTCTTCTTGATCATGATCATAGAACTTAAAGCTCCAGGATTATTGTAGTCAAAGGCAGTCAGAGACCACAACCACACATTATCTCACTACCTCACCACCAGCTTCATCGCATCCTTTTCAATACCATCCTCCATTAGAATAATATGATAAATACCGGGGGATAGGGTGGAGTTATTTGAATTAAGGTTCCATGTTGTAGTGTATGTTCCTTTTTCAATGTGGCTGTCAACAATAACAGCTATACGCTGGCCGGAGTTATTGTAAGCTTCCAGTTTAAGCCTGTTAGCACCGGAGCTTTTAACGGTAATCATGATGCTTGAGGAGGCAGGGTTGGGAGCGAGGCTAAGCAGGTTTTCTTTAGGTGCTACTGTATTATCAGGAACACCCACAGTAGGGTTCCACTCGTAGTATCCCATGTCAATATTATTAATGTGGTCTTTAATTATTTTTATAACTTTGTGCAGAAGCAATTTATGTATAAGATAAATAATAATGAACCAAAAAAAAATAATCTTAGTAATTGCATTAATGATAATATTTTTTCGATGTGTAATTTCACAATCAGAAATAAGCAATATTGTAATTCCAGTGTCAGAAAATGGAGTTAATGGCATGATTCCTCAGGATATATTAGCCACTGGAAATGTATTTGAAAACAATGAGGGTAATCCTTTTGGTTATATTTTTATTTATAGCTTTAAAGATATCCTAATCTATTCAGACGATATGTCATTATTAGAAACAGTTGAAGTTTCAGAGTATAGTCGAAATAATGAGCGATATTCTGAGTTTGACAGAATTCCATCAATTTCATATATCGCATTTAACGAGAATGATAGAGAATTGTATTACATTGACCCAACCCCTGGTTCTGAAGTTAATATAAGATACATTAAGTTCAATGAGAATGGCGAACAAATTGAATCCGGAATAGCAGTTACTCCAATAACAACTACTGGTACATATAAACTTGGAGGATATACCATATTAAAATTTAGTCAAAATGATAAACGTTTATATTTTGTGATGAATGGTACAGGTATAAGCGGGATAAATAGTTTCTTTGGTGTATATAAAAGGGTCTCTGATGATAATATTTTTGATACAGTTTACTCAGAAACGAATGCTGCAAATGAAGATTTTTACGATGTTTCATTCAATGTTGAAAATGATGGTAATTCAAATGATTACTTTTTTCTTAGTGTTGATAGTTTCTGGGAGATTTGGAAGATAAATAATACTAATAATGAAGTTACCAGAACTCATAATGTATCGCTTAATGAAACCGGAAACAGTTATACTTTAAAAAACGGCTGGTTTTTACCTCTTTATAAAGAAGGTTCATATAATAAGATTTTATGCTTACCTCATAACGATCATTATGATACTACATATGGAGGAATATATAATTCATATATTATTGATTGTAATTCAACTGACCCTGATTTTGTAAATTCAAATATACCTGTGCCGGATAGTAAAGTTTTTAATTCCGGAGCTGTTGACTTGCAATATAATATTGCTGTATTATGTGCAAAACCTTTAGAATTAGAAGAAAGTATATTTTATAGATACGATGTTATCCAGGAAACTTCTGGCCTATTCACTGGTTATGACATTGGGGATGATATTAATAACCTTGGTACATATATGCTTTATGATAATGGTGATTTTATTTTGACCAGAAAAAATGGAATTGAAACATTTAATATTGCAGCAGGTACAAATCTGGTTTTTAGTAATTCTTTGACAAAGAACAATAATTATTTTATGAAACCTGTGATTAATACAAATAATGCAATTAATAATAGGTTATTAGTAATAAATTTGCTTGAATCCGGTATTGAAAGGCTAAATAAGGCTGATCCATATGAGCCTCCTATAGTTGGAGGAACCATTCAAACCGGCTGTTCCTTATACGAGGGAGTAGTTAACCCAGTAAACAGTAAAGCATATTTTTACAGTCGCGCTGAACACGATAAAAGTGATATTTTTGCTGTTAATACTACCGATAATACTGCCTATAAATTTGCAACAATAGAAGAATCAATAGGAGGCATAGTGTATAATGCAAATACAAATGAGCTATTAGTATCCACATATAGTGATGATAGTGAAAACGGGGAGGTAATTGTTTACAATTGCGATAACGGAGGGTCCGCAACGTTTGAACTCACAGGGTATAATCTCCTTGAGACTATGTATATATCCGATGCAGGTAAATTATACATAACCAGTGGTATGAGAAACAATGCTACTCCTTATGTGCATATTTATGATGCAGTTACAGGCAGTTATTCTCATTTAGGAAGTGTTGCGATTACTGGTTTCGCGGCCGGGGAGGAGCTTTGCCGGTTGAAAGCAGGTTTTTGCGATAATGGTAATAACGGTGTGTATGCTTTTATTAGTGAAGTTACTGAAACAGCCACGGACCTTAGTGAAAATACAACAACCGGTGTACTGTTTAATATGGACGAAAACTATAATATTTCCTATTATTCCGGAAGTGCAAATTACCGCAAGGTGTTAAAAAACAGTATTAACGATTTAATATATGTTCTTACAGAGGGCGATATTTTTAGTATAAGTTACAATCATAGTTTAGGGATATTTTCAACAGCAACAGCAGTTTTAGCACCTGGTAGTGAATTGTTACCAATTGATATGGATATTGATAAGATTACGGGAAGACAGTATTATGCAGCAAAATATTCCAGTGATTATATATTGTGGACAGTATCTTTGGAAAACTCATATGAGACAATTTTTTCATTTGGCAGTGAGGATAAGGAAATACTATCATTGTATTATAATGATACAGACAAGAAGGTTTATGCATATACAATACCTGGGGATGGAAATGATGACGACAGACACACCTTCCTGAGTTGGTACGACCAGTTAGACGGGACAACAGGTACTATACAATTGTCGGATGAGGCAGCATCAAACCTGTGTTTGCCCGATACAAAAAATGATGGTTATATTTATTATAATCGCAATAAGATATTGTATGATCCTAATTACAAGAAGTTATTTATTCCCAATGGCATGCAAAGTAATATCAGTAGCATAAGCATTGATTATGAGTACTTGGATCTTGGTAATGACATAAGGTGGCTATCTTATCCAAGGATTGAGAATTTAGCTTCTGCCGGTGCACAGTATGTGGTTTCAACCAACGCAATGAATGATATGATAGTTGGGGAGGAGTTTGACCCAGGAGAACTTAAATATTACAGTGCGGAAGCTCATGAATATACTTATCTTGATTGGAATGATCCAGGTCCTTGGATATATAGGGAAAGTTACGAATTATACCACATCTACAGCAAAAACGGTTATAAGTTAAACCTTTACGACAACGAGCAAAGATGGCTAAAGTTAGAGGGTAGTATTGAAGAAACTGATCTGGAGTTTGAAATATATAATGGTGACGAGAATTGGGTGGGTTATTTCCTTCCATATTCGCAAAGCCCCTTCGATGCTATTTCAGAAACATTTCTTGATGAGATAAGCCTTATAAAAGGACAGTACTGGACATGTGTGCATACATGGTGCGATAATAACCTTACACCATGCTGGGTTTGCGCTGTATCGAAAGGGATTGACGAATCTGTTATAAATTACGGTGATATGGTTGTAATAGAAACTTTTAGCAATGATATCGTGGATTTTCAATGGCAGTTATCAGGTACACAGGGTGTTTCTGCTGAAGAACGTGAAGAAACAATAAACTATACTTTTACAGAACAATCAGATTATTCAGCCGTATTTGTTGAACTGGATACAACAGATAATCCCGTGGAAATAGGAGCCTTTGTTGAAGATAGTTGCGTTGGAGCAACAACAGTGCTGGAAGAAGATACGCTGGTAATGATAGCCACATACACAGAAGGTATTAGCGGTGATATTTATTTTGAAGAATATTATGGTGATATGAAATCAACATCACCACCTGTTAAGAGTTACATGGTTAAAAACAGTGCAAATGAGAAATACATCAACAGGACAATAAATACCGGGGAAAATAAGTCCAGTTATTTTGTTTCTTTTAAAGCAAAAAATGAAACAGAAGAAAATAAAGGCATTGATACAAACATGGATATTTCATGTTATCCCAATCCTGCGCAGGGTAGTTGTACTATAAATTATTCAATTAAAAGCAATAAACCTGTTGCTGCTACAATAACAATATACGGGCTTTATGGAAATAAGGTAAATGAACTACAGCAGGGTGAAGTAACACCGGGTAGTTATAGCACAGATTTTAGCTTATGCAATGCCAGCGGCGGTAAACTTGAAAGTGGTATATATATTATTGAATTACGATCGGGTCATAGTTATAAACAATGTAAATTAGTAGTTATTGATTAAAGAGATGAAACAAAATACTGTAAAAAAATATATTATTAGCAGTATTTCAACAATACTGCTAATAGTATTAAATACATTTATTTATGCGCAAATCATAACTGTAAAGCAGGATGGTACAGGTGATTTTACACAGATACAACAAGCCATTGATTCAGCTTTTACCGGCGACACTATTATTGTTTACCCCGGCAGGTATTACGAAAATATAAATTATATTGGAAAGGGTTTAGTAATTGGCAGTTTAAATATGACAACCGGCGATGCATCATATATCGGCAGTACAATAATCGATGGCAATCAAACCGGGTCATGTATATTATTGGACAATGGAGAACAAGGAGCCTGCATATATGGCTTTACCATTGAAAACGGTTCGGGAACGTATAATGGCGTGTCACATACATATGGTGGTGGAATTTGTATGAGGCATAATATCCATATTGATGTTATAAACTGTTTAATTCAGAACAACGTTGCTACGCTATACGGTGGTGGAATATTCTCAACATCATCAAGTTCATTTATTTCAGGAAGTACAATAAGAAATAACCACTCATTAACACTTGGAGGAGGAGTAGCAACTTCATATTATGATACTGTTGTTTTCGACACAATTAATTTATGTAATTTATATAATAATTATGGGGTCATTGGATCAGATATTTATAAGGGATATTATACAGAGCAATTAAATATTAAGTTAGATACTTTTACAGTAGCTCAACCAGATCATTATTTTCTGTTTTCATATAATGGATTTCTTTATTATTCGGGAGATGATATTGTTTGTGATATGCAGCATTCGGTAATAGAACAGGTAAGTGGTGATTTGTATGTAAGTCCCGATGGTGATGATAGTAATGAGGGAACTACTCCTGATACTCCCCTTCAACATTTGTATTATGCCTTATTAAAAACCCTGCCCGATAGCAATGAAATGCACAATATCTATCTTAGCCCTGGTACATGGTCGCCGTCAATGGGTGAACTTTTTCCATTACGTCCGCGTAGTTTTACTAAAATTATTGGATATCATCGCGACTCTTGTTTTTTTGATGCAGAACAGCAAACCTATCATTTAGCATCAAATATACAGGATAATAATTTTACAATAAAGAACCTTACAATGACAAATGGTTTGGGACCTAAAAATTTTAGTTATCTAAGTACTGGGTCTTTAATAATGAGTGGTAGCGATAATATAACCCTTGACAGCATATTGTTTAGCAACAATAAGGGTGTTCTCGGAAGTGTGGGAGGAGCATCAGCGTGTGGAGGAGCTGTTTTTAATGACCTGGTATTTGAGAATAATATTGGGCATACTGTTTTTTCAATATCAACACAATCATACAATTATGTTGTTCCGTTTATACGTGATACTATTAGCTTTACAAATTGCAGGTTTGCAAATAATATAAATGATACAGTATCAGTATTATTGGGAGGGGGTAAGGCACTTTCACTAAGGGGTGAATATCTACCCGAAAAAGAGGGTTATATTGTGTGTAAGTTGTTTAACTGTGAGTTTGTTGAAAATCATGCACCGCTTTCTGATTATGCTCAACATATAACAATGCTTGAAAATAGCCATAATTATTTAATAAATTGTACAGTGGGAAATAATACCACTCCGTCTACCAATTGGGGATCTATGGGAGTATCAACTGATGCCAAACTTTTTATGTATAATTCCATATTATATAATAACCAGCCCGGGGAGATGTATATCTGGTCGGATCCCAATTACTGGTTATGGGATTCAACGGAAGTATATATTTATAACTCATTAATAGATGGTGGCGAGGAAGGAATAGTTGTAACAAGCCCTCAGTCGCGGCTTTATTACGAGAGTGGCAATATAGATACTGACCCCATGTGGGATACTTCAAACCAGCAATTTCCCTACAGTTTACAAGCAAATTCTCCATGTGTTGATGCAGGCACATTGGATATTCCCGACTGGCTTGAGTTTCCGGAGACGGATTTAGCCGGCAACCCGCGTATAGTTGGTAATAGTATTGATATGGGAGCTTATGAATACGACCCCAGTGTACAGGTTGATGAGTTAAATGGAAACACTAACCCAATGATGAATGTGTATCCTAATCCCATGTCGGATGTTTTATATATTTCATATCAAATAAAAACCAGGGCACATATAAAATTGGATATTTATAATATAAACGGTATCCTGATAAGAACCCTGGTTGATATGCAAACCTATCCCGGTAAGGGGCAATTAAAATGGGATGGTAAAAACAAAACAGGTAACATCATGCCCCCGGGCACATACCTGGTATCACTTACCGTTAATGATAAGGAAACAGAGACTATTAAGGTTTTGAAGAGATGATAGGATTATTATGGGGACTTGGGAACTGAAGAGACTGAAGGGACTGGCCCCTCCTACTCCGCCTGAGGCGGATACGGCGGGCAAGGAGGGACTGGAGAGACAAGGGGAAATGAAAAATGAATAATGAAAAATGACAGGGGAACAAAGTGAGAGAAACGCTCTGCTCACCACTCATCCGCCGATGGGCGGACACGGCCACTACTCACCACTCCCCATCCGCCGGTAGTCGGACGCAGTTCACCAAAAAAAGGGAACCTCCTGAGGCGGTCAGGCAGGGACGAGAGACAAGGGACGAGAGACAAGGGGCAAGGGGAAACCAGTTGACAATCCTGAAAAGTGGGGTTTTGGTTATTAGACTTTTGGTGCTTGGGATTTGTTTGTTATTTGGTGCTTGGTAATTGGAATTTTAAAGTGACAAGGGACTAGGAGTGACAAGATGACAAACCCCAACATTGAACGTTGAACATCATAGCCCTGAAAGGGCGTTCTGTAATAGCATAGGGCGGAAGCCCTATGACCGTGGCGAAGTAGGTATTAAGGCTGAAAGCCTGGCCTGTTTTTGTGGATTTTGTATTGTGAATGTTTCAGAAAAACACCCTAGGTGTAGTTTCTTCCGCCTTGGCGGATGAAACTACGCTCAGTGGGGTATATTTTTAGGGTATTCACAATACCGTATTTCCTATCGAAGAACAGTCTTCATACATATGACTGCACGGATAATCCCTTCGATCTCTTTAGTCTCTCAAGTCCCTTAGGTCTCTTCGTTTCCTATAGTCCAAACAGGGCTATTTCCTCAATCACTTCATTCCCTGTTACCCAACTTCATGGACACTCTTAAGCCCCATTTTAATGGCATCCTCATTTAAAGGAATCAGCTTATGGTATCTTTCATGAAGAGATTTCTTCAACCCCTTAACTACATTTTCAAGTTTAACGATAGGTTTAACTTTCAGGTAGCCACCAAGGACAACCATATTAAATATTTTAGTATTACCCATTTCAGCTGCTATTTTAGCTCCTTCAATGGAATAAATTTTGATATCTTTCCGTGTAGGATGTTTAGATATACCATTAGGATCGTAAATAAGTACACCACCAGGTTTTACAGCTTCTTCAAACTTATCCATAGATTGCTGGTTAAGGATGATTGCTGTATCAAATGCAGTAAGTGTTGGTGAGCTGATACGTTCATCGCTTACAATAACAGTAACGTTAGCTGTACCACCACGCATTTCCGGACCGTAAGATGGCATCCAGCTTACTTCCTGATCCTGCATAATTCCTGAATATGCAAGTATTTTTCCCATTGACAGAACACCTTGCCCGCCAAATCCTGCTATAATTATTTCTTCAGTCATTTTTTTGTGTCGTTAAGTTACAAATTACTTTTCGATGAGCTTTCCATCAACTTTAATATCGCCCATCTCATAAAATGGAAACATGTTTTCTTCCATCCATTTGTTAGCGGTTACAGCATCCATTTTCCATCCTGAATTACAGTTAGAAACAACTTCAATAAATGAAAGACCGGGTTTGCCGTCTAATTGATTTTGGAATGCTTTTTTAATAGCTCTCTTTGTTTTACGAGCAGCAGCAGGTGTATGAACCGCCTGACGTGTAACGTAATATGTTCCGGGTAGCTGAGAAACAAGCTCAGTAATTTTCAACGGGTTACCCATTGTTGCAACTTCACGACCGTAAGGGGAGGTGGCTGTTTTCATTCCCGGTAGGGTAGTAGGAGCCATCTGACCGCCAGTCATGCCATATATACCATTATTGATAAAAACGATAACAATCTGCTCACCGCGGTTACATGCGTGAATTGTTTCGGCAGTACCTATAGCGGCAAGGTCACCGTCGCCCTGATATGTAAAAACAGTTTTCTTTGGCCATAACCTTTTAATAGCCGTTGCAAGGGCAGGGGCGCGACCGTGGGCAGCTTCCTGCATGTCGACATTCATAAACTCATAGGCAAGCACTGAGCAGCCTACAGGAGCAACACCAATAGTTTCATGTTCCTGTCCCAGCTCTTCAATAACCTCCATTATAAGCCTGTGAGTAGTACCATGACCGCAACCCGGGCAATAGCTAAGGGTTTTGTCAGTCATTAATTTCGTCTTCTCATAAACCTTGTTTTCAGGTTTAATAATATCCTGTATTGTTATTCCTGACATTAGTTAACCTCCTATAATTTTAGTTTTAAGAGCTTCCAGTACTTCCTCAGGTGAGTGGATAACGCCACCATAACGACCAAAATGCTCAACATTTGTTCTTTCTCTAACTGTGAGTTTTACATCCTCAACCATTTGTCCTGCGCTCATTTCTACCGTCAGGAAGCCTTTAACACCCTTGTTTACCAATTCTTCAATGGGTTGCTTAGGGAAAGGCCATAAAGTGATAGGACGTAATAATCCAACTTTTATTCCTTCTTCGCGTGCGAGCTGAAGTGTTTTTTGTGAGATACGTGCGCTGGAGCCATATGCTATAATTATATACTCAGCATCGTCGCAGTCGATAAGCTCATAACGAACTTCTTCAGTTTCTATTTTACGATATTTCGCCTGCAGCTTGTGATTGTGTTTTTCCAGCTTATGCGGATCGAGATCCAGAGAAGTAAGTATCCTGCGTTCTTTACCAACAGGTTTGCCATTGGTAGCCCATGGATATTTTTCGTTGATCTCTTCATCAGTAAGACGTGGCATTTGATCGAATAGCTCAACCTTTTCCATCATCTGGCCGATAAGTCCGTCGGAAACAATTAATACCGGTGTACGATATTTGAATGCAAGGTCATAAGCAACCGGAACAAAGTCTGACATCTCCTGTACGGATGCAGGAGCCAGAACAGGAAGCCTGTAGTCGCCATGACCGCCACCTTTAACAGACTGGAAGTAGTCAGACTGTGATGGTTGTATGTCGCCTAACCCCGGGCCTCCGCGAACAACATTAGCTACAACACATGGTATTTCACCACCTGCCATATATGATAACCCTTCCTGCATGAGACTGATGCCCGGACTTGAGGAAGATGTCATTACTTTTTTACCTGTGCCGCCACCACCATAAAGCATATTTATGGAAGCGACTTCACTTTCAGCCTGAAGAACCACCATTCCTGTACGTTCGTGTGGTTTCTCGGCCATAAGATATTCTATTACCTCAGATTGAGGTGTTATCGGGTAACCGAAATAGCCATCAACGCCGGCGCGTATTGCTGCCTCAGCTAATGCCTCATTACCCTTCATAAGTCTTAACTCACCCATCTTTTTAAATTTTTTTATGCTTACTCATTTACTTTAACCCTGTAAACGGTAATAACTCCGTCAGGACATACTACCGCGCAATTTGTACAACCGGTACAAGCTTCCGGGTTTTCCATATATGCATAATGGTAACCTTTACCATTTACTTCTTTTGCCAGTTGAATAACATCTGTAGGACATGCAGGAACACAAACTCCGCATCCTTTACACGCCTCAACGTCAACAACTATAGCGCCTCTGACTTTTGCCATATGTATTCTTAATTTTTAAAATTGGTCTACGAAAATACAAACTCTTACTGGATTTTAGGGTGGAAATAAGGCTTATTTTTGTTTTTAAGGCTAATTTATAAAGAGTATAAATATTGGAGGTAGTGGAGAGACGTGGAGACCAGGAGAAAACTGCAGAGAAAGCCTAACGTTGAACATATTAATTAATATTTACCCGCTTTTTCAGGAAGATAGGGTGGGCTGAACAGATGTTTAGAGTTGTTTGACCAGAAAGATAAACCTAAACTTTTCCTTATGTTTAGCAGGTATTTTCTGGATAAGGATGGGAATGAGATAGCTTTGAGTACTATCAAGACTGAATATAACAAGCAAACAGATGATGCTTTGAGATTGTTGGCTGCTGATATAAAAAAGGTCGCTGAAGATCTGGAGGAGACAATGGGTTTTTAGGATCGAAAATCCGACTTTAGTACGTGGTGAAAATTGATGATAAATTCCGGCATAAAATCCGGTAATTTTTAATCAAAAGTGCAGAAAGTGCAGACTTTTTCACTTCATTTCGCCAGTCATTTTACTAGTCATTTCAGCAATAATTTCAGCAATAATTTCAGCAGTTATTTCAGCAGTATTATGAGTGCCATAATTTGTTAAAAAATGCCATAAAATTACAAGCGCATGGAGCAATTAATGGAAGCGTTTTATGTTCAAAGTTCAAAATATAACCGTTCATAAATAAGGCTGACCCTAAGTTTAGTTTTTTATTTAACCTGACTGACTTTATCGTGATAAACGAATAGTTTCTTATTTATTATTTAAGGATATCCATTTGAAAACCTATCATAAATAGCAGGTATAAAACTACCATTTACAACCCTTGACAACTATCAATTTCAATAGCAGTTTTGTGACAAAAAAATATGAAGAAAGTAATTATTTTTACAACAGCAATTGTTGCTTTTGTATGTTTAACAACAAATTTGTCAGCGCAGTATTTAATTCCGGCATATAATGCGGAGATTATTAGTGACCCCACTACTTTTGTGGAATCCGCTAGTGATAATATGTGTAGAAGTGAGTATTGTAATTATTTATGGAATTTTAAAAGTGCTGAAAAGAAAAAATTATTTGTACTATTAAAAAATAACTCAACTACAGTTGCTTCTGCAACATTCAATATTTATTCACCGGAACATGATATTCTTTATGGACCATATACTGTTACAGAAGGCACGTTGTTTACAAAGGAATTAAATGCTGATTATATATGGAGAGTTGATATTATTGATTGTACTATAAATAGCACCATGAATATTTGGATTGAGTACTGATGTTCAGGAGATTTTTAGTATCTTTGAGGCATAAATGGTTAAGCACAGTTTATGCAAATAACAAAATTTATTCGCAAGCTTATTTTATTACTTCTTATCCTTGGTATAAGTCACAATATTAGTGGATTAACTCAGGTGGTCTCAGCTGATTCATTGTTGATGAAGGCCAATAAATTTAAATACACAAACCAGGATTCATTGAAATACTATATTAAGAAGGCGTCTTTGGTTGCCCGACAGAACAATGATGTTTATAATGAAATCGAAGCTAAATTTCTTTTAATTGATACATATATTAGATATGGAGATTACGCCACTGCATTATCACTGTGTGACAGTCTTGATAATATTCAAATCCAAAATAACAATTGTGATTTAAACGCTAAGATTAATATTAAGAAAGGAATTGCGTTAGGAAGTGCAGGGCTTAACTCACAAGCTTTAGAGTTATACTTAAAATCTTTGAATGCGGAAAATTGTGTGTTGAGTATATCAACAAGAAATGATCTTTATTATTATATATCCACGACGTATTATTCAATGAATAACATTAATGAATGCAAGAATTATCTTAAGTTAGGCATTGAGTTGTCAATAAAAAATAACCTTGACAAAGACTTAATCTCTTCATATTTATTATATGCTTCCACATTTAATCAGCTTGATTCAGTTCGTTATTATGTGAACAAATCAACTTTAATACTAAATAAATACCCCGGGTATGTATATGAAAAAGTTGCAGTATTAGGTAAAAAAGCATCAGTTTGTGATTATGCAGGTAATCTTAGGGAGAGTAAATCTTTGTATAAAGAGGTTATAAGAATTTCTGAATTGCATGGTTTTAATAACAGATTATCCATTCTCTGTAACAACTATTCCTATCTCTTTATGGATGAAAAAAAATATGACAGTGCAAAATATTACATCGACAAGGCATTATCAATTAGTAGATATTTAAAAAGTGTTGAGCTTAAGGCAACTGTTTTTGATACATACAGTGATTATTACAAGGGGATAGATAACTACGAAAAAGCCCTCGAATGCCTTGATTCATCTGTTTATTACAGAAATGAATACAGAGAAAACCAACAAATACAGCGATCGCAGGTGCTTACAGCGACGCTAAAAACTGAACAGAAAGAAAAGGAAATATTGCAAAAGGAGAAACAGATTAGTAGTATGTGGCTATTAATACTTGGTGTTATATCGGTTATGATTGTTTTTATGTTTTTGTTTATTTTCTTTAGGCAAAAAGCCAGACTGCAAAAGGCTAAACTAGAAACAATAGAAATGGATAATAAACTTGAAGTTGCTGACGCACTGCTTAAAGGACAGGATAGCGAACGAAAACGCCTTGCTATGGATTTGCACGACGAATTGGGTGCACGAATGAGCGCTTTGAGATTTATGATAGACGGTAGCTTTGGCTCACATACGAAATACAAGGATGTTGTTTCATCAATTGAGGTTATTCATCAAAACATACGTGAATTATCACACAGAATGCTGCCGTCGCAGCTTGAAAAGTCGGGACTGGTAGTTAGTTTAAATAGCTTGATTGCGTCGATAAACAATACAGGAGATTTTGCTGTTGAATTTAACACTAATCTTAAAAAAAGGCTATCAGACAAGCTGGAAATAAACATTTATCATATTATATTCGAACTTATTAACAATGCCATAAAGCATTCCAAAGGTAATCATGTTTTTGTTCAGTTAATGCTTCATGACGATGTTTTACAGCTTTCAGTGGAAGATAATGGTGGTGACGCTGATATTAGTCAAGAAGGTGATAGTATGGGACTGGTAAATGTTAAAACAAGAATTGAGTATCTTGGAGGTAAATTGATTGAGGATTTCGGTAAAAGCCTTACACTATTTATGATAGAGATACCACTTACAAACAAAAAACAGATAATTTGATATAAAATTGATTAAAAAGTTATGATAAACATTTTTGTAATAGATGATCATCCTGTTGTTAATATGGGTATTGAAACAGCTATAAAAAGCAATTGTGTTAATTATAGGGTCATTGATTCAGCAACAAGTGGTTCAGAAGCGTTGACAAAACTTAAAAACCTGATTATTGATGTAATATTTTTGGATATAGTTATGCCTGAAATGAATGGAGTTGATATTTGCAAAGAAATTAAGAAATTGTATCCTGAGATAAAAATAATCGCTTTTTCAGGAGAAAATGAACCTGAGCTTTTTTACAAAATCTGGTTAGCAGGTGCTGATGCTATTTTACTTAAAGATTGTGGAACAGAAGAATTGATAAAAACAATTAAATCTGTACTAAGGGGTGTTAAAATAATTAGTGAAAAAGTTCCAATTTTTTTTGATCAATGTGAAACAGAAACCAATAGGCCTAAGTTAACTCATTTAGAATCTGAAGTATTAAAATTGCTTGGATTAGGATTTAAGCGTAATGATGTAGCTGAGAAAATGAATCTTTCAAAACATACTATTGATTTCCATTGTAAAAATATTCATAGTAAATTCAATAGTAATAGCATAAATGAGATAATAAAGAAGGCAAGAAAAGACAGAATAATAAGTTAAGCAACATATAAGTACTATCACATCTGGTAGTATATTTTCTGCTTTTTCCCCCCCTTGAGTTAATATTAGAAATTGATTACTTTTATCCAGAATTAAATTAGATTTAAATGATAAACATTTTTGTAATAGATGATCATCCAATTGTTGCTAATGGAATCAAAGCATTATTTGATACTGAAAAAGACAATGTAAGAGTAACGTCATGGGCCTTTACAGCCGCTCAGGCAAAAAAAAAGCTTACAAAATCAAAAGCAGATATTGTTCTGCTTGATTTAATATTACCTGACGTTTCAGGAGTTGAATTGTGTTTGTATATCAAGGAGCATTATCCAGATAAGAAAGTAATAGTTTTAACCGCTGAAACAAATCCGGCAGTACTTCAGCAAGTTTGGGAAAATAAGGCAGATGCTATTCTGACTAAAGATTGTGGTAAAGATGAATTATTAACTATAATAAAAAGTGTAATGGATGGATTCAGAGTTTTTGGAAAAGAAGCATCCGGATATATTGCTAACAAAGTTCAGAAAAATACTTTGATTAAGCTTACTATTCGTGAGAAGCAGGTATTAGAAATGCTCTCAAAAGGTTATTCTCGTGCAAAAGTTGCTGAATGTTTGAATTGTAAACCAAGTGCAGTTAACTTTCATTGTAAAAATATATTTAGGAAATTTGATAAAAAAAACCTTGTTCAGGTATTGGATGCGGCCAGAAATAATGGAATGATTGTATAGAGAGTTTGCCTAAAAAGGTCCATGTAATTATTAAAAATATGGAGTGTTTGATTTAGATTGTTCGGGGACGTGGTATTTGTGTGCTGAGATTAAAGGACTCGAAAGTATATGGATAGTTTGTAACTAAAAATATTAGAAACCCAACGTTTTTACGAAAAAGTACTAAATTTTATATTTACAAATGATATATATTATATGTGACAGATATACAAGTATATGTAATGTGTAAATGTCAAAAACCCTATCATATATGGTAGTAATTGTGCCTATCATATCCGGGTGTTGTTTTGTGTTTATTGATGTTTTAAATTTATTGACGAAATAGAAAAGTATGAATAATATGCAATAATCATTATTTGCAAAGAGCATTTTTTGATTTACTATTTATCAATTCATTTTTCTAATTCATGTTGATTACTGAACGTCCTGATTAATTTTATGATATCAGTAATTAAATTAAAGTACCTGAGTAATCAAATGCTTGCAAGCAGAATGTGAGTGAGGAGGCGGAGCTGGATTATGATTTTAGTGTAGCCTTTGTTTGTAAAGTAAGTTGATATCTCAAACTTAATAACTTAACTAATATGGTTTACCATGGAAGGCATATATAAATTTCTATTTTTTCACTAATATTTATTAAAATGAAAACAATTTCAAAATTACTTACATCGGCTTTTTTGCTATTATTTGTTGTAGTAGTGAATGCACAAACAATCGACGTATCTTTAACGATTAATAATGATGATGACCCACTTTACACAACAACGTTCTATGTTTATATGGAAGGTTCGGGCATAATATATACCGAAACTTTCACAGATATAGAAAATGGAGTAACAGATTTTAGTCTTGATTATTTAGTGCCAGACGACACTTTGTTACCTATATACACTGTTTATGTAAGTGTATCATACTCTGGGATAACACAATATGATCATACACCTGCTGTTAATACTAACCAGTTGTATAACTACGTATTTCCACTCGAAGTAAATTTCTAGTTATACATAATCCCCTTCTGCAGTAATCAATCCATGAACTCAGAAGGGGAATTACTTTACTTAATTATAATAAGGTCTACTTTGGTTTGACGATGTATAAATAAAGGAATTGTAATGAATGGCAACATTATTAATATTTTAAACTGTTTGCTTTAATAAAACTATTTTAATTATAAACTTTAAACAAATTTATTATGAGAAAAATGAAAAATCTGAAAATTGCAGTCTTCTGCTTAATTTGCTCAGTTGTATTAACAACATCATGCAACAAAACAACAGAAAACCCAGATGTAAAATCAGGTGATGAGGATTACACTGAGTTAATTGAAAAATCAAAAGCCATGCAGGAGCATGTGGAAGCGTTTAAAGAAAAAATGGAGTATTATAGGGATAACGCGGGGGTGAAGAGTGGTGGCCAGCTATATTCAGCAGACGAAGCAGTTACTGAACTTGAGTCATTATTGAATTACAATTTTTGTTATACTGGGATTGAATGTAATAAAAAGTCTTTTGTTACTTCAGAAGTTCTAATGCCGTTGGATGATATTCAGAGAATTAATGATCCTGAGTTGATGATTGTTTATTATGATAAAGTAATTGATACTATACAAGCACAAATGAACAGAGTAAATTATTGTAATATGAAACTTCTGCTTGTTGATATTGAAGTTGCACAATATGATAGCAATGGAGATGCAGTAATAAGTATCGGGGCATTGATTGGAAATGAAACCACATCAATTTTACAAAATGATGCATGGATTTTTGGTAAGAATGAAGGGTTATGTGTTACAGGATGGTATAATGATGAAGATGCTGCAACTCAACTTTGCACAAGAGTAACTAACTCAATGTATGTTGACCCTCCAAGTGGGTATATATGGACTTTTGGAGATCCTCATGATCAAACAATTTCCCCATTGGATCATCCGCTTTGGACAGCTAGCACACATAATAATTATCTTGATTACAAAATATTTTACGCTGAAGATGCTTTTTACACCCCAAACACAACACTAATAATTGGAGATGATGAGGAATGCTTATCAGCGTACGAAATGAGTTTTTATGAGGCACATTACATTTCCTTTGCAGAAGAGGTCGAAGATAACTATTCTCAGGATTTCAGCTATTGCTTAAATGATGGAAATGAATATAATGTTGGTAATCATCATTATATTCAGCATGATTATACTATTTATGTTGGTACAAAATTATTGAAATATCCATTTACTGTTGATGACATTCTCGAATATTAAAATTATGCAAAGAATTAAGTCTATTATATTATATTTGTTAATAATACAAACATCGATTTTAAGTAGTCAGGATATTGGTTATGAAATTAATATTGAAAACGATAGTATGTATTATCAGCCATGGAGCTTTGTTAGAAATTTTAATAATGGTTTTGTAGGAATTGTTACAGAAGCATCTTTAACTGACAGTGTAAACCAGTTGTTTTCACGTATTTATAATATTGCCGTTAATGGAGACACAACGAGCACAGTTTTTCGTAAAACAGACACCTTATTTTTATATAATGAAATTATAAGAGTAAATGAGGTAACTCCTGGATTTCTATTAACTGGATCGGGTTATGAAAAAAATGAGGATCCATATTACAAATTTACAATCTTCACAAGGATTGATACAAATTTTAATATTATATGGGAGAAAATTTACAAATTTCATATTATGCATTATTTAGAAACATCTGCAGCGATGAGACTTTTTAATGGAGACTTTTTGTATGTGGGCTCACCAAATGGTGGTCTTGAGACTATAATATTTAAGTTATCATCAAATGGAGATAGTATAATGTCAAATCATTTTGAAGGAGATTATGCAGGAAAAGTGGTAGGTTTAACGTACAATAGCGACTCTTTAGGGTACCTTTGGCATACTCATGGGGCTCACTATTCCGGGAGCACATCAACTTGTAGTGTTGTTGAGCTCGATGAAGAATTAAATCAAGTTACCTTTGATTTTTATCCTGATTGGATTGAATATCCATATAGCTCCAAATTATTTATTGATGGAAATATAATATCTGCAGGTACATGGCATAAAACTTATCCACAATACACAGATATAAAATATATTGCTGGGTATAAATTAAATAGCAACATGGATGTTGTTGATTACGTTTATTTAACAGACCCTGATTCAATTTCGCGAGTGGCAGATGATGTCGGTATCGACTATTACTACCCTTCATGCATTTACATAGGTGGAAATTTCAACTTGGTAGGAGCTTCAAGCAGTATTCCATGTTGGTATTATATTACAAAACTTAATAAAGATTTTGAAGTCCAGTATGAAAAATATATAGGTGGGGACGCTGTATATTGGTTGCTATCAGTTACAGCATCAGCAGATGGAGGAGTACTCCTTGCCGGCCAAAAATCTGAGCTAGGCACTCCCTCTTATGCACAAAACGGATACTTAATTAAACTTGATTCAACAGGATGTTTGACTGGTGAAGGTGCTTCAAATGTTAAAGTCAAGGATTTATTAATTTATCCCAATCCAGGATATGAATGCATTAATATTAGAACAGCATTAGATCAATGTATTTTCAGACTTTATGATTTGTCAGGAATCTGTATAATAGAAAATAGAATATTTGATAAAACAACTCTAGTTAATACTGAAAATCTCACTTCTGGAATATATACATACACCATTCATAGAAAGGGAAAGTTAATTGATAATGGTAAATGGATAAAAAAATAATATCAATACCCGTTGTGCATTTGATAAAAAAATAAAAAAAGTTGTTCATTGAATTAAAATAATTCGTATATTTAAATGACTATCAAACAATTAAATTATGAACAACTTTATTCAAAATTACGAAATTATTCTGAACAATATCAAAAAATTTGAACCTTCATTTGATGAATTTATTCAAATACGTAAACCAAAACTTTCAAATATTGAACTATTGCCATGAACTTAACTTCAGAGTATATGAGTATAGATAGTGAATGTCAGTTGTTTAGAGTGATAAAAGATACCTATTTGGAAGATTTGATTGAGCGAAGTGTTTATAACAGAAGGAAAAGAAAGTTATTTCCATATTTAGAATGTATAAGGGATAAGATTGCAAATTTTTTCAATGAATTTGAAGATCACTTTATTGTTGATTCAATGCCTTTAGAAGTTTGTAAAATGTCTCGATCTTTAAGAAGTACAATTTGTAAAGATCAAGATTACTGTTCTCCAGATAAAGGTTATTGTGCTTCTCAAAAATTGTATTATTACGGATATAAATTACATGGAATTTGTTCTGTTTCCGGTGTTTTTCAAAGTATAGATATTACCCCTGCTTCAGTTCATGATATTAAATACTTACAAGATATAGACACTCAATTATCTGACTGTATTTTACTTGGTGATATGGGTTATTTATCTGCAAATGTTCAACTTAACCTTTTTGAATCAGCTCAAATAAATTTAAAAACTCCTATGAGGAAAAATCAACTTAATTATTTTGAAATACCGTATATTTATAGAAAATCCAGAAAAAGAATAGAAACTTTGTTTTCTCAATTAACTGACCAATTTATGATAAGAAGAAATTATGCTAAATCATTCCTGGGATTCAAAACTAGAATACTTTCTAAAATTGCTGCTCTTACTTTGATTCAATATCTAAATAAGTTTGTTTTTGATAGAAATATTAACAACATTAAATTAAATTTGTCCTAAATGCACAACGGGTTACATATTAGTCTTGTTTTTGCACCTTATTACAAATTTATAACAATCGCTTTTTACACAAACCGTACTCATCATTACCAACAAATCCCTATCTTTACCCCAACAAAAGCAATATGGCCATAAACTTAAATAAGCAAATATCAACCACAGAAAACACAGCCAGCAATGTGTTTGCACTTGGGATGCCTGCTTTCATCATTACCCCCGAAGGCCGTGCCATACCCGATTCCTCAGGCAACTTCACATACCAGTACTATTTAAAAGATCACCTGGGCAACACCCGCGTAACATATACCCAAAAAGGGGAGGTGTTACAGGATAATAACTACTACCCCTTTGGCATGTCCACCGGCGAAGCAACAAATTATTTTGCCGATGCATGTTTGGAAAATAAGTATCTTTATAATGGTAAGGAGCTGGATGATGATTTGGGGGTTGGGTGGTATGATTACGGAGCGAGGTGCTATGATCCGCAGTTGGGGAGGTTCCATACGTTAGATCCTCTTAGTGAGAATTACAGTTTTCAGTCTCCATTTGTTTATGGTGCTAACAACCCGATTAGGTTTATCGACCGAATGGGGATGGGACCTGGTGATCCTCCTGGTAATCGAAATTTTTGGATTAGTAATACTATTGGACCAACAGTAAATGCAATTAATAATAAAGTTAATACTGCAATAGATTTTATTAAAGATGTTGCAAATGACCCGGTTACTCAAGATGTTTTAACGATGGCTGGAGGAGCATTTTCTATAGCAACTCTTAATCCAGTTGGAATAACACTTGGTGTAACAACTCTAGGAATAGGAACGGGCAAAGCAATTGCACATAGCAACCCAGACACTTTTGATCAAGAAAAAGTAGATAAGGCTGCCAATACAGTGACAGGAAATGTTACAAAGGCTGTAGTTAAAACTACTGGAGGTGATGCAGAATTAGCAGGAGATATTGCAGACGGAGTTGAAAACCTTGTAAAAGGAGGGAAAGGATTATTAGATATTGCAACCAAGACCACAAAAACGATAGAAGTCGTTGATGATACAACTACAACAGTACAAGGTGTACAAGCAATTAATGAGGTTGTTGAATCTTCTGAACCAGAAAACATAGAGGATAATAAATAGAGAAAAACTTCAAAATGAGATATTATAGGAACATGCCATATATAAAGAGGGTTTTCGCATTATTTAAACCTATGTTAATTGTAATTTTTGTTATATGTTTTGGTTATGGGTTTGTAAAAGGGGGTAATACATTTCTGTTTTGCTTATTTATAATAGTGATAGGCTTTTTATTTATATTAATTTACTCCTTTCAAATCAATAAAATATTTTTGAAATCTATTGATTTTGATGAGGAGAAAGGTACTGTTAGATATACCGTAATAAAATATGATAAGGATTACAAAGAAGTAGAAGTAAAGATAGATAGAATTGAGATTAAAATAATTGAAAAAATAGGTGTCTATAGAACTTTTCAGTTGGAATTAAACCATAATAACACTATTTTCAGGCAAAGAACAATTAGCGGCTGGACTGAAGATCTTTTTATAGATATTCTTACAACATTTAATAAATTAAAAGAGAGACCTACATTTATTAATTATGTAAAGAAATAACCCCCCCCACTAAGCGTAGTTTGTAACTACGCTTCACATATTAAAACAATTTATTTAATAGCAATAGTTAGAACTATTATTATAGATTACTGCATCATTGAAAGGGAATGAAAAAAACTTATTTTAGGCACTATTCTTTGGTTTTGATTAGGGTTATTATTAAGTATCCACCCTACTAACCCCGTAACTCAAACATAGCGGGCAATTCATATTTTAGCCGTATGAATACAAGAAACAAATACACCAAAGAACAAATGTTCAGTTTGATTCGCAAATGGGAAAACAGAGATCAAACGCAAGAAGAATTTTTCAAAAAACACAACATAGCTAAAAGCACATTCGGTTATTAGCGTAAAAAGAATTTGCAGGGAATATTTAAATGAAATTAGTCAATTTAAGACTAGTTATTACCAACAAATCCCTATCTTTACCCCAACAAAAGCAATACAGCCATAGAAGTAAATAAACAAATATCAACTACAGAATACGCAGGCGGAAATGGCCGCATGTACGACCCAGTTATGTCACGTTTTCTATCCCCCGATCCAATAATACAGTTTCCCGAAAACAGTCAAAGCTACAACAGCTACAGCTATGTGCTTAACAATCCTTTGAGGTTTACTGATCCTAGTGGGTTTTTAGCTGAAGGAGACTCAACTGCTAACGGTAAAAACACTAATTGGAGTGAAGCTACTGCGAAAGCTCTTAATATTGTTGGTTCATCAGACGATAAGGAAGAAGAAAGTATATCTTCATTTAATACTGATTATACACAAACCGGAAAAACGGAATCCATCACAGAAGAAAATAGTGTGAGTGATAAAACGAAGGCTGTTGAAGGGGATAGGAGAGTTGGCACAGCTGATGGGGATGATGGAAATAATCCTGGGCATGTGATCTCTGTTGCAAATGTTACAGCTGCTTTTGGTCCAGTTGGTGCAATGGGAGATATCGGAGCTGTTGTAGATAGTTATAGAAACTCAAAGATGTATTTAACAATAGGGTGGGCAATGGGTTATGGTGCAAGTGGCGGAATGGGATATTCTCAAACAAATACAAAAATGAGTTTGAGTGATTTTTCAGGCTGGGCCGCAGGTATCAATGGTACTATTCCAGGTACTATACTAAGTGCTGAAGGATATAAGGATATGGTACATGGTGCAGTTAAAGATCATTATGGTACTAATTTAAATGGATCTGGTGGGAATATTGGCGTAGGAAAAGGTTGGTTTTTATACTTTTCTTATACGATAACTTTTGACCCATCATCCAGAAATTTTTGGTTACACCCCGCAACAAGAAGATAAAATCCAAAATTATGAGCAGTACATTTTATATTTTCTTTATTATAATGATTCCTATTGGTATAGCAGACATTTACACTTTACTAAAAAGAAAAGAGATAAACAAATTGATGAAAAGAGAGAATCCCAATTACTCTGGGCATGTTAACAATACATTTGATGTGTTTCGTATATTAAAAACGGTTAATACATCACGAACCCTAAACAATGTGGAAAGAAAATTTTTAATTAGAGTTTTGATATTAGTAGGGGTTTCATGGTTAAATGGAATTGTTTGGTTTATGTATTTGATTTTCTTCTGGTATAAGTTCTAAACAAATAGTTACATCGATAAAGCCTCGGATTACTCAGGGCTTTTTCCGTTTAAAATAAATGCGAACAATAAATTGAATATGTGTATCCACCCTACTAACCCCATACCTCAAACATAATCGGTAATTCATATTTTAGCCGTATGAATACAAGAAACAAATACACCAAGTAACAAATGTTCAGTTTGATTCGTAAGTGGGAGAAGGGAGATCAAACACAATAAGTCTATTTAAGAACACAACATAGCTAAAAGCACATTCAGTTATTGGTGTAAAAAGAATTTGCGAGTTGATTTTTAAATGAAATCAGTAAATTTGAGGTCAATAATTACCAACAAATCCCTATCTTTACCCCAACAAAAGTAATACGGCCATAGAAGCAAATAAACAAATATCAACTACAGAATACGCAGTTAGCAATGTGTTTGCAAAAGGTTTGATTGATTTCTGCATAACACCAATGTTCGACAGAGGCTTTACAATGCACGAACACCTTAGTGCTTTTAAGCTTATTAATATGAATGGCCGCATGTACGACCCAGTTATGTCACGTTTTCTATCCCCCGATCCAATAATTCAGTTTCCCGAAAACAGTCAAAGCTACAACAGCTACAGCTATGTGCTTAACAATCCTTTGAGGTTTACTGATCCTAGTGGGTTTTTAGCTGAAGGAGACTCAACTGCTAATGGTAAAAATACTAATTGGAGTGAAGCTACTGCGAAAGCTCTTAATATTGTTGGTTCATCAGACGATAAGGAAGAAGAAAGTATATCTTCATTTAATACTGATTATACACAAACCGGAAAAACGGAATCCATCACAGAAGAAAATAGTGTGAGTGATAAAACGAAGGTTGTTGAAGGGGATAGGAGAGTTGGCACAAATGGAGGGGGTGACCTAGGATATATTGGAAATCAAATTAGAGATAGAGCTGGTTCTGACTTCAGTAAGAGTTTATTTGAGAATTATTGGACTGGTGGTGGAGATATGACATTATCTGCAGATAGGTTTAATGCTATTGCAAATGCTGCTAAAAGACTTCAGCGAGAATATTATTTTGTTACTCTTTCAAATGGACAATCAGGTGTTAAAGCAATTACGGATTTTTATGGTAATGAAGAATATTCGCCTGCCTTTGGACGTGCTACATTGTACTACAATCAAAGAGGACAAGCTGTAGGATTTAGCGATGTCTATAATTTTGACCCTAAAGCCTGGGGAGTAAGGCCAAAGAGTGCGGAGATTAAGACTAGAATGGTAAATGCCGCAGGTGTAGTATACGGAGCACAACCTTTTAATATTACTTACGGTATTGGAGTAGATTTCTAATTGAACGAATTATGAAAAAGAAATATCTATTAATTATGTTTTTAACAATAATAGTAGTAATGGCAAGCATTATAGGATATAATAATTTAAGTGGGGAAACTACCCCACTTGAATTTGCTGAAAAACAGAGTGGTTTAGAGTTGCCAAACGATTTAGAACTTGAAACGTACAATGATGAATGGCAAGACTTTAACGGGGATGGTTACAAAAAGATTATTTTTAAACTTAAAGAAAAGGACTTTCCAGAGTTAGAGAAAGAATGTATTGAAAATAATTATAGTAAGTTGCCTATATTAGAAAATGGGTACATGCCTTTTTATTTAAATAAGACTGATTCTGGTTATTACAAACTTGAATTCATCTCAAGTGATAAAAATGATTTTATACTTACTGTTGTAAACTTCTCGCAGTCTAAGTTGTTTGTAGATGTAAGCGTGCAATAGTAAAACTACTTACAATATTGATTTTGAAGGGCTGGGACTAACTTTGAGCTAAGCTCAGTTTCTTATTCAATATCTTTACAACCTGAAGCTTTATCCCCAAGTTTTATTTTTGCCAATCCTCTATTACAATATGCATTACCATTTGTTGGGTCTAATTTTATTGCTTTGTTAAAATCTTGAATAGCTTCTTTTAAGTAATTAATCCTAAGAAAGCAAACACCTCTGTAATAATATGCTTTTCTGAAAGTAGGGTCGTATCCACTCCCACTAAGCGTAGTTTGTAACTACGCTTTACATATTAAACAATTTATTTAATAGCAACAGTTGGAGCTATTATTATGGGTTATTGCATCGTTGAAAGGGAATGAAAAAACTTATTTTAGGCACTATTCTTTGGTTTTGATTAGGGTTATTATTAAGTATCCACCCTACTAACCCCGTAACTCAAACATAGCGGGTAATTCATATTTTAGCCGCATGAATACAAGAAACAAATACACCATGGAATAAAAATTCTATTTGACTCGTAAGTGGGAGAAGGGAGATCAAACACAATAAGTCTATTTAAGAACACAACATAGCTAAAAGCACATTAGGTTATTGGCGTAAAAAGAATTTGCAGGGAATATTTAAGTGAAATTAGTCAATTTAAGACTAGTCATTACCAACAAATCCCTATCTTTACCCCAACAAAAGCAATATGGCCATAAACTTAAATAAGCAAATATCAACCACAGAAAACACAGCCAGCAATGTGTTTGCACATGGTCTGTCTGATTTCATCATTACCCCCGAAGGCCGTGCCATACCCGATTCTTCAGGCAACTTCACATACCAGTACTATTTAAAAGATCACCTGGGCAACACCCGCGTAACATACACCCAAAAAGGGGATGTGTTACAGGATAATAACTACTACCCCTTTGGCCTGTCCACCGGCGAAGCAACAAATTATATTGCTGATGCATGTTTGGAAAATAAGTATCTCTATAATGGTAAGGAGCTGGATGATGATTTGGGGGTGGGGTGGTATGATTATGGAGCGAGGTTTTATGATCCGCAGCTTGGGCGCTTCCATACAATTGACAAACTTTCCGAGAAATATTATCCCTGGTCACCTTTTGTTTATGTTGGAAATAACCCAATAAAGAGAGTTGATCCAAATGGTAATGACTGGTGGGATGTTGTTAATGGCTCTGTTCGTGGAGTTACGGACAACTTAGCTGGCTTAAATACTCGGGCAAGCTATAATCCTACTGACCCTGCTGATTACAATGGAGCTTTGGACAAAGCGGATAAAGTTTCTATGGTTGCCGGAGGTATGATGGTTGTTGGAGGAACTGATGCGGCAGCAGGAGGTGCAGTTGCTGCTGTAGCAACAGGAGGTACTTCATTAGTAGCATCTGGAGCAGGCCTTCTTGTTTTTGCAGAAGGTGCTTATATGATGGCTAATGCTGCAGAGAATTTAAAGAAAGGAAATCATTATGTGGAGGATGATAGCAATACATCAGGTACAACAGAAGATGTTATTACAAGAAAGGATCCTGGTGCTGACGGAGCTACTTCTGAACATATTATTGAAAAAGATGCTAGTGGAAATACCGTTTCTAAAACACATAAGGTAACAGGTAAAGATGGTAAAGTTAAGCATCAACATCAAGATCACGTATCAACCCAAAAGAATCCTGAAACCGGTAAAAAAACGACAAGACAGTTTCCAGATGAAAGGGTTAAATATCCAAAAATTGACAAAAAATGAATGAAATAGAATATGCTATTAATAAAAGGCTTGAAGGGACATTGTCCCGATTTGATTTGAAAATGAAAGAAAAAGGTATTTCGTGCGATTTAGCTTACAATAGCAGTGGAAAGGAAGAAACCTATTTTTCCGAAATCGAAGCAACTTTTTGGAAAGATGACAACGTATTAGATGTAATCTCTGTAATAATGCATATTGATGGAAAGATAAGAAATACCGAAGAGAATTTTACTAGTTGGTTTGAAGATGAATTGATAGAACTTATTAAAGAAGCATAAATTCTGTATCACTTTAAGTAAACTTAATAAAAAGCCCGGCCAGTCCGGGCTTTTTCATTTACAGTGCAGCAATATTTGTAACCCTTCTACCAACCCCGTCTTTACTATCCTTCTGTGAGTCTTAAGTTTGCCCCATGAGAAAAAAACAGAGATACACAAAAGAACGGATATATTCATTAATCCGAAAGTGGGAATCCAGCGGGCTAACCCAGGAACAGTTTTTTAAAGAACACAAAATATCAAAAAGCACCTTTGGTTACTGGCGTAAGAAGTACCTCAGGGATCAAACCGAAGTTGAAGCACCATCTAAAATAATTCCGGTTCATATCATTCCTCCTGATATTGTTAAGCCAGCAACCCCAGCTGAAAACATAGAGATTGTCTACCCCAATGGGGTTCGCGTACTATGTCCATCACAAGTCGAAACTTCGCGTATTAAAGCATTGATCAATTAAGCCATGTTTACTTTATCATCCGACCTTCAGTTTCATTTGTACAATCAACCTACTGATATGCGAAAAAGCTTCAATGGCCTTTCGGGTCTGGTTCGTAACGAACTGGGAGATAATCCTTGTAACGGAGATGTTTTTATCTTTATAAACAGGACACGCAATAAAATCAAATTATTACACTGGCAGGGAATAGGATTTACACTTTATTATCGAAGGCTTGAAGAAGGTACTTTTGAAGTTCCCCGATACGATTCCAAGGTTGGAAGCATCGTTTTAAGCTATACTCAAATAGTGATGCTAGTTGATGGTTTAAGTATAAAGAATATCCATAAAAGGAAGTTGTACAAGCAACCTGATAATACTGTAATTACTGCCTAAAACACAAATATTTACAAGGGTTTTTATCCAGTTTTTTAGTGGATAAACTAAGCATAAAGAACACCCGAAGAGCCTCTATTTACTGTACTTTTGACACATGTCAAAGGCACTGGAAAATATGACTCGTGATGAGCTGATTGCAGAAAATAGCAGGCTGCGTTTTCAGATCAAAGAATTCCAACGCCTGATATTCGGTAAGAAAAGTGAACGCTTTGTTCCTTTGGCGCATGGCGAAGGACAAATGGCACTTCCTTTTGATGTTGAACAAAAGCCAGTTGAGCAAGAAGTTCAAACAGAAGAAATAACATATAAGCGTAAAAAGAAAGATCGTGATAATCATCCAGGCCGTTTTCCTTTACCTGATCACCTTCCTGTTGAAGAGATAATCATAGAGCCTAAAGAAGATACAACAGGCATGAAGTGTATAGGAAAGGAGGTAACAGATAAACTTGAACTGGTACCTGCCAAATTATTTATTAAGCGTTATATCCGTCCAAAGTATATTAACACAGAAGATGAAAATAATCTTAACTGCAAAGGCATAATTGGTGAGCTACCATCATTCCCCATAGAAAAAGGAATAGCCGGAGCTGGATTATTAGCTCAGATCATGATAGATAAATATGTGGATCACCTTCCTATTCACCGCCAATTACAACGTTACAAACGTGAGGATGTACACATACCGGCAAATACAGTTAACGGATGGCAGGACAGGGTTGCTGAATTAATATCACCATTGTTTGAAAAACAAAAACAACTGGTACTTGGCCAGGGCTATTTGCAAGTTGATGAATCACCAATCAGGGTGTTGGATAAGAAAACAAAAGGCAAATCACATAACGGGTACTACTGGGTATATAACTCACCCTTGCAGAATGCCATGATATTTGATTATCGACAGGGTCGTGGCCGGGAAGGTCCGGGAGAAATGCTCCTTGGATTCAAAGGATATTTGCAAAGTGATGGTTATAAGGTTTATGATTGGTTTGGTAAGAAACGTGAAATATCGGTCCTTAACTGTTGGGCTCATACACGACGGTATTTTGAGAAGGCAAAAGATGATGATCAAAAGGCAGCAACTCATGTTCTTACCGAAATACAAAAGCTTTACATGATAGAGAGATTTGCAAGAAATGTCAACCTTAATCATGAAGAGAGAAAAGAATTACGTCTTGAACATGCTTTGCCTATCTTAAATGACCTTGGTAAATGGATGGTTGACAAGGTAAAGAGTGCCTTACCACAAAACCTGCTGGGCAAAGCTTTGAATTACACAATCCCTCGATGGCAAAACTTGCTGGTTTATTTACATGATGGACATCTGGAAATTGACAACAACCTGATTGAAAATGCAATCCGCCCACTGGCACTTGGCAGAAAGAACTATCTGTTTGCGGGATCCCATGATGCAGCTCAACGTGCAGCTATGTTCTATTCATTTTTTGGAACATGTCGGCGTCACAACATCAATCCCTTCGATTGGTTGAAAGATGTTCTGGAAAGAATCCCGGATCATAAGGCTAATAAACTTGAAGAGTTGCTACCGCAGTACTGGAAGAAAGCATAGAACAGACTTCTCCACAATCAGCAAATTTATCCTAACCTCCACATATTTTCATGACGAGGTTGGTAGAAGGGATACAATAGCAATAGTTAGAACTATTATTATAGGTTACTGCATCATTGAAAGGGAATGAAAAAAACTTATTTTAGGCACTATTCTTTGGTTTTGATTAGGGTTGTTATTAAAGAATAATTCTCAATTATAGACTGTCTATAATTCGACAAGCCTGATTCAGGTACTCTGTCCTTTTTGTCTTTATGTTTTTGTGTTTTCCTTTTGAGATATTAGTATTCTGATGCGCATCAAATCCAATCCTGATGCGCATGAGAAACAATCCTGATGCGCATCAGAAACAATTTTGATGCGCATCAGACATGTGATTACACAAGAGAAAATGAGTAATTACACAAATGATAATAAATGATAACACAAGTGGAAATAATTGGCGATTTAGCGGAAAAATCAAAACTACTCCAAGTAATGTGTTTAACATAGCTGATTGCATTGGAGAAATAAACTTATTGAAAGACAGTATTCCTAATAAAGTATTTATTGATAGTTTAGACCGAATATTTAATACTATTAATTATCCTGAAATTAAAATTGGGAGAAAGTGCTTTAAGTCAACAAATAGAATCTTTGATGTGTTTAATAAGTCGGTTTACACGTTAAACTTGTTTAATAGTATTGAATACAAAGGGAGTACGTATGTTGAGCTGTGCCTGATAAACAAAAAACTAAGAGCTTACATTGTTGTATTAAAATTCAATGATCAAACGAACAACATCATTAGCCATTTTGTTAAGTCCCGGATTTATTAAGTAGCAATTTGATGCTGAATACTGTATTTAAACTGGAAAGCATCCTGGAACCCCCATCTTGGTGTAGTTTCATCCGCCTTGGCGGAAGAAACGTGCAACAACCTCCAAATATTGCACATATAATTCTGTACAATAACTGTTTAATTGTAATTAGATGATAGGCGAGCGTAGTTACACCTGTCTAACTACGCACAGTACCGATTTGCATCAGTGTTATATCCGAATAACCCCTGTAGGGACACCCCTTTGTGGGTGTCCGCTTTGATGTTCCAATAGTCTCCTCAAACCTCAAGCAGGTGTAACTACCTTTTACCAAATAATCAAGTTAACCCACAATAATAGTTATTCAATAATATATTATCTTTACGATGCATACGGACGTAAGCTGTGAAAACAAACCTGATCCGATGGCACACTCAATAGTACAATTGTTTATATGAGTAATTTTATTTCCAATAGTAATGAATTTGACTATGCTAGCTACCGAAGGAAAGGTAATACCGGAAATTGGTATAATTGTGCTTAATAATTGTTTTTGTGATATGAGAGAGCGTAGTTGCAAACTACGCTCAGTGGGGGAGCTTAATAGATTTAATAAAGCCGTCAATAACTGAAAGGATATGTCCTTTGTCGGTATCTTCCATCTTCTCAATTTCATTGAGTCGTTTAAGCTCCTCCCATAAACATAGCGAGTCCCCAGACTCGTGCAATAGAAATTAAAATAACCCATTGGCGGAACCCCTACCAACTAATTCTTGGTTCAATATTGAAGGAATAATAACCTTGCTGAGTGTAGGGGAAATTGACCTTAAAAATTGGACTTTTTATTCGCCTTTTGGTTTTACACAATTAGTTTCTGAAGTTTGTTGGCTTTGTGGTGCGGGATTCTTTTCAACGCATCTTTTAGTTGTCGAGGGTAGTCGGATTTGGTGGGTGTACTAGGATTATTGTGGATTTCTTCTAAAATATGTTTGATGTGAGATTACTCGAATAGCTTATATACATTTCTCCAATTTATTATTTCAGTACCGTTGCTTCTTTTTTGTTCAATATCTCCCGAGTAAACAAGTATAGCTTTTTTGCTACCGCTAAGCTTTTGCCAATAACTAAGGCTCTTAAAAAAACTATTCAGAATAGTTTTGCCCGATTTTATTTCAAGAGGTATGCTCTCATTCGACACTTCAATAATTAAATCTATTTCCCTGCCTGTTTTGTCTCTCCAATAATAAAATTCAGGCTTTTCGGTCATTGATTGTTGTATTTTAACGAATTCTGAAACCACCATTGTTTCAAATATTGCACCTTTAAGCGGGTGTAATTCCAATACTTCTCTTGAATTAATGCCAAGTAATGAGCAAACGATACCGGGATCATAAAAATAAAGCTTTGGTCTTTTTACAATTGTTTTATTGAAGTTTTTATGATACGGCTTAAGCAGAAAAACCAGAAAGCTTTGTTCAAGTACTGATACCCACGATTGAACAGTTTTTAGATCAATTCCCAACTCAACAGACAACGAATTGTAATTTAGTTCCTGTCCGCTACGACCGGCAAGCAAACGTATAAACTTTTCAAAATGTATAAGACTATTAATATTTTTAATTTGTCGTACATCTCTCTCGATATAGCTACGAATGTAATTAGGATACCATAGATTATAAGGAATCGCCTGATCGTGAACAGGTGGGTAAAAGCCATCTAACATAAAGAATAACGAGTCGTTTTGTGCTGTTTTATTTTTTAATTCATGATAGCTAAATGGCAATAATTGCAAATATGCAACCCTTCCAGCCAATGATTGGGAAATACTCTTATTAAGCAGAAAATTGTTTGAGCCGGTAAGGATAAACATCCCTTTTTTACGTGACTTGTCAACTATATCCTGAATATATGAAAATAGTGATGGTGCCTTTTGCGCCTCATCAATAATAAGCCCCTCATTAAACTGACTAAGAAAACCCATTGGGTCTTCAGTTGCAAAATTCAGGTTTGCAGGTATTTCAAGGTTTACATAAGATTTTTTTGGAAATAACTTTTTTACCAATGTTGTTTTTCCCGACTGACGAGGACCAATAACAGCAACCACCTTAAAGTGTGGGGCTAATTCAAGTAATAATTTCGATGAATCTCTTTTAATCATAAACAAAAATAGGAAAAATATGGAATCTAATTCCATTTTATTCTGGAAATTTTCATTTTAATGCTGCTTTGGGGCTGTATGGTTGAAGCTATGTGTTCAATGTTCAACGTTCTATTGCAATATTTTGTTTGCCTTCCTTAAAATATCAATTATTTTATAAAAGTATTTTATATCAATATCTGGCAGAGAGTGTTTAATCCTTTCATAAAAACATTAAATACTAATTGGATATAATAATCATTTCATTGGAAGAATAATATTCTATATAGCATACTCTATCAGAACAAATCCCTATCTTTACCACAAAAAGCAACACAATCATAGAAGCAAATAAACAAATATCAACCACAGAACACACAGCCAGTAATGTGTTTGCACTTGGACTGTCTTATTTCATCATCACCCCCGAGGGCCGTGCCATACCCGATTCCTCAGGCAACTACACATACCAGTACTATTTAAAAGATCATCTGGGCAACACACGTGTAACATACACCCAAAAAGGGGTAATTTTATTTCCAATAGTAATGAATTTGACTATACTAGCTACCGAAGGAAAGGTAATACCGGAAATTGATTTAATTATGGATAATAATTGTTTTTATAATATGAAGGAGCGTAGTTGCAAACTACGCTCAGTGTGGGGTGGATTACCTTTGCACGCTAAATTCCTTAGCCTAAAGCTTGAGCCAGTTGAAGTGGAGAACAAATTTTTAAAAATCCTGCATTTTCAAACAAAACTACAATAATACATATGTTTACACGCGGCATGTTTGAAATGATTGATATAATGATAGATATAAAATATGCTGACAAGAAAACCTATCATAAATAATAGGTTTGATACCTACCATATCAGGGAGTTGTTTAGTGTTATAAAGAGTTGTATGTTTGACACTTAGTTTATTATAAAATTCGAACAATATGAAGAAAATTTTACTTTTTATTTTAATTATCGGACTTAACATTTCAAGTTACGCCCAGTTGTGTTTGCCTAACGGAGTTATTTTTTCGAATCAGGAGGATATAGATAATTTTTCTACAATCTATCCATCTTGTACAAAGATAATTGGAAATGTAGAAGTAACTGGTGATAACATAACTAACCTAAATGGTTTGAGCCAGATCAATCAAACAATGAGCTCCTTTTCTGTAACAAATACCACATTGCTTACAACGCTTGAAGGCTTAAACAACCTTGATTCTGTTGGCGGAAACTTAAGCTTCAGTAATAATTTAGGATTAACAGATGTCACAGCTTTGGGAGAAATCGCTTATGTTCCTGGTGATCTTCAATTTATTGATTGTCCGCTAATTGAAGATCTTGAAGGTGTTCATAATATTACAAAAGTTGATGGGTTTGTTGATTTGATGTTTTTGAATACTTTAAAGAATCTGCATGCATTACGAAATCTGGAATATGTTGGAGAATATCTTTCGTTAGAAGGATTAAGTTATGTGAAAAATCTTGAAGGTTTGGATAATATTGATAGCTTAGGTGGATTAGCCTATGTGTATTGTGATAGTATACAAAGTTTTTCAGGAATAAACCAAAATATAAGTTTTATTGGAAATTTATTATTAGTGTATAACCCTGCCTTTAATAGCTTTGAAGGTATTGAAGGGATCAACACCTTTTCCAGCTTGCAAATAAGTGATAATGATAATCTTGTTAGTTTGTCAGGTTTACAGAACATAACACATATTTATGGGGGTCTTGTTATTGAAGGTAATGATTTACTCAACAATTTATCTGGTTTGGAAAATCTAGTAACAGTAAATGGGGTAATAATTGTTTCACACCACTCTAATTTAAATACACTTATTGGTATCGAAAATATAAGAGCATCATCAATAGAAAAAATTATGATTTTTGATAATTCTAATTTAAGTGAATGCGAAGTAAAAAGTGTTTGTGATTACATTGCAATTCCTACGTCTGTTGTGACAGCTTATGATAATTCGGAGGGTTGCAGTTCAGTGGCAGAAATTGATACTGCTTGTGCTTATGCTAGTATTAACACAATGAGTTTTGAAGAATTGTATCACATATATCCCCAGCCTGCAAGTAATAGGTTAAATATAGACAGGTATAATGGCTCTGAAATTGAAAATGTAAAAATCTATAATCAAATGGGTAGTCTGCTTATTAATATCTCAGAGCCCGGCAAAACAATAGATATTACTTTATTAAAGCCAGGCATGTATGTCATTGAGATTGATTCAGGTAGCAAAAAATACCGCAGAAAGTTAATAGTGATATAGATTGGTTAGTGCCTTATTCGGTGTAAGGGGGTATTGGAATGCACAGGCTTTTGTATTGACCAGAGTTTTTCTTAACCGATATCGCAGAGAAAAACCCTCCCCAAACAGGGAATATTAGAAAATTTTTAATTTTTTGTTGAAAGGTAAAGATAAAAGTACTTAAGCGCTTTTATCTAAACCGCACATATCATTACCAACAAATCCCTATCTTTACCACAAAAAGCAATACAGTCATAGAAGCAAATAAACAAATATCAACTACAGAATATGCAGCCAGTAATGTGTTTGCACTTGGGATGCCTGATTTCATCATCACCCCCGAGGGCCGTGCCATACCCGATTCTTCAGGCAACTTCACATACCAGTACTATTTAAAAGATCACCTGGGTAACACCCGCGCAACATACACCCAAAAAGGGGTAATTTTGTTTACAATAGTAATGAATTTGACTATGCTAGCTACCGAAGGAAAGATAATACCGGAAATTGGTATAATTGTGCATAATAATTGTTTTTGTGATATGAGAGAGCGTAGTTGCAAACTACGCTCAGGGGGGAATCCATAAAAGCGACAAGTCGTTTTTTGCTCAAGCCGCCTTGCAATAACCCACCCCTACCTCCTTCTCAGCCTAAGGCTGATACGGCGGTTAAAAAAGGACTGGGTTACTGGTGTATTGCTGATATTTATCCATGCTCCTGGCATCAACAAACCCTAAAGGATTGTTTTGTGGGTGATGTTTTAAAACCTGGTAGGTTCCTGAATTCCAAACAACCCACAATGTTCCGATACCCACCCGGCCGTATCTACATAATTAGTCAGAACTACCGGAGTTGGGAATGGCGGGCCTCTTATGGTTAAGTGGATTTTTAGAAGTGTAGCGTTAGAGAAATGGAGAAGCTCCGAAGAACGAGCAGATCACTCCATTGAACTTACGCTACATCCGCCTCAGGCGGACTTAAGCAGAAGAAGCCCATGATTTTTTGCCTTGCCCGCCATTGACCGCCGTATCAGCCTTAGGCTGAGAAGGAGGTCGTAGCCTTGGCGCTGTGTCCGCTGCAAGCTGATAGGAGGGTTGTTTACTTTTTTATCAAGAACTGCGAAGCAATCATGAACTCCAATAAAAATAAAAAAGCTGTGAGTAAAAAACGTAAAAGCCTTGCGGCTTGAGTAAAAATTTCTTATGCAATTTTATCGATTTCCTTTAAATTAATAGAAAGCATCTGGGTGCTTTTTATTTGGGGTTTCTTAAATCATTCGCAATGCAAAGCCCACAAAAACAGGCCAGGCTTTCAGCCTTAATACATACTTCAACCTGGACATAGGGCTTCCGCCCTATGCTATTACAGGACGCCCTTTCAGGGCTTTAATCAAGGTTGGGGTGGTTAAGAACAACCCCTGTAGGGACACCCCTGTGTGGGTGTCCGCTTTGATGTTCCAGTAGTCTCTTCAAATCCCAAGCAGGTGTAACTACCCTTTACCAAAAAAACAAGTTACCCCACAATACTAGTAATTCAATAATATATTATCTTTAACCCGTTGTGCATTTGAAAAAAAAATAAAAAAAGTTGTTCATTGAATTAAAATAATTCGTATATTTAAATGACTATCAAACAATTAAATTATGAACAACTTTATTCAAAATTACGAAATTATTCTGAACAATATCAAAAAATTTGAACCTTCATTTGATGAATTTATTCAAATACGTAAACCAAAACTTTCAAATATTGAACTTATTGCCATGAACTTAACTTCAGAGTATATGAGTATAGATAGTGAATGTCAGTTGTTTAGAGTGATAAAAGATACCTATTTGGAAGATTTGATTGAGCGAAGTGTTTATAACAGAAGGAAAAGAAAGTTATTTCCATATTTAGAATGTATAAGGGATAAGATTGCAAATTTTTTCAATGAATTTGAAGATCACTTTATTGTTGATTCAATGCCTTTAGAAGTTTGTAAAATGTCTCGATCTTTAAGAAGTACAATTTGTAAAGATCAAGATTACTGTTCTCCAGATAAAGGTTATTGTGCTTCTCAAAAATTGTATTATTACGGATATAAATTACATGGAATTTGTTCTGTTTCCGGTGTTTTTCAAAGTATAGATATTACCCCTGCTTCAGTTCATGATATTAAATACTTACAAGATATAGACACTCAATTATCTGACTGTATTTTACTTGGTGATATGGGTTATTTATCTGCAAGTGTTCAACTTAACCTTTTTGAATCAGCTCAAATAAATTTAAAAACTCCTATGAGGAAAAATCAACTTAATTATTTTGAAATACCGTATATTTATAGAAAATCCAGAAAAAGAATAGAAACTTTGTTTTCTCAATTAACTGACCAATTTATGATAAGAAGAAATTATGCTAAATCATTCCTGGGATTCAAAACTAGAATACTTTCTAAAATTGCTGCTCTTACTTTGATTCAATATCTAAATAAGTTTGTTTTTGATAGAAATATTAACAACATTAAATTAAATTTGTCCTAAATGCACAACGGGTTATCTTTACAATGCATTAATACCTAAGCTGTGAAAACAAACCTGATCCGATGGCACACTAAATAGTACAACCAAATAACAAACAAATCTCAACCACCAAAATTCAAATAACCAAAACCCCACATTCCCGAATTGTAATCTGATTGTTTGATTTTTGGTATTTGATTCATTGATTATTGTTTGTTATTTGATTTATTGTTATTTACCTTTTAAATTCCAAATAATAAGCACCAAATAACAAACAAATCTCAAGCATCAAAATTCAAATAACCAAAACCCCACATTCCCGAATTGTAATCTGATTGTTTGATTTTTGGTATTTGATTCATTGATTATTGTTTGTTATTTGATTTATTGTTATTTGTTATTTGCCTTCAAGCACCAAATAACAAACAAATCTCAACCACCAATATTCAAATAACCAAAACTCCACATTCCCGAATTTTTATCTGATTTCCCTTTGTCCCCTAGTCTCTCCAGTCCCTCTATTCCCTCCAGTCATTTTTCATTATTCATTCTTCATTTTTCATTATTAACCTTGTCACCTTGTCCTTTGTCATCTTGTCCTTTGTCCCTTTGTCCCTAGTCTCTTGTTCCTCAAAAACCATCTCCCAATTTCTCATACACTCTCATTGCCTCTTCTAATACCTCCGGAGTGTAATTGCTAACGGCCTTACGCTTGTTGTTAAAGGGCGTAAATGTAATATCTGATTCTATATTAACCTTTTTTAATATTTTACTTGTAATTGCTGTGGGATCTTCACAGAAATTATTGTAATTAATTAAAATCGTGTTGCTATGGCTGATAGTTAACACATATGAGTAATAATTAATCCAAATCTTTAACCAGTAGTCCAACAACGACTTATCGCCTGTAACCACTTCCTCTGAAGTGTTAAAAAGAAACTGTTTCTGGTTTAATCCAAACTCATGATGCCCAAGCCAGTTCATGTAATCAAGTACAAACTTATCTTCATTATGCAGCTTTGTATACTCCTTGTGCTTCTCCATAAGTGATGCCGCATGTGTTAAGGGGTCTCTGTACAAAATAACCATCAGGAAACTGTTGTTGTACTGCCGCATGGAGCTATATCTGAGAATAAAATTGTTATTCTTTGCCAGATAGGTTTTTGTGTTGTTACGTACAATATTATTCTGGTAGTTAAGGTAATCGTTGTAGTCGCTTTCACTGATAGTATATTCATTCAGCGTTTTCTTACTGATGTATGAGTCATTTGCTTTTACTTTGAAGAAGTATTCCTCCAGTGCTTCGTTGGAGTTAAGCCCTATCATAATGCCGTCTTTATGGCTTCTTTCTTTTACTTTACTGGTTTTCGGATTATATAGCTTCTTCCATAAGTTGGGCGACATTAGAAATGGCATGTTGGAATAATTGAGTGAGATGAAGTTGTCAATCTCAGCTAAGTTATTCATCAGACTGGTAGTACCTGCCCGTGCCAGTCCGGATACAATAACAAATGTTTCGTTTGGTTTAAAATTCTTTTTGATACTTTTTCTTGTCTCACTTTTAAACAGCTTATCAGCAATGTTGTAATTATCCAGCGCCAGGTGATGTAATAATATAGAAAGCTCTGAATAGTCTTTCTTTTTGCCTTTCCCGGAAGGTAAAACAAACGGAACTGTTGCGCCTGCAGAAATGGCGATAATGGGATACAGTGTTAAAAACGACAGCTCGTTATAGCCTGTATTTGTTATTAAGCAGTAGATAATAATGGGGATGCTGCCAACAGCAATGGCTGCAATTGCTACCATAAACATTTTCAGGAGTGAAAGTACCAGCTTGTTTGTGCCTGTTGAGACGTGCTTGATTTTTACTTCATCATCTTCGTTTGCTATCAGATCGTTTACCAGTGAAACGCTGTCTTCTGCCAGTGAATAGAAAGCCGATCGGTAGTGCTTAATTATAAATGCAATTATAAAAAAGCTAATAAAGAGGATTATGTAATAAACCATTATTTTTTATTGTTCTTTTTCTTGAAATAGCTTTTTATCTTTAGCCAGATTATATATCCGAAAGCAAATACAACAATTCCGCCTATTATAAAAATCAGTATTATTGTGCCTATGCCCAGTCCGGGGCCAATATATAGTATATTCATTGTTACTAATTTAAAATTCTTATCCAGTTTGGTAAATGATGATGCCCTTTATGTTGTGATTTAAGAACATTTTTATATATAACCTCATCATCTTTTAATATCCATATTAAACCCGTGTTTTGTTCTTCAACGAAAAACGTGCCGGGGGCTGTTAATTCAATAAGACCTTCTGTATTGCTGAAAATTTCATTTGCTCTGAATATTGAGTCAGCAATAAATGAGAAACTGTGACTGGCCAGATTATATTGTACAATATTGGAATAAAAGTCACCGGCATAATGCAAGCGCGTTGAATCTTTTGGTGGTTCCATAGTGGCGTTGCTGTGTGTTTCGTAGTAGTTATTGTTGAAGAACACCAGCGTTGAGTCGTTCAGGAAGTCAACATCATGCTGACATGAAAACGGCCCTTGTATTATTTCAATAATCTGGTTGGTAGATGGCCTGTAGTGCATAATAAACGACTGGTTTCTGGCACTTATAAACAGGTCTCCTTTATTATAATATTCTGTTGTTTTAAGAGCAGGCTGCACATCATTGATATGTATTGGGTCTTTAGGTATATCCGACTTTGTTATATAATACTCTAGATTATTGTCGGTTAGTATTTCTGTCATTGATTTGTGAAACATTATCCTTCCTGTTGCTGAGTCAAGCTGGGTGATATAGTTATCGACATAGAATACTGTTTTTCCGTTTAGCTGATACATACCCGTAGCATGATAAACTGGTTCGAAAGCGCAGAACCATATATTACCGTCGGCGTCGAGGTTCATTGAGTGATGTTGTTTTACGCTGTCTTGTTTCCAGATAAGGTTAGATTGCGCATCTACTCTTCTAATACCCGACATACAATCAAAGGCATATAGTAGTGAGCTGTCGGGTAACATCATGGGGTTTACTATCCTGTCGTGATTATTAAATGGGTTTTTAAATGTCCATTTGTGAAGAATATCGTCGTTTTTCAGGTTCATAACAACTACCGACCTTGAGTCGCTTGTGTCTGAATAAGATGACAGTACATAAATATCATCCTGAATGTTGTTAACAGCTTTGAAGTTTTTTGGCGTTGGGACAAATGTGCCCGGTAGTTTTTTTACTTCTTTTACCGATTGTGTGAACATATCCGGAAAGCTGATAACTTGTTTTACGGGTTCTGTTATAAATCCGAATCTTTTATCACCTTTAGTAATATGTGATACCATCCACCCAAATAATGAAAGCACAAACAATATAATTACTATAACTGAAAATGTTGTTAGTATTTTTTTCATATATGATTAAACAATTACAGGGCAACAAAAGTACAAATATATGCTAATAGTCGGGGATTTATTTTTTTGCCGGGTTTATGCTTATATGCTTTGCTATTTCCTGTCTGTATCTTTATTTACTACCTTAGTAATTTTGATATTATATCATCCGTGATTTCTTCAACCTGTTTTCTGCGGTATTGCATAATCCATCTGGGGTGGGGCAGGGGTATTATCTCTTTAAAAAGATGTGTTTCGTTGTTTAGGTATTTTAAGTATTCATAGTTTTTTCCTTGTCCTAAGCAGTAAACTTTTGATGAAACTATCCCTAAACCAATTTGCTTTATAAGGTTTGAAATTATTACGGGTTTTAGCTTGCGCAGAAGTATTGCGTTATCGTAGTAATTTAGATTTTTATTGTTTTTTACGAAGCCCAGCGGACTTACTGATCCAATGTAGAAGTGTTTATAAAATTCTTGTGGTGTGCCAATTTTTGTGATCAGGTAATAGATGAATTCTGAAGATAACTCGCGCTTTTTATGAAAGCTGTTGCTGATACCGCAGTGCTTCTCAAGGTTTACCGGATCTGTAAATGGTATTCCTGTTATGCCTGCCCCAAATCTGCCGGGATTTATCCCAAGGATCATACGGCGGGGATTTTTATCGTTGTAATACTGATTGTAGAACTTTTCGCAAATTTCCATTACTTCTGTGTCTTTGTATGGATTTAGAATTGTTATATCATCGGGTATCTTTGCTTCATATGACAACTCCTGATAAAAACTGATGATTCTTTTTGAAAAAGGCATAAAGTAATTTATTGTTAATGTTAAATATTCGTGAAAATTTCTTATTTTCGAAGGTTCAAATATAACTATTTAAACTTTTAATGCACTGCAATACATATTTATTTAGATGGATACTGACTGTTCTGTTTTCTGCGGTTATTGGATATTCCGGATACTCAGAAAAGCAGTATACTCTGGATAAGAGGATACTTCTTGAAGAAGGCCTTAGTCAGAACAGGGTTACTTGTATTGTGGAGGATGATCAGGGCTTTATGTGGTTTGGTACTGCCGATGGCCTTAATCGTTATGATGGTTATAACTTTAAAATTTTCAGAAATATTGTTGGCGATTCTACTTCTCTTCCCAATAACAGTATTCAGGATATTATAAAAGATTATGATGGTAATCTTTGGATTGCTACTAATAATGGTGTGTCGTGTTTTAATCCCTATAACGAGACTTTTATATCCAGTATTGAGCTGGATTCTTCGCTGGATGCAATGGGAGCTAATGTTATTTTTAGAGTTGTTGTGGATACCAATAATAATATCTGGTGCGGAACTTCTGGTGCTGGTGTCTTTACTATTAATAGAAATACATTTGAACGTAAATATGTTGAGCTTAAATGTAAGCAGGTTAATTTTAAGGTTATTAATGCTCTGATGGTTGATAATAAGAATCACTTATGGGTGTCAGTTCTTGGCTCTGAGATTTTGTTAACATATGATATTGAACAAAATACTATTAATCATCATTGTGTTACTATTAATGGCAAGCATGGAAACCTGAGGTTAAATGATATTTACCAGAGTGTAACGGGCAGAATATGGGTTGGTCTTATGGATTATACATACATGAATGGGGCGCTTCTGTTTTATGATCCGGCTAAGGATAGTCTTGTGAACGTTAAGGATTATATCGATAGTGATTTCGTTAATGAGTATAAGGATACCTTTAGCATTATTTCGAGCCTTACCGGTGATAGTGATGGAACTATTTATGCGGCTAGCTTAATGGGTGGTGTGATAAGTATCAGTGATAACTTTAAGACGGAAGTTAGCTATATAAATGGCCCAGGTCAGGATATAGGTAATTTGTCTGTTTATTATAGTTCTAATGATATTTTATGGGTTGGTACAAATGGTAAAGGTGTGCAGCTATCTGTACCCAGAACGGCCGACTTTAAACTGTTAAATTATGATGTAAATCCTGATTTTATAATTGAGAGTATGAGGTCGATTACTGAAGGTGATGATTTATACTGGTTCGGAGGATACCATGGTGTGGTAAGTGCTTCTAAAGATTTTAGTGATTTGTCGTATTCTTTTGAATCAAATGTTTATAATATTACTGATTGTTTAACAAATCCTGATTATCTGTGGCTTGGAATTGAAGGTGGTGGTTTGATGAAGTTTAATAAAAGAACCAGAAAATCTGAGCATATGACTTTTGAAGCTGTATATGAAGACAGGTATCTTGTGAATTATACTTATAAAGTGTTCCCTGTTTCTGATTCGATGATTTTGTTGGGAACAGAAGGTGGATTGTCGGGGTTTAACCCAAAATCAAATGAACTTTTTTATTTTGACCAACCTATCGAAGATCAGGAGAATCCATGGAAAATGGCAGTGCGTACCATTTGCTACGATAATGATAGTAATATTCTGGTGGGGTTTAACCAGGGTAAGATAGGTGTTGTGCATGTCAGCGATACTACAGTTCATGAATTTGAGGTTATTAAACAATCAGGATTCTCAAAAAATAGTGATCCTGTTAATTGTATTTACAACGATTCAGTTTTCTATTGGATTGCTACAAGTAATGGACTGTATTGCGTTAATATTGAGTTGAATAGCACAAAAAGATATAGCGAGAAAAACGGATTGCCCAATAGTCATATATATGCTATTCTGCCTGATAATGTTAATAGGTTATGGATGAGTACCAACAATGGTATTACTTGTTTTGATCCGGAAACAGATAGGTTTCAGAATTTTGATGTAAGTGATGGACTTCAAAGCAATGAATTCAATACCGGGGCTTATTATAGAGCAAATGATGGAACTCTGTTTTTTGGGGGTATTAATGGTGTGAATTATTTTAAACCCGCTTCTATTAAATATAATACTATACCTGCTACTGTTGTGCTTACTGGATTGAAACTAGGTAATGAAGATGTTATTCCGGATAGGGTATTAATTGAAGATAGAAAGTTGGTTGTTTATCCCGAAAATAATGTTTTTACTATTGAATTTGCTGGACTGAGCTATATAAACAGTTTTAAAAATAAATATAAATACCGTATTAAGCAGATTAGTGAGGAGTGGATTGATCTGGGTAATTCTCATAAGTTGTCTTTTAATAATATGGCTCATGGCGATTATACTCTTGAAATTATCGCTGCTAATAATCATGATGTATGGACTGTAGTACCTTATGTGCTGAATATTGAAGTTATACCCCGTTTTTATGAAACAGGTTACTTTTATGCTTCTTTGATACTTATTATTATTGTTATAGCTGTGCTATTGAATAAATACAGAGTGGTAAGAATTGAGAAACAGCGTGAAATACTGCAAATAAAAGTAGAGGAGCAAACAAAAAGTCTCTCTCATACAAATGGTATTCTTAAAAATGAGATTGACGAACATAAGAAAACAACCAGCGATCTTGAAGCATCCAATGAAACAAAGGATAAATTTATTTCTATTATTGCTCATGATATACTTAATCCTGTTGGCGTAATACAGGGTTTCTCGGAGTTGATTGCTGATAACCATGAAGATATGTCGCTGGAGGAAATTATTGAATATAATCATAATATAAATATTACTGTACGTAGTCTTAATGCATTGATTTATAATTTACTTCAATGGTCAAAGCTTGAAAGTAAGAAAATTAAGCCCAAGCCTGAAATAATAATGTTAAAATCTCAAATTAGTTCTGGTTTGCAATTGTTGACGGGATTATTGAGTGAGAAAAACATAAATCTTGTTGTTAATGTTGACAATTCTGTGGAGGCTTTCGCTGATAGTAATATGTTTTATACAATCATGCGGAACCTTGTCTCCAATGCAATAAAGTTTACTCCTACTAAAGGTACTATTGTCGTTTCCGCAGTTACATCAGATAACAAAGCCATTATAACTGTTGAAGATAATGGCGTGGGTATACCACCTGACAAGATTGGCTCTATCTTTAATAATAACGGACAGTATTCAACTAAAGGTACTAATAATGAGTCAGGAACAGGATTAGGTCTGACTTTAGTGCATGAATTTGTGCTTATGAATAAAGGGACAATTAAGGTGGAAAGTGAAGTCAATAGCGGAACTCTGTTTACCATAGAGCTTCCCGCTTCTAATATAAGTTATGAGTCTGAATCTGGAAAAAATACTTGATGAGCTGATAATTAAAAAGAATCCTGATACTAAGATTGTTGACAGTCCTGGTGATTCTCAGTGGGGTCAGCTCATTATACCAAAAAATGATCATCAAAAGCAATCTGAAAAGGACACGCTAAGAATATTATTAATTGCCAGCTACAAAACCGGAGGGATATTATTAAAAACACTTCTCAAAATTCAGCAGTTGTTTCCTGGTAAAACAGAAGTCGTTGGCTTTGTTACTGATGATCCGGTAAGTGATAAGGCAAAAATATCAGTTAAACGACGGATATGGAGGAAGTATAATGATGTTCAAAGGTTAAAACTCGAAGATGATATTATTGATATTGCAGTCAAGGCTGGAATACCAAGCTTTACAGGTGATATTAAGACCGACTTTGGCCATAATCTGGTAGAAAAGCTAAAGCCTGACGCCATTTTGGTATGTGTGTTTGGACAGATTATTGATAGTCCCGTTATTAATGACCCACCCTTAGGGATATATAATTTCCACCCTGCTGATCTGGCAAATCATCATGGTGCTGGTCCACAGCCATATCAGGATCTGGTTAATAGAAATGCTTCAGTTTCGAAGTTTACGATTCATAAGCTTACCGAACAGCTTGATGCCGGTGATGTTATAGGCCAGTCACCAGAAATATGTGTCACAACAAAAAAAGGGAAGCTTCCGGAAAATCTTTTGTTAATTGAAGATAGATTGTTTATTGTTATTGATTATATGGCTTCTGTTCTTGTATATAAACTATATGAACAGAAGTTGAAAAAATTAATGGGACCAATTGATGAAATTGATTTCTGTAGTTATTTTAGTGACAATATGAGAAATAAACTTTTATTGCCAATTACAAAAACAACTACAGATACTTTTATCCGTGAATTAACGGATGATTCAATAATGCTGATAAAAAAACTTTGGGAAAATGAAAATTCTGTTTAATAAGAAATTTATCGGATTCCATCACAGGAAGTATTATGAGGAGGCTTCTTACCGGCTGCAGGCTTTCGCTGATAAATATGAAGATTCATGGGCTGATGGTGCGGAGTATTTATCGTTGATTCACCCCGAAGAATATCATAATAATTTTAAAGCAGCATGCGAGAAGGGTGACAGAATAGCTGAAGTAAACCTCTCTCCTGAAAGTTATGAAGCTGCTCTGCTTGCTGTAGGTCTTACTGTTAAAGCAAGTCAGACTGGCGATTTTGCTGCAGTACGCCCCCCTGGCCACCATGCTATGCGCAACGAAGCTGCCGGATTTTGTTTCTTTAATAATGTTGCTATCGCCGCTCAGAAGCTGGCTAATGAAGGTAAAAAAGTATTTATTCTTGATATCGATGGCCATCATGGCGATGGCACTCAGTCTATATTTTATGACAATCCTGATGTTTTCTTCTGCTCAATACATCAGCAATGGGCATACCCCGGTACGGGATTCCCTACCGAGACAGGTATTGGGGTAGGAGTGGGGAAAACACTGAATATACCAATCCTGGCTGGTGGTAAAGATATTGATTTGTATAGCGCCCTTAATAAGGCTATCGCTGCAGCTAAGGATTTTGGTGCCGATGTACTGGCTGTAAGTGCCGGTTTCGACGGCTATGAGTCGGATAACCTGCTTGAGCTGAATTTTACTATCAAAGGTTATTATGAGTGCGGATTAAGACTGCGACGTGCATTCCCCAATATGTTCGCTGTTCTGGAAGGTGGATACCATGACGATGTGCTGGATTGTGTGGAAGCTTTTGTGGAAGGAGTAAATGTTGGCGCCAGACCACGGAAGAATTTGTATGATAGCGATATGTCGATAGGGTGAGTGAATGCGACTTTTGCGAATACCATCCTGCTAAACCTGAGGTGGATATGACGGGCAAGTGCAACTTGGAGACTGTGTTAGGGACTTGAGGGAACAAGCCTCTGAAGCAGATACAATGTTTATGAATAGCAACTTGGAGAATATACTAAAATCCTGTATTGTTATCCCTGAAAATTATTAAAACCACAAACCAAAGTTAATAAATTACCAATGATTTTTATTATATTTGAAACCTGTTAATTATTGAAACTAAAAAACTGAACTTGCTGAAATACTTTAATATATAACTTAAGTATTACCTGAAGTAGTTAAAAAGCTATTTCCATGTTTTGGTATGCAACAGAATAACAAGACTCTATCAATCGCCCAGCCCCCGGTAATGAACCCATATTGAATTATACATGTCTAACTAAAGGCTTTATACCTCATTATTGCTGATGATTTGACTGGCTTTTTGAGTTAAATAATAGCAGTCCGACCAATACTCTCGGTATTTTGCAACGAATAAAGCATTCAATTAATGCAAATAATGCAACGAATATTGTCAAATGCAGCGAATAATGTATATATTTGTTGCAAAAAATACAACGAATGAGTTATTATATACATCAAAGAGATAATTGGCCGGATTTCACTTGGAAAAATGATGAAATAGTTATTCCATTAAGTGAAGTAAGAAATATGCAAGGACGATTAATTGGGAGAATGGAATCTTTGGGTTTTGATTTAAAAGACGAAGCTTTATTGGAAACTCTAACCTTAGATGTCTTAAAATCATCAGAAATAGAAGGAGAATTATTAAATCCAGCACAAGTACGAACGTCAATTGCTCAGAAATTAGGTATGGATTTCGCTGGCTTCGTTATGTCTGACCGAAATATTGATGGAATGGTAGATATGATGATTGATGCCACAAAAAATTGTTTCAAACCATTGACTACTGAGCGACTTTTTGATTGGCACGCTGCATTGTTTCCAACGGGAAGAAGTAGTATGTTTAAAATAATTGTTGCAGATTGGAGAAAAGATATTACAGGAACAATGCAAGTTGTGTCAGGAGCAGCAGGGCGGGAAAAAGTACATTATCAAGCTCCTGATGCTAATTTGATAGATAGCGAAATGAAGCGTTTTTTAGAATGGTTTAATAGTGATAATAAAGTTGATTTGGTGGTAAAAGCTGCAATTGCTCATTTATGGTTCTTGTCAATTCATCCTTTTCAAGATGGTAACGGACGAATAACAAGGGCTTTAACAGATATGCTATTGGCTCGGTCAGATAAAAGTACACAACGTTTCTATAGTATGTCTGCTCAAATTCAGGTAGAAAGAAATCAATATTATAATATTTTAGAAAAAACACAAAAAGGAGATCTCGAGATAACTGAATGGATTAAATGGTTTTTAAACTGTTTGATTAATGCTTTGAAGTCAACTGATATTACTTTGTTGAGAATATTATTTAAAGCTGATTTTTGGAATAAAAATTCAAAAACGGTTATTAATGAAAGACAAAACAAAGTTCTTAACAGATTATTAGATGGGTTTGATGGGAAATTAACATCAATGAAATGGGCAAAGATTGCAAAATGCTCAAAAGATACTGCAATTAGAGATATTAATGATTTGATAAATAAAGGAGTGCTTCAAAAAGAAACAGCTGGAGGACGAAGCACAAGTTACAGTTTGAAGAAATAGAAAACGCAAGAAGGTAATACACAGGACTAGTTTCTGCTGTTATAGCCAAAAAAAAAGATAAGCAATTAAGTTGGTTGAGCAAAAAGGAAGATAAAGTCAGGAACAAAAGCTAGTGCCATATTGAACATTTTTGAATAGAGCCAAGTTTTGACTTTATTACATCTGACTTTATCAAAATTTTTAATCGTAACACAATGGCTCTGCGGAAAAATGTTCTTTGTTATTTGTAAAATTACCCACAACTTATTGCACAACATGATTGACATGACATTAAAGATAATGCAGGAAGCCTGCCCAAAGGGGTATTCTACATGGCAACAACCGGAAGAAAAAATCAGGTTATAGAATTTTGATCAGATACCAATAATTGGTATATTTGTAAAAAATATTTTTCTTATGGCAAAGAATACATCAATATTGTTAGGTAACTATTTTGAAAATTTCATTAATCAGAAAATTAAATCGGGACAATATTCATCAGCAAGTGAGGTGGTTAGAGCTGCACTTAGGATGTTTGAATATGAAGAAACAAAAAAAGACCAATTAATCAAAGAATTAAAAAAAGGAGAAAAATCTGGATTTGTTAAAGACTTTGATAGAACCTCTTTTTTAAAAAATATGCACGACAAACATCTGACTGAATAATGAAATATATAATCAGTCACCAAGCAAATCAGGACTTAGAAAACATCTGGCTTTATACATTTGAAAACTGGTCTGTTGAACAAGCTGATAGATATTTCGAATTAATAATGGATGAAATTGAATATATCTCAATAAATCCAGATTCCGGAATAGATTTTAGTTCAATTCGAAAAGGATATTATAGATCAAGAATAAAATCTCACTTCATTTTCTATAGAATAAATAAGAAAAATAAAGTTGTGGAAATTATCAGAATATTATATCAAAGAATGGATTTTGAGAATAGACTGAAAGAATGACGGCAGTTGCCAATGTAGTATCCCTAAAAAATAAGACAGTATAATCTTAGACTGTGGGATACTACCCATCACTCCTCAACATCATGTACAACAACTGTAAGCTCAAAAACTTTTAATGGTTTTTTACCATAATCATACTTGTTGCCATATTCCATTACCAGTTTTGATGTTCCTGCAGCAATAGGTTTAAATCTGAAAAAGTACATCCCTGCCGATCCTATCCCATCATCGCCAAGCACATAATTTGGTTTTCCTGATTTTACAATAACAGAATCATTATAAGCAATCTTCCTCCATGTATTTCCGGAGGATGCATTACTGGGTAATTCAATTTTAAGGACTTGCCCCATTACCATGTCAATGGTTTTTCCATTATCATCATATGTAACTTTAATCTCCTTACATCCTGATAAAGTAATTAACAAGATTGCTGAAATAATAATCGCTGTTCTTTTCATACTCCTTTTGATTAAAAAAAATCCCGGAATGCAATGTGTCATCCGGGATTTTTAATTTTATTGTCTTTGACTTTCCAGCCAGACTATTTTTTAGTTACGGATAACAAGTTTTGATACCCCTGAATATTTTTCAGAGTTTATCATAACAGTATAAATACCATTAGCAAAACTACCACCGTTTATATTAATATTCAACTTATTGTTGATTGCACTGTGACTGCCTTTGTAAACAACACTTCCATCGACTGACATAATTGTAACAACAGCTGTATTTCCTTCGAAATCATCAGCGTTGATAGTAAATGTGCCGTTAGCCGGATTAGGAATTATTGAGAAATCAATATTACCTGCGTTGTTTTCATTTATGCTGCTACAGTCAATTATTTCCAGTGTAACCATGTCTGTACTTTCTGCTGAACAATTTTCAACAGGGTAAGCAGTAAGAGTAAGGTTTACAGTTCCGTTGTTGTAGTCTTCTGTTCCCGGATAGTAATCTGATGTTAATGAAGAGTTATCTGAGAACGTACCATCACCATCTGTAGTCCATAATACTGTGCTGTTGTATTGAGCTGTACCTTGCAGAGTGTAATTACCATCTTTACATGCTGAATCGTCATCACCGGCGTTTGCAGTTGCGTTTGGTTGTACTGTAAGCATCATATCATCAGAAGCCATTTCACAACCTTCATTAAAGTAGGCAGTGAATGTAAGTGTAGCTTCACCTGCGGCAAAGTCATTTGCTCCTGGTGTATAGGTTGTAGACAGAGCTGTTGCATTAGCAAAAGTACCATCACCTGATGTGGTCCATTCCACAGAAGCCTGATTTTGAACAGTACCTGTAACTTCAACATCGGTATTCTCACATGTAACGGCATCAGCACCAGCGTTTACATCAGGCATCTCATAAATTGAAAGAACCATATCATCTGTAATCTCTGATGTGTTAGGTGCTATTCCTGTTGCTGTAAGCGACAGAGTAACCTCACCTGTTGAAATATCATTTGCTCCGGGTGTATAAACCGGATTAAGAATCTCTGTGTCATCAAATGTTCCATCACCTGATGTAGACCAGTTGATAGTGCTGTAATTTTCAGCATAACCATCGAGCTGATATGTGTTGTCACCGCATACCTGACCATCATCACCTGCATTTGCAACAGGAACATCACCTATATATACATACATATCATCAGTATCGTCGTTGTCACATGGTGTAATGGAAGTAGCTACCAGAGTGATTTTTACCTGACCATCTTCAATGTCGCCAGGGCCTGGTGTGTACACTGCGTTTAGAAGCGATGGGTCATCAAAGCTGCCATCACCACGTGTGCTCCATACAGTTGATTCATAATTTTCAGCAGCACCGTTAAGTTGTGCAGACTCTGTTTCATCTATAGTTACGTCTTCACCAGCATCAGCAATCGGATTTTTCTCGATTGTAACTGCCAGTCCGTCTACTACTGAGTCAGTAAGTGGTGCGATAGCGTACGCTGTAAGTGTTAAGTCAACGCTTCCGGTTTCAATATCATTGGTTCCTGGTGTATATAATGCCAGTAGGGTATTAGGGTCATCGAATGAACCATCACCTTCTGTTCTCCAGAGTACTGAACTTGAATTTGCTGAAATACCTTCGAGTTGTACGTCAGTATCTTCACAGCCAGACATGTCTTCACCTGCTGAAACAGATGGTAATGATTGTGTATTTGTAACTCCTGATATAATTATGGAGAAGGCTTGTGTACCGTCGGTGATCTCACCATCGTGATCAACAATAACTCTGTATTCACCTGCTTCAGCGTTTTCAATCCATACAACTTCTGTATTGTCAACATAGTTTTTGCTGTTATTGGTAGCAGCTGCTGCCGGAACGTCTCTGTCAAGTTTCCATGGGTAATATGTTGTTCCGTCTTTTGTAATTCTTAAATCAAGGTCGTTAACAAGCATAATGTCTGCAGGGTCAAGTTGGGGCGTAGTCGGTGTGCCCGGAAGGTCTGTCCATGAAATTGTTACTTTCAGGTCTTCTGTTCCGTCTGATGTAAGTATCATTTCATATGATCCTCCATCAGCGAGAATAAGCTCATCAATTACGTTCATATCCTGATCTTCTACTATTTTGAGTGCAGCTTTTTTGGTGTTCATAAGACCCCATCCAAATTTGTAATCAGGCCCATCATAGTTACCTGCTTCATCTGCAGTATGAATAACAAGTCCTTTAAGAGTAGCTGCTTTCATGTACTCACCTGATCCTACAAGGTCTTCCCACTGCTGTTGCAGAAGTGCTAATGACCCTGTTACTGATGGTGCTGACATTGATGTGCCGTCACTCGATATATATGATGTGTTAGAGCCATCACTGGTTGAATACAGACCAACACCGTTGGCAACTATATCCGGTTTAACACGACCGTCATCAGCTGGTCCCCATGAGCTGAAAGAACTCATTACAACACCACCCGGACTTGTCCAGCCGTTGGTGAGATCATTTACTGCACCTACCGCAAGAACATTTTTTGAAATACCACCACCTGCAATACAGTCGTAAGGCCCATCCTGTGGATATGAACCATTTGTGGGACCTTCACCTCTGTCATTACCTGCAGATTTAACAATCAGGTAATATGGTGCATTATGTGCTATAAGATCCCAGCTATATGACTCACTGCTGTAGAATCCGAACAGGTAGTCTTCCTGAGTACTTATAGAAGCGTTTCCATACCATTCCCAGCCTGTATTTGTCCATGTCCATCCTCTTGAAAATCCATATGAATGGTTTGACATCAATGCTCCGTTTGCAGCTTCTGATGCCATCTCTGAATTGTCACTGTTCCAGTCAAAAGCACGTAGGTTTGCATTGTATGCCATACCTTTGGCAGCTGGTTGTACTCCTGCTGCCATAATTGTTCCTGCAACGTGTGTTGAATGATAATGTGTTGAGGTAGGATTGTCAACCTGTGTTACTCTTCCACCATATTCCTGATGTGTGAGCAATACTCCTCCACCATCCCATTCTCTTGGTGTTATGCCTGAACCATCTAAATCCAGACCAGCACCTCCACCCGGATATACTTTATCTGTAGATATTGTCTTTGCTGCATTACGGTTGTCAGTTTTGTAGTACATAGGAATACCATCTTCTGTAACGTACTGCAATTCAAAGAATGTACCTTTATCATTTTCAAATGTTACTGGTAAATCATTCTGCTTGGCAAATTCTAATGCTTTCGCTTTTTTTAACTGGTAATCTTTTGACATGCTTTTACTTAATTCTAAAAGCGCCTGTTTATTGGTTTCTGATTGACCAAATGCCATTGCACTAAAGAAAATAAATGCAGTAAATGTCAGTAAATAAAATATTTGTTTCATCTCTCTATATTATTGTTCATATGTATTTCTCAAATATCATGCTAATTTTAATAATCTGACAAAGATTAAACTTTTTTAACAATACCTTGTGACTTTTTATCTATTATTTACAATTATTATATTTCAGGAATAAACAAATTCGAAATTATAATTCCCAAATAGAAAATAAAATCCAAAATCCAAACAACAAACAAATCTCAATTATCAAAATCCAAATAACCAAAACCCCATACTCCGGGATTGTCACCTGGTTTCCCATGTCACCTTGTCCCCTTGCCTCCTTGTAACCTTGTCACTCCTAGTCCCTTGTCACTTCTAGTCCCTTGTCTCTCGTCCCTTCAAACCCTAAAACGGTGAGCACTCAATCGGGCTATATCCGCTCTTCGATCTTGGTGCCATAAAATTACCACGATCGGATTTCCTGATAAGTCCTATATCATCAAATTCAAAAATAAGACTGATCTCATGTGATGGTCCTGTGAAGTTATACACTGCGTTGATATTGAACTCATAGGAGTACATAACTTTCATTCTGTACTCTTCGTTGAATGGGATATTTAATCCTGCCATTACGTTGAAGTTCGATAGCTCATCGTATTCCAACGCGCTGTTCCTGTACCACATGCCAAAATAAACCTGGCGCATGTAAAAGTTCACTCCCAGGTTGTATTGCATCATACCAACCTGGTGTTCTACCATTACACCCGGATTAATCTTAAACCCCTGGCGTTTTGAATAGTAACCGTAGTCTTCTCTTATGGTGATGATAAAATCTACATTATATACATATTTTCTTGGCAGTTTGGCGTCCACATCAAAGAAGCTTTGGTTTGGCTGTGTGATATGGTGTACTGCTGCCCCAATGGTACCTTCGATATCATTACCCTTAAACTGGAATACACCACCAAAGGCAAAGTCAGGAAACACTACCTTGTTTCTTGCAGCTCCGGCAAACTGTGTGGGGTAGATATTTCCCCACCTGGGATCCAGCTGATCACTCAAAACAAGATCATCCCAGTTTAGCTGCTGTGACATTACTGATGCCAATGCCCCTAACTGGAATATGCTCTGTCGACTAATGGGTATCCTTACGGAAGGCATAAAGCCAATTACGCTGGTTCGTAAAGCACCCATTCCCGACTGGCTCTGGTTGGCGATAATACCAATACCACCAGCTCCTGGTAAAGATCTCTCTGCCACATCAGCACTAAAGCAGTAACTGCTGTAGTCACCAGCCAGTCCGGTCCACTGCCTCCGGTAATTAAGCCTGGCTTTTAATCCTTGCGTGAGACCAACATATCCCGGATTGAAATACGTGGGGTTATTATAAAACTGTGAATAATCCAAATCCTGCGATGTTGCCGGTATCGCAGTTATCATTGCCATTACAATTAACAGCACCGTTATTGGCTTTCTCCTTATTTTCATTGTGATATGTATATTAATCATTGTTTTTTATCTTTTCTTACCTAACCAACATAATAGTCCCGCTAGTCCCGGTATTACCATCACCATTGTCAGTACCTCTCCAGTGACTACCATCTTCGAATACTGCCTCTATTCTCCAGATATAGCTACCTGTTGGTAATGGCTCTCCTTCGTAGGTGCCATCCCAACCTTCGGAAGGTACTCCGTCGATTAGCTCTGTGGTTTCAAACACAAGGTTGCCCCATGCGCTGTAAACTTCCAGCTTGTAGCTACTGAGATTAATTCCCACTGGCTTGAATGTCTGCAAGTCTGTAATCGGTGATGAAGGTACAAATGTATTTGGTACAAACAGGTTGGTGAACAACAGATCATAAACCTGGTATGTAGTATCAGGACAACCTTGCTGGTTCCAGCTTACAAGCATTACTGTATAATTACCATCTTCTTCGTATTGGAAGATAGGGTTGATATCGTTGGATGTCCATATACCCTGGTTGTAATCGAAGTCCCATTCGTAGTCAACCGGATTATTAGTACTTAAGTTATCAAAGTAAACCTGTCCCTGGCGATTAGTGTCGATCATCACAAATTCAGAGATTGGTTTAGGCATTATCTCAACAGTTGTGGTAGCTGTATCCATACACAGATGTTCATCGGTGATAATCATCTCTACTGTGTACATCCCTGCACTGTCGTAAATATACTGTGGTGCCTGGATAATGGCTGTGTCTGCCGGTGCTTTGAGTGTGTCGCCAAAGTTCCAGAACCAGCCAGCTATTACAGCACTGTCGGCTATGGATGTTTCTTCAAACTGTGTATAGTAGCTCATACATGTGTTCTGGTATGTGAACTGTGCTTCTGGCAGCTTGTAGATGGTTATGGTGTCTTTTGTTGAATCGGCGCACATAAACCTGTTTTGTACAAACAGACTAACAGGATAGTCCTCAAATGTCGGATATACATACTTTGGATCCTGAACATTGGATGTGTCTGCCTCTGTTGTTGGATCACCAAAGTTCCATAGCCTGTATGTGGTAGGTTCATCAAAGATAGTGCTGTTATCGCTAAAGTATGTTGTGTCTCTCTGGCAGTTGTTATCAAGACCAATCATTGGCAATGGGGTAGGATGTACCTCGAACTCTACCATGGTTGTTGTGGTGTAGCTGTTGGTGTCAATACCTGCTGTAATGGTCAGACTTAATTCATATGTGCCTGCGTCAGCATAGGTATGCCATACAGTGTCTGTGAACACATCGTATGTTTCTGTAGTGCCATCACCGAAGTCCCACAGCCATGTACCTATCATACCGTTATTGCTGGCAAGGAATGATGTGTCAACAAAGAACAATTCATTTCTTGCACAAACAGGTTCATCAGGTATTTTGAACCCTGCTGTTATACATGGTGCCACATATACTTCCTGAACAACTGTGTCGATACACCCATTGTAGTTGGTTACAATAAGCTGCACAAGGTAGGTTGAGTCATTTGGTCCGTATAGGTGTGTAGGATTCCAAATACTATCCGTATTGTTAGTGGAAGTAGTATCGCCAAAGTCCCAGTACCAGCTTTCAATAAACTCACCACCACTGTATGTCACTCCTTCAAAGTAAGTAGGTATCTCACAGCCACCGATGGTATTGGTAAAGCTTGCCACAGGCAGTGAATCGATTGTTATCTCTGAGGTGTATACTGCCTGGCAGTCGTTGGTGTCTGTTGCTATTAATTCAACAACATAGATACCCGGTGCAGGGAATATATGACTGATAGTATCATGGTATGTAAGTTCAGTCTGGCTGCCATCATGGAAGTTCCACAGGTAGCTGGCTACTGAATCATTTTCCGGACCATAGAATGCCTGGAACTCTGTAGGCTGTCCTAAGCATACATCTGTTGCTTCGAAGGATGTCTCTATTGCTCCGAATACACATACTTCCATTGTATCGGTGGCACTACAGCCGTTGTTGTTAAAGGCTGTAAGTGTTACCTGGTAGCAGGTGTCTGTTATCTCATAGATATAACTTGGATCTACTTCGTCGGAGTAGTAACCATCATCCAGATGCCATTCGTAGCCGGTAATCGGACTATTATCACTTCCCATTACACTTTCGTTAAAGAAGTTCACTTGTCCCGGTGGGTCACATGCCTGTGCGAAGTTAAAGGCTGGCACTGGTACGTCGAATACCTGTACCGGCAATGTTATTGAGTCACTACAGCCTGAGTTATCCCAGACTACCAGGGTTACGTAATAAGTATCATTGGTAGTGTATGTGTGAACAGGATCAGGGTCGGTTGATGTGTTACCATCGCCAAAGTCCCAGCTCCAGTTGTTGATATATCCAATGTTGGTAAAGCTAAGATCAGTGAATGATGTGCTGTCGCCCAAACATGCATTATCATAGCTGAACAATGCCTCAGGTGCGTAGTTAACATGTACTTCCTGGGAAGTTGAGTTCTCACAGCCACTTACATCTGTTACTGTAAGCGTAACGGTGTATGTCCCTGCCTGCTGATATCCATAGCCTGGGTTTTGTTCGATGGATGTACCTCCGTCGCCAAACTGCCAGTACCATGTGGCTATCTCTGAGTTGGAGATACCTGTGAACTGTGCAAGACTACCAAGGCAAATGGTGTCACTTTCAATGGTGAAGTCCACATCCGGTAGTGGGGTAATGACTATCTCATGCTCTACTGTATCTGTACAGCCCATAGTATTATGTATTATCAGTGTGACAGTAAATGTGCTGTCGGTGCTGAACACATGTGTTGGATTTGGCAGGTTGGACGTATTATTGGTACCTGAAGCAGGATCACCAAAATACCATTCCCATTCACCTATATCCGGACCACCATTAGTTGAGCTGATATCTGTAAACTGTACAGGTTCGTTTAAGCATCCTGCCTCCCAGTTGAAATCAGCTATAGGTGATGATACTATCACTACCTGTTTTGTGACATTATTCTCACAACCTTCTGCGTCTGTTACTGTAAGCACTACATCAAAGGTGCCTTCATTGGTATACATATGTTCAACATTAGGATTGTCGGGAGCGTTGATGGTTATTTCATTACCATCGCCGAAGTCCCATACCCATGTCTCGATAAGACCATTTGGTGAACTGCTTAGATTAGAGAAATAAACTGTATCATTAAGACATGATGGTCCTGTATGCGCAAAGTTAGCCGTAGGCAATGGATTAATATCCACGCTGTGTGTAACTGATGCAAAACATCCGTCGGTTGTCTCTATGCTAAGTATCACATCGAATGTACCTGCTACCTCGTATGTATGTGTTGGGTTTTGCAGGTTGGATGTACCTCCGTCGCCAAAGCTCCATGACCATGTGGCTACTTCGCCAACATTGGTAACAGACTCATCAACGGTAAACTGTGTCTCTTCTGTTAAGCAGTTGGCTTCCCATGTAAAGTCTACTTCAGGCTCCTCAGACACCGTTACGGTATGAGATACAGTATCCTCGCAGCCGTTGATATTTGCTACCATAAGCAGTACTGTATAGTCGCCCGGTGCTGAGAACAAGTGTACAGGGTTTTGCAATGTTGAAGTATTAGAAGCTCCTGATCCGGGATCACCAAAGTCCCACAGCCATGTTACTATCTCACCACCGCCGTTAATAGTACTCTCGTCGGTAAAGCTAACCGGACCACTGGCGCAGCCTGAGTTATAATCAAAGAGAGCTATTGGTCCCGGCTCTGTAGTTACCGTATGTGTTGAACTATTGGAGCAGCTATCGGAATTGGTTACAGTAAGCGTTACTGTATAGGTGCTGGTGCCTGAATATATATGTGTTACATCAGGATCACCACCGAAATAGACAGTAGTATCAGATCCATCGCCAAACTCCCAGAACCATTCTGTTATATATCCTGTTTGTGTTGTACTATGATCGAAGAATTCAACAGGGTTGTTCGCGCACACCTGCGTGCCTATATTAAATAAGGAGTTAGGCAGTGGGTTAACAGTAAGTTGTTTTATCACTGTATTTGTTGCTCCCATTGTATCCACTATGCTACAGCTTACATTATAGGTACCAGAAGCAGCATAGGTGTGGATAGGTTCCATATCATCGCTGGTGCTACCATCACCGAAATCCCAGTCCCAGGAGGTTACTGCTCCAATATCTGTTGGAGGATCAAGGATAGTAAACTGTATTTGTTCACCCAAACAAGCATAGCTCCATTCGTAATCGAGATCAGGTATGTTTACAACCGTTACAAGGTGAGTAACTGTATTCTCACAGCCTTCAATATCTGTAACAGTCAGCTCAACGTTGAAGGTGCCTACAGTTGGGAATACATGAGCAGGATTCTGGTCTGTTGATGTAGTACCATCATGGAAATCCCAGTTCCAGTCGGTAATAGTATTACCAGAATTGCCATAGAAGTTGGTTGTATTGCCAAGCATAGTAGGCTCAGGATCCCATGTGAAGAACACTGATGGTAATCCTGGTGTGTATATTGTCTGGTATGTTGTATCAGAGCAACTGTACCCTGAGCTGTCGGCTGTCACCACAAACATCACATCGTAAGTGCTAATGCCTGTTGTATAGCTATGAACAGGGTTTTGTAAATCTGATGTGAATCCATCGCCGAAGTCCCAGAAGAACTCAGTGGCAAAGTATCCTGTTGGTATATCACTGTCATCGAAGAATGCTACGGCAGTACAGCTTTGGTTTGCATAGCTGAAGTCTGCTGTTGGTCCGGGTAGTACCATAATAACATCAGACGCTGTTGAAGAACAGCCTGTGGAATCAGTTACTGTTAAGGTTACAGTGTATGTGTTGCCAGAAGGATAGTAGTGAACAGGGTTTTGTAAATACGATATACCACCATCGCCAAACTCCCAGTACCACTCATCCACATTGGCAGAGCCAGTGGCATTGAAGTACACAGGACCTCCTTTACATATTACGCTATCGCTCATGGTAAAGCTGACTGCAGGAGCAGGTTTGACAATAAGCACTTCTGTAGCGCTGTTAGTACACTGGTTGGTATCTATAATATTAAGAGTAACATTGAAAGTATCTGCGGTTGCATATAAATGCGAAGTAACAGAGTCATTACTAAAGTTACCATCGCCGAAGTCCCAGTGCCATGTTTCGATTGGGAATCCTGAATGCCCGGAGAAGTAAGTAGTATCTCCGAAGCAAGTAGGGCTTGGATCGATATACTGGAATATATCAGGCAGTGAAGGTACTGTTACCGGCAGTGTGATAGAGTCGGTACAGATAAATCCAAGACTATCTGCTGATACTATTAGGTTAACCATAAATACTTCACCACCGGGAAGGTTATTGGAAGGATACCTGTGTGATGGGTTTTGCAGTGTATCAGTAGTACCATCGCCAAAGTCCCAGTACCATTCAACAAGATTATATCCCGGTGAGCAAGTACTCAGATCAGTGAACTGGATGCTGTCGCATATGGCAGGAGTGTAGGTAAAGTCGGCCACAGGCGGTTGTGCAATAATAACCTCTTGTATTGTTGTGAAGCTACAACCGTTTATATCAACAACGGTTAAAGCCACATCCATTATTCCCCATGTTGTAAATACGTGAGAAACATTCTGTCCCGAGCCTGTTGATCCGTCATCAAAGTCCCATTCCCAGCTAATTATTGTTGAGTTTGATAAGCCATTGAATGATATTTCTGTATCAACACATGCATTTGCCATATTCATTGTAAAATCTGCATCAGGATTATCGAATACAAGTACCTGATGAGTGGCGGAATCAGAGCATCCGTTAATATCTGTGTAATGGTAGATAACATTAAATATACCTGATGTGTCATATTGATGAACAGGGTCCATGTCATTTGATGTATATCCATCACCAAATTCCCAGAACCAGTCAGTAAGAGAGGCAGAGCCTGTGGCACTAAAGCTTATACTTTCACCATAGCAAGTTGAATCGCCTGAACTAACAAAAAAGTCCTGATCAATTTTCGGCCGCACTGTAAGATTTGTAACTATTACGCTATCGCAGCCGTACTGGGCTGTGTAAAGAGTATCATAGAATGTACCTGAATTATATCTCCAGGCCCCCTGTGCGAATATGCTATCATAATGACATATGGTAATATCATGAGGCATCTCATATGTTGGTCTTATAGTAAGTATCATTTCATCAATAGAGTCACAGGCTATTATATTTGAAGCCACCATTGTAAGTGTAACAGGTCCTACTTCAGAAGGTCCTGGTACATAAATAGGATGTTCTACATTAGGGTTGACAAAATATCCTGTGCCGTTTGTGGTCCAGTACAGTGTAATATAATTAGTAGCAAATGATGAGTCTGTGGAATTGTGGAAATCATAGGGAACGCCCTGACATGTGTTTTCATCTGAGCCTGCCTGTGCATAAGCTCCGGGGATAACAACAAGATCAAACCACGATGTGTCATTCTCACAAGGAGCAATGCCATAGCCAACCAACATCATTGTTATAGTATCATTAACTGATGCTCCTTCCGATGGGTCAGGGAAGTAAGTAGGAGCTAAAAGTGTTGGGTCATCGAAATACCCAAGTCCGTCAGTATACCAGTATAAATAACTGAAGTCATCAGCAGTAGGTGGGTCTGTGCTTTCTGAGAAATCATAATATACATCCTGACACGTTATGCCATTTGATCCTGCATATACTTCACAAGCTGCATTAATTATTAGCTGGTGTGTCATTTGTTCAGAACATACATCAAGTGTAATATCAACAGTATCTGGTATTGTGTATGTATGATTAACGTCAATACCTGTAGATGTAGCACCATCACCAAATTGCCAGTCCCAAGGAGTGAATGTAACCCTGTCGCCTGTTCCTGTAAAGGATACATTAAAATCCTGGCATGATGGGCTTTGGTAGATGTCAAAGTCAATATTTACATTCATGGCATAGCGTGTTACAGCTGTTGTGTCTATACAGCCGTTGCCGTTGGTGTAAATAGATAATATTGTCATATCACCCTGCTGTGTATATGTATGGGTTGGTGTTTGACCTGTGCCTGTCTGTCCATCGCCAAACTGCCATTGCCAGTCGACAATATCGCTGGTTATATTTGTTGCATCAAAGGTAACCAACTCTCCCACGCATGATGTATCATTAGGAGATACTGTAAAGGATGATTCCGGCAAGGTGTTTATTGTCACCATATGGCGTGTGGTATCTGTACAGGTGTTCATTGTAACCTCATAAACACCGGGGGCTGAATAGATATGCTGAGTATTTTTACCGATGGCGGTTTGACCATCACCGAAGTCCCATTCCCAGTCAGTGTGAGTGATATCATCACCGATACCATTGAATACTGCAGTATCACCGAAGCACATCACAAACGAAGGCATGGTGAAATCCGTATTAACGGAATCAATAAAGATTGAATCTGACAACGTGGTCGAACAACCAAATTGATTTGTTATTGACAAATTAATGTAAAATGTTTCTTCACCAGTAACATAGGTGTGGTTAACGTTTTCTCCGGATCCTGTAAACCCATCACCAAAATCCCAATTCCAGTTTGTGATAACCGTTGAACTTGATCCTGTAAATACCACATCCTGATTTACACATGAAGTGTCAATAGGGGAGTAGATGAATGATCCGTCAGGTACTGAGTCAATTGTTAAGTACATTATTGATGTGTCATTGCTACAAGGACCAATCCCATATGCTATCATTGAAAGAGGAATAATTCCAAGTTCATTAGGACCGTTATAATAAACAGGTCTTAATAACTTAGGATCGCTAAAATATCCGGTACCGCCAAACCACAGAACAGAGTCAGCTGAAGTTGTATCAGGAAGTATAGTTGAGGTATTGAAGTCAAATGGATTATCCAGACAAATTGTATGGTTTGAACCAGCATTTGAAACTGCCTGAGGAATTACTTCAGCAATATCAGTAGCTGTTTTTGAGCATACAGTAAGAGAAACATTATAATCACCTGGTGTATCATAAACATGGATTGTGTCGCGACCTGTTCCTGTGTTTCCATCACCGAAATCCCAAAGCCATTCAGTATAATTAACTACATCACCATTTCCAATAAGGGAAACAGTATCTTCAAAACAAACAGGATTATCAGCAAAATTAAAACCAATAACAGGGTCAGTTACAGTAATACTGCTATAAGTAGTGTCAGTACAGCCATTATTATCAATGGTATACAGCATTACATTATTAATGTTTGGAGATGTGTATGTATAATTCACATTTTGTCCGGAGGCAGTACTGCCATCACCTAAGTTCCATCCCCATGTTACAATATTCAAGCCGCTGTTATCTGTACCAAGAAAATTCGTAACAGAGTTAATACAAACTGTATCATTAGGCTGGAAGGCAATTTGTGGTTCAGGTAAGGCTATTAAAGTTATTGTAATTGTACTGTCGTGAGAGTCTGTACAAGGCAATAAAGGATCTGCGGTTAAAGTAAGGACAACAGAGCCGTTAATTTTGTCATTATTTCCGGGAGTATATATAGCACTCATTGAAGCCGGATCATCAAAGTTACCGTCTCCGGAAGTTGACCAGACACCGTTGATGCTGTTTGTCAGAGATCCTGACATTGTTGCTGTTGTGTTAAGGCATATTGTTTGATTGGTTCCCGGATTTGCAATTGGAAGTGGGTCAAAGCTGAGGATTAGAGTGTCGCTATCAGGGTCAGTACAAGGGAATGTTGCAAAAGCAGTAAGCACAATTTCCACAGAACCGTTACTTAGGTCAGCAGTACCAGGTGTGTATGTTGATGTTAGTGCAGATTGATCATCGAAACTACCATCACCAACAGTGGTCCACTGTACTGATGAAGCATATGTGCTTGTTCCTGTAAAAGTTACTGATTGGTTCACACATATGGTAGTATCATTACCTGCAAAAGAAACTGGTAGTGGATCAAATGATAGAACCATCGTATCGTTAACAGGATCAGTACATGGAGGAATTGGATCAGCTGTAAGTACCAGTTCAACAAATCCGGCAGCCTGATCGTTAGTTCCCGGTGAATATGTTGCTGATAGCGATGTTGGATCGCTAAAGGTACCATTGCCAAGGGTTTGCCATGTGCTTCCTCCACTGTTGGAGATCGTTCCATAAAGGATAATATCATTATTAATGCATATAGTAGAGTCAACGCCAGCATCAGAAACGGGAAGGTCATTGACTGTTACAACTAAAGTGTCATGGTCATTATCAACACAAGGTGTAATTGCTTCAGCAGTGAAAACAAGTTGAAATGTTCCAGTGATAAGATCATTTGTTCCAGGAGTATATGTTGTTGAAGGGTCAGATGCATCATCAAAAACTCCATCACCTAAAGTAGTCCATATACTGGAATTGCTGTTGGCAGTTATACCTGAAAGTGAAACTGTTTGGTTTATACATATGGTTTCATCAGGACCGGCATCAGCTTCTGGTAATGGATCAACACTTAATACCAGGGCGTCATTATCTGATAATGTACATGGCGTAAATGCGTTAGCTGTAAGCGTAAGTGTTACAGTTCCATTTGTGATGTCTGTTGGTCCCGGAGTGTATGTCGCATTTGTCAAAGAGGCATCATCAAAGCTACCATCACCAGATGAAGTCCATGTACATGTGTTACTGTTGGTTATTATCCCATCAAGCGTAATTGTTTGATTCTCGCACACAGCGGTATCATTTCCTGCGATAGCTTCGGGCAGCGGATGGAATGTAAGCAGCATGGTATCCGTAACTGGGTCAGCACAGGGGGCAACAGCAGTAGCTGATAGTACCAGTTGTACTTCCATTGCTGCTATATCTCCACTACCTGGTGTATAAACAGGAGTAAGTATGTTACCTGAACTAAAGGAGCCATCACCAAGCGTGTTCCACTCTATTGATGATGCAAAAAGAGAATCTCCGGAAAGAGTTATAGTTTGATTTATACAAATAGTGTCATCAGGACCGGCATCGGCAATTGGTAAGTTCTGAATGCCTATGTAAAGCTGCGATGTATCACCAAAACCACAGGAAGCATTTTCACCATATACTGAGATAAATCCTGTTGTGGCAAGAGGTCCCAAATCTATTGTGATGAAATTATCTGTAGGGTCTGCCTGATTGATAGTGACATCAGTTCCTGTAAAGAACCAATGATATATTTCTGTGTTTGGGTCTGTAGCTACAGAGATAGGTATGTTTTGTGTACCTGCACAGTAATTTTGTGTGGGTTGGTCAAATACAAGAGAGTCGGGACCCCGTTCTTCCAGGATGACAACAGGTAATGTAGATTCAGAGGCAGTGTACCACCATGTGTTTACAGTTTTGTAATCACCCCAGTTGGGATTCCATGAATGACAACCTGACCATGGTGAAGCTACTGCAGTACATCCATTTAGTTCTGTACTACCGCTGACATTTGAGTCATCCCAAAATACAAGAGGTGTTGACCCAGCTGGTGAAACAAGTTCAATTACCCAACCATTCTGATTACCTTCAACATCGTAAAGAGGTAGATTTGTTAACCCGTTTATATAGCTTACGGTAAACTCTATGTTTGTGTTGTTAGGTACAGGATTGCCAGCGCCATCCAGTCCATCCCATAGTACTACATTTACGCCGCCTTCAACTACTTTTGGGACTGTCCGTGTTACGTATGGAGCGTCGAAATCCATTTCAATTTCAACATTTCCGGGTTTGTCAACGGTAACGTTAAATTCTATGGATCCATTATGGCAGTATTTTGTTGCTGTGACTGTATCGGTGATAGATCCTAATACTGTTGCCGGAGGGTATAAAACTGGGTCCGGTTCATTTAGGAAAATTCTGTACTGCGGACCATAAGCCTGATAGTTAACAGACTTTCTGTCAACCTCGAAGTTTCCTGTGTTTTCAACACCATACTGATTACAGTATAAAAACCAATATCCGCCTTGCATGGTGTTTAATTCCAATGATGTTATAATACTATCTGTTGAATAGATGAAGTATTTTGCGGAGCATCTGTTCACTCCTTGATAACTATCAAATTGCCATGCATATGAGTATAAACGGCCTGGTTGAACAGTGCTTGTGCTGACATTATAAACAGTAAGGTCAAATAGTTCAATTCCAAAGGTGTTTAAACTTACTCCTCCCGGAAATCCGTCATTGAACAGTTGAAACTCTATATAGTATGTCCCTACACTCGGAGGAGTCCACTCGATTGCTTCGTATCCCCCTGAACCGTAAACTTGTTCCGGACCAACACGTGCATTACTGATGTCATTGATGAAACCCGGACCACTCTGTGGTGCTGTGGTTTCTGCGTACACAATAGTGCCATCGCTGCTTTTAATTCTATACCTTACATGAGTGCTCCAACCACCGGGAGCGTCCATACCAAAGTATACTACTTCATTTGTGGAATTAATGTCGAAATATAAGCGCTCTAAACTATCGCATTCATATACGGCAAACTGTATTCTGTCGCCACTACCACCAGGACCGTTGCAATGTGTAAGGAAGTTATTGCATAATAAAAATCCGGTTTGATGGTTGTTAATCCACAACTCTTTTGACCCTTCTCCAAAGGATAGACTTGTGCTTAACAAGAATAATATAAGTGTGAATCCTTTTATTATTCTTTTAACAGATAAACTCTTATGATCAAAATAGTTGTATGTATTTAAGAAGGTAGAGATACTGCCCATATAAATTGGTTTTAGTTTGATTACATTTTACTAGATAAAGTTGCATAGTGTAGACTCTTAAAATGAAAAAAAGTTGCGTAATGACATAGTAAATTACTAAACATACGCAACTTTTTTTGAATATTTTCCACAACTTTTCTTGTTTCTACAAAAATAGAAAAGTATTTCAATTAATTAATTATTATTCCTTATTATTTTCTTTTGGTTTCTATTTTATTTTAAATTTCAGGATTTAAACAAATTCCAAATTTTAAATAAATCCCATAATTCAAATAACCAAAACCCCACTTTCCGGAATTATTATCTGGTTTCCTCTTGTCACCTTTTATTTTGGTGAATAGTGAACGGTGAGCAGAGGGTTTTTCTCATTTTGTTCCCCAGTCTTTTTTCATTATTCATTATTCATTATTCATTTCCCCCTTGTCACTTTGTCCCTTTGTAACCTTGTCACTTCTCGTCCCTTGTCTCTCGTCCCTGCCTGACCGCCTCAGGAGGTTCCCTTTATAATTCCAATAATCAAGCACCAAATAGCAAACAAATACCAATAATCAAAGTTCAAATGTTCAAAATCACCAGCATAGCCCTAAGCCCTTCGCTCTCCGCTTAAATTCCAATAATCAAGCATCAAATAACAAACAAATACCAATAATCAAAGTTCAAATGTTCAAAATCACCAGCATAGCCCTAAGCCCTTCGCTCTCCGCTTAAATTCCAATAATCAAGCACCAAATAGCAAACAAATCTCAATAACCAAAGTTCAAATGTTCAAAATCACCAGCATAGCCCTAAGCCCTTCTCTCTCCGCTTAAATTCCAATAATCAAGCACCAAATAACAAACAAATACCAATAATCAAAGTTCAAATGTTCAAAACCCAACACTCTTGGATTGTCATCTGATTGACCCGTCCTGAATTTAGTTGACAAATTTATTATTAATTTATTAAATAAAACATAACTCTTAATTTTAGAATTGTCACAAAAAAGTTATTCTGAAGCATTTTTGACCTCAAGTCAAAAAAATGATTCGGAAATAACTTTTTCCAATGAACCATGTACTGTTTTAAACATGACATTGTTGCTCCTTGTTTTTGTAGTAATTCTTCCAAAGCCGTTTAAGGCTTCGATTCTCAACATGTGCCTGATTTGGAGTTAATAACTCTATGCTACTATGTGGTCTTTCACTATTATAAATCTTTATGATTCGTTTGATTTGAATAATCGCATCATTTAGAGATTTTAGTTTAATTTCATATATCCACTCTGTTTTTAGTATTCCGTTAACTCTTTCTGCTACTGCATTTTCTAATGGATCACCATTTTCTGTCATACTTATATTTACATTAGCCTTATTTAGGATTTCAACATATTTACTACTACAATACTGCACTCCTCTATCTGAATGATGGATAAGGTTCTTAACTCCTGCAGGTAACTGACTCAAAGCCATACATAAAGCTACAACTGCATTGTCAGAACCCAGATTATCTGATAAATTCCATCCTATTATCTTCCTGGAGAAGGCATCTGTTATCAAAAACAGATATACAAAGCCTTCAGATGTTTCTACGTAGGTTATGTCGCTAACCCATAATTGATGTGGACCATTAGGTATAAATTCCTTTATCAAATTTGGATACTTTCTTAGCCAATGACTTGACATTGTCGTGATTGCTTTGTGCCGCTTTCTTCTGACAAGTAAGTTGTTATCCCTTAAAAAATCAAAAAACTTATCCCTACCCATATGAAGATCATCTGGTATTTTACCTTGTAACTTGAAATGTAGTTTTCTACCTCCAAGCATAGGCATTAATTTCCTTTCCTTGGCAATCATCTGAATTAAAATCTCAGACTCAAATGCAGATCTTGTGCTGATTTTTCTCTTTTTATAGTAGGTCTGTCTTCGTTTACCAAACAGTTCACACAAAGTATCAATACTTTGACCTTCTTTCTTTGTGTGCATACTCTCTACTGTTTGGTGCCAGACTTTTTTCTGATCGAAATTTTAAACTTATCCTCAGCAATATCTATCATCGTATTCAAGGCTTCTGTCCGTAATCGCTCATAGGAAAGCTTTGATTCTAACTTCTTTATCGTTGATTCTAATTCCAACTCTTGTTTACTTTTACCATTTTCTTTTGACATTAGTATTTGTTTATGGATTTCTCTATCATCCGGTTTTGAAATGCCAAATTTACGAATCCATTTGTTAAGTGTTCCGCCTGAACCAAAACCATACTTTTGCGATAGCTCCTTTCTTGTCTGATCTGTTTCCAAATACTCTTTAACGATCTTCAATTTTAATTCGTCCGAAAATTGGTTTACTTTTCTTTTCATAGTCCTGAAATTTGTTTACTTTTTGTGTCAACCTATTTCAGGACGAGTCAGATTTCTCCTTGTAACCTTGTCACCTTGTCACCTTGTCACCTTGTCACCTTGTCACCTTGTCACCTTGTCACCTTGTCACCTTGTCACTCCTAGTCCCTTGTCTCTCGTCCCTTCAAACCCTAAAACGGTGAGCACTCAATCGGGCTATATCCGCTCTTCGACCTTGGTGCCATAAAGTTACCTCTGTCGGATTTCCTGATAAGTCCTATATCATCAAATTCAAAAATAAGACTGATCTCATGTGATGGCCCTGTGAAGTTATAAACTGCGTTGATATTGAACTCATAGGAGTACATAACTTTCATACGGTACTCTTCGTTGAATGGGATATTTAATCCTGCCATTACATTGAAATTCGATAGCTCATCGTATTCCAACGCGCTGTTTCTGTACCACATGCCAAAATAAACCTGGCGCATGTAAAAGTTCACTCCCAGGTTGTATTGCATCATACCAACCTGGTGTTCTACCATTACACCCGGATTAATCTTAAACCCCTGGCGTTTTGAATAGTAACCGTAGTCTTCTCTTATGGTGATGATAAAATCCACATTATATACATATTTTCTTGGCAGTTTGGCGTCCACATCAAAGAAGCTTTGGTTTGGCTGTGTGATATGGTGTACTGCTGCCCCAATGGTACCTTCGATATCATTACCCTTAAACTGGAATACACCACCAAAGGCAAAGTCAGGAAACACTACCTTGTTCCTTGCAGCTCCGGCAAACTGTGTGGGGTAGATATTTCCCCACCTGGGATCCAGTTGGTCTCCTAAAACAAGATCATCCCAGTTGAGCTGCTGTGACATTACTGATGCCAATGCCCCTAACTGGAATATGCTCTGTCGACTAATGGGTATCCTTACGGAAGGCATAAAGCCAATTACGCTGGTTCGTAACGCCCCCATTCCCGACTGGCTCTGGTTGGCGATAATACCAATACCACCAGCTCCTGGTAAAGATCTCTCTGCAACATCAGCACTAAAGCAGTAACTGCTGTAATCACCAGCCAGTCCGGTCCACTGCCTCCGGTAATTAAGCCTGGCTTTTAATCCTTGCGTGAGACCAACATATCCCGGATTGAAATATGTGGGGTTGTTATAAAACTGTGAATAATCCAAATCCTGCGATGTTGCCGGTATCGCAGTTATCATTGCCATTACAATTAACAGCACCGTTATTGGCTTTCTCCTTATTTTCATTGTGATATGTATATTAATCATTGTTTTTTATCTTTTCTTACCTAACCAACATAATAGTCCCGCTAGTCCCGGTATTACCATCACCATTGTCAGTACCTCTCCAGTGACTACCATCTTCGAATACTGCCTCGATTCTCCAGATATAGCTACCCGTTGGCAGTGGCTCTCCTTCGTAGGTGCCATCCCATCCTTCGGAAGGTACTCCGTCGATAAGCTCTGTTGTCTCGAATACAAGGTTGCCCCATGCGCTGTAAACTTCCAGCTTGTAGCTACTGAGATTAATACCCACTGGCTTGAATGTCTGCAAGTCGGTAATCGGTGATGAAGGTACAAATGTATTTGGTACAAACAGGTTGGTGAACAACAGATCATAAACCTGGTATGTAGTATCCGGACAACCTTGCTGGTTCCAGCTTACAAGCATTACTGTATAATTACCATCTTCTTCGTATTGGAAGATAGGGTTGATATCGTTGGATGTCCATATACCCTGGTTGTAATCGAAGTCCCATTCGTAGTCAACCGGATTATTAGTACTTAAGTTATCAAAGTAAACCTGTCCCTGGCGATTAGTGTCGATCATCACAAATTCAGAGATTGGTTTAGGCATTATCTCAACAGTTGTGGTAGCTGTATCCATACACAGATGTTCATCGGTGATAATCATCTCTACTGTGTACATCCCTGCACTGTCGTAAATATACTGTGGTGCCTGGATAATGGCTGTGTCTGCCGGTGCTTTGAGTGTGTCGCCAAAGTTCCAGAACCAGCCAGCTATTACAGCACTGTCGGCTATGGATGTTTCTTCAAACTGTGTATAGTAGCTCATACATGTGTTCTGGTATGTGAACTGTGCTTCTGGCAGCTTGTAGATGGTTATGGTGTCTTTTGTTGAATCGGCGCACATAAACCTGTTTTGTACAAACAGACTAACAGGATAGTCCTCAAATGTCGGATATACATACTTTGGTGCCTGGATAATGGCTGTGTCTGCCTCTGTTGTTGGATCACCAAAGTTCCATAGCCTGTATGTGGTAGGTTCATCAAAGATAGTGCTGTTATCGCTGAAGTATGTTGTATCTCTCTGGCAGTTGTTTTCAAGACCAATCATTGGCAATGGAGTAGGATGTACTTCGAACTCTACCATGGTTGTTGTTGTGTAGCTGTTGGTGTCAATACCGGCTGTAATGGTCAGACTTAGTTCATATGTGCCTGCGTCAGCATAGGTATGCCATACAGTGTCTGTGAACACATCGTATGTTTCTGTGGTGCCATCACCGAAGTCCCACAGCCATGTACCTATCATACCGTTATTGCTTGCAAGGAATGATGTGTCAACAAAGAACAACTCATTTCTTGCACAAACAGGTTCATCAGGTACTTTGAACCCTGCTGTTATACATGGAGCTACATATACTTCCTGAACAACTGTGTCAATACACCCATTGTAGTTGGTTACAATAAGCTGCACAAGGTAGGTTGAATCATTTGGTCCGTATAAGTGGTTAGGGTTCCAAACAGAATCGTAATTACTGGTTGAAGTAGTATCACCAAAGTCCCAGTACCAGCTTTCAATAAACTCACCACCGCTGTATGTCACACCTTCGAAGTAAGTAGGTATCTCACAGCCACCGATGGTATTGGTAAAGCTTGCCACAGGCAGTGAATCGATTGTTATCTCTGAGGTGTATACTGCCTGGCAGTCGTTGGTGTCTGTTGCTATTAATTCAACAACATAGATACCTGGTGCAGGGAATATATGACTAATTGTATCATGGTAAGTAAGCTCAGTCTGGCTGCCATCATGGAAGTTCCACAGGTAGTTGGCCACTGAATCATTTTCCGGACCATAGAAAGCCTGGAACTCTGTAGGCTGTCCTAAGCATACATCTGTTGCTTCGAAGGATGTCTCTATTGCTCCGAATACACATACTTCCATTGTATCGGTGGCACTACAGCCGTTGTTGTTAAAGGCTGTAAGTGTTACCTGGTAGCAGGTGTCTGTTATCTCATAGATATAACTTGGATCTACTTCGTCAGAGTAGTAACCATCGTCCAGATGCCATTCGTAGCCGGTAATCGGACTATTATCACTTCCCATTACACTTTCATTAAAGAAGTTCACTTGTCCCGGTGGGTCACATGCCTGTGCGAAGTTAAAGGCTGGTACTGGTACGTCGAATACCTGTACCGGCAATGTTATTGAGTCACTACAGCCTGAGTTATCCCAGACAATAAGTGTTACGTAATAAGTATCATTTGTTGTATAAGTATGTACAGGATCGGTTTCATCGGATGTGTTACCATCGCCGAAGTCCCAGCTCCAGTTGTTGATATATCCATTATTGGTATAGCTAAAATCAGTGAATGATGTGCTGTCGCCCAAACATGCATTATCATAGCTGAATAGCGCTTCTGGTGCGTAGTTAACATGTACCTCCTGAGAGGTTGAGTTCTCACAGCCACTTACATCTGTTACTGTAAGCGTAACGGTGTATGTCCCTGCCTGCTGATATCCATAGCCTGGGTTTTGTTCGATGGATGTACCTCCGTCGCCAAACTGCCAATACCATGTGGCTATCTCTGAGTTTGAGATACCTGTGAACTGTGCTAAACTACCCAGACAAATAGTATCACTTTCAATGGTAAAGTCCACATCCGGTAGTGGGGTAATGACTATCTCATGCTCTACTGTATCTGTACAGCCCATAGTATTATGTATTATCAGTGTGACAGTAAATGTGCTGTCGGTGCTGAATACATGTGTTGGATTTGGCAGGTTGGATGTATTGTTGGTACCCGATGCCGGATCACCAAAATACCATTCCCACTGGCCTATATCCGGACCACCATTGGTTGAACTGATATCTGTAAACTGTACGGGCTCGTTTAAGCATCCGGCATTCCAGTTGAAATCAGCTATAGGTGACGATACTATCACTACCTGTTTTGTGACATCATTCTCACAACCTTCTGCGTCTGTTACTGTAAGCACTACATCAAAGGTGCCTTCATTGGTATACATATGTTCAACATTAGGATTGTCGGGAGCGTTGATGGTTATTTCATTACCATCGCCGAAGTCCCATACCCATGTCTCGATAAGACCATTTGGTGAACTGCTTAGATTAGAGAAATAAACTGTATCGTTAAGACATGATGGTCCTGTATGTGCGAAGTTAGCCGTAGGCAATGGATTAATATCCACGCTGTGGGTAACTGATGCAAAACAGCCGTCGGTTGTTTCAATGCTAAGTATCACATCGAATGTGCCTGCTACCTCGTAAGTATGTGTTGGGTTTTGCAGGTTGGATGTACCTCCGTCGCCAAAGCTCCATGACCATGTGGCTACTTCGCCAACATTGGTAACAGACTCATCAACGGTAAACTGTGTCTCTTCTGTTAAGCAGTTGGCTTCCCATGTAAAGTCTACTTCAGGCTCTTCAGACACGGTTACCGTATGTGATACAGTATCCTCGCAGCCGTTGATATTTGCTACCATAAGCAGTACTGTATAGTCGCCCGGTGCTGAGAACAGGTGTACAGGGTTTTGCAATGTTGAAGTATTAGAAGCTCCTGATCCGGGATCACCAAAGTCCCACAGCCATGTTACTATCTCACCACCGCCGTTAACAGTACTCTCGTCGGTAAAGCTAACCGGACCACTGGCGCAGCCTGAGTTATAATCAAAGAGAGCTATTGGTCCCGGTTCTGTGGTTACCGTGTGCATTGAACTGTTGGAACAGCTGTCGGAATTGGTTACAGTAAGTGTTACTGTATAGGTGCTGGCATTGGAGTAAACATGCGTTACATCAGGATCACCACCGAAATAGACAGTAGTATCAGATCCATCGCCAAACTCCCAGAACCATTCTGTTATATATCCTGTTTGTGTTGTACTATGATCGAAGAACTCAACAGGGTTGTTTGCGCACACCTGCGTGCCTATATTAAATAAGGAGTTAGGCAGTGGGTTAACAGTAAGTTGTTTTATCACTGTATTTGTTGCTCCCATTGTATCCACTATGCTACAGCTTACATTATAGGTACCAGAAGCAGCATAGGTGTGGATAGGTTCCATATCATCGCTGGTGCTACCATCACCGAAATCCCAGTCCCAGGAGGTTACTGCTCCAATATCTGTTGGAGGATCAAGGATAGTAAACTGTATTTGTTCACCCAAACAAGCATAGCTCCATTCGTAATCGAGATCAGGTATGTTTACAACCGTTACAAGGTGAGTAACTGTATTCTCACAGCCTTCAATATCTGTAACAGTCAGCTCTACATTGAATGTTCCTACTGTTGGGAATACGTGAGCAGGATTTTGATCTGTTGATGTAGTACCATCATGGAAATCCCAGTTCCAGTCGGTAATAGTATTACCAGAATTGCCATAGAAGTTGGTTGTATTGCCAAGCATAGTAGGCTCAGGATCCCATGTGAAGAACACTGATGGTAATCCTGGTGTGTATATTGTCTGGTATGTTGTATCAGAGCAACTGTACCCTGAGCTGTCGGCTGTCACCACAAACATCACATCGTAAGTGCTAATGCCTGTTGTATAGCTATGAACAGGGTTTTGTAAATCTGATGTGAATCCATCGCCGAAGTCCCAGAAGAACTCAGTAGCAAAGTATCCTGTTGGTATATCACTGTCATCGAAGAATGCTACGGCAGTACAGCTTTGGTTTGCATAGCTGAAGTCTGCTGTTGGTCCGGGTAGCACCATAATAACATCAGACGCTGTTGAAGAACAGCCTGTGGAGTCAGTTACTGTTAAGGTTACAGTGTATGTGTTTCCGGAAGGATAATAATGTATCGGGTTTTGCTGATAGGATATTCCACCATCGCCAAACTCCCAGTACCACTCATCCACATTGGCAGAGCCAGTGGCAGTGAAGTACACAGGACCTCCTTTGCATATTACGCTATCGCTCATAGTAAAGTTTACAGCAGGAGCTGGCTTAACAATAAGCACTTCTGTAGCGCTGTTAGTACACTGGTTGGTATCTATAATATTAAGAGTAACATTGAAAGTATCTGCGGTTGCATATAAATGCGAAGTAACAGAGTCATTACTAAAGTTACCATCGCCGAAGTCCCAGTGCCATGTTTCGATTGGGAATCCTGAATGCCCGGAGAAGTAAGTAGTATCTCCGAAGCATGTAGGGCTTGGATCGATATACTGGAATATATCAGGCAGTGAAGGTACTGTTACCGGCAGTGTGATAGAGTCGGTACAGATAAATCCAAGACTATCTGCTGATACTATTAGGTTAACCATAAATACTTCACCACCGGGAAGGTTATTGGAAGGATACCTGTGTGATGGGTTTTGCAGTGTATCAGTAGTACCATCGCCAAAGTCCCATGACCATTCAACAAGATTATATCCCGGTGAGCAAGTACTCAGATCAGTAAACTGGATGCTGTCGCATATGGCAGGAGTGTAAGTAAAGTCGGCCACAGGCGGCTCTGCTATTACTATCAGCTCTGTGTACGTATTTGTACAGCCATGATCGTCGGTAACAGTAAGAGTGGCGTACATATTACCCCATGTTGTGTATGTATGGGCAACAGTTTGTCCGGAACCTGTGTCACCATCGCCGAAGTCCCATTCCCATGAGAGAATGTTGGAGTTGGAGGCTCCAACAAAGCTTACCTCTGTGTTAACGCAGGCGTTGGCCATACTTAGAGAATATGTTACATCGGGACCCTCAAAGACTCTTATCTGGTGTGTGGCAGAGTCAGAGCATCCGTTAATATCTGTATAATGATATATAATATTGAAGAAACCTGATGTGTCATATTGATGAACAGGGTTCATATCTGTGGATGTATACCCGTCACCAAATTCCCACAGCCAGTTGTTTAGCGTTGCTGTACCTGTTGATGTGAATTCAATGCTTTCTCCATAGCACAATGAGTCGCTGGTATTTATGGTAAAGTCACGATCTATCTTAGGACGAACTGTCAGGTTGGTTACTATCACACTATCGCAGCCATACTGGGCTGTGTAGAGAGTATCATAAAAAGTACCTGAATTATATCTCCATGCACCCTGTGCAAATACGCTATCATAATGACATATGGTAATATCATGAGGCATCTCATAAGTAGGGCGTATGGTAAGCACCATCTCATCGATACTATCACAATTGATAACATTGGAAGCTATCATGGTAAGAGTAACAGGACCTATCTCGTTAGTGCCGGGCACATATACTGGTCTTTCAACAGTAGGATCAACGAAATAACCTGTTCCACTGGTAGACCAGTTAATATTAATATAATTAGTTGCAAACGCAGAGTCTGTAGAGTTATTGAAATCATAAGGATAACCAAAACAGGAGTTCTCATCAGAGCCGGCAAAAGCGTATGCCCCGGGTATTACAATAAGGTCAACCCATGAAGTATCGTTATCACAAGGAGGAATACCATAACCTACCATCATCATGGTAATAGTGTCATTTTGTATAGCACCTTCTGTGGCATCAGGGAAATATGTCGGTGTCAGAAGCGTAGGATCGTCAAAGTATCCCAGCCCGTCTGTGTACCAGTAAATGGAAGCAAAGTCATCAGCAGTAGGAGGATCTGTGCTTTCAGAATAATCATAATACACATCCTGGCATGTATAACCTGTTGATCCTGCATACACTTCACATGTTGCGTTTATAATCAGCTGTTGGATCATCTGCTCAGAGCAGACATCAAGAGTGATATCAACAGTATCCGGTGTAGTGTATGTATGATTAACGTCTATACCCGTAGATGTGGCACCATCACCAAACTGCCAGTCCCATGGAGTGAATGTCACCCTGTCGCCTGTTCCTGTGAAATCCACATTGAAATTCTGGCAACTCGGACTCTGGAAGATATTAAAGCCAATATTCACATCCATAGCATAGCGGGTTACTGTTGTTGTGTCGATACAGCCATTGCCGTTGGTGTATATTGATTGTACTATCATATCACCCTCCTGGGTGTATGTATGAGTAGGTGTTTGCCCTGTGCCTGTATTGCCATCACCAAACTGCCATTGCCAGTCGACAATATCGCCTGTTATATCTATTGCATCGAAGGTCACCAGTTCACCAACACAAGATGTATCATTAGGAGAAACAGTGAATGATGATTCCGGCAAGGTGTTAACAGTTACTATATGACGTGTTGTATCCGTACAAATGTTCAGTGTTACCTCATAAACACCGGAGGCTGAATATATATGTTCTGTATTTTTACCAACAGCTGTTTGTCCGTCACCGAAATCCCATTCCCAGTCGGAGTGGGTTACATTGTCGCCGGTACCATTGAATACAGCGGTATCACCAAGGCACATCACAAATGAAGGCATAGTGAAGTCGGTATTCACATCATCAACATAAATGGATTCTGTTAATGTAGTTGAACAACCATATTGGTTTGTCATTGTAAGGTCCACGTTATAATCCAAATCACCTACAGTGTAATAATGGGTAGTATTTTGACCATTAGCTGTTTGTCCGTCGCCAAAGTCCCATTCCCAATCTGTGATTACACACGAACTTATTCCCTGGAAATCCACTAATTCCAAAACACAGCATGTGTCAACCGGAGTGTAAGTAAAGTTGCCGCTGGGAATAGAATCAACGGTCAATATCATTGTAGAGGTATCATTACCACATGGAGGCACTCCATAGGCAACAAGTGATAACTCAACATTACCTAATTCATTTACCTGTGTGTTATATATCGGATGTAATAGTTTATCATTATTAAAGGAGCCAGTACCAGAAGTAAACCAGCGAATACTATCACAATAGCTTGAATCCGGCAATGATGGGGCAAAGGCGAAGTCATAGGGATCGCCCTGACACATTGTATCGTTATCACCAGCAAAGGCAGAAGCCTGTGGCAATATAACAGCAGTTTCAAAAACCTGTTTTGAACAAACGCTTAAAGAAACGTTGTAGTTACCGGGGGAGGAGTACAGGTGAGATGTGTCATGGCCTATGGCAGTTTCTCCATCACCAAAATCCCAAATCCAGTCGGTGTACAGCACGTTATCACCAATACCATCAAAGTTTGTTGTTATTCCCAGGCAAGAAGGGTTAGGAGTAAGGTCAATTCCAATGGTCGGGTCTGTAACCATTATATCATGGTAAGCAGTGTTTGTACATCCCTCTGTGTTTGTGAGAGTAAGACTAACGCTTTCAACATTGGAAAATGGTGATGAATATTGATATGTGGGATTTTGTTGTGTGGATGAGCCACCATCGGCAAAATCCCATTCCCAGGATGTTATTGAAGTCCCACTGTTGTCAGATCCGGAAAAGTCAACAAACTCATTAACACAAACGGTATCATTGGGGGAAATGCCAATAGCAGGCAGTGGGTTGGCTGTAATTGTAATAGCCAGCTCAGAAGTAACACCGGAACCACAGCTGTCGTTTGTGCCATAAACTTCGAGATTTCCTGCAGTTGCAAAATCATTGAAATGCAGAAGTACTTGTGGGTCAGCAGGGTCATCATCCTGTATTGTGCAACCTGAGCCTGTATAGCTCCATGTGTATTCTTCAGTGTTTAAGTCATTATAAACAGAGATTAATACCGATTGTTCACCAGCGCAATAAGATTGAGGAGGCTGAACAAAAACAAGTGAGTCGGGCTCTCTGCTTTCATAAATTGTGACTGGTGCAGTACTAAGAGAAGCGGTGTACCACCATGTGTTAAGAGTATAGTTGTTTCCATCCCACCACGAATGACATCCGCTCCATGGAGAAATTGAACCTGTACAACCCACGTCAGTATTTGAACCACCTCCAATTTGAGAGTCATCCCAAAAAACAGTCGGTGTTCCTCCCGTAGGTGATACAAGTTCAACCACGAATCCATTGTTGTTACTCTCCACATCGTATAATGGCAGGTTTGTCAGTCCATTAATATAGGTTACAACAAATGTTATCTCTGTTCCATTTGGCACCGCATTTGGAATTGGTACTGTGCCATCATATCCATCCCATACAATATGGTTAACACCTGCTTCAACATTAGTAACAATTGTTCTGGTTACATAAGATCCTCCGAAATCAAGTTCAATTTCGGCATTACCGGCTTTGTCGACAACGACTTCAAAGTCAATAGTACCATCAATACAGCTTTTATTCCCGATAACATCTCCGATAATTGAGCCAAGAGTAGTGGCAGGCGGGAATAATGCCGGGTCGGGTTCATTAAGAAATACGTTGTATTCCGGATTGTATTCTTCGGTATTTGATGACATACGGTCTAACATCCAGTTACCAGTATTGGTAACTCCGGTGGAATTACAGAAGGTAACCCATATTCCTCCATCAACCTGATTTTGAGTAAAAGAAGTTACAATGCTGTCAGTGGAATATGCATACATTGTAGCTGAGCAGTAAGGTCCTCCTCCTGTTGGTGCAGAGCCAGATTCATAAAGCTGCCATGCCTTGGAGTATAACCTACCCGGGTATTCAACATTTGTTGTTTGATGTGCAACAGTTAAGTCGAACAGGTAAAGATTTATACCCGCATATTCGGGTGTGTGAGTATTATTATTTAATGAAGAAAACTCAATGTAGTAAGTACCTGCTTGCCCGGGTGCAAATTCCAGAGCCTCATAGCCACCGGTACCATATATCTGTTCTGGACCATTTCTGGCACTAGTGATGTTGGGAATATATCCTGTTCCATTTTCAGGTGCAGGTGTTTCTGAGTAAACAATTTGACCATTACTGTTTCTGATTTGAAATACCATGTAAATATTAGGAGCAGGTCCCCATCCCGGATTATAAGGTTCCCAGTTAAATCCAAAATATGCTACCTCGTCTGCTGAGGCTATCTCAAAGTACAACCTGTCAGTTTCAGGACAATCGTATGTTGCAAACTCAGTCCTTTCATTGGTCGAATTATCACAATGAGTTAGTTTATCTGTGCATATAAATAAAAAAGTATTGTTATTATTTATATAAAGTTCTTTTGACCCTTCAGCAAATGTAACCTTAGGTGTGAAAAAATACATGGCTAATGCTGATATTAACAATAGCTTCATTGAAGAATATCTTAAAATGGCCAATATTTTGTGTGTGACAGGAGTGTAAAAACGAACCATATAATTATATTTTACTCAATAATATTATTTCTGTATACTTTAATAAGTACCATACTTATATCTGACTATAAAAAAATAAAACAGTTGCTTTGCTGGTTTCTTTTTTTTAATAAATCCAACAATCTAACACGCTGTTATAGAATTTAAAGCAGATTGCTGAAATTTTACAAGCAACAAAACAGTGCACACAGATTTACAATATAGCTGATGTTTAGCTGTTTACTTGTTGTTATTCATAAAATGCTTATCTTCCTATGTATTTTTTCGTCTTAATATTTACAATCAGTAAAAATAGGAGTTAAATTGTAAGAATAAAAAAAAATATCAGTATTTACTTAATTTGTAATAATTCTAAATAAATTTGTGAAATTCAATAAAACGTAATGTAACGGAAGGTTTAGGTTTAATCGTAATTTGCGCGAGCAACTTATTTATGGTTAACATGGTCTTATGTAATACTTTATTGAGAAAATAATATTTTATAAAAACGCAAAAAAAAATGAGAATACTTTGGAGATTAGCAGTAGCACTGATTTGCTTTTTCCCTTTGGCGATAATAGCGCAATCATCGCTACCAACTACGGGAGATAATACTACACCGAAATGGGTGAAAATGATAAAAGATATGGACGCTAATTTTTATGATATTAAAAAGGAGGCTGATTCGTATTTTGAAACTCATCCGAAAGGGAAGGGTAGTGGATGGAAACAATATAAGAGATGGGAATATTTTACCGAACAGCGTGTATATCCTTCAGGTAACAGAATTAACCATTCCCAGTTATGGAATGAGATGGGTAAATTTAAGGATAATGAAAACAATAGAAGAACTATTTCAGCTTCAGACTGGACTTGTTTGGGACCTGCAAATTCTACTAATGTTACCGGACACTGGAACCCCGGGCTTGGCCGTATTAATGTTATTGCTGTTGATCCTGATGACAGTAATATTATTTATGTTGGTACGCCTTCCGGCGGATTGTGGAAGACAACTGACGAAGGTGAAAACTGGAATTGTCTTACTGATGACCTTCCGGTGATGGGTGTCTCTGCCCTTGCCATTGACCCAGATAATACCAATATTGTTTACGCAGGAACTGGTGATAAGGATGCCGATGATAACTATAGTATAGGGGTACTTAAATCGATCAACGGTGGTGAAACATGGAATACCACCGGCCTTACATGGACTATCTATGAAAATAATACTATTTCACGACTATTAATTAATCCTGATAATCCTGATATTTTATTCGCTGCCACTACAAATGGTGTATTTAAAACCACTGATGCAGGTGATAACTGGTATCAGGTTCAAACGGGTGATATTGATGATATGGAGTTTAAACCCGGTGATCCTAACACATTATATGCCATTACTCCCAGATTTTATAAATCGACAAATGGAGGTGAATCGTTTACAGAGATTAATGGTCTCCCCACTTCCAGTCGGGCACAAATTGCCGTTAGTGATGATAATCCTGATTATGTTTACTATTTTTCATCAGGCTCGGGCATTTACAGGTCTGAGAACAGCGGCGATAGCTTTGTTTTTCGCTCATCGCAGCCAACACAGGGTAGTCAGGCATGGTATGATCTTGCAATGTGTGTGTCGCCACTGGATGCCGATGAGGTCCATATTGGTGAGATAAATACATGGAAGTCAGTTAATGGTGGCTCAACATGGTCGAAGACAACCGACTGGACATGGGGTAATCCCATTGGTTATACTCATTGTGATATCCATGAGATGGTTTTCTTTGGAGGTACTCTCTATATTGGTAGCGACGGACTTGTTTCCAAATCTACTGATGGTGCTGCTTCGTTTACTGACTTGAGCCAGGGACTGGTAATTCGTCAGTTTTACAAAATTGGTACATCTAAAAATGATCCTTATAAGATAATGGGTGGTGCTCAGGATAATGGTACCAGCGTTTACACAACGGATTACTGGCATGAATGGCTTGGAGCTGATGGTATGGAGTGTGTGGTGGATTATTCCAATAGCGATATTGTTTATGGTACTTCCCAGAATGGCAACTTTTATAAGAGCATAAATGGTGGTAGTAATGGTAATGTTAATATTGCTCAGCCCGGTGGTGGTAACTGGGTGACACCGTTTGTGATTCATCCTGATAATCCACAAACTCTTTATGTTGGGTCTTCTGAAGTGAGAAAAACAGAGGATGGCATGCAGAGTTGGACGACTATCTCTAATTTAGGGCTAGGTGACCTCAATTGTGTTGCTATTTCTGAATCCAATGGTGATTATCTATATGTTTCAAAAGAAGATAATATCTACAGGACTATGAATGGTGGTGATAGCTGGGCAAATATTTCTGAAGGACTGCCTGCGCTTTCTATAACATATATTGCTGTTCATCCTGAAAATCCTGAGGTAATAGCCGTAAGCTTTAGCGGATATACTAATGGTGAGAAGGTTTATATTTCATACGATGGTGGTGAAAGCTGGGAGAATTATTCTAAGAATCTACCTAATATACCGGCCAACTGTGTGGCTTTCTATGTGGGAAGCTTAAATCCTCTGTATGTTGGTATGGATGTAGGTGTTTATTATATCGATAATCTTCTGGATAACTGGTCGGAATATATGACTGGACTACCAAATGTTATTGTTAATGAACTTGAAATTAACATAGATGCCAAATTGATACGTGCTGCTACGTATGGACGAGGATTGTGGGAGTCGCCTGTATATATGAATGCTCCTTCAGCAGATTTCAGTGCTTACCAGACTACTATTCCTATTGGATGTGCCAACAGCTTTACAAGTCTGGCTGTTGGTCCTCCGGAGACTTTCGAATGGACTTTTGAAGGTGGAAGCCCTTCTTCTTCAACTGATGTTAATCCTACCGGAATTGTTTATGATACAGAAGGTAGTTACGATGTTAAGCTTATTGTTACCAATGAGTTGGGGTCGGATACTTTGTTAAGAGAGGATTATATTACTGTAAGCAGTACCTTACTGCCTGAGTCTGATTTTATTTCCAGCGACTCTATTGCATGCAGCAATGTTGGTATTGTATTTACTGATTTAACCACAAATTGTCCGGAATCATGGAGCTGGAGCTTTGAACCATCTACTGTTGTTTTTGTTGAAGGAACAGATGCATCTTCACAGAATCCTGTGGTGGAATTTGAATCTGGTGTATATACTGTGACTTTAACGACGTCAAATAGTGTGGGAAGCCAGACTACCGTTAAGGAATCATATATACGTGCCGGTGGTACTCCACTACCGTTTTCTGAAACATATGAGGTTGAAAGTATGGATGAAATAGGATGGGTTGTTGATAATCCTGATGAGTCTGTTACCTGGGATATCGCTACTGTAGCTGGTAATTCTCCTGGTGATAAGGCAGCCTGGATGGATTTTATGAATTATCCTAAATTCGGTCAACGTGATAGAATGATTAGTCCTGTTCTTGATTTCAGTGGCTTCTCAACACTGGACATGCTATTCGAGCATGCCTATGCACAACGTGGCTCATTGGTTGATTCACTAATTGTGTACATCAGTTCCGACTGTGGCGAAAACTGGGAAAGAATATTTGCAGGCGGCCCCGATGGTACAGGTGTTTTTGCAACTGCAGAGCCAACTACGGATTTGTTTGTGCCTCAAACAAGTGACGACTGGTGTGGCAATGGTTATGGTAGTATCTGTAACATTATCAATCTGGATGAATGGGCTGGTATGCAGAATGTGAAGATTATGTTTGAGTCGTACTGTCGTTTTGGTAACAGTCTTTATATTGACAATGTAGAAATTAGTAATCATGTAGGTGTTGGTGAGGATAATCAGGAAATTGATCTGGCTATCGTTCCAAATCCAAATAATGGTGTGTTCAGTCTTGTTAGCAGCCAGCCGTGTAATAAAGCTGTTATTACAGTAAGGGATATTAATGGTAAGAGTGTTTATACAAAGAGTATTTCACAGCCTGTTGATGGTTTTTCTGAAACAATTGATATTTCTAATGTTGCTGGTGGATTCTATTTTGTTGAAGTCAGGACAGAGAATTATTCTTATGTGAAGAAGGTGGTTGTGAATTAGATATAGTCTGCTTTTTAAGTCACAACAATTACTAAAAATATGTAGTGTTTGAACCATAATGTTTCTTTCGGTGTTTCGGGAGAAATATTATGGACAAATACTTTTATAGATAGCGCGAATCTTTTGACTAGTGTTTTACGTATATACGTGCTTTGTATGCATACTCATAATACATCAATCTATCTAACAACAGATGAAGTAGCAGATTGCAAGGCGGCTTTGAGCAAAACGTTTTAACGTTTTTTTATTTATAGGGAATCAATAAAATCGCCAAGGCAATTTTTGCTCAAAGCCGCAAGGCTTTTCATTACAATTGTGTTAGTATGAGGAAACCCTCCTACGCCAAGGCTTCGGCAAGCGAGGCAAAAAATCAAGGGCTTCTTCTGCTTAAGTATATTTTTATCGTGTTGCGTAAGTTCAATGGAGTGATCTCCTCGTTCCTCGGAGCTTCTCCATTTCTCTAACGCTACACTTCTAAAAATACACTTAACCAAAAGAGGCCCACCGTTCCCAACTCCGGTAGTTCAGACTATTAATATAGATGCGGCTGGGTGGGTATTGGAGCATTGTGGGATTTTTGGGGTATTAACCCTACCGAATCTTCTTTCGGAGAACGATCTTCATGATTAACACGGTACTGCGTGGTGGCCATGTCAAAAATGGCGAGCAGAGTTGAGGGGTTTATCTCACTGCAGCTAATGTACTTTACATTCAATCTTTTTCATTTAATCTACGTTCAGCGATGGTTTTTCTTAAATTATTCGCAACGCATAACCCACAAAAACAGGCCAGGCTTTCAGCCTTAAGCGGTTTTAATAGTTACTTCTTTCAGAAGGTTACGGGATTTCCTATCTCTACCTGATCCTTGGGAGATCTCCCACTGAGCGTAGTTTCATCCGCCTTGGCGTAAGACATGTGTACCTACGTTCGCCTATCAAAAAAAAACAATGAGAGCAGTTATTATTCAGAATTATATTTATAGTATTTGTGGAGGCCTATGCCCTGACTGAACGGTTTTGAATAAAAATCTTACTGAAAACAGAACCGGAACTCCCAATATATTAACTAAAATAATCAGGCAATATAATCCGGCGCTGCATAACCTACCTTCTTTCCTTTTATAAATCAATCTAAAAGTATTTAAAACCCATGGATTCGTGTCTGGATTCGTTCAACACGGTCTTCAAACCTGGTACTGGGTGCTTTTAGAAGACTTATTTATTAGGCACAGGTTGTTTTTGTTATTTCTATTTATCTTATATTACAAGCTATTATTATCTTATAACAAGTTTCTTAGTTTTCATTAATATTTCATTCTCTGAAATAGTTACGTAGTAAATCCCTGGTAATACTTTTGATCCATTACTAGTTAAATCCCATATTGTACGAATAATGCCGGATTCAACTTTGCCAGATAATATCGTAGCAACTCTTTGACCGTTTTGGTTATATATTTCAATATTTAATCTATTCGAGCCTGAGGTTTTTACTTCAATATCAACTGAAATGGATGCGGGATTTGGAGAAAGCAATAGTACCTCTTCTTCTGTATCTGATACAATTTCAGGAATATCTACTGTAGGGTTCCACTCATAAGCACCCATATCAATGGTTTCTCCATAAATACGAGGGTTACCGGCAAGGTCTGTTTCAGGTAACTGTATCCAATCTGGTATTATTTCAAGTGATCCTGCATCAATACAAGGCGAATTATTAGCCAGGTTATAAGGAAAATCAGGCCCTGCATAAAACAAAGGATCCGTGTCAATATTTGACTCTCCATAAAACACATTATTTTGACCATAGAGAAGGTTTATATTATCCTCTCCACCATCAAACAAAGAATTTTCTACATAAAAATTGGACTCACCTGTATAATCAGGAGTAAACATATATGCAGATCTATATTGGTTATTAAACACAATAGAGTTATACAATTTATGTGTTGAACCATACGTAATACTAAGTGCTGCGGCCTGAGAATTATTGGAAGTGTTATCGGCAAATGTACAATTAATAGCATTTGAATTTAAAACACCATATGTACCTAAACCGATTGAGCCTGCTCCATTTCCTATATCTTTTGTATAATTATCCACAAATAAACAGTTTATTACTACGCACTCATCCAGGTAGGGGTCATTTATCCCACTACTAATCGACAACCCTCCACCAATATGATACTCATCGTTACCTACTGCATTGTTTCTAATAAATCTGCAATTTGTAACGTATGTTGTATCTTGATAGCCAAGGAAAAAATCTCCATGTGAAACAGCTAAAGCTCTACCATAATTATCAATAAAATCACAATTATCAATTCTGAAATTATTTGAACCTACAACTTCACCATTTGCCAATCTTTTTCCAGTATTGGAGGTGAATAAAATGTTAGTTAAAGAAGCGTTTATATTTTTCTCTATCATTAGGCTACCCATACCATAGGGTGCATTTTTATCTCCATTACCGTTTGTAAGAGTGATATTGCTGATATTATAATTGTTAGCAAAATATATGCCTGAAAGATGATATATCTCATCTTCGGCATCAAGAATAGTTCCATCTCTTGATTCACCTCTAATAGACACATCCCTCTTTAGGCTTAATGGAAATTTTTCTCCGTTTGTGAAAGAATAGATACCATCGGCAAGTATAATAGTATCCGGGCTAATACTATCACTTTTCATCCTTAAAAGTGCACTCCAAATATTTTTAAGCGGGTCATCAGGTGTAAGTCCGCTGTTATTGTTATCCCCATTGTTTGAAACATAAATATTTTCTGTTGTCTGGTCAAGTTTTCCGTTTAGTATTTCCCAAGAAAGTGTATTACCAGGTATTAGTGTATCATAAGCTTTTGAAAAAAGATGATAATAATCAGGGGCAATAACCGTAAAAGTATCAACAACAACATGAGTATAAATATATGGAGGCGCTGTAGCATAATAAATATCTGTCCCGATAGCTGCAACGTTGTTATAAATATTACATAAGTTTATTGTATCGAATAAACAAGTACTCCCAAGCAACCTCATTCCACCGCCACTGCGATATGCTGAATTGTCCCTGATTGTTGTGTTTGAAATGAAAATATTTGCAGATCTGGCATTTATACCACCACCGCTACCTGAAACAAAATTTTCTTCAATGACACAATTTAAAATATCCAAATCTGCTTCTTCCACATAAATACCACCACCATTTATTGCACCAGATAGTGATCCTGTTCCATTTCTCAGTACGAATCCGTTAACCACAATTTTTGAAAGACTATTATATATATTAATACATCCTCCCGCTTGATTGCCATCAATAATTGTTTGATGAATATATTCAAGGTTGCCAGTTGTTAAAGTAAGGCTGCCAAGTGCAATATTTTTTTCAATTATCTCAAGGTTCTCGAAATAAGTACCCGGATACACAAGTACTGTATCGCCATTCTCAGATGCATCGATTGCATGTTGAATTATGGTAAAATCACCGGTCCCGTCTTGTTTTACCGTTAGTATGCTTGAAAACCCATCTATAGATAATAGAATTATGAATACCAGAAGTAAATAACAACGTCCTATCTCATTCATTGTATTAGTTTTATAGTAAATCCCCGGAATATGTTAGAATGACACAAACCGGCGACAAAATCAGTTTATTGAATTATTAGTTTTTTGTTTACAGTATTATTATTTATTGCAAGTTTTACAATATAAACCCCTTTATTAATTTTTTTGCCACACACTGAAAGACCCCAGGTGAAGGATTTTAGGCCTGTAGTTTGTTGGCAGTTAAACAATGTTGCCAGAAATCTTCCGGTTCCATCGTATACGGTTATATTTACATTTGCATTGTTCTCAACGCTATATTTAATATTAACACTATTACCAGCCGGGTTAGGGTAAATACTAAAATCCAATTCACTGTTATAATCGGGTTCAGTATTGCTCTCATTTCTGAATGAAACTTTGTAAATACTACTATTTTCAGCAGGATGAATGGATCTTGTTTCGTATATTCCCTTATTCCTGTTATAAACATCGTATTTGCGAATTATCTTCTTCTGAGAGGACTTCGCACTTGTCCATGTTTGGAATGTAATACAATCACCTGTTAGTCCATCGGTATAGGCTTTTATCCCAACAAGGGTATCATCAGATGAAACTATGCAGGCTCCTACGCAAGAATCACCAATAAATGCACCAATCTCATCAATTGTTTCTGTTGTGTCGAGTAATACAACAATTGGGTCATAGTCAGCAGTTTCAGAATACACAAAGTTCTGTGTAATTTCTTCTTCTATTTCAGCATTTCTTGTGCCATACTGTACCCAGCTAAATGTATAACTTTCAGGGAGCAGGTCGGTATTAATAACTATCATATCACCATAGTCGATATTATGTACAAGGTTATCACATATCCACCCCGTATTAGCGGGCACAGGATTCCCGGGATTGCGTGCAGGACCATCATAAAAACAAAACCAGTCTTCTCCCTGTATGGAGTTTGTATACCAGAGTACTTCACCAAGTGCGTCCAGTACATCCTGTTCTTTATGAATAAAGTAGCCTACCCAGTTTGGCTTTCGCTCGAATAGTGGGATTTGAGTAGTAGTAGGTATTACATCACCATACATCTTAATGTATTTATTTTGAGACTCTGTTGTTCCAGGATATAGCAAATCTAATTTATAGCCCCTTTCACTATAAATGCCACCTATTTCTGATGGCGTTGGCCATTCAGAACCATCAAAATTGCTGAAAAAATATTGATCATATCCTGGGGGTAAGTTAAGAAGCTTACTATCTTCTTGATAATCTTGAGGAACAATATTACCAGAAAGAACACTATTTATGGAGGGTGATGTTGGTGCACCTTGTTGGTAAAGCCGTGGTATAGAAATCCAATCATATTCATTATTATTTAACAACAATAATTCTTTAGCTTCAAAATCAACTACACTAACCTTTGAATGAGCTCCGTTGGGTAAATAAATCTTATTTTGGTATGGATCTATGGTAGGAGTTGTAAGGTTGTAGTTGAAAAACTTAATAAGTTCATCAACATAGTGATCATATTCAACATAATAGCTGGTTATTTGAGGTCCATTCCCCACAAATAAATCTATAGTCTCAAATGTGCTGCCTGTAACTGTAGGATCATATACCAGAAGTTTTGATGGCTCATCACCCCATTTATCCTGATTAAATTTAGTGTGTACATAAATTTTACCGTTGTATGGATTGTTAAAAAAACTCGCAATTTGACCAGTATAACTACCAATTTCTGTAATATTAAAACCTGATGGAGATGTTTTATCAATCTGGTAAAATTTTGCAATTCTGTCATGAGTATATTCTCCTGTAGCAGGAGGGGTTTCTGTTTGATCAGAAAATGCGAAAACTGAATTTGTATGTTGGTTATATACTATTTCATTAAAATGAATTTGAGAAGTAAAGGCAGCCGATTCTAATGTATTTGTTGCGCAATCATAATAGGATAAATTATTTGTATAAAAGTCGTTATTTGTAAGTATATACAATGCTCCTTCATAATCTTCAGGGGGCTCTAATAATTCAGGACATATAACTTTTCCAGGATCCCTAAGGTTTGCCTCCAGTGTTGTAACCTCACCTGAGTTCGTAATTGATAACAAAAGACCAAATCCAAAAGATGCTGGTATCTCACAAACATTTTCTTGAGATATGTATGGGTTTTGTAAAATATAATCATTTTTAACTGTAGCATATACTTTGTGATCATACTGGTTGTAGCAAAATGATGCATTGAAATGGCAATCAAGAATGTTTTCAATGTTTGTTAGATCAGCAATTTCAGCTGAAGCATATTGATAATCTGATGCATTAAAAAACATAATACTAGGATGGCTATTTGTAGTATTAGTAAATACGCATAGCAAACCATTCGGTGCAACAAACATTTGTTTAGTATAACTTATCCCACTTAATGGTATATCTGTTGGTTCGAAATTGTTGTCAGAATCTAGTCTGTATATCAAATTTGTGGTATTATCATTTGCTGATATAAGCAAATGATCCTGGAAGGGATTATAAACGATATCACCAATTGGAAATTCAACATCAATGGTTGTTTCCAAAGCTCCTTCGCCACCATTTGCCAATGGATCATAAACATAAATTGTGGAGTTTGAATTTGAAATTGTATTGTAGAAATAGATTAAATTATTTGTGGGATTATATACTGAATGGTATGCAGGGAAGCCAACTGGTTTGAAATCTGTGTGGTGAATACCGGTTTCATCCTGATATGAATTGTATAAACCATTTAATGTATAAGATAAGGCACAGTTATAATCACTCAATACGGCTCCTGTACCAAAAAACGAACCTGGTTTTTCTATTATTGTTTCAAATTCATATACAGCAGGATCTGGTATTGTGTTATAAGTCACATGTGTCCAATCATTAATACTTCCTAAGTAAAAATCTCCATTGTTGCCCGGAACTAGTTTTAAAGGATAATTGTAATAAGGAGAATTCCTATCTTCAGAATAACTATTTGTGTTTAAGTTTAAATCCGTATCGAGGGAAAAACCAGATGAATTATATGTATAAAACGCAAGATTCATATCTTCAACATTCGAATCGTTAAAATATATATCCCCACTTGACTTATGATTAGCAAAGGTTAAAACTAAATGATCCTCTTGAGGTATAAATAGACCGTCTATTATACGCCTACTTGGAGCAGTAAGAGATTGATGGGTCATCATTGTGCTACCTGCATCAAAAATGTAAAATTTTACTGTATATGTAAATGGGTTAGGCTCAGTTCCTGATCCGGGCAGCATATATGGTAGCACTACTATCTTATGCAAACCTGCATTTTTGATAGTAAACATTTTACCAATTTTAACTTCTTCGATGTGAGTTGAGTTAATTTCATTTGGGTTGGCCGGATCTGTTGTTAGTTCGTAAAGGTATATATCATCCCCTCTGGCAACGTAGAAGAGGTCGCTTCCTTCACTCCTGTAAGGCTCAATTTCATTTGCAGTTTTTAAATATCCATCGCCACCATTAGCAATATCAAATCCCCTTTTAAAATCTTTGCATTTCAATGTTAAGCTACCATTAATCTCATTTATTTCGTAAATAGCAAAATATGAATCTGTTACAAGGAAGCTCCCCTCCTCATTAGCTATATTATCCCTACCACTAAATAATGTGTAAAGCCTATTATTAAGTTCATCGTGCTTTATTATTACTCTACCACTGGATATATTGAAATGATCAATTTCTGCGGGTCGATCCTTAAGTTTAGTCACTTCGTATGGTGCATCTGTGTTGATACTGATTAGGTTCAAATCGGGTGTTAATGTATAGATAAGAGGGGTAGGGTCATCACTTACAACCATCATCTGTCGCGATGGTGAATGGAAACCGTAATTGAAATAGGGAGGTGAATATTTCCCAAAACTCTTAAATGTATTATCTGAATTTGTTGTAAACTGCTTAGGTTTAAGGTCAATTGTAGTCACATGATACATTTGATTGGTGTAACTGTTTCGTTGGTAAACATATATTTCACTTTGTCCGTGGACAAATATTTTTCCATTTACCTCTACAAAGTCTGCACCAAAACCACCGGTCTCATCAGGCAGGGAAATGTTTTTATCAAATGATGAGTTTTGCGAAAACAATAAACTGTGAAGAAAAAACATTATCAATGTTGGTACTACTATTTTTTTGATAGTAAATCTATGTACCAAGGGAATTTTATGGTTTACAAATTTGATACTATGATTAGTTTTCATGTTGTTAGGGTTTATATTTAATTATTACTGTACGCTAAAAATACGAAATTAATTGTTTGATTTTAAAAACCCTTGATATATCCACATAAAACGCCCCCGGATCATGCATTGTGGACATACTCATAAGCTGTTAACGTGACAAGGGGAGAAGGAGAGACGACCCTCCTTCTCAGCCTCAGACTGATTCAGCGGGCGAAGAGGGACAAAGTTACTAAGTTACCAGGCTATGGAGTTACTTATTGGCAGGGTGTGAAGAGAATAAAGAATGAAAAATAACCGTTTTCATTTGCTCATTTACACCTGAGATATAATGGTTAGCGGCACAGCTTTCATTAGTATTTTCATACGTATGAAACTGGATTGTGATAGCTGTCAAATGTGTAATGATTAATGGATGAACCACACACTGAGCGTAGTTTCATCCGCCTTGGCGGAAGACATGTGCAACTACGTTCGCCTATCAAAAAAACAATAAGAACAGTTACTAGCAGAATAATTTTTACAATATTTGGGGGTAGTTGCAAACTACATATATAGGGGGATTAGGTAGCGATAATAAACCCATCATAAATAGCACGAGTCCCCTAACTCGTATTTTGCAAAGATGTTAGTATTTATAACTGAATTGGTAGTCCCTTCGTTCCCTTAAGTCTCTCCAGTCCTATTTATAGTCCTTGTTATAGCACGAGTGGGGGGCTTGAGCAATTGTGGGAAATCTAATTGCGTTTGTTCGCTTTCAATATACTTCCTGACTTCCTCAAACATATATTCTTTCTTACTCATTTTTTTTTCTGACAAGAGTAAATGTTTTTTTTTGTAGTCGGTTGGATACAGTTATTCGGACGAATACGGACAAACATGTTCAATTAATTTGGTTTTCCAGTATAGAGCACATTACACAAACTACTACAAGTTACAATTTTGTGTTTAATCTAGAATCTTGAGTGAATTGTATCTAAACTCGTTTGTATGGTATTTGTTTCAGCTTTAGGGACACCTGATAATTCAGCATACATTTTCCAATTATCGACAATACGCTCGATCTCATCTATTGTATCTTTCGCTTTATTAACAGATAAAACATCTGCTAACTCCAGTAACTCTTTCCTTCCCGGATCAACGTAGTTACCAGCGCAAGCTGTACTATGATATCCTTGAGAAGATGAAGAGAATGTCAAGTCATATGCTGGTGCAAGAGACCACGTTCCTTCAGAATCCATAAGAAACGCAAAGTTTTTAGAATGATCATCACGGTTATGGGCTAAGACGTTAAAAACAGCTCTGCGAAACATTTGATGAGCTGCCTGTGCGTTATTTGTTAGCTTCTTTGCTTGATATATTAGATTACCATAATCAAGGGTGCTATGCTCATAGTCATCGTGAAGTAGCCCTGCAACTGAGAGCATATGCAACTTGTTATTCCCAACACGATCAAATCGCTTGGTTCCAAAATATTTATTCCCAGTTTCACTTTTAAACACCCTACACTCGGACATTTCAATCCCTGAATCTAAGGCCATTTTATAAAAGGCTAGTTCAATATTAGCTATGTCTTTCAAATCTACATCTGTTGCAAATTTAATAATCCAATGTTCATATCCTTCCGGAAGATTAGTGATGCCACTAATGAGTGAATCAGTTTTCGAATTATATCCGGCATAAATTTTTGGACGAGCTCCACCAGGACTTCCACCTCTTCCAAACATCTGATCAATTACGACACTACTCTCTCCTTTAATTATTTTAGAAATATTGTTATTTAGTACATCCAGATTAATTTCTATTGCCTCCTGCTCTAATTCAACACCCGGTTTGTACTGTAGAGCTCCCATACTATTCTTCCCCGCAAGTGTTAAATGATCCAGGGCATTTAGAGATTCAATAGCAATTCGGTTGGCACTTAGCTGTTTTCTGATTAGTAAATATCCCCAAGCATCCGGTAAAGAGTCAGCAAACACGCCAAAAAGGCCATTGAATGGGTTTTTATTAGCCGTTTGTGGGTTATCATCAAACATTAACATATTAGGTGATAGATTTGTCCCTGATTTTAAATAATCATCACTATATTTAAAAAGGATATCCCGACCATCAAGAATTAACTGGCCAACAAGTTTATCTTCAGAAAAATGTATATACACATTGAGTTTAGTTGTCGCCATAATCAATAATTAAATAAATCTTTTTTCCGTTTCAGATCATCAATAAGTAAAATAGATTCGAAATCATTCAAGCGATTAAGAGCTTCGCTTATTTTTAAAAGTGATTCAAGAGAAATAATACCTGTTGATTCAAATTTACGAACAGTAGCGTAAGCTACTCCAGATCTCTCCGACAATTCCCTCTGAGACATCTTCTTCTGTTTCCTTAAGGCAATGATTTTTTTTGATAAAAGAATCATTATTTCTTTAGGTGAATTTTGATCTCCGTACATTCCCATGTCTGCATTTATTTTTACAACACAAAGATAGAAAATTTACTACCCTAAATGCTACTATAGTGGCAAAATATTCTATAATAAATGGAAATATGTTACTATAATAGCAATTTTGAGGAGGTATCCTAATTATTAATAGGAGAATGTCTAAACAAATCCAACAGGAAAGACAAAGATGTCTCCTTGATCCAATCTGATACATATTCAAGCCGAAAAGAGGTTGATTTATGATAATTACATTATCACTTCTTCGACAATTTTCATACTGTTTTCTAGATAAATTCAACTTTAAAATTCACTACACCTAGTGGGGAGACCTCCTCCATCTGGGTGTAGATTGATTGCAATAGATTGAATGTAAGGTACGAGAGCTAAAATGAGATAAACCCACTGAGCGTAGTTTCATCCGCCTAGGCGGCGGACAGGTGCAACTGCGCTCGCCTATCAAAAAAACAATTAGAACAGTTATTATGCAGAATTGTGTTTACGATATTTGGGGGAATTTCAAATTAGACCCGGAGGGGGGATAGTCATTCAATAAAACAATCAACCCCCTTAATAAGTGCATTGAAAACTGTGATGTAGCTCAACATGGACTCCTGCTTTTTTTTCCGAACCTGAGGCAAACTGACCAATCAAATATTCATACGTATCTCCAAGGGTATCGGTGTCAGTGGAAAAATCAGCAATTCCTTCGGCAATTTTTTGAATGATGGTGCAAAGCTTTTTGTTTCGGTCGGTTGGTGTTTTTCCAAGTTTCTCAGAGTTTAAGTTAATTTCTGAAAACAAACCATGAAAGGAATTATCAAAGGATTCGGTTTCGATGTATTTATAACTCTCCACCAAAGTTTCCAGCAATTCGCAGTCCTGGGTACTGGCAAGCTCGGCGATGTTGTTCCACAAGAATTCCGGTTTGATTACATAATGTACCTTTCGGCGCATTTGTTTCTCAAATTCAACAACATCATCCGGTTAATCTCCACCTAATTCCTTCTTGGCCGATTCCTCATAATTGGCAGATAAACACCTTAAAAAAAGAAACGAAAGCATATAATCACGGAAACCATCAGCATTCATTGCCCCACGAAGCTGGTCTGCTATTGCCCAAAGGGTTTTACTTAATTTATGTTGTTCTATTTGTGTCATACTGTATTCTTTTTTGTCTGAATCAGGATTTTCCTGATTTAAGGATTTCCTGATTACTTTGTTTGGTGTATTTGGGGTTGTATATTTTTTTAAACTGTAAACTTTTGCCACCAAAATTGATTAGCAAGCCAATAGGCTTATCGTAGGCCACAACATAGTTTTTAGCTTGCGTCAGGTGCACATCTTCTAAGTTGATGAGTGCTTTTAGTTCGACAATTACCAAATCTTCCACCACAAAATCAGCGCGTCTTGTGCCTACTTCAATATCTTCATAGTAAATGGCATGTTCTTGTTCTCTGGCAAAAGAAATACCTGCATGCTCCAATTCAATAGCCAAACATCTCTGGTAAATGACTTCCTGAAATCCATTGCCCAGAGTATTATGCACTTTCATTGCACAACCATTTATTTTGTATGTCAGTTCATCTAAGGTCATAAACAATTATTTTTTTCCATCCTGTTAATATAAAATCTTGTACATCTTACTATCCTGTACACTATTATTTTTTCAAATCCTGTTCATCCTGTCATCCTGTATTCTTTTTTGTCTGAATCAGGATTTTCCTGATTTAAGGATTTCCTGATTACTTTGTTTGGTGTATTTGGGGTTGTATATTTTTTTAAACTGTAAACTTTTGCCACCAAAATTGATTAGCAAGCCAATAGGCTTATCGTAGGCCACAACATAGTTTTTAGCTTGCGTCAGGTGCACATCTTCTAAGTTGATGAGTGCTTTTAGTTCGACAATTACCAAATCTTCCACCACAAAATCAGCGCGTCTTGTGCCTACTTCAATATCTTCATAGTAAATGGCATGTTCTTGTTCTCTGGCAAAAGAAATACCTGCATGCTCCAATTCAATAGCCAAACATCTCTGGTAAATGACTTCCTGAAATCCATTGCCCAGGGTATTATGTACTTTCATTGCACAACCATTTATTTTGTATGTCAGTTCATCTAAGGTCATAAACAATTATTTTTTTCCATCCTGTTAATATAAAATCTTGTACATCTTACTATCCTGTACACTATTATTTTTTCAAATCCTGTTCATCTTGTCATCCTGTAAATCCTGATTCAGACAATTTTTTCATTAACCCCCACTGAGCGTAGTTTCATCCGCCGTGGAGGCGGATACGTGCAACTACGCTCGCCTATCAGAATAGTTATTATGCAGAATTTTATTTACAGTATTTGGATGTAGTTTCATTCAATAAAACAAGCAAATCCCTTAATAAGTGCATAGAATACGGGGACGCTGGGTTTTGCAAACCGCTCAGATTACTATTTATTGTGCACTGGCTTTTTTACCAATTCAACTTTCCTTTCTTCCAAAATATGAATGCCATAATATTCATTAACACACATAATCCAATGATTACGAAACCAAGCTGTTTTTGAAATCCGTTTCTAACAAAGTATGCTTGTTCTTCCTTGTCTATAAATTGTATATACCTATTTAGTCCACTATTTTTAGTGTCTGATGTTTCGTAATAGTATACATCAATTTTGTCACCAACATTTAAGTCGTCTATCCTTTTATCTGTTGGTTCACTATTTGGTTCATAGATTTCAAAAAGATAAGGATAAGTGTCTACTTTTAAATATCTATAATCACCTTTATTTCGAATTGGAAAATTTTGAAATTTCTTTTCTAAATACTCAATTGTTCCGGTTGATTTGTCATATTCTGATTTCTCTTTGGAATTATTTACAATCACAAATATTCCAAGTCCAAGTACTATAATTGAAGTAAAAATTACTCCACGAACACTTATTATTATTGGTATCATATTTCTCTTTTTCTAGCTTTTGCACAACGGTTTGGCAATTCGTAGTGCGGGATTTATAGGTGCTTTACTTTTTTTTTACTACAAAATTTATATACTTTGATAATCTCTCTATTTATCAATATCACCTGCATTACGTAAAGCTATTGTTAGCATTTGTTTTAATTCTTTTGATGTTGGAACTTTTCCTTTGAGTTTCTCTGGTATTCTATGTGTCAATTTATATTCTGATACTCCAATTGGTTTATTACTGGTTCTCAAAGCGTATTCGACTTCAAGGTTATCTTTTACAGGACACAAGATTATTCCGATTGAGGGATTGTCATCAACTTGCTTTTCCTGTTCGTCAAGAAGTTCGAGGTAGAAATTCATTTTGCCGGCAAATTCAGGTTCAAATTCAACCGTTTTTAATTCAATGGCAATTAAGCATTTCAATATACGGTGATAGAATAACAAATCAATAAAATACTCCTTTTGATTAAGCTTTAATCTATATTGATTTCCAATAAGACTAAATCCGTAACCGAGTTCTAAAAGCAGGTCTCTTATATTTTCAATAAGTTTATTTTCTAATTCTTTTTCTAAAACAGGTTTTGTAATTCCGAGAGAATCAAGATTGTATTCACTCTTTAGGGCTTCGTTAGCTTGTTATGAAAGATGTACAGGAAGAGCTTTATCAAAATTGCTTGTTTTTTCGTTTGTCAACTGATGTTGATAAGCAATTGCTTTAATCTGATTAAGTAACACTGCTCTACTCCAGCCTAATTGGTCGGTTGCTTGTAAATAATACTTCCGTTCTTTATTGTCTTTCAGTTGTTGAATAATAAGCATATTCTGTCCCCATGGAATTTTCATTGCCCTCTCTAAAAGTTCAGGCTCATTTTTATATTCCAGATAAAACTGTCTCATTCTCCATAAATTCTGAGGTGAATATCCTTTAGCTCCATCCATTTGTTTATTTATGTCTTTCGACAAAGTGTTAACAATAGATTGTCACCACTTATTCTTATCCTGATTTTCTACGATTATTCTGCCAATTTCAAAATTATGTCCTATATGATACTTATTCAAAGACTTGAAAGCTTGGTATCTTGCTGAGTTAATCGTGTCGATTATTTCACTAAAAAAATTGTTGTATGCTGATAATTTATTCATGTTCAAATTTATTCAAAATCTCTCACAATTGTGATAGAGATTTAAAATTCAATTCTCTCACAGCTGCGATAGAATTGGGATCTAGCCTTTTTAAATAAATGCTAATGGTCACTTGTAAGTTGTCGTTGCGGATTTCGGAGCTCGTTCCTGTCCGGCAGTACGGAACGATGTTGCGAGAATCCAGTGTACGACACACCACTGACCCCGTAATGCAATTTACAATTTTTTAGCGTTTCGTGCTTTATTTTTTCAGTCAATGCGGTGGGTAAAGCAGGCTCTTATACAGGTTTTGGTTGAGTGTTGGCTTGTGCGACCTGTAAATGTGCCTGATTGTGCTTAGGATTAAAATCCCGGATATTTTTCCCACCACTCATCATTTGTATTGAAAGAGTCTCCTTTAAACTTAACATATAGGCCGTATGTTTGTAAAATAATAAGCTTCTACACATTTTAGTTAATTTTATAGTGACAAACAATTAATAACTAAAATATAGAAGCTTATGAATGCCAAAGTTAACAAAATTAGTTTTGCCGGAACAAACATTTATATTGGAATAGATGTTCATTTAAAGAGTTGGAAAGTAACAATTATGGTTGATAATATTACTTATAAATCATTTTCAATGGATCCTGATGTTCAGATATTAGTTAAACATCTTGAACAAAACTTTCCTGAAGGTAATTATTTCTCAGCATACGAGGCAGGGTTTAGCGGATTCCATTTACATAGGGAACTAATTCTCTGTGGTATAAACAATATAGTAGTAAACCCAGCAGATATTCCAACAACTGATAAAGAAAACAGACAAAAGGAAGATAAACGAGACAGTAGAAAGATAGCTCGCTCATTACGAAATGGAGAACTCATAGGTATCTATATTCCTGATCGTGAAATCGAAGAGTTGCGAGGATTGGTCAGATATAGAAAACGATTAGTTGAGGACATATCCAGACAAAAAATTAGAATAAAATCTTTTTTACGTTATCATGGTATTAAGATACCCAACGAGCATAGGTCAGGATCACAGCACTGGTCGGCTAGATTTACAAATTGGTTGAATAACATAGAAATGAGTACTGCTTATGGTTCTGAAGTTATTTCATATTCTGTTAAAACTGTAAGTTTTTTACGCAAACAGTTATTGGATGTAAACAAGTTGTTGAAAGAGGTAGCACAACAAGAACCCTATGCAAATCAGATGTCTCTTCTGCGAAGTATACCAGGAGTAGGTCTTGTAGTTGCATTTACACTTTTAACAGAAATTGTAGATATAAACAGGTTTAAAAATCTTGATAGATTATGTTCTTTTGTGGGATTAATTCCAACAACAAACTCAAGTGGAGAAAGAGAAAAAACTGGCAACATAACATACAGAAGCAACCAATCATTACGAGGAGTTTTGTTTGAAAGCGCATGGATAGCAATTAGGTATGATCCTGTATTGGCAAGTACATACCATAAGTTGTGTAAGAGAATGAACGGTAACAAAGCCATAGTAAAAATAACAAAGAAACTGCTTAGTAGAATACGATTCGTTTTAAAGAATCAACAAGAATATAAAGTGCTTATGAATTAATAAAAATCATCAATAATGACTTATCAGTTAAAAGACAGTTACCCAAACCTTGCGATATCAATTGATATTCGTTTCCTTTAGGCTGCTGCTTTTATCAATAAATCTCTAAACAAGGCAATGCGGTGCTATTTATCAAGAAAGTATCCGTTTATAGAAGTGTGTTTTTATTGATGTTGGTTACTGATAAAAAAGAAAATTATGTGAAAAAAATGTGTGAAAGTTTGGAATACAACATAGAAGGTCTTGGGCTATTTGATTTACAATTTCATTGGCTTTGAGATTTCTTATCCATTGTTCTGGAATTTTGTCAATACCGTTAATCAGTCCAAGGATATTGCCAGTTATTGAACCTGTGCTATCACTGTCTCCGCTGTGATTCACTGAAAAACGGATTCCATTTTTAAAATCTCTTTCAAAAATCAGACTTGCGTACAATGAAATTGACAAAGCTTCTTCTGCAATCCATCCTTGACCTAATTCTTCAATTGTTTCGGCACTTATTTTATCGCTTTGTGATTTAGTTTTTTCGAATAAAATAATTGCCGCGTTTACTGCATTTTTAGTTTCTGAATTATTGTCCCAATTTTCGAGAATTTGGATTGCATTGTCAATTGATTTACGGAGTTCAATGCCAATTGCTAAATCAGAAATTATTGAAGCAAAGAAACCTGCACTTAAATATCCCGTTGGATGTCCATGCGTAATTGCGGAAAGTTCACAGGCAACTTTAAAAGCATTTTCATTTTCTCCCTCGAACATTAATCCGACCGGAGCAATTCTCATAATAGTTCCACAACCTTTGCTATCGTTTATTGGATTTTCAATTGTTCCGGCAATGCCACTACTCAAAGCAGAAATACAGGTATTCCCAGGAGCACGTCTGTTATACAATACTTTCTCTTTTATAAGCCATCCTTTCTCCACGTCGTATTTTCCATCCTTAATGTTGTCAATGTTTACACCAATATTTTGAGTATGCAACCAACGTAAATAAGAATGATGGGCAATTGCATTCAGTGCACCTCCAATTCCTTTCAGCATTGCCCGATGATAAGCACGTAGCAGGGCTTCCGCGGTAAATAGTGTCATTTGGGTGTCATCTGTAAATTCTCCGGTATTGTTCTCAAATTCTACAAAGTCTAATATTCCATTTTTTCCAAATTTTGCTTTTATTTGAGATAGACTGAGAAATTCAATTGGTGCGCCTAAAGCATCTCCAACAGCACCACCAATTAAACAACCGATGTAGTGCGAAAAATCTATTTTTTCCATGCCTATTGTTTTAATTCAATTAATTCATCTTTTCGTTCAAGGATTGCGGCTTATGTTATTGAAACAATCTCCTCTATTTCAGGCCAGAATTTATTTATTGCATGATAAATTTCGTTATCATCTTTTTCATTCATTTCTTCCAAGTCAAACTTCCATTTTCGGTGAAAATGAACTAACCATTTATTACCAGATGGTGTTTTGCTTTTTGGAAGCGAAATCAAGCTTTTATTCAATATTTGTTTTACAATATTATCATTCTCTGTCTGACTACCTTCTGCAATTACAGTCTTAAAATTAATAAATTTTGTCTAATCTTAGACTGTCTTATTTTTTGGGGATACTACAGGTGTAGATTGATTGCGAAAGATTGAATGTAAGGTACGAGAGCTAAAATGAGATAAACCCACTGAGCGTAGTTTGCAACTACGCTCGCCTATCAAAAAAACAATAATAACAGTTACTATGCAGAACTATATTTACAATATCTGGGTATAGTTGCAATCTGCACTCACTTCTGTTTCACTTCATCCACAGCTCCGCCCCCTCAGTCACACGCAACTTGTACAACATCCTGCTACACAACCCTATACCAAAACTAAAAAAAGCAATAAATTACCTCAATTACTACTCAAAATATGTGTAATAGTATCTTAGCAAGTCCAGTTTTTTTAGTTTCAATAATTAACAAGCCTCAAATATATAAAAAAAATTTATATGAATGGTGAATGGAGGGACAAGGGAACCGCCTGAGGCGGTCAGGCAGGGACAAAGGGACAAGGTGACAAAGAGACAAGGTGACAAAGGGAACCGCCTGAGGCGGTCAGGCAGTGACAAGGTGAAAAATATGCGCAGCTCACCATCCGCCGGTGGGCGGACACGGCTCACTATTCATCCGACTGAGTCGGACACGGCCACCATTCACCACTCACCACACAACATGGCAGGGGAGAGGGATGGAGTTTGTGTTGGTGGTGACTTGATTTATATTCGTCAGAGGTGTTAAACCAAAAATGCTGTACTTAATACGTCAAAGATGCAATCTGAGATGCTATGCATTCGTGACCCCCTTAATAGTAAACAAGATGTGAGTCAAATGCTATGCATTCGCAAGCTCCTAAAATAATAGACAAGATGTGAGTCAAATGCTGTGCATTCGCGAACTCCTAAATAATAGACAAGATGTGAGTCAATCCAATTTACAGCAAATTTATCTATGCTTTCAGGCATGATAAATTGATACTCAATGCGTCAGTGATACATTTTGAAATGCTTTTCAGTCACAATTTCAAAAAAATATAAAGTTTGTAATTCAAGTCGATTTATAGACATGAAATCTATGCTTTCAGGCATAGATAAGTTGTATACTTAATACGTCAAAGGTACCATCTAAGATGCTGTAATTGTGCACAAATATTATTGTGAGTCCAACGCTATGCATAGTCAAATAATCTCTGCTTTCAGGCATAGCTAAACTTTTTTTTCAATACGTCAAAGAACAATTTTAAATCCTTTGGATTTGCGAACTTCTCCCGCTACTACAGCCTCCATTCTAATACAAATCCATACAAACAAGACTTAAAGTACGATTTAATCATCCAGGAGCGTTAAGTGTGCTCGTCTATGCCACAGGACTCATAATCCCTCAGGTAGCAAGGCATAGTAAATAAACAGCGAATTCTCTTTCTTAAGCATCTTGTAATCTCTTTTCTAATGTTCAATGGATTAATGACCAATCCCTCAGGATCTTCTGCGGGAGACAAGGGCATAATCAATGCATGCCCACTCTCAGACAAGGAACTTACAGCAGATTTCAAGATGTTTGTTAAAGTTTTAGCAACTAATGAGCCGGCAGTAAATATTGTGATTAACAAAAAAAGTACTGGTTGCATAATTGCGTATTGTTCGTTTGTCATAATAGGTTAATGCTTAGATTATGACGTAAAGATACGTAATTTTTTGATTGATTATACATAATATTAAGGGAATGTCTGCTATTGTCTGCTATTGTCTGTTATTGTCCACCATATTCTAAATTATTCTGATAAAGCAAGTATTAATGTAGGGTTATACCTTTTTGCTCAAATAATACGCTAAACAAGGAGATTTTTGGGAAATAATTTGGAAATGCGACTTCCTTTCTGACGATAAAAGAGAAGAAATACCTATTATTGAAATTAATTATGCGAAAACCCGAAAATAAACTGGGCGAGCGGGTTTTTAGTAATATTAAAAGAATCCACTGAATTACTGTATGCACAATATCAAACACATACGGGCTTTATTCCATTATAAACACACTCAAAAAACGCCATAATTACTCTAAAAACCAGCCTAGTTCAAACTACACTAAAACTACACTAAAACTACACTAACTACACTAAATCGGATTGAAGCTGTGATATATGTCACATTCAATGTTGAGGAAGCGCATTTTTTTTCAAAAAAGTGTTTATAATTACATAATGCAGTAAAAAACACTGAAAATTTGATTGTTATATTATCCTATGAATATGTATATCAGATATATACAAGGTGTATTTTATATTTTTATAAACAATATCAGCTAAAAATTCATAAAAATTTAGTGTAGTTTGGTCTAATTTAGTGTAGTTTTAGTGTAGTTTGAAAAGGCCAAACTACACTGGGTTTGTCGCTGATAAACAAATCATTACAAAGTTTAGTGTAGTTAGTGTAGTTTTTTTTCTAAAAGTATTTTTGAAAAAAGTAAATATATAAATAACATAGTGCAACCTACACTAACTACACTAAACTATTTTTGGATTGTTAAAATAATGATTTATGTTAAAGTTAATGTTCAAAGTTTAAATTTGGGAATTAAGGAAAACCAGGTATTTTTCATTTTTTTGGTGAATAGTGAACTGTGTCCGCCTACCGGCGGATGGTGAGTGGTGAATGGTGAATAGTGAATAGTGAGCTGTGTCCGCCTACCGGCGGATGGTAAGCAGAGCGCTTTTCTCACTTTGTCCCTTCGTTCCCTTCAGTCCCTAGAGTCTCTTCAGTCATTTTTCATTATTCATTTTTCATTATTCTTTTCTTACCCCTTGTCCCTAATCACAAGCTCATGGAGCAATCATTGGAAGCGCTTTGGTTAGTCGTTTTATGCTCATCCGTACCCCAATTCATGAGCACGCACGACTTGTCCGATGAGCTTGTATTTTTAGTCGATAAGCTTGTTTTTTGAGAAATTGTATTTTCTTAAAAAAATATCATCATCATAAAAGGAAATTGTAAAAACAGTACCATTACTTTGGAACTTTTTCGTATATTTACAGCTTAAAATCCAGGAAGATTAACCATAAACTCACTAAGTTTTTGTTAAGTCCGGACAAGCTTTTTAGTAGCAGAAAACAGATTCTGATAGCAGCATAACTCTTAGGTATGCTACTTTTTAGTACTTATGCTAAAGGCAGTCCGATTATTCCGGAAGCTAAAATATTGACTATAATTATTACAAATGAATGAATACAGGTGGTCTGCATTGGCAGACCGGATCATAAACAGGTTACATAAGCACATTTTTGTGGCATATGCTGTGTTATGTTTTCCGGGGATAGCTTATAAGTGTTTCCTGGTGCAGAGACTATATTCAGCTTCTATTGTTCTACGTCATATAAATAAGATTAATGTTACAAATCCGGATAAATATCTGGAATACATGAAATTAAAACCTCCATAAGTATTTGTAATGTAATGATATTTTATCTTATAATGCGAAGAAACTCACAGTAATCTATAAATATTGTTTGTGATATTTCAAAATTCGAAACCAAACATTTGTAAATAGAAATACAGTCTTACTTTTATTAAATTCGTTATTCTTTCGATGATGCATCATACACCTGATGTGTAGATGAGAGGGGTGTAGTCTGAATAATTATACTCTGTCCGTAATTGGGATTTTGTTGCATGGTGAACAATAGTTCAGGTTGGTAATTACCCAGTCGCCGAAAGCACTTGTAATACAAAAATTATCACTTGTGGGAGCAATCGTTATCACAAAAGGAAATGATCAATTACACAAGTGAAAATGATCAATTACACCTGTGATAATGGTTGGTGGGAGAGGTGAAAATGCGACTTTGCTAAAATACGACTTTGCGAGGTAGCGACTGGAGGTACCTGAGTACCTATAGAGAAAAGCTCTGCTAACTGCTTATTGCTCACTGATTACTTACTGTCTTGAACAAGATTAAACAGATTTACAAGAAGACAGGATTCCGGAAAGGGGTGTCTATTTGGATTTGCCATAAAGCAGGAGAGTACAAAGCTTAGCTTAGAATTCAACCACCCATGCCACAAAGAATCCTGTTAATCCTAAAATCCTTAAATCCTGTTCAGAAATTGTTATAACACGAGTCGCTAGATTCGCGCAAATTGTATTTATAGGAAATCGATAAATTCGCTTACGCTTATTTTGCTCAAGCCGCAAGGAATCACCCACCCCTAAAGGACTGGGTTACTGGCGGATTGCTGATGTTCTGGTATTTTTCTGGCTTCAACCAACCTTAAGGATGGTTTTGTGGGTAATATTTTAAAACCTGGCAGGTTCCTGAATTCCAAACAACCCACAATGTTCCAATAACCACTCATCCGTATCTACATAATTAGTCAGAACTACCGGAGTTGGGAACGGCGGGCCTCTTTTGGTTAAGTGGATTTTTAGAAGTGTAGCGTTAGAGAAATGGAGAAGCTCAGAGGAACGAGGAGATCACTCCATTGAACTTACGCTACATCCGCCTCAGGCGGACTTAAGCAGAAGAAGCCCATGATTTTTTGCCTCGCCCGCCGAAGCCTTGGCGTAGGAGGGTTGTTTACTTTTTTATCAAGAACTGCGAAGCAATCATGAACTCCAATAAAAATATACAAGCTGTGAGTAAAAAACGTAAAAGCCTTGCGGCTTGAGCAAAAATTGCTTATGCAATTTTATCGATTCCCTATAAATAAATTAAAAAGCACCTGAGTGCTCTTATATTTGGGGTTTCCTATCGCTACCTGATCCTCAGGAGATCCCTCCTCCTTCGTCGTTCGGCATGAACTGTGCTAAAAAGCAAGATTTTTTTGATAATTTTTTTCATAACTTGATAAATTAGATCCAATCGCAAAAGCTTGCCTAAGTAATTTGTTAGCAATTGCAATTTTTATTACTCTTTCAGGTTTACCTTTTAACTTGAGTCTATCATACATTTGTTTGCATTGTAAATTCCTTGTCTTGGCTGTCCAGGAGCATATATATAGTAGTTTCCTAAGGTGCCTGTTACCCATTTTGGTGATATGGCCTTTACCCTTGATGCTAGAGCCTGACTCAAATATTCTGGGAGCTAATCCGACATATGATGCGAACTTTTTAACATCATCAAACTTGTTAAAGTTATTGGTAATTGCAATAAACATCAATGCAGTTTTTGGCCCAATGCCTGGTATTGACCTTAATGCATCATATGTTTGTTTGTAATGTTGTTCAACAATTTCCAGCATATGATCTTCAAGCTTTTTGATCTTTCTTTCAATAATTTTAATTAAAGCTCTTAGTTCTTTTGCGATCAGTTTGTCAATATTGGGAACAACAGAAAATGCTTCTAATTGATTACTTATCATTGTTCTTTGCTTAAGCAATAACTCTATGGCAGTATTAGCCTGGACTAAAGCATTAATATTATCTTCATTAGGTTCCCATATATCAGGCCTTTCAGACTGTCCATAAAGAGCTATCATTTTTGCATCCTTTTTATCAGTCTTTGCCTTAACCATTCTCATCCTCACAAAGTGCTTTATCTGTAGAGGATTAACCACAGACACATCAATTCTTTTACTATGCAAATATGTGGCAAGTTGGAGATAATAGGGTCCAGTAGCTTCCATCACGCAATGATCCTGTTGATTAATGATTGAAAGAAAAGATTTAAATCCTTTCATGCTGTTTTTAAACTTACAATGAGTGAAAACGTCATCTTTTTCTTGAAAACTTACATCAAAACTTGATTTTGATATGTCAATTCCTATAACTTTGCTCATAACACAATTTTTTGATCGGAAGGAAAAACTACTGGAACTTATCAATCCTAAATACAGGCTTTTTGCCTAATGAACTGTCCAAGTTTTAGTAGAAGGAGAAAGGGGCTAGCATGCCGAACTGGTTTTAATACCGAATGACAGGTAATAGTCTTATTCTTTCTCCATTCCTTCTGATTGTTAATATTAATTTATCAACTTAAAAATAATACTAAAAATATTTTATTTGCAAACATAGGATGACAGCCTTTTTTTTATTTTATGTGACTGAACCACACAGTAGGGTTTTTGAATTTCAGGAACCTGTCAGATTTTAAATCATCACCCACAAAACAACCCTTAAGGGTTTGTTGATGCCAGAAGCATAGGTGAATATCAGCAATACACCAGTAACCCAGTCCTTTTTTTAATCGCCGTATCAGCCTTAGGCTGAGCAGGAGATAGGGGTGGGTGATTGCAAGGTGGCTTTAACTTTTTTTTGATAGGAGAGCGTAGTTTCACGTGTCCGCCTCCACGGCGGATGAAACTACGCTCAGTGGGGTTTATCTCACTGCAGCTAATTTACTTTACATTCAATCTTTCTCATTTAATCTACGTTCAGCGATGGTTTTTCTTAAATTATTCGCAATGCAAAGCCCACAAAAACAGGCCAGGCTTTCAGCCTTAATAAGTACTTCGCCATGGTCATAGGGCTTCCGCCCTATGCTATTACAGGACGCCCTTTCAGGGCTTTGAGGTTCAATGTTCAAGGTTTAAAGTTCAATGTTGGGGTTTGTCCAACTTTAGTCATCATAACTCGCATTATCACATTTTCAATATAGGGGATCCCTCCTCCTTCGTCGTTCGGCATGACAGCCTTTATTTATTTTATGTAGCTGATACACAACACGTAAGGTGGTTTGAGATATTCAGCACTCTTAAAAACCATCCCCTGTAGGGACACCCCTGTGTGGGTGTCCGCTTTGATATTCAACGTTCAATTTTGGATGTATATAAATAGCGCGAGTACCCTGACATGTGCTTTTATATTTGGGGTTTCTTATCGCTACCTGATCCTCAGGAGATCCCTCCTCCTTCGTCGTTCGGCATGACAGCTTTTTTTTTATTTTATGTGACTGAACCACACAGTAGGGTTTTTGAATTTCAGGAACCTGTCAGATTTTAAATCATCACCCACAAAACAACCCTTAAGGGTTTGTTGATAACAGAAGAAACCCGAAATATCAGAAATACACCAGTAACCCAGTCCTTTAGGGGTGGGTGATTGCAAGGCGGCTTTGAGCAAAAGCACCTGAATACCAAAAACAAAACGCTCTGCTCACTGATTACTGATTACTGATCACTGCTTACTGTTCACCTCTCACCTCTCATTTCTCACTCTCACTTCCCACACAACATTAAAATTTTTTGTACTTTTATCGCAAAATGAACTGTTTTAAAATGAAAAGCTTATTAAAAAACAAATTTCGGATAATAATATTTTTTACAATGTTGGCATTGCCCATATTATCTTTTTCCCAGGGAAAAGAAGCCAATATTTGGTATTTTGGTTCATATGCCGGTGTGAATTTTAACACGGGAAGCCCACCTACCAAGCTTACCGATAGTCAAATGACTTGCTCTTCTCAAATAGGTTCAACAAGTATTGCTGATAGTATGGGTAATTTGTTGTTTTATACCAATGGGCGAGAAGTTTGGAATAAAAACCATACTATTATGACTAACGGCAATCACATAGGAAGTCAATCTACCCAGGGAGCTATTGTTATACCAAAAGATGAGATTTTAGGCTTATATTACGTTTTTGGTTTTGGTGTTGATCCATCATATTCACACTTTGTATTTCAATACTCTGTTATTGATATGAGGATGGACAATGGCAACGGTGCAGTTGTTGACAGTTTAAAGGAGATATTCCTGGTTGACAATACATCATGGCACATTAGTGCTGTTAAACATGCCAATTATAATGATTTTTGGGTTGTTTGTCATGGCTTTAACAATAGATATTATTATTCTTTTTTAGTTACAAAAGACAGCATTTATCCCCCTGTTGAAAGGCAAATTGGTTCAAGTTTTTCAAATGTAGAGGGATATATGAAGATATCACCAAATGGAAAAAAAATTGCGGCTGCTTTATACGATGGGGGAGATTCGTTTTTTGAGCTACTGGATTTTAATAATGAAACAGGTGTTGTAAGTGATATAAACTATGTTAGTCAAGATGGGATTTTTAAAGGAGTTGAATTTTCACCTGATAACACAAAACTATATGTTAATGGTTCAAATATGTTATACCAATATGACCTTGAAGCCGGATCACCACAACAGATTCTCGAATCAGGTGTTAATATTGCCAGTAGTAGCGGTGAAGGAGCACTGCAATTGGGCCCCGATGGTATTATTTATTGCGTTGTACCTGGATACGGACATGCCTATTACCTTAGTGTTATAAATAACCCAAATTTAAAAGCCCCTGCATGCACTTTTCAATGGGATGTTGTTGATCTTCGTCCTTATTCTACAACCAGTAGTCTACCTACTTTTATCCAGTCCTACCTCAATGATCCCAACTTTAGCTGGCAGAATACCTGTTTTGGAGAGACAACCTTATTTACAATTGATGATGTTAACGGAGTTGACTCGGTATTCTGGAATTTTGGAGATTTTGGGTCTTATCCCAATAATACTTCAACACTTTTTATGCCCACGCATGTGTTCTCGCAGGCAGATACTTTTAATGTTACACTTACTGTTTACAGCGGACTTATTGAGAAGCAGGTTACCAAGCAAGTTGTTGTATATCCTTCACCACAACCCGATCTTGGCAGCGACACCCTGTTATGCAGCACTCCTTTCTCCATCGAACTGGATGCTACCTGTAATGCCGTTTCATATGTATGGCATGATATGTTTGGGGTAACAACACCCCAAATTACTGTTAGCGACACAGGAACATACATTGTTACTGCCACCAACAGCGAAGGCTGCTCTGGTACCGATAGCATAGCAATAGAGCTTACTCCACAGCCTGTTGTTGATATATCAAACCTTGTTATAACCAACGCAGGGTGTGGGTTGCAAAACGGTGAAATTACCGGTATACAGGTAACAGTTAGCACAACGTTGCTGTATACGTGGATAAACCAGTATAATGATACCATTGGCCATACTCTGGATATCATAGGGCTTGGTGCAGGCACATATACCCTTATGGCATTCAATAGCAATGGATGCGATCATAACCTTGGAGATTATATAGTTGACGACAACGGCAGCTTAACCATTAATTCTGTTACTTTTTCCGATGATCATTGTAATTTATCATCAGGGGAGATAATAATTGATGAGTCAAACACAGGTAATATATTCTATAGTATTTACGGTGACTCTGCATGGGTACAGAACAGCGGCGTATTCACGGGTGTTACTTCCGGAGAATATTTAGTTGCCATTAAAGACAACTTAGGCTGCATTGAATTCTACAATGGAAATCCTGTTGTTATTAACAATATTGGCGGTCCACAGGTAAGCGCGGTAAGCATTACTCCCGATGTTAATAATCTATCGACCGGAAGTATTGATATTGCAGCAGCAGGAACAGGCGATATTTCATATTCCATATACAGTGGCAACAACCCACAACTTAACAACGGGCTGTTTACCAACCTTTCAGCGGGGTTGTACAACTGTTATGTTAGCGATACTTTTGGCTGCGACACCTCCTTTACAGCATATGTTCCTCAGAATGCCACCGACACACTGCTTGCTATCAGCGGGTTTGGCAACTCATGCGAGGGAGAGGCTGCTGTTATTCCTTTACATCTGGTAAATTTTAACGATGTGTACAGTTTCGATGTAAACCTCAACTATGATGTAAATATTGTTATCTGCGATGGCTACCAAGAGCTTAACCCCTTACTCGAAGATGGGTTTACTGCTTATGTGTCAACCTCAACAGGTGAGATACATCTGCAATGGCAGGGAACATCCCCTTTGACGATCGCTGATGATGCTACCATGTGTGAGCTTATCTTCAGAGGTCTTGGAGAAGGCATTTCTCCTGTTAACTGGGAATCAGGACCGGCACAAAGTGCTTTTTATGATATCAATCACGATCCTATTAACGCAAGTTATTTCAAAGGTGAGATAAAAGTATACAGCAATCCGAATATTGCTGCACAGCCACAAGCATATCTGTGCTCCGGTGAAAGCCTTAATATCGACCCTGAGGTATCTGGTGGCAATGGCACTATCAATTACCTGTGGTCGGGTCCCGATGGTTTTGCTTCCAACAATAAGCAGGTTAATATTGCATCAATATCAACGGAAGAATCAGGAACTTATATTCTGAGTGTAGAAGACTCGATGACATGCAGCAATACTCAAAGCTTTATGGTTAATGTTTTTGCCTCGCCACAGATAGCTTTTGCTGCCTACGACACCTTGTGGATGGAACCGGGCGATATTCTTGAAGCTGGTACCAACTATGCATACATCTATTCATGGAACACTGGTGAAACAACACCAGCTATTACTATCGATACATGTGGTACATACAGCGTGGAAGTTGTTTCTCCTGAAAACTGCTCATCACAGAAATCGGTAATGATACTTTGGGACGGCATACCATTTTACATTCCTAACGCTTTCACTCCCGATGGCGACGGTCTTAATGATGTTTTCAACATAATCCCCAAATACGACTACATAAGAGATTTTCGTCTAACCATCTTTAATCGGTGGGGACAGCAAATATTCACCACCCGCGACTACAACAAAGGCTGGGACGGCACTTTTAAAGGAAGCCCTTGCATGGTGGGAGCGTACATCTACAAAGTCACCTACAGCGAATTCAGCTCCCCCGGGGCGAAGTCTGTTGAGGGTAGTGTTGTTGTGGTTAGGTAGGTATTGGAATAATGTGGGTTGTTTGGGGTATTCAGCACGATTAAAAACCACCCCCTGTAGGGACACCCCTGTGTGGGTGTCCGCTTTGATATTCAACGTTCAATGTTGAATGTAACCGATAAATAAACATAAAACCACCCAGGTGCTTTTATATTTGGAGGTTTATCTCACTTTAACTCTCGTACCTTACATTCAACCTCTCTCTGTCATACAATAAACTTGTTAAGTCATAATGGTAGCATATTGCCTGATATGGATTTATTATTGCAATAAAAAAACCCAACGCAATTGCATTGGGTTTTTATTTTTCAGAAGGTTGAAACTTAATTCAATTCAGCTAAAGCTTCTTTTATTCTTTTAACAGCTTCTACAATAAGCTCATTGGAAGTTGCATATGAGAACCGTATACAATTTTTGCTGCCAAATGCCTGTCCGGGTACCAGTGCAACGTGTGCCACATTCAGCAGGTACATGCACAGATCTTTATCATTGTTTATTACAGTGTCTTTGTACTTCTTTCCAAAGTAACTACTCACGTCAGGGAATAAGTAAAATGCACCATCAGGAATATTTGTTTTAAGACCGGGAATATCTTTAAGCAACTTAATAAGCAAATCGCGACGAGTACGGAATGTAGAAAGCATATTTTGGAACTCTTCTGATTCAGAAGGCACTGTTTGCACAGCCTCCAGTGCTGCCATTTGCGAAATTGTACCTGTTCCTGAAGTGTATTGCCCCTGTAGTCTGGTACATGCATCAGCAATAAATTCAGGCGCTGCTATATAACCAACTCTCCAGCCTGTCATGGCCATACCTTTTGACACACCATTAACAATTACAACACGGTCACTAATATTAGTAAAGGAGGCAAGACTATAATGTTTTCCACTGAAGTTGATATATTCATATATTTCATCAGCAACAATTAATACATCGGGATATTTTGCCAGCACATCTGCAAGAGCTCTTAGTTCGTCTTCTGAATAAACAGAACCAGAAGGATTACTCGGGGAATTGAACAAAAACGCCTTTGTTTTTGGTGTAATAGCAGCATCAAGTTGTTCAGGTGTGATTTTGAAATCACTTTTAATGTCCGTATTGATCACTACAGGTGTTCCTCCGCTAAGAGTTATCATTTCAGGATAAGACACCCAGTAAGGAGAAGGGAATACCACTTCGTCGCCTGTATTCAGGATACTCATGAACACATTTATAAGAGAATGTTTAGCCCCTGTTGATACCACTATCTGACTTGCCTTGTAACTAAGATTATTATCCCTCTTAAGTTTTCGGCATATTGCTTCCCTCAGTTCCGGAAATCCCGGAACCGGCGGATAGTGTGTTATATTATTGTCGATAGCTTTTTTACCTGCTTCCTTAACATTATAAGGAGTATTGAAGTCCGGCTCACCAATGCTAAGGGTTATAACATCGATGCCCTGTGACTTAAGCTCTCTGCTAAGTCTTGTCATTTCAAGGGTTGCCGATTCCTGTAAATTTTTTACTCTGTTTGATAATATGCTTTTGTTCACTTTTTTAAGATTTAAAAGAAGCAAATATAGTATTTTAAACTATCTGCCTTACCTGAAATAATTCTAAATTGTGACTGCCTCTTCTGAATAAAAAGGTTTATACTCTTCCAAATATTACAGAGCATTTATTTACGTTAAAGAAAAAATAGTTGTTATTTTGTATGGAATTTAAATCTTGATTAATATGAGTACAGTGTTGATGATATTAACAGTTATTATACCCGGTATTGCCATGCTGGTAGTGGTGTATATATTAATGAACAGTTACACAAAGCAAAACGCGCGTCAGTTTGAGTATCTGGCCGAAGAACAATCGATACTACGTGAGAAGATGAATACAGAAACTAAATCTCAGTCGAAAAAAGTGAGTATTCCTTTAATTTTTCAGGCTTATGAGAGGATGATTTTGTTTCTGGAACGAATTAATCCACCTAATCTGATAACAAGGACTCTGAAAACAAAAATGACAGTAAGCTCATTACAATCTATTCTTCTTGCAACCGTTCGTGAAGAATATGAACATAATATGTCGCAACAGCTTTATGTCTCAAATGCATCATGGGATTTGGTAAAAGCTGCAAAAGAAGATGTTATGAGGCTTATCAACACAACTGCCGGGAATTTCGATTCCACCGATGATGCCTCTGCTTTTGCTAAAGAAATTATTACCGGTGGCTTCTCCGGAAAGGTAAATCCCATTGAAAAAGCCATTGAGAGTCTTAAGAATGACATCAGGAAAAATTTTTCATAAATTTTGACACCTTTACTTAAAATACATACAATCGACTTTGTTGGTGCAGGCAATGTTGCTACTGCATTGGGAAAGGAGTTGGTGGCAAAAGGCCTGACAATAGACAGGGTATTTTCAAGAACTCCCCAAAAATCAGATAGTCTTGCCAAAATCCTGAACGCTACTGCTGCTGATGATATTACTGATATTGGAAGGAACTCTGATATGGTTATACTCGCTATTCCTGACAAAGAGATTGAAGATATTAGTAAAAAGCTGGAAGGTACAGAGGCTGTTGTGGTACATTCGAGTGGTAACCAGAGCATTAATGATGTTAGTCATCATAAGAAATATGGAGTATTTTACCCATTGCAGACTTTTTCTGCAAAGAGTAATCCCGATTTTATGATAATCCCGGTTTGTGTTGAGAGTAATTCCAAAGAGACAACAACTATGCTAATGGAGCTTGGCTCAATAATAAGTAACAAAGTTATTGAACTTGATTCAGAAAGTAGGAGGAAGCTTCATTTAAGCGCGGTTACAGTTAATAATTTTACAAATATTCTTTTCGATGTTGCCTTCAGTTACCTGGAAGATAATGGAATAGACCATAAACTGTTGTTTCCTTTAATTGATGAGTCGGTTAAGAAAATACAGGATATGTCGCCACGGGAATCTCAAACCGGACCAGCTGTTCGTAAAGATTTCCCTACAATTGAGACCCATCTCGATTTATTGAAAGATTATAAACATTATAAAGAGATATATAGTCTGCTATCTGAAAAAATAATTCAAATACATCATGATAAATTATAAAGAAAAGCTTGGTAAGATAACAACTTTTATGTTTGATTATGACGGTGTTATGACCGATGGCACCATGATACTTCAGCATGAGGGACAGCCATTGCGGTCGGCAAATGTTAAAGACGGATATGTGCTGCAGCTCGCTATGAAACTTGGTTACAGGATAGTGATTATTTCAGGGGGCTTTTCAAAATCAGTGGAAAATCGATTTGGAGCCCTTAATATTAAGGATGTGTTTCTGGGTGTTCCCGATAAGGCAAAAGTATATAAAGAGTATATAGAGAAAAACAATATCCACCCCGATGAGATTGTTTATATGGGTGATGATATACCGGATTATAGGGTTATGAAACAGGTGGGTGTGCCTGTTTGTCCTGCCGATGCTGTTGAGGAGATTAAGAATATTTGCTTGTATATTAGTGATAAAGGCGGAGGAAAAGGCTGTGTACGTGATATTATTGAGCAAGTGTTAAAGGTGCAGGGCAAATGGCTTACTGAAGAATCGTATTATTGGTAAAAATGAAAAGCTTTCTGAAAATAATAAGATGGCCTAATATGCTGATTACTGCTTTCAGTATGATATTTATCCTGAGATTTATAATTCAGCCTGTTTTGGGATTGTCGGTATTTAATCATGGCTTTCAGGGATTGGGAATGGTTGCATTGGTTGTGGCAGTTTTGTTAATAATGGCGGGAGGTAATATTATTAATGATATCTTCGACATAAACAAAGACTCGGTAAACAAACCCGGCCGTAATATTGTGGGAATTAAAATAAGTGAAAAAGCAGCCTGGAGTTACTATTACGTTACTACGTTAGCAGGAGTGCTGTCAGGAGTTCTGGCGGCATGGACAGCCAATCAGATTAATTTTGCATTGATATTTCCTGTTGTGGCCGGACTGCTTTACTTTTATTCTCAAAAATACAGTTGTATTCCCTTATTGGGCAATATTGTGGTAGCACTGCTGTCGGCTGTGTCATTTGGAATTGTGTGGTTCTTTTATTTTTTCTCACTAAGCAACGAACCTCTTGTATTTGTAAGCGTTCAGCCTGCCTTTTCGGTGGTTAATCTATATGTTGCAATATACATGGTATTTGCTTTTATTGTTTCCTTGTTGAGAGAAATAGTTAAAGATATAGAAGATTATAAAGGTGATAACCGCTTTGGTTGCCGGACATTGCCGGTGGTATATGGCATAAGTACATCAGGAATACTGGCAAAGTTGCTGGCGTTTATAATATTGGGAGCAAGTGTTGTAATGCAAATTTACTGGCTTATTTATGGCTTTTATTTGCTTGCTGCCGGTTTTGTGATTATTGATTTGTTGTTAATTATTATAATAGTACGATTGCTGAAGGCTGATAACGCACAGGATTATGGTAAAGTATCTCTGATGATAAAATTAGTTATGCTTGCAGGTATTTTCTCAATGATTTTAATTAATTTTGAGTTCTGATGTGGACTTATGCTTTACGATAAATTAAAAAAATACGATGTTGTACTTGCATCAAAATCTCCCAGAAGGAAGTTATTGATGGAAGAGATGGGGATTGATTTCAGGATTGATACCAAACCTGTGGATGAAACGTACCCTGCCAGTTATCCTGTTGAAAAAGTAGCACAATATCTCAGTGAAGTAAAAGCAGCGGCATTTAATCAGGATGAACTGCAAGAGAATACAATTATTATCACAGCCGATACAACGGTTACTTTAGGTAATGAGATTCTTGGTAAGCCAGAAGATTCAGATGATGCTATACACATGTTGTCGAGGCTTTCCGGATATAGACATAATGTTATTACTGGCGTGACAATAAGAAGCGCAACGAGGCGTCATAGCTTTTCTGTTACTACTTCTGTTTATTTTAAACGCTTATCAGAAGATGAGATTTGTTATTATGTGGATAATTTTGCTCCTATGGATAAGGCAGGCGCCTACGGTATCCAGGAGTGGATAGGCCATGTTGCTATTGATAAAATAGAAGGATCATATTTTAATGTTATGGGACTCCCAACCCATCGGCTGTACGAAGAGCTGTGTGATTTTATTTCAGAGAAGAAGCCATACCACTGGCCTAATTATATAAGAAAATTGTTGAGTAGTGGAAAAGTAAATTTGGATATATAGTTGGTGGTTTAAACTTATCTTTATATTTAAAATTGAGACCATCGCCTACACGTTGTTGTACGATGTAAAATCACCCGGCCCTATCTCCCTCTCAGCCTGAGGATGATACGGCGGGCAAAGGAGACTTAAGGGACTGAAGAGACTGGAGAGACTGACCCCTCCTATCAGCTTGCAGCGGACACAGCGCTAAGGCTACGACCTCCTTCGCCAAGGCTACGGCGGTCAATGGCGGGCAAGGAGAGACAGAAGAGACAAGGGACGAAAATGTATAATGAAATAATGAAGAATAATGTCGTATAGTATATACTACCGCTGCCTCATTCCTTTAGGATGAGGCACTCCAGGAAAAACCCCAAATATCATCATGCATTACTAACCCTACGCCTTTAGGCCGTATGTTTGTAAAATAATAAGCTTCTACACATTTTAGTTAATTTTATAGTGACAAACAATTAATAACTAAAATATAGAAGCTTATGAATGCCAAAGTTAACAAAATTAGTTTTGCCGGAACAAACATTTATATTGGAATAGATGTTCATTTAAAGAGTTGGAAAGTAACAATTATGGTTGATAATATTACTTATAAATCATTTTCAATGGATCCTGATGTTTAGATATTAGTTAAACATCTTGAACAAAACTTTCCTGAAGGTAATTATTTCTCAGCATACGAGGCAGGGTTTAGCGGATTCCATTTACATAGGGAACTAATTCTCTGTGGTATAAACAATATAGTAGTAAACTCAGCAGATATTCCAACAACTGATAAAGAAAACAGACAAAAGGAAGATAAACGAGACAGTAGAAAGATAGCTCGCTCATTACGAAATGGAGAACTCATAGGTATCTATATTCCTGGTCGTGAAATCGAAGAGTTGCGAGGATTGGTCAGATATAGAAAACGATTAGTTGAGGACATATCCAGACAAAAAATTAGAATAAAATCTTTTTTACGTTATCATGGTATTAAGATACCCAACGAGCATAGGTCAGGATCACAGCACTGGTCGGCTAGATTTACAAATTGGTTGAATAACATAGAAATGAGTACTGCTTATGGTTCTGAAGTTATTTCATATTCTGTTAAAACTGTAAGTTTTTTACGCAAACAGTTATTGGATGTAAACAAGTTGTTGAAAGAGATAGCACAACAAGAACCCTATGCAAATCAGATGTCTCTTCTGCGAAGTATACCAGGAGTAGGTCTTGTAGTTGCATTTACACTTTTAACAGAAATTGTAGATATAAACAGGTTTAAAAATCTTGATAGATTATGTTCTTTTGTGGGATTAATTCCAACAACAAACTCAAGTGGAGAAAGAGAAAAAACTGGCAACATAACATACAGAAGCAACCAATCATTACGAGGAGTTTTGTTTGAAAGCGCATGGATAGCAATTAGGTATGATCCAGTATTGGCAAGTACATACCATAAGTTGTGTAAGAGAATGAACGGTAACAAAGCCATAGTAAAAATAACAAAGAAACTGCTTAGTAGAATACGATTCGTTTTAAAGAATCAACAAGAATATAAAGTGCTTATGAATTAATAAAAATCATCAATAATGACTTATCAGTTAAAAGACAGTTACCCAAACCTTGCGATATCAATTGATATTCGTTTCCTTTAGGCTGCTGCTTTTATCAATAAATCTCTAAACAAGGCAATGCGGTGCTATTTATCAAGAAAGTATCCGTTTATAGAAGTGTGTTTTTATTGATGTTGGTTACTGATAAAAAAGAAAATTATGTGAAAAAAATGTGTGAAAGTTTGGAATACAACATAGAAGGCTAGGGTAATAAAGGGACGAGAGACGCGGGCAAGGAGAAAACAGCAGAGAAACCCCAACATTGAACCTTGAACGTTGAACATTGAACTTCAGAGCCCTGAAAGGACGAAGTACGTATTAAGGCTGAAAGCCTGGCCTGTTTTTGTGTGTTTTGTATTGCAAATAATTTTTGAAAAACTACGCTCAGTGGGGTATTTCAAGGGTATTCACCATGCTGTATTTCCCATCGAAGAACAATCTCCATACATATGACTGCACGGATAGTCCCTTTGTTCCCTTCAGTCCCTCCAGTCTCTTAAGTCTCTTCAGTCCCTCCAGTCTCTTCAGTCTCTTCTTGATCATGATCATAGAACTTAAAGCGCCAGGATTATTGTAGTCAAAGGCAGTCAGAGACCACCATTACACATTATCGCACTACCTCACCACCAGCTTCACCGCATCCTTTTCAATACCATCTTCGATAAGTATGATATGATAAATACCGGGGGATAGGGGGGAGTTATTTGAATTAAGGTTCCATGTTGTAGTGTATGTTCCTTTTTCAATGTGGCTGTCAACAATAACGGCTATACGCTGGCCGGAGTTATTGTAAGCTTCCAGTTTAAGCCTGTTAGCACCGGAGCTGTTAACGGTAATCATGGTGCTTGAGGAGGCAGGGTTGGGAGCGAGGCTAAGTAGTTTTTCTTTAGGTGCTACTGTATTATCAGGAACACCCACAGTAGGGTTCCACTCGTAGCATCCCATGTCAATGTTATCTCCATAAATACGCGGATTGCCAGCCAGATCGTACTCAGGTAGCTCAATCCAGTCGGGGATATCCATAGTGCCGGCATCAATACATGGGGAGTTGTTACTTAAGTTGTAAGGGAAATCGGGTCCGTAGTAAAATAATGGGTCTCCTTCAATATTTGTGCTGTCGTAAGTATATGAACAATAAGGGGCTTCGGTATAAATATCATCTTCGCCGTTTTCGATGAGGGAGTTTTTGATAGTTATATTATAGTAATCCTGAAATGCATACCATGTTTGGTAAAATGGAGGATTGCCTCCCTGTTCAAACGAAATGCAATTATATAGACTGACATTTGCGTCCATGATAGGAAAGGAGTATTTATTTGATAAAATTGTATTTTTACTAAAAGTGCAGTTAATAAAATTTATTGATAAATCGTACGAAGTTCCAGTGACAGTGATATTCCAGTCGTCATTATTATAAAACAGACATCCAATTACCGATACTAATGAATTACCTCCTCCATGCATTTGTAAGGCAAGAGAATAAGAGTCTGGTTGGCTATAGTCAATTTTTGAATCGTAAAATTTACAGTTTTTTATAATAAGTGTGTCACCTTCTTGTGACATTGTTCGTAATGCTCTTCCCCCAATATTTTGACGAAAAATGCAATTTGATATTTCTGTTTTATTCGAAACTGATAATTCAAATGCAGAACTGGAAGTTTTTTGATGCGCTTTCTGAAAAATTATAGAATCGAAAACCACATTGGAATTATTAATATAAAGACTGAGTAAACCAAAATCATCATATTCAATATTTCCTCCACGTTGCATCGTCATTTTCTTAAATGAAAAGAAGGATACATCATTATTTCCTCGCATTAATGGTGTTTTATATCTTCCGTCAAGAATAGTATTTTCCATGCTTTCACCTGTTACATCAACATACCCACGTATATTTAATGGAAATTTTTCGTTATTTGTTGAATCAGAATAAACCCCATTTGCAAGGTGTATAGTGTTTTTATCTGTGCTGTCGGGATAGATAAGCGAATAGGCAAATGCAATACTTTGTAAGGCGTTATCAGGAGATAATCCGCTATTGCTATTATTACCCGTAATGGGGTTTACATACAAATCAGCATCAACAGGGGATAACCATCCATTTTGTATATTAATATCGATATCATCTATTTGATATCCGTGTTCATCGATTGATGATATAAAATACCAGTCGGAGTTAAGAACGGTGCATGTATCCAGATATAAATCCAAAGGTGTATCCGGTGATGATTTATGAAGATCGCATCCGTACATAGCATAATTTCTATATATATTGCAATGCGAAATACTATCGAAAACAGTGTTTTCAGAATACCCAATTGCAATTCCACCTCCTGTAAAATATGATTGATTATTAAAAACAGATGTTCCTGATATAAAAACATTATTACAAAAAATTATTGCAATGCCTCCACCACCCATTTGAGCTAAATTGTTTTTTATTACACAGTCTTTAATAATGCAACTTGATTCAAATATTGCAATTCCTCCACCATAATAATTTGTTCCAATAAGTGAACCTGTTCCATTTTGCAATGTAAAACCAACAACTGAAGCATCTTCTCCTTCCATAATTTTCACACAGCTTCCACTGCCATTTCCATCAATTATTGTAGAGTAACTATAACTTAAATCACCAGTGGTAAGTACTCTACTTGCCAATGTTATGCTATGCCCTGCAAAATCTACGTTTTCGTAATAAGTACCGGGCCAAACAACAATTGTGTCGCCATCTACAGAGGCATTAATTGCCTCCTGAATAATGGTATAATCCCCGGTGTTATCCTGCTTTACTGTTATAGTATCAGCATTTGCATAAAAGCTGAATATAAGTGTAATTACCAGGAGTAGTATTTTTTGATTAATAAACATACGGATTATTTTATTATTAGTTTTTTATGTAGAGCTGAATTGTTTACATTAAGCACTATAATATAAATGCCGTTACTTAATTTATTGCCAGTTTTAATAGCACGTTTTTCTTTGATTTTGGTGTTTTCGATTATGTGGTTTGCGGGGTAAAGCAATTTATTATCAGTATTCAGATAAATATTCTCCTCTAAATCAAAATTAGCATGAATATTTTGGCTGTGTAATTGCTGAATCGATGAAACTGCTAATAGGGGAAATACCAGTAAAATTACTCTGAAAAATAAAACCTTCTGCATAATAATTTGTGAATATCAAGGTGTTTTCCAAAATCTGGTATAAAATTACAAAAATATTGATTATGAGGTAAGTTTTGAGATAAAATTTGAGAAATCGTTTTTGTAAGAAAGTAATAATACACTACCTCACTACTTCTGTCCCTTCAGTCCCTCCTTGCCCGCCGTATCCGCCTCAGGCGGAGTAGGAGGGGCCAGTCCCTTCAGTCTCTTCTTGATCATGATCATAGAACTTAAAGCTCCAGGATTATTGTAGTCAAAGGCAGTCAGAGACCACCATTACACATTATCGCATTACCTCACCACCAGCTTCACCGCATCCTTTTCAATACCATCTTCGATAAGTATGATGTGATAAATACCGGGGGATAGGGGGGAGTTATTTGAATTAAGGTTCCATGTTGTAGTGTATGTTCCTTTTTCAATGTGGCTGTCAACAATAACGGCTATACGCTGGCCGGAGTTATTGTAAGCTTCCAGTTTAAGCCTGTTAGCACCGGAGCTGTTAACGGTAATCATGGTGCTTGAGGAGGCAGGGTTGGGAGCGAGGCTAAGTAGTTTTTCTTTAGGTGCTACTGTATTATCAGGAACACCCACAGTAGGGTTCCACTCGTAGCATCCCATGTCAATATTATTAATGTGGTCTTTAATTATTTTTATAACTTTGGGCAAAAGTCTGTTATATGATTATAAAGACAGTTTTGCGGGTTTATTGATGTAAAAACAATAACTAAAAAATGACACTAAAAAAAAAGATACCTCTATTGTTAATTTTTGCATTTCTGTTTTGTTTCTTATTGAAAGCAGAAATAAATATAGTTGGTAACAATGTTCCAATAGATACAGTCAATAGAGGAAAATCAACCACCATTCAAACCGGCTGCTCCTTATACGAGGGAGTAGTTAACCCAGTAAACAGCAAAGCATATTTTTACAGCCGCGCTGAACATGATAAAAGTGATATTTTTGCTGTTAATACTACCGATAATACTGCCTATAAATTTGCAACAATAGAGGAATCAATAGGAGGCATAGTGTATAATGCAAATACAAATGAGCTATTAGTATCCACATATAGTGATGATAGTGAAAACGGGGAGGTAATTGTTTACAATTGCGATAACGGAGGGTCCGCAACGTTTGAACTCACAGGGTATAATCTCCTTGAGACTATGTATATATCCGATGCAGGTAAATTATACATAACCAGTGGCATGAGAAACAATGCTACTCCTTATGTGCATATTTATGATGCAGTTACAGGCAGTTATTCTCATTTAGGAAGTGTTGCGATTACTGGTTTCGCGGCCGGGGAGGAGCTTTCCCGGTTGAAAGCAGGTTTTTGCGATAATGGTAATAACGGTGTGTATGCTTTTATTAGTGCAGTTACTGAAACAGCCACGGACCTTAGTGAAAATACAACAACCGGTGTACTGTTTAATATGGACGAAAACTATAATATTTCCTATTATTCAGGAAGTGCAAATTACCGCAAGGTGTTAAAAAACAGTATTAACGATTTAATATATGTTCTTACAGAGGGCGATATTTTTAGTATAAGTTACAATCATAGTTTAGGGATATTTTCAACAGCAACAGCAGTTTTAGCACCTGGTAGTGAATTGTCACCAATTGATATGGATATTGATAAAACTACGGGAAGACAGTATTATGCAGCAAGATATTCTGGTGATTATATATTGTGGACAGTATCTTTGGAAAACTCATATGAGACAATTTTATCATTTGGCAGTGAGGATAAGGAAATACTATCATTGTATTATAATGATACAGACAAGAAGGTTTATACATATACAATACCCGGGGATGGAAATGATGACGACAGACACACCTACCTGAGTTGGTACGACCAGTTAGACGGGACAACAGGTACTATACAATTGTCGGATGAGGCAGCATCAAACCTGTGCCTGCCCGATACAAAAGATGATGGTTATATTTATTATAATCGTAATCAGATATTGTATGATCCTAATTACAAGAAGTTATTTATTCCCAATGGCATGCAAAGTAATATCAGTAGCATAAGCATTGATTATGAGTACTTGGATCTCGGTAATGATATAAGGTGGCTATCTTATCCAAGGATTGAGAATTTAGCTTCTGCCGGTGCACAGTATGTGGTTTCATCCAACGCAATGAATGATATGATAGTTGGCGAGGAGTTTGATGAGGGAGAGCTTAAATATTACAGTGGTGGTGATGTATTTTATCTTGTCTGGGATGCTGAAAGCGAGGAATGGACACCTGATGATGATTATCCTTTAGATAATATATACAGCAAAAACGGTTACAAGTTAAACCTTTACGACAACGAGCAAAGGTGGCTGAAGTTAGAGGGTAGTGTTGAAGATCCTGATCTGGAGTTTGAAATATATAATGGTGACGAGAATTGGGTGGGTTATTTCCTTCCGTATTCGCAAAGCCCCTTCGATGCTATTTCAGAAACATTTCTCGATGAGATCAGCCTTATAAAAGGACAGTACTGGACATGTGTGCATACATGGTGCGATAATAACCTTACACCATGCTGGATATGCGCTGTATCGAAAGGCATTGACGAACCTGTTATAAATTACGGTGATATGGTTGTAATAGAGATTTTTAGCAATGATATCGAGGATTTTCAATGGCAATTATCAGCTACACAGGGTGTTTCTGCTGAAGAACGTGAAGAAACAATAAACTATACTTTTACAGAACAATCAGATTATTCAGCCGTATTTGTTGAACTGGATACAACAGATAATCCTGTGGAAATAGGAGCTTTTGTTGAAGATAGTTGCGTTGGAGCAACAACAGTGCTGGAAGAAGATACGCTGGTAATGATAGCCACATACACAGAAGGTATTAGCGGTGATATTTATTTTGAAGAATATTATGGTGATATGAAATCAACATCACCACCTGTTAAGAGTTACATGGTTAAAAACAGTGCAAATGAGAAATACATCAACAGGACCATAAATACCGGGGAAAATAAGCCCTGTTATTTTGTTTCTTTTAAAGCAAAAAATGAAACAGAAGAAAATAAAGGCATTGATACAAACATGGATATTTCATGTTATCCCAATCCTGCGCAGGGTAGTTGTACTATAAATTATTCAATTAAAAGCAATAAACCTGTTGCTGCTACAATAACAATATACGGGCTTTATGGAAATAAGGTAAATGAACTGCAGCAGGGTGAAGTAACACCGGGTAGTTATAGCACAGATTTTAGCTTATGCAATGCCAGCGGCGGTAAACTTGAAAGTGGTATATATATTATTGAATTACGATCGGGTCATAGTTATAAACAATGTAAATTAGTAGTTATTAATTAAAGAGATGAAACAAAATACTGTAAAAAAATATATTATTAGCAGTATTTCAACAATATTGCTAATAGTATTAAATACATCTATTTATGCGCAAATCATAACTGTAAAGCAGGATGGTACAGGTGATTTTACACAGATACAACAAGCCATTGATTTAGCTTTTACCGGCGACACTATTCTTGTTTACCCCGGCAGGTATTACGAAAATTTAAATTATATTGGAAAGGGTTTAGTAATTGGCAGTTTAAATATGACAACCGGCGATGCATCATATATCGGCAGTACCATAATCGATGGCAACCAAACCGGGTCATGTGTATTATTGGATAATGACGAGCAAGGAGCCTGCATATATGGCTTTACTATTGAAAATGGTTCAGGGACGTATAATAGTATTTTTTATACGATTGGAGGTGGAGTATGCATACGTGAGGATTGTAGCATAGACATAATAAACTGTATTATACAAAACAATTATTCCGATTACTTTGGAGGTGGAATAAGTGCAAAAAAAGCCAATCTTTATTTATCGGGTACTACCATAAGAAATAATCATTCACATACTTCAGGAGGTGGTATTGCTTATTCATATTATACCACGATTTTTTTTGATACAGTTAACTTATGCAATATATATAATAATTATGCTATTGCAGGATCGGATATTTATAAAGGCACTTACTGTGATCCCCTGAGTTTTAAAGTTGATACATTTACAGTAGCTCAACCCACTCATTACTTTTTGTTTTCATACAATGGATATACATATTATTCGGGTAATGATATTGAATGTGATATGCAGCATTCGGTAATAGAACAGGTAAGTGGTGATTTGTATGTAAGTCCCGATGGGGATGACAGTAATGACGGAACCACTCCTGATACTCCCCTTCAACATTTGTATTATGCCTTATTAAAAACCCTGCCCGATAGTAATGAAATGCACAATATCTATCTAAGCCCTGGTACATGGTCGCCGTCAATGGGTGAACTTTTCCCTTTACATCCACGTAGTTTTACTAAAATTATTGGATATCATCGCGACTCTTGTTTTTTTGATGCAGAGCAGCAAACATATCATTTAAAATCAAATATACAGGATAATAATTTCACAATTAAGAACCTGACTTTAACAAATGGATTAGGTGATGTAAATTACCTGTCATTTGGACGTGGATCTTCGTCTTTCGGTGGTAGCAATAATATAACCCTAGACAGCATATTGTTTTGCAACAACAGGGGTGTCCGTGTAAGTGTGGGAGGAGCATCAGCGTGTGGAGGAGCTGTTTTTAATGACCTGGTATTTGAGAATAATATTGGGCCAACTGTTTTTTCAATATCAACACAATCATACAATTATGTTGTTCCGTTTATACGTGATACTATCAGCTTCACAAACTGTAGGTTTGCAAATAATATAAATGATACAGTATCAGGATTATTGGGAGGGGGTAAGGCACTTTCACTAAGGGGTGAATATCTACCCGAAAAAGAGGGTTATATTGTGTGTAAGTTGTTTAACTGTGAGTTTGTTGAAAATCATGCACCGCTTTCTGATTATGCTCAACATATAACAATGCTTGAAAATAGCCATAATTATTTAATAAATTGTACAGTGGGAAATAATACCACTCCGTCTACCAATTGGGGATCTATGGGAGTATCAACTGATGCCAAACTTTTTATGTATAATTCCATATTATATAATAACCAGCCCGGGGAGATGTATATCTGGTCGGATCCCAACTACTGGTTATGGGATTCAACGGAAGTATATATTTATAACTCATTAATAGATGGCGGCGAGGAAGGAATAGTTGTAACAAGCCCTCAGTCGCGGCTTTATTACGAGAGTGGCAATATTGATACTGACCCATTGTGGGATACTTCAAACCAGCAGTTTCCATACAGTTTACAAGCAAATTCTCCATGTGTTGATGCAGGCACATTGGACATTCCCGACTGGCTTGAGTTTCCGGAGACGGATTTAGCCGGCAACCCGCGTATAGTTGGTAATAGTATTGATATGGGAGCTTATGAATACGACCCCAGTGTACAGGTTGATGAGTTAAATGGAAACACTAACCCAATGATGAATGTGTATCCTAATCCCATGTCGGATGTTTTATATATTTCATATCAGATAAAAACCAAGGCACATATAAAATTGGATATTTATGATATAAACGGTATCCTGGTAAGAACCCTGGTTAATATGCAAACCTATCCCGGCAAGGGGCAATTAAAATGGGATGGTAAAAACAAAACAGGTAACATCATGCCCCCGGGCACATACCTGGTATCACTTACCGTTAATGATAAGGAAACAGAGACTATTAAGGTTTTGAAGAGATGATAGGATTATTATGGGGACTTGGGAACTGAAGAGACTGAAGGGACTGGCCCCTCCTACTCCGCCTGATGCGGATACGGCGGGCAAGGAGAGACTGAAGGGACAAGGGAAAATGAAAAATGAATAATGAAAAATGACAGGGGAACAAAGTGAGAGAAACGCTCTGCTCACCGTTCATCCGCCGATGGGCGGACACGGCCACTACTCACCACTCCCCATCCGCCGGTAGTCGGACGCAGTTCACCAAAAAAAGGGAACCTCCTGAGGCGGTCAGGCAGGGACGAGAGACAAGGGACGAGAGACAAGGGACAAGGGGAAACCAGTTGACAATCCCGAAAAGTGGGGTTTTGGTTATTAGACTTTTGGTGCTTGGGATTTATTTGTTATTTGGTGCTTGGTAATTGGAATTTTAAAGTGACAAGGGACGAGAGACAAGGGACGAGAGACAAGGGACAAGGGGAAACCAGTTGACAATCCCGAAAAGTGGGGTTTTGGTTATTAGACTTTTGGTGCTTGGGATTTATTTGTTATTTGGTGCTTGGTAATTGGAATTTTGAAGTGACAAGGGACGAGGGACAAGGGACTAGGAGTGACAAGATGACAAACCCCAACATTGAACGTTGAACATCATAGCCCTGAAAGGGCGTCCTGTAATAGCATATGGCGGAAGCCCTATGACCGTGGCGAAGTACTTATTAAGGCTGAAAGTCTGGTCTGTTTTTGTGTGTTATGATTGAAATTACGCCAGGTTTATTCGCTTATGCGATTTTAACGTTGTCCAATAAATAAATCAAAAAGCACTGAGTTGAGGTTACCAGTGACGCAGTATTGGAAAATCACCTTATATTTGCATCGCTTGTGCTAATGTTAAGCCCGGGCAAAACAAAACTAGTTATGATGCAAAAACCACTTATTCTATTACTAA